>NZ_JAENHK010000010.1:1083764-1101233 GCF_016595215.1 Chryseobacterium paridis | reverse complement strand
TCCCGCTACTAAGAACAAAGTGTTTTCGGTAAACACTCTAAAGATACACCGCGGGATGGAGCAGTAGGTAGCTCGTCGGGCTCATAACCCGAAGGTCATCGGTTCGAGTCCGGTTCCCGCTACTAAGAACAAAGTGTTTTCGGTAAGCACTCTAAAAATACACCGCGGGATGGAGCAGTAGGTAGCTCGTCGGGCTCATAACCCGAAGGTCATCGGTTCGAGTCCGGTTCCCGCTACTAAGAACAAAGTGTTTTCGGTAAACACTCTAAAGATACACCGCGGGATGGAGCAGTAGGTAGCTCGTCGGGCTCATAACCCGAAGGTCATCGGTTCGAGTCCGGTTCCCGCTACTAAAACAAAAAGAGGATCACTTAGTGGTTCTCTTTTTTTATTTTTTTTCCAAAGGATTTATTTTTATCTCTCCTTTTGTGTATTTCTTTATAATATTCATTCTTGCTTCTATCATTTTATTACGTTCAATAAAATTAATGTTCTCATCATATAATATATCCTGTTGTTTTTTTGTAATAGCTAAAAGTTTATAATGAAAGTTATCATTATCATCATAAACTTCAAGAATTAAACCTGGCAAACCTGCAAATTTATATGGACCATCTGAAATTGGAATATCTTTGGTATACCATGCAATAAAGTTACGACCTCGAAATGTTGTTTCAGCCTTATAACATTCATAGGTTAGTATATTCTTTTTCTCATTAATAAGCTTCCACTGCATTGGAGGATTTTTTTCTTTATAACCAAAATTAACGTTATCAATTTTATCACTATATATTAAATCAGGCTGATTGAATTCTTTTTTTACAACATGAGATACTTTAAACATTGGTCTTGATGACATTTGAAAATACGGTTGACTATCTATAATTGAGTCGATTTTATATTTTTTATCATTTTGGAAAATTGATTTATTATCACCAATGTATAAGGTAAGTATATCATCACTTTTATTACTTAGTGTAGAATCAGCTTTAAAATCCATATTATATATTATTTGAATATGGGATTTAAAGATTTTAAGATTCTTATTTTGTGAGTATAATAAACTAAAGAGAAATATTATAGTAATCGAAAATAATTTTTTCATATTTAAATATATAAGTTAAGAGGTGGCTATTTAAATCAGCCACCCCTTATAATCTATTTTTTTGTTACAATAATAATTTTTTTAACTTCATTAAATGAGTAACTTAATTTACTTATTTCTGTACTATCTTCAATTACTTTGATCGCACCAACATTCCCACTATCCATTAATTTATGGAATGTTGCAAAATCTACAACTTTATTGTTAACAAAAATTATTGTTTGTTTTTTTTGCTTATCCAAATATGCTTTGACCTTACCTGAATTCCTATAAAATTCATCAGAGCCATTATAATCAACAATTGGTAACTTGTTAATTTCTAATACTTGTGTATTTTTTTTACTACATGAAAAAAGTAAACAAAAATAAGAAGCTAGAATAAGTAAGTTTTTCATATTAATTTAATTACTAACCTAAGTATGAGCCTGCGCCTGTACAAGGAGGTGTGATAACTGTAGATGAAGTAGCCTGGCTAGCAGATTCAAACTCCCAATAATTAATACCATTTCCTAAATCTTGCTCAGTATAAGTTCCATATTGATAACAAGTGCCACAACAATTAGTATCATATGCAATAAAACCATTGAATCTAATTTTTTTAATGCTATTTTGTTCTAGATTAATTTGATTTTGAATTTTAATAATTTCAGTTGATGTTTTTACATCATTTTTTATTGGTGAAGCTGCACATACAATACTTGATGTACTGATTCCTAAAATAAGAATTAATTTTTTCATCTTGATAATTTTTTAATGTGTTTTTTTGATTGCAATCAAACAATTATACTAAATAATTTTTGGATGCAATTGCCGATTGCCATATTTTTCAAAACTTTTTTATTATGATAAATAATAGAATTTCAGAACTTTTTTTAGTGACTGGATAAGAAATATCTCATTTTTATTATTCGGATTTGGTGAATTTGTTTAATAATTATTTTCAGTTTTTTAAAAATTAAAAATAATATGCTAAAATATAAGAGCAATAACTAGATAAATAAAGAATTAGAAAATAAACAAATTACTGAGATATTAAATAAAGGAATTATTGTATTATTAAAAAATATTGATAAAAATTATCGTTTTTTTAGATAAAATTTTTATTAAATATTAAAATTAAAGGATATAATTGAAAGTTGTAAATGTATCTTTATAGGGCAGCCGCTGTTAATTAGAATAATAAAGATACTTTAAGACTACACTTACCCAATAATTATCGACACTCACTAATTCCAATTTGTGTAACATTTATAGAAACTCCTTTCTTTGGATCCTAAACTTTAAATAATTTATCGAAATGAAAGAATTGTCAAGAAACGAGTTAAAGTCAGTTAGTGGTGGTTTCTCTTGTATGTGTGGAACTACGAACCTTGGAGAATATAATGACATTCGAAAGTGTTCAAGAGATTGTGGTGTTTTTATACCCGTACCTAATAATCCCACAGCTAATTAATAAAATAAGATTGTTACAAAAGAAAAGAGAATCACTTAGTGATTCTCTTTTTATTTAAAACAAAAATCCCGCTATAAAGCAGGATTTTATATTATTGAGCAAGTTGATTGTAAGGTGTTAGATTGATATCTTCAGCCATATTCTGACCTAGAAACTCCTTCTTTTGGCCTACTTTCATTCTGTTGGCTGCGTCATTTCCATTAAAATATGCTTCATTAAGTTTAGTAGCAATTTCTCCTGGATTGAAATCAATCTTTGTATCTCCTTCTACACCCAGATATCCATTCTTCTTTGTTAAATAGGTAATGTAATTTTTATAATTGATCAAAGTATTTCTCAAGTATTGAGTATGGTACTCCATACATTTTTTTGCTTTTTTAGAAGAATTATTCAAAATACAATTGTTCATATTTCCTCTGTATAAACGCCATTCAGATTCTAAAATACCATATTCCTTTCCTAACGCAGTCTTTCCATTGGTAAGGATATTATTGTCTCCTTCTTTGGTTGCAATCGTTTGTAAATGTCCGATAACCGCTGGAACCGTTTTTTCAATTTTGGATTTTGTTTCTTTTAAAGAGCTGAAATCTGCTGCGGGAGAACCCTTTTTTTGAGCAGTTGTCACATTAAAAATCAGTAGTAATAGTACAATCAGTAAATTATATCTTTTCATGAGAAATTTTTAAAGCACTAAAATAAATATATTTTCTCAGTTTAAACATATTCATTTTAATTTTATTTAATAAAATTTAACAAGTTTTAAGAATTTATATTATAATTCAGAGAATTGGTATTGATAATTCAGCACATAATAGATAGCTATTAAAAAATTAACATATTTTAATAAAAAATATATTACTGATTATCAGTTAGTTATTTTTATTACGGCTTTATCACTAAAAAAATAGTTGTTTGATTGAGATTTATTTCTACATTTGTATAACTAATTTAATAGTGATATAGAATTTGACCTTATATATCGCGAGTAAAAATGAACAGGATATGATAATTCAGACTTTAACGAAAGCAGAAGAACAAGTGATGCAATACCTTTGGAAAATTGAAAAAGGATTTCTTAAAGATATTCTCGATTTGTTTCCTGAGCCTAAACCGCATACGAATACCGTTTCTACGATATTAAAAGTGCTAAAGGATAAAGAATTTGTAGATTATAATGTATACGGAAGGCAGCACGAGTATTTTCCGCTGATCACAAAAGAGCAGTATTCTGGGAAAACCATGAAGAGTCTTGTGAAAAATTATTTCAAAGGTTCTTATAAAAGTGCAGTTTCTTTTCTTGTAGAAAAAAATGAAATGACTGTTGAAGATCTTGAAATGTTATTAAACGAACTCAAAAAGAAAAACTGACATGGAAACTCTATTTCTATATTTTGGGAAAATAATTGTATGTTCTGGTGTAACATTTTTATACTATCAGTTGTCTTTAAAAGACAAGACATTTCATCATTATAACAGATTTTATTTGTTATCTGCCATTTTACTGTCATTATTATTACCTCTGATCAGGGTGGATGACTTTACAATAGAAGTGAATAATGAGGTATATGTGTTAATAAATAAGTTACAGAATTTTAATTCAAATAAAAACATAAGCAATGACCACATTTATTTTAGAATTATTTTTTCAGCTTTGGGATTGGTTTCTTTCTATTTTCTAGGGAAATTTATCTACGGGATCATCAAAATCCAACAGCTTAAAAGTCAATTTCAGAAAGAAAGTTTTGATGGGATTAATTTCTATCACACCAATCTTACTGAGGCCCCGTTTTCTTACTTTAAAAATCTTTTCTGGAAAAATTCAATTGTATTGAATTCTGATATAGGAAAGCAGATTTTAAAGCATGAAATGGTACATATTGAGCAGAAACACTCATTCGATAAAATCTTTATCGAAGTGATTACCGCCGTTTTCTGGTTCAATCCGTTCTTTTATCTTGTAAAAAAAGAACTTAGTTTAATCCATGAATATCTGGCTGATAACAAAGCCGTCAAACAATCGGATACGAAAGCATTTGCGCAGATGCTTTTAGCAAGTCACTTTTCCGGAACACAGTTACCTGCAACCAGTCCGTTTTTAAGTTCAAATCTAAAAAAACGATTAAAAATGTTACAAAAACCTAAAACAAAATTCGGATATGCGCGAAGAATATTTGCATTACCGGTTTTATTTACAGTGGCTTTTGCCTATATGGTAAATGCAAAGAATAAAGAAATAAAAGAAACGAATATTGCTATTCATGAGGCTGTATCTCAAATCAAAAATGAGTCTCAAATCGAAAAAGCAGTTGTTCAGGTTAAAAAGGATACTATAACTCCAAGAATTAGCAAGATTGATGAATCTCAGCAAAAAATATTGAGAAAGAGAGAAACCGAGAAATTAAAAGATCTTGGCAAGAAAATTCAGGAGAAAAGTCAGGCTTTGAAAGAATTGAAACCAGAAAGTAAAGAGTTTCAAAAAAATGTAGATGAGCTCAGTACACTTTCTTCAGAAATGGGCAGAATTGCAAGTTCTGATGATTTTAGAATGGCTTATTCAATAAATGGAAGTGAAATAAAAAAGATCAATGATTTCTTCAAATCTGATGAGTGGAAAAATAAGGTAAAAGACCTTAAAAATAATATGAATATTGAAATTCCTGAAATACCGGAAATCAATTTTGATTATGACGATGTGCCAACTCCACCGAATACTCCAAGAGTGAAAGTGATGAAATTTGGAGATATGAAAGACGTGAAGTGGGATGCTGCAGAGCTTGCCAGAGCTTCTGAAAATGCAAAAGGAGCAATGGAATTGGCATCAAAAAGAGCAAAGCTGGATAAAAAAAGAGCGAAGCTTAATGAAAAGAGAGCCAAACTAGATGCAGAAAGAATGAAGTTGGATGCAGAAAGAAGAGCTTTAGATGGTAATAACAGAAGAACGTATATTTTTAATTCCAGTAGCAGCTTTTATAATCCAAAAAGTGAACCCGCAATGTTTATGCAGGCAGATTTTATAAAAAATGATGGAAGGGGAAGTATCACTATGAATGGTGTGAAGAATTTCAAATTTAGCGGAGAAGATGATGTTAAAATTTTTGTGAATGGCAAACAGGTAACAAAGAAAGAGATGGACGCTTTAAACCCGAGTGATATTGCCAGTATCAATATCAACAGACAGGAGGGGGCGAACATTAGAAGAGGTGAGATCAGAATAGAGACAAAGAAATAAAGTTCCAACTAGCTTTGTCAGTCACAGATTGGCAAAGCTTTTTATTTTAAAATAATCCATGAAGAAAACAATTTTACTTTTTTTGTTGCTGTGTATCACAATCAATGCACAAACGAACAGGTTTTTCTATGAATATAAATTCATTCCGAATTCCAACGATAAAGCGGATGTGAAAAAGGAAATGATGTTATTAGATATTGATAAGAATGGTTCAAGTTATTACAGTCGTGATAAATTTGTAGCTGACTCCACAACAAAAGCAGATATTGAAAGGCAAATGAAATCAAGTCCCGGAAATATAAATGTTAACAGAAGAGAAAAACCCGGGCAGGTTGCTTTCAAAGTGACTAAAAAATATCCGGATTTTACGACTTATCTGTTCAGAAGTATTTCTATGGATCAATATAAGATCAAGGAAGATAAGAAGCCAGAATGGAAGATTCTTCCGGAGAAAGAAAAGATAGGAGAATATAATACCCAAAAAGCAACCACTCAATTTGGGGGTAGAGAATGGACTGCCTGGTTTACTACAGATATACCATTTCAGGACGGGCCGTATAAATTTTATGGTCTGCCAGGACTGATCGTAAAAATAGAAGATGCAACAGGTTCACACTCCATGACTCTTATTGGAAATAAAAAGATGCCCGATCCTGAACAGGAAAAAGAAATGCAGGTTCCTGAAGGTATAAGAATGATAGGAATGGGTGGAAAAGAAATTGAAGTAACCAAAGACCAATTCCGGAAAGCATGGAAAGCTTATGTAAATGATCCTACCAAAAATATGCGGGAAATGATGATGAGAAATGGAGGAGATTCTAATAATAAAGTAGTCTTCAAAACGAAAACAGCAGATGGAAAGGAAATTTCGGATCCTAATCAGGTATTCAGGGAAATGGAAAAAAGGACAAAAGAGGTATTAAGCAAGAATAATAATCCAATAGAACCGGATTCAGAAAATTAGAATACATTCTTATAGTACGTACTATTTTTCCTTAAGACATAAAAAAGCGTCTGAAATTTAATTTCAGACGCTTTTTATTTATACTGTATCTTAAGAAATTAAGCTAATTTCTGAGAATCTGCAATAAATTGAGCTAATCCGCTATCCGTTAAAGGGTGCTTTAATAAACTCAAGATCGGAGGAAGTGGAGAGGTAATAACATCAGCACCAATTTTAGCACAATCAATAATATGCATTGAATGACGGATAGATGCTGCTAAAATTTCAGTATCATACATATAGTTGTCAAAAATCAAACGAATCTCCTGAATAAGATTAAGTCCGTCAGTAGAAATGTCATCTAATCTTCCCAAGAAAGGAGAAACGTAAGTAGCTCCTGCTTTTGCTGCCAGAAGCGCTTGTCCTGGAGAGAAAATTAAAGTACAGTTGGTTTTGATTCCTTTATCTGAAAAGTATTTTAATGCTTTGATACCATCCTTGATCATTGGTATTTTTACCACAATATTAGGGTGGATTGCTGCCAATTCATCACCTTCTTTGATCATTTCTTCATAGGTAGTTGAAAGTACTTCTGCAGAAATATCTCCATCTACAATCTCGCAAATAGTCTTGTAATGGTTTCTGATGGCTTCAGCTCCCTGAATACCTTCTTTTGCCATTAATGATGGGTTAGTTGTAACTCCATCTAAAATTCCAAGGTCTTTTGCTTCCTTAATTTGCTCTAAATTAGCAGTGTCTATAAAAAATTTCATTTTGTTAAATAGATTTATTGATGCAAAGATAGCGAATACTTTGTGAGTGGAAAATTTAGTTGGTGGTTAGTTTGGAGTTGGAAGTTGAAAATGGAGAGTTGAAAATGGAAAGTTGAAAATTGAAAGATGGATGACGGATTATGGAAGTTATAAATAAAGTCGTAATTTGACTTTCACAGAACCTCGAAACCCGAATCCTGAAACCCGCATCTCGAACCTCGAACCTCGAATCTCGTACCCCGCATCCCACATCTCACAACAAGTACTCATCATATGAAACTATTTTCTAAATTTGTTATCCATGAAAGATAATCTATTTACAACCGAGCTCGAAATTATTGGAATCAATCCTTTTGTTTTTGTTCCCGAAGATATTTTGAAAACAATTTTTGAAGTTTCAGGAAGGGAGAAAAGTCCTATTCCTGTTAAAGGAACTGTAAATGGGCTGGAATACAAACAGAATTTAATGAGATATTTGGGAGAATGGAGATTGTACATTAATCTTATTATGCTCAAAAACTCACCCAAAAGAATTGGAGAGATCATTGAAGTTTCAATAGAATATGATGATTCTGACAGAAGCATTCCTATTCACCCAAAACTGGATCAGGCAATTAAAGAAGATCCCATTACTTTACATAACTTTGAAAGCTTAATCCCTTCAAGAAAGCTGGAGTTGGTGAGATATATTAATAATTTAAAGACAGAAGAAAGTATCCAGAGAAACATTGATAAAATCATAAGACACCTTAAAGGTGAAATTGATTTTTTTGGTAAAAGAATCAATTAAAATAAAATCTGATAAGAATTAAGACCAACAAAAAATCCGGAAAATTTTCCGGATTTTTGTTTATTAAGAATTTAATGTTTTACTAAGTTTGATAGCGTCCTGATTGCTAGGATCATATTGTATTGATTTGGCAATATGTTCTTTTGCTTTATTCGGATCACTTTTCTGTTCTGTAAAGGCAAGATAGAAATAAGCGTATGCTAGATTTTTCTTATTTTGTTCTACCTCTTCAGGTTTTACAGTTGCAATATACTTTTCGTAAGCGATTTTTGCGTTAGCATCATCTTTTGCTGCCTGATAAGCATATGCCTGACTGTAATAAGACGGAGCCCAATCTGGTAATAATGCTGATATCTTTTTCCAGGTATCAATTGCATTAGTCCAATCTGAAGCCTCCTGATAGGCTGCTGCTAATTTTGCTAATGATTCCGTATCCTTAGGATTGGCTTCAATTTGCTTTTTAAGACCATCAATAGTAGTAGCACCTGATTGGCTCGTAGCAGCTGTATTAGTTGTTGTTTTTGTACTGTCGACTTGAGTAGTTTGTGCGTGCACTAGACCTGCACTTCCTACAAATAATAAACCTAAAAATAGATTTTTGATATTAATTTTAGCCATTTTCATAATCTTATATTTTAAAATTCTAATTCTAATGTCCAATAATAATTCCATAAAAGCTCAAATTTTAGAAGCTTTAGGCTTTTTTAGAAAATATTAACGGATACCATATTTTTTTTAGCTTAATTTTTGATTCGTTGGTGTTTGAGTTTATCTTTGTAGTACAACTATATTTTAAAATAATCTATATAATTTCATTGTATGAATATCATATTAGCCTCAACATCCACTATTTTCGGTGGAGAATATCTGGAATACTTAACAGAAGAATTAATAGAATTATATAAAGGAATTGACGAAATCATTTTTGTTCCTTTTGCCAGGCCTGGTGGAATTTCCCATGATGATTATACTGCTAAAGCCCGTTCTTTTTTTGCAACCATTAATATCAATGTAAAAGGCCTTCATGAATTTGAAGATAAAGTTGAAGCGCTGAACAACGCAAAAGGATATTTTACAGGAGGAGGGAATACATTTTTATTAGTTAAAACTTTACATGAAGAAAAACTGATGACGGTTTTAAAAAATAATGTAGAGAGCGGCAAACCCTATTTGGGATGCAGCGCAGGGAGTAACATTGGCGGACAAAATATGAAAACGACGAATGATATGCCAATCGTTTATCCACCTAGTTTTGATTGTATGGGATTGGTTCCTTTTAATTTGAACCCTCATTATTTAGACCCTAATCCTGAACTAAAGCATAATGGTGAAACCAGAGAAACAAGAATAAAGGAGTTTTTAACCCAAAATGACCTAAAGGTAATAGGCCTTCGCGAAGGAAATTGGATCCGAAGAATAGGTGATCAAATAACTGTTGAAGGAAGTGAGCTGACAAGGATTTTTGAAAAAGGAAAAGAACCTTACGAGATTGAAGCAGGAAGCTCATTAATTTAAATCAAACGAATCTTTTTTATATTTGAATAAGAATTGGATATCCATCATCTGTATGATCATATTCAGAACAATGCAATGATGAATGATCCAATCCACATAACAATGATATAATGAAAAAAACACTTGCTGTTGTCATATTCTCTACACAAATAATTTTTGCTCAAAATATTGCACAAAAACTAGATGATGCTACAAAGGATTTAATGAATTCCTCTGGTGGTATAGCATCTAGCTTATCTTTTTATGTAGCAGATGAAAATGGTAATTTAGTTTACGAGTATCAGGGTAATAAAGGACTTTCGACTGCTTCTACTCAGAAAATATTCACTGCCGGGGCAGCATTGGAAACCTTAGGGAAAAACTATACTTTTAAAACAATATCCAGTTATTCAGGAAATATTTCAAAAAATATATTGAGCGGAGATCTTTTTATTACTTCTAATGGAGATCCTACTTTGGGAAGTTGGCGATATGAAGCCTATAAACCTGAAAGTTTTAAGAAAAAGCTGATTGAGGCTATTAAAACATTGGGGATTACGAAGATTTCAGGAGATCTGATTATTGATGATTCTTATTTTGATCATCAGACAATTCCGGGAGGATGGCCATGGGATGATTTGGGAAATTACTATGGAGCCGGAGTCTGGGGCGTAAACTGGCGGGAAAATCAGTTTGATATCAATATTAATGGAGCTGATTTTAAAGGTTTTTCTTATCCCTTAGCGGGAGTACAGTGGCTGAATGATTTGAAGGCTGGTGGAAATTCTGATCAGAGCCTTATTTTTACAGCACCCCATTCTAATGTTGCTTTAATTAATGGGACATTACCTGCCGGAAAAACGGTTACTGTTTCAGGATCAACTCCTAATCCACCCTTACAACTTGGAGTAGAGGTAAAGCAATGGCTTAAAGAATCAGGGATTGATTTTTCAGGAAAAGTGATTACCAATTCCCAACTTGAAATTGAAGGAAAACAACCTATTGTAACTCCAAAGAAAAATATAATCCTTACATATCAATCGCCAACGCTTGATAAAATTATCTATTGGTTTTTAAGAAAAAGCATCAATCTGTATGGAGAAACACTTATCAAAACTTTAGGAAAAGAAAAAAAAGGAAATTCCAGCTTTAAAAGTGGAGTCGCTTATCTTAAGGAATTTTGGAAATCCAATGGAATCAATCCAAATATGATCAATTTTGCCGATGGAAGTGGACTATCTCCTCAAAATTATGTTTCAGCTAAAGCAGAAGTACAGGCATTATTGTATGCTAAAAAGCAACCCTGGTTCGATTCCTATTATGATGGATTTCCAACGCAAGAGAATGGAATGAAAATAAAAAGTGGAACCATGAGAGATACAAAATCCTTTGCAGGATATCAGACTGCAAAAGATGGAAAGAAATACGTATTTTCTATTATTATAAATAACTATCAGGGAAGTGGGAATACGGAGTTGCAGAAGATTTTAAATATTTTAAAATAAAATAAAAGAGCAATGAAAAATCGTCCGTTCTTATCGAGGATCAATAACTGGTTTGTTTTTACATTGCTGACAGTAATTGTGATTGCTCTTATTGTCTCTTCTAATATTCTGATTAAAAACCTGAGAGAAAAAGAAGCTGAAAGAATCAAAGTCTTCGCTACTGCCATAAAGATTTTACAGGACAATAAACAGAAAAGTTCGGAAACTCAGGAACTGTTGTTTGCTATATTGACTGAAAACGATCAGATACCATCGATTTTAACGGATCAAAATAAGGAACCATTCATCTTTGAGGGGAGTTCAAGAAACATCGCCAAAGAAGTTCTTGAGAATCCTCAGGAATTAAGAAAACTGATTTTGAAAATGGAGAATAATTATGCTCCATTCGAAATTGAAGTTGCCAATGGAGATAAGCAATTTGTTTTCTATGATAACTCGTCATTGCTTAATAATTTAAGATACTATCCGTATTTCCTTGGTTTATTTATACTCTCTTACTTATTATTTTCCTTTTGGTTTCTGAGAACGATTAAAAAGACTGATGAAGGATATGTATGGGCCGGATTGGCAAAAGAAACAGCCCATCAGATCGGAACCCCTCTTTCTTCGATGATAGGCTGGATAGAAATCATGAAATTAGACAATCCGGATTCTGAAGGGATTGATGAAATAGAAAAAGACATTGAACGCTTAAGAACCATTTCGGAGCGATTCTCAAAAATCGGATCAGTACCCGAACTGAATGATATGGATTTTAACCGAATGATTCAGGAAAATTATGAATATTTAAAGAATAGGATTTCAAAGAAGATCAGTTTTACTCTACAGCTACCTACTTATACAATTTTGGTTCCTCATAATAAAATTCTGATGAGCTGGGTTATTGAAAATTTAGTGAAAAATGCAGTAGACGCAATGAAAGGGGAGGGAGCTATACAAATGTCGGTTTTTGAAAGAAACAAAAATATTCTTGTGGAAGTAAAAGACACTGGAAGCGGAATGACCAAACAGCAGGCAAGAAACGCTTTTAAACCGGGGTACTCAACAAAGAAACGCGGATGGGGATTGGGTTTATCCCTGGCAAAAAGAGTAGTGCAGGAATACCATAATGGAGATATAAAAATTTCGCAAACCGAAATTGGAAAGGGGACTACTTTTAGAATAACAATAAGAAAAGCGTAAGGAAGCTTACAATGATGGGGTTGGAAAATAAAAGAGCGAGGAAATATCCTCGCTCTTTTTTTATAAGTATGTTGTTACTTCTTTCCTGTTAGCCACTGATCCTGCAGTTTTTGCTCTGCTGGTGTCGGATTGGCTTTAAACTGAAGGGTTTCCTTTGTTAGTTTATCTAAAATTGCTTTTCCTTTAAGATCTATTTTATCAGTCTTATCACCATTTTTTCTCAAGACAGTTACAGTAACATCTTGTCCGTCTTTAATGGTTTTTGTGTAACTGATAAAAGCTGGTATGTTTTTAACATCAATGGTCTTTCCATCTATGGCAAATACTTCATCTGTGATTTTAAAACCAATACTTTTTGCAAAAGGAGATAGAGGAGAATTTTCATCAAAAATAAACGTGTTATTTTTCTCATTAAATCCTGTTTGATTTGGATCTTTGATCATCCAGAAAATAGGAGGCGTTTCCTGTTTCTTAACTTCAACGCCCACCTGATTTAAATATTCCGCATAAGGTGTCGGCTGATTTCCCGCAATATATTTGTTATAGAAATCTTTGATCTGGGGATATCCTGTAACAGTTACCAACTCGTCGATCAATTTATCGTCTTTGAATGGCTTATTTTCACCAAATCTCTGAGACAGTTTTCTGATCATATCACGGTAACCCATCTCACCGTTAGATAACTTTCTCAATTCAATATCCATACACATTGCAATCAATGCTCCTTTTTCATATACATTTCTGTATTGATCTTTATACGGTTCTACAAGCACATTTTTACTCATTACAGTAAATGGCATTGTATCATCGAAGCTTTTTGAATTCGTTATTTTTTCGCCCATTCTTTTCAGGAATTCATCTTTATTGATCAATCCTTCCTGGATTTGGAATAAATTAGCAAAATATTCTGTTCCGCCTTCATACATCCAAAGATGTTGAGACATTTTAGGATCTGCATAATTGAAATAATGAATTTCTTCAGAATGGGTCTTCAATGGATTTACCGTATGGAAAAATTCATGGGAAACGACATCAGTAATCGTTTGATCAATCGCGTCTTTAGGCATTGCTTCAGGGAGAACCACACTTGTAGATTCATGGTGTTCTAATGCTCCGAAACCTTTGATTTGTGGACCATCTCCACCAGAAAGGTAAAGCATGATCGCGTATTTTTTATTGGTATTCATATCACCCAAAAATTTCTTTTGAGCAACAACCATCTTTTCTAAATTTTCTTTAAAATCAGCAGCTTTATATTTTCCTGTTGGTGAGTATACTCCCAATACCAGATCCATTCCTCCTGCATTGAAGGTAATATAATCAGGTTTTGTATACATTAATGGTGAATCAGTTACTTTAGCATAATTGGCTAATGTAAAAGTATCTGTTGCTTCTGATTTATCCTGGTCTACCAAAGCTGTAGTTCCATAAAAATCTGTAGGTTTCTGAATAACCAACTGATAAGGAACATCCTGCATATCATCAATGTATCCTATAAATCCATGGGTGTTGATCATGAATATTTTACCAGCTTCGATGTCTGTTCCGGAAGGAGAGAATACAGCCTTGTGCTTTTCTGTATTCATTTCATCATCAAAACTGTCATTAACCAAATAGGTCACTTTTGTTAGAAACTGAGCGTTTTTAAGCGCATATGAATTGTCATCCACTTTTGTAAATGGTAATTCTCTTCCTTTATTATCTAAGAATTTAATACCTTCTATAAATCTTCCATAGTCATCTACGGAATAGGTTCCAGGAACTGTTTTAGGAAAATGGAATTTTACATTCCCTGATTTCATTTTAGGGAACTCCATTGTTACTGCTACCTTATCGTCTTTTACGTTGACCAGGTCAATATTGGTCTTGATAGATTGGGCATTGGCCAAAACAGTGGCTATAATACCTAAACTTAGTGCTATTTTTTTCATTGATTAGAATTTATAGTTAAGTAGTTGTTCTAAAAATGATTTTGTTACAAATACGAGTCCAATGCAGTATTAAACTTTTCTTAAAATGGCGAAAGGGCTGAAATGCAGAAGGGCGAAAAGGCAAAATTGCTGAATTGCGAATTTGCAAAACTGCAGAATCGTAAATTTGTTTATCGATCTCGCAATTTAACAATTTGGCAATTTTACGAATCTGCGATTTCGCGATTTTGCTTATCAGCCTATTCGCCTATTGCACCTTCTTATAATTCACGTAATAATTCTTATTAAACTCTACCGGCGTTCCTTTTTTCAATTTTACAGTTTGCCATTCTTCTGTTGGAGTAATGGTTTGTTCACCGTCTATTCTGATTGGAAGTTTAAAGTTTTTAACCACATTGGTATATCGGAACTTTAAAGCTTCTCCATTTTGAGAATACTCCAGGGTAGGAACTTTTATGGTTCTTAGGTATTGAGTAAATACAGATGAAAAATCAATTCCTGATTTAGAGTTGATATAATTTTCAATTTGTTGGGTAGTAACTGTCTGATGGTAGAACTCTTTATTTAATCCTCTTAGGATCTGTCTGAATTTCTCATCATTATTGATGACTTGACGGATGGTGTGGATCATATTGGCTCCTTTAGGATACATATCTCCACTGCCTTCATTTCTTACACCATATTTACCAATAATCGGAACATCGTTACTGATAATATTTCGGATTCCGATGGCATATATATCCGCAGATTTTTTATCCAGATACTTTTCAGTGAAAAGAACTTCAGAATAGTTGGTGAAGCTTTCATGGATCCACATATCAGCCTGATCTTTTGCTGTGATGTTATTGGCAAACCATTCATGTCCGCTTTCGTGGATGATAATAAAGTCCCATTTCAATCCCACTCCGGTTCCGGATAAATCTCTTCCCAGATATCCATTCATATATTTGTTACCATAGGCAACACTACTCTGGTGTTCCATTCCTAAATAAGGTGAATCTACCAGTTTATAAGAGTCTTCATAGAAAGGATAAGGTCCAAACCAATATTCAAATGCTGATAACATTGGTTTTACCTGTTGGAACTGTTTTTTTGCTTTCTCTAAATTATAATCTAAAACCCAATAGTCAAGATCCAGTTTTCCTTTTTCTCCGTTAAAAGTATCTTTAAAATTGACATACTTTCCAACATTAGGGATAATAGAATAAGCATTGATAGGATTTTTAACCTCCCATGTGAATGTGGTTTTATCACCCTCTGTTTTTTTATCGATTAATCTCCCGTTTCCAACACCTACAAGGTCTTTAGGAGTAATTATTTTCATAATGATCCCATTATCCGGCTCATCACTCCAGATATCTTTGGTAGGAAGCCATATAGAAGCTCCTATGCCTTCATCAGCTACACTCATCCATGGATTTCCATTTTCATCTTTGGTAAATACCCAACCACCATCCCAAGGTGCTTTTTTAGCAATCACAGGATTTCCGGAATAAGTAACATCAATTGTATATTTTTCACCTTTTTTGAAATTCTTATTGGTTGTGATGAAAATGAAATCACCATCTTGCTTGAATTCCATTGGGAAACTTGCTTCTATTTTATCAGCTTTCATTGGTTTTTGAAGATCAATTTGAAAAGTAGGATTGGTTACATCTTTGATGATTTCAAAACTGATTTTATTGGCACCTTTGATGCTTTTCTGTTCGAAATCAGGTTCTACTGAAAGTTCATACTTTTTAACATCCCAGAAATTTCTGAATTTAGTATTGGAGCCTTTTAAAGTATCCTGTTTTGTGAAGGTCGCCGGCTTTTCGAAGAATTGCCCGAATGCTAATGCAGATGCAAATAAAAGTGTATATGAAAGCTTTTTCATTTTGATATCAAATTAATAATCTATCAAAAATAGAAAATTAATTGATCATAAATTTGTGAAAACCTAAAATTGTTGAAATACCTTGCTGCTTTTTCAACATAAGTATTACACTAGCCCCGATTGCAGTGGAAATCCTTTTTTGAAAAAAAGATTGCAACGAAAAGCGGGATTAAGCTCCAAATAAACATCTCCATCAGGAATAAAAAATCCCGCAGATATCATCTGCGGGAATATTGTAATAGCTCAAAGTCTTTCTGCAATTATGCCTTTTCGCTTTTTATTAAATTATTTCTGAACTACCGGAAGATTTCCTTCGCGTTTCTGAACTTTTTTATAGACATAAGAACACATGATAATACTGAATTCATACAATAGAAGCAGTGGTAAAGCGGCCATGATCATACTTAAAACATCTGCAGGAGTTATAATTGCCGCCACTACCATAATCAGAACGATAGCATGTCTGCGGTAAGTTTTCATGAATTTTGGATTAAGTATTCCAATGCTGGTAAGGAAATAAATGAGGATCGGGAAAAGAAAAACAACTCCCATTCCCAGTACAACCTGTAAAAATAAGGTAGTATAATCACTTAAATCATAAAGTGGAATAATGATATCGGATATCTTGAAGATAACCCCAAAGTTAACTGCAAAAGGTAGGATTAAAAAATATCCGGATAAGACTCCCATCATAAACAAGATCCAAACTGAATTAATAATGAAAATTGAATTTTTTCTTTCGTTAGGATGCAATGCAGGACTTATAAAGCGCCACAATTCCCAGACAATATAAGGAAAAGCCAACACGATTCCTCCGAAAATAGAAACAGCCATCATGACATTAAACTGCTGATACAGTCTCTGAACACGTACAGGGAATTCTTTTGGAAGATGAATACTGTCATCTCCCAATATCAATCTTGAAAAATGATTGACAACTTTAAAAGTAGGGAAATCATTCCTGGTAGGACCAAAAAAAATGTGATCCATGATCCAATTGATATTAAAGCCGATGATAAGAGCGGCCACGATAATAGCAATAATTGAACGAACAAGATGACCTCTTAATTCTCCAATGTGCCCAAGAAAGGACATTTCCTTTTTTTCTTCCATTATAGTAGAATCTATCTAGAATATTAAGATCTTACGAAGATAAGACTTTATAAGTGTGCAAAACTATGAAATTAT
>NZ_JAENHK010000010.1:833135-1083611 GCF_016595215.1 Chryseobacterium paridis | reverse complement strand
GGCTTGCTGAAGCAAGCCGGACGATTTTTTATTGTGATCAATGAGTAAAACTCAAATTATATGATTCCTTCATCTAATAACTTGTGAAGATCTATAATACCGAAATATTTACCATTTTCAGTGACGATAAGCTGGCCAATATTATTTTCTTTCAGAACTTTCATAGCTTCTTTAGCCAAAACATTCTTTTCAATGGTTTTAGGATGGGCAGACATAATATCTTTAGCCAAAACCTTAGAAACGTCTTCTCCTTTTAATAGCATTCTTCTCAAATCCCCATCAGTAATGACCCCGATGATCTTTTCCTCATCGGTAACGACTGTTATTCCGTGGCTGGATGCACTGATTGAAATGATAACATCTCTGACAGGAGCATCTTCTGTTACCTGCGGTTTTTGGGAGGAAAGGAATTGTTCAACTCTAGCTGTCAGGTTTTTGCCTAAGCTTCCTCCAGGATGGAATTTTGCAAAATCGTTTTCTCTGAAATTATTAAGCTCCATTAAACAGATTGCTAAGGCATCTCCCAGAGCCATCTGTATGGTCGTAGAACTGGTAGGGGCTAATTTATTAGGACAAGCTTCAAGATCAACATGAGTATCCAGAATAATTTCAGAAAATTCCGCCAGTTTACTTTTCTTATTGCCTGTCATCCCGATCAGTGCTGAAGAATAATCTTTTAAAAATGGAACAAGATTAGCAATTTCAGGGGAGTTTCCGGAATTTGAAATGCATAGTACCACATCTTGTTTTTGAATCACACCCAGATCCCCGTGAATGGCTTCTGAAGCATGAAGAAATTGTGAAGGTGTTCCTGTGGAGTTGAGGGTAGCTACGATCTTATTGCCAACATGGGCAGATTTTCCAATTCCGACAATGATTAATTTTCCTTTTGCTGAGTGGATAACCTCTACGGCCTTTGCAAATTCATCGTCTATTCTGTTCTTTAATTTTTCAAGTTCTGAAATTTCTATTTCTAATGTGCTTTTTGCTATTGAAATGATGTTAGCTCTTTCCATTTTTACCTTTACAATTTGTATACAAAATTCTCCCGATATAAATTTATACTTTAAAAAGAATATTTAATATAAATTTTATTTTTTATAAATTCGTTCGCTTTTATTATAAGCAAAAATTTTATAACTTTGGATTAGATGCAAATTTAGCAATAGAAAATTAGATGAGCGCAAAAAAAGCCAATTTATCAGGCGAATTGAAAAAGTATTTCGGGTTTTCTACTTTTAAAGGTCAACAAGAACAAATCATAGAAAACCTGTTAGAAGGGAAGGATATATTTGTTTTGATGCCGACAGGAGGAGGTAAGTCATTATGTTACCAACTTCCGGCACTCATTTCCGAAGGGACGGCAATAGTAGTTTCTCCCTTGATAGCATTAATGAAGAATCAGGTAGACGCTGTAAATGGCCTTTCATCTGATGATGGAGTAGCCCACGTTTTAAATTCATCATTAAATAAGACACAGACAAAGCAGGTCTTTGATGATATTAAAAGCGGTAAGACAAAATTATTATACGTTGCTCCCGAATCATTAATTAAAGAAGATTATCTGGATTTCCTGAAGGAAGTTAAAATTTCTTTCTTTGCTATTGACGAAGCGCACTGTATTTCAGAATGGGGGCATGACTTCAGACCTGAATACAGAAATTTAAAAATGATTATCGACAAAATCGCAGATGTTCCTGTGATCGCACTTACGGCCACGGCCACTCCTAAAGTTCAGGATGATATACAGAAAACACTGGGAATGACCAATGCGTTAGTATTCAAGGAAAGCTTCAATCGTGCCAATTTGTATTATGAAGTTCGTCCTAAGGTAAATGTGGATAAGGAAATCGTAAAGTTTATCAATCAACATAAAGGAAAATCAGGGATTATATATTGTCTGAGCCGCAGAAAGGTTGAGGAATTTGCCCAACTGTTGCAGGTAAACGGAATTAATGCATTACCATACCATGCTGGTTTAGATCAAAAGGTGAGGGTAGCCAATCAGGATAAATTCCTAATGGAAGATGCTGATGTTATTGTTGCTACCATCGCATTTGGTATGGGGATTGATAAGCCGGATGTACGTTTTGTTATCCATTATGATTTTCCTAAATCCTTGGAAAGTTATTATCAGGAAACCGGACGTGCAGGACGTGATGGAGGAGAAGGCCACTGTCTTGCATTTTATGATCCGAAGGATATTGAAAAACTTGAAAAGTTCCTTGCTCAAAAACCTGTTTCTGAAAGAGAAATTGGATTACAGCTTTTAAATGAGGTTGTAGGCTATGCGGAAACTTCAATGAGCAGGAGACAATATATTCTTTACTATTTTGGTGAGATCTTTGATCCAATCAAAGGGGAAGGAGCTAAAATGTGTGACAATGTTTCCAACCCTCCCAAATTAAAAGATGCTACGAAGGATCTTAAAAAAGTTTTGGAATTAATCCGAGAAACAGGAGAGAAGTTTAAAGCTAAGGATTTGATTTCTGTTATTGCCGGAAAAGAAAGTGCTGTAACCAAGTCTTATAAACTGGAACAAACTTCTTATTTTGGCTTCGGAAAAGAGAAAAAGGATAATTACTGGAAAACAATTTTAAGACAGGCTACCGTTCAGAATTTTTTACAAAAAGATATTGAAACCTACGGTGTTTTGAAAATTTCTGAAAAAGGGCTTCAGGTTTTAGATCATGATTTAGACCATGTCTTTTTAATTGCTGAAGACCGTGAATTTGATTTGACACAGGCAAAAGCTGAAAGCGATCAGGTTCAAATGCAGTCAGGAGGCGGCTTGGATCAGAATTTATTCAGTCTGCTAAAAGAATTAAGAAAAAAAGTAGCTAAGAAATACGAAATTCCTCCTTACACAGTGTTCATGGATCCAAGTTTGGAAGATATGACGGTTCAGTATCCAATTAGTGTAGAGGAAATTGCCAAAATCTATGGGGTAGGTGAAGGGAAGGCCAAAAAATATGGTAAAGAGTTTGCCGATTTCATAAAGACTTACGTTACAGATAACAATATTGAGCGTACTCAGGATATGGTTTTAAAGCAGGTTGCTAATAAATCAAGTCATAAAGTTTTTATTATCCAGAGTACAGATAAAAAAATTGATCTTGAAGATATTGCAAGAGCCAAAAATTTAACAATGAATGAATTGTTAAAGGAAATGGAAAGTATTGTATATCAGGGGACAAAATTGAATATCGACTATTATGTCGAAGATAATTTTGATGAAGATATTGTGGATGGCTTCATGGAATTCATGAATGATTCTGAAAGCGATAGTATGAAAGTGCTGCTGGATGAATTTGGAGATGAACTTTCTGATGAAGAAGTTAGAATGTTAAGGATAAAATTCATTAGCGACGTTGCTAATTAAGATCAATATAAAAAATAAAAAAGCTCTTCATTTGAAGAGCTTTTTTATCGTAATTTAGTGAAGGATAATAATTTATATTAAATGGAGTTTTTAAAGAAAAACTACCTTGTACTTTTGTTTTTTTTCATGATAGGTATAATTTGTTATGACTATTTTGTAAGACAGGATTTCAAAAAAAATTATAAAAGAAATGGGGAATATGCCATAGGGGAAATATATGGAATCAAAGAATATGGAAGAGCAACAGGCTATTACAATTTATATTTATTTAAGATTGGTAATAAAGAGTATAAAGGACGAAGTGATGGAGACTTATCTTTTTCTGAAGCTCCCCAAAATATAGGTAAAAGATTTTTAGTATTATATTTAAAAACAAATATTCATAATAATGCTCTATATGTAAGTATTCCTGTAAATGATAGTATAAAAAGTAATTCAGAATTACAGAAATGGATTTCAGCTCATCCGGAAATTAAATCTAAATTAGATTCAATTCCTGGTTCTGGTTTTTTCTTTGAAAATTATTTTTAAAACTCTCAACTTGTTGTTTATTATATAGTAATCAGTTTCCGACTATTCGTAAGGATAAATGGAATATTTAAGTTGTAACTAAACTTTTTAGTAACTTTAACTGATGAAAAAGATTTCTGTTATATTTATTCTGCCGGACTTAGAAACCGGAGGTGCAGAAAGGATTATTACCACCATTGCAAATCATCTTTCGCGGGATCGTTTTGAGCCTAAGATTTTGCTCTTACGTAAGCAAGGCGGATATCTTGAATTCCTTGAAGAAGACGTTGAAATTATTGATGTCAATACAGAAAGAATCAGACATTCATTAAAGCCTATTCTATCGGAAATCTATCGCAGAAAACCGGATATTGTGTTTTCAGGGTTTGGAGAAGTGAATGCTTATTTATCGTTATTTATAAAGCTGTTTCCTAAAACTAAATTTATTGCCAGAGAGACCAATGTAGTGAGCGAGCATGTTACCCGAAAAGAAATCAGGTTTTTTTATAATTTCTATAACAACTATCAGCAGATTATCGCACAAAGTGATGATATGATGAAGGATCTTACAAAGAATTTCAATATAAAACCAAACAAAATTGTAAAAATAAACAACCCGGTAGATTTTGATTTTATAGATCGGAAACTGATCAGTTCTACAAAGCCGGAATGTTTTAAATATAATTATAAAAACGTTGTAGCAATAGGTAATCTGTCTTCGAGAAAAGGATTTGATAATTTGCTAAAAGTCTTTTCTAGGCTGAAGAACGAGAATATATTATTGCATATTTTGGGTGATGGTAAAGACAGAGAAATCTTGCATCAAATGAAAGATTTCCTGGGATTGAAACATGTTTTCTTTCATGGAAGACAGGAAAATCCTTATCAGTTTTTAAAATACGCTGATCTTTTCATACTTTCTTCAAGATATGAAGGGTTTCCTAATGTATTATTGGAAGCAGGTGCTTGCGGAACTTATGCATTAGCCAATAACTGTCCGGGAGGAATTAATGAAATCATACAGCATCAGATTAACGGGGAAGTTTCAGATATTAATAATCATGAAGATTTCTCCCAGAAAATTTTGAGTATTCTTCATCAAACTTATGATAAAGAAGCTATTAAAAATTCTATTAAATCCAGGTTTTCTAAAAATCTTATTTTGGATAAATATGAAAAACTTCTTTTGGATTTGGTTCGGACTTCATAAGAAATATGGTTTGACGAAGCTGGATATTCAACTCTTAGGAAAAAAAGGTAAGAATGAACAATATAATTAAATCAGCCACAATAGCTATTTCGATGCTGAGCTCAGTTACGATTATGGCTCAGCAAAATCAAATCTCCAGGAAGGTATTGTTAAAGACAGCCATTAATCAAAATATTACATCTACAGAAATTCAGGAAATCAAATTTGTTGCAGGACAGACTGCCCCGGAACATCTTCATCCTTGTCCTGTGCTTGGAATCATAAATTCGGGTGAGGCTGTTTTCCAGATTGATGGACAACAGAAAATTATACTTCATGAAGGGGATGCATTTTATGAACCAAAAAATGTGAAAATCCTTCATTTTGATAATGCATCAACAGAAAAACCTCTCATTTTTACTGCAGTCTATTTGAAAGAGGGAAATGAAGAAAATATACAATTCTTGAAAAAATAGGTGGGAAAATGATCTTGCGAGGGATATGATATTAGTAAGCATTGCTTTTTCGGTGATTGTTACTGCATTAATGTGTGTAGCATTACTACTTTCCAAAAAGAAAAATGTTTCTTCAGATTATTATCTTTTTTGATGACGTTGATAATGATATTTTTTAATATTAAAATTTATATCCGTCTGAAGAAAGAAAGTAGGGTGAAAATAGTGTAATTATTGCAGAAGAAAAAGAGATAACAACATATTCAGATAGTTTATTTAGTGGCTTTGCTGCAATATTTGTTCCTTCAGAATATTAGACTTAATGATTACTTTTGGGTATAAAAAAATAGATTTCTTATGATAATATACTTCTGATGGTACTTTCAGGTTGAATCGATTTTATTATTTTTGAGCTTCAAACAAGAACAAAATGAAAATGATTCCTAAAATAGGGTGCGTTTGTGAAAAACCTGACCACAATTATACTGATTATAGAAGTTCAGAACTAGGTATAGATCATACTAACGGAAGATATGGAGAGGTAACAATTCAACAGTGCAAGTTATGTCAAAGAATATGGATTCACTATTTTGTTGAATATGAGCATTATTCAAAATCAGGAAGATGGTACAAAGGAATTGTTTCCAAAAAAGACCGTTCACAAATAACCCCGGAAAATGCTGTAGAATACCTTGAAAGTCTTGACTGGTACGTTTATGGAGGTTCGTTTTTTGAAAGCACAGGAACTATTGGTAAAGGGAGCTTAAAGCTAGATTGATAACCACGGTAAAGTATTTAAATTTTTTTGATTTCAAAATTGATAAAACTCACTTTGGTGCTTGGTAATTTATCATTAAATTTGTAAGACTTAAGATAGATAATAATAACAAATTCATAAAATAACATGAGTCAATTCGATGTTACCGTAATCGGTTCTGGTCCTGGTGGTTATGTTGCTGCAATTCGTGCTGCACAATTAGGCTTCAAAACAGCAATTATTGAAAAATATTCAACTTTAGGCGGAACTTGTCTTAACGTTGGATGTATTCCTTCTAAAGCACTTTTAGATAGTTCAGAGCATTTTGAAAATGCAAAACATAATTTTGCAGGTCACGGAATCATTATCAATGAGCCGCAGGCGGATATCGCAAGAATGGTTGAGCGTAAAAACGAAGTGGTAGATCAAACTACTAAAGGAATCCAGTTCTTGATGGACAAAAACAAAATTACAGTTTTTGAAGGTCTTGGAAGTTTCGAATCTGCTACTCAGATCAAAATAACTAAAAACGACGGTTCTTCTGAAACTATCGAATCAAAATATACAATCATTGCAACGGGTTCTAAGCCATCTTCACTTCCTTTTATCACTCTGGATAAAGAAAGAGTAATCACTTCTACTGAGGCATTGAGTCTTAAAGAAATCCCTAAGCATTTAGTAGTAATCGGTGGTGGTGTAATCGGACTTGAATTAGGTTCTGTATACTTAAGATTAGGAGCTCAGGTAACAGTAGTTGAGTTTATGGATAAGATCATTCCTGGAATGGATGGTGCTTTAAGTAAAGAATTGACTAAAGTTCTTAAAAAACAAGGTATGAAGTTTATGCTTTCTACAGCTGTTTCTGCAGTAGAAAGAAATGGAGATACTGTAAAAGTAACTGCAAAAGATAAAAAAGGAGAGGAGGTAGTTATAGAAGGAGATTATTGTTTAGTTTCTGTAGGTAGAAAACCTTATACAGAAGGTCTTGGTCTTGAAAAAGCAGGTGTTGAACTTGATGAGAGAGGAAGAGTAAAAACAAACGATCATTTACAAACTAACGTTTCTAATATCTATGCAATTGGAGATGTAATTAAAGGAGCAATGCTTGCTCACAAAGCTAGTGAAGAAGGAACTTTAGTTGCTGAAATATTAGCAGGTCAAAAGCCTCATATCAATTATAACCTGATTCCAGGTGTTGTGTATACATGGCCTGAAGTTGCCGGAGTTGGTAAAACTGAGGAGCAATTAAAAGAAGAAGGTGTTGCTATTAAAGTAGGATCTTTCCCAATGAGAGCTTTAGGAAGAAGCCGTGCAAGTGGTGATATTGATGGTTTGGTTAAAATCATTGCTGATGAAAAAACAGATGAGATCTTAGGAATGCATATCATCGGAGCAAGAGCAGCAGATTTAATTGCTGAAGGTGTAATTGCAATGGAGTTCCGTGCAAGTGCTGAAGATGTTGCAAGAAGTTCTCATGCTCACCCAACGTATGCTGAAGCTATTAAAGAAGCTGCATTGGATGCTACAGGAAAAAGACCTATTCACATATAGGATTTATTGAAAGATTTAAAAATTTCAAGATTAATAAAAAAAGAGAAACCAAAAATTGGTTTCTCTTTTTTTTGGCATAGAAATAGAGATGGACATATAAAAGTAAAATAAATGAAAAATATATTTATTGGTTTAGCACTATTCACTGCAATTTATTCTTTTGGTCAGGAAGCGGGAAAAGCAGGTGAACTCTTAAAAAATGAAGCTTCAAAGACTGAAATGCAATCTGCCAAAATACCCAACTTCGATAATAAAAATAGCAGCCGAAATAATTCCGGATTTAGAAATCCGAATAATCAAAATAACGGCTTTAGAACTCCTGATTATCGGTGGAATCAGAATTATGGCTACGCTGAAGTTTTTCTAAGGATTCCGGAACAAGGTTATTTTGCTGTTGAAGTTGGGGATCAGATGATCTCAAATGGCTCAGGGAAATATCGTTTTTTTGATTTGCAATCAGGCAGAATTCCCATTTCTATTTATGATAATGGATTTCTAATTTACAGAACGACTTTAATGGTTCGAAATAATAATAGGTTAGTATTAGATTTTTTTACGGATTATGGTTTGTATTTACTAGATTCTTATCCTGTTAAAAGTCAGTCTTACGGTTTTAATGACTGGAACGATGTATGGAATGATCCTTATGGAAATCATAGCAGTGATTGGGATAACTCCGGAATGGGGAGTAACTTTAATATAATGAATACGGATACATTTAATCAGTTTTTTGAAATGCTTAAGAAAAATGCAAGTTTTGATGAGGATAAATTGTCTTTTATTAACCAACAAACCCGAACGACTGCATTTACATCCCAACAAATCGGTAGTCTTGTGAAATCTCTTAGTTTTGATAAAAATAAACTAAGCCTGGCAAAATCATTATACAGCAAATGTGCGGATAGAGAAAAGTACTTTATTGTGTATGATGCTTTTGATTTTGAAAGCAGTAAAAGAGAATTAATGAATTTTATATCAAAGTCCAGATAAAAAAGAGAAGCATTTTTGCTTCTTTTTTTATTGCATCAATCTCATATTTTCGTAAAATTGAGATGATTTTACCGGAGCAATATTAAATTGTACTCCAAAAGTAATCCCTTTGAAGTATTTTTCTTTGCGAATAGGTAATGCATAACCCGTATTGATGCTCATGAAATTAAAAAGTGAAAGACCTATCCTTGGCTCTACAGAATATGGATTGAAAGAAGCCCCAAATAGTTGTCCCATCATATTCGTGTAGTATATACTAGCTTCAGGTAAAAATTTGGTCTGGCCTTCTACAGAAGTATATAATACAGATGCTCCGACAACCAATGACTGAGCTGTTGACTTATTTGTTTTATATGATAGTCCGCCCTGTATCACATTTCTTCCTGTGTAGCGATAGGCTGTACTGAATGCCATTTTATCAAGCACTTGTGATTGTGCTGGTATAAAAGAAAATAAGAAAAGTAAGAAATAATATGATTTCATATTTTCGAGGTTTAGTGTCAGTCAAATGTAATGGTTTTATGTAAAGAAAATTAGGTTTCTTTATTTAGAAAACAGATGTGGAAGAAATTATTTATCGATGAGTCATTTTATATTTCCGTACCTTTGCAGACTAATTTGATCATTAATGCAACTCGGAAGAACTCAGACTTTAAAAATTTCAGAAAAAAATAACTCAGGATGGATCCTAACAGATGAATCTGGTGAAAAAGCTTTTTTACCTAAAGTTTTCGCTCAGGAAGATAAAGAAGTGGATGATGAGGTTGAGGTTTTTGTTTATCAGGATGATGGTAAATTAAAGGCAACAACTGAAATTCCATTGGCTGAAGTTGGGGAGTTTGCGGTAATGACCAGTGTTCAAAGCTTACCAAGTGGTGCTTTTATGGATTGGGGAATTATTAAAGATTTGTTTATCCCTTATAAGCAGCAAAAATCTAAGATCATTGAAGCAAAAAGATATTTGGTTTATCTTTATGTGGATGAGGATCTGGATCTGATTACGGGAACGACAAAATTCAAAAGAAATCCACAATATGAAAATCTGCCATTCCAGAAAGGGGATAAAGTAGATTTGATCATGATGAATGAAAGTGAGTTGGGATGGAATGTGGTGATCAATAAAAAGTATATCGGACTGATCTATGCTTCAGATGTTTTCAAAAAACTCTATCCGCTATCTGAAGAAACAGGTTATATCAAAACCATTCGTGAAGATGGAAAAATAGATGTTTCCCTGCAACCGGAAGGTTTTGAAAACATTGATGAATTCAAACAAAAGATCCTTACTAAATTGGAAGAGAATTATGGACTTCTATATTTGTCAGACAAATCTTCTCCTGAAGAGATCAAAGATGAAATTCAGATGAGTAAAAAGAATTTCAAGAAAGCGATTGGAGGACTTTATAAAGATAAGATCATCGATATTTTAGAAGATAAAATTAAGTTATTATAAAAAAACGAGCAGAAATTTCTGCTCGTTTTTTTATTCTCTGTTTTTAATCAATAGCCATCCGTTGTAAAATCTGCCATCAGATACTTTTATAATATACCAGTAACTTCCTGTAGATAATGGATTTGAATTATACTTACCATCCCATTCAAATGGTTTTTTATTAATAATATCCTTAAATACCGGAATACCTTTTCGGTCATAAACCCCAACTTCGGTTCCTGTATAATTCTCGAGTCCTTTGATTCTCCATTTATCATTGATTCCATCACCATTCGGGGTGATTGTATTAGGAATGTTGAAGATTGAAAAATTCTTTTGCCCAATAATACAGCCCGATTTCGTTCTTACATAAACAATATATTCTCCTATAATTAGGTTGTTGAATACATTAGAATCCTGCCAATTGATATTATCTAATGAATATTCATAATTTCCGGGAGCTGACAGAAGAATAGTTGCCGAATTATTTGTAACAGTTACAGAAACGATTTCTGCTAAAATCGAATAGCTTACCTGTGTATTGGCAATATTCTCGCACCCGAAATTGTTGGTCACTTTTACAGAATAGTTTCCAGGAGTGGAAACAATAATCGTTTGAGTAGTTGCTCCGGTATTCCATAGATAAGAAGTGAATCCACTTCCTGCATCTAATGTTATACTTTTACCTTGACAAAAATCAATCTGATCAGTAAGGCTGATCTTAGGTTTTGGATTCAATGTTAAGCTTAATCTTATAACAATAAAACATCCATCCGCAGTAGACACTTTTACATGAATAACGGTTGATCCCACCGTCATAAGATAACTGGATGGGTTAGGAATGTTGTTTCCTGCACTGTCTGTATAAACAAACGTATAATTGTTCGGGCTAGCAATGATACTTGCTTCATAGGAATGAAGATTGATACTCATTGTTGTTCCTGTAGATGTATTGCATAGAGCATCTGTGACATCCTGAGCAGGAACATTATTGGTAGACAGAGTAACAGCTATGGCTAATTTCTCTGACTCACATCCATTGATCGTTTGGGTAACAAAATATGTCTGTCCGTGTACCAGTGGAGTTGTAAGAGGTAAAATATTTCCTGTCGTACTATAAAATACTAATGAAGTTCCATTTACAACTAAATTAGCCAAAGTCGGATTAGCAGAAGCACAGAAGTCCTGAGTTGTATTTGCTGCTGGTTTAGGGGTAGTATTTACAACTACCTGAATTGCTATTTTATTACTTTCACATCCATTGATCGTTTGGGAAGCGTAGTAGGTCTGTCCATTTACTAATGGTGTTGTTGATGGTAGAATATTTCCTGAAGTATCATACCACTTTATATTTTGACCTGTGATTTGAATATCTGAAATTTTTGGCTGATTCGTAGCACAAAATGTTTGCGTTACATTGGTTGTTGTAGGAAGAGCTGGAGAAGTTACAATCACATTTTGGTTTTGTGTTGACGTATTTCCATGACCATCATTATAGATCCAATGAATTACATAAGTTCCTGGAATTGAATAAGAAAGTGGATCGGTGGTTGTTGCTGTGATTGTTCCTGCGCAATTATCAGTTGCAGTTGGGAAATTGGAAATAATAGTATGGCAATCTCCTGTGATATCAGATAAGTTTGCGGTATTGGGAACAGGTGCTATATTATCCCCAACCACAACATTCACTGTAAAACTTCCATCACAACCTCCGGAGCCTGATATTTGACAGATATAAGTTCCCGAATTGGCGGCTGTAGCATTTGGAATAGTAGGGTTTTGTTGGGTGGAAGTAAATCCATTTGGTCCCGTCCAGCTGTATGTTGTTCCTCCTGTTGCATTTAATTGAATAGATGAATTGATACAGACAGGAGAGTTAGAGGTTACTGTAGCAGCCGAAGTACAATCTTTAAATTTTGCTATGAAAATATCATTCCCACCACCAGGTAATTGCTGAAATGTACCTGGTGTTGCGATCCCAGATGTATTACCACTTGACATTCCTGTTAGATAGATGAAATCATTACTATCTTTTGTTACTAATCCCAGTTGTGTCGCGCCGTTTCCTGTATAATAGGTTCCCCATTGCTTTATATCATTTTCATTATATTTTACTAGAAAAGTAGAAACATATTGTGGTGGCATTCCCATATATGCTCCTGGAGTCGAAATATCTATTGTCTGTCCACTTGTTTTTAAACCTGTAAAAAAAACATTTCCTAAAATATCAGGATAGCTATTTAATTGGTAATCATATTGAAAATCAAAATATGTTTTTGTTATTGCATTGTTTGCTAAGTTTACTCTCCAAACGCCGGGCTGTCCCATCGGTACCGCTACGGTGGAATATTCTCCGGGGAGAATTAAAATATTATTGATTATTCGGGCTTGTCGTATTACATCTTGTCCAGCATTTCCATAGTAGCTAGATCTTATAATTGTATTTCCTGATTTTAAAAGTTTTAAATACACCCCATCGGTGATCCCTGCTTTTACAGCCTGAAAGGGGTTGACCATAGGAATATTGACAGATTGCGTTGCGGCAATAATTTCCAGATCATTTGTAGAAGAGAATATCTGAAATACTGAAGTAGATGAGTCTGATCCTCCAAAATAGGTGGCCCATTCTACATTTCCGTTTGTTGCATTTAAAGAGGCCAAAATTCCATCAGTCATACCTAGGGGAGTCGCTTTTGTTGGTTGCAATGCATTTACCGTTGGAAAATCCGAACTCATTGCATCACCACCAATATAAACATGATTTTGATTGTAGGAGACTGTATACACTCTATCAATTCTACTTGACACAAATTCTTTTTGGAATATTAAATCTCCGTTACTATTGAATTTTACCAAAACGACATTTTCATTATTTGGTCCTCTTTGCACACTTCCTCCAGCATAAACATTAAAGTTTTCATCAATATCAACATCTTCAAAGTCGTCTCTTAGATTATATCCATAATAAGTACCCCAAAGCTTTTGTCCATTACTTGATATTTTCATTATAAATGCATCAAAATTCCCCGCTATATTTTGTTGATAAACGCCTGAAGTACCAATGTTTGTGCTACTGCTGGTTGAACCTACTAGATAGCCTGTATTTTGACTGTCAGTTTTTATTTTTCCATAATCTTCACCATTTCCTCCGGCATAGCTCCCCCAAATTCGTGTGGGGACTGGATCAATTATTATTGTTTTGCTAGAAGAATTAACAGGAGTATTGAATCCAAAGGTCTGATCACCCAAGTCTTTAAAAGAAATGTTAATATTCTGGTTTTTATCAGCTAATACCCAACTATTGGGAATGTTTTCTTGAACTTCTCCAAAGCGAACGTTCATAATAAGTTTGCCATCTTTAATCAAAGTTAAGGCACCATTGAATTTCATTTTGATATCTGAGATCTTTCCTCCAGGATGGATGATGAAATTATATTCAATAGGTTTTGAAACGTCTTTCGGTTTAAAAAAAACTAAGTCAATATTTGAATAGATATTTTGGTATACCACTCTTTTAAACCTATGAACTTTAGTTATTCCTTCTGCTTTGTTAGCAATATTATAATAATTGTCATAGTCAGGAGATTTTCCTTCTGTTAGAATTGACACATTTTTATTTGAATTTAGTAGTTCAATGTCAATTCTATGGAATAGATTTTCGTACAGAAATTCCTCTGTATGATATATTTTGGGATCAAGATATTTATCTCTTTTGAACTGTAAATAATTAGGATTGGGTGTCTTTTTAGTCTCATAAATATCATAAGAAAAGCCATTAGAGCGAAGCTGAACATTCAATCCTGCTGAATGATAAAGATATTTTACACCAGCATTTTCTTTTCCATCCTGATCAACAATCTGGCCTTTATTTTCATAGAAATAGTATTGATTATCCTGTAAAGCTTTAGTCTGAGAAAATAGAAATCCAAAGGTTACAAAAGAAAAAAGAAGTAAAATTTTCCGCATCGATTTTTAATTTTCGGCAAATATATAAAAACACCTCACTTTATCGGGATTAAGAATCATTAATCTCTAACTGTTTGTTTTAAAACATGATGTAAATCATAATAATTGTTTAATTATTTTGTTTAACAATTTTGTCAAAAATAAATTTTGATATACATTTGCACAAATTTGTTTAACAAAAATGTCAAATCAAGCAAAAAAAGACCAAACACAAGAATTGATCAAAGAAACTGCGAAGCACCTATTCTTTGTGAAAGGGAAGTTTGATGCTACCACGCAAGAGATTGCAGATGAAGCCGGAGTGAACAGAACGCTTATCAATTATTACTTCCGATCCAGAGATAATCTGATGCAGATCGTTTTTGATGAAGCGCAGAAAGTAGAGCAGGAGAAGTCGAAGATTATACAGAGTTCTGATCTACCTTTCAAAGAAAAAATAAGTCAGTTTATTGAAGGCAGCTTGTCTACAAGTCTTCAATACCCTTATCTGGAAACGTATATTGTTTCACAGATCAATAAAGGAAACTGTCATCAGAAAGATATCGAAGAGGATGAATTGAAAAAGATGTATGAGGATATTGAAAGAGAGATGGCATTAGGAAATATTGAAAGAATGAAACCTATTCAATTTATTTTGAATATGGTCTCCCTTTTAGTTTTTCCAAGTGCAATAAGACCTCTTTTGATGGAGAATCTGATGATCGATGATAAAGAGTTTGATAAGATCATATCAGAGCGAAAAGAGATCATTTTAAACATGTTATTTAAAAATTAGTTAAAAGCTTAAAGTATTTTTAAATATCATACGTCCTTTAGGAATAAAGTATTTTGAGAACAATATTCTATTAAAAAAATAAACGAAGTAATAAATTATGAAAAGAAAACGTATAACTGCAATCAAGCTAAAAATTGGGATAGCTGCAGCATTTATGATTTTCGGCTACTCATCAGTGTCTGCGCAACAGCAGGTTTCCTTACAGGAGGCAATTAAGCAGGCGCTTCAAAATAAGGCAGAAGCCAAAAAAGCTGCCTTACAGATCAAAAAAGCTGAATATAAGATTGATGAAGCCAGAGCTGGAGCCTTACCTCAGGTAACGGGTACAGCAGCCTTAACTTATAACCCTGTTATTCAGCAGTCATTGCTGGAATTTGGTGGGCAAAGGATAACTGCTCAGTTAGGACAGCCTTGGAGTACCAATGCAGGGATCAATGTTCAGCAGGCTATCTTTGATCAAAGGGTTTTTACCGGTCTTAAAGCTGCGAAATCAACCAGAGAGTTCTACATTCTGAATGCTCAATTGACCAATGAACAAATCATTGAAAATGTAGCAACGGCTTATTATCAGGTTTTTGTACAGGAAGAAAATCTTAAAACTGTACAGGCAAGCTATGAAAATACAGAAAAAGTAAGAAACGTTATCAAAAGTTTATTGGATAATGGGTTAGCTAAATCAATAGATCTTGACCGTACGAATGTACAGTTGACCAATATTGGATCAAACAGACAACAGCTTATCAATTCTGTGGAATTATCAAAAAACTCTTTGAAGTTTTATATGGGTGTTCCAATCGATACTAAAATCGAACTTGAAGAAAAAACAATTGAACCAAGACCTGAGCTTATTATGAGCAATGTGAATTTGGATAACCGTTTGGAACTTCAGGTGAAGAATAAAAACAGAGAACTTCTTGTGTTCAATAAGAAAGCAACGGAAGCTTATCTTTATCCTACTGTAAGCTTGCAAGCTAATTACGCATGGGCTGCAACAGGAAAGAAATTTCCTCTTACCAATGGTTTGAGTAATGGAGTACTTTGGAGTGATTATTCAGCAATAGGATTGAATATCAATGTTCCGATTTTTACAGGTGGGGCTACAAAAGCTAAGATCCAGCAAGCGGAAATCGATATCCAGGATCTAGATCAGGATATTCAAAATACCCAGTTGAATTTGAGTTTGGATTATAAAAATGCAATTTCCAATATGGAGAACTCGATCATTAACATTCAAAGTATGAAGGATAACGTTGATCTTGCGGAAAGAGTACAGAAAAATACACAATCCAATTATCAGAATGGTTTGGCAACACTTACAGAAGTGTTGGATTCTGAAAATGCTCTGACTTCTGCAAAACAGAATTATTCAAATGCATTATTAGACTACAAGCAGGCTGAGATCAAGTTAATTAAAGCTAAAGGAGAATTAAACACACTACAAAACCCATAACTAAAATGAAAAAAACTTTAATATATATCATCGTAGCGGCAGTACTTGTTGGTTTAGCAGCGTATAAGATTGCCGGAAATAAGGAAAAACAGACAAAAGAGGTTAAAGAAGTTGCAAAGCAGGTTGATAAGATCAACGTGAATGTAGTAACTGTAACCAGAGAAAATATTGATACAGATTACTCAGCGAATGGTACTTTTCTTCCAAAACAAGAAATGAACCAGTCTTCTGAAATTGCTGGACGTATCGTTAGTGTTTTGGTAAAAGAAGGTTCACATGTTTCTGCAGGCCAAACATTAGCAACAATCAAAAGAGATGCGATCGAAGTAGATGTAACGCAGGCTCAGAATAACTTACAAAACGCAATTATAGATAATCAGCGTTACGAAAACGCTTACAAAACCGGAGGTGTTACAAAACAGCAACTTGACAATTCAAGATTGCAGTTGAAAAACATGCAGGCAGCTGTAAAAGCTCAGGGTGTTAGAGTAGGTGATACAAGCATCCGTGCAGGTATTAGTGGTACAATTAACAAAAAAATGGTTGAGCCAGGAACGGTTGTTTCGGTAGGATCTTCTATGTTTGAGATTGTAAATATCAACAGTTTAAAACTTTCAGTATTGGTAGATGAAAGTCAGATTGGAAGAATTCAATTAGGTCAGGAAGTGCCAATCAATGTGAATGTTTTGCCAGAAGATTCTTTCAGTGGAAGAATTACATTCATTGCTCCTAAAAGTGATGCGTCTTTAAACTTCCCTGTAGAAATTGAAGTTCAGAACAGAGGAAACTTAAAAGCAGGTATGTATGCGACAGCGGTATTTAAAACAAATCATGGAGCTGAAACTCAAAATATGTTAACAGTTCCTGCAGAAGCATTCGTAAACGGAGTAAGCTCTGGTCAAATGTTCATCGTTCAAAACGGAACTGCTAAAATGATCAAAGTGACGACTGGAAAAGTATATGGAGATAAGGTACAGATTCTAACAGGTCTTAATGGAGGAGAGCAGGTAATTACCAGTGGACAGATCAACTTAGATAATGGGTCAAAAATCAATATTGTAAAGTAGTAGACTTATGAAGTTAGCAGAAATATCGATTAAAAGACCATCGTTAGTTATTGTATTATTTACAATCCTGACATTGGGTGGTATCCTGAGTTATACGCTCATGGGATACGAATTGATTCCAAAGTTTGAAACCAATATGGTTACCATTTCTACCACTTATCCAGGGGCTTCTCCCGCAGAGGTAGAAACATCTGTAACCCGGAAGATTGAGGATGCCGTAGGTTCTTTGGAAAACGTAAAAAAAGTGGAGTCTTCCTCTTACGAAAGTTTATCTGTGATCATGGTTCAGTTGAATGATGGAGCAGATGTAAATTATGCTTTGAATGATGCTCAACGTAAGGTGAATGCGGTTCTTAAAGACCTTCCGGATGACGTAGATCCCCCTTCACTGAATAAATTCTCTTTGGATGATTTACCAATCATCACGATGAGTGTTTCATCGGATAAATTGAACAATAAGGAACTTTATGATCTTTTAGATAAAAAAATAGAGCCTATTTTCTCTCGTGTGAATGGTGTGGCGCAAGTTGATCTTGTAGGTGGACAGGAAAGAGAGATTCAGGTAAATCTTGATGAGAAAAAATTGCAGGGATATGGACTTTCAATTGCAGATGTTCAACAGGCAATTCTTTCATCAAACCTTGATTTCCCTACAGGTAGTTTGAAAACAAGAATCGCAAAATCTACGATCAGATTATCTGGAAAATATAAGTCGATTGAGGAAATGAGCAATCTTGTAGTTTCCAATAAAAATGGAGCTCAGGTTCGTTTGTCTGATATTGCAACCGTTTTCGATTCACAAAAAGATGTTGAAAAAGTAGCAAGATTCAATCAGTTTCCTACGATCTTAATGCAGGTTAAAAAACAATCTGATGCCAATGCAGTTGCTGTATCTGAAAGCGTTCAGAAAACAATTGCAACAGTAGAAACTAATTATAAAGCTCAGGGGATAAAAGTAAAAGTAGTAAATGATACTACGGACTTTACCCTTGAATCTGCGAACCACGTTATCTTTGATTTATTCTTAGCGATTATTCTCGTGGCGATTGTGATGTTATTATTCCTTCACAGTATCAGGAATGCATTTATCGTAATGGTTTCTATTCCAGCTTCATTGATTGCAGCATTTATTGGAATGAACCTGATGGGATACACATTGAACTTAATGAGTTTACTAGGACTTTCCCTGGTGGTTGGTATCCTTGTGGATGACGCGATCGTGGTATTGGAAAACATTTACCGTCACATGGAGATGGGTAAAAGTAAGATCAGAGCAGCTTATGATGGAGCTTCGGAGATTGGATTTACCGTTGCAGCGATCACGTTGGTAATTGTGGTGGTATTCCTTCCAATTGCGATGAGTTCAGGTCTTGTAGCAAATATCCTGGGGCAGTTTTGTGTCACGGTAGTTATTGCAACTCTATTATCATTGTTAGCTTCATTTACGATCATTCCTTGGTTATCATCAAGATTTGGTAAACTGGAGCATTTAACAGGAAAAAACTGGTTCGAGAAATTCATCCTTTGGTTTGAAGGATTGATTGACAAATTCACGCATTGGATTACAGGAATTCTTGAATGGTGTTTGAAATCAACATTAAGAAGAATATCAACAGTTGTGATCACGTTTGTTATCCTGATCTCTTCATTCATGTTGGTAGCATTCGGTTTCATCGGTGGTGAATTCTTCCCTCCAATTGACCGTGGTCAGTTCTTAGTTCAGATGGAATTATCAAAAGATGCAACCGTTGAAAAAACAAACCAAATAACATTGGATGTTGAAAAGTTCTTAAGAAACGATAAAGATGTTGTTGATTTGATTACAACAGTGGGGCAGCAATCAACAGGTTTTGGTGGAGCTCAGGCTACAACATATCAGTCCGAAGTTCAGGTAAACCTTACCGATAAATCTGAGCGTACTGAAAGTACCAACATCAAAGCGGCAAAAGTAAAAAGAGCATTAGAAGAGAAATTTACCGGAGTTGAATTTAAAACTGCTCCAATTGGTATCTTAGGTGCTGAAAATGCACCAATCGAAATGGTGGTAACAGCTCCGGATAATGCTACTGCAGTAAAAGAAGCAACAAGAATCTTAGAACTGTTGAAAAAAGTTCCGGGAGCAGTAGATGCTGAATTGTCAACAGATACTGGTAACCCTGAAGTTCAGGTGAACATTGACAGAGATAAAATGTCTTCTTTAGGCTTAAATCTTCAAAGTGTAGGACAAACGATGCAAACAGCATTCAACGGGAATACAGACGGAAAATACAGAGCAGGAGAATATGAATATGATATCAATATCCGTTTCGGAGATGCCAACAGACAATCTATCGATGATGTTAAAAACCTTATGTTTACAAATCCTAAGGGAGAGCAGGTTCGTTTAAGTCAGTTTGCAGAAGTGAAAATGGGATCAGGACCTAGCTTATTGGAACGTAGAGATAAATCTCCTTCTGTTAAAGTAAGATCAAAAGTTGTTGGTAGACCTGTGGGAGACGTTGCTAATGAATGGGCTGCCAAGTTCATGGATGGTAAAGATAAGCCTGCAGGAGTAGATTATATCTGGAGTGGTGATATGGAAAACCAGCAGGAAGGTTTCGGTACGTTAGGTATTGCTTTATTAGCAGCTATCGTATTGGTATATCTGGTAATGGTTTCACTGTATGACAGTTTTGTATATCCGTTTGTGGTATTGTTCTCAATTCCACTGGCAATGATCGGGGTTATGGTTATTCTTGCCTTAACAGCGAATTCATTAAACATCTTCACGATGTTAGGGATGATCATGTTGATTGGTCTTGTTGCGAAGAACGCGATCTTGATTGTCGACTTTACGAATGCGAGGAAAGCGGCTGGGTTTAATACACACGATGCATTAGTTCAAGCTAACCATGCCCGTCTTCGTCCGATCCTAATGACGACAATTGCGATGATCTTTGGTATGTTACCAATTGCATTGGCAAGTGGGGCAGGAGCAGAATTTAATAAAGGTCTTGCATGGGTAGTTATCGGTGGTTTGACATCGTCTCTATTCCTTACCTTGATTATCGTGCCTGTAGTATACTCTCTATTTGATTCAATTCTTCGTAGAACGGGTCAACATAAGAAAACAGATTATGAAGCTGAAATGAAAGCAGATTATGAGCACAGAGAACTAAGTGAAGATGGATTTACTCCGAAACACTTAGACTAAATATAACAACCTTAATTAACCGAAAAAGCGTATCAGAAATGATACGCTTTTTTGTATTCTCTTTTGATATGGTTTTTTTATAATTTTTGGCTAAAACCTTATGGAGCGTTTTGATAAGTGAATGGTCTAAAGCCCATTCCTATTGAAAAATGGGATATTAGGGGATCATGATTTTTTCTCATTTCTTATAGAGTAATGATGTACTAGAATGGAAACATCTCCAAGAATCAACATAAACATCTGTGTCATTTGTGCAATCTGTGGGAGACAAAATCAATAGAAGCGGGCTTTAGCCCGCTTATCAAGAAATATACAAATTCAATTGGCTTTAGCCGAAACAAAGAATATAGATTATTTATTATTTTATGAAATTTAAAGGTTTAGATTCCTACGGAAACTGAAAGTTCGACGAAGTCAATGACAAAGAGGGCACTTAAATTTTGTTGAAAATCTAGATAAAGATCTGAGTGATCTGCTCAATCTGCGAGAGAAAACCATCAATAGGAGCGGGCTTTAACCCGCTTATCAAGAAATATAAATTCACTCGCTTTAGCAAAAACAATCAAGATAAAAATCTTCGTTATCTGCTCAATCTGCGAGAGAAAACTATCAATAGGAGCGGGCTTTAGCCCGCTTATCAAAAAAAGCCATCCATAGGCTTTAGCCAAAACATAAAAACATCTCATTTTTCAAAATAAAAAAGGCTTCCAGAACAAACTGAAAGCCTTCGCTTATATTTTATACAGAATATTAATCTGCCATCGCCTCACCAGACTTTCTATAGATGAAATTCCCATAGATATGTCTTCTTGCAAAACGGCTTGGAGAATCAGAATTAACCATTTTGATATACGTATTTTTTGGAACACCAAGGTATTCATACATTTTCCCATTCAAATGCTGGATCTTCAAAACCTGTTTTTCTAAATAGAAATCGTGAATATTAGATTTTGTGGTTGTTTCAGTATATTCCTCTTTATATTTCTCCTGCGTTTCCGGGTTGATGCTAACCAGGAAGTGGTAGGCTTCAATCACAGATTTGCTTTTTTCTTCAGCTTCCAGTTTTCCGGCTTCGTCATTGATAAATTTATCAGGATGCGAATCTTTCATAGTATTCCTGTAAATTGTTTTTAACTCTTGTAAAGTCACTGTCTTATCAACCCCAAGAAGCTTTCTGTGTTCACCAACTCTTTTCATATTTAGATATTTATTGATTTTTATGTTATTTATAATCACCTTATTGATGAGTATTTGTTTGCACAAAACCTCCTTCCTGCGATTCTATAATCTGAATCCTTTTTTCGGGGTGCAAAATTAAGCAATTAAATCTACAAAATCATAACTTATTCATTATTAATTTATTTGGATGTTATTTCTGGTGTAAGAAGATGGAATCCAATGAGAAGTAAATAGTTTTTGAAGATACCTTAGAAGCATTTAAAGAAACAAAGTCTTATTTTTTTTATATTTGTAAAAAAGCAGATTATGCAAAAAGAAAAATTACGTGTACTACGGAAGAAAAAAGGATATACTCAACAGCAAATTGCTGATGTGATTGCTACTGATGTATCCAATTACTGTAGAAAAGAAGGCGGGGATGTGAAAATAATACATGAAGAGTGGGATAAGATTGCTAATTTTCTTGAAGTTCCGGTTGAAGAAATCTATGAAGAGGATGAAGCTGCTGTAATAATTAATAATAGTAATGCGACGTTTAATGATAGCCCGGGTTCAGGGTCGAATATCCATACTTTTAATAATGAGTTGAGCATAGAAATTATTAAAAATTTGCAAGAATATATTAGCTTGTTAAAAGAAGAAATTAAAGGGTTAAAGGGAGAATGATTTGAAAGTAGTAATTTTCCAAAAACATATAAAAAAGCACTCTTATGTAGAATGCTTTTTTATTTTTTTAATCATTATAAATTTTCTTGCATTATAGTATGCATTTAGGTTAATCTTCTATATTATTTTTTCTTTTCACATTTTACTAAATATTACTAATAGGTACATCAATTCTATCTCTTGCTACACAATATCCCTCTTTTATTATATAACACTCTACGTTATGAGGTCCTGCAAAACTGGAAGCTTCCCTTCTTTTGTTTCCTTTTTCATTACTTTCAATTAATTGTCCTCTCAACATATTTTTTCTATGTGCTAATTCCCCTTCATTTTTTACTTTCCAAACCACCTCATATGGCTCAATGACATCAGTGGTTTCGATATAAAATAATAATTTTTTATTTTTTGATAGGATACGCATACTTCTTAATAATGCTGGTCTGAATCCATCTTGTATAACTTCACAATTTATTGAAACTCTATTAGTTATGTTAACTGGGTAGACTTCTTCAATATATTCTTCTTTATCAGTATAATTATAACTAGATTCTTGTATGAATTTAGGATACGGAAATGATTTTCCAAAAACCTTTCTCCAAATTTCATAGACTGTATTATTACTTTTTTTATCAATTGCTTCTATAATGTTTTCATAGGCTCTTTTAGCCCTATTTTTAAAATTTGATTTTTTCTTATATACATGTTGATTGCTTCCAGGTGCATACCAATACTTTCTATCATCATCCATTTCTTTTAAATAAAAGAAAAAATCTCTAATAAGCAAGTCATAATTTTCCAATGAGTATTCTTTGTATTCTGGTTTACTCATGAAGAAATCATGAACAAAAGTATCAATCAGTAACCCTCCAATTTTAACTCCATTTTTATCTTTCCACGCTCTTACAATTCTGCAAAGATTTATCAAATTTCCATTACATTCAATATCTGAAGATGTTATTTTTTCCTGCTCAGGGATAGGATCGGTTTTTTTCCACATTCCTCCATTGTTTGAGTCTGGATATGTAAAGCTGTTATCAGATTCTCTAAAAGCAGGACATATCTCTATTATATCATTATTAAATTCAATTACAACAACCTGTCCATCTCCCCTTACTTTGGTTTGAGGATAAGTTTTGGCTATTGAACTTTTTATATCTTGAAGTAATTGGCTTTGTTTATTGCCTTCACGATTATTATAGCGTGTGTAAACAGAGTCTGGTAATTCAAATAACAAATCTAAATCACTGATACCCTTTATTGCTGTGTCTCGCCCATAACTTCCTACGTATAAGCCGTGGTCACTTTTCGAATCGCTATCATAAAAATCAATATTTAGTCTTCTTGTAATTAAACCAAATCTATTTTCAATATTCTCTTCATTCTGGACTTTTAAATTTTTTATAAAATCATCGAAAATTTGTGCTGTATCCATAGATTATTGAAGCTATAATTAAAATTATTATGAGTATGAAAATTACTTTTAATGAACCAGGTAATTTATCCTTAAAGAAAGTAAGATTAAGCTCCTCTTCAATCCACTTGGTTTGCATTTCATAGAAAAATTTGAAGTGAGCATACCATTGAGACATAAAGACTTGTTTGCCTATTGTGTTACTGTAAAAGTCTGCTAGGATTTGTTGGTAGCGAACATCATAAAATGAATAAGAGAAATTGTTATCTGATTTTGCTTCAAAATACAAGTCTCTAGTTTTGTTAAATAGTTCTGTTAATCTTACTCCTTCTTTTTCGAAATTTTCAACTCTATTTTTAAAAGTCTCTAAATACATAATTGAAATTCCGACAAATATTACTAGTATAGATAATTCTTTATTAAAGGGAATATCTTTATAGGCTATTTGTACAATACCAACAATAAGAGATATAAATCCAACCCAACTAGGAAGTTTATTTATAATATCAAAAGATGAGAAGTTCTTTTTTGCTCCAAAACCTATATCATAGCCTTTTTGAGCTAGTGTTTTTAAAAATTCTTTTTTTTGCACTTGTTAAATGTATATTCTAAAAATATATTATTTTTCACTTTTAAACAAACGGTTTTCCTTTTTTTGAAAATTAGTTATCCACATATTTTTAAAGCTCTGTGTTTGGATAGAAAAAAGCAGGAGCTTTCACCCCTGCCTCAAAATAAAAAATAATAATCAGTTCTATTAAACTTTCTCAGTCGCATATGCTGCTGCTACCTCTTTTGAAGCTGCTACCATAGCGATCAATGCTTTTTCAGTTTCGTCCCAATGACGGGTTTTCAGTCCACAGTCTGGATTTACCCAAAGTTGTTCTGCAGGGATTACGGCTTGTGCTTTTTTCAGCAATGCCACCATTTCCTCTTTTGATGGAACTCTTGGAGAGTGGATGTCATAAACTCCTGGGCCGATTTCGTTTGGATATTTAAAGTCTGCAAAAGCATTCAATAATTCCATTTGGCTTCTTGAGCATTCTATTGTGATTACATCAGCGTCCATATCAGCGATATTGTGGATAATATCATTAAATTCAGAATAACACATGTGCGTATGGATTTGTGTAGCATCCTCAACACCGCTTGCAGAAATTCTGAAAGCTTCTACAGCCCATTGCAGGTAATTCTGCCATTCTGCTTTACGTAAAGGAAGACCTTCTCTGATAGCTGGCTCATCGATCTGAATAATTCTGATTCCTGCTTTTTCAAGATCATTAACTTCATCTCGGATGGCCAATGCAATCTGCTTACATGTGGTAGAACGAGGTTGATCATCACGTACAAAAGACCATTGAAGAATCGTTACAGGACCTGTCAACATTCCTTTTACCCATTTTTGAGTTAATGATTGAGCATATTGTGACCAGTATACCGTCATTGGCTGAGGTCTGTGAACATCTCCATAAATTAAGGGTGGTTTTACACAACGGCTTCCATAACTCTGAACCCATCCATTTTGAGTAAACGCAAACCCTGCTAATTGCTCTCCAAAATATTCAACCATATCGTTGCGCTCAAATTCTCCATGAACCAATACATCAATTCCGATTTCCTCCTGCCAATTAATGGTTCTTTGAGTTTCTTCTTTAAGCAGGTGATCATATTCCTGAGCACTCAGATCTCCTTTTTTAAATTGAGCTCTCCAGCTTCTTACTTCTTTTGTTTGAGGGAAAGATCCAATTGTAGTTGTTGGGAATAAAGGAAGTTCCAATGCGTTCTGCTGTGTCTCTTTTCTTACATTAAATGGACTGTTTCTCTGTGCATCGCTTTCTGTAGTTACGGCAACACGGTTTTTTACATCCTGATTGTGAATGAGTGTTGAAACTTTACGGTTTTCAATGGCTTGTTTATTTTCAGCCAATTGTTGTAAGGTATTGTAATCCGGATTTTCTGAAGCTAATTTTTTTAAGGTAACAATTTCAGAAACTTTCTGTTTGGCAAATGCCAGCCATTGTTTGATTTCAGGAGAAAGTATCTTTTCATTTTTCTCCAGATCAAGATCGAAAGGAGAGTGAAGTAATGAACATGATGGTGCGATAAATACCCTTTCAGAACCTAATGCTGCAATAGCTTTTTTGATGAAAATCAAAGAATGATTGAAATCGTTTTTCCAGATGTTTCTTCCGTCTACAACTCCTAATGATAGGATCAACGTTTCAGGAATGGTAGCAAGAACTGCATCCAATTGTTCAGGAGCCCGTACAAGGTCGATATGTAGAGCATCAACAGGTAGAGTAGTGGCTAACGAAAGATTGTCTTTTAATCCATCAAAATACGTTGTAACGATGAATTTAAGATTAGGGAATTGTTGTGTGATCTGAGCATAAACAGATTGATAAACTTCTTTAGCTTTCTGATCAAGGTCTAATGCCAAAAACGGTTCATCAAACTGAATCCATTCTGCTCCGTTGTTTTCTAATTCTTTTAGTATTTCAGTATAGACAGGAAGTAAATTTTGAGCCAGATCCAATTTATCAAAACCTTCTTCTTTTTCTTTTCCTAATAGTAAATAAGTAACCAATCCAAGGATAACTGGTTTTGCATGAATTCCTGCTTCCTTTGCTTCAATAAATTCATTGACGATTTTATTGGAGAATAATTTGAATGGTTGGTCTTTCTGGAATTCAGGGACAATATAATGGTAATTGGTATCAAACCATTTCGTCATTTCCATTGCCGTGATATCTAAACCTTCTTTCTGATGACCTCTAGCCATTGCAAAATATAGATCAAGCTCATTGGAGGCAATGTCTTGATAACGGGCAGGAATGGCACCCACTGATAAAGTCATATCCAATACCTGATCGTAAAAAGAAAAGTCATTGGATGGAATAAGGTCAATCCCTGCTTCCTGTTGTAGTTTCCAGTTTTGCTTTCTGATGGTTTTTCCTACCTCTAAAAGTTCCTGTAATGATGTTTTACCTGCCCAATATTGTTCGCAGGCTTTTTTAAGTTCTCTGTTGCTACCAATTCGCGGATAGCCTAGGATGTGTGTTTGCATTTTCTTTTAAACTTTTAATTAAATTCTGGTTTTAAAAGTTCTTATAATGCTTCGTAATACGATCGGGAAGGAGTTTTTGAGAAATAGAGAAGTTACAATATGGACGTAATTCTTCCATTTAAGAAAGAGGCTAGGGAGAGAAGCTTTAGAATTTCATTAACGCAAAGTTTATTTATAATTACTCTTTATTTAAGAAGGCAAAGTAGAAATCGATTCCATCGATTTTTCGAAGCGAGCGTCTTACCAGCAGCTTCATCGGCGACATTGTCGCATTTCTTTGCTCCTTAAAACTAAGGAATCTCTATAAAAAATCTTTGCGTTTAAACTCATACACCTTTCAAGTTCAAACCAACCTAATACGTTCAAAAGTATCATCTGTATGACCAAAAGCTTCAAACCGCGAAAGCATTGTCAATTCGGAACAGGCAGGTCTCCTGACTTGTAACAGTTTTTGTCATCCTTCCCGCTTATGGCAGTGGATCTTCCGGGACAAAAACCTTTGGTGTGTTACTTACAGTTGCGCGACAGTTCGTGATTCTCACACGATTCCCTATTAATCTACCTTAAATAAAACCTTTTCCGTTTGATGAAGTATGTTAAAGAACAAAATTGGGTGTAAAGGTATTGATTTAAGGTATTTAATTGGTTAAAATTTAAAAATTAGGGATATAATTTTGTTTAAATTAAATTTATAAGTTATTTATTCTGTAAATTTGAAAAAATCAACCGAAAAAAGAATATTATCCTGTGGAAAGACTCGACGACAAAGATCTTCAACTGTTAAGGATCTTACAAAAGAATGCTAAACTGACCGTGAAAGAATTAGCAAAGGAAATCAACCTTTCTCCATCACCTGTTTTTGAACGGGTTAAAAGGCTTGAGCAGGAGGGCTATATCAAACATTATGCAGCAATTCTGGAAGCCGAAAAACTGAATCGTGGCTTTACCGTTTTCTGTCAGGTTAAATTAAAGATTCATGACAGATCTGTCGGAAATGAATTTGTACAGGAAATATTACAGATAGATGAAGTCGCGGAATGTTATAATATTTCAGGCGATTTTGATTTCCTACTCAAAGTTCAGGTACGCGATATGAAACATTACCAGGATTTTGTGTTTAATAAATTAGGTTCCGTAGATTCCATTGGAAGTACACACAGTACTTTTGTAATGGCCGAGGTAAAGAATAATCATGGAGTGACCATATAAAATAGTAAAACGGTGTTATTTCTTACCTCTTATCCGGCTCAGTGAAACAGATGTTATTCCCAAATAAGAGGCAATATAATATTGAGGAATACGACGAAAAATTTCAGGGGATTGTTTTATTAATTCAGCATATCGTTCTTCTGCGCTATCTTTTATACGTGAAATGAAGAGTTTTTGATACTTAAGCAGGCGTTCCTGCAAATAACTATAATAAAATTCCTTGATGTCTGGATTATGTTCCATTGTTTGTCTGAATTCTTCAATAGAAGTACTGTAAACTGTACAAGGTTCTATCGTTTCGATGTTATAAATACTTGGTGAATTGTGAAATAAACTTTCCCATGATGAGATAAAATTTCCTTCAAATAAAAACTGAAAAGTAATCTCTTTACCATCATTATTAAGCCAACCTCTGACCGCTCCTTTTTCAAGATAGTAAAATCTGCGGGCCATTTTACCTTCTTCAGTTAATAAAGTTTTAGGAGGTAATTCTTCTCTCTCAAAATTACCGAGTATTTCTGCTAAAATATTTTCATTAGAGGGCATCATACTCATTGAGGTATTAAATGTAATTACTTTCGATGTTTTTTAAACACAAATGGCACAAATAATTTCACAAATGACACTATTTATTTTCCGTTTATTTGTGACTATTAGTGTAAACATTAGTGGTATTTGTGGTTAAATCATTTAAAACACGAATGACACAAATCGTTTAACGAATATCACTAATTAGTTGTTTATTATTTGTTGGAAGTAGCTTAACAATTTTTAAAACATAGACTATTTTAGATTCACAAACTTTCGTGATGAATTCTTTATAACGATTTTTAAGAGTAATGTGATCCTGTATCATTTGATTTTTGAATTTTACGCTTTAGCAATACATAAATCAACGCAGATATTAGAAAAATAACTGATTGAATAATAATTACTGTCATTTCTAAATCTGGTTCAGCAAATCTAATCATAAAGCTAAAAATTGAAATGGGAAATGTTATGATCAGACCATAAATTGAATATTGAGTAAAAAATATATCCGAAGGATAACATCCAAAAAGTGACACTACTGCAATTATCTGATAAATTAAAAATAAAAAGAAGAATTTATTAAGTTGTTTAATACTTGATATTTTTAAAATCATTTGACATTACTACATTTAAAGACTTTCTAATCGACTTTCTGTTGCTGCAAATACGTCAATGTAGAATTTTTAATAAACTCATCCATAGCAGTTTCTTTACCTGCATTTTTATTGGTCAGTTCAAAAAGATATTGAATCAGATTCCCCAGTTTATTATCCTTGCAGGTCATTCTGAATCTTTTGACTTTTGGATTGGATTCTACAAAGGCTAGTTCTACTGTATTGCTTAGCTTGACATTATTGACATCGAAACCGGCACGAGGATTTTTTTGAAGGCGCAGAAATCTTTTCTGTGTTTTATCTGTACTTTCATCGATGAATTTTTCCATTTGATAATCGGTGAGGAGCTGCGGATAAATGAGTCCTTGTTGTAATATCAAACCTGTTGTCTTATCTGATTTATCATAAAAGATGGTTTTATCATCAAATTGGATTTGAGTGTCTTTAACTATAATCTTTCCTTCAAACCTTGGATAAGTTTTCTTTTTATAATCATTTTTAAATTGCTCAGTAATAGCCTTCTCTTTAATAGTTTCCTTTTTCTGGCCAAAAGTAGCTATTGATAGCGATAACAAGAGGATAAATGAAAATTGCCGTTTCATATTTTTTAAGTTTAATGTATTTCTTACCTCATTTTCAGAAGTTTTTATGCTAAGAAATCCGAAGTGAAAAATACTTATTTTATTTTAAATTGAGTTTTTATGGATATTAGTTTTTTTAGCAGCAAAGATGATGCTACAAAATATTTTTAATACGAATATGTTGAAGAAGCATGATTGTCTTTGCATCTTTTATCTCTCCGGTATCGATCATTTTTAAAGCTTCGTCGAAAGATAACTCTAAAACTTCAATGTCTTCACCCTCTTCTTCAAGCCCGCCACCATCAGCTATTTTCATATCTTTAGAGTATTCTGCAATGAAAAAATAAAGGATTTCAGTTACTGAACCTGGTGACATATAAGATTCAAAAATTTTTTCTACTTTGGAAATCTGATAGCCAGTTTCTTCCTCGGTTTCTCTTTTGATGCAGTCTTCCGGATTGTCATTGTCCAGTAATCCTGCACAGGCTTCAATAAGCATCCCTGTTGAATTCCCGTTAATGAAAGTAGGTAGCCGGAATTGTCTGGTTAAAATAACAGTTTTTGAATTTGTATTATAGAGTAGAATAGTAGCACCATTCCCTCTGTCATAGGCTTCTCTGCTTTGGGTTTCTACTGTTCCATCGGTTTTTAATTTTTCGTAAGTAACCTTGTTTAAGGTATACCAGTTGTCAGATAAAATCTCTGTTTTTACAATTTTTATTTTATTATTCTGCATTGGGGATATCTTCTATATTATAATAAATTTTTAGTCCTCTTTCTTTAGCGATTCTTACATCTTCATCTGCTCCTTTTGATGCACCTTCCAAACGTAGGATTGCATCACACTTCTCCAATAGGCGATGTGCGATAGGGTACTGGATTTCCTGCCACGCTTCATCACCTAATTGTTGAGAGCCAGCAAGATGGATTAATGGCAAAGCAACCCATTCTCCGATCATCGGAATATGTCCTTTTCTGAAAATAGGCAACGCTGCTGATTCAAGATTGTTTAAATTCTGTTGAATGAGTTGAGGATCATCATTAGTACCACTTCGGTAGGGACCTGCAATAAGTATTAGCATAGTTTTTTATTTTAATGTAAAATAAAGGAACAAATCATGTGAAAAAAATAAGGTAGTTTAAGAGGTGCTATTTTTTTGTTTATTTGTTTTGATGGTGCTTAAGAATTCCGGTGTGATCCCGAGATAAGATGCAATTTGCTTTTGTGTGATCCGCTCCACTGCCAAAGGATATTTTTGAAGAAAATTATAATATCGCTCTTCAGCCGTCAGTGAAAGGTTCTCTATGATTCTTAGCTGTTCCCTGGTGTATGCATTCTGCATCATGATCCTGAAAAATCTTTCAAACTTTGGGACTTTTAAATATAGTGCTTCCAAATCATCTTTTTTCAATTGTAAAATGGAACTGTCTTCTAATGCTTCAATATTCAGTATGGCTGGTTTTTGATTGACAAAACAGTGCATATCTGTGATCCACCAATCGGGGACTGCAAACATAATGGTGGATTCTTTTCCAGATGAGTCAACATAAAAAGCCCTTAATGTACCTGACTGAACAAAGCTTATTTCTTTGCAGCTTTGCTGCTGTTTTAGAATCAATTCCTTTTTCTTAATCCTTCTTTCTTTTAATAAGGAAATGAAATAACCGGCTTCATCATCGCTAAGCGAAATGTGTTGAGATATATTCTTTAAGATTAAGCTTTCATTCATGGTTATAGACTGCTCTTTACTTCTCTGCAATGTAACCGCTAAATTAATATTTCTTTTTCAACAAACCGTTTAAAATCCCTTTAAATTCAGAAGAATTGTAAAAAGAAAGCCTTAATTTTATTATTTACCATTCAGATGTTTCTTTAGATATTTTGAAGTTGCAGAATGGGGTGCAGATAAAAGGTTTTCTACTGTTCCTTCAAACACAATTTTACCACCCAGTTTTCCGGCTCCTGGTCCAATATCGATGATCCAGTCAGCTTGAGCTATGATATCCAGGTTATGTTCAATCACAATAAGCGTATTGCCTTTTTTTATTAATTCGTCAAAAAATGATAATAGCTTTTCATTATCGATAGGATGTAGTCCGGTGCTGGGTTCGTCTAATACAATAACCTGAGCTGTTTCATTTAATTCTTTCGTCAGTTTTAAGCGTTGTCTTTCACCACCGGAAAAACTGTCAAGCCGTTGACCTAAAGTAAGGTAATCTAATCCAAGTTTGATCAGTAGGCCAAGATCATGTCCGAATTCTGTTTTAGGGAAGAAGCTTAAAGCCTCTAAAACGGTCATGTCCATGACCTCAGCAATATTCTTTTTATGATAATGGTATTGAAGAACTTCCGGTTTGTATCCTGATCCCTGGCATACTTCACATGGTTGTTCGATATCGTCCATAAATGCAAGGTCTATTTTCTCAACACCTAAACCTTTGCAGTTGGGGCAGGCTCCTTCTCCATTACGGCTGAAAAGCTTATCTGAAACCTTATTTGCCAGTGAAAAAAGTTTTCTTACGGTATTTGAAAGGTTTAAATAAGTCAGTACATTAGAACGGCTACTGGCTGTAAAAACAGATTGATCGATAATCGTTACTTCCGGATAAAATAAGGGAAGGATCTTATTAATTAATGTGCTTTTTCCGGAACCGGCAACTCCTGTTACTACAGTCATGATCCCTTTAGGAATTTTCACACTAATATTTTTTACATTAAAGAGACTTCCATTTTCTATTTCAATATATCCTTTTGGTGACCTGGGATGTTTATTGTAATGACGCGTTTTACTGAAATAACTACCTGTCTTACTTTTAGCATTTTTTAAATTTTTAAAAGTTCCCTGATACATTATTTCTCCACCATTTTTCCCAGATTCAGGTCCCATGTCTACGATGAGGTCAGCTATTTTAATGAGATCAGGATCGTGTTCAACGATTAAAACTGTATTTCCCTTATCTCTTATTTTTTTGATAATGTCTACAATATGATCAATATCTTTAGGATGCAGACCGATACTGGGTTCATCAAAAATATAAAGTAAATCGACCAGGCTGTTTCCCAGCTGTTTTACCATTTTTATTCGTTGTGATTCACCTCCGGAAAGCGTATCGGTCTGCCTGTCCAGTGTAAGATACTGTAAACCGATATCAATAAGATTTTCAAGTTTCTTTTCCAATTCCTGTAAAACTGAAGAATAGGTTCCGGATGGAATGGATTTTATAAAAATAAGAAGATCATCGACTGACAGAGCTGTACAGTCTGCGATGTTTTGTCCTTTAATTTTGCAGGATAGGACTTTCGGGTTTAATCTTTGTCCTTCACACACAGGACATTTCTTCGTGATGATGACTTTTTTTAAGGTTTCTTTTCTGGTAATGTTTTCCTTAGAATCTTTTTTCAAAAAGGAGTTTTCAATCCGCGGAATCACTCCCTTATACTTTACCGTTTTTCCCCATTCTTTGGATGGCTTTTTAGGAGTATGTTCCTCTGCATTCAGAAGTAATTCCCATTCTTTGTTTGTATAGTCTTTCAGCTTTTTATCATTATCAAAATAACCAGAATGAATATAACGGGTCAATCTCCAGCCACCCGGTTGAAAGGTTGGAAATTGTATGGCTCCTTCATTTAATGATTTATTTTTATCGAATAAGGTACCAATATTTACAGTCTGAACAAACCCAAGGCCTTCACATTCCGGACACATTCCCTGCGGATTATTAAACGAAAATACATTAGAATAGCCTACAAAAGGTTCACCTATTCTCGAAAAAAGCAATCGGAGAGAAGCATAAATATCAGTTGCAGTCCCAACCGTTGAACGAGCGTTTCCACCCAGTCTTTTCTGATTAATGATAAAAGGGACATTAAGATTTTCAATTTTATCTACATTCGGAACCCCAAAATGCTGCAGACGGTTTCTGATAAAACTATTTTGGGTTTCATTGATCTGCCGTTGGGCTTCTGCTCCAATGGTTTCAAATACCAATGAAGATTTTCCCGAACCCGAAACACCTGTAAAAACTGTGATTTTGTTCTTGGGAATTTGCAGAGAAATATTTTTAAGATTATTCTGTCGTGCTTTGGTAACAATGATGTCTTTCATAATGTAATATTTAGAGATGAATCAAGTACTTCAATAATGAACAGATACTTTCTTAAGAGGTATCTTTTAAGAACAAACTGATAAAATTTACTTCTTCAGTAGATCCTGTAATGCATTTTTCAAATCAGGATATTGAAATTGAAAACCGGCATCCTGAATTTTTTGTGAATCGACCCGCGAACCTTCTAATAAGGCTACAGACAACTCTCCAAATAGGAGTTTTAATATAAAAGCAGGTATATTGGGCATAAACAAAGGCTTGTGTAAAACTTCTGCTATTTTTTCTGTGAAATTTTCATTGGTAGTATGTTGTGGTGAAGCGGAGTTATAAGCTCCATGCACATGCGGATTCTTTAAAGCAAATTCATAAATCCTGCACATATCTGTTAGATGGATCCACGGCATGTATTGCTTTCCTGTTCCAATTGGTGAACCGATTCCGAATTTGATAGGAACTGCCATTTTGTTTAATGCTCCTTCTTTTTCAGAAAGGACAATGGATGTTCGTATTTTGACAACTCTTTCAGCTATATTTTCTTTGAGGAATTCATCGGCAGCAGCTTCCCAGAGTCTGACTACTTTTCCCAGAAAATCATTTGCTTTTTCATCATCTTCTGCATAAATATTTTGTGAAGTCTGCGCTCCATAGATTCCAACAGCAGAAGCAGAAATAAAAGATTTTAAACGAATATTTTTCTTTTTTAAAGTATCGAGGATCAGTTTTGCTGCATCAATACGGCTGGAAATGATTTCTTTTTTTCTCTCTTCCGACCATCTTTTTTCAGAAATATTGGCTCCAGCCAAATGAATGACATGGCTTATATTTTCAAATGCAGATTCGTCGATTGTACCTTTATGAATATCCCATTCGTATTCGTTGGCTTTGTTTTTTTTCCGGGTTAGAAATCGGACAGTATAATCCTTTTCAAGGTTTTTAGATAGTTCACGGGCGACCATTCCATTAGCTCCGGTAATTAAGACAACTTCTTTCATAGGTATTAATTAGGTTGGTGTACTTACGTCTGATTTCTTACAATCAAAACATAATCATCTTCTAAAAGCTTATAACCATAGTCGTAAATAAATTTATATTCAGAACCATTTTTATAAACCTTTATGTTGGTGAAGTAATCAAAATCAAAACCCAAGCCATCTAGCTTCGATCGGACAATTTTAGTTTTACCGTCGATATTTATTTCTGTCAGGATACGGTAGTTTTTACGGAGTTTATTGTTGATATTCCGCATCAGATTATTAGAATCTTTATTCTGCTTATTGTTGTAGGCGTTGCGGCAGGCATCATTGCAGAATTTTTTGTCTGACCTTCCGATGATCTTTTCGCCACATTCGAGACAATTCATACTTTTATCTTTTCATATTGTGTTCATGTTTTTTCTTTAATAGCCTTATAAATCTGCTGTGATTAGGATAGCTCCTGTTGGAAGTAATATTATTGAAAAATAAGGCAACAAGGAGTAAGATAATGCATCCTGACAGAACAGGAGATAGGACATACCAATATCCCAATTCAGGTATTTTTCCTGAGGAAGTAACGGCAATCAGTGCTGTAGCACCTCCTGGCGGATGTAAGGTTTTGGTGTACTGCATTAAAACAATTGAAAATGCTACAGCCAATGGTGCTGATAGCCAAAGAACATCTGGAACTATTTTATAAATTGTAACACCCACCAATGCTGAAAGAACATGTCCCCCAACTAAATTCCGCGGTTGAGCCAAGGGACTTTGGATAGCTCCATAGATCAAAACACTAGAGGCTCCGAATGAACCAATCAGAAAAATATTTTCCTGCTCCAAAAGATAGTGTGACTGGATAAATGCAATGATTCCAATTCCAAAAAACGCTCCCAGAAAAGACCAGAAATGCTCTTTGTAATCTACTAGGGTTTCTTTATAAATTACATATTTTGAAACTCTGAATGTTCTTTTTATTTTCTGCTTCATGTATTCTTCTTTATAATTTTATTATTTGAATTAAATTTTCAATAAAAACCTTTGTATAAAGGCCATCTGTATCATAGTCAGGGTCTAATATAGTGATTTCAATTCCAAAACATTTGGTATTTTCAAGCAATGGAATTAAAATTTCTTTAAGATTATTGTAGTCGATTCCATCTTCCATTCTGCTGTCAACTGCAGGCATGATCTTATCATTTAAAACATCGACATCAAAATGAATAAAGAAACCATCCAGATCTTTTTCCTGAACCATTTTTAAAAAATTTTCAGATGTTTTTCTGAAGCCGTTTTCTCGCAGATTTTCCAGATCATAATAATGTACATCAGAATTGATAACCTCGCTTACATATTCCTCATCATCTGTCTCTGCATTTCCGACACAGAAAATGTTTTCTTCCAGGAAATAAGGCTTAAATCCATTAATATTGGTTAATTTTTCATGTCCCATTCCTGAAACAATGGCCAGATCCATTCCTGCAACGCCACCACTTAGAGAGAGTCGGGGTGGAATAAAATCGGAGTGTCCATCGAGATAAAACAATCCAAAATTTCCAAGCGTTTTAAGAGCAACAGCAGTTCCTATTAAAATACTGCAATCACCACCAATCATAATGTTGAAAGTATTCTGATCATAATTTTTTAAGATCAGTTCAGATTGCTTTTGGGCATATTCAATAATTTGGATAGGATTTTTGACCTGGGTTTCCTGATCAAAATTCATTGCATATTCCGGTCCCTCAAGTCTGAAAATATTCTTAGGATCAAGCTGTGAATGAAAATCAAATTTTCTTAGCCAGTCAGGAAGTTTTTTAACACCTGGTTCAATCTCATGTTTTTTTTTAGTAAGGCCTAAATTGAATGGAAACTCAAATATATTGATCTCTTTTCTCATAGATTGAATATTTATTCAAAGATACGGATTATCCGTTTGTAAACGACTACAAATGAATTTAAATAGTTTGTAACCGACTTGAGTGTTTCGGGATGACAATCTTTGCAACAGAGATTTGAGAAAGCAGTGAACGTCTCTGATCTACATTATTAATCTTAAAAATTTATAGTTATGTCACTAAGAAACAAAGTAACATTAATTGGTTACACAGGTAAAGAAGTTGAAATGGTAAACTTCGACAGTGGAAATGTAAAAGCGAGTGTGTCTTTAGCAACGAGTGATCATTACACCAACGCAAAAGGGGAGAAAGTAGAAGAAACACAATGGCATAATCTGATTGCCTTTGGAAAGGTTGCTGAGATTCTTCAGAAATATGTTCCCAAAGGAAAAGAAATTGCGATTGAAGGGAAACTGACCTGCAGATCCTACGATGATAAAGACGGAGTAAAAAGATACATTACAGAAATCAGAATTGATGAAATTCTGTTGTTAGGCGGAGGTAATAAATAATATAATAAAAACAGACATGATGAAAGTAAAAGTTTTTAAAATAAGATTGCCTGAAGAGTATCTGTATACAGATCAACAGGCACTGGACGATTTTCTCGAAAGTCATGAAATTATCAAGTCTGAAACAGCTTTTGTACATGATGAACTTTATTGGTCAGTTGTTTTATATTTTGAAGAATTAAAAGCTGTAGTGTCAAGTGTTAAAGAGGCTAAAAGTGTAAAATATTCTGCGGAAGACGATGTATTGAACACAGATGAAGAAAAGATCTTAGATGCATTGAAATTGTGGAGATCTGAAAAGGCCAGAGAACAAAACCTTCCTATCTACTTTATAGCCAGTAATAAAGAATTGGTATCTGTTGCCAAATATAAACCTGCTAAAAAAGCTGAGCTTCTGGATATCAAAGGTTTTGGAAAACATAAAATTGAGAACTATGGAGAAGAAATATTAGAAATTCTGGAGAGTATCTGATTGTTAATTGATCCGGAAAAAACCAATGATGAAAAGCTGGAGGAGATATTTTCTTCAGCTTTTATGAAATGTTCATAATTTCTGTCGGTTTGAAGTACTGGAGGAAATTAATAAGTACTAAAAAAGTTAATGATTTTTTTAATGAGGTAATTTGTAAATAAAATAAAAAAATAATAATTTGACGTAAATAAAAAAAGACAAATGAACATAATGAGTGATATCGTTCCTATTGTATTTTCAATTGTAATAGGAGGAATAATTGGACTTGAAAGAGAATATCAATTAAAATCTGCAGGATTGCGGACGATGATATTAGTTACATTAGGCTCTTGTATGTTTACGATGTTATCTCTGAGTCTTGGCGAAGTTGGAAGTCCGGACCGGATAGCAGCTAACATTATTACTGGGATAGGTTTTGTTGGTGCTGGAGTTATTTTTAAAGAGGATAATAGGGTGTCCGGACTTACTACAGCCGTCACCATTTGGATTTGTGCAGCATTGGGAATGACCATAGGAGCGGAATATTATAAAGAAGCTATTATTGGTTCTGTGTCTGTTGTTTTACTCCTCATTATTTTTAAATACATCCAGAATGTTATTGACAGAATCACTACCCGTTATACTTATCAGATTAGTCTTCCTTACGAAGATGGAGTTATTGAGAAATATGAGAATATATTCAAAGAGCATCATTTAAAATCAACCAGAGGAAAACAAACCAGAAGTGGAGAAAAATATACAGTTATATGGCGTGTGCAGGGAGCTCTGAAAAACCATGAAATTTGTACAAAAATTTTGTTTAATGATACAGCAATTGACGAATTCAAATTTTAATCTATTAATCTCTCTCTGTTTGAAATGCAAGATTGTTATCTAAGCTGAAGTGCTTATTTACGAGTGCACGCGGCTTGCTGTAGAAGAATAGTAATCACAAATTTATTTTATACAGCTTTTGTCGTGTCTTGATTTGTATTAAAAAGTCTTTTCATTTTCTTATTTTTGCATGACTTATCAATAATGATACATCATTTATCAATCATAAACAAATGAAGCCTAGTTTAGCAAAAGGAACAAGAGATTTTACCGCACAGGAAGTTTCAAGAAGAAAATATATCATCAATATCTTACAGAATAATTTCGAATTATTTGGATTCCAACCGTTGGAGACTCCAAGTTTTGAGAACCTTTCTACATTGACAGGGAAATATGGAGAAGAAGGGGATCGTTTGATTTTTAAGATCTTAAATTCCAGTATCAATGAAGCTAAAGAAGATAAGAAAACCCAAATGCTTAATGATTTTCAAAGAGCATTAGAAAAACCTTTTAGTTCAGAAAGTCTTACAGACAAAGCCCTTCGTTATGACCTTACAGTACCTTTTGCAAGATTTGTGGCTATGAATCATGGGCAATTAACCTTCCCATACAAACGTTATCAAATTCAGCCGGTTTGGAGAGCAGATCGTCCTCAAAAAGGAAGGTTCAGAGAGTTCTATCAATGTGATGCCGATGTAGTAGGAAGTGAAAGCCTTTTACAGGAAGTAGACCTGATTCAATTATATCTGAAATCGTTTGCAGATCTAAAAGTTTCTGTAACCATTCATGTTAACAATAGAAAGATTCTTTCCGGATTGACTGAATATGCAGGAATCACAGATAAATTAATTGACTTTACAGTAGCTCTGGATAAGTTAGATAAAATAGGAAAAGACGGAGTCATAAAAGAATTGTTGGAAAGAGAAATTTCTCAGGAATCAATTGATAAATTAGATTTCTTATTCTCTCAATCAAATGATGCCCTGGAAAACCTTCTTCAGTTGAAAGAAAAGTTTTTTGGAAATGAAATAGGTTTAAAAGGAGTAGAGGAGTTAGAATTTGTCCTTACACAGTCTCTAAGCCTTGGTGTAGATAGTCAGAACCTTGTTTTCGATATTACTTTAGCAAGAGGGTTGGATTATTACACAGGAGCTATTTTTGAGGTTAAAGCTGATGAAGCACAAATGGGTTCTATCGGTGGTGGTGGAAGATATGATAACTTGACAGCCGTTTTCGGGGTTAAAAACATTCCTGGAATTGGTATCTCTTTCGGACTGGATAGAATTTATTTAGTGATGGAAGAATTGGGAGTATTCCCAGCAGAAGCTACATCAAAGGTGGAGTATTTGTTTGCTAATTTCGGAGGTGAAGAAACTTTAGAAGCTTTAAAACTAATTATGCAGCTAAGAGCAAAAGGTATTTCAGCTGAACTGTATCCGGAAAGTGCAAAAATAAATAAACAGTTTACCTACGCGGAAAAGAAAGGAATCAAAAATCTTGTATTTTTAGGAGAGGAGGAGATTAAAAACAGAACAGTAACTTTTAAAGATCTTGAAGCTGGCGAACAGAAAACAGTTTCTCTGGAAGAGTTTCTGGGATAAAGAATAGCAGAACTAAAAAATAAAAAAGGCCTTCTCAATTTTGAGAAGGCCTTTTTTATGAGTTAATTTTAGCTTTTAAATCTTCATATATTTTCTGAGTAAAGGGAACTTCTATCCCCAGTTCTTTTCCATATCTTATAATGGCTCCGGCAAATAATTCCAATTCACTATTTTCCTTTCCTGAATTAATATCCAATTGTATAGAAGTTGGAGTATCAAATGGAAATGTAGACGCTTTTTCAAAAGTTTTTTTAATGAGATCTTTTGCAAGAAAAATATCTTTCTTATGAGCAATTAATTCTATTTCCTTCATTATTTCTGTAGCCTCATTTTTTTGCAAAGGATCTGTACAAACCTTACCCATAGATGAATTGTGTTTGGCTGTAACCAATCCAAAACTTGCTATGAAAGTGAATTTCGTCCAAATATCACTCGATGGATTATCTTTAAAATCAAAATCGATTCTGCTTTCATCCAGTGCACTCAATACCCAACTGACATCCTGAGAAGGGTGCAGGGGATCTTTACCAAAAATTATTTTCCCTCCTTTCCCTTTATGCTCAATAACTCCTTTTTCTTTAATATGAGAAGCAATATAAATGCATGATGGTAAAATAATAGTATCTGGAAGAACTTTTCTCATTCTTTCATAAATATCAACACCATTCATCATTGGCAGCAAAACAGTCTCTTTATTGATGACTTCTTTTAAATCGGTACAAACTCTTTCTAAATCATACTCTTTCACACAAACCAATATCAAATCAGGATGTGGTATATCTTTAATATGTTCATAAACTTCATCAGGGTGGGTTTTACTGCGACGATGTTCAGGAGAAATCAACGTTAAGCCTTCTTCTTTTAATTTTTTATAGGTTTCACCTCTTGCAACAAATGATATATTATATTGTTGAAAAGCCTCATTATTTTGAGTGATCTTAAAACCAAAATAACCACCAACACCACCGAGACCTATAATTACGATATGCTTCTTATCCATGAAATTATTTTTTTATTTTAAAATTATACTATGTTAAAGATGGTGATTAATTTTAATATTTGAGATGAATATAATCTATATTTGTTGTGAGACACAGTCAATCAATTGCTATATTTATATCCAAGTTTTAATAGCCAAATTATGAAAAACAAAGCTTCTATTGATGTAATAGAAAAATGGCTGAAAGGATGGTCGCTATCCAGAGAATTACCTTTACCCGTCCCATACAAATCTGGTTTTACAGTGGATGTTAATGCTCCTACGCAGAAAAAACGCTATTTATTTTGTGAGCCTAATGAAGATTTTATTCAATTATCCGAATCAATTAACGAGCCCTTGGTCTTTTTAAAAGTATCTTCAGCTTTTGAAACATTTAAAGATAAAATACCTTCAAGATGGGAAGTTCAAGGAGATCAATATATGATGTCATGCTTCCATACTATGCATTTTCTAGATCGTGAGCTTCCTGAAGATTATCAACTTGAATATGAACAATATAATTCCACCTATGTGGTTAATATTGTTACTAAAGAGATGGGAGAGCAAGCGGCGATAGGTAGAGTAGCTATTGTTGATGATTTGGCGGTTTACGATCAGATCATCACTGATCCTAATCATAGACGGAAAGGTTTGGGTTCTTTTGTAATGAAAGAATTAGAAAAAATTGCGCTATCAAAAGGAGCATATAACAATTTTTTGGTTGCAACGCCGGAAGGTAAATCATTATACGAATCGTTGGGATGGGAGGTTTACTGTGCCTATACCTCCATTGTAATTCCGACCAGAGAATTTCAAAATGAATAATTGCCAAAATATGATTAATATTGTCTGAGGTAAAAACACCATTACCCACAGAATTTAACCATGGAAAATTATTTAGAAATCAACAAAAACTCCTGGAATGCTAAGGTAGAGCCTCATTTGAAATCGGATTTTTATTTCGTTGAAGAGTTTTTAAAAGGGAAAACTTCTCTCAACTCAATTGAGCTTGATCTTTTGGGAGATATTGAAGGAAAGACTATCCTTCATCTTCAATGTCATTTTGGTCAGGATTCCATTTCATTATCAAGAAAGGGAGCAAAAGTTACAGGGATTGATCTATCTGATAAAGCAATCAATACGGCTAAAGATCTCGCTTTGCAGTGTAAAACAAATACCCAGTTTATCTGTTCTGACGTCTATACTCTTCCAGATATTTTAGATGAAAAATTTGATATAGTATTTACAAGCTATGGAACAATAGGCTGGCTTCCCGACTTAAATAAATGGGCAGAAGTGATTGCCCATTTCCTGAAACCAAATGGGAAATTCGTTATGGCAGAATTTCATCCGGTAGTATGGATGTTTGATGATGATTTTACTCAGGTTGCCTATAATTATTTTAATGAAAAACCGATTGTAGAAACATATGAAGGGACTTATGCTGATCCTTCAGCAAATATTGTTCAGGAATATGTGATGTGGAATCATTCACTAACAGAAGTTATTCAGAGTTTAATTAATAATAATGTTGAGATAGAAAATTTCCAGGAATTTGATTGGTCTCCTTATGCCTGTTTTAAACACACAGAAGAGTTTGAAAAAGGAAAATGGAGAATACCGCAATTTGGAAATAAAATACCTTTAGTGTTTGGGTTATCAGCACAAAAAAAGTCATCGTAATATTATACTACGATGACTTTTCTATATATGAATGTTAAAAAAACTTGTTTTAACTTAAAGAATCCTGAGCTTTTGTTTTTGCTTCATCTACTTTATCCTGGACTTGTGAAGCTACATCATTTGCCTTTGCCTTAAGATCATTACCCCATTTATTAACATTATCTTTTACATTATTGATCTTATCTTTTACTGCTTGCTGTTCTTCAGGAGTAGATTTTTTATATTTCCAATATGCTAAAGCACCTAAACCTAATAAAGCTAATAATCCGTTTGTCTTATTTCCCATGATTTCTATTTTTTTACAATTAATATTAAAATTTGTTGTTAAGTATCATGTAAAATGCGTGCCAAAAAAAATATTATAGTAATAAAAAAATGTTAAATTAATTAAAAACTTCGAAATTTTCACCATCAAAACTTGCAAAGACCATGGTAGGATAAGAGTCTTGATGATAGACATTTCCGTCTTTATCAATGGCAATAGCACCGGCAAATCCGTCAATTGTTTTTAGCTCTCCAAAAGTTTTATCGAATGCATCTTTTAAATTCATCCCATCAGTAACTCTTGTGACAATTTTTGTTGCCGTTGCATTGCTTACAATATCTTCTCCGACACCCGTACAACTTACTGCGCAGAATGAATTGGCGTAATTTCCGGCAACGGTTGCAGAATCAGAAATTCTTCCCGGAATTTCAAAACCTTTTCCTCCTGTGGAAGTTGCAACAGCTAGCTTTCCATTTTGATCAATGGCAACGCAGCCTACAGTTCCTTTTCCTCCATTGAGAAGCTTGGCTTCATATTCTTTTCTTCTTTGAGGGATTTCTGTTGAGAAATTTTCGAAACCATGTTCTGATGCATATTTTTTCGCACCGCTTCCTCCCAGAACCCGATCATCTTCTTTTATTAAGTCTTTAGCCACAAAAATAGGATTCTTTACATCCTCAATATTGATGACACCACTCAATTTTTGAGTTTCACCATCCATGATGGCGGCACTCATTCTGATGACACCATCACTTTGAATCTGAGAACCAATCCCGGCGTTGAAAAGATCATCATCCTCTAAAAGAGATACGGCATATGCAACAGTATCAAAAGCAGAATGAGACTGAAGAAAGTCAAAAGCCTTCTGTGCTATATTTTTTAATGAATTTTGTTTGGCCACTTTTACTTCATGGCTTTGATCACTTTCGGAGAAAAAACCGCCGTGTATAATTATTTTCATAGTTTGATTAATTGAAAGTTGAAAGTTATAAACTTACAACTATATGAATAATTATCCTTCAAGTTGTATTACATTTTTCAACTCTCCATTTTCAATTTTTCACTCTAAACAACTATTTGTCTTGTGGAATGGGATTAAACTGCGAATTTTCTATCGTTAATGTCTTTGTTGTAAGATCATAATGATCGTTCATGGACATTACGTGTACTGTTAAGTTATCTATTGATATAGGTTCGCCTAAATTGATATTGGTAAGGTTGGTATCTTTAATGAATCTACCATCTACTATAATCACAAGTCCTGAACCGACTGCCGTCATTACGTCATTGTGAATGAAAAGACCAGTGTCCTCTCCTAAACCAATTCCCAATGTTCTTGGATTATTGACAACAGCCTGAAAAAGTCTTCCTATTCTTCCTCTTTGTACAAAATGGGTGTCAATAATTACATTGTCAATTAGACCCAAACCTTGTGTAGTTTTGATTTCTCCTTTTAAAAGTGCTTCAGAACTACTTCCCTGATAAATCATATTTTCAGAGGCTGCAGCAGCTCCTGCTGAAGTCCCGGAATAAATAAAGTCCTGCTCCTGATATTTTAATAGAATGGTATCATGAAATCTTGTTCCACCAAGAATAGAGGTAAGTCTCAGCTGGTCACCACCGGTAAACATTACCACATCCGCTGCATTAGCTCTTGCAACCATTGCATCAGAATTGGCTTCTTCCCGATTATGAATATCAAGAATATTGACATTTTTAGCACCTAAAAACTCAAAAGCCTTTTTATATTCTGTTCCTACAATTTGTGGAATTTGTGAAGCTGTAGTTACTATTTCTATTACAGAGTTCTCTTTTAACTTAGACTCATTAATGATCTTTCTTAAAATACCTCTTTCAAAAAAATTAAGGTTCTTTTCTATATTCTGATCATAATCGGTTTCTGCAAAGCTTCCTTTATTTACAGCACCACCGATAACAATTAATTTTCCAACGGGTTTCATCATAGTATGCAAATGTAAAAAATTATTAATATTCAGAGAAATATCAAATACATATAAATTGATTTTGAGGTTTTTAAGATTGTTAATAATATTTAATTTTTTTTTGAGAAATCTTTAAATTGCCTATGGTTTTGTTTATGCTTTTACATTATCTTTGATTTTAGAAGATGTTATTATTAATCAAGAAAAATGCAAATTGACTATGAAAATTGAGAAGATACAGGCTCTGCGTGGTCCAAATATTTGGAGCATCAGAAGGAAGAAGCTGATACAGATGAGATTGGATCTTGAAGAGATGGAAAATTTTCCTACCAATAAAATAGAAGGGTTCAGAGAACGTATAGAAAAAATGATACCGTCTTTGATTACCCATCGATGTTCGGAAGGAGTAAGAGGTGGTTTTTTTCATAGAGTAGAAACAGGAACCTGGATGGGACACGTTATAGAGCATATTGCTCTGGAAATCCAAACATTAGCAGGAATGGATACCGGCTTTGGAAGAACACGTGAAACGAAAACTCCGGGAGTTTATAATGTTGTATTTGATTATATTGAAGAGAATGCAGGGATATATGCAGCTGAAGAAGCTGTGAAAATTGCTGAGGCCTTGATCGAAGGAAAAGAATATGATATTAATGAATGTGTTCATAGATTAAAAGAGATCAGAGAACGTGTTCGTTTAGGTCCATCTACAGGAAGTATTGTGGAAGAGGCTGTTTCAAGAAAAATTCCTTGGATAAGATTGGGAACTAATTCTTTAGTTCAATTGGGATATGGTATCAATCAACAAAGATTTCAGGCTACAATTACAGGGAAAACTAGTTCTATCGCAGTAGATATTGCTTGTAACAAAGAACTGACAAAAAAGATGCTTCATGATGCAGCAATTCCTGTTCCTATTGGAGATCTGGTAATTGATGAAGAAGGATTAGAAAGAGTTATTAAAAGAATTGGATATCCAATTGTTCTTAAACCTTTAGATGGAAATCATGGAAAAGGCTCATCGATTAATGTAAACGATTGGGAAGGTGCTAAAATTGGCCTGGAGCATGCCCAGAAATATTCCAAGAAGACAATTGTTGAAAAATATATTACAGGATACGACTTCAGGGTTCTTGTAATAGATAATAAAATGGTGGCTGCAGCAAGAAGAGTTCCTGCTCATATTGTAGGTGATGGAGAACTGAATATTGAAAAGCTTATTGAAAAAGAAAATAAAGATCCAAGAAGAGGGTATGGTCATGAAAATGTCTTAACTGAAATTCAGATTGATAAAGATACCCTGGAACTTCTGGAAAAACTAAATTATACATTAGAAACGATCCCTCAAAAAGGAGAGATTGTTTTTCTAAAATCAACGGCAAACCTTTCAACCGGAGGAACCTCAATTGATGTGACCGATATGGTACATCCGGAGAATATTACAATGGCTGAAAGAATTTCGAAGATCATTGGATTGGATGTTTGTGGAATTGATATCATGGCTGAAAACTTAACGCAACCCCTTAAAGAAAGTGGTGGTGCAATAATTGAAGTTAACGCAGCTCCGGGATTCAGAATGCATCTGGCGCCAAGTGAAGGACTTCCAAGAAATGTTGCTGCTCCGGTTGTAGATATGCTTTATCCACCGGGAAAACCATTTACCATTCCTATTATTGCGGTAACAGGAACCAATGGCAAAACAACTACTACAAGACTTATTTCTCATATTGTAAAGAATAACGGTTATAGAGTAGGGTTTACAACATCTGATGGTATTTATATTCAAAATACGATGCTCACAAAAGGAGATACAACAGGCCCACTTTCTGCTGAGTTTGTTTTGAAAGATCCTACTGTAGAGTTTGCTGTGTTGGAAACTGCGAGAGGTGGAATTTTACGTTCTGGTCTTGGATTTTCTCAATGTGATATTGGAGTTTTGACGAATATCAAAGAAGATCATTTGGGAATGAATGATATTCACAATTTAAAAGATCTCACAAAAGTAAAAAGAGTAGTTCTCGACAGCGTAAAGAAAAATGGCTGGAGTGTGATGAATGCTGATGATGAGTATTCAATGCGGATTATTAATGATCTGGATAGCAATATTGCTATTTTTAGTTTGGACGAAAACAATTCATACATCAAAAAATTTGCGAAAGAGGGAAAGATTACCTGTGTATATGAAGAAGGTTTTGTAACCATCAAAAAAGGAGATTGGAAGATCAGAATTGGAAAAGCAAAAGATTTCCCAATTACGATGGAAGGGAAAGCCCGATTTATGATTGCTAACGTTCTGGCAGCAAGTTTGGCATGTTATCTATATGGTTTTGGAATTGAAGATATTTCAAATTCACTAAGAACATTCATTCCAAGTGCACAGCTTACTCCGGGAAGATTGAATATATTTAAGTTTAAAAGTTTTAAAGTACTGATTGATTTTGCTCATAATCCTGATGGTTATGAAGCAATCGAAGATTATCTTAAAAATGTAGAATCTACAAAGAAGATTGGTATTATTTCTGGTGTTGGGGACAGGAGAGATGAAGATATCAGATTATGTGGAAAGATAGCTGGAAGAATGTTTGATTATATCATTATCAGAAACGAAAAGCATCTGAGAGGTAGAAAGGAAGAAGAAATTAACGGACTGATTATAGATGGAATTAACGAGGCAGGAAGAGATGTAAGCTACGAAATCATTCCCAAAGAAATTGAAGCATTGAAGCATGCGATGGGAATGGCAGAAGACGGAACTTTTATTACTGCATTAAGCGATGTGATTTCAAATGCCATAGACCTTGTACAGGAATATCAGGCAAAAGAATTACTGGAAGACGATAAACATTTATAGATATAAAAAACGCGAACTTATTAGTTCGCGTTTCTTTTTTGAATCATCAATTTTGTCCAAATTTGATCTGAAGTTTTTATGTCATATGCTTATCCAGCTCTTTTCAATTTGCCTCATTTTTATCAAATAATAGTATAAAGGGATAAGTTCTAGCCTCAATGTAAAGCTGATCGTAGAACTAACAAAAGGAATGATAACCATCATAATGGTGCAGGATGCAATACCCACTATAGCATCAATTATAGCTGCTTTCGGTGCCCATTCCTGCTCGAACCAAAGTCCGTAAGCAACAATCCCTTTAAGGATCAAAAGAGCACAAATAATAAGTCCCGGTATTGTATACGGATGATTGGCCTGTATTCCATATATCGATAAAGAAACATTGGTTAAAAAAGATCCTGAAATCAACAGTATAGCGGCAGTAGTACCACCAATTAAAAATAACCAGATGAAGATTTTAATCCATACAGGTAATAAATCCCGCCTTCTTGTAAAATTGTTTTTTAGATCAAACTCCTCAAAAGCTGATTCCTGTTCCATAGTATTTTTTGTCATAAATTTTTAATCCTCACCAAAGAAAACATTGGAACTTCCAATCCATATGGCATCTTTCTTATTAAAATCAACATTCACCATTGCAGCTTTAGTCATTCTTCCTAAATTTTCCAATAGAATAGGGCGTTCGTCATTTTCCCGCCAAATATACAATAAACGAATTTCTGCTTTTGAAAATTCACCATTAATATCTTCAAAAATAGGCTCATAGTGTACCTTTCTTTGTAGAATATAATTTTCCTTGTCTTGTATAGCATCCGTTATTTCTCTTGTAGGATTCAAGTTGACTCCACTTCCTGCAAATGAAAATAAGGGTTTTAATACATAGTTCCCAAGGTCTTCGTTTCCCGGAAATTCATGAAGGAAATAACTTTTAGGAACAAACTGATGTTTTAATAAAGGCAAAAGATATTTTGAAATTTTAAAAAACCAATTTGGATGCGTGATCCATTTTACATCAACTTCTTCACGAAAATTGAATTCTGTTTTAAGATCAGGAATCCGGTCTAATTCATCAAAAATTACCCGATTGTAAATCCTTTTGATTGGTATTAAATTACCATTATGTTCGTAGTACAAATTTTTCCCTTCTTTTTTTACTTTAGTAAGGCAAACTGTTTTTATTCCCAATAGCTTCTCCGTAAGAGCAAAATCAATTGCAGTTTTTTGCTGCTCCGGGAAAATTTCCAGCAAGATTACATTTTCAGGATTTTCATCACCTACGATCACTTCTTTTAAGTAGCTTATGAATTGATCATTAGGCATTGGATTTTTGATTTCTGAAAGAAAAGGATAAATCTCACAAAATGTATTTTCAAAAGTTTTTTGAAAAGCATATAGAGAGGGGAAAGCCTGCAATTCTATCAATTGTGGCTCTATTTCTCCATTTTCGCTTCTGCAGATTCCAAAATCAATAGTGAAAAAATGACTATGATCCGTGTCATTCGGAACATTACAATTTTCAGGAACTGCCTTTTGAAGTGTTTCAGTGGGCAAAGCTTTAATCTGATCAATAATACGCTCACTGGCATCAATAAGTTTTTTTTCGAACGTTTTGGTGAGGAACAGTGGGCTTTCAGAAATTCTAAATGCAGGTTCGATACCACTCTTTTGTTTTAATGAAGCTTTAAGTTGATTATATTTTTCGGGTGAAAATTCTTCGTTGAATTGTTTTCTGTATTTTGGGATCATATTCTTTTTCGTTGTGATTTTAAAAAATCGAGCAATTTTGCTCGATTTATATAGTTAGGTTTATTTGTTTATTCTGCTTTAAGCCATTGCACCAGCTCCTTTTAATATGTTCTTTTTTGCATGTTGCAAAAATGTGGGAAGAATTTGTGCTCTTGTCAAAACAATTTTATCCTCATCGTCAATTCTGTCCAATGTTTCAAGATATTTTTCCATTCCGAAGTTCTCAATCATAGCCTCCTTGTTTTTTTCATCTTTTAGATTTTCGATCATACTTGCAGGATCTGCTTCAGGATGAAACTGAGTGCCAAAGATCTCTTCTGAAAAACGGATAGCCATTATTGCTCTCTCCAGATTAATATGTGGGCGGAACTTCTCAATCGCAACGATTTTCATTCCTAATTCTTCAAAACGATTATGATCAGGTTCAATAAACTGATAAGCTCTTGAATCTACTCCATAAAAAGGATTTAAAAGATTCTTAAATAAGAATTCATTTTCACCATCTTCTGTTTTATGAATGGGCATCACTCCAAATGAATAGGATTTTCTTGGACACACATTTCCCAGATTCCAATGAATACTAGCTAATTGAAAAGAATGGCAAATCAGAAATAAGTATTTTTTGTCTTCTTTATGTTTGTTATGGTCATATACAGAATCTAAAAAGTCTGCATATCTCGTTTCCCATTCTAGTCCTTCTCTGTGTGGATTCCCCGGACCTCCGGATGATATAAAAATATCAAATTCTTCGATATTGGGGATTTCATCCTTGTATCTTACATCAAACACACTAATACTCACATTTTCCTCAGAATTTCGCTTAAAGGTTTCAGAGATTTCTTTAATATTTCTAAATCCTTGATTTACATGGTTGTTATTCATGTCCAGCAACGCGATTCTAATATCTTTCATACATCATATTTTTGCAAAGTTACCAAAAATATCATGAAATGGTTTCGCCGTGAGTAATGCCATATTCTGTTTCTGAAATCATATAATCTACCACTTTCGTAAGATCACCAGTCTCTCTGAAAATTTGAAGTTGTCTGTCTGCGCCAGTTCCGTTCTCCAGAATTTTCCATGCATATTCTACTTCATTTCGGCATCCCAGATCATCTACAACGTCGTCAATAAATTCAAGCAATTCTTTTAACAGATCAGGATAAGGAACAGATTCTTCCTTACCAAAATCGATCAGGTGGGCATCAATTCCACTTTTAGAGGCACGCCATTTATTTTCGTTAAGTAATAATCTTCTATAGCTTCTGAAGCTTAAGTTTTGCTGATGAAGTTTATAAATTTTTGCGACCAGACTTTGCATGATCGCTGCCAGACAAACGGTTTCATCTATTCTCAAAGGCATGTCGCAAATTCTAAACTCAATAGTAGGGTAGAATGGATGTACACGAAGATCCCACCAGATCTTTTTAGCATTATCAATTGTTCCCGTTTTTACTAGTAGATCTACATAACTATCAAATTCAGCCAGTGAGTTAAAGTAGCTTGGAATTCCGGTTCTCGGAAATTTCACAAAGATCTCTTGTCTATAAGACTTAAAACCCGTATTCCTTCCAATCCAGAAAGGAGAATTAGTAGACAACGCATAGACATGGGGAAGAAAATACCGCATCACATTTTGAATTCGTACTCCTTCCTCCCGGTTAGGAATTCCAATATGGACATGAAGCCCGAATATTAGATTTTCTCTCGCTACATCACCCATATCATCTACAATCTTTACATAGCGTTCCCCTTGGTTTATCGGATTATCTGACCAGTGTGAAAAAGGATGTGTTCCTCCTCCTGCTACACGAAGCCCTTGTTCGTGAGCAATATTGATCAGATGTCTTCTCAGATTCGTAAGTTCCGTTCTTGCATCCTGGATATTCTGACAAATGCCTGTTTCCATTTCAATCATGGACTCGTGCATTTCGTGTTTTAAATTTTCACTTAAAACAGCTTTTCCACCTTCAATAATTTTGGAAACGTGAGAGACAAGATCTCTGCTTTCAACATCAATGATCTGATATTCTTCTTCGATTCCTATAGTAAACTGGTGCATCTCCTTTCGTGTTTTTTTATTTTCTCTTTCAATGATTTATCTTACTGAATCTTTTACAAAACTTCCCCAGGAAATATTAGGTTTTCCTGGAATATATTCTTTAGCCTTTTCGATGGAAAATTTAGCTGCATGTTCTACAATCCATGCGAAATTTTCTTCTCCAACCGAATTTCTGTCAGCATCAGGAGCTGGATTACAGAAATCAATAGCATAAGGAATTCCATCTCTTACGGCGAATTCTACAGTATTAAAATCATATCCTAAAGCCTTGTTCATTGTAATGGTATAGTCATGGATGGTTTTTAACAATTTTTCTAATTCTTCTCCATCAGTCTGATGTGTGGTTGCATATCTTAAATGAGGTTCATTTCTAGGCTCATAAGGCATAATATGCACATATTTTTTTCCCAGACAATATACCCTGTAATAATCATCGAAAATAATTTCTTCCTGAACCATCATTACAAGTTGTTCTGTTTCACCCAACTTATTCCATAAGTCTTCCGGATTATCCACCCTGTATACATTTCTCCATCCGCCACCATCATGAGGTTTCATATATGCGGGAAAACCCACATAATCGAATATGTACTCCCAATCATGAGGGAATTTTAGATTTCTGAATGATGTTTCCGAAGTATTTGTCGGCCTTTCATGTGATGGTAGCAAAACCGTTTTAGGAAGAGGGATTCCCAGTTTTGTCATTAGTGCATTATTGAAGAATTTTTCGTCAGCACTCCACCAAAAAGGATTATTAATGACATAAGTTCCATTCAATGCTGCATTTTTTAGATAAGCTCTGTAAAAAGGGACATCATGAGAAATTCTGTCTATAATAACAGCATAACCATAATCAGCACCCTGTTCCAGCTTATCAATATGAACAGGTTCTGCTATAATCTCTCCACCTCCCAATTCATTTACTTTATCGATGAACGCCCAGGGAAATGTGTCTTCCATACCAAATAGAATTCCCACTTTTTTTGCCATAATTCTTGTTTTTAGTGTTTTTAAATTAATGAGTAATATCCAGAACTGATTTTCAGGAGAAAAATGAACTTATAAATGTTGGGAATACCATTCTCCACAATGCCCAATCATGATTGATCCATTTTCTTTCATCGTACCAATAATCAATACCTTTTGATTTTAAAATTTCAGCCATCTCCAGATTTTTATCTTTGCAGATATCCTGATCGGAGGTGCTTAGTACAATATGCATATGTTTGTACTTCCATGCTTCGTCATTTTTTATAAATTCTCTCGGACAGTTGTAATACACTAAGTCATCAGAATATCCATCCATGAAATTTCGAATAGTAAATGCTCCGGAAAGACAGAATAAATGCGATATTACATCAGGAAACCGGAATGCAAAATTAGCGGCATGATATCCTCCGAAACTAGCCCCCGCTATAGCCACTCTGTGTAGCTTATGAAGCTTCTGAATGTAAGGAACAAATTCCTGAATGAGAAACTGAACATACCTCTCATAATTTTTTATTCTCTGTTGTGGTGAAATTGCGTTATCATAAAAACTCCAGCTGTCAATTGTCTGAAGATTATAAAGTTTTACTTTTCCTTGTTCCACAAACCAATTGATACTTCCATTAAGATGAAAATCATGATTTTGAGTGTATAGCCCTTGGGAAGTCGGAAACATAATAATAGGATATCCGTAATGGCCTGTTACTTCCACTTTAATACTCATTCCCAATATGTGTGAGTAATAATCGGTGTGTTCTATATGTGGCATTGTAGAATAATTAAATTTATAATTGATGATCTAGCTCATTAATTTATCTTTCGGAGGTAAAATATTGAGCATATGGGTATTTATTTTCTCCGCAGCCGTATCCAACCTTTCCTGAACAACATCGGCATTTTCTGATTTGTAAACAATTCCCACATGATAGTCTATAGGAAGGTACTTTACAATTTCGTCACATTCGAAATCCCCATAATCGGGATGCTGATCCTTTATTAAGGCAATAATTAATCCTGAATAATATTCTGCAGGTCTTGCTACCGTATAATCTTTAGCTCTTAAAAGAGCATCTTCAATTTTTGCCCATTCTCTCCAAATATTGATGTTGCTGGAAGCCTCAACCAAATCAGGAATATGAGCACCACCTACTCTTGATGATGTTTCAAGGAAATACCATTTCCCATCTTCCTTATTCCTGATAAACTCAGTATGGGTGGCTCCGTTAAGTAACCCAAAGCTGGAGAGAAGCTTTGTATTTACCTCATCGAGTGCTTTAAATTCCTCTGAAAGTCTTCCAAGGGTTTTTGTTCGAAAAACACCACCTTCATGTGAAACCTGCATTGGAGGTGCCAGATATTTAGATGCTGATGTGAAAACAACCTCTTTGTTGAAAGTTAAACTATCTACATGATAAACATCTCCCGGCTTAAAGCTTTCCAGTAAAAAGAGATGGCGTTCTTCTCCTAATGCATTCAAGGCTTCCCAAAGCTGTTCTTTATTTAAGATTTTTTTGATCCCTGACGCAGAAGCTTCTGAGCGTGGTTTTAAAACCCATGGAGCAGGTACATTTTCAATAAATGTATTCACTTCATCATTATTAAAAACGGGAGTGAATTCTGGAACATTAATACCTGAATCTTTTGCTTTCTGTCTCATAGCAAGTTTATCCCTGAAATATCGATGGGTAGTCTGTCCCATTCCCGGAATACGGAACGTTTCTCTTATCAATGCTGCCTTTTCTACATCATAATCATCAAGAGCAACTACTGCATCAATCTTTCGGGTCTGCATCAAATGGGAGAAACCCTGGATCAAATGATCAAGATTCCAAACAGAAGGTTTGAGTTCGGGCATATAAAATACCTCATCAATGGCGTGCCACGGCCAGTTTTTTTCTTTGATGTTTTCGGATGTAATCAAGATTATTTTATTACCGAGCTTCTTCATTTCGTCCATGAAATCATAGCCCTTGTAATAGCACGAAATACATACTATGCTTTTCTCCTCCATACAGTGTTTTTTAAATTTTGATAGATTATCAAAAATAAAAGCAAAAATTTATTGATTAATTAATATTAAAAATAACGCATTGCTGAGATTTTGAAAATCTTAAATCAATTATACAGAGAAATTTTGTAATAAACTAATTTTTAGTGATAATTTTCGATTAAATCGGCCAGTAATTGCACTCCAAAGCCGGTTGCTGCTTTTTCTTTAGCATAGCCAACGCTTCCAAATGCTACACCTGCAATATCTAAATGGGCCCACTTAGGGTGATCTTCTATAAATTGTTCTAAAAATTTTGCAGCAATAATACAATCTCCAATCGGTTTCATAGAGATGTTTTTTAAGTCTGCTACATCAGATTGAATATCATCTTTCCAAATATCCCATAAAGGAAGATTCCATAATCTTTGGTTGGTTTTATCTCCGGTTTTTAATAGGAGATCTCTTAGATCTTTGTCATTAGAAAATAATGCCCCACAGGTATCACCAAACATCCTTACTGAACTTCCGGTTAATGTTGCCAGATCAATGAGGAGATCGGTTTTGTAGTTTTTTGCAAGATAAGAAAGGGAATCAGCTAAGATCATCCTTCCTTCTGCATCTGTATTTAATACCTCAATGGTTTTTCCGTTATAAGCAGTAATCACATCACTTGGAAGAAAAGCATTTTCAGAAATAGCATTATCTGTAATGGGTAAAATAACGATAAGGTTTACAGGAAGCTGCATTTCTGAAGCATAAATTAAGGTTCCCAAAACAGCTGTTGCTCCACCCATATCAGATTTCATATAATGCAGATTCTGGTGATCCTTTAAGGAGATTCCTCCTGTATCGAATAATACACATTTACCAATTAAACCAATGGTCTTAGCATTTTTAACGGTTGTTTTATATTCAAGAATTGTGAAAGCTGCATCATAAGCACTCCCTTGGTTAACGGATAAATACGCTCCAAGGCCTAGTTCTTCGCATTTCTTTCTGTTGAATACTGTGTATTTTAACTGATATTCTTTTGCTAGATTTTTAAGGTATGAACTTAGAGCATTCGGTTTCTTAAGATTGGCTGGTTTGTTTAGCCATTCCTGGCAGGCTGTCTGCCCATTCGTTAATGCAATCGTTCGGTGACCGATAGAATCCAGTTTTTTCTGGCCTATATTTTCGAAATGAATTTCAAACTTGGTATTCCAGAATGGATGGCTTTTATCGAAAGGATAATGGTAGGTTCCAACGAGTAGCCCTTTTACAAATTCTTCAAACTGTTTTTGATCTATAAAATCTCCTAATAGTAAAGTAGGAACAGCTTTTAGGTTTTTCTTTTGGGCTTGTGAAAACTTTACAGCAACCTGTTGGATCTCAAAATTCTGAGCGGATGATTTTCCTAAACCGATAAAGTAATGAATTCCTTCTTCTGTAGTATTAATAAAAATCTCATACTTCTTTCCCGTGAAAAAAGTCGAAATATTTTTATTGAAATTTTTACTGGTTTTAGCCCATTCTTCTTCTGTAAATAACTGGAAGATCTGAGTATAGCTTTTATTTTTTTTATTGATTAATTTCATATCCTTTACTGTTTAATACTTTTTTGTTGTGGAGTTACTTCTACCGGATTTTCTATATTGTCGTAGAACAGCCATTCAATAGCTCTTGGGAATTCCTGGGACCAGTAAAATTCACTATGGGTACCTTCGGGATTGATGTTGGTTTTAAACTCAAAATCAAAGAGGTTTTTCTTCTCCCATTTTCTTAGATACTCCTCAAAAATATGAATTCTCTTTACCATTTTGGAGCCTTCTTTTCCGCCTCCGTATAAATATATTTTTGTTTTAAAAGGGACTCTGAAGTTCATCAATGGAAAATTGTTATTGGGTTCTACCCAAAGTGAAGGAGAGAAGATCAGTAATTTAGAATATACTTCCGGATAAAGAAATCCGCTGTATATACTTATTAGAGCGCCTAAAGAACTGCCACCAATACCAGTATTTTCCCTGTCTTTTTTGGTGCGGTAATGTTCGTCGACAAATGGTTTTAATGTATCTGTGATAAACCGGATATACTTTTTCCCTTCTGAACCATTGGCAACATTATCATTATCGAATATGTATTCTTTTATTCGTTCTTTACTTCCATGCTCTATGGCAATGATAATTACATCTCCACGACCATATTCTGAAAGAATAGAAAGCTTTTTATCTATTTCCCAGTTTCCATATTCACTTCCTTCATTGAAAAGGTTTTGAGCGTCCTGTAGATACAAAACAGGATAGCTTTTGTTCGAAACATAATAATCATAGGGAAGTAATGCCCATACTTTGCGATACCTGTCCAGTTGAGGAATGTAAAATTCTTCCGAGATAATTTCAACAATAGGGAAAAATTCATCTTTAAAAGGTCCCCAGTTAAGCCTCCACTTTTTAACTACGTCAGAAACGCTAGCAACAGATTTTTCAATTTTTCTATTGGGGGTAATGTTTCCATATTGATCAAGTTCGACGTTTTCCCAGCCTCCTTTTGTGAATTTATATTCAATGCTGGTAGGAAGAATGTTATCATCAATATCGATACTGTAATTGTTAGGGTCTGTTGATGTAAGCTGATAATTACTGTCCTTAGGATTCCAATTATTAAAGTTTCCTGTTATGTATACAGTTCTGTCGTCACTTTCTTCCGTGTAAAGCTTAAACTTCATCATGTGTTTTTAAAAAATTACTGCTAAATTTATAAAAAAACTTTATATATATCCACTCAGAAATTTTAGATAAAAACAAATCTAGAGATTACTAAATTTTATATATTTGATAGTAACGTGGATGAAGTAACTTATATAACAATTATTTGAATTTTAATTAATTGTTTCTAACTGTATTTTTCGTAGTTTCAAAGAATATAAATTAAACACTAAATGAACTCTGTTAAAACATATACTCTTTTTACGGATCATGATGTTTATCTTTTTAAAGAAGGTAAGCATTATAAGCTGTACGATAAGTTCGGGGCACATTCTGTAGAAAAAGATGGGGTTCAGGGAGTTTATTTTTCGGTGTGGGCTCCCAATGCTAAAAAGGTTTCTGTGATTGGAAATTTTAATAATTGGAACCATAAAGATCATATTTTATATCCCCGTTGGGATGGATCGGGGATCTGGGAAGGCTTTATTGCTGAACTTACCTGGGGAACTTTGTACAAATATGCTATAGAAACTGCCTATGGAGAAATTCTGGAAAAAAGTGATCCATATGCCTTAAGCTGGGAACAAAACATTCAGGCTGCATCATTGGTATCTACAACATGGTACGAATGGAGTGATAAAGAGTGGATGAATAGCAGATGGGAAGTAAACCGTTTAGAATCTCCGATTTCAGTGTATGAAATACACTTAGGTTCATGGGTAAGAGAAGAAGACAGCCCGGATAAGTTTTTAAACTATCGGGATATAGCTAAAAAGCTTGTTCCGTATCTTAAAGAAATGGGTTTTACGCATGTAGAATTTATGCCCGTAATGGAATTTCCTTACGATCCCAGTTGGGGATATCAGATTACAGGTTTCTATGCTGCGACATCCAGGTTCGGTTCTCCTCAGGATCTCATGTATCTGATTGACGAGCTGCATCGAAATGGAATTGGTGTGATTTTGGATTGGGTTCCTTCACATTTTCCGGGTGATGCCAATGGCTTATATAAATTTGATGGTTCTTCCTTATACGAACATGAGGATCCTAAAAAAGGGTTCCATCCGGATTGGAAATCATATATTTTTAACTATGGACGGAATGAAGTGAAATCATTTCTGATTTCGAATGCTATGTTTTGGCTTGAAAGATACCATGCAGATGGATTGCGTGTAGATGCTGTAACCTCTATGCTTCATTTAGACTATTCGCGTAATGAGGGTGAATGGGAGCCTAATCAATATGGAGGAAATGTAAATCTTGAAGCAAAAGCTTTTTTACAGGAATTCAATACTGCAGTATATAAAGAATTTGGAAATAACATCATTACCATAGCAGAAGAGAGTTCGGATTTTCCCTTGCTCACAAAACCCGTACATAATGGGGGAGTAGGATTTGGAATGAAATGGATGATGGGCTGGATGCATGACACTTTGGATTATTTTAAACTGGATCCTATACACAGAAAAGGGAGTCATCATAAACTGACTTTTGCATCTATGTATATGTATAATGAAAATTATATGATGCCCCTCTCACATGATGAGGTCGTACATGGGAAATCGAGTCTTATTTATAAAATGCCTGGTGATGAATGGCAAAAGTTTGCCAATCTTCGTACATTGTATGTATATATGTATACCCATCCGGGAGCAAAGTTGCTTTTTATGGGTGATGAATTTGGGCAGACCAGTGAATGGAATTTTAAGCAAAGCCTGGACTGGCATTTATTACAGTATCCTGTTCATAAAGGTTTGCAGACTCTGATAAAGGATCTGAATCATATGTACAGATATGAACCTGCTTTCTATGAAAATCAGTTTAATCCTAAGGGTTTTGAATGGATAGAAGCGGACGACCAGGATAATTCGGTGTATGTATATTTAAGAAAAGGAAAAAGAAGAGATGATGTTTGTATGGTGGTTCTAAATCTTACACCCCGAATTGTAGAATATAAGATTGGCATAAATGAAGGAACGCATTGGGAAGTTGTTTTCAATTCTGATGATGAAAGGTATAGTGGAGGAGGCGTTGATCCAGAGATTCTGAAAGAAGAGCATAAAGAATGGATGAACAGGTCAAAATCAATTACATTAAAATTACCCCCATTAGCTGGATTAATTTTAAAACAGAAAAGAGATAAGAAGTATAAATTACATAGAATTAAATTACATAAAAAGTAAAATGATTGTATATCATCTTAGCACGGAATGTTATCCGATAGCAAAAGTAGGAGGCTTGGCAGATGTTGTGGGCGCATTACCTAAATATCAGAATAAAATAAAAGGAGTTGAAGCTAAAGTTGTAATGCCTTGGTACAATAAAGCTTTTGTGCATGACCATGAATTTGATATTGTTTTTGATGGTTTTATTCATCAGGGAGGTACAATGCTTCAGGTGGTGGTAATGAAAGAGAAGACTGATGTTTTGGGTTTTGAATTGTATATGGTGAAAATACCGGGACTTTTGGACCGCGATAATCCTTATGGTTATCAGGATGAAAGTTTTCAGTTTTTAGCATTTCAGCATGGGGCTTTACATTGGTTAAGTGCCATGGAAATTCGTCCTGATGTTTTACATTGTCATGATTATCATACAGGATTGGTTCCTTTTATGATCGAACATTGTCCGGAATTTAGATTCCTAAAAGGAGTGAAAACCATTGGAACCATTCATAATGGGGAATATCAGGGAATGATGAGTTGGGGAATGGCACATTATATGCCTGCATTTGATAGTTATAAATGGGGGCTTTTGGATTGGAACGGATTTATTAATCCTTTAGCAAGTATGATTAAATGTTCTACTGCTTTTACAACTGTTTCGGAAGGTTATCTGGAAGAATTGTTCATAAGCTTCCGGGGACTTGAAAGCCTTGTTCGTGAAGAATACGGAAAAGCATATGGAATAATCAATGGTATTGATACCGAAGTGTGGAACCCTGAAACAGATCCAATGCTGGATTATAATTTTAGTAGTAAAAATGCTGTTGAGCAGAAAAAGAAAAGCAAGGCAAAACTTTGTAAAGAATATAGATTAAAACCGGAGCTTCCTTTGTTTGCTTTTATAGGAAGGTTCGCAACTGAAAAAGGGGCTGACTTGCTGCCTGATGTAGTTTGGAGAAGTATAAGACAAAGCCAGGGTGCTTTAAATATTATGATCCTCGGTTCGGGAAACAGATATATCGAAGATAAATTAAAGGAATACGAATATCTCTATAGCAACTTTGCTTTGGATCTTGGATATAAAGAATATTTATCTCATAAAATCTATGCTTCAGCGGACTTTTTATTAATGCCGTCAAGAGTAGAACCTTGTGGATTGAATCAAATGTACTCCATGAGATATGGAACAGTGCCAATTGTAAGGTATACGGGAGGATTAAAAGATACTGTAGCCGATATTTCTACAGGTGGGGCCGGATTAAATTTTTCTTATCCGGGAGTAGATGATGTGATTCATGCTATGAACAGAGGATTAAACATCTATCATCAAAAAGGAGCCATGGAAGATCTTATTGCGTCAAATATGCAGTTTGATTTTGCATGGGAGAAATCGGCAGAAAAGTATATCGCATTATATAATAAGTAAAATATTGAGAGCCTTTTTTCTTTTTTTATTATTGCTCCTGGCCTTATCTTGTAAAAAAGGAAGAGAAAAAATGGCACCTACTGATGGATATTATAAGATCTTAGGATATGGTTATCCCAACATGTCAAATGTAGAAGGAAGAAATGGAATTGCAGAAAAATGGAAAATCAAATATATTGACGTAGCAGGTTGTGATGTTGATCAGAAGTTAATGGATAGTGTTGATATTGAAAACAAGAAAACTTTTGTGGCATTAGATGCGAAATATGGCAAAGACTGGAAAGCTAGGTATGATAAGGATGTCGAAAATTTCATGTTAAATAAGGTGGAAGTTATGGATGTTTTAATTACAAATAAATTGTTCAGAAAAAAGCTTAAAGATTACAATATAGAAATTGATGGTGTAGATAAAGAAGTTAAAGAATTAAATGATCAGGGTTTATATGAGGTAATTGTTTTTAACAATAATCTACAATATGAAAACAAAGAATGTTTTAGAGTACAAGTGGATACTAGGAATAGAAAAGTAAATCTAATTAAATAAAACGCAAGATATTTATGAATCGCAATGTTATTTCCATTGTTTTGGGAGGAGGTAGAGGAACGAGACTTTTTCCATTAACCTATTCAAGGTCAAAACCAGCCGTTCCAATTGCCGGAAAATACAGACTGGTAGATATCCCTATTTCCAATTGTTTGAATTCGGGATTGAATAAGATTTTGGTTTTAACTCAGTTTAATTCCGCCTCTTTAAATTCTCATATTAAAAACTCATATCATTTTGATATTTTCAGTAAAGGATTTGTAGATATTCTGGCAGCTGAGCAAAATGTTGAAAACGAAAGTTGGTATCAGGGGACAGCTGATGCTGTTCGACAGTCGATGAAACATCTTGAGAAGTATGATTATGATTATATTTTAATTCTATCGGGTGATCAGCTATACCAGATGGACTTTAGAGAGATGTTGGATTATCATATCGAAAAAGGGGGGGATGTTACCATTGCTACTATCCCGGTCAATGCTAAAGATGCAACTGGTTTTGGAATCTTAAAATCAGATGATGAAGGAAACATTACTTCTTTTGTTGAGAAACCTGGTATGGATGTTTTGGGAGATTGGAAATCTGAAGTTTCAGAACACAACAAACATGAAGGAAAAGAATATTTAGCTTCTATGGGAATTTATATATTCACAAAAAGTATTCTGAAAAAAATGTTTGATGAAGGGGCAGGAGACGATTTTGGAAAAGATATTATTCCTAATTCAATAGGAAGCTATACTACATTAAGTTATCAGTATGAAGGATATTGGACCGATATAGGAACTATCGAGTCTTTTTACGAAGCCAACCTGGATTTATGCCAGGATTTTCCACAATTTAATTTATTCTCATCATCACCTATATATACAAGAGCAAGAATGCTTCCGCCATCAAAAATTAATGGATCTTATGTAAGTAAAGCAGTCTTTGGAGATGGATGTATTATTATGGCAGATAAAATTGAAAATTCTGTGATAGGAAACAGAACGAGAATAGATAAAGGAAGTACTATTGTAAATTCTTATGTGATGGGTGCGGATTTCTATCAGAATACTACAGAAATTGTTATGAATGATAGAAAAGGCTATCCTAATATGGGAATTGGTAAGTACTGCTATATAGAAAAAGCAATTTTAGACAAGAACTGCTATATCGGAGATAATGTAAGGATCATTGGAGGTAAGCATCTACATGATGGGGATTATGAAACACATTCTGTTCAAGATGGAATTGTAGTCGTGAAAAAAGGGGCTGTTTTGCTACCAGGAACTCATATTGGATAGAATCTAATGGAATACCAACTTACATTACTTATTGAAATTCAAAAAAATCCACAACTTTGACAAGAATAATACGGAGGAGGAATCTAATACTTCTCCGTATTGCTTTAAAGATTTCAACAATGAAACGATTATTATTTCTTTTTATTCTTTTATCTGCTTTTTTTAGCTCTCAGGTTATTAAAGATTCAATTTTTGGAAAACCTAAATTTATAAAAGAATCTGTAATTTTTCTGAATGATTCTGGTCCGTTTACATTTATGAAGGGAGATGACGAATATGGGCATGCGGTAATAATGACTCCTAAAAATTTGAGAAACAGAATGAAAGATACTTGGTTCGAAACCAACTTTTGCAGGTACATAAACAATGAGGTGTATTTTGATAAAAATAGAAATATTATAAAAGAGATTTGGTATTATAAATCCGGTGAAATAGTAGATGACTATACCTATGTGTACGATGACTTAAATAGAATAATTACAGAAAGCTCTAAAAATAAATATTCAGAAAAATCTTCTCATTACTTTTATGACAAGAATAGTAAAATTGCTAAATTTAAGAAATACTATTATAAATGGGAGAATGAGCCTTTGGAAATATTTGTAAATAATCTTGAAAGCTTTAAACCTTTATTCGTTACGAAGTTTGATACTATTTCAAAGACTGATAGCATTTTTGCAATTACAAATGATATTTGGAAAAGTGTTGATGAGCGTTCCTACACAAGAGCAAAAGATTCTATTTACCATAAGAGATTGACCAGAATTAAGGTTTATGATAAACAATATCGAGTGGTGGAAGAGAAATTTTTCAATTATGAAGAAGATTTTCAAAACAAAAGAGTATCCTTAACGAGACATCTTAAATATGAATATGACAAGGTTGGAAATCTAGCAAAACAGATTGACTTTAAAGATGGAAAATTCTATTCTTATATTATGTTTGAAAATGGAAGAATAATTAGAGAAGAAAAAAATGATGATTATGGAAAAACTTCTTATACTGTTTATACTTATACCAAAGATCAAAAACTAGAGAGAAGAACAATGTACTACAATGATAAGATTTGGTATGATTTAAGATTCGTATATGATGGTAACTACATAACAAAATTGTATTATTTAGATAAATATGGAAGTGAGGATAAAGATATAGAACCGACTGTAATTACATTCAAATATACTTTTGATAAACAAAAAAACTGGAAGAAAATTATTAAAAATGTAGACGGAAAAGATTTATATATGTGGACTAGGGAAATTGAATATTATAAATAAAATAAACATACAACCAGAGTGATCAATATATTGGTCACTTTTTTTATTTGTCTTACTTTTGTGCGATGCGTTTTATTAAAATAATAAGTGTAATTGTTGTTTTGCTGGTAGGTGCTTATGCGCTTTCCATGTACTATTTTGTGGAGGACAGTAAAAACTTTAAAATAGAAAAAGAAATAGATTTTCCGGTGGATAAAGTATTTCATCAGTTTAATAATTTACAGAATTTTACCCGATGGAATAATTTCTTTACCAATTCGCAGTCGATTGATATTGATTATTATACCCCATATGAAGGGATGGGTAGTGCTATAAGCTATGTGGATCCCAAAAATGACAGAGATGGAGAAATGTTCATCCGATACGAAAATCCTAATCAGACATTGAGATATCAGCTTTTTGAAGATAAAAATGAGAATCCAACTCTTGTGGATGTAAAATTCAAAGCTGTTTCTGCTGAGAAAACAAAAATTACCTGGTTTGTGCACACTCCAAAACTCTCTGTATTGAGAAGAGTAGAAAACTTTTGGACAGAAGATCGATTTGCTGAGAATATTGATAAAAGCATGACCAATCTTAAAAATGTTTTAGGCAATAAAGTAGAGAAGGATAATCAGATGGCTGCAATCAAGTATGACAGCTTAATGGTTGAAAATGAAGAAGGAAAGTTATTATTGGGAATCAATGTAAGTACATCCAATAAAAAAGATGCATTGTATAAAAACATTGTGATGAACTATAATAAAGTTTATAATTACATCAGCATGGATTTAGGTAAAAAAGAAGATGAGTTCGGATTTCCAATGCTGATTACTGATGCTGATAATTACAAGGATAAAGAAGTTTCTTACTTTATGGGAATTCCTTTATCTAAGAAAATAGGAATTACGGATAATAACTTTAGTTTCAGATCAGTAAGCCCTACCCAGAATTATATTATTTATTATAAAGGATCTTACGCCGGAAGGGTAAAAGCAATTCAGCAATTGATCCAAAAAGCAAAGAAAGATGAAATGCGTTTTGGTGATATTTATCAGGTTTTTATAGAACGCCCTATGGAGGATCAGGATGTGAATATGAAGCTTTCATTATCAGTGTATAAGTAAATTTATACAAATTATATTTTTTATAGTTTTTTTAATAATTGTAGACTGTCCCAAGTCGGTTTTTTTTATTAAATTTGAGGATTAATTATACAAACAAAATTTAATAATAGATAAACTGTAATAATGGACAGATTTTCATTCCTAAACGCAGCTCATTCTCAGTTAATTGAGGATTTATACCAACAATACTTAAAATTCCCGGATTCTTTAGAGCCATCATGGAAAGCCTTCTTTCAAGGTTTCGATTTTGCTTTGGAGAACTACGGTGATGAAGATAACATCCAATACATTCAAGCTCCAGCTAATACTGCCCCTGCAGTACAGCAAATATCTCAGGCGGTATCAAACGGAGAGGTTCCTGAGCACATCAAGAAAGAATTTAAAGTTGTAAACCTTATTGAGGCTTACAGAACAAGAGGACATTTGTTTACAAAAACAAACCCTGTAAGAGAAAGAAGACATTATACTCCTACTTTGGATATCGAAAATTTCGGTCTTAGTAAGGAAGATTTAAATACAAAATTCAACTGTGCTGTTGAAACAGGAATGAAAGAACCTGCAACACTACAGGATATCATCACTCATTTAGAGCATATTTATTGTGATTCTATCGGTGTTGAATATACTTATATCAACAATGTTGAAGAGAAAGATTTTATCAAAAAATGGTTACAGGTAAACGAAAACCATCCAAGTCTTTCAGCTAATGAAAAAACTGAGATTTTATTAAAGTTGAATCAGGCTGTAGCTTTTGAAAACTATCTTCATACAAAATTTGTTGGTCAAAAGAGATTCTCTTTAGAAGGAGGTGAAACATTAATTCCTGCTCTTGATCAGTTAATTTCTAGATCTTCTCAACTTGGAGTTGATGAAGTTGTTTTAGGAATGGCTCACAGAGGAAGATTAAATGTATTGTCCAATATTTTCGGAAAATCTTATAAGCAGATTTTCTCTGAATTCGAAGGAAAAGAGTTTGAAGAAGATGTATTCTCTGGTGACGTTAAATATCACTTAGGATCTTCTAAAAAAATTAAAACAGCTTCAGGCGAAGAAGTTTCTATTAATTTGACTCCAAACCCATCACACTTAGAAACAGTAGCTGCCTTAGTAGAAGGAATCTGCCGTGCTAAAGTAGATGACAGATATAAAGGAGATTATTCTAAAATTTTACCAATTATTATCCACGGAGATGGAGCTATTGCAGGACAAGGAATTGTGTATGAAGTAGCACAAATGATGACTTTGGAAGGATATAAAACAGGAGGTACGGTTCATATCGTTGTCAATAACCAGGTTTCATTTACAACTAACTATGCAGATGCAAGATCATCTACATACTGTACAGATATTGCTAAGGTTACTGAATCTCCGGTAATGCATGTGAATGCAGATGATGCTGAAGCTGTAGTACACGCTATTCATTTTGCTGCTGATTTCAGAGCGAAGTTTGGAAAAGATGTTTATATCGATTTATTAGGATATAGAAAATATGGTCATAACGAAGGGGATGAACCAAGATTTACGCAGCCTAATTTATATAAGCTGATTTCTAAACACCCTAATCCAAGGGAGATCTATAAAGATAAATTGATTCAGGACAGTATCGTTTCTAATGATATCCTGAAAAAAATGGAAACTGATTTCAAAGCGCTTTTAGATAAAGACTTTGATGCTTCTAAAGAAATAGAGAAAAACGTAATGGATGTGTTTATGTCTGAGGACTGGACCAATTATCCAATTGCTACAAGAGGTGCTATGCAGTCTTCAGTGGATACTACATATGATTTAGCTAAGCTGAAAGAGCTTGCTATTAAAATGTCAACACTTCCTGCAGATAAAAAATTCATTAGTAAAATTACAAGGCTTTTCGAAAACCGTGTAAAAGCAATTGAAGGAAACTCTTTAGATTGGGCTTTAGGAGAATGGTTAGCCTATGCTACATTGCTTACTGAAGGTCATAACGTCAGAATATCAGGAGAAGATGTAGAAAGAGGTACTTTCTCTCACAGACATGCGGTTGTAAAAACTGAAGATACTGAAGAAGAATATATCCCATTAAGACATGTTTCTGAAAATAGATTTGATGTTTATAACTCTCATCTTTCAGAATATGGTGTTTTAGGATTTGATTATGGTTATGCAATGGTGTCTCCAAACACATTAACGATTTGGGAAGCACAGTTTGGGGATTTCGTAAACGGAGCTCAAATTATTGTTGACCAGTATCTTGCTGCTGCTGAAGAAAAATGGAAAATTCAAAATGGTTTAGTAATGTTATTGCCTCACGGTTCTGAAGGACAAGGAGCTGAACACTCTTCTGCAAGATTGGAGAGATTCCTTACTCTTTGTGCCAACGAGAATATGGTAGTAGCTAATGTTACATCGCCGGCTAACTATTTCCACTTACTAAGAAGACAGTTGAAATGGACATACAGAAAGCCATTGGTTGTAATGAGCCCTAAATCATTGTTGAGACATCCAAAAGTGGTTTCTCCATTAGAAGATTTTGCAACCGGAGCTTTCCAGCCTATTTTGGATGATCCTACTGCAGATCCTAAAAAAGTAGAAAAAGTGGTTCTTTGTTCAGGTAAATTCTATTTCGAATTACTGGCTAAGAAAGAAGAGCTTAATGCTGAAAATATTGCATTAGTAAGATTTGAGCAAATATATCCGCTACAGACTGATGCTATTGAGCAAATTTTCAGTAAATATGAAAACAGAAAAGAATTAATCTGGGCTCAAGAAGAACCTGAAAATATGGGGGCTTGGTCTTATATCTTAAGAAACTTCAGGGATACAGGAATTCAGGTAATTGCTGCTGTACCTAGCGCTGCTCCGGCTCCGGGAAGTCACAAGATGTTTGAAAAAAATCAGAATGCAGTAATCAACAAGGTTTTTAATACCAATGATGCTCCAACAAAAAGACCTGTAACGGTTTAATCAATTAATAATAATCAATTAAAAAATAAAAAATACGATATGTCAGTTTTAGAAATGAAAGTTCCTTCACCGGGCGAATCAATAACAGAAGTTGAAATCGCGACTTGGCTTGTGAAAGATGGTGATTATGTAGAAAAAGATCAACCAATCGCTGAGGTAGACTCAGATAAAGCAACTCTAGAACTTCCTGCTGAGCAAAGTGGTGTTATTACTTTAAAGGCAGAAGAAGGTGAAGTTGTACAAGTAGGTCAGGTAGTTTGTTTAATTGATATGGATGCTGCTAAACCAGAAGGTGCAGCTCCTGCTCCCGCTGCAGAAGCTCCTAAAAAAGAGGAGGCTCCTAAAGCTGCACCAGTTCAAGAAGCTCCAAAACCAGCTGCTCAACCTGTAGCTGCTGCTCAAACATATGCAACAGGAACTCCTTCTCCGGCTGCTAAGAAAATTCTTGACGAAAAAGGAATTGATGCAGGACAAGTTTCCGGATCTGGAAGAGATGGAAGAGTAACTAAAACTGATGCTGAATTAGCTGCTGTTCCTGCAATGGGAAGTGTATCTTCTACTAACGGATCAAGAGCTACTACTACAACTAAACTTTCAGTTCTAAGAAGAAAAATTGCTTCAAGATTAGTTTCTGTAAAGAATGAAACAGCCATGTTAACAACATTCAATGAGGTTGACATGTCTGAGATCTTCAGAATCAGAAAGCAATATAAAGATGAGTTTGCTCAAAAGCACGGAATCGGACTTGGTTTCATGTCTTTCTTTACAAAAGCAGTTACAAGAGCATTGCAAATGTATCCTGATGTAAATGCATCTATCGATGGAGATTTCAAAATAAACTATGATTTTTGTGATATTTCAATTGCGGTTTCTGGTCCTAAAGGATTAATGGTTCCTGTATTGAGAAATGCTGAAGATATGACTTTCAGAAGTATCGAAGCTAATATCAAAGATTTGGCTACTAAGGTTAGAGATGGTAAAATCAGTGTTGATGAAATGACTGGTGGTACATTTACAATTACCAATGGTGGTACTTTCGGATCTATGATGTCTACTCCAATTATCAACCCTCCTCAATCTGCAATCCTTGGAATGCACAACATTATCCAAAGACCAGTAGCGGTAGATGGACAAGTTGTAATTCGTCCAATGATGTATGTGGCTATGTCTTATGACCACAGAATTATTGACGGTAAAGAATCTGTAGGATTCCTTGTTGCTGTAAAAGAAGGTATCGACAATCCTGTTGAAATATTAATGGGTGGTAACGAACGAAAAGCATTAGAATTATAAATTTTAAGAAAATTATAATATAAATTACAATCTCGTCTTAAAAAAGGCGAGATTTTTGTATTTATTTAAACAAATATTAAGTGATGTTCTCAAAAATAACTTCCAATATCAAAGTTTCAGTTGTTCCTGAATATGATATTAAAAACAGTTACCCCTCAGAAAACCGTTATGTCTTTAAGTATAACATTACCATAGAAAACGACGGTGATTTTCCTATTAAAGTTTTGAAAAGAAAATGGCTGATCTTCGACGTAGGTTTTGGATATACAGAAATCATTGGAGATGGGGTGATAGGATTGACACCAGAGATTGCTATAGGTGAAAATTTCGGTTATTTCTCTAATGTGATGCTTCGTTCCGGAGTAGGAAATATGAGCGGGAAATACCTGGTTAAAAACATGGAGACTCAGGAAAGTTTTGAAATCGATATTCCAAAATTCAACCTGCTCTCTGAAGTTTTAAGCAATTAAAACTAAAGCTGTTTTATTTTAGCACGCAAGTAGTCATGAATTTCTTCATTACTGCTTAGAAATAATTTTTCGAAAGCTAATAACGAAATTTTAGCACAAGCTTCAGCATCATCTCCGGCTCTATGGTGATTAAAGCTGATCTGATGATACTCAGATAAGTGTTTAAGTCCATATTTAGGGAGATAATTCCAGGATTTCTTAGCCAGCTGGATACTGCACAAATAATTTAATTTGGGAGTAAATATCCCATAATGTTTAAGACAACCCCTTAACACTCCCGCATCGAAACTCGCATTATGAGCAATCATTAGTGTTCCATACATCATCTCTTCGACTTCATGCCATATCTCATCGAAAGTAGGTGAATCCTTCACATCTTCTGGTTCAATACCATGAACTGCTACATTAAACCTGCTAAAATAAGGAAAGCTTGGAGGCTTAATCAGCCAGGTTTTTGTCTCAACAATTTTAGAATCCTGAACAATACAAACCCCAAGTTCACAAGCCGAGCTTCTGTCATTGGTTGCTGTTTCGAAATCTATTGCACAAAAATCCATTTTTAAGAGTATAAGTTATAGGTTGTAAGGTAATTGGTTATTTTTTACGAGTTACGGGTTTAGAGTTTGAGGGTTTGAGGGTTTGAGGATTTAGGGTTTAGCAAAAATAATTCTTAATTCATAACTTTTAATTTCAACTTTCCACTTTCAATTTTCCACTATTAAATTATTTGTTCCCCAAAAAGTGCTTAAATATAAGCCATTTACTCTGATAAAATCCATTTTTCTGATTCTTCTGACGACGTTTCCATGTTTCCGGAAGTTGCGCATAAAAACCAAAATGTGCTCTTACAACAGCCCAAAGATGCGGGAAGCCATTTTTTAAACCAAAATATATTCCTGCAATACCATCTAAACAAAGTCTGAAAAAAATAAGCCATATCAACTTTGGGAAAGGCAAATTTTTAAGCATCATGGAAAGATTATTTCTGATATTTAAATAAGTCTTCTGTGCACTTTGTTTATTTAAAGTTCCTCCACCTACATGGTAAACAGTAGATTTTCCAGTATAATATATTTTTTTTCCTGTATTAATAAATCTCCAGCATAAGTCTATCTCTTCCTGATGGGCAAAAAACCTTTCATCAAAACCATGTTGGTTCCAAAAATCTTTTGACCGAACAAAAAAACAGCATCCTGAGGCCCAGAATATTTCTGTTTCATCGTCATATTGTCCTTTATCTTCTTCTACATCATCAAATATTCTTCCCCTGCAATAAGGATATCCTAAATTATCTATTAATCCTCCTCCTGCTCCGGCGAATTCAAAATCCCTTTTATTATTAAATGATGAAATTTTAGGTTGAATAGCTGCTATTTCAGAATTTTTCGCAAAAATATCCAATACTGGTGGAAGCCAGTTTTCAGTTACTTCTACATCCGAATTTAATAAACAATAGTATTCAGCTTGTATATCTTTTAAACCTACATTGTATCCGCCTGCAAAACCGTAGTTTTTATCATTTTTAATGATATGTACTGTTGGAAATTGAGTGTTCAGATATTCTATAGAATCATCTGTAGAAAGATTATCAATTACATAGATGTCTGCCTCAGAAGAAAAGTGTACAACACTTGGAAGAAACTTTTCCAGCCAATTTCTGCCATTCCAGTTTAAGATAACAACTGCTAATTTTTTTGACATCTGATCTATTTTTTTTCTGAATCAAAATTTTTGATAGAATCCTGATATTTCCACTTTCTATGCGACCAGAGATAATTATCAGGGTTTTTATGTAAAGTGTTTTCCAATAATTTATGAAACTTTTTCACTACTTCATGTTCAACAAACTTTTCACCATCAGGACGAATTCTATGATAATTGACCTGATAAAAGCCTCGCTTTACTTTTTTCATCTCACAATAAATAAAAGCGAGATCCATTCTTGTGGCCAGCTTATCATACCCTACAAAAACAGGAGTTCTTTGATTAAGAAACTCCAGACCATAAGTAATATGGGCAAAATGTGGAGTCTGATCGGCTACAAACATATAAGCCGAGCTTCCATCATTTTTGGATCTGAAAATGTTAAGGATGACCTCATTAGCCTCTAAAGCCTCATTTCCAAATTTATTACGGACCTTCTTCATTTGATTTTCCCAAAAGTCACTGTTTACTTTCCTGTAAACGGGATGACAATGATCCTGAGGGATAATTGTTGCCAGTGCATTGATCCATTCCCAGTTGAATACATGGCCAGCCAGCAGGATAATATTTTTTCCTTCTGCCTTCGCTTCATGGAATACCTCCTGATTGATATGCTGCATTCTGACTCTGGATTCTGTTTCAGAAATACTGAATGATTTTACCGTTTCTACTAAATAGTCTGAAAAATTAAGGTAGAATTTTTTCCTGATCTCGCCAATCTCTTGCTCTGATTTCTGAGGAAAAGATTTTCTGAGATTTTCGGTTATTACATTTTTTCTATAACCTACAATGTAATAGTTTAAAAAGAAAATAATATCCGAAAAAATATATAATATTTTTAACGGGAGCTTAGAAATCAGGTATAGTATCTTGATCAGGAAATTCATAAAACATGCAAATTTAGTGATAATAAAAATATGGTTCCCTTTTTGCTTGTAATAAGTATTATTTTTTTACTTTTATGTTATGAAAAAATTGTCAATTGCAGCTTTCCTGATAGTAAGTACTTTTGTTTTTTCTCAGGAAACAAAGAAAACTCCTGAAAGGGATTCAAGAGATAAGGCGTTGCTTGTAAAGACTGATCCTGCAGAGCTGGATGCTAAGAAAAAGGCAGCAGAAGAAAAGGCTAAACTACCGAAGCCTTATGATCCAAAAGCTGATGCACAAAAAGATATTGATAAACTGATTGCTCAGGCAAAAAAAGAAAATAAAAATATCATGATACAGGCTGGTGGAAATTGGTGTATCTGGTGTTTAAGATTTAATCAGTTTGTACAAACGACTCCTGAATTGAAAGAAATGGTAGATCAGAACTATTTGTATTACCATCTCAACTTCTCGCCAGATAATAAGAATGAGAAGATTTTTGCACAATATGGTAACCCGGGAGATAAGTATGGGTATCCGGTATTTATTATTTTAGATAAAAATGGTAAAATGATCCATGTTCAGCAGAGTGATGTCTTAGAGCAGGATAAAGGATATAGCTTAGAAAAAGTGAAAGAATTTTTTGGTCAATGGACTCCGAAATCGTAAATAATAAAAACCGAGAATTTTCTCGGTTTTTTATTTTATAAAAATTTTTTGATCCAGCTTAATTTTTTTTCAGAATAGGGTGGATATTTTATATTAGGTTCACCCCAGGTTACTCGCTCTAATATTGATTTTTGATGCGAAAATGTTTCAAAACCGTATTGGCCGTGATAATGACCTATTCCTGAATTTCCAACACCTCCAAATGGTAAATTATCATTGCTTAAGTGCATAACAACATCATTAATACACCCTCCACCAAACGATATTTTTTGTTTGAAGATTTCTTTTTCATCAGAATTGTTGCTGAATAAGTAAGCTGCAAGTGGTTTTTCCAAATCAGCAATGGTATTTATAATCTGATTAAAACTGGTAAAAGTAATAACAGGTAATAAAGGACCGAAAATTTCATCCTGCATAATGGTATCCTGCCAGGCAATATTCGTCAGGATAGTTGGTTCTATGTATAGCTGCTCTTCATTGTAAGCACCTCCAAAATATATTTTTTCTTTATCAATCAGCTGAACAAGACGCTGGAAGTTCTTTTGATTAATAATTCTTGTGTACTGATCCGAACCCGGAGTATATTTAAATTCTTTAATATATTTTCTGAGCATTTCCAGGAATTGTTCCTGAACAGACTGTTCAACGGCAAGATAATCAGGAGCTACACATGTCTGGCCTGCATTTAAAAATTTCCCCCAAACAATTCTTTTGGCTGCTACTTCAAGATTAGCCTCTTTAGTAACGACTGTGGGTGATTTTCCTCCTAATTCTAAAGTTACGGGAGTCAGATGCTCAGCGGCAGCTTTATAAATGATTTTGCCGATTTTGGTACTTCCTGTGAAAAATATTTTATCAAATTTAAATCGCAGAAGCTCTGTTGTTTCATCAATTCCTCCTTCATAAACACGAATGTACTCTGGTGGGAAATTTTCATTAATGATTTTTGCCATTGCTGACATTGTATTTCCAGCAATTTCACTTGGTTTTAAGATGCAACAGTTGCCTGCTGCTAAAGCCGCAATTAATGGAGAAAGAGATAATTGATAAGGGTAGTTCCATGCCCCGATAACGAGTACACAGCCAAGAGGTTCTGGATAGATTCTGCTTTTTCCAATCTGATTGGCAAAATTTGTAGATACCTTTTTAGGCTTTGAAAGTGTCTTTAGATGATGTAAATAGTAGTCAATATCTTTTAAAACAAAAGAAATTTCCGTCGTAAAGGTGTCAAATCTTGATTTTCCAAAATCTTTCTCTATGGCTTTGTAAAGGAGCTCTTCATTTTGATGAATGAGCTCTTTTAATTTTTCAAGATACATTTTCCTAAACTTTATACTTTTAGTTTTATGTGTTTTGAAAAATGCTTTTTGATCTGATACTATTTCCTGGATATTCATACCATAAATTTGAGGAAACAATGCAAATTTTTTGCCTAAAATATTACATAATGTTTCTGATAGCAATTTTAGCAGGATGGTATAACAATAAAAGCAATGCTGTGATAAATGCCAGCCAGAATAGCCCTGTGAATATTTCCATATTGGAAAGAAGAATCGCCTGAGAGGTAATCTTCGCTTTAAATGCTCCGGCAGTCAGTGATAAAGATTCATTGATAGGTAATTTAGAGATATGAGTTCCAAAGATTTGATTCCATTGAGAATAGAAAATAGGATTAGTATCCGTTAAATTATAGCTTAATGTATCAGAATGCTTTAATGTCAGAAACAGCATTAAATTCTGCATCAAAGCATAGCCTATCGCAGTTGTCCAGAATCGGGTAGTGGTTCCCATAGCTGTACCATTGGCTACATAATCTTCGGGAAGTCCTGCTATTAAAAAAAAGACTAGCGGAGTGAATAGTAGACCCTGGGCAATTCCCTGTAAAAATAAAGGCGGACAAATAGTAGAAAGACTGGTGTCGGGATAAAAAGTATAGGTGAACCAGGCACAATCAATGGCTAATAAAAAGAATCCGGTAAAAAAAACAATTCTGGAAGAAATGCCTTTCATTAAACAGATCCCCGATAAAAATACACCTATCAGCGTTCCTGCCACATTCCAATATTGTACATCTACAATATAATCCCACGGCCATTTCCATACAGTCGCCATTATGCTATAGACATTGTTTAGCCCTGAGCGAATAAGATAAAATACAAAAAATAAGATCATTCCTACGATTACATTTTTAGAGCTTAAAACTTCGAAATGGAAAATAGGACGTTTGGAGTTTCGTTGTTTTAAAATAAACAGTCCTCCGGATATCAGAAATGTGAACAAACATAAAACAATGATCTGAGACTCAAACCACATTAATCTTTTTCCATAGATGATAGCGTAAGCTCCCGATTGCAAACAGGCCCATAAAAGAAACCAACTTGTAATATCGAGCTGATATAAAGGTTTTTTAGGAAAAAATCTGTTTTTATTAAATAAGGCAATACCAATAATCAATACAAAAATATGAAAGTACACAATCATTAAGATCATGTGTTTAAAGTCATAATCCTGAATACTTGACTTTAATAAGGAAGTCGTAATCGTCCCACCCGTCAACATGATGGTATACATGAAAAGATAAGCAATTACTTTTGCATGTCTGGTTTTTAATTCTGCAATGATAAGGGGTAAAAAAATAGCACCCTCCAACAGTCCGAAAATTCCTTCAAGAAAACGGATAACGAGAATCACATGATAGTCATTTGTAATGGATAAAATATACAGGATAATGACCGAAACAGATGACATCAGTAAAATATAGTACTTGACGCTGAAATAGGCCATAAATCGCTGCAAAACTAAAAGGGTAACCACAAATGTCCCGTACATCAAAATCAATAAGTATTGGATATCATCCGGATCCACATCCATAAAAGAAGCTGTAAAGGCACTATTGGAATGTAGAATAGATAATAACATCAAGTGGGGAAACAACGCCAGAATAAGGAGCGGTAGTTTCAACCATTGTGGTACCCATTTATAGTAAACTGAATTGTGTTGCATGTTTTGGAAGGTAGGTATTAGGTAGCAGGTATTAGTTTTTAGGTTTGAGGGTTTGAGAGTTCGAGGGTTTTTGGGGGGTGAGAGGTGCGGGGTTCGAGATGCGAGATATGTGTTATAAGCTTATATCTAATGTACAACCAAGAACCTCGTATCCCTAACAAATTCTCCAATTTTCCACTTTCCACTTTCAATTTTCAACTTTCCATTTTCTATAATTTTCTAGCGCTTACCAGAACATTCATCCCCGAAAGAAGTTTTTCATTGTCCTGATTGTTATCCAAGATAATTTTTACTGGAAATCGCTGTTCGATCTTTACAAAGTTTCCCGTGGCATTATCAGGTTTAACCAAAGAAAATTGAGAACCAGAGGCAGGAGAAACAGAGATTATTTTTCCTTTAAACTCAATATCAGGAAAAGCATCAGCTTCAATGGTCACTTCTCGTTGCTGATCAATTTGTCCTAATTGAGTTTCTTTAAAATTAGCAATGATCCATTTTTCTTTACTAACCATCTGTACGAGAGCTTGCCCTTCTTTGATCAATTGTCCTTCCTGGATTGTTTTTTTTCCAACCCAGCCATCGTAAGGGGCTGTAACTACAGTATAAGACAGGAAAAGTTTAGCATTATTAAGACTCGCAGAACTTTGCTGGATCTGACTTTTTGCAGGAGCAATTTTGGTTTCCTGTTCATTGGCCCCAGCCCTCACTGCGTTTTTTTGTTGTTCCAATGCAAGAAGGTTAGCCTTGGCTTGGTCATAAGAAGCTTTTACATTCTCAAATTGCTGCTCTGTTGCTGCATCTTCTGCCACAAGATTCTTATATCTTTTGTAATCCTGTTCGGTTCTCCATATATCAATTTTTGCCGAAGCTATTTTAGCATCAATGATTTTCGTATCACTTTCTTTTGTACTGACACCACTTTGAATGGTTGTAATGTTTTCCGAATTAGCATGAAGATTAGCTTCAGCCATTTTTACCTGATTGATGAATTCACGGTTATCAATCACAATTAATGTATCTCCCTTACGTACAAACTGATTTTCATTGAACCGTATGGATTTGATAAAACCTGAAACTTTACTTGAAACGGGTGTAATATATTGTTCGATCTGTGCATCGTTAGTTGTTACATTTTTTCTGGAGAAAAGGTAGAAACTTACCATTCCTGTAATTCCACTTATAATGAGAATCCAGGCTAATAAAGTAATCGTTTTGTTGATCCTTTCTTCTTTTTTAGTCAATTGCTTCTTATTCATAGTTTATAAGTTCCCGATGGTATATTGAAGTTGATAGTATTTTAATTGTCTGTTGATCTTTACAGAAATAAGGTTAGATTGGGTTTCCAAGTAAGTATTATCAGCATCGATAAGTTCTGTTATAAGACTTAATTTATTAGCATATTTTGTCTTTACGATGCGGTAGTTTTCTTTAGCCTGATTAATAGCTTCTTCAGCGATTTTTACTTTTTGATCAGTCTCTTCGAGCTTTTTATAAGCTTCATATACGGAATGTTTCAATCCTTCTTCCTTTTCCTCAATCTGTAATTTTGCAAGATCTATATTTTCCTTTGCTTCTTGCATTTTGTATTTGTTCTTATACAGGCTTTCTATGGGGTAAGTGAGATTAACTCCTATCATGCCTAAGCGATAAGCATAAGGTTCCGGTGGAAAGAACATCATGTTGGGGTATTTGATAAAATATTCTCCACCTGCGGTAATTTTTGGTAAGTAATTAGCCCTTACAATTTTCTGATCTAGTTCCTTTACTGAAAGGTTCTTCTTTGTGATCTCAATATTTTCATTTTTAGCCAAAGCTGATTCTGTAAGTTCATTGATATAAGGAATTTCGGCATTATCAGAAATAAGATCTTCCGTATTGACATGCATTTCCTGATGGTCTTGAATAAAGAGAATTGTTTTTAGTTTATGTTCCGCTATCTGAATATCATTATCAAGCTCCGTCCAGCTCATTTTATGATTAGAAAGTTGGAGTGAAGTTCTCAGAACCTCGTTAAAAGTAACTACACCATTAGCCTTTAAAGATTTTACCTGCTTGATGTTTACCGAATCTTCTTTCATTTTTTGAGAAATAAGATCCTGTTGTTCTTTTAAATGATGGATTTGCAGGAAGGCAGTGATGATTTCCATTTTAAGTGTTCTTTCATCCAAATGAGTTTGCAATTTTGAAATTTCAGTATCAATAAATGCTTTTTTCTCGGTATTTTTAATTCTCCCACCCATATAAACAGGTATAGAGGCTGACAGAGTAAAATCATACATTCCATTGATTATATTATATTCGGTTGCTTTGCCAAATACGCCATTTTCATGCTGGAAAAGATTGGATACCTGAGTGTAGCTGGTGTGAAATTCAATGTCCGGTAATCTTTCCATTTTGAGATCTTTCTCTTTGGTTTCGGACATGTTTTGTTTAAGGTGGCTGATAAGGATATTCTTGTTGTTTTGCAATCCTAATTCTATAGCCTCTTGAAGACTGAGGTGTTGATAATCGATCACTTGTGAGTGTAAGAAACTGCTTATCAATAATAAGCACAACGCAATCCAGTGATACCTGCGTGTGCTAAATATCATTTTCATAAATAAATTAAAGTTTTTTTGCTAAATTGATTTTGATACTGCAAAGGTACGAGCAGCCGATACAGACATGATTTGTTAAAGCAGAAAAAGATTTGTTCATTTACGCCAAATAGAAAAATTCTCTCTACCTTTATCTCATGAATGATAGCCACTTTAAAGCAGTAGAAGAAGATGATGCAGAATTTTATGTTTATCATGTTCTCACTGGAAATATAAAAACAGATATTCATAATCATAGTTCTGCACAATTAGTATATGCAGAGGGTGGTATCGTGCATATTTTTACGGAACTCAAACATTGGTATCTTCCCGCCAGATGTTTTATGTGGATTCCCGCCGGAATTCCCCATTATATTTTTACATCAAGTCCGCAAGTTGATTTATATAATTTTTATTTTAAAAAAGAAAGTGAAGAAAATGGCTTTTTTGATGAAATTAATATCTACTCAGTGAGTCACTTACTTAGAGAGATGATTTTATATACAAAAGGGTGGGATGGGAAAATCACAAAAAATGATGGTGCTAAATATTTTTTCCTCAAAGCATTAAAGGGAATTTTGCCAGAAAAAAGAGATAAGAAACTGGCATTCCCTGTTCAGCATCCTTTTCCTAAGGATGAGACTTTATTAAAAGTAGCAAAGTACATTCACGCCAATCTCGAAAAGAACCTTACCATTGAGTCTACGGCCAAAGAATTCGGAATGAGTACCAGAACATTGTCGAGAAAATTTAAAGAGATTTTGGGGATGAATTACGTCCGTTTTTTGAGAGCTCTACGAATTACCCGTTCATTAGAATTGATGCTCGAAGGAAAGTATAATATGTATGAAATTGCCATGATGGTTGGTTACAATAGTTTGTCGTCTTTCAGTACTATTTTTAAAAAAGTAATAGGAATACCGCCTACAGAGTATCTGCAGAAGTTGAGGGGAGAGTAGATGTTAGGTAATAGGTTACAGGGTTTAGGGTTTAGGGATGCGAGATTCGGGTTTGAGAGTATGAGAGTATGAGAGTTATCTGGTTCCAGAATTGTAACCCAAGTTATTATTTTTGTCCTAACTCCTAACTCCTAACTCCTAACTTTCAACTTTCAACTAATAACTAATAAATTTATCTCATAACTCGAACCTCGTATCTCAATTCTCCTAAATTTTCAACTTCGTAGCAATTAAATATAAAGCAAAAAAAACCACTTCGAGCGAAGTGGTTTTATATGTTTGTGAGAAATAAATTCTCTTTTTATTAAGCTTCTTCTTCAGTAGTTTTAGCTTCCTCCTTTTTAGGAGCAGGAGCTACAACAGGAGCATCAGAAACAACATCAAATTCGAAGTTGTATTCTACATTTCTGTGTAATCTGATAACTGAAGTTACTTTACCAGTTCTCTTAATAGTGTTCCCTGGAATTTTGATGTATTTCTTATCTACTTCAACACCAGCTTTAGCAAGAGCTGCAGAAAGGTCAGCGTTGTTGATAGATCCGAATAATTTATCTCCAGATCCTACTTTAGCAGGAATAGAAATAGTAGTTTTCTTTAATTGATCAACTACAGCGTTAGCAGCAGAGATTAATTTAGCTTCTTCTTCTTTTCTAGCCTCTAATGTAGCTTCTAAAGTAGCCTTGTTTTTAGGTGTAGCTAAAAGTGCAAAACCTTGAGGAATCAAGAAGTTTCTAGCATAACCTGGCTTTACGTTTACTGTATCAAACTCAAGTCCTAAGTTTTCTACGTCTTTTTTTAGGATAATTTCCATTGTTGTTGTCCGTTTTAGAGTTCCGAGTTCCTGGATTTGTATTCCGGGTTACTCTTTCCTTCGTTAGAATTTATTAATTAATTCAGCAACAAAAGAAGAAGGCGAACCTCCTTCTTTTATTTATTTTTTTGTTGTCTTATTTTAATAAGTCAGCTACGTAAGGCATTAAAGCAAGGTGTCTTGCTCTTTTGATAGCAGCAGAAACTTTTCTTTGGTATTTTAAAGAAGTTCCAGTGTATCTTCTTGGTAAAATTTTACCTTGCTCGTTTACGAACTGTAATAAGAAATCAGCATCTTTATAATCTACATGCTTAATTCCAAATTTTTTGAATCTACAATATTTCTTTTCAGATTTTGTGTTGATATCAAGCGGAGTAAGGAATTTTACTTCTGATTCTCCTCCAGCTGAGGCTTGTTTAGCCATTTCATCTATTGCCATATCTTGTCTTTTTTAATAATGGGTTAATAATTAAGCTTTAGCTACTTTTACTTTAGTTCTTCTTGTTACAGCATAGTCAATAGCATGCTTATCAAGTTTTGTAGTAAGGTAACGGATTACTCTTTCGTCACGTTTGAAAGCTAATTCTAAATCAGCAACGATAGTACCTTCTCCTTTAAACTCGATTAAAGTGTAGAATCCGTTCTTTTTTAATTGGATCGGATAAGCTAATTTTTTTAATCCCCAGTTCTCTTTAGCAACGATTTCGCAGTTTTTCTCTTTTAAAAGAGTTTCAAATTTTTTCACTGCTTCCTCCACCTGTGCGTCAGATAGAACGGGAGTTAAAATGAAAACAGTTTCGTAATTGTTCATAATGTTAAATGAATTTGTTAATTATTTCGAGGTGCAAAATTAGTGAAAGTATTTTAAGTATGCAATAGATGGTGAAGATTTGTTCTTTGGAACTGAAAATTGAAAATGGAAAGTTGAAATTAAAAGTTATGAATTATGAATTATGAATTATGAATTATGAATTATGAATTATTTTTCCTAAACCCTAAACCCTAAACCCTAAACCCTACAACCTTATTCCTTCCTAATTTCATTTAAAAAATTCACTTTTATCACATCATAAAGTGAGTGTCTGCTTACGAGAATGGATGCTATGGAAGATACCATTCCTGCCAACATCAAATGAAAAATGAGTGAATGTCTGTCTGTCATCTCAAGGACAATAATAGCAGAGGTAAAAGGAGCTCTTGTGATACCTGTAAGAAAAGCAACCATCCCAGCGAGAACAACGACATTGGTTTCATTCTGGGTAAGATGGATAACTCCTGAAATTACAGATCCAATACTCGCTCCGGCTGAAAGGGCAGGGGCAAAAATTCCACCGGCACCTCCGGAAGTGAAAGATAGGGCAGGACCTAACATTCTTAAGATAGGAACATACCAATCCTCATGTTTGTTTTTGGTAAAAAGAACACGCTCCATGATTTCCTTTCCTGAACCTAAAATTTCTCTATTGATAAAGAAAGCAACTGAAGCAATAATGAGTGCACAACCAACTAAGAACAGTACATTAGCTCTATCTGTTTTGAGGTTTTTCTTTTTCCATGCATTCATTTTAAGCATCATAACAGACAGTTGACTTGCTAGAATTCCGGAAACCCCTGCGACAAGAATAATGGGGAACATAACCATTAAAGAGACATCATTTGTCTTGGGATATCCTAAATATAGATAGGAACCAGCTAATGTCTGGGCTGTTAATCCAGCAATAATGACTGCAGTAAATAAAGCTGTTTTAAAATAATTAATATGGGTTTTCGAAAGTTCTTCCACTGCAAAAACAATTCCCCCAAGGGGAGTGTTAAAAGCTGCTGCAAGTCCAGCTGCAGCTCCTGTCATAATCATATTTTTTTTGGATATTTTAGGCCACCATTCAGGAAGGTATTCATTAACCTTTCTAAATATGGAACCTGCAATTTGAATTGTTGGACCTTCACGACCTACTGCACCACCACCAATTACGAGTATTACAGAGGAGATGATTTTAAAGAAGATAATTTTAATACTTAACAAGCTTCGTATCTTTCTATGTTCTTTAGGGTTGGCTAATTCTACAGCAGCCATTACTTGGGGAATTCCACTTCCTTTAGCATTAGGCGCAAATTCTTTCACCAGCCACCATGATAATACAAAACCAATTGGAGCGATAATGAAGATCATCCATGAATGCCAGTTAAAAATAAAATGTAAAAGATTCTCTCCCCATGCAAATACCTTAGCATACATCACTGCAAAGAAACCTGTAATCACTGAGCCAATCCAAAAAGGAATAGCCTGAAGCAGATTGTACTTCAATTGTTCATTTCGGATATTATCGAAGGATTTTTTGAGACCGCTACGGATTTTAGAAAAAACTCTACGCATTTTATCTCTGGATATGAGGGGAGAAAATGTTTCGTTTATTGATCTTTTTAGAATAGATGGCCCTTGTCATAATGAGACGAACCGGGTTTTGGATAGTACTTAATTTCATCATTTAAAGTTTTTCTAAATTTAATATTATTTGGGAATAAATCCAATAATAAAAAACCTCCGAATTAACTTCGAAGGTTTTATATGGTATAATTTGTAATAAGCATAGAATACTTATTGCCAATGTATTATTTAAATTTCTGTATTCAGATCCCAGTTCTGAAGGTAGTCATGGACATGTTTAAGGAACATTCCACCTAGTGAACCATCTACCACTCTATGATCATAAGAGTGAGACATGAACATTAACTGACGGATTGCGATAACATCACCATCTTTCGTTTCAAGTACTGCAGGCTTTTTAACAATAGCTCCAATTGCTAAGATCGCAACCTGAGGCTGAGGAATAATAGGAGTTCCCATTAAGTTTCCAAAACTTCCTACATTGGAAATAGTATAGGTTGCACCCTGAGTATCTTCTGGTCTTAATTTCTTATTTCTTGCTCTGAAAGCCAAATCATTGATTGCTTTTGCTAATCCAGAAAGAGATAGTTGATCTGCATTCTTAATAACAGGAACAATAAGATTTCCATCAGGAAGAGCTGTTGCCATACCAATATTGATGTTTTTCTTTTTAATGATATTATCACCATTTACAGAAACATTAATCATTGGATAATCCTGAATTGCTTTTACAATTGCTTTTACAAAAATTGGCATGAAAGTAAGTTTTTCACCTTCACGTTTTTCGAACAGGTCTTTATGTTTATTTCTCCATTTTACTACGTTGGTAACATCTGTTTCAATGAAAGAAGTAACGTGGGGAGCAATATGTTTTGCTTTTACCATGTTTTCAGCGATGATCTTTCTCATTCTGTCCATTGGAATGATTTCATCACCTGCTGCAACTGATATAGGAGTAACAACAGGAGTCGTTGCTACTACTTGTGGAGTTGAAACAACTTGTTGAACCGGTGCAGCTTGAGGCTGGTTTCCTCTGTTACTAACGTATGCTAAAATATCTTCTTTTGTAATTCTTCCTTCTAAACCACTTCCTTTAATCGATTTTAGTTCAGATTCAGAAATGTTTTCTTGTTGTGCAATAGATTTTACAAGAGGTGATAAATAAATATCTCCTGAAAATTCAACTGCAGAATTCCCCACTTTTAATGGTTCTTCAATCGTTTTTAAGGTTTCAGTATCAGGAGCTGATACCGGAGCTTCAGTTTTAACTTCTTCTGTAGTTGTATTTCCGCCTTCTCCTTCAATTTCTAAAATAGCAATGGCTTCACCAACTTTTGCAACTTCATCCTTTTGCTTTAAGATTTTCACAATTTTTCCCGAAACTGGTGTGGGAACGTCTGAATCAACCTTATCTGTTGCAATTTCTACTACGGAATCATCCTCCTTCACCTGATCACCCTCATTGAATAACCAAGTGATAATTGTAGCTTCCATAACACCTTCTCCCATGGAAGGAAGCAATAATTTGTACTCTGCCATTTTTATTTTTTAGATTTTGACAAATATATAAAAAAAATCGGTTTTTTTACGGAATATATAATTTTACGAAAATTCTATATAAATATTCCCTCCTACATTCAGTCCAAACAAACTTCTGGCGCCATTTTTTTTGCTTCCCTTATAAATCGTAAGCTCCAATAATTGACTATCATTAAAGATAGCTGCGGATTGTCCGTGAAATTCAGTTTCTCTATTCCAGTCAGAAACAACTTCTGTATGGCTAGAGAATATCTTTGAAAGACTTAAGTTCCTGAATTTGATTGTGAAATTTTCATGCCCTTTGCCTGCAGTTTCAAAAAAATCTTTGCTAATATTTGATATTATATTTCCGAAATTATCAATGTACATTACTTCCCCGATGATCATTTTTTCATTTTCATTATAAACGGGTTTTGGGAATAAAAGTTCTTTTACATTTTTTATTTTTCTACCGATCACTTCAGGTAGGCCACCATTAGCTAAATGTACGGCTGCCGGAACAAATATATCTGTTGAAGTAAAGTTAATAACATCATCAAACCGGTTATTTAGAGTGATTTCATAAATAGCTTCTGGTTTAATATCAAAAAAGATAAGACTTAGCAGCCCGTTATCTGCTGCCAGAAAGTAAGAGCCATCGGCTTTGTATAGGATATTTCTTCGTGACTTATGATAAAAACTGTCTACAGAAACAATGTGAATCGTTCCTTTAGGAAAGTGTTTATAGGCATTTCTTACAATGTATGAAGTCTGTACAAGATTGTATGCCTGGATTTCGTGAGTAATATCAATAATGTTAACCTCAGGATTTAGAGAAAGAATCTTGCCCTTCACAGCTGAGACCCTGTAATCTAAATTTCCGAAATCCGAAGTAAGCGTAATAATTGACATTTTTGTAGTTGTGGAATGATACTAGTGATGCAAATTTATTTAAAATAAAGGAAAATTGAATGTTTATAACTCATAAAAAATAATAAAAAAAAGAACTGAAAAGTGATTTGATCCTTTATTTATTGGTTAAATTATCATATTTCTCACTATTTAGAAATATATTTATAGTAATGCAAAAACCATTATTAAGATCTTCAAAAAAGTACAATGAAGGATGAGATTTATTTTTATAATAGGTAAACTTTAATAAAAATTGTATTTTATGTGGCTAAGTGATAGGTGATTGTGAATTAAAGGTATTTAAATGAAAATTGTGGATAACAAAATGAATACAAGTTTGGAAAAAAACTTTAAATTTAGATTCTAATATAAAAATGCTTACATGTTTGAATTAACATATGATTTGGAAGATATCGATGTGAAAATCTTCTATGGAGTTAATAACCAATATTTCAATTTATTAAAATCAAGCTTCCCAACACTTAAAATTACCGGGAGAGATCATTCTGTTTTTGCAAAGGGAAATCAGGAAGCTTTAGATATACTTAAACAAAAACTTGACGATATTGTAAATTTTATTTCGAAAAATAATTCTATTGAACTTAAGGATGTAGAAAATATTCTGAATATTAAAGATGAGACTGAAAAACAGTTGATTTTTGATCAGGATATTATTGTAAAAGGAGTCAATGGTAAAATTATAAAAGCTAAAACAACCAATCTTAAAAAGCTAGTCAAAGAAACAGAGAAAAAAGATATGGTTTTTGCTATAGGACCTGCTGGAACCGGTAAAACCTACACGAGTGTGGCTTTAGCAGCAAGAGCTTTAAGAGATAAAGAAGTTAAAAGAATTGTTCTTACAAGACCTGCAGTAGAAGCAGGGGAGAGTTTAGGATTTTTACCAGGTGATCTTAAAGAAAAGCTGGATCCTTATTTACAGCCTTTATATGATGCTCTCAGAGATATGATTCCTCATGAGAAATTAGAAGGTTTTATGGAGAAAAAAGTAATCGAGGTTGCTCCTTTAGCCTTTATGAGGGGGAGAACTTTAGATGATGCTTTTGTTATCCTGGATGAAGCCCAGAACACTACTCATGCACAAATGAAAATGTTTCTAACTAGAATGGGGATGAATGCTAAGTTTATCATTACAGGAGATCCTACGCAGATTGATTTACCAAGAAATCAGCAATCAGGATTAAAAGAAGCAATGAGGATTTTGCATGGTGTCAATGAAATAGGCTTTGTTCACCTTACTGAAGAGGATGTTGTAAGGCATCCGGTTGTGAAAAAAATTATTCTTGCTTATAACGAAGAAGAGAAGAGATTGAGAAATGATTAATATCGATCTATATTGATTATTCAATATTATTAATATAAACCACTTATTTATTAAGTGGTTTTTTTTATCCGGGTTTATCCGGGTTTTAGAATAAGAAATAAATGTTAATTTTGCAGTATCAACTAAAACAAACTATTCGAAAATGAAAAAACTATTATTATTGGGCGCTTTTGCGTTTTTAGGTAGTGCAGTTCATGCACAAGAGGGTTTTAAACTAGGAGGACATATTGGGATTCCTGTTGCTGATGCTAGTGATGTGTCATCATTTACTTTAGGTGTAGATGCATCTTATATGTGGAATATTACAAAAGGGCTAGACTTAGGGGTTGCTTCTGGATACTCGCATTTCTTTGGAAAAGATAACTTTGATGATTTCGGGTTTATTCCGGTAGCTGTTTCAGGAAAGTACAAGTTTTCAGGCGCTCCTATATTTGTAGGATTAGATCTGGGATATGCGATTTCTGTAAAAGATGGACTTGATGGAGGTTTCTATGCACAACCAAAATTCGGTTATCAGATGTCTAAAGGAGAGTTGTATATAGGATACCAAAGTATTAGTAACAGACGTGATTATGGCTGGTACAGATCAAGCTGGACAATTGGAGCTGTAAATATTGGTTACAATTTCTTTCTTAAATAAAATTATTACAAATACAAAGGTTTTTGAACTCCAATTGCATAATTGGAGTTTTTTTATTCAAAAGTTTGTGAAAAAAATAATTTGATATAATCACTGCATTTTATTCTTGAAAAAAACGAGTAGAAAAGGATGATATTAATCACATTAACAAATTTTAATATTCGATAGACCCACTGTAAATTTGCTCTAAGAAAGTATTAAAATTTTTTAAAATGAAAAAATTATTATTAGCGAGTGCTATTGCACTTTTCGGTTTATCTAATGCTCAGATTGCAAAAGGAACTGCATATTTATCAGGACAAGTTGGTTACTCTCAAAATGAAAACAACAATAACGATACTAAAGTAGAGAGCTTCAAAGTTCTTCCAACTGTAGGTTATTTTGTTGGGACTAACTTAGCTGTAGGTTTAGGAGTAGGTTACAAAAATGACAAAACTACTACAACTACAACAGGTACTATTGGTGCTACAAACTTTGTTAACGAAAACAAAAATACTACATCTGCATTTGTAGTAGCTCCTTTTGTAAGAAAATATTGGACTATTGCTGATAAATTGTATATCTTCGGTCAATTAGAAGTTCCAATGGAATTTGGTCAGTACAAAACAGAAAAAGAAGCAACGACTACTACAGGTTCAACTGTAACAAGTACTTCTACTTCTGACAAATCTAACTATACTTCTATCGGTGTTAACATTAAGCCAGGTTTAGATTATTTCCTAAACAAAAACTGGTCTATTGAAGCTACTATCGGTGAGTTTGGTTACAATACTAACAAATTGAATGTTGATGGAGCTAAGAGAGTAAATGATTATAAATTCGGATTGAACTTATCTTCTGTAACTTTCGGAGTTAAATATGTTTTTGCTAAGTAATTAACAAAACATTTATAAAACAAAGGCCCTAAGAATTTATTTTTAGGGCTTTTTTTTAACAATTTATTTTAAATATAATAACTATGAAAAAGATCTTATTAGTGTCTGCATTGGCATTTTTTGCAAGCATGAACGCACAGACAAAGTTTGGAGTGAAAGCAGGATATGCTTTGTCTAAATTAAATTCTAATGAAAACAACATTGAATTTGAGGGAATCGAAGGAAGCCTGAAATCAAAATCAGGGTTTTATGTAGGAGCTTTAGTTGAACATAAATTCAACAATAAGTTTGCTGTTCAGGGAGAAGTGGAATATGCAAATTTAGGAGGGAAGGCAAAAGTGTCTCTTCCTGGCGGTGTTACAGTAACTGAAAATTTGAATTTTAATAGAATTGTAATTCCTGTATCAGCAAGATATTATGCAACTCCTGAACTAGGAATTTACGCTGGTCCGTATGTGAGCTTTAAAACCAATACGACAGCAAAAATCAAAGTAAGTGGAGCTATGGCTAATCCACAGGGGATTAAAGAGGGAGAGGAGTATCTTGAAAGAGCTTTCAATGATAATTTCAAATCTACAGATTTTGGACTTTTCTTTGGTGCTGATTATAATGTATACAAAGGATTATTTGTAGATGCGCGTTATAGTTTTGGACTAACAAATATGCTTAAGAATCCTGTACAGGATGAAAAAATGAAAATGAATTTCTTCCAGCTTGGATTGGGATATAAATTCAAATAAAAACATAAACAAAAAAACTCTCAGAATTTCTGAGAGTTTTTTATTTATTATAATTGATGGTTTATTTTCCAAACATTCCACCCATTCCAGGCATATTCGGCATTTTGCTCATCATCTGCATCATTTGTTTTCCTTGAGGCCCCTGCATCATCTTCATCATTTTACCCATTTGATCGAATTGTTTCATCAATTGATTTACATCTTCGATCTTTCTTCCTGCACCTCTTGCTATTCTTTGCTTTCTCTGAGTATTAATGATAGATGGTCTTCTTCTTTCCTCTGGTGTCATAGAATGAATAATAGCTTCAATATGTTTAAATGCATCATCACTGATTTCCACATCTTTGATTGCTTTTCCAACTCCCGGAATCATTCCCATTAGATCCTTCATGTTACCCATTTTCTTGATCTGATTGATTTGTTTTAAGAAATCATCAAAACCAAACTCATTTTTAGCAATTTTTTTATGAAGTTTTTTAGCTTCTTCTTCATCAAATTGCTCCTGAGCTCTTTCTACTAGGGAAACAACGTCTCCCATTCCTAAGATTCTGTCAGCCATCCTTTCTGGATAGAAAAGATCTAAAGCTTCCATTTTCTCACCCGTAGAAATAAACTTGATTGGTTTTTCAACTACAGAACGGATCGTTAAAGCAGCACCCCCTCTTGTATCACCATCTAATTTGGTAAGAACAACACCGTCAAAATTCAAAGCATCATTAAATGCTTTTGCTGTATTTACAGCATCCTGACCTGTCATAGAGTCTACAACAAAAAGAGTTTCTTGAGGTTTGATGAAGTAATGAACTGATTTGATCTCGTTCATCATTTGCTCATCAATAGCTAAACGCCCTGCTGTATCCACGATGACTACATCATGGTTATTTTCTTTTGCAAATTTAATTGCATTTTCAGCAATCGTAGATGGGTTGGTTGCTCCTTCTTCTGTGTAAACAGGAACTCCAATCTGACCTCCTAAAACTTTAAGCTGATCAATTGCTGCAGGACGATAAACGTCGCAGGCAACCAATAGAGGCTTTTTATTTTTCTTAGTATGTAAAAAATTCGCAAGTTTTCCGGAAAATGTAGTTTTACCAGAACCCTGAAGACCTGCAATTAGAATGACTGTCGGTTTTCCTGAAAGATTAATTCCTTCCTGGGATCCTCCCATTAGATCTACTAATTCATCATGAACAATTTTAGTCATCAATTGTCCTGGTGTAAGAGATGTAAGAACGTTTTGCCCTAAAGCTTTATCCTGTACTCTTTTTGTAAGATCTTTTGCTACTTTATAATTAACATCGGCATCTACCAATGCTCTACGAATTTCTTTTACTGTTTCCGCAACATTGATTTCCGTAATTTTTCCACGTCCGGAAATATTATGAAGCGCTTTGTCTAATTTATCCTGTAAACTATTAAACATATGTGTTATAAATTATAGTTTGCAAAAATAAGGAATTTTTAATAATATATATTATATACAACATGGAGATTTGTTTTGCTTAATAAATTATAATTCTATTTTTGCAAAATGAATATTTGGAATAGTTTCATTATTGTAATTTTAATAGTAGTCCTTAATTGTGTTGTTTATATACTATTTAAAAGATATTTGTATGGTAAGCCTGATGCAGGAATGAAGTTTCTTGTGGTAAACCTTTCCAAAGATATTGTTTGGCTTATTATTTCTTTACTGATAATTGATAAAACAAAAGCTGATTTTTTGTTTATTGTGATCTGCTTTATCATTGCTTCATTCCTTATATATTTATCTATAATAAAACTGATTAACAAATCTTGACTTTTTTGATGATAAAAATCAATTTTTAATATTGGTAAAGTTTAATAAAATCGATATATTTGCACACGATTAAAAAAGAGATATGAACAAGAAAATTTCTTCATTATTTTTCGCATTTTTATTTGTGTTTATTAGTGGTTTAGCTAATGCACAGCACGAGTCTGAAGGTGAAAAGGCAGCTGAAAAAGTAGAGCATACAGAAGCGGAGAAGGGCTTTAATGCTACCAAAATGATCATGGAACACATTGGTGATTCTAACGAATGGCATTTATGGACTACCAAAGATGATAATGGGGAAGAGCATCATGTTTCAGTTCCATTGCCAGTAATTATTAAAGATAATGAAGGATGGCATACTTTCCTTTCTAGCAATATCGCTCACGGTCACGAACATGATGGTTATACTTTAGAAGAAGGACAAGTAGTTTCTACTAAAGGAATTCAAAAAGCAACTTTATTTGCATTAATAGGAGGGAAACAAAAATCAAGTGATGTTTATTTTGATCTATCTATTACTAAGAATGCTGCATCAATGTTCTTGTCAGTGATTTTTATGCTGATTGTATTTATTAGTATGGCTAGAAACTATAAAAAATCTCAATTGCCAAAAGGTCTTGGGAAATTAATGGAGCCCGTAATTGTATTTATCAGAGACGAAGTAGCTATACCAAATATTGGATCGGTAAAATATAAAAGATATATGCCTTATTTATTGACAGCATTTTTCTTTATCTGGTTTAATAACCTTTTTGGATTAATTCCTTTCTTCCCTGGTGGATCAAACCTTACAGGAAATATAGCAATTACTGCTGTTTTGGCAATTATTACTTTGTTGATTACTTTATTCAGTGCTAATAAAGATTATTGGAAACACATATTTATGCCACCAGTGCCTCTATTGTTGTATCCAATTATGGTTCCAATTGAGATCATTGGAATCTTTACAAAGCCTTTCGCTTTAATGATGCGTCTTTTTGCTAATATTACAGCTGGACACATTATGATCTTAGCGATTATATCTTTGATATTTATCTTCAAATCTCCATTCTTAGGATTTGCATCTGTACCATTAGCATTATTTGTTTCTGTATTGGAACTATTAGTAGCTGCGTTACAAGCTTATATCTTTACTGTGTTATCAGCATTGTTTATTGGTATCGCTGTTGCGGAACATGAACATGAGCATGGACATGAAGAACACGCTCACTAATAAAGAGCTTTAATTTTAAAATAATTTTTAACTAATATAATTTATTTATTATGGATTTATCAACTGGAGCAGGATTAATTTACGTAGGAATTGGTTTAGCAGTATTAGGAGTAGGTCTTGGTATTGGTAAAATCGGTGGTCATGCAATGGATGCTATCGCTAGACAACCAGAACAAGCTGGTAAGATTCAAGGAGCAATGCTTATTGCTGCTGGTCTTATTGAAGGTGCTGGTCTTATCGCGATCATCTTTGGTGCTTTCATCAAGTAATTATCCTCAAAGAAAATATTCTTAGCAGTGAAGCGGTTGGCTGCTGCTAAGAATTTTAAAAAGATATCCATAAAATTATCACATTAAAAAAAGAATTTACAGATATGGGAATTATTGAACCTGGAATTGGACTTTTGTTTTGGATGACGCTTACTTTTGTTATCCTGTTGTTTCTTTTAGCAAAATTCGCTTGGAAACCAATTGTTAATGCAGTAAATGACAGAGAAACTTCTATTGTTGATGCATTAAATCAAGCTAAATTGGCTAAAAAAGAAATGGAAGATCTTAAAGCTGACAACGAAAGAATTATTCGTGAGGCTAAAATCGAAAGAGATGCTATCCTGAAAGAAGCAAGAGAAATTAAAGATAGAATTGTAGGAGAAGCTAAAGATGTTGCTAAATCTGAAGGAGATAAATTAATCGAAGCAGCTAAACAAACCATCGAAACTGAGAAAAATGCTGCAATGGCAGATATCAAAACTCAAATTGGTGCTTTATCTGTAAACATTGCTGAATCTATCTTAAAGCAGAAATTGGAGAACAACGAAGCGCAAAACGAATTGGTTCAAAATTATTTAAACAAATCTAATCTTAACTAATAATGCTTACATCTAAAGTAGCTAAAAGATATGCACAAGGTTTACTGGATTTTACAAATGAATCCGGCCAAACGGCTACTGTGTTTTCTGAAATGAAAGATGTAGTGAAGTTAATGTCTGAATCAACTGATTTGAACAAGTTCTTCCTTACTCCTTACATTGATGCTAAAAAGAAGACAGAAGTAGCAAATGAGATTTTCAAGAGTTTATCACTTTCTTCTCGTAATCTAATAACATTGGTTATTAAGCAGGGACGTGAAAACCAATTGAAAAATATCGCTCAGGAATTTATCAATAAAGTGGAAGACATCAATGGAGTACAAAGAATCATTCTTACTACTGCAACTGAACTTTCAAAAGAAAATATAGATCAAATTTTGAAATCTACCAACTTGGTGAGTAACACTTCAAATTTCGATTTGCAGGTAAATGTGAATCCTAAAATTTTAGGAGGATACATTTTAAGAGTAGGAGATCAACAGATCGACGCCTCTGTGAAAAGTAAACTAAATCAGGTTAAAAAAGATTTTCAATTAAATTAAGACAAAAACAACCATACAATGGCAGAAATAAATCCGGCAGAAGTATCTGCGATCTTAAAACAGCAATTGGCCAACTTCGATACTCAATCAAACGTTGAGGAAGTAGGTACAGTTTTAACCATCGGTGATGGTATTGCTCGTGTATACGGGTTAGAAAACGTACAATACGGAGAGTTGGTTAAATTTTCTAGTGATGTAGAAGGTATTGTACTAAACCTTGAAGAAGACAACGTAGGTGTTGCTCTTTTGGGAGAAAGTAAATTAGTTAGAGAAGGAGATACAGTAAGAAGAACAAATAGAATTTCTTCTATTAAAGTAGGAGAAGGAATGTTAGGAAGAGTAGTAGATACTCTTGGTAATCCAATCGATGGTAAAGGTCCTATTACTGGGGATTTATATGAAATGCCATTGGAAAGAAAAGCGCCTGGAGTTATCTTCAGACAACCAGTAACAGAACCTTTACAAACAGGTATTGTTGCGATTGACTCTATGATTCCTGTAGGAAGAGGTCAAAGAGAGCTTATCATTGGTGACAGACAAACAGGTAAAACGACTGTTGCTATTGATACGATCATCAACCAAAAAGAATTTTTTGATGCAGGAAAACCTGTATATTGTATATATGTTGCAATCGGGCAAAAAGCTTCTACAGTAGCTCAAATCGTTAAAACTCTTTCTGATAAAGGAGCTTTAGCTTATACTGTAATTGTTGCTGCTAATGCATCAGATCCAGTTCCAATGCAGGTGTATTCTGCTATGGCAGGTGCTTCTATTGGAGAGTACTTCAGAGACACTGGTAGACCAGCTCTTATCGTTTATGATGATTTATCTAAACAAGCTGTTGCTTACCGTGAGCTTTCTCTTCTATTGAGAAGACCACCGGGACGTGAGGCTTATCCTGGAGACGTTTTCTATCTTCACTCAAGATTATTGGAAAGAGCTGCAAAAGTAATTGCGGATGATAACATCGCAAGCCAGATGAATGACTTACCTGAGTCTTTAAAGCCTTTAGTAAAAGGTGGTGGTTCATTAACTGCACTTCCAATCATTGAAACTCAGGCTGGTGACGTTTCTGCATATATTCCAACTAACGTAATTTCAATTACAGACGGACAGATTTTCTTGGAATCTGACCTATTCAACTCTGGGGTTCGTCCTGCGATCAACGTAGGGATCTCTGTATCGAGAGTAGGAGGTAACGCACAGATCAAATCAATGAAAAAAGTTTCTGGTACATTAAAACTTGACCAGGCTCAATATAAAGAATTAGAAGCATTTGCTAAATTCGGTTCTGACCTTGATGCATCTACTTTAGCTGTAATCTCTAAAGGGGAAAGAAACGTGGAGCTTCTTAAGCAACCAGTTAACTCTCCACTTCCAGTGGATAGCCAGGTAGCAATGATCTATGCAGGTACTGAGAACTTATTAAGAAATGTTCCTATCAGAAAAGTAAAAGAATTCCAAACGGAATATATCGCTTTCTTAAGATCTAAGCACCCTGAAACTATGGCTGCAATTAAATCTGGAAAAATCGATAACGAAATTACAGACGTTCTTAAGCAAGCTGCTAACGATTTAGCTTCTAAATATAATTAAAAAATTAGTTGATGGTTTTTGGTTGATAGTTGACAGAAATTTCTCAAACTAGCAACCAACAACCGACAACCAACAACTAACCCAATATGGCAAACTTAAAAGAAATACGAGGAAGAATCAGTTCAATTTCATCTACGATGCAAATTACACGTGCTATGAAAATGGTTTCTGCTGCGAAACTAAAAAAAGCACAGGATGCAATCGTGATGTTAAGACCTTATTCTGAAAAACTACAAGAAATCATCCAGAATGTAAATTCTAGTTCAGATCCTGATCAGGTTTCTATTTATGCTCAAAAAAGAGAGGTTAAGAGAGTTCTTTTTATCGCTGTTACTTCAAACAGAGGTCTTGCAGGTGCTTTTAACTCGTCTATTGTAAAAGAGCTTAACAATCAGTTTCAGAATAATTCTCAATACGATATTGAAGTTCTTACAATCGGTAAAAAAGCATATGATGCTGTGAGAAGAAGCCGTACTGTATATGCTAATGAAAGTGCCGTTTTTGATAATCTAAACTTTGATGCTGTTTCTAACCTTACAGAAGGAGTAATGGATAGCTTCAAAGAAGGAAAGTTTGATGAGATTTATCTGATTTATAATAAATTCATCAATGCAGCTACTCAAGAAGTAACTAAAGAGCAGCTTCTTCCAATCTTGATGCCTGAAACTACAGAACCTCAAGTAGAAACAGATTATATTTTTGAGCCGAACAAGAATGAAATTTTGGATAATTTGATTCCAAAATCTATTAAAACTCAGGTTTTCAAAGCTGTTTTGGATTCAGTGGCATCTGAACACGGTGCGAGAATGACTGCAATGCATAAAGCAACAGACAATGCTCAGGCTTTGAAGAATGATTTAGTAATCTTCTATAACAAAGCAAGACAGGCTGCTATTACGAACGAGATCTTAGAGATCGTTTCCGGAGCAGAAGCTTTGAAAAATTCGTAAGAAAAATATTCAATAAAATACTCAAGCATCGATATACTCGATGCTTTTTTTGTTATTTTTATTTTATATATCTTTGTAAAAATAAATTTTATATAAATTTCTAAATGGACTCGGACATAGTCAGGCTTTTGTTAGCCTTGTTTCTTGTATTACTTAATGGCTTTTTTGTAGCCGCTGAATTTTCAATTGTTAAAGTTCGTTACTCGCAAATTCAAATAAAAGCCGCAGAAGGTGACTCTATGGCTAAGCAAGCAGAACACATCATAAAACATCTTGATGAGTATTTATCTGCAACACAATTAGGAATTACATTAGCTTCCCTTGCTTTGGGTTGGGTAGGAGAAAGCGCCCTGCATCATATTGTTGAGAATATTTTTGTATCAATTAATTTTGAATTGAGTGCTGCTTCAATTACTTCAATATCTTTAATTATCAGTTTTGTTCTCATTACTATTATGCATATTGTATTTGGAGAGCTTATCCCTAAATCAATTGCTATTAGGAAATCTGAGGCAACAACTATGGCTACTGCGGTTCCTTTGAGAATTTTCTATACTATTTTTAAACCATTTATCTGGTTAATGAATTCGATGTCTAACGGAGTCTTAAGGTTGATGAAAATTCACCCTGCGTCAGAACAGGAGATTCACTCAACGGAAGAGCTTCAGCTTTTGGTAAAGCAAAGTGCTGATAGTGGAGAGATTGAAGAAGAGAACTACGAGATCATTAAAAATGCATTTGATTTTACGGATCATTCTGCAAAACAGATCATGGTTCCAAGACAAAATATTACATCAATAGATTTTGAAGAAGATATAAGTGATATTATCAACAAAATAATGGATAGTGGATACTCGAGAATTCCGGTGTACATCAATTCCATTGATAATGTGATAGGTATCCTTTATACAAAAGAAATCATCAGAGAATTTGTTAAGCGAAAAGGCGAATTAAATCATGATGATCTAAAAACCTTGATGCGTGATGCATTTTTCGTAGTTGGAAGTAAGAAGATCTCGGATCTCCTGAAGATTTTCCAGCAAAAGAAACAGCATTTAGCCATCGTTATTGATGAATTTGGTGGTACTGAAGGGATCATCACATTAGAAGATATCCTTGAAGAGTTGGTAGGAGAGATTCAGGATGAAGAAGATGATGAAGATAAGATTGTAGATAAAATCGGAGATAATATTTATTGGGTACAGGCTACTCAGCCTTTAGAAGAAATCAATGAGTTTTTGCCTAAGAAACTTGCTCCTTCAGAAGAAAGTGAATACAATACTCTGGCAGGTTTTATTTTGCATGCTTTAGAGGATATTCCTGTAGAGAATCAAGAGTTTGACCTCGAAAATTATCATTTTAAGATCTTAAAAATGAATAATAAGAGTGTTGAACTTGTTGAATTGGTCTATCAGGGACCCAATGTAATTAGTGATTTAGCCGATAAATTAGGAGAAGTTTAAATAAATTTTCAAGATGATTTTTTATAACAGCATAAAAGATTACGAAAATCCCAAACGACAATATGAAGAAGAAGTTCTTGTATTGGATGAGACGGATGATGTCTATAAGTTGATCGTACATAACGATGATGTTCACACTTTTGATTATGTGATCGATAGTTTGGTAGAAATCTGTAAGCATACATTAGAACAAGCTGAACAGTGCACTATTTTGATTCATTATAAGGGTAAATGTACCGTAAAAACAGGCTCGATGGAAGTATTGAAGCCAATGCATGAAAAATTAATTTCCAGGGAATTAACAAGTGAAATAGTATAAAACAAAAAGCCGAACAGAATGTCCGGCTTTTTTTTATGATATTTTTAAAACTATTTAATTTTTTATTAAATTTTTGTTAAAATTGTGATTTCTAATTCAATAATCTTTATTATTTTAGTAAAACACAAACTTAAAAAATATCTTATGAAATTAAAAATTAGTTCTTTGGTTTTTGGTTGCTTACTGACATGCTCTGGGTTAGCAGCTCAAGAATCTTCTTTAGAAGCCTCTGCAAAAAAATGGATCAATGAAAACTCCACAAGTCTAGGAATTAAAGCTGACCAACTGACACTCAATTTTGTGAAAAAAGGAAGCTCTGGAGAAACATTGCGCTTTCAGCAGTTCGTAAAAGATGTACCTGTTTTTCAATCTGAAATTTTAGTTCATTTCAATAAGGAAGGTAAAATTACCTACACTTCTAGTGAGAATCTAAAAAAGAATATTGAGGAAATAAATACAATCCCTTCTCTTAAGGCTTCTGAAGCTCTTCAAAAAGCACATATTGCTTCAAAAACAAAAGGTAGAATTACTCTTGAAGAAAATAAACTTTTTGTTTATTCTACAAAAGCCGGTGAAACTAAACTGGTGTACAGAGTACTTACTAGTTCTCATGATAATCCTGGAAGTTGGGAAACAATTGTAGATGCGCAAAATGGAAATGTAATCAGTACAGAAGATATTGCATTCTATCATCACGACAAAGATGAAACAAAACCAGGGAAAAAAAATACAAAAAAAGAAATAAGCGCTAAAAAAGCTTTCGTAGCAGGTTCCGGATACATTTTTAACCCGGATCCCCTTTCTAAAATGCAGGTTGCTTATGGAGGACAGTATGTAGATGGAAATGATACTACTAATGCCAGCCTGGATGCTGCAAGAACATTGGTGACAATTCCTGAAGTAGATGTTGTTGCAGGTGTATACAAACTAAAGGGTTCTTATGCCGAAATTAAAGAATTAGAAACACCATCTACAGGCTTATTTACTCAGGCGACAAACCAATTCCTATTTAATAGAAATGATCAGGGATTTGAGGCTGTAAATGCATATTGGCATATAGATAATAGTTTGCGATATATCAATGAAACATTGAACATTGTATGTAAACCATTAACTAACGAAGGCATATTGTGGTATGATCCACACGGAGTAGATGGGGATGATAATTCTTATTACAGTAATGGAAGGTTGGTCTTCGGAGAAGGCTGCGTAGATGATGCTGAAGATGCAGACGTTATCTTACATGAACTTGGACACGGAGTACACGATTGGTTAACTAATGGCAATCTATCTCAAGTTCAGGGATTAAGTGAGGGGTGTGGTGATTATTGGGCGCAATCATATAGCAGAAGCCTTAATCAATGGCCTTCATCTGCACCACAATACAACTGGATGTTCAGTTGGGATGGACATAATACTTGCTGGGCAGGAAGAATTACAAATTATACTGTTCTTTACCCAGGAACAGGTGCTATTCACACAAGAGGGCAAATATGGGCATCCGCTCTGATGAGAATCTATGACCAGATAGGTAGAGCAAAAACCGATAGAGCATTCCTGGAAGGACTATCTATGACGGGAGCGAGTACTAATCAAGAACAAGCGGCTACTGCCGTTAGACAGGCTGCTATTGATATGCTTGGGCAATTTGGATTTACTTGTGGAGATATCAATATTATGACCCAAGAATTTACTGCTGCTGGATATACTTTACCTGCTTATAATTGTCAGTTAAGTGTTGACGAAGTTTCTAAAAAAGAAATTGTTGCTATTTATCCAAATCCGGTACATGATGTATTGAATATTTCTTTAAAAGTAAATAAAGAAGAAAAGGTAGAAATCTACAACATGGAAGGAAGAAAAGTTTTGGATGCTACTATTAAAAATGGTAAAAATGCAATAAATGTTACGAATCTTTCAACGGGTGATTATATCCTGAATATAAAAGAAATCAATTTATCAACTAAATTTATAAAAAAATAAGATTTAAAAATCTATAGTAAAAACCGGCACTATATTGCCGGTTTTTTTATTGCGGAAATTACCTGTCTATTAGTTTACTTGCATTCAAGTAAAATAGTATATTTGTACCAACTATATAGAAACCCAAATAGAATGCTTGTAATAGGAATTGCAGGAGGAACAGGATCCGGCAAAACTACAGTTGTTGATAAAATACTTCAACAGCTTGATATCGAAGGAATGAACATCCTTTCTCAGGATAATTATTATCATGATAACCATAATCTTACATTGACTGAGCGGGAAGCTTTAAATTATGATCATCCCAAGTCTATAGATTTTGAATTGATGTTGAAACATGTGAAAGCTTTAAAAAATAACGAGCCTATTGAACAGCCAATTTATAGCTTTGTCACTCATTCCAGAACCGGAGATCACGTTACTGTAGAACCTAAAAATGTATTGGTAGTAGAGGGAATTTTAGTTCTTACTAATAAAGAGTTATTGAAAGAATTTGATTTGAAAGTTTTTGTTCACGCAGATTCTGACGAAAGGTTAATCAGGAGAATTAGAAGAGATACCCAAGAAAGAGGAAGAGATTTAAGCGAAGTTTTACACCGCTATCAAACTACTTTAAAGCCAATGCATCAGGAATTTATTGAACCTTCAAAAAATGAGGCGGATCTAATCATCCCCAACATGAAGCAGAATTCCGTAGCGATTGATTTTTTAACTACTGTTATAAAGAACTCGTTGAGAAAACACTAAAATGGCAAATAAATTAATTAAAGACATACAACCAAAATCGGAAGTTGTAAAAATGCTTCAGAAATATATCATAAACAGATATTTTATTACCATTTGTCTGTTTCTGGTCTGGATGATTTTCTTTGATAAGACCTCATTTTTGGTAATTAATGAACTTAATGGTGAAATCAGTAAATATCAGGAACAATTGCAGTATTATAAAACGGAATATGAAAAAAATGATACGTTTTATAAAAAGCTAATGAACAACAAATCTGAAAAAGAAAAATACGCTAGAGAAAATTATTTTATGAAAAAGCCGGATGAAGAGATCTTTATTCTGGTGGTGGATAGTACCAATATTCCAAAGAAATAAAATTCATAATTTATTACTCTTAATTCAATTCATAACTTTCAACTCAATGTCGAATACAAATATCCTTCCTGACTGGGAAAATTTAGTCAAAAAGCAACTTAAAACAGAAGATATTTACACCATTCTGAAAAAAGAAAACTTGGAAGGGATAGTTGTAAGACCTTTCTATAATTCTGTACAAAAACCTTTGGTAAATCTTCCCAGAGTTGAAGAGAGTACCCATTTGGTGGCTGGATATCATGAAAGCCTTGAAGATGATGTTTTTGCTTTTCTTTTAGATCAAAACGTAGAAAATCTGGAAGGGAAAACTATTTTTATTAATAATAAAGATCTTGCAGAACATATCAGTCCAAAAGATGAAGATCAATATTTTTCATTAATCGATGTCTTTGATGAAAAACAAGGAAAGATTAATGAACAACTCGTTAAAGAATTATTGGCCAAGGACTTTAGAAGAAATATTTGTATCGATGTATCGCTTCATCAAAATGCTGGTGCTGCAATTTATCAACAATTAGGAATTGCTTTAGCTAAAACTAAGGAACTTGTTGAGATTTTTGGGGCTGAAATTTTAAATAAATTAATTTTCAAATTAGCGATTGGAGGAAATTATTTTTTCGAAATGGCTAAAGTAAGAGCATTCAAATTGGTTTTTAATCAGCTTTCAAAAGAATATAATTTAAATGACATTCCTTATATTTTTGCTGAAACTTCTTTAAGAAATAAGGCTGTTTCAGATAGTGAAAATAATCTTATTCGATCTACATTGGAGCTTGCTTCTGCTATGATTGGGGGAGCAGATGCCGTATATACCAATAATTATCTTATTAAAGGAAGTACAGAAAATTCGCAGGAAATCTCTTTCAAACAGCAGATTGTATTAGCGTATGAAAGTATAATTAATGTTTTTGAAGACGCTACTAACGGGAGCTATTATGTAGAAGATTTAACGCATCAGATTGCAGAAAAATCCTGGGCATTATTTTTAGAAATAGAAGATGAAGGAGGGTATTTAGAGTTGCTTAAACAGGGGATTGTTCAGAAAAAAATTTATAACCAGGCTGTCAGAGAGCAAAAATGGGTTGAAGAAGGTAAAATTAAACTGATAGGAGTAAATCTTTATCCCAAATTAGAAGTTAAAAGATCTATTGAAGAGCTTTACGACGAGAAAGAGATAAAAGCAGTACGTTGGGCAGAAATGTTTGAGTAATGAATGAAAAGTTAATTGATCTGTTTGAATATACCCATCACTACAATCGGGAAATCATTAAGCTTATCGCTGATCAGATTTTGAAAGTGGATGAAAAGACTATATCCTTGATCAATCATACGATAAATGCTCAACAGATCTGGAATTCCAGAATATTAGGAGAACAACCTTTTGAAGTCTGGCAGATTAACACATTTGATGATTTGCAGGAAATTAATCATCACAATTTTATGATAAGTACTCAGATTGTTCAGAATTTTAATTTAGATAACAGAATAGGTTATCAGAATTCAAAAGGAACAAAGTTTGAAAACAGTATTTTTGAAATGCTTTTCCACATAATAAACCATTCCACCTATCACCGGGGACAGATCAATTCCCTATTAAAACAAAATGGTATTGAACCATTATTGACAGATTATATTTTTTACAAAAGATAATGTTATTGTTGTAAATCTTGTTCCCCACAGATTTCACAAATAACACAGACATGTAGGTTACTACATATATTATTTTACACAAATGAATGAAAATGAAATCAGCTTTTATGTCAGGAAATCTATATTTTCTGTATATAATGAGCTTGGACCAGGCTTATTAGAGAAGGTTTATGAAAAAGCATTAGTTCATGAACTAGAGAATAATGGTTTGCATACTGAAACACAAGTTCATATTCCAATAAAATATAAAGATATTTTTATTGAAACAAGTTTCATTGCTGATATAATTGTTGAAAACAAAGTGATTATCGAAATAAAGTCTATTCAGGAAATTAATAATGTTCATCATAAACAGCTATTAACCTATTTGAAACTGACTGGCTTTAAATTAGGAATATTAATTAATTTTAATACCGATTATATTGCTAAAAGTATAATTAGGAAAATAAATGGAATTATTGATTAATATTTTTTAAAATCTGTGTTATTTGTGAAATCTGTGGGATATAAAATACTAAATCAAGACGTTCAAAATTTCATCACTGCAAATCTAGATAAGGATTTACATACTTTATTATTGAAAAAATCTCCCTTTCCGGAAGTTACTATGCAGGAGATTGTTCAGCAAATAAAAGGAAAACAGGTTGCTCATAAAAAATTCCCTTTTTTACTACAAGAAGGAATTATTTTCCCTCCACAACTCAATCTTGAACAGTCGTCTTCTGAAAAGACAGCAGTTTATAAATCATCATTTTTAAAGGGAAAGAGATTTATTGATCTTACCTGTGGCTTTGGAATAGATGCCTATTATCTGTCTCAAAATTTTGAAGAAATAACACTTATAGAACAGAATACAGATCTTTTAAAAATTGTTGAGCATAATTGGACTGTCTTAGGAAAAAGGGCAGAATTTATTAATGTAAAGCTTGAAGACTTCCTTAATAAAAATAAAGAGAATTTTGATGTGATCTATCTGGATCCAGCCAGAAGGGATAGCAGTAAAAATAAAGTTTTTCTTTTAGAAGATTTATCACCTGATATTCTGGAAATTCAGGATCATTTACTTTCTATTTCAAATGAAATTGTCATAAAGCTTTCACCATTAATTGACTTGAAATATTTAGTTTTTGTTTTAAAAAATGTTTCCAAAATTGCCATCATTGCAGTAAAAAATGATGTGAAAGAGGTTGTTGTTTACTTGTCTCATGAAGATCCTGGGAAAGTTATATGTCATTCAGTTAATTTGGAAAGTGGTGAATCTGATTTTATATTTCAGTTTGGTGAAGAAGAAAATGCCCATTCTGAATATACTGAGCCAGAAAGGTTTATTTATTTACCCAATAACTCTATTTTAAAAGCAGGTACATTTAATCTCATTTCTGAAAGGTTTGGTGTACAAAAGCTTCATCCCAATACACATATTTATACTTCAAAAGAAAAAGTGGAAAATTTTCCAGGAAGAATTATTGAAATGGAAGTAATTGAAAATAAACAAATTAAAAAGAAAGAACAATACAATATCATTTCCAAAAACTATCCTTTGAAACCTGATGAAATTAAAAAGAAATATGGTATAAAAGATGGCGGAGAAAGATACCTTATTTTTACACAGTCCAAAAAAGGCAAAATTATTTTAAAATCAATATAAAAATGTTGCCAAAAGATGCAAGATTTCTTAATTTTGGGCAATCTAAAATTTGAGCATGAAATCGCAGACTATTTAGATGATTCAGAATAGACTAAATAGTACGATTCCATATGACCTTTAAAAAAATAAATTTTACATATGAAAAAATTAATTATATGTTTAGCCATTGCAAGTGTAGCGGTAAGCTGTAAAAAAATACAGGCAGGAGGAAATAAGAATACTTTGAAACTTGAAGAAGGAGCAGAAAGATATTCTGATGATGTACAAGGAGGCGGAGAAGCACATGGTCATGAGGCAGCAGCAGAACACAAAGAAGATGTTGTAGCTGAAAAACATGAAACTGAAGCTCCAAAAACAGATAGTGCAGCTGCTAAAAAACCTGCAGAAGCTGAGAAAGCTAAAGCTGAACACTAATTATTAGTAAAAAATATAAAAATGTCTTACATCATTGTAAGACATTTTTGTTTTTAAACCCGATCATTACTTAATTTCAAACAAATATCAGTCTGTCGGAAAATTCTTTCTTTTTGCTTGCCCCTGCAGACCATTTTTTTTAATTTTAACAAAACAATTTTTTACAATGCAAGAGACATTAAATTACATCAACGAAAACAAACAACGTTTCGTAGATGAATTATTTGAGTTATTAAGAATTCCTTCTATTTCAGCAGATCCTGCGTATAAAGATGATGTATTAAAATGTGCAGAGGTTTGTGCGACACATCTTAAAAATGCAGGAGCAGATAATGTGGAAGTATGCAAAACAAATGGTAACCCTATCGTTTTTGGAGAGAAAATTTTAGATAAAAACCTACCTACGGTTTTGGTATATGGACATTATGATGTTCAACCTGCGGATCCACTAGAGTTATGGAAAAAGCCACCTTTTGAGCCCTATATAGAGAAAACGGAACTACATCCTGATGGTGCTATTTTTGCAAGAGGTTCTGCAGACGATAAAGGACAGTTTTTTATGCATTTGAAAGCATTTGAGGCGATGATGAAAACTAATGCTCTTCCTTGTAATGTTAAGTTTATTTTAGAAGGTGAGGAAGAAGTAGGATCAGTAAGTTTAGGAGATTTTGTTAATGAAAATAAAGAGAAATTATCTTGTGACTGTATTTTAATTTCTGATACTCATATTTATAGTAATGAACAGCCAACTGTAACTACTGGTTTAAGAGGATTGAGTTATGTAGAAGTAGAAGTGGAAGGACCAAACAGAGATTTACACTCCGGATTGTATGGAGGAGCTGTTCCTAATCCTATTCATGTTCTTTCAAGAATGATCGCAAAATTAATTGATGAAGATGGACATATTACAATTGATGGGTTTTACGATAATGTAGATGTTGTTTCAGATGAAGAAAGAGCTGAAATGAATAAGTTAAAGGATAATCCTGATGAGTTTAAAAAAGCAATTGGACTTAGTAATATAGAAGGTGAAAAGGGATATACAACTTTAGAAAGAACATCTATTCGCCCGACTTTAGATTGTAATGGAATTTGGGGTGGTTATACAGGTGAAGGAGCAAAAACTGTTATTCCTTCAAAAGCATTTGCAAAAATTTCAATGCGCTTAGTTCCGTATCAGACTCCGGAAGAGATTACAGAAAAATTCACAAAATATTTCGAGAAAATTGCTCCAGATACTGTAAAAGTAAAAGTTACACCACATCATGGAGGTATGCCATATGTTTTACCAACTGATACTAAAGAATTCTCTGCGGCAAAACAAGCTATGGAATCTGCCTTCGGAAAAGAGGTCTTACCATACAGAGGTGGGGGAAGTATTCCAATTACATCAATGTTTGAGAAGGTTTTAGGTGCGAAATCTGTTTTAATGGGATTTGGTTTAGATTCGGACGCGATTCATTCTCCCAATGAACATTATGGATTGTTTAATTTCTATAAAGGAATTGAGAGTATTCCATTATTTTTCGAAAACTATTCAAAGTAATACATATATTTACTAAAGTAAGTAATAACTAAAGCAATAAAATTTCTAGAAAAGGAATACTTAAGAGTATTTCTTTTTTTTATGAAGCTATTTTTAACAAAATAAGTTATTATGCTTTATTTTATTCATTATAATTGTTTTTTTATAGATGGTATATTTATATCACTTAATAGTGTAATAATTATTGATTTAATTGTTTATTTCATTGATTGTTATTGATTATTTATTTTCTTGATTAAAATTTTTTTTAATCAAGAAAATAAAATATCTTTACGTAGTTAATAAAAAATTATATCATGAAGAAAGTTTTACTATTTGGCGTACTTGTTACGTCATTCATTTCCATTTCAGCTCAAGTTTTGGAATCCGATAATTACAATGCCTATACTTTAGGAAATGTAGCAACTGCTACTGATGGTACTACAGTGGGACAAGGTGGAATGTATTTATCTAGTGGTACAGCAGCCAATTATCAAATTGTTACAGGTGATGCAACACATGGAAAATATCTACAAGTAACAGGAGGAAGTGACGGAACTGGTGCTTCCCAACGTTCGGTTTTTAAGAGTGGATTAGATGCAGCATGGGCAACCAGAACTGCAGGAAATAATATTATTAAAGGTAGTTTTGAAGTTTATACAGGAACATCAACTAATCAGCATGCATCTGGAATGGTCGTTTATGGTGATACAGATGGGATTGTTGGAATTAGATATAACTCACAAACTAAGCTTATTAATGGAATGGCTTATTTAGATGTTCCTGGACAAAGTGGTTTTTATAATATTACTGGTATTTCTACTACAACCTATCCAGCTAATACTTGGGTTTCATTAGGATTCAGTTATAATAAAACTACGGGTGCTATTACTTACCAAGTTGGTAGTGCAGCGCCTATTACACTAGCTGTAAATGGAGCTACAACTGTGGGTGGTTTTGATCCTTTTGAACTAGATGTTTTAAGTAGTCCTACTAGAACTTCAGCGACGTCTCCAGCAAATACAGGCCCTACAACTTTTGGTATAGATAATTACTCTGTATGGGCTTCAAATAATAGTACATTAGGAACATCTGATATTAAAAATACAAAATCTGCAATTATTGCAATTGGACCTAATCCAACTGCTGATTACCTTAATATTCTCACAGATCTTAAAATCAATAACCTTGAAGTATTTGATATTTCAGGAAGAAAACTTCCTGTTACCTTACAAGGAAATAAAGTAGACGTTAAAAATCTTAATCCTGGAAGCTATATTCTAACTTTTGAAACCAAAGAAGGAAAAACAACTGAGAAATTTATTAAAAAATAAATTATATTTTAAATCTTAGATATATATAGCGCTCCAATTGGAGCGCTTTTTTTTGTTCTATAGAATTTGAATGAATAGTAAAGTTAAAAACAAATTGTCTGTATAACAAACAGAGTTAAACGTGTGGTTTTTTTAAAAATTTTTGTAATTAAAGAAGGAATGTGTAAAATGTCAATCTTTTCAATTTTGATATGTATTGTTCTTACGTATGGTATTTGCTATTAAAAAATACCTAAAATCAAGTAGAAATATTTACTGCTTTTCAAGTATTGGTAATCTCTTAATACCCAAATAGCTTTGTAGCTCTTATATGAGCTAGTTATAGAATTAAACAATTATAAATAGTTCTTTCAAAAAAAAGAATGATTGAATAAAGGATTGTGATTTAATTCATTGTTTATGTTTTGTGTTTTTTTATTTCATAGGCAACCATTTTGTGTTTTTGTTGTCTTATTAATAAAGACGATTCATAAAAAGAATTTTATTCTAATAAATGAGTGGTATTGATTGTAATATTAATTAAAAATTATATTTATGAAAAGAGTTTTATCAGTTAGTGCATTTTTATTTGTCGTATGTCAGACATTAAATGCCCAATCGCTACAAAGCGATAATTTTAACTCCTATGTCATAGGAAATGTTGGAGTAAGCATTACCCCAGGCTCTCCAAGTGTTCCAGCCACAGGGCAAGGTGGCTTTCGTACAGATTTTGCAGGAGGAGCTAATACAGACGCACAGATTGTAAATATTGATGCTTCTCATGGCAAATCTTTACAGCTAATGGGAAGTGCGAATGCAACAGACCAAAAATATATGTGGAAGGATGGGTTACCAGCTGCATGGGCTGCAAGAACACCAGGAAATGATATTATTTCATTGGAATTTAACCTATATACGGGAAGCGTCACAGGTGGTGTAGCGAGAGGAACTGTGATGGTTTACGATCAAACAACCCATAAAACGTTGCTTGGAGTAGGATATGAATACGCTACACAAAGAGTTATAGGGATAGCATATTACAAGAATACAACAACAGGGGTAACCGGGAATATTCTATTTTATTTAGAGCCTAATACCTATACTTATCCTGCTAATACATGGATTACATTAAAGGGTACATTTAATAAAACTACAGGAGAGGTTACGTGGACGGGCCCAGGAGGTGTGGTTCGTACTCCACCAGCAACGTATTTACCAGCTGCCGCGGGTGTAGATCCTTATGAAATGGATTTTACTTCAATAGTTGGTACGGGAAATACGGTAGCCCATATCACTTCTTTTGACAATTATACGCTAACCGCAACAAATAACGCAGTGTTAGGTACAAGAGAGGCTGCGGTGGAAGAAAATGATATTTCAGTTTATCCTAATCCTGCAACTGATTTTATTACAGTACAATCAAAGTCACAGGTTACTAAAGTTGAAGTTTTTGATACGGCTGGAAGAAGTATAGATGTTAAACTTGATCGTGATAAAGTAGATGTAAAGAATCTTCTTCCGGGAACATATATCCTCAATATTGAAACCAAAGGAGATGTTTTTTCTAAAAAATTCATTAAAAAATAGATTACTGATAAATCTTTGTACATATAAAACGCTTCAATTGAAGCGTTTTATTTATTTTAGAGAAATTAAAGTAAAACGTATGATTGAAAATAAAGTAGCCTATATAACAGGAGGAACCAAAGGGATTGGTTTTGGAATTGCTAAGATTTTACTGGAAAATGGAGTGTCAGTTGCTTTTTCAGGGAGAAAGAGAGAGGATGTAATGGCAGCTGAGAAAGAATTGTTACAATATTCCAATCAGGTTTTGGGAATTGTTTCTGACGTAAGAAGTCTTGAAAGTGAAGAAGAGGCTATTAAATATATTGTAGAAAAATTCGGAAAATTAGATTTCGTTATTGCGAATGCCGGATTAGCTGTATTTAAGCCTGTGGATGAGTTAACTTCCGAAGAGTGGAATACTATGATAGAAACTAATTTAACTGGTGTTTTTTATACGTTAAAAGCATCGGTAGGTGAGTTGAAGAAAACAGAAGGTTATTACATTACGATTTCAAGTCTGGCGGGTGCTAACTTCTTTGAAAACGGGACAGGTTATAATGCTTCGAAATTTGGAGTGGTAGGCTTTACACAAGCAGCCATGATTGACTTGAGAAAATACAACATTAAAGCAACAGTGATTATGCCAGGATCTGTAGCAACAAACTTCAATGGAAATGTGGTTTCTGAAAAGGATGAATGGAAAATTCAACCTGAAGATATGGGGAATTTGGTATTGGATATTTTGAAAATGAATCCAAGGGTTTTACCGAGTAAGATAGAGTTTAGGGCGACAAAACCAGCTAAGTAAATACATTTAATGTATTGAATAATAAAATCATAAGTATTATGCATGCATAATATATTTTTTATTTATATTTACAGAAATTAATCAAACAAAATCTCTGCGTAATCGTGTAAAACGTTTATGCAATAAAAAGAGAAAAATAAAATAGTACACATGAAAATATTAGTTTGTATTAGTAGTGTTCCGGATACTACTTCCAAAATTAACTTTACAGCAGATAAATCTGCTTTCGACAAAAATGGAATTCAATGGGTAATTAATCCATTAGATGAATTTGCGTTAACAAAAGCGGTTAAACTTCAGGAGTCTCAAGGAGCTACAGTTACAGTAATTAATGTAGGAGATACTGCTACAGAGCCTGTAATAAGAAAAGCATTAGCAATTGGTGCAAATGATGCGGTAAGAGTAAACCTTGAGCCAAAAGATAGTTATTCTACAGCGAAAGAGATTGCAGCTGTTGCTCAGAATGGAGGATATGATCTTATCCTTTGTGGTAAAGAATCTATTGATTATAATGGAGGTTCTGTGCCTGGAATGGTAGCTCAGTTATTAAATCAGCCATTTGTAAATGCATCTGTAGGTTTAGATGTAAACGGAAGTGAAGCGACTGCTGTAAGAGAAATTGAAGGAGGTAAAGAAACTATTTCTGTAAAGCTTCCTGCTGTTATTGCGGGTCAAAAAGGATTGGTAGATGAAAAGGATTTGATTATTCCTAATATGAGAGGGATCATGTCTGCAAGAACAAAACCTTTACAAGTTGTTGAGCCTACTTCTTCAGAAGTAAAAGTTCAGGGAGTTTCTTATGACAGCGTTCCTCCAAGAGCTGCTGTGAAAATGGTTTCTCCTGATAATCTGGATGAATTGGTAAGATTACTTCATGAAGAGGCTAAAGTAATATAATCTCTTTCAATCATTAAATTTTTTAATCTTTAAATTTAAAAAAATGGCAGTATTCGTATACGCAGAAAATATAAATGGAGTTTACAAAAAAGCAGCCTTAGAAGCAGTTTCTTATGCTAAGGCAGTAGCTGATCAAGCTGGTGATACCGTTACCGCAATCTCTGTAAACCCTACTGATTCTTCAGATTTATTATACAAATATGGAGCATCAAATGTTATTAATATTAAGGATGAAGGCCTTAAGAACTTTTCAGCAAAAGCATTTGCACAAGCAGTAAGTGAAGTAGCTGATGGAAATATTATTGTTTTCCCACATACTACAGACGCTTCTTCTGTAGCACCGATGTTGGCTGTAATGAAGAACTATTCTTTGATTACAAACGTATTGGCTGCTCCTGAGAGTCTTTCTCCATTCCAGGTGAAAAGAAGAGCGTTTTCAGGAAAAGGATTTATGCATGCTAAAGCTGAAGGAACGGGAGTGATCATTACTGTTTCTCAAAATGCTTTTGGTGTTAAAGAAAATGCAGTTTCCGGTTCTGAAGAAGTAAAAAATCTATCTGTAGTTAATGAAGATACTAAAGTAGTTTCTCACGAACAAAGCTCTGGTAAATTAGATCTTAAGGAAGCTGAAGTGGTAGTTTCTGCTGGTAGAGGAATGAAAGGTCCTGAAAACTGGGGAATGATTGAAGATTTAGCTAACGTTCTGGGAGCTGCTACAGCTTGTTCTAAGCCAGTTTCTGATATCGGTTGGAGACCTCATACAGAACACGTAGGACAGACTGGTAAAGCGATTTCACCTAATCTTTACATTGCAGTAGGTATTTCGGGGGCAATTCAGCATTTAGCTGGAGTAAACTCTTCTAAAACTATTGTTGTAATTAACAGTGATCCTGAAGCTCCTTTCTTCAAATCTGCTGATTATGGAGTAGTAGGAGATGCTTTCCAGATTATTCCTGCACTAACAGAGAAAATTAAAGCTATTAAAGGATAAAATTTAGTTTTATAACAAATAAAAAAATAAAAGTTCGGGCTTATCCGAGCTTTTATTTTTGTCTAAAAAGTAAAACCTACAATAAAAAATTAATTTATCTTTGTAGTTATGGATTATAAACAGCTAATTATTCGAGGAATATCGTACAGCCAGACCCAATCAGGGGCGTACGCTTTGTTATTGGAACATGAAGAAACACACATAAAATTACCTGTTGTTATAGGAAATTTCGAAGCCCAATCCATTTCTCTTGGTCTGGAGAAAGATATTCACCCGCCACGTCCTCTTACACACGATTTATTTACAAAATTTATAGTTTCAGCGAATTATGAATTAGTTTCGGTCATTATTTATCAGATCGTAGATGGAGTTTTCTTTTCAAATATCAACTTCAAAAATAAAGTAACAGAAGAAGAATTGATTTTGGATGCCAGAACTTCTGATGCTGTTGCTATGGCAGTACGATTTGATGCACCTATTTTTACAACTCAACAAGTCTTAAATGAAGCAGGAATCCTTTTAGAATTGGAAGATGTTTCCAAAGAAGAACAATCATTTTCTGAAACCGTTCAGACAGAAGATAATTTAAGATCTCTTTCTATGGAAGAGCTTCAGAAATTATTGGAGGATGCCGTAAAAGAAGAAGACTATGATACTGCCTTGGAGATTCAGGAAGAAATCAAAAGGAGGAAAAAGAAAATTGACTAAAAGAGATATTTATAATTAAACTATGAATTTAAAATTACGACTTACCATCCTCAGCTTTCTGCAGTTTTTTGTTTGGGGAGCATGGCTGATTACGATGGCTAATTTTTGGTTCGGCACAAAACATTGGGAAGGGGCTCAGTTTGGAGCCGTTTTCGGCACAATGGGGATTGCTTCTATATTTATGCCTACCATTACAGGAATTATAGCCGACCGATGGGTTAATGCGGAACGTATATTTTCGGCTTTGCAAATTCTTTACGGTATTGTTTTATTTATTTTACCACATACAGGAGACCCTAATTCTTTCTTTTATGTAATGCTTGCTGCTATGTGTTTTTATATGCCCACAATTGCTCTGGCCAACTCTATTTCCTACACTATATTAAAGAATAGTAATCTGGATGTCGTAAAAGATTTTCCTCCTATTCGTGTATGGGGAACAATTGGCTTTATTGTAGCAATGTGGATTACTAACCTTACGGGAAATAAAGCTACGGAAGGACAATTTTATATTGGTGGAGTTGTAGCTATTTTTCTGGGGATCTATGCATTGACTTTACCAAAATGTCCACCGCAGAAATTAATTGATAAAAATGCGCCTTTGTCAGAACAGCTGGGTTTGAATGCATTTAAACTTTTTGCGAACTATAAAATAGCATTGTTCTTTTTATTCTCGATGCTTTTGGGGGCTGCGTTACAATTAACAAATGCATATGGTGATGTTTTCCTAAGCGAGTTTGCCCATTTTCCAAAATATGCAGATTCTTTTGTAGTACAGAGATCAACTATTATTATGTCGATCTCCCAGGTTTCAGAAACTCTATTTATTCTTGCCATTCCTTTCTTTTTGAAAAAATTTGGAATTAAAAAAGTGATGCTGATGTCGATGTTAGCATGGGTTTTAAGGTTTGGATTTTTTGCATATGGTGTTCCGGACGGATATGGATTAGCTTTAATCATTCTTTCCTGTATTGTCTACGGAATGGCATTTGATTTCTTTAATATCTCTGGTTCTCTTTTTGTGGAAACAACGACAGACAAGAAGGTTCGTTCTTCTGCGCAAGGTCTGTTTATGATGATGACGAATGGTTTTGGAGCTGTTTTTGGAAGTTATATGGCTGGTTGGGCTATTGATAAGTTCTTCACGCGTAAATTTACTAATGCTTCAGATTTATCTGCCTACTTAGAAACAACACCAGATAATCCGACTTTTTTAGGAATTCTTAAGAACTCTTTTAATGCAGCCGTAAATTCTGACGGAACTTTATCTTCCATTGTAATGGTAAAAGATTGGCAACAGATCTGGTTGTCTTTTGCAGCTTATGCATTGATACTTGCCATATTGTTTGCTCTTTTGTTTAAACATAAGCATGATCCTAAAGAACTTGCGAATGTAAATCATTAACTTTATTTATCATATTATCAATATATTAAATGCACTTTAGAAAATAAAGTGCATTTTTTTTATTTTTAAGGCAACCTTTTGTAATTTTTATCGTCTTACATATAGAAACTAATTCATGAGGAATTTAGAAGAAAACTTTACACTTGCTAAAAAGAAAGATAGAAGAGCTCAAAAGGCTCTTTATGAAGCTTTCTCTGGTAGGATGTTGGCTATAGCTAATTCATATACCAATAATATTCATGATGCAGAAGATATATTGTTAAATGCATTTTTAAAATGTTTTACAAAGTTAGATGAATGTAGAGACTCTAAGAGCTTTCCATTTTGGTTAAGAAAAATTGTAATAAATGATTCTATAAGCTTTGTACGGAAGACAAAAAATGTTTTGTATGTAGATATAGAAATTGCGGACGATTTTTCTGATGAGAATTTCGAAGAAGGATTGGAAGAAATTAATCTTGAAGAAATATTTTCTAAAATGCCACCTGGCTACAGGATTATCTTTAATCTGTATGTTTTTGAAGAGAAAAAACATCAGGAGATTGCGGAAATGCTGAATATCTCTGAAGGAACAAGTAAGAGCCAATTAAACAAAGCAAAAAAATGGCTTGTTGAATTTTTTAAAACAAAAGAAAATGAGAAAAGAAATACTGAAACAATTAAAATCTGATTACGAAAGTATAGAAATAAAGCCTTCCAATGATCTTTGGGATAGAATAGACCATAGATTGGAAGAAGCGACTGATTTGCCTTTAAAACAGCCTTTTCAGTGGTGGAAATATGCTGCAGTTGTGTTGCTCTTGATTTCTTTTGGAGGATACCTTTATTTGGACTCAAAACCGGCTAAGGATAATAGGGTAGTTACAAAAAATGATACATCAGAAAAAACCTTACTTCCCAAAAAACAGGCTAATGAAAGTGAACAATTAGCTTCAGAAAAAGTGCAAAATAAAAATAAAATAACTGCATTGAATGAAAAAAGTGATAATGCGACTGGACCTGAAAAAGATATCATTAAAACTTACCGGAAAGATCTGAAATTGTCCCATACAATTCCTGTAAATGAAGAAGAAATAATCAAAGAGGACCTTGCTAATGTTTCTCATGTGCAGGAAAAAAATAATGATCAGATTGTTGAAAAGCCAACTATGATTGCAGCAAAGAAAAAGGCTAGTTATATAGATGCGGATGATTTGCTATTGGGAAGAGAAATTGATAAAACCCGTGAGGAGAATCATAACGGAAATAAAAAAATGGGCGTAGTGGATATGGAGAAGATCAAAATTAAAGGTCCCAATTCTTTTAAAATACTTGGAATGACTGTGTTTTCAGACTCTTCCGATACTAAATAATTTCTAAAATTTTTAATACGAAATACTGTTCTTACAATAGAACAGAGGTAAAATATTGTCTAAAAAATACCATTATATACTATGAAAAACAAAATTACTTTACTGGCTGCTGTACTGGCTTTTTCTTATAGTTTTGCACAAGAGAATCCACCAATGGAGTCCCAGATGAAAATTTATTCAAAAAAAATCGATAGCATTGTAGTTTCTGAAAAATCTAATATGAACACAGAACTTGATATCGTTGATAAAGATTTTAAAGAAAATAAAATTACCTCTGAGGAAAAGAAGAAAAAGAGAATAGAAATAGCCGTAAAGTATGAACAGATTATCAATGAAAAAGTAAGTACACAACAATCTGAACTGGAAAATGCGACAAAGGAAATGGTGAAAAACTCAGTTTTGCAAAAGCCAGATACTTTAAATGCGAATAAAAATGAAATGCAGTTCGGATTCGATGGTATTAAAGTAAGGCTCAACAAAAACAAAAAGACACCCAAAGATTATCTGCATACATTAGAATTTTCTATAAACCTGACGGGAACTACGCTTACTCCTAAAGATAAACCGTTTAAATTTTATGATAAAGATTCTGACGTAAAAAATACGATTGTCAATTCTTCAAGCTACACATTGAGATACGAGGATCAGATTGGAAGTTTTACAAGTCCTTTTTTTTATAGAGTAGGTCTTGGTGTAAGAATGGATCGGTTTGTACCAAAATACGGTAAGGTATTTACACAGGAAAACAAAACTTTATTCATTGAAGATTTTACAAGAGGAAATTTAAAAGAAACAGCCCTTACTAATTCTTATCTTTTTGTTCCTGTTGACTTTAGATTTGTTTTAAATCCTAAATATATAGAATATGAGGGTGTTAAGTATCTTGATAGCAGGAAAAAAGAGTTGAGTATCATTGCAGGTATTTATGGAGGTGTGAAAGTTGGAAGTGTAATATACAATAGGTTTTCAACAGAAAACTCAAAACGGATTGTAGAAAGAGAAAGAGCAATGCAAGGTGTTAATACTTTTATTTTCGGTGGAAAGTTTGGGATTAGCTACGCGGGAATCAATTTATTTATACAAAAAGATTTTACTCCCATTTTTAACAATGATGCCAGGTTAAGGAATAAATATGGATTACAAATTGGAATTGAAATTGCCAATATTAATTTTTGATTAAATAGATAAATTTGTTTTTTATTGTTAAATTGATAATTTTTCAATAGGTTTTTAGCGACTAATAATGCTTACGTTTGAAAAATATGTTTTTAAAACACACTGATTTAAAGTGTGTTTTTTTTTGTATTTTGGCATTTTAAGAATTATGAAAAATATTCAGTTAATAGGAGTGCTATTAGTAATTATGGGAAGCTTTTTACCATTGGTTCATGTACCTATTATCGGAAATTGGAATTACTGGAAGTTAGATCATTATTTAGCAATAACGTGTTGGATTCTTTCGGCTTGTGCACTGTTTGGAGTACTTAATAATCGATCAAAAATGGTACGAATTATTGGAGGTTTGCTAATTATATTGTTCATCTTTACGTTGGTGGCTGTTAAGCTTCAATCTTTAGATTATTTCAGTTTTCTGCCTTTTAAGAACTGGAGGGAAACCTTTGCGGGCATAGTAAAGCTAAAATGGGGCTGGATTATTGAATTTTTGGGAGCTTTCTTATTATTGATAATAAAAACACAACAAAAATATGAAGCATCTTAACACTGTATTATTCGTAATGCTATGCTTGAGTTTTTCTCTGGTAAAATCTCAGCAAAACATGTTTTTAACATCAGATAACCCTGCTAAATGCCAAAATATTAAGACAGGAAAATTTTTACGTGTAGATATCCCTGTTGATAAATGGGTGATGGTGGTACAGGATAATGTGCAGACAGAATATTATAACGATGGTAAAGATTATGTAAAATCACGTATAGATTTTGTTGATGATTGTAGCTATAAGGTGACTGTCATCGGTAAATCTGATGAGAAATATCCTGTTAAGCTAGGTGAGGTAATGGTGAACAGAATTTTAGAAACCGATCGTAATTTTATAAAATTAACATCAGAATATAATACTAAAATATCTGAATTTGTACTTGCTAAAGTTGAAGAATTGAATTAGTACTGTAATTAAAAATAAAATGAAGCCGTAAGGTTACATATATCAATATAAAAAAATAAATCATACACATGAAAGAAGTATTCATCGTTTCCGCAGTAAGAACACCAATGGGTAGTTTTATGGGAAGTTTATCAGCTGTTCCGGCTACAAAGTTAGGAACTGTTGCTGTAAAAGGAGCATTAGACAAAATTGGTCTTGACCCTAAAATGGTTCAGGAAATCTACATGGGGAACGTTTTACAGGCAGGAGAAGGACAAGCACCTGCTCGTCAGGTAGCATTAGGAGCTGGGCTTTCTATTGAAACTCCATCTACTACAGTAAATAAAGTTTGTGCTTCAGGAATGAAAGCTGTAACAATGGCAGCGCAGGCAATTAAAGCAGGAGATGTAGATGTAATTGTTGCCGGAGGAATGGAAAATATGTCTTCAGTTCCACATTATTATAATGCAAGACTAGCTACTAAATTAGGCGATGTGAAAATGCTTGACGGAATGGTTTTAGACGGTCTTACAGACGTTTATAATAAAGTTCATATGGGAGTTTGCGCAGAAAAATGTGCAACCGATTATTCTATTTCAAGAGAAGATCAGGATCAGTTTGCTATTGAATCATATAAAAGATCTGCAAAAGCATGGAGTGAAGGTAAATTTACTGATGAGGTGGTATCTGTTGAAATCCCTCAAAGAAAAGGAGATCCAATAATTTTTGCTGAGGATGAAGAGTATAAAGCTGTTAATTTTGACAGACTTCCAACACTTCCAACAGTATTCAAAAAAGAAGCTGGAACAGTAACAGCAGCTAATGCTTCTACTTTAAATGATGGTGCATCTGCATTGATTCTTGTATCTAAAGAAAAAATGGAAGAGTTAGGTCTTAAGCCATTAGCAAGAATTATTTCTTATGCTGATGCTGCTCAGGAACCTGAAAACTTTACAACTGCACCAGCTAAAGCTTTACCAATTGCTCTTAAAAAAGCAGGATTGGAACTTACTGATATCGATTTCTTTGAGTTCAATGAAGCTTTCTCTGTAGTAGGATTGGCAAACAATAAAATTTTAGGACTAGATGCTGCGAAAGTTAATGTAAATGGTGGTGCTGTAGCTTTAGGACATCCACTGGGAAGTTCTGGTTCAAGAATTATTGTTACATTGATTAATGTATTAAAACAAAACAATGCGAAATATGGCGCTGCTGCTATCTGTAATGGAGGAGGGGGTGCTTCTGCAATTGTTATTGAGAATATGTAATATTCAGATAAATCACTTAGATATACTAAATTGGAGCCCGTAAAGCTCCAATTTTTTTATTGTTGATATCTAACTTATTTATCTTTTATAATGAAATTAAAGCTAATAAAAATGAGCTTTAATTTTGTATTTAATGATTATCTTTAAAGTATTATTTATGGTTACTCAATGTTCGATCATTTTATCAATTATTTAAAAGACAAAATAACTCTTTCTGATGATGAAATAGAGTTAATAAAAAGTGTATCTGCTTTAAAGAAATTACGCAAGCATCAATATTTATTGCAAGAAGGAGATGTTTGGAATTTTAATGCTTTTGTTGAACGGGGGTTGGTAAAGACATTTTCAATAGACTCTAAAGGGCAGGAGCATATTATGAATTTTTCACCGGAAAATTATTGGACTGGTGACAGGGAAAGTCTTACATCAGGAAATCCTTCTGAATTCAATATCATTGCTATAGAAAATTCCGAAATTGTGCTTATAAAAAAAGAGGAATTTAAAATGATTTGCCGTCGGATTCCTCAATTAAATGATCTGGTTAATGAAATATTACACAGAAGTTTTCTTGTTTCCCAAAAAAGAATACATGCTAATATTAGCCTATCTGCTGAAGAGAAATATCAGGATTTTATTCAAAAGAATTTATCCCTTGTCAATAGGATTCCCCAACATATGATTGCATCTTATCTTGGTGTATCTCCTGAAACACTTAGTCGGATCAGAGCACAAGCCTCAAAAAAATAAAAACTATTGATAATTGTCAATAGTTTTTTCCTTTAAATATCAATGATAAACCTTTGTTTATGGAGGTAATTTTGTCTCAATATTTAAATAAAAAATTTAAAGATATGAGCAAAACAATTTTCATTACCGGAACAAGTACCGGATTCGGAAAATTAATGACAATTACTTTATCTGAAGCAGGACATAATGTGATAGCAGGAATGCGTGGAACAGAAGGTAAAAATAAAGAAATAGCTGAAGAGCTTGCGAAATTACCCAATGTAGAAGTAGTAGATATAGATGTAACGGATGACACATCAGTAAAGGAAGCATTTGAAACCACATTGGCTAAACACCCAGTGATTGATGTATTGATCAATAACGCAGGCCTTGCGGGATTTGGTTTAGTAGAAGCTTATTCAGTAGAACAAATTAAAAAACTTTTCGAAGTTAATTTCTATGGAATTATCCGTACTTATCAGGCAGTTCTTCCAGGTATGAGAAAAGCAAAATCGGGACTGATAATAAATCTCACTTCAGGAGCCAGTGGTCATACAATGCCTTTTATGGGACCTTATCTGGCATCAAAATTCAGTGTTGAAGCAATTACTGAAGCTATTCAGGATGAGTTGTCTCAATTTAATATCGAAAATGTAACGATCCAACCGGGTGTGTATCCAACAGAAATGAATTCTGGAAGCAAAGCAGGTGTACAGGCTGATAAACCAGAAATTATAAATGAATATGAACCTGTTGCTTCAGAGATGTTCAATAGTATCGGAGCAGGATTATTTGGTAAAATGGCAGAATTCAATATGGATCCGCAGGTAATTGCAGATGGAGTATTAGATCTTATAAATATGGAAAAAGGAACCCGACCTTTACGTTATCCGCTGGATGCAATAGCCCAAGGGACAGATATTGAATTCATTAATACCAGAGCTGAATTAAAAGCAAAATGGGTTGCAAAATATACGGGCTAAGAAATGTATATGTATAGTGAGAGTAATTGATATGCATGATTTTATTCTGCATAGAACAAAGTTTGAACGGCGTATAAAGCATTTAAATAAGATATAATCTTTAGCAATACTCTAATTAATAAAAAAAACCATTGAATATTCAATGGTTTTTCTATTTTTGTGCATCTAATATATTTGAAATGTCCGAAACAGAGAATCAAAGACCAAAAAATATAAAGAATAATCCAAAGATAATGAAGGCTTGGGCTGTTTATGACTGGGCCAACTCAGTATACTCTTTGGTTATTACTTCCACTATTTTTCCAATTTATTATTCCATTCTTACTACAGCATATGAAAAGAAAGAATATGTAGTAGAAACCAAACAATGGATTGATGTCCCTGTAAGACATTTAATAAAGATCTTTGGAAAAGAATACCAACCGGATGCTGTCTATGGGTACTCCTTAACTATATCTTTTTTCATAGTGGTTTTGCTGTCTCCATTTCTGTCTTCTTTAGCGGACACCATTGGAAATAAAAAATCATTTTTACAGTTCTTCTGTTATTTAGGGGCTACTTCCTGTATGGGATTAGCTATGTTCACAGGGATGCATAATGTCTTTTTGGGACTGCTCTTTAGTATTACTGCGAGTGTAGGATTCTGGGGTAGTTTAGTTTTTTATAACTCATTTTTACCTGATATTGCGACACAGGATAAGCAGGATGCCTTATCTGCAAAAGGATATGTTTACGGATATATTGGTTCAGTAGTACTTGTGGTGATCTGTTTAGTATTGATTCAGGTATTTGCTAAAGGAGCAGCTCAACAGTTATTATTCACAAGAATCAGCTTCCTGTTAACAGGGGCATGGTGGTTTGGCTTTTCTCAGTATACATTTAAACATTTACCGCAGTTCGGAAATGTAAAGGATAATCTTCCTAAAGACCTTGTATTGTTGAATTATAAAAACATATTTAAAAAACATGAAGAGCAGGGTGGCTTCTTTGAGGTTTTAAAGGATAATATGAGCTTTTATAAGGATATTGCCAAAGAAAGTTTCCACGAACTTTTTAAAGTAGGAAATGAGCTATTCAAAGATAAAAATCTGAAATTTTTCCTATCGAGTTTTTTCTTCTACAGTGTAGGAATGCAGACTATTTTCCTTATGGCAACATTATTTGGGAAAAGTGAAATCAATCTGGCGCAGGATAAATTGATCGGAACCCTTTTGGTAATCCAGATTGAAGCTATCATCGGGGCGATAATATTTTCAAGATTATCAAAGAAAATTGGTAATAAAAATGTGATCTCTATTGCTATTGTTTTATGGATTATAGCTTGTTTATGGGCTTATTTCTTAAACAAAGAAAACCCTACAGTAGAATACCAGTTCTATGGAGTTGCAGCTGTAGTTGGTTTAGTAATGGGTGGGCTTCAGGCAATGTCAAGATCTACATATTCTAAACTGTTACCGGAAGATTCTATGGAAAATACGACATATTTTAGCTTTTATGATGTGTTGGAGAAAATAGCAATTATTATTGGTACATTTATTTTTGCAACATTAATTGAGCATTTTAATAATATGCGTATTGCAGCACTTTCTATGACATTATTTTTTGGTGTAGGATTGATACTGATCCGCTTTCTTAAAGTTAAAATGTTAAAAGATCGGGATACTTTATAAACAGGCCAATATACTTACAATTAAAAGACGTTTTTTGAACGTCTTTTTTTTTATTGCTGATTTTTAAAAAATTAATGAATTTATTAGGAATATTTATGTGTTGGGCTATATTTCTGTGTGTTTTAATCTTTTATTTAAGATAATTTGTGATTATTAATCACTTAGTAAGGATTTTTTTTGTTTATTTGTAAAAAAATAATAATAATGATAAAAAAAATTCTACTTCTTAGTATTTCATTATGCTTTATGCTGGGTTTTTCTCAGAAATTGAGGCCCGTAGCCCAAAAAGTATTAGAATATCATAATCAAGGAAAAAATTTTGTAAAATATGATTTATTTGAAGTGAATAAGACTTCAAATAAAATAGCGGAATATAAAAGGGCTGCTACTGATATTACAGCATTAATTGTTAATTCTTCTGATCTTAAGAAACTTGTAAAAGACAAACCTGAATTTATAGAAATGTCTTTTCCGTTTGAAGGGGATAAAAAAATAACAATTGAACTATATAAAAATCAAATTTTCACGGATAACTTTAAAGTTACAACGAATAAAGGTGAAATTGTACAATATAATCCTGGTGTTTATTATAGAGGAATTGTAAAAGGAGATAATACTTCAATAGTGGCTTTCAGTTTCTTTGATAATGATGTAGTAGGAGTAGCCTCAACATCTGATTTAGGAAACGTTATACTTGGGAAAGTAAAAAATTCTGAAGATTTCGTGAGTTATTCAGAATCAAAATTAACAGGTGCCAATCCTTTTGTTTGTGGGGTGGACGAACTAAAAGAAAATCAGACTCAAAAAGTGGCATTCGACCCTAATACAACTCATAAAGCAATTACAGAAAACTGTGTCAGAATCTATTATGAGGTTTGTTTTGCTCCTTATCAGAATAACGGCTCCAATACAACTACAGTAACCAACTGGCTTACGGCAGTTCATAATAATATAGCTACCCTTTACAATAATGATGATATTAAAGTAGCATTAAATGAAATTTATATCTGGACCACTGCGGATCCTTACACCGGAACACCAGGTGGTAATCTTAGCAGTTTCAGAACCAATAGACCTACTTTTAACGGAGATTTAGCTCACCTTGTGAATGCACCTGCAACTACAAGTATTGCTTATCTTAATTCGCTTTGTACAGGAAATAAATATGCCTATTCGGGTATTTCTCAAACCTACTCAAATGTTCCAGTTTATTCCTGGACAATCCAGGCGATGACTCATGAAATGGGACATAGTTTAGGTTCTCCACATACTCACGCTTGTGCCTGGAATGGAAATGGAACAGCAATTGACGGATGTGGAGCCCAAGCCGGATACAGTGAAGGATGTACAGGACCAATTCCTGCTACCACGGTAAAAGGAACGATTATGAGCTACTGTCATTTAGTATCGGGGGTAGGAATTAGTTTCAGTAATGGATTTGGCCCTCAACCGGCAGCATTGATCAGGAATACGGTAGATTCTAAACCGTGTTTAGGAACAAACTGTACAACAGCCTGTACTATTTCTATAACCGGAATGAATGTTTCTAATATTACTACAAGTGCAGCTAGTGCTACATTTACAGATGCTACATCCACTTCCTGGAAATATAAATTGACAACAATGGATGGAACTATGGTTACTTCAGGAAATACAACAACTCCAAATGTTAGTTTAACAAATCTTCAGCCAGCAACATATTATAAACTATTTGTAGGTTCAAGTTGTTCAGGGGCAAATGCTTTTCAAAGATCTCAAATATTCCTAACGGATGCCAACTGGTGTGGAGGTACTTTATTTACAGATACCGGAGGAGTGAACGGAGCATATGGAAATAATGAAACAATCGTAAAAACATTTTACCCTAATTCTGGTTCAGCCCTTACCATGAATTTTACAGAACTTGACTTGGAAGAAGATTATGATTACCTATACATTTATAATGGTCCGTCTACTTCTGCGCCTTTATTTGCTAATGGAACCTTAACAGGGAATACCTTACCTGGATCATTTACTTCTACACATTCTACAGGTGCAATTACGGTAAGGTTTGTATCGGATCCTGCAGAAACCGGAAATGGCTGGAAAGCAAATTTCTCGTGTGCAGTTTTGGCTGTAGAAGATGTTAATACAAAAGACAGTTCGGTGAACATTTATCCAAATCCTGCAAAAAATATGATTGTGATTTCAGCTAATGAAAACCTGAAATCCTATAAAATGTATGATGAAGCTGGAAGGCTAGTCTTATCAGGATTCTCATTAAAAGGGAATAAATTAGAAGTTAATCTTTCATCGATCCAAACCGGAAATTATGTAGTTTCTGTAGAAACTGACAAACAGACGGTTACCAGGAAACTAATAAAACAGTAATCTAAATAAAAAGCCTGATCATTTCAGGCTTTTTTTATTTGTACCAGAGAAATCTTTAAAGAAAAATAATGTAATTCGGCCTGAGTTTTGCTAATATTCAGCAGAATAATTTTAACTTTGCAAAAAGATTTATTGTCAAAATGACGAACCCTCTATTTTACGCTAAAATAATTCTGTTCGGAGAATACGGAATGATAGAAGACTCTCAAGGTCTTGTAGTTCCTTATAGCTTTTATAAAGGAGCTTTGAAATTCTCAGATCTGAACTCTGAATTTGAACTGAAATCCAACCAACATCTTCAGAAATATGCTGATTTTCTTGCAGACCTTGATGTTTCTGATGACTTTAAACTCAATATTGAAAGTTTAAAAAAAGATATATCCAATGGACTTTTCTTTGATTCCAATATTCCTCAAGGATATGGAGTGGGAAGTTCAGGAGCTCTAGTAGCTGCTATTTTTGAAAGATATTCATTAAAAAAGCTAGATCCTGAGAGTATTTCTAAGGACAATCTTAAAAAATTGAAAGCTGTTTTTGGTCAGATGGAAAGCTATTTCCATGGTAAAAGTTCAGGAATGGACCCTCTGATTTGTTATATGAATCTGCCTATTCTTATTGAAAATAAAGAGAATCTGGATAGAGTTTCTATTCCGGATGGTGAAAAGGGAAAAGGAGCAATCTTTCTTATTGATTCAGGGATGACAGGTGAAACAGGACCTATGATTCAGATTTTCTTTGAAAAAATGAAGACAGAAGGTTTCCGTAAAACATTGAAGGAAGAATTTATCCGCTACAATAATGCATGTATAGAATCTTTTCTGAAAAAAGACATGAATCCTTTCTTTAGAAACCTTAAAAAATTATCTCACTGGGCTTATGAGCATTTTCGTCCCATGATTCCTGAGAGTATTTTTAATATCTGGAAAAAAGGGTTGGACTCTAATGCTTATTATCTTAAACTGTGTGGAAGCGGAGGCGGAGGTTATATTCTTGGATTTACAAAAGACTATGAAAAAGCAGAAAAAATGCTTGATGGTTTTAACAAAGAGGTAATTTACAGATTCTAAATAGGTTGGGAATGAATTCTGAAAAAGAAACTTTCCAATCAAAAAACTATATATCTAAATCTTTATTCTATAGATTCTCACAATTCGTGGGCTTTCTTTTGGGTGCTAGATTTTTCGTGGCTGCTTTACTGACTTTTGCCCTTTATGTATCAACATTTTTTTTGTTTAATCAAGAGGAAAGCTTTAGAAGATTTGTATTTGATTTTAAAGTTCATGGGATTATTTTCTGTACGGTATTAACTATTCTGGCAGGAGGTATTATCAATCAGTTTTACGATTTTGAGAAAGATCATATCGTAAAACCTTTCCGAACGAGAATACAGAGCTTTATTGCTCAGAAATATTTTCTTTACGCTTATTTAATACTGAGTGTTATCTCCCTGGGAGTTGCTTGGTTCATTTCACATAATGTCTTTATTTTCTTTCTTATTTATCAGTTCTTTATGTGGTTTTACAGCCATAAATTAAGCCGCATCTTATTCCTCAATAATCTTACTTTTGTAAGTCTTACTCTTTATCCTTTTTTTGGAATGATGGTATATTATGAGACCTTTTCGAAAAAGGTTCTTCTAATGGCAATCTTCCTGTTCCTTATTCTTTTATGTATTGATATTGTAAAAGATACCCTAACAAAAAGTGTAGATAAAGCTTTCGGATATACTACAATTCCTAATTATTTTAAAAATAAAACCACGAAAATCATTATTATTTTTCTGCTTATAGTCACTATGGCTGTATCCATGAAACTTATTATGAAAACAGGAATATCCGGGTTTATGGCCTATTATTTTGCTGGCGGAATGTTTGTCATGATCTTGTGCATCTATCTACTACTGAACTATTCGAGAAAAAGCAAGTTCATGACCCTGAACATCTTAAGACTTTGGGTTTTTGTAGGGATCATTGCCATGCTTTTAAATGGAATTGAAAGCAAATTTTAAAAAATATTTTTTAAAAAGACTAAGGTTATTAGTACCTTTGCAAAATTAAATTTAATAAAAAGGAATGCCCATTTTTAACGATACTAAAGTTGCATTTGCAGACAAAACAGATGCTCAATTGAGAAAAGCATACTGGATGTTTAAGATGATTGAACAACCAGCTTTAACAAGTGTTGGAACTTCTATTCTTAATTTTACAGTTCATCATAATTTTCCGTTTGTTACAGGAATTGTGAAGAATACTTTATTTGAACAGTTTTGCGGTGGTGAAACGAGAGAAGAAAGTATGAAGGTTGTAAAACAACTGTTTAAAAGAGGAGTTGGAAGTATTTTCGATTATTCAATTGAGGGAAAAGAAGATGAAGAAACTTTTGATGCAGTATGTAAAGAGATTAAGGATATTGTAAGGTTTTCAGTAGGAAATCCTGCTATTCCTTTTATTGTTTTCAAGCCTACTGCTTTTGGTAGAATTGACCTATATGAAGCTGTTGGCAAAAATGCAGAATTAACAAGCAGCCAGAAGGAAGAATGGGAAAGAGTGGTAAAAAGATTCGATGAAGTTTGTAAACTTTGCCATGAAAATGATAAAAAAGTAATGGTAGATGCTGAGGAAACTTGGATGCAAGACGCTGCAGATCACCTTTGTGAAGAAATGATGGAGAAGTACAATCAGGAGAAACCGATTGTCTGGAATACCATTCAGATGTACAGAACAGGGAGATTAGAATATATGGAAAGTCACCTGCAAAGAGCAAGAGAAAAGAATTACTTTATCGGATATAAAATAGTTCGTGGGGCCTATATGGAAAAAGAAAGAGCAAGAGCTGAACAGAAAGGATATGCTGATCCTATTCAACCTAATAAAGAAGCTACGGATAAAAACTATAATTCCGGAATTGACTTTGTTATGGGGCACTTGGACAAAGTTTCTGCATTCTTCGGAACGCATAACGAAATTTCATCAGAACTTGTAATGGATAAGATGAAAGGGAAATCTCTTGAAACGGGCAATCCACATGTCTATTTTGGGCAGCTTTATGGGATGAGTGATAATATTACATTTGCTTTATCAGATAAAGGGTATAATGTGGCTAAATATCTTCCTTACGGACCTGTAAAAGATGTAGTACCATATCTTACAAGAAGAGCCCAGGAGAATACCTCTGTAGCAGGACAAACGGGTAGAGAACTAGGTTTGTTGAAGAAAGAATTAGATAGACGAAAAAGCAATAGATAAATATTCTATTGTTATACATAAATAAACCCCGCAAATTAGCGGGGTTTATTTATGGAGTATATTGTATTAAAATAACCTATTTTATTCTTTTTATAAATTAAATTCATTTTTATTAGATTTAAAATGAATTATTTATTATTATTTTGTATATTTAGTTATTGATTTCAATTTTTAAATAAAAATATTGAAGATCTTAGAATATTTGTAGAGCATTTCATTTATATCTTATTCCTTTCGTTTCAATTTTAAAATGTAATTTCTAAAGCAATAGCTTTAGTTTTCTTCTTCAAATATTTTTAACCTGATCAATTTCCTTGATCAGGTTTTTTTAAGGCTCAAAACTCTCGAATTTTCCGTTTTCATAGAACAAAACGATTCTTTTTATCTTATTGCTTTGATTTTCAATTACTTGATTAATTATTTGATCATTAGATTTTTCTAATCGCTGAGAATCCTCTATTTTCTGTTGAGCTTGAACCTTGTAAGGTATAGGAGATTCTCGGGTTGCTTGTTTTTGGCTGAATATTTCAGTTTCTTCAACTCCAAAATCTTCATCCGTATTCATCATCGTAAATAAATCCGGAAGTGAAGTGGGTTTAGCTTTTTCATCAACTATTTCCTCTACTATCTGTTCTGAATTTTCGGGTAAGGCAGACTTTAGCATTTCGCCATCTCCATTTACTAACCAGTCCCAAAGGATCTCAGGGAAGTGGGATTTTATTTTTATAATAAACTCCAGAGAAGGTTTATTCCTGCCTGAAGTAATATGAGAAATAGAAGAACGTTGTACATCGATCTCATCAGCAAATTCAGAAGGTGTGAGCCTTGAGTACTCAATAACTTTGGAAATTCTTTCATTTAAACTCATAAAAATAAGCTTTTAATCATTTTACAAATGTAAAGATAAAGTTTACAAATGCAAAATACAAATGTAAACGACTTTAAAGTTTTCCAGTATACAAAAGTAAATAGCATATTTAATTGATAAACAACTAATTATATTGTTAATAAAATTTTCATCTGATTATTATTCAACAATATATCCTCAAAATCTGCTTTTTGATAAATCACTTAAAGTAATTGATGAGGTAAATGGGATAACAATAAAATTTCAGTTATATAATTTAGCTAAACATCCTATTGGAAGACATTATAGCTCTTTTCTCTGCATATCTACCATACATAGAGTGGGAGATAAGCTAATGAGTTGATTATATAGATAAACGACAAATTATAAGTGATAAAACAGGCAAATAAATCCTCATAAAAGCCTTTGATAAGCTCATTTTAACATTTACATATGTTAAAGCTCTAGATACACTGTATTATATCTTTAATGAAAAGTTAGCTCGTTTTATAATATGTAAATTCGGCTGAATTTTAAGAGAAAAATAAATAAATAATCCACAATTTACATTTGTATATAACATGTGAAATCAATGTTTTCCCCATTTTTTTATGTTTAAAAGAATTACACTCAATTGTTGATAAATAGGGTATTTGTCACTTAAAGTAAATTTAAAATTTAAATATAAGTAAAGGTTATAAGTAATTGAATTTTAAATATTTAAAATGTATTCATTTAATTATTAGCAATCCACAATTTTATCCACAGACATTATGGCAATTTACATTGTTTAACAACATTACAAATGTTAATTTCTTTTTTTCCTTAGAAATGGCTATTTTTGACTCTTGTAAATTACTATCCGGATGAACTTTGAACAGCTTTACCTTCCAAACCCTGATTTCCCTAATCGCTATATTTCCCCTGAAAAATTATTTTCTTACCTACAGACGAATCTCAGAGATTACATTCACGAGATTGGAAAATCTTATTTGCAGAAGCCTATTTTTAAATTAAGTATTGGAAGTGGAGATATAAAAGTGTTAGCCTGGTCACAAATGCATGGAAACGAATCAAACGCAACTCATGCTATGCTGGATCTATTGGTAACTTTAGATAAAGCTCCTGAATTGAAAGAAGCTCTCTTGAGTAGTATTACATTGGATTTTATTTTTATGCTAAATCCAGATGGTTCGGAAAGATGGACGAGATTAAATGCGGCAGATATAGATCTTAATAGAGACTTTCATAATGAAGCAAGCACAGAGATCAAGTTCCTTAAGAATATGGTATCCCAAACTAAGTATGATTATGCACTGAACTTACATGAACAAAGAACCATATTTACTACGGACGGAATCCATCCCGCTACACTTTCGTTTTTGGCTCCATCTGAAAATGAAGAGCGTACGGTTACTCATAACAGAAAGAAGTGTATGGCAGTTATTGCCAGCGTTTATAATCATTTGAAAGAATTGATTCCAAATCAGATCGGAAGATACTCTGATGAGTTTTATCCTACATCGACCGGAGATAATTTCATCAAAGCAGGAATGCCTACTATATTATTTGAGGGAGGTCATTTCATAGATGACTATACCAGAAAGGGAACAAGAAAGTATTATACGATAGCTCTATATTATGCTTTAAAAGCAATCAGCGAACTCAACTCTGAGATTGCCGGTTGGGAAACCTATTTGGATATCCCTGAAAATAAAGAAAGCCATTATGACATTGTTTATAGAAATGTAAAGCTGAATACGGATCATCACTGTGTATTAGATATCGCTGTACAGTATAGAGAGATCAAGGAGGAAGGACAAGAAGACTTATCTTTCATTCCTTTTGTTATGGAAGTTGGAGATGTTACTAAAAGAAAAGGGTGGTTGGAAATAGATTGTACAGGAAAGAGGTTTGTATGTTCTACTAAATATCCAAAACTGGACGAAAAAGTGGATTTTACCATAGAAGATTAAAAAAGCGGAACAACTTAATTGTTCCGCTTTTGTTTTATCACTTTGTATTTTACAATACAGGTATTATTAATTGACTACCTTGATTCCATTGGCTACAAATCTGATCTCTTCTTTTGGAGTAGTAATAGCATCTATTTCAGATTGTGGTTTTTTGGCATCTTCTGCATAATGTTTCTGCTCATCAATAGAGATTACCTTTCTTTCAGCATTTCCTTCTAAAACTACATTTTTACCTTTTAATGCAGTAGGAACAAAGAATGCATAATCTTTCATTTTTACAAAGAACTGAGAGTTATCTTCAGTCTGGATCGTAAGCCAACATCCTTTTTTCTCACAAACATCGGTTACTTTTCCTTTAATGGCTACGTTCTCAACTTTTTTATTCTCTTTTTTTAGCTTTTTACCTAGTTTTTCAACAGTAATAGCCTTTGATTCTACGGATGAACCAACACCTGCTCCATACGTGTCACCTACTAAAGCATTCCCAGCTGGTGGAGAGAACTTCTTTTGAGATGTCTCTTGTGCAAATGCTATCGTAGATGCACTGACAGTTACTGCAAATAATATGGCTTTGAATTTCATTTTTAATATTTTTTTCAAAAATAACAATAAAAATTGAATTAATAAGTTAGATATATTTGATAAAAAACAAGTGTATTATTAAATTTTAAACATAATTCAAAATCAATAACATATTTGTTTATATTTGGAAATTCTAAACAACTTATGCAGAAAAAACTAAAACTGTGGGATGCCATTATGTTAGTGATGGGTTCTATGATCGGAAGCGGAATCTTTATAGTAAGCGCTGACATGATGCGGAATCTGGGTTCAGGTTATTGGCTGATTATTGTATGGGTGATTACAGGAATCATGACGGTAGCTGCAGCGATAAGCTATGGTGAACTTTCTGCACTATTTCCTAAAGCCGGAGGTCAATATACATACATTAAAGAGATCTTTGGCAAGAGAATGGGCTTCTTATACGGTTGGGGACTTTTCACAGTAATACAGACAGGTACCATTGCTGCTGTAGCAATGGCTTTTGGTAAATTCACAGCTTATCTGGTTCCTGCTCTTAATGATGCAGAGGCTATTTTTCAAAGTGGGGAATTTAAAATCACGTGGATTCAGATATTAGCAATCGCAGTGATTATGTTGCTGACATACATTAATACAAGAGGTGTAGAAAGCGGGAAGATATTGCAGAATATTTTTACGGGATCTAAAATTATTGCTTTGCTTGGATTGATTGCAGCAGGGTTTATTTTAGTGGATATATCGCATCTTTCCGAAAATTTTGGATTTGGTTATGATTCTTTCAATAATCTAAAAAAAGACATCAGCGGAAACTTTCTTAAACAGGGGTGGGAACCTATAGGAGGAATGACTTTGTTAGGAGGTATTGCTGCGGCAATGGTAGGCTCTGTTTTCAGTTCTGTTGCCTGGGAAAGTGTAACTTTTGTCTCTGGAGAAATTGACAATCCAAAGAAGAATGTTGTGAAATCGATGATCTTTGGGACTTCTGCAGTAATGCTTCTTTACATTGCAGTTAATTATGTATACTTAAATGCTTTGGACAGAGATTCAATTGCATTTGCAGCGAATGACAGGGTAGCAGTGGCTGCTTCTCATAATATCTTTGGAAGTGCAGGAACGATCATTATTGCTTTATTGGTAATGATTTCTACTTTTGGGTGTAATAATGGATTGATCCTGGCGGGAGCCAGAGTTTTTCAGACGATGGCCAAAGATGGAATGTTTTTTCAGCCTGCTGAAAAAAATAATAAAAATGAAGTTCCTGGAAATGCACTTTGGATGCAGGGAATTTGGGCCTCTATACTATGTTTGAGTGGTCAATATGGAAACTTATTGGACATGATCTCGTTTGTGATTGTTTTATTTTATATGATTACCGTTTTTGGGGTTATCTATTTAAGAGTGAAGCAACCAAATCTTGAGAGACCTTATAAAACTTGGTTATATCCCATTACACCAATCATTTATTTACTGATAGGATCTGGTTTCTGTATTTTATTATTGATCTATAAACAGCAATACACATGGCCTGGTTTTGTCATGGTTTTGCTGGGACTGCCTGTTTACTATTTTATCAATAGAAATAAAAAAACAAATGAGTAAAGAATAAGAGTAAATCTTTTTGCTTATAAGGATATAATATCTGTTCAGGTCTTTCAAATTATTTGAAAGACCTGAATTTTTTAAACAATATTTTTATTTCTGTATCATATATTATTTACTGAAAATGTTTAAATTGGTATTTTGTTTTATGCACATGAAAAAATAAAGTAAAAACAGAAAAGTTGATATATGGACACACCAAATTACAGAATGCCTTTTGTTCCATCAACACTAATGTCCGAAGGGGGAAGTATCGATACCTGCGATATGGGTGAAAGCATTGCCCATAACATTATGTTGCTGATAACAACTAAAAAAGGAGAAAACAGATATGATGAAAATTACGGAAATGACGTATGGAATCTTGAATTCGACAATGGAGTTACAAGTGCTGTTTGGGAAAATATTTTTATTAAAAGTCTAAAAAGACAGATACAAGAGTATGAGCCGAGAATTGTGCAGCCGCAAATTGACGCGAATATACAAATTGTAGAACATAACTATGATACCAAAGAACATACGGAGATCAAGAAAAAAGTACGGATTGCTATTAATGCCAAAATGGAAGCTACAGGCGATCTTTTTAGTTTTTCCACAGAATTGTTTCTGAGCCCGATGTCTATTGATTAAATGTTTATTGTAATTAAAATTTATGAATTTAGATCAGAATATATATTCAAAAGAATCTGTAAAAGCAAGAATGCTTCAAAATGCAACTAAAGTCTGGGGATTAAAGAGCCCACAGTCTCTGGATCCATTTGTGAAATTATTGATAGATGCATTCAGTACTGAGATCTTTAAAGCGAATAATGAGATACAAACAGTAAATGCCCGCATTTTAGAGAAATTGGCAAAATTACTGACCCCTTCTATTTATACACATCCTATCCCTTCGCATGCTATTGCATTTACACAACCTTCGGAATCTTATGAAGTATTGTTGGAGCATACAGAGTTTTTTTTTAGAAAACAGATGACTTCTACTGTAAAGTCGGAATCGGATAAGCAGATAAATATTCCTTTTACACCTATTGGGAATGTAAGGATCAATAAAATCCAGACCTCAATCATGTTTGTTGGAAACACGTGCTACAGTATTGATGAAAGATTGAATAAAATTCCTGTAGCGAGATTTCAGGGAAAACCTGAAGACTATCGAAAGGTTACCATTGGAGTAGATGTGTCTAAATATGTGAGTGAGAACTTTCCCAAATACCTAAGTATATTTTGTTCAAATCCTGCTTTCGAGCATTTAGATTTTGTGTATAAGCTTTTACCTTATCTGACGGTTACCAGTGATAGCAACCCGTTATTTATACGAGAAGGGCTATCTTATCTTAAAAATACTCAGGCAGAAGGATATGAGCAGATGTTTCGTGAGCAGTCTATCAAAACAAAAACGATAGAAGATATTAAAAGTATTTACCATCATAAGTTTATCGAAATAACAGGATTGTCAGACAGCCTGTTTTCTGAACCGGGGAAACTTCCGCAAAACCTGGATTTCCTTGAAGGTAGAGAAGAAATTCAAAGACATATTGAAGGAAATAAATATTTATGGTTAACCTTTGAATTTCCACCACAATTTTCGGCTGAAATTTTAGATAATTTTTCATTTGTATTTAATGCTTTTCCGATTTATAACAGAGGTTGGAAGAAAACAGAATATAGTCTTGATATCATGGGGAATAATATTCCTCTGGTAACGGACGAAGGAGAGCACTTCTTATATGTGGATGAGGTTCAGGATGGAGAAGGAAGAAGATATACAGAAATACCATTTACTCCGGCCGATGATTTGAAAAAAGGACTTTACACCGTAAGGAAAGGTGGGATGGAACGGTTTACGAATCGGAATGCAGTAGATATGATTGCTAATGTTCTGGAGCTGACAAGAGATGAAATCGCTGCATTTTCTCTTTTAAACAGGGATAATGTAAAAGGAATATTGAGTGAAATGTCTGATAAAATGAAGTCGATGGTGCAAAAGGTAAACAATGCCAAAAGAAGTATTAAGCAAGAGCTTAATTACGTGATTATGGAGCCTGTTGAGAAAACAGACCATACCTATGCTTCTTTCTGGATTACCCACTGTACATTGGCTAATCATATGCGTCCCGGAACAGAGCTTTCTAACCAGTTAAAATCACAATCTTTGGTACTTCTTACAGAAACTATTGGTGGTGCAGAAGAGCAGAAAGGAACAGATAGCATTCAGGCTTATAAATATGCTCTCACCACAAGAGACAAAATCATTTCATTGGAGGATGTAAAAAATTATTGCAGAATGGTTTTAAAAGATGAAGTGAAAGAAGTAAGAGTGAAGAGAGGAACCATGATCAGTAACAAACCAAAAGAAGGATTTGTTCGTACTGTTGAAATTGAAATTATACCTCAGAATTATTCTTTCTATGGAAGGGCATATTGGGAAAATATGTCTAATATGCTTCGAAACCAAATTATTTCCAAAGCCATAGATGGTATAGAATATTTAGTAAATATAAGTAACGAAGATGTAGATTTCTTCGAGAATTAAAATAGAAAAGTTCCGGAATACGACTTGTTTTCCGGAACTTTTTATTTTTAGACAAATGATTACGAAATTTTATCCATCAGAATTACTTCTCTACTTTCCAGTAATGGAACAATCTGTTCGAGAACTACATTCTTGAAATATTCTGAATTACGGTGAACTTCTACAGCATCTGCATTTACGTATCCCTCAAATAAAATCAATGTATTGGCGTCAGACTGACTTTGATGAAGTTGATACAACAAATTTCCTTCTTCCTGGGAGCTTTTAAAAGCAACCTCTTTCATAAGGTTTAATACTTGGTCTAATTGCCCCTCTTTTACTTGCCATCTGGCATAAACATAAACTGCTTTTTTATCCATCTTTTGAAATTTACGATTAAAAACTACCCTCTTTTAGATTCTAAAATAGCAACTATTTTTTCACCAACACCTTTTGCGGAAGCTGGGTTTTGTCCGGTTACAATGTTTCCATCGGTAATACTGTTTGCAGACCAGGGTTCAGAAGCATGAAAAATTGCACCTTGTTCAGTTAATGCAGATTGAAGGTCGAAAGGAACATCTGCTCTTGCATAATTATCCTCTTCTTCTGTGGTAAAGGAAGCGATGTTTTTTCCTTTTACCAAATAAGTTCCATCACTTAACTTGACATTAAGAAGAGATACAGGGCCATGGCAGACAGCGCCAACGACACCATTTCTTCCATATACTTCAGCAATAACCTTTTTTAAAAGAGCTGCTTCAGGCATATCTACCATTGGAGCAAGACCACCTGGAATGAATACAGCATCATATTCTTTGATATTGACATCAGAAAGTTTTTTCCCTTTTTGCATATCTTCCCATCCTTTTCCAGTCAGGAATTTTAAATTATCAGGATCATCAGCTAAATGTAAAGCATCTAAATAGGGAGTTTCACCCGTTAGACTTGCAAAATCGATTTGATAATCTGCTTTTGAAAATTCAGCATAAGGATGTGCTACTTCTGGTAAGAAGGTTCCGGTTCTTCTATTTCTTGGTCCGATCGAGTTGGCATTGGATACAATGATTAATACTTTTGGCTTCATAACTGACATTATTTTGTTGATTAAAAATTTCGTTCTTCTTTTGAAAATGTTCTTAATTTTCATAGCAAATGTATGGTGAATAAACGCCTGAAAAGAAGGAGTGAAGTCACAAAAAAAGTGTGATTCAAATCACACCTATTACCTATTACTGTTCGTATACAGCCTACTTAATGTTTCCCTGCTGATACCCAGATATTCTGCAACATACTTTTTAGGAATGTGAAGGATAAGATCAGGATATAATTTTGAAAACGCCTCATATCGTTGCTGAGGTGTACTGGATAACAGGATGGTAATCCTTTGCTGTAAAGCGATATAACCATTGGTAAGCTTTACCCTGAAGAAATGTTCCATTTTATGAAACTCTGATGCTAGTTTTTCTCTTCCTTCTAATGTAAGACATACGACCTCTCCATCTTTCAGACATTCTACAAACATGGTGGCATTCTTTTGCTTAAAGAATCCAATATAATCTGTCATCCACCAATTTTTTTTAGCAAATTGCAAAATATGTTCTTTCCCGTTTTCGTCAATATAAAATACCTTATATATTCCATCCAGCGCTAAAAATTCATACTTTACTTCGTCGCTTTCATGAAGCAAAAACTGGTTTTTTCGAACTTTTTTTAAAATAAAGAATGTTTTGATGTATTCAAATTCCTCATCACTGATTGGGGTTATTTCTTCAATATGTTCTCGTAATCTTTGCATCATAAGGCTAAGTTAAAATCAATGTAAAATTAAACTTTAAAAACAAAAAGTTAAGTCTTTTATGGCTAATTAATCTAACACTTTTTAACATAAAAAATTCCATAAAATTCCGTATTTTTGCACATTGTGATTTTCAGGTAAAGTCACGCCAAATTATGAGTAAATCAACAGAATATATAGAAATTTACGGTGCACGCGAGCACAATCTAAAAAATATCAATGTCAAAATCCCACGCAATGAATTGGTGGTTATTACCGGACTTTCCGGGAGTGGAAAATCTTCATTAGCTTTTGATACTATTTTTGCAGAGGGGCAGCGTCGTTATATCGAAACATTTTCAGCATACGCAAGACAATTTTTAGGAGGACTGGAGCGTCCGGATGTAGATAAAATTGAAGGTCTTTCTCCTGTTATTGCGATCGAACAGAAAACAACCAATAAAAATCCCCGTTCCACTGTAGGAACAGTTACCGAACTATATGACTACCTCCGTTTGTTATATGCACGTGTTTCTGATGCTTATTCATTGTCTACAGGAAAGAAATTGGTAAGTTATACAGAGGATCAGATTCTCGAAACCATTAAAGAAAACTATAAAGGGGAAAAGATCATGCTGATGGCTCCTGTGGTTCGTTCAAGAAAGGGGCACTATCATGAGCTTTTCGTACAAATGGCGAAGAAAGGATATGGGCAGGCCAGAATAGATGGTGAATTGCAGGATATTGAATACGACCTAAAACTTGACCGTTATAAAACCCATGATATCGATATTGTTATCGACCGTTGGATTATCGGGGAAAGTGCTTCTGAAAGCAGAATGGAGAAATCGTTGAGAACAGCGATGGAGATGGGAGAGGGAATTATTGGAATTCAAAAACTGGGAAGTACGGATATTGAGTATTTCTCAAAAAATTTAATGGATGCTGAAACAGGGCATTCATTAGCGCTGCCGGAACCTAATACTTTTTCATTTAATTCTCCAAAAGGGAGCTGCCCGGATTGTAAAGGTCTGGGAACGATAAAGAAAATAAATACGGATTACTTTGTTGAGAATCCAAAGTTATCGATCAATCAGGGTGGGCTATTGCCATTGGAAGATATTAAATCTAACAAATGGATTTTAGCACAGATCAAAAATATTCTTGAGATCTTCGGTCTGGGTTTAACGACTCCTATGAAAGATATTCCGGCAGAGGCGTTAGACTATATGTACTATGGCTGTCATAAAGAATTTAATAAAGATCTTAAATATGCAGGTATCACCAAGAAAATAAAAATCAGTTTTGATGGATTGATTCCGTTTATGGAAGAGATTATTGATGAGAAAGAGTCCTATGAAGGTGTTTTGCTGGAAAGACATTTTACTACTGAAGAGACCTGTCCTGAATGTAATGGCACACGTTTACAACCATCAAGTCTGAGTTTTAAAATAGATGGTAAAAACATTGCTGAAGTAAATGGACTGAGTTTATCAGATCTGAAAGACTGGCTGCATGATGTAAAAGACAAATTCTCAGAAAAGAATAAGATCATTGCCTATGAAATTTTAAAAGAAATCGAAACCAGACTTCAATTCTTACTTGACGTCGGATTAGATTATCTGAGTTTAAGCAGAAGTTCTAAAACACTTTCCGGAGGAGAGTCCCAAAGGATCCGTCTTGCAACACAGATTGGATCTCAGCTGGTTAATGTTCTTTATATTCTGGATGAGCCAAGTATCGGTCTTCATCAAAGAGATAATGAAAGACTTATTAATTCATTAAAAAATCTTAGAGACATCGGAAACTCTGTTCTGGTTGTAGAACATGACAAAGATATGATCCTTGAGGCAGATGAAGTTTTGGATATCGGACCAAGAGCAGGAAAGTTTGGGGGTGAAATTCTTTGGCAGGGAAAACCAAAAGATTTGCTGAAAGCTGATACGATCACAGCAGATTATATCAATGGGAAAAGAAAAATTGAAATTCCGGCTGAAAGAAGAGCGGGGAATGGAAAAAATATTGTTTTAAAAGGAGCTACAGGTAACAATTTAAAAAATGTGACTCTTGATATTCCTTTAGGAAAATTGGTAGTGGTAACAGGGATTTCAGGAAGTGGGAAATCTTCTTTGATCAATGGTACTTTATACCCAATTTTAAACAAACATTTTTACAGAGCTGTTCAGGAACCATTGCCTTATAAGAAAATTGAAGGCCTGGAGCATATAGATAAAATAGTAGATGTAGATCAGGCTCCGATCGGAAGAACGCCAAGATCAAATCCTGCAACATATACAGGAATGTTCACTGATATCAGAAACCTTTTTGCTGAGTTACCGGAAAGTAAGATCCGTGGTTACAAACCAGGAAGATTTTCGTTCAATGTAAAAGGAGGAAGATGTGAAACTTGCCAGGGAGGAGGACTGAAAGTGATCGAAATGAACTTCCTGCCTGATGTGTATGTTCATTGTGAAACCTGTAATGGAAAACGATTCAATAGAGAAACTCTGGAAGTTCGCTATAAAGGAAAATCGATCTCTGATGTACTGGATATGACGATTGATGAAGCGGTAGATTTCTTCCAACCTATTCCTAAAATTTTCAGTAAAGTAAAAACACTACAGGATGTCGGTTTGGGATATATCACAATGGGACAACAGTCAACGACACTTTCCGGAGGAGAAGCTCAACGTATTAAGCTGGCTACAGAATTGGCAAAAAGACAAACGGGAAATACACTTTATATTCTCGATGAACCAACAACAGGATTGCATTTTGAAGATGTTAAGATCTTGATGGATGCGATCAATCAATTGGTAGAACTAGGAAACTCATTCATTATTATTGAACACAATATGGATGTGATAAAACTGGCGGATCATATTATTGATGTTGGTCCGGAAGGAGGGAAGCATGGAGGACAGATTGTTGCTCAGGGAACTCCGGAAGAAATTATTAAATCTAAGAAAAGTTTGACAGGGAAGTTTTTGAAGAAGGAATTCGAATAATTTCATCACTTCCTGTTTATACAAGTTCAATTTGAGGTTAATGCAACCTAGAATAAAGTAAAAAAAGATTAAACTGTATCAGTTTAGTCTTTTTTTTGTTTCTAATTTGAATTTCAATATTAAATTTTTATCTTTTTTAAAAATTAAATCATTGAAAATCAGATAAATAAATTTCAATGTTAATTTAATGTTAACTGAATATTAATTTAATGTAAATTATTTTAATAACTTAGTGTTAGAAATATAAAATAATTCAATTATAATATTTAAAACCATATAGTTATGAAAAATAAAATTCAAATATTTGTAGCTTCGTTTTTAGCTATTGGGTTTATCTCAATGAATATATGTAAAGCACAAACTACCGATAGTAATGTGATTCAGGAGATTCAACTGAATAAAAATGATACATTCAGTAAGATCAGAAAAGAACTGATCAATAATTTTGATTTTCTGAATTATGAATATAAGCAAGGAGTTGTGAATTCAGAGGTGAAATTTGATATTACAGAAAGTGGAAAAATAGTCAATGTCCATTCTACAGGCGATTGCAAAAATGTAAGCAAAGAGATTGAAAACGTTTTGTCACACCTTACCATAAACCGCAAAAATTTTAATCAGAATATCATCGCTTATACTTACGTGATGCCAGTAACTGTCGAGATTGATAACAGGTAAATGTCATTCTAGAAAAGATAGTACGGTTCCATTTCAGTTTTTATTTATGAGATGTAAATAGTGAAAATTTTCTATAAAAAACTGTAATAAAATAGTAAGTAATTCGTTTTAAATTTAACCAACCATTAAAATTAAAACAATATGAACAATTTAAAGAAACTTAACAAGCAGGAATTAAAATCAGTATATGGTGGACAGCCAAAAAAATACTGTGTATACTGTGAAAGATTAAATCAGACAGTTTGCAGTGAAGTTCCAATCGCTCAATGTCCGTAAATAAAAGAGCTGCCTGACGAGGCGGCTTTTTTTATGGCTAAAATAATGATATTTACTTTTGAAAGTTTCCTATAATCCTTTCTTTGTTTCTGTAATAAAAGCTTTTAACTGTTCTTTGAGATTGGAGCGTTCAGTGAAAATAATATTGTCGATTTTCCATCCATTATCATTAATCAATTGAATGCTGTTTTCCCAAACAACAGCAGGATATGTTTTATCGTCAGCTTTATATTCACCTATTTCAAGTTCTACAGTGGCTTCCGCAGTATTTCCGGTTATATTTATCTTCGTTACTTTTTGTTTTGTAGCATCCGGTACACCAGTGAAAATAAAACTTTCTACCATAGCTGGTTTATCAGTCGGATGATCACTCTTCTTTATTCTCTCCGCATCAGCAACTGAAACGCTATGTGCTTCATCAAGTATATTTTTTAAATCAGGGGAAAATAAATCTTTTGAAGAGATCGAATTCGATGAGGTGGTGTACTTGTATAATTGGTCTATTTTTGAGGAAACTTCAACTTCAGATGTTGTCTTGCTTGTTACACAGCTGTTGAAAATTAATAGAATACATAAGCAAGAAAATAAGTGTTTCATAATTTGTGTTTGGATGTGTAATCAGGTCTCAAACTTTATGCCATAAATAAATTTAGAAAGGTGAAATAATTCAGGTTTTCTTGTTTTAAAATTTTAACAGTCTCTTTAAAAATGATAAACAGAATCAGAAAAATTTATACATTTGAATAGACATAAATAAAAACAGTGAATCCTATTCTAGATGTAGTAGTCCGATCGCTTTGCGTTTATCTTTTTATGGTTATTGCCATTCGTTTGTTTGGTAAAAATCAGCTTTCTCAGCTTAATGCAGGAGATGTGGTTTTACTGCTTCTTATTTCCAATGCAGTACAGAATGCGATGGTGGGACCGGATACTTCTTTACAAGGAGGTCTTATTGCTGCATTAGTTCTTTTTGCAGCTAATTTTATATTAAAAAGACTGATGTTTTCAAGTCGTTCCTTTGAAACTTTTATGGAAGAAGATCCTGTTATCCTGATTAGAGATGGGAAGGTAGATGAGAAAGCTCTTGATAAAGTGAAAATCACCAGGGATGAATTAGAAGAGGCGATAAGAGAACATGGAATAGAAAAGATAGATAATGTAAAACTATCAGTTCTTGAAGTGGATGGAAATATCAGTGTTGTTTCAGAAGATAATCAAACGAAACAAACCCATTATTCCAGAATAAAAAGAAAGAATAAAAGAAAATATCATTAAATAAAATGAACTACGAGATCAGAGAAATGCTTCCTAGCGATGAAGTACGTGTTTTAGAAATATTTCAACAGGGAATAGATGGCGGTATTGCAACTTTTGAAACAGAAGTTCCTAACAGGGAGGCCTGGAATATGGAGTTTTTTAACGATTGCAGATGGATACTTGAGAATGAAAATAATGAAGTGGTTGGATGGGCTGGTTTAAAACCTGTAAGCAAAAGAGAATGTTTTAAGGGAGTAGCAGAAGTGAGTATCTATTTTGACACCAATTATCAGGGAAAAGGTTTAGGGTCAGTATTACTAAAAAAACTGATTTTAGATAGCGAAAACCACGGTTTCTGGACTTTACAGTCCAATATATTCCCAGAGAATGAGGCGTCAATAAAATTCCATCAGAAAAACGGATTCAGAACAGTTGGGGTTCGTAAAAAAATAGGACTGTTGAATGGAGAGTGGAAGGATCTGGTTATGCTTGAGAAGAGAAGTGACACGGTTGGGTTTGAAGGCAATGTTTAATTAATAGTTGAAAATTGAAAATTGAAAGTGGAAAACTAGGAAAAGCAAAAGTTTATTATGGTTTATTTTCAAAGCCTTAATTTTGCCTTCTAGCTTCTAGCTCTCAACTTTCCACTTTCAATTTTCAACTTCTACTAAATATCAAAATTCCCTTTGGCATCAACCTTGTTTATATTCATTTCGAAATTTGAAAAATGAAAATATGAGCGGTTTGATAAAAATGCTAGGTGTGGTTTCTTTTACTTTAATGCTAAGCAGCTGTACAGTTCAGGAATACCACCATGGAAGGAGAGGATTACCACCGGGGCAAGCGAAGAAGGTGTATGGCGGAAGTGCAAGATACTATGCTCCAGGTCAGGTTAAAAAAAGAGTTTACTATTATGAATACAATGATAATCGTGGACGTAAACACAAAGAACATAAAAGACATCACAGAGACTAAGATCTCTTGAAAAATTAAAACCCTGTAACAGCAGGGTTTTTAATTTTATGTGGTGTTTTGAAATTTATTGTGTGTGAAATAAGCATCTGGCATTCAGATTGTTGTTATCATGGTAATCATAAAAAGTAAAAATATGAAAAGTCTCATCAAAACTATTGGAGCATTGGCTTTGGTTGGTTTGCTGGCTTCTTGTCTGCATCATCCGCCTCCACATCCAAGACCTCCGGAACCTCCACATCATTCGAGGTAAGAAAGAAATATTTTTGATTTAAAATTCAAAAAATAAAAAAGCCCTGTAATACAGGGCTTTTATCTTATTAAAGTCTCGTTTTTTTTGGGTTCAGAAAAGTATTGAAGATCATAACCTCCTGTCCAAATTGTTTTTCTACTCTTTCAGCGATGTTGACGAGTTCACTCTCTATAAAATCTGTTCGCAGTTCCTCATTATCGAAGATCAGCAAGAGATTGTAATTTTTTCCATCTTCAATATAATCACTATGCACTTCTGAAAGGATATATTTATTGACATCCATTAGATTTTCTGTCATTAAAACCAATGTTTCATCCATATAATTTTCCCATTCTTCAAGATTGTTTTTCGTGCAGTGGAAAGTTATACTTAATACGCTCATATTTTAAGAATTTTTAAGATTTTGTGGATAAATTCTACCACAAAAATCGGTAAAAATTTCGTAAATTAGCCCGTTAATAAAAAACCAAAATAAATAATTTTCAGACTCACAGCTAAAAGTCTGACTATCATTATAATAAAATTTGTTTATGCAAAAAGAAGGAGAAAGACTAATTCCTATCAACATTGTTGATGAAATGAAGTCATCTTATATCGATTATTCGATGTCGGTTATCGTTTCAAGAGCGTTACCTGATGTAAGAGATGGCTTGAAACCCGTTCATAGAAGAGTGCTTTATGGTATGTATGGATTAGGGGTTTTTTCTAATAGAAAATACTTAAAATCTGCGAGAATTGTTGGGGATGTTTTAGGTAAATATCACCCGCACGGAGACTCTTCGGTATACGATGCAATGGTAAGAATGGCGCAACCTTGGAGTTTACGATATCCTCAGGTTGATGGTCAGGGTAACTTCGGTTCTATGGATGGTGACCCGCCTGCGGCAATGCGTTATACTGAAGCAAGACTGAAAAAAATCTCTGATGATATCCTTGCTGATCTGGATAAAGAAACTGTTGATTTTCAGAATAACTTTGATGATAGCTTACAGGAACCTACTGTAATGCCTACCAAAATCCCTAATCTTTTAGTAAACGGAACTTCCGGTATCGCTGTAGGTATGGCGACCAATATGGCTCCGCATAACTTATCAGAGTCTGTGGATGCAATCATAGCCTATATCGATAACAAAGAAATCACTATTGACGAATTGATGCAGCATATTGTTGCTCCTGATTTCCCAACGGGTGGTATTATTTATGGATATGATGGTGTAAGAGATGCATTCCATACAGGAAGAGGAAGAGTTGTTCTGAGAGCGAAAGTTAATTTTGAAGAAATAGGAAACAGAAACGCTATTATTGTTACTGAAATTCCTTATCAGGTAAACAAAGCTGAGATGATTGCCAGAACAGCAGAGTTGGTAAAAGATGAAAAAATTCCTGGAATTTATGAGATTAGAGATGAGTCAGACAGAAATGGTCTTCGTGTTGTTTATGAATTAAAAAATGATGCGATCCCTAATGTTGTCCTGAACTTATTATATAAATATACAGCACTTCAGACTTCTTTTAGTGTTAATAATATTGCTTTGGTACATGGAAGACCGGAGCAGTTAAATCTAAAAGATATTATCCATCATTTCGTTGAACACAGACATGAAGTAATTGTAAGAAGAACTCAATATGAGCTTAAAAAAGCGAAAGAGAGAGCTCATATCTTAGAAGGGTTCATGAAGGTGATCGGTACGCAGGATTCATTGGATAAGGCTATTTCTATTATCCGTCACAGTGCGAACCCTCAGGCTGCTAAAGAAGGTTTGATTCAGGAATTTGATCTTTCTGAAATTCAGGCTCAGGCAATTCTGGATCTTCGTTTGGCTCGTTTAACGGGAATGGAACTTGATAAGATCCGTGATGAGTATGACGCGATCATGAAAGAAATTCAGAATTTGGAAGATATCTTGGCTAATGAAGGCAGAAGATTTGAAATCATTAAAGAAGAATTACTTGAAGTAAAAGAAAAGTATGGTGATGAGAGAAGAACTGAAATCGATTATTCAGGTGGAGAGATGTCAATCGAAGACATTATTCCAAATGATGCTGTAGTTCTTACTATTTCTCATGCCGGATATATCAAAAGAACTTCCCTTTCAGAATATAAAATTCAAAGTAGAGGTGGTGTAGGAAACAGAGCTGCAACGACAAGAGATGAAGATTTCCTTGAATATATCGTTTCTGCAACCAATCACCAGTACATGTTGTTCTTTACAGAAAAAGGAAGATGTTATTGGTTGAGGGTATTTGAAATCCCTGAAGGTTCTAAAACAGCAAAAGGTAGAGCTGTTCAGAATTTGATCAATATCGAACCAGATGATAAGATCAAAGCGTATATCAGAACAAATGATCTGAAAGATGCAGAATATATCAACCAAATGAGCGTTGTAATGATTACCAAAAATGGTACGATCAAGAAAACATCACTTGAAGCTTATTCAAGACCAAGGGTAAATGGTATTAATGCTATTGAGATCAGAGATAACGACCAGTTATTAGGAGCATGGTTAACGAATGGAACTTCACAGATCATGATCGCTACTAAAAATGGTAAATGTATCCGTTTCCCTGAAGAAAAAGTAAGAGAAGTAGGTAGAGGTTCTATCGGGGTTCGTGGTATTACTATGGAGGATAATGATGAGGTAATTGGTATGATTGTTGTGAACGATGTAGAGAACGAAACCGTTTTAGTAGTTTCTGAGAAAGGATATGGTAAGAGAACAGCTGTAGAAGATTATAGAATTACCAACAGAGGAGGAAAAGGAGTTATTACCCTAAATATTACCGAAAAAACAGGAAATCTTATTGCAATCCAGAATGTAACGGATGAGGATGGATTAATGATTATCAACAAATCTGGAGTTGCAATCCGTATGAATATGGATGAAATGAGAGTAATGGGTAGAAATACTCAGGGAGTGAGAATGATCAACCTTAAGAAAAATGATGAGATTGCGGCGATTGCAAAAGTAGAAATGGACAAAGATGTAGAAGAAGAATCAGATGAGAATGGAGAAGGAGTAGAATCTACAGAAAGTAACGATGCAGAAATTAATGTAACACCACAATTAGAGAATAATTCAGAAGAGGATAAACCTGCAGAAGAAACTGGAGATTCTGATTCTGAAGAATAAATGTAAATAAAATAAATTCTGATTATGAAAAAGCTAATTTTAAGTATAGCGATCATTTCTTCGGCTTTTGCTTTCGGACAGAAGAAAGATACAAATGCTCAGCTACAAGAAGCTAACAAAGCAGCTATGGATGCATACAATGCAAAAAACTATGCTGTTGCGGCTCCTAAATTTTTAGAAGTATATAACTTACTAAAGACTAATGGCCAGGATGATAAAGTGTATATGTATTATGCAGGACTTAACTATGCTTTGGCTAACAATGTTGACGAAGCTATTAAGATATACACTGAATTGATCAATTCAGGTTATACAGGAGTTCAGACAAACTATACTGCAAAAGAAAAAAAATCAGGACAGGTTGCTACTTATGATAAAGGAACTTGGGAAATGTTGAAAAAGTCAGCAGATTATTCTGATTTCAAAACTGAGCAGACACCAAGTGTAGAGCCAGATTTGTATGAAACTTTATCTACCTTGCTTTTAAATGCTAAAAAGAACGACGAAGCAGTTGCGGTAATCGAAAAAGGATTAGCTAAATTTCCTAACAATGCAAAGCTAAAAGATTTCCAAAGTACAGCTTATTACCAGTCAGGAAACACAGATAAATTTGTTGCTACTTTAAAAGAGCAATTAGCAAAAAATCCTAATGATGCTACCAATTGGTATAATTTGGGAGTTATGCAGTCTAAAAATCCTGCCACTGCAGCTGATGCTGAGGTTTCTTTCAAAAAAGCAATCGAATTAAAGCCTGATTTTGCAAATGCATACCAGAATTTGGTTTATTCTGTAATTGGAGAGGATGATAAAGCAGTAGCTGAAATTAATACCCTTAGAAAAACTAAGCCGGATGATGCGACTAAGTTAATTGAAGCAAGAAAGGAAAGATTTAACAAAGCTTTACCTTATGCTGAAAACTGGTATAAAGCACTTCCTAATGATGTAAATGCTGTTACTATGTTAAAAGAGATTTATAGCATTACTAAAAACCAGGCTAAGATGGCTGAAATGAAAGCTAAAGAAGCTGAACTTCAGGGAAAAGCTAAATAATAATTCTGAAAAAGAATTTTATAATATAAACCGGAACATTTTTGTTCCGGTTTTTGTTTTTTAATATAAAAATGAGTCACAGAAATATCAGTGTTTTTTTAGATGATAATCCTTATTTTCAGACGTTAAAATTCTTTGCAATTCCGTATCTTTGAGAAAAATTTTTACAAAATGATTGAGTGGAAAACCGCCAAAGAATACGAAGATATTACCTATAAAAAATGCAATGGTGTAGCACGAATTGCTTTCAATAGACCAGAAGTTCGTAATGCTTTCAGACCTAAGACTACTTCAGAATTATACGACGCTTTTTATGACGCCTATGAAGACTCTTCTATAGGAGTTGTTTTGCTTTCCGGTGAAGGGCCAAGCCCTAAAGACGGAGGATGGGCTTTCTGTAGTGGTGGAGACCAAAAAGCAAGAGGGCATCAGGGCTATGTAGGTGAAGATGGAAGACATCGCTTGAATATCTTAGAGGTTCAGCGTTTAATCCGCTTTATGCCTAAAGTTGTAATTGCTGTAGTACCAGGTTGGGCAGTAGGTGGTGGACATTCACTTCATGTGGTTTGTGACCTTACTTTAGCAAGTAAAGAACATGCTATTTTCAAGCAGACTGATGCAGATGTTACCAGTTTTGATGGTGGATACGGATCTGCTTATTTGGCGAAAATGGTAGGTCAGAAGAAAGCGCGTGAAATCTTCTTTTTAGGTAGAAATTATTCAGCTCAGGAAGCTTTAGATATGGGAATGGTTAATGCTGTAATTCCTCATGAAGAATTAGAAGATACTGCTTACGAATGGGCACAGGAAATTTTAGCTAAATCTCCAACTTCGATCAGAATGCTGAAATTTGCAATGAACTTAACTGATGATGGAATGGTTGGACAGCAGGTTTTTGCGGGTGAAGCAACTCGTTTAGCGTATATGACCGAAGAAGCACAGGAGGGTAGAAATGCATTTCTTGAAAAGAGAAAACCGGACTTTGGAAAAGATCAGTGGATATCTTAAAAATGTATAGAAGCATCAGTGTAAAATGTATGTATGATTTTTCATTTTACGTTAATACATTGTACATGAATACAAAAAAAATATGAAAGACTGGATAAAAGCCGCTAGGCTAAGAACTTTACCGCTTTCTTTAAGCGGAATTATTATGGGAAGCTTCATCGCCAAATGGAAACTATATGGAGAAGGTGGTGTTTGGGACTGGAGAATTTTTGCATTGGCACTTTTAGTGACTTTACTGTATCAGGTCTTGTCAAACTATGCTAATGATTATGGTGATGGAGTGAAAGGAACGGACGCCAAAAGAATTAATGAAGCAGAAGCGAGAGCAGTAGCCTCAGGACGAATTACAGCCAAGCAAATGAAGAATGCTGTTATTTTACTTTCAGCATTGTCTTTTATAGCTACTATAGTACTGTTGTATGTTGCTTTTATTCCTAACTATATGAAAGAATTTTACATTTTTATAGGATTGGGAGTAGCGAGTATTTTAGCAGCTATTGGTTATACAATGGGAAAAAAGCCTTATGGATATATGGGATTGGGAGACCTTTTTGTATTTATCTTTTTTGGTTTGGTTTCAGTTTGTGGAAGTTATTTTCTGTTTACTAAAACATTCAGCTGGGATATCTTATTGCCAGGAACGGCTGTGGGTATGATGAGCATGGCTGTTTTGAACCTGAATAACATGAGAGATATCGAAAGTGACAGATTATCAGGGAAAAATAGTTTTGCTTTAAGATTAGGCTTCAGAAATGCCATGATCTATGAAATGATCCTATTGCAACTTCCTCTTATTTTGATTCTTATCTTTTTAGGAATAAATGGTTTTATACAATCACAAAACTACTATGTTTTTATTGTAATGATCCTGTTGATTCCATTTGCTAAGCTGAGAAGAAAAATAATGTCTGTGAAAGAACCTAAAGAACTTGATCAATACTTGAAGCAGGTAGGTATTCTTACTTTTACAATGGCTGTCCTTACAGCAATCGGACTTAACTTTTTTAACTAAATATATTAATCATTATGAGTAATTCCCCTATTTACGTTGAAGCTCAAATGCTTATCAGAAAACCCATTCATGAAGTGTTTGAAGCATTTGTTAATCCTGAATTGACCACTCAGTTTTGGTTTACAAAATCAACCGGACGATTAGAAGTGGGTAAAACAATTACCTGGGAATGGGAGATGTATGGAGTAAAGAATAATGTTATGGTGCATGAAATCATTCCGAATCATCTGATAAGAACAGAATGGGGTGATCCTTCCAGCAATGTGGATTATGAATTCAAAGAAATGGAAAAGGGAACTCTTGTGGTGATTAAAAGTTATGGATTTACTCAAACTGGAGAAGATCTCTTAAAAACAATTAATGATAATACAGGAGGCTTTACGACAGTTTTGGATGGTTGCAAAGCTTACTTGGAACATGGAATTAATTTGAGATTGATTGAGGATAAGTTTCCACAGAAATAAAATAGATCAATGAAAAACACTTTAGCCTACAAAGTAATATCGTATATGTCACTTTTGTTGGCAACAGTCTTTTTCTGTGAATTTATTAAAGAGTTAATGGGCGGGATGGCAATTTATGATTTTAGCCTGATAGCTTTGATTACTGTGGTTATATTAATTTTTAATACTATACTGTCTATTCTTGTTATTAGCAAGTATTTAAGACAAAGGCTAATTCTCGCAATCTTTCAAAGCTTAATGATCATACTAAATGTCTGGGCATTATATCAGATTTATACATCAGTAGAAATGTGTATAAATTCCCAGATTGTTTCATAATTAAAATTTAAAAAATAAAATTGAAAATGAAAATACAATTCTTAGGACAAAACTGTTTTTTGTTCACGTATAAGGATAAAACGATTTTAAGTGATCCGTTTTATAATTACAAAAAAGCTGAATCAGGATTTGATATTTCAGCACAAAAAATAGATTATATTTTATTAACGCATGCACATGGTGATCATATTGCGGACGTAGCTGAAGTTTTAGAATATCATCCTGATGCGACAGTAATTGGAGTGCCGGAAGTATGCGCTTATTTTAAAGCAGCAAAAAATAAAGATGACGTAAACTTAGGAGGATCGGCAAAAATCGACGATCTTAAAATTTCCATGGTTCCGGCTCATCATACGAGTTCGTTCCCGGATGGAAGCTATGGAGGTGTTCCAGTAGGGTATATTTTCAGGTTGCCTGAAGGTAAAAACATCTATTTAGCTGGTGATACAGGAGTAATGGCTGATATGGAGTTGTTTCCAAAATTATATGGGCATCTTGATTTATCAATTTTACCTATTGGAGGTCACTATACCATGTGTCCGAGAAAAGCAGCATTTGCATCTGCAGAACTATTAAAAACTCCAAAAGTTATTGGATGCCATTTTGACACTTTCCCACCTATCGAAATTAATCATGAGAGTGCTTTAAAACATTTTAGTGATAAAAATGTTGAGCTTGTTTTACCAAAATTGGGAGAGGAGTTTGAATTTTAGAATAAAAGAAATAAAAAATGGCAAGCTATCTACATCACACCGCTACGACCGATTACCTTTGCTGTGTTCCCACCCTGGAGGATTCTCAGGAGCTGGTTGTGTAGGACTTGCCGTTGCAAAGATAGGAATTAATTATAAATTTGAAAATAATATTACAGAAAAATGAACAGGAAAATGCTTTATCAAAGCTAAATTGCTGAAATTAAGAGCAATAATTTTTCAAAAATTTTTCTAAAAATAAAAATATGACGAAAAGTCCATCCACCTTAGGAATTATACTATTTATCGCTACAATGATTGTTTTTTTTATAGCGTATTACTTTTTTTCAGGAATTCATTATTTTGATACCTCTCTCAAAATCAATGCGTTCGTATTACCTGTCATTTATGCTGCAACTGCATTTTGGTCTGTAAAATCTCACTGGAATAACCATAAAATGGGTTTCAGAGAAGCTTTCAAAAGATCTTTTGTACCTATGTTTATTGGTGGGATTCTTTCCATATTTAGCATCTATGCATTCCTGAATTTTGTAGATACAGATGCAAAAAAGTTATTAAATTATCAATATGTAGAGAGACAAAAATCAGAACTGGATTCAGAATATAAGTCTGCAAGAAAGATTCTGAAACATCAAAAAGATATCGATGAACTGGATCAAAAATATCGTGAAAGAGTTCAAAGTTTTTCTCCACAAGCCGTTAAAGGAAAAGATATGCTTACTGCAAGTCATTTTTCTGGATATTTTGCAGCAATTCTTATATTTTACGTAGTTTTGTCACTGTTTTTCGGAGCGTTTTTCAGAACAAAAACGATTCACCAATAATTTTATAAAAGTTAAATGAATTTATCTATAATTATTCCGTTACTTAATGAGGAAGACTCTTTAGAAGAGCTTTTTTCCAGGATTGATTCTGTTTGCAGAACAAACGAATTATCATATGAAATCTGGTTTGTAGATGATGGAAGTACGGATTTGTCGTGGAGCATTATTGAAAATTTAAAAGTTCAACATCCTCAAATCCACGGAATTAAATTTTCCAGAAATTATGGGAAATCTCAGGCATTACATGCTGCATTTGAAAGAGCACATGGAGATGTAATTATCACAATGGATGCCGATCTACAGGATTTTCCGGAAGAGATTCCCGATCTGTATAAAATGGTAATTGAAGATAATTACGATATTGTTTCGGGCTGGAAAAAGAAACGTTTTGATAACGTAATGACCAAAAATGTTCCTTCAAAACTATTCAATGCTGCGGCAAGGAAAGTTTCTGGAGTTGAACTTCATGATTTCAATTGTGGCCTGAAAGCTTATAAAAAGCAGGTCGTAAAATCGATAGATGTATACGGAGATATGCACCGATATATTCCGGTTTTAGCTGCTAATGCCGGATTCAGAAGAATTACTGAAAAAGAAGTTCGACATCAGGCAAGACCTTATGGAACTTCTAAATTCGGAACAGAAAGATTTATTCGAGGTTTTCTGGATTTGGTAACACTTTGGTTTGTAAGCCGTTTTGGTGGGAGACCGATGCACTTCTTTGGAGCAGTAGGAACCATTATGTTTATTTTTGGGTTCCTTTCGGCATTTTGGCTGGGTGTTTCAAAATTAATTGATGTTTCAAGAGGAATTTATGGACATCTTATTACCAATAATCCGTGGTTTTTTATTGCTCTAACAATGATGATTATGGGGACTCTTCTTTTTATTGCAGGATTCTTAGGAGAAATGATTATCAGAACCAACAGAGAACATAAGAACTACAATATTGATGAAGTGATATAGTATATGGACAATAATCTACCAAAAATATATTCTAAAAAGGCCATTTTTGGTTTTTCTGTTTTGATGTCAACTCTTTTTGGAGGTGTTTTATTATATCAGAACTTAATTGATATTAAAAAGAAAAGAGAGGCTTATATTGTATTAGGTCTCTCCATTTTAATAACGATAGTAACTATAGTTATAGTAAATATTCCGGAAGAGCCGAAAAGCTCACTTGCTTATGTTTTTGGTGCTGCCGGAGGAGGTTTGCTCTCATATTATTTCGTTCCCACCTATTTCCCGGATGAAGAGCATTATCCTAAAAAAGCGATTTGGAAGCCTTTGATTATTGCAGCTATCATAACAATGTCTTTTGTTGGTTTAATGGTTTATGCTGGATCACTTGAAAATACTTAATATAATGTGATATTTTTCCATGAATAAGAAAAGTTGTTTGAACTGTGGTTATACAATTTCCGATGAGTTTTGTGCTCATTGCGGACAAAAGACCGACACAGCAAGAATAACTTACCTATCACTTATTAAAAATGACATTTTTGGCTCCATCTGGCATGTAGAAACACGTTTTTTCAAAACAATAAAGAATGTTTTGTTAGAACCCGGGAAAACAGCAATGGATTATATATCAGGAAAAAGAATCAGGTACTACAATTTTATTTCGTTGTTGCTGATTCTTTTTAGCTTTAATGTATTGGCCTTACATTTTTATGAAAAATTTGTTACTGAAGAAACTATTCATGAAGTTTCTAAAATAAGAGCCTTTTTTTCAAAATATTCAAAAACAATACTGTTTGTTATTATTCCAATGCTTGCTATTAATGCATTTTTTGTTTTTAAAAAGACAAAATTAAATCTTGCTGAACATTTTATCATTGGAACAGTAAGTCTTTTAGGAATTTTAGTTATATTTTTGCTTGATGATATCGTGAGTTTTATAGGTTTATGGAAACCTATTTCAAAGATTACCGATGTTGTTGATAAAATTATATTTGTTCTTTTTATTCTCTTTCCTGCAGCCACTTACTGGAATGCTTTTAGAAAAATGTACTCAAAACTAGGTTTAATAGGAAGGGTATCAGTTCTCTATGTTTTAATGGGAATAGAAAGTCTTGCAATAATTACAGTTTTATATAAAATATTTTAGATAAATATGAAAAATATATTGTACACATTTGTACTTATGATGATTGTTTCTTGTGGAAAGATTTCCCCTAAGGGAAATATTGAGAGAAAAGATGTTGATGTTTCTGAATTTGTCAATTTAGATCTTGAAGGAAAGTTTCGGGTATTTTACGCAAGAGGTCCAAAGAACTTTGTTGAGATAGAGACCTATCCAAATGTTGCCAGTAATTTAGATGTTGATGTAAAGGACAAAACACTTTCAATCAAGGAAAAAAGAGGAACAAAAGGCGTTGATTTTTATAATGTTACCATCTATTCTAAATATAATCTTGAAAAAGTTTCAATTTCGGATTCAGTAGAAATGAACATTTCCAGCGAAATAAAAACGGATAATTTTAAGCTTAATTTAAAGAATAACGCTACTTTTATGGGTTCAGTGAATACAAGAAGAGCAGAAGTAGAAATGCTAAACAGAAGTAGAGCCAATTTTTTAGGTGAAACTAAAAATGCAGTGATCAAAATTTCCGATACAGCAAGTTTAATTGCTCCTTATTGGAAAATTACTAACCTGAATATCGATTCTAAAAACGGGAATTATGCAGAAGTTAATGTAAAGGATTCTCTAAAAGGTCACATTCAGAATACTGCAAAATTTTTATATTATAACGATCCGATTCGTGCTTTTAAAATTGATAAAACGACAAGGGTTGAGAATAAGAAGTTAGAGTAATGTAATGTCATTCAGAACGAAACGAAGTGGAGTGAAGAATCTACAATTCAATATTTATTATAGAGATTTCTCGTTCCTCGAAATGACAATCTGAAAGAAACAATAAGACAACAAATTTAAAGAACAAGATACAAATATGACAACATTAGAAAAAGCGAAACTTTGGTTAAGTGAAACGTTTGATCAGGAAACAAGAGATGCTGTGCAGGTATTAATTGATGGTAATTCTGCTGATCTGGAAGATTCTTTTTACAGAGAATTGGAGTTCGGAACCGGAGGAATGAGAGGAATTATGGGAGTAGGAACTAATCGTTTAAATAAGTATACGTTAGGTCAAGCTACACAGGGACTTGCGAATTATATGTTAAAGCAATTTCCCAATGAAGAAATTAAAGTTGCAATAGCTTATGATGTACGTCATAATTCTAAAGAATTTGGAAAACTGGTTGCTGATGTTTTGACAGCAAATGGAATTAAAGTACTGCTTTTTAAAGATCACAGACCAACTCCGGAATTGTCTTTTACAGTTAGAGATAAAAAATGCAATGGAGGTATTGTATTGACGGCTTCTCATAACCCACCTGAGTACAATGGATACAAAGTATATTGGAATGATGGGGCGCAGATTGTTCCTCCACATGATGAAGCTATTATTAATGAAGTATATTCCGTAAAATTTGACGAAATTAAATTTGATGGAAATGATGAGCTTATTGAATGGATAGGAGCAGAGCAAGATGATGTATATATCGATGCTTGTATCGAAAATTCAACTTATCAGAATGTAGGAAAAGAAAACTTAAATATTGTTTTCACTTCTATTCATGGAACAACATATACTACAGTTCCCAAAGCTTTGGAAAAAGCAGGATTTAAAAAAGTTGATCTTGTTACAGAGCAGATGATTCCTAGCGGAAACTTTACCACGGTGGAATCTCCAAATCCGGAAGAACCGGCAGCATTGGAAATGGCGATGGATCTGGCAAAAATAACCAATGCAGATATTGTTATCGGGACAGATCCGGATGGCGATAGATTGGGAATTGCAGTAAGAAATCTTGATGGTGAAATGCAATTGTTAAACGGGAATCAAACCAATACAATTCTAACCTATTACATTCTTAATGAATGGAGAAAATTGGGTAAGATTACAGGAAAAGAATTCATCGGTTCTACAATCGTAACTTCAGACATTTTCTTTGATATTGCTCATAAATTCGGAGTCGCTTGTAAAGCAGGACTTACAGGATTTAAATGGATTGGGAAAATGATCCGTGAGGCTGAAGGAAAAGAAAAATTTGTTTGTGGTGGAGAAGAAAGTTTTGGTTTTATGACCGGAGACTTCGTTCGTGATAAAGATTCTTGTGGAAGTATCCTTGTGGCTTGCGAAATTGCTGCATGGTGTAAAGCAAATGGTAAAACCATGTACCAATACATGATTGAAATTTACCAGGAAACAGGAATGTATTATGAAGGATTGGTTAACCTTGTAAGAAAGGGTAGAGATGGTGCTGAGGAAATTCAGAATATGATGAAAAACTTCCGTGAAAATCCACCAAAAGAAATAGCAGGATCTTTAGTTGAGGAAGTAAAAGATTTTAAAGAGCAGACCAACTTTGTTGTTTCTAAAAATGAAAAACAGGTCATGAACGATATTCCAAAATCCAATGTACTGATCTATTATACTCAGGATGGAACTAAAGTTTGCGTAAGACCTTCAGGAACAGAACCTAAAATTAAATTCTACATCTCTGTAAAAGACAGTATTACTTCTGAAGCAGATTTTAGAGATAAATTGAAATCTTTGGATGAGAAAATTAATCAAGTAAAAATTGACTTACAGTTAACGTAAATAGCTAGAAGGGCTTAGGATTTAGGAAATAGGGTTTAATTAAAACACCTAAATCCTGATACCTAATTCCTGCAACCTTAAAATAATTATAAATTTTAAATAAAGTGAAAGTTTCAAAATTAGCGGCGAACCTGATTGGTTCTGAAATTGTAAAAATTGGTAATGAAGTAAATGATTTAAAGGCAAAAGGAGCGGAGATAGCCAATCTTACCATTGGTGATCTGAATTCTAATATATACCCGATACCTGCAAAGTTGAAGGAGGAGATTCAGAAAGCTTATCAGAATAATCTGACAAATTATCCGCCTGCCAATGGACTTTTATCTTTAAGAACAGAGGTTTCAAAAGATCTTAAAACAAGATGGAACCTTGATTATTCAGCAAATGATATCCTAATTACTGCAGGATCAAGACCATTGATTTATGCAGTATATAAAACTATCGTGGATGAAGGGGATAAAGTTATTTACCCTATTCCTTCATGGAATAATAATCATTATGCTTATCTTACATCAGCTGATGCTATTGAAGTAAAAACAACACCTGAAAATAACTTTTTACCAACTGCTGCTGATCTTAAACCACACTTAAGCGGTGCTGTTTTATTAGCGCTTTGTTCGCCACTAAACCCTACTGGGACAATGTTCACAAAAGATCAGCTTTCTGATATCTGTGAATTGATCATAGAAGAAAATAAAAAGAGAGGAGCAGACGAAAAGCCATTGTACTTAATGTATGATCAAATCTATTCTAATCTTACTTTCGATGCAAAACATTACGACCCGGTTTCTTTATTCCCGGAAATGAAAGATTATACCATATATATTGATGGGATCTCAAAATGTCTTGCAGCTACCGGAGTTCGTGTAGGATGGGGATTCGGACCTGCTCACATTATTGATAAAATGAAAGCTCTTCTTACTCACGTTGGAGCATGGGCACCTAAACCAGAGCAGGAAGCAACAGCAAAATACTACCAGGATTCTGAAGATGTAAATTCTTTTGTTAATGAATTCAAAGGTAAATTGGAAGAAAGCCTGAAAGTTCTTCACAAGGGAATTCAGGATTTGAAAGGTAAGGGACTGGCTGTAGAAAGTATTGAGCCTATGGGAGCTCTTTATCTTACAATTAAATTAGACTATATTGGTAAAACCAAGCCAGATGGAAGTGTTATTGAAAATTCATCTGATCTTGGATTTTACTTAATTAATGAAGCTGGAGTGGCTTTAGTTCCTTTCTCTGCCTTTGGGGAAGAAAAATCAGAACCATGGTTCAGAGCTTCTGTAGGAGGATTAGCAACTGATGAAATTTCTACAATGATGCCGAAATTAGAAAAAGCTCTCAATAATTTAAAATAATTTTTAAATAATACATGCTTCGATTTCGCTCAGCATGACATCCTGATATTACATGTTTGATGTGGTGATGTTATAATGAATGAAGTCGGAGCATTTATCATTATTTTTCTTAAAGAAGCACAAGATGAAAAAAATTAGATTGATATTACTACCAATCTCTATATGGGTATCCTCCCAAAATAGTGATAGTATTGTTCTTAAAAAGAAAGCAATATCCCAAAACTATACTTTAAAAGATGGTTCTGTAAGAACATATCCTAAACCTAAGCTTTTTGAGTTTATTACGAGAGTTCCTAAAGATTTTATAGATACTAATAAAGATTTTGTAGCAAAAGATCATGCCTATTATTTGGGTGGTGCTGTAGCTGGTACTTTAATACTTTTACCGTTTGATCAGAAACTCATTGATAATTCAAGAGAGTTGGGTGATAGAATGGGGATGAGTGCGGACAATAATTACAATAAGGTTGGAGGATTGATAAAAATTCCAAAAGATATCGGATCAGGTCTTTATCTTATTGGTAATGGTTCTACAGTTGTATTGTTAGGGATAGGTTTTGCCACTTACGGATTAATAAAAGATGATTACAGAGCTCAGGCTACTGCAAGTGGATTAATGGAAAGCTTAATACTTTCAGGAGTTTTTTCACAAACTATTAAAAGAATAACAGGTAGGGAAAGTCCTTTCATAGCCATACAAAATGGAAATTCAGGAGGGCATTGGACGCCTTTTCCAAGTTTTTCTGCATTTGCAAATGATACATCACGTTATGATGCAATGCCTTCAGGGCATTTAACCACATTTATGTCTGCAATAACAGTTATTGCAGATAATTATCCTGATGCAGGATGGATCAAACCAGTGGGATATACATTAGCTGGGGCGTTGGCTTTTCAGATGATGCAGAGCCAGGTTCATTGGGCTTCGGATTACCCTTTGGCCTTGTTGATGGGGTATTTTATAGGAAAAACAATTTCTAAAAACAGATACACCTCTTCTGAATTTAGTGCAGGAAATGTAAAATATAAAATAAACCTTACAGCATCCAATAGTTTTGGTTATAATATGGCTGGTGTAAAGTTGACTTTTTAAAATAGCAATCATATTTTGCCTATATTTAGAGAAAATTTTAAACAATTAAAATTGTTCAATGAAGATCATAGCAGTTATTCCCGCTCGATATGAAGCGAGTCGTTTTCCTGCAAAACTAATGCAGATTTTGGGAGAAAAAACAGTGATTGCAACAACCTATCAAAATGTTGTAGATACCGGTTTATTTGATGAAGTTTTTGTAGCCACAGATTCTGAAATCATTTTTAATGAAATTGTAAATAATGGAGGAAAGGCTGTAATGACTGGCCAGCACGAAACAGGGAGTGACCGTATTGCAGAGGCTGTTCAAAATATAGACTGTGACATTGTTATTAATGTACAGGGAGACGAACCCTTTTTAAAGACAGAACCTCTTAAACAGCTGATTGATGTCTTTAAGGAAGATGATAATCAGGAGATTTCATTAGCTTCATTAAAAATAAAGCTTACAGAAAAAGAAGAAATTGAGAATCCAAATAATGTAAAGGTGATCACAGATAATAATGGATTTGCATTATATTTCAGTCGTTCTGTTATTCCTTTTCATAGAGAAATTTCTTACACTGTAGACTACTTTAAACATATTGGAGTGTACGCTTTCAGAAAACATGCGCTGCTGCAATTCTCTAAATTAGAGATGAAACCATTAGAAATTTCCGAAAAAATTGAATGTATCCGTTATCTTGAATATGGAATGAAGATCAAGTTAATAGAAACCAACTTTATCGGAGTCGGAATTGATACTCCGGAGGATTTGGAAAAAGCTCGGAAATTGATAAACTAAATTGCCAATAGGCAAAAAGGAAGAAAGGCTGAATTGCTAAATCGCAAAATCGTAAAATCGCAGATTTGCAAAACTGTTAAATGGGTGCGATTTTATAGTTTTACAAATTTGCCTTTTCGCCTTTTTGCCCTTTAACAAATTTGCTTTTCTACAAATTCGCCTTATATTTGAATTATAAATTGATTGAATGAAGAAATTACTTTTAGTATTCGTGCTGATTTATTCACAACTTTCTTTTGCACAGACGGCAAAGGAAATTATAGAAAAAAATATAGAATTATCAGGAGGACTAACGAATTGGAAGCTATTAAATTCTGTATTACTTCAAGGAAAAGTAGTTTTAGGAATAAAAGATGAATACCCTATAAAAATTTACCAGCAACGCCCAAATCTTACTAAAACGGTTCTTACCATTAATAATAAAGACACAGCCATTGAAGGCTTCGACGGAAGTAAAGGATATGCAATGAACTATGCAACCAATAAAGTTCAGGAATATCCTAATTATATTCCTGAGAGTTTTGATAACGATTTTATTGATTGGGAAAACAAGGGTTTTGATGCGAAATATTTGGGGAAGGAAAAAGTAGGGGATATCTATTGTCATAAAGTGGAACTGACGAAAAATGTAAATAAGAATTTTTATTATTTTGACACCAACACTTATATGCTTTTGAAGGAAATAAAAAAGGATGAAACTTTAACTTATTCAGAATATAAAAAAGTTGGAAATTTGGTGATGCCATTTAGAATAGAATCTTCCAGTTCTAAAAAAGATGGAGATTTTGTAATGCAGATCAACAAAATAGATATCAATAAAGTATTTCCTGCCAATACTTTTAAATTCTAATATGTAATTTATCCATAAAAATAATCGCAGCAAAGCTGCTCAATACAATATACTCATGAAAAAGATTTTCTTATTGCTGCTTTCTTTTGTAGCGTTCTTACAGAGTTGTACTAACCAAAAAAGTGAAATTTCTAAAGCTAAAACCAACGAACTTATGGGAAAAACAATATATGATTTCAAAGTAGAAAGCCTGGATGGTAAAGAAATCAATTTTGCTGATTTTAAAGGGAAAAAGATCCTTATTGTAAATACCGCTTCAGAATGCGGTTTTACCCCACAATATGCTGATTTGGAGAAAGTGTATGAAGAATATAAAGATAAATTAGTGATTGTTGGGTTTCCTGCTAATAATTTTGGAGGTCAGGAGCCAGGAACAAATACTGAGATTGGAGCTTTTTGTCAGAAAAATTACGGAGTAACTTTCCCGTTAGCAGCAAAAGTTTCTGTAAAGGGGGATGATACCGCTCCGATTTTTAAATATTTGACTGAAAAAGATCTTAATGGAGTAAAGAATACTACAATTCTTTGGAACTTTACTAAATTCTTACTAGACGAAAATGGTAAATTAGTAGATAGCTTTGTAAGTACTACGAAACCAACAGATCAGGCGATTACAAAATATTTGAAATAAATACAAAAAAGTATATTTTTACAGAGTGGATGTTTTTCATCCACTTTTTTTATACTATATTCTTACATAAATAAAACGTAACACATGAAAAAAATAATTTTTGGTCTTTGTATCCTTGCTTCTTTTATATTAGGGTTTGCTTTTAAATCAGCAACAGAAGATCAATCTGAGAATCAGAAAAGAGTAACCGGTATTGGTGGGATCTTTTTTAAATGTAAAGACCCTAAGAAAATGAGAGAGTGGTATAAAGACCATTTAGGTCTTAATACGAATGAATATGGAGCTGTATTTGAGTGGTATCAGGGAGCTGATAATTCTAAAAAAGGCTTTTCACAGTGGAGCCCATTCAATGAAAAAACAAAATATTTTCAGCCTTCAGAAAAAGATTTCATGATTAATTATCGGGTAGAAAATCTTGAAAAACTAGTCGAAGAACTAAAAAAGGAAAATGTAACCATTGTTGATAAGATTGAAAGCTACGAATATGGAAAGTTTGTACATATTATGGATATGGAAGGAAACAAAATAGAACTTTGGGAACCTAATGATATTGAGTATGAGAAACTGGGGCAAAGTATGGGGAGTAAAACGACGAAATAGTTGAGATGCGAGGTGCGAGATCCGAGTTAAAAGTTGAGAGTGGAAAATTGAAAGTTAGAATGTAAAAAGTTGTAATGTGAAATTACTATTCCACAAACTTGTATCTCGAATCCCGAATCCCGTAACTCGAATCCTGCAAATTTTCCACTTTCAATTTTCCACTCCTATTCATTCGTCTTTTCGGCAAAGCAAAAAATATTTCCCAGCTTAATACTTGAATACCCATTGCTTTTTATTTTTGATGAATTGATCATTGCCTTAGCTAAGATATTAGTGGGTAGTGGCTTTTGACTTTCTAAAAGTCCAATTTTATTTGCAAATTTTATAATTCTGCTTCCTAAAACTTCCCCGGCTCTGTCGGAATCTTTTCTTTCCAGCATACCAGGTTTGAAAATCGTAATTTTATTAAAATGAAGCTGCTTTACTGCATCTTCAAGTTCCCCTTTCATTTTAGAGTAGAAAATTTTGGATTTAGGATTAGCTCCATAAGCAGAAACCAGAATATAATCATCTACATTATTTTCTTTAGCCGCTTTGGCAAATTGATACTGATAATCGAAATCTACTTTTCTCTGAGCTTCCTTGCTCCCTGCTGTTTTTAGAGTGGTACCAAGGCATGAGAAAGCTACATCTCCTTTCACAGCATCTTTCCATTCTTCAGGATTGTCAAAATTAACGACATGAACATTTAATTTATCACTCTTAAGATCCAAAGGTTTTCTCACGAAAACATCTACTTCATCAAATTCTTTATCATTCAATAGTTGAGTGACTAAATCTTTTCCGGTTGCACCTGTTGCGCCAATAACCAAAGCTTTCATAATAAATGTGATTAAGTGGTGATATATACTATTCTTTTCCTTTTCTAAATTTACTAAATTTGAGATTAAGAATGGAAAAAGATTAAAAGATTAAAAGATTAAAAGATTAAAAGATTAAAAGATTAAAAGATTAAAAGATTAAAAGATTAAAAGATTAAAAGATTAAAAGAACTTGATAAACACTAATTTTGCACTATCAACTATCAACTATCAACTATCAACTATCAACTATTAACTTCTCACTTTCAATTTTCAATTTTCATCTTTCAACTAACAAATAATTAAAAATGGACGCCAACGAAATACTAGATTACTGTCTTGCAAAAAAAGGAGTTACAGAAACTTTTCCTTTTGATAATGAAACGCTTGTGATGAAAGTAGGAACAAAAATGTTTTTATTGATGGCTTTGGAAAAACAGCCTTTGGGAATTAATGTAAAGACAGATCCAGAATGGAGTGCTGAACTTCGTGAGCAATATCCACAGATTACCGGAGCGTATCATATGAATAAAACCCACTGGAATTCAGTTTCTGTAGATGGTTTGAAGAGAGATCTTATTTTTAAGATGATCGATCAATCGTATGAATTGGTATTTAATTCACTAACAAAAAAGGATCAGAGTACAATTAATAATTTATAAAATGATATTTTGAAAACCCTTTGTGGTTGATAAGATTTTAGTTATTTAGTTTTTCTAACAATCTATAATAAATTACATTTCCACTTCCGTCATCCAAGGTCATCATTAAGTTTCCCTTTTTAAAAAGATTTTCAATGTCCATCGCAAAAAGATTAACTCCCCATAATTCTTGATAATTTTCAATCTCTTTATTGTCGATTGTTAAAAATTGTCCATCTAATTTGTAGGTAGGCGTCTTTTCTAAAGGTAAACTACTAAAGATTTCTTTTAAATCTTTCACAGAGTAATTATAATCTTTGTCAGACATCATTGAATATACTTTTCCGTTCTCGTAAAATGCAAACCATTGATATTTTTGAGGCCATGGATTTTCTTTGTTATGAGTATTTTCATTAGGAAGTTCAACTTTTTTCCAAAAACCTATGAGTTCAGAAAGTTTAGGTGGCCCACCTGCTTTAGATAAATTCTCCTGACCAAAAACAAAAAAAGAAAGAAATAGTAATAATATTAAGACTGTCTTCTTCATTATCATTTATTTTAAAAATCAAACTCTTCCGTTAATCTTTTATCCTCATCTAGTCTTTCAATTAATTTTTCAAGACCTTCAAATTTGATCTCTTCGTGAAGGAAATCCCTGAACTTTACAGTTATTTCCTGATCGTAGATATTTTCATTAAAATCAAGAATATAAACTTCAACAGTTAGGGTATCGCCATTCACTGTTGGATTGGTTCCAACACTTAGCATCCCTTTATATTGTTGACCTTTTACTTCAACTTCGACAATATAAGCCCCTTTTTTAGGTAGTAATTTAATGGAGTCTGTACTGATATTGGCAGTAGGATAGCCAATGGTTCGGCCTAATTTTTTTCCATGAACCACAGTTCCAGAAACAGAGTAGGAGTATCCTAACATTTCATTAGCCTGTACAATGTTTCCTGCTAATAATGCATTTCTGACTTTGGTAGAACTGATGTTGTTTTCGTGGATGTTGATTGCTTCCATTTGCTCCACTTCAAAATCCAATTCTTTTGAGAGTTTCTGAAGAAGCTCAAAATTTCCACTTTTATTTTTTCCGAAAGAATGGTCATACCCTATAATAAGGTATTTTACATTCAGTTGATCAACAAGGATCTGTCGAACAAATTCTTCTCCGGTAAGATTTCTAAACTCTTCATCGAATTCTTTTAAAAATAAATTATTGATACCATACGTATTCATCAACAATCTCTTTTCATCTAATGTATTTAAAAGCTTTAAATCTTCATTTGGATTAAAAACAAATCTTGGATGTGGCCAAAAAGTAAGGATAGCAGTCTCTAATTGGTTTTCTGCACCTACTTTTTTTAATTCATCAATAATACATTTATGCCCAAGATGTACCCCGTCAAACATTCCTAAAGATAATGCTAGAGGCTTTTGAGAGGAATAATCTTTAAAATTCTTGAAAACTTTCAAAACGGAAAAAATTTGACTGCAAATATAAAACCTTTAAAATAATCTATTATTATATAGTAAGAGTTATTTTCAATAGGAATATTAGATAAGAGATTAATTTGGAAATGCTTTAATTTATATATTCATTAATGAATCGCAATAATGGTTGTTAAATATTCAAATATTGAGAATGAATTGACTTTTTAGAGTGGTGAGTTCCCCTAACCTGAAACCTAATTCCTAATTCCTTTTACCTGATCAAAAAGCATGATAAAAATCTTTTTTTTAGCAATTGTGGGTTTATGAAGAATCATTATATTTGCACCAAGAAAAAATTTAGCAATGGCAAACCAAATTAAAGGAAAAATTTCTCAAATTATTGGTCCGGTAATCGACGTAGTATTTACAAATGTGGAGTCAATCCCAAGTATTTATGACGCGTTAGAAATTACTAAAGGAAACGGTGAAAAAGTAGTCTTAGAAGTAGAACAACATATTGGTGAAGATACAGTAAGATGTATCGCAATGGATGCTACAGATGGTCTTCAAAGAGGGCAGGAAGTAACTGGATACGGAAATCCTATTACTATGCCAATCGGTGAGGCTGTGAACGGAAGACTATTCAACGTTGTTGGTGATGCTATCGACGGGCTTCAAAATATCTCTAAAGAGGGTGGGTTACCAATCCATAGAGAAGCTCCAAAATTTGATCAACTTTCAACTTCTGCAGAAGTTTTATTTACAGGTATTAAAGTAATCGATTTAGTTGAGCCTTACGCAAAGGGAGGTAAAATTGGATTGTTCGGAGGTGCTGGTGTAGGTAAAACAGTATTGATCCAGGAGTTGATTAATAATATTGCAAAAGGACACGGAGGTCTTTCAGTTTTCGCTGGAGTAGGTGAAAGAACGAGAGAAGGAAATGACCTTTTGAGAGAGATGCTTGAATCAGGAATTATCAAGTATGGTGACGATTTCATGCACTCTATGGAAAACGGAGGTTGGGATCTTTCTAAAGTTGATTTAGAAGCTATGAAAGAATCTAAAGCAGCATTCGTTTTCGGACAGATGAACGAGCCACCAGGAGCAAGAGCTAGAGTAGCACTTTCTGGTCTTACATTAGCTGAATACTATAGAGATGGTGGAGAAAGCGGACAAGGTAGAGACGTTCTTTTCTTCGTAGATAACATCTTCCGTTTTACACAAGCTGGTTCTGAGGTATCTGCACTTCTTGGTCGTATGCCATCTGCGGTAGGTTACCAACCAACACTTGCTTCTGAAATGGGTGCAATGCAGGAAAGAATTACTTCTACTAAGAATGGATCTATTACTTCAGTACAGGCGGTTTATGTACCTGCGGATGACTTAACTGACCCGGCTCCGGCAACTACGTTTGCTCACTTGGATGCTACAACAGTACTAGATAGAAAAATTGCTTCTTTGGGTATTTATCCAGCGGTAGATCCATTGGCTTCTACTTCTAGAATCCTTGCTCCTGAAGTAATCGGAGAAGAGCATTATAACTGTGCTCAAAGAGTAAAAGAAATTCTTCAGAGATACAAAGCGCTTCAGGATATCATCGCGATTCTAGGGATGGAAGAACTTTCAGAAGAAGATAAATCTGTTGTTTACCGTGCTAGAAAAGTTCAGAGATTCTTATCTCAGCCTTTCCACGTTGCAGAACAGTTTACAGGTATCCCAGGATCATTGGTAGATATTAAAGATACCATCAAAGGATTCAACATGATTATGGATGGTGAATTAGATCACTTACCAGAAGCTGCTTTCAACTTGAAAGGAACTATCGAAGAAGCTATTGCAGCAGGACAAAAAATGTTAGCTGATAACGCATAATAATGCTAATTGCTGATAGCCAATAGCTATTAGCTGAAAGCCAAAAGCAATTTAAAATGAATATAAAAATTTTAACACCAGAATACGTAGTTTTTGAAGGCGAAGTAAGCTCTGTATTACTTCCGGGAAAAAATGGTGAATTTCACATCATGAAAAACCACGCAGGAATTGTTTCTTCTTTAATTGGAGGTAAAGTGAAGTTATTTGTGAATTCTATTGATGAAGCTTATGCTAAAAATCTTACCAAGGAGAATGAAAAAGATTCTGTTTTTTCTTATCCTATCAAAAGCGGTGTTGTAGAATTTAATCATAATAAAGGAATTATCCTTTGTGAGTAATTAAATGAAAAGCTAAATATATTTTCAAGAAAGTGTAACTTTGTTACACTTTTTTTTATGTAATAATATCTGATTTTATGGGGAGAAGTATGGTCATGCTGTTTACAGTTTTAGGTGTTTTATTCAATGCTCAAAACTTTAAAACAAAAAGAGGGATTATAAGTCTTGATGGAGTGCACGTTGCAAAAATTTCAAACAAATCAAGTGAATACACTTTTATGGATTTGAAAGAAACTCCCATTTATACTATTCATTTTATTGATAAAAGTGTTGTAGACTCTGTAAGAGATAGCTATATCACCTTGAATAGGGTGTATAACAGGGATAAAACAATAGATCTGGATTACATATCTCCATCGGCATTTTCAGGCGAAGAAAGATCGGCGGTTTATACCTCCATAAAAGATCTGAAGATCATTGATAATAAAGGAATCAATGTTAAAAATTTAGATGAGCTTTTTCAAAATACACCGAAACGAAAGCTTGATACCAAAACAAAAGATGCTTACACAACAAGAAGTAAAATTGATAGATTAAATATTACCGTTAATAATGTTGGAGAGATTTTAAGTAACGGAAAGCCGGTTGGTTATTTTACTAATTTACCCGTGAGCTTCGGATCAGAAGATACCATTACAGATAAGAGCTTTATAGATATTGAAATCTATGATGCAAACAGTAAATACATTGGTAAATATATCACCACAACCAAGCAGTTAAAGACTGCTGGAGGAAAGGTTTTTACGATCTACAGGGAGATGTCAGGACGTGCTTCTATTTTAAAGTTCCCAACCTACAAGGCTATTGCAGAGCGAATGGCAATTTTGGACCCTAATTTTATTAAAATTCAGGAAAAGGTAGTTGTCGGGCAGGTTGTAAAAGATGGTGTTGAAAAATAAAAAGTTTATTTAGATCATATAATTACCAAAAATAAATCGGTGTTATCTGCAAAATTAAAGGGAGAAAAGATGAATGGAATTGGTTTTTTAGCCTGTTAAACAGAATATACAATTGACTTTAATCTAATTTTAGGAGAAAAATAGGTTTTGGCTAAAGCCAATGGATTTAATATTATTAACAAGCTGGGTTAAAACCCAGCTTTATTGATATTGGAGAATAAAGATATTGTGTTTCCTTTTTATAATTAGAGAATGAGCTCTAAAATTTAATAAAATTTGAAGAATCAATTGCAGGAAAAATATCAATAGGAACGGGCTTTAGCCCGTTAAAACAAAATATAAACTACAATTGGCTTTAGCCAAAACATAGAATCCAACGTCTAAGACATGTAAAAACTAATTTCACACAATCTTTGTCATTCCGTAGGAATCTCAGTACACTTTATAAAAGCCATAATCTAGATTCCTACGGAATGACAAACTCGATGCTTAAATTATGTTGTAAAATCAGAATTATTAATTCAATGATCACCAAAATAATTGAGATTTGAAAATTAAATCTGCGTCATCTGCAAAATCTGCGAGCGAATTAAAAAAGCCATCAATAGGAACGGGCTTTAGCCCGTTAAAACAAAATATAAACTACAATTGGCTTTAGCCAAAACATAGAATCCAACGTCTAAGACATGTAAAAACTAATTTTACACAATCTTTGTCATTCCGTAGGAATCTCAGTACACTTTATAGAAGTCAGAATCTGGATTCCTACGGAATGACAAACTCGATGTTAAACTTTTTTTAATTAAGACTACAGACTCAGGATCACTCCATTTTCTTTCAACTGTTGTATCGGCTTTGAAAACCAGAACAACTCAAAATCCTCAAAGTTTTCTTCAAACTGAGTCTTCAATTGTTGAAGCGTAATTTTCTTTGCGTTGTCCGGAGCATTTTCACCTAGTATTCTGATAAACCATTCTGCTTTTTCCTGTTCCATATCAACTTTTACAATATTGGTCTTTAAATGGAATGTAAGCTGTGTATATGGCCAGGAATTTTGTTTTTTTGTTTTTATGTAATTCTCGGCGATAACATTTCTATCTAGGAAAACAATTTTTGAGTTTTCTTTAAAAGAAAAATTGTCATCTTCTAATAAACAATCGTGAATATAATCCGGATGAATAGTTGTTTTTGGGATTTTAAAATCAAACCAATCCTGAAGAGGAATTTCAAAATTAATTCCATGCATATAATTGAAAAGAGATTTCTTTAATCCAAAACTGAATTTACTGTGATCAATTCCCGTTTTATCTGTAAAATCAATATCATTATTGGCAAACAAAATTTCCTGTTTGAGTGGAGTAACGCCAAATTCTTCAGGGTTCAATCCTACTGGTGAATGTGCAGTCATGGCGAACTGGTGCCAGAATCCACTTTGTAAAATTCCCATTTCGAATAGTTGTCGAACCATCTCCAAAGAGTCAATGGTTTCCTGAACTGTTTGAGTAGGGTAGCCGTACATCAGATAAGCATGAATCATGATTCCGGCTTCTGTAAAGTTCCTGGTTACCTGTGCCACTTGTTCTACGGAAATGCCTTTGTCGATTAATTTCAGCAAGCGGTCACTTGCAACCTCTAATCCACCAGAAACAGCAACACATCCGGAAAGCTTTAACAAAAAACAAAGATCTTTTGTAAAACTCTTTTCAAATCGAATATTTGTCCACCAGGTAACCACTAAATTTCTTCGTAAAATTTCCAAAGCTACCTCTCTCATTAAAGCGGGTGGTGCAGCTTCATCTACAAAATGAAATCCGGTTTCTCCCGTATCTCTGATGAGTTCTTCCATTCTGTCTACCAGAATTTTGGCGGAAATGGGTTCATAAATTTTGATATAATCTAATGAGATATCACAGAAAGTACACTTTCCCCAATAGCAGCCATGGGCCATGGTAAGCTTATTCCATCTTCCATCACTCCATAAACTGTGCATTGGATTGGCAATTTCAATTACTGAAATATATTTGTCAAGCTGCAAATCTGTGTATTCTGGTGTTCCTACCTGAGCTTGTTTATAATCGTGTCTTGTCGAATTATTTTTATAAACGACTTGTTGATCTTCAAGTAAAAAAGTACGTTTAAATTCGCCGTTTTGATTAGTAATACTCTCATAAAGCAATTCAATCGGAAGTTCGCCATCATCCAAGGTAATGAAATCAAAAAACTCAAAAACTCTCGAATCTTTTACTTCCCTTAATTCCGTATTGGGGAAACCACCTCCCATTGCTGTTTTAATATGAGGGAAATTTTCTTTAATATATTGAGCACACCTAAAAGCAGAATATAAATTTCCTGGGAAAGGAATGGAAAAACAAACCAACTTTGGTTGAACCAGTTCTAGTTTTTCCTTCAGAATATGTAAGGTGATATCGTCGATAAAGGTTTGAGTACCTATTAACTTTTCATATAATTCATCAAAAGAATTGGCACTTTTCCCCAATCGTTCTGCATATCGGCTGAATCCAAAATCAGGATCTATGTTTTCAACAATATAATCAGATAGATCTTCTAAGTATAATGTAGCCAGGTGTTTGGCTTTGTCTTGCAATCCCATATTCCCGAAAGCGAATTCCATATCATCCAATTGGTTGAATCGGGAAGCTTCCGGTAGAAAATTCATGCTGCAGATCTGTCTTGCTAACGTAGCATTTTTACCTTGTAGAAAAAGTATAACTTGGTCAATAGTTTTGAGGTATTCTTCTCTCAAGGCAAAAATCCTTTGTGTATTTTCTGAAACTTTTTTAAGGTCAACTTTTTGAGAAAAAATTTTCTGTAGTCCACCTTTTGAGAATAATTCCAAAATAACCTCAATCCCCAAATCGATCTGATAGCTGGAAATATTTTTAGTGTTTAAAAAACCTTTAATATAAGCAGTTGCAGGATAAGGAGTATTAAGTTGAGTGAATGGCGGAGTAATAAGAAGAAGATCTTTCAATAGAAAATTTTTACAAATTTATTGAAATTATTACAGGTGTGCCAAACAAAAAGTAAAAGGTGAGTAAAAGATAGGATAGGGCTATTTCTATAAGCCGAATTTAATGATCGTGGTATTGATCTTTTTTATCCATTCGTTGGGCTTTGTGGAGTATCCTGAAGAGGCTATAGCTTTCACCCAATCATTAGAGTTGTTATTATCCTTTAATTTGGTGTAAAGCTTCTTTTTTGAAAGCAACAGACAAAAAGCTTCATAGCTTTCCCGAACTGAATTAAAACTCTTAAATCGGGATGTATTGATGTTGTTTTTACCAAGAATTCCAAAATGGTTATTAAGCGTCTTGCTGGCTTTACTGGTTCCCGCTCCGGATTCAACAATCGCGATAGCCAATATAATTGAACTCGGAATTCCATATTGTTTTGAAAGATCTGTCGCAATACCCTTATAACTATCAATATAGGATCGTTGGGCATTAGCCATGGTGAAAAAGAAGGTCAGAAAAAGGCTAAGAACTGCTATTGTACTATTTTTAGATCTTTTCATATAAATTTATTTTGACGTGAATTTATCAGATAAAACAGAGTCTTAAAAGGTCGATTGTGTGTCTTTTTTAAATGGATATGGTGCTAAAGATAAAAAGGCCATTTTTATTCAAATGGCCTTTTTATTTTTGAATTAAATAGGTTTAAAACTTAAACCTTGTTCTTGTAATAATTTTTGTTCCTGCTCTTTGTAATACCCACTCACTAATTTATCATGAATAGCCTCAAAAGCAGCAAGCGTTTCATTAATTTCTGAATCGGTATGGGAAGCAGTTGGAATTAATCTTAGTAAAATCATTCCTTTAGGGATAACAGGGTATACAACTACTGATGTAAAGATTCCATAGATCTCTCTTAAATCTTTTACCAATAATGTTGCTTCTACCGGAGTTCCCTGCATCATTACAGGAGTTACACAAGTATTGCTATCTCCGATATTGAAACCTCTTTCCTTAAGACCATTCTGCAATTTATGAGTGTTTTCCCATAATTTAGCTTTGATCTCAGGTCTAGTTCTTAAAAGCTCAAGTCTTTTCAATCCTCCGATTACCATTGGCATAGTAAGAGACTTGGCAAAAATTTGAGATCTTAAATTAAATTTCAAATATCTGATTACCTCTTTATCTCCGGCAATAAAGGCTCCAAAACCTGCCATTGATTTTGCGAATGTAGAGAAGTATACATCGATCTTATCCTGACATCCTTGCTCTTCACCAGCACCGGCACCTGTTTCACCAAGTGTTCCGAATCCGTGAGCGTCATCTACAAGAAGTCTGAAGTTATATTTTGATTTCAGATCACAAATTTCTTTGATTTTCCCTTGTTGTCCTCTCATACCGAAAACACCTTCGGTAATTACCAAAATACCACCACCAGTTTCCTGTGCTACTTTTGTAGCTCTCTGAAGGTTTTTTTCAAGGCTTTCAATATCATTATGTCTGTATGTAAATCTTTTACCTGAATGCAATCTTACACCATCTACGATACATGCGTGAGAATCTACATCATATACGATTACATCATTTCTGTTAACTAAGGCATCAATTGTGGAAACCATTCCCTGGTAACCAAAATTCAATAAATAAGCAGATTCTTTTTGAACAAAATCAGCAAGCTCTCTTTCTAATTGTAAGTGCTGTTCTGTTTCTCCGGACATTGCTCTTGCTCCCATCGGATAAAACATTCCATATTCAGCAGCAGCTTTTGCATCAGCTTCTAATACTTCAGGATGATTACACAATCCTAAATAATCATTAGCACTCCAGAAAATTACTTCTCTTCCCTGAAACTGCATTCTAGGTCCAATAGGTCCTTCAAGTCTCGGAAAAATAAAATAACCTTCTCCATAATCTGCAAATTGTCCAAGAGGTCCTGGATTTTCTTTTATTCTGTCAAAAATATCCAACATTTTTATAAGTGATTTTTTAAGTAAAAAAGCCTTTTGTGGTCTACAAAAAAGGCTTTATTGTATGGTAATTTATGTTCTATTTAATGAATTCAGTTTTAAAAACTTCATCATAATTGTGTACACAATTATTAACAAAGCCCTGTTCAGCCATCCACTTATCGCTATATACCTTGGTGATATATCTTGATCCGTGATCCGGGTAGATTAAAACAACAATATCATCTTTTGAAAACTCGTTAGATTGTGCATATTGTATAAGTCCCTGCGTAACTGCTCCCGTAGTATAACCGCCCATAATAGCTTCTTTTAAAGCAATTTCACGGGTTCTATAGGCAGACATTTCATCATTTACTCTTACAAACTGGTCTACTTTGTCAAAAAGCAGGGCACCAGGAATCAGGTTTTTTCCCATTCCTTCAATCTGATAAGGGTGAACATCTTCTTTATGAATTTCTCCAGTCTCATGATAGCTTTTAAGAATAGAGCCATCAGCATCTATACCTATAATCTTGATATCCGGATTTTTCTCTTTTAAGAATTTCGCTGATCCGGATAAAGTTCCTCCTGTTCCGGTACAAGCAAAAAGATGTGTGATCTTACCTTGCGTTTGTTCCCAAATTTCCGGTCCGGTGGTCTGGTAGTGAGCATCAATATTCAACTCATTAAAATATTGATTGATATAAACGGAATTTGGTGTTTCTGAAGCGACTCTTTTAGCCACTTCGTAATAAGATCTTGGATCATTCGCCGGTACATTGGCAGGGCAAACATACACTACAGCACCAAGTGCTTTAAGATAGGCGATCTTTTCGGGTTTCGTCTTGTCACTTACAGCAAGAATGCATTTGTATCCTTTGATGATGCAAACCATTGCAAGAGAAAATCCAGTATTCCCGGAGGTGGTCTCTACAATCACAGAATCTTCTTTTAATAAACCTTTTTTCTCAGCGTTTTCTATAATGTGAAGTGCGATTCTATCTTTAGTGGAATGTCCAGGATTATATGATTCTAACTTGGCATAAACAGTTGCAGGAATATCTTTCGTTACAGTATTTAGCTTCACCATAGGAGTGCTTCCTATTAGGCCAAGGATATTATCGTAAACATTACTCATTATTTGTTATTTTTCAATAAAAATCTGAGGGCAAAAATACAAAAAAATAAATAATTTCTAAACTTTTGTTTGATTTCTAAGCTGTCATTACCTAAATCCATATTTTTTCTTCCTCAATCTTTGCTCCATTATCAACGCAAATACCACACCAGTATTTTTAAAATTTGTTAAAATCGATATAAAATCATATAAAAGCCCTATTTTCGCGTAATTGATTTTATACTATGAAAAACTGGACTTTTAGGCAATGGAACACCGTTTTAGGATGGGTAATTTTCGTCATTGCATTTTTCACGTACTTATCAACGATAGAACCTAAACTTAGTTTTTGGGATTGTGGTGAGTATATATCTTCTGCAGTAAAATTAGAAGTAACGCATGCTCCAGGAGCTGCCTTATTCCAGATTGTGGGCGCTGTGGCGGCCATTTTTGCTTTAGGAAAGGGTGAAAACTATTCTGTTGTCATCAATGCAATGTCTGCTATGTTCAGTGCATTTACGATTTTATTTTTGTTCTGGACCATTACTCATTTTGTGAGAAGGCTTTTGAACAAAGATTTTGAAGAGATAACGAAACACCAGGAAATTTCCATTTTATTTGCTGGGGTAATAGGAGCTTTATGTTTTACATTTTCTGACACCTTCTGGTTCTCTGCGGTAGAAGGAGAAGTATATTCAATGGCTTCCATGTTTATTGCGCTTTTAGTCTGGTTGATTACCAAATGGGAAAACGAATATAATGCGATTGATAATGAAAGATGGATTATTCTGATTTTCTTTATTGTAGGACTCTCAGTAGGAGTGCATATGATGTGTATGTTATCGATTCCAGCAATCTGTTTGGTATACTATGCAAGAAACTACAAGTTCACATGGAAGAATTTTATCTGGGCCAACCTGATTACTTTGGGTATCCTGATCATTGTATTTAAAATTATCTTCCCACTGATCATGACGATGTTTGGTAAGCTTGAAATATTCTTTGTTAATGGTTTAGGACTTCCTTTCCACTCAGGGACTATTGTAGCTTTCATTCTTATGGTAGCGATCTGCTATTTCATGATTAAATATGCAAGAAGAACTAAAAAGAATATTTATCAGACAGTTGCCTTATCTATTGTTTATATGATGATTGGTTTCTCTTGTTGGATGGTAATTCCAATCAGGGCAAATGCTAATCCACCGATGAACCTTAATGATCCGGACACCGCTATTGGGATGCTGGATTATTATAACAGAGAACAGTATGGAGACTGGCCAACCATTTACGGACAAAACTATACTGCATTCCTTGATGCTAATGGAATTGAAAAAAATGAAGATGGAAGTTTCAAGACCCAGAAAACAGGAGAAATTTTCGAAAAAGATGAAAAAACCGGAACCTACAGAAAAACAGGAGATCGTTTTAATTATGTTTTCAGTAAGTCTCAGGTAAGTTTAATGCCAAGGATGTTTAATGAAGATAAATCCGTGATGGCCAATTACATTTCGATGTACGGAGCTCCTGACTTTACATTCAATTACGGAAATGAAGATGTGGCAGATAATCCTCAGGCAAAACAGATCTTTGAGGAATTAAGAAAAAAATACGAAGATAAATCCATTACTGCAGCGGATTATTTAAAGGTAAAACCTTATGATCTGATAACGGTTCAGAAGCCTTCTCTGGCTCAGAATATGGATTATTTCATTACGTTTCAGAATGGATATTACTTTGTGAGATACCTTTTGTGGAATTTTGTCGGAAGACAAAATGATTTAGAAGGAAACATGGAGAATACCAAAGGAAACTGGATTTCAGGTTTTTCTTTTATTGACAATGCATTGTGGGGAAATCAGGATAAAATGCCTGCTAAATTCAAAAATGAAAGCACCGTAGCCTTTTTCTTCTTACCATTTATCTTAGGGCTAATAGGATTTTTCTTCCAATTCAACAGAGATTTTGGAAGATTCTACGCTATATTGTCATTATTCGTCATTACAAGTGTTGGTATTATTTTCTACACAGGCGTAAAACCATTTGAGCCAAGAGAAAGAGATTACGCAATGGTAGGTTCCTTCTATGCATTTGCTATCTGGATAGGATTAGGAGCTGGTGCTATTTTATGGTTGATTCAGTCTAAAGTGAAATCTAATGCTGCCAATATCGTAGCAGGAGTAGTATTACTGGGAGTTCCTTTTATGATGGGATTCCAGAACTATAATGTCCATGACAGAAGCAACAGATATACTGCATATGATTATTCTTATTCGGTATTAAAATCATTACCTAAAGAAGATATTTTATTTGTATATGGAGATAATGATACGTATCCGGTTTGGGCTATTCAGGAGACGGAAAACTTCCGTGATGATGTAAAAGTTGTCAACTTCACCCTTTTATCAACTCCATGGAATATTGACCAGGTAAAAAGAAAAACCTATAATGCGAATCCTATTCCTAGTCAGTTGACCCATGAGGATTACAGAGATGGGGTAAATGACCAGATCTATCTGATGAAAAAAGAAGACTGGCAGAATATCTTCAGTAATCTTCAGGAACAAGGAGCACCATCTGGTGAATTCGAGCCCTTCAAAAAATACCTTACTCAGGATTCTATTACTTTGAAAGAAGCAATCAGTTTTATTAAAATGAAATCTCCTGCAAAAGATGAAATTTTGAAGATGATTTTCGGAGAAGCGCGTTATGAGAAATATAATTTCTTACCGGTAAGTAAATTTATTTTACCGGTAAATAAAGAAAATGCACTGAAAGCTGGAATTATCAATGCAAGTGATTTGCCGAATACAGTTAATCAGATTATGATCGATTATAAAGCCAACACCCTTTATAAGAATAACCTGATGATGTTTGATATTCTTGCTAATTTCGATTGGAAAAGACCGATCAACTTCTCTTCGGGAGGAATTTATGACAGTGAGAATATTTTCTATTTAGATGATTATTTACAATTAGATGGCTTTAGCTACAGATTGATTCCGATTCACACTCCTCCAAACAGTGATGGTGATATGGGAAGGGTAGATGCCAATTCATTATACAATGTGGTGAAAAACTTCAAATGGGGTAATTTTAAGGATTTAAATTCTCACTTTGATGAAACAGCCACCTCGAATATCATCAGCTACCGAAGTGCAGCAAGTAGAGCTGCGGCGGCACTTTCTTTAAAAGGACAAAAAGCAAAAGCTGTTGAATTATTAGATCTTGCTGCAAAGGAAATTCCAGTAGAAAAATACAATGATCCACGTTCATTAAGTTCTATTGTTTACGGATATATCGTAGCAGGCCAGGAACAGAAAGGATTGAAACTGGCAGAAACTCTTAAGAAAGGGATTTTTGAAGAATACGATTACTATTTAAGCCTTACTCCTGGAGAACAAAGATACTTGAGAAGACAAATGGGAGCTAAGCCTATGGAATATTCTCTTGTTGTATCAGCGGTAACTACAGCTTACAATGCCATCGGTCAAAAGGATAAAGCGTATGATTATCTGGTGAAGTCTATAGAGCCTATTGATAAAAAATTCAATGTGTTTGTGAAAGACCTTCAGCAGATGGGTAAAGAAAAAGCAATGAGTAAGTCTGAAGATGTACAGAAGATTACTCCTTTCTATCAGTATTTATTCGATATCATGGAGCCTTTTGATTCAACATACTCAAAGGAAAAAGAGAATCAGATCACGACAGCTATTATGAAAGCAACGCAATAATAAAAGCGATACATAGAAAGCATATTTAAAAACGGAACTTAGGTTCCGTTTTTTTATTTATATGAACTTTATTTTATTCAATATTGCGCAGGGAAATTTTGTATTGTAATTATATAAATCGTACTATTTTGCACAAATAGTTATGGCTTCAAAAAAGTTATTTTACATTAAATAAATTATTAAAATAAATAGGATCACAAAAGCTTGAAAAAAGTATCTTTGGAGTTTTTGCGGAATACGCGCAGTTTTAATGAAAATATTTTAAAAAAAGATTATTAGAAATTAATTTTTTATATGAAGAATTGGACTTTCAGGAAATGGAATACCGTTTTAGGATGGGTGATTTTTGTTATTGCATTTATTACTTATATTTCAACAATAGAGCATTATTTAAGTTTTTGGGATTGTGGTGAATACATCTCTTCTGCAGTAAAGTTAGAAGTAACGCATGCTCCGGGAGCTGCCTTATTCCAGATTGTAGGTGCTGTGGCGGCCATTTTTGCTTTAGGAAAAGCTGATAATTATGCTATTGTCATTAACGCAATGTCTGCTATGTTCAGTGCATTTACGATTCTATTTTTGTTCTGGACCATTACTCACTTTGTGAGAAGACTTTTGAACAAAGATCTTGAAGAAATAACCAAACATCAGGAAATTTCCATTTTATTTGCTGGAGTAGTAGGAGCTTTATGTTTTACATTTTCTGATACCTTCTGGTTTTCAGCGGTAGAAGGAGAAGTGTATTCAATGGCTTCCATGTTTATTGCGCTTTTAGTCTGGCTTATTACTAAATGGGAAAATGAATATAAGGCAGCTGATAATGAAAGATGGATTATTTTGATTTTCTTTATTGTAGGGCTTTCAGTAGGAGTACATATGATGTGCATGCTATCTATTCCTGCCATTTGCTTAGTATATTATGCGAGAAACTATAAGTTTACCTGGAAGAATTTTATCTGGGCTAATCTGATCACATTAGGAATTCTGATCATTGTATTTAAGATTATTTTCCCATTGGTTATGACCATGTTTGGTAAGCTTGAAATATTCTTTGTTAATGGCTTGGGGCTTCCTTTCCATTCGGGAACTATTGTGGCCTTCATTCTGATGGTCATTATATCTTATCTGCTTATCAAATATGCGAGGAAAACAAAAAGAAACCTATTTCAAACAATAGCACTGTCAATCGTTTATATGATCATTGGTTTTTCATGCTGGATGGTGATCCCAATCAGAGCCAATGCTAATCCACCGATGAACCTTAATGATCCTGATACTGCTATCGGAATGAGGGATTATTATTATAGAGTTCAGTATGGAGACTGGCCAACCATTTATGGGCAAAACTATACTGCATTCCTTGATGCCAATGGAATTGAAAAAAATGAAGATGGAAGCTTTAAAATAGAAAAGACGGGCGATATTTATGAAAAGGATGAAAAGACAGGAACGTACAGAAAAACTGGAGATCGTTTTAATTATGTTTTCAGTAAATCGCAGGTAAGTTTAATGCCAAGGATGTTTAATGAAGACAAAGATGTAATGGCCAATTACATTTCGATGTATGGGGCACCTGATTTTACATTTAATTATGATAATGAAGACGTGGCAGATAATCCGCAGGCGAAACAGATCTTTGAGGAATTAAGAAAAAAATATGAGGACAAATCCATTACAGCAGCAGATTATTTAAAGGTAAAATCATATGATCTGATAAAAGTTCAAAAGCCTTCTCTGGCTCAGAATATGGATTATTTCATTACGTTCCAGAATGGATATTACTTTGTGAGATACCTGTTATGGAATTTCGTAGGAAGGCAGAATGACAGGGAAGGGCATATGGAAAGTACCAATGGAAACTGGATTTCAGGTTTTTCTTTTATTGACAATGCATTGTGGGGGAATCAGGATAAGATGCCTGCTAAATTCAAAAATGAAAGTACAGTAGCCTTTTTCTTCTTACCATTTATCTTAGGGTTAATAGGATTTTTCTTTCAACTCAACAGAGATTTTGGAAGATTTTATGCTTTGCTGTCTTTGTTTATTTTAACCGGAGTAGGAATTGTTTTCTATACCGGAGTAAAGCCATTTGAAGTAAGAGAAAGGGATTATGCAATGGTAGGTTCCTTCTATGCATTTGCCATTTGGATAGGATTAGGAGCTGGTGCTATTTTATGGTTCTTACAGAAGAAAATAAAGTCGAATGGAGTAAATATTGCAGTGGGAATCCTGTTATTAGGAATTCCTTTTATGATGGGATTCCAGAATTACAATACCCACGACCGAAGCCGTAAATCAGCTGCGCATGATTACGCCTATTCATTTTTGAAATCATTACCGAAAGAGGATATTATATTTCTATATGGTGATAATGATACCTTTCCGGTTTGGGCCATTCAGGAAACGGAAAGATTGCGTGATGATGTGAAGAGCGTCAATTTTACGTTGCTTTCTACTCCCTGGTATTGTGATCAGGTAAAGAGAAAAACCTATAATGCGAATCCTATTCCGGGACAATTGACGCATGATGATTATAAAGACGGAGTTAATGATCAGATCTACATCATGAAGAAAGAAGACTGGCAGAATATCTTCAGTAATCTTCAGGAACAGGGAGCTCCTGCAACGGAACTGCAATCTTTTAGGAAATACCTTACTCAGGATTCGATTACTTTGAAAGAAGCAATCAGCTTTATTAAAATGAAATCTCCTGAAAAGGATGAAGTTTTGAAGATGATCTTTGGTGAAGAACGGTATGAGAAATATAATTTTTTACCTACAAATAAGTTTATTCTACCAGTAAATAAAGAAAATGCGGTGAAAGCTGGAATTATCAAAGCAAGTGATTTAGCGAATACAGTTAATCAGATCATAATCGACTATAAAGCGAATACGCTTTTTAAAGGGAACCTGATGATGTTTGATATTTTTGCCAATTTCGATTGGAAAAGACCGATCAACTTCTCGTCGGGAGGGGTTTATGATAGTGAGAATATTTTCTATCTGGATGATTATTTACAATTTGATGGTTTCAGTTACAGACTGGTACCTATTCATACTCCACCAAGTCCTGATGGTGACTTGGGAAGAGCAGATGCCAACTCATTATATAATGTCGTAAAAAACTTCAAATGGGGTAATTTTAAGGACCTTAAAAATCATTATGATGAAACAGCAACATCAAACATTCTAGCTTACAGGTCAACAGTGAGCAGAGCTGTAGGGGCATTATCCTCAATAGGTGAGAAGGCAAAAGCAAATGAACTATTGGATCTGGCAGCAAAAGAAATCCCAGTAGAAAAATACAATGATCCACGCTCATTAAGTTCTATTGTTTACGGATATATCGTAGCAGGACAGGAGCAAAAAGGGTTGAAACTGGCAGAAACTCTTAAGAAAGGAATTTTTGAGGAATATGATTATTATTCAGGGCTTAGCAGAAGTGAACAGAGATACCTGCGAAGACCAATGGGATCTAAACCGATGGAATATTCTCTTGTTGTATCATCTGTAACATCTGCTTACAAAGCCATTGGACAAAAAGATAAAGCGTATGAATACCTTGTCAAATCCATTGAGCCAATCGATAAAAAATTCAATGTGTTTGTGAAGGACCTTCAACAGATGGGTAAAGAGAAGGCAATGAGTGAATCTGAAAATGTACAGAAGATCACTCCTTTCTATCAATACTTATTTGATATCATGGAGCCTTTTGATTCTACTTATTCAAAGGAAAAAGAAAATCAAATTACCACGGCTATTATGAAAGCTACACAATAGAAAGCATATTTAAACGGAACTTCGGTTCCGTTTTTTTGTTATTGTATTCATACATTTTTAAGATTATATTTGTGCCATAAAGATGCACAATGTCTGAAAGAACAAATAAACTTCCCATCTATGCTGTAATTTTTACAGTTATTTTTAAGCTCCTTTTTTTACTGACACACCATATTCAGGAAGATGCATTCATTACCTGGAGGGTTGCTCAGAATTTAATGGATTACGGAGTAATAGGATTTAACGGAGATACAAAAATTTCTGCATCCACGACCCATTTGTATGTTTTTGTTTCCTATCTGTTTAATATTATTTTTGGGAAAGAATGTTTCATTGAGCCTCTTCTTATTTTTAATTCAATACTCTTTACAATAGGGAGTTTGCTTTTATCTCATTTGCTTTTTAAAAATCCCTGGCATAAAGCAATTTTTATTTTTCTGTTTGGGATATTGCCTCCTTCCATAAAAATCTCTATCCTCGGAATGGAGTATGGAATCCTTTTCTTCTTAGAAATGGCTTTATTGTATTATGGCTTAAAAAAAGAGAAAAAATGGGCTCTTATTGTCTTACCGATCCTTATTTTATTTACAAGAATAGACACTGTTATTTTTTTAGGAATTGTGTTTTTGGTAGATGTTTTCTGGAATAAGAAAATCCGATGGAGCTATATTGCCGGTGGAGTATTGGGAGTCTCTATCGCGCTTGCTTTCAACTGGTTTTATTTTGGTGAATGGGTAAATAATACAATTGTTGCGAAAAAGCTTCTTTATGATAAGAACTTTACATTCAGTCAGGATGTAGAATATTTCATAACCAACTATGGAAATTTCTGGGGAATGTTGAAATTACCGGGGAATTTTAATCCATTTACTATAATTGTTCTGATCTTTGAACTGGTTTGTTTTATATTTTTGATTCGCCAGAAAGAAAAAAGAAATTATTTTTTATGGATGATATTTCTTTTTGGCTGGGCGAAACAATTGATTTTCCTTTCCCAGAAAAGTCTTTTTGATTGGTATTATTGGGTTCCACAGATTTTACTTTTTGTTCCGGTTTTAGTATTTGTATTAGAGCAAAAGGTGAAAAGAAATATATGGTTGTTTTTATTGATCATTATCTACATTCTCCCTATGACGATCTTTCAGACCATTCATTCTATCGCAACAGGAAACGGAGAATGGAATTACAGAAGGTCTATAGGAACCTCTTTAAATTTTTATGAGAAAGATAAAAGTCAATGGATTTTACTGGAGCCGGCTGGATATGTTCCTTATTTTTCAGGATTAAAAACGATCGATGAAGTAGGTTTGGTTGATAAACAGATTCAAAATGAAATCAAAAAAGACAAGAAGAATTATTGGATCAATACCGTAAAAAACAGAAAACCGAAGTACCTGCTTTCATACAATGATCTGTTCAAAGGTAAAGATGCAGAGTATTACAAAACCCACTACAGGTTATTAGAAGAGTTTAGAATAAAAGACCATTTGAAGAGTGAAAATACCATTCTGGAGAAGATTTATCGTTTGAAACCTTCAGGAACGGATTATAATTTGTACGTTAGGATTAAGTGATGCGAGGTTCGAGATGCGAGGTACGAGTTAAAATTGCTAGTTGAAAATTGAAAGTTGAAAGTTGAAAGTTGAAAATGAGAAGTTAGATGTTAGAGGCTAGAGAAATTAGATTCCAAAAGTTTAAAACCTCGAACCCCGAACCCCGTAACTTATTTATAACAGTTATTTTCCCTAAACCCTACCACCTATAACCTAAGAACTACAACCTAAGATCTACAACCTAAAAACTAAAAATATGAAATACTGTGCTTTTCTTCGAGGCGTAAACGTGAAAGGAACCAATATGAAAATGGCAGATGTTTGTCAGGTTTTCAAAGAAGCAGGAATGAAGGATGTAAGTTCTATACTAGCTTCCGGAAATATTGTTTTTTCTTCAGATAAAAAAGTGTCTGATTTAAAGGTGATTCTTGAAAAATCTATGTCAGAGTACTTTTCTTATGAAGCTTTTCTGTTTATCAAATCTCTTGCTGAAATTGAAGCCTTCTGGAAAGGAAACCCTTTTGAGAAGAACGATGATTTCCATAGCTATACTTTTGTGGGAAACGGAGGTGTAGAGACTGTTTTAATGAAAGAATTTGAGCTAGCTTCTAAAACTGAAAATGAGAAGGGTGAGATCATCAATGATATTTTCTACTGGCAGGTTCCTAAAGGAAATACATTGGATTCCAGTTTTGGAAAAATTTTAGGGAAGAAAAGCATGAAAGATCAGTTTACAAGTAGAAATATCAATACTTTTGAAAAGATCTTAAAAAAGATGAATTCTTAATGGTTTGGAAAGAAATGTCTTTGGGATTTTAAAAATATTAAGATTTCAAATAATTTCGGATTCTGAAACATTATAAGTATTTTTACTGAACTTTTAATTATAATAAAATGATTCAGTATTTAGATAATATCCACCACAAAGATTCAAAAAACTTTTTTCTTACCGCAGGACCTTGTATCATCGAAGGCGAAGATATGGCATTGAGGATTGCTGAAAAAGTAATAGAAATTACTAATAAATACAATATTCCTTATATTTTTAAAGGAAGCTTCAAAAAAGCAAACAGAAGTAGAGTAGATTCTTTTACGACGATTGGTGAAGAAAAATCTTTAGAAATTCTAAAAAAAGTTGGAGAAACTTTTAATATTCCTACCACCACAGATATTCATGAAAATGAACATGCGGCTTTAGCAGCCCAATATGTAGATGTTCTACAGATTCCGGCATTTTTAGTACGCCAGACTGATTTATTAGTTGCAGCAGCAGAAACTGGAAAATGTGTTACATTGAAAAAAGGACAGTTTCTTTCTCCGGAATCGATGAAATTTGCTGTTCAGAAAATAACAGATTCCAATAATCAGAAAGTAGCGATCATTGAAAGAGGAAATTCTTTTGGATATACAGATCTGATCGTGGATTACAGAGGAATTCCTACCATGAGACAGTATGCTCCGGTAATTCTGGATGTTACTCATTCTTTACAACAACCAAACCAAAATTCAGGGGTTACAGGAGGAAGACCGGACTTAATTGAAACAATCGCCAAAGCAGGAATTGCGGTAGGTGCAGATGGACTTTTCATAGAAACACATCCTACACCAGAAACGGCATTATCTGATGGAGCTAACATGTTAAGGCTAGATTTATTAGAAGATTTGTTACAAAAATTAACAAGAATTAGAGAATCGATTTTGTAATTGTTAAAAAATACTTAATTTTAGAAATTCTTAAAACATTTCTTTTGAAAAAACTAGTTTTACCGTTGAGCCTTGTGGTTCCCATGTTAGTATTCTCTCAAACAAAAAAGAGGGATACTACAAAAGTCTCAGATATTGAGGAAGTCGTATTCCAGAAAAAAATCGTAGGACGTACAACTGACCTTAGTACTGTGAAAATTTCGGCAAAAGATGCTAAAAATGTTGCGAGTATTTCGGGAGGAATAGAAGGGATCCTTAAAACCCTGCCATCCGTAAACTCTAATACAGAGCTTTCTTCGCAATATATGGTTCGTGGTGGAAACTATGATGAAAACCTTATTTACATTAATGATATTGAAATTTACAGACCTTTCCTGATCAGAAACTCTCAACAGGAAGGATTGAGTATCATTAATCCGGATATGGTTTCAACAGTGAATTTCTCTGCAGGAGGTTTTGAGCCAAGATATGGAGACAAGATGTCTTCTGCTTTAAATATTTATTATCGGGAACCTGAAAAATTTGAACTCGGTGGAGAAGCCAGTTTAATTGGAGGACGATTAACGACTGGTTTTGCATCAAAAAATAAAAAACTAACCGCTTTATTTTCTGGAAGATACAGAAATACAAACCTGGTTCTGAATACATTAAAAGAGGATACGAATTTCAATCCTACGTATTGGGATTTTCAATCTTATATCAATTATCATATCAATCCGAAGCTTAGCCTTTCATTCGTAGGATATTATTCTAAAAATGACTACGAGATGATCCCTAAAGAAAGAAGCGTTGATTTCGGAAGTCTTCAAAGACCATTAAACCTGACTGTTAATTATGCCGGAAAGGAAAATGATCAGTATAAGAATATGATGGGAACACTTTCCATGAATTTCAAACCATCAGACCAATGGAAGTTTACTTTAGATGCATTTGCATATCAAAACCGTGAAAGGGAATATTATACGATAGCATCCGCTTATATATTGCAAACGTTTGATCCCATTACTGGAGCACCTGTAACAAGTTATGATAGCGGGGGGCAGATTGATCATGCAAGAAATGATCTTTTTGTAAGAACTTATGGAACACAGTTCAGAGGACGCTTCTCACCCAATGTAAATACGGATATTGAAGTAGGTTTTAAGTATGAGAAAGAAAATCTGAAGGATCTCACCAACGAATGGAAATTAATAGATTCTGCAGGGTACAGTATACCAAGACCTCCGGATGATCCAAGATTAGGAATAGGAGGTGATCTTAAATTATTATACAACATAGCTGGCAAAAACTCAATTGAACCAACAAGGCTATCTGCATATGCACAGTATTCACAGAAGTTTTTCTGGGGAACCAATAAAGTTTTCATCAATGCAGGAGTGAGGGTTTCTCACTGGAGTTTTAATAATGAAACTATCTTCTCTCCACGTGCTCAATTTGCTATTAAGCCAGACTGGGAAAGCGATATGTTATTCAGGTTATCTGGTGGAGTGTACTATCAGGCGCCATTCTATAAAGAGATCAAAGATTTAGATGGAAACTTTAATAATACCATAAAATCTCAGCGTTCTATACAGTTGATTTTAGCAAATGATTATGAGTTCCAGATGTATGACCGACCGTTTAAATTAACAACGGAAGCTTATTATAAAAAGATGGATAATCTGATTCCATACTACATGGATAATGTAAGGATCCGCTATTCCGGTAAAAATAATGCCACAGGTTATGCTTATGGAATTGATACCAGATTATTTGGTGAATTTGTACCGGGAATAGACTCCTGGTTATCGGCAAGTTATGCGAGAGTGTATGAAAACATTGATGGAAGAGGGAATATCCCAAGACCTACTGATCAAAGATTTAGGTTTGCCATGTTCTATCAGGATTATATGCCTCAGTTTCCTTCTATGAGAGTGAATCTTACATTAACGTATGCGATGGGGCTACCAACGGGAGCTCCAATCATATTAGACCAAAATGGAGCACCAGATGTAACTGCAGCTTATCAATATCAAAGAACACTAACTTCCTACAAGAGAGTTGACCTTGGGTTATCCAAAGTATTTATTGACTCTAAAGATAAAAAGAAGAAATATGGATTCTGGGGTAACTTTGAAGAATTGATTTTAGGAGTACAGGTTTTCAACGCATTCAATATCAGAAATACAGTAGCAAACCAATGGATTACAGATGCGAATACGAATTATATGTATCCTGTTCCAGTTCGTTTAACAGGACGATTTTTCAATGTAAAACTTGAGTTTAAGATTAGGTAAGATTTAAATTAAAAGTTGAAAGTGGAGAGTTGAAAATTGAAAGTTAAACGATCTGCAAAATCTGCGAGATATAAAAAATAAAAAACTTCTGAAAATTTCAGAAGTTTTTTTATTTAGCGCTTTTCTGAATTTTATAATAACATTACATAATTTTATAACATCTGTCCAAAAGATATTTTTACCTTTGTTTTAGCATTATGAAAAAGATTCTTGCCATATTGTTTTCTATTTTCTACTTCGGATTTTCTTCCGGAGCCGTTTTTAGCATTCACTATTGTATGGACGAACTGGTTTCTATAAGTCAGAAAACAGATGATGTATGTGCTAAATGTGGCGTTAAAACTAAAAAAGACTGTTGCAAAACAGAAATCAAAATTGTAAAAGTTGATGATTCACAGAAATCAGATTTCTTAAAAATTGATTTTTTAAAGCAGATTGTAGCATATAAAGCACACGAATTCTTTTTTATTGACCGATCTTTTTCGACTACAAAATTTACTCAGATTCAGATCAATGCTCCTCCTGAGAGTAAATCTATACCTATTTTTATTACACATTGTAACTTCAGAATTTAGAATTAAGTTTTTCACTTTATGTTTTTTAACATAAACAATACATGTTGTCGCAAAATGCGATTTCAAATTATTCTTAATTAAAACTTATTTAATTCTAAATTTTAAAACAATGAAAAAGTATATCATTACCGCAGTTCTATCTATATTCTCAGTAATCTCTTTAACAGCACAAACTAAAGCGAATCCACAGGTTTCAAAGTTATATGAGAATTATGTTGCCATTAAAACAGCATTAACTTCTGATGATGCGGATAAAACTTCAAAAGCAGCCGCTGAATTCCTAAAAACAACTTCAACAATTGATTCCAAAGTAATCTCTGAGGGAAATTTGAATGCTATTAAGAAAGGTGCTGCTACTATTTCTGAAACGAAAAGTATTGTTGCTCAAAGAGAGGCTTTCCTTAGCTTGTCAAATAATATGATTGCATTAACAAAACAATTTAAACTTTCTGAAAAACCAATTTTTGTTCAATATTGCCCAATGGCTGATGGAAGCTGGTTGAGCAACGAAAAGCAAATTGTAAATCCTTATTATGGAAGTAAAATGCTTTCTTGCGGAAGTGTCAAATCAGAGATTAAATAACTACTGTATTTATCTTTAAAGTAATAAGTTGTATAGCTTTATTTATAATTAACTTTAAGTGTTTAAATAAGGCTATACAGCTTTTAATATTTTTATGATCTTCATTTTATGAACATGAAATAGTTGATCACATTTCCAATTGAATCAACTTCTCTATCATCTTTTTATTGGTATTTTCCGGGACCATTTTCATTAAAAAATTTCGAAGCCCGGTTGCGTGTTTCCACATAGATATCTTACCTACCTGATGACTTGTACTAACAATATAATCTACTTTCTTTCTCCTAATCTTCTGGAATTCTTCAAAAATGGAATTAAAGTCTTTACTTTTTTCTAATAACTTTCCGATAATGTAAGCATCTTCTATAGCTTGGCAAGCTCCCTGACCCATATTAGGGGTTGTTGCGTGAGCTGAATCTCCGAGTAGGCATAAATTGTCGGAATACCATTTTGGAATTGGTAAAAGGTCTGTAATGTCATTTAAAATAATATCCTTAGGATCTGTAGCTTTGATAATTTCTTTAACAAGAGGGGTGAAGTCTCTAAAAACTGAATATACATCAAGATCCTGTTTAAAGTTTTTATCAAGAATTACTGCATACCAATATACCTTAGTCGCCGACATTTTGACAAAACCAAATCTTTTCCCTTTACCCCAAAGTTCCATAGCTTCATGCTGGTATTTTTCGGGCAGATCATAAGTAACAATTCCACGCCAGCACTTTTGTCCATTGTTCCGAATGGTTCCTGTTTTTAAAATCTGGTTTCTGATTTTGGATTTTATTCCATCTGCCCCAAAAATGATTTTGCTTTCTAGATCTTCTCCATTTTCAAAGTGTAAAAGATAATGGTCCTTTTTTTCTATTTTTTCTAGACTATGGTTTAACCGGATATTTTCAAACCCAACACTTTCGGCAAGTATTTTTTGTAATTCTGCTCTGTGAATGGCTACATTATACAAATTAAATTTTTTCTCATATTCAAAGCTGTTCGTTCTTGAAATAAGGTGCAAAGAGCTATCGGTTATAGAGATTCCATGAATCTTGTTTCCTGCGTTTTCAATTTTTTCTTTCAAATTCAGATGCTCGAAGACTTTCATTGCATTCATCGCCATCATAATTCCTGATCCCACCGGCTTGATTTCCGAGGCAGATTCATAAATTTTGAAATCCAGTTCATGCTGCTTAAGAATATTTCCGAGCGTCAGGCCGCCAATTCCGGCACCAATGATTGAAATTGAATTCATCAGAATCAATATTTTATAATGTTAAAATGTAAGTTTCGGATACTTTTTGGAATCCGTATTTATTAAAAAAATGATGAGCACCATGATTATTGACTCCACTCTCCAACATAATAAAACTAATGTTCCAGTTTTTGGACTCCTGAATCACCTCGTTCAATAGTTTGCTTCCAAGGGATTGCCCTCTAACAGATTCATCTAAAAGCATATCTTCTAAAATAGCATACTTTTTAAAAGGGCTATTAATAACATTGAAAACTAACATTCCGACAATCTTTCCATCTTCATTTTCTGCAATTAAGATGTTTAATTTTGAAGTATTGTCGTAGTCATAATCAGACATAAGCTGTTCAGTAAATACCGCTCTGAGATCAGGGTTCCAATGTTCAGAATCCAGGGCTCTGCCATACATGATTTCACTGTGCGAGATATAGGAATCGGTTTTGTGGGTGATAAAGAAATCAACCAGTTCAGGAACACGGCTTTTATCTGTAAGCCATTGGGTAGTATATTGCATTTTGTTATTAAAAGATTGAAAAATTAGGAAGGTTATTATTTTAAATTTTTTACTTCATTCAGTAATTGATTCTGTTTATTAATAAAACCGTTCAGATGATCTGGTTTCAAAGGATGTGCCTTTTGGTATTTTTCAATTTCGGGTAAGGTTTTTTTGATTTTGAAAATAGTATACAAATCATTCATTTTTTCCTGATTTGCGTTAACCTTTGCAATTAGATCTGTTACATTTTTCATTTTCAAATCATATTGATCTGAGCTGCTTTTAATCATATCCAAGGTTTCTATTTTCATAAGAGAGTCACCTATAGCATTGGCGTGATATTTTGCATTCATGTAGTAGGATTCAGATTTGTCAAATATTTCTTTATATTCGAAAATCACTTTGTTTGACTCGTCATTCGCGATTTTTACTTTGTCGTCAATTGCCTGAAGGTTTTTATTGCTTTTAATCAGTTCAGAGTAGATCTGATCAATTTTGTCATCATGTCTGCTGCTTTTAAAAGATCCTGAAACAGAAGATTCTGCATTATCCACAACATTATCTACGATTGGGGTATTTTCATTTCTGTTTTCCTTACATGCTGACAAGGCTATAATAAAAGATAGGGTATACAGTATTTTTTTCATTTTTATTTTTTTTGTGTTTTGTCATTTCGACGATAGGAGAAATCTTTTGGTACTCTATAATTTCATGATATGTATTGAGATTCTTCATTCCGCTTACGCTTCATTCTGAATGACAAACTTTATTATTATTTTAATGAGTTGAAGTTACATAGATTTAATTTAAAACAGAAGCGATATCAAAACCTTTATTTTTTAAATGTAAAGTGATTTTAAAGTTTTGGGTTAAGATAAAATCAACAAATTGTCCTTTGATTTCAAGTTGTTCACTTACTTTTAATTTAGAATGACAAATTAATTTTCGGGAAACACCAGAATGAAAATCTGAACTTTTGCTTATTTGTAAAATTTTTCCACTTTTAATACATTGCTTATGAATGATTATAAAAATCTCATCTTTTAGAAAAACGATATCAGCCATTCTATGCACAAATTTATATTTTAGCTTCGAATAAATTTCAATATCAGTTTCAACGTCTCTAATGATGTTGTAATTTTTATCCTGAATAGAAGTAAAAAAAAGTTTTTGTTGTCTTTTAAAATAAAAATATTGTATTAAAAGAACTACGGTTAGTAGTAAAATAACTATTCCAAAGAAAATAAATGGTTCTTTACTCATGAGATACAAAGATAAAAAAAAGCGGAGTCTGAAAAATCAAACTCCGCTATTAATTATTTAGGCTAAATTATTTACCTAGGTAAGACTTCAAAATCTTACTTCTTGTATTATGTTTTAGTCTTTTGATCGCTTTTTCTTTGATCTGACGAACTCTTTCTCTTGTCAGGTCAAAAGTTTCACCAATTTCTTCTAAAGTCATTGGATGTTTTCCGTTCAATCCGAAATACAATCTTACCAAATCTGCCTCTCTTGGCGTTAAAGTGTTCAATGCTCTTTCGATTTCAATCTGAAGAGATTCAAGCATTAGATCTTTATCAGGGCTTGGAGATTCTCCGGAACGTAATACATCATAAAGATTAGAATCTTCACCTTCTACTAAAGGCGCATCCATAGACAAGTGTCTACCGGAGTTTTTCATAGATTCTTTAATATCTTCTTCGCTCATGTCAAGAACTTCAGCCAATTCTTCCGGAGAAGGAGGTCTTTCATTTTCCTGCTCAAGGTGAGCGTATGCTTTATTGATTTTGTTAATTGAGCCAATCTTGTTTAGTGGCAATCTTACAATTCTTGACTGTTCTGCCAAAGCCTGTAAAATTGATTGACGAATCCACCAAACTGCGTAAGAGATAAACTTGAAACCTCTGGTCTCATCATATCTTTTTGCAGCTTTCATAAGTCCTAAGTTACCTTCATTGATCAAATCGGGTAAAGAAAGTCCCTGGTTTTGATATTGTTTAGATACAGAAACTACGAAACGAAGATTGGCTTTGATTAATTTCTCCAATGCGGCTCTGTCGCCAGCACGTATTCTTTGTGCCAATTCTACTTCTTCGTCTGCAGTAATCAATTCTACCTTACCAATTTCCTGCAAATACTTGTCTAATGAAGCAGTTTCCCTGTTGGTTACCTGCTTAGTAATTTTTAACTGTCTCATTTATTTTATCCTCAAACTAGAGTTACATATATTATACGCTTGAGAAGGTGAAAAGGTTACACGAGTTTTAATTTTTTTTAAACTTAAGCTGAATTTTATGAAAACAAAAAGCGAAACCTAGGTTTCGCTTTTTGTTTTCATAGTGGAAAATTGAAAACTAAAATTTGATAGTTAGTATTTTGTTAATTTTCAACTTTCCATTTTCAATTATTTAAAATAAATCATTCAACAATTTAGCCAATCTTAAGCCTCCATAAAGAAGTTGCCTTTCCATTGTATCGTTGAATTTATATTGATAGTCATAAGATAATTTTGAACCATCCGGAGTCTGTGCATAGATCTTATTGGCAATTTTATGAGAATCATACAACCAATCCTCTAATGTTCCGTATTGGATCTGTTTTACTTCGTCCTTAGATTTGATATCCAGTAATCTTGAATATTCAGTATAGCTGTATTTTTGTGAATCCACTAATTTTCCATCCCAAACAGAATGTAAATTTGTTTTCTCTCCAAAATAAGTAACATTAATTTTGTTACCTCCTAAATCTTCAGCTCTTCCTACATGTAAAGGCTGTGCAAGATCTCCCATAATATGAATCAGAAAGATCAATGCTATTTTTCTATCTTTTTCAGAAGTTTTTTCATCTTTTACCTGTGCAGACAACGTTTTTACCTGAGAATAAAGACTTGGGCCTGCCTGAGCTTTCAGGTTTTGTTCAAATGTTTTGAAATCAGCTTGCGGATCTATATTTACATAATGCCATGCTGATGCTTCCTTCCAAACACCCGTAGTATCAGATTTAATAAAATCCGGCCAGTTGGCCCAGTACGCAAGACGTTCCTGACCCATTATTTTTCTGATTTCCCTTCTTGCTTTTCCGGAAAGGTGATTTTGTGCGATTTCTGCAATAATTCTGTGTCCCGTTAATCCCCATGCATATGAATAAAGAGAAGAGGAGATGAATGCTAAAATTAAAATTTTAGAATAAATACTTTTCATTGTAAATAACATTTTCAATCTGCAAAGATAGGCTAGCTTTTCATATGTATGGGTAAAAAAGGTGAATTTCTTATCATAATGAGGTTAACAAAATGTAACCTTGCCGAATGATTTTACGAGTATTGGTTTTAAAAATTAAGATCGTTGGTTTTTATTTTCTATTTTTTAACCAAGCTACCTTTTGATTATATAAAAATTTTATATTTTTACCTCTATTAATGATGATATTATCTATGAAATATAAAAAATGAGTAATATTTTTTTTCATTGCGATGAGATATATTATCTTTACAAGCCATAATCACAGGAAACACTATGTATGAGAATAATATTGTAGATATGTATTACAATAAACTGCAGACCGATTTTAAAGCAGAATCAGTAGCGGTTAATCTTTTGAAATACCACAGAAGCGTAAGTAATATTTTCATTGATCGCATCGGAATCAATGACAGGGCCTATTTAAAAGATATCAAGAGTATTTCTAGTAATTACTTAGGCTTTGATGAAGAAGTATATACTATAGAAACGTATAGAGAGGGTATTTACGATTATCTTCCGGAAGGCTTATTTCACCCACCTTCATTAAGTACCACAAGAAAGAATATAGAGAGCGTAGTTAAAGAGATCCGTAAACAAAAAAGGATCGAGGGTGATGCCAGGAAATTTTTCCGTCCGTTTGAGCTGGAGATCTTTTTTACTGAGATCAGTGCTTTATCAAAAGAATTTGATTTTGATGTTTCCAGTGATACAGACACATTGCTTAAAACCATCAGTGATCTTTGGCCTATCGTAAAACAGCTTGATGATAAAAATGCGCATATCTTTATGCATATTTTACCTTTCTTCCATAATATCCGCGGGGATAAAAGATGGTTTGAGAGATGTTTGATGGCTTTTTTACAGGTTCCTGTAGAAGTAACTTTCACTCCAAACATTATAGATGACATAGAAGAAAATGATGACTCTATGTTATTGGGAAATTCCACATTGGGTGTAACGTATATTCCCAGTGGACGACATATGGATGGACAGAGAAACTGGGTAGTGAATATAGGCCCTATACCTTATGAAAGTATGATAATGTATATCTCAGGAAATCCTTTCAGAAAAGTACTTCAGGCTTTGTATGATTATTTTCTTCCTGTGACAGTGGATGTAGAAGAGAATTTTATCACGGAGAAACAGGAATATTCTTTTCAGCTTGAAGATGATGAAAGAAATGCAAACCGCCTTGGATACTCTACCTTTCTGTAAAATATTTTACTATATTTACAAGCACCAATACATTATAAATTTGAAAAACAACCAATGGAAATTTCTTCAGTAAAGGGAATCTTTTTAAGATATATTTTAATGCCTTTAATAGCGGTAATTATGCTGATTATACTCGGTGTGATCAGACGAAACAAACCTGCTATAAAAATTAAGGTCATTATCATTTATGTTCTATTATGCAGCTTATGTCTCGCCTTACCAGGCTTTTTTGGGTTTTCAGGGAATTTATTTAATCCCTACTGGTATCTTATTGCACAGATTATCTACTTGATTTTTGGTATTATCCACGTTAATTTATTGGACAAATACTTCAAAAAGCATATCGATTCTTTACCTATGAGTATTTTATTTGAATCTATACTTTCATTAACGTGTATCGCTTTTGGAGGATATCTTTTTGTGCTTTTGTTCAGATGGATGAGTGTGGGAACAGGTTACCCGGTAATGTCTGCAACAAGTGTTATCATATTCCTTGTCCCAATGGTCTTTTATTACTGCTATGTTCAGTTTATCAGCATTCCTGTTGATATTTACAAAACATGGCGTTATTCTCCAGAACAGAGGCTTCCGGAATTTGAAGGCGCGGATTTTGATAGACTTATGGTATTAAATGTAGAATTAAGTAAAAATCTGGAGGATTCCAACAGATTCAGGATTAAAGCTAAAACATTACCTACAGGAATAACGTTTGGTGATTGGTTTTACAGAGTAGTGGATGATTACAACCATAAGAATCCCAAGTCTATCATTCATCTTACCGATGAAGAAAAAGAATCTTATTATTGGATATTTTATACTAAAAAATCATTTTTCAGCTTTAGGAAATATATTGATTTTAACCAGGACATTACGGCAAACAATATTTCTGAAAATGAAATAGTTATTTGTAAGAGAGTTATTCAGCATGAAGAAGAAGGAATAACAAGAAAAGCATAACCACACAAAATTTAAAAGTATTTAATATGATACAGCCTATTAAACATTTTGCAATCAATTGGGTAGATGGGATGAAAGTTTCCCAGAGACACCTCAATGATCAGGATAATTTTTTAATTGACACCATCAGAGATTCCAATTCTTTAGGAATCACTCCTTATAACTTCGGGCTTTTACCTATTTCAAACGAATTTACCGACAAGACCATTTTTGATGTTCATAATACAGCAACTAATGATGTCCAGTTGGTGATCAAACGTTGTAGCGCTGTAACATTGGCAGGCTATAGAATAGAGCTAAGTGATAGGAGAGTGAGCGTAAAATCACTGGCTAAATCGATGAATGAAGAGCAGGCTGATGGAGAATATTTTATTCTGATTTCGGTAAATCCTTTTGACAAAGTACCTTTTGGTGATATTGATCCTGAGGAAATTCCACCACGACATCCTAATGCTCAACCTAATTATCATATCGAACTCCTTCCGGTTACCTCTTTAAACAGTAGTTATTCCGGAGGAAACTATCTGATCGTTGGAAAGGTTGATTTAAAAGGAAATATCGCTCAGGTAAATTCTACTTTTATTCCGCCATGTACTTCTATCCAGAGTCATCCGGTTTTGATTGATTATTATGGAAGTTTTGCGAAATCTATCGGAAATCTACAGCAATATGCATTTAAGATCATTCAGAAAGCATCACATAAAAATCAGAATACAGCATTAGCTCAAAATGTAAAGTTCCTATGCAACTCAATGATCAATACATTTGGAGATATGTATTTCCAATTCAGAAATGTAATTCCTTGGCAACCACCAGTATTTCTGATTGATTCTTTTGCTAAATTGGCGCTTCGACTTTATAATTCTACCCAGGTTTTAGTTCCTGCAGAATTAGAAGAAATGTTGAATTATAGTTTGGAGTGGAGTGAGATTGCTCCTCATACTTTGCTTAACCAGCTTTCAATCGTTGCAGAAACCAATTACGATCATCATAATTGCGGAGAACCGTTATTATACATCCAGCAGATGTTGAGAAGTCTGGAAATCATTTTCTCTAAATTAAGTGAACTTGATTATATCGGTCAGAAAAAAGAAAATATTATTGTTAATGAGCAGGAAGTTTCTAATAATGCCAATCCTAAGAGAGGTTGGAGTGTATTGGATTAGCAATTGACAACATATACAATAATAAAAACGGCTTGACAATTTGTCAAGCCGTTTTTATTGATCTCTTATTTTTTATTTAAAAGTTCCAGTGTATGTTCCACGTGTCCACCACCTTTCCATTCATCATGACCTGGGACAACCATTGTTGCTTTTGCATATTTGGTTTTCAGTTTCGCCATTGTTTCCGGCCATTGTTTTACGTTGGCCTCTCCGGTGTAGCCCAGATCTGTTGCACTTCTGCTTTTTACCAGACATCCACCATCTAGGATATTGTACTTGGGAAACCATACCACTACATTATCCTTTGTATGTCCTTCACCAAGAAAATCAACGATAAACTCCTCACCTCCGATACGGTAAGGTTTTCCGATTTTTGTAATTTCAGTAGATGTGGCTTTTCCTTCTTTTTTCAGCAGTTCATTGGTCTTTGCTGTTGCATAGGTCTTTATTCCTTTCTTATTATAAAAACTTAAATCTCCCGCTCTGTCTTCATGGGAGTGAGTTGCAAATACAGCAATAATAGGAAGGTTGTGTCGTTTTTGTATAGTGTCCATTAAGCTTTGATACTGTGTCTTCTGCCAGGGAACGTCAAACAGAACAACTCCTTTTTTGGTAATCAGGTACATTGCATTGGTAGAATATTCCTTTCCTCCGAATACCCCAAATGTTTTATAGATGTATAAATTAGGCTTGATGGGAGGTTCAATAACAAAATCTCTTACTTGTTGAGCATTAATAAATTGACTTAAAAACAGTAGTGAAACAATCGAAAATCGAATACTTTTTTTCATAATTTTTTAGAATAATAGTTTAAGTGTTGCTGCTTGTAGAAAGAAAAAAGCAAGCAGAAGATTTTGCAAACCTAATTAAAATAAAGATATCAACCATTTTAAAGAAGAGGTTTAACCGTTTTTTAACGGTTGTAGCAAAATCAATTACTAACTATTGAAAAGTTCTATTCAATTTGATTTAAAATACTTGCCGGGATTTCCAAATTTGATTTTATATTATCCATTGATACTAACGTTTTGAAATGTTTAACATTATCATTGCTGTAGAATAATTTTCGGGTAAGTAATTCATAATCTTTCATTGATGGGACGACAATAATTAAGACAAAATCAGCCTCACCCGTTACATAATAACACTGTTGAACTTCAGGCGTATTCTTAAAGATTGTTTTCATCTTATCGATCAGAATAATTTTGTCACTTTCTATAAATACTTCTACAATTAGGGTGACTGAATTTTTGAGCTCTTCAATGTTAATTACAGAAACATCTGCCTTAATAATACCGGATTCCCGCATTCTTTTAATGCGTCTCTGAACAGCAGCGGCCGATAGACCGATGTGATCACCAATATCCCGTTGTGGTGTCAGATTATCTTTTTGTAAAATCTCCAGAATTGATATGTCGAAACGATCTAAATTTTTCAAATTGTAAATATTAAGTGATGAAACAAAATTGCAAATAAGCTATCAAATTTCATACAAAAACAATTGTTTTTTGATGCATTTTTGCATCGTAAGATAATGAAAACAATTTATTTAAGGACATGGATAGATTAAAAGGCTTTTTTTTAGCAATGATAGCTGCAATGCTATGGGGAGTTTCAGGTACTTTTGGGCAATTTCTATTTCATGAACGTGAAATAAGTATAGAATGGTTGCTTACTATGAGGCTTCTAATATCTGGAATAGGTCTGCTTTTGTATGCTCAGTTTGGAGAAAGATCCCATCTTTTTGAAGTATGGAGGGATAAAGGAGATGCTTTGCAGTTGATTGTTTTTAGTATTACAGGTATTCTGGCTGTACAATATACCTATTTTGCAGCGATCAAACATTCCAATGCGGCTACTGCTACTGTTCTTCAGTATGCTGGTCCGGTAATTATAGCTATTTACCTGGCCTGTAAAAATAGAAAAGCGCCTACTTTATTGGAGTTAGCTGCAATTACGCTAGCAGTACTGGGTACTTTCTTATTGGTTACCCACGGAAATGCCAATCGTCTCTCTATCTCGGGAACAGCACTATTTTTTGGCATTGCCTCTGCTATTGCACTGGCTACATATACCTTGCAACCCATTCGATTATTATCAAAATATAAACCTTCGGTAATTATGGGTTGGGGAATGCTCGTTGGAGGAATTGTCTTTAGTTTTGTTAAGGCTCCTTGGGACATTGAAGGAATCTGGGATCTGAAGACATATGGATATACTGTATTCATTATCATATTTGGAACTTTGATTCCATTTCAGGCGTATCTTACTGCAGTACAAATGATAGGAGGGCAAAAAACAAGTTTATTGGCCTCTGTTGAACCTCTGTCTGCTGCGGTTCTGGCGGTTGTATGGTTACATGTTTCATTTTCAACAATGGATTGGATTGGAAGTTTATTCATTATTTCAACTGTTTTCTTATTGAGTAAAGGCAGCCCGAAAGAGGTAAGAGAGTAATTGAGAATGAGGATGTTTTAAAAATGGAGAGGTATTTTTTTCTAAGATAAATTTTATACGAATAAATTAAAAAAACAAACTAATGCAACAAAGTTGCATTAGTTTGTTTTTTTTTATACTTTTGTTTTTTTTATTCACATAAATTTCTATCAAAGTTTAGCCTGGGCATCAGGCTAAACTTTAAATTAATTCCAACGTAGTATGATGTATAAGAAATCTAGATTAATGCTTTTAGCTTTAGGGATCTTCACTTTTTCTATCATAAAAGCTCAAGATGCAGAAGCGACAGGAAGAGTCCTTTTTGAAAACGGAGGATCTCCAAATACCGAAATAATGCTTAAAGACACACCCACGAAAACTACAACCGATAAAAATGGGAATTATACAGTTAAAAATCTTGTTCCCGGAAACTATAAACTTTTAATTAAAGCCAAAGGATATGAAGATATTGAGCAAGAGATTTCTGTAGAGAAAGTACATACGATAATTCCAGATATCCTGTTGCTTCGTAACAGTAATAAGATAGATGAAGTGGTCATAACAGGAGTATCCAAAGAAACCTTAATTAAAGAAAATCCTGTTGCCATCATTAGTATTTCGGCTAAACAGATCGAAAAAACAGTAGCTACCAATATTATCAGTGCCTTGGTAAAATCGGCTCCCGGACTGAATGTAGTAGAAACGGGACCTAATGTTTCAAAACCTTTTATACGAGGATTGGGATATAACCGGGTATTAACACTCTACGATGGTGTACGCCAGGAAGGGCAACAATGGGGGGACGAACACGGTATAGAAGTGGCTCCATATATTGTAGAACGTGCAGAAGTGATAAAAGGACCCGCTAGTTTGATGTATGGCTCTGATGCATTGGCAGGAGTAGTTAGCCTCTTTCCTTATCTTCCTACTCAGGATGATGGAATTGTTCACGGGAAAATAACTAGTGAATTTCAGGGAAACAATAGCCTTATCGGAAATGGAATGCAATTGGGTTATAAAAAGGACTCTTTCATAGCTGCATTTAACGGATCTTACAGGATGGCCAAAAATTATAAAAACCCTATGGATGGTAGAGTATATAATACCAATTTTGAAGAAAAGAATCTTTCTTTTCTCTTGGGACGTAAAACCAATACAAGTTTTTCAAAGATCAACTTTACCTTATATGATAACCTACAGGGAATTCCTGATGGCAGCCGTGATCCGAAGACGGGAAAATTTACTTATCAGGTAGGAGAAGGTGATGATGATGACATTGAAAAAAGACCTACCGTTTCAGAAAAAGATCTGAACTCATATGGACTTTCTCCTTTACATCAGAGAATTCAGCATTATCGATTGTATGCACAGCACAGCCAACAATTAGGGAAGGGGGATCTCGATATTCAGTTGGCTTTACAGCAAAATATCCGTAGAGAGTATAATCACCCAACGGTACCTTCTCAGGCGGGGATGGATGTCCGGCTTAATACTTTAAATTATGGAGTACGTTATAACTTTCCCAAATTTTCATCTGTTGAAATTTCTACAGGTATTAATGGAATGGTACAAAACAATAAAAATAAATCAGCGACAGATTTTCCTATCCCGGATTATGATCTGAGCGAAGGAGGGGCATATGTGTATGGTAAATGGAAATATAACAGACTGAATATCAACGGTGGAGTTCGCTATGATATCCGAAACATCCATTGGGATAACTTTTACGTACAAACCAATCCTGTAACCCAGTTTGAAGAACATATAACACAGGCATCTTCAGGTGCAGACTTAAGATTTCCTTCATACAAAAAAACATTCGGAGGGTTGTCTGCGAGTATAGGATCTACTTTTCAACTGACAAACCAGATCAGTCTTAAAGCTAATATAGGAAGGAGTTACAGAGCACCTAACATTACAGAGATTGGTTCCAACGGACTAGATCCTGGAGCACATGTCATTTATAAAGGAAACAGAGATTTCAATCCTGAGTTTTCATTACAGGAGGATCTTGGAATAAGCACACGTTTCAAAGATTTCTCAGCGGATGTAAGCCTTTTTAATAACAATATTCAAAATTACATTTACCTCTCGTTACTGGTAGATGGGCAAGGCAATGCTCTTGTAGATGCTCAGGGAAATAAAACTTATCAGTACCAACAGGCTTCAGCTCAGCTTTATGGTATGGAGGCCTGGTTATCATTACATCCTGAAAAATGGAAAGGATTTAATTTAGAAACCAGCTTATCACTTATTTATGGATTCAATCGTGATAAAATGTTTAAGGATAAAGGAAATAATGGCGAATACTTACCATTGATTTCTCCTTTAAAATTATCCAGTAATATCTCCCAGAAAATATTGACAGGTTCAAAATCCATTTCATCCATTACTCCCACTGCAGAAGTAGAATTTTCTGCAGCACAAAACAGATATCTGGGGTTGAATGATACAGAAACTGCAACTTTGGATTATACCTTATTTAATGTAGGAACCTCTTTTGCGATCAACTATTCTGAAAATCATTCTGCAGTATTGCAATTTCAGGTAAATAATCTATTCGATCGCGGTTATCAGTCGCACCTAAGCCGATTAAAATATTTAGGGAATATATACAATATGGGACGAAATATATCATTAAAACTTGTAGTTCCTTTTTAATATAGACATAGAAAAGGTGACTTCGAGAGCCTCAGTCACCTTTTTATCTAATATATTTTTCAGTACTATTTACTTTTTTACTAAGATTTTCTCGGTTGCTTTCTTGCTGAGAATTTCTTTTTTCCCTTCTATTTCTATAGTGAAAGATTTATCGAAGCTTTCGATTTTAATGATTTTGATTTTAGTATTCAGCAGGAGTTTTCTTTCTGTGAGATAGCTTAAAAAAGCATCGTCAGATAAGGTTACGGAAGTAAAAATTACGGTTTCTCCAACCTCACAATTGCTTAATTTCTGTAAATCTTGTGCGATGATATTACCATCTTTATCCGGAATAGGCTCTCCATGCGGATCGAATTTTGGATAATCTAAAATTTCATCCATCTTATCAAAAAAGACCTGTGAGTGTACGTGTTCCAATTGTTCCGCAATTTCATGTACATTTTCCCAACCAAAGTTCATTTTTTTCACCAGAAACATTTCTGTAAGCCTGTGTTTGCGTACGACCAAAGCGGCTTCACGTCTTCCTTTTTCAGTTACTCTGAGAGGTTTATACGTTTCATAAATTACCCAGCTCTTTTCTGCAAATTTTTTCATCATGTTATTAACGCTTGGCATTTTTACATTTAAAAATTTGCTCAACTCGTTAATCGTTACTTTTCCTTCATTATCAACCAAATGAAACAAAGCTTTCAGATAATTTTCTTCTGTTAATGTTGTTTTCAAAATGTTAGATGATTTTAACTACAAATCTAACAAAATATTATTGAAATTTTACCCTTGTTGTTCTAAGTTTTTTTAATTTTGTTCTATGAAATTTTCATTCAAAAACGACTATTCAGAGGGATGTCATCCCAATATATTACAAGCACTTTTACAATCTAATCTCGATCAGGAAGCAGGCTACGGAGAAGATCGATTTTGTTTACAAGCCAAGCAACTTATTAAAGAAAAAATGAATCGTAAAGATTCAGAAATCTATTTTGTTTCGGGAGGAACGCAGGCTAATCTTATTGTTATTTCTTCTATTTTAAAACCTTATCAGGCTGCTATTTCTGCATCTACCGGGCATGTGCTTAATAATGAAACCGGAGCGATTGAGGCAACCGGGCATAAAGTATTAAGTGTTGAAACTGAGGATGGTAAATTAAGACCGTCGGATATTATCCAAGTGTTGGAGGGACATAGAAATGTTCCACATCAGGTGATGCCTAAACTGGTTTACATCTCAAATTCTACGGAATTAGGAACCGTCTATAATACTAAAGAATTAGAAGATCTTTCGAGTTTTTGTAAGGAGAATAACCTATATCTTTTCATGGATGGAGCAAGATTGGGACATGGCTTAACAGCAGAAATAAGTGATTTAACTTTAGAAAAAGTGGCTCAATTAACTGATGTTTTTTATCTTGGAGGAACTAAGAATGGAGCGTTAATAGGAGAGGCGATTGTGATCAATAACCCTGTTCTTCAGGAAGATTTTGGTTTTCACATCAAACAAAAAGGGGCGATGCTGGCAAAAGGAAGACTTCTTGGAATTCAGTTTTTAGAACTGATGAAAAACAATCTCTATTTTGACCTTGCAAGACATGCGAATCAGCAAGCCATGAAAATAAAAAATGCTTTACAGGAGAAAGGGGCTTCTTTTCTCTCTGACACCTACACCAACCAGATATTTCCTATTTTGAATAATGATTTGATTGAGGTCTTATCAGAGAAATTTGAATTTTATGTATGGAAGAAAATAGATGAAGAATCTTCAGCCATAAGATTGATAACCTCATGGAATACACCAGATCAAGGAGTAGAGGATTTTATTGAGATTATAAAAAACAACTAATAAATGTAAATAAAAAACAGCCCAATAAAGGCTGTTTTTATTTTTTAATTATTGTAGATTAAGCGTGAGGATCTTTCATAAGTATTCTGTTTATGCCTGCAACCACTTCATCTTCAAGACGTTTGATCTTATCTTTTTTCATCCTGATATAAATAGCTATAGGGAAAGAAAAAATAAAATAAAACATAGGAATATCACTATTGGTTTGTGTAGTGACTACACCTGTTCCAGGATTGGTATTTATTTTAACATTTCCGGTGATCGTAAAACCACTTGTGCGAACTTGTAATGTCCCAAAACTTGTCTGAATTTTATATTGAGGAAATATTTTCCTTAAATCTTCAATAAATTCGGTTTGTGAAAAAGGTCTGAAATATAAAGTTTGCATAGAATGTGATTAAGTTATTAGTCATTATAATGAAGTTCTTGTATAGCAAATATCATGCAAGGATCTCCACTATTATATGAATAATTCCGTAAATGATTTATTTTAATCCTTTTGAAACCACTGCACAATCTGCTGTTTGCATTTTTGGACCATCTTTGTAGGTAATCTTTTTTTCATCAGCATATTTACTTTGTGCACCTTCTTCTTTATGATCTCCAATTCCTTCGGTCAGCGTATTATCTTTTTGAATAAAGAAAATATCACGTTTGCTTTTTGATCCTTCAGACTGAAATTCATAAGTCAATTTTAAGGTATCTCCTGATTTAAAACCAGTTATATCACCTGTTGAGCTATCTTTTTCGTTGTTTTTGTACGATAATTTTCCAGAAATAGTTCCCAAATTATCATCAATCGATGCAAATACGCTGTCTTTTCCAATCACACCTAAATAACAAAATGTTTTTGGCCCTAATGTATCAACAACTGGTTCTGTGGCTGTTATAGAATCTGTTTCTACTTTGGGAGCTACAGTTTCAGCTTTTTTGTTACAATTCATTAAAAAAAATGATAATGAACCCAACATGATTAATTTTTTCATATCCTTAGTATTATATTAAATCAAATTTCAATTTTGCTAAAATAGCAATAGTATTTAAATCAAAGATACATTTATTGTAAATAAAATTTCATTAAAAAAGTTTAGAAAATCCTTGTGTATATCGAATATTTTCTAATTGCTGAGAATCGCTTAAAAAAAACTTTTCCGAATATTTTATCGTACAGCGAAAATATATTTAGGCATAAAAAGTGCTTATAAAAGGATAATAAAAATCTGGTATGAAAAAAAGTTTTAAAATTCTTTGTCTTGTTTTAATTTTCTTAGGAATTAATTTATTTAAATCCCAAAAGCCACAAAATTATATTTACACTTCATCAGGAGATCTTCATGATATAGAAAAAATGATCACCCGGAAAGATATCGGTGGTGTTCAAATTGTTTATAATTGGAAATCTTTGGAAACTGAGAAAGATGTGTACGACTTTTCCAGAATTGAAAATGATCTGGCATATTTAACTCAATTGGATAGAAAATTATTTATTCAGCTTCAAGACAGATTTTTTGAACCGGAGGCCCGATATGTTCCGGATTATATTCTAAAAGATAAAGAGTACAACGGAGGGCTGGTAGCACAATATGATAATCCAGGTGAAAATAAACCGATTGGAAATGGTTGGGTAACTCAACAATGGAATCCTGAAGTTCAAAAAAGATTTCAAAAACTGATAGGAGAGTTAGCGAAAAAGTTTGATGGAAAGATTCAGGGCATCAACCTTCCGGAAACTTCCATAGATATTGAAATGAAAAAAGACAAAACAGGTTTCAGTTGTGATCGTTATTTTCAGGCAGAACTTGATAATTTAAAATTTGCGAGAAATGCTTTCAAAAAATCTTATGTTTTACAATATGTCAATTTTTTTCCTTGTGAATGGGAAAACGATCATCAGTATATGTCACGGCTATTTAAATTGGCCAAAGAAAATAATATAGGATTGGGTGGGCCGGATATTGTCCCCAACAAAAATGCACAAATGAAAAACTCGTATCCTTTTTTTCATCAATACAAAGGAAACCTTTCATTAGTGGCGATGGCTGTTCAGGAACCAACACTTACCTATAAAAATCCTAAAACAAAGAAACCTTTTACAAAAGAAGAATTTGTAGAATATGCAGAGAACTATCTGGGAGTAAATATTATTTTCTGGAGTGTGGAATCACCGTGGCTTAGGGAGTTGAAAGTTGAAAATGGAGAGTCTGAGGGTTTGAGAGTGGGAGTTTTATAGGGTTCTGGATCCGAGATTCGAGATGCGAGGTTCGGGGTCTGGATTTCGGGTTTGAGAGTGGGAGAGTTATAAGGTTTGGAATCCGGGATTCGAAATTCGGGGTTTTGGGTTCAATATTCTAGTTTCGGTGTATAGATTCGGGATACGAGTTTCGTGATTTGTGATTTGAGTCGAGTTCTATATTTATAAAATTATAAGATTATAAGATTTTGATAGGTTGTGTTCATAGTTATAATCCAAGTCGTTACTTTTGTTCTAACTTTCAACTTTCAACTTTCAACTTTCCATTTTCAATTTTCAACTCATAACTCGCATCCCAACCCCCCAACCAAACCCGCATCTCGTACCCCGCACCTCTCAAACTCTCAAACTCCCTCTAAACCCCCTCGCTGCATAATAAGAATCAGCACCGTTATGGTACATGAAGACTCTATTATACCTGCGATCACAGAAAATAGCACCACCTCTTTCTCGGATATCAGAAGGTGTTTTTACCCAGCTTGAAGTTTTTAAATCAAACTTTCCTAATTCCTGAAGTTGACGGTATTCCTCTTCTGTAAGCAATTCGATTCCGATTTCAGAGGCTTTATCAATCGCGTTATTTTCTGGTTTATTGGCTTTTCTGGATTCCCAGGCCTGATAGTCATAACACAAACTTCTTCGTTTTGGACTTTCGGGGGAGCAGTCGAAAAAGATATATTCGTTAGACTTTTTATCGTATCCTACAACATCAGGTTCACCTTCGGTCTCTTCCATTTCGTTCAATGACCAGAGCTTTTCAGGATTGGCTTCTAATTTTGTTTGGATTTCATTCCAGTCGAGATCTTTATGACGGTTCATATTTTTCTCAAAACGGGTTTTCAAAATTTGTAAAAGCTCCTGACTTTGTTCTGCTGTTAATTTTTTCTTGCTCATATTATTATTTGTAGAGTTGGGTTTTAATTTTGATTTTGATTTTGATGTATTTCATACAGTACACATTCCTGCAGCCTTGGGGTATCATGAAGTCGAGGGTGAAGGAAATTTTTAATTTTATGCATTCCTATTTTTTTCATCACTGCTTCAGATCTCACATTAATTAAAGGGGCGATGGAATTGATTTTTTTTATTTTCAGATCATGAAAGGCGTACTCCAGGCATCTTTTTGCCCCTTCAGTAGCGTATCCGTTGTTCCAATCTTCCACTCGTATTCTCCAACCGATATCAATACAGGGAGTGAAATCTGATTCGAAGTTTTGTTCGGAAAGACCGATAAAACCTATAAATTCTTTGGTGTCAAGTTTGTCAACTGCAAAATAACAGAATCCCTTTGCCTTTAATTGATTTTGCATTCTTTCAATAAACTCTAAGGTTTCTTGTTTTGATTGGATGGCGGGAAAGAATTCCATGACTTTAGGATCTGCATTAATCTCTGACATGATTTCAATATCTGAAGGTAGCCAATCCCTGAAACCCAGGCGATCTGATTGAAAAATATAGTTTTTATGTTCTGTTTCTTTTGTGATCATGTATTGCTTAATTTGGTAAAATGGAAAGTTGAAAATTGAAAATGGAAAGTTTTCTTTAAAGCTAGCAGATTTTGCTGATTACGCAGATCATTTTTTATCAAAATATCTTAAAAAAATCCGTGCTATCTGTGTTAATCTGTGGGAAAAAAGAACTCTAATAAAATTCTGAATGGATTATTAAAATTTTTTGTATTTATTTGTCCCACAGATTTCACTGATTACACAGATCTTATAATTATGTTACTCTTAAAAAATCTGCTTAATCTGTGAGAAAAAAAATCAAAAAACATAAAGAAAAAGCAATTAAAGCCTATTTCTATTTGTTAAAGAAAATCTACGATTATCAGGTCTAAAGTACCAAGAAATAATGGTAAGAACAAGAAGTAATAATGAAGCAAATATTTTGCTAAAATTATGATCTGAAGCAAGATGTGAAAGGATAGCTCCGGACATTACAAAGAAAAATCCCGCGTATGCCCATTCCTTTAATAAAGGTTGTTTTGGAATAAGTATAGCAATGACACCCAAGATTTTCCAGACTCCAATAATGGTCATCAGGTAGACAGGAAATCCTAAGCTGGTAAAGTTCGCTACTTCATCTTTATTCTTCAATAGTTGGACAGCAGCAGTGGATACCATTCCTAATGCCAGCCATAAAGTGAAAATCCAGTAGATGATTTTGTTTCTTTTTTGAGATTGTGTTTGAGTTTGAATCTGTGTTGTTTGTGTTTGTGTTTCCATGATATTTTGGTTTTAGTATTAGTCGTTAAGTCCTTTACCATCGAGAATTTGAGGGATGCATTTTTCAATTCTTGATTCGCGGGTTTTAGATTGTTTGGGTGAAGAAAAGTGGAGTAGATATGCTCTTTGGCGCCCTGGAGTTAATGTTTCAAAAGCTTCTTTCAAAACAGGATTTGTGTCCAGTTGATACTGAAACTCTTCAGCTACTTCAAATTCTCTGGTTTTTTTCAATTGAACTTTTACGCCTGATTCTTCGATCTCAACTGCTTCGAACATATAAGCTTGAAGAACTTTTTCCAGGTCATTAATTTGGTTCAGATCTGTAAAACGGATTTGCCTTGCTGCCTGTACATTTTCTGACTGCTGGATCAGGATGTTATCCGGATCCTTCATTAAGGCTCCTTTAAAAAAGAGTAGGGCGCAATATTCTTTAAATCCGTGTATTAAAAAAATATTTTTCCCTTCATAGGTATAACAAGGGCATCCCCATTTCAAATCTTCTACAAGTTCTGTGCTTAAAGCAATTGTTCTCAGTTTTTTAAATTCTTTCTGCCATTGTTGGGCATCGTTGAAAAAGAAATCTGTTTTTGGATTCATGGTGTTTTGAGTTATGAGTTATGAGATCCGAGGTTCGGGTTTGAGAGTTTTAGAGTATGAGGGTATGAAAGTATGAGAGTTATGGGTTCGAGGATTGTAGTTCAAATTATTATTTTTGTGTTAACCTCCAGCTTCTCATTTTCCACTTTCCACTTTCCATTTTCAATTTTCCATTCTTCAACTTCAACTTCCGCTACCTGCAACCTAAAATCTACTACCTATCTACCTAAATATTTCTTGCAGTCTATTATGTGCCATATTAATTCCCTGCGCAAATGGTAATTTCAGGTGTTGATCTCTGAAGTCTACTGATTTGTAAATGGTCTGGATGGTAATTTTGCTGGTACTATCCGTTAATTTTTCAAATTCTAAAAACTCGATTTGCACAGGAAAGTGGGTATTTTCCATCTGAAATGTTCGGGTTATTTTCTGATCAGGAATGATCTCATGAATGGTTCCATTGGCACTGAAAACGACGTCTCCCTGTGGATTCGAGGTTTCAAAGCGGTAACCGCCATGTTGCTTATTTTCCATCTTTACCACTTTAGTTCCCATCCATTGTTCTACTAATTCAGGTTCTGTGTAGGCTTTAAAAAGTAGATGTACAGGAAGGTCAAATTCCCTGATGATGAAGATTTCCTGTTTGCCATCTTCGGCTTGAATTTTTGTTTTTAGTTCCATGATTTTTTTGAGTTACGAGGTTCGAGATTTGAGTTGAAAATTGAAAGTTGAAAGTTGAATGGTGGGAGAGTTATAGAGTTTTGATTCGGGTTACGAAGTTCTACATCTGAGTTGAAAATTGAAAGTGGAAAATTGAAAGTTGAAGAGTGGGAGAGTTATAGTTTGATTCAGGTTACGAGGTTTGTATTTTGAGTTCGAATTATTATTTTCGTTCTAACTTCTAACTTCTAACTTCTAACTTCTCATTTTCAACTTTCAATTTTCCATTTTCAACTCTATTTCTCCACTCTATTTTTCAACTCTCCTTATACTTCTTCATGACATCTTCCAATTTATTAAATCGGTCATCCCACATTTTGCGGAAGGGTTCTATAAAATCTGCTATTTCTTTCATTTTATTTGGATTGAGGTGGTATATCATTTCACGGCCGTTTTGTTCCTGTGTTAAAAGTTCACATTCCGTAAGGATCTGTAAATGTTTGGAAACAGTAGGTCTAGCGGTATCAAAGTTGGAAGCAATGGCTCCCGCAGTCATTGCCTGAGTAGCAACTAACATCAGAATTGATCTTCTGGTGGGGTCTGCTATAGCTTGGAAAACATCTCTTCTTAAATTCATCGTGTAGTTATTTGACTACAAATATATATGGAGTTATTTAACTACACAAATTTTTGATGATAAATTGTTGATTTTTAGAATAATTATTTTAGTCTTATATCTTTATTCTAATTATGACCATATGTTTTTCTATGATATTGTAGATTTGAAATATTCAATTTGTGTTCAGGATGCATGGTCAATTTGCCATTTTCTGCACCTATTAATTGAAAGTCATCTTGTATTGAAAATGAGCCTTTATCAAGCATTATATGATGATTAGGGCATAGACATAGAATATTATTTTTGTCATCATCTCCATCATGGGGCATTCCTAATGGTTTTATATGTGCGCCTTCAGCATAATGACCCAGCTTTGTTGGAATGCTTATCTGGCAAACTTGACATTTAAAATTGTATAATTTTTTTATTTCTAAAGCAATTTTAGTGTCTCTGATTATTCTTAATACAACAGTTTCCTTTCTTTTTTTATTTAACTTAATAAATTGTATTTCAGATTGTTCTTGCGTTTTATGATTGTAATTGTTACCCGAATATTTTAGACGAAATCTGCAAATTTTAAAGCCACTTTTTCCTATTTCTTGCCATGCATCTATTACACTATATAATCCAGCATACACATATCCTTTACTGGGAGAAAATTGAGATTTATGATTAAATCCTCTAATTACTCTAACAGGCAGGCCTTGATCCATACTTGTCAATAATCCCGCGTTACCACTAGTTTCCCAGGTCTGATCTTTTATTTGTTTTTTTGTATTTGGATCATTACCACCGGCTCCAGTATAGATAATTTCATCCCCCTCATCTATGTCATCTTCATACCCTCCAGATAAGACAATTGCAGATGAACCTTCTTTTCCATTTCCGTCAATACCTGCTTGCAGATTTCTATGAAAGCTTGTAGGCAGCATTTCGTTACGCTTTTCAAATTGATATCCCTCTTTAATACCTTCTATTTCTCCAAATATAATTGGTTTGCTCATTGTTATTAGTTATAATTTTCAAAAGATCTTTATTCCATTAAGGTTTTTTCTTTATTTATATTGCTAAATCTTGTAATTAGTATGTTTATATGATATATAAACAACAAATATAAAATTTTAAGTTAAAAAAATAAATATAAGAGAAGCGTTGGATTTTTTTTACTGTTTTTTAGCACTACTAAAAAAACCTCCCATTAATAGGAGGTTTTTCAAAGTCTTATATTCTTTTTATATATCTACTTCATCCTTTGCATAGGAAACGTCATTTTTTTTATTTTTCCATTTTTCGTTGCTGAAATTTCAGCAATGAGAGCATCTGCACTGATCTTTTTATAGGAGATGATTTGTGGGAAATCGTGTTGAAGGTTTTCGAAGATCAAATGGGAAGGATCCGGATTTTTATTTGAAGCAAAACTGACTGGCAGTTCTTTATTTTGACCGGATACACTTACAATATAATAGAGTTTCTGTTCTTTTTCTACTAATTGAACACTTTCCAGTATAACGGTATCTTTCTCTTTCAGATAATAGCTTTTTCCCTGAAATTCTGAAGAACTCTTTTTAGTCCAGGTTTCATAAATGTCTCCCTTCGGAGTTTTGTTTATCCATGTTCCAATCAGCCATTCCAGCTTTTTGAGTTCATTGCCTGATTCATATTTCCAGCTGGTTAGAATAAGGAGTCCAATAATGCTAAAAATGAGCGTTGTTTTCATTGTCAATATTTTTATAAGGGCAAAGTTCAGTATTGCAATAAGCTTAAAATTGTAAAAATGCGACAGTGCTAATCTTTTCCATAAAATAAAGAAGACATTTTCAGATTTTCGCCATAAAATTCTTTTGGAGTCAGTCCTGTGAATTCTTTAAAGTCTTTGATGAAATGGGCTTGATCATAATAATCAGCATCATGAGCAAGGGTAGTGAGATTAGTGAATTCTTTATTCAGGAGGAGTTTAAGAGTAGATTGAAGTCTGATCGTTTTAGAAAGTTGTTTGGGACTTAGGCCAATGGCAGAAGAAAATTTTCGTTCCAATTGTCTACGGTTGATATTGATTTTCTTCGAAAGGGCATCAACAGATAATTGTCCATTGGCTGTTAATATGGTATCTACAGTTGATTGTACGATCTTATCAAAGGCTTCGGTGTTTAACCTGTTTAATAAGAATGCTTCAACCACAGCAATTTTCTCTTCAGTATTTTTTGCTTTTAAAACGTTTTTCTCTAATGTTGTTCCATCGGCTCCAAAGAGCTTTTCAAGAGAAATCGCTTTATTATCCATTTCTTTTATAGGCATTGTTGCAAATGGGAGAAAACCTTCGTGATGAAAACGGACTGAAAATATACCGGTAACTCCCGTTGGTTCTATATTAAGAGGTTGGGTTAACTGACCAAAAACACAACTTCTTGGTTGGACAATGGCTTTTCCGTCTTCCATATATTGTTTATACAGATCACCATGATGAAAGATCATTTCCATACAGCCATCGGGAACGATGGTTTGTTTTTGTGGATTTTCTTCTTTCGGACTTTCCATAATCCAATAACACTTTATAAAAGATGACAAATCCGGATGGGGTTGAAAAGTTTGATAATTCATGGATCGTTTAGGATTAGTATTACCCTGATTAAGGACGTTTAAATATAAATAAATTTCAATATAATTTGGAAAATGAAAGTGTATGTATTGGTTTATTTATTTTTTTTATCACTTTTTAGTGATTTATAAAAACCCTCTTGCCAAGTGTAACAAGAGGGTTGTGTTTATTACTTTTTCCTAATGGATATCAGTGTTTGTAAAATAACTGAAGTAATGATCAATAAGAGTCCTATATAAAAGGCAATGTTAACCTGTTTACTTTCATTAAAGAACAAAAAGGCCATAATGATTGCATATACAGGCTCCAGATTGAATGTTAAATTAACTGTAAATGCCGGGATCCTTTTTAAAACTTCAGCGAAAATAACATAGAGACCAACCGTACAAAAAAGAGACAGAACAATCAGGTAACCAATATCTTTCATCCCGGGAATAATGCTTTCTACTGGGAAAAAACATAGGTAAACCGGTAGGATAGCACCCAGACAGACAGTACCACTGAGCATCTGGTAATAATTAATGACTTTAGTGTCATACCGATGAACCAGGCGTTTGTTGAAGATAGTATACAAAGCGCCAATAGCTGATGAAATAACACCCAAGCTAATTCCTAATTGATAAGATGTATCAAAATGAAAGATAAGGCTTATTCCCAGAACTGTAAGCAAACTCAGCAAGAGTTCTGAAATTTTAAACCGTTCTTTATCGATGACTGGTTTGAATACTGCCGTAAAGAAACTGGTCAGGCAATAACACACAACACCTATAGAGATATTGGCATATTTGATACTTGCATAAAAAAACAGCCAGTGCAAAGTAATCAGCAATCCAACTTTGGCTATATGGATTTTTTCCCGGGTTGAAATCGTATAACGGATTCTCAGCGATTTCAGGATCAGGAATAAAATGACCGTAGAGAACAGAAGCCTGTACCAGACCAGAAGACCTTCATTTAGGGAGATAAGTTTTCCGAATATTCCTGTAAATCCAGCCAATATAACGGCCAGATGTAATAATACATATGATTTTTTCATGAGACAATTTACCTGTCTGTGAAGACAAAGATTTTTAATTAATAGATAATTGAATCTGAAGCATCAGAAAACAGCCAATAAAGTCTTATTAGCATTAAATACTTCAGTTATACTTTAGAAATATTAAAATCTTGGAGGAGGCAAACAGCTTGAATGATTCATATTGAATTGTATTACAACAAATATAAGGAATAAATCCCGGAATACTACATATGGAATACGTTATAGCTATGACCGTCAGGATCGGAAAAAACAAATCCATAATAATTATCTCCGAAGCTTTGAGGTGGTGAAACAATGGTACCACCAGCTTTTTCAACTTCTTTAGCCCAGTCATCTGCCTGATCTTTGCTTTCTGCGGATAGTGTAAAAACAATTTCATGTACTTTTTGAGTATCACAAAATTCTAAAGGTTTTAAATTGGATTCCAAAATATTTTTCAGAAAGAAATGAATAACAAAATCATTGTCACCAAAGAAAAAGCTTACCAGTTGATCAGAGGTATGTGGACCATTAGGTTTAAATCCTAAGTCTGTATAAAATTTGTGGGTGCGTTCCAGATTGGCTACGGCCAGATTTGACCAAATCATTTTTGGTTTCATAATATTTTATTTTTTGGTTAGGATAAAGGTAGCAGGTTTCTTAGAAACTAAGCTTGTCATAGGACAAGATTTTAAATGCTGAGAATCCGTTGTAGGATATTATAAGGAAAATGGTCGGATTTACCCTATTAAGGTTGTGTTATAAAAAGTCCTATAATTTATATTATGTTAAATTGTATATGTGTGAAGATTTATATAATTGGATCTATAAACTTCTGAACAGGCTTCTTTATATACCCTGCTATTCCTCTGATTTCCTTTTTTTATAATTCATAAGATAAATCCCTTTGTCAGAACCTTTTGAAAAATTACTACCGAACTCCCAAAGAAAACGTGCATTGGCTCTGGCTTCTTCGTTAGTGAAATTCTCATATTCAATTCTATATAATGAACTAAATAGTCGTGATCGTCCTACGCCATGATGACAATGAATTAAAACAGGATAATTTTTTGGATCATCCATTATTTTTAAAAACTTTTGCACTGTACTATCCTGAGGAATCTGATCTGTTGGCAGATTGAAATAATGAACACCTGAAAGCTTATCTACTGCATTTTCCTCCTCATTCACCTGTTTTTTTGTTTCCGGATTGAGCGCTGTTCTTTTTAGGCCGTCACGTAAATCAATAACAGTTTTTATATTATGGCTTTTAAGGATACCAGGTAATTTGTCAGGCGGGATGACGCCAGAATTGTAGACCTTATTTTCCGAAATCGTTACCAGATTGTAACGTATTTTCTTCTGATAAAGAGAGCAAACTAAAAATACCAATCCTATTATAACTAAAGGAATCAGTATTTTCTTAATTGTATTGGTTTTAGAATTTCGATTCATAGCGTTGTAAGGATTAAATCTTAGATAGTACAAGGCACTAATTTATTTAAAAATATTCATTTTTTTATTCATAAACTGAACTTCTAAAAATTTGAATTAAAAGAAAAAAGAATACCACTACTCTTTTCTGTATACTATTTGTCAATTCTAAAAAATAATACTTTAAATTTTTGAACTAAAAATAGATCATATAGTAACACTTAACCTATAATTTACACCACTTATTAGTTAACTGGCGACACTTATTAATTGTCATTAGGTGAAGGATTTAGGATTTTGATACATTCATTGATACTTAAAACTCACCCGACTATGAATAAAAAAATTCTCTATCCTCCCTAGTAGAGGCTTATTCTCTTATTACAAAAAACAATAACCGAAAAAACAAACATCATGAAACTAAAAATTTTTACCCTCGTTCTATTGCTCTTTGCTCTGTTGAATGTAGACGCACAGGAGTTTTTTTACTATTCTTATAATGGGAAGATCCCAATAAACCTCGATAAAAAAAGTATTACACTGAACGCTTACTCTGATTTTGATCCTTCAAGTATTAGAGATGCCAATTTAAAATCCTTTGAACTTCTTACAGATTATACGGATAAGAATTACAAGTATGCTACTACTGAAATCTCGAATAATCTTAGTGCTGAAGAGTATTTTAAATTCATTAATCGCTTAAATTCCAACAGCAGGATAATTAAAGTAAATCCTAATTTCACCAATGACCGGGGACAAAAACTGGGTTTGTCCAATTATTTATATGTGAAACTAAAATCTAAGGAGGACTACAGCCTTTTGAAATCTAAGGCAGCAGAACTTTTTATTGATATCATTGAACAGGATCAATTTATGCCACTGTGGTATACCTTAAAAATTACAAAACGTACTCCTGTAAACACATTACAGGCTGCCAATTCACTTTACGAAACCGGATCTTTTGCTTCCAGCCAACCGGATTTTATGTCCGATGATTTGCAATGTACCAATGACCCTATGTTTGGAAGTTTATGGGGTATGCCAGCCATCAATGCTTGTCAGGCCTGGACTCTTTCTCAGGGTGATGGTGTAACTGTAGCAGTCCTGGATGTAGGAATAGAAAAAACGCATGGTGACCTAAGTGCCAATATACATCCTTTAAGCTATGATACAGAATCAAATTCAAGTCCGAGTCAGATATTTGGTGACCACGGAACGCATTGTGCAGGAACTATCGGAGCTGTAAAAGATAATAACCTTCAGGTAGTTGGGGTAGCCCCAAAATCAAAACTAATGGCTGTAAGTAATTCTCTGGCAGCTACTACTAACAGCAGAAAGAAAAGAGGCAATGGTATTAACTGGGCCTGGCAAAACGGAGCTGATATCATTAGTAACTCCTGGGGATCCAGTGTCCAGTTCGATGAAATTACTGATGCAATAGCTAATGCCATACAAAATGGAAGAAATGGAAAAGGTACCATTGTTGTATTTGCTTCTGGAAATGAATATGGAGCAGTAGCATATCCTGCGAAAATCAATCCTGATATTCTTGCTGTAGGTGCGACAACAAGCACTGGTACACGTGCAGGTTTCTCTAATTATGGAAATGAACTCGATGTGGTAGCTCCAGGAAGCGGAATATTATCAACAGTACTTAATAATGGTACCGGAACTAAAGATGGAACTTCTATGGCTACCCCTCACGTAGCGGGCGTTGCAGCCTTGATTCTATCTGTAAATCCTTGCTTAACAGGAAAGCAAGTAAGGGATATTATAGAAAAAACTGCACAAAAAATAAGACCAGATCTTTATTCTTATACAACGACTCCGGGAAAGCCAAACGGAACATGGAATAACCAAATGGGCTATGGTCTTGTTAATGCTTATGCAGCGGTAGAGATGGCTAAAAAAGTCAATAACCTGGCAGCATTTGACAGTGCAGCAGATATTGGTTTAGAACCTAATCCTTCCGCAAATACCTGGGCCAATATCTACCAAAGTAATGATATCTGGAATAGAGTAACGAATGATAATATTAATATTACTCATGAAAATCCAGGTTATGCCGGCCCGGGGAAAAATGTAATGAGATTCAGAGTACGTAATATAGGATGTACTACCTCCAGTCCAGGTTTTGCAAGACTGTACTGGACGATGGGTTCTACAGGAGAATCATGGCCGGAGTCATGGAACGGAGTTAGAACACTCGGTCCATACCCCTACTACTCTGCTGGAGGAGAGCTAACTGATCCATATACTGGATTTAATTCTTCTAATCAATATTCTCCCGGACAAGGGTTTAAAATACCCGCTTTATCCCCAGGACAGGTATACATTATTGATGCAAAATGGTCACCAGTAGATCCAACTATCTATGGTGCTAATCAAGATAATGTAATCTGCTTTTTAGGAAGAATTGTTTATGCTAATGATCCTATGTACGATGAAAATCCAGGTCCTAATGCACCGATTGAACCTAATGTAACAAAGAACAATAATATTGTAACAAGGAATACAAGACTTGTAAATCTAAGCGGTGTATTTTCCAAGAGATCGGGCTTTTTTATCGGGAATTATTTAGACGTGGAAAGGCTATTTGACGTACGCCTGCAGCTTATTAAAGATTCTAATGTTCAATTTAAATCTATTGCCACTTTATTTGTTACCCTGGACAATCAGATTTGGGAAAGATGGAAAGAATCCGGATTTCAGTCAGAGGGTATTGAAATTGTAAATCAGAACACGCATGAAATTAAAGTAATCAATCCTCAAACGGCAATTTTAAAGAAGATCAGATTGAAGCCTGAAGAATATTTTCCTTTGACACTTAACTTCACTTTACAAACCAGTATAGGTTCAATGGAAGATTATGATTTTGCTGCTTCACAATATGTAAGTGATGAGCAGGATAAGCAATATGGAAGTGTTTGTCATTTCTTAGTGGCTATTAACCAAAAAGAAAAGCCTGGAGAACCTTACTGTGAAGACGGATGTAAAGAAACAAATAAACAGATCTCAGTATTGAAGGATGTGAAACTTTCCCCCAATCCTGCATCGTCCAGAACCACTTTAGAAGTGAATTTACTTGAAGATGCTTCAGCGAGTATCCTGTTAACGGATTTTAATGGTAAAACATTGAAGAAAATTATCAACTCCGAAAAACTGAATAAGGGAATTAATACAAGAGAATTCTCAGTCTCTGAACTTCCGGATGGTGTATATGTCATAACAATTTTGGTCAATTCTGAAAGGAAATCTGTCAATCTTATTGTTAAGCATTAATTACATAATTAAAATAAAAAAAAAAAGAGTAGAAATTAATTTCTACTCTTTTTTATGTTTAAAAGAAGTCTTTTGGCTTCTATTTTAATTCGTCAAATTCCAGATAAATTATTTCAGGATTATTAAAATTAATATTTTTATAGTCCTTATGTCCACTGCATTTCTCACTTAAGATTTCAGTTTTTTTAGCTTTACTTGGAACGATAGCTATTTCACCATTCTGCAATGAAGTGGCAATGGTTTTATTCTTTATATTAATTTTTGAAAGTTCATCAAAATCCGGACGATTTAAAATCTGATGGGCTAAAAATTGTTGCTTTTGATCGCCAAATAAAATATAATCACACGGATTTCCTTCACTTTTATCCATGTTCAGCTTGTGGAAGTATAATACTTTGGTTATTTCTACTTGTGCATCTTTTATGATCAATTCCCCACCACGTTCAAAATGACCTCTGTAAATATTGGCTTTAAATGTAGTGATATCATTCATGATAGACGGAAGAACAAATTTTTCAGGTTCCAGCGTGTACATGCTATTTTCGGGATGTACTACTCTATCTTTTTGATAAGTTAACGCAGAAGGCTCATCTAATTTAATTTTTAAAATAACCTGATAATCATGGGGAGTATGAAAAAGCGGAAGATGAGAAGCATATTGGGTCTCATTTCCCAATAAAATCATCCCATGAACTCCGGGATGATCCATCACCATATCATGTTTTTGAGAAAAAATAAGTGTTGAACTACTCAATATAATTGCTAAAATAAGACGAGATGCAATAAGATAATGTTTCATTTTGGTATTGAAAATTAAGTTCTGCAAAGGTACATTGGAAAGCATTATCAATATCTTATGAAATGGTATTTTTTTACTTTTGGAAAAATTCTTTTGAAAAGAAGTTGCAGATCATTTTTCTAGCCATTAAATAATTATAATCCACTACTCTTCTTGTTCTAAAAAGAACTATTATTGTGTACAGGATTTAATACGCTTTGAATACTATGGGAGAAAATGATATGAAACGGCTTTCAAGATTAACCGCCATATTGACCTTATTACAGACCAAAAAATTGTTGACCGCAAAAGAGATCTCTGAGAAGTTTTCAGTGAGTATCCGTACAGTGTATAGAGATATCAGAGCCCTCGAAGATTCAGGTGTTCCTGTTCTGACAGAAGAAGGAAAAGGATATACATTAATGGAGGGTTTTAGAATCCCACCAATCATGTTTGAGGAAAAGGAAGTCAATGCTTTAATTTTAGCAGAGCAGTTGGTCTTGAAAAATAAAGATTCTTCATTTATCAAAGATTATATACAAGCAATGGACAAAATAAAAGCGGTCCTGAGATACAGTGATAAACAAAAAGTAAATCTTTTATCTGACCGGACACGTTTCAGCCAGAATAGCAATCGAGATAGAAATAGCAATAATCTTTCTGAGCTTCAATATGCTTTAACGAACTATTTCGTGGTGAAAATCGACTACATCAATGAGTCAGGTATAAAGTCAACTCGAGAGATAGAACCTTTTGCGCTGGTGAGTACACATGAAAACTGGCTTCTTATTGCATGGTGTAAATTACGAAATGATTTTAGGTATTTTCGTTTAGATAGAATGGAGAACCTAATCCTTTTGCATGAAAAGTTCACTCCGCATAAGCTTACATTACAAGAGTTTTTTGACCAATCATAATTTTTTTGACCCCTGACATAGGGCTGTCATTAAGGCCTTCCATCTTTGCATTGTAATATTTAAATACATCATCAAAATGGAAAAACAATCTTTTGACCCTTGGGTATGGGGTAAAAACACAAATTCTGCGCAGGCAGTAGAAGTAACCAATGTTAAAGGAACTTTGTACTGTTCAGGGCAAGTTGCAATAGATGAAAACGGAATGCCTAGTAGTGAAGATATGAGGAGCCAACTCATTCAGACGATCAAAAACCTTGAAAAGCTCATTTCCGAATCAGGATATGAATCTAAAAATATCGTTAGATTGAATGTTTATACAACATCTGTCAATGACTTTTTCAATACCTGTATGGATGTGTATGTGCCTTTTCTTAAAACAAATGGTATTGAACAGGCCACCACTCTACTTGAAATCAAAGGTCTTTTTGCAACTTTAACTGTAGAGCTTGAAGCTACTGTTGTGAAATAAATCGAATTGATCAATTGTAATGATAAAGGCCTTGAGATTTCTTTCAAGGCCTTTTATATTTGTTTTTAAATATTCACCATTTTCTCCTATGTAGAAGAAAGTCTGTACTTACTAATGACTTCGCTTTATGATAAAAGCCGAGTCTATTTGTTCCATTCCAATAGTGGAATAAAAGCCAATTGCGTTTGGTGAAGATTGAAGAATTAATTTGCATTCATCACCAGCCATTGTTTTTGTAATGTTTACCAATTCTTTTCCAATGCCATTTCCTTTATAGTCGTCTCTTACACATAGGTCAGAAAGGTAGCAACAATAACAAAAGTCTGAAATAGATCTTGCCAAACCTACTAATTTATTATTATCCCAGGCCGTCACGACAATATTGGCATTATGATGCATCTTTTTTATTCTTTCAATATCATTTTTATCAGCAATTGGAAAATAATCGGAAAAATTATATAAATCAATTATTTCTTCTATTTCAGGGATGATTTCAGTTTTGTAAATGATTTTCATTCTTTAGTTTCTTTATAGTTCGATGATAATTCTCTAGGGGTTTCAAAAAATATTTTATCCAAGAAAATCAGAAGGAAATGTTTTAATCCCATGTTTTTCATTTAATTTTTGTAAGAATTCTTTTCGTTCTTCTGTGAATTCCGGAACTGGCAAAATTTGACCAGGTAATGCAGGAGTACCTACTTCTTCAAATAGAACTTCTAATCCTGCAGGAATGACGGTACAAAGTAATCGTGCATATTTTTCAGAGGTATTTTTAAAAGAATGTATAGAACCTCCAAAAGGGATATTAACAAAACCATCTTGCCCAACGATTTGTTTGCCTGCTTCAGTTTTAAATTCTACCTCACCTTCCAGAACATGAAACATTTCCTGAATATCTGGATGTGAATGTGGCGGCGGTCCACCTCCCGGAGGGACTACCATTTCTATGACAGCATAATTTCCATCGGTTTGGTCTCCAGAAATAATAATTCTGTAATTACCTCCTGCAACGGCTAGTAATTTTCCTTTGTCTTTATTGATGATGCTTATATTTGAATCCATGAGTATATCTTATATATTGATTATGATATTATGTTGAGGAAGCAGTTAGTTTGCTATTATTTGCCATCACTATACTTTTTCATATCCACTTTATGGGTTTATGCTTGTCAAACAAATATAAATAGATATTCAATACGCTCCTACTCAATGGAAATCTTGTATTGGAGCAAGCTTTGACTTTTTTATTAGTATTTTTACTCCTTTAAAAAGATACCTGCTTATCTATTTTATTTAAAGTACTCATATGGAAAGAAAAGAATCTGCCAAAATGCTCCTGTTATTTTCAGTTTTAATAATTTGTCTTTTTACTCAACTCATATCGGTTGTAGGACTTCTGATTATCCTGGCTTTTGTAGCGATGGTTTATGGATATAGTATGTTGGAAAAAAATCAGAAATACAGCAGGTTTTTATATCATGCCATGGCATTGGGTATCTTTGTATTTTCTATTGTTGTTTTTCAGCATTTGCTGCCAGGATTTAATAATGTACTAATTTTCGATAAAATACAGGTATCAAAAGATGCAGTTCCCTTTACTATGTATTTCAATATAGATAAAACGTTGACTGGGCTTATTTTGCTCTTGTTTGTAGTGCCGTGGGAAATGAACTTTAAATCTGCTCTGAAGAAGAATTGGTATCTTATTATAATAGCTGTTCTTTTACTTATGGGACTTACTTTATTGTTTAATTTTGTCAAAATTGATATTAAGTTTCACTCTTATTTCTTTATTTGGGCTTTAAATAACTTATTGTTCGTTGTGATGGCGGAAGAAGTTTTATTCAGAGGTTTTTTTCAAAGGCACCTATCTTTGCTGAATATAAAAAATAGCGGAATCATTGCTGTTTTTATTGCTGCTTTGGCTTTTGGGGCCTTGCACTGGCAGGGTGGAATATGGTATGTTTTGTATGCTGCTATAGCTGGGATGATGTATGGACTGATCTATTATAGGGCAAAAAATATTATACTGAATATAGTGAGTCATTTTATTCTGAACTTAATTCATATTCTGTTTTTTACGTATCCGTTCCTGAAGTAAAGAATCAAATGTATTTTAGAATATTAAAAAAAACCGCTCTGGAAAGAGCGGCATAACTAACTATAAATACTTTGTTGTCTTAACAGGTAGTTTTACCCTTAGGTAAAGGAATGTGTACTACTCTATTTATGACAGCCTGTACATTGCCTAATGTATTGTTTGTAAGAATAAGGTACTATACCAGTAAGCCTCTATTCTGTAGTATTACATATTACTTATTATCATAAAAAAAACCGCTCTTTTCAGAGCGGTAGTAATTTTTAATTTTTATTAGTGGCAAGTATTAGCTCCACAGCTAACTACAGTAATGTGTACAACATTGTTGATTCCACACTGTACTTGGCAAAGTCCGTTTTCAAGATTTTTAACAACTTGAACAACAGTTCCACCTACAGCACCGCCAATAGCACCGATAGTACCACCAACGATAGTTCCAACTCCACCTAGAACTCCACCTACTAGGCCTAAAATTGGATCAAGAAATCCATCTCCTGAAATAGTTTTTAACTGCTCTCTGTCTAATTTTTTAAAATTTTTCATGATAATAATTTTTTATGATTAATACTTCACTAAGATAGGAAAAATTACAATACGTTGTATTTTTTTTTGAAAAAATATTTAATTATTTATATAATTTAATATTCCATTAATATAATGGTTATTTGTTGGAGATATCATTTTATTAGATTTGCTTTATTTTATGATATTTGTGATAGGTTTTGTCCAATAATTTTTCAGACGAATTTATTTTTCAGGCTTGAATTAAAATTATAAAAATGTCACATTGTTGAGTCATTTTACATATATTTGCGACATGAAAAGTACAGAAAGTAAAATTATTGATGCAGCAGTATATATATTAAATGATAATGACGCTGCAACAATTGATGATATTGCTAATCATATAGGAATTAGCCGACGTACCATCCATAGATATTTTAAGGATAAGAATTCCTTAATTGAATGCTGCAAACAAAAAATGATGGAAACATGTAATGCTACAATGATTACAGCCTATCTGAGCAGCGACATTCCTCTTGTACAAATGGAAAATATGTTCTACGCTGCGCTCAGTATCGGACATGAATATTCTTTTGTGAAAAAACGATTTGAACGAAGCGGTTATTCAGAAGTGGTGCATAATGAAAAAGAATTATATGATGATGTTAAGGCAAAATGGTTTGGAATCGTAGAACATCTTCAGGAAAATAGAATGATTGATCATAAGTTTACGGTGCCATGGATTTATAATCTTTTTGGGGGGATTATAGATATCGCCATTGCTGCCCAGCGCAACGGAGAAATTGCAGGAAATGATTTGAAAAAATTTGCATGGTCTTCTTTTAAAGGAAGTGTTGGGCTGAAAGAGTATACAATATATAATAAGTCTTAATCTAAAATTTAAATCATATGAGCTCAATATTCGTTGACAATGATCCAGGAAAATATGAGGATAGCCAACTTGTCAATCTGATTCCAGGATACACTAGCCACATCGAGGAAGTGGAGGGCCTTGCACTACATTATGTAGCAGGTGGAACGGGCTCCCCTCTCGTATTACTCGCTGGCTGGCCACAAACCTGGTGGAGCTTCCATAAAATAATGCCGGCCCTGGCTGAAAAGCATCATGTAATTGTTATCGATATCAGAGGAATGGGAAGTTCAGGAAAACCAGATGTTGGATATTCAAAGAAAAATATGGCTCATGATATATTGAATTTGATCAAAAAGATTGGATATGAAAAAGTGAGTATTGGAGGCCATGATATTGGAGCAACTGTTGCAATAAGCTTTGCGGGTAATTTTCCTCAGAATACAGAAAAGCTTATTGTGTTGGACACTCCACACCCGGATGAAAATATGTATCAACTTCCAATGTTGCCCGTAGGACTTCCGGTATATCCATGGTGGGTTGCATTTAATCAGGTTAAAGATCTCCCCGAAAAACTGGTAGAGGGACGATTTCATCTGATTCAGGATTGGATCTTTGACCAACTTTTGAAAGATCAATCTTCAATAAGTGATTTTGACAGAAAGGTTTACAGTCAAGCCTATAATGACAAAGCTTCTATAAGAGCCTCCAATGCATGGTATCAGGCATTTACCCAGGATATTCAGGATATAAAAGCAATGAAAATTATTGATGCCCCTAGTATAGGTATTACTGGTAGTGACAACTACGAAATGCTCAAGCTTAGTCTTTCCCCTTATGTCAAAAATCTGGAGATGAAAGAAATTGATGGAGCTGGCCATTTTTTAATGGAAGAACGACCAGAGGAAACTGCTAAATCAATTCTAAGATTTTTGGCTGGGTTAGAATAATACTTTAAGCCTCAGTAAAAATATTCAATATACCTGTAATTCTGATTTTACAGGTTTTTGCATTTATATTAGAATTGATTGCTTGTTCAAATTCGTAGTATGTCTGATAGCTTACTGAAAATAATTTTATATGTAAAAATAGACAATTATGTCTAATTTGTGAAATAAAATATTACTTTTGTCATATGAATACAAAAGATCGTATTATGGAAACAGCTGATAAGCTTTTCTATTTTCAGGGATATCAAACAACGGGAATCAATCAGATTATTGACGAGGCCAATGTGGCTAAAGGAAGTCTGTATAATCATTTTCCCTCAAAAAAAGATCTTGGCCATGCCTACGTGAAGCAATCAAGTGATCAATGGTTCAAAGGACTTGAAAAGGAGCTGGAACTTTGGTCTGATCCTGCTGAAAAACTGCTAGCCATTTTTTCATTTTTAGAAAAGTACGCAAAAATCAACCAATTTAACGGCTGTCGTTTGATCAATATTCTGACTGAAGTTACAGACCAGGACGATCAAATAACAGAAATGGTAGTTGCTCATAAACAAAGATTCAGGGAATTGCTATACCAGATAACAACAAAAATAGATATTGGGGTAATGCAAGCCCGTGAAGTATCTGATACTATTTACCTATTGTATGAAGCAGCAACTGTAGACAGTAAAATTTTCAAAGACGATTGGCCAATTCAACTGGCTCGTAAAAATGCTGAACAGTTCTTAAACCAAAACAAAATGCCAAATAATCAATAAATCAATGGATATTACAAAACAAACTGAACTTATTTTTGAGCCTATTCCTTTGTCTCAGGATTATCAATTTGAATTACCTGAGAATGTTGAAGAAGTCTCTATTCAGGTTACCCCTGAAGTAATCTTGCATGGTCTTTATTATAAGACTACAAAAAGCCCATTGCTTTTAGTCTATTTTCAAGGAAATGCGAAAAATATGCAGAATTTTTTTGATAATCATGGGATGATACTGGACTGGGGATATAATGTTTTAGTTACCGATTACCGAGGCTTTGGAAAATCAACAGGATCGATTGATGGTGAACAAAATATGTATAGTGATGCAGAGCATGTGTATGACTTTGCATTACAATTAGGGTATCAGCCGGAAAATATTATTCTTTATGGATATTCAATGGGAACTTCAATGGCCGCTTATCTGGCTACAAAGAAAAGGGCTAAAGCGGTTATTTTAGAAAGTCCTTACTCCTCTATTGCTGAAATCAGTATTTTTGGAAATCAGGCGCCAGATTATCAATTGAATACTGCAAAAAGAGCCCATGAGATTAGTATTCCTACTCTACTGATTCATGGGGAATTGGATGATATTATAACTCCCGACCATTCCGAAAGAATATTGGCTAATCTTGTTACTCCTCAAAAAGAAATGATTGTAATTTCTAAGGGCGGGCATGGTGATTTGAAAGGAAGAGAAGAATATCAAACCAGTTTTAAAAGGTTTATTTCTAAATTATAAGATTTTTACTATATAAACAGACGTGTATTCTAACTGACACAGACCAATCTATTAAAAAAGACCTCAAATTTTTTTGAGGTCTTTCTCTAAAATTTAAAATATATTTTGTCGAATTAGAAGATCTAAAGATGCTCCAATTTTCCATTTTCAACTTTCAACTTTCAATTAATTAAGAAACGACACCAATCTTTGATTTCACCGGAATATTATACGTATTCAAACTCGGTGTTTGTCCATGGAAGTCAAAATCAATATTCACTCCCGGTCTGAAAATTAAGCAATGGGTAGAGCCTCCAAAATGGAATGTACCTGTTGGGTCTCCTTTTTTGATGTGATCTCCTACCTTTACGGTGATTTCACAGCTGGAAACTTCCGCCATACCGATAGCGACAAAGCACATTAACCCTATTTTTTCATTATCAGATTGAATAAAGATTAAGGCACGGGCAGCCAATTCAGCGATGTACCCCTGAGAGTCATTTGGACCTGCCGGATCATATCCTTCAACAGGGGCTTCCGCATAATAGGTTCCGGGAACATTCTGAATAGCTACTACTCTACCATCTACAGGACTGTTCCAACGGTGATAAGTTTTAGCACAAAGAAATGCCTGATAGACTGTACTGTTATCTCCAAATTGTTGTGATAACGGATGATTGTTCATAATATCCAACAGAGAATATGGTTGCCCCTTCATCCAGAACTTATCTCTCATCATGGCATTAGTCACACAATTATAGGGAGCCGATTCGCAGGCACTTACAATCACTGATGGGTCTTTGTCTGCATCACTTACCTCTCTTACGCCGGGATTGAATTCACGGGTGAAAAAATCATCCCAGCTAGTATACCCAAAATTAGGAAGATCGGGTCTGCATTGATAATTATAGATGAAATTAGCCAGTGCATTTTCTGGATCGTTACCCTGACCTCTTAATGGGTCCATAGCTGCGATAGCTTCAAGTGCTTCTGGTGAAAACCAGCCCACCGGATTGGTATAGTCAGGTTGTGGCTGAAATATAGGTCCGTTTACCAAAACGTATTTTGAAGCGTCGGACTGCAGAAATACTTTCCATTCGTTGAGGATCACATTTAATTTTTCATTCACTAATGTATTGGTGAATGCGAGATATCCACCACTGGTACCCATAGCCCAATCCAAAATAGCATTAATGGGGAAACCAACTAATCCAATTGTATTCTCTATGGTACTGTAACATGGAGCTTCCTGTAAAATCTGATTCATAATAAGAAGCATGGTTTCAAAGTTTTTTACAGGCTCATTATACCCTTGTGGAATCTCATCATACATGCTTGTAAAACTCATCCATAAAATAGGATCATTGTATATGGCATCTCTAAGGTCTGCAATAGCCGGATTCATTGGAAGATTAGACTTTTTAGCCTGAATGATTTTTTTCTCTATCCAGTTATTTAGAAAATTCCTGTCGGATGGAAGCCATTTTCCAACCCTGTACTTTACATGATTCATAATATTAGTTTTTTCTCCCTACTCATATGGCTTTTCGGAATGGCGCCCCGTTTTATAATGGTTTCTGGTCTCCATGGTTATTGTTCCTAAAATAAGATAGGATAAAGTTACAATGGGAAACAAAGAACAGCAAGAGTATTTCTACTCAATGGGAAATAGGTAGTATTACTGATAGAGCTTGTGTTACAATATCCATAGTTCATTTGAAATATTTTATACGACGGGAAAGGTTGAGTATATTTGCTTTTATATTGTAATTATTATTGATGCATACTTTTGAATTTGTTTTACCAGATAACAGACGTGCGGTAATAGGCGTAATACTAATTCCTCTACTTCTTTTTGTAACGATTATATCAGGGAAAATTATAGATATTCCTATCAATTGGTTATTGGGTATCGGTATTACAGAATTTATTATTCTGGTTGTTGTATTGGTAAGATGGATGGGGAGAAAAGAGCGTATTATATTCTATCCGGATTATCTTGAATCAGCGCTTTATGGAAGAATTCCCTATGAAAATATGATAGAAATAATAGCTCCATGGTACTTTCTTTATCCAGGCTTTATACTTCGTGTAGTCGGTAAGCGATCATACCATTGGGCGATAAGTCATCCCCGTGCCTCCCAACCATTGAGTAATACTCAGAGTGAAATGGATGCTTTTAACTATTTTAAAGAAACACTGAAGAAAAATATGGATGATTTTCATAGAAAAAGCCCCACTAAGTAGAGCTTTAAGTTTTACAATCTTTTACTGATCGTTATAAAGTGTCTTTCTGTTTATAAACAACAAGTTTGTGCTTCAGGAATACAGCCTCCGGATGGTGTACACCAGTAATATCCTTTAGAGCATACCGAAGCAGCTCCTTTGATTGTTTTTAAATCCTCTTTTGAGATTTGTTTAAGATTTTTCATTGTAAATAATTGAGTGGTTTGTGATGTAAATATGATAAATATTTTCATAACCAACTGTAAATCATTTAAAAAAATCTGTCTAAGAATACTATTACTTGATACCAATAGCTTTTAGAGCAGTAGCACTTAAATATATTTCATCGAAAACTGTAAGAGATTCAATGTCTTCGAATGTCTGAAATTTTTGATCAATTTTGTTAAAAGATAATTCGATAGCATCGTCATAAGAGGCCACGATTCTGACTACTGAATAGCCATTATAAGCTACTTTAAAACCTTCAAAAAAACAATTTTGTTCTGCTCTTTGGTATATGTTGTTTTCTTCAAATCCAGGTACTGCAGAGTTTTCATTGATATGTTTTGTGTTATGTTCAAGTGATTTCCAGCTCACATAATTTTTAGGTTCTTTCAACACATTTCCGTCTGCATCGACAGGAATGAACATTCCAAGCGTTAAAGGATGCTTCAGAAGATTAGCATAATTATTCATCAGATTTAACGTCTGAAGATCAGCATATCCCTCGTGTGAATAATATTCAAGAACGAAGGTAGTCATCGGGATAAGCTTATGGGAAGCATTGGCTGGAACCATTAATAATTTTTGTGTTGTGAATGAATTTACTATTTTGGCAAATATACAAGTTTAGGATAAATAGACCTCCTTCACAACAGCCAAGAATGCAGTTTAGTACAGGATTTTCCGGTATTTTTTCTTAGAATAAATAAGGTTAAATATTCATTTTATTAGTCATTCAATTAAATTCATCACTATTATAGATACAGAGTGGCTCAAGAATAAGGTTTGAAAAAGATGCATTTAAAATGCAAGAACAGAGATGAGGTTACAAATTCGGATGATTGAGTTACAGTTTCTTATAAGTTATGCCCGAATTTTGCATAAGAATAAAAGTCAGAAATAAACATACAATTATGCAAACTATATTAGGTGCTAATGGCCAAATCGGCGAAGAACTGGCAAGGGAGCTGAAAAAGAATTTCACTTCCGATATCAGGATTGTAAGCAGAAATCCAAAGAAAGTGAATGATACAGATACTACATTTTCTGCCGATTTATTTGTTAAAGAAAATGCTATTGAAGCTGTAAAAGGCAGTCAGATTGCCTATTTTACTTTGGGGTTGCCTATGAATACGGATTTGTGGGAAAAACGATTTCCTACTATTACAAAAAATGTAATTGAAGCCTGTAAAGTGAATGGAGCTAAACTGGTGTTCTTTGATAATACCTATATGTATCCGCAAAATAATAATCTTCTCACAGAAGATACTCCCTTTGCTCCTGTAGGAAGAAAAGGAAAAGTGAGAAAGGAAATGGCAGAAATGGTTTTAAAAGAAATGAAATTGAGAGAAATGGATGTGGTAATTTGCAGGGCTCCGGAGTTCTACGGGCCTGGAAAAACACAAAGTATTACCAATGCTCTTATTTTTGATGCTATAAAAGAGGGTAAAAAGCTAAAAGTTCCGTTGAGGGATGATAAATTAAGAAGCCTAATCTGGACTCCTGATGCAAGTAAGGCGACTGCTCTAATAGGGAATACACCGGATGCATATGGACAAACTTGGCATCTGCCCGTAGATAACCATAAATTAACCTATAAGCAATTTATTGAACTAGCCTCAGAAATTTATGGACAAGAATTAAAATATACTACGATTCCTAAATTTGCATTCAGGCTCAGTGCGCTCTTCAATGAAAATGCACAGGAACTGAAAGAGCTGCTTCCAAGATATGGATATGATAATCTGTTTGATGATTCTAAATTCAGGAAAAGGTTTCCGGATTTTGAAGTAACGACTTACAGAAAAGGAATAGAACAGATCAAAAAAGAGCAACAAGGTTATTAACCCGAATATTTAAATCATAAACTACAAAGATGAAAGCTCCTGAAAAAGTAACTTCAATTGCAAAAATGCATCATTACCTGAAGCTTAAAAAACCTTCCAATCCACTGATCAGTGTTTTTGATTTTAATGAGATTTCTGTACCTCCTGAGACTTTTCTTCGTGCTATTACTACAGATTTTTATGTGATTGTCATTAAAAGTGATTGTGCCGGAAAGTTCAGATATGGTCAGCAATATTATGATTTTGATGGTGGGATTATGTATTTTATTGCGCCCCATCAGGTGGTTCAGTTTGAAGATATTTTGCTTTCTGATGTCAAAGGAAATGTATTAGTGATTCATCCAGATTTTCTACAAGGCTACCCGATTGCTTCTGTTATAAAGGATTATGGTTATTTTTCGTATTCGGCTAACGAGGCTTTACATCTTTCGGAAAATGAAGAAAATTCAGTCACAGATATCATGGCTAATATCAGGAGAGAAACAGAAAATAATATGGATGTTTTCACCCAGGATTTACTGATCTCTAATATTGATCTGCTTCTGAAATACTGTGATCGTTTTTATAACCGTCAATTTTTAACAAGGAAAAAAGTAAATAGTGATCTTTTAACTCAGTTGGAGAAATTGTTGGATGATCAGTTTAAAAATGATAATCTGATAATCAATGGGATTCCATCGGTGCAATTTATAGCGAATGAGCTGCACATCAGTCCTAATTATCTTAGTGATATGTTGCGTGTCCATACGGGACAAACTACTCAACAGCATGTACAAAACAGGTTAATAGAAAAAGCGAAGGAACTCTTATCTACGACCTCAATGTCGGTATCGGAAATTGCCTTTCATCTTGGTTTTGAACATTCACAATCATTACATCGTTTATTTAAAAACAAGACTTCCCTGTCTCCACTTGAGTTCAGACAGACTTTTAATTGATAAGTTTTTATCATTAATGAAATACTGATTTCCTGTAAACCGATTAGGAACGTATACTACCATAAATATTTCATTATATTTGTTATCCATTTTAAAAAATGCCTATGGTTAAACAGATTGGTTTATTGCATTATACAAGAGTATTGAGTCTATTTTTGATGCTAACCCATTTGTTTATATCTACTACAAGTTATAATAGTTTTTCAACAACGCTATTCAGTACTTACCAGCATTTTAATTCGAATGCTCATCAGGAATGTGATCAAACCAGTCTCAAAGAAAACAACAGAACTCCGATAAAATGTAATGGAAATTACTGTTCTAATTTTTCATCATTTTTTACGGCTTCGTTTACATCTTTTAGGTTCAAAGGATTTGAAGAGAGCTTAGAAAGTCGTTTCTTTTTATATAACGATCCACCCTATTCTTCTTTTTTTAATTCCATTTGGATTCCTCCTAAAATAAAAGTTTAATTCTCAAAGTTTCAGCTCTAATATATGCTGAAAACTTACAAAAAGGAATAAGCATTATTCCTCTATTATTAATCTTACATAACATGACTGGCTCCCTTTCATGGGCTTGTTATTTAATCTAAAATGAATTAAAAAAATAATGAATACAATCACATCAAAATTCGAAAAAAACAGCAAAAATATATACATCATATGCAGAATCCTTATTGGATTATTCTTCTTTATTGCGGGCTTTAACAAATTATTTCATCCTATTTTTCAGGGATATATGTTCAATACGATTAGCAGTATTGGATTTCCGTTTCCCGGATTTACAGCTAATTTTACCGCTTTTTGTGAGTGTATATTTGGACTATTTTTAATGATTGGTTTATGGACGAGAATAAGTTCGGTCTTTTTAATCATCATTATACTCGTTGCCTTATTCACCCATGACCTCAATACAATTCCTAAGGAACTTATTCCCATTAAACCGGAGACGGGCGTATATGAAATGGATCCTTTTACCTGGCTGAGCTATTTTCTGTATCTGCCACAGACACTGTATCTGTTATTTTTAACGATGTTTCTATCGCAGGGATGTGTTGGATTTGGAATTGATACTTCAAAAAAGATCAATGGTCAATAATGAGTTGAAAGAATTCTTTTTATAATAGTATTGTCTTCAGTTAAGTGGTAAAGATGAAAAGAAATTTTTACTTTTACTGAAGACAATTTATTCTTGATCATGAAATTAGAATTATACCAGATAGACGCATTTACAGATGAACTTTTCAGAGGAAATCCTGCCTGTGTAGTCCCCTTAAAAGAATGGCTTCCTGATGAAACCCTTCTAAAAATTACCAGGGAAAATGCGGTGGCTGAAACAGCATTTTTTATCGAAAATGGTTCAACAATACATCTCCGGTGGTTTACCCCTGAAATTGAGATGGATCTCTATGCGGACATGCTACCCTGGCAACAGCTCATTGTTTGATTTCAATTTTAAATTATAAAAGCAATGAAATTATTTTTGAAACCAAAAGTGGCGAATTGAAGGTAAGCTTTAAGGATGGATTGTATTATCTTGATTTTCCTTCAAGGATGCCATTACCCTCTGTATTGCCTGAAATTATTTCAAAATCATTGAATATTCAGCCAAAAGAAGTATTTCAATCAAGAGATTATGTTTTGGTATATGATACAGAAGATGAAATAAGAAATATCAAAATTGACCGAGCAACCTTTGATCTCATCAATTTGGATCCAGGTGGTGTGATTGTAACTGCGAAAGGAAATGGGAGTGATTTTGTTTCCAGATATTTTACCTCACAATCCAGCATTCTGGAAGATCCGGTAACGGGTTCTGCTCATTGTTCACTGATTCCTTTCTGGTCAGAAAGACTGGGTAAAAAGGATATGTTTGCAATGCAGCTCTCCGAAAGACTTGGAAAGTTATATTGTGAAGATCAAAATGAGCGGGTCATCATTGCAGGAAAAGCAAAGACCTATTCTGCCGGACATCTTTGGACAGAATAAAATATCTGTATAAACCCCTTTCACTCTAATTTGTTAATCATAAAATAAATTTCCCTCCATTTTAACAATGGAGGGAAAAATTATGTGCTGATTGTTTATTTTAATCCAAGATTATAGCAGTACATAAGCCATACTTAGGCCCTGCGTCAGAGATCGGGTGACATGCTCCGGCTATGCAACAGTTCCCTGCTCCACAGTCATTATTAGCAGGACAAGGAATGCGGCCCCCATTGATTGATTTCATTTGTTTTCTGTCTAATGAACTTAGATTTTTAAGATGTGATTTCATAGTAGTTTTTTTAAGTTATTAATCAAATATAATAAAAAATATGACTAGTTTTTAATTAAAATTTAAAATAAAATACTAATTGATAGCAACTTATGCCTATTAGCGACCATAATGATTCTTATGATATAATGGATTTTACAATCGTGATAAGGCTCATTATACTAACCACTACGCCCACCACTACAAACATTTTCTTTGTCGGCAGTTTGGAGGTCAGCATGGCTGAAAAAGGAGCGGTGAAAACCCCACCCAGTAAAAGACCTAATACAATATTCCAGTGGTGAATACCAATGGTAAAAATAAAAGTGACTGCGCTGGTGATGGTAAGCAAAAATTTGGCAACAGTAGAGCTTCCCACAACATAACGGGGAATTCTCCCCTCTTTGATCAATGTTCCGGTAACCAGAGGACCCCATCCTCCTCCAGCAAAAGAATCAATAAAACCACCCACAAGTCCCAAGACCCTAAGATTTGTTCTTTTTTTTGTTTTTACCTGATTGGCTCTTTTTTCTTTGAAAGCATTTTTAAGAATATTTAATCCAAGATACAAAGTATAACATGCGATAATAGGCTTTACAATATGTGCATAATATTCGCCGTAATGAGATAGCGTTAATGCCCCGATCACAGAACCCGCTATTGCCAGTGGGAATAATACGAGAACCATTTTCTTATTAACGTTTCCTAATTTATAATGGCTAAAACTTCCGGCTGCTGTTGTAAAGGATTCTGCAGAGTGAATGCTGGCACTCACGACTGGTGGTGGCACGTTAAGCAATAAAAGTATCGTTGTACATATGACTCCATATCCCATTCCCATAGAACCTGCGACAATTTCCGCTAAAAATCCAGCAAGCAGCATCCAGTAAAAAATATGTCCATCTTTACTAAGAAAAACCTGAATGTCATCTGATAGATTGAACTGGTAAATGATAATTCCCAACACTCCAAAAAGAATTAAAACGCCTATTATGGCCAAATAGATATTCGCCCGTCTTTGAGCTATTTTGGTAATATTGATGAGCTTTTCTATTTCAAGATCTGATTTTGAGGAGTTCCTTTTTCCTTCATCCAGATATTCTGTGGTTACCCGGTTCAGCTCCTGGACTTTGTAGTTGAAATCTCCTTTTAGCTGATTGCGGATATTCTGCATATTCTCCAATACATCATCCATTTCATCAGGGATGGTTTCGGTAAGAATTTCCCGTAATCTCTTTGCGATAGTTGGGGATTTTCCATTCGTTGAAATGGCAATTTTCAGACTTCCTTTTTTTACAATAGATCCTAAATAGAAATCACACAGATCCGGTTTATCGGCAATATTTACCAATACATTATTAAGATGTGCTTTGTCACGGATCTGCTCAGCTAATGTAATATCATTTACTGCTATAATAGCTACGTCTATATTGCTGAAATCAGAATCCTCGTAAGCTCTTTCGTATAAGGTTAAATTGGGATACTGGGTTTCCAATGATCTAATCTCCGGGATAATTTCTATTGCTACCAGCTTTACGGAGGTTTTCGGTGAATTACCAAGCACTGATTCTAATTTTTCAAGCGCTATTTTACCACCACCAATGACTAATAATGGTAATTTTTCGAGCTTTAGAAATATGGGATATAGGGAATTACTCATTTTGACGATAATTTTAGATCATAGGTAAAAGTAAGATAATACAGACCACCGATTTCAGGACCTGCTGCATACTGAAAATATCGGCGATTAAGTAAGTTGGTAGCCCCTATTTTTACATTTGCATTGATTTCAGGAAGCTTCCACGTTGCCTGAGCATCTATTGTATAGTAAGCTGGAATTTTCCCCGAAGCCAAAGGACTTTCCCATAAGAAATTGTTCTGCCATCTTGCAACGAGGGTAAACCCAATATTCTTGATGATCTCTCTGTTTCCTACACTTACATTAACCATCCATTTTGGAGTGTTGAAAGAGGTGATAAACAAATCAGAATTATTGTTGGATGCCAGATCATTATAAGAGATATTGGCATTGATATTATAGTTTTTTACAATGTTATAACGGACACCTAATGACGTTCCGTAGCTTTTGTAGGTACTGTTACTGTTGGTATATACTCTATAACGATCCTGCTTACTGCGATCGATCATATCCAAAACAGCACTCTCGCTTCCTACTTTACCATTTTTAGGAACAGCTACTTCTACCTGGCCCAGAAACCCTTCATATATATTATAATAAAAATCCCAATCCAACACCAGCTTGCTATTAAAGAAAACGGACTTATACCCTACTTCAAATGAATTGATTTTTTCAGGCTGAAGCTTTTGAAGATTGGCAACAGCCAAAAGATTCTTATTGTCTAATGCAGCCTGGTTTGGACTTTTCCCTCCATCAACATCTGCATTCACAGCAGAAGTAAATTTGTCAAGTGATGCCAGTGTATATGAATTATCCAGATAACCCAATCCTTCATTCACTTTTGAAAGTCCACCTACTCTTCGTACGTTTCCGTTATTGACGAAAGAAAGTGCTTCAAAAAGGGATGGGAAACGGTATCCGTTTTGAAAAGAAGCCCTGAAATTATGTTGATTGACAGGGGAATATACAATACTTATTCTTGGATTCACTTTGGCTTCGAATTCAGGATTTCGGTCAACGCGCAGGGCAACATTAAGTTTTAATTTATCATCAAAGAAAAGCTTGGTGATCTGAGCAAAAGCACCATATTTCTGATAAATAACATCTTTACCGAAAGTACCATTGGATAAAGGAATATTTCTTTCTTTAACCGGTCTGTCAAAATCAACGAAATTATTTCCATCAGGGGTTATGCTGTACAAACGATAATCAATACCTGCAAGTAGGTTGAATATTTTTACAAACCTGCTGAAGTCGTAGGTGAGCTCGCCCTGGTAAAAGCGTGATTTCTGTTCAAGCTTAGCCCCTCCTGTTGCCGGAGCTCCGGCAACTCCCCCGTTTGCAGAATCCCAATTATTGATTCCGATAATGGTATTCTTTAACTGGTCAAAAGCATAGGTTCCGGGAACTACTCTATTTTTATCTGCTTCCTGTCTTGCGAGGATAAATGCATCATTCAGGTTGACACCAGAATTAATACTATTTTGCAAAGCGGATTGAAATATATTTCTCCAGTTGTTGTTGGACAGATTGGTCAGATCCAGATTATCGGCCAAAGGTTTTAAATTGTAAGAGTCTCCTGTATTTTCAATAGATACATATGCTCTGAAAGTAAGTTCCCTACCCGTCAGTTCTACTTTATGATTTTGAACCGTTGCATTTTGCAGTCTGATCTTATTTCCTCTCTGGAAAGTCCCATCCAGTAATCCATAACGATACACATAGGATGCTCTCCATTGGTCTCCAAAACGATAATATAATCCGGCATCAAATTTTATATTTTTCACCTCCGGGCTTACCAGATCTTTTTCAAGATATCCTGTTCTTGATACATTAAATGTGGTAGGCTTTCCATTATAGTCCACTTTTACGGCTACCCTATTGTTTCTTTCGTCTCCGTATTTGTTCCAAAGGTCTTCCGCTGGATTATTCGGCAATGAAAAATTAGGATTGGCGGTAATTAATGGATTGGCATTCTGATCGGTCTGATTATTTGATATCCAGTCCACTCCACTAAAATAAGAGGCATTTACTTTGATGGCCAGATTTTTATTTAAAACCTTTGCAAATCGTATAGCACTTTCTCCCAAAGAAGATATTTTGTGGTTCACATTGTCTACATGATTGACACCCCCTCTGAAATAAACACTTAGTCCTTCAGTAGTAAACGGATCTTTGGTTTGAAGACTCGCGAGCCCATTAATGGCATTCATCCCGTAAAGAGCTGATGCAGCACCCGGAGTTACCTCCATAGACTGGATATCCAGCTCCGTTGGCCCTATAGCATTTCCTAATGGAACTCCTAAGGTAGCTGACTGTACATCAACCCCATCCACCAATTGCATAAAGCGAAAATTATTCGGTGAATTAAAGCCACGGGAGTTAGGGATTTTTAACGTAAGGCTTGAGGTTAAAAGCTGTAACCCTTTTACATTTTCTAATGTTTCATAAAATGATGCAGCAGGACTTTCCCGGATCGCTCTGATATCGATCTTTTCAATGGCTATAGGAGATCTTAGAACCTTTTCAGGAACTCTGGAAGCGGAAATAACCACTTCATCTATAATGGCATTCTGAGGGTTGAGTTCTATCGCTATTTTATTAGATAATGATAGTATTTCAACCGTCTGGTCGATAAATCCTTCTTTATGAATAACAATTCGAAAAGGTATTTTAACCCTCGTTCTTATTTTAAAATTTCCCTGTTGATCGGTTAATGCTGTATCCTGCGTATTTTCAACCTGAACTTTGGCAGTATTAATCCCTTTTTGCGTATCTGTGTTTTTGATGATTCCACTTAATTCTATAAGCTGTTGCTGTGCTTCTGCCAGATTAAAAAATAAAAGTGTAAATACTATAATACCCGTTTTTTGCAGAAAATATTTCTGCCTTATATTTTTCATTTTTCATTTTTTGAGGTTATACGAATGATTCTGTTTAAACTTTTGAATAAGGGAGATTAGAAGTACCTATCATTCCACTCCTCTGAGGGGTGGGCAACCAAAGATTTGACGGGGTGTTTCAATAACACACTCAGAAAATCCTTTGAATAGTTTTAATAGGGTTTAAACAGTTTTAATGTTATTTATTGTTTCAATCAACAACACATACACATTCGCATACCTGAAAGATAATGGCAATGTTTTTTAAATTTTTTCCGACGATACAATAGTTTTATCATATTTTCAATTTAAGTTTTTATTTTTTCCAACCACAAAAGGGACAAAAGTTTTTAACACTTTAGCTATTATTATAAACCAGCTTACGTGCTCTAAAGTGTTTATAAATAAAGCTTTTGTGACTTTTGTGGTTTATTTTAACTTTTGTGGTTTAATTTTTAATTTAAATTCTGTAAATAACGGTATGAGAAATCACCAAACGTTTCCTCAGTCAGTTTTTCCTGTACATATATCCCGAAAAGCTGATCCAAGGTTTCAAGAATTTCTTCCTCACCTAAATTTTCTTTAAATTTTGTATTTAGGCGCATTCCTAATCTGTCTCCACCGATGTGAAGGTTATATTTACCATACGCAGTTCCTACAAAACCGATTTCAGCATTAGGAGACCTTCCACAGCCGTTTGGACATCCGGTCATTCTGATGGTTATATCTTCCTGAAGAAGGCCATACTTTTCGAGTACAGGTTCTATTTTTGTCACTAAAGAAGGCAGATAACGCTGTGCTTCTGCTAAAGCCAATGAACAAGTATTTAATGCCACACAGGCAACAGAATTTTTACGTAAGGCACTTGCTTTCTCTGTGTAATCTGAAATTCCAAATTCTTTCAGGAGAGATTCAATTTGAGGTTTATCAGCTTCTTTAATATCAGAAAGAATAAGATTTTGGTTACAGGTAAAACGGAAATTCACTTTACCGGATTCTGCAATCTTTAATAATCCTGATTTTAAAGGATATTCGTCGGTGTCAAGAACTCTTCCATGCTCCACGAAGACCGTATAAAACCATTTTCCTTCATGATTTTGCATCCACCCGTAACGGTCTTTTCTTTGTTCAAATTTAAATTCTCTGGCAGTCTCAAAGGCAAATCCTGTTCTTTTCTCAACTTCAGTTCTGTATCCGTCAATTCCCAGTTTATCGATCGTATATTTTAATCGGGAAAGCTTTCGGTCACTTCTGTTTCCGAAGTCGCGCTGTACAGTTATAATTTCATATACTGCTTTCAGTGCTTTCTCTTCCGAGTCTACAAATCCAAGAACTGATGCCAAACGCGCATAGGTCGCTTCGTTTCCATGAGTGGCTCCAAGTCCTCCCCCTGCTGCAATATTATACCCTACAATCTGATTATTTTCAATAATAGCAATAAGGGCAATATCGTTGATGAATACATCTACATCATTATTGGGAGGAACTGCAATTCCGATTTTCAGTTTTCTTGGCAGATACCTGTCCTGATATAGAGGATCTTCTTCCGTTTTTCTATCTACAATCAATTCATCATCAATCCAGATATCGTAATATGACTTGGTTTTCGGAAGACACATTTCACTGATCTTACCAGCCAATTCATAAGCCTGTTGATGCAGTGGAGATTCAGAAGGATTCGCAGTACAGGTTACATTTCTGTTCACATCGCCACATGCTGCAATAGAATCGAGATGTTGAATATTGAAGCTCTGAATGGTAGGCTTCAGATGGGATTTTAAAATACCATGCAGCTGAATGGTCTGTCTTGTTGTGATTTTTATGGTTCCTGTGGAATGGTCTTCTGCAATTTCATTCAATCCTGACCATTGTTCAGAAGTTAAAAACCCACCTGGGAGTCTTAACCGGATCATATAGGAATAAAGCCATTCTAGCTTTTTACCTACCCGCTCTTCCCTTCTGTCTCTGTCATCCTGCTGATACATTCCATGGAATTTGATCAGCGTCTGGTCATCTTCTCTTATGGCTCCCGTGAAATCATCGGAAAGGCTTTCCTTTAAGGTTCCTCTGAGTCCGTTACTCCCGGTTTTAATTCTTTCTACCGGTGAAAGGTTATCTTTATTGCTCATTATTTCTTTTTATTTTACGATTACTCCGAATGGGATTTAATAAACATCTTTTGCGTATCTGCCATTAAGTTCCATTTCTTCCAGATAGCTAATAGCATCCTCCTTACTGCGTTTTCCTTGACTTTGGATAATATTCAGAAGGGTTTCTTCAACATCTCGGCTCATGGGTTCTTTGGTCCCACAGACGTAGATTGATGCCCCTCCTTCAAGCCAGTAAAAAACTTCCTGCGCCTTTTGTTCCAGTTTATGCTGAACATATATTTTTTCATCGGTATCTCTGGAGAAAGCAAGGTCTAAATGAGTAAGACCTCCTGTTTTAAGAAAATCCTGAAGTTCTGATTGATAAAGGAAATCTGATACAAAGTTCCGGTCTCCGAAAAATAGCCAGTTTCTGCCTTCCGCTCCTATTGCATCACGTTCCCAGAGAAATGATCGGAAAGGAGCAATTCCTGTTCCCGGCCCAATCATAATAATATCTTTATCCTGTTCAGGTAATCTGAAATGACCTGCTTCCTGAATATAGAACTCAATACTTTCTCCCTCCGCGAACTCACTAAGGAAACCACTGCATAATCCATTCTGTTTCTGGTCGTCAATCAGGAATTCTGATTTAGCAACAGTGATATGGATCTCAGTATCTCCATGAGCCTCCAAAGAAGAAGAGATCGAATACAGACGTGGTGATTGTCCTGTTAACACCGTGATGATCTGTTCAAATTCATCTGCATTTTTCACCGGATAAATCCGAAGGAGATCAAGAAGTCCTAAACGAACTTCCGGAATCGAATGTCCCGTGATCAGAGCATACTGAGCTACAACAGTCTTTAATAAATAGCTGATATTAAGATGTTGGGATAAAAGTTCTTGCACACTGGCGGTTACTCTTGCTGTTTCAATTTCCTTTTCAGGATCAATCCCTGTTAATTCAATAATTTCATCGACCACAGATCTTGAATTGATCGGTACTATGCCTAGAGCAGCTCCAGGGCTATAAACAAGAGCTTCTTCCGTTTCTATTTCTATGTGATAGGTTTCTTTATCAGAAGTAATATCGTTCAGATTAATAATAGTGGAAACGGTTCCCTGATACTTTTTTCTACCCTTTGAAACCTTTGGAGCTGAAATATTTTTTGTTGTATTCTCAGAGGTCTTGTTTACTGTTTCGAAAACATGTTCGATCCAATGGGTGGCATCCTGTTCATAATCTACATCACATTTTTTTAATGGAATGATACGCTGAGCTCCCAATATTTCAAAACGATAATCTACATCTTCTCCCGTTTTACAGAATAGCGGATAGCTACTGTCTCCCAACGCTAAAACTCCAAACTTGAGGTTGCTGAGATTGATTTCGTTCTCATAAATATAATCATAGAATTTCTTTGCAAGAACAGGAGGATCTCCTTCCCCTTGCGTACTGATTATCACAAAGAAAAACTCTTCCTTAGCAAGATCTTTTGGCTTATATTGTGAAAGATCGGCTAGCTTAACCTGAATTCCTTTTTTCTTAATAATTCCCGCCAGTCCTGTAGCTAGTTTTTTACTGTTTCCGGTTTCTGTACCATAAGCAAGGGTAATTTTCTTTACCGCAACCTGATCTGTGTTGTCAATTGCCAGAGATGGCTGAACTGCAGCAAAAGATGATCCTGCAAGACCTGCTAAATATCCGCTTGCCCAGATGGATTCGTCTCTGGAAAAGTTATCAGATATTTGTTTTAATATTTTCAATTTATTTTCAGACAGCATATTCGAAGAAGTTTTGAGTTTTTTGTATAAGGCTTCCATTTTCAACTGATTTAAAATAAAGACCTTCGTTTTCGGAATTTTGAAGCCACGAAAATTCTTCATGCAGATTGACTACTTTACCGATCACTACCAATGATGGAGAGGCAAAAGTTTTATCTGCATACTTTACTGCAAAATCATTAAAAGAAGAGGTATACACTTTTTGATAAGGTGTAGTAGCCTGTTCAATCACGGCAATTTTTTTATCCCTTGAAACATCTAGCTGTATAAATTTCTCTACGAGAGCTGTAAGATTCCCTTTAGACATATAAAATACAAGAGTATCATTGGTCACAGCAAGTTCTTTCCAATAATCATTGGTTAGAATTTCAGACTTATAATAAGTAAGAAAACGAACTGATGTAGCATATCCTCTGGCTGTCAAAGGCATACCTGCATAGGCTGCGGCTCCTAAGGCTGCAGTAATTCCCGGGATAATTTCAAATGGGATTTGATTTTCTTTTAAAGTCTGCAATTCATCCAGAATATTAGAAAATATAGATACATCACCTCCTTTAAGTCTTACCACTGTTTTATTTTGGCGGGCATAATCCACCATTAAAATATTAATGAGCGACTGAGGAGTAGATGCATTCTTACTGCATTCTTTACCTACATAAATAACTTCTGCGTTTTTACTGACATACGTCTCTAAAATCTCAGGACTTACAAGACGGTCGCATAAGATAACATCCGCTTTAGCAATAGCTTTTACCGCTTTTACTGTGATGAGATCTGGGTTGCCGGGTCCTGCACCAATAAGATAAACCTTGGGTGCTTTATTATGTGTATTCATTTAAAGTCTGTGTTAGTTAAAGAGTTTAGAAGAGCCCTTCAATGGAGAGATACCTCTCGCCGGTGTCGTAATTAATGGTAAGAATTTTAGCACCATGCTGTATCTCGGGTAAATGTTTTGCTATGGCAGCCAGTGCAGCTCCTGTAGAAATTCCTACGAAAAGGCCTTCTTTTTTTGCTGCATCTAAAGTATACTCAAAAGCTTCATCTTTACCTACAGTAATAACACCATCTAAAAGGGTTATATCTAATATAGAAGGGACAAATCCAGCTCCTAAACCTTGTAACGGATGAGGTGCAGGACTTCCTCCACTCAATACAGGGGATAACTCTGGTTCTACTGCAATTACTCTAATATTGGGATATTTCTCTTTCAAGACTTTTGCAATTCCAGTGATGTGCCCCCCTGTTCCTACTCCTGTGATCACATAATCCAGGCCATCAGGAAAATCTTTTATTATTTCCTTTGCGGTCGTTTCGGTGTGAATCTTTACATTGGCAGGATTATCAAACTGTCTTGGGATCCACGAATTTGGAGTTTCCTGTGCCAGTTCATTAGCTTTTTCAATGGCACCCTTCATCCCTTTTTCTCTTGGGGTCAATACAAATTGAGCTCCATAGGCTTCCATAATTTTACGGCGCTCTATACTCATACTATCGGGCATTACCAGAATAAGTTTGTATCCTTTTACGGCAGCAACCAATGAAAGTCCTATTCCTGTATTTCCACTGGTAGGTTCTATGATCGTGCTGTCTTTGTTCAATAATCCTTTGGCTTCTGCATCCTCAATCATTGCTAATGCTATTCTGTCTTTGATGCTTCCTCCGGGATTGCTTTTTTCTAACTTGATCCAGACTTCATGATCTGAATTAAAAAGCTTGTTAATTTTTACGACTGGCGTATTCCCAATCGTTTCTAATGTGTTCTGAAATTTCATACCAATACAATTTTTATTTTTCTATTTTAAATAACAAAGGTTAAAGATTCTGGTAATGAGTTGTTATCCTTTATTTTTATTTCACTTTTATGATAAACCAGAGAGTTGGGAGGAACACTTTGTGTGATCCATACATTTCCTCCGATAATACTGTCTTTGCCAACTGTTGTATTTCCTCCAAGAATGGTCGCTCCGGAATAAATAGTAACATGATCCTCAATATTAGGATGTCTTTTCTGATTGGCTTTTTCTTTAGAAACATTTAAAGCCCCAAGGGTCACACCCTGATATATTTTTACATGATTCCCAATGACTGCCGTTTCACCAATAACAATTCCGGTTCCGTGATCAATAAAGAAATACTCCCCGATCACTGCTCCGGGATGGATATCAATTCCTGTTTTGCTGTGTGCATATTCTGAAATGACGCGTGGTAATATTTTCACTTCCTGATTCCATAGCTGATGAGAAATACGATACACATAGGTTGCAAAATATCCAGGATATGCAAGAAGTATTTCTTCCAGAGAACCCGCTGCCGGATCAAATTCAAGAATAGCTACTGAATCCAGAATCAGTTGATCATAGATTTCCGGCAATGCATTAAAAAAGGCATCCGTTTGTATTTCTGCAAGATCTTCATCTGCAGTAATGCAGTTTATCAGGCTAAAAAGAGCACCATACAATTTTGCAAAGTTTCCCTCCAATTGATTTGTTGTATTTTCTTTTTCAGGAAGAAAAAGTACCTCATACAATCCGGTAACGAAATATTTTGCTTTTACCTTATCAAAAAAACGATGGGGATGACTTTGTTTGTTATTACGGATTCGGTCAATTAAATTATTTGAAACTGTCATTTTCTATTGAATTATGCATGCTGCTACTGTTGAATTGGAGGTCTCATCTACTAAAATTGAAGACCCTGTTCTTTTATTATTGATAAAACTATCGTACACCAGGGGTTGTGCAGTTCGAAGCGTCACTTTGACAATCTCATTGAGTTTAATTTCTCCTTCAGCCTTTTCCTGTTCAAGAGTATTTACATTGATCTTGTAGTCCACCTCTTTTACAATTGCTTTTACCAGTCTGCTGTTTTGTTGTAATATATATTTATTACCAGGCTGTAATGATTTTTGATCAAGCCAGCATAGCAGAACCTCAAGATCTTTCTCAATAACCGGAAGCTGTTCTTCGGTGGCGAAAAAATCTCCCCTGCTGATATCTAAATCGTTGGCTATATGAATAACTGCAGGCTGCCCTTCAAAGGCTTGTTCCTTTTCTACTCCATTGATTTCGATTTTAACAATTTCAGTGGTTGAACCTGCCGGAAGTATATGAATTTTGTCGCCTTTTTTAAACTGACCGCTTAAGATCTGTCCCGCGTAACCTCTGTAATCATGTAATTCTTCTGTTTGAGGACGGATCACATACTGAACCTGAAAACGACTTCCGTTATTCAATTCCTCATTCAATTTTACCTGTTCCAGATAGTCCAGAAGAGAATCTCCTTCATACCAATCTGTCTTCGGTGATAAAGAAACAATGTTATCTCCTTTAAGCGCTGAAATAGGGAAATAAGTCACGTCTTTCAAACCCAGTCCTTCAGCAATTTTTGAATAGTCAGCTTTTATGGTTTCAAAAACTTCTTGTGAATAATCTACCATATCCATTTTGTTAATAGCTACGGCTACCTTTTTTAATTGTAGTAAAGACGCAATAATGGAGTGCCTTCTTGTCTGTTCAATAACTCCTTTTCTCGCGTCGATCAGGATGACCATCAAGTCAGAATTAGACGCTCCGGTGATCATATTACGTGTATATTGTACATGGCCGGGGGCATCTGCAATAATAAATTTTCTTCTGGGTGTAGAAAAATATCTGTAAGCTACATCAATAGTAATTCCCTGTTCTCTTTCTGCACGCAGACCATCTGTTAAAAGTGCTAAATCAACACCGTCTTCATTTTTATTTTTAGAGTGTTTTTCAAGTACTTCCAGCTGATCCTGTAAAATACTTTTGCTATCGTATAGCAGTCTTCCGATAAGGGTACTTTTACCATCATCCACACTTCCTGCTGTTATAAATCTTAATATATCCATTTTTTGAATTATGAGTTATGAGTAATAATTGATGACATTCTGCCTTAATCATTGATCAATTATCTTTTATCATTGATTAAAAGTATCCTCCTTTTTTACGGTCTTCCATAGCGGCTTCCGTTACCCTGTCATCAATTCTGGTTTCTCCACGCTCAGAGATCCGGGTTGCTGAAATCTCTTCAATAACCGCGTCTATTGTTTCTGCATAAGATTCAACTGCTGCAGTGCATGTCATATCACCTACGGTACGATAGCGTATTTTTTTTGTGGTTACGAAATCATGGACTTCCAGAGAAGCGTGTTGAGAATTGGCAATCCATTGACCATTAAAATCCACCACTTCTCTATTGTGCGAGAAGTAAATAGAAGGCAGCGCGATTTTTTCTCTACGGATATAATTCCAGACATCCAGTTCTGTCCAGTTGCTTATAGGGAAAATTCTTACATTCTCACCCTTATGAATTTTGCCATTGAAAATATTCCATAGCTCAGGACGTTGAAGTTTAGGATCCCATTGTCCAAACTCATCTCTGACAGAAAATATTCTCTCCTTTGCACGGGCTTTTTCCTCATCTCTCCGAGCACCTCCAATACAGGAATCAAATTCAAACTCTTCTATGGTATCGAGCAATGTATAGGTCTGCAGCCAATTTCTGCTTGGAAATTTACCTTTAGGTTCTGTTAGACTTTTCTTTTTTATCGTGTCCTCCACTTTACGCACTACTAAGTCTACTTCCAGTTGATGCACGAGTTGATCTCTAAAGGTTAAAACCTCCGGAAAGTTATGTCCAGTATCTACATGAACAAAAGTAAAAGGGATCTTTCCGTGACGAAATGCTTTTGAAGCCAGATGAGCCAGTACAATACTGTCCTTTCCTCCGCTGAATAAAAGAGCCGGACGTTCAAATTGTCCTGCTACTTCTCTTAAAATGTAAATGGATTCAGCTTCTAACTGATCTAAATAATCTAAATGATATGTTGACATGTGTTCTTTTTTTATTGATGAATATGTAATCCGCATTCTTTTTTGTTGGCATCTTCCCACCACCATCGGCCTGCTCTGAAGTCCTCTCCTTCTTTTATCGCTCTTGTACAGGGTTCGCATCCAATACTTACAAATCCTTTTTTATGCAGATAATTGTAAGGCAAATGATGTGTTTTTACGTAATCCGTTACCTGTTCTGTCGTCCAGTGAAGGATTGGGTGAAATTTAATGATCTGATTGTCCTCATCCCATTCCACCTGCGGCATATTTTGTCTGTTGGCAGAATGCTCTGATCTTAATCCGGTGATCCATACCTTATATCCTTGCAGCGCTTTTTTCAGAGGATGAACTTTTCGGATCGTACAGCATGCCTTTCTCTGCTCGACCGATTGGTAAAATGAATCCGGTCCGTTTTGTGAAACGAAGTCTCTTATTTCTTCGGTGTCGGGATAATATGCTTTAATATTTTTTTTGAAGAATGCTATGGTTGCAGTCCAGGTTTCATAGGTCTGTTCGAAAAGTCGTCCAGTATCCAGTGTAAAAATATCAACATTAAGATCTTTAATGAGATGTGTGATTACCTGATCTTCATAACTAAAGCTCGTCGAAAAGATGAGCTCATTAGGAAACCGTTCTACCAGTATCTGTAAAAAGTCCTTCTGAAAGGGAGTTTCAGAAGCTTCTTTCACTAGTTTATCGAATTCTATTTTAAGGCTATTTTCCATTTGCATTGACATTAATCTGTGCAAATATATATAATCCTATTAATCCTACCAAATTAGTAGTATTTAAAATTAAAAAAACTAACTTTTTTTCATAAACGTGGTCAGAGTGGCCTCCATCATGCTTTTTCTTGTTTTCTCCCTTACAATAATAAACTCTTTTCTAAGGTAGCAGGTTTCTTCATCCACACAATCATCGCATGGTTCATAAAAGTTTAAAGAGACACAAGGAGCCAATGCTATAGGTCCATCAAAAATCCGGTAAATGTCAGCAAGAGAGACTTCGTCAGGAGATTTCAGCAAATAATATCCACCTGCTTTCCCTTGTTTACTATTAACAAGTTTTACTCTCTTTAATTCTAGAAGAATTTGTTCTAAAAATTTTCTGGGAATATGTTCATCTTGTGCAATAACAGAAGTAGGAAGAAAGCCCTGATTGTAATTTCTTGCTAACCTGACCATTGCTTTTAAAGCATATTTGCAACGTTTGGACATCATAATGACTGCAAGTTATAACATTTTCTTTTATTAATGAAATGTTTTTCAAGTGGGGAATGTTTTGTACCACCCCGTCAAATCTTTGATTTGCCACCCCTCCGAGGGAGGGGAATTGTAACAGCTTCAATTGTGATGTTAATAATTAGTTTTTGTTAATCGTAAAGGCACAAAGGTTTTTTTAAGGATGTTGTTTTTAAGGCGCAAGAAAATCAAAGATTTTCGGCCAGGTTTATTACGGAGACAATGATTCGTCACTTCGAGTAGGTTTTGAAAAAAACGTATCGAGAAGTTGGATTATATTTTTAAATAGCTATTTTTTATTTTTTAATCATTATCATCTGCGTTATCTGCAAAATCTGCGAGAATTCTAATTTTTATTTCTTTTCCCGCAGATTGCACAGATTACACAGATCTTTTTTCCTGCTGGTTTGATCAAGTATCTTTATAATAATCATCTGTGATATTTGTGAAATCTGTGGGAGCTTTAATCTCTTCGTTTTGTTTTTGCTCTCGCGGATTGAGCAGATCATGCAGATTTCTTTAAATTTTCATCGAAAATAAAAATCTTTAAGACGTAATGTTTTGAAGATTTTAGCGCCTTTGCGATTAACCTATTATCTTTACAATCAAACTATTGATATGAAACAAAGATTAAGATATTTAAGTGTTTTGACTGTATTTATTATCTTGGTGTGCTGCCAGCAATCTCTTCAAAATCGGATGTCTTCCAAGAAGGGAATAATAACAAAAAAAATCATTTATACTGAAGCTTTATTTCCAAGCTATAATGCGAATTATACTCCCCCATCAGGAATGAAAACATTTGAATTGAGTCAGGATTATCCGAAAATATTGATTGTTGAAAATTATCCATGGCAAAGTATTGATTTCACCAAAGATCCTGAGCTTTATATGCAGACTGTTTTACATTATTGCCTTGAAGGCAATAGAGAGGTTGATTTCAGAGGACAGGAAAATAAAATCAGAAAATGGTATCATGCTCCGTGGCTTCATGATGATGGAAAGTACCTGAATAAAGCGTATATAGGAAATGGACGTGAATATATCCATGGTCTGACAAGGGAGTTTGCGACACCAAAATATAAAATACATGATCAACAGGATATAGAATTGGAAAATTGGGCAGTAGGAATGTATAATTCTCCGGGAGGTTATACACTAGGGCAAGTTTGGTCCGCTCCGAATCAAGATCCGGATCCGGTAAAATCTAACTTTCCGGAAGGAACCGTAAGTTTTAAATTACTATTTACTGATGGAACTTTGAGTAAGGTTCCTTTTCTAAAAAATACATTGGAATGGAAGGCTAATATTTATGTATGCAATCCTAATACAGAATGTGCCGATAAAACAAGAACTGAGAGAACGGTTAGACTGCTTCAGATCGATATTGCGATCAAGGATAAAAGGGCATTAAAAACTGGTTGGGTATACGGAACATTTATGTATGACGGATCCAGTAAAGGGAAAACGGTTTGGGATCGAATGGTTCCGGTAGGGTTAAGTTGGGGCAATGATTCAGGGATAACAAAAGATGTGCATCGTGATGGTGCATTTATTAATAAAGAACTTCAAGAGTCTTTTATCAATGCATCATTGATACATTCGGAAAAGAAAGATAAAACAGCAGCTTATCTCAAATATCATGGATTAGGAGGAAGGCTAAACGGGCCTATTGATAATTCAATATCATCATGTATTTCGTGTCATGGTAATGCAGCAGTTAGTAGCAAAGGCGTTACTCTGCCTTTAGGAGATTTTAAAGCAACTACAACACGACTGAATTATTCTCCGGAATCATTCAGACAGTTTTTTTCTGATATTGCTCCGGGAGCGAATACGATGAGATATAAAGGAGAAGAATATGTAACTACAGACTATTCTTTACAGGTTTCAACGGGTATTAGAAATTACTATGCAAATAAGAGAGCTTTGAATAGTAGCATAAAGTAGGGGGCTATTTTTTATCTCTCGCAGATTGAGCAGATCATGCAGATTTTTTAAATTTTTATCGGAGATAAAAATCCTTGCGCCTTAAATATATAATATTTTTAAAAAAAATTAGCGTCTTTGCGATTAACCTATTTTAGATTCTTCACTTCGCATGCGCTTCGTTCTGAATGACAAATGTGATGATTAGAATGAGTGAGATAAAAATCAAAGATTTTTAAAAGCTTATGTGTCCTTCATTATGCAGCAATATGATAAACTTTCTTACGTGTTCTAAAGTGTTTAACACTTTTGTGACTTTTGACTACGTCGAACCTTTGGTTGGTGGTTAAAAAACTCGTGTAGATTTGCTTTATTTATCTCTCGCGGATTGAGCAGATCGAGCAGATTTTTTTTAATTTTTATCGGAGATAAAAATCCTTGCGCTTTAAATACATAACACTTAAAAAAAATTAGCGTCTTTGCGATTAAGTATTTTAGATTCTTCACTTCGCATACGCTTCGTTCTGAATGACAAGTGTGATGATTAGAATGAGTGAGATGAAAATCGAAGATTTTTAAGAAGCTTATGTGTACTTCATTATGCAGCAATATG
>NZ_JAENHK010000010.1:0-832903 GCF_016595215.1 Chryseobacterium paridis | reverse complement strand
TAAGTATTTTAGATTCTTCACTTCGCATACGCTTCGTTCTGAATGACAAGTGTGATGATTAGAATGAGTGAGATGAAAATCGAAGATTTTTAAGAAGCTTATGTGTACTTCATTATGCAGCAATATAATAAACTTTCTTACATGTTCTAAAGTGTTTAAAACTTTTGTGACTTTTGTGGTTGAAAAAACTCATGTAGATTTGCTTTATTTATCTCTCGCGGATTGAGCAGATCGAGCAGATTTTTAAATTTTTATCGGAGATAAAATGCTTGTGCTTTAAATACATAATACTTTAAAAAAATAGCGTCTTTGCGATTAAGTATTTTAGATTCTTCACTTCGCATACGCTTCGTTCTGAATGACAAGTGTGATGATTAGAATGAGTGAGATGAAAATCGAAGATTTTTAAGAAGCTTATGTGTACTTCATTATGCAGCAATATGATAAACTTTCTTACATGTTCTAAAGTGTTTAAAAAAACTTTTGTGACTTTTGTGGTTTAACTTTAACCACAGATTACTCGGATTTGCACAGATGTCTTATGGTTTAACTTTTCTGCAATATAAAATAGGCCAATTCTTCATCTTCCCTCAATAAGTTTTCAACCCTTTCAAAGCCATTTTTAGCTAGAACTTTTTGTGATCCGACATTATCCAGATCAGTTACTGCAACCACATCTTTAGTTTCGCTTAATGAAAGACAATATTCAACAAGTGCTTTGCATACGATGGTTGCTACACCTTTTCCCCAGTAATTTTCTCCGAGTACATACCCTATTTCTGTTTGTTCTGGATTATCTACAAAGATTCTGGCAACAGCCATTCCTATAAAGTCGTTATTTTCGGCGTTAAAAATTCCCCATCTGCTCAGTGGACCTTCTTTATAAAATAACAATGCTTTTTCAAACATTTCTATATACTCCTCATGAGTCTTACGAGGCAGAAAACTGGTAACATTTTTATTCTCAAAAAGAGAAAGGAATATAGATAATTCCTGAGGTACAAATTCACGTATGATGATGGTGTCGTTTTTATAGTGCATAAGAGTAATAGGTTATGATAATTCAATTTTGAAGATTATAAAATTACATAAATAACCGTAAAAAGGATAATAAAATTAATGACATTAATCAGAAAAGGCTCAATGCCATTGTTGGTCATTAAGCCTTATCAACATTCAACTATATACTTATTATTTTTTATAGACCACCCCGTCAAATCTTTGATTTGCCACCCCTCCGATGGAGGGGAATTTTAGGTTGTTTTAAATGGTGGTACTTTGTTTCAGAAATAAGTCAATTAAAAAGTTTTGAACCAATCTGTTACTGCCTTAAAATAATAATCTGGTGGTTGGTGGCCTAAAAGCGTGCCTCCACCGGAATATTGTCCGGTTTTATAAAGGGTAAGTTTTACAGCTGCTGTACCCCCACCATAGGTCTTTGTAACATCAGTACTGCTTCCAATGGGTGTAGACATGGGGTTGCTGCTTGTTCCGTTTTTCAGTCTCCAGAAATCAGCTTGCTGTATTCCAAAGAGTCCGTTAGGACTGGTGTTACCAAAATGATCGTCATTAAGCCCAAAGAAGACCCACACGGCAGTGTTTCCGTGATAATTTGAATTAGCAACATAATTACCATTGCTATTTTCAAACCAAAATGGTCTATTGGATGCAATTGGAGCGATAGCTTTGAATACTCCATTTAAGAAATAAGCTGTAACATTGGTCATATCACCACCCCAGGAATGTCCGGTAGCAAAAATACGATTGTTATCAATGGTATACTCATTTTTGATCAACGCAAGAAGTTCTTTTGTGAATTGAATATCATGCATTCCTCCATATTGTCCGGCATAGCTTCCAAGAGCCCAGCCTGTTCCGTTCCCCCATATATATTTCTGATCAGGATAAACGAAAATAGTATTGTCCATTAATTTTTCCAGTCCGGGAGTGTTGGAATTCCAGCCTTGTCCCATCCATTCATGCATAAATTCTCCGGTCGAATCTGTTCCCGCAAAAACGAAAACCAAACGGTATTTTTTAGCATCGTCATAATCTTCAGGAACCGAAATATAGTAACTTCTCTCTCCACCTGCTTCAGGTGAAAAAGTGTATTCTCTCTGTTCGCCGATTAAAGAAACATTCTTAGCCATAGTTTTAGATTTTGCCTGTGGCTGGTCTGCTATGGTCTCCAATTCTTTGCTTTCACATGAATAGCAAAGCAGGAAATTGAGTAATAATAGCATCATTGTGATAGGTGTTGTTTTCATTGTTAATAATTATTTATGGTGTGATTATGATATAAAAATTTAAAATGTAATTTTTAGCTAAATCTCTCAGGGTTGAATTTGCTGATATCGGCTGCTGGTTTCTGCCCATTGGCGATTTCAGAAACTGTTTTTCCAAAAACAGGTCCAAGACTGAGCCCCATCATTCCGCCGCCGCCTGCAATAATTAAATTTTCAAGTTTTGAAGATCGCCCTAAATAAGGAAGTCCATCCGGAGCGCAGGGTCTGTATCCAAACCATACGTCGGATTCTTTTGGTATTTGTACCTGAAAGTCCGGCATATATTTAGGAATTGACTGTACAATACCTTCTACCCGGTTCATGTTCTTTTTATCACGATGAGGTGCTAGTTCCATGGTACCTCCAAAGCGTATTTGTCCTCCCATTGGTGTTACTGCTACTCTGGCTTCCAGTAATAATGCAGCGTGTTCCAGTTTGTTGGATGGATTTTCTGGTTGATGCATGAATGAATATCCTTTACCAGGCATTAAATGGATTTTTATATCTGCTTTTTGTGCCAGTTTTGGAAGAAAAGAACCTCCGGTCATTACATACTGATCTGCAGTGAATTTTTTGCCATTTGCAATAATGCCTTTAATGGTTTTTCCTTGTATTTCAAATCCTGTTACCTCATGTTGAGTATAGAAAACAACCCCATTGTTTTTAAGATATGAGATCATCTGACTCATCAGTTTTATAGGATTCATGTGACCATCACACTTATAATTGATTCCCCCAATGACATCCAGCTTAGCATGCGGTTCTAAGCTTTGAATTCCTTTCTGATCAAGAATCTCAACAGGCAGTCCTAATTTCATCGCAGTATGAGCAAGCTCAATTTCTTCTTCAGCGACTTTTTCTGTTTTATAAAGCATAAGGATTCCATTCTGAGTAAGCTCAAAATCAAATTCCTCTTTTTTAGCGAGTTCATTATAAAGATGGCTGCTTGCTAAATTGAGATCCCGGATCACCGATGCAGAACGATCTACGTGCTTTTGATTGGAATGTTTTAAAAATTTCAACCCCCAGGATAGTAGTTGTGGGCTTAGTGAAGGTCTTACATAAAATGGACTCTTACTGTCAAACATCCAACGGATACCTTGTGCTACAACTCCTGGTGCTGCTAAAGGTGTAAAGTGGCTCGGAACGATCATCCCCGCATTGCCATAAGAGCAATTGTTGGACAGATCATTCTGTTCCAGAATTTCTACCTGCCAGCCTTTTTGTAAGAGGTAGTATGCGGAGCTTAATCCTGCGATTCCTGCACCGATAACCAGTGCTTTTCCTTTATCTTGTGTCATTTGTCTGTTTACATAACCTGAAATCCTAACCAGTAAGGATCTTCGTCGTCAATAATAATATGATTATACCCTGTAATTCTTGCCCAGCCTTCAACTGAAGGGATAATGGCTGGTTTTTCGGCAACGGTTCCGGTTCCTTCGATCCGGCCTATAAACTGGGATCCGATATAACTTTCGTGAATGAATTCCTCTCCTTCTTTTAGTTTTCCTTTAGCATACCATTGCGCCATTCTTGCGGAAGTTCCCGTACCACAAGGAGAACGATCCAGAGCATTTTCACCTACAAGGACAGCGTTACGTCCACTTGCTTTAGGATCTGCAGGCTTACCTGTCCATTGGATGTGGCTCAACCCTGTAATGTTTTCGTCTTCAGGATGAATGAAGCTGTATCTTTCGTTTAAGAGCTTTCTGATCATTTTTCCATAATGGATTAACTGACTGGCGGTAAAATCTGAGATATCTCTGAAGTTTTCCTGAGGATCAATAATGCCATAAAAGTTTCCACCATAGGCTACGTCTACTTTTATAGGTCCTAAATCAGGACAGTCTACTTCCAGATCTTCGGCATACAGAAAAGATTTTACATTCGTTAGTTTTACCGATTTTACTTTCTTTCCTTCCTGAACATAATCAATAAGAATAAGGCCAGCGGGAGTTTCCAGTCGTAATTTCCCAGGAATCTTTGGAATAACCAAGCCTTCTTCTATAGCGATGGTGACTGTTCCGATTGTTCCATGCCCGCACATGGGAAGGCATCCACTGGTTTCAATATATAAAACGCCGACATCATTAGCTTCCTCAATGGGTGGATAAAGGATACTGCCACTCATCATATCGTGCCCCCTTGGCTCAAACATCAATCCTTTTCGAATCCAGTCATATTCTTTCATAAAATGAAGCCGGCGTTCCATCATCGAATTCCCCTTCAGGATGGGACCGCCACCTGCAACAAGGCGTACGGGGCAGCCACAAGTATGGGAATCGATACAAAAAAATGTTCTGTTCATCTGTTATAATTTTAATGATCCTGAATGAATTTCTCCATCAACAATTCTGTGAATTTGTAGTGAATTTTCATTCTTTAATTCTTCTGGTAGAAACTCATCCGGCCAGTTCTGAAAAGAGATCGGACGGACAAATCGTTTCACTGCATCCGCTCCTACTGATGTAAAACGAGCATCTGTGGTGGATGGAAAAGGTCCTCCGTGCTGCATGGCATAAACAACTTCCACACCCGTTGGCATTCCGTTGAATAATAATCTTCCACATTTGTCTTTTAAAAGATTAATCACATCAGAATTTTCACGTGCATCTTCAACTGTAGCTGCTACGGTTATGGTCAATTGTCCCTTTAACTGGTGGGCGATTTGAATAATCTCCTCATGATTCTCACATTCGACAACGATACCAAAAGGCCCGAAAACTTCTTCACTTAAAACATGGTTGTTAATGAAATTGCTGCCAGTGGTTTGTATCACACTTGCACGTCCTTGCCATTCCTGGGCTTCTGTGTGAGATTCAGCAATAAGATGAACCTCTGGTTGTATGGAAGCTGCTCTTTTGTGTTTTTCAAAATTTTCAAAAATTCCTTTATGAAGCATGTTGACAGGAGTAATCCCTGAAATATCTTTTTTTAGTGCATTGACAAATCTATTCAACCCCTCTCCTTTCAACGCTATAAATACACCAGGATTGGTACAGAACTGTCCTACTCCTAATGTTAATGAAGATGCATATTCTTTTGCAAGTTCTTCTGTTCTACTTTCCAGCGCATTTTTAAAAGCAAAAACAGGATTGATGCTTCCCATTTCTGCAAATACAGGAATAGGTTCCTCGCGCTGATTGGCGAGATCAAATAAAGCTTTTCCACCAGCAAATGAACCTGTAAAAGCAACAGCCTTGATCTCTTTATGTTGAGTCAAATAAGCTCCAATATCATTAGATATTCCTGTAATGTGGCTGAATATACCTTCCGGCCATTCTTGTTTCTTTACCACTTCAGTAATAGCCTCTGCCATGATCTGCGAAGTTTTGGGATGTGCGGGATGTGCTTTTATAATAACAGGATTTCCTGCACCTATTGCACTGGCAGTATCTCCTCCTGCAGTAGAAAATGCAAATGGAAAGTTACTGGCTCCAAAAACCACTACAGGACCTAATCCTATATTGTATTTTCTCAGGTCTCCTTTCTGTTTGTCCGGTTGAGGAAGATCAATTCTTGGTTCGGCATAGATCCCTGTTGCTACTGCTTTAGCATAATCTCTCCATTGTCCTATTGTTCTGGCCTTTTCACCTGCAAGTCTGGCCATAGGTAATGACGTCTCAGCATGTGCTGTCTCTAGAAGTTCATCTCCTAGAGATTCAATTTTATCTGCTATAGCGTTCATTAACGCCGCACGTTCCTTTATCGTTGAGTTCTTCAGAAACTGATACGCCTCAGTTGCCTTCTGAATTTTCCGATCAATAGTTTCTTTTGATGTTTCTTCAATCATAACTGTATTCATGATATTAATCTAATGAAGGACGATTCGCTATTCCATCTGCAATAATTGTATTGATTCTTTCAGCTTCTTCGCCTTGAAGTTCCAATCTTGGAGCTCTTACATAAGGATTGCTTATCCCTTCTGCGGTTGCTGCAAGTTTGATGTATTGAATAAGTTTAGGATGAATATCCAATTCCAGTAAAGGCATGAACCATCTGTAAATTACGATTGCTTTATGATATTCTCCTGTTTTACTGTAATTGTACATGGCGATGGTTTCCTTTGGAAAGGCATCTACCAAACCTGCCACAAGACCATCAGCACCAAGCATTAGGGTTTCCAGGCAAATGGTATCTACTCCACCAAGAATTTTAATTCTTTTGCCAAAACGGTTGATCATTCTGGTAACATTGGCCAGATCTCTTGTAGATTCTTTAACGGCCTGTATTGTAGGATAAGCGATAAGCTCTTCAAACATATCAAGCGTTACATAAATTCCGTAATCAACCGGATTATTATAAATAAGAATGGGAAGATCAGTTGCAGTTGCTACAGCTTTAAAATATTCTACGACTTCACGGCTGTCCGCTTTATATCTCATAGGAGGAAGCAGCATCAACCCATCTGCACCTAATTCTTTAGCCTTCTTCGCAAAGTTGATTGCATTTTTTGTAGTATTCTCTGAAAGGTTCAGAATAACAGGGATTCTTCCGGCTGTAACCTTTTTTGCAAATTTCAACAGCTCAAATTTTTCTTCTGTTTCTAAAGCGCTTGCCTCTCCCAATGTTCCGGCTAATATGATTCCATGGACACCCGCTTCAATCTGGGCTTCTGTATTTTTAGTAAACATTTCAAAATCTATTTCTCCTTCTTTTGTAAAAGGAGTTAATACTGCAGGATAAATACCTTCCCAGTTTAGTTTTGTACTCATATAAAATTATGTTTCTTCAAAACTAGTAGAATTTCAAATCTATAAATGTTAATATTTTAATAGATTATAACCGTATTTTAACATGGTGTTTTTTTAATCCAAAATGGTATCCTTATACCGCTTAAGATATTCTTTGGGAGAATATTTCATAATAGATTTAAAAACCCGGTTAAAATTGGTCAGGCTCGTAAAACCACTGTTAAAAGCTACTGAAGAGATGTTATACATGGTGGAAGAAGTCAGCAGTTTGCATGCACGTTGTACCCGTAATTCATTGAGGAATTCAATATAAGTAATTCCGGTCCGCTTTTTAAAAGAGCGGCAAAAAGCCTGTGGAGTCATACATGCTTCCTTCGCAATACGATCAAGAGTCAGCTTATTCTGGGCAAAATTTTTCCTGATATAGTTTTGGGCATCTATGATGCGTTGGTCATAATTGGAAATCTCAACAGGCATATTTTTTTCTGCGGATAATGGAATGTGTAGATTTCTGTTTTGCATCAGATGAGTCAGGATCTTTATAAAACTCAGAATCTGATCTATACCCTTTGATTTTTTCAATTCGTTGATGCTGATGCTTATCTCGGCCTTTACTTCGGAAGCGATCTGGAAGCCCACTTCAGAGTGATCCATAAAATGTTTCAGTTCTTCAAATTCAGGCAGATTGAAAATGGGAGATAATTTTTTATGGGGATCAAAAAAGATGGATACGGCATGAACTTTTTGTTTTTCTCCTTTATTAAAACCTCCTTTGAAAACGTGTGACTGATTGGCTCCGATATAGAAAATATCACCCGCTTCAAAAGCAAAAAGGTTTTGTTCTATGGCTAATGTTCCATGTCCTTCAATGATCCACATGATCTGGACTTCGGTATGCCGATGGAAATGCGGATAGAAATTGGGCATGATGTCCTCCTGGATACGGATGCTTTTGCTGGTATCAGCAGGAACTGAAAACTGAAGACTTTTCATATAAGATCAGAATTTGATGATGAAAGGATGTGATGTTAAAATATTGCCGAATTTAAGCAAAATATAAACACTGGATATCATATTAAAATCCAAACTTTACCAGCTATTTATTTTTTGTGAGCAAACCCTTTAGAAATATAACAAAATTGTAACTTTAAACCTTATCAAAATTATATGCATCATATGTTTTCAGCACAGACTTATCAGGATAGACGAACTGTATTAAAAAGCAGTATAAGCAGCGGAATTCTATTGTTTTTAGGAAATATAGAGAACCCTGTCAACTTTGAACATAATCCTTATTATTTCCGCCAGGATAGTACTTTTTTGTATTATTTTGGAATTCAGGAACCTCGTATTGCAGCAATCATTGATATCGATGAAAATAAAACAATCATTTTCGGAGACGAACTAAGTATCGATGATATCGTATGGATGGGGAGACAGGAAACTTTGAAAGAGAAAAGCCTGAAATCAGGAGTATCAGAAACTTTACCTTACGCGGAACTTCCCAAATACATTCTGAAGGCAAAATCCGCTAACAGAAAAGTGCATTACCTTCCACCATACCAGTCTTCCAATAAGATTTTGCTAAGTGATCTTTTAGGAATTAAAATAGCAGAACTACAGCCTTCTGTGGAAATGATCAAGGCAATTGTGAAACAGCGTTCTGTAAAGGAAGCTCAAGAGATCGTTCAGATAGAACAGGCTGTGAATGTGTCCAATGAAATGCATTTATTGGCTATGCTTACTGCAAAGCCAGGCATTAAAGAATATGAAATAGCAAATGCTATCCAGCATCTTGCAGGAAATAAAGAATGTGGGATGTCCTATCCTCCGATCGTAACGATAAATGGAGGAATTCTCCATAATCACTACCGTCTCAATACTTTGAAAAATGGAGATCTTTTCCTGAATGATTCAGGAGCTGAAACAGCAATGGGATATGCAGGTGATTTAACAAGAACATTCCCTGTGAGTTCAACTTTCAGCACCCAACAAAAGGAGATTTATGAAGTCGTTCTAAATGCTTTTGAAAATGCTCAACGTCTTTTAAAACCTGGAATGAAATTCAAGGATATCCATTTAAAAGCTTCTCAACATCTGGTAGAAGGGCTTGTTGATCTGGGATTAATGAAAGGAAATCCGAAAGAAGCAGTTCAAAACCATGCTCATACCCTATTTTTCCAATGCGGATTAGGACATATGATGGGTCTCGATGTTCATGATATGGAGGATCTTGGAGAACAATATGTAGGATATACTGAGGAAGAACCAAAGGATACAAAAACATTTGGACTTAAGTCCCTGCGCTTAGGGAAAGCTTTAGAATCTGGGTTTGTTGTAACAGTTGAACCCGGTATTTACATGATTCCGGAATTGATCGATATCTGGCAGGCTGAAAATAAGAATGCAGAATTTATTAATTATGATAAAGTTAATGAGTACCGGAATTTTGGAGGCGTACGCATTGAAGATGATTTCCTGATCACCAATGATGGATACCGACTTTTAGGGAACGGATTGATTAAAACCGTTGAAGAAATTGAGAATTACAGAAAAGAACATTTATCTTAATCAAATACTTTATATGAGAAGCATAAAAAAACTAATTAACATTGCGTTGTGTTTCCTGTCTTTGTCACCTTTGGTTGCGCAAAAGACACAATGGACTCCTGATGGCAATGCTTATTATTCATTTACCAAAAACGGAATTGAAATCGTTGACTTATTGAATCCCGGAAAAAATCAAACTTTTTTAAATACCAAAGAATTAGTTCCTTCAGGAAGTTCTTCGGCTTTAGATGTACAGAGTTTTCAGGTATCTCCGGATGAGAAAAGCTTATTACTTTTTGCCAATACTCAAAAAGTATGGAGAGATAACACACGTGGGGATTACTGGATTTTTGATAAAAACACGAAGAAGCTTACCCAACTTGGAAAAGGGTTACCAGCATCTTCTCTAATGTTTGCCAAGTTCTCTCCTGATGGTAAAAAAGTTGCTTACGTTTCCAAGCATAATATTTATATCGAGGATCTTTCCAACAGTAAGTACAGTAAAATTACAAGCGACGGAACAGACCGGATCATTAATGGTACTTTCGACTGGGCTTATGAAGAAGAATTCGGAACGCAGGATGGTTTCAGATGGTCTCCGGATGGAAGTAAGATCGCGTACTGGAAACTGGACGCACGCAGCACTAAAAATTTCCTGATGATCAATAATACGGATAGTTTATATTCATTTACCATTCCTGTAGAATATCCTAAAGTTGGAGAAAATCCTTCGGGCTGCAGCATCTGGTTGTATGATGTAGCATCCAAATCTACAAAGAAGGCTAATATAGCAGGAGATGAAGTACAAAACTATATTCCCAGAATGGAATGGGTACTGGATTCCAAATCCGTTATTTTGCAACAGCTGAACAGAAAACAAAATCAAAGTAAAATTATTGTAGCAGATGCCAATTCAGGGAGCAGTAAAACAATCTATACAGAAACGGATCCCGCATGGATCGATATCAAATCCCGTTGGAATGACAATGATCCTAGTGGATGGGATTGGATCAATAATGGTAAAGAATTTTTGTGGTTATCTGAAAAAGACGGTTGGAGGCATATCTATAAAATAGACATGAACGGAAAAGAAACGCTGATCACGAAAGATGATTTTGATGTTATAAAACCAGAGTTTTTTGATGTTCCTAACAAACTGATTTATTTTTTAGCCTCACCTAAAAATGCCACTCAGGAATATTTGTACAAAGTGAGCATGAATGGAGGGAAAGCTGACAGGGTAACCCCGGAAGCTTATCCAGGTTCTAATAAATATGCAATATCACCGAACGGAAAATTGGCGATGTTTAATAATACCAGTGTAAATGCGCGTTCAGCGGGTATGGTTATATCGCTTCCGGATCATAAGGAATTGGTAGCTGCAAAAAATTCTGTAAAAGCTGATCCTTCAAAACCTAAAGCAGAATTTTTCCAGATTACAACGGAGGATGGAGTCACTATGGATGGATGGGTGGTAAAACCTAAGAATTTTGATCCGAATAAAAAATATCCGATTGTCTTTACAGTGTATGGAGAACCTGGATCACAAACCGTAACGGATAACTTCTATACGGGTTGGAATGGCTTATACATTGGTGATATGGCTCAGGATGGATATTTGTATGTTTCACTTGAAAACCGTGGAACTCCTGCTCCCAAAGGACGTGAATGGAGAAAATCTGTTTATCGTAAAATAGGACAGCTTAACATTCGTGATCAGGCAATGGGAGCTAAAGCTTTATTTGCAAAATGGCCTTATGTAGATACTTCCAGAGTTGCAGTATGGGGCTGGAGCGGTGGAGGTTCTTCTACCCTAAACCTTTTAGGTCAATATCCGGATATTTATCAGACAGGTATTGCAATTGCTCCTGTGGCTAACCAGTTATTTTATGATAATATCTATCAGGAAAGATATATGGGACTTCCACAGGAAAACAGAGAAGATTTTGTAAATGGTTCTCCACTGGCTTATGCTAAAAATTTAAAAGGAAATCTTTTATTGGTTCATGGAACAGGAGATGATAATGTACATTATCAGAATACAGAGGTATACGTCAATGAGCTGGTAAAATACAACAAACAATTCCAGTTGATGTCTTATCCTAACAGAACGCACTCCATCAGTGAAGGTGAAGGGACTTCGCTTCACCTGGCAACATTGTTTACTCACTATTTAAAAGAACATTGTCCTCCCGGAGGAAAATAAAATACTGAAATCCCACAGCAATGTGGGATTTTTTTATGCATGTAAGTGAGTATGATTAATCTGGACTATCGATCTTTCATTGTCTGGTCACTCATCATCGCTCCTGAAACCTTTAGTTTTGATCTCTCAAATCAACACCCTGATTCTTATGTTGGTAAGGAGTAGTAAAGTGGAAGAATTAATAATACAAAATATAATACAATGTCAACACGTATTAAAATCGATCAGATAGAACCTGGAGGCTATGAAGCAATTGTAGGTCTCGAGAAATTTATAGAAACATTTCCCTTATCACAAATCCATAAGGGGTTGATCAAAATCAGAGCCTCACAAATCAATGGTTGTGCATTCTGCTTAGATAAGCATACGAAAGAAGCCTACCTTGAAGGGGAAACGGAACAACGTGTGTATGCTCTTAATGCTTGGCGCGATACTCCTTTTTTTACTCATGAAGAACGGGTTATATTAGCACTTACTGAAGAAGTAACATTAATAGGGAATCATGTAAAAGATGAGACCTATCAGGAAGCGTTGGAAGCTTTAGGAGAAAGCTATCTGGCGCAAACGATCCTTGCTATTATAACAATTAATGCATGGAACAGAATAGGAATAACAACTCAGATGGTTCCTGCGTAGATGTATCAGATGTAATTTTAAAAAAACTGCTCTAATCGATTGATAAGAGCAGTTTTTAAATTCTTCCCAAAAGATATTTTCATCCCATCTTCTGTTTTAAATAAAATCAGTGATTTAATCATGAGAGTGATCTATTTTCTTTTAAATACGAGTGTCCAGATTCCACGGGTTGTACGGTCCCTGTGAGTTTCGGCGACGCGCATTACCAGTTTCATTGTGGTTTTATCTAACTGCTCTACTTCGAATTTCTTCTCATAGCCAGCCTCGTCGAATAAAAGTAAAGTTTTTTGGTCAGTATCTAGTGAATATGAAAAATACCACTGTCCACCATCGATGATTGAACCATCAGTATTAAACTGCATGATATCATTGCTGCTGAATTTTGAATCCGTTTTTACATCCCGGTTTCCATTAAAGTCATAGGCTTCTCTTGTTGAGGAAACAGGCTGCCACTTCCCTACGATCATTTCTTTGTGAGATTTTTGGGAGAACACATTAGCTGAAATTGTGGTCAGACAAATAATAAAAAGAAGGGAGAATATATTAGATAACTTCATGATGTACTATTTTTATGATTTTGGGTTGTCTACATTGATAGTTCAACAATTCAAATCTAGTGAGAATCTATAGACTGTTAGCAAAATTGGTATTTATATTATTAATTTTGTTGTATTAAATTTTAAAACCCCACTGTTTTGAAACTACCACTCTCCTATTACCAAAACCAGGATGTTATATTTCTTGCTCAAAACCTTTTGGGAAAAGTACTTTTTACGCAAATCGATGATCAGGTAACGGCAGGTGTTATTGTAGAAACAGAAGCTTATTTCGGAGTTATAGATAAAGCTTCTCATGCTTATGGTGGCCGACGTACAGATAGAACCGAAACACTGTATCATGAAGGTGGTATTTCGTATGTTTATTTATGCTATGGTATTCATCATCTTTTTAATATTGTAACTTCAGTACAGCATGAACCTCATGCTGTACTGATAAGGGCAATTGAACCGTTGGTAGGAAAAGAAATTATGGAACACAGACGGAATATGCCAGCTACGAAAGCTGCAATTTCAGCTGGCCCAGGTTCTGCTGCCAAAGCTCTGGGAATTGATCGCTCATTTAATAAAAAAGATTTAACCGGAGAAGAAATCTGGATTGAAGATCAGGGAATTCGATATTCTAATGAGGATATTATAGCATCTCCACGTGTAGGAGTTGCGTATGCCCAGGAAGATGCACTTTTACCATGGAGGTTTTTTGTGAAAGGCAATAAATATGTAAGTAAACCCAACAAGGCTTAACTTTAAAAGTACATTGTTAGCTCGATTGAATTCCAATATAAAGTTCTCCATAAGATACAACAAGATCATCAAGTGTAAATCCCCGATTGAGTCCACTTGGATTGGGCACAACCCAAACCCGGGAGCCGCAAAAATCTTCGGGCTGTAGTCCCCACGGAATTTCCTTTTTCTTTGAAAATGCTTTGTAAGCTGCTTTACCGAGAAAAGCTATGTATTTTGGCTGGAACTCTGTTATTTTTGCTTTAAAAGATTCAAGGGAATTATCAAATTCTTCTTTTGAAAGTTCATCTGCTCGCGATGTCGGTCTTGCTACGGCTGTGGTCAGGCCTAGTCCAAAATCCAGAATTGTAGTATCGTTTACCGCTTCAATCTGATAAGGAGTAAAACCCGACTGGTGCAGGACTTTCCAAAATCGGTTGCTTCTTCCTGAAAAATGATGACCGTCATTTGCTGATTTTAAACCTGGATTGATTCCACAAAAAATAACGGTGAGATTTTTGGCTATAATATCTGTTAGCATTGCTGGATCTGAATTGTAAATTATTGTGTTACAGAGATGAGTTTTTAGAAGACTTTTTACTGTATTTCGCAAGGCAATTTAGATCATTTAAATTCATTTCCCATTTGTTTTTCATAAAAAATCCTCTATTTATTTTATAGAGGATATTGATGAGGAATTCTACTTATGAGGAAAAGTCTGTAGAAAAAGAGAGGTCTTTCCAGGTGTCCATTTCTTCGTTCAGTTGTTCTATTTTGCTTTTGGCTCGGGTAAAAGAATCACTGCCTAAAAATAAATTGATGGCTGGAGACTTACTGTTGATCAATTCTAAAAATACATCTGCTATTTTTTCAGGATCTCCCAGCTGATTCCCGTTCATCGCATTCATTTTTTGGTGTGCCTCCTGAAGGTAGTCATAATCTTCTATCCCATTTTTATTATAAGCTATTGAATCTGTGTTGGCAAAATTTGTTCTGAACCAACCCGGTAAAACATTGGTTACGTTTATTCCCAGTGGCTTAAGATCATTGGCTAATGCTTCAGAAAGACCACTAACGGCAAATTTTGCTGCGCAATACATGGACCAGCCTAACCCCGGTGCGAAACCGGCAATGGATGAAATATTAATAATATGTCCTGATCTTTGTTTTCTCAGATAAGGTAAAGCTTGCTGTATGACTTTAACCACCGCAAAGAAGTTGACTTCAAAATTGTCATTGATTTCTTTAGAAGTAAGTTCTTCCAATGCTCCACCGAGTCCATAACCTGCATTATTGATTACAACATCCAATCCTCCAAATCTTTCATGGGTCTCTTTTAATGATTGCGCTATAGAATTTTCATCTTTCAGGTCAACCTCCAAGGGTAGAAAGTTATCACCATATTGTTGTAAAGATTCAAAAGCAGCAGAAGATCTTGAAGTAGCTGCAACAAAGTGTCCTTTCATTAGCAATTGCTTAGCGATTGAAAGTCCCATTCCTTTTGATGCTCCCGTGATATACCAAATCTTAGTATTTGTCATGATTTCTTTTTTCTACAAAGGTAGATATGGAATCATGCTCTTATTTTGTTGATTAAAAACCATTTTTTGTCAAATTCAAACCTGTCGGAAGGTCGATGGACTTAGAGTGGTTTGTTTTTTAAAGAATTTGTTAAAATGAGCCTGATCTTCAAATCCAAGAACATAACTGATCTCTGCAATATTCCAATTGGTATGTTTTAAAAGAGCTTTTGATTCTGCAGTAAGTTTCTTAAAAATGTGATCAGTAGTTGTAAGACCTGTTGTATTCTTAATAGCTCTGTTGAGAGAATTAACATGAAGTGAAAGTTGATCTGCTATTATTTTTGGGGATCTTAATTCAAACCGTTGTTCCTTGGATTCTATAGGAAATTGTCTTTCAAGTAACTCATTAAATACAGCCGTAATGCGCGAACTAGCATCTGAGTACGGGGAAACATCTTCATTGGGATGCAGTTGCATAGCCAGATAAATCAATTCACTGATATAGCTTTTAATTAATTCATATTTATAGAAGTATTCTGTATCAATTGTTTTATTGATCTTTTCGAAAATCGACTGTATTTCTTTTGACTCTTCAGCAGTGAGTTTAAATACCGGATGCCTTGCTCCTGAAAATAAGGGAAGCTCATTAAGGTTGAGTCGTAATGTATCCTGGAAGAATTCTTCTTTAAAGACACAGAACCATCCACTGCTTTCTGGTTCCAAAGGATCATAAGTGTAAGGCGTTTTAGGGTCAAAAAATAATAAAGTATCCCCTTCAATCGGTATGCTTTTGTCGCTGTAATGAAATGTGTTATTCCCTTTAAAAAGCATGATTTTGTAAAAATTTCTTCGAATGTAGCTTGGTGAACTTATTCCATTAATTACATTTTCTTCAATACTGAAAATATTGAACAGTTCATTATTCTTTCTCAGACCTTCGGGGATCTGTGTAAGCTTATGTTTGTAAAACTCCTCAAGTGATTCTGTCGATTTTCGCATATGACGATGAAGAATGAAAAATATCACCTTAAAGATAAGTTATTCTGCTTACATCTGTAGTGGCAATAAAGTGATAAAATATGACTGACGCTTCATCCTGTTAAAAATACACTTCATATACCGATTTTTCCAGGTCACTTTATTTAATCTATTGAAAATTAGTGTTACCCACTACTTTTACATTGTAAAAATGCTGTACACTTAATTACTCAAAGTTTTCAGTTTTATGATTGGTAAAACATGGTTAAGAATCATTAAAAATCTACAGTAAATTCCTTTTTTGCCGGAAAGGTTAATTCTAAACTTAATCATGTTGGGTAGGGTTGGTATATTCCAATCCTACTTTTTAAAATAACTATAAAATTAAAAAATATGAATTGGATTGCATTAATCATTGCCGGAATATTCGAAATTGGATGGCCTCTGGGCATCAAAATGTCACAGCAGCCGGATGGTAACAAATTCGGATGGATATTTCTTTCTGTTATTTGTATGACTATAAGTGGAGCCTTGCTTTGGTATGCACAAAAAGCAATTCCAATAGGAACGGCTTATGCGGTATGGACAGGAATTGGAGCAGTAGGTACCCTATTAGTCGGAATTGTATTTTTCCATGATTCTGCTAATGTTTTCAGACTACTGTCTGCATTGTTGATCGTAGTTGGGATTGTGGGGCTTAAATTATTTTAAAGCTTTGAGAGTTTTCAATTCCATAAAATTTTAAAAGTACCTATCAGAGGTACTTTTTTGTTAAAGTTATTTTAAACTTTCCTGGTTCTGATTCACTATAATTTCATTCTTTTATGAGATTGTAATTAATTGTTTATAAAAATGTTATGAATATTTTGTAAAGCTTTTGTTTAAATGTAGTAAAAAACACTTTTTCTATAAGTGGCTTGATTTTAGATGGTTGTTAATTATTATTTACTCATAAGAGGAAAATAATATCGAAATCAAAATTATAATACCAATTTTATGGAAAAGTTTACAAAAATAATTTTGAAAGTTTTGAAATGGTTAGGGATTTCTATTGCATTTATTCTATTTCTGATGTTCATCATCCCCATATTATTTCCAGGAACTATTTCCCAGCAGGTAAAAATATTTGCCAATAAACACCTTGCGGGCAAATTGGATTGTAAAAAGACACATCTCTCCTTTTTCAAACATTTCCCTTCGCTTACCGTTTCTGTAGATCAGCTTATCCTGAAAGGTTCAAAGCCTTTTCAGGAAGATACCTTACTTGCTGCTAAAGAAGTGGCAGTAGGAATCAATCTTAAAAACTTGATCTTTGACCGTGAAGTGAAGATTGATGAAATATATGTAACAGATGCCAATGCGAATGTTTTTGTCAACAGTAAAGGGGAAGTCAACTATAATGTTTATGTTTCCAAGCCGTCTGAAAAACCTAAAGACACTACGGAAGAAGGAGCATCTATAAAGCTGGACCTTATCAAATTCAGAAATTGGAATATCAAGTATAATGATCATTCTGCCAGAATATTGGTTGATGCCAAAGGGTTGAATTATACTGGTAAAGGTGGTTTCAGCAAAGATATTTTTGATCTGCAAACCGATCTTGAGATCAATAAAGTAGATTTTGCTCTCAACAGGATCTATTATGCCAAACAGAAAAGCCTGCGTGCAGACCTTATTACCCGGATCAATACGAATGCATTAACCTTTGTATTAAGGAAAAACGAATTAAAGATCAATGACCTGCCCTTAAAATTTACTGGCTCGCTCAGTATTTTGAAAGACGGATATAATCTCGACATCAATGCAGCTTCTGAAAAGACAACCATCCGTGATATGATTTCGGTATTGCCTCCTCAGTATCTGGACTGGGCAAAAGATACTAAAATTGAAGGAAACAGCGATTTGTTTTTCAGCCTGAAAGGAAGATTCAGTGAGCCAAAAAAGCTGAAACCAAGATTGAATGCGAGACTGTTGGTAAAAGATGGATTTGTTTCCAACGGAAAAGCTCCTGTTCCTATGAATAACCTGAATATGGATCTTAATGTGGATCTCCCTTCATTAGATACCGAACAGATGAATTTGAATCTCAGGAATCTGAGTTTTGATTTAGGCAAAAACAATAATTTCAGGGCGGTTGTAAGAACGAAAGGACTCAATGAAATGCAGGTGAATGCTGATGTAAAAGGCGCAGTTGATCTTCAGACCTTGGATCAGGCATTAGGTTTAAAAGATATTGATGTTCGTGGGCTCATGGATACAAATATTAAAGCAAACGGGATCTTCAGTCTGGATAAAAAGTTATTCCCGAAAACAGATGGTTATCTCCACCTGAAAAACGGCTGGCTGAAGACCAAATATTACCCCAACCCTATTCAGAATATCAACCTGATTGCGAACATCAATAATACAGATGGGACGTTTAAAAGCCTTGGAGTGAAATTGGATCCCTTTAGTTTTGATTTTGAAGGAAACCCTGTTTATGTCAATGCTGATTTAAAAGATTTTGAAGATCTGCTTTATAAAGTAAAAGCAAAAGGTGTTTTGAATGTGGGTAGAATTTATAAAGTATTTGCAAAAAAGGGATTTGATGTAAGCGGACTGATTATGGCGGATCTTTCCCTGAACGGACGCCAGAGTTATGCGACTACCGGCCAGTACAGTAAATTGGATAACAAAGGAACTTTAATTCTTAAAAATATAAAGGCGACCACATCCTATCTTCCCAAATCATTTTATATCAAAGAAGGAAATTTTCAGTTTGAGAATGAGAAAATGTGGTTCAGAAAATTTTTTGCTACTTATGGAAAATCAGATTTTGCATTAAACGGATATCTGCTGAATACGATCAACTATTTTATTGAAAGAAAGGGAATCCTACACGGAAAGTTTGGATTAAACTCCAATTATATTCTCATAGATGAGTTTATGGCACTTAAAGATGGGGATAATGCAGATAAATCTATTGAAGTGGAATATGCAAAAGTTGAAAACCCTAAGAGTAGTGGTGTCGTGATTATTCCTAAAAATCTTGATGTCTCTTTAGAGGCACATGCCAAAAAAGTAGAATTTAAAGGACTTGATCTTAATCATCTTAAGGGGCTGGCTTCTGTAAATGCAGGACAGGTATATCTTAAAAATACTTCTTTTGACATCATTGGCAGCCGGATGAATATAGATGCACGTTATCAGGATGAATCTCCATTGACTGCTAATTATGACATTGCACTTAAGGTACAGGATTTTGATGTACAACGGGCTTATAAAGAAATTGATATGGTGCGTGAAATGGTTACTGCTGCAAAAAATGTAAAAGGTATTGTGTCTCTGGATTATAAACTAAAAGGGGATTTTGATAAAAACATGAGACCGATCTATCCTTCTCTGGAAGGTGGCGGGATTGTAAATCTTCGTGATGTAGAAGTAAAAAACCTGAAAATGCTTTCAGTAATTGGTGACAATGTCGGTGCAAATGCTTTCAATAATCCAGATATGAAAGGAGTAAATATCGAGACTGTGATCAAGAATAACCTTATTCACGTTGATAAATTTACATTTAAGGTTTCAGTCCTGAGACCTACCATCAGTGGAACTACAAGTTTTAACGGATTACTTGACCTTAGGGTAAGAGTAGGTCTTCCTCCCGGTGGTTGGATTGGCTTTCCCGTTGTGGTAACAGGAACTCATGATAAACCTAAAATAAAGATCTTCAGTAAAACCGGACAGGGAATTGTTGATGCATTGTATAACACGAAATCGAATAAAGTGATTCGTCAGGAAAGGCGTGCTGAGAAAAAATCGAGAGTACAGCAGCGTAAAGAGAAAGAAGCTCAGGAAAAGAAAGCTGAAAATGCAGAGAAGCAGATCAAAAAAGATCTTAAAGAAAAATAAAAACAGCATCCGTTATTTTCGAATAACGGACGCTGTTTTTAAAGATACCTGATCAACAGGCTTTATTTTTAGATACTATAAATAATTTTTTTGCCTCTTTTCAGGGTATAGCTATCTTTTTCTTTATTAAGATTATAGCTTCCCTTTTTACTTTTATATACGGATGTATTCAGATATTCTATCGTTCTGTTGAGTATAACACTGCCTTTTGCATCAGGCAGAAACAGTTCTGCTTTTTTCTTGTCTTTACTCAAAATGACCACAGCATTGGAAACATAAGATTTTTGAGAATTGGCTTCCTTTAATTGTATTTTTTCTTCAAAAAGCTTTACACAATCATCTTTTAGAACGGAGTATGTATAACCCGCTGAAGCGATACATCCGTGTTTGTCTTTATCCCCACCTTTTGGAGTCATTTTTTGAGCTGATCCTGCAATAGAGAATGTCGCGGTCATGATCACCGCCAGTAATAATTTTGTTTTTTTCATTTGTTTGTATTTTATAAAACGTTTTATAATATTACGAAAAATCTTTTAAATTTTAATGAAAGATCTTTTCTTCTGTGAATTATTTATCTTTTTCTAATTCGATCCATACAGGAGCATGATCACTACTCTTTTCCCAACCCCGAACATGTTTATCAACACCACCAGACTTTAAACCCGATGCTAAATAAGGACTCAATAAAATATGATCAAGCCTGATTCCCGCATTGCGATCGTAAGCTTTATAAAGATAATCCCAAAAAGTATAGATGATTTCATCCGGAAATAAAGAACGGATGGAATCAAGCCACCCTTTTTCTAACAATGCCTGATAGGCTTTTCTTACCTCAATCCTGTACAAGGCATCATTTTCCCATCGTTCAGGTTTGTAGACGTCTATTTCTGTCGGGATAATATTAAAATCTCCGATAATGATGGCAGGAAGATCCATTGTAATGAATTCATCAGTTCTTTTTTTCAGACGTTTAATCCATGATAATTTATAATCGAATTTTGGCCCTGGATAAGGATTTCCATTGGGAAGGTATAAACAGCAAATAACGACCTGATCGATAATCGCTTCAATATAGCGGCTTTGAATATCTTCCGGATCTCCCGGTAAAGCCCTCTGAACTTCTGTAATTTCGTAGCCTTTTGAAAGTATGGCTACTCCATTCCAGCTTTTCTGACCATGCCAGATGGCATTATACCCTGCTGCATTTATTTCCTCTATAGGAAAACTTTCTTGCGGTGCTTTAAGCTCCTGAAGGCAGACAATATCGGGTTGAGATTCCTTTAGCCATTGAAGTAAAATGGGTAAACGGGCTCTGATTCCGTTGACGTTATACGTTGCTATTTTCATGGTAGTATGTGAGTTATAGAGTGTTGTTGAGAGCAAAACCTATTCCATCTAATGAAACAAAGCAGGAACAAGATCTTATTTTAAATTATAAAAAAGGCCAGGCGAATTGCCTGGCCTTTTTTGATTTTAATAATTTAAGGTAATACCTGCTCCAAAGCCCATATCACTGTCGTAATGGGTTCGGATGTTGACATTTTTATTGATAATATAGCTGAGTCCTGCCATATATTCCCTATCAGTGTTTACCATAAAATCTCCTCTCAATCTTTTAGAGATCGGAATGTCTTCACGCATCAATTGCAGACGAACAATACCATCATGATATACTTCAGCCTGGAAATTCACCAGCATAGGTAAAGTGTACATAAACCCTAAACTAATCGCCCTACGGGTATCTTTTTCGTTCTTTTGCCCGAATATGTTGGTTTCATGTTCATCGATTCCCATTTTACGATAACGGTAATCAAAACCAATAAATGGTATAAACCACTGCATTTTACCAATGTACCTTCCCAAGTGTGTTTCTACCTCGTAACCATGCATGCTGTTGTAACCTAAACGCCATTCTGTACCCAAAGACCATCTGGCGTTTTGTAACATAGCCTGACCATCGTTACCATTGGTGGCAAAATCATTTTGAGCCATAAAGTGACGCATATTGCTTTCCATTTGCAAAGCCATATACGATTTTTCTTTGTCTGCTAATAAAGGATTTTTATAATCTCCAACAGCAAATACCCTATCCATTCCGGACATCATATGATAAAGAATGTGACAATGAAAGAACCAATCCCCTTCTTCATTGGCAAGGAATTCAATAGTGTCTGTTTCCATTGGCATAATATCCAATACATTCTTAAGTGGTGATTTTTCTCCTTTACCATTAATTACTCTAAAGTCGAATCCATGCAAGTGCATTGGGTGTCTCATCATGGAATTGTTATAGATGGTAATTCGAAGTATTTCTCCCTTTTTAACCGGAATTTTATCTGACTCAGAAAGAACTTTATTGTCCATACTCCATACATATCGATTCATATTTCCCGTAAGTGTAAACTTGAGCTCTTTTACTGGAGCATCTTTGGGAAGTGTAGTGTCGTACGGAGATTGCAGCATGGCATAGTTTAGGGTCTTAATATCCCCCAAAGCATTGGCATTATATCGATTAGGATCGTTGTCCATATCCATATTCATGTTCATGTTATGTTTGCTATGGTCTTCTGCAGGTTTTTCCTTTTGTTTCCCTTTTTTCTTAGCCTCTCCTGTAATTTCAGGATACATTACTACATTCATATCCATCTGATTTAAGCTCATTTTCATGCCCATATCATTCAGGTCTCCATTCATTTTCATCATCCCGTTCATCATTTTCATTCCTTCAAAATATTTTAATTTTGGAAGGGGTGAAATAAGCTGTTTTACCCCGCTTCCGATATAATAACTGGCTGACTGGGTTCTATCTTCTGTAGTGGCCAAAAATTCGTAAGAAACACCATCTTCAGGAACTGTTACAACTACATCATACGTCTCCGAAACGGCAATAAGTAAACGGTCGACCTCTACGGGTTCCACGTCATTCCCATCATTGGCAACGACGGTTATTTTACCTCCCGCATACCTTAACCAGAAATAAGAGGACGCTCCCCCATTTGCTATTCGTAATCTGACTTTATCTCCGGCTTTTAGTGTTTTACCATCAACAGTTTTTAGATCTGTAGCATTATTCCCGTTCATTAATATTTTATCATAGTAGACATCGCTTACGTCCATTGCCGTCATACGCTTCCATTCATTGACTATTTTGGTTTTAAAATATCCTTCTTTTATAGCTTCAAAATAAGATTGTGTTGCATTCTTTTTTATTCCTGCCCAATCATTGGCATTATGCAGCATTCTATGGATATTGTCTGGATTAAGGTTGGTCCATTCACTTAAAATAACCGGAATTGTTGGTAAATCGTCTATTCCTTTTCTGAATCTTTTATCATCTTCACGCTTTTTCAATATGAGGCTTCCGTACATACCAATCTGTTCCTGCATTCCCGAATGTGAATGGTACCAGTGGGTACCATTTTGAATAATGGGAAAACGATAGGTATATGTTTCACCTGGTTTTATCGGATTTTGGGTAAGAAATGGAACGCCATCTTCTTTATTGGGTAGAAAAATTCCATGCCAGTGCAATGAAGTGTTTTCTTTCAATTGGTTATGAACTACAATTTCAGCAATATCACCTTCTGTGAAGGTTAATGTAGGCATTGGTATCTGCCCGTTTACTGCAATGGCTCTTTTTTCTTTACCTGCGTAATTAACTATTGTGTCTTTTACATATAGCTCGTAACGGACGACTTTCTGTGCGAAAATGGTCTTCGAGCACAGGAGTATAAATACTGTCAGAAGTACCTTTACCGAGATATTTTTGGATATATTCATTGTATATTTCTTTTACATGAAACTTATTCTTGTTTTTCCAGCCAATCCGTTATCAGCTTTATCTGCTGGTCACTCAGTTTTGCATTTTTATGCATGAGCGTGTAGGATGACATTGGCATTTTCTTAGTTTCAATCTGTTTTTTAATTGAGTTTATTAATCTTTCTTGCTTTCGACCGGAATAAGCAGCCCATTCGTTAAAATTCAAATCCTCTTTCGCGTCTTTGATATGTTTGTCCACCAGACTTCGTGCAGGCTGTATGTAATCATACCATTCATAATTCGTATTATTACTGTGGCAGTTATAGCATGAGGTCTGTAATAGGGTTTTTACTTCAACGGGCATGGTCTTATAGGTCTTTATAAAATCGGTTTTGTAGACCTGCCCTTTATCTACATTCGGGGCAGGCTGATAAAATTGTATAGCAATAAAAATCAGCAGCACAATTGCTACAAAAATCTTTAGTACTTTTTTCATTTTAATATTCCTTTTTTACAGAACCACAAGTAAGCATCTTATTACCATAGTAAGGATTTTTAATTGCTTTTGCTTCGCTGATCCAGATGGCTCCTTTCCCATCGTTGAACATCGGACAATAATCCTGATACAATTTTTGAGTCGTGCCAAATGTTGTAATAAGATCAGCCATATCCTTACTTAATGACGCCATATGTTCTCTTTGGTGATCTATTTTTCCTGCATTATCTCCAATATGTTCTGCATTTTCTTTGGCATCTTCTGCAATATCCATATACTCTTTGTGCTTGTCTGCAGGAATTGTTTTCATATCTACGTTTTTCAGTGTACTTAACAATTGTTTTCCGGCAGTGGCTACGGCTTGATCATTATCAGCAACAAGCGCATTTTTTAATACTAAATAATCCTTGATAATAGGATCAATAGAAAAGCTTTTTGTTTCTTCTTTTGTAGTTGCTTTTTCATCTTGTTTATCACTAACAGTCTTTGATGTGTAGCTATCTTCCGGTTGAGATGCAGATTGAATTTCTGTTGTAGAAGAAGTATGATCAGTATGTTGGTCCGTATTTTTATTTGGTAATTTTTTGCAAGAAAATAAAGTAATTGCCATGATTACCATAGCAGCGATTGATAAGAATATATTTTTCATTGTGTGAGTAGTATTATTAAAATTTTTAGATGTCATTACTGTTATAGTATGAGTTTACATTATTTTTTATTGAGTTCATTCAACTTTCGTTTCATCAATTCAATTTCCTTTGCCTGGGTTTCCAATATGTTTTTTTGCAATTGGATCAATTCGGGATCAGTAAGTTTTGTCTTTTCTGACATAAGAATAGCAGCTGCATGATGAGGAATCATTCCTTTGACAAATTCTTTGTCATCAACCATGATCTGTTCTCTGATTCCAAACCATGAAAAAATACCGACAGCAAGAGAAAATACGATGATGAATCCATTGATTTTCCTATTTTGATACATGTCCTTCATGATCAGTAATTCAATAATTAACATGGCAGAAACCATTAGTAATGTCATATAAAAATTATTGATATTGGGTATGAGATTTTGTATTCCATCGATCATTGAAAACATGATGAAATACATTGCAGCAAACATAACCACAGCCATAATGATAAAACGTTTGTACATTCCTGTATGGTTTTTATGTTGTATTCCGTGATGATCAGATCTGTTATCCATAATTGATATATTTATTAGTTACCAAGCGTTTCTACTGTGCTGCCACAAGTAATCATCTGAGAACCGAAATAGGGATTTTTGATTTCATTTTCCAAGCTCAGCCAATCGGCTCCTTTTCCGTTATTGTACATCGGGCAATGTTGATAGTAAACAGGGCTGCCCTGTTTGGATACTTTTGCGAGGTCGTACATATTTTTGGATAGTATAGCAAATGTTTCTCTTTGTTTCGCAACATCTTTAGCGGATGAAATCTTCTCCGCATTAGTGGTCAGATCGTTCATTACTTTCATCCAAACCATATGTTCCTCATTTGAAAGTTTGGTCATCTCTACAGCTTTAATTGCTTTTATCATTTCAGAAGCTTTTGAAGATGTGGTATTGGCATCTGTTTTTACCAAAGCATTTTTTAAGGAGAAGTAGTGATCAAAAACAGCTTTTAATTGAGATGTATTCTGAGTTGTCATCTTATCGGCTTCGGCTGTTTTGTTCTGGTCATGATTCATGTGATCTGTCTTCATATTTATGTCCATCGCTTTATTTTGAGAATCGGGTTTTAAATCCCTGTTGTAGCGACAACATTCTGGTAATGCTGCATAGGCATTGTCCGGAGCCAAAAATTTTTCGCTGTCATATCCTGCCAGAGCAATTCGCTTTAATATTTCGTCCTGATTGGTCTTCTGAGAGTCATAGGTTAAGGTAGCTATCTTGCTATCTTTATTCCAATTCACCGTAGCGACTTTCTTAAGGTTACCTGCTTTTTCTATATTCGTTTTACAGATGTCGCAATTCCCAAAGATCTTTACGGTTTCCGTTTTTATACTTTTGGATTGAGCATGAATTGCTAATGAAAACAGCAAAGTAAATGCAACCCATATTTTTGATATTGATTTCATTGTAAATTATTTTCACGAACAAAAGGAGTATTCCTATTGTTTCAGTTATACATTAATAAATATTGAATAAAAAATGAAGTGTCTTTTTGTGAAAAGAGCACACTTTAGGCTATAAAATACAGAAACTAGCCTATTTTAGGAATTAACCAAATAGATTGAAAGCCTTTGGAAATGGCGCTTTCATAGGATAAAAAAGAAACAGGACTGAAAGTCTCTAATTTTAAAAAATTAAAATCCTGTCTGTTCGGTAAAGTTGGGTTTAAATTTGAAACCGGGCATTTGCACAAAGGATTGTTACATTTTCCAGGGCATTTCTTCGAACCGCAAGAGTCACAATGCTCTTTCTTTACAGATTTTGAAATGTTGATTTCACAACGTGATTTCTCTACTGAGGAAATTTTTAAAGCACAGGCATAGATTTGCTTGGGCATGAATAAGAATCCCAGTAGAATAAAAATCAATATGTACTTACGTTGAAACATTATTTGCAAAATTAATGTTTTTTTTTAATTGAACATCAATTTATAGATTACATCTTTACATTTTATTCAAAAAAACATGAATTATCAAATATTAATAAAAAAGGCCTAAGAGTTTGATACTCATAAGCCTTTACGATTCACGATGTAAATACTAACCTATATATTGTTATGTTCTTTGGAAAATTATTTTCTTCTTCTTTTCTGATTCGTAATTCAAATATGGTGAGATTATAATAGATCTCAGAGCGAGTGTCTACGAACAAAAGAGTTCTGTCTATAAAAGATTTTAATGAGATCAAAGCGCTCTAATGATTCTAAAATAATAAATCAGATTGCAGAAATATTAAGTTCAGAATTCAATCGACGGTTTATAAGTTCTGCCTATCGGCAGCTTTTTACCATTTACCTGAACCATATTCGCTGATTTGACCTCTATTTTTGATTTGGAGATAATATAGGATTTATGAATACGAAAGAACATTTTTGAGGGTAAACTTTCTTCTATTTTACTGATGGGCATTTTAAAGATAAAAGTCTCTGTTTTTGTGTGGATATTGATGTACTCCCGCAAACTTTCAATATAAAAAATATCCTGAAGGGTGATCTTGATCTGTTTTTTTCCACTGTTGATGAAAATATAATCACGGTCAGCAATCTCGAGTAAAGCTTCTTCAGATACCATAATATGCTTGAATTTATTGATAGCAGTAAGAAATCTGTCGTATGGAATGGGCTTCATCAGATAATCTACGATATCAAGTTCGTACCCTTCCACTGCATATTGATGATAAGCTGTCGTTACAATGACAAGCGGTGGATTTTTCAGTTTTTTCAGAAAATCAAATCCTTTTATAACAGGAAGATTGAGATCCAGAAACATAAGATCTACATCATGAATATTCAGGAGGCTGCTTGCATATACGGCATCAGCACATTTTCCTACAAGGTTCAGTTCTTTGTCCCGGGATACAAAGTTTTCCAGAATTTCTGCTGCAATGGGTTCATCTTCTACGATAATGCAGTTATACTTTTTAGATGCTGACTGTATCATTGAAATCAATCATTAGTTTTACAATATAACGATTACTTTTATCCTCAACCTGAAGGTTGTGTTTTGGATAGAGTAATTCAAGCTGTCTATGGATATTTTTTAATCCTATTTTAGTTGAGTTTCCACCTGACCTTTCCTCTTTAGAATTTTCAATGGAATAATGCAGTACTTTGTTTTTCAACTGGATGTCAATATTAATAAATGAATTTCCAAGACTTTCCGATACGCCATGTTTAAAAGCATTTTCAACAAACTGTATCAGTATCAGCGGTGAAATTTCCTGAGAAGGATTATCGACGTCTTCATTAAAAACTACAGATAGCTGACGGTGACGGATTTTTTGAATTTGTATAAAATCTTTAATATTTTCAATATCTTTTTCAATAGAAATATGCCTTTCGGCAGCCTCATAAATGTTGTAACGCATGATTTTTGAAAGCTGCAGAATCACATCTGGTGTTTCGTCAGCTTTTTTCAATGCCATTCCATAAATATTGTTGAGCGTATTGAAAAGGAAATGCGGATTGATCTGAGCTTTCAGCATCGTCAATTCCTGATCCAGCTTTTCTGCCTTCAGCATAGATATCTGATCTTTGAGAAGGTTTTTTTGTCGGGTTATTTCAACACCGAATACAAGACCTACCATAAAAATAAGATCCATAAATGAATTGAAAGCAACAAGCCCATTGATAAATCCCGAAGGCAACTTTCCATCGAAGGTTTCCGTTACGCCATAAATGTAAGGGTAAATAATATAATGGGTGAAAAAACGGTGTCCCAATACCGCAATGATCACTATAATTACAGAAAGAAAACTTTTGAAAAGTTTGTTTATGCCTCCCTTTTCGTAAATGTATAATAAGGAATAGGCAAGTGGAATTTTAACCAGAAAATACCCCAACTCAAGGGTTAATGTATTCTGAAGTCTTATTTGCCATTTAAAATCCGGAAATTGATATCTGGACCAATAAAAATCCAGATACGCTTCCAGCATATAATACAGGATCCAGAAGAACAAATGGATATATAATTTTGATTGTGTGGTAGACCTCAATTGTATACGATTTAAAAGTACAAAGTAATATCTTTCAATCAAATATAAAAATAGAAAGGCTACGAAATTAATCCATCTGTATACCAATTACGTATTTTTTTTGGTTTGGAAAGAAACTTCGGGAAATATCAGATTCAAAAAACAGAAAATAAGCAGAAAATTAAATTCAACCCCATTTCTGCCACCACCTACTACAAACCAACCATCCTGCCAGTGAACATAAATAATTCCGAAAATGAAAATTAAAATATTGGCGATAGCCACCGTTTTTAAATATTTATCCATCCACAATAATGGTACAGATAAAAGATGAGTAAGCTTAACCGACCATGCGAGATAAAGTCCTAAAGGGCTAAACCCAATACTATTCAAATACTGCAAACCAAAATTATTGACATCTCCGCTATAAATAGAGATTACACTATGCATCAGTAAAATAACTGATAAAGCAATACGAAGGAAAAAAGACTTTTTCATACAACCAAAAATAAGTCATAGGAAAAAGTCTTGTTTTATTTCAGATATCAACAACTCTGAAGTGCATACAAAAGAGGTTTTACATTTTATAATTATACTTTTTTAACCATAAACTGATCTTTACCAATAGGATCAGGATCGGAACTTCAATCAAAGGTCCAATGACACCGACAAATGCTTGTGGAGAATGGATGCCAAATACGGAAATAGATACAGCTATTGCAAGCTCAAAATTATTTCCTGTAGCGGTAAATGCTATAGCTGCATTCTTATCATATGGAATTTTAAATGCTCTATTAATAAAGAAGCTTATAAAAAACATCAGAATGAAATATATGATGAGAGGAATGGCTACTTTAAGAACATCCATCGGAAGTTCTAATATCTTATCTCCTTTAAGGCTAAACATCAATACGATGGTGAATAGCAATGCATATAAAGTGAATGGTGATATCTTAGTAATAAAGTTTTTATTATACCAACTCTCTCCTTTTAATTGTGTTAGGAAATAACGACTTAGAAAGCCTGCAACAAAAGGAAGACCCAAATAGATGAGAACACTTTGTGTGACTTCTTTTATGGATACCGTTACATTAAAATTAGCAAATCCTAATTGATGAGGCAGTACATTGATGAATAGCCAAATCATAAAGCTATAAGTAAATATCTGAAAGATGCTATTTAATGCCACCAGCAATGCAGCATATTCTCTATTGCCTTTTGCCAGGTCATTCCAGACAAGAACCATTGCAATACATCTTGCCAGGCCAATAAGAATCAGCCCAATCATATAATCCGGTTCATGTTTTAAAAAAATAATTGCTAAAATGAACATTAAAACAGGCCCAATAAACCAATTTAACACTAAAGAAATTGTTATAGCTTTCTTATCCCGGAATACCTTTGGCAACAAAGAATAGTCCACTTTTGCCAATGGCGGATACATCATAATGATTAAACCAATAGCTAAAGGAATATTGGTAGTACCTACAGACAGTGCATTGATCGTAGAAGAAATATTCGGGAATAAATAGCCTAACATGATTCCTGAGAACATGGCAAGGAATATCCAAAGAGTAAGAAATCGATCGAGGAATTTTAATTTCGGTTGCATACCATCTGTTTTAATTCGATTGTGATACTTGTGAAAAAACGTAAAACATTTCAGCTCCTATTTGTAAACTGGTTTCGTAATATACTTGGTCTTGTTCATGTGTATTATCAGAAAATTTAGGATCTTCAAAAGTGATAGGAATGCGCTTTTCTGCACCTGGAATAAAGGGGCAGCCACCATCGGCCTGAGAGCAGGTCATAATTGCTGCAAAACCGTTAACAGGATTAAAGGCACTCTCATATCTTTTAGAAAATGCAATAATGGGTTGAGATTCGTCATTATACCTGATTGAATAGACGGGATTCTGATTATCAGCTATTTTCAATGTCTGAAGTCCTTGTTCTCTTAATGTTTCTATTACTTTATGAAATATGGACGTTTCTTCTGTTCCACCGGAGTAGCAGGTTACTTTCGGAATGCGAAAATAATCACTGGCTATCTGTGCCCAGACTTGTGACAGATGGCTCCTTCTGGAGTTGTGTGTACAGATAAAGTTTAGATTTACCGACTTTCCGTCATTGAATTTTGTCTGAATAAATTCTGTGAGCGGTTGTAGCAGAGCTTTTCTTTCCTGACTAATTTCAATGGCCTTTAATTTTTCTATAGTTTGTAAAAGGGATGGATACATGATTTGTTTATTTTGAGATGAGACGGATGATTAGCAACATCCTGATTCTGGTGTACAGCTAGTATTTGATTTTATAGAAAGATCTGAAAAATTGAGTTTTTTCTTTTCAGTTGGTATTCCACATGCTTCCTGGGCAAGACAGGCTGTGGTTTTATTTTTAAGAACAAAGGTTTTCCCATTGAATTCCAGATCATATTTTCCGATTGTAACGTTCTGGTACTCCACTTCTATTTCATGGTCTTCAATTCCTAATTTTTCCTCAGATAATCTGATGATATTGAGAAGTTTTCCTGGTTTTAAACGATGTTCATAGTCATTGGCATTCCAAAGCTGAAAATTGACCACTTTTTCATTTCTTATCGTGCCTCCACAATCGATAAAGGATTTTGTTATCGTTCCTACCTCTGTAACATGAAAATGCTCAGGCACAAATGTTCCGTTTTCTAATTGGAATTCAACATTATCTAATGTTGGTAAAATGTTTTTGATTTCAGATAATTTCATTGTTCTTTTTATTATTTGTTTATTGCAATATTACGATATAGTAAATCAAAAAAAATGCACTAACAGCATTTTTGTGTTGTAACAGTGGAGATGATCCCTGAAAAATATTCTTTCAAAACTTCGAAAGTCTTTTCATCAATGCAATAGCAAATTGCAGTTCCTTCGATGTTTCCTTTAATTAAACCAGCATTTTTTAACTCTCTCAAATGCTGTGAAACTGTAGCCTGGGCAAGTGGAAGTTCATTAACGATATCCCCACAAATACAAGTGTTTACTTTTAAGAGATATTCTATAATAGCAACTCTTGCAGGATGCCCTAAGGCTTTAGCAATAATGGCTATTTTATTTTGCTCATCTGTAAAATGATCAGTTTTAGTTGCTCCCATAGATTGTATTTTATATCGCAATATTACGATTAATAATTTAAAGAGCATACTTTTTTTTTCAATTTTGTGCTTTTTAATGGGTATTATCATTGTGCTCTGATGAAATAGAGATTAAAATGTAGCTTTCTTAGCTGGTTTTCCTATAATTATAAATAGCCAAAGAGTTCAGAAGTACTGCAAATCCTATGAGATAGAAAAATTCTGTTTTGATCTCACTAAATCCACTTCCTTTTAATACAATGAGTCGTACAACTTTAATAAAGTGAGTAACCGGAGTGAAGTTTGATATCTGTCTTGCCCAATTAGGCATACTTTCGGTGTTGGTGAAAAATCCACTCATCAGCATAAAGATCATCATAAAGAAAAATGCAATGAACATCGCCTGAAGTTGCGTATCCGCAAATGTAGAAATCAATAATCCTAAACCTAACAATGCAATGAGATAAACAGCTGCAAACAGATAGAGTGTCAGTAAGCTACCCTCTGGAAAAATCCCATAAATAATATACATGACAATCAGTCCAATAGTAAAAACGGTCATTCCGACAATCCAGAACGGAATTAGTTTGCCTAAGATAAACTGCCATTTTTTTATAGGGGTAACGTTGATCTGTTCAATGGTTCCGATTTCTTTTTCCTTTACGATATTAAGCGCTGTAATAAATCCACCGATCAAAGTAAGCAGCAATACGAGAATACCGGGAACCATATAGTATTTGTACTCCGCTCTTGGATTGTACCAGTTGGTACTGGCAATTTTGATGTTGGCTGGAGAAACGGTTTGTGTTGTATCAGGTGATTTGATATTAATATCCAGATTGCTATTGAAATCAGCAATAACAGATACTAAATAACTTCCTCCCAATGATGATTTTGTACCATTAATAGCATCCACTGAAAGATTGAGTTTCTGGCTCTTTTCACGAACCAGATTCCGTTCAAAATGCATAGGAATTTCCAGAACAAGGTCAGCCTCGCCCTTTTCTATCATTTGTAATCCTTTCTGATAAGAGTCTGGAGTTCCTGCAATTTTAAAATAACCGGATGAAGCAATTTTATGGATGAGTTTTTGAGAGTAGCTGCTGTGGTCATGATCGATATAAGCTACATTAATGTTTTTCACTTCAAAATTGGCAGCTAATGGCATAATGATCAACTGGATGGTTGGCATTAAAAACATCATGGCCAGGATAATTTTATCCCTGAAGATCTGACGGAATTCTTTTCTTAATATAAAGCTCAATACTTTCATGACAATCGGATTTTAAATTTCTTTAAAGCAAGGGTTAGCAGCACTACTGCCATTCCGGATAAAATCAGTGTTTCTTTCCAAACATAGCTGAATCCGAGACCTTTCAGCATCACCGACTTTACAATATCGTAGTAATATCTGGATGGAAGTATATGGGAAACCACCCGGAATATCCAGGGCATATTTTCAATCGGAAACATAAAGCCTGTCAAGAGTAAGGTAGGCAACATCATTCCCATCATTGAGATCAACATTGCAGTTTGCTGTGAATTGGTAATGTTTGAGATCAGCAATCCGAGAGAAAGACAGGTTATGATAAATAAAATACTTTCTGCAAAAAGCAAAATAAGACTCCCTCTGATTTCTATATCCAGTAAATAGATGGAAAGCAGTAAAATAATAATAAAATTGATCAGTGATAATACAAGGTAAGGTATTGCTTTAGCAATCAAAACCATAACCGGTTTAAAAGGTGAAACCAACAAAATCTCCATAGTTCCCATTTCCTTTTCACGGACTACTGCTACGGATGTTAAAGCAGTACTTACGATCATAAAGATTAAAGCAATCACCCCAGGTATAAAATTCATAGATCCATTCTGTTCTTCATTGTAGAGCTGCCGTAATTCAGGGATGATCTTGTAATTGGGTTTTATATTGGGATTAAGCTGTTGCTGATAATCTGTAATAATGGCGTTAAGATAATTCGTTAGTATTGTTGCTGTATTGGGATCAGAAGTATCTGCTATAATTTGTATTTGTGCACCATCAGTATGGTACAGGTCTTCTCCGAAATTAGCTGGGAAAATAACCGCACATTTGATGCTTCCTTCTTTGAATCTTTTCTCTACATCTTTATAATTCAGAACGGGTTTCTGCATTTTAAAATAGGGACTGGACTGTATCTTTGAGATGATCTGTTCTGACTGTATATCATGAGCATTATCCTGTATGGCAATTCCTATATTTTTCACCTCACTGCTTAATGCAAATCCAAATAAGATGATTTGAACCATAGGCAAACCAAATAGGATCAGCAATGTTCTCCTATCCCTGAATACATGGTAAAATTCCTTTCTGATAAATACAAGTAATTGTTTCATTGTGACGGCTTTATTTTGCTAGTTGCTAGTTGCTAGTTGCTAGTTGCTAGTTGGTGGTTATTTGTTTATGGCTATTGACTTTTAGCTCATAACTCATTGTTTTAATTGTACTGTTTATTCATAATTCATAATTTTCAACCCTAAACCCTAAATTCTCCATTTTCAACTTTCCACTTTCCATTTTCAATTAAAAATTATCAATCATCAACTACCCTTCACCCCTCTTCGCTCCCCTAGCCAACTGATAAAAAACTTCATCCATAGAATGGGTATTGAATTTCTTTTTTAAATTCGTTGGAGTATCCATTGCTTCTACTCTTCCGTCCACCATTACAGTAATCCGGTTACAGTATTCTGCTTCATCCATATAATGGGTGGTTACAAATACCGTGATTCCATCTGCAGCAGCCTGATAGATCATATCCCAGAACTGTCGTCTTGTAATAGGATCTACTCCTCCTGTGGGTTCGTCCAGAAATACAATTTTCGGTTTATGGAATACCGCTACTGAGAAAGCTAGTTTTTGTTTCCAGCCTAATGGTAAAGATCCGACCAGTTTTTTTGCTTCATTTTCTAAGCCTAGTGTGGAAATCAGTTCATTACTCCGTGTTTTTATATCAGCACGTGAGACTCCGTATACTCCACCATAAAATTCAATATTTTCTAATATGGTAAGGTTATCATATAAGGAGAACTTCTGGCTCATATATCCTATATTTTTCTTGATCTCTTCCTGCTGCTTGTATACATTATAACCTGCTACGATCGCTTTTCCCGAAGTTGGAAAAGAAAGCCCGCAGAGGATACGCATTGCAGTGGTTTTTCCTGCTCCGTTGGCTCCCAGAAAACCGAATATTTCGCCCTGATCTACATCGAAGGAAATGCCGTCCACTGCTTTAAAATCACCAAACTGCTTGGTCAGGTCTTTACAAATAATTGCTTTATTTTCCATCAGCTGTTTCTTTTATTTCTTTTTGTTCCCGCATCAATCGGATAAAACTATCTTCAATGGTGGGGGTGATTTTTTTTACTTCAAGCTCTTCAGGATGATATTGACTGGCCAATTCTTCTATATCTTTTTCTGTTCCATCCTCTGAAACCAGAGTGATATGAAGATATTCCCCGAATGCATAGCAACTTTCAATGGCTTTATCGGATCTTACATTTTCCAGTAACTGATAAATATTTTTCGCTTTCGCCGCAAAAAGAGGCTTAGGGAAATTCTTGATAATCGTTTCAGGCTCATCTACGGACATTAATTTCCCTCCCTGGATCAATGCAATACGATCACAGAGCTTAGCTTCATCCATATAAGGAGTTGAAACCACTATACTGATATTTTGTTCTTTCAATCTTGCCAGCATATCCCAGAATTCTTTCCTTGAAACGACATCTACTCCGGTTGTGGGTTCATCTAAAAATAATACATCAGGCTTGTGGATCAGGGCACAACATAAAGCCAGTTTCTGTTTCATTCCACCAGAAAGTTTTCCTGCTCTTCTGTTATTGAACGGCTCGATCTGTTCATAAATATCTTTGATAAGATCATAGTTTTCCCGGATCGTAGTTCCAAATAATGTTGCAAAAAAATTCAGGTTTTCCGCTACAGTAAGATCCTGATACAATGAAAATTTTCCAGGCATATAACCTACTTTATTTCGGATTGTCTGATATTCTTTAACTACATCATGGCCTTCTACAATGGCTGTTCCACCGTCCGCTAGTAGTAAGGTGGTCAGGATTCTGAAAATAGAGGTTTTTCCGGCACCATCAGGACCAATAAGTCCAAATAGTTCACCCTTTTTCACCTCAAATGAAACATCGTCAACAGCTTTTGTGCTTCCGTAGGTTTTACTCAGGTTTTTTACAATTACTGAATGCATTTTTTTTGAATTAGAAGTTTTATGAGCTATGAATTATGAGTTATGAATTATGAGTTGAAAATGGAAAATGGAAAGTGGAAAGTTGAAATTAAAAGTTATGAATTATGAATTATGAATTATGAATTATGAATTATGAATTATTTTTGCTAAACCCTAAACCCTAAACCCTAAACCCTAAACCCTAAACCCTAAACCCTAAATTTTCCATTTTCAACTTTCAACTTTCAATTAAAAAACGACCTCACCGTACATCCCAATTTTCAAATAACCATCATTCTTTACACGTACTTTTATAGCATAAACAAGGTTGGCTCTTTCGTCTTTGGTTTGGATGGTTTTTGGGGAGAATTCAGATTTATCTGAAATCCATTTTATGACTCCCTGATATTCTTTATATCCTTTTTTGCCCTGGTCAATTCTTACTTTCACAGTTTGTCCGATTTTGATCTGTGGAAGTTGGGTTCCGGTAATATAAGCACGTAAATCAAGGGTATTGGTATTGGCAATTTTATATAATGGTTTACCAATTATCTGCATTTCTCCCTGAAGTGCATAATTAACAAGCACAATTCCATCAATAGGATTAATGATTTGTCCTTTGTTGATCTGTTCCTGAAATTGAGCGGCAGTTTTTTCCAGGGGTGCTTTTTCACTTAAAATACCCCGGTTTTGGGTATTGGTGTTTGAATCATTGACTGAAAGTTGCTGGCGGGTGACTGCGATCTGTTTTCTGAGCTGGTCAATTGCAGCGTCTATATCATCAAGTTGTTTGCGGGTTGCTGCATCGGCTTTCAATAGATTAACGGTACGGGTACGCTCATGAAGTTGCTGATCGAGTTGAGCTTCCTGCACTGCGAGCTGCTTTCTGATCAGTAGGTTTTGTTCATCTACGTTGCTGGTTTTCTGGTTTAAAGCACCAATGCTAGCTTCAGCCTGTTCTTTCTGAAGAGTGGCTATTTTTACATCGATTTGTCCCACTTTATTTCCTGTTTTAAGCTTTGATCCTTCCTGTACGGAATAAGAAATCAATTCACCATCTTGCTGTGCGGACACAATCACTTCATCAGCTTCAAAATTTCCCGAAGCATCAAAATTGTCTTTTTGCTGGCAGGCGCTCAATACTAAAGCTGTGGCTAAGAATATGATATTTTTTTTCATTTTTAATTAATTTCCGGTTATAAATTTCTGATTGTATTTCGCTTGTAATAACTGAACCTGATGCAGGATCTGGGTTTGTCTGGCAAGATGTTCTGCATTAAGCTTCTGAATATACTCATGAATGGTAATAACACCATTGGCAAGTTGGGCTTCTGCAGATTGTTTTACGGATTGGCGTAAAACGATTACTTTTTCATCCTGTTCCAGCAATTGAGAATATTTTTTTACCTGTTCATCCTGTTGGGTAAGATCAAGTCTGGTGTTGAGTAAAAATGTGTCCCTATCTGCATCTGCGGTCTTTTTATTGAGCTCCAGGATTTCTTTTTTATTGGATGTGGTATATAGGCTATCCAAAGACCAACTGAATCTGACTCCTGTAATAAACCAGGGACCGAATTTATTCTCAATAATATTAAGGGTAGGTCTGCCATAAGCTCCCTGGAAAAATGCACTTACTTTAGGAAGGAGTTCTGATTTTAATTGTTTTTTCTGAAGATCATACACTGATTTTTGAAGATCAAAAGCTTTTAGTTCAGGTCTTATTATGTCTGTTTGGAAAAGTTGATTATCAGGAAGCTCCAGTTGTGTAGAAGCAGAGAGTTCTTTGCCAATGAAAAGAGAAAGCATTTTAAGATACGCTTCACGGTTCGTGGTGTATTCAGTGCTCATCATTTCAATATTGATGATTTCTGCTTTGAGCTCATCTACATTACTGCGATACGCTGTTCCATACTTCAATGCAGCTTCTGTTTTTTGTACCTGAGTCTGTAGATTGGATTTGTTGAGATCGTTTTGTTTCAGTTGCTCATCCATTAATATGATAGAGAAAAACAAATTATTGATCCTTTGTTTCAAAGCATACAAGCTGGTTTCAATATTTTGTAACTGCAATTCGGTGTTCGCTTTTGTAAGCTCTTTTTGATTGTATGTTACTCCACCATCATATATTACCTGATCTATTTCACCCTGGATTTTATATTGATCTTTACTGAGTGAAGGCAGTGCGGCATTGATTGGAAGAGATCCAAGCACATCAGAAAAACTGATCGTTTGAGACTGATAGGTTGCCTGTCCGGAAAAAGTAATCTGTGGAAGATAATTTTTGTTGGCATTTTTGACATTGTAATCTGAGGTTTTGGAGGTGATCTCTCTTTTTCTGATCGTAGGAGAGTTTTCTTTTGCCAACCGGTAACATTCCTCCAGACTTATTTTTTCCGACTGTGCTTTAAAGAGTGTTGGTGAGGCACAGCCCAGTAAGAGAATCAGCAAGTATTTTTGAGCATTTTTATACATAATAACTCATCGTTTATAGGTTAAAAAATCATTTATCGTTTTCTTAATTCTTGTTTAAAATTTCGTTTTAATCATTTGATTAAATTAGGGTCAAAAAAATTTAACCTGCCGCCATCATCGCTTTAACCCAGATAGGAATAAGCTTTTTACGTTGTAGCATTAAGGTGTTGAATTCTTTATCATTCAATTCGTTACTGCCCATCAACATAGGTTTTGCAATAAAGGGAAATACAGTAAGCCCTAACAGGTTGATTAAAAAATGCAAAGGATTGGGTTCAATGATCAGCCCTTTTTTTACTGCTTCCTGGTGTTGTTGTAGGAATACTGAAGACTGTACAACTTCTTTTAGAGGAATTTTTTGTAGCAGCAGATTAGGATTATTTCTGAGCTCGCTAATGATAAAAGTTGGAATTTCAGGTTCCTTGATAATAAGATCAATATATTTTCCGACTACCTGCTCTACTTTTTCTTCAAGAGTTGTTTGCTCAGTATTTAAAACAACCAATAAACTTTGAAAGAATCCCGCCATTGTTTCCAGCATGATGATCTCAAATAATTTGGCCTTACTTCGGAAATAATAATTAAGCAAAGCCAGGTTGATGTCTGCTTCTTCAGCAATATCCCTGGTTCTGGTAGCTGCAAATCCTTTTCTATAAAATACGATTCGTGCTGCTTCTTTTATTTTTTCTTCTGTGCTAGTGTCCTTTTTTTTAGATTCTTCTTTCATATGAGTTCGTTCTTCTGTTGCAAATGTAAAAAATATTTCTATAATTAAACAAAATTTTTAATCAAATGATTAAAATATACTTTTCTTACAAAATTTAACCCAACCTTTTATAAGGATGGGTTAAGATTTTTACAAGAGAGTTACTTCACTTATTTTTTATTCAAAAAACTGAAGAAATGAAAACTCTGGATCATGCATTTCTGCTTCGTTTGTTGCAGATTCAAGCTGAGCTTCTGTAGCATAAGCCATCATTTTTTCTTCATAATCTTTAATAGCAGCATCTATGGTTTCAAAGTTACCTTCAGTAAGGTTTTCTGATAAGGTCAATGCATCAACCAATCCAATATTCACTCCCTGGCCAGCAAAAGGAGGCATAAGATGAGCAGCGTCACCAATAAGTGTTATAGGGAGTGGTCTGTTTTGTTTCCACGTGTGCAGTGGTAGCTTTCTTGTAGGTAATCCAACAAAGAAAGAGGTTGATTGAAATACCTGTTGGAATGGCTCTCCCCAATTAGGCAATCTATTGGAAAGAAATTCAATAACACGATCTTTATTTTGAAAGTCTAATCCATGATTATGATCCCATTCTTCAGGTTTTTGAATGATCAAGCCATACGTTAACGAACCATTGTTATATGGATTGGCAACGAATAAACTCCCTTGATTAGAAGTCATTAATCTGCTGCCATCACATAAGTGATACATTTCAGGGCAATTGATTTCAGGTTGAGGAATATCACCCTGAATAATAAAGCTACCAGTCTCCTCGATTTCAGTATCGGTGACATAGCTTCTTACTTTTGACATTCCACCATTGGCAACGATAACAAAATCAGCTGTAGCATCTGGTTGGTTCTCAAATTGTAACAGCCATTTACCATTATGCTCTTCAAGATTTGTTAATTTTCTGTCCCAAACAACCGTATCAGGTGTTAAACTATCTAATAATATCTTTCTTAATTGATTTCTGTTGATTTCAGGATTATCATGTCGGTTTTCGGGGGTGGGTTTTCGGGTGTGTAATGTATTGCCCTGTTCATCGGCAAAGATAATTCCCATAGGGATTGCGGTAGCATAATAACTTTCCAGTAACCCTGCTTTTTCCAAAGCCTTTTGTCCTGAAATTTTATGAAGATCAAGTGTACCACCCCAGATTCTGGTTTGTGCATCATAGTCTCTTTCATAAACGGTTACATCTACTCCTTTTTGTTGAAGTAATTTAGCCATTGTTAAACCTACTGGTCCACCACCAATGATTGCTACTCTCTTGTTTTGTAATAAATATTGCATGTCTTTTAATTTGTATGTTAATTTCAATACAAATGTCAGAAATGCACTGAGCTTAGGATTGTACAAATGCGACAAAATCACTGCTTATCATCTGTCGTCCTTTTTTAGCTTTTCTGGCGAATGCTGCAGGGGTAATACCTGTATAGCGCTTAAATTCTTTGCTTAAATGAGATTGATCCGTGTACCCAAGATCAATTGCCAATCCAGCGAGATTAACATCCGGATGTAGCCATAAATGATTTCTTGCCTGCTCAAAACGCATGAGACCGGATACATCCTTAACGGTATGACCAGATGATTCTTTGAATTTTCGTTCTAATGTTCGGACCGTTGCATTAGCCGCTTCAGCGACCTGGCTAACAGGTAACGTCCCTTTTGCTTCTCTCAAGGCAACTCCTGCTTTGAATAGCATACTATCAGTAGAAACATGTGAACGCATTGTGAGAAAATATTGTTTTACCTGATCTATGGCGTCCTCTATTTTCCCTTGTCGAACCAATGCTTCCAATGTGGAATGAAGTTGTGCAATGGGGTGTTCAAAAGTATGTACTCCTACTTTACCAGAGGGAAGCTCCAATAAATCGAAAACAGTCCATGGGAAACATCTTATAGCAATAATTTCCAATCGGTTGGCCATGTGAAAATGAACGGGTTGATTAAGCAATCCCATCATAAACGGTGAGGGCAATGGCTGAAGAATTCCATTTTGAATAACACTGCATTCACCACTGAAATAAAAAATAATTTCAGCATAGCCATCAGGAGTTACTTCAAAGATGGATTGCGGTTCTGCAGAATCCCTCCTATTATACCAGAAACATTTTATAGTATCCTGTAATTGTTCCGGGACATCAAATTCCTGATGATACATTTCGGGAGGCATAATAAATAAGTATTGGTATTAAAGCTATTTAAAAAGTAGTACTAAATTAAAAATAAAACGGTCACGATCAACCATAACAAAAGAAGATTTTTTTTAACTTAACGAATTAAAATTATAAAGACATGAATGAAAATAAGCAATATGCAACGTATGCGGTATCGAAAGATGGAACCCGCACAAAGATCGATGCTGAATCGATTATCATACAGCTTGAAGAAGAAGAAATTGAAATCGCTCTTGTTCCTCCACATCCTGTTTGGCAAGGAAAACTGACATTATCCACGGGATCAGCTATTGAAGGAAGGCATGAAGAAAGAGGATCAGGAGTGCAGCTTGTCATAGAACCCGGAGCTGCTAATGTAATCCACATCACCCCAAAGGAAAATAAATAAAAGCTTTTAAAATTGATAAAAAAATAATCTCAATACAATCTTATTCTGTAGATATTCAGAATGAAACTGTATTGAGATGAGAAGAAAAAAATTATTTATTATTCAGTATAAGAGCGAATAGCGTCACATCGAGTGTTTTTCGTAATACAGGATGTAATCCTGCGAACGTAGTTCAGGAGAAAAATGTATCGAGATGTGCTAAAAAGATTTCTCGATACGATTTTCTATAAAAATCTACTCGAAATGACAACGTTAGTGTTCAATATTCCTTGGCTCAGACACAGATTATTTACTTTGCCCAAACCTATTCGCATATTACGGAGGAAGTCGCTATTTCCTCTTTTTCTTCGCCTTCTAATTCTATCTCTGCATTTTTCGGAAAAGTGATAAAACTGATGGCAAAAGTAACACCGAGTAATCCGATACTGATCCATACGATTTGATGAATTCCATATTTCGCAATGATCAATCCTCCTACGAGAGCCCCTAATGATATCCCGATATTGTAGCAAGAAGTTAGCAAACTATTGACAAATTCGAGGGCATTGTGTGGAACAGCCTGAGTAGTTCGAATGTTAGGAACCAAGAAACCGCCGGTATGTATCATTCCCCATAGAGAAAGAATAAGAACCATCGCTATAAAAATTCCTCCAAAGTAATAAGCTAATATCTGAACAGCGATCAGAGACACGAAAAACAAACGTACAGTTAACAGCAAATTTCTATTCAATGCAATTCCCATAAGCCAGTTACCCAGAATTCCCATACCTCCAAATAAAAGCAGCATTACACTGATTTCAGCTCCGTTCATCTGCGTAATTTTCTCAAGATAGGCAGCCAGATACGTATAACTTGAAAACATGGCAGCCAATGTAAGAATGGTCGAAATCAGATTAACCCAAAGCTGTGGGCTTTTCAATACATATAACTGATTTTGTGATGTTTTATCCTTACTGGCCGGCATTGACGGAACAAAGAATAATAATCCTAAAAATGCAATCAAGCTTACAAAGCTTCCCATATAAAAAGAGGCTTGCCAGTTATTGAAGAAGTCCGCAGCATAGGTGGTAAGTGGAACCCCTAAAACAGTAGCTAAACTAAGCCCGGCCATGACTATAGAGACTGCTTTGGCTCCACCCTGCTTAAACGCGATCGCCATTGAAATATTCCAGAACAAAGGATGAAGGAAAGCCGGTAAAACCCGCGCTACCATCAACATGGTAAAATTAGTTGAAATAGAAGAAAGAAGATTTGATAATACAAATACACCAAGCACCATACACAATAAAAGTTTACGGTTTATTTTAGTGGTAAATGCTGTAATAAAGGGAGAAGAAACAGCTACCGTAAGCGCAAAAGCACTCAACAGCCAGCCTGCTGTATCTATAGATACATTAAATTCCCTACTGATGTTGGGTAAAATACCAATCACCCCAAATTCTGTAGTGATGATCCCAAAAGCTCCCAGAGCCAAAATATAAATCGATCGTTTCATGATGAGTCTTAAAATTATTCCACAAAATTGGACAGATTTTTTTTAATAAATCAGTATATTTTAATGATAAAAGAGTAATTTTGCAACATGAACAAAGAAAATATAGATCAACTGGTAGATGTGCAATACTGTAAAACAGAAAAATGCCCCGTAAGGAATCTGCAGTTTTCTTTCTTTCAGATGGTATATGTTATTTCCGGATCAGGGTTTTTAGAAATCAATGATAATAAGGTTACTTATAACAAAGGGAGCCTGATCATGCTCACTCCTAATGACCAGCACTACTTTGATATTTCTGAAATGTCAGAGTTCTTATTTGTTAAGTTCAGTGAACATTATGTGAGGGAATATAACTGGAAGAGTATCAATTGTATTGAATGTTTATTATATCATGCCTCCCATTTATCTGGCTGTGTTTTGAAAAATAAGCCGGATGAATTTTTAGTAAAATCAATCGTTGATTCACTCCTGCACAACATGAAGCATAATGATCTTTATCAGGAAGATCTTACACTGCATTATGTAAACGCATTAATTGTGATTGCAGCAAGGAATATATCGAAAATGAGACCTGTAAATGCTACAGTTAACTCAGATAAAAGAATGTTGGCAATCATTGGTCATATCCAGACCCATATTTACGATCCACAGCAATTGAAGGCTTCCGTTATCAGTCAGAAATTTGGATTGTCTGAAACTTATTTAGGAAGTTATTTTAAAAATCAATGTGGGGAAACCATTCAGAACTATGTCTATAACTTCAAAATGAGATTGATTGAGCATAGGTTGATGTTCAGCGATATGCGAATCAATGAGATTGTAAGCGAGTTTGGTTTTGCGGATGAAAGCCATTTAAATAAATTCTTCAAAAAGCGGCATAAGATCAGTTTGACGGAATTTAGAAAAAGTAAACAAAGGGTGATGGAAGGGGTTTAGTTTTGATAGTTGAAAATGGAAAGTTGAAAGTTGAAAGATGAAAGCTCAAAGTTGGTTGTAAGGTGTTATTATTCATTAAATTATAAATCACTATCTTTAGACCAGCGAAATTGATTACATCAAATGTCGTTATCAAATAACACCAAAACACCGAACACATGCCAAGTATTAGTATTAAAAATTTTCAATCCAAAAATGACCTTGTAGTATATGAAACTGATGTTGAAAGCTCAGCTGATTTACTGGTCTATAAAACAAGCTCGAAACTGAAAGCTCTGGAAAATGAAGCTTTCTGGTATATTGAGAACTTTGAGAACAGCTCAGATCGTTCGATTTGTTTCTCCAACTCTAAGGCCGCTGCTGATCTATCAATTCATTATGTAAAAGATGATGCAAGTGCCCGCTGGCAAGGTGAGCACCCATTGAAAGGTAAATTAAAAAGCTGATCGAGTTACAAATTAAAAAAATAGATTTTTGTAAAACTAAACCACTGATACAGTGGTTTAGTTTTTGTTTGTTATTAGTACTAAGTTTTATACATTACCACACGAAAGGATCAATGAAGTATCAGAAGAGGAGGGCGAAAAAATTACCTTCCAAGAAATAAATCTTCAATATTTTTTGCTTTAATCATATTCTCTTGAATTTCTTTATTATCGATAAATTTATTGAGTATCAATTTCAATTCTTCAAGAGTATACTTTTTTTCCAGCTTTTCAAATATATATTCTGCCTTTTTTGAAAAAGGTAAAAATCGAATTATTCCTGAAAGATCTTTTTTTCCTACTATTTTAAATGTATTTCCATTACTATCAATTATTGTATGATTTAAAATTTCATTATTAAAATAATCATTGGATTTAGAATAATAAAATTCATCAATAAACAAAGGGTCTTCTTTTATATAATCCATACTTCCTTTATAATCAATATCAAAAGCTGGAAATTTTGGTTTAATATATTCCATCATAAATTTCATAAGTTCCAATTGATTCATCTAGCATGTCGCCTAAGCCCTTTGCTTCACCATTAATTAAGTAATTTGCTCCCATTGTTCCAAAATCTGCAATAAACCAGGCGCCTGCTACTATTGAACCAACACCTGAGGTTGATAGTCCCAACATAAATCCATTTACAAAATGAGATGGTTTAATTTCTCCAGATAAAATAATATCTGCTCCAAGTAAAATACCTCCAGCTTTTGTTAATTTTGAACTAATATTTCTTATATTTTTCACTTTTTCTAACTGGCTGAGTCTTGCTGTTTTCGCAAAATTATTATTCCAATAATTTTTTCCATTTTTCATTTTATTCCATGGGGTTATAATTTTTTGCTTTCCATTAGGTTGATATCTCCATAATTCATTACTCAAATGATACTGACCCCTATAAACTGTATACGCGGAAGTTGCCCCAACCGCAGTATTGGTTAACCAAATACTTGAAGAAATATCATTTTCAATTCCAGCATAACTAGAAGATGAAGAAGATTTTGATGTACCAACTGAAACTTCCTCAATTTGCCCTTCTTTATAGGAAATACCAGCTCCATTATTATCTATCCACATATTACCATTCCATGTGAAAGTTCCATCATTATCAACCCATTTTTCTCTTTTTTCTGTTCCTGGCCGTTCTGGATATGCTAACACATTATTTCCTTTTTCAAACAAACCAGTTGGATCAGAAAAATAAACAGGATTATTAAAAGCGAAACGGTATGGGGTCAGATTAGGCATTATTTCAGAAATTCTATCCTGAGATACAAAACGACCAATATCAGGAGCATAATGTCTGAAGTCCATAGACACAAAACCGGTTTCCTGAAGTTCTTTACCATTGTACTTATAATTTTTAAAACTACTTGGCCCAAAGAAGGCATTTCCTGTTTTCAGATGATTCATTCCAAAAGGATAATAATCGTTGCTGTCTAAAATTTCAACTGCTCCTGTGGTATTTTTGAGATAACTTAATCTCACATTCCCTAGATGATCGGTGGTTTATTATCTGCTACGAAGTTACAAACTTCGCAGAGCGGTGTTATTTAATCAATAATCCTATTATAATAGCTATAGGTATCAAAAGAAGTCCCACTAAATTATTCTTTATTCCCTCTTGCATTGTGTTAGAATTATAAGATTCAGCCATTTTTTTTGAATTACATTTATATACAAAAATCCATCTAATAAATGCTCCAAATCCTCCAAATACAAAATCAATCATTTTTATCTTTTTTAGGGCCTAACTGATATGTTCCTTTTTTTACAGCAGTTTTGGCAGCTGTATTTACTCCCCAATTGCCAACAGCATTTCCTACAGCACCAAACTTAGTAAATGGCTTAAATCCAAAACTAACTCCCGCAGTCATTGCTTCAACACCAGGTACTGCTAATTTTTCAAATTTATCAGCTTCAGACATTATAGTGCTTCCATCTTTATATTCTAGCGTTTTCTGCCATTTACCGTCCTTGAACCCCCTTAGAGTTATATCCATTTTTATATGTTTATCCCCAACATCTCCCGTTTCAATCATGTCAGATATTGCAAGTCCAGTTCCATAAAAAAGGTATCCTACAACTTGAATCCCTTCAACCGGTTTTGAAATAACATTATCTGCTAAAAGATTCCATCCTTTTCTAATTGAAGAAGGACTTGACTTAAATGTAGCTGTAACTTCTGCAATATCTTTAACTTTACCATTTTCTACAGGTAATCCACCACCAGAAGCAGAATCGTCATATACATTTCCATCTGCTGCGTAAGTTAAATTTCCTACTTGAGACGTTTCACCTACATATTCCCCTTCAACTCCTTTATCAGTCATATCTTGTTGACTCTGAATATCACTTCTGAACTCCATGTCGCCAAAAGAGTTTTTGAACCAATCTGTACCCTGTCTTCCATCAGGATCAATAAATCTAATTGGATTATTATAAGCATAGTTATAGGTGCTCCATCTTCTCGAAGTTTCTGTAAGAGGATCAATCACCCCCCATCTACCTATATCCGACATATATAATCTCGCCCCATAATCATACATTCCAGTCTCTTGTAATTCCTTCCCATTGTATTTGTAATTTTTAAAACTACTTGGTCCAAAGAAGGCATTTCCTGTTTTCAGATGATTCATTCCAAAAGGATAATAATCGTTGCTGTCTAAAATTTCAACTGCTCCTGTGGTGTTTTTAGCATAACTTAGCCTTATATTCCCTAGATGATCTTTATATTGATAAATATAACGTTTATTTATGTAATCATAAAATCCTTCTGTAGTTGGGAAAAATTGTAATGTGGGAACTGCTAAATCAGCAGTAATCAAAGTTTCATAAGGACCAGTCTCAGGTTCACGATCTCCTGTAGGAGTAAATGCTTCTGGTTCATATGCTCTGCTTGTCATCATTTCTGAACCGCCTCCGCCTCCTGAGCTCGTAGAGGTAGTTTTTAAATATTGAAATCCATCCAGATAATCAGTTTCCTGCGTATTCGTATCAGTTCCCGAAAAACCTGTAGAAGTTTTGATGTTTTCTTTTTTTAGTTTTACGCCATCGGCTCGGTATTTTGTTTTGATATATGTTGTTATTTGACCCCAATCGATATTGATAGAATTGGGAAGGTTCAGGTAATTATAACTAATTCCTGTAATTTGCTTGTCCGTCATATTTTTCATATTCCCATTCAAATCATATTCAATAGGCGAACCTTGGGTGCCTTCGTAACCAGTCTTATTTCCACTTTCATCTTTGATTTTTGTTGCCTGATTCCCTCTGTAGGTATAATTGAGGTTGTCAATGACGGTAGGAGTCGTGTTATTATTTTCAATAACAGAAGTCCTGTAAAGATTAATAATATTTCCGTTCAAGTCATAGGACAGGGATTCGATATTTTCCCTACTGTTAGGATTATTGGGGTTCTGGTAATAACCTGCAGTCAATCTGTTTAATGCATCATAAGCATAACCATATCTTTTTGGAGTAAGGGAGGGATTAACTCCTAAACTTTCAACGATTCGCCAATCTACTTCAACGATATTTCCATTGAATTTCGGTTTTACATCTTTTCCAGCAAATAATGAAGGTGATGGATTAGTGATTCCTTGTTTCTGTTCATATTTGATTTTATAAGAAAATAATTTTCCACCAAGATTAGGAACTAACATCTGATTTTTATTAATATCAGTAAGCCACCCTCTGATATTGTAGTCATAATCAATTTCCTGAAGGGGTGATGTTGTAGTTCCTCCAACCTTCTTGCTTTCTAATTGTGAAAGCTCATTATAAATATTCAGAGCTAGGATTTCAATAGGATTCGTATTTACCTGATGGGTATGTCTTAGAAGTCTATTTTGGTGGTCATAAGTAAATCTTTCCTGTATACTTATCTGAGGATCAGAAGCAAGCCTTTTATGATAAGTATTGGTTTGGATGATGGTCCCCGCGAAGTCAAGCCTATTGTTTACAATGGTAAAACCTCCTAAATGATTAATACTCCTGTTCCCTATGGATCTTCCTTTTGTATCATACCACATAAAATTCTTAGTCCACCCATCATCTTCTATATTTTTAACATAAGAAGCAGTTGGCAGTCCTTTAGTAGTATATTTACTGGATGGATTATCTGTTAAAAGCTTTTGTGAAAATACATTAGTTACTACAGGAGAATTTGGAGGATAAGTATCATAGTAATTAACTGAAAGAACTGTTTCAATATTATTAAAATAAAAATTACTGTAATAGATTTTCATTCCGTTTAATGTAAAACCTGTAGTATCATCCCTTGATTCTATGATTACTCTGCTATTGGCAATATCCTGCAGGCTTGCTCTACTTCCTCTTGCAATAAGACCTGTATAGACAGATCTTCCCAATTGATCGTACTTTGTTATCAGCCATCTTCCTTTATTTCGCAATTCAGCATCCTGAGTCATTATGAGTCTGTCAGTTTTATCATATACCATGTATTCCCAACCTTTGCCTGGTAGTTTTTTCTCTACCAATCTGCCTTTTCCATCATAACGGTATTGATAATATAGGTTTTCTACAGTCTCAGCTACGACAGTGGGTGCTGAAGCAAGTGGTGGAATAACAAAAGCTAACTGATTATACTCATTGTATACATAATAGGTGTCTGCATTTTCTGTAGCGCTAATAACTTTTCTGGATAGAATAAGTTGCCCTTGTCCATTCTTAAATTCTATTGTTTTATTACCATCCTCATCACTAACAGCATTTTTATAAAGCGTATTGGGTAAAAAATACTGAGGTAGCTTAACTGTAGTTACTGTCATTTTTTCCGTAGAATCCCATGTTGTGGCAGTTTCATATTTTCTTACATAATCTTTAGAAACATTCGCATCATATTCAAACTTTATGGGTTTATTATTCCATGCTGTTCCAACTTGTTTTTGTTCTAATATCCTATCCAAAGGTGAGTTTTCCAAACTCTTTTCAGCATAAATTTTTTCCTGTCCGTATATCCCTACCTGAGTAGCATTAGATAAAGGTGTTGGAACTATAGCGCCATTTAGGGTTTGAGCTTGTGGAACAGGTAGATAATCTTTGACTTGTCTTCCAAATCCATCATATTCGATATGAGTAACAACATCCCTTCCTTTTGGAGAAGCTTTAACATTAACGATCTGTTTAGGTCTTCCCAAGCCATCAAAGTATTGAACTGTATGAAACTGTTTGGCAGTAGCACTGCTTGTCTTTACAGAATCAATATAGGTTCTGGTTTGGATATAGTTTTCTGTATTGGGTAGGCTTTGGGAATAAGCAAAATTGATCATAAGAACCAAGGTGCTTACAGGAATTATTATTTTTTTCATTGTGTTAGTTTTTGTAATTGTATTTGAATTCTTTAACGATATTACCCGTCTTGGAATCCTGTCTTATCTCTTTCAATCGATTGGCAGTATCATAAATATAGACCTCTCGTATTCCTGATGGAGGTGTTACACTGGTAACTCCGATCAAAGGGTCATAAGTGTAAGTAGAAATCTGATAAGAAGATAAGCTAGTGTTTTTTCTGAAATTATCCAGCGCCGTTATCAACAAATTTTCTTTTGTTGGATCGGAAGCATCTTCATTCGAAGCATTTACAATAGCAGTAATTTGAGATTGTGGAATATCAGATAGTTTAGCCCCTTCTATTTTTGCGATGGGTTGTGTTTGGTTATATCCCCAAATGATTGTTGTGGAAATACCATCTTTTGTGGTGTATTGCTGGGTATTTCCTTTTGAATCATATTGATCAATTGTCTTTTCTGTAAATAAGCTATTATCTTGTAATATTCTTTTATATTCAGAAAGAAGTAATTGATTCCCATTAAAATTTTTGTAAAATTTTAAGTCACCTGTAATGAAATTTGAATTTTTATTAATTATGTTTCCAGTCTTTATAAATTTGTATCTCTCATCATTGGCCATTATTGTATTGTACTGTAAGCCCGATTCAAAAGGATATAAGTATTCTTCAGAGATAATTTCGGTAGGTAGTACTTTCGTTATACTTTTAATAGAATTATGCGAATCTAAATAATTGTAATTTTCTGTAGTAATAATACTTCCTTCATTAAAATAATCAGTTATTTTTTTACTTTTAATATTGTTTCTTAGCTTTCTATAATTTTCAGGAAGATAACTAAACTTTGGAGATGTACTATATCCGCCAGGATACCCTATTGGGTAATAGCTAAATTCTGTATCACGATCATATGTAGGGTAAGATGAAAGATTTTTTATTATTGGGTAATTATTTGGAAAAGAAGTTTCTTGATTTGAATATGTAATATTAGTTTCTTTTAATAAAACGTTATTTTTGTCATATATAAATTCATTTTTTAGATTTCCTATATGATCTTTTTTAAGTAAATAATTGAATTTCAGATTTCCTATACCATAATAATAAGGATAAAGGTTAATCAAAGTATTTGTAGGATTGTGCTTTCCTTCTAATTTCATTGGAAACTCATTTATAGAAGTATATTCATTAATCGTCTTACCTTTATTATCAATCAATTTACTTACTTTATCATATGTTACTACACTTCCTTTTATATAGTAAAGTTTGGAGTAGAAATTTTGTGGTCTAGCTTCCACCATATTATTAGAGGCGAAAGAAAATTGTTGATGTCCATTATAGGTTGGTAAACTGATTACCCTTCCATTTTCGTACACATATTTAATCGAATAATTAGAATAACCATCTGTGACATCTATCTTCGAGATTCTAATTCCTCCACCTTGGATATTATTTCCTTTCCAAGAAAATGAGTTTAACTCATAATTAAAGTATTGTTTTGCTTTAGTAGGATACTCTATAGCTTTTAAACTCCATGCTCTGCTATTTTGTAGATTAGATAAAGTTTGTTCATATCCGATATCGGAAATAGGATTTAATGATGGTATTTTTATTGTGGAGACATACGTAAGCTTATCACTACTGTTGGCGATATCATCCGTATATGTAAACATTTTTGGTTTTTTGGGTAGAATAACACCATAATTAGTTGATTCAGAAGTTTGAGAATCAGAAAGAGAAGATTTGTATCCAAAGGGATCTTGTCTATAGGATCCTATTTGAGGTAAAAAAGAATCTTCATAGTATTCAAATTTATATTCTTCTTTTTCATTGGGTTTAGTAGATGGGGATTTTACCATACTAACCAGTTTCAATCGCTTGCATTGCTCCATATTTCTCTGTAAATTTGGATTTGTACATTGAGAGTTAAAATATTCATAGTTGAAACTGTACATATTTATTACTCTATTGTTTTTATCTTTAATATATATTTCTGATAAAAGTGGATCTGGATAATAAGTACTAAAGTTTGTAGGACTATTAATTAGAATATCTAAAGACTTGCTATCTTCTCGTGTTTTTAAATAAATAAATTCGATTTGTTCTTTATCTGTAACTATTTTAGATATAAGTTTTTTCATGTAAATATCATAATCTCTACTGTATCCATCTACAATCTTAGAAGGAATTGGGTAATCACCAGATATTCCAGGTAGTATCATGTTAAAAGTTTGAGAATGTCTTATATAACTGTTAGAACCTGCTAACTCTTCGTAAAGAAAAATTACTTTTTTTTGTGTTAAGTTGTCATTTATACTGGTAATATTATATTTAGGGATCAACCTTTCAATGTTACTTGAAGTGTTCCCCCAGCATGGCGTACCATCTAATGGACACGTATCAGGCAAGGTCATTAAACTGACAGGAATACTATAATCAGCATCCCGAAAACTATATGTATACCTATTAAAAATAATGTCAATCGATTTAGTTTCTTTATAAGTTTTAAAAATATTTTCACATTTATAGTCACTATAGTAGCCTAGGAGATAAGTTGGTGTATTTGGCCTTGAAGAGCACACTCCAGAAACTCCGGTAAAATTTCTGTAGTATCCATACTTTTTCACAAACTGTTCATCAAATCTTCCTTGAGTTAGAGAAATATTAATACCATTGTACGGTGAAATAAGAATGGGATTAAAAGATTTATCAATGTAAAATGAAGCTGTTCCTCCTTTAATATTGATATTATACAGATCAGGAGAATCAATTCCCCAAGACGGCCCTTCTGCTGCTAGATATCCGTGTAAATATTCCTTTAACCCATAAGTTTGTGTATACCCCCAGACAGATCTGTAATCTGGCATACCTACTATTTCCTTATTAATTACTGGGCCTGCATCTAAACTCCAGCCTAGACCAACTTCTGTTGCGAATTGATCTACTTTAACTCCTCCTGTATTATATAAGAGTTGTATTGGAATAACTAAACCATCTTGCTTTATTTCATATATTGGAATTGTAATATTTGCTTTTCCATTAAAGCCATCAACTTCAGTAGCATTTACCGTATTAAAATTAAAAATATCTCTTTTTTCAACGGGGGATGCTTGAAGAATATTTTCGGAAAATATTTTATTTGAGATATTTTTTTCTAGGTCTTCAGTTTCTATAAAATCTTTTTTTATAAGTTCATCAACATTTTGTGCAAAAGCAAAGGACTTTATAAAAAGTAAGATAATTGTTGTTTTAATTAATAGTTTCATTTTTTAATCAGTTTAGCATTAGCTGTTTTATTCGTATCTGTTTTGATCACCACCAGATAAGCTCCTTGTATTAATGACTGAGTATTAATCTTTGTTACTTTATTTTTAGTTTTCAAAGTCTGTAGCTGTCTTCCTCCCATATCGTACAAAGTGATATCTGCCTCCTTGAAATCAAAACCAATCTCCACATAAGCATAATCTGATACAGGATTCGGATAGATCTTGATATCCTGTTTTTCAATTAACTGATCAAGCTGTTTATCTCCAAGTTTGATAATCTTCCAGTTTTCTTTTCCAAGTTCTTCTGCGCTGGTTCCAGCTAAAATGATAGAACCATCTCTGTTTAGTTTGATATCAGATAATCTTTCTTCTCTTTTTCTGGACTCTCCCTTCACATATTTTCTCCACTGCTCATTACCATCCTGATTCAGATAGAGCATCCAGAATGTTTCATCGTTTGTTTCCATTCTTCCTTCAGCCTGAGTATATCCACCCAACAATATTCCTTTGGTTGATGACTTCCCACTTCCATCATCCTGCTTCCCGCTTATCACACTCATCCCCATTAAAATATCCCTGTTTTTAAAGTTGTGAGATTTTTGCCATTGTTCATCACCTCTTTCATTCAAAGAGATTAGCCATAAGTCAGTTCCCTCTTCAATTCCTACAGTCTTATTTCCTGATCTCTCACTTCTTGATTCTCCTCCGATGATATAGCCATTTGAAGTCAAAGCCAGTGTTCTTAAATGATCATCACTCTTTCCGCCAAAGTTCTTTTCCCATTCTACTTTTCCGTCTTTGTTGAGCTTTACGATCCAGTAATCTCCTTCACCCTCATTGGTCGTGGTCTTTGGGTAGCGAGATACGGGATTCGAGGTTCCTGTGGTTGGGCTTTCATTCATGGAACTCGAATCCCGAACCTCGGAACTCCTCGAATAGATCCCTAATAATGCCCCACCATCTTTCGTTGGGATCATTTTCTTTATTTCATCTAATCCTCTTCCACCTAAAATAAGTTGTGATAATTCTTTTCCGTTTTTATCAAGCCTGGTGATCCAAACATCCTTTGAACCATAACCAGATATCGTTTGTGTCGAAGTTTCCTGAGGCTCTTGAAGTGAACTTTGCACATTCCCAGCTACAAAAAATCCTAAATCTGTTGTTTGAATAACAGCCCTAGCTTCTTCGTCAGCAGAAGTTCCTAAAGTTTTCTGCCACAATTCATCACCAAATTCATTGATTCTGATGAGCCAAATATCCGATCCTCCCTTGGAATCATCTTTTTTATCAAGACCTTTTCCTGAGTATGAGGTTCCTAAAAGTAAGAATCCCCCATCCTGAGTAGTCACTGTAGCAGAAAGATAATCATGGTTTTGTCCTGCAAAATATTTCTCCCAAACCTGATCACCTTGCTGATTCAGTTTTACCAAATGAAAATCATATCCGTTATTTTGCCTGGCATTACTTCCAGCATCCAGCTTCGAACTTCCAGCTTGTATAACACTTCCCGTAATCAAATACTGCTGATCAATAGTTGTTGTCACCTGGCTAAGAAAATCCTGAGTAGAAGAATTAATATTTTTTTGCCAGATCACTTCCTGAGCATTGAGGCCCAAAATAGTGCATACCAAAAATGCACTGAAGTAGAGTTTCTTCATTGGTAAACATTTGTGTTTCTTGTTAATGGCAGCTAATCTAAATGATTCATTCAACTGCATCAAAGAAAATATGTGCTTATTTTATTTTTGAACAAACAATGTGGAGAATCGTTAAGTGAATTTAATTTTACAAATGAAATTTTAAGTATCTATCTAATAATGGAAATCTTTTTAATGTAAGAAAGAAATAAATGAAATTTTGATTTAGATATTAATTTCACCTTTTGGTAAATATTGTAGAAGCATATTAAAAAAATTAAATGAGTTAAAAGAATCAAAGGAATATTTTTAGTAAAAGAAGAGCCTTACACAAGGCAAGACTCTGTTTTGGCTCTCTTTTTTTTCGCAATTTTCTCCGAATTTAATGGAGAAGGGCCTTTATAGGTAACAAGATTAAAAATATACGTGATAGTATAAATAAATTTTCCCCAGTATTTTTGATGGATGCATTATTACATTAAAATACTAGCCTTACACAATCTGCACATTCAATCCTCTAAAAGATTCCAGTTCACTATCATCAGCCGATAAATCCGTAATTAGCACATCAAGATCTTCAATATTACAGATCTTAAGAGGTTCTGTGCGACGAAGTTTGCTTTGATTGGCGAGTGCAATTGTTTTCTTTGATGATCGGATCATGGTCCTTTTGGTTTCCGCGTCAGTGACGGAAGTTGCTGATGCTCCAAAATCGGCGTCTATTGCACAGGTTCCCATAATGAAGAGGTCTGCAATAAATTGGGATGCTTCCCGACAAGTTGTATTTCCTGTGGTAACAGCTAAATCTTCGTCATATACTCCACCCAGAAGGATCAGCTCTACTCTTTTGAATTTACTCAGGATAGGAATAAGTGAAGTGTTGTTTGTTATAACACGGATATTGATATCAGCAGGCATATAATTCGCAACTGCACAGGCAGTAGTTCCTCCATCTAAAAATATCGTCATACCGTCTTTGATGAATTGCTGTGCCTTTAAAGCAATAACGTTTTTTTCATCGGCTAAAAAAGACTGTCTGTCATGGAATGAAAGCGGATCTTTTTCTCTTAATATTGCACCACCACGAACCTTCGATAAAAGACCATTTCGATGAAGTTGTTCTATATCTCTTCGTATCGTATCTTCAGACACATTAAGACCTGATGCCAGGCCTTCAAACGTAACCTTCTTTTTTTTCTTTAGTTGAGTCAATATGACCTCAAAACGTTCTTCTTTTAACATGATGGCTGGTTATTTCTGAATTTATAGATGATAGCGACCAAAACAAACAGCAAAGCTATGATTTCGAATGCAACGGTCAAAGAAAAATGATGGGCAATAAAGCCTAATAAAGCTGGCCCTGCAAGCGATCCCGCATATCCTATTGTTGTAATCGCGGGGATAGCAACAGTTGACGAGATTCCGGAAATTCTTCCGCCTTCACTGAAGAAGACAGGAACAATGTTCGCTGCGCCTAATCCCAATAATATAAACCCTACCAATGATAAAGGAATCCATGGACTGAAAGTTAAAAGTATCACCCCTACCGAAGCTACAATACTTCCACCGACCACTACCCAACTGCTGCTTAACCTGCTCACAAGAGAATCTCCGGATAATCTCATCACAGCCATGGCTACAGAAAATGCAGCGTACCCTATTCCGGAAAGCTCAGGCTCAATTCCTTTATCATCTCTTAGAAATACAGCACTCCAATCCAGCATTGCTCCTTCGGATAAAAAAACAATAAAACACATGATGCCTAATATCAGAACCCTAGAATCCAGCCATTGAAAACCGGTTGTACTTTTGCTTTCCACATCAACATGAGAGAATTTAAAGATGATTTTTCTTTCTGTTTCATAATCAAAAAGATGCCGAAACTGAATCACCAGGAGAAAAATAAGTAAGATCGATATACTTATGGCAGCATAGATTGGATTCAGTCCCAGCTTCATCAGGAAACCTAAGCCAAGTGATCCGAAAAGCCCACCCACACTGAATAATCCATGCAAAGAAGACATGATCGGTTTTCCATATTCATTCTGAACCTGTACACCATGGGCATTCATGGCAACATCAATGGTTCCTATGCTGCATCCAAAAGCAAAAAGAATAGCTCCCATAACGTAAATATCCGATATGATTAATAACCATGGAAGAAGAAGAGCGCTTAACAAAACACTTATAGCAATAACCTTTCTGCTGCCTATTTTGTTAATCATCATTCCTGATAATGGCATCATCAACAATGCTCCACCTCCTAGTAAAAGAAGCAATAATCCTAAATCAGCTTCATTCAATCCAAGCCTGTCTTTGGCAAGTGGAACCATCGGAGCCCAACTTGCTATTCCCAGTCCACAAACTAAAAATATCAATTGGGTCGCTGTTTTCGCCTTTTTTATTTTTGGGTCAATCTTCATTGAATTATTTTATATTGCAATATTATGCAAATTTGCATAATATTGCAAATGTATTTTAAGAAGAATGTTTAAAAATTTAAAATTAAAAAAATGAAATTTGATCATTTTGCCCTTTGGTGCAATAATATAGAGCTGATGCGAAATTTCTATACAGCTTACTTTGAAATGGAAAGTAATAAGGGGTATGAAAATCCCGTGAAACAATTTGCTTCTTATTTTTTATCCTTTAAAAATAATTCTTCAGCAAGACTGGAACTGATGAAGCGTCCGGATATTGCAGAGAATAATAACAGAGGACTGACCATGGGATATGCTCATTTAGCAATATCTGTTGGAGATAAAAATAAAGTAGACGAATTAACAAACAGATTGCGCAATGATGGATATTGCATTGTCGGAGAGCCCAGAACTACAGGAGATGGATACTATGAAAGCATTGTAGAAGATCCGGAAGGTAATTGGATCGAGATTACAGAATAATATAAAATAGAAACAGAGTTCAAAAACAAAACAGCCCTGTAATAGGGCTGTTTTTATATTTTTTTACATTCCCACATCATATCTAAATGTGGGAATTGATTTCCTGAATGCCTTCTATTGTTTTAAATTCATCCAGTGCAGACAATATGCTGGAGGGTGCTGAATTAAAATCAAAAGTTACTTTCAGTTCATCGGACGTATGATCTTTGTTGGTGTGTATAAATATTTCACTTGCCACCAATTCATATTTAGTAAATATACTTTCAATCTGAGCTAAACTGATCAGCTTAGAGTTATAAGATAATATCATGGTCTTACCCCTCGTACTTTTAAAAAATTTTTTCTCAAATGGTTTTAGAAGGGCCAGGATGATGAGTATGATAAGAGTTGCTATAAAAGCAGGAAAATATAAACCTCCCCCAATGGCTAATCCAATTCCGGCAACAGCCCATAAACCTGCTGCAGTAGTAAGTCCGACTATAATCTGTGGTCTGAGAAAAAGAATGGTACCCGCACCTAAGAAACCTATTCCACTGATTACCTGTGCAGCAATTCTGGAAGGGTCAAGCACTATTGAAGGTTTTCCCATAATATCATTAAAACCAAATGCTGAAACAATCATAATTAAGGCCGAGCCTACACATACCAACATGTGGGTTCTTAAACCTGCAACTCCTTCTTTTCGTTGTCTGTCCCAGCCTACAAGTCCACCAAATACAGCAGCAACAAGTAAACGGATAGCTATCTCCTGATTAGTTAAGTTGTAATTAAGCATATTCTTTAGAATTAAAGTTGAACGAATATTTGTGAGTGTTTTTACTATTTGTGCATAGTTTTTAAAAGGATATAAAACAACTCATAGGGATTTATTCGCAAAAACGATACCATTCTGGGGAATTGTTAAATCGTTAAAAGGCAAAATTGCTGAATCGCAAAAAGGCGGTGCAGAGGAAATTGTAAATTTGTAGTTACTATTATGCAATTAGCCACTTTACAAATTCACAAATTCACAAATTCACAAATCCGCGATTTTGCCTTTTCGCCTTTTTGCCATTTCACTATACAGTCCTTATATTCTTCACATAAACCGATCCTATTGCGAATAGGCAGATTATTCCTACAATAAATCCTCCCAGAACATCTGTAAACCAATGAGCACCCAAATAGATTCGGGAAAAGGCTCCGAAAAAGATCATTAAAAGACACAGGGTTATAAGTAGTATTCTAATGGTGTATTTTATTTTGGTCATGTGGAGGAAAATAAGAATTAATGCTCCGAAAAAAGTAGTATAAAATAAAACGTGTCCACTCGGGAAACTCTGATATTGTGTTTTTTCTAAAAGAACCACCAGATCCTGAGAAGGACGAGGTCTGTTGATGAGTATCTTCAAAATTAATCCGACGATACCGGAGAGTAATGTAGATAAAATAAACAAGGCTTCTTTTTTATACTTAAATACCACAAAAACAAGGGAGGTTAAGAATACCATTACAATAGATACCGGCGTTCTTCCCAGCCAGCTGATTCCTATCATCAATGTATCCAGATTCTGAGTTTGACTTTCCTGAATCTCCCTGGAAATATGAAGATCTATATATTCCGGAGAAATGAATGTAACAAATAGGCTTAACAGAATAAAGATAACAACCAGACTAATGAAAGTTGCGTTAAATAAAAGCTTTTTATTGGCTTCCAAAAATGGGATGAATTTCATGTTTTTTAAATTAATCAGTGCAAGATAGCAGTCAGATTTTGAATTAATTTGGAATGCATGTGCAGGCAACCAACAGGCCCAATCAATCCAATTATTTTCATCATTACAATGCTAAAGACTCTTTCACAACAAAATGTATGCTATTGATTATATTAAAATAAAAAAACCGGAGCATTTTAAATACTCCGGCCACAAATTGCTAAATAATTTGCTAATATGAATGAACTGTGTGTTTTAATCGTTTTGCTTGATCTGTGGATTGTTATTGATCTCTTTATTAGGGATCTGGAACCTGAACTTATCTGGTGTCAGATTGAATTTTCCGAAAGTATGATTGCTTCCCGGGTAAATCCTTTCAAGAGGAACATTTAATCTTTTCATATCAAACCAATCGTAGCCTTCTCCCCAAAGCTCTATCCTTTTCTGTAGGATAATTTCATTAATTAATTCATTTCCTGTTTTTGTTGACAAGGTATAAGCGTTATTCCTTTTTGATGTGATTTCAAATAAAACCTGTCTTGCTTCAGTCTCTCTGCCCTGTCTTGCCAATGCTTCAGCTTGTATATAATAAAGTGAGGAGGCTCTTATATAGATGTAATCTCCTTCAAAAAGACTTGGATCTTTAAATTTCCAGCTCACATATGGAGGATAGTTTTTTGTTTTTGCATTAAAAGTATAGGTTGCGCTTTGAGCTCCATTGAATACTTTTTTACGGTAATCCGTTTCTGGTACAGCCTCATAAAGACGTTTGTCAATCAGCTTGTGAATTTTTGCTGCACCAGCATATCCTTCGTTTGTATTATCAAACATGGAGAAAAATGAGGCATAGTAATTCCCAATACTCATCGTAGAGATGGTGTTATGGAAACCCCATAATACTTCCGGATTGTTGATGTTTGAAAACCCTGTAGTGGTGTAATCATTTTCGGTCATCAGCGCTATTCCCTGTTTTCCTTCATCAGCATACTTTCCGGCTTTAATATAATCTCCAGTTTCCAAATAGATTTCAGAGGCAATAGCTTTTGCCGTTCTTTGGTCTATCTGAGCTCTGGATGGACGTGCATAGCTGTCCAGAAGCACAATAGATTCCTCAATATCGCTAATGATCTGTTTGTACACATCGGATACGATCGCCCTTGAAAGTCCTTGGTTTGGATTATTAGTTGTAAGAACCAAAGGAACTCCAGGCTCTGACTGATGGTTTTTATAATCGTTGGCATAAAAACGGATCAGATAAAAATAGGAATATGCTCTTAAGGCAAGTAACTGTCCTTTGATTGCTTTATTATTGGCATTACCATTCTTTTTCAGATCATCAAGAAGTTTGTTAATCACAAATATCCTTGCATAAAAAGTAGTCCATACAAATTCTGATGCAGAATTACTGGCATTGGTAGCATCATAATTGTAGAACATTCCTAAATGCTGATTGGTAGATTGTATGACATCATTAGACATCAGGTCGGATCCTGCTTTAATGGCCATAATACCAAAGTCCGAGTGTAAAGTAGTACCTCCGGCTCCATTACTTCGAAGATCCAGGTATATTCCACCCAGAATTTTTTCCGGGGATGATTGATCATTGTTCAATTGTTCACCGGATATATCTCCATCGGGAACTGTATTCAGATCATTGGCGCAGCTATTCATAATAACCCCTATGAATATTGCTGCTATAAAGTATTGTATTGTTTTCATATTTTTTAAAATGTTAGTTTAAAGCCTAAAGAAACACTTGACAGTAACGAATATCTGTATGGATCGGATACTCCTGTTAATGAAGCCCGGGGATCATACCCTTTTCTTTTGGACCATAAATAGAGGTTGTTTCCGGTAACATAAATTTTAAGACCTGATAAACCTGCCTGTTGTGGAAAACCATCAGGTAGCTGATAAGATAATGTAACATCCTGAAGGCTGATATAGTCTGATTTTATCAAATAAAGCGTAGAGTTTCCATTTTGATTGGTAGAAGTCAGATCTACTCGTGGCAATACAGCATTTGGATTTTCAGGTGTCCACGTTTTACTCAGGTCTGTGGAATAATTGGATGCATAGGTATCTGAATGGAATAATGATCTGTAAATGTCATCATAACCATATCCCCCAAACTGATAAGCAAAATTAACAGCCAGGCTGATCCCTTTATACGTGAAATCTGTCCCGAAACCACCATATACTTTAGGAATAGCAGACTTACCCGTATTGTAATCGGTAGCATCTTTATAATTTTTAGTTATGGTCGTTTCTTCTTTTTGAGTGGTTGGGTTGATTGCGGTACGATACCATTGTGCATCTCCATTGGTAGGATCTACTCCTGCAAACTTTTTCAGATAATACGTATATCGGTCACCTCCTTCAGTTAGGATAAAAAGACCCGAAACAAGACCTGTAGCTCTTTGCTCTGCCGGTAATTTGGTGATTTTATTTTTATAATGGGTAGCATTGGCATATACATTCCATTGGAATTGATCGGAACGAAGGATCTCTGCACTCAGATTAGCCTGAACTCCTTTGTTGATCATGTCTCCGATATTCCCATATTTTACATATGATCCTGCATTGGATGGAGGTAACGGAAGGGTATAGATCATATCTGATACCTTTCTTTCAAAATAATCAGCGTTCAGATTGATTCTGTTTTTAAGAAGAGAAATTTCAAAACCGGCATTCAGATTCTTAGACGTTTCCCATTTTAAATCTCTATTTCCTTGTTTTTTAAGCGAAAGAACGGGTTTGTCATCTCCGAAGTTATTGATTCCATAGATGTCCTGATAAGCGTAGTAATCTCTGGTACCATCATTTAATAATATATTGTCATTTCCTTGTTGTCCGTAAGAAGCTTTTAATCGTAAAGAATTGATCACGCTGTTGTCCTTAAGGAAATCTTCCTTAGTTACATTCCAGGCCGCTCCTAATCCATAGAAATTACCCCATCTGCTGTCTGGTGAAAAAACAGAAGAACCGTCTCGTCGAATGTTGGCGTTAAAGAAATATTTACCATCATAATTATAAAGTAATCTTGAAAAATAACCTTCCACAGCATATTCATAACCGGCTCCTGATAGATCCGTTATTTTTACTGCATTATCGAAGGACAGGGAATTTGGTAATAAAAGCTGCTGTTTTGATCCTGAGAAACCGTCATTTTTTATTTTGTTTAATTCATGCCCGATAAGGATATTGAAGTTGTGTTTCCCTAATTTTTTCTGATACGTAAGCAATTGCTGATGATTCAAAGTATATCTAAAAACAGATTCCTTTGAAATCGTACCTCCAACAGATGAAGAGGTCCCTCCTACTGTGTTTCCAAATTGCAATGCCCTGGTATTTTCCAGATAGCCTCCAAAATTATATGTAAAATCTAGTCCTTTAAAGATTTCATAGTTAAGACCAAGGTTGATGTTGGAAATGTTATTAACGGTTTGGGATTTATTGGACTGCAGGTTCCCTGCCGGATTTTCAAAAACCGCATAAGATCTTGTTGCTCCATTGGGACCTTGCCCGTCACCATAATCATACAGGGTATTCCCGTTATTGTCATACACTATCTGATAGTTATCATTTCTTAAGAAAACCGGATAGAAAGGAGCTATGTTTCTTGCGAATTGAAACGGGTTGGAAAAACCTCCTGATTCACCAAAATCCTGTTTGCTGTAGGTATATGATAAACTGCTGGTTAATTTTAATTTGGGAGTAATGGTATAATCCAGATTGGATCTGATCCCAAACCTTTCAAATCCGGAAGCGATAAGATAGCCCTGATCATCCAGGTAGTTTAAGAAAGTATAAGATTTTACCTGTTCACTATTGGCATTGATTCCTACAGTGGCTTCTCTTCTCAATCCGGGTTTGAAGATCAGTTTTTTCCAGTTATCCTGATATAATAATTGAGCATTCGGATTAAAAGAACCATCCGATCCTATCAGATTATTAAACGGTACATTATAGACATTATATCCCAACTTATTCAGGGCTGTAATGCCGACTTCATGCGGACTGGCACCTGAAGGAATTGCACCCGGTTGTGTCAATCTTGCAATTTCACCGATTCTTGCACGGTTGTAGTAAGCAGTGTAATAATCTTGTGGTGAAGTATAAACAGGATAGTCCTCTATGGATCTGAAGTTAGCCCCAGTTCTAATATCTGCTTCTACATGAAGACCTGTAGATTTGCCTCTTTTGGTATTGACAATAATTACTCCATTGGCTCCTCTTGATCCGTATAATGCATTAGAGGAAGCATCTTCAAGAAAGGAAATACTCTCGATATCTGATCCTGGAATACTGTTCAGGTTTCCGCTATACGGGATGCCGTCAAGTACAATCAGCGGATCACTGGAGGCATTGATCGATCCAATTCCCCTCATTCTGATGGTAGGCTGAGAACCTGGCTGACCTGAAGATATAACCTGCACTCCGGCTACCTTTCCTCCAATTCCCTGAAGGACGTTTCCGTTTTGAAGATTAGCAATGTCTTTTGTTTTTAAAGACTGTACAGATCCTGTTATTTCTTCTTTTTTCTGTTTACCAAAGGCAACCACCACCACTTCTTTGATAGACTGCTCTTTGGTGGAGAGGCTATCCCTGTTTTGTGCAAAGCCAAATTCTGCTATTAAGATCATGGCCAATGCACCAATTTTACATTGGTTTTTCTTCATTATATATTAATTTTAGTAGAGTTTAAAATGAAATATGAGCTTACTGTTATTTCCGGGTAAGAAATAATAATCCTCTTCCCTCCTTTTCAGGAAGGTTTATCAGAGAAAAATTGAAATATGCAGGAGGTATCCCTGTTTTAAAAACCTTTAATTATTAGGGGTTTAATTTCTACAGTAAGGGAGTGTTATGCCTTCATCATCATATGGCACATCATAAAATCAAAACACATATACTGTAAAGTAAGATCATGTTGTGAAAGACAAGTATCTGCACCATATTCATTTTGAATAGATCCAGTTGTCATAAGAGTGTGTAAGTAAGACTGTGATGAAGTTTTATTCATGAGAATAAAGTTTATTTTTTTTAACTGGGTCAAAAGTATTTAATTATTCACAAATCTTAATCAAGTAGGGACATGAGATAAATCATATTAGTCTATTAATTTGGTGGACTAGTAAAAATGTATAGCAAATGGATTCCAGAATTCTTCCAGATTTTGTCCCGATTTTCGACACTTTAAAAAATATTTAGATAATAATCAAAGCTGGAAAGCTTTTAAATTTGGAACAATGGAGAATGTTTTATGTGTACGATCGTTTAGATTAGGAAAAATTACCGGAGTCTTATTGTTATTGGGAGGTTTTTTACAAGCCCAGATCAGCCCTCCCGGATTGGGAGAAGCGAATACGGCTTTCTGGGGGGCATTTGGTGTCCGACGTCAGTTGGATTCATTGGGGAATAAACAAGCTTTAACTTATGTAGCAATCGGTCGTAAAAGTGAACAGGATCAGGATAATTTATTTTCGAAACAAGCGATTCTGGTACTGAACCACGAGGTATATCATTCTTTTGCTCCTCATCAACAGTATAGTTATGCATTGAGTTACCGTCGTCAGCCTCAATATGATGAGGTTTCACCGTATGAAAAAGAAGGCACAGAGCAGGAATTCAGAATTTACGGCAGATATGCATATACTTTTAACTTAGGAGAAAGATGGAAACTGAAAAATACAGTCCGACAGGAATTCAGAAAGTTTTTTGATCCTGACTTCCATAACGTGGAAGAGAATTTTCAATTAAGAACGCGGATTAAAAGCCAGGTCACCTATAACCTGCCATCAGAAAATAACCAGAAGCTGGCATTAAGTGTAGAAGGATTATTTTCTACAAGCTACCTGAATGAACCGGAGCCTGAATGGACACCTTTTGGATATAGGGAAATGCGTATTGCTGCCTATTATATGTTCAATATTCCGAATTCACCTTTCACGGTGGATATTGGGTATATGGATGATCTTATAAGAGGGAGTCACAGTATTCACAAAGGAGGAGTTCATTATCTGGCAGCCGATGTGATTTGGAATCTGCCATATAAAAAGAAATAGGTATTTATTTCAGCCTATTTCTGGGTAATCCGATTTCATGAGCCTGCGGGTAAGGAGGTCTGTTGGTCATGCTTACATCTTCTTTGATCTGGCGATGGATGTCGTATTGTTTATCCTTATCGTAAGCGTATCTCGGATCCGGAATGAAGGGCATTTTAGCCATTTTAGCAACTGTGATGGTTGGAAAATGAAAATCAACTTCTACAGTTCCCAGCAATAAATAGCATCCTCCTCCCTGAAAATTGTACTTTTCAAGGCTGTCCGGAAAATGAGCGGTATCGAAATAATCCCCGTTCACATCGATCCAGGTTCCGAAATACATCGTCCCTTTTTTGGTTGGAACATGTTTTCTGGAGATCAGATAAGCCAGCATTTTTACCTCTTTTTTATGATGCTGTAAAAGGTCTTTTACGAAAACAGAACCCCTGTATTTAATCTGTAGCAAATCAAAAGGGCTACATGAAACGGTGAATCCGAGGATTTCAATTTCGTCGAAGGCATCTTCAAAAGTTTCCCGTTTCAATTGAGGAAGCTTATATTCCTTAACAGGTTCTTCAATGAGCATGAGTCCCCTATTCTCTGGTTTGAAATTGACCAAAAGCATTCTGGCTTCTACCAGCAATTCATTTTTTTGTTTTCCTGTGAACCGGAAAGCTCCGATGAAAATGAGAATCTGTACGGTTTCTATTCCGATAGGTACTCTGCGGATAAAATCTTCCAAAGATTGGTAATCTCCATTTCTGATTCTTTCTTCAATGATAAAATGAGCAATTCTGGTTTCAAGCCCCTGCAAATGCATAAAACCAAGATAGATTTCCTTTCCATGTAATGTGGTTTGAAAATCACTGGCGTTAACACAAGGATTGCAGACAATTCCCCCGGACATTTTGGTTTCATGAATGTACACCTCAGTACGGTAAAATCCACCCATATTATTGATCACAGAAACCATAAACTCAAGGGGATAATATACTTTCAGATATAAACTCTGATAACTTTCTACTGCATAGGAAGCGGAATGGGCTTTACAGAAAGAATATCCGGCAAACGATTCGATCTGGCGGTATGCTTCAGCAGTCAGTTCTAATGAATGTCCTTTTCTTTTACAAGATTCAAAAAAATTTGCTTTTACTTCCTGAAGCTTTTCAATGGAACGGCCTTTTCCACTCATCGCTCTTCGGAGAATATCTCCATCCGCTAATGATAATCCTCCAAAATACTGGGAGATTTTGATCACATCCTCCTGATAGACCATGATCCCATAGGTTTCTTTCAGATGCTCTTCAAATACGGAATGAAAATATTCAAACTGATCAGGATGATTATGCCGGAAGATGTATTCTCGCATCATTCCACTTTGGGCAACCCCGGGTCTGATGATAGAGGACGCAGCTACTAAAATTTTATAATTATCACATTTCAGCCTTCGCAAAAGCCCTCGCATGGCAGGACTCTCAATATAAAAACAACCTATTGTTCTGCCTTGTGCCAGGTATTCATTGCATACTTCTTCATCTTTAGAAATGAAAGTGTCCCGGATATCGATTTCTATATTCCTTGTTTTTTTGATCAGCTTAACGGTATCATTAATGGTTCCTAAACCTCTTTGGGAAAGAATGTCAAACTTTTCAAAACCGATATCTTCAGCCACATTCATATCGAACTGGACAATAGGAAATCCTTTTGGGGGCATCTCAAGTGCTGTAAAATGGGTAATAGGTTCTTCCGAAATCAGAATTCCGCAAGCATGCATACTCCTTTGATTAGGGAATTTTTCTAATAATTTACCATATTTATGAACATGTTCTACAACCAGATTTTTATCATGCAGTTCCATCCGTTGGTTGGTCAGCTCATCCAGTTCTTCTTTTGGCAGACCAAAAACTTTTCCTACTTCACGCAATATCGATTTGTACTTAAATTCAACATTCGTTCCGCAGAATGCTACATGTTCTTTTCCATAGCGATCAAAGATATACTGTAGAATAGCATCCCTTTCCTGCCAGCTCCAGTCGATATCAAAGTCTGGTGGAGTCTTCCTATTTAGATTGAGGAAACGTTCAAAATACAGATCCAGTTCCAGCGGGCAGATATCTGTAATTTCTAAACAAAAACTTACAATACTGTTGGCTCCACTTCCTCGTCCTACATGCATAAATCCCATTCTGTTGCTGTATCTGATGATATCCCAGACGATCAAGAAATAAGAACTGAAATTTAAATGATCAATTACCTGGAGTTCTTTTTCAACCCTTGCTCTGGCAATTTCATGATCTAAGCCATAGCGTTTTTTTAATCCCAGATAAGCCAATTTAGTGAGCATTCGTAGATCTCCTTCTTTAGATCTGGTATAGTGTTGTTTATTTTTGATCTGATTTCTGTAGGAAAATTCAAAATGACAGGTATTGAGGATATGCTGTGTATTTTTAATAATTTCTGGATACTGATAAAAAGCATCACGGAGACTTCGTTCCCGTTTGAAATATTCCGTTTTATGACAGGTTTCATCTTCAGTGAGTTTACTGAGGAGTGTATTGTTATCTATGGCTCGCAGAATATAGTGCAGGTTATAATCCTTTTTGGTGGCGAATGTTATCGGATGCAGAACCACCATTTTATGGATGAGGTTCTGGTATTCGGTACGGATAAGAAGTGTCAATTCTTCCTCCCGGATCCCTATAAACTCATTTTCTCTAAGTGTTTCAGGAATATTTTCTTTGGGATATATCACAAATACATTGGCAAATTGCGGAGCGGCTTCCGTAAGGTCCTTTCCATTGCAGTTATAATCCGTAATCATTTGGTTGATCTCTCCAATCCCGCTGAATTCTTTTGCGATAGCAACATACAGAAGCCTGCCCTCTTTCCTTATTTCAACTCCGGCGATGGGTTTTATACCAGCATCTTCACATTCTTTTTTAAAGTCATAAATGGCGGTAATGGTATTGATATCCGTTAAAACCAATTCCTGGGCTCCTGATTCCTGAGCTTGTTTTACCAGTTCTTTGATGGATAGTGTGCCATAACGAAGGCTGTGAAAAGAATGACAATTGAGAAACATAGCTTTTAGAGTAATCTGTTTTTATTTTCTAAATCAAATCCGGAAGCCCTGCCGACAGCCTGAGCTCCAAAACGATTTTTGATGTAATCCATAGACTGATAAAGGTTCATCAGTTCTTCGGTGTCTTCAAAAAGATCCATCTGATGATTTCCGTGAACCAATCCTGTAAAGCGTAAACCCACCAGGCGAAGACGCATTCTTCTGGTGTAGGCTTTTTGAAATAGTTCGAGGGCAACCCTTGATAATGTATGATCTGCCGATGTATAAGACACTTTACATTGTTTGGTTTCCGTATCGAAATTGGAATACCGGATCTTGATGGTTACCGTTGATGTCAGCCATTTTTCTTTCCGAAGTTGATAGGCGAGCTGTTCTGCCATTCCTGATATCAATCCTTTTAAAGAAACCATATCCATCGTGTCATTTGAAAAAGTCCTTTCTGTTGAAATAGATTTTCTTTCTGAATAAGGGATGACCGGATTTTCATCAATTCCATTGGCTTTTTTCCATAGTTCAATTCCATTTTTTCCGATCATTTGTTGCAGTACGAGGACCGGCATATCAGATAGCGTATGAATGGTACGGATTCCTATTCTTGAAAGAAGCTGAAAGGTAGCGTTACCCACCATTGGAATCTTTCTTATAGATAGAGGGTTAAGAAACCCTTGCATATTCTGAGGTTCTATTTGCAGTTTCCCTTCAGGCTTAGACTCCCCGCTTCCTATTTTTGAAACGGTTTTGTTGTTCGATAATGCAAAGCTGATCGGAAGTCCTGTTTCTTTGGTTACCGCAGCTGCAATTTCTTTGGTCCACTGATAACATCCGAAAAACTGATCCATTCCGGACAGATCAAGGTAAAACTCATCTACACTCGCCTTCTCCATGACCGGAACTTTACTTTGTATCACTTCTGTTACCAGATGAGAGAGATTGGAATATAATTCATGATCTCCACGGATCACTTTAGCATCGGGACAAAGTTTAAGCGCCATTTTTATAGGCATCGCGGAACGAACCCCGAATTTTCTTGCTTCATAGGAACATGAGGCTACTACTCCACGGTCTCCACCTCCTATGATCAGAGGGATTCCGTTAAGTTCTGAATTATTAAGACGCTCACAGGATACAAAAAATGTATCCAGGTCCATATGTACAATCGATCGTTCCACGGAACAAAATTAGTTACAATTTGTATCAAAATGATTATATTTGTTGATATAATTTATAGCAATGTCAATTTTAGCAGAAAACATCAGGCATTTGAGAGATCAATTAAAAAAATCTCAGCAAATGGTAGCCGATGACCTATTTATTACCCGTGGCCGATATGCCAAATATGAAGATGGTGCTTCCCAGCCTCCGATAGAGTTATTGATCAAAATGTCGCGATATTACAGGATAAGTATTGATCTGATGGTAACGATAGATCTCAGAAAATATCCTTTAGATGATATCGTTAATCTTCCGGATAACCGGATTGTACTTCCTGTTGTGGTAGATCAAACAGGAAATAACAGCATTGAAATTATTCCTCAGAAAGCGTCGATGGGATATCTGTCCGGATATACGGATCCTGGTTATATTGAAAGTCTTCAGAATATTTCGTTACCCTTTCTTACGAATGGGAAATACCGGGCTTTTCCTGTAGAAGGAGATTCGATGCCGCCCTTTAAAGATGGCGCTTATATTGTCGGAAAGTATATTGAAAAAACAGAGGATCTGAAGCCTGATAAGACGTATGTTTTTGTCACGTTAAATGATGGGATTACCTATAAAAGATTTAAAAGCAGAAAAGAGAATACAATTCATGTAGCTGCTGATAATCCTTTTTATGAACCTTATGATATCCTTACAAATGACCTGTTGGAGATCTGGGAATATGCGTGCAGTATTTCTGTTCAGGAGTTTGAAAATGAGGGAGATACTAAAAATGTGAAGGAAATGTTCTTGGAGTTACGTAAGGAAATAAAAGCACTGGATCATAAGTTTTCAAAAAAATAAAGGTTCTTTTTTGATTTAAAAGGCATAAAATATGCTAGTATTTACATAAATCAATTAAAAATATACAATTATGAGAAGTTTATTATGGTTAGTAGCAGTCATTTGTATTATTGTTTGGCTTTTAGGGATGTTAAACATTATACCGGGAATAAGTACCGGTTATTTAGTCCATGTTTTATTGGTTATCGCCATTATTGTGGTTCTTTATAATATTATTTCAGGAAGAAAGCCTCTTGATTAAAATTTAAAATAATAATATCCTTCACCGAAAATATAAGAACTCAGTGAAGGATATTTTTTTGTGATATTTCTTATAATGGATCAGCTTAGTTTATTTGACGCCGACGAATCTTATCAGTTTCCCCATGAGTTATTGGAGTATACAGATGATTTTTTATCAGAACAGGAAGCTACAACACTTAAAGAGTTTTTGATGGAAACCGCTCCATGGATACAGACGACTCAAAAAATGTACGATAAAGAGGTTTTGACACCACGTCTGACCGCATGGTATGGAGATGAAGGTAAATCTTATCAATTGAGTGGTACCCGTGTTGTGGTTAATCCATGGACTCCTGAGTTACTTGCATTGAAGGAGCGTTTAGAACAAAATTCAGGATATGCATTTAATTCAGTATTATTAAACTTATACCGAAACGGTAATGATTCTGTTGCGTGGCATCGGGACAGAGATAGTAGATTTGGTAACAGGCCTGTAATTGCTTCTGTAAGTTTAGGACAGGTAAGGAATTTTGATTTCCGTAAAGTGGATGATCATCAATTGAAGTACAGTCTTCCTCTTTCCCATGGTTCTCTTTTAATTATGAAAGGTGATCTTCAGCTTCATTGGGAACATCGGATCGCTAAATCTATAAAACCAATGCAACCCCGGATTAATCTTACTTTTCGTTTGATCAAGGAATTGTAATATAGGTTATTTTTGCAACAGCTCTTCCAGTTCTAATAACAAAGCTATTTGTGCTGTATTAATACGAATCTTTGCTTCATCAGCATCAAACCATTCCCATTGATCCACTTCTGGTATTTCAATATGTTTTCCTGATCTTGGCGGCCATTCTATCTGTACAGAATTGCTGAAAAGCTGTGAGGTTTCCATATCCCCTTCTATAGCCCAGGCATATACTGTTTTGCCCCCTTTCTGCCGGATTGGAGATAATTCGATAAATTCCCCTTCCAGGACTTGTCCGGTTTCTTCTGTAAATTCTATGAGCGCACGTTTCAGCGGATCTTCATCCGGTTCTATTTCCCCTTTAGGAATGGACCAGGCACCACTATCTTTGTTTTTCCAGAAGGGACCTCCCGGGTGAACTAAAAAATAAAACAGATTGTTTTTTTCTTTTTTAAATAGTAAGATGCCTGCACTTATTTTCATAAACGTGTAGTCCTGATCCTAAAAAAAATTAATTGTTCTTCAGATAGTCCCTTAGAACATATTGTAAAATACCCTGATTTTTATAGTATTCGATTTCTATTGCAGAATCCAGTCTGGCTTTAACCGTAAATACAGTTTCTTTTCCGGAAGGATGAACAGCTGTTACATTCAGCATTTTATGAGGAACTAAATTCTCCTCCAAACCGGTAATGGTATACGTTTCAGTTCCATCTAAACCTAATGAACCTGCACTTTCTCCATCATTAAAAACCAAAGGAACAACACCCATTCCCACGAGGTTACTTCTGTGGATACGTTCGAAGCTTTCTGCAATTACGGCTCTTACACCTAATAAGAAAGTACCTTTCGCAGCCCAGTCACGGGAAGACCCGGAACCATACTCTTTACCTGCGAGAACAATCAATGGAGTTTGATCATTGCGGTATTGCATGGCCGTATCAAAAACCGTTTTCACTTCTCCGGTTGGTAGATAGCGGCTGTAGCCTCCTTCTTTATCTGCTATTTTATTTTTTATCCTTACATTGGCAAAGGTTCCGCGCATCATCACTTCATGATTTCCTCTTCTGGATCCGTAAGAGTTAAAATCTACTTTGTTCACATTGTTATTTTTTAAATAGCTTCCTGCAGCAGAATCTTCTTTAAATGATCCAGCAGGTGAAATGTGATCGGTTGTTACAGAATCTCCAAGATATAAAAGAACTTTTGCATTTTTTATATCGGTTACAGCATCCGGCTCAGCTTTGATATTTTCAAAAAACGGAGCTTCTTTGATGTAGGTTGAATTTTTATTCCATTCAAAATTCTGGTCCAGATTTACTTCCAGATCCTGCCAGTCTTCTGAGCCATCAAAAATAACGTTATAAACTTCTTCAAAATCATCCTGCTTCATGCATTCATTAATTGTGTTTTGGATCTCATCCCTTGAAGGCCAGATGTCTTTTAAATAAACAGGCTGCCCATTTGGATCATAGTCCAGAGGGTCTGTAATTAAATTAATATCCACATGCCCCACCAGAGCATAAGCAACGACCAGCATAGGAGACATCAGGAAGTTCATTTTCACCTGCGGATGTACACGGGCTTCAAAGTTTCTGTTTCCGGAAAGTACCGAAGCTACTACCAATTCTCCGTTATCAACTGCCGTTGCAATAGCAGGAGGAAGTGGTCCTGAATTCCCGATACAGGAAGTACAGCCATACCCTACCGTATGAAAACGAAGCGCTTCAAGATCAGTATTAAGCCCTGATCTTTCCAGGTATTTGGTAACAACTTTAGAGCCTGGTGCGAGAGAGGTTTTTACCCAGCTTTTTGTTCTCAATCCTTTTTCTATGGCATTTCGGGCTAAGAGTCCGGCACCTACCATAACAGCAGGATTGGAGGTATTGGTACAGCTGGTGATCGCAGCAATTACGATGCTTCCGTCACTTAAAACATATTCTGAATTATTTTGTTTAATTCTTACAGTTCGTAAAGAATCCTGAACCACTTCTGAATGCAGCTCGCCTTCTATGGGCACTTTACCAAAAGTAAATTCTGTTCCGGATCCTCCATCGGATAACCATGCATATTCTGTTCTTTTTGAGATGGGTTCATAAGTACGGTGATGCTCATCCTTTAACACTTCTGAAAATTTCTGGCTAAGGTCTTTAACTAAAATTTTATCCTGTGGACGCTTAGGACCTGACAAAGTCGGTTCCAGGGTTGATAGATCAAGCTCAGCTACGGAAGAATATATGATCTCTTCTTTTCCTGTTCTCCACAGAAGATTTTCTTTGCAATATTCTTCTACAATTTTTATTTGTTCCGGAGAACGGTTGGTGGAATGCATATATTCCAATGTTCGTGCATCAATAGGGAAATAGGTAACGGTACAGCCAAACTCCGGTGACATATTGGAAATCGTTGCACGATCAGTTACCGTTAAATGATCCAGCCCATCACCAAAAACTTCAACAAATTTTCCTACAACACCTTTATCCCTCAATATTTTAGTAATTGAAAGTACCATATCTGTAGCAGTACAGTGATCCGGAATTTTTCCTGTTAGCTTTAAACCCACCACTTCAGGACAGGTAAAGAATATAGGCTGTCCCAGCATAGCGGCTTCAGCTTCTATACCTCCGACACCCCAAGCAATTACACCAATTCCATTCACCATTGGAGTATGGGAATCGGTTCCCACCAATGTATCCGGGAAGAGCCATCCATCTCTGCTGATTACTCCTTTTGCTAAATATTCCAGATTGACCTGGTGGCATATTCCCATTCCGGGAGGAACGACTGTGAAATTATTCAGGCCGTGTTGAGCCCATTTTAAAACTTCATATCGTTCTTTATTCCTGTCAAATTCAAGTTCTACATTTCTGTCATAAGCGTAATCAGTCCCAAAATAGTCTACCTGTACAGAATGGTCGATAACCAGATCCACAGGAATTGCAGGATTGATCTTTTGACCGTCTTTCCCCTGTCTCACAAATTCAGCCCTTAAAGAGGCCATATCTACAACCGCCGGGACTCCAGTAAAATCCTGCATCAGAATCCTCGCAGGCTTGAATGGGATGTCCTTGTCATTAGGAGCGGGTGTCCATTGTAATAAAGTATCTATGTGTTCATCCGTAATACCAAAGCCATCGTAATTCCTGAGTACATTTTCTAAAAGAATCCGAATGCTGAATGGAAGATGATCTACAGTTTGGGGAAGATTTTTTAAAGAACTATAATGATAAGTTTTTCCATTAATAATAAGTTCTTGTACAGATTTTGCGTTTTGGGTACTCATTGCCAATATTTTTATTATATACACTAAGTTACCCCAAAAAAAGAAATACTAAAAGAACATTACGATATATTAACACTATCAGAAACATAGTTTTTTTTTAGACTATTTCTATTTTAGAAATGAGTATGTGATTAGTGAATGGATGATACCACATTACTTTTATCTTCATGGGTGAATATTTTTATTCTTTTGTCTAATACTAATAGTACAGCTGATAATACGCACATAATTAAAGAATTATAAAAATGATGGTATTCCTGATGCGCCATGTGCGCTGTAAATGCTCCAATAGCAAAAGGAAAAAGAAATAGAACACCCAGAGTACGCAGAGTTGGTTTCAGAAGTCCAGCCAATACAACGACCACTCCGATGGTTTCCATAATCCCTATTCCAATCGTCCAGTTTTTATCGAAGCCCAGGGACTGCATGCTATCCATCATCTGCTGCCATTGGATAATTTTTTTTACGGCAGCAGGCCCGATAATGTATATATACCACGCAAAAGATATCCAATAAAATGTCCGGTTTAAATTTAGTTTCATAGTTTATTTTTTAAAATTCAATACTTAAAGCAAGTTCTTTCCAATCGGTGATAACTTTTTGATATTCATTTATTTTTTGCTGGAGAGCATCGATTGTTGATGCGGTAAAAGGCAAACGGAATGGAGGATTTTCAAGTGCAGCTATTTGTATAATAGCCTCAGCTACTTTTGCAGGATCTCCCGGCTGATTACCGTTTACAGATTTGTATTTTTCTCGCAGATCGCCAAGAGATTCCTTGTAATCTTCTATTTCATTTTTGGAAAACATAACAGAACGTCCAAAAAAATCAGTACGCAAAGGACCTGGTTCAGTTAAAGTTACCTTGATACCAAACGGAGCCACTTCGGCAGCCAATGCTTCACTCATTCCTTCTATGGCAAATTTAGTGGCCGTATATGCGCCATTTCCTGTTCCAGCCAGAATACCCACCCTGGAAGAAATCTGAATGATGTGACCAGCCTTTTGTTTTCTCATATAGGGTAAAACAGTTTGTGTCATTTTCCATACAGCAACTAAATTGATATCTAGTTGTTTACGAAGCTCTATCTCATCTACTTCTTCTACCAGTCCAAAGAGACCGTATCCTGCATTATTGACTAAAACATCGATACGTCCATATTCATTAATGACCTGGTCTACCATTGATTCAACGCCTGTGCTATCGGATACATCGAGCATAAAGACTTTACTTCTATCAGGGAAAGCCTGCTCAAAGGCTATTTTATCCTCTTCTTTTCGTACGCTTCCGATGATGATGTCACCTGAATGATAAACGGCGCTAGCCAATGCTTTCCCCAACCCTCCTGATACGCCGGTAACCAGCCATACTTTTTGTTTGTTTTCCATAAATTTTATTTAAAATATTTTCTTGAATGATTGTTCAAAAATTGAACAAATTTTTTTTATTTGATACTTTCGATTAAAAATTCGCTTAACTGAATTATTCTTTCTTTGTCGTTATAAAGGTTCTGTAAATGCCAGAAACCTGCAAAACTGCTGATGATAAAAGTGGCTAAAATTTCAGGGTTTTTGTCGGAATTGATTTCTCCAGCTTCCTGTGCTGCTTTGATGATATTAGTCATCATACCAGCCAGACCGTCTGTCTGATGTCTGATAATAGCCAGGGCTTTTACATCATCAGGAGCCAGTTCAAATGATGTTTTCACGACCATACAGGCTTTATTCGAAGTAAAAGAATAGTCAATAGCCTTTTTAATAATGGCTTTTAGGGATTCCAAAGGGGAATCAGGTGCGCTGTCGGCTGCCATTTTATATTCTACAAGCAATTCATTACAATACACTTTTAGGCTATCAAGAAACAAGTCATGCTTATTTCCAAATGTTCCATAAATACTACCGGGATTTAATCCGATATTTTCTACGAGATCCTGCATTGAAGTAGAAGCATAGCCTTTTTTCCAGAATACATTTTTAGCTTTTTCAAGCTTTTCTTCTAATATAAATTCTTTATTTCTTGCCATAACGATACAAAGATACATTTCTTGAATGATTATTCAAGAAATGTATGTGATTTTTTTTTAATTATTTAATAATGCTTGTGTCAATGGGTTATGTAAGGCTATTGCAAAGCATCAATGTCATCCAAAACATAGCATTGCTCCCATTGGGTCATCCCAATTTTAGGATAATAATGCACTGCTTTTGGGGCAGACAATAAAATAAGTTTAGCTGTTAGGGTTTCTTTTTTTGTGAGCTGAATCAATCTTCTCCCTATTCCCATTTTCTGATAAGCTTCATCTACAGCAAGATCTGATAGATAAGTACAATACACGAAATCTGTCAAAGACCTGGCTACTCCAACCAGTTTTCCATTATCCCGTGCTGTAGCAATAAGGTTGGCATGCTCCAGCATTTTAGCTATTCTTGCAGGTTCATCTACTGGACGTCTTTCTCCCAAAGTCGAATTGATCAGGACATGGGTAAATTCTTCTACACTTATTTTTTCTTCTATCTGATAAGTAATCATTGTTATCTATTTATGGTTTAGAAATGTTTTATGCTGCTATTCTTTCTTTTCTACCTTGTATAGATGGAAAGACTTTTGGAACATTTAGGACACAGAATCTTTAAGAAATCTTTTTGGCAAAATGATTACATGCAAGAACATATCCTTTATTCAAATACAAGCGATGGGCTGTATGAAGCATATATCCACTATCCAGGTGAATCGATTGTATATTGGTGATTTCAGCTTCTTTTGATACATTATCCAGCAGTATCCCTGCATATCCTTTTCCACGGCACTCTTCAGAGGTAAAGAGGTCATCAATATAAATAATCTTACCAGTTCTTAACATCTGTAAGGGGCGATATCCGATAAATGCGACGGCTTTTGTATTCTGATCATTGGCAATATAGCTTAGTCTAAAACCTTCTTCAGCCATCATTTCCAATACCTGATCTACATAATTGTCTTCCCTCATATTCGTACGGAACTGGAGAATGACTTCTTTACAGAATTCAATTTCAGCTCTTGTTTTGGCTTCTTTTACTTCCATGGGATTAATCTTTATATTTTAATGGATGCATTTGAAGACCCACACCGATACGATTCCAGCTATTGATGCTGATGGCTGCCAATATTAAATGCGATGTTTTTTCTTCACCAAAAGTTTCTATAGCCCGATCATATACATCATCACTTATTCCATGCTCTCCTATCAATGTGATCTCTTCAGTAAGCTGTAAAATAATCTGTTCTTCATTCGTAAACCAGTTTTTGGCTTCATGCCAGGCACTTAGAACATGAATTCGTTGTGGATCTTCTCCAAGTTGTATCGCATCTGTAATATGTTTATTCAGGCAGTACGCACAGCCATTTAACTGGGAACCACGGATTTTAATCATTTCAAGATAAAGAGGTTCTATTCCTTCTTTAATAAGATCATCCATTTCTTTCATTAATTGATAAGCTTGTGGCAGATATTTCTGCAATGCGAGTCTCTTTTTCATAACTAGATTTTTTTTAATTAATGCAAGTAGTTTAATTTCAACTACTTTATATTGTTTTGATGATACAAAATTAGATCACATAAGATATGATAATTGGAACCAGATTTATTTAGTTTGATAGTCCAGTTTGTTTTATATTTGTATAAATAAATTGCAGATTATGCTTCCGTATAAGAACCTGATCCTCATTAATACAGATACAACAGAACCGCTGTACCGGCAAATTGCAGTCCAGCTTATTGCATTAATTCAGGAAGGAAAGCTTCTTCCTGGAACCCTGCTGCCAAGTACAAGAACTCTTGCATTTGATCTTCAGCTTCACCGGAAGACGATCACAGCGGCTTACGATGTTCTGGTATCTGAAGACTGGGTAGATAATCTTCCCCGAAAAGGATATGTGGTCTCTTCTGATTTACCCTTAATTAAACCCAGGTCTTATAAAAAAAATAAAATAAGCGCTTTTGCTCATAAAGGAGTGATCAGTTTTGAACCATTGGATACGATCTTAAATCCGGTTTTCCCTTTGGATAAAAGCAGGATCATGATTGATGATGGTTTTCCTGATGTTTCGCTTCTTCCGGTCACTACCATAGCCAAGCAGTTTAAAAAAGCGTTGGACAATGTCACTTATAAAGCTATTTTAAGACATGGAATGTGGGAGAATTCCAATCTTTCTGTTGCGTTATCCACTTTTCTAAAGCAAACCCGAGGATTGGATATAGGCGTTGAAAATATCTTTATAACCCGCGGGGCTCAAATGGCGATTTATATAGCAGCCTCTCTTATTATCAAACCCGGGGATAAAGTGATCGTCAGTGATCCCAGCTATTTCATTGCCGATCTTGTTTTTGAAAGATTAGGTGCCGAGCTTATCCGTGTACCCGTAGATAGTGAAGGAATGTGTACACAATCGATTGAAGAGATCCTGCAGAAGAATGAGGTTAAGATGATGTACATTATCCCTCACCACCACCATCCTACTACAGTAACGATGAGTGTAGAAAGAAGACAGCATATGCTGAAACTCATCAAAGCTTATGATATTGCAGTTATTGAAGATGATTACGATTATGATTTTCAGTTTAAATATGATCCTTATCTTCCCTTGGCAAGCGGAGATCATGGCGGAAAAATTATTTACATAGGTTCTCTCACCAAAGTATTGGGAACGCCGTTCCGTCTTGGATATATGGTGGCTACAACCGATTTCTTAGATGCCGCCCGTAAGCTTAGGAGACTCATCGATATCAGAGGAGATGCTATTATAGAAGAAGCGGCAGCGGGACTGATTAACAATGGTGACCTGACCCGGCATATCCAAAGGTCTAACCGTTTGTATGCGCAACGTTGTGATATGGCTTCGGAACTGATCAGTAAAGAATTGACTGATGTTGTGAATTTTACAAAGCCCACAGGAGGAATGGCGTTATGGCTTACGTTTAATCCTGAATTTAAATTATATGATATTTTAAAAAAAGCCCATAAAGATGGTATAGTTCTTTCAGGGACTGTTTATTGTACCGGAAAAAATGCTCACCTGAATTCCTGTCGGTTTGGGTTTGCTTCTTTGAATGAGAAACAACTGATAGAAGTGATTGAAGTATTGAAAAAGGCAAGTGAAAAATAATACTATAATTCTTTATGGTTATCCGATGAAAATTAAACATCTAGTTTATCCTAAAAGAAGCCCTGAACTCCATTGGAGCCATTTTCGTTTTCTTTTTAAAAAGTGTACTGAAAGATTGAGCATGCTCGAAGCCTAATGCATATGCAATTTCACTGACAGACAGATTGGTGGTTGATAGTTTTTCTTTAGCCTTTGCTATAAGTTTTTCATGGATATGTTGTTGTGTGTTCTGTCCCGTATGTATTCTTAAGAGATCACTGAGATAATTAGGAGACAGATTCATGGCTTCCGCAATAAGATGAACAGTTAACAAACCATGATTTGCAGATTGTTCACTATCGAAATAATCATCGAGGAAACGTTCGAATTTAGTAAGCAGCTGATGATTACTATTTTTGCGTGTAATAAACTGTCGTTCATAAAAACGGTTAGAATAGCTAAGTAATAGATCGATCTGAGATAAAATGATCTCCTGGGTATGCCGGTCAATATGCTGACATTCTTTATCAATTTTCTGGAGTATCTCAATCAGGTCATTTTCTTCATCTGCAGACAGATGTAAAGCTTCATTTACAGCATAGGAGAAAAATCCATAGTTTTTAATCGCAGAGGCTAAAGGGTGTTTTAATAGAAAATCGGGATGGAAGATCAGCAGATAGCCTGACCCACATTCCATATTCTGTAAGTCTAAGTACTGCACCTGATTAGGTGCAGTAAAACTTAATACTCCTTTATCGTAATCGTAGTGCTGTTGGCCATATCTGATCTTTCCTTTGGCTTCTCTTTTTAATGCCACACAATAAAATCTGTTGACAAAGCCTTTCCATATCTCGTCCTCCAGAAAGATAGAGTGAGATAGATTAATAACACTTACCAATGGATGTTTAGGTTCCGGTAAGGATAATAAGCGGTGAAACGCTGAAACCGATTGAATAGCATTCATATAACAAATGTAGGAATTAATCTAAAAGTCCCATACTGAATTCATCATATTGAGCTCCAGTATCTGTGCCTAAAGGAATGATGCTTTCCAGTTTTACAATCTCTTCTTCTGTAAGTTGAATACGAACAGCATCCATATTCTGTTCCAGATATTTTCGACGTTTTGTTCCTGGAATAGGTACAAATCCTTTACTAATGATCCAGGCTAATGCCAATTGGGAAGAGGTAATGTTTTTTTCTTTTGCCATAACATCAATAGCGTCAACCAATTCAATGTTTTTGTAAAAATGTGCTTCCTGAAAGCGTGGGATCGCGCGTCGGAAATCATTTTCAGGCAAATCATCGATGGAGCGGATTTGTCCAGATAAAAAGCCACGTCCTAAAGGAGAATAAGGTACAAACCCTATTTGCAGTTCTTGTAATGTTTTAATCCCTCCTCTTTCCTCTACTGTACGCTCAAATAATGAATATTCACTTTGTACAGCTGTAATGGGATGAACAGCATGAGCTCTTTTTACGGTTTCTGAAGATACTTCTGATAAACCAATGTATTTTATTTTTCCCTCCTGCACCAATTCGCTCATTGCACCCACAGTTTCCTCTATAGGCGTATTCTTATCCAGTCGATGCATATAATAGAGATCAATATGATCCGTCTTCAGGTTTTTTAACGACCGTTCTACTGATTTTTTTACATAATCTCTTTTCCCATTGATTGCCCAGGTTACTTTATTTTGGTCATCAATTTCCCATCCAAATTTGGTGGCAATAATGTATTGATCCCTTTTATTCTCTATAGCTTTGGCAATAAGCTGTTCATTTTTAAATGGTCCGTAGAGATCGGCTGTATCAAGGAAGTTGCCCCCTAACTCCAAAGATCTGTGAATCGTAGCAATAGCTTCTTTTTCGTCAGCTTCACCATACATATTACCTTCTTCAAAGCCTGTCATTCCCATACATCCTAAACCTATTGCAGGAACTACCAGTCCCTGATTTCCTAATTCTATTGTATTCATTTTTATACTGTTTATTTTAATGATTCAAAATTGGGAAGAAATAAGGAATAGCACGTATGCAAAACACTGAAGATTGTATGTAAATCAAGGGGGCTGATTGAGGAAATTGAAAATTGAAAATGGAAAGTTGAAAGTTGAAAGTTGAAAGTTGAAGTTATGAATTATGAATTATTTTTGCTAAACCCTAAACCCTAAACCCTAAACCCTAAACCCTAAACCCTAAACCCTAAACCCTAAACCCTAAACCCTAAACCCTAAACCCTAAATTTTTCACTTTCCACTTTCAATTTTCAATTATAAATTCCAAAAACTATTGTTAATTACTTGCTTCATTCAGAAGGCTTATATCATCACTGCCCAGTTGCAGTTCAGTAGCCTTAAATAAAGTTTGTAATTGAGAATCACTGGTAGCGCTTACAATAGGTGCAGTAATCAATGGATTAGACAATAGCCACGCTAATGCTACAGAAGCTGGATTGGCCTGATGCTTTTCGCTGACCTGATCCAAAGCTTTGAGCACACGCTCCCCTTTTTCATTCAGATATTTACGGGCACCTTCTCCCCTTGCACTTTTAGAAAGATCTGCTTCACTACGATATTTTCCTGTTAAAAACCCTGCTGCTAATGACCAGTAAGGAAAAACGCTCAGGTTATGTTCTTCAACAAATGGAGCATAGTTTTTTTCAAAATTATCTCTTTCCAGTAAGTTATAATGGGGCTGTAACGCGACATACTTCGGAAGATTATTTTTTTTCGATGCTTCAAACGAAGCGGCTAAGCGTTCCGGAGATAGATTGGAAGCGGCGATATAGCGGACCTTTCCGGCTTTAATGATCTCATCATAAGCTTCTAGCGTTTCTTCAACCGGAGTTTTATGATCATCAAAATGGGTGTAATAAAGATCGATATGATCAATCTGAAGCCTTTTTAAAGATTCGTCAACGGATTTCAGGATATGTTTTTTACTGATATCGAAATCGTGTTCTTTAGTTTCTGATCCCACTTTAGTGGCAATAACTAGATCATTTCTGTTTCCACGACTTTTCATCCATTTTCCTATGATCTTTTCAGATTGTCCTCCTTTTCCGTTTACCCACCATGAATAGGTATCGGCAGTATCAATAAAATTGAATCCTCCTGCTACAAATTGATCCAGTATGTTAAATGATTGTTGTTCATCCAATGTCCATCCAAAAACGTTACCCCCAAAATTGATTGGTGCGATCGACAGATCAGTGTTTTTTATGATTCTTTTTTCCATAAATTAAAAAATTAATTTTTCAGTATTGTTAATTGTTGTAAAGCCCCCTGACTTTACAAATGAAAACCTATAAGATGGTTGATCTATTGTTTTCTGAATTGTTTGAAGATTAAGAATAATCTTCGGTAGCATAAATTTAGAGAAAAATTTTTTGAAAGAGGTAAGAGAATCTAGTCTTTAAGATAATATTAATATAATCGGATTACTTGTATGTCTGTTAGATTTTAGTTAAACGCAAAGGCGCAAAAGTTCTTAATTATAATGTTGTTTTTAAGGCGCAAGAAAATCAAAGATTTTCGGCATCATTCATTTTGAGTACAACGAGTCGTCACTTCGAGTAGGTTTTGAAAAAACCGTATCGAGAAGCTGTCTGAATCTGATATGATTTTTTATCTCGCAGATTGAGCGGATTATGCAGATTTTTTTAATTTTTTATCGGAGATAAAATCCTTGCGCCTTAACAACATGAAGTGTGCAAAAAATAGCGTCTTTGCGTTTAACCAAAAAAAGCTTTTCTGGGATTTTTGGGTATGACTGATCTGATTGTATTCCGTGCTGAAGGTGTAAAAGTGCCTGAGGTTCAGGAATACGCTATGCAGAAATCGATTGATAGTATAATAATAGATTAATTTTAAATATTGGACTAAGAATTTTAGTTAAATGCAAAGGCGCAAAGAGAACTTGATTATAGAGTTTTTTTTAAGGCGCAAGAAAATCAAAGATTTTCGGCATCATTCATTTTACCTACAACGAGTCGTCACTTCGAGTAGGTTTTGGAAAAACCGTATCGAGAAGCTATCTGAATCTGATATGATTTTATTGAACACATTTTTAATTTTTTATCGAAGATAAAACCCTTGCGCCTTAACAACATGAAGTATGCAAAAAGTAGCGTCTTTGCGTTTAACAAAAAAAGCTTTATTTATCCACTTCTGGAATTTCAATTTGTAAAATAACCCCTTTATATTCGTTAAGTTGATGCTTTATATCTTTTGCTTCTTTCCTGAAAAATTTGGAGATAGAGAAAAGATTTTCATAGTAAGCAATACCTTCCAACAGGTTTTTCTTAAAAACGTTCCATTTTTTCGTTTGGGAATGAGTAACCGTGTTTGTGGTTGAATTGATTTCTTTTTTCAGGTGATCCACATACATTTTGAGTTCATTAATGAACATATTCGGACGTCTGCTATCCGGAAGAATATTGCCATTACCATAGATATGCTGCACCATTTCTGATAATGAAACTTCTTTATTGAAATAAGCAAGATTAGGTCCCGGACAAATAACAACACCTTGTTTTTCTCCTTTTATTTCCATCTTTTGTTCCATATAAGCTGCATTGACCAATCCTACACAAAGGCATGCTTTATCAGTGATTTCTTTTCTTCTTGCAATAAACTGTTCTGAGGTTATTATTTCTTTCTCCGATTCAAGTTCTTTAAGCTTCATATCCTGATATTTCTTTGAAGCGGTACAACTTCCTTTGGGTGAATATTCTTTGCTTAAAGCCAGGAGTTTTTTAGGACATGAACTTCCATATTTTCCATGAGCTTCTTTCCTTTGCTTCAGAAGTTCATTGGATGTTCCGCGAACGGTATTAAACGGAACGCCAAGTGGGGAAATGTTACTGAGGTAGAAATCTTCTTCTTTTGATTGTACTAATAACTTCCGGGTAGCAGGATCTACAGAGGTAGCTTCCGGAACCAATAGAAATGGAGATCCCCATCCAACGCTATCAACATTATAATTGTCAAGTAAGAATTCGTGTTCTTCGGCAGTTCCTACTCCACCCTGTACTGTAATTTTCATTTCTAATGGCTGAGTGACAGCGTATCTCCCTTTTTGTTCTAATGCAGTGATCATTAATACATGAGCAGATTGTATCAATTCGTTCTTTTTTTGTTTGAACTCCTCTATAATAGGTCCTAATAATAAACCTTCTGTAGCAAAAGCATGCCCGCCACAATTCAGGCCTGATTCAATTCTGTATTCAGAGATCCATAATCCTTTTTTGGCTAAGAAATTTCCCTGAATCATTGCAGAACGGAAATCACTCACTTTGAGAATAATTTTCTTTTTTAAAGCTCCGTTCTTGTCCGGGAAAAAATCTTCAAATTCTTCAATATAACTGTATAAACGGGGATTCATCCCGGCAGACAGAACCATGGATGATGATAATTTACTTTTTGCAAATCCGCGGAGAGAAGCATGGGCATCATTATGAATCACAGGCAGCTGTTCATTTCTCCTGAAATTATCCTTATCTACCTTGGTCATGATATTCACATCAATGCTTCCTGGTGTCAAATGGGTTTCGATGAACTGTTTGAAACCAGAGCTCAGAAATTCCTTTTGATTTAAAAAACTTTGCAATCCATTTTTAAGATCGGAAGTATTCGGAAGAATTCCTATAAAGCTTTTTAGAGTTTCCTTATTCTTGCTGATTTCCTGTTTGAAAGCTTCAAATTTTTCATTTACAATGTCATCCACCATATCAAGGTAGTCGGTAATTCTCTTAGCACGATAATCTTCTACCTTTGTTGAAATATTGAGGTAATTCAGATTAAATTTTTTATTATAGAAATCTTTCATTTTTTCTATGATCTCATCATCTATAATGGAGATAACAGAGGAAATTCCATATTGGGCTACCCGAATCGGGCTGTCTATTGTATAGGCCAATCCCATCACAGGAATATGGAAATTGTGTAAAGGTTTATTTGTCATTTTTGTCTGATAAAAATTAAGGGAAAAGGTATGCTGAAATCTCCGGTAATTATATACCCTTTTCTACTAAAGTATACGGATATCGTATAAAGGAATGGGTGAATTTTTATATAAAATCTAGCCTCATGATGAAAAATATAAAAAAGAATATGGATTTTAAAAAAGGAATAGTTTATCTTGTTCTAAAAGGATCAAATTATAAAAATTAAAAAATAAAATGAGACATCAGCTTCAACGTGAGCAACAATTATATTGCAATCTGGAAACCGCATGGAAATTTTTTTCTTCAGCAAATAACCTTTCTGAGATTACCCCGAAAGACATGAACTTTATTGTTCTTACAAAGCTGGAGAATGATGAAATATATGAAGGAATGCTCATCGACTATTATGTTTCTCCTCTTTTAGGAATTAAAATGAGCTGGCAGACGGAGATCTTACAGGTTTCTTATCAGAATAGTTTTACCGACTTCCAGAAAAAAGGACCTTATAAATTATGGAACCATTTTCATGAGTTTATTCCTAATGAAAAAGGAGTTCTTATGAAGGATACCATTGACTATGAATTACCAATGGGGTTTTTAGGCGAAATAGCCCATGGGCTTTTTGTTAAAAAGAAACTGTATCATATTTTTGATTATCGCCATAAGGTTTTAGAGAAATTATTTAATAATAAAAAATAGGATAGAGAATTCCCTATCCTATTTTGTAAAATCACATCTTTTATATTAATTAATTCCTCCTCCTAAAGATCGGTAAAGATCTACTTCAGCATTGAGCTTTTCAAGGCTTATATTGATATATTCAAGATCATTTTGAAGTTTATTATTCTGTGCGGTGATGACCTCTAAATAAGTAGCCATACCACTTTTGTATAATTTGAGTGCATCATTGATCCCTTTATCCAAAATACCGGTTCTTTGTTCCAGTAACGTTAACCTTTCTGAGGTTCCTTTAGATTTTGCCATCGCATCTGACACCTCACTTACGGCTGTCATCATCGTTTGTCTGAAAGTGATCACAGCTTTCTCCTGATCGATAAGTGCTGTCTGATAAGCTGTTTTTAGTTGTCTTTTTTGCAAAAGTGGCAATGCTAAGTTACCAGCTATTGTCTTAGCAAGTGATCCGGGTAGATCAAACCATGAGCTTATCTGTGTGGAATTTACTCCTATTTGTGGAGTAATGCTAATGCTTGGATACATGGCTGCTTTGGATAAACCTGTTTTCGCATTAAAACTTATTACCGAAAGTTCTGCAGCTTTAAGATCCGGGCGACGGCTTAAAAGTTGTGCAGGAACTCCTTCCAATAATGTATTTTCGGGAATCATATTTTTCATGGTATTCCCTCTTGCGATCTTACCGGGATATTCACCACATAAAATACTTAATGCATTTTCCTGCACTGAAATATTCTGATTGGCCAATGGGATCAGCAGTTCAGCAGTTTTTTTCTGAGCTTCTGATTGTTGTATAGCAAGCGAATTGATTTGTCCTGCAGTATATTGAAGTTTCATCATTTTCAGCGTGTTATCACTTAATTCAATATTCTTTTCTGCGATCTTCAATTGTTCATCCAAACTGATAAGATTGTAGTAGGCTTGTGCAACCTGTACGATAATACGGGTCTTAAGAGCATTGATGTTTTCTTTTTGTGCCAAATAATCAGCTGCAGCAGATTCTTTCTGCATCTTTGTTTTACCCCAGATATCAACTTCCCATGACAATCTTAAGGTCGCATTAAAATCATCAATATATTTAGTTCCTACAAATTGCTCATTAAGTGAACCGTTAAGGCTGTTTTTTGAAGCCCATGTCCTGTTTGCCCCTGCATTAAAATCTACAGTTGGCATAATGTTATTCTTTGCCTGCTTATAAGCGAGATCCAGCTGTTCCATATTTTTTAGAGCTGTATGGATTTCATTATTCTTCAGGAGAGCTTTTTCTATAAGACTGATAAGCTGCGGATCTTTAAAGAATGTCTTCCAGGGTAATATTACGGTGTCTCCGGTTACCTTTGAAGCTGCTTTATAATTTTCCGGAATATCCAGTGCTGGTCGGGTGTATTTTTTTCCTACAGCACAGGATAGCAGAAATGATGCTATGACGCCTGTTATAAGGAAGTTTTTTATATAGAATGTGTTCATTTTTTCTATTTTAATGATTAGACATTAGCGTTCTTTGATGAAATTTTTTCATCGATATACTGAAAGAACATATACAGTACAGGAATCACAAAGACCCCAAGGACAACACCGCTTAGCATTCCCATTGCTGCACTCATACTGATGGACTTATTTCCTGAAGCCATTCCTCCGGAGGATAACATTAAAGGGATCATTCCCACAATAAATGCCAGGGAAGTCATAATAATAGGACGTAATCTGGATTTAGCACCTTCAAGAGCTGATTCCAGAAGGGGCATTCCTGCTTTTCTCCGTTGAATGGCAAACTCAACAATCAGAATGGCATTCTTCGCGAGAAGACCAATAAGCATGATCAGTCCCACCTGTACATAGATGTTGTTATCTAGACCGATTGCTTTTATTCCTAAAAATGCTCCTAAAATACCAGTAGGAATCGAAAGCATTACTGCTAATGGAAGAATATAGCTTTCATATTGAGCAGCAAGAAGAAGGTAAACAAATAATAAACAAAGTCCGAAGATGGCAATGGTTTGATTTCCTGAAGATTTTTCCTCTAAACTTAAACCTGTCCATTCATAGCTATAATCTGAGGGAAGTTTATCCAATGTTTTTTCCAGCGTTGACATTAATGCTCCGTTGCTTACTCCTGGTTTTGGAGTTACATTGATGTTCAGTGAATTGTAAAGGTTGTATCGTCCCACGGATTCCGGGCCATACACTTTCTTTAAAGTGATGAGGGTATTCGCGGGAACCATTTCTCCTTTATTGTTCTTCACAAAAATATCATTGAAAGCTTCTGCATCCATTCTGAAAACTCCATCAGCTTTTATGTTGACTCTGTAGAATTTTCCAAATCTTGAAAAGTTCTGAGATTGGTCTCCTGAGAAATACGTTTGAATATTTCCTAAAAGATTTGAAATGCTAACACCTAATTGTTTGGCCTTATCTTCATCTACTTCCAGCTCCATTTGTGGGTAATCTGCACGGAACATAGTATATGCAAAAGCAACATCCGGATTTTGCATAAGCTTTCCTATAAGTTCATCAGCCTTAGCTTTTAAAACCTGAGGATCACGTCCCATACGGTCCTGGAGAACTATTTCCGCATCATTGGTCATTCCATATCCTTCTACCGGTGGCATCCTGAAAGTCATTACACTTCCCTCTCTGATACTGGAAAACTTTTCATTAACAATTGCCATAATTTCATCAATATCCTGCATAGCCCCTCTTTCCTTTTTAGGTTTTAATTTTACAAATCCCATGGCATATGCAGGTCCAGAACTATTACTTAGCAAGTTATAGCCTGTAATTGAAGTGTTTTCCTGAACGGCATCCAGCTTTTTCAGGATGGCATTCATTTTATTGGATACTTCTGTTGTTTTCGTTAATCCTGTTCCCGGAGGCATACTTAATGTGTACATAAATAATCCGTCATCTTCCATCGGAACGAAACTTTTAGAAGTAGTCGTCATTAGCCATGCCGCTGCGGCTATAATTCCTATCACAAGACCTCCTGCTATCCATTTTTTATTGATCAGGAACCTTACGCCTTTTACATATCGGTTGGTTAGGTTATTAAAACTTGCATTAAATGCTGTAGAAAATCTTTTTCCAAATCCGTTTTTCTTACCATGTTCATCATGAGCATGATTATTTTTAAGAAAAACAGCACATAAAGCTGGTGTCAAAGTCAAAGCATTGACAGCCGAAATAATAATAGCAATTGCTAATGTATAAGCAAACTGTTTATAAAATAACCCTGCTGAACCAGACATAAATCCAATCGGGATAAATACAGCAGACATTACCAGTGTGATAGAGATTACCGCTCCTGTAATTTCGTTCATCGCCTTGTGCGTTGCTTCTTTACCTGTAAGGTTCGTTCCTTCCATATTGCTATGCACTGCTTCCACGACGACAATAGCATCATCTACTACAATTCCGATGGCTAAAACCAATGCGAAAAGCGTTAGGACATTAATCGTGAACCCTAATACCAAAAGGAAAAAGAAGGTTCCAATAATCGCTACCGGAACCGCAATAGCAGGAATAATAGTAGATCTGAAATCCTGTAAGAATAGAAATACAACAATAAAAACAAGGATAAAAGCTTCTATTAAAGTAGATTTTACCTGGCCTGTTGCTTCATCCAGTCTTTCCTTGGTACTGATTACTTTAGCATATTTAATACCGGGAGGGAATGATTTTGAAAGTTGCTCAATAGATTTATTAATACCTATTTCAATTTCATTGGCATTGGACCCTGTGGTTTGCATGATTGCAACCGTTACTGCACTTTTACCATTGGAAAGGTTATCTCCACTGTAAGAAATGGCCCCGAATTCTATTCTGGCTACATCTTTCAGACGGATCAGTTTGGTACCGTCATTTTTAACCACAATGTTTTCAAATTGTTCAGGTTTATTTTTTTTTCCTTTGTATCGGATTACATATTCCAATGAAGCATTAGATTCTTCACCCAATTTTCCGGGAGCAGATTCTAAACTGTGATCAGCGATAGCAGTTGATACATCAGAAGGTTCAAGTCCGTAAGATGACATTTTCTGAGGATTGAGCCAGACTCTCATCGAATAATCTTTGATACCAAAAACCTGTGCCTGACCAACTCCTTTTACTCTTTTTACCTGTGGAATAAGATTAATATTGGCATAGTTCTGCAGGAAAGTCTCATCATATTTTTTATTATCATCAGTATATATGTTAAACAGCATGATCATACTGTTTTGCTGTTTGGAGGTCGTAAGTCCCATTCTTACCACTTCCTGTGGTAAAATAGGGGTTGCCTGTTGTACCCTATTCTGCACATTTACTGCTGCCTGATCAGGGTTAACTCCCTGTTTGAATATGATTGAAATGGAAAAAGTACCGTCATTACTTGCGTTAGACTTCATATACTGCATATCTTCAACGCCATTGATCTGCTCTTCCAAAGGTGTTACCACAGAACGGATAACGGTCTCACTATTTCCTCCGGGATATGATCCTGACACCATAATCGTAGGTGGAGAAATATCTGGAAATCTCGTTACGGCAAGTTTACTAAGGCCTATAATTCCCAATATCACAATGATAAGAGAAATTACGGTTGCCAATACCGGACGATCTATTATTTTTTTTAGCATGTCTTAATTTCTTTGAATGAATACATTTTATTAGTTCTGTTTCGAATGGGTAATTTGAGGCAATACAAGTGCTCCGTCAGTAAGGACATCAATTCTGTTGATTGCAATTTTATCTCCTGCTTTTACCCCTGATGAAACAAAATAATCACTGATCGTTCCTCCTGAAATTTCAATGGGTGACATGACTACTTTATTCTGAGGATTTAGTTTATAGACAAAAAACTTATCCTGAATATCTTTTACAGCTGTTTTTGGAAGTTTAATAACATCCTCTACAGATTGATGAATTTTTACCCTTGCTGTTCCGCCTGCACGTAATAATTTATCAGGATTTTGAAATATGGCTTTCAGCTGCATACTTCCTGTCATCCTGTCGAAATTCCCACTGGCATTTTCTAGCTTTCCCTTATATGCATAAGTAGAACCATCCGGAAGAATCAGTTCGACATTTCCGGTTTGATCTTCAGAAGCCATTTTAGCTTTGGTATAACGAAGGAAATCCGCTTCGTTCATCGCAAAATAGACGTTTACTGTATTGATATCGGAAAGTGTAGTAAGCGGAGTGGCATCGGAAGGAGTAATTAAATTTCCAGTTCTGTTGACGATCCTGCCAATATATCCTGATACGGGAGCTTTTATATAGGCAAAGCCAGCATTGATCTTTGAAGAACCTAATGCGGATTTAGCCTGCGCCACTTGTGCTGTAGTTGCTGCATAGCTTGCCTGAGCAGTTTTTAGTTGCATTTCGGAAACTACATTTCCTTCAACCAAGGGTTTTAGTTTTTCTACCTCAAGTTTGGCGCTCGCCTGGTTGGCCAGTGCTATTTTTAATGCAGCATCACTATTATTTACCTGTTCATTATAGACTGAAGGATTGATCCTGAAAAGAGTCTGCCCTTTTTGTACATATTGCCCTTCCTTTACATATACGGTCTCCAGATAGCCTGTAACCTGGGCTTTGATATCCACATTATCCTGTCCTTCAATACTTCCCGGATAACCGGATGAAATATCAGCATTTCCTGATTGTAACTGGATGAAATCTGTAGGTAATGCAGACATTTGATTGTCCCCATCCTGTCCTTTTCCGGAGTTGCAGGATTGTAAAAAAACAGCTGCTGTCAATAGCAGTACTAAATAACCTTTTTTATAATTCATGAGATGCGATTTACTATTTGTTGACTACAAAATAATCGCAAAAACAGGCTCTTTATAGAGATAATTTAAGTGAAACGGAATTATTTAGGGATGAAACGTTTGATATTTAAAATGAAAAGAAAACGATCTTTTAAGATGAGATTGGTCGGGTAAGATCTTTGATTTAAGATTGAAGAATAGGCTGTATTTTAAGCACTGTCATTGACTACATCGAATCTTCGATTTCAGAACGAAACAAAGTGGAGTGAAGAATCTCAGTATTATTTCTAGAGAGTTATTAATCCAATAGATTTCTCCTACCGTCGAAATGACATGACGCATATTTTACAATATTTGTCATTGACCATGTCGAATCTTCGATTTCAGAACAAAACGGAGTGAAGTGAAGAATCTCAATATTATTTTTAGAGAGTTATTAATCCAATAGATTTCTCCTACCGTCGAAATGACATGACGCATATTTTACAATATTTGTCATTCAGAACGAAACAAAGTGGAGTGAAGAATCTCAGTATTATTTCTAGAGAGTTATTAATCCAATAGATTTCTCCTACCGTCGAAATGACAGGATGGAATTTAATAATCCATCCAAGCCTTCAATGCTGAAGCTTTCTCTCTGCTTACAATGACTTCAATATCCGGATGCTTAATAAGTTCCAATTTTAATTTTCCATTAAAATAATTGGAAATTTGTAGTACAGAATCTATGTTGATAATAAATTGTCTGTTGGCTCTGAAAAACATTTTGGGATCCAGCTGTTTTTCGAGTTCTTCAAGGGTTTGAGGGACAATTTCGGTATTTCCGTTTTTTAATACTGCTCTGCTCACGCCAAGTTCTGTAAAGAAATAGAGAACATCTTCTGACAATAATGTTTTGTAGCCATCTCTATGGGCAAGAAGAAAGCGTTTTCTATAATCTTTGGGTTGGATATAGTTGAGCAATCCTTCAATGGCAGTTCCTACGTAAGGAATAGTTTCCATAAAGGTTTCATAATGTTTGAGAGCTGTTTCTAGTTCTTCTTCTTCTACGGGTTTTAAAAGATAGTCAATACTATTGTATTTAAATGCTTTTACAGCGTATTCATCATAAGCAGTAATGAATATCACAGGACATTTAATTTCTGTCTGGTTAAAAATTTCAAAGCTCAACCCATCAGCAAGTCGGATATCCATCATGATAATATCGGGAGATGTGTTTTCCTCAAGCCATTTTACAGAAGATGCTACAGAATCTTCTACGGACAGGATTTCTACATGAGGCCTTAACTTTAAAAGCAATCTCTTTAAACGGTCTGCATTGGGCTTTTCATCCTCAATGATCAGGATCTTATTGAGTTTCATAATAATGGTATTTTTGCAATGAAATCTTTTTCTGTTTTCAGGATCAGAGGTTTTCTATCCCCTAATAACTCAAATCTATTCATAATATTTTTAACTCCTACCCTTGCAGATTCTGCTTTATTGACCAAAGGGGATAATGTATTATAAACCACTAAATTTTTACTTGGTATGGTATAGATCTTTATCTCTAAAGGATTGGATTTTAAAGTTTGATTATGTTTAATTGCATTTTCTACTAAAAACTGGAGGGTCATTGGGGGAATCAGCATGTTTCGATATTCATCATTAATAGAGATATTAAAGATCACACCTTCTCCTATCCTTTTCTTGATCAGGAAAATATAAGAATCCAAAAATTTAAGCTCTTCATCTAAAGCAATACTGTCCTTTTTTGAATTGATGAGAAGATAGCGGTATACTTTGGAAAAATTTTCAGCATATTCATAACCAAGCTGTTGGTTTTCTAAGATGAGTTCTGACAGAACGCTGAGATTATTAAAAATAAAATGAGGGTCAATCTGCAGTTTTAAAGCCTGCAGTTCCGCTGACATCGCCGCCTGTCTGTGTTTTGAGGCTCTTAATTTATGCTGGCTTACTTCAAGGGCAGATTTTTTCCAGTTTTCCAATAGAAAATCTCCTGTATTTATAGCGCTGATAATAAGTGAAATAATAATGTTAGTAGCTACCCACTGTCCTAATAAGGTTACTTCTTTACGATAATCCATTTTGGGAATATTATCTGAAGTGTCGGAGAAGATATAATTGACAATAATCACAAGAAGGATACTTCCGATGATCTGAAGAAATCCTTGTAAAAAAAGCCGGTTTACACTACGGTCACTCCATGGGAGCAGTTTATTGAGCTGATAATCGATAAATATGCTGATTTCGGAAATAATAATTGAAAAAAGTAAAGCCCAGGGAAAATCAGTGATCAGAAACTTCAATGGTTCATGAATGTATTCCTGCCATACAGGGTCAAAAGGATCCATGAGATAAGAAAATATATAAAATGTAAATAAGGCCACTGTCCAGATGAGTAGTCTTTTCTTTGTTGTGGAGAGGAATATTTTTTTTCTTATCTTATTTTTTCTTTTCATAGAGATATGTGCTTGTACTCGTAATAATTTTGTAAATATAAATATTGATTCTTTAAAAATGCTTTTGATTTTTATGTCAAGCAGGAAAAAATTAAGGTGAAATGTTGAATGAGTGGTTTAAAACGAATCATCTGTTTTTAGAGGAAAGTCTTATAGATGGATGTTAGTTTTATTATAATTATTGGCATTTTGATTACATTTACATCCGCAAACATATATTATTTATGTAATGGCAAAATCTACGATTCCACTTCATAAAAACGAACTTCCATCTGTTGGTATTGAAATTTGTCCCATTGGTGAGCTTGATGAAATATTACAGGTTCCACACCGGGATGAGCATTTTATGTTTGTTCTTCAACAGGAAGGGTATTCTTTGTGGGAATTGGATTTCCGGGAAATAGCATTATCCGGAAGTTCGATCCTGTATGTGGCTCCTGGTCAGGTTCACCGGTATTTAAAAAACAAAAATTCTAAAGGTTGGTTTGCATTTGTAGATACGGGACTAATTCCTAAAACATACCTTGAAATTTTCAATACTTATCTCAATTCCAATCAGGAAGTATCAATAACAAAGGAGCATGATTTATTTTCATTAATTCCGGTTTTCGATTCTATATTGCAAAACTCAGAAGCTCCTTTTCAAAGTAATCTCATAAGCTCCTTTACTGATGGTCTGACAGGACTTGTCATCAGGAGCCTTGTGGAAAACCGACATTCTGAAAAGTTACTTGGTGGGCAGAAATACAAAACTGTAATGAACTTTAAACAATTGGTTCAGGCTCATTTTAAACAACTCAAGCAGGTAAAAGAATATGCCTCAGAGCTTAACATTACTCCTCTTTATCTGAATGAGGTAGTAAAAGAAATTACAGGTTTTGCCGCAAGCCACTGGATACAGCAGGAAATTATTCTTGAATCCCAACGACTTTTGTATTATACGAACCTGGATATAAAACAAATTGCTTTTGAACTGGGGTATGAAGATCATGCCTATTTTTCCCGCTTTTTTAAGAATCATGCGGGATGTACAGCATCACAATTTCGGAATAAGAAACCATTATTTGTCCAATTATAGCCATTGAATAGCTATCGTTAAACCTTCCCTCCTGGCCTACTTTTGTACTCGTAAAATAACTAAAAAAAAACGATGCAATATGGCCGTTAAAAGTACAAAATTAGTCGCGTCCAATACTGGGGATGCAGCTATACATCAACAAAAAATACCATTAACAAAAGTCTTAGCTCCTATAGTAATTTCTGTATTTGCGGTGTACCTTACTATTGGTATTACATTAGGCGCTTTGCCTACACTTATTAAAAATGAATTAAAATTTGACACCTTTACCGTGGGAATTGTCATCGGATTACAGTTCCTGGCTACTTTACTGACCCGGGCTTATGCCGGAAAAATAACAGATACGCTTGGCGCCAAAACCAGCAATCATCGGGGGATCTTTATGGTTTTCATTGCCGGGATCATATATATCACAGGAAGTTCTTTAGGACAGTTTCCAATTGTAGCACTGGGCTTGCTGATCTTTGCAAGAATAATACATGGTATTTCAGAAAGTATGATGGTGACCGGAGCTTTGACATGGGGAATTGGTTTGGTAGGTCCACATAAATCAGGTAAAGTAATGACCTGGAATGGGATTTCTATGTATGCGGGAATAGCTATAGGTGCACCTCTAAGTATGTGGTTGGGTAATCAATTTGGATCATCCGTTCCATTTGTACTGATATTGATACTATCTGTTATCAGCTGGTTGTCTACTGCCAAACTACCCACTTTAACTGTAGATCCTACTCACGTCAGAACTCCATTTTACAAGGTAATCGGAAAAGTTTCAGCTCAGGGATTGGCATTGGCTTTTTCTTCGTTGGGATTCGCCTGTATTGCTTCTTTTATAGCTTTGCTCTTTGCAGAGAAAAATTGGGGTGATGCTTCTTTAGGATTTATCTGTTTTGGAGGCTTTTATGTTCTTACACGACTTTTATTTTCTTCATTTCCTGACAAATATGGAGGGTACAAAGTGGCATTGGTTTCATTTGCGATTGAGATTATCGGACAACTATGTATTGGTTTTTCTTATTCAGGTTGGATGGCTATTGTGGGCTGTGCGCTTACAGGAATAGGATTTTCCCTTGTATTTCCTTCTTTGGGAGTTCTGGCTATCAAAAAAGTTACTCCTCAGATGAGAGGAACTGCTTTAGGAGCTTATTCCGCTTTTTTCGATCTCTCATTAGGATTAGCGGGTCCAATAGCTGGAATTATTGCCGGATGGTTTAGTTATCAGTCTATTTATATATTTGGTGCTGCTGGTGGCTTACTTGCCATACTGATTTTAGTAATGAAAAAAGATAGTCACCAATAAAGTAGGTTGGATATCTTCTGATGAATTATTACTGGCTGTGTAGCTTACAAAAAAAAGACTAACCTTTCCGGTTAGTCTTTTTTATATTGTATAATGAATGAATTTATTTTTTCATCCAAGACTGATTGTCTTTTTTATCAGAACGCTTTTTACCGTTATCGATATTATAGGCAAAACCAACTCCTAAGGTTTGTTTTAGCTGTGTTCTTCTGATCTGGTTGTGATCATATAAAAGATCTAAAGTAATGTTGGTAGAAATGAATTTGTTGATCTTCATATTTAAAATACCACTATAAGAAAGAACTAATCTTTCCGGGTGATCCAGATAGTTTGAAAACACAGACCCAGTATTCGTCAGGTTGATGTTTTCCATGATTTTTATTTTATAAATGGCCGTTCCCAGGAAACCAAACTGGAATAATGAAGAGTCTCCATCATTTTTTAATCCATACGTTCCGGCATATTGAAGATCTTTATCCAGTACAAATGTTACTCTTGCATTCGCAGGTCTTAAAGTCATGGTGAAATTATCATTAGGTCTGTACGTAAAACCAGCACCTACATTTAAATAGCCCGGAGCCATAAAGTTAGATATTTTTTTAGCATCAGGATTATTTCCATCTTCATATCCTGGTGCAAACTGAGTTTGTAAACTTACTCCTCCAGATACGTACCAGCTTTTTGCAATCTCTCTACCATAATTACTTGAAAGATTGATCACATCCTGCGTTTTTCTGGTTCCAACACCCTGTGTGTTATTTTGTCCATATCCAAGGATAATAATGTTTTCCCAAAGGTCTTTTCCTTTTTCATAAGTAAGGTTGTAATTCACTCCGGCAAGCCAACCGACGTTGTTAGCTCCACCACCTACCCAGTTGGAAAATGCAGCCTGGTTCAGCATTAAAGTGTTTTGACCTTGGATACTCCATGCTTTTGTGGTATCTACAGCTGGAGCCTCAGTTTTTGCTTCTTGTGCAGTGGCAAAAATCCCCAAAGAAAGGGTGAGGGTTAATAAAATTTTTCTCATAATTTAAAGATTTGGTTGCAAAAATAGAAATATAAATTTTGTTAAAAATTATTAAAAAAGCCTAAGTTTACTTAAAATTAAGATTTTTTATTTTATAATTTGATAAAGTTGTAGAACAATATTTCATAAATCATTCACTTTTGTATGAAATATATCGTATTGATCAGGATTTGTGATAGAAATCATTTTGTTGGATGCATGAATACATTATGGTGAATAGGTTTCTACATTTAATTCTACGATAATATCATACGGTCATAGCGCTAAAAATTCTTACTTTTGAAAGACACAAAAAATGACTGATTGAATGAAAAAAGAGATCCTGTATCTAAAAATTGCAGGGATTATCGAGAAACAAATTCTCAATGGTACCCTACGGCTTGGTGATAAAATACCTTCAATACGAACAGTACAGAAAGTTTATAATGTTAGCATCAATACGGTGAGACAGGCATTCTTAGAACTGGAAAGTAAGTCGCTGATAGAACCTGTTCCCAAATCCGGCTATTATGTAAGTAAAGCTTCACAAAGAAAATTTTCACTTCCCTCTGTAATTATCTTAGATTCGTTACAAAAAGAAAAACACCCTGAAGATCTTTTCCATAAAACATTTGCTTCATCAGAAAATGAAAATATTACCCATTTTTCTTTAGGTTTACCGGAAAAGAAACTTTTACCGATAACTCAGCTTAACAAGAGTGTGACTACTGTTATGAGAAGTTTAGCCAATGGCGGAGTCACCTATGAGTCCATTCAAGGGAATGTTAATTTTAGAAGAACAATTGCGAGGTGGGCATTTATGCTTGAAGGTAAAATCACAGAGGACGATGTGATTGCAACATCCGGAGCAATGAACGGAATGTTTACCTGCCTGATGGCTGTTACGAAGCCTGGAGACAAAGTCGCTATTGAAAGTCCTGCTTACTTCGGGATTCTTAAGATGCTTAATGCCATGGGGCTGGAAGCGGTAGAGATTCCATCCGATCCTTCTACAGGATTAGACCTGGACGCATTGAAAAAGGTTCTGCCAACGATCAGTGCCTGCTGCTTTGTAGTAAATTTCAATAATCCATTAGGCACTTTAATGCCGGATGATCATAAGAGAGAACTAGTGAAAATGCTTACAGAACGAGATATTCCGTTAGTAGAAAACGATATGTTCAGAACCGTGTATTATGGAGCGGAAAGACCTAAGCCTTGTAAGGCATTTGATGAAGCTGGTATTGTAATGTTGGTTAATTCTGTATCTAAAACATTAGCGCCCGGCTATCGGGTGGGTTGGATTATTCCCGGAAAATATAAAGATAAAATTATCCAACAAAAATTAATACAAACACTTTCTACGCCTGCTATTTATCAGGAAGCCATTTCTCATTTTTTAGAGAATGGAAGATATGATCATCACTTGCGTACCTTCCGGAAAACCATACAGTCCAATTGCTTACAGCTTTTGAAGGGAATAGAAGATTATTTTCCGGACAATACAAAAGTTTCTCAGCCTGAAGGAGGCTTTATGCTGTGGGTAGAACTTGATAAAAAAATTGATACCGTTAAACTTTTTGACATTGCCATCAGGCAGAATATAAGTTTCGCTCCCGGGAGAATGTTCACTCAATATAATCAATACAACAATTGTATGAGGCTTAACTTCGCTATGGAATGGAATGAGAAGATCAGTTCAGATCTGAAGATGCTTGGTAAAATTATTACAGAATGGTAATCTGTGCCCTAATAAAAAACAACAACTGTATCTGTACCTGTGATACAGATTGGTCTAAATTTGTAAACAACAAAACCAAATGATTGAAAAAAAGTTGATGAGGCTATGAATAGTATTTATAGCTTCATCCTTTTTTTATATCCTATCCTATTTTCTTTATTAAAAATTCTCTGCTTTTTCATTCCTTATTGATGCTCATTTTTTGAAAATAAACAGGCTTATATCTATTTAATGAGAAATATTTTATCTTGTTTTATTCTTTATTAATCGTGGAAACAAAGTGATAGTGGATGAGCTAGGTATAATTACTGAGCAAAAAAAATGGTGCTTTCTACTCTACTATTTGTTTTTTTATAATCGCAACTTTGACTTGTTAACCATAAAAACAAATACCATGTCAAAATTCAAAATTAACATCATTGCAGGTCCGCTTTGGAGCAATGATCAGGCTCAAAAAATAGGTGGTCGTATTGCTGCTGCCCATTTAGGAAAATTTACCGGACAATGGAGCACCATTGTTGAGGGAGAAATGAGTGTAATCGAAGTTGAGTATGATACTGCTCCATCAGGAAGTACAGAATATACAATGGATGTTCTTGCTGGTCCTATCTGGAGCAATGATGATGCTAAAGAAATATGTCCTTCCATCTGCGCTTCTTATGGAGGTACATGGAATGGGCAATGGACCACAGTTATAGAAGGCAAAATGAGCGTTTGCGGCTGTGTATTTAAATTCTAAAAATTAAAAAGTTCAAAGAACCCTTGGGATTTCCTGAGGGTTTTTTAATTGTTTGGTCTTGCATTTCTAATGGTAATACAGCAATATTTGCATTAAAGAATAAAAGTGTATATTTGAAAATATTTTAATTATATGCATGCATAATATTAATATGTTGTTGATAAATAAATTAAAATATTAATAAAATTGCAATGTGTTACATAATATATTTATTATATTTGCACTTCGAAATAATTTTTTTTCATCATTTGTGTTTTTTAAGGCCTCCCTCGGGAGGCTTTTTTTATAAGGTAGAAATGTCAGATGATTGCTTTTTAAACAAGACAGGAGAAGCACCGGTGGATCTTTTGAAAAAGCTGCTAAAATAAGCCACCTCTTCAAATCCTAATTCATAGGCAATTTCTTTTGCTGACTTATTGGTATACAACAATAGTCTTTTGGCTTCAAGTATAATTCGCTGCTGGATGATTTCAGAAGGCGTTCCATTGTTGTACAGGTTAAAAAAATTAGAAAGTGTTTTAGGAGATTTGTTAAGCTGGTCAGCGTAAAACTTTACAGAATGCTCAGATTTATAGTTTTTTTCAACGAGAAGATTGAATTGTCGGATGATATTCAGTTTTTGTTCAGGCAACTGATCTGCAACAAATTGCTTTTTTGCTGATCTGGTGATCAGAATAATCAATCGTTTTAAAAGCATTCGAAGCATATCTTCTTGTATATCATCTATATCCTGGAATTCTTCAATAAAGATGCGAAGAAGTAAAGTCAGCTTGTCACGAACTTTATCTTCCACAGACACAAACATACTCTGGGATAAACCATAAAAAAGAAATCCTACACACCCTACTTCTGAATCATGGCTTTCAATACAATAAAAATCTTTATTAAACTGCCATACAATAATGTCCGAATTCTCAGGAAACTCGAAAGACTGGTTAACCATCAAACAAAGTATAGTGCCAGATTTAAAGACGTAAGAAATTTTGTCTATCGTAATCAGGATATCTGAACCCTGATTCCATGCCAGTGTGAGAAATTTATCTTTACGGTCTTTTCCGTAAAATACTCTGTCAAATTTTTCTTCATTGACGAGGAGTCTGCAGGCTGCTTCTGTCTGCTTATTATAGAAATTATAGATCATCTTCTATCTCACTTAATTTTTTAATAAAAATCTTATAAAAACAAATGTATAATATGCAAAGGGAAAAAAGCATAAACCTTCGGGAAATTGTTCTATTTTTTTGAAATCCGGGATGGTGCAACTTTGTACTATTAATTTTAAACAATAATTAAAAATGAAAAATTTTCAGATTCCTCAAAAAGAACAACTTTCAGAAGCCAATCAAAATATTTTTAATCAACTGGAAAAAGGAGTTGGATTTGTCCCAAATCTTTATGCTACTTTCGCGCATTCCGAGAATGGTCTTAGTACTTATTTAGGGTTGCAAAATGCGAAGTCTTCCCTGAAAGCAAAAGAAAAAGAGGTAGTAAATCTTGTGGTAAGTCAGTATAATAATTGTCTTTACTGTTTAAGTGCTCATACTGCCATTGCGAAACTTAATGGATTCAATGATGAACAAATCTTGGAAATCAGAAAAGCAAAAATTTCTTTTGATTCCAAATTAGATTCTCTAGCCAATCTTGTTCAGGAGGCTGTAAGTAAAAAAGGAGAAATTTCTGATGAAACAAAGGAACGTTTTTTTAATAATGGATATACAGAGGGAAATCTGGTGGATGTGATTATTGCTATTGGTGATAAAGTAATAACCAATTATCTATATGCGGCTACTAAAATTCCGGTAGACTGGCCTGTAGCTGCGGATTTATAATCATTTGAAACCAGTAGAAAAGGCTGTTCAGGTATGATACAGCCTTTTTTATACTTAATTTTCAGTTGCATACATATGTATAAAAGATTCCAGAGCCTGAGATTTTGGAATGTTCTTCAGATAGATCAATGAGGTAGATATCATACTGATTTCCTTGCTGAGTTTAAAAGTCTTCAGTTTTCGGCCTCCATAATATTGTTCAACAAGTTCCAAAGGAAGGATGGTAACCCCAAGTCCAGCTTCTACAAAATTGATAATACCTTCTATAGAATTCAATACCATACTTTTATATTGAATAACCCCTCTGGAATTCAACATGGTTTCCAGTCTGGATCTGTAAACACATCCCTGTTCAAAAACTACAATACTGAGATTATCTTTTTTTAGAAGATGATTAATCGATTTTTCTTCAAGCGAAGTCACAATCACCAATTCATCCTGTTTAATATGGATCTGCTCCAGTTGGGATGAATGAATAGGAGAAGAAACAAATGCGGCATCCAGCTTATAATTTAATACATCATCAATCAGCTTGTCGCGGGTATCAGATTTAAATTCCAATGCTACATGAGGATATACTTTCATAAAATCAGAGAGGATTCCGGGAGCTTTAAACACTAAAGTAGTTTCTATACATCCTATGCATAAGTTCCCTCCGATCTGATCCGATTTTTTGATCTCTTTTTTCGCTTCATCTATAATATGCGTGATCTTTCGGGCATATTGAATAAAAGCATGTCCAGATGTCGTTAAAGAAACTTTCCTGGAAGTACGTGTGAAAAGCTGAGCTTCTAATTCTTCTTCCAAGGTCTTTATTCTTGCAGTAACGTTAGATTGTACAGTAAACATGACTTCGGCAGCTTTTGTAAAACTTCCGTGAACCGCAACTGCCTCAAATATTTTTAAATCATTTAAATTCATATATCATTTTTTATGATGGTACTAATCATAATTAATCGTTTTATGTAATCAAATATATGACGTAATTTTGAAATAACAAAAAATAAAAACAATTATGAATCCAACCATTTATTACAAAAATGCAGATGTTAATGGCCTGAATATTTTCTATCGCGAGTCGGGACCAAAAGATGCTCCTATCCTATTGCTTCTTCACGGATTTCCTACTTCTTCACATATGTTTCGTAACCTGATCCCTAAGCTGAATGATCAATACCACATCATTGCACCTGATCTGCCTGGTTTCGGATTTAGTGATGCCCCGGACTCTTCTCAGTTTAGCTATACATTTGATAATCTTGCTAAAACAATGCAAGGCTTTATAGACGCGCTTGAACTTAAAAGATTTGCTTTGTATATATTTGATTATGGTGCTCCAACAGGTCTTAGGCTGGCTTTGGCTAACCCGGAAAAAATTACAGGAATTATTTCTCAAAATGGAAATGCATATGAAGAGGGGCTTAGTGACAACTGGAATCCAATAAGAAAATACTGGGAAGATCCTACTCCTGAAAACCGTAGACTTCTAAGTGATTTTACTTCTGAAAAGATGACCCAATTCCAATATCTGGAAGGAGTTAAAGATCGTTCGCTTATCGCCCCGGAATCTTATGCATTGGATCAGTATTTTCTGGATCGTCCGGGAATGAATGATATTCAGATTGATCTGATGCTGGATTATCGTACCAACGTAGCATTATACCCTAAATTTCAGGAGTATTTTAGAAAATATCAGCCTCAGTTTCTGGCAGCATGGGGAAAATATGACCCTTTCTTTTTACCTCCTGGAGCGGAAGCTTACAAAAAAGATATACCTAATGCTACCGTAAAATTCTATGAAACCGGACATTTCGCACTGGAAACTCACGCAGAAGAAATAAGTAATGATATCAAAGCGTTTTTAAAAGACCTTCCTTTATAGTCTCTGGTGTTTGTATTTCATAAAAAATGTCTGACCATTTGATCTGGTCAGACATTTTTTTAATTTGAAACTCAAGAGAATACTTAAATTATAGATTCAGGTTTTCAATAACCATAGCAGAAGCTCCACCACCACCATTACAAATAGCAGCTACTCCATATTTCCCTTTTTCCTGTTGCAGTACATTAAGCAAGGTCACCAGAATTCGGGCTCCTGAAGCTCCTATCGGATGGCCAATCGCTACTGCTCCACCGTATACATTCACTTTTTCAGGATCAAAGCCTAAGATTTTCTGATTGGAAAGTACAACAGAAGCATACGCTTCATTAATTTCAAAATAATCTATTGCTGAAAGGTCGAGATTAGCATGCATAAGAGCTTTTGGAATAGCTAATGCCGGTGATGTTGTGAACCATTCAGGTGCTTGTGCAGCATCTGCATAGCCGATAATTTTGGCCATTGGTTTTAATTGGTACTTTTCTACAGCTTCTGCCGAAGCCAGGATCAAAGCAGCAGCTCCATCATTCAAATTACTGGAGTTGGCAGCAGTGAGTAGTCCATCTGTTTCAAAAACAGGTTTCAGCTGGGCCATTTTTTCAGGGATAAGTTTATAAATGTCTTCATCTTTATCAATCGTAATGGTTTCTTTCCCTTTGGTTACTTCAACAGGTACAATTTCATTTTTAAATTTTCCCTGAGCTGTTGCATTTTGTGATTTTTGATAAGAAGACAATGCATAATCGTCCAATTCTTGTCTTGTATGTCCATACTTTTTTATACCCAACTCTGCAGCGCTTCCCATATGAAAATTATGATAAACATCCCATAATCCGTCTTTGGTCATTCCATCGGTAAGAGTAAGGTCTCCCAGTTTTTTTCCATTTCGTATAAAAGCATAATGAGGGGTATTGCTCATGCTTTCCATCCCTCCTGTTACAATAAGGTGTTCGAGACCCAGCTGGATCTGTTGTGCGCCTAATGATGTTGCCTTCATTCCCGAAGCACATACTTTATTGATGGTAGTAGCATCTTTATCATACGGAATATCAGCAAAAATAGCTGATTGTCTTGCCGGAGCCTGTCCTACACCTGCACTTAATACATTTCCCATATAAACACTGTCCAATAATTCAGGCTCTAACGAAATGCTTTTATAAGCTTCACGAATAGCCAAAGCTCCCAGTTGGGTTGCTGTAAAAGTGGATAAGTTCCCAAGTAACCCTCCGACGGGAGTTCGTTTTGCTGATACGATGAATACTTCTTTCATGATGTTGATTTTATTAAATTTTATATGATTTATTTTTAATGGTCTGCTGAAACGATCACTATTTTTTTATTCTTATTTCTCTTCAGAAAAAATAATAATAAAGGTAAGACAAATATAAATGCCAGACCAATAACCATATACGCATCGATATAACTTAAAAAGAAAGACTGTTTCACTACAATTTTTTCCATTAATGCTATTGCTTTTTGTTGCGCTTCGGGAAGACCGGATCCTTTACTCTGAAAAACCGAGGTGTAAGCTTGTAGCCTGTCCATTACTGATCTGTTGTCGGGAGTAAGGTTCGAAATAAGATCAGTACGATGAAGTGCAACCCTTCTTGCGATATAGGTATTGATGATAGATATCCCAAATGATCCTCCCAATTGTCGCATCATATTGTTAATGGCAGTTCCCTGAGGCATATCTTCAGGTTTTAAAGAAGATACTGCCAGTGATGCTAATGGAACCGTCAGTAAAGCCATTCCCAATGCCCTGAATATTAAATTAATGGAAATAGTGGCAAATGATACATCCAGGTTTACCTGTGCCATGGACCAGTTAAAATAGATGAAACAACAGAACCCAAGTAATACAACCAAAGCTGGAGGTACTCCTTTTTGAAGAGCTTTACCGGTAATGATCAATGCAAATACAGCGATGATCGATCCTGGCAATAATAAAAGTCCAGCCTGTGCAGGATTAAAGCCTAAAAAACGTTGTGCTAATACCGGTGTAAGATAAATGGAGGTAAACATTCCAATTCCGGTTATGAATGTAAGGATAGCTGAAATACTTAAAGAAGGATGTTTAAGCACGGATAGTTTTACGACAGGATGTGGTATGGTTAGTTCCCTATGAACAAACAAAACAAGAGATAAAACAGCAGCAACAGTGAGAAAGATAATATACCGTGTTGCGAACCAATCTTCAGTTTCACCACGTTCCAAAACCGTTTGTAATGATCCAATTCCTATAATTAGCAGGATAATTCCTAGCCAATCAATCTTTTTGACCTTTTGCCTTGTCGGGGATTCTGGTAATAATTTAAAACATAAAATAGCAGCCAGAATACCCAAAGGAATATTGATATAAAAGATCCATCTCCACGAAAAATTATCCGTAATGAATCCACCCAGTGTCGGGCCAATAGTTGGACCTATAAAGACTCCGATTCCAAATAAAGCACTGGCTATATTTTGTTTTTCTTTTGGAAAGCATTCATACACAACCATTGCTGATACAGAAAGTAAGGCACCACCTCCAATCCCCTGAAGAAACCGAAACATGACCAATTCCCAGAGATTGGTTGAATTCCCACACATAAAGGAACAGAAGGTAAATAGTATAATTGATCCAATGTAATAATTTCTCCTGCCCAGATTATTTACAAGGAAGCTTGTCATTGGAATGATGATTACGTTGGCGATCCCGTAAGCTGTGACTACCCAGGAAATATCTTCTAAGGTTGCTCCTAAATTTCCACTCATGTAATTAAGAGCCACATTGACAATGGAAGTATCTATCAGTTCCATGATAGCTGCGGAGATTACCGTTATAATCAGAATGATTCTTTTCATTTTATTAATCTTTATTAACTTTAATAAAATATACCGATTGGTATATTTTAAATCAAAAAAAATGTAACCAATTCATAGCACGTCCTTTCGATTGCTTATAGGCATACTAAATTTTGAGACAACAAAGATATAAAATTAATATACCAATCGGTATATTAATTTGAAGAAATATAAAAAAACCGCTCACCCAGTGGAGCGGTTTTTTAGATTATCTTTATTCAGCTTTATTTTTAAGGATCATTAAAAGATCATAAGCTCCTTTCTGGACAATTTTTTTGTCCTTTATGAAATCTGCTTTCAATACTTCTGTAAACTGATCATCTGAAATGCCTGTGATAATCGGAATCATTTTATAATGATGGTTTCCCACATCTTCAAATATATAATTCTTATTTTCAAAAGATACAACAGATTCATTAGGGAGTCCCAACGTATTTCTTCCGCTGATGCTTACCTCTGAATTAATATACATTCCTCTGATAAACTCAGGATTAGAGCCAGATAGTTTAGCGACAGCAATAGAAGATCCACCACTTTCTATATTAGGAACCATACTTACGATTTTGGCAGGGTATTTTTGATCTGGATTCTGATTGTTATATACACGGATCTCCTGCCCTATTTTTACATCGTTCACATCATTTTCAAATACTTTTAATTCTAACAATAAGCCTGCAGGATCGATCAGCTCAAATAAAGTGTCTGAAGGATTAATGTACTGCCCGTTATTGACAGAAATTTTACTGACAAAGCCGCTGAAAGGAGCATGGATACTGATTCTGCTTCTTATGTTTCCTGAATTTAGATTCTTTGTATTGATTCCAATGATTCTTAATTTCTCTTCCAATCCTTTTAAAGTAGCATTCAACGTAGAATAATCAGCTTGTGCTGTTTGCAATGTTTTGTCACTGCTTGCTTTACTGGTATTAAGATCTTTCTGACGGTTGAGATTCAGTCTTGCGGATTCCAGCTGGGCTTTCGTAACAAGATAATCCTGTTGAAGCTGTATGAACTGAGGGTCTTCTACCACTGCTAATACCTGTCCTTTATTAAAATGGCTTCCATTGATGATATTAATAGATTTAATATGCCCACCCATAATGCTGGAAAGGGAACTGATGTGCGATGGAGCTATTTCTACTTTACCATTGAGCCTTACTGTTTTCTCCATTGTTTTATTTTGGATCATAGTGGTGGTAAGTCCGGTAGTTTTGATCTGCTGATCGGTTAATTGAACTGAGTTTTGATCTTTTGCCGCCAGCTTTTTATTTTCATAAACAGTAGGCTCTTCTTTTTTTCCGGAACATGAAGATAAAAGAAGTGTTGTGGCAAAGAAATATAGGGATGCTTTTTTAAAGTACATGGTGTCGTTATTTTGAAATTAAGAAATTGAGCTCTGCTCCTATTTGGTTAAGTCTTTCTATATTTTCTATATAATCGACTTTTATTTTTACAGCCTGGTTGGTCAGGATGACCCAATTCAGGTAATCAATCTCTCCTACTTCCATTTGTTTTTGAGCTGTTTTAAGAATTGTTTCAGATTTAGGTAATTGCTTTTGCTCGTAATTTTTTATAATGGTTAGCTGATTGGCATAGGTATCAGCCAACTGTCCATATCTGTTTTTGAATTCAATTTCCTTTCTCTGGTATTCATTTTCAGCAATGGCTACTTTAGCTTTAGATGCTTTGGCCAGTGCCCGTTGCCCTTTGGTAAATAAAGGGATTCCAACACCAATTTGTACCGAATTAAAACGATTATTATTGATGTTTTTCATACTCTGGTTGGTATATCCCACAAGGAGATCTGGCAGAAGCTTGCTTTTTTCCAGCTGAGCCTCTGCTTCATTAACTTTAATCTGCTGATTCAAGTACTGTAGCTGAGGATGATGTTTAATAATATCTTCTGAGATCTGAAGATTAACATTGAGAATAGGCTGATCGGTAACCGGCTGATAAAGTTTATCAGACTGGAGTAATACCTGTAACTGAAGTTGCGAAATATTCAGATCATTTTCAAGTATATTCAGTTGTACCTGAGCTTGTTCTCTCTGGATCTCAGCGGTTGATTCTTCCAGGATATTAGCCTCTCCTTTTTTTAACCGCAAGCTTGCTTTATCTGCAAAACTGCTGTATAGCTGGCTGATGTATTCGAGTATCTGTTTCTTTTTCTGAAGGATTATAATACGATAAAAGACTTCCGATACTTCTTTGGTAAGTTGCGTTTTGGTAAGTTGCTGATTGATCACGCTTGATGACCATTCTGCTTCCAGCATTTGTTTTCTTTTGGAGTAAACGGTCGGAAAACTGAATCGCTGAGATACAGATATTGAATTATCAGTTTCCTCCCCCTGGATCTGGCCAAATCCTCCGGCAACTTCTAACTGAGGGATATCCAGATAGCTGGATTTTAACTTTTCCTGATAATCGGAAATCAATTTTGAATTTTTAAAAGTTCCATTTTGTTGGAAAGCTATTTCTAATGCCTGATCAAGTGTAATGCTTTCCTGAGCATGAAGGCTTCCAAAGGAAATGAATAGTAATAATATGGTTAACTTTTTAAAGTTTCTTTTTTTAGAAAATTTCATTTTATTTTTATTGATTCGTTCAAATAAGACATACAAAATAGGTAAGACAAATAAGGTTAAAAGAGTGGCCAGCATAAGACCTCCGATCACAACGGTAGCCAAAGGCCTTTGTACTTCCGCACCGGCTCCGCTGCTTAATGCCATGGGTAAAAACCCTAAAGAAGCTACAAAAGCGGTCATTAAAACAGGACGGAGTCTTATCCGTGTTCCCATTAAAACAATTCTGCTGGTATTGGTGATGCCATTCTTTTTCAATCGGTTAAACTCTGATATCAAAACAATTCCGTTAAGTACAGCTACCCCGAATAAAGCGATAAATCCAACGCCTGCGCTGATGCTGAAAGGCATTCCTCTCAATGCTAAAAAGTAGATCCCTCCAATGGCTGATAATGGAATGGCTGTGTAGATCAGTAAACTATGTTTTACAGAGCCAAAAGCAAAGAAAAGCAATAAGAAGATCATGACTAATGAAATAGGAACGGCAACCCCTAATCTTGCTTTAGCTTCATTTAAATTCTCAAAGGCTCCGCCATAAGAAATTGTATAGCCTGACGATAATTTTAATTCTTTATCTGCCTTTTTTTGAAGTTCTTCTACAATACTTTGAACATCCCTTCCACGAACATTGAAACCTACCACAATTCTTCTTTTGGTGTCTTCTCTCTGGATTTGATTGGGGCTGCTTTTCAAATCTATTTTTGCCAATTGATGCAATGGAATCTGTTCCCCGGTAGCCGTCGGAACTAAAAGGTTTCGGATGCTTGTAATATCTTTTTTATGTTCATTATCCATTCTAACCACGACATCAAATTTTCGTTCTCCTTCATACAAAACACCTGCAGTCTGTCCTGCAAAAGCCATATTAATAACCTGGTTGATTTCTTTCACGGAAATATTATAACGCGAAAGCTCAGCGCGATTATAATCGATTACGACCTGTGGGGCTCCAACAACAGGTTCTAGATACAGATCCTGAGCTCCTTTTACGGTATTGATGATTCCACCCAATTTTTTAGCATATACTGCCAGGCTATCCAGGTTTTCACCATAAATTTTACAGACCACATCCTGTCTTGCCCCGGTCATTAATTCATTAAAACGCATTTGTACCGGAAATTGGAATCCGGTAGTTAATCCGGGAATCACTTTCAATGCTTTGCTCATTTTCGCTGAAAGTTCAGGGAATGAGTGCGCTGATGTCCATTCTTTTTTGGGCTTCAGAACAATGATCATATCTCCGGCATCCATTGGCATAGGCTCTGTCGGGATCTCAGCACTTCCGATTTTAGTAACTACTTTTTGTACCTCCGGGAATTGTGTTAAAAGAATATGGGCAGCTTGTGTGGTTGCTTTTTTAGTTTCATTGATATTACTTCCCTGAAGGATACGCATTTCAACAGCGAAGTCGCCCTCTTCTAATGATGGAATAAATTCGCCACCCATTCTGGAAAGAGTAAAAACCGCTCCGGCAAAAAGAACAAGTACCGTGAGTATAATTGTTCTTCTATACTTAAGCGCCTTCATTAATAATTTTTGATGACCAATTTCTACTCTGGTCATTACTTTATCAGAAATATTATCTTTAACCTTTTTCTTTCTGCTGAGTACCAGTGAGCTCATCATAGGAATGTAGGTAAGCGAAAGTAAAAAGGCTCCTATTAAGGCAAATGCCACTGTCTGAGCCATGGGCTTAAACATTTTCCCTTCAATACCTTGTAGTGTGAAAATAGGAAGGTAAACGATCAGGATAATGATCTGCCCAAAAACCGCACTGTTCACCATTTTTGTTGCAGAATCTGAAACCTGGCCATCCATTTCTTTTTGGCTCAGCATATTATCTTTTCCGAAATGTTTTTTATGAGCGAGCTGATGCAATACGGCCTCTACAATAATAACGGCACCATCCACAATTAATCCAAAATCCAGGGCTCCAAGGCTCATCAGATTTCCTCCCACTCCGAAAAGATTCATCATAATTATAGCAAAAAGCATTGCCAAAGGAATAACGGAAGCTACCAGTAAACCAGCCCGGAAATTTCCTAAAAAGAGAACAAGAATGAAAACAACAATCAGGGCTCCTTCCATCAGGTTGGTTTTTACAGTACTGATGGTGTTATTAACCATTTTAGCCCGATCGAGAAAAGGTTCAAGAACTACCCCTTCCGGCAATGTTTCCTGAATTTTTTCAAGACGCTGTTTAATATTTCCGATAACTTCATTGGCATTTTCACCTTTTAGCATTAATACAATAGCTCCTGATACTTCTCCTGTATCATTATAGGTCATAGCACCGTATCTGGTAGCATATCCAATTTTAACATTGGCAACATCCTTAATGTGAACAGGAATATCTTCTTTTGTATTTGAAACCTGAATATTTCCAATGTCTTCTGCGTTTCCTAAAAGCCCTTCGCTTCTAATAAACAGTACCGTCTCTTTCTTTTCAATATAAGCGCCACCCGTATTTTGATTGTTCTTTTCCAGGGCATCAAAAACATCGTTGATATTGATATCAAATGCCTGTAGCTGATTGGGGTTGATGGCGATTTCATACTGTTTTAATTTTCCCCCAAAACTACTTACATCAGCCACTCCTTTGGTTCCCAATAGCTGACGGCGAATCACCCAGTCCTGAATGGTTCTGAGTTCTGTCTCATCGTAGATATTTTCATACCCTTTCTTTGCCCTTACCACATATTGAAAGATTTCTCCCAATCCACTTGAAATAGGACCCAATTCGGGTTTGCCAATCCCTTCAGGGATGTTTTCCTGAACGATCTGCAGTCGTTCCTGTACTTGCTGGCGTGCCCAATACACATTTGTATCATCATTAAAAACTACCGTTACAAGTGATAAACCGAAACGTGAAAAACTACGAAGCTCAGTAATGCCACTGATATTACTGGTAGCCTGCTCAATAGGAAACGTTACCAGACGCTCAATATCAGCAGCTCCATAGGATGGCGCAACAGTAATTACCTGAACCTGATTATTGGTAATATCCGGCTGGGCATCAATAGGAAGTTTTGTGGTCTCATAGATTCCAAGGAGGATCAGCCCTAGGGTAAAAAGGGCGATAATGAGTTTATTCTTTACAGAAAACTCAATAATTTTATTTAACATGAAATAATTGATTAATAGATAAACAACAAGATTGGATTGCTTTAAATAGAATTTTAAAGCATAAGTATTTTATGTAAAATCAATTATGAAAGTCGTGGAGGCTGAAAAATACGGGAAAGATAAAGTCCGGAAAAGTCTTTTTCCTTATAAATGGTGTTCTTTTGTGGAATCGAAAACTCTTTTATTTTTTCAATGTGAAAAATAGTTTCCGGAAGCTGTGCGTAGACCATAAGCACAATAGGCGGATTGATAAAAGGTAACTTTTGATCGGTATCCCAATCCTGGTCTTTTTTATGATTGTCATAATGTTCCACCAGAAATTCTACACAGTTGCCTTCATACTCCATAAGGTGTTCTATAAAGACCGGAGCCTTCAGTACTTCAGCCATATTGGTTGTCGCAAGTACGTACGTTATAGAACAAAATATAGAAATCCACTTCAGCATAGAGTACAAAGATAAGGCTTTTTGCTCTTTTTTATGTGAATCAATTGTTAAAAAATACTGTATTCATAGATGTTTTACTCTTTTTACTGAGTTTTGATTAATACTGTAACAATGAGAGTTAGAGTTTTATAAGCTTGAGGATTAGTTGTATTTATTCGTACTTGTGAATTGAGAAGATGGAGCAGATATTCTTTTTTATCGTAAAGATCTATCAGCCATAATGTATTATTTTAGTTGCAAAAATTAGCTTCACCGATGAAGCTCACAGAATATAAAAATCTTTGATTTTTTAAAACTTATGTGTTCTTATGAAGCAGTAGGTATAAAACTTAAAATAGCTTAAGTGTTAAAAAACTTTTGTGACTTTTGACTACGTCGAACCTTTGGTTTGTGGTTAAAATTATCTCACACAGGTTTCACTCATTTTATAACCCATCTGTCATTCATTCCTTAAATGTTTTCGATGTTTCAGTAATCAAATTTTCCATCAGAACCGATGCATTTTTATGTTTTAAAATAGGGGCAATCTGCCCGCTCCAGAAAAATACCATTTCATTTTTCCCTTGTTCTATAGCAGCTTTCCGTAAGGGTGACATAAAAGTAGTATGCAATGGAAAAGGTAAGTGGGGAATTGTTTTTTCAGAAAGATCTTTTAAAATTTCTGTAGTAATTCCTCTGCCTAATCTTCCGGTATAAGCTCTTGACAGCCTTGTACTTTTGGATGCCTCAGAAAAAAGGGCTTCTCTATGAATATCCAAAGCTCCGGATTCTTCACAAGCCAGAAAAGCAGTTCCGATCTGCGCTGCTTCCGCACCTAATGTAAGTGCAGCAGCAATTCCATTTCCTGTCGCAATTCCACCCGCTGCAATGACAGGTATTTTTACTTTATCTTTAATAAGTTGGATTAAAACGAAAGTTCCCGTAGTTGAAAACTCAGCTTTGTCCAGAAAAGAAGGCCGGTGGCCACCACTTTCAAACCCTGAGGCCACAATAAAATCTACGCCAATGTTTTCTAAAGCAATAGCTTCATCTAATGTTGTGGCATTCCCCGCAAGTAAAATTCCTCTTTTATGACATTGTTCTACAATATCATCGTCCAGTACCCCAAACATAAAACTAAAAACTTTGGGTTTGATATCCAGAACAGCCTGCAACTGGTTCTGAAACCTGGATTTAAAAGAAGGTGGAAGATCCGGAATTTCAATATTCAGTCTATCAAAATATGGTTTGAATATTTCTGATGCTTTTTTATATCGTCTTTCGGTATCTTCCTGACTTATATAGTCTGTATCAGAAACCCAAAGATTAAGATTATAGGGATTGGCAGTCTTAGACCTGATCTTCTGGTCGGTATCATAGATCTCTTGTGGACTCAATGTATAGGCTCCAAAACCACCTAATCCACCCATATTACTAACGGCAGACGTCAATTCTACAGTAGATAAACCACCACCAAAAGGACCTTGCCATATTGGATATTCTATACCCAAAATATCTGTTATTCTGTTTTTATTCCACATAAATAAGTCTTGTTAATTGGGTTAAAATAGTTATTCTACATCCGTTAATGTCTTATTAACGATCAGCCATTTGCCATTTATTTTATGAAAAGTAATAAAATTATAGTAATTAAAATCGTACATCTTTACATTTAATTTTACAGCAGCAATGGAGTTGATCACATCGATGGAAATAATCTCCGGATGAAAAGGAGCTTTTGCTTTTTCAGGACTCAAACGACTGCCTACACCTTCTATGTATTGTTCTGCTGTTTTATAATAAGGAACTCCTTTTATGTCACCAAAGAGAAGAGCATCTTTAAAAAAAACTTCTCTCAAAAGTGCTGTATTTCCTTCAAAAATACCTTTGAAGTAGTATTGCTCAAGCGCTGTTCTTATAGCGGTTTCTTCTGTACCATTTTTCATAGTGTCTATTTTTTGAGCATGACCGTTTAGTGGAAAACTAAACAGCCATGCAATTATTAATACAATTTTCATGATAGATAATGGCCGGCTCCCATACCGCCATCCACGTTTATTATAGCTCCGGTTATCAGTTTGTTACCCGCAATACTGTAAACCATTTGTGCCACTTCTTCTGGTTCACCGATACGGTTCAGCAAATGAACTCCTGCAGCCTGATCAATATTTTTGTCATGCATAGGTGTTCTGATGAGTCCTGCGGCAACCGTATTTACCCGGATATTGTCTTTTCCAAACTCAGCCGCTAGCTGGTGCGTTAAAGCATGTACTGCACCTTTACTTGATATCGGAGCCGTAGAGGGTGATCCTGCCATTGCATGATATACCAGAGGAGAACCAATATTAATGATCACACCACCTTTTTGTTTCTGCATTTGAGGAATAACCGACTGTGTGGTAAAGAATGTCCCTTTAAGGTTTGTTCTTAAAAACCGATCCAGATGATCTTCAGTCACTTCTAAAAATGGTTTATTTTCATAGATCCCGGCATTATTGACCAAAACATCTACAGAGCCAAATCGGTCAAGGGCTGTTTTTACTAACAGCTCACCTACAGATTTATCGGCAACATCACCGGCAACCATAGCTAAATGATCTCCACCTCCCAATTCATTGAAAACCTGTTCCAGTTTTGAATCTGTTCTTGAATTGATTACTATATTGCTTCCTCTTTCCAGAAAATATCTCGCTATTTCCAATCCAATTCCTGATGATGCCCCTGTTACGATAACGGTTTGCTTTTCCATTTCTTTATTTTTTCTCAGTTGAAAATCCTTGTTCTTTCAATACCGATACCTGCTCTCCGGCATATCCCCAGTTATCATCTTCTTTTTCATCGATCACAACATGCGTAAGATGTGGATCTTTATTCAATACCGATGTTACTAATTCTGTTACTCCTTTTATCAAAAGTTGTTTTTGCTCTCTTGTAACACCATCACGTAGAACTTCTATTTTTATGTAAGGCATGATTGTTAATTTTTAGGATTATAAACTGTTGTTATTGATGTCTGCAACCAAATTAATGGTAAGGTCAAAATTGTTGTATATCAAGGTATCACCAAGGTCAGTGAAGAAATTACCTGATCTGAATTTCATATTGTACTTGGTTCGGTCAAGAACAATTTTACTTTGTAGGGTAGCAGAACCTTGATTGGTCTCAATTTTCAATACAGCATCAATAGGATGGGTGATTCCCTTAATGGTAAGGTCTCCGTTTACGTAATACAGATTGTTATCTCCAGGTTCTGCATGCATGATTTCAAATATAGATTCAGGGTATTGATCTGAATTAAAGAAATCATCGGAAGCTAAGTGACCGGCAAACTGAGCATTGGTTTCAGCATCTTCGATATCAAGGATTTTTATAGAACGGGTATCGATAACAAATGTTCCTGAGGAAAGTTGGTTGTCTTTAAAAGTAAATGAACCTTCTTTGATTCCAATAGTTCCGTTGTGAGCACCGGTTATTTTTCTTCCGATCCATTCTACAATGCTTTTATCATTGTTTACTTTAAAATTTTGTGTATTCATTTTTTCTATGTTTAAATGTTGACACAAAGTTCAGTAGATACCGTTAAGAAGTTACGTGACCTGGGTCACAATTTATTAAGTTAAAGAAAACTGCTTGAAATCATTTAAGGCTGATATAATCTGCTAAGGGTTTCTCTGGAAACCCCAAGGTAAGCGGCAATCAAATGTTTCGGAACCAGATTATACAGTTGTGGATACATAGATAGAAGCTCTTCATACCTGAATTTCACATCGTTATTCATAAAAGAAAGGAGCCTTTTCTGTACGGCAACATAACCTTTGTTGGTTCTCCATCTGAAAAAATGCTCTACCTCATGAATCTCGTTGCATATTTTCTCCCGGTTTTCATTGGTTATAGTCAGTACCGTTGCATTGGTTATACAGTCAATATTTACTGTAGCCTTTTGATGACTGTACAGTGCATTATAATCTGAAACCCACCAATTAGGCATTGCAAACTGAAGGATAAACATTTTCATCATATCATTCAGATAAAAAGCCTTCAAACATCCATCCAGTACAAAATACTCCTCGTTTACAAGATCTCCTTCAGACAGGAGCATCTGACCTTTTTTCAAAGAAACCAATGTAAAATGTGAAAATACATATTCCAACTGTTCTTCTGTAAGAGAAACAAATTGTGATAAATGCTGTCTTAATATCTCTTTAGGATCGGTCATTATTTTTTATATAGTATTACAAATATACAATGTAAACCATTCTAATAAAATGCTTTTATGCCTACTCTTTTTATATTGTTCACGGAAAAATCTAATGGGTATAAGAAAGCATTTTATTAAAGACAGCAGAAAGATAATTGGGCGTACAATCGCTTTCACTTTTAATAGATTCATTTTTACATTCTTTTCTACAGATGACCATCAAAAATTTAAATGTAGCTTGTTTTGTTATCGCGTTGGTTTGCTCGTCAATTTCAAAATAATCCAGTAATCCATACTCTTTAAACTCTTCCTGTATCGCATCTATATCATAGAAAAAAAGTTGGCCTCCTTTACCAATCTCAAAAGTATCTTTTCCAATCTCTTTACCTTTTCCATAATTCGGAGAATTCTTAGAAATGACAGAAAAAATCATCCATCCTCCTTCCTGCAATTGATTATAACAGTCATTGATCATTTTCTTTCTTTGCTCATTATTTAATAAATAAAGAAGTCCATAACAGAAAATTCCATCATATAAATGGCTGTCAAAAGGCATTTCCGTAACTGATCCCTGAAAAACAGGCATTTTATTTCCGTAATGTTCTTTTGCTAATGCAATAGCTGTTTCAGAAATCTCTATTCCCGTTACCCTGATATCATTTTCTATAAAAATCTGAGCATTTCTACCATATCCAATTCCCGGAATCAGAATATCTTTTATTTCTCTATCTACAAAAAGATCTTTAGCTAATACCGCAGAATGAGAAGGTTCAAAACCCCACATTGTTTTATATTTATTAAAGCTATCGTTCCAGAATTCTTTCATATCCTCTGCTTCATTTGTAGCAGCAGCCATTTTATCTGATATCTTTTTATTGTTCATTGGACTTATTTTTAATTTAAAATATCTTTCTTTTTAATCGTTTTTGGTCCATACACAAGGACATAGAAAAACAAAACAAGCATTACTAAAGTGCCTACCCACATCGCCTGCTTCCAACCATATACAAAAGACTCACGGGCAATATGAATCAGTTTAGCGGATTGAGGGTCAGTTTTTGGAGCTATTGCAAGAGCATTTGAAATTCCTTCACGGAATTGAGAGGCTGTGTAAGTAGAAATTCCTTGTAATTTTTCATCAATCCTGTTTTGATAACCAGCACTCACCAAAGACCCTAGCAAAGCAACACCCAGAGCGGTCCCAAGTTCACGCGTAATATCGTTAAGAGCAGAAGCAATACCCTGACGATCTGCAGGCAACGCGGAAGTAATCGCTTCAGTAGATGGGGTCATGCTTAGTCCCATACCAAATCCCATAGCAAGCATTCCAGGAAGAACTGAAAGATATCCACCCTCCACTGATACCAGTAATGCCATCACAGCAGAACCTAAACCTGCTAATAAAATTCCCAATGCCATTGTAAAGCGCCTTCCAATGCGTTTTGCGACCTGAGGAGCTAAACCTGAAGCAATCATCATTAATATAGCCATCGGCATCATCGCAAGCGTAGAACGAAGGCCCGACCAGCCCAATACACTTTGAAAATAGGGAAAGAGTACTACAAATATTCCCGCCTGAACTCCAAAAATGGCTAATAGTGATAAAGATCCACTGGATAAACCACGCTTTAGGAAAAGAGATACATCGAGGAGTGGTGCCTTTTGACGCAGTTCCCAAAGAACAAATAAAATGGCTGATACAATTCCCATAATCAGACTTCCTAAAGTCAATGCTTTCATCCAACCATTAACCGGAGCTTCATGGAGTGTATACACGATTCCCATTACTGAAATTATTGATAGGAGGGAACCTATTATGTCAAACCGATGTTCTATTTTTTCCTTAGAGTCAGTAATAAACCGAACCGTTAAAACAATCGCAGCTAACGCAAGTACTACCGGAAGGGCAAAAAGTAGACGCCACGTGGCAACATCCACCAATACAGCAGAAAGATACATCCCCAAAATACCTCCACCTCCCGCAACAGCGGTCCAAATACCAATCGCTTTTGAACGCTCTTCATCGGGAAACGTAGAGGTAATGACAGCCAGCGTAACCGGCATTATCATTGCAGCACCTACACCACATAAAAAGCGGGCTACAATCATCATCAAAGACGAAGTAGCCCAACCAGACATCATACTTGCAATTCCGAAAATAAACAGACCGATGAGCAGCATTTTCTTACGTCCAATACGATCTCCAAGAGCACCCAGAGGTAATAATAAGGCTGCTAAACTTATTGTATAAGTATTGATCATCCATAAAATATGAGTTTGTGATGCATGGAAGTCTATTGCTAATTTCAGCTGTGCTACATTGAGTCCGCTTACTGAAGCAATTACAGCCATTAATGCAATGCAAACTGTTATAAGAATGATGCGTCTTTGATTCTTACCAGCATCAAAAATTTCCTGTTTTGTTATATCCTTTTCTTTCATGTTACAAAATTAACTACATTAGCTATCCAAATGATATTACTTCCCCTTTGGATAGCACTATCCTAAAAGGAAGTTAGTTTAATATTGCAACTATGATAATACCTGAAAATGATTGTTCAAAAGCCATGCTATCTATAAAAGACGCATTGGATGCCGTAGAAGGCAGATGGAAACTACTGATCCTCTATTCTTTATGCAGCGGACCTAAACGTTTTAAAGAGATTTCAAGAGAAGTCCCTGGAATAACAGATAAAACCTTGTCAAAAGAATTAAAAAATTTACAGGCTAATAAACTGATCAATAGGGAAGTATTCGATACATCTCCACCAATGGTAGAATATACGATGACTGCTCACGGAATGTCATTAAAGAGTGTATTGTTTGAGCTTTGGAACTGGGGACTGATCCATCGAAACGAAGTAATTGGAAAATAAGCTGATGAAGAAAATCAATCTTTATGTAAAAAATCAGCTAAATCCACGAGAGAATAAAACAATAAATAGAAATGGGCTTTAGCCCGTTTAAAAAATATAAGCCATTCAAAATGTCTTTAGCTAAAATAACCACAAATCGAAGATTCGACGTAGTCAAAAGGCATAAAAGTTTTTTAACACTTTGTCATTGCGAACGAATGTGAAGCAATCTCAAATTACAATTATTAATTACAGAAAATTTTAAAACACGTAAGCTGTTTTTAAGTTTAATATTCAATGCAATACATCATGATAGTAGATCTCTGCGATAAAGAAGAAAAATCTGCTCAATCTGCAAAATCTGCGAGAGAAAAAACAATCAATAGGAACGGGCTTTAGTCCGTTTGAAAAAAGAAGAACCATTCGAAAGGCTTTAGCCGAAATCTAAAATAATATAAGTTTCGGCTAAAGCCAATGCATTTTGTAAATAAATAAGCCGGGTTAAAACCCGGCTCTATTGATTTGAAAATTATCTTTGATTGTCTTCCAAATAGATCATTCATTTGAAGAGTTATGCGACGTCAGATCATAGGCTAACGAAAGCATCAATCCCCTGTTATATATTTTAATTTTATCCTTTTTGGCATTTCCATTCGCAGAACTATTGGCATTCTGGAATAAATCTGTAAAACCGTGCGAATATCTGAGCCCAACAGACCATCTATCTTTCAATTGATAATCTACCCCGACATTGAATCCGAAATCAAATTTCTGAAGATAATAGGTTTTACTTTCATCGTTGGCGGAATCTCCAAAAATGCTTTTATCCCGGAACAGGTTGCCATTTTCGTCTTTCCGTTTTGTATTGGCGGCTACCAAAACACTTACATAAGGCCCCGCATAGAATTTTACATTTGATAGGCGATAATTGATATTAGCAGGAATAATATCAATATATGAGCTGTTAATCACTGAACTATAGGCATTTTCAACAGCATCCTTATACGTAATACCTACCCTTCTTTGATTAAAAATCAATTCATGAGTAAGGCTGATGTTTTTGCTGATTTGGGTGTTGACAAAGATTCCGGCAAAAAATCCTGGTTTGAATTTTGTGTCTGAATTGGCAAAAATAAAATTTCTCTCTTTTCCGTAGAAATTGTAGTAATTAAGCCCAGCTTTTACACCCCAACTAATGCGATTGGTATTCAGATCCTGGATATCCATTTCTGAAGAGGAATTATCATGCTCTACGGTGTTTTGAGCATAAGAAACTTGTTTTCCCAATAGGATGATAAGTATGAACAGTATTTTTTTCATTGCTTTAAATTAAAAGTTAATATCCCATATTCCGGCAGCTCTTTCCAGTTCTACCAATGCAACGGCATAGTTGTAAAGTGTTCCGTAATAATCGTGCTGTACATCATTATAAGTACGTTGAGCATTCAATACTTCCAGTAAAGAAGACTGTCCTCTTTTGTAACTATATATTTTACCTTCCAGGATTGCTTTTGCTTCTGTAAGTAGCCCGGATTTAAACTGGTTGACTTGCTTTTGAGCAGCGATATAGGTAAAATAAGCCTGACTCACTTCAGTCTGAATCTGAAGCTCTGTCTGTTTGTAGGTCGTTTCAGCCTGGAGAGTACCATATTGTGCAGCACGCAGATCTCCTGACCGGTTATTGGAAAATTTTAAAGGAACACTTATTCCTGCATTTACAGTGGTCATTGCTGGTGTTGGAGCAATCGTATTCCTTACATACGCTGCATTATTGACTCCAAATGATAATCCAAGATCAATAGCTCTGTCGGCTTTGGCTTGTTTCAATAAACTTTGGGAAACCGTTTTACTTTGTAAGGCTGCTTTTAGATCTGCCCTGTTATTTTGCGCTTCAATAACAAGATCCTGTAAAGAAAACTGACGTTCGAAACCAGAGAAATCACCTTGTGGATATAATAAGGAATCACTTTTTGTTTTTCCTGTTAATAAAGACAGATTGGCCAATGAACTTTTCCACTCCGCTTCAGCAGAGAAGACATCATTTAGCATGGTTCCTGCCTCCAGTTTGGATTGTCGGGCATCTACCTGTGTGATCACTCCCAATTTAAAACGAATGCTATCGGATTCTGCCAGTTTTTTCATCTGGAGATAAGAATCAGATTCCACATCCAGGACTATCCGGTTCTGGATCGCTAATAAATAGGCCAATGTAGCATCAGCACGGAGATTATTATAATAATTATCGAGGAGAAGACGGCTTAATTGTGCCTGATTTCGGGCGACTTCTATTCGGGCTTTTCTTTTTCCTCCCATTTCCAGAGTCCAGCTTACCTCAGAATTGAAGCCATAACCTAATTTCATTCTTTTCTGTCCATTGTCAAACCATCCAAATCCTAATTGTGGGTCTGGAAATATTCTGGCAGTTTGTATCGCTACATCAGCAATATTAATGTTAAATTTTTCTGCGGCATAAGAAAGGTTACTCTTCCCTACAAGATTGATATACGTCATATAATCAATCGGTTTTTTAATGAATGCTGTATCTGCTTTCTGAGCTTGTATCATCAGGGATATGTTCATGAAAATCAATCCCAGAAGGAGCTTTGAATATTTTTTTATCGTAGTCATTTTAATTTTCTTTTGCTGCGTTAAAATTTTTCCCCCATTTGTTTTCGATTAAATAGTAAAGAGCAGGCAGAGCAAATAAGGTAATGATGGTTGAAAACAAGAGCCCGTATACAATAACTGTGGCTAAAGGTCTTTGCACATCAGAGCCTATACCGGTTGCTAATGAAGCAGGAAATAATCCCAGTATAGCTACCGTTGCGGTCATTAGAACCGGACGGAAACGATGAGATGCTCCTTCAATTACGGCCTTCCTTAAATCATATCCTTTTTTTCGCAGATCATTGATATGCGAAATCATAATCACTCCATTTTGTATAGCAACTCCAAACAAGGCTATAAAGCCTACCGCGGAAGAAATATTCAAAGTCATTCCACGAAGATTAAGGGCAAGCATTCCTCCAAAAAGAGCGAGTGGAACGATGCTAATTAAAAGTCCTGCCTGACGGAATGATTGGAAAGCTCCATAAAGCAGTATAAACATGATTGAAAGTGCCAGCGGGACAATTACTGAAAGTCTGCCATAGGCACGATTTTGATTTTCAAACTGTCCGCCCCATTTTATGTTATACTTTTCATGATCATATTTTACATTCTTTTCGATTGCATTTTCAGCTTGTGATAAAAAGGAAGTAAGATCTGTACCCCGAAGGTTAAGACGTACAGTCAGATGACGTTTATTCATCTCACGTGCGATCATACTTTCTCCGGTGTTCATTTGTATATCGGCAACCTGGGAAAGCGGTATTTTTGCTCCGGATTCATTGGTAAGCATCAGACTTCCTATCTTTTCCGGAGTGTTTCTGCTCATTTCGTTGTAGCGTGTGATAATGTCATACACCTTAATTCCCTGATATATTTTTGAAACTGCTTTTCCTCCGATAGCAACTTCAATAAGATCTGAAACATCAGAAACATTCAATCCATATTGGGCAATCTTGGCTCGATCAACTTTAATCTGTAATTGTGGCAATGGTGGTTCCTGATCTATGGCAAGATCTACAGCACCTTTTACTTTTTTTAGAGCAGCCATTACTTCTTCGGCTATTCTTCTGGTTTCTTTGAAATCATTCCCATATACCTTCACCACAAGTTCACTGTGTGCACCTGAAATTTTGTCCATTACTCCATCGATCATGGGTTGGGTAAAGGCAATGTTATAGCCTGGCATGGTAGCATATTCTGCTTCCAATTCTTTGATTAGATCTGCTTTACTTCTGCCCCATTTCCATTCGCTGTAAGGCTTTAGACCAACACTGACTTCAAAGTGAGAAGGAGTCCACGCATCGGTTCCATCATCATTTCTCCCTGCCTGTACCATTACATAAGTAACTTCTTTGTGTTTTAAAGTACGTGCTCGAAGGGTATCACTCATTTCTCTGGATTTTTCAACTGTAATACCTGGTGGAAGAGAAACCTGTAGCCAAATAGATCCTTCATCTAATGGAGGTAAAAAGTCTTTCCCTACAAGTGCAGTTAATATACCGGTAGTTAACAGAATACCAATTAAAGGAATGAATATGCGCTTAGGTCGGTTCATAATCTTTTGAACTCTGCTATGATATGCAGCTCCGATTTTTTCTAGCCAACGATTATGATAAATCTTACGTGGTTTTTTATAAATCACAAAAGCCAGTCCAGGGATAAGAAATAGAGCCACAGCCAATGCTCCGAGGAGTGCGTATCCTACAGTAAAAGCCATTGGAGTAAATAACTTCTTTTCTACTCTTTCAAAAGCAAACAATGGTAAATAGGCCGTGATAATAATAATCGTAGCAAAAAATACAGGCTTGGCAACTTCTTTTACTTTCTGAGTAATTGTTTTTTCATCAAGTTCCTGATCGGGATGATCTTCCCTTTTCTTTAAAATCGTTTCGAGCATTACGATGGCACCATCTACAATAATTCCGAAATCAATAGCTCCAAGGGATAACAGGTTCGCTGGAATATTGGTAAAATGCATTAATATAAAAGCAATTAACAACGATAAAGGAATTGTAATTGCGACTAATAAAGCTCCGCGCCAGCTTCCCAGAAATACAATCAATACAATAATTACCAATGTCATACCTTCAAGTAAAGTTTTTGAAACCGTATGTAAAGTATTATCAACAAGGTTTGTGCGATCCAAAACAATATGAATCTGAATACCCTTTGGAAGTATATTTTTGTTAAGATCACTGACAGCATCATTTACTCCCTGTAATACAACAGAAGGATTCTCTCCTTTAAGCAGTAATACAATCCCTTCTATATTATCGGAATAGTTGACACCACGTTGGTCGGAATAACCCAACGCCCCTTTACGTTCAAGGTTTCCATATTTTATTTTACCGATATCGTTCATGTAAACGGGAGTACCATTGACCGATTTTACAACCACTCTTCCCATATCCTCTAAAGATTTTACCAAACCGATACCGCGGATCACATAGGACTGATCTCCCCTGTTCATGACACTTCCTCCAGAATTGGCATTGTTGGCTTCGAGTTTATCAGCTACTTCTTTAAGGGAAATATTGTATTGCTCAAGTTTTACTGGATCCAGTTCTACCTGAAACTGTGTGGTAATTCCACCAAAATTGGTCACATCTGCGACTCCCGAAACCTGTTTTATTTTAGGAATAATTACAAAATTCTGAAGATCGGTAAGCTCACGAAGGTCATGGCTTTTACTTTCGATGATATAACGGTATATCTCTCCGGTAGGTGATGTCAGGGGATCAAGTCCCGGAGTCACACCATATGGAAGTTCGAGATCTCCCAATCTTTCTTTAATTCTCGTTCTTGCCCAATAGTCATCTACTCCATCATTAAAGACAATTGTTACCATGGATAATCCAAAAGTACTTTTACTTCTCATTACATGCATTCCTGGAAGACCATTGATAGCCTGTTCGATAGGAATAGTAATTTGTTGTTCGATTTCTTCTGCAGCTAAACCGGGAACCTGAGTTACCACCTGAGAAGTGACATCGCCAATGTCCGGATACGCTTCAATAGAGAGCTGTTTCCATGAATAATATCCAAATAAAGCAAGTAATGCAAACAATGCCAATATCAGCCATCGTTTAGCAATTATATTGTTCAGTATGTTTTTCATGATGTCTGTTATTTAGCATCCAGGAGATAAAAAGCACCATCACTGATAATGGTTTCACCTGGCTTTAATCCGCTTAGAATCTGAATTCTGTTATTTTCTGTTACACCTGTCTGTACATATTTCTTTACATATTCGTTTTTTGAAGTTTGTACCAGGACATAATTTTTATCGTTAAACTGAAGAACAGCTTTAGCCGGAACGAATATTTTCTTTTCAGATGTGTTGCTAAACTTTACATTCACAAACATTCCCGGCTTTAAAAGGCGGTCATTGTTCTCACATTCCACAAGCACCTCTACACTTCGTGTTGCTTCATTTACAATTTCATTGACATGGTATATTTTCCCTGTAATTTTCCTGTCAGGAAAGGCGCTTACATTCACTTCCACTCCAGTAAGGTTCTGAAGGAAATGAAGATCATTTTCTTTAACCTGACCGGCGATCCACACTTTTGATAATTCTGCGATTACAACCATAGGCAGAGCATCTTCTTTTAAGTACTGCCCCATAACTATATCATTCGTTACGACCTCTCCTTTTATCGGGGATACTACTACCAAAGGTGTGTTCATAGACATTTTGTCGCCGTTCTTATAGATTTTCAAGGCTGCTGAAGCATTAGCCAGTGCTGTTTTTTTAATTTGAAATTCTGTAGCAGCTTCTTCGGTTTCACGTTGTATTCCTACTCCATGTTGTAGCAGATCCTGCTGGCGCTTCATATTCAGTTCCGATTGACGGTATTCCTGTTGAGCATCACGATAGTCTTTTTGTGCTGCGAAATAATCTTTAGAACTTACTGAAAATAAAGGAGATCCAGGTGCTACTTTCTGCCCTAGTTTAACATATGATTTTAAAATTCTCCCGGCAAATGGAGAAGCTATTTCGGCATAAGTGTTGGGAATAGCTTTTACGGTTCCTACAGTCATAAGATTAGGGCTATATTCTTCTTCTTTTACATTATAAACAGCCAGTTTAGAAATAATAGGTGAGTTTTTTTGTAAAATAATGGTATCTCCTTTAGTGAGATATGGGACTGTATTTTCAGAATGTTCTTTTTTACCGTTGCAGGAATAAAGGATAATTGAGGCTGTACTAAGCCATAGCAATATGGGCATACTGCCTCTCAATCGTGTTGTTTTGATAGTCATTACGTTTAATATTTTTAATTGTTTTTATAAGGTTAATCATGTTGCCCGCTCAAAGGCATTAGATTATTTCGAATGGATTATAACCAGGTATTGAATTTTTTGATAAACCAGTTTTTCACCCATTGCGTAAGCAGACAATAGCAAGTGAGTATCCCTAATAACCACGGGAAATAGCTTAGCGGTAATGGCTGCATTTTTAAAGCTGTTGCAAAAGGTGAAAATGGCAAAAAGATTCCTATGATCATAATCAATGACGTTAAAGCGACCACCGGGGTTGTTGCCCAACTTTGTATAAAAGGAATTTTTCTGGTTCTGATCATATGTATAATTAGTGTTTGTGAAAGCAATCCTTCAACAAACCATCCACTTTGGAATAAAGTCTGATGCTCAACGGTATTGGCTTTAAATATAAAGTACATCACTGCAAACGTGGCAAAATCAAATATGGAGCTAATAGGTCCTATGAAGAACATAAACTTGGCAACTCCTCCTGCATCCCACTTTTTTGGTGTTTCTAAGAAATCTTCATCCATTCTGTCCCAGGGAATAGAAATTTGCGAAATGTCATATAGAAGATTCTGAATCAGCAAATGCACAGGAAGCATTGGGAGAAATGGCAAAAATGCACTGGCTCCAAGCATACTGAACATATTTCCAAAGTTACTGCTTGCGGTCATTTTAATATACTTAATGATATTCCCAAAGGTTCTTCTGCCATAGATTACTCCTTTTCTGAGAACCATAAGATCCTTTTCAAGAAGGATGATATCGGCACTTTCTTTAGCTACATCTACTGCAGTATCTACGCTGATGCCTACATCTGATTCTTTGAGTGCTGCAGCATCATTAATTCCATCACCCATAAAACCTACGGTGTGACCCTGGCTGCGCAGAATTTTCACTACTCTTACTTTTTGTAATGGATTGAGTTTAGCAAATACAGAAACAGAACCCATACGTTCTGCTAAAACATCATCAGGTATTTCATCAAGGTCTTTTCCATTAATGATATGATGAACTGGGATTCCTACATCTTTACAGATCTTACGGGTAACAATTTCATTGTCTCCTGTAAGCACTTTTACGCTTACTCCCAATTTATGTAAAGCTTCTATCGCAGGCTGAGCAGATGGTTTTGCAGGATCAAGGAAACCAATAAAGCCAGTTAGAGTCAAGTCTTTTTCACTTTCTAATGTGTAGGTAAGAGGATGTGAAGCATCAAACTCTCTGATGGCAACCAGAATCACCCGTAGCCCTTCCTCATTCATTTTTTTTGACGTTCTCAGTACGATCTTACGCATGGCATCATCCATGGGAACGGCTTTATCATTTTCAATGTGAATATTTCTGTTGTCTCCCGGATCAAAAGTTTTGCTGCATAATTCCAGCATTTCTTCCACTGCTCCTTTACAGATAAGCAGATGATTTCCATTTCGCATTTTGAGAATAACAGACATTCTGCGGCGCTGAAAATCAAAAGGGATCTCATCTATTTTAAGGTACTGCTCTTCTACTTTAAGATAATCATGAAGTTCAACATGCTCAAGAACGGCTTTGTCTAAGAGATTTTTTAATCCTGTCTGATGGTAGCTGTTCAGATAAGCCCATTTCAATACCTCGTCGTCCTCTATTCCATGTACATTCAGGTGTTTTTCCAGAACTATCTTATCGAGTGTAAGGGTTCCTGTTTTATCGGTACAAAGAATATCCATTGCTCCGATATTCTGGATGGAATTGAGTCTTTTTACAATTACTTTACGCTTGCTCATATTCACTGCCCCTTTCGCCAGGTTAGCAGTAACGATCATGGGTAGCATTTCGGGAGTTAATCCGACTGCCACTGCAATGGCAAATAATAGAGCTTCCAGCCAGTTTCCTTTGATAAGACCGTTTACTAAAAATATCACAGGAACCATCACCAGCATAAAACGGATCAATAAAAAACTAACTTTATTAATTCCTTTATCAAAACTGGTTTCTGGGCGTTCTCCGGTAATTGATTTACTGATGCTTCCAAAGTAAGTATACCCTCCGGTAACAACAATGACCGCAGTAGCAGAACCACTAACGACATTGGTTCCCATAAAGCAAAGGTTATTCAGCTCGATGACCTGTTTGCCTTCTGCATTACGTATGGGAAGATGATTTTTTTCTACAGGTAACGCTTCACCCGTAAGCATGCTCTCACTTACAAAAAGATCTTTACTCATCGTAATTCTACAATCTGCGGGAATCATATCCCCTGCAGACAGATAAATAATATCTCCGGGAACAAGTTCGCTGATGGGAACTTCCTGTTTACCATCGAATTTTCTAAGAACAGTAGCGGTAGTTTTTACCATACTTTTTAGCTTCTCGGCGGCGTTATTACTTCTATATTCCTGTATGAAACGCAATAATGTACTGATCAGGATCATAATTGAAACAACAATAACTGTTTTGAAATCACGATCTGATGCAGGGGGAAGCCACACATCGATGATAAATGAAACTGAGGCAATTGCCAGTAGTATATAGATGAAAGGATTGGCAAATGCTTTCAGCAATTGTATATACCATTTGGGAGCTTTCTGATTTTGGATTTCATTATGGCCAAACCTTGTTCTACGTTCGTCAGCCATTATTTTTGTAATACCTTCATCACTGGTTTCGAGCATAGCATACACAAATTTATCATCCTGGCTGGATGCATTCTGCAGCTTGGTGATGGTTCCTACATTCATTCCATCGGAATTAATGATTGAATGGAACGGGTTTTTGATTTTTTCTTTTAGCTTAATCATGACACCGTTTTTTGTTTATTGTTGTAAAGGATCAGAATAACCTGCATCATGGAAGCTGATGCGTTATTTTAATTGATAGAAATCTCTTGGTAGATTCTGAATATTGTATTTTCGAAGATTATAGCTCTGATTGAGTACCAATAATCTCCCAACTGACCTTATGGACCTTTTCTTCGATCGTAAGGCGACTGGCAGTTCTTTCTATGAGACTGTCCTGAGGTGTTGCGGTTACAATAACTGCTGTGATAATAACCTTGTCTTCAATATCATCACTGGATAAAGATTTTAACAATAGTTTTTCATCATTTCCCAACATCTGCATTAGAAGAACACGGATATGATTTTCCACATCAGCAGTACATTTGATGGTAAAGAGATAGTCGGTTTGTACATTCCCGGATTTTACGAAAGTGAATCTGTTTAAACGGATACCAATAGGACGAAGAATAATATGAGTAAACATTACTGTAATGGTCACTACCGTGGCTTCCATTTGAAGACCCATTCCGCTTAAAGCTCCTACTGCGGCTGAGCACCATATTGTAGCAGCGGTATTGAGTCCCTGTACATTGAGTCCATCTTTCATGATCACTCCGGCACCGAGAAAACCTATACCGCTCACAATATAGGAAGCAATTCTTCCGGTAGCATCACCACCGATTTTGATAGAAAGAAGAATAAAGGCTGTCGCTCCAAGTGAAACTAAGGTATTGGTACGCAACCCCGCACTTTTCTGACGCCAATGTCTTTCGATACCGATGGCGGAACCTAATAGCATTCCGCTTAAAAGTCTGATTGTAAATTCCAATAGTCCCATGATTCCTCTTCTTTTATTTGATGGCACAAAGGTCTTTACAATCGGCCATAAACACGGTTAGAGAACCAGTAGAAAAAAATTAGAATTTTATTAGAAAAATTATAAATGAGGTAATTCCACAGTGAAAGTAGTTCCTGCGTTTTTTTGTGAAGATACATTGATCGTTCCTTTATGAAGATCAACAATTTTTTTGGTTAGAGGAAGTCCTATCCCATTACCATCTGCAAATTCTTTATTTTCACCCCGATGAAAAGGAGCAAAAATAAAATTCATATCCTTTTCCGAAATCCCAATTCCAAGATCGGAAAATACAAGAATCACATTATCATTGCTGAAAAGTATAGAAACGGTACTTTTATGATCATCTGAAAATTTGCATCCATTTTCAAGTAGATTTACAAATGCTACTTTTAAAAGATATTCGTTACCATTGACGGAAATTTGGTTTTCATCATCAATATCGGTTTTGAAATTAAGATCAATTTTATAATCATAATTGTAATTTTGAACCTGTTGACGAGCGTCCAGTAATATTTCATCAATCCGTACTGGTTTGAATGATATTTCAGTGGGGTCATAACTGGCTTTAGCAAAATCCAGTAAACTGTTGGATAAACGAACAAGCTTTTTGGAATCGTCCAGAACATTATTGATCACAACTTTGTATTCATCGTTGCTTCTGTCTTTATTAATGGAGAGCTCAAGTTCGGTAATTATAGCTGCCAAGGGTGTCCTCAATTCATGGGAAATATTGGAAACGAAACTTTTCTGAGCATCAAAAGAACTTTCGAGACGATCCAGCATATTGTTGAATGTAATAGCCAGCTGTGATAATTCATCTTTATTTCCACCTGTTTCCAGACGAAGATCCAGATTGGTTGCTGTAATATTTCTTGCTTTTTCAGTCATTTCATTGACTGGCTGAAAGGCTTTTCTTGAGAATATTCTTCCAGCGATAAATATGATGATAACCGAAATGATAAATACAATAACAATAGTTTTCAGTAGGTTATTGATCTTGCTATATCCATACTGATCATACGCTGCTGCTGTAACAAGATATTTTTGACCCTGATACGGATACACCACTCCTATTACCTGCCAGTCATCCTGATAGAAATTTATATTGCTTTTAGAATTAATATCATTAAGCATTTTAGGAGTTTCTTTAACGAAATCAATATCTACGGCATCATGATATAAAAGTTGATGATCTGTATTGTAAATTGCTACTTCTACTTCATTTAAAGTCTTGCGGTTGTTATGATAGATTTCCTGTAGGGTACGTTTATCTACTTTTGCATTTAGAAATAGATTGGCTTTTGTATAAGCTTCTTTTTTTAAGAGCGCATAAAACTCCGTTTCACGGCTTTTGGTAGCAGAAAAATAAATCACAAATGCAAAAACCAACAAAATAGTTGCTGTAATGATTGTGAATAATATGGTAAGCCGTGTTTTGATTTGCATTACTCCAATTTAAGGATAAATCCCATACCAGACTTGGTATGAATGAGTTTTTGATCAAAATCTTTGTCTATCTTCTTTCGGAGGTAGTTGATATAGACATCTATAAAGTTGGTTCCCGTATCGAAATGGGTATCCCAGACTTTTTCTGCAATTTCTACACGAGATAAAACCCTGTCTGGATTTTGCATCATATATTCAAGCAGTTTAAACTCTTTCGGAGTGAGGTTAATATCTTTTGTATCCCTTTTTACAATCTTGGTATGAAGATTCATTTCCAAATCTGCATATCGTAAAATGAATCCCATATTTTGAGTTGCCTTACTGTTTCTTTTTAATAAAGCCCTGATGCGTACCAACAATTCTCTCATTTCAAATGGCTTTACAAGGTAATCGTCCGCACCTGCATCAAAACCTTCTACTTTGTCATCCGTTGTTCCCAAAGCGGTAAGCATAATGATGGCTAAGTCAGGTTTGATCTGGCGAACTTCTCTGCAAAGGTCAATACCATCCATTTTAGGAAGGACTATATCCGTAATGACCAGGTCATATTCATTTTGTAGTGCCAATTTCTTTCCGGAAAGCCCGTCATAAGCCAACGTTACTATAAAACCCTGCTCCTCTAACCCTCTTTGGGTAAGCTGAGCTACTCTTAGGTCGTCTTCTATGATTAGGATGTTCATAATTGCAAGATGTCAAATAGGATTTTGGTAAATGAAAATATTTTAGTCAGAATACTCTTTTAGAAGTTCTCTGTAGCTCATTAAAACAGTAGATTTTGAGATAAACCCGATAAACCGGTTATGTACATCTACAACAGGCAAATTCCATACACCGGTTTCATCAAATATCTGAATGATCTTTAATGGCTCATCTTCAGGGTGAATAACGGCAGGCGGAGCTTTCATCAGCTGTTGAATAGTTAATGATGCATCTTTATCTCTGTTAAAAAGTAATGGGCGGATATCGTCTAAGGTCAAAATTCCACTCAACATTTTTTCATCGTTTACAATTGCAAATATATTCTTATTGCCATTTTTTATCAATTCATACAGATCATTGATAGGAGCATCATACTTAATAGTTTGAGATTCCCAGTCAATCAACTCTTTTGTCCGAAGAGAAGACACCAGGTTTTTGTCATGCTCATGTGTAAATATTTTCCCTTCATCGGCCATGTTTTTTAATTCAGGAGATATAGGAGAAAACCATTTTGCCATTAAATAAGACATCACGGAAACGATCATTAGCGGAATAAATAAATCATATCCGAAACTCGATTCAGCAATAAGGAAAATAGCCGTAAGAGGTGCATACAATACTCCACTCATCGCTCCAGCCATGCCTACCAATACCAGATTAGTCACCGGTACATCTTCAAATCCGATCTGTTGACAAATCATGGCAAAAAGAAAACCTACCGTACCACCAGCAAATAATGAAGGGGCAAAGTTTCCTCCATTTCCGCCACTAAAAATTGTAATAGACGTAGCAAAAGCTTTTAACAGACATATCAGAACCAGAAAAATAATAACAGTCCAGTTCCCTATTTCAAAGTATCTGAAAAGGCTGTTTTCGATAATAAAATGGGTATTGCCATTGGTGAAGTCTTTTACGGTTTCATATCCTTCTCCAAATAATGGTGGAAATAATACACAAAGTAAAGACAGCGCAGCTCCTCCGATCATTGCTTTACGCATTCGGGAGACTTTAAGCTCTTTGATAAAATGTTCTACTTTTTGAGAAATAACTACAAAATATCGGGCATATAAACCCGTTACAATTCCTAATATCAGATAATAGGGAACGTTATGATAATTAAAAGATTCTCTGGCATGAAACCTGAAAAGAATATCTTCCTGAAGTAGTATTCGTGATAAAAGACTGCCGCAAACTGCCGCAACGACTAAAGGAATAAAGTCTGAGAAAACAACTCCAGTCAATAATATTTCAAAGGCAAACATGACTCCTGCGATCGGAGCATTAAAGGCAGATGCAATACCAGCAGTGGCACCAGCTGCCAAAAGCAAGGTCCTTTCTTTATATCCTAATCTATATGTCTGGGCATAATTGGATCCAATGGCAGCACCTGTAACGGCTATCGGGCTTTCCAGTCCGGCTGATCCTCCAAGTCCGACAGTAATGGCACTTTGAACAATCTGTGAGTACATTTTTACCGAAGATACAATACTTGAGTTTTGGGCAATTTCATACAGAATAGCGCCAATTCCTTTTCTGTCCTGACCTTTAAATATAGTCAACACAATGCTGGTCGTCAGTACAATTCCCAGAAAAGGAAAAACAATATAGAAAAGCATCTGGTATTCAAAATGAACTTTATTGACAATAAAATAATGGATGGTATGAACCAATGTTTTAAGGATCACCCCTGCAAGTCCGGCTGTACATCCTACCAGGATACCCGAGAGAATAAGAAATTGACTACGGCTCAACCTGTTGCTCAGCCAATGAAGAATAAGTTCATAGCTTCGCACTTTTTCGAGACCATATTTTTGAAAATCTCTTTTAAATTTAAGAAAACTGAGATATTTTCTTTTATTGTGAATATTCACGGGTGCTGGGTTATTTGATTATTTTTTACAAATATCCTTCCATTATTTTATACAGATAAACCATATAAAAAAGGAAACTAATGTTATAAAAAGGATTAATGATTAACGAATTTTTCACAGCTTTTTAAAAACTGATCCAAAGAATAACCAAATATAAGGAAAAAAGAACACTTATTTTTTTGTCATCTCTGATTTTCAAATCATATGAAGCGTAAAATAGTGTTCATTTAGTTCAGAATAAAGAGTTTAAAGCATTCTTAAGGATTATTTCTTATGCTTTTTGTTAATTGGGAAGGAGCTAAGTTTTATGAAGGATTCTTTTTTTTAGCTGTAAGAAGTCTGGGATTTTTATTTCCCACAGATTTCACTGATTACGCGGATGTTCGTGTTATAAAAATTTGTGTAAACTGCTTGATATGAGAGAGAAAAATTCTTTAATACAAGGAATTAACGTTTTAAAGAATAAAGAATCAGAGATTTTTTATTTCCTACAGACCTCACTGATTACGCAGATGTTCGTGTTATAAAAATCTGCGTAATCTGCTCGATCTGCGAGAGAAAAATTCTTTAATGCAAGGAATAATGTTTTAAAGAATAAAGAATCAGAGATTTTTTATTCCCCACAGATCTCATCGATTAAGCAGATGTGTGTGTATTAAATCTGTGTAATCTGTGCGATCTGTGAGAGATAATTTTTTTAAACAAAGTTTTCTAGAATGACATCGTTCTAAGATCAATACGAAAACTATTGGGTTGCACCACCGTTTATTAATAAATGCTGTCCATTAATAAAGGATGATAGATCGCTTGCAAAAAATTCTGCTGCATTGGCAACATCCTCCACTTCTGCCAGCCTTCCCATCGGGCAACTGTCTATCAATGATTTTCTCAATTCCGGATAGCTGTTTTCTTCAGCAAAAATACCGGAGTGATCTACCGCAAAAGGAATAATAGAATTAACCGTTACTCCTCGGTGTCCAATTTCTTTTGAAAGGACATCTACCATGTACCGAGGTGTTGTTTTACTTCCTCCATACACTGCCATTCCGGGAACCGGAAAAGATGTAGTACTGGAAGCAATATAAATGATACGGCCATTATCTTCTACATTTTTTGCGGCCTGCTGCATTGTAAAATAAGCTCCTTTGGTATTGATACTGAATAGTCTGTCAAACTGCTCTTCAGTAAACGCGGTCACTGGTGTTTCCACCATTTCTATTCCTGCATTGGCAACAACTATATCTATCTTTCCAAAAGCATTTTTAGCTTCATTAAAAAGTCTTTCTATATCAGCCACTTTACTTACGTCTGCCTGTACTGCGATTACGCCTACGTTCATGGCTTTAATATTGGAGACCACTTCATCTGCTGAAGATTTGTCTTTAGAATAATTGATAATAATATTTGCTCCCAGAGCAGCATAACGCTCTGCAATAGCTTTACCTAATCCTCGGGCAGAGCCTGTTATTAAGGCTGTTTTGCCATGTAAATTGTTGTTCATTTTATTTTTTTTATGTATTAATGTAAAAAGTATTCATGTATTTATGAGAAATTGAAAGTGGAAAGTTGAAAATGGAGAGATTAGAAGTTATGTATCAGTAGACTTATTAACTCTAAGACCCTAAAACTCTGATACCCTCAAACTCGCATCGCGCATCCCGAAACTTTCAACTCTCAACTTTCCACTTTCAATTAACTAAGCCATTCCCCCATTCACCCCAATATTCTGTGCATTGATCCATTTGGCTTCATTGCTGGCAAGAAATACCACAACATTTGCAATATCATCTGTTTCTGCAATTCTTCCAAAAGGGTTTAATGATGCCAGCCTGTCAATTACTTCCTTAGGTTTTCCGTTAAGGAAAAGTGCAGTTGCTGTAGGTCCGGGAGAAACTGAATTGACATTAATTCCTCTGTTTCCAACTTCTCTTGAGAAAACCCTGGTTAACTGTTCTACGGCAGATTTTGTTGCCACATAGGTCGCATATCCTGGTAACATTAAACGGTTGACAGAAGTGGAGAAATTGATAATAGTTCCATTATCGTCTAATCTGGTAGCAGCTTCTCTAAGTGTATTGAATACGCCTTTTACATTGATATTAAACTGGCGGTCAAACTCTTCGTCTGTAGTTTCCTGGATCGTTTTTGTAATCATGATTCCGGCATTGTTTACCAATACATCTATTCTTCCAAAATGTGCAATAGCCTGGTCGAAAAGTGATTGTACATCTGCTGTTTTACTGACGTCTGCCTGTACAGCGATAGCTTCTCCTCCTTTTTCTTTAATTGAGCTTACCACATCATCTGCTTCAGCCTTACTTCCTGCATAGTTTACAATGACTTTGGCATTAGCTTCTCCTAATTTTTTTGCTACTTCAGCTCCTATTCCTTTTGAAGCTCCTGTAACTAATACTACTTTTTCTGATAAATTGTTCATGTCTTTTTGGATGTTTTAATTTTATAAGACAAAGGTAGAATGACGACAAGAGGTATTGGTTGCAAATAATAAAGCATTATTTGCAAATTTCAAATGTGGCGAAAAAGATGTTATATGTTTTTTTTCAACTCCCTTCTGTATTGAACAGGTGTAGTATGGGTATGCTTCTTAAAGTAATTACTGAAGTGTGCTGTTTCGGAAAAACCTAGTTTATAAGTGATTTCCTTAATGGAGATGGAGGAATTTTTTAATAGGGATTTGGCTTCAGAAATTGTCTTTTCTGCAATCCATGTGGCAATAGGTTTTCCTGTTTTAGTTTTGATGACAGAACTTAAGTAGTTGGGATGAAGATTTTGTGCATTGGCATAATCCTGCACCCTGAAGACTGTTTCTATTTTATTAGAACTTAAATCCCGGTAGTGTTTTTCCAAAAGTTGTTTAAAAGATTTTACGATTTGTGAACTTCGGTTCCCTTCATATATAGGATCATAATCCTGCCAGAAATATTCTTTGATTTTATAAAACAAAACGGCCAGCAGATGACCAATAATTTTATATTTTTCAGGAGAATTACTTGTATATTCGGATTGGATCTGAAGATAAATATATTCTGCCTTGTGATAGAACTCATCAGTCACCATTTTAGGCTTAATCTTCTCTGTTAATAGAAAAGGAAAGTCATCAAAAATTTCTTTACTGATGTATTTCTTTAAAAAAGTTTCATCAAATGTTATGAGGTAGATTTCTTCAATTTTGTCCCAACCAAAGGTTCTGTAGTTACTGGGGTTGGTAAAATAAACAGAATGTGGTTTTACTTCAAATGTATGCTCATCAATGGTATAATGTCCTATTCCATCTTTAATAAAAAGGAAAGAAAAGAAATTGGGGCGGTAAGAAGTTGACTGATAAGGAAGTTTAAAACCAATATCTTTTAAATTAAAAATGGAAAACCCTTCAGCAGCGTCAATAAGATTTACTGAAAGGTTAAGGTGATTGTATAATTCCAATAATGAATTGGATTCAAAATTGAGATCTTCCATTGCAAATTTATCTAGTAGTCCACTCTTCTTGTAATAATGCATAAATTACATCATCTACCCAGATTCCATTAAGGTATAAACTTTTAATAAAATGTCCCTCTTTTCTAAAGCCGATACGCTCCATTAGCATCATTGAACTAGCATTATCAGGATCGATAGATGCAGTTATTCTATGTTTTTTCAGTTCTTTAAACATCAGTTCAATTAAACCTGTCAATGCCTCTGATGCATATCCTTTATGATGGTGTTTTTTGTTCAAAGTAATTCCAAATTCTACCTGTTTACTTGCACTGTCAATGAAATGGACACCAATATCTCCAATAACTTCTTCTGTCATTTTATCGGTGATTAACAATTGATACCAGCTTTCGGGTTGATTGAACTCTTTGGAGTTATTAAGAATAAAAGTTTCAACTTCTTCTAATGTTTTTGGAATCCAGCTTTGAAATTGATTGGTTTCAGCATCTGAGCGGTATTCGAAAATTGCTTCTTTGTCATTCACGTCAAGATCCCGAAGTACTAACCTTTCTGTTTCAAGAGTCATTGTAATAATTTTTATAGAGGCTAATTTAAGTGTTTAATGGAGGAAAATCAATATCCATGAGAAAAAATTGAAAGTCTAAATTTCGAATACGCAGAATCAAATATTTACTTCTTCTCCATCATTGAGGATGAAACATTGATCCTGCAAATTGTTTTCTTTTATTTTTTTTCGGGTAAATTTTCTATCTTCCTTACAATGACTTACCGTCTCAAGGTGGGTTATCCAGACAGAAGCTTTCGGAGCATAACGACAGGTGTTGATAATATCTTTCGTATTCATAATGATTGGATCACCAACGTTGAAAGTGGCAGCACCTCCTGCAACGATAATATTTTGGGGTTGGTATGTATTAATCGCTTCTGCAACTTCAGAACACCAGATGCTGTCGCCCACAATGTAAGTTGTCTTATCTGCAGATTTAAATATAAAACCATTAACAAGCCCCATCTTTTCGCCAATTTCACCTGTTCCATGACGTCCTTTGGTCAATGAAATATCAATGGCATTCCAGGTGATTTTTTCCTCAATGGGTATAGTATTTTTAAATCCATATTGAGAAATCTGTTCTGCTATAACCGATGAACAAAAAACAGGTATATTTTTATCTAATAATTCGATTGCCTTCACATCCCAATGATCAGGGTGAAGATGTGATACAGCAACAGCATCTACTTTTTTTAATTTTTCCAATAGTGTTTGATTGTCAAATGGAAGGTCAACCAACGGATTTAACAATTCATTGTCTGTCATTGGAAAAATTCCAAGGGAGCCTTTTTCGCCAAGCATAGGATCAACCAGTATACGAGTATTATTCACAATAAGTACAAGTGTTGCATTACGCCAGAATTCTATTTTCATTGTTTTGAAATTTTACTTTACAAAGCTATGGGACACAGGTGCTTTAATAATGGATGGTTACAAAAAGGTAATCTTATTTTATAGAAATTGAGGAGTGAAATGCTTTTTTGAATTTATTTTTTATTAATTCACGACATTTGTTTCACCATAAAAAGTGTTTATGAATTTTGAGGAGTTTAAAAACTGCGGTTTAAGAAGAAGTTTAGATATGATTTCCGGGAAGTGGAAACCATTAATTTTATTTTATCTTTTTCAGAAAAAAGAAGTCCGGTTTGCAGAGCTTTGGCGGATCATTCCGAGGGTTTCAAAAAAAGTGCTGTCCGAGCAATTGAAACAGCTTGAAGAAGATCACATTATTCAACGGGTTGAAGTATATAATTTCCCACCGGAGGTTTATTATCATCTTACAGATAACGCTTTGAAATTAGGCCCCATTCTTGAAGCTTTGGATGCGTGGGGAAATAATTCCAGATCGTTGGTGTCTTAAACAACTATAAAATTGAACTTTTGCTAAGAAAATAATTCTATCCAATCTGTGATAAAAAAAATATACTCTCGCTAATTAAACCAATTCAGTAGATTGTATTTTGTGTTTTTTGTTCTGCTTTATTTTTCGTTAATAGCGAGAGTATGGACTATTCCTGTTGTAGAAATAGGTTGATAACTTCAATGATATTTTTATAAATAAAATCAAGCTCTTCAGAAGTAATGCAATAAGGAGGAACCAGATACATCACATTTCCCAATGGACGCATGATGATTCCACGAAGTAAAAACTCATCATACGTTTTCTTTCCTATTTCATTGAAATAAGAAGTCTGCGCCTCTGTTTTTAGTTCCCAGGCGATGATAGTACCCATTTGGCGTACATTTTTTACACCATGATGTTCACGGAGAATCTTTGTGAAATCGGAATGCTGCTCACTTATTCTTCGTATAGCAATCTGTGTATTTTCTTGTAATAAAAGTTCCATACTGGCCAATGCTGCAGTACAAGCTAAAGGATTAGCTGTAAATGAGTGACCATGAAACAATGTTTTATACTTATCATCCGATAAAAAAGCATTGAAAATTTCCTGAGAACAAGTGGTAATACCCATCGGCATCGTTCCACCTGTCAACCCTTTTGAAAAACACATAATGTCTGGTTTTTCCGTCAGGTGATCGGCTGCAAAAAGTTTTCCGGTTCTTCCGAATCCTGTGAAAACTTCATCCTGAATCATTACAATCTCTTTGCTTCTGCAAAATTTCATAAGCTCACTGAGATCTTCCGGTTGATACATCAACATTCCCGCAGCACCCTGTACAAGTGGTTCATAAATAAAACAGGCAATATCATCTGCAAACTGGCTGATTTCTGCTTTTAGAGCATCTATATTTTCAGAATTAGGAGTATCAATGAAAATAACTTCGAAGAGCATTTCTCCAAAAGGCTGAGTCCAGACACTTCTTCCACTAACTGACATTGCCCCGAAAGTGTCTCCATGATAAGCATCTTTAAAAGCCAGTATTTTTGTTTTTGCTTTTCCTTGATTATAAGCATATTGTATACACATCTTTAAAGCAACTTCTACAGCAGTAGATCCATTATCTGAATAGAAAACCTTTTCCTGATTTTCAGGAAGCAATTTTAATAAATTTTCAGAAAGCTGTATTGCCGGTTCGTGGGTAAACCCTGCAAAGATTACTTGCTCTAATGTATTTAACTGATTGAAAACGCGCTGGGCAATATGCGGATTGGCATGTCCATGTAGAGTAACCCACCATGAGGAAACAGCATCAATATATTTTTTACCTTCATTGTCATAAAGATACACCCCTTCCCCTCTGACAATCGGAATTGCATCATCCGCTGTTTTCATCTGCGTATACGGGTGCCAGTTTACAGCCCGGTCTCTTTTTTTTAATTCGTTGTTCATTTTTGTAAAATGTATTAATGAAGAATTGAAAATGGAAAGTTGAAAGTTGAAAGTTCCGGGTTTGAGAGTTTTAGGGGTATAGAGTTATAGCGTTTACTAAATCTTCTATTATCTGATTTCTCACTTCTCATTTTCCACTTTCCACTTTCAATTTTCAACTATTATAAACTGTTCATCCAAACTTCTTCTGCCCTTTTCTTTGGTCTCAGTCCGAGTGTAGTAAGCATTTGCATATCTTCTGAAACGCCTGGATTTGGGGTTACTAGTAAAGTTTCTCTTTCCCCTGTGAAGATAGAATTTGCTCCAGCCATAAAGCACCATGCCTGTTCTGTTTCGTCCATTTCAATTCTTCCGGCACTCAATCGAACCATTGATGAAGGCATTACAATTCTTGCAGTCGCAATCATTCTTACCATTTCCCAGGTGTCTACTTTTGGATTGTTTTCAAGCGGTGTTCCAGGTACTCTTGCTAATGCATTAATAGGAACAGATTCCGGATGTTTTGGCATCGTTGCTAACGTTAATAGCATAGAAATACGATCTCCATTTGTTTCCCCAAGTCCAATAATTCCTCCTGAACAAACGGTAATTCCTGCTTTCCGAACATTATTGATGGTATTGATTCTGTTATCGAATGTACGGGTGGAGATAATTTCCTCATAGTATTGTTCAGAGGTATCTAAGTTGTGATTATAAGCATATAACCCTGCTTCCTCAAGACGTATGGCCTGCTCTTCGGTTAACATACCCAATGTGCAACAAACTTCCAGTCCTAATTCATTTACACCTTTTACCATATCAATGACGCGATCAAAATCACGATTGTTACGTACTTCACGCCACGCTGCTGCCATACAGAATCTTGAAGAACCAGAGTCTTTTGCCTTTTGAGCATGTTCAATTACTTTTTCAGTAGGTAATAAGGCCTGTACCTTAATATTGGTGTGATAACGTGCAGCCTGCCCGCAATAAGAGCAGTCTTCAACACATCCTCCTGTTTTTATAGATAATAAAGTAGAAATCTGTATCTCTTCAGGATTATGCCATTCACGATGTACAGTAGCCGCCTGATAAATAAGACTCATTAAAGGCTGATTAAATATTTCTTCTATTTCCTGCTTGGTCCAATCATTCCTAAGTTTTGTTTTTTTATCCATTTTTAGTTTTTTAAATTGTTTGCAATAGCTTTTATTTTTTCTTTTGTAATTAAATCAATATCAGGTATCCTGATGATTTTTGTCTTTTCTTCAATGTAATTAAGAATGACACGTTCTGTATCTATAGGAAAAGTTCCATTAAGAATTAGGCATTCCAATAAAAGCCCTCTTTCTTTTAAGGCCATTATTGATAATAAAGTATGGTTGATGCAGCCAAGATAGTTCCTGACTACAAGAGCAACAGGAAGTTTTAACTTTTCTATAAGCTCGATCATAAATTCGGTATCAGATAAAGGAACCATTAATCCCCCCGCTCCTTCTACCATCAATGAATTTGAAGTTTCCGGTAATTGAAAATCATCCACTCTGATAAGCTTTCCCTCCTCTGCCGCTGATTGATGGGGTGATGCAGCCAATTGAAAACGGTGCGTTTCCGGATGACAATATACCTCATGATCAACCCAATCTTTAATTTTCATACTGTCAGAGTAATGAAGATCCCCTGATTGTACTGGTTTCCAATAATCTGCTTTAAAATATTGGGTTAAGATGGCTGAGCAAACAGTTTTTCCTATTTCGGTTCCTATTCCGGTGATAAATAATTTCATGTGTTTAATGTGTTAATGGCAAAAAGGCGAAATCGATGAATGGCGAAATCGCAAAATTGTGGATTTGTAAAATCGCTAAGGAGGTACAAGGTTTTTATTCACTGTTTCTTTCTTTCTTTCTTTCTTTCTTTCTTTCTTTCTTTATGGTTTTAAGCTGCTCACTTTTATATTTTGGGCATTAATTCTTTTTCTACGATTTCACGATTCTTCAATTTAGCGATTTCACCTTTATGCAATTTTGCAAATCAGCTATTTCGCCTTTTCGCCCTTTTGCCTTTCTGTCTTTCCTCCTTTCCGCAATTTTACAAATCACCGATTTCACGATTTTACATATAAATAGCCTCTTTAATCGTCCTAACCAGTTCCATAATCTCCTCTCCTGTATTAAAGCTATGAAGACAGATACGGAGTCTTTCCGTTCCTTCCTTTACGGTTGGACTGTAGATCGCATAGGTGAGTATGCCTTTTTCAGATAATGTTTGTTGTAATGCTTTCAATTGTTGATTATCAGGTATGAGAATAGCTTGTATTGGACTGTCCTCTGAGGAAGGAGTCTTAAGGCCCTGGGTTCTCAAAAAATTAATATTGTGTTTTAATTTTTCAGGTAATTGAGGATGGATCTTAAGGAAATCGTATCCGGTTTTTATAGACATCCATTGTACATCCTGAGCAGAGGTGGTGTAAATAAAAGGAGATGCAAAATTGATGAGATAATCTCTAACCAGATGACTGGTTAAAATTGCTGCTCCATGAGCTCCAAGCGCTTTTCCATAGGTAATGACAGTTGCAAAAATCTTATCCTGTAATTGATATTTTGCCACCAATCCGTATCCGAAAACTCCAAAAGCATGCGCTTCATCAACGATAAGATGAGCATCATATCGATAGGCCAATTCAGCTATTTCTTCTATTGGAGCAAAATCTCCTTCCATCGAATAAAGACTTTCTATACCAATATAACAGCCCCTTCCCTGTCTTTCAAGCTTTTCTTCTAAATCTTTAAGATTATTATGTTTGAATTTTATCTTTTTTGCATGGGATAAGGTGCAGGCATCATGTACTGATCTGTGAATCTGTTCATCCACTATAATTGTATCATTTCTTCCTGGTAGTGTCGAAAATAAAGCCAGATTTGCGTTATATCCGGAAGGAAAAAGCAACGCTGATGCATATTGATGTTGCCGTGCAATATATTCCTCCGTCTCGGTAGCTACAAAACTGTTTCCACTGATCAGTCTTGATCCGGTACTTCCGGATAATAGTGCGGGGTTATTTGTAATTTCTTGAAGTATCTTTTGCTGAAATTCCTTATTTCCTGATAAACCAAGGTAGTCATTGGAGTAAAAGTCAATCCCTTCAGATTTACTTCGTAAAGATCTGAAAGTCCCATTTTCTTTTCTCCTATCTAATGCCTTTTGCAAATGACTTAATTGACTGGAAGACATCATTTAGTTAAGCTGTGCTACTTCCTGTGAAATAGAAGTGATCCACTGATCGTGAAGTGCGTGCTCAATTTTCAGTATTTCATCAGCATGAAATTGCCAGTCCTCTGAAAATTCATTCAGCTGGTTGATCATCTCTTCTAAATGTCCTTCTTCTTCCAAGATAATAGATTTTACCATTATTTTAGAAGATTCTTTGGTCAGAATATCCTGATATACCGGATACAATTCATCTGCACGTACTTCAATAGCATACGTTACGAAAAGGTAAGCTGCATATTTAAGTTCCTCTTTGTTTAGGGTGAAGGCCATTTGTAAATACTTACACGCTTTAATGTCTAAAGAATGAAGATATTGCTTAGTTGCTAATGATGCTAACAGTTCCTCTTTTTCATACGTTTTACAAATATCAGGATTAAGCTTACCAATTTGTTTCTTCAGGTAATAGGCATGACGGTGTTCTTCTGCTGCATGTTTCAGTTGGATCTGGCTGACCTGTGTTGGATGCTCGCAGCTGGAGATTTTTCTGGCACCTGCGTTTTCCATAAAAGATAATGTATTCAGCCATTTTGCATGAGTTTCATTATTCTTTACAATGCTTTCTAAAAGATTATAGAATTCCATGTATTTTTATTTTGGATCAAATGTAGTATATTGCCGGATGGTTAAATGGTGCCAGTTTTAATATTATGGATAGTCCGGTTGAAATTCCTTATCAAAGTTTTGTAAAAATCAACAGAGCATCAGATGCTTCAATTTATATGCAGATCGCTAATCAGCTGATCAATGCCATTCAACGTGGCTTTCTTCCTTTTGGAACCAAACTTCCCGGTACAAGAGCTTTAAGTCAGACCCTTGAGGTACATCGGAACACCATTGTAGCGGTTTATGATGAGCTCTTTGCTCAGGGCTGGGTGGAAAGTATTCCGAATAAGGGAACTTTTATCATCGGAAAAAATCAGGATGAACCCCTGAAGTTTAAAAATTTTGAAACCAATGATCTTGATCATTATCCTAAAACAACTGGTTTTTCGTTTAAAATGTCTAATATCCTTGACAATCCTTTTGAGCATTCTGCCTGTGAATATCTTTTTAATGATGGAGTTCCGGATATCAGACTGACACAAATAGATCAACATTCGAAAATTTACAGCGCTATTCTTAAACGCAAAGGTCACCATAAAATGCTCGGACATTATAACCAGGATGGGAGTGAATTTTTTAAAAAGAACCTTTCCCGCTATCTTAATTTATCCCGAGGATTACCGATTTCTAAAAACAATCTCCTTATTACAAGGAGTACGGAGATGAGTATTTATATTGTTTCAGAAGTTTTATTATCACAAGGCGACACCGTATTGGTAGGTGCTTTAAGCTATTTTTCGGTCAATATGATTTTCCAAAAGGCGGGTGTTAATATCGTTTCTATGCCTATTGATGAAGAAGGTATCATCGTAGAAAATGTAAAAGAAGCTTGTAAAAAACAAAAGATACGCATGTTATATCTTACTCCTCACCACCACTATCCTACTACAGTAACATTAAGCGCACAGAGAAGGCTTGAATTGCTTAATCTGGCCAATGAATTTGGATTCATAATCCTCGAAGATGATTATGATTACGATTTCCATTATGATAAAAGTCCTATCCTGCCATTAGCAAGTGCTGATACCAATGGAATGGTTGTTTATATAGGTTCATTCGGGAAATCCTTAGCACCTGGATTTCGTACAGGTTTTATTGTAGCTCCGGAAAACCTTATGACTGAATTACGAAAATATTTAGGGATTATTGACCGACAAGGAGATATATTAATGGAACAGGTTCTAGGGGAGATGATTGCTGAAGGGGAAATTCATCGTTATCTTAAAAAATCTGTCAAAATTTATCAGGAAAGAAGGGATCAATTTGCCTTCTTGCTGGAGGAATATTTAGGAGATTATATCCGATTTCAGAAACCATCAGGAGGGTTAGCGATCTGGAGTGAATGGAATATTCCAATCAATTTGATGCAACTTAGCCGGAATTGTGCACAAAATAACCTGTTTATTCCTAAAACATTGCTTTATCAGACCAAAGATCTAACGGCAATGAGGTTAGGTTTTGGAAATTTTAGTTTTGAAGAAATGGAACAAAGTATAAAAATCTTATTTGAAAATGTAAAGCAATTGGTCTAGTAATATGTGTCATTTAAGGTGTTACTTCATATCCTATAAATAATTATTGTTCTGGTTATGCTTAAAGAAAATTCTCGCAGATTTTGCTGATCACGCGCCCACCCTATTGATAAATAATAAAGGTTACCCAAAAGGTAACCTTTATTATTTTTATTTTGACAGCGCATATCTTCTTTTATGAATTTTGGTATGCACTTTCTTTTTTGGCTTCTTCTTTTTTCTATTTAAATAAATAATAAATCCTGTGATGGGAAGAGAGGCAGCAATTATACCTGCAAAAAGATATAAGAATCTTCCAATTGTTCCAAAAATACTTCCGGTATGCAGATCATAATTTCTTTCTCGTAATGCTGTCCCATTTCCTATATTTTTGTCTTTGTAGGATTGATGTTTTAAAATTTTGCCAGAATATTGATCAAAATTAAACTGTTCGTTCTGATACTGTTTATTTCCGTAGGTTACTTCAGCATAATAGGTTCCTTCATCTGTCTTTGGAAAGTTGATAAGTGCAGATTCTTTATTGACCAGACTTTTTCCTACCGTATTTCCTACTAAATTTAAAATGTTTTTTTGATGTGTAAATTCTTCAGAAGGTATGGTGCTTTTAGCTTTTTCTGTTTTTACATTTCCGTTCAATGTTTTTTTTACCCATTTGTCAATATCTTCAAAACTCCATATTACTGCAGCATATGAAATAAGAAGCAGAGGGATGACTGCATAAAACCCCAGAACATTATGGCTATCATAATTTATTCTTTTCCAATTAGCCGATGTTTTAATGAAAAACATTCCCTTTGTTGCATTTTTATTGAGTTTGCGGGGAAACCAGATCACCAATCCTGAAAATAGCATAATTGCCAATATAATGGTTGAATATCCTGTAATGGTCTTCCCTATTTTTTCTCCTAATAATAATCTTCGGTGAAGATCCATAACAATTTCAAAAAACTCGGTTTTTGCATTTTCGACTTCAAGGACTTTTCCGGTGTAAGGATCTACATATACTCTATAATAATAAACATAAGAACCCCAGAAGGTCAATGCTTCATTATTCATTTTTAGGGAACGAAATGCATAGCTTCTGGAAAGATCAGAAGATATTTCTACTCTGCTTACTTTAAGGCTGTCTGGTAATGCCTGTTCTGCTTTTAGTTTAAGATCGGAAAGCTGAAGTTTTTCCTTTCCTATATTTTTTACAAAATACTTTTCCGAATAAAATGTGTGTTTTAACTCTTTTTCAAAGGCGAGAATACAACCTGTTACTGCCATTATTACAACTATAAGCCCGGACGTTAGTCCGAGCCATAGATGTATTTGATATATAATTTTTCTAAATCTGGAATTCATTATTAAAACTTAAGAGTAACCTCAGCAACAAAGTTACGAGGCATTTGAGCTACTACAACGCCCTGCCCAGAAAAATACTGAGCATTTCCTAAATTATTCATTTTAAATCCTAGTCTGTATCTTTCTTTTTCAAGAGAAACAGAAGCGTTGATTAAGGTATACGCCGGGAATATGAATTGTCCGGTAGTTGCATTATCTACTGTGATCTGTTCACCCACTCTATTAACTCCAAAACCTACACCTAATCCCTGAAGTCCATCGATTGGAAGGATATAGCTGATCCATGAATTGAATACATTAGCAGGACCAGAAGATGAAGGACGACGACCATCTACGGAAGCAGCAGCTTTTACAAACTTGCTGTCGTTGTAAGAATATCCGGCCATAATGTTCAACCCTTGAATAGGATTTAAAATCGTTTCAATTTCTAGTCCTTTACTTCTCTGTTCACCATCCTGGACAGTAATATTATAGTTTTGTCCATTAAGACTTACAACGTCTGCTCTTAACATATTATTAACTAAGATGTCATAATACCCTACTGTAAAATTGACTTTATTTCTCCAAAGATTTCCTTTGAATCCTACTTCCCACTGATTAGATCTCTGCGGTTTGAAATCTCCACTATAGTCTGCTAAAGGTTGTGCAACCGGAGCTGTATTACTGAAACCATTCATATAGTTACCGTATGCTGATAGATGATTTTTAAGGATCTGATATGATAAACCAAATTTTGGAGACAACGCATTCTGATTGAATGCTCCCGAATTAATATTTTTGTTCAGGTCAAGCTGTCCATTACTTTCATAATGATCAAAACGTAAACTTAACAAAGCAACCAAACGGTCTGTGATATAAACCGCATCTGAAACATATGCTCCATAAATGTTAGAGGATGCAGTATTTCTTACTAAAGGGGCTGTAGAAGTTTGAATTTTTTGTAATGCTAAATCTCTGGATATATTACCATATGTCCCTGTTACAGGTCCTCCTACTGGTGCATTAAGATTTTTGCCATCAATCCTGTCAAATACAACAATTGGAGAAAGGTTATTATTTAAAGATTGATTTAAATAATCTAACCCGACAAGAAGTTTATTTTTGATTTCTCCTATTTTAAATTCTCCATTAAAATTCTGTTGAAAGCTGGTAGAGGCTCCTTCACCATTCTGCCACTGTACATTACGCTCTAAAATGTTATCAGTATCTCCTCTCATAAACTGATACTGGTACAATCCTTCTGTTTTTCTGTAGTTTCTTGAAATCAAAGTTTGTGAACTCCAGTTATCAGAAATTTTGTAATTGATCTCAGCTTTTACGTTGATGGAAGGTGCTTTTAGACTCATATCGTTATTTGAATATGACTTTTTCCAGTCATATCCAAGCTCATCCGGAGTTCTTGAGGTAAATGCTCTGTTTCTTGGCAAAAAGATGATCGGCGTGTTAGTTCCTTCATAGGTATAAATTTGCGCACCAAGATTGAACTTTAATCGATCATTCACCTGATAGCTGAATGTTGGAGCTACAAACATTGATTTTCTGAATTCTGAATCCCTAAATCCGTTCTGGTATTGGTATGCCGCATTCAAACGGAATAAAGTTTTTCTTGAATCCGTGATCGGTCCATATACATCAGCTGTTACACGATTAAGGTTATAACTTCCCAAAAGATAAGAAGCTTCACCCCCAAAATAGTCTTTCGGCTTTTTCGTCACCACATTAATTAATCCTCCAAAGGAATTAACTGCACCACCGTATAGTGTACCGGAAGGGCCCTTGATTACATCAATACGCTCGATATCAGCAGGATCAATTTCCGAGTTGGTGGTAGCAGGAACACCATCTACCATAGAAATTCTGGTAGGAAATCCTCTTAAATTATAATAAAAACTTCCATCTCCAGCTCTTCCTGGGCTTCCCTGCATTTTTGCAACACCTGCAACGTTTTTCAATGCTTCAGAAACATCATAAACAAGTTGTTCTTTCAGTATTTGCTGATTAATGCTGGTGTACATCTGAGGATTTTCCAGATTCTTCAGTGGCATTTTCGCAACAGAGGTACTGTCTTTATCCAAAAATTTATTTCTGCTTACAGCATATACTGTAATTCCTTCAATGACGTTATTTTCTACTGCGGCATAAATAACTGGGATTTCATAAACATCTTTCTCAATACGGATGGTTTCACGTGTAAGTTCGATATCGTTCAAAACCACCTGAAGCGTATATTCTCCGGGTGGCACATTTTCAAAATAATATTCTCCTGAATTATTGGTTTTTGCCTGATACGGCGTATTCACTAATCTTAAAAGTGCATTTTTTACGGGCGCTTTATCAGACAGCATGATCTTACCATTTACACGTTCACTCTGCTGGGCAGAGACAATCATTGGAAAGCTAATAAGAAATAAAAGTAATATAAGGGTTCTAGATGTTTTCATGCTGTAAGTTTTGTAATAGCGGATAGTTTATTTTACCGTTTTGTGATAATGGAAATGATTCTATGTATTCGGTGCGAACGTATTGCGGATTGATACGCAGTTTATTCTTTATGGTTTCTGTAATAATCTGGGGATCGATTTCATTGTTGTCATAAAGAACAATGATCTTTTTGTCATTGGAATTCAAGCAGACAAACGTATTTCCTTCCAGTTCATTTTTAAGAATAAATTCAACTTCATCTAGATTAAGACGAATTCCGAAAAGCTTCATGATCCGTTTTATTCTTCCTGTAATGTAATATAATCCGTTCTCTCCTATCCTTCCAGTATCTCCTGTATGAAGAACTGAAGATTGTTCATAAGAAGAGAGATCTTCCAGTTTATTTGCATAGCCACCACAGATACTTGGATGTAAGAATAATAATTCATCTGTTTCCGGATCTATCTGAAAACTTCCGCCCTGTACAGGTGTACCGATAGAAGTTTCTTCTTCAAGAAGTCCTTCTGTGGTAAGATAAGCCATTCTTCCTCCTGCTTCTGTCTGTCCGTATTGGGCAAAGAATTGTTTTTCAAATTCATGACAGTAATTGAAGATTGTTTTTCTCAGCTCAGCATTGATCACTCCACCGGTATGGGTCATATATCTCAGGCTTTTGCTATCCTTTCTGAAGAATCCTATCCTATTCAGGTTTTCATAAAGATATGGAACACCTCCCAATGTGCTGTAACCGTGTTCTTCCATTTCATCCCAGAATGCTTTCTGCATAATGTCTTTATCTGTGCATACTATTTTACCAGCTTTCATACAGTTCGTGGTGAAAATAGAAAATCCGTACACGAAATTAATCGGTACGTTTAAAGGGACTACATCAGATTCCAGAATAGGCATGTACTGAAGGATGCTTATTGCATTTTGATAAAGACTTTCATCAGAAAGTTTCACAAGCTTCGGAACGCCTGTCGTCCCTGAAGTACTTAAGAGGATCTTAATCTCTGGATGAATGGTAACTTCAGGTTTGTAATCTTCTTTAACAAAGATGGAAACGGTTTCTGAGAATTCTTTTAAAAGATATCCAGGAACCTCATCTCTTGAAGGATCAAAGATATATTTTGGACGGTATTCAGCCTCAAGACGTTCTTTGAAATCTATATGCAGTTTTTGTCCTAAGACTGCAATAGCATGGGCTGTTCCATAGAAATTAAGAAGAACCTCAATACTTGACAACTGATTGTCATTGTATAAAAAGATCAGTCCTTTTTCTACAGGATTTAGGCCTAATGACCGGTACAGTGTTCCTATTGGTACACTTTTGCCGCTGGAAGCCTCTGTGAAAGAGAGGCTTCTGTTGGCAATTACATTTTCTAAAATTTTCATATACTTAGTTTTCTACGAGTACATCGTATTTTTTCATTTTTTCACGGATTTTACCGACTGTTCCCATTTCGAGAATGTCATTAAAATCAAACTTTATCTGATAGAATTGTTCCAATGCTTCTACGATAAGTAAGTGAGACATAGAATCCCATTCAGGAATTTCCTGATACGTGAGATTTTCGTCTACCATTTCCTTTTTTACAGCAATTGCGGAAGCAATTATTTCATAAAACTCGTCTGTTGTGTTCATTTTAAATTTTTATAGTTTTCCATTTACCATTTTTGAAGATCATTAAGAATAAAACAGCCAATACGATTTCCGAAGAAACAATAGCTGTAAATATTCCTTTCAGTTCCCAGTGAAATCTTATTCCAAGGAGATAAGCTAAAGGAAGCTGAATGACATAGAACATGATCATATACAGCAGAGTTACCTGCATAATATTTCCTGCCGCATTAAGAGCGCGGCTGATAACCATTGTAAAGCCTAATAAGAGATAGGCCATAGATACTACATGAATGTATTGCACTGCGTATCGGGCAACTTCTGATTCTGAGGTGAAAAATGTGACTACATGCTCTGCTGCCAGCTGCCAGAATAGTGCAACCGCCACAAGATAGGTCATATTGATACCTCCGGCTCTCCATACTGTTTTTTCTGCACGATCAGGGTTTCCGGCTCCCAGATTCTGTCCGGTAAGAACCCCGGCAGCATTTCCAATCCCCCAGGCAGGCATAGTTGCTACTGAGGCAATTCTCTGGGCAATAATATAGCCTGCAAGTGCAGTGGTACCAAAGGTTGCAATAATTTTAACCATAATCAGCCAGCTTGAAGCAGGAATAATATACTGGACCAAACCACCAAAAGTAATCTTCAGTATTTTCTTGATCAGGGGCAGATCATAATGAAATTTGACCAGAATATTGATACTGGTTTTACCTGAAAGCAAAATAAAGAATTGATATAATACTGCAAGTAATCTTGATAAAACAGTAGCATAAGCTAATCCCATCAATCCATAAGCAGGAATAAAACCAAGTCCGAAAACAAAGATTACTGCAAATACCATACTTGAGATATGACATAACCAAAGAGATTGCATCGCAAGTGCCGCGTCCCCAGCTCCTCTGAACAATCCATTAATGGAAAGACGAAGGATAACCAATCCGATACTTAAAAACACCAGTTTGGAAAAAAGCAGTCCATGAGTTACAATATCCGGTTTGATTCCAAGGAAACTGATGATTTCAGAAGCGAAAATAAATGACAGTCCACCAATTAATAATGCAAAGCCTGTAGCCAGCAATATGATATAATGGGCAGTCCGGCTCATACCTTCTTTATCTTTCTCCCCTGCTCTCCTTGCAATTAAAGTTGCCGCAGCTATACCCAATCCTATGGCAATAGCATTCGCAAAAGTGATGTAGTTATCTGTAATCCCTACGAGCCCAAGAACTTTATCTCCAAGCTTTGCAATAATTAAAAGATTAATACTCACAAAAACAGATTCCATCACAAGCTCCATAACCATTGGAATGGCCAGGCTGAAGATAGAACGGTTGATACTTCCAGTAGTCAGTTCGATTTTTTTTCCGGCTAAAGCTCCGTACGCAAATACAGAGCCTTCTTTTACAAGATGCAGAAACTTTCTCATACCGCCGCGACCGAATTTTTATTGGCTATCTGATATAAAGGATTCGGCAATGCACCATCTTTTCTTGGAATAGCAAATGCTTTGTTTTCGCTGTATCCATTATTTTTCAAACGCAGACTATTGATATAGAATCTTTTGAATGTGGGAACATACAAATCGTATTTCTCATATCGTTCCTCCAAATGGCTATTATGCTGTTTATAATTTTCCACACATTCATGAACAAGTGTCCAGAACTCTTCTTCTTTAAAATCAGAGTGTGTATGCAAGACATTGGATAAGTATCTGAAGAAAGCATCAAAAACTCCAAGAAGAATAGACAACGGAACGTTTTCTTTGTTTGAAGATTGTATTAGTCCGTCTGCTAAATGATCTGGCAATTTTTCTCTGGCTTCTGCAGTTAAAACAATATCATCCACAAAATCTTTAATAACGATTCTCTGTGGTATACCGTTTTTCAATACAACCATAATATTTTCTCCGTGAGGTGTCACACAAAGAGAGTGTGTATAATAGATGTGAAGCAAAGGAGTAAGATATGCCTCAAGATAATTGGTGATCCAATCTTTGATACTGATCCCTGCTTTTTCTGCAAAAGCCTGAACCAATGGAACACCCTCTTTATCTACATAAAGCAATGAAGCCATCGTAAACATTTCCTCATCTTCTTTTAAGTAAGAATCAGCACTTTCACGCCATAAAGCTCCTAAAAATTCATTATACTGATAAGGTACACTGGCAATTGATCCATACTGAGGATGTAGGTAAGCTATAGAAGCTTCTTCTCCTAAAAATATAGTTCCTTTTGTTTCAAGATAAGAATCTCCTTTTATTAATCCCTTTACCCAATCTGTAATAGATGGAGCTATTTGCATTTGCTTAGGAGAAAGTCCTCTGATGTTTCCTGTACTCAGAATTGATACTGCTGTTTTCAAATATCTTTTTTCAGGATGCTCTACATTAAATAAAGTACGGATGCTTTGTTGAGGACTGTAAATATCATTTCCTTCTCCTAATAGAATAAGAATTCCAGAAACAATATCTCCTGCAAAGTGAATTTTCAGTTTATTCTCCCATTGCCAAGGGTGTACAGGAATTAAATTATAATCCTGAACAGATTTTCCTTCATTGATCAGCTTTTGTTTAAAACTTTCATACAACTCAGTTCCAATTTCAGAATTATAGAATGCCTCCTGATCAATATGTTCTAAAGAATGAAAAGAAGATCGGTCTTTATGAGCAGCTAACCATAAAACTTTTAAATTTTCATTAGCTTCAGGGGCAAATTTTTCAAGATCGGTAGGAGAAAATCCTAGTCTGCTTTTATTCACGATTACCCAAGGATGTCCTGTCATTTGATGTTCTACGGTCTGATAGTTACTTGACGCTAAATCTTTTGAAGACATAGTTCCGGCAGATAATATCAATGCATCACAATATAATGTATGCAGAAGTTCCTCTGTATATCGGGCTAACGTATTGGAATCAAGATCGAATACCGACTGCATTTCCAAAAAGAATTTTGGAACATCGATTGATGAACTTATATTTCCGTTTTCATGTCTTTTGATGCTGCTTTTATCAATATGCCAATAGTCCATAAGTCTTTTCTGACCTCTGAAGCTATAGGTTACATTTTCTTTTCCTGTTTCCAATCTAAAGACAGTATATCCTTTTTCATCTTCAAAATCAGCTGTTGGTTTCAACAGTTCTTCATGCATTAATTCTGCAATGCTTTTAGCCATTAGATCAATGTTGGCTTGGTTCCAGTTTTCCTGGCTGATTATAGTAGTATTATTTAATGTGTTGTTCATAATAGGGTATTAAATTTGAGCTGTTGTTGGTATAGAAGAATATTTTTCGACATCGAAATCCTGGAAAGCAATTTTCTTTTCAATTTTATAATGCTCTCTTCCCAGAATATCATTGATGATATAAGAATTACGATAAGCTGCCATTCCTAAATCAGTAGAAATATAGCTATGCGTGTGTACTTCTGCGTGAAGCACGTAAATCTCACCACCATTATGGTCTATGGAATAGTTTCTGCCAACAGCAAATAAACCATTGGAATCTCTTTTAATCCTTGATTCTATATTCTGTAAAAATGAAGGTTCATGATAACGGTATCCTGTTCCTATTACCAGATAATCTGCTTCCTGCTCATAAGGGATATCCTGTTCTTTCTGTGTAAATTCCAGTGTCAGACGAGCAGGATTACTGTTGTCTACCCTATCCAGTTGGCTGTTTGGAATGATGGTAAGCTTTGGATCAGCGTTATCAATATTCAGATCGTAGATGAAATCATAGATCTGATTGATAAGATCGTAATTGATACCCTTGAACTGTGCCTGTTGCTTGCTTAAGATGGTTTTGCGTGCTGCTTCATCTCTGCTGTAAAAATAATCTACATAATCAGGAGAAGTAAGCTCTAATGTAAGTTTTGCATATTCCATCGGGAAGAATCGATCCGGACGGGAATACCAACCCAATTCAGTGTTTTCATTACGACTTTGAAGCAGGTCATAAAAAACTTCGGCAGCACTTTGCCCTGAACCGATCACTGCTATTTTTTTACCTTTAGCTAAAAGCTCTTCCTTTCTATATAAATAAGAACTGGTATGAAGAATACGAGAATCTTCCTTTGGTATAAAAGAAGGGATATGAGGCTGAGTTCCTGTTCCCAGTATTAATCTTTCTGCTTTATAAACTACTGCTTCTTTTGTTTTTGTATGAAGTGTCGTGATCAGATAAAGACCATCTTCATAGATAATATCTACAACCTGCGTAGAGAAACGGCATTGTGGCAATTGATCTACTACCCATTGGCAATAACGGTTATATTCTTTACGAGGGATGAAGAAATCTTCTCTGATAAAGAATTTATACAGCCTGTTGGTTTCCTTTAAATAGTTCAATAAACTCAGAGGACTCGTAGGATCTGCCATTGAAACACAGTCACACAAAAATGGTGTCTGTAATGTTACATGGTCAATCATTAATCCCGGATGCCAGTCGAAGCCATCTCTTTGGTCAAGAAAAAGTGTTTTTAATTCAGAAATCGGATTGGATAAAGCGGCCAGCCCTAAGTTGAAAGGCCCGATACCTATTCCAATTACATTATATATTGTATCATTAGTCATGTTTAGCAATTTTTGCAGTGATTTGTACATCTTTGTTTTGAGGGAATTTTTCCCAATACCATTCTCTGTAGCAGAAATTAAGATTTGCCGTTTTGTGTGGCATTTCAATTACCTTGTCTACTTTAAAACCGACATGTGCTTTGTTCATCATCGATGCGCGAGAATCCACAGAACCTTCGCCAACCATTTTTCCAACTTGTGGCTGAGCAAATACATAATCTACCATCGATTGTGTTGAAGGAGAAACATATTTTTTCTTAGGATCCGTAGGAGCTATGAACTGATGCGTTCCATAGTCTGTAGGCAATACATCATAATAGTCCCCTACGATATCTTTGCATGGCCAATACACTTCAATATTACATGAAGGTTCATCATTGCTGAATACGATATAACTATGTCCCTCATCGTTGGGTAGCATCAGGCGGTAATAGGTTTCCAATTCATCTATTGGCCAGTTCATTTGCCAAACTTTTACAGCGTGCTCCCTGTTAAACCATTCATGAAGCATTTCAAGATCTTCATTAAGGTTGATTGGACGCATGGTAATTGTAACATCTTCTTTCTCAAAATAGCGTCTCAGGACAATATCCTCTCCTCTCGGATTGATCAACTGGTCTGAGAAGAAATATTTGTGAAGAAGATTCGGAACTTTAGCATAGGAAATTGCTGATGCATTCACTCCACCGTTTACATCAAGAATAGCTGATTGCAAGTTTGATTTTGTTAACCAGTAACGATTCTTTAAAGCATATGTGGTAAGGTCCGATGGGTTGGTTTTATGAAGTTGTTCAAATTCTTTATATAAAATATTAATCAGTTTTCTTTCATGTACCCAGCCTGTTTTACCTAATGAAGCTATCAATGCGGCCAGATTACTTACCAGAAGATGATGTGAAATGATATCTAAAAGACGCTCATCTTTGATGAAAAGATCATTGATCTCCGGATAATCTTTTGAAAGATCAGCATACTGTGGTCTTGAACTTTCTCTTAACAGGTATCCTTGTGCATCTCTTACAAAAAGAGTCTGTGGAAGCAATTGATCATCCAGTTGGATAAGCAAATTCTGCTGATGCGCTTCCGGAGCCATTCCATAGTGAGCAAATAAGTGATTTAAAGGAGCAATCAATAATTGAATATACTTCTCAAACCAAATCGTTATTGATTCTTCAAGACCTAATCCTACTTGAGCAGAAACATCTTCAAAAAATCGCTTTACGAAGGTTTGTTGATCTACGAGTTCATCCTGACACAACCTTGCTAGAAGTAATGTTTTATCATTTGGCGAAAATGGGTTTTCACGGATCAGCAGGTTAAGGCTGTCGATATTTTTACCATTATGATAGACGCCCAATGTTATAGGCTCCAGAAGAAGTTTGAATTGATCAAAATCTTTTTCAAATGCAGAAGCTGCATATTGACGCCATAAAGCAGATGCGTAACCTCTTTTTAAATCCTTTTCGGAATTTATTCTTATTGAACTTGTTAAAAGAACGTTTAAAGAAAACTTAGGCATCCACGAGATATTAGGGCTGTACATACTTCTTATGGAAGACGTTGAATAAAATTCCTCTCCCAATACGCCCACGTGAATCAAAGAGCGGTTTTTGATCATCTCTGCACCATCTTGGGAAGATAACAGATAACTTGATTCCCACGGATGGCATGGTACAGTATAAAAATCAGAGATTTTTTCATCCCCTGTGAGATATTTTTGTTCAAGATCCTCAGGTAAGGAAACAACGCTCTTTAGGAATTCATTATATGGAATTTCTAAAACAGAGTTTTCTTTGACACAACTTTTGTGTACCAGAAAATATTCCAGCTGAATTCCCTTATTGAATTCCGGACCGTAAAGAAGCTGCTCTTCTTGAGAGAATCCCATTCTCGCTTTAGTAAAAGGATGGAGATTATGTCCTACCGGAAGTCTCTGCTCAGATTCCAGAAAAGAATAGGTTACAGCATCATTTTCCTGTGATCCCGATTCCATTATTAATTCAAGGTTTCTACAGCTGCTCTGAATTCTTGTAGCAAATAACGCAAGTCCCTGTTCGTTAAATTGTTCAGAAAACTCTGTATAAACCAGCACGATCAGCTGATCGATATCTACTTCAAAAACAGTTTGGTTTTTATGATCAACCGCCCATAAAGACGTTCCATAATCATGAAATGCACTTTCAGAACGATAAGAAACAGGAGCAAATAAGAAGAGATCACTTTTCTTTAATTCAAATCTTATATGCAATGGATAGCCACTATTTCCCAGTGCTTTAGCCGTTAATGTATCGTATTTTGGAGTTCCTTCGTAAAATTTTCCATTCCCAAGTTCCCGAAGCATACCGTTTAGCAGGATCCTGCTTGCAATTTTCTGTGCTTTTTCCGTCAACTTAGTTTGTTGTTCCAAAGTCTTCTCCATGTTTTTTTATTGTGTTTAAAATTTGGTGAACGTCCTCTGTCGTTGTAATAGGATTCAGGAAAGTAAATTTGAGGTAGAACTGACCATCAACTTTAGTGCTTGCTACAAGGATTTCTCCACTGTAGAACAACTTCATTTTTACATGTAAGTTTAAAGCATTCAGATCCTCAATGTCAGATCTCAAATAACGGAATACCAATACACTAAGATCTGTATGAGTTAATAATTCAAATTCCTGATTTTCAGTGATCATTTCTGCTACATCCTTAGTAAGATCAATGATCCTGTCTGTATATTCGGCTAATTGTTCCTGACCCATCATTCTCAAAGTAAACCATAGTTTTAAAGCATCAAATCTGCGGGTACTTTGTATAATAGATTTATTGATTTGTGCAGGAATCTCCTCCTCATCCATTTCTGCAGGATTCAGATAATCTGCATGGTGTTTCAGGATTCTTAGTTCTCTTTTGTTTTTAACGATGAAAGCACTGCTGCTGATTGGCTGAAAGAATGATTTGTGATAATCTATTGTCACAGAGTCTGCTTTTTCTATACCATTTAATAAGTGACGGTATTTGGCACTTAGCAATAAAGCACAGCCATACGCTGCATCTACGTGCATCCATATATTATGTTGTGCTGCTATATTAGCGATATCTTCCAAAGGATCTACATTACCAAAGTCTGTAGTTCCTGCTGTAGCGATAATTCCGATAGGAATATTTCCTAAAAGAATCTCTCTCTTCATGTATTTTTGAAGCATTGTAATATCCATACGGAACTCATTGTCGGTAGGAACCTTTACAATAGATTTTTCACCCAATCCCATGATCGATGCATTTTTTGAATTGCTGAAATGGGCTTTATCCGAAATGAAAATTCTAAAACGGCTGGCTTCAGGTGGAAGACCATCTTGTTTTATATTATGATTTAGATTCTTTTGAGAGAAGACATCTCTCATCATTACCAATCCCATTAGGTTACTTTGTGATCCACCCGCTGTAAATACACCATCACTTTCTGTAGTATACCCTAATCTTTCTGCAGTCCAGTCGATCAGTTTTCTTTCCATGAAAGTACCACCGGCACTTTGGTCATAAGTATCTTGTGAAGAATTAATAGCGCTGACAAGGATTTCTCCTGCTAATGCCGGAATAACAATAGGACAGTTAAGATGGGCAACATATTGTGGAAGGTGAAAGGCAGTAGCATGTTGTACATAAATTTCATCTACTTCCTTTAATACTTCTTCATAAGAAGAAAGTTTTTGGTTCAGATCGATGTGCTGAACCATCTTTTTCATTGTTTTAGCTTCTATACCGCTAAATGGTTTGTCGTTTCTATGAAGAAATGTTCCAACCAGATCTAAGGTGTCATGGATTGCGGAACGATAGTGATCATAATTATCTTGATGAAAAATGTTTTCAAATTTCCCCGAAAAGTGATTCAAAGTATCATTTATCACTTCCTCGTGAGGCAAAATTTCGTTGTTCATATATTTATTTATAACGTTGATTGAAAAAATTGTGGAGTTTTATCTATCTAAAAGACATGGTTTATCTTTCTCGTAATCAATACGTTAAGTTTTATTTTTTTGCATTTTTTATTTGGTACTTAATTAAAAATTCATAAATTTGACAACGCAATTGTTATTTAGAATAATTAAAAACAAATATAATAATTTAATCCTAACACAAAATTTTTTTTAATGAATTCTCTAAAAATTCTTGAAGAAAGCAGTTTGACTATGGAAAGAGTACTTCCTGTAGCCATTGAAATTACAGATAGTGAGCGTAAGATGATCAAGGATGCTGTAGATCATCTTGAAAGAAAATATGAAACTTTTGAAAATAGAGAGTTTGTAATGCAGGTTCATCAGCTTGCATCATATTTCCTACCGGAAAGACTATTAAAAGTCTTAGCATCATTTGCCAGTGATTTTTCCAAAGATCAATATGGTGCCCTTATATTCCAGGGGCTTTTTGATATTGATCAGGAAAAAATAGGTACTACCCCTGCCAATTGGCAATCGGCAGATTATTCAAAATTTAATCAATATGGGTTTGCATGTGCATTATTACATGGAGCTCTTCCCTCTAAGCCTGTACAATATTACTCACAGCGTAAAGGAGGAGGTTTGATCCATGCGATCATTCCAGATGAAAAAATGCGTGAAACCCAGACAGGGTCTGGATCAGCGACTGATTTATATGTACATACAGAAGATGCCTTTCTTAAACATCAGGCTGATTTTTTAAGCTTTATGTATATTCGTAATGAAGAGCAGGTACCTTCTACTCTATACTCGATCCGGTCACATGAAACGATTCATGAAGAGTATAGGCCTTTGTTTGACCCGATCTTTAAAATTCCTAAAGATGCTAATTTGCAGAATGAAGCAGATGAAATAGATACTTTAGATGCTATTTTGTATGGAAATAAGGAGTTGCCATTTATGAGATTTGATGCTGCAGAGCAATTATTTAATCCTGATATCAAGCAGACAGATATTGCTCATCATGCACTTAGTAAGTTCTGGCAGGAAGCAAAAGATCTGATCTATTCAGATTTTACTCCACAATCAGGAGATGTTATCATCGTAAATAATCACTTATGTGCCCATGGAAGATCAGCTTTCCGTGCCGGAGTAAGAAATATTAATGGTGTAGAACATTCTTGTGAAAGAAGAATTATGCTTCGTATGATGAGTAAAGTAAGTCTTATAGATATGAGAGGACATACCCTTAAAGAAGATCCATTCTTTGTAATAGAAGAACATTTGGGGAAAAATTTCAAAGACTTCTAATCATTTAAAGATTTAAATTTTATTATAAAATCCTTTCTGAACTCAGGTTCGAAAGGATTTTTGTTATGGGTGATTTCGAGAGCCTCAGCCACCCATAAATATCTGAAGAAGTTAAAATTTAATTTAAAATTATTTTATTCATTCTTTTTCTAGTTGACGAATAAGATTTTCCAATTCATTTTCACTCAATTCTGTTTGAACTTTATTTTTCAAAATATCTTTAAGTGCCAGAAGATGTGCAGTCTTAAAAGCTTTTTCAGAAGTCGTTTTTATGTCCGGACTGACTCCAGTGTGTTCCCAGTTTCCCACAGTTTTCTTTGCTGTTATTTTACCGACAGGAACTACTAAAAGGTATTTGTTTCCAATGATAAATTCATCTACAGGATTGGCTGCTCCGCCTGTATTTTCACCGATAACTTGTGCTAATTGATATGCTTTTAAAAAATAGGCTAATCCTTCAGCAGCCGAAAAAGAGTATTTACTGGTAAGAATGTAGATTTTCTTATTAAGGTATTTTTGACCAGAGACTTTTGATTCGGTATTATTTTCTACTGTTTTGCCTTTATCTCTGAAATAGGTAGAATATAAATTGGCTTTATCTTTAAAGAAATAACTGCAAAATAATAAAAGCATTCCGTTATCCCCACCTCGGTTTTCTCTGAGATCAATAATCAGAGAATTGGTATTAGCTACAAAATTCATTGCAGATTCTAATGTTTTGGAACTTGAACTGGGCTCAGCAAATCCTTTAAAATTAATATAACCAATATTTCCATCCAATCTTCGAACATTTTCAAAGCCAAAATTCTCAAGACTATTATGGAAATTATTTGATTTTAATATTTCCTTTGCATCTTTTTGTTTTTCAGGATTAAAATTTTCAAGGTATTTCACAAAAAAATGCTGGTCTTGGGATATCGTTGTTAGTTGTTTCGTCAGTTCTTCGGCAAGATTTTTTCCATTGAGAGATTCTAAGTTTTTTAACTGAACTTCAGAATCCAGTTTTTTATAAAGATCTTTGTCTACATAGTGTTCTTTGACCTTTTCCAAAATTTCTTTTATGATTGGGGAATTGGTATTCTGACAAAAAGAAGATAAAGAGTAAAGTGAAAAAGCAAGAATGAGTATTTTTTTCATTGGGGTTAAATTTAATGTATGGCAAAAATACTTTCGGAGGCAAAGTGAGAATTGTAAAAAAGGAAACTCACTTAAATAAATAGCCAGACATTATTTTGTTCTGTATTTACTTTTTTGAAAAAAATGCTTGGAGTTATTTGAGTAAGCTCTTTAAAATCTTTGATAAAATGAGATTGGTCATAAAAAAGATTTTCATATGATAATTCTGTAAGGTTTTTCATTTGTTTATTTTGCATCAATGCATTCCGAAAGCGATATACTTTCCGGTATTCAGATGCAGGTTTGGCCACATAACGTTTAGTGATTTTGTTGACATACTGACGAGTTATTCCATTTTTTTTGGCGATGTCCAGGATACTCAGGTCACCTTCAAGATCCTGTATAATCTTTTCTACTGAGGATAAATCCTTTTCTACAAATTTTGAGAGCCAATAGTTCTCCAGTTTTTCTATTTGCACTTCTCTGTCAGATTCATTGAGGATGATATTTATTGTTTCCTGAAAATATGGAATATGAAGAAGCTCTTCATCCAGAAGTGCACTGTTTTCACTATTGAAAAAATGATAAATTCCTAATGGTTTAAAGTAAAGAGTGATTTCATTAATCGGTTCTGCATAAAATATTTCTGTAGAACTGGTACAACGCGAAACAATATCAGCCATTAAGTTTTTTGTGGGTGAACGGAAAATTTCTAGGCTGTTTTCACTTGATATGATTTCAACATCCTGACAGGCAGATAAAATAAAAAAATTATTAGGAAATGTAAGGTACCTGATAGATTGATTGGATTCATCTTTAGATATAAAATAATATCCCTGAATGTATTTTTTGAGTACTGGATGAACAGGTTGATAAAAATGAATTTCCATTGGTTATTGTAGAATACTGTAAAAATACAAATACAAAAGAAAAACCTGAAGAATTTCTTCAGGTTTTATCTATAAGTATATAGTCCTCTTATTTTCTAAAACAGGATATCATATTAAATACTACATCCATCAGGTCCGCATGCATTTTCCCCATTTGAAAGATCTTGAAATGGAGAAACTGTTTCTTTATAGGTCTGTTGAAGTGCGTTCTCAAAAGTTTCAACCGGTTGAGCTCCTGAAACAGCATATTTACCATTCAGAACAAAGAAAGGAACACCAGTAATCCCGTTGTTTCTCGCCTGTTGAATGTCTTCATTTACTTCCTGATTAAACTCTTCAGAAATTACTGCCTGTCTTGCCTCTTCTTTATCGATACCTAATGAATCAGCAATTGCGACTAAAGTATCGACATCTCCTACATTTTTACCATCAATAAAGTGAGCAATAAATAAGGCTTCTTCCATTTCATTAGACTTGTTGTACTTTTTAGATAAGTGCAAAAGCTTATGAGCTGCAAAAGTATTGGTGATTAAAGCTGTTTCAAAATTAAAATCTATTCCTGCATTTTTACCCATTTGAGTTACCTGACTCATCATTTGATTAGCCTGAGCATCAGGAAATCCCTTTTTTTCTTTAAAATACGTCATGGTATTTTTAGTTTCAGCAGGATCTAATGTAGGATCCAACTGGAAACTCTTCCACTCTACTTCTACCTGATCTTTAAATGGTAATTTTTCAAGTGCCTGTTCAAAATTATTTTTCCCGATATAACAAAACGGACACATAACGTCCGACCAAATTTCTATTTTCATTTTATTTCTTTTGATGTATTTTACTCCTGCAAAGTTACCGAAAAATTTTAATGTAACAAAATTTATTACATTTTGTAAGCGCTTGATAATAAGTTCTTCTGTCTTTTTTTCTATCCTACTCTTTAAGCCTATCATTAAAAATGCAAGTAGCCCAAAACCAAACCTAATCCTTAGCTAGAAGTACATTGATATACTGCAAACTACCGAAAAATTACATCAAGATAAAATTTGTTTAAAAGTTGATAATTTAGGATTGGAAAGCTGGGTATTCCAAAAATACAGTACAAAAGGTAAAAAAATATATTAAAAATCAATATACTTTTAAAAATGGCAAAACGGTTAGTATTCTCATTACATAGAAAAAATTCTCAATCGGGCTACAATAATCCTCAATAGAACTACATATTAAATAATTTGATGACTGAACTTTGCAACATCAATGTAATAAATAATATAGAATTATGGAAAATCAACTTTCGGCAAATGCCCAAATCATTTCAGTAAGCCCAATTATATTTCAGGTAAAAAGTCGCCAAGCCGCATTGGAAGTTAAAGTTACCGCTCCCGTAAATGGAGTAAATCTTCCCGTAATTATTTTGTCACATGGTCACGGTGCGTCCAATTTTCTTGCTTCTTATAGAGGTTATGCCCCTCTTGTGGACTATTATGCAGCACAGGGTTTTGTGATTATTCAACCCACCCACCAGGATTCAAAGACATTGGCACTCGACCCCACCGGGCAGGAAGGCGCTCTGTTTTGGAAATCGAGAGCAGAAGATATGATATTTATACTCGATAATATCGAAGAAATTCTTTCAATTATTCCCGGTTTAAGTGAGCGAACAGATAAAAATAGTGTTGCTGCTGTTGGACATTCTTTAGGTGGACATACTGTATCTATGCTTGCTGGTATGCGTGTTACAGATCCTGTTTCAGGTGAAGTGGTAAGCAAGGAAGAACAGCGCATAAAAGCATTTGTGGTATTTGGCGCTCCCGGTTCTGGTGAAGGTGCGGCACAATTTATATCCGAACATTATCCTGTAATTGGTGGAACTAATTTTTCTGAAATGAAAAATGATATGTTAGTAGTGGCAGGTGATCGAGACCAAAATCCTATGTTTTCTGATGAGGAATTCTGGCGTATGGATGCTTATTATAAAAGCCCTTCTCCAAAATCCTTACTAACAATTTTTGGTGGAAAACACATGCTGGGTGGTATTTCTGGATATGATGCTTCAGAAACGTTTCAATATGATGAAGAAAATCCTGAACTTGTAAATTTTGTGAGTAAAATGACGGCAGCATATATTTGGTCAAAACTTTATCCTCAAAATAAAAGTTGGGAAAATACCATAAATGAATTGGCGATAAACGAAAACCCAAAAGGTAAAGTGGATGTGAAATAAATTTAAGTAGATTAGCTTATTATGAATAAAAAAGAGAATGGCTTGCAAAAGTTTAACTCTTTGTCAGATGTACATAGGATGCTTGGCTTGCCAAAGCCATTGCATCCTTTAATAAGTTTGATTAAGGGTTCGGAACAAAATAAGGATGTGAAACCTCCGGAGGGCATGCACATACTGAATTTTTACAAAATTTCATTTTCCACTGACATAACCGGTCGAATAAAATACGGTCGGCATCATTATGATTTTGACGATGGTGGATTATTGTTTGCCTCACCCAATCAAATAATTGGTTACAAAGAGGACTATGTAGAAAAATTACCTGATTTTGTTTTACTTATTCATCCTGATTTTTTATTAGGATACCCCCTCTCAAAAAAAATAAAACAATACGGATACTTTTCGTATTCGGTAAACGAGGCTTTGTACTTATCAGAGAAAGAAAAAGCAATTATTGTTTCCGTATTTGAAATTATTGAAGAAGAGCTTAATAGCAGGATAGATGAATTTAGCCAAACGGTTGTTATTGCACAGATAGATTTATTACTAAGCTATGCCAGCAGGTTTTACAAAAGACAATTCATTACCCGCAGGCAAACCAACAATGATGTATTGGAAAGACTGGAAACGTTTCTGGACGATTATTTTAATAGCAATACATCGCTTACTAATGGAATTCCTACCGTTCATTATGTTTCAGAGCAGTTATGTATTTCTGCAGGATATTTGAGCGATTTGCTCCGCACTCACATAGGGCAAAATGCCCAACAATACATACAACACAAATTAATTGAAAAAGCTAAAGAAAAACTATCCACAACCAATTTATCTGTTTCTGAAATTGCTTTTGAGTTAGGTTTTGAACATTCACAAAGTTTCAGTAAATTATTTAAAGCAAAAACAAAACAAACACCTCTTGAATTTAGGGCAAAATTTAATTGAGTCATTCGATTATTTTCTTCCTTCACAATAAATAATATATAAATCAACTCATTAAGTCTTAAAGTATACATTTTGTTCCATTTTTGGTTTGAAGCTAAGTCGATGCATTAAGATTAGCACAAAATTGAACTACAGAAGGTAGATCATAGAAATTAGAATAAGTTGAAAGAGAGTATTGTTCAAAAATATTTATGAAAAATGGCTCACTTTCTTATTGAATAAAATATGAGCGATCAAAGCGAGTATACCAAAACCTGCCCCAACAAAACATACCCCATTCCACTGTGCATAATGCCAGGCTATTGAGGCAAGCCACGTTCCAAGTGATCCTCCAATAAAATAACAAACCATATATACTGTATTCAATCTGTTAACCGCATTGGTTTTAATTAAAAAATAATTGGTTTGGTTCATAATATGACTCGATTGGACTCCAAGATCCACAAGAATAACACCTACAATCAGTCCCCAATAGGTTTCTCCTGCAAAAAAGGTAAAAGCCCAGCTTCCCAATACAATCAGTAATGAATACAGAATGATCCTGTTCAAATCCATAAATTTTTGAAATTTCCCGACTTTAGCGGCAGCTAATGCACCAACCGCCCCTGCTAATCCGAAACTTCCAACCACTGATGATCCGGCATTAAATGGTGGTTTTTCCATATGAAATGCCAAAGATGTAAATAAGGCACACATGGAACCAAAAGCCATTGCTCCACGAAAGGAAGCCAGTTGTAAAACAGGTTGTGTTTTTGCCAGGTGAAAAACGGAACGCATCAACTCCTTATAAGTTCCTTTAAAATTAGGGAGTAGATTCGGAAGCATCTTATATACGGCGATCCAAACAATTACCATGACACCAGCTGCAATACCAAACATAGCTCTCCAGCCACATATTTCTCCCACTATTCCACCCACGAAACGAGATAAAAGAATTCCCATTAATAAACCCGACATCACAACCCCAATATTAGATGAGCGCTCTTCATCTGAAGAGAGTTCGGCGGCAATAGGTACAAAGAGTTGTGGAATCACAGAAGTCATCCCAATCAATAAACTGGCCGCATACAACATCCACAAATGGGTGGCAAAAGTCATCCATAGAAGTGACCCAAAAACCAGCAATAAATCAATTAGTATCAACTTTTTACGAAAAAATTTATCTCCTAAAGGAACAATTAAAAGCAGTCCTAATGCATATCCTATTTGGGTAAGGACAGATATTTTACTTGCAGCACTTTCAGAGACACGGAGATCATCAGAAATAAGAGCTAATAAAGGCTGGTTGTAATAATTGTTGGCAACTACCAATCCTGAAATGACGGCCATTAGCCATATGACAGTACGGGAGATACCTGGAGAAGCGCTGGTCTGCATAGTAAAATTTTGATTCAAATTTAATGATAGGATAATGAATTTAACTGTATTTTCCGATTGTTAGAACTAAATATATAATTTATACAATCAATCGGAAAGTACAGTTTCTCTTTTTTGAACTTTCAAAGTTTCTGATTATATAAAAGCTTTAATCGTTATAGATCCAGCTGATTCTGAAATTCTTCAAAATATCTCGCAAGATGGAGACCATCTGCTAAACCGTGATGAGCTTCTACAGAAACTGGTAAATATTTCTTACCATCACGAACACTGAACTTACCGAATGTGATCTTTGGAATAGATTCTTTGTTGTCAAAATTGGTAGGATGTAATAGTGCACTGAAAGAATTCCATGGAATGGTAGAATGTCTTATCAGAGCCTTAGTTACTGTATCCGTACTTAATCTTAATCCCGATGAATTTTGGACAGCGGTAACTTCTTTTTGAAGTTCTTCGTTAAAAGTCTCAAATTGTTCCGAAAAAGGAATAAATGAAAATCCAAAAGTTCCATCTGCCCTAGCAATCGTACTTCCGGCGTGAATGACATCAAATAAAACAACCTGGTCATCAACAATTCTCATTTTTAATTCATCAACGGAGTTTACGGCAGCCATGGATTTGTGAAGATAGTATGCAAAGAAAGAATAACCGTTTGCTTTTACTGTATCATATGCTTTTGTACAATCAACTTCAGCAGTGAAACCAAAGTATGGGCTTGCCATTTTTGAGAAAAATTCGAAATGTTCTTTTCTGTTCCATTTCTCAATGTCTATAATCTTCATCTATTTACTTCTTATCATTTTTTGCAAATTTCTGTAAGTTTTTTGATTATAAAAAATTGTAGAGCGAGAAATTACACTTCTATTTGTAAAATGATAAACGATTATTGCCAAAGGACTAATATGTGTATACAGATTACAGCATTGATTACCAAAATTACTGCTTTCTGCTTTTCGATGGTTTGTTCCATTTTATAATGCGTAAATTTGATTGGATAAGTTGATAGTTTCGGGATACGCGATGCGGGTTTGAGGGTTTGAGGGTATCAGAGTTTTAGGGTTTGAGGGTATTAGAGTCTTAGAGTTAATAAGTCTACTGATAGATAACTTCTAATCTCTCCATTTTCAACTTTCCACTTTCAATTTTCAATTCATCATTAATACATTAATACAAATACAAGCATGGAAAACGAAAAAATCGGATTTATAGGATTAGGAAATATGGGTCATCCGATGGCCAAAAATTTAGAAAAAGCTGGATTTCCGTTGTCTGTTTATAATCGAAGTATTGAAAAAACAGAGGACTTTAAAGAAAAATCAATAGTACGCAATAGCATAAAAGATCTGGTTGAAAACTGTGATATTATATTTACTATGCTGACGAATGATACAGCGGTTAGAGCAGTATATGAAGAAGTATTTTCCTCAAATATTCACGGGAAACTCTTTGTGGATATGAGTACTATTTCTCCTGAAGCAAGCAATGATATCGCTTCTGCTGTCAAAATAAAAGAAGCGGGCTTTATTGACGCTCCGGTAGCGGGAAGCACAAAACCGGCTGCTGATGGAACATTAATTATCATGGCTGGTGGTTCTGAAAAAGATCTGGAGCGCGTAGAACCTTATTTGCAAAAGCTTGGTAAGACAATCAAACATTTGGGAGAGAATGGAAAAGGGATTGCTGCAAAACTATCGGTAAACTACTTTATATCCGCACTATATCAGGGTCTTGCCGAAACTATTTTATTTTCAGATAAGTTGGGTATAGAACGTAAAGATATGCTCGATATCATCAATGAAAGTGCCAGCGGAAGTGGGGCTACAAAAGTAAAAACTCCCCTATTGATCAATGAAAATTATGCGCCTGCATTTGCATTAGATCTGATGTTGAAAGATATTCTTCTGGCGAATAAAGCCGGAGCAGACTATCCTTTATCTAAAACACTAATCGATACCTACCAATCTGCTCATGATGCCGGATTGGGAAAAGAAGATGTAATTGGAATTATTAATTATTTAAAGAAATAGTAAACATTCAGCGAGGAATGGCTGAATGGCAAAAAGGCAAAAAAGCAGAAAGGTGAAACCGCTAATTTGTAAAATTGTAAAATCGTCAATGAATTGTTTTTTAACGACTGGTTCTACAGTTTTACAAATTAACAATTTTGCAATTTTACATTTTTTTGCTTTTCAGCCATTTTGCACTTTTGCCAATCAACTACTTCACTTCTAATATCGAACCACATGAATACAGAGATTTTTAAGGGAAATAACTGGACAGCTAAAAAAGTTGATCAAACTTATATTGTCAGTATAAAAGACAGGTCAGGTATTGTAGAAGCGCTGACAGACTTTGTAAAGAATCAGAATATTCAATCAGGACAAGTAACGGGAATAGGTGCTGTAAGTGAAGCAACACTTCGCTTCTTCGTGCCTTCTACTAAAAATTATGTTGACAAAACATTTCATGAACAGATGGAAGTCTCTAATATTTCCGGAAATGTATCTGAAATGAACGGTCAGCCACTACTCCATTTGCATATTACATTAGGAAGACAGGACTACACAGCTTTGGCTGGGCACCTTTTGGATGCGAAGATCCGCGGTGCAGGAGAATTTATTTTTTATCCTTTAAATACAAAGATGGTAAAAGTGAAAGATGAGGAAGTTGGAATCAATTTTTATGATTTTGAAAAATAAGCAGGTTGTCTTTTATTTCGTTCACTAAATTTCAGTTGTTGTAAGACCATACTTTTCCTTAAATGAATAATAAAAGTGAGATAGGTTTTCAAATCCCAAATCAAGATAGATATCTGTAGGCCTTTTATCTTTATGCTTAATAAGATAATAAGCTTCCTGCAATCTTTTTTCCTTTAACCATTTTTTAGGAGACATATTGAATGCTTTCTGAAAATCACGTTTAAAACCTGAAAGACTGCGCCCCGTTAGTTTTGCAAAAGCATCTATCGAGAGATTGAAAATGAAATTCTTGTTCATAAATTCCTTTAAATCTATTTTATGAGGGTCAGAAAAATCGAAAAGCAAATTTTTAAAATCAGGATTACTTTGTAATATCAATTCAATAGCTTCTTTAACTTTTAAGCCTGCGAGATTGGAACTGATCGTTTTTGTTTTATCAATGTAAGGAGTAAGAGAAAGGAAATAATTTGAAAAAAAATCATCTGACTCAAAAAATATTTTCTGTTTAGTATGAAACGGACCGTTTGTTTTCAGTTTATTCTCAGCCGCGTACTGTTGTAATGTTTCTTTATCAAGCGCAATGGAAATAAATTGATAAGGGGTGTTTTCCGAAGGATATTTTATGGTTCTGATCAGTTGGTTCTTTCTGACAAGAATTACCATATTCTCTTTAATGATTGTCTTTCCCTGATCATGAAAAGCATGAGTCTCTCCGGAAAGCTGAAACCCCAAGAAATGATCCGGTATAAATTCCTCATGCCCCCGGTGTTTTTCGAAAGAACATGAGTACACCAGTTTGTCAAATAATATTTCAGATTGTGCCTCCATTATACAAATATGCAAAATTTAAAAAATAGCTGCAGCTCCCTCGTTTGCAATTTCTTTATCCTGTTCAGGGGTTCCACCGGAAGAAGCAATAGCACCTATTATATTTCCCTGTTTATTTTTAATAATAACTCCACCTGCAATAGTAAGAATTCCTCCATTTGAATTCAACATGCCATATCCGTGGATATCTGCACCGGAGACTATAGATCCCATTACATCAGTGTCAACACCAAACATAACTGCTGTTTTTGCTTTTTTAATAGCAAAATCAATCACTCCGTACACACTGTCTAAACGGGCAAAGGAAACCAAATGCCCTCCCGTATCCACAACAGCAAGACTTATAGGTATGCCGAGTGTTTTTGCCTTTTCAATAGATGCATTTAATGCTTTTGTGGCTTCATAATAAGTAATATTCATTGGACGTGTTTTTTAAGTTTAAATAGATAAAATGAAAGCGTGAACACAAGTATTCACGCTTTCTATGAATAGAGTGTTTTTAGCTTTTTACATTCCAGGCTTCTGTCTGTAATTGTTTTACAAAATCTTCTGTTTCTTTAGGGTGTAAGTTTCTGAAATTGCTATGCTCATCCAACGTAACATTTACAATTACATCGGCCATAGATTGAGGATCCAATTGATGAGCAAGTGATTCTGAAGCTCCTGCAAATGCTGATTCCGGAGTGAAATTTACGTTAGGATCATACCATCGGATAATAGAATCTACTCCTCGGTCATTAAACCCGGTTCCAAATACCCCAGGATTACAGGTCGCTATTTTGATGTTAAAAGGTTCAAGCTCTGTTTTTAAGCCCTCAGCTATTGCTTCCAAAGCATGTTTTGAAGCACAGTAAGCGGCCACATAAGGAACAGTCCATAAACCTCCCATCGAAGAAGTAAATACAATTTTCCCGCTTTTCTTTTGAATAAATTTTTTAATGAATCCCTGAGCGAGTTCCAATGCTCCAAATACATTCACCTCAAACATAGAGCGGATAATATCTAAAGGCTGTTCAGCTATTGGCCCTCCCTCCATGATTCCTGCATTGCTTATTAAAATATCAATATCATACTTCTTTAAGATATAAGCGATATCCCTTGAATTGGTCACATCCAGCTTGTCAACGGTCATTTCCACTCCCTGCTCTTTTGCTTCACGTATCAGATCACTCATTTGAGGATATACTTGTGCTGTAGCGATTACATGATGTCCTTTTCTGGCTAAATCGAAAGCCGCAATTTTTCCAAATCCACTTGCAGCGCCTGTAATTAAAATTGTCTTACTCATTTTGTATTTTTATAGGTTAGTATTGAATCAAATTTCAGATTTATATCAGCTCTTGTTATTGGTGAAAAGTCCAATATTTTATTGCTGGAAAGCTCACACTAAAAAAAGATTATTTTTCATTATTTATTAACGATTGGTCGGCTTTTTGAAGGATAAATTAAACCAAAGCGCTAGAAAAACATTATATTGTTTATAGCTAACAAAATACACTTCATTTGAAACTAATTACATTCACAAAAAAAGGGATATATTGTCCACAAGGTCAATTTTACATTGATCCCTGGCGGCCTGTAGATCTGGCGATTATTACACATGGACATGCCGATCATGCCCGTTGGGGAATGAAAAAATACCTTTGCCATCATTTTACCAAACCCATTCTGTATCAAAGAATAGGACCAGATATTGAATGCCAGAGTGTCGGTTATGGTGAAGTAACGAATATCAATGGGGTGAAAGTTTCGTTGCATCCAGCAGGGCATATTATTGGTTCTGCACAGATCAGATTAGAATACAAAGGTTATGTGAGCGTTATTTCAGGGGATTATAAAGTTCAGGATGATGGATTAAGTACTCCTTTTGAACTGGTGAGGTGTAATGAATTTGTTACTGAAAGTACTTTTGGTCTTCCTATCTACAATTGGCTGAATGTAGAAGATCTCAACAAAAAACTTCAAAACTGGGTGCTTAGAAACAAAGAAAATGGTAAAACCTCTGTTTTTATAGGTTATTCTCTTGGAAAGGCACAGCGTATCATGAAGGCTGTAGAAGGATTAGGAAAACTTCATGTTCACTATTCGATTGGTAAACTCAATGAAGCTTTTGAAAGTGTAGGAATTCAGCTTCCGGAATATGAGATCCCAGACTTTAGGGAAAACATCAAACATCTGGAAGGCGAAATTGTAATTGTTCCACCCGCTCTATTAGATAGCAGTATCATTCGTAAAATACCGGGAGCTGCAACCGCAATCTGCTCCGGATGGATGCAGGTTCGTGGAGCCAGACGATGGCGAAGTGCTGATGCAGGATTTGCCATGAGCGACCATGCAGACTGGAGTGGATTATTACAGGCTGTAAAAGCTACCGAAGCTGAGATCGTACATGTAACCCACGGACAAACGGAAGTTTTTTCAAAATATTTAAATGAAATAGGTATTAAAGCTGATGTTGTTCAAACACAGTTTGGAGATGATGAAGAAGAGAGTGATAATGAATTGAAAGTTGAAAATTGAAAATGGAAAGTTGAAAATTATGAATTCAGGATTTCAAAAATATGATAATACAAAACAAGATTTGATAGGCGAAAAACAAAAAATGCAATTTTTTAATCGCTTTCAACTTTCAACTTTCCATTTTCAACTCATCACCAACGCTCTAACCCGTAACTCGTACCCCGAAACCAATTAAGAAATCATGAGACATTTTGCAGAATTGATCAATGCTCTCGAAAGCACCAATAAAACAAATGCTAAGATCGATGCCATCATCGATTATCTGGAACGTGCTCCTGATGAAGATAAAGTCTGGTTCATTGCCTTATTTACAGGAAAAAGACCGAAAAGAAACGTCAATACAAATCTTATGAAAGAATGGGCTTTGGAGATTACAAAATTACCATTCTGGTTGTTTCAGGAGAGCTATTCTTCTGTGGGAGATCTTGGGGAAACGCTCTCATTGATCCTTCCTCAACCGACCGGGAAAATAGATCGTACCCTTTCCCAATGGATGAATGATATTGTTAATTTAAAAGATAAAACAGAAGCTGAAAAAAAAGCATTCGTGTTAGAATCATGGAATGGTTTAGATTATACAGAACGGCTCATTTTCAATAAATTATTAGGAGGAAGCTTTAGGATTGGTGTTTCAGATAAAACACTTATCAATGCTTTGACAAAATATTCAGGACAGGAATCGAGTGCATTAATGCACAGTATGATGGGAAAATGGAATCCTGGTGAAATCTCTTTTCAGGAACTGATCTCAGCTGAAAAAGTAAATGCCGACAATTCACGTCCTTATCCCTTCTGTCTTGCATATCCACTAGAAAAAGAGCTTGCAGAATTAGGAGAACCGGAAGAATGGCTTATCGAATACAAATGGGATGGAATCCGGGGACAGATCATCAGAAGAAATGATGAAGTATTCATCTGGTCCCGGGGCGAAGAGTTGGTGACAGAACAGTTTCCGGAAATTGCTGAGGCTGTAAAGGCTATGAAGGGGAATTTTGTTTTAGATGGAGAGATACTTGCGGTAAAGGATGGTAAAGTTTTAAATTTTAATGAATTACAAAAAAGATTAAATCGTAAAAATATAACCAAAAAGATGCTTACTGATATTCCTATTGAAGTATTTGTTTATGATTTGATCGAGTTAGAAGGAAACGATTTACGTGAGAAACCGATCTCTGCGAGGAGAGCAATGCTGGAAGAATTACTTCTGAATGAAGATCCTGAAAAAATTCACTTATCCAAAAGTATTGACTTTAAAGAATGGAAAGAATTGGATCAGATCAGGGAAAACTCAAGAGACATTAACAGTGAGGGATTAATGCTGAAGCAAAAAGATTCTCCTTACCATTCAGGACGTAAAAAAGGTGATTGGTGGAAATGGAAAATCAATCCAATGACCATTGATGCTGTATTGATCTATGCCCAAAAAGGAAGTGGCAGGCGGAGTGCTTATTACACCGATTATAGTTTTGCCGTTAAAAACGGAGATTCTTTAGTTACGATTGCTAAAGCTTATTCCGGTTTGACAGATAAAGAAATAATGGAAGTCAGCCGTTATGTAAACAAAAATGCAATTGAAAAATTTGGCCCTGTTCGTACAGTGAAAGCTGAGTTGGTTTTTGAGATCGCCTTTGAAGGAATAGGTTTCAGCAGTCGTCATAAAAGTGGTGTTGCTCTGCGTTTCCCAAGAATTGTAAGATGGCGTAAAGATAAAACGGTAAATGAAATAGATGATTTGGAAGAAATAAAAAAACTGATACAATAAATTGAGTGCTTTCGAAAATACCAACGGATTTAAGATCATTCAGCAATGGATGGCCGAAAAAGGCAATTCCCCATTTAAATTTCAGACCGACACCTGGTGGAAATTTGGAAATGGATATAGCGGTATGGTGATTGCTCCAACAGGGTTTGGAAAAACGTATTCTGTTTTTTTAGCATTGATTATAGATTTTCTTAATTCCCCTGAAAAGTATAAAAAGGGACTTAAAATGATCTGGATCACTCCCCTCCGTTCCCTGTCTAAAGATATTGCAAAAGCAATGGAAGAAGCAATTAATGAGATCGGATTGGATTGGACTGTAGGTGTAAGAAATGGAGATACTGATCCTAAAGTAAGGCAGCAACAGGTAAAAAGTATGCCTGATATTCTTGTGATGACTCCGGAAAGTCTGCATTTACTCCTTGGTCAGAAAGATCATTCCAGATTTTTCAGGAATATGCATTGTATTGCCGTTGATGAATGGCATGAACTGCTTGGTTCCAAGAGAGGTGTAATGGTAGAACTGGGAATTTCACAGGTCAGAAAATACGTTCCAAGATTAAAAATATGGGGAATTACTGCCACGATTGGAAATCTTGATGAAGCATTGGAAGTACTGATTCCTTATGACATTAAGAAGATTAAAATAACGGCTAAACAGCATAAAAAGATTGATATTATCCCGGTTTTTCCGGATGAAGTTGAGATCTTACCCTGGGCAGGACATTTAGGAGCTAAACTTGCAGATAAAATCGTCCCTATTATTCTGGAATCAAAATCTACTATTGTCTTTACGAATACACGGAGTCAGAGTGAAATGTGGTATCAATTATTATTAGATGCCTATCCTGATTTTGCAGGACAGATTGCTATTCATCATAGTTCTATTGATACTCATTTAAGAATATGGATCGAAGAAAACTTAAGTAGTGGTAAATTAAAAGCAGTTGTCTCCACTTCATCTTTAGATTTAGGTATTGACTTCAAACCTGTTGATACTGTGATTCAAATAGGTTCTGCGAAAGGTGTTGCGAGATTTCTGCAACGAGCCGGAAGAAGCGGGCACTCTCCTTTTGAAACCTCTAAAATATATTGTGTTCCTACCCACTCTCTGGAACTAATTGAAGTAGCTGCTTTGAAAGAAGCAGTCAAACAAAAGGTAATTGAGCCTCGCGAGCCTCAGGTTCTGTGTTTCGATGTTTTGGTTCAGTTTCTGATGACTTTGGCAGTTGGTGATGGTTTCTATCCTGAAGAAACCTATGAAAGGATTAAAAAGATCTACACTTTTCAGGAGATCAGAGATGAAGAATGGAAAGAGGTGATCGATTTTCTGACCATTGGCGGAAGTGCTTTAAAAAGCTACGAAGAATTCCATAAAGTTGTCATTATGGAGGATGGATTATTGAAAGTCACCTCCCGAAAGATAGCGATGCTCCACCGGATGAATATGGGAGCAATTGTAAGTGATGCTATGTTAAAGGTTAAATTCATTTCCGGTGGATATATCGGTATGATTGAAGAATACTTTATTTCAAAGCTCAAAAAAGAAGAAAAATTTATTTTGGCAGGAAGAGTTCTGGAAGTTGCAATGGTAAAGGATATGACCGTTTATGTGCGTTTAGCGAAAGGAAAAGCATTGGTTCCGAGCTATCTTGGCGGAAGATTGCCTTTGAGCTCAAATTTGAGTTCTTTCCTAAGGGAAAAGCTTTCCGGAGCATTAAATCCTGCTTCTTCAGAAAAAGAGCTTAAATTTTTACATCCTTTACTCGTTAGCCAGGAAAGGACTTCCCATATCCCGAGAGAAGATGAATTTCTGATAGAATTGATCAAAAACAGAGAAGGTTATCACCTGTTTATGTATCCCTTTGAAGGCCGATTGGTACATGAAGTAATGGCGGCATTAATTGCCTTCAGAATTTCTAAACTCGCTCCCATCTCTTTTTCAATGGCGATGAATGATTATGGTTTTGAGCTGTTTAGCGATAAAGAAATTCCTTTAAATGAAGATAATTTACAGAAAATCCTGACTCGTGACAACCTGATGGTAGATGTTATTTCAAGTATCAACTCCGCTGAAATGGCACGCAGAAAATTCCGTGATATTGCTGTAATTTCAGGAATGGTTATTCAGAATTTCCCGGGACAACAACGTTCCAATAAAGCTTTACAAAGTTCGGCGGGCCTCATTTTTAAAGTGCTGGAAGATTATGATCCCAATCATTTTCTGGTACGACAGGCGTATACTGAAGTTTTTAATATGCAGTTACAGGAACAGCGACTGGTAGAAGCTTTTAAAAGAATAGAAAAATCGAAAATCATTCTTAAATATTCCAATACATTTACCCCGTTAAGCTTCCCCATCAAAGTAGACAGCCTTCGGCAGACTCTTTCAAGTGAAGGTTTAGATGCGAGGATACAACGGTTAATTCGTCAGGTTGATAAATAGTTGTGAGTTATGAATTTGCAGGATAATAATATAATTGAAAATTGAAAGTGGAAAGTGTAAAATGGAAAATGGAAAACTTGAAAAATTATAAATTTTAAATTATCAATATTCTTTATCAATTAAAAAACATAAAATAAAAACTGAGCACCTCCATTACCTACCGCTTTCAACTTTCAATTTTCAACTTTCAACTTATAATATATAATCCCTATCTTACAATTCAATTACTAACTTCCTAAACCCTAAACCCTAAACCCGCAACTCGAACCTCGAATCTCCCATGAACATCGCCACAAAAGCCATCACGATTACCACTGAAACCTTTATCCTAACCAATCAGCGTGCTGTATTTTGGGAAAAGGAAAAGGCATTGATCTTGTCTGATCTCCATATTGGGAAGACGGCTCATTTTAGAAAAAATGGTATTGCTTTGGCCAATCATGTGATGAAAAGTGATCTTGAAAGATTGTCTGTTCTCATTGCCTATTTCCAGCCGGAAAAATTTATTATTGTGGGAGATCTGCTTCATGCTGGAAATAATTCTGATGTAGATGAATTTTGTGTCTGGAAGAATCAATATCCTGATTTGAAATTTTTTCTTATTGAAGGAAATCATGATCGGATCTCTACAATATTGGAAGAAAAATTATGCATGGATTTTAAAGCTGATCAGTTTGAATTAGGAAATATCCTCTTCATTCATGATTTTGATAAGACCAATCCAAAATTTCAAATTACCGGGCATATTCACCCTGGGTTTGTTATCAACTCTACGGTTAACAGCATCCGCCTTCCCTGCTTTGTACAAACTGAAAATCAATTATTGCTTCCTGCTTATAGTGAATTTACAGGACTGGATACTAAAAATATTCCTAAGAAAGGTAAATTTTATGTTTTTACGGCAGCTGAAATTTATGAAATTTAGAGTTTTCTATTCAATGATTTTTTTCATCATAAGATCGGTCTGTTCATCATTTCCCAGGCGAAAAATATGTTTATCAAATTCTACAAAACCATTTTTCTTATAGAAATTGACTGCCTTTAGATTCTCTTCCCAGACTCCTAACCAGATGTAGGATTTTTGTTGCTCTTTTGTTACGTTTAAAGCTTTATCATACAACAACTGCCCTACTTTCTTACCATGATGACTGCTTTTCACATAAATACGCTCGATCTCAAGTGCAGACTCATCCTTAAGCTCTGTCTGAGCAGAACCTGAATTGAGTTTTAAATATCCAATCGGCTGATCTTCCTCCCAGGCAATAAAGAAAAATGAATCTGGATTTTTTAGTTCGTCTGTTAGTTTTTCTTTATTGAAACTCTTTTCGATATATCTATCCATTTCTTCCTTTGAATTATCCTTAGAAAAAGTTTCCATGAAGGTTTCTTTCGCAACAGCCTGAAGTATTTCAAGATCTTCTAAAAAAGCTTTATTGATTATGATTGAGCTCATATCTACAAATTATTTATTTCCAATAGTACAAAATTACAAATAGATTGTAACAATAACGAAGATTGGAAGTACTTTCAGGGCGTCATCGGTTTTACCGATAGTTGACATCGAAAAATAAAGTTTTCAAAATGTAGAAATAATCAGGAAATTTGTAACATGAAAATTATCCCTCTAAAAGAAGGCAATTTTGTAGCCAGTCCCACTAAAGATTTTAGCCTTTTAAAAACTGATAAGGTGGGTCTGTCTGAAGGAATAAAAATGTCTGTACAACCTTTTCTTATCATTACCCAAAATGACTGTATCATTCTGGATACTGGTTTGGGATGGAAAAATGAAGAAGGAGAAACCGTTATTTATAAAATTCTGGAGAAAGAGAATATCAAACCGGGTCAGATTACCAAGGTTCTTCTTTCTCATTTGCATAAAGATCATATTGAAGGAGCTGTGCAGAACACCGAAAATGGGATTTCACCTACTTTTCCCAATGCGGATATATACATTCAGAAGCGGGAACTGGAATATGCAATGGAGAATAAAGGAAATCCTTCTTTTGATTTTGATGCCCTAGAAAAACTCATTAAGCTGCCCAATATTATTTGGATGAATGATGATAAAGGACAGATTACAGATGAAATTTCTTATGAAGTAGTGGGTGGACACACTCCTTTTATGCAGGTTTTCTGGATCACAGAAAATGAAGAAATTGTTTTTTACGGAGCTGATGATCTTCCACAGGAATCTTACTTACAATATCATCTTGCATTCAAAAGTGATTTTGATGGAAGAAAGGCAATGGAATTAAGGATTGCCTGGGAAAAAGAAGCTAAAGAAAACAATTGGAAAGTATTGCTGTATCACGATCTTAATAAAGCATTCATTCAGCTCTAAGACTAATTATAAATTATTGAACCACTTATAAATATCCACTTCAGAAGGAATGGACAATTTTTTACGCAATCTGTTTTTCCGGTTCTGGATGGCCTTTGGAGTTACGAAGGTATACGTGGCAATCTCTTTTGTAGATAAATTTAGTTTCAGGTAAATACAAAAGATAGACTCCGAATTTTTAAGATCGGGGTTTATAGCGGCTATTTTTTCAAAAAAATCGGGATAAACTAATCTGAATTTATGGAGTAGGCGTGGTGAATTTTCTTTGGCTAATGCTATAATTTCATCTTCAGCAAAAATCTTTTTGGTTAAATCTTCTAAATTAAATCCGGGTTTTTCGTTTTTCATAATTTGTTCTCATCTCTGCTAAGGTCTGCAAGAATTATTTTTATTATATGTTGCAGAATTACATCCTTTTTCTACTATTATTATCTCCAATATTCTTGACTTTCAGCAAAATTTCACTGATAAGATGAACAGTAGGATATCTCTGTTGAAGTTTTTCAAAATTTACTGTTTAGAATTTCAATGCCTATTACAACTGGGTCTGCCTTAACAAAGACAAAGAAAGAAAAAATGATTAAATTTTTCTTCAATTGAAATACCACATAGATACCACGCGGTTGCCCACCTGTAAAAGGCTTAATTCTACTTTAATTGTTTTTTTAATTTCATTGGTTTTGTATGTGATATTCAAATGTACATACAGATGATGCTTACTTTTTATGATTATAATCAATGTTTTTTGCAGTTTATTATTCTTTTAACCTCCTACTGTAAAGTCCTAAAAAATAAAAAGTGGTATAGATGTGGTATGTTGTTTTTAGGAATTTATCAAAAATTATTTTCTCTTTACTAAACAAAAGATTGTACCAGGGCTGACTTAACCTCGTGTGTAATTTTTAATCTATAAACTGGCATTAATATGATAAATAGAGATCTATTGCTTTCGTACGGGGCAGAAATTAAAAATTATAAAACAAACGAAGTCATATTTCGTGAGGGAGAATTTTCTACCTATTACTATCAGATAGCTGACGGGAAGATAAAACTCAATAATTACACCGAGGAAGGAAAAGAATTCATCCAGAATATTTTTTCAGATGGACAAAGTTTTGGAGAGTCCATTTTGTTTGTCAATAAGCCTTATCCAATGAATGCGGAAGCATTAATTCCTTCCAATATCATCAGATTGCCCAAATCTGAATTCTTAATTTTATTGAAGGAAAATCCTGAGATTTCAACCAATATTCATCATTGTCTTGCCGAGCGGATGTATTATAAATATATTATGCTTTACAATCTTTCTATCCAAAATCCGGCTTCTAAACTAAAATTATTGATGGATTATCTTAAAACTTATGATGATAATAAAGAACCTTATTCCTTTCAAATCCCTTTAACCAGGCAGCAATTGGCTTCTTTAACAGGGTTACGTGTGGAAACAGTAATTAGAGTCATTAAAAGTATGGAAAAAGAAAATAGCTTAAAAATTGTGAACCGAAAAATTTTCTATTAAATTTAAACAAAACTAACCATCATGAATTCACAAATTGTTACCGGCAATCTATGGACTGCCCACAAAATAGAAAATTACTATATAGTAAGGCTTCAGGACAGGGCTAACGTTATAGAAGCTCTAAAAGATTTCATTACATATGAACATATTAAGTGCGGAAAAATTTCAGGAGTAGGCATTGTAAAGGAAATGACTCTTCGTTTTTTAGATCCTACAGTAAAAAAATATCTGTATACCCACTTAAATAATCCCATAGATGTTCAGGATATTTCAGGTTGCATTTCAGAATTTGAAGGAAATATAGAATTGTCCTTAAACGCTACCATGGATTGGAAAAATGAAACCACTTTATCGGGACATTTAATGACAGCTATTGTGTATGGCTGTACAGAATTCCTTTTTTATGCTTTAAATAATGAAGAAGATCTTGCTGAGAAAGAACTCAATCTTTGCACAACTAGCTTTTGGAGCTCCAATTAATATCATTTAAAATCTCTCAGATCCTTATTTTATGAGGATCTGATTGCGCTTTAGGAATCCATTGAAAGCCATTTTGTGTTTTACCTATATATCCTATTCCAGGCCATGGAAGATGGCATGTAGTAACGACTGTATTATGGGTATGACAATGTTCTAAAATACGGTTTCTGGTCGCAACTCCTTCTTCAAAATTCACATCCCATTGGGTCCCCCACTCTGGATGCGAAATCAATAAAGAGGAATGAACGACATCAACGAGATGGGTAATAGACTGATCACCAGAAAATACATGAAAGATGATATGACCTGGAGTGTGCCCCGGTGCAGCTTCTGTTTTTATACAGGAAAACAAAGTATCTCCCGGCTGAAATAGAGTAAGATCATTTTTAATGCTCTCTAGGGTGTCGATCTGTATTTTTCCTGTAGGATAAGAAGAGGATGGCATCTTGCTTTTAGAAAAATCTTTTCCTTCAGAAGTCCAGAAATTATATTCCGTAGCAGAAAGATGATATTGAGCATTCGGATATCTTCTTGCACCATCTTGAGTAATTATTCCTCCGATGTGATCTCTATGAGCATGAGTGATCAAAATGTCTGTAATATCGCCTGTAGAAATATCGATTTCTGACAAACTGTTTTGTAACCAACCTGCATGTACGGGATCGTGGTGCCCTTCTCCTGTATCAATTAAAATACAACGATCTCCTTTCTTGATGAAAAGTGTGTTGATAGGAATTTCATAATCGGATTCAGATAAATACAACCCTTTTAATGCATGTTGAACGGTTTCCTTTTTTATCTCAGGGGCAAGAATTGGTTGTGGATTCCCGATTCCAAAATATCCGTCTGATACAATATAAACATCCAATTCACCCATCGGAATTTTAACCGATGCACTATTTTCTGACTTCATGAGTATTCTGAATTTAATTATTCCCTAAATCATTGATTTAAATAAGAACCACCAGCTCATTAAAGAACTGGTGGTAAGCTGATTTACTTGTCTACAAAATTAGATATTTTTTAGGATAAATAATCTTATATTTTGAAAATTTAAAGATCATTTTATAATCACAAGATCTTTAACAATACCTTTAAAATAAGAGTTTCTTAAACGCTTCTGCAGCTAAATGTACCTGTACGGCCCAATCATCTGCTGCGTCACTTCCTGCATCATCAGAAATATATTTCAGACACAGAAATGGAATTTCCTCTTTCATAGCAATTAAAGCTAAAGGATAGGCCTCCATATCAACGATATTGTAATCCGTTTCTACGTGATCCATTTCAAAGCTATCTCCACTTCCACATGTACCCTCTTTCAGCCCATCCATCTTTAATCCATATGCTAAAACCGGTGGGATTCCAGATAACGGAGTTTCATATTTTTTAAATCCAAGCCCTCTTACGTCCATATCACGTTGAATAAACTTTGTACAGCAAACGATATCTCCTTTACCAAAAGTTTTACTTCCGGCAGAGCCTAAGTTGATAATAAGTTTGGGTTTTCTTGAGTGAATTTCCTTTGTCAGTGCAGAAGCTGCGTTTACCTTCCCTATTCCGGTGATCAATTTTTCAGTGTCATCAAAAAGATCTGCTGCTTCAGATTCCAGAGCAAAAACAAAAAGGACATCTGATATAGAATAGGCGTGTTCAGAATTGATTGTTATCATGGATCAATAAATTTAGAAATAACGGTTGCAAATATATTATAATAACAAGGAGCATTCATTAAAAAGTATAAAAAAGACTGTTCAATTTGTTGAACAGTCTGATATTTTAAAATGATATAAAGATTATCTTCAAAGCTTTCTCCCAAGACGAATGCTATATAATGTAATAAATACTGTAATGACAAGGAATAATGCACCAATCCAAGGGGTACTTCCTATTCCTAAAGATGATGTTACAATCAGTCCACCAGCATAGGATCCGATAGCAATACCGATGTTGAATGCTGCAATATTAATTCCTGATGCCACATCTTCAGTTCCCGGAAGTTCTTTTTCAGCAATTTGCACAACTAATAACTGTAATCCCGGAACACTGGCAAAGGATAATGCACCAAGAAGGAATAATGTAATGATACTAAATACAGGGCTGTGTACGGTGAAGTAAAAGGCAAATAGAACAAGGCCTTGTGCTATAAACATCCATAATAATGCTTTCAAAGGATTTTTGTTAGCCAGTCTTCCACCAATCAAATTACCCAAAGCGATCGCTATACCATAAATCAATAAAATAAGGGTTACGACGGATTCTTTTAATCCTGTAATTTCCTGTAATATCGGTGATAGGTAGGTGAAAACTACAAAAGTCCCTCCATATCCCATTGCTGTCATTAAAAAAGCAAAAATCAAACGTTTATTAGTCAATACTTTTAATTGCTGTTGCAAAGAAGCTGTTTTCCCGTTTTGTAAATGACTTGGGACAAGGATCATACTGGCAAGTAAGCCGATAATTCCTAAAATAGCAACTCCGATGAAGGTAGCACGCCATCCAAAATGCTGTCCGATAAATGTTCCAAGTGGAACTCCCGTAACGATAGCCAAAGTAAGCCCTGCAAACATAATGGAAATTGCAGTTGCCCTTTTTTCTTCAGGAACCAAAGATGCCGCAATAGTAGATCCAATAGAAAAATATACACCATGAGCAAAACCAGTTAAAATTCTGGCTAAAATTAGGGTGATAAATCCGGGTGCTATGGAAGCTAAACCATTCCCGATGACAAATAATATCATAATAGAAACCAAAAGCGTCTTACGCGGAACTTTTCCCGTTAATGCAGTCAGTACAGGCGCTCCAATAGCCACTCCTATTGCATACAGACTTACCAGTAATCCAGCAGATGGAATAGATATTCCAAGATCTCCGGCTACTGTAGGCAAAAGACCTACAATTACAAATTCTGTAGTTCCTATACCAAATGCACTGATCGTTAATGCCCAAAGTGCTGCGGGAAGTCCCTTTCTTATCTTTTTGGTTTCTGTTTTATATGGAACAGAAAGTTCATTTTGTTCGTTCATTGTATTATGTTTTTGATTGTTATTTTAACAGGACAAAGTTCCGATGAATTATTGTATTATAAAAATTACTTAAATAGTAGTTTATTATCAGAATAATGATAGTATTATTGTTTTGAAAATCAGATATTGGATATAGAATCGATTTGAAATGAATAAAAAAAATTGTTAATTTGTAAAAAATACCAACCAGTATCTCAATGAAAAAATCTGAAGCAACCCGATTGAATATTCTTCAAAAAGCATTTGAATTAATCTATTCTAAAGGCTATCAAACCACGAGTATAGATGAAATAATTGCGACAACACAGGTAACAAAAGGAGCCTTTTTCTATCACTTTAAAACAAAAGATGAAATGGGATTGGCTATTATTAATGAATTACTGAAATCTGCTTCCTTTAAAAGTACCTTCATTGATCCTTTTCAAAATACCAATAACCCATTGAAAACGATTTATGAGTTGATGGATACTCTTCTAATGAAGGATGAATTCCTGAAAGTTGAGTATGGCTGTCCTGCATCAAATTTTACACAGGAAATGGCACCCTGGAATGTTGAATTTACTAAAGCGCTCAACGATCTTTCAAAGCAATGGGAAGAGGCGATGATCTCAGCTATTGAAAATGGAAAGGAACATGGAACAGTAAATAAAAAAGTAGATTCCAAAGGAGTTGCTATTTTTGTAATGTCAGGGTATTGGGGATTAAGGAATTTAGGAAAATTGGAGAATAGTAAATCAGTGTATCTAACTTATTTAAAACAACTTAAAGCTTATTTTGAAACACTAAAATAATTTTTTCTTTAAAAACATACTAATTAGTATGTTTTTATTATATCTTTGTCTGCGTATTAAAAATAGTATATGTACCAAACACTTACTTTCCTCCATTCTACTTTCAGATGGTTGGTTTTATTAAGTCTTATTTACGCAATCTTCCGAGCTTACAAAGGCTATACTTCCAATACTTTATTTTCTAAAACGGATGATTCGGTCAGGCATTGGACCGCAACCATTGCTCATATCCAGCTAGTTTTAGGGATTACGCTTTATTCTCAAAGCCCAATTGTATCGTACTTCTGGAAAAACTTTAATACTGCTAAAGAAAGTTTTGATCTGTTATTTTTTGGGTTGATCCATATTTTCCTGATGTTGGTTTCGATTATTATCATAACAATTGGGTCTGCATTAGCAAAACGCAAAGAGACCGATAAAGAAAAGTTTAAAACAATGCTGATATGGTTTTGCCTTGGATTACTTATTATTTTCATAGCGATTCCGTGGCCCTTCTCTCCTCTTGCAAACAGACCTTATTTCAGATAATTATGACAGATTTATTTAAAACCAAAATCGGACGCCTAAGAATCCTTGCTATTCTGGAAGGAATCTCGTTATTAACTCTTGTGTGCATTGCAGTTCCAATGAAATATTGGATGGGAAACCCTTCTTTTGTGAAAATTATGGGACCTGTTCATGGAACATTGTTTCTCCTTTTTCTTCTTAATACCTTAAGTGTAGGTGTAGAACAGCATTGGAAATTTAAAGAAATAACATGGAAGGTTCTATTAGCATGTTTTATTCCTTTTGGAACATTTTATATTGATAAAAAAATTCTAAGTAAGTTATGAGAAATGTATTGATTCTCTGTGGTGTAATTCTAAGTATTTATATCATCTATCGTGTTTACAAGTACCAAACATTAGATGAAGGATTGCCTCAACTAATAAAAAAAGGAGCTGTGATTCTTGATGTAAGAACAGAAAAAGAATACGAAACAGGACATATTAATGGTTCTGTAAATATATCTTTAGGAACCATAAGAGAAAGATATACTGAACTTGATCCCAATAAAACATACATCACCGTTTGCTCACACGGACTTAGAAGTGTAAAAGTCGAACACATCCTAAAAGAAAAAGGATTCAAGAAAGTGTATAATGGTGGAGCTTGGAGTGATTTGAAGAAAAGTTTAATTAATTGAAAGTGGAAAGTGGAAGGTTGAAAATTATGAGATTCGAGATACGGGATACGAGGTTCGAGTTTATTTTATATTAACATACGAGTTACGGATGTGTAGTATATTTTTCTAATTTCAATTTGTAAATCTAGCATCTGATATCTAACTTTCCACTTTCCACTTTCAATTTTCAGCTCTCAACTTTCCACTCTCTTTTAAATTTTTTGTTTTGCTTCAGACAACGTTACAAGTTTTCCTAGCGCACCAAATTCATGAAGATCTCCAAAAACCTCAATTCTTATAGATTGATCAATTCCTCCGATTCTTAAAGCTTCAAAACCTGTATCATGAATTAATTTTTCAACCTGAGCATCTATACCCGTATCATCTGTAGCGTAAAAAAGAACAGATTGTTCAGGAGTCTGATAAGCTGCCTGGGATAAAGTTCCTGCCCCAAGAGTTCCTAATGCCTTAGCTAATTTTGCGCCTTTTGGTAAGAATGCAGCATTGATTTCCCCTGCAGATTCCTTTTCTCCAATGATTTTTTTAAACCCTCCACTTTCTGCCGGTGCAATTGGATTAGAAGGATCCACAATAATTTTACCTTCCAGATCTGCAGCATATTCTTTCATAAATCCACCCATGGTTCCAAAAGGGATTGCTAACACTACAATATCTGCATTTTTTACAGCAGTTGGGATATCGTTGGCTTCTGCTTTCCATTTTTCAGAAAACTCTTTTGCCTTTTCTATGTTTCGGTCTGCTGCAATAAATTGAGTGTTGGATTTTGCAAGATTTCCACCTACGGCCTGACCAATATTTCCTAAGCCTATTACGGCTACTTTAGATGATGTTGTCATAATGATTTCTTTTTTAAAATTTATAGTACAAATGTCTCCAAAAAGAAGGTCCTGTTCCAATAAACTAATTTAAGAAATACTATTGATCTGGTTTAAGATTTTGGCTTAACCAGTCTGTTTCTCAGTCTGCTAAGGAATTCAGGAGTAATTCCTAAAAAGGATGCAATCTGTGTTTGAGGTAAACGATTAGCCAATTGAGAATAGGTTTGCATAAAGGAAAGATATCGCTCTTCAGCTGTAGAACTTATGTTCTGTAATAATCGATTCTGTAAAGTAACAAAACTATTTTCAAGCAAAACCCTGAATATTCTATCAAATTTCGGGGCATTTTTATAGAGTGTAATTAAATTTTCATGACTGATCTGCAAAATCATAGTATCTTCTAACGCATCTATATTAAGCTCTGAAGGAAGTCTTTTATGAAAACTCCGGATATCATTCATCCACCAGTTTTCAGGAGCAAACTGGATAATATGCGTGTTTCCTTTTTCGTCTATTTTGTATAAGCGAATACATCCACGAACTACAAAATTGAATTGATTGCAGAGATCTCCCTCCTGAAGAATGTACTGCTTTCTCCGGTATAACCTGGGTTTGAAAAGTTCCGTAACCAGCTGACGTTCGTCTGCATTCAAAGGGATAATACGGTTAAAATAATCAATTAAAGGTTCCACTGAAGCGAGTACAAGATTTTCTTTCATATTGATTTTCCTTGTAACAAATTTACTATTCCTTGATTAATTATAGCTGTTTGTCTCATCTCCTTTTTAAAGAAATTATAATTCTATTTTATTCTGCTATCCTTACACATTCTTTTGCAAGTATTAAAGTTGGATCAACAAGAGGAACTTCTTTATTATCATTAATAAGAAACTCCTGATCCTGAAACATCAGAGGAAGCTCTGTGCATCCCAGAATAATAACATGAGCATTTGAATTCATAAGATACCTTGCTGCTTTTAGGATATTGTTTTTGCAAGCTCCTTCTGTATAACCAGCTTTAACCCCCTCTTTTCCATAAATACTTTCCATTACATATTCCTGGTGTAATTCATCTGGAATAACAACCGTAAGACCATATCTGGCAAAAACCTCATGGTATACTTTACTTTCAATAGTTCCGGTGGTAGCTAGAAGACCAATATTAATTGCATTTCCGAATGTTTTTATAATATACTCAGCCGTTATATCCAGCATATTGATAATAGGAATAGTAAGATGGGATTGGATACTATGAACAAAAGCGTGTGCAGTATTACATGGAATTGCAATGGCATTGGCGCCCTCGGCTTCCAATTGTTTACAGGTTGAAAACATGGCAATAGTCGGATCAGTATCATTATAAATCAGGTGTGCTGTTCTATCAGGGATCTGAGGATTTTGTTCGACGATCATTTTGATGTGATCCTGATCTCTTTTAGCTGAAGTATTTTTAATAACCTTATTCATAAAATCTACAGTAGCAGAAGGACCTACTCCACCTAAGATTCCAAGTTTGAATGGTTTTATATGTTTCTTGTCGTTATTACTCAATGCATAATCTGCATAGATCTGATTGATATCAATGATTCGTACACCTCTTTTTCTTAACGAATCTGTAATGAGTGAGATCTCTGTAATGCATGGAAGTATGATGTCACAGTGTTCTTCAAGTTCACAGCAAATTTCATAAATATGCTCTAATGGAAACCCATCCAATATTCCGTTTTTTATTCCTTTTTCATTATATATGGCATCCATTAATTGACCTTGCTTCTCAGGAAAAATCAATTTATAATCACTAAAATAGGTTTGAAGGATTTCTGATTCTTTGATGAAATTGGACGTTAAAATACCAATCTTAGAACCTTTTTTATAATGATCTTTTAAATATTTTAAAATGGCATCGTAAAGACTGAGTATTGGTATTGAGATCTCTGTTTGAAGTTCATGTAAAAAAGAATGGCTGGCAAAGCAAGGTAAAAGAATCCTGGTCACATTCTGTTCTTCAAATCTCTTGCAGATATTATAGGTGTAAAATTTTCTTGATTTAATATCTTCTTTATGATGTAAGGGTACATCCATCTGGTTATAAGGTTGCTGCTCAAATATAAAATGATAGTTCAATTGGTTTTTAAGCACCTTTCGAGATTTTAATAATTTAAAAAATAAATCACCTCCAGATAATGTACCCAGACCTCCAATTATGGCTAATTTTTCTTTCGTTCCCATGATTTCTAGTAATGAAAACAAATTTAGATAATAAATTGGGTGAAGTCTTTACAATTATAAGTTTTATTTACTCTTTTTGTGGGGTAAGCCAGACCACCTTCTGTTCAGAGTGATGATCCTGTCCAATGATGTCTTTGTATAAATCAGGTCTTCGTGCTTTAATATAACGATATCCACCAGCCTGTGTCAGTTTTTCAGGATGAATAATTGCTGTAACAAAGCTATCTTCAAATGAGCGGCATTCTGAAAGAATATCTCCAAAAGGATCAATAATCATAGAACATCCATTCTTTAGTTGGTCGTCATCCATTCCTATAGGATTTGAAAAAACAACATATACTCCGTTATCATAAGCTCTTGAAGGAAGCCATTTCATCAACCAGTCCCTTCCCTTCATTCCATCAAATTCAAGACGTAATGAGGTAGGATCAGTTTCTCTGTTTTCCCAAAGTATTGGATCTACAAATCCGGCTCCTGGTCTTGAAGAAGGAGTACACATCGTAACATGAGGCATAAAAATAACATCTGCACCCAAAAGTTTGGTTGCTCTCACATTTTCAATAATATTATTGTCATAACAGATTAAAATTCCAAACTTCCATCCGTGAATCTCAAAAACGCAATATTGTTCTCCTGCTGTAAGATGAGGATTAATAAAAGGATGCAATTTTCGATACTTAGCTACCAATCCATTTTTATCAACACATACATACGCTTTAAACAGATTATCGTGTTCATCTTTTTCAAAAAGACCTGCTAATAGGGTAATATTATTTTCAGATGCTATTTTTTGTAATCTTTGAATACTTTCACCACCAGGAATTATTTCGGCAATCTCAAGCATTTGTTCTCTGCTGAGCTGTCTCGCAAAAGTATATCCGGTAATGGAGCATTCGTGAAAAGCAATGATGTGTGAGCCTTTAGCAGCGGCTTCCTTACTTAGTCTTTCTATGACTGAAAGATTATATGCTTTGTCACCACTTTTGTTTTCGAATTGTGCGGTTGCAATTTTAAGATTGATCATACTTTTTTTTTAGCAAAATTAGATGGCTTGAAGAATCTGAAATTGTAAAAAACCGCCATTAATGAAATGGGTTGAATTTCTATTTTTGATTGACGATGTGTTTTTTCTCTCGCTGATTTTGCAGATTGAGCAGATTTTTCTTCTTTATCGCAAAGATTTATTATCATGATGGATTATTGAAGGTTGCAAATATTAGCTTTGCTGATGAAGCTTACGGAATAAAAATCTTTGATTTTTCAAAACTTATGTGTTCTTATTGTGCAGCATTGAATATTAAACTTAAAAACAGTTTACGTGTTTTAAAATTTTCTGTTATTAATAATTGTAATTTGAGATTGCTTCACATTCGTTCGCAATGACAACGTGTTAAAAAAACTTTTGTGACTTTTGTGGTTGGCTTTAGCTAAAATTATATTATTCTAGGTTTTGGCTAAAGCCTTTTAGAATGGTTATCTTTTTTAACGGGCTAAAGTCCGTTCCTATTGATTGTTTTATCTCTCGCGGATCTTGCAGATTGAGCAGGTTTTTTAATTCTTATCTTTATATATGTAGTTTAGATTCCTTCGCTTCGCTTCGCTCTGAATGACAAGGTGGAGATGACGACATGATTGGGAAAAACAAAAATTATGCGCCCATGTAATTGAAAAATCTTTGATTTTTTTTAAAGCTTATGTGTTCTTATTAAGCAGCATGCATAAAAACTTAAAATAGCTAACGTGTTAAAAAAACTTTTGTGACTTTTGACTACGTCGAACCTTCGGTTTGTGGTTTAATCTTATTCTCTCGGATTGAATAATCTGCTAAATCTGCGAGCCAAAAAAAGCTCACTAAAGCTCTATAAAATTGACAGCAAGTTTATTTTTCGTTTTCAGATATTGGCTTGGCGTCAACCCTATCATATTTTTAAAATCTTTAATCAGATGTGATTGATCAGAATATCCTGCTTCATAGGAAAGACCCGTCATATTCGTTTTGTCGGTATCATTCTTCATCAGACTTAAAAAATGATGCAAGCGTATAATGGTATTGTACTTTTTGGGAGATATTCCAATATGGCTTTCGAATTTTCTTTCGAGATGACGTTCAGAATATCCTGTAAAATGCTCCAAATCCTTTAAGGATGTAGTTCCTTTATTTTGAAGAAGATACTGCTGAGCTTTTATAAGCCATAGATCTGAAGTCTCTTTTTTAGAAATCAGTTTTAAAAAGTATGCATTTAAAGCATTAATAATGGACAAAGGATCTTCTTTATTATAAAGGCTTTCCTGGAACGGAATCAATTGATCTTTTAAGATATCTGTAGCTGCAATGATCTCATTTTTAATTTCTTTAGCAGCAACATTAAAAAGCAGATTAAAAAAATAAGGCTGAAAAACGACTGCAAGTAAAGAGAATGAACCTTTTGTTATAAGATCTTTATAGTGCGTAGGCTGTCCGTAAAAGAAAGATAGTGGTAGATTTTTCTCCATACTATCATGTATATTCATATCTGCAGAAATGATAAGACCCGTATTTCCGTCAGCAAATAAGCGCATGTTTTTACTATCATTCTCAGGATTTTCTAAAAAGATATAGTGTTTGATATAGCAGGCTAATTGCTTTGGTGGAGAAATTTGCATCATTCAAAATTAATTAAAAATAAACAAATAAGCTGCCTCATATGGGAGACAGCTTATTCTATTTAAATCTAACTGAGTGTTATCTTAATGGGTGTATTTCTGCTTTAAAATAACAATTTCATTAGGTCCGATTCCCATTTCTACCTGGAAGAAATTTTCAACACTTCCGTATTTTTTATTGATCGATGCGAAGAAATTTTTGATCAACTCTGGTCTTAGCTCCATTTGTTTTTTAATTTCATCCTCGCTCATTCCTGCCATTTTGGAAAGCCCAGAGTACATTTGTTTCATAGTCGGGTTTTTCGCAAGATAAAAATTGGAGGCTACATAATCGCTTTCAATTACCTCTTGAGGAACTCCTAATACCTTTAGAAACAAAGCAGAAGCCATTCCTGTTCTATCTCTTCCACCTGTACAATGATACAAAAGAGCTTCGTTTGGTTGAAGGGTAAGTAATTTTACAAACAATGGTCTGTATCGTTCCCCGAAATATGGTAATCCTCCTTCCCCATACATGTCAAATAAAAAGTTCTTATCCTTTAGAAACTTCACCATATCTTGTGGTGTTGGAAGATTATTACTTCCCGCAGGACAAAGAAGATAGTTTGTATTTTGAGGGAGTCTGTCCGGTGCTTTCTTTGCTTCTTCAATACCTCTGAAATCTACAACGGTTGCAATCTTCTTGTCTTTAAAAGTTTTAAGATCTTTATCTGATAATTTATCAATGGCGTCGCTTCTGTATACTCTACCCAATACAACTTCTTTACCTTCTGCGGTCTTATAACCTCCTGTATCTCTGAAATTATAAGCTCCATCCATTTTTACGACACGACGGAGACTGTCGCTGATCTGTGCATTTGCTGTTGATCCTAATGCAATCATCATTGTCATTGTTACTGCTAATTTTTTCATGTATCTTATTTTAATTTTAAAATATTTGCCAACGAACACCCATTTGTCCTCTGCTTCCATACCATTCGTTTGAAGTCACTCTTTTTTTGTTATCACCCATATACAACCTTAAACTTTCATTGCTCAGATTGTTGAGTTCAATAAAGATTTTCACTTTTTTACTGATGTCATAGCTGGCAGAAAAATCAACCGTAAAGTTTTTATCCGACCAGATATAATAATCCGGACCTAATTTTTGGTTGATGGTTTCTACGGATTTACCTCTGTAATTTCCAGCAAGACGAATCATCAGCTTTTTGCTTTCGTAATATAAAATAGCATTAAAGAGATTTTTAGACTGATTAGGAAGAGTGGTTTTATCAAAGTACTGAATGCCATCTGCAGTTCTTGGTACTTCTACTTTTGAATTGATGAATGTATAATTAAATTCTACCCCAAAGCCATTCCAGAATCCCGGTAAGAAATCAAGACGTTTGTTGATCCCTGCTTCAAAACCGAAAAGATTGGAATCCTGAAGGTTTTTAGATTGCGTGACCATATAATCTGTCCCTCCGATATTTAACATTGAAGTATCTGAAAAAACAATATTTGAAATCTTCTTGTAAAATACCCCACCTGAAAGAATCCCAATGTTATTGAAGTAATATTCACCCATCATATCAAAATTATGACTGAACGTAGGTTTTAAATCCGGATTTCCTCTTGTAATGGTAAAAGGATTTGAAGTATTGTCAATGCTGGATCCCGGTGACATATCCCCAAAGTTTGGACGAATGAATGATCTCGTATAGGCAAATCTTAAACTTGCTTTTGGTGAAAGATTATAACGCAAATGAAGCATCGGTAAAAAAGCATTATAGTTGCTTTCCACAACAGAAGGGCTGATTACCGTTGTAGCTGGAGTTCCTTCTTTGGTCGCTTTTGCTCCATTCAGGGTTAATCTTGTTGTTTCATTTCTAAACCCACCTACAATTTTGAATTTCTCACTGGCTTTTATTTCTGCCATCGCATAGGTTGCAAAAACAGATTCTTCTCCTGTATAAACACTTGTAGCATTGGATTCAGCACTTGAGAAATCTTTGAATCCGAATTGTTGCATAAACTCAGGTGAAAACATCTGAAAAAGCTGATCTTTTGTAGGTGGATTCATCACATATGCATTATAATTTCCATTCATGCCATTTAAAAAACCGGTTCCTTTTGGTGGATCTGTTGTCGTCAGTTGGGAAAGGCTTAATAATGCTGGGGAATTTGGAATTCCTAAAGAAGCACCCGGAAGAAAAACAGCATTGTATCCGAATGTGCTTGTACGGTCTTTGTCACGGTATTTAGCTCCAACTTTCAATGTTATGTTAGAATTAATATCATATTTTAAATTCACCCTTGCAATCTTATCTCTTTCATTATTATCCAATTTTGAAATCACCAGCTGAGATAATAGTAATTTATTCGGATTCATCTGTTCATTCGGGGCTTTCACATCTGATCCGTAATCCAGATACTCTCCTCCTATTCCATTGGGTGAATCAAATCCCCAATACCGTTTTCCATCACTGGAAAGATTATTGAATCCACTGTTTATTTTCTGTCTGAAAGTTGAGATCGGAAGTCCTTTGATTTCATTTGTAGGAGGCGTATCCAGAAAATATTTAGCCTGATAATCACTTAGCATCCAATCCAGACTTAATTTAGAAGAAAGACTGTGTTCACCTCCGAGTTCCATTCCATACAATTCAGTCTGGTAGTGAGAATATCTGAAATTATACTGATAACGATTGTTTGTATAGTCTACATAGGATTCGTAAACAGGACGAATATCATCAAACTTATTAAACATGCCCCTGAAATACACTTTGTTATTCGCATTGAATTTATACTCCAATCCACCATTCAACCCTATTGTTCGTCGGGTTCCCATATATCTTTTCATCATAATGGTACTGATGGATTTTTTCTGAAGATCGCTAGCTGCACCCGTATTATAAGTAACATCAAATGAATCTGCTCCCCATTGTCTATCCCAGATAGCACCTGATAAAAGGACTCCTAATTTATTCTTGAAAAAACGATCCCCATACACGATGGATCCATTATACGTTCCATCCTGAGAAAATGTATTATAACCTCCGGCACCACTTACACTCAGTGTCTTCTTTGCAGGAGCGGTCCTTGTTATAAAATTTATACTCCCACCAATGGCATCGCCATCCATATCTGGAGTAATTGCCTTCGAAACCTGAACAAACTGGATCAATTCAGAAGGGACAACATCTAGTACGAAAGAACGATTTCCTAAAACATTGGCGCTCGGTAAACGATTTCCATTAAATAAAGCCGAAGTCCAGGCAAAAGGAGTTCCTCTTACCGTTGCCTGATCCGCTTCCCCGTGATATCTTGCTACAGCAACTCCCTGAACCCTTTGTACTGCTTCAGCAGCATTTCGATCCGGAAGCTTTCCAATAGCATCGGCTGCAATAACTTCCATAATCGCGTTGTTATTCTTTTTTATTTCATAGGCCTTGGCTTGTGTTAAAGCATTAGATCTGGTAAATACTACTTCCTGTATATTTCCTATCTTATCTTTGGTAGATTTTTCTTCGGGAGATATCGTTATATAGCCGATGTCATTGGTTCCTTCCTTAATGACAACCGGGAAAAATTGGGTCTCGTAGCCAATGTACTCTACTTTAAGGCTGACCTCACCCAATTTCGGTGATAGGATATTGAAATCTCCGTCTAAGGATGAAACTGTTTTATTTTCAGCATCTACAATAGAAATATTAGCTCCAGGAAGAGCACCGTTTGTTTTGCCTACAACAGTTCCTTTAATAGTTTGTGCGTGAATGGCTCCAAAAGAAGCCAATAAGAAAAAAGCAGATACCTGAATGATTCGTGACTTATGTTTTGAAAAACCAATAGAGTTGTTCATCGTTTTTTTTTGACAAAATTGGGCAGATTGTTACGCTCTATCGTCCTTCAAAAAAAATCACAATTATAAACGTGTCACTCGTTGGATTGAGACTTAAAATATCTTGATTTACAATTAGTTAATTTAATTTAACTAATTGTTATTTATTTATGAACCATATATTAAGAAGTATAAAAAAATTGTAATAGATAAATAATAACTCCACAATGAATAAGTTTTCTTTTTGTATTTATTTTTGTATAAAACCTAAGGGATGCAGTATATTATCATTATTGGAGCTTTTCAGGCACTTGTGGCACTTTGGCTTTTACAGTTTAAAGAAAGAAAGTCACCTTCTAATTATCTGTTTATTTTCCTGCTTTCAGCAATTGCGGTTCATTTGATCATAAAATTTGTGATCTTCAATTTTATCCCCGATGAAAGTATCAGGCAGCAGATGAATACGTTTATTGGTGTCTGTTACGGTCCTTTGGTTTATTTATATACTTTAAGCAAGACAAAAAAGGGGTTCTCTATTGCCAGTAAGTGGTATATTTTCATCCCTCTTTTTTTGTTGATGATCGCATATTTTACCATTTCATGTGTCTTTGTCATTCTTAATCATGTTGATCAGAAATTGTTGAATCTTTACAATGATTTCAGCCTGGATCTCATTTTTATGGTCAACTTATATTATCCTGTAAAAAGCATTCTTATTGCCAGAAAAAACAAATCTAAAATCCTTGACAATATTGAATACGATATCATTACGAGGATATCTTACTGCCTTTTATTGATGGAATTGGGAGTGGTAATTTCTAAAACTTTACTTTATATCAGACCGGAAGATGCACACATAATTAATATTTCGATTAGGTGTATTGCCTACTTTTTATTGTTAATGATCTGCCTTTTAATCATAAGAAAAAGTCTCAAAACTGAAATAATGAATATTCATGAAATTCATTCAGATAATAGGGTTAAAATTCCTGTACATCAAAATAATAATACAGTAAATACTGTTGATTATGAGTTGAAATTCAGTGAACTATGGCAGAAAATGGATGCTTCGATGAAAAGACAGGAATTATTCAGGAATTGTGATTTAAATCTGGACGAACTGGCTCATAAAACGGAGATCAATAAATATCAGATCAGCGAGATGCTGAATGGTTATAAAAACAAACCTTTTTATCGCTATATCAACGAATACAGGATCGATTATTTTAAAAATATTGTAGAAGAAGCCATTGAAAAAAATGAGAGTATTAATTTTTTATCCTTTGCTTATGAGGCAGGATTCAAATCAAAATCTTCTTTTAATCGTTATTTTAAAGAAATTATTGGTCAAACACCATCAGCTTACTATAAAAGTCTGACACAGGAAAATAAAAGAGAAACGTTTGAAAATCTATACAGAGGGAGTGCCTAATTTTTTTACAATTTAAATTTCTTAACGATCCATGGCAAAGTAAGACCTTGTCCCAACAAAGAAATTAAAACGACAACTACAGATAAAAAGATAATTTCATTACGCATGGGAAAAGGTTCGCCTCCATTAATGTGAGTCGGAAGACCTAATGCGATGGCTAGAGAAACAATCCCCCGCATTCCGGACCATGTAAGGATAAAACTGGTTTTAGAGTCAAACAATGCCTCTTCACTGATTCTAACTCTCCTTTTGCCCTGAAAAGCTCTTTGTAGATTGAATTGCTGCAGATAGACCCTTGCCATCCTGATGATCAAGGTTACGATTACAATAATCGCGGCATAACCTGCATAAATCCAAACTTGTATCTGGGGCATTTTCTTTAGAATAATAGGGAATTCCAGACCGATCAGTAAAAAAATGAGCCCGTTGAGAAGAAAAATAATAATATCCCAGAAATTACGGGACTGCTCTTTGACATGATCAGGAAATTTGGTTCTGCTCAGTTTAGACATTCCTAAGCCTAAACAAACAACCGCAATTACTCCGGATACTTTGAAGTGCTCTGCTATAAGGTAAGTTACAAAGGGCATTAAAAGAATCAAACTGTTTACAACCATTGCATCTTTACGAAAGAAGCCAATAATGAATCTTAATCCTACAAAAATAATCCAGCCAACAAGAAATCCACCACCTAAAACACATATAAATTCAATAGATGCTTTCCAGGTTACAAAGGCAACGCCTATAACAGCTGCTACAGCAAAACGATAGGCTACCAAAGCGGAAGCATCATTAATCAAACTTTCCCCTTCCAGAATGGTCATTGCTTTATGAGAAAGCCCTAGCCCTTTGGTTACCCCTAATGCTGCTACAGCATCAGTTGCAGAAAGAATTGCACCCAGAACAAAAGCTAATGGCCATGTCATACCAGGAATTAAATAATGAGCGATAACAGCAATCCCTATTGTGGTTAAGAATACAAGCCCTATTGCTAATGTTCCTATCGTATTGAGATTCGTTTTAAACTGTTGAAATGAAATATTAAAGGCCGCATCATACAATAAAGGAGGAAGAAAAAGCAACATGATAATTTCCGGGTTGATCTCAACTTCTGGCATAGCAGGAACAAAACCGATCATCACCCCCACAATTAAAAGAAGCATCGGGACAGGTATTTTAATTTTACCCGCTAAACCGGAAACTCCGATCATTAAGGCCATAATCACTAAAATGACAGCATAGTTTTCCATCAGATTTATTGTATTTCAGAAAATTCTATAGTTGTAGTTGATTGTTGAATTGATAAAAGTAACAAAAATAATGATGTAAAGAAGGGAATCAATGAAGAAAAACAGGTAGTTTTTGGCTACCTGTTTTGGCATAATTTCGGATCAATATAAAGGGGGTTAGCCCATTCTATAATTTACATTTTGCATAATGGCTTTAGCCAAAACCAACACTAATTTTTTACATCCTCCATAGAAGCTCCGAAATTAATGTGCAATACATTTCCATTGGGAGTTATTAAAGCAGGAACAGACTGCACTCCTGCCCTTTCAGCAACTTCAATTTTACTTCTGTCTTCACCGAGATGAATGATTTCTACATTTTCAACTCCGATAAGATTAATAATATCGTGCTCAGCACTGATGCATACAGGACATCCTGCATGATAAAAAATGGACTTTTTCATTGGATTAATTTTTTAAATGATTAATAATAGTTTCTAATTCTTCAATATCACATTGCTGCAGTGGTTTTAGTGGACTTCTTAAGTTTCCGCCATCTTCACCAAGGATATTTAAACCGGCTTTGACTGTTCTTGGTAACCCTTTAGCAACAATGAATTTCAATAATTCTACCTGTTTATAAAAAATATCCTGAGCCTCCTTCAGTTGGTTATTTTCAATGGCCTTGTACAAACTGATATTCAGCTCAGGAATTAAATTAGGTGCCGCAGTACACCATCCTTTTGCTCCGGCAGTAAATGCAGCCAGTGCGAGAGGATTGGAACCGTTATAGAAAGCAACATCTTCTCCCAGTTCCTTTCTCAGATAATGCATCCTCTGTACATCTCCTGTACTTTCTTTGATCATTGTAACGTTAGGTATTTCCAATAATCTTTTCAATAATGTCGGAGACATATCTACACCACCTGTTGCCGGATTATTATAAGCCATAATCGGTATTGATATTTTGCTGGCAACTGTATCGTAATGCGTCACAATTTCATCATCTGTCAATTTCCAATAGCTCATCGGTATGATCATAACAGCGTCTGCACCTGCATTTTCAGCAAATTTTGCATGATAAACTGTCTTTTCAGTTGTAAGATTGGATACGCCTACTAATGTTGGAATTCTTTTGTTTACCTGTTGGATTGTTGCTTCCGTTATTGCTTCTTTCTCTTCATCGGATAAATATGGAAGAACTCCGGTACTGCCCAATGGTGCTATACCGTGACTCCCGGACGCAACCAGTCTTTCTACCAGTTTTTTGAAAAGCGGGATATTTACTTTTTCATCCTGATCAAAGGGAGTTATGGGATATGCAATGATCCCTTTAAATGGAACATTTTTCATGTATTTTCTTTTTAAAAGTGTAATGAGATTGATCAATCTCTTGTTAAATTATCAACCACAAAATGACTCACCATTGTTTAATCGTCACTTCGAGTAGGCTTTCGAAGAAAGGCGTATCGAGAAGTTTTAGACATAGGTTCTCGATACAAAATTATTCTTCATTTTATTGCGAATAGTTTCACTCGAACTGACGGCTTTCTTACAAATCTCTTCCTTCTTCTTCTCTTAATGCCACTCCCAAATTTTGTAATTGCGGAGCATTTTCGCAGGCAATATATTTTGCAGGTTCTGTATCGCTTAAGTTTTGATGCTTATGCCATCCCCATGAAGGAATATATACAGCATCTCCCGCCTGCCATTCTACTTTTTCTCCTTCTATTTCTGTCCAGCCTTTCCCTTCTATTACATACAATACGGTTTCATAGGTATGACGATGTTTGTTGGTTTGTTGTCCAGGCAATAAACCCCCTATAGTCATACTTACATTTTTACTGGGCAGATCTACAAAGAATACCGGATGTTTTCTTTCTGTTGAAAATTGATCGTGCTCACCTGCTCTTTCTACATTTTTATGAATGAGATGACTGGGTTTTTGGAATTCTGGTCTTGCAAAAGTTTTGTGAAAGTCTTTTGAACTGAATTTTTCATTGTCCATGATTGTAAAAATTTTAATGTTTTTTGCATTATTGCTTTACAAAAATATTTTATATTTGGATCATCTAAATGATTCAGTTTTAATAAAAGTAGGTAGTCCAGATGTTGCGTCCATGGAAATTAGAATTCAAAATTGATAAGAAGTTAGCGAAAGCTGTATATCTTCAAATTGCCGATACCATTATTGCTGATATTCAATCCGGGAGATTAAAAGGAGGTGATGCTCTTCCCGGAAGCCGTGTTTTAGCCTCCATGCTGGCTGTTAACAGAAATACTATAGTGGAAGCTTATCAGGTTCTGATCAATGAAGAATGGGTATTGTCTAAAGAGAGAAAAGGAATCTTTGTATCTGATCAATTACCATCATTGAAAATCCGTTCTAAGGATCAGCAAGAAGTCACGCGTGAGTTTACAAACCCTGCAGACCCTTTTTTGATCAATTATGATGATGGTCATCCTGACAGTAAAATTGCTCCTATAACTGAGCTGGCGAGGGCATACCGCCAGATATTCAATAGAAAGGCAAGATGGCAAATGATGGGATATACCGATGTACATGGAGATATAGAGTTTCGAAAAGCCGTTTCTCAAATGCTTAATCATGAAAGAGGAATGGATAGTAACGAACATGAAATTTCTATCACGCGGGGCAGCCAGATGGCCATGTTTCTGGCCGCTCAGAGCTTGCTGAATCCGGGAGATTATGTGGTCGTTGAAAATCCAGGTTACAAACCAGCATGGAAAGCATTTGAACACGCTGGCGCAAAATTACTGCCAGTATCAGTGGATCATGAGGGAATAATTGTAGAAGATATTATCAAACTTTTAGAAGAGAAAAAGAATATTAAAGCTATCTATCTAACACCTCATAGACAGTATCCTACTACGGTTACTTTAAGTTTAGCTAGAAGATTGAAATTGATAGAAATTTCTAATGCTAATGGCATTACTATTATTGAAGATGATTATGATAATGAGTTTCATTTTGGATACCGTCCTATTCTTCCTCTTTCAAGCTTCCCTGAACTTACCAATTATGTTTATGTAGGAACGATGAGCAAGGTTGTAGCTCCTGCTTTAAGAATCGGATATTTAGTAACTAAAGATCGAATTCTGCTGAATAAAGTAGGTGAATTGCGGAAAATAATAGATGTGCAGGGAGATGTGATCATGGAACAGGCAGTTCTTCAGCTAATAAAAGAAGGTGCTGTTAAAAAGCATATCAAAAAGGCAACTATTCATTATAAAAATAAGAGAGATTTTGTACATACTCTTTTGAAAAAACATATACAGGATAATGCAAGTTTCACTTTACCTGATGGTGGATTAGCATTCTGGATCGTACCAAAAGTAAATTTGAACTGGGATGATCTAACGAATTCATTATTAAGTAGAAATGTCAAAATAATACATCCTCAGAAATACAGTTTTGATCATTATTTAAATGGACTCAGGTTAAGCTATGGTTCTCTTTCTGAAGAACAGTTGGAGCAAAGTATTGCAATAATTGGAGAAATATTGAAGGAGTTACAATAAAAAAGCTTCCCTATTTTGGAAAGCTTTCAATTATTCTTTGGGATCAATGTGCGTAACAATGATTTGTTTTATTTAGGCTTAAAAATTTTTGACCAATCCTATTCCTACATTTCCCTGTTGATAAAAAGGCATTATCATTGTTTGAGATTTCTCTTTTTTACCTCCCAGAAGCTGATTAATTTTTGGATAAAGCCAATAAGCCAATTCGGTGGATAAAATTCCAAAACCAGCTCCACCTACTACATCACCAAACCAATGTTTGTTATTTAACATCCGATAAACTCCCGTAAAAACAGCAAAGGAATATCCGGAAATACCTAACCAGAAGTTAGTATCCTTATATTCTCTGAACATAAATTGTGCAGAAGCAAAAGCCATTGCTGTATGGCCGGAAGGAAACGAAAGATTATTGGAACCATCTGGCCTTTCTTCTTTAGCAATATGTTTTAGAGGAAGAACAATTGCTGACGAAATCAATAGAGAAGTTCCATAGATAATACTCCGATCCCTGAAATTATGTTTTCCTTTTATTCCAGCAGCATTTAAACCATAAACAATTACAGCAGGTGCAAATTGAGAATAATTATCCAGTTTTATAGGATCAGGTTTATGCTCGCTGATTTCATATTGGGTTGAAGAATTCAGTTGCTGCAATCCTTTAATACTTAAACTTGCTACACCATAAGAAATCAATGCAGCAGGAATGATCAGCTTTTTATAGGTAAAGTGATGAGTGGCATCATCGTTATTTAATTTTGGAGAAGTTGCTACACTATCTTTAACCGTATCAACTCTTATGGTATCCTGCCCCTTCACTTCATGGAAGTTTATAAAAATTAAAACTAAGCTTGCTATTAAACCTTTCATTTGAATCTTATTTGAATTAAAATTTATAACTGTAGCCCAATCGGACAACCTGGGTTTCGTAATAATCATCACTTGTATATCTGAATCCAGAACCCTGAATTTGTTTTTTGATCACCATTGTATTGAATAGATCAGAGGCATTTAGAAATATTTCGCCCTTCCCATTTTGGATTGATTTTTTCACTCCCAGATCCACGGAAAAGCGACTCCCAATTCTTCCTTGAGGGATAATGTCGGGCGCTAAATACACTGCCGTAAGTTGAGCATTGATTCCTTTTGATAATTTGAAAATATTATTCATTTTAACATTTCCGGATACAGCTGTCTGCTGATCTGCAGAAAAAACATTGGGTTTCGGATATAGGTTTTCCACGGTAAATGCATTGATCTGATTTCTATAAATATTCCCATTGATATTAAATGAATAAACCGATGATATTTTCTGATTCCAGATGGCTTCAATCCCGGAATTATAGCTTTTTCCTGCATTCTGGAATATGGCATATATCAATGTGCTTTCAGGAACAATGCTTGAAATTCTGGTAATTGTTCCATTCGAAAAACGATGATAAAGAGAAGAGTATAAATAGCCATTGTCCCAATTGTATTTGTGGCCAAGTTCTATCGAATTGGTAAACTGGGGACGTAATCCGGGATTACCCACTTTAATGATTTCTGCATCATCATATTTAGGAAATATTCTAATATCTACTTCATTAGGGCGATCTACTCTTCTGTTGTAAAATATAGAGAACTTATTATGGTCATTTAGTTTATAACCTACCCTCAGGTTGGGAAATGGTTGGGTATAGTTGTACCCATTGCTTGAATAAGTAGGATGATTGGGATTTACATCATATTGAATCTTCACGTATTCCATTCTTAATCCTAATTCTGCTTCCCATTTTTCATTTTCAAAAATATAGTTTCCGTATACTGCGGGAATGAGTTCCTTATAATCTGCCCAACCTCCGGCATTAGCATCGATCACGGAATTGGCTCCAGGCAGAAAATTCATATTAGTAGGAATACTTCTGTTTCTCAATTTAACCCCGGCTTCAATTCGACCGTATTTGAGAGGCTTTACATAATCCACTGTAAAATCATATACCTGCTCATCAGATAGAAGCTTAAAAGCATCCTTACCTACAGTTGTTGGCAAAAAATTGTCATAGAAATACTTCTCGTCTTCTCTATGAAATGTATAATTGAAACCAACATTTAATAAATGCCCGGCTTCTTTAAATTTATGCTGATAAGAAGCTGTAGCCATTGCCGTCGTTTTCAATTCATCTTCTAAAAGTTGCCATAAACGAAGACGCTGAGAAAGATTTCCGTTGAAAAATGGTTGATCACCGCGATCCGTAATTTTTTCACTTCCATAAAGACCAGAAACTGTTAATGTATTCTGGCTATCAATATTCCAGTCTACACCTCCTTTTGTCGTGAGAAAATTGGTGTTCCTATTTCTTTTTAACTGAGAATTGATAATCGTTCCATCATCATAAGTTCTTGTGACAAATTCATTTTTATTAAGGGTTTCCGTGTATAAATTATCAGCCTGCAAAAAGACATTTATCTTATTCTTTCTGTAATTCAGGGAAACAGATGGGTTTATTTTTGGAGTTGCAGTGTACTGTGGTCGTATGGTAGGTAGATTTTGTTTTCTTTCCCAAAGAGAGCCTAACCCCAATGTTAATCCTACTTTTCCATTCCAACCATTCTGCTTGTTTTTCTTCATAATAATATTGATGATCCCCGCATTTCCGTTGGCATCATATTTTGAAGATGGATTATTAATAATTTCAATTTTATCAATGGCTGAAGCTGGAATATTATCTAATCCTGTCTGGCTTCCAAATCCTGTTAATGCAGTCTGCTTTCCATCAATTAAAACAGTTACCTTATCATTTCCCCGAAGCTGAACTTTGCCATCCTGCACCGTAATTCCGGGAAGATTCTGCATACTCTGGAGTACTGATCCCCCACTTTGGCTGATGTTATCGGCCAAAGAATACGTTTTCTTATCAAGTTGGTTGCTTACTTCATTTTTTTTAGAGCCAGTGAGAACCACTTCTTCAATTTTTGTTTCTTTGGCGCTATGAGCTATTCCCAGCTCTATGGGTGGAATATCCAGGAATTCCGAAAGGCTTCCCACAAAAAGGTTTTCCGTATGGGTATCATATCCTGAAATAGAAACTTCTACCAGGTAATTTCCTGGTTTTACTTCTGTAAGGGAATATCTACCTTCTTCATTTGTGATTGTTCCCGAAATAAATGCATTGTCCTTAGGTGATTTTAAAATGACATTAGTATAAGGTAATGCAGATTTACCGGTATTTGTTACAATCCCTGAAACCGTTACGGATGAAACCTGTGCCGTAGCCAAAGAGGTGAAAAATAAAACTACCGAGATTAGTAACAACTTGAATCTGATCATCATACTAGTCTTTAATTTCTTTTATAAAATTTCCATTCATGTCAAAGATCAAATCCTTACCATCTACTTCGGCTTCGTAAGTCATCACTCCTTTTGAATCTGTTATTTTAGCGGCTTCTTTTATTTTCTGATCTGGATAATTTTTAGCAATAAATTGCCTGATTGGAGTAGAAAGCGTATTAATTTTTATAGGAACTTCTGTTTCAATGATATCTCCTGAAGCACTAAATAAGACAGAGTATGCAGTCCCTTTTGATTGAAATTCAGCTTCAAAATTATCCTTCTCCATCTCCCATTTTACCTTTTTCGCTTCTGGAAATTGATTTTTAAAAGTAGTCTGAACTGAAACTGGAACTTTTCCTTGTTGAATCTTTTGTGCATGCACCATAGCTGCACCTGAAATCATTATTACTAAAACTGCTAATTTTTTCATTGTATTATATTTTAATTTATAGTACAATGATCGGATATGATTTAGAAGAAATTTAGAAGATGAAATCCTAAGAGCTTAATTCTTTGATTTTTTATGGGAAATAAGAATCATAAGAAGTAATAATCCGAATGATACCAATGATGCATGTAAAGTACCCAGATCAAGCCCTCCTTTTACAACAGGTTTGATAAGAAAATCTCCAAAAGTAGCTCCAAAAGGTCTTGTAAAGACAAAAGCAATCCAAAATAAAAGGACATGGTTAATCTTTGTAAGGTAATGAAGAAAAACAACAATAAGTATAATAACTCCGGTAACAGATGCTCCTGTTAAATAATCTAATCCCAGATTATCACTCAGAAAATCTCCAAATGCTGTTCCAAGACTATTAGAAAAAAGGATAGCAATCCAATAGTATATTTCTTTATTTCTCTCAAAAATAGGGTAAACTTCAAGGTTTTTATATTTTCCATACCATAGAAACAGAGTTGCTAAAAGTCCTGTAATTAAGAGTAGACTCCCCAAAAGATAGCCTGCTTTTAACGTCCTGTCAATAAAGTCTGAAATTTCTGTCCCTAATGTTGTTGTTCCTACAATCACAAGCCAGTATACAACAGGAATGTATTTTTTTACCTTTAATTGAATTGATATAGAAAGGATAAAAAACACTAAAGTAACCAGAATACCTATTGTATATCCGAGATTAAGGGTCATGGAAATGAAATCTCCTAAGGTTTCTCCCAGGGTTGTTGCCGTTATTTTCATTAACCAGAAGAGAAGCGTGACAGAAGCTACTTTATTGATTGTTTTCATTTTTTATTTCAAAGTTCCTCATCAATTTTGTAGAAATTTAGAATGAGGAAATTCTTAATGTGTAAAGTCTGTATTCATCTCTAAAATAGATACAGAAAGCAGATCTTCCTTAAAGCTTGGGAAAAGTTAATGATTAAAAACCGATAGAAAAAATATGATGATTATTCTGAAAACTATAGGACAATGTCCACTGTTGATGGTTACAGATCTCTTTAACAATAGACAATCCCAGCCCACTTCCATTAGTATCTGTGGAAGCTTTTGAAAATCTTTTGAACAGAGTTTCTTCGTTTAAAATGGTGGATCCTGAATTAGAAATGATCATTTGAGTTTGAGAAAGCCCAATGTATGCACTTCCTCCGTTCAATGTGTGTCTTACAATATTGACTAATAGATTATTAATCAGGGTTTCTGTTAATACCTTGTTGCCATTAATATTAATTCCATCAGCAATTTGTGTTTCAACAAGAATTTGTTTTTGATCAAAATGTTCCTGAAATAGTTCTAAACTCTGGTGAAGAAGTTCACTAACCGGTAGAACTTCATTTTGAGTGAATTGTTGGTTTTCAATTTTAGCAAGGAGTAAAAGATTTTGATTAATTCTGGAACTTCTCGTCAAAGCCCTGTTTATATCTTCCACGATCTGATATTGCTTTTCCGTGAGATCTTTGTTTTGCAATAAAACATCCAGTTTATTTTTAATGATAGCCAATGGAGTTTGTAGCTCATGAGAGGCATTTTCTGTAAATTCTTTTTGAGTTTTGTATACAGAAATATTGTGCTCTATTAATTTCTTCAACGAATGATTAAGCTCTTCAAATTCGGTGATATCAGTACTAGTAAAATCAATGCTATTTTGACTGTTAAGATTAAAAGTTTTTAGTTTTTCCAAAGTATTTCTGAACGGTTCCCAGACAGAAGCCGAAAGCTTTCTGTTTAAAAATAACAGCCCTAATACAATCAATATAAAAAAGAAAATAGTAATAGCTGCAATGACAGCAATGGTTTCATGGGATTCCTCAATATTCGTTTCTACAGTAAAAAGATAGGGTTTCTGATTAATGTAAACTACTTTTTTCAGACATCTGTAACGTTCTAGTTCTGGTGGGTGCGCATAGGTTTTTTGTTTCTCAATCGTAAAAGCCTGATCTTTCTTCAACGAATTAAAAGGAATTCTTTCAATATTCGTCCCTGGCTGAATTTTATTCCACAAAAGAATACTCTTTTCAAATTCTTCCTCGGAAAGCTTTAAACGTCCAAACTCATATGCTGTTTTTTCTACAATAGTTGTATTATGCTCATCCAGCTCGCCTTTCCAAATAGCATCCACTACCCAGTAATAAACAGGTATACTGATGATCAATATGATAAGAACATAGATCAGAAAGGGCTTTGTCGTTTTGCTTAATAATGGTTTCAAATGACTTTAATTATGAGTTATAACTTATAAAGTGGAAAGTTGAAAATTGAAAGTGGAAAATTAGATACCAGATATTAGATTCGTCAATCATAAATTAGAATTTAGATGTTGGAGATTAAACTTCACCGATAAGATTATACTTCATTAAAATACTAAAACCTCAAAAACATTTAAACTCATAACTCGAATCTCGGAACTCGAAACCTTTAACTTCTCATTTTCCACTTTCCACTTTCAATTTTCAATTATCAATTACCTCCCATTTATATCCTGTTCCGTACACCGTTTTTAAATAATGATCACAACCCGCATCGTATAATTTCTTTTTCAAATTCTTCACATGAGCATATACAAAATCGTGGTTATCCAGCATATCGGCAAAGTCACCGGAAAGGTGTTCTGCTAATGTGCTTTTGGAAATTACTTTATTCTTATTTCCTATAAAATATATGAGGAGATCGAATTCTTTTTTGGTAAGTGCTACTGTTTGATGATTGATGGATACTTTTTTGGCTAAAAGATCAATTTGCAGCTCTCCCTGTTGTACCGTATTTGCATTATTGAATTGTTTTCTACGGATCACAGAATAGATTCTCGCCAGAAGCTCAGAAAGATGGAATGGTTTTGTGAGATAATCGTCGGCTCCCATCTGTAATCCATTGATCTTATCATCCAAAGCATTTTTAGCAGAAATGATAATAACACCATCCTGTTTGTTTTGTCTTTTTAATTCTTCCAAAATTTTAAGCCCATTTCCATCGGGAAGCATAATATCCAAAAGAATACAATCATATTGGAACATTTCTATCTTTCGTGTTGCTTCAAGAAATGAGGATGCGAATTCACACAAATAATCTTCCTCCGAAAGATATTCGGAGATGCTTTTGGCAAGCTCAGCTTCGTCTTCTATGATCAGTATTTTCATTGGGCTAATTTACATATCCAATTTTGAAGAAATTTTGAATATACTAAAATAGCCTTTAAAATATAAAATCTGATTAAATATATAGGTTATTTCAAGATTAGAAATTGATTAAGCTCGCTTTTAAAACATCCTAAAATGAATTCTGTAAAGTATAGCTGAGCATCTAATGCTTGGGTTTTATGATGTAGCTCAAGTCTTTTCGTTAAAATGATCTCTCCCCTATAGGAGAAAGAAAAATAAGAGAAAATTTTATATAATGAGCTTTTTATAGGTGAGGAATAACCTGTAATCGCGATAGACCAATCAGTGTCGAATAATTTTGCAACATTCAACGCCATTGTTTTTGTTATATTTTCTGAAACAGAATCACACATTTCTGCTTCCTCTTGATCAATATCCAGAAATTTCACTTTTTCCAGCATCGTATATGTCGTAATCCCGCCATTATAAAATAAGGAGCTATTAGGCATTTGTGAAAAAGCCAATTGTAATAATCCTGAAGTTACACTCTCTGCCACAGATATTGTTTCTCCTGTAGTAAGTAAACACTGGCTGATATATTCAAGTAAATTTTGTTGAAATTGCATAATCATATTTTAAAGTGGTTGGTGTTTATTCTATTACTGGACGTTTATGAATCAAATATTTATTTAAAAATATTCTTGCGGTATTCAAAGACGAAATGTAATAGATTGATTACCAAAGTTAGAAGAACAAAATGCCACTTTTTATGATTTGAGTCATAGTTCTAAAACAGAATTCGCCTGTTTTCAAATTTTATAGAATTATCCTTTTCCATCTTTTTCAATGTTCTGATTACTGTCTCCACACGTAAACCGGTTAAATTAGCAATCTGTTGTCTGGTAAGCTCTATAGGAAATCCAAATTGACATTCGTTTTCAGAATAGCTTTTTAAATATTCCATTAATCCTTTAAGCCTTAATATTGGATTTTGATACGCCATATATTGAGTCATTAATACTTTATAATATAACCTTTGAGAAAGGCATGCGTTCATTGTTAATGAGATATCCGGGTGTTCTTCCAGTAATTTTAAAAAATTATCCTTTGAAATTCTTATAATTTCAGAGGATGTTAAAGCAGTCGCATTGGTGGGATAGACTTTGTTTACAAAAAGCAAAGAATCTCCAAAACTCTGATTTTTGCTTAAAATATTCTGAATAAACTCTTTTCCTTCTTCATTATAATTATTAAGCTTTACTTTTCCCTCTGCGATCTGAAAATAATAAAGCGCATGATCATCTTCTTTAAAAATCAATTCCCCCTTTTTATAACTTTTGTTTTCAGCACCAAAAGAATATAAAATTTCATGATCGATATTCATACAACTGATTGTTTTCATAATACTGATTTCTCTAAATTTGAAAAAGAAAAATAGTGAAAAACCTTCATTAATACAAAAGCTTTAAACCAATTATCGTCATATTGGTTTTATGAATGAAATTAAAACAGGTAAAACAATAAATGATCCCTAAATATAAATACGATCTACAGGTTGATTAGTATATAAAAATACCGCCTAAAAGACGGTATTTATTTAATTTTAAAAGAAATCTTTTTATTTTGCAAACTTCTTCGTACCAGCAACACATAGAATAACCCCAATCGTTACTCCCAGCATTCCAATACTTACCGGCTCATGAAGTAAATAGGCAGCCAGAGCAAGACCAAAAAACGGTTGTAGAAGCTGTAATTGACCTACACTCGTAATACCACCCTGCGCTAACCCTTTGTACCAGAAGATAAAACCAATAAACATGCTGAATAAAGCAACATAAGCTAAACCAAGCCATCCCTGAGTACTTACAGTTTCAACATGATCAGGGAAATAAATGAAAAATAACGGAATCATTAAAGGTAAAGCAATAATCAAAGCCCAGGAGATCACTTGCCATCCACCCAGTGTTTTAGATAATTTAGCACCTTCAGCATAGCCCAATCCACATAAGATTACGGCAGCCAGCATTAGTATATCGCCAATAGGAGAAGCTGAAATTCCCTGAGAAACGGCAAAACCTATTACCAGAAGACTACCTACAATAGAAAAGAACCAGAAAACCGGATGAGGGCGTTCCCCTCCTCTCAATACACCAAATACCGCAGTAGCTAAAGGAAGCATTCCTAAAAAGACAATAGAGTGCGCAGAAGTAATATATTGAAGAGCTAAAGAAGAAAGTAATGGGAAGCCAATAACACAACCTATAGAAACTAAAACCAATGGTAATATCTGCCCTTTTACAGGCCTTTTTTCTTTATAAATTAATAAAACAGCTAAAGCAAGAACACCAGCAATACCCGCTCGTGCAATCGTTACAAAAATAGGACTCATATCCATTACCGCTAATTTGGTAGCCGGTAAAGATCCACTAAACAGCAACACTCCAATGAAGCCATTGATCCATCCGCTAAGAGCCTGATCTTTTGAAATTGTATTTGTAATCATTGTATATTTTTTTTGATATGTCAAAATTAGAAAGGAAAAATAAACAAACACAGTCTCAGTTTTGTATATTTGCATGAGCACAGTTTGAAATATGAGTAAAGAATTTTTGTATACAGAGATCACTAATGGATTTGCTTCGCAGATCAGGAACGGAGTATTAAAACCCGGTGAAAAGCTTCCTTCAGTAAGGAAATTATGTATTGAGCATCAGATAAGTATGAATACGGCCAAACGGGTGTTTCTTGAACTGGAATCTCAGTCATTGATTGAATCAAAGCCACAGTCTGGTTATTTTGTCAGTCAATTACTTTCTATAAAACTCCCACTTCCGGAAGTAAGCCGGCCTTCTCTGATCGCCAATAATAATGAACCAGATGAGCTGATCAGTAAAGTATATGAAAATATGGGTAAAACCAATCTTACTCTTTTTTCTATTGCTATTCCGTCAGGAGATCTATTACCTCAGGCTAAGCTAAAAAAAGAAATCATCAACGCAACCAGGGAATTAAAGTCCGGAGGTGTTGAATATGAAGAGCTACAGGGAAATTTAAAATTAAGAAGAATGATTGCTCAAAGATCCTTATCGTGGGGAGGAAATTTTAATGAAAATGATCTGGTGACCACAAACGGAGGAATGAATGCTCTGTCTTTTTGTCTGATGGCTTTAGGGAAACCTGGAGATACCATTGCCATAGAAAGTCCTTGTTATCCGGGTATATTACAATTGGCAACAGGTTTTGGATTAAAGGTATTGGAATTACCCACCCACCCTGCTCATGGAATTGAAATCGATGCCCTGAAAAAAGCAATTCCTAAAATCGATATCTGTTTACTGATCCCTAACTTCAATACACCTTTGGGAAGCTGTATGTCTGATGAGAATAAAAAAGAAGTAGTAAAGCTTCTTTCAGAGAATAATATTCCGCTCATTGAAGATGATGTATATGGAGATATATACTTCGGTTCGCATCGCCCTAAATGTTGCAAATCATTTGATAAAGAAGGAAATGTAGTGTATTGCAGTTCAGTATCAAAAACCCTCGCTCCAGGATATCGTGTGGGATGGATTGCTCCCGGAAAGTATAAAGATAAAATACTGAAACTCAAATTACTTCATTCTACTTCTTCCATTTCTATTGTGAATGAGGCTGTCGCTAATTTTTTAAAAACCGGGAGGTATGAAAAACACCTTCAGGAATTACGGAAAACCCTGCAAAGTAATTATCAGAACTATGTGCAGACGATAGTTCAGCACTTTCCGGAAGGGACTAAGACCAGCAGACCGCAAGGTGGACTTTCTCTTTGGGTAGAATTCGATAAAAAGATACAGACCAGAAAATTATATGATCTGGCCATTAAACAAAACATTAGTATTGCTCCGGGAAGAATGTTCAGCCTTCAGGATCAGTTTGAAAATTGCATGAGACTTTGTATCGGGCTTCCCTGGTCAGAAGAAACCCAACAAAAGCTAATACAGGTAGGAAAAATGGCAAAAGTGATTGAGAGAGAATTCTAATCTACAACAAAATTTTTCCTTGCTAATTCTTTACGTACACGGCTTAAACTTTCAGGAGTAATTCCTAAATAAGAGGCAATCATCCATTGTGGAACCCTTAATAAAAGATCCGGGTACATTTTAATGAACTTCAGGTATCGTTCTTCAGCAGTTTCTCCCAATAAAGAGTTGATTCTGTCCTGAAGGCTTTTGACATGTTTCTGCAGCAGGATATCTCTTCTCTCCAGACTGTCTGGAAATTGAGAAACCAATTTATTAAAGAAGTCCGGATGTAAAAACAAAACTTCTGAATCTTCAACAGCCTCAATATAATATACCGACTGTTCATTAAAATAGATACTGGCTCTATCTGAAATCAGCCAGCTCTCAGGAGCAAATTGAATAATATGTTCTTTCCCGTTTTTATCGATAGAATACATTTTTAAAAGCCCTTTTTCTACAAAGAAAACATAACGGCAAATTTCACCGTGTTGTAATAGAAATTGGTTTTTAGGTATTTTTTTAACCTCGTAATGCAAGCTACAACCGTTTACCTGCTCCGTAGGAACATTTAAAACTTGAGCTAGATAGTTATTAATATTTTTCATGGTGTGATTTGGCTTATTGAAATATTCTGGTGCGAGGCATTGTTAATTGCTTTTCCATTTTCAATAACAATTAACTGAGGGCTTTGGTGGGTTACATCAAGATCTTCAGCAATTTTATTAGAAATCGGTCTGTAGGCAAGTAGATCCAAAAAATACAGATCTACATCAGTGCCCAGCTCATTAATTTCCGATTCAAAATTTCTCAATACTGTTTTACTGATAAAGCAACTTGTGGAATGCTTAAAGATAGCTACTCTATTCTTATAAGATCTTTCGATGGCTTCTGCTAAGTCTTCTTCAGATTCTATCTTTTTCCAGAAAGATTTTTGTTCTGGTTGATCCTCTTTTCCTCCAAATATTTTATCAAAAAAACTCATACATTAAATTGTTTAAGGTGATGATTGAGATGTTTATACTCTAAAAAGCCCCAGTCTTTTTCTGTCATTTTTCCAAAAAGAACATGTCTTTCGGGCAGATGATGATGAGTATATGTATCCCAATATTCATTCATTGTTTTTAAAAGTCCCTCCCGGCTCTCATCAAAGTTACATTCAAAATTAACGATTAGTTTTTGAAAAGTAGGCATGTTTCGGGGAATTCCATTATTAAAAATCCGCATTTCTACTTTTGTAAGGAAACCTATTGTCTCAAAAAGAGGGTTGATTGGTGCTATCTTCATCTTTCCTAATGCAATCTGTAGAATCAGATCACAATGTTTAAGCATTTGGGCTACATTCATTTCACCCCATTTTCTATAGGAATCTACAGTAAGTCCGGAAATCCTATCGATGATTTCATCAAAATAAATGCGGTTATGAAGATTTTTTTTTACCAACCTTTTTCTTTCTTCAGATTTTCGATATGTGCAAAATGATGATTACAATGCCAGTTATACAAAGCCAGATAGTATCTCAAATCATGATCCTGCTGGTTTTCCGGATGGTGGAACGTTCTTTCAAACTGTTTATTTGTAAGAGTTTTAAGCAAAACATACCATCTTTGATGAGTTCCTTTAATCATTCTCATCGCTGGTCTTATAGGAATATGAATGCTATCCTGAAGTTCAGCCCATTTTGCCTCGTCATAAGGTTTTATGGTTGGATTATCTTCTGTTAAAGCCAGTTTAAAACGAATATAACTATTGATATGACTGTCTGCAATATGATTGATCAGTTGTCTTACAGTCCAGCCTCCTTCTCTGTAAGGCGTGTCCAATTGATCATCGGTAAAATTTTCAATGAGATTTTTTAATTTCTCAGGAAAGTTTTTGATCACTTTCATGTACTTATCCAGTTCAATATCACAAATGTGATCCGGTTTTTCGAACTGGCCTATTGGAAATTTCTTTTCTTTTAAATTACTCATTATGATTATCTTGGTTAATATGTTCTTTGTCTCTTAACAATCAGCAATAGGAAATTTCTTCATGCTCTAAAATCCGTTCTAAAATTACTATAAGAAAAGCAACAAACCAATAAAAATTTACAGGTTGAAAAGATGAAAAAGAGCATATATCTGATATTTATATCACTTTATAGAAAAATTGAGCTTTTAATCCATTCAGTCGGGAAAAATTCAGATAAAAAAAGCTTCAATTTGATAAAATTGAAGCCTTAGTATTTCTATTAATAACCATGCAGTTCTATCCCCTCTGTTCTTTGTAATGTTACTTTCTTACCCATTTTCTTTTGAATCACTCTGAAATGTTGTAGTTCATCATCTGTAAGAAGTGTAATAGCCGTTCCCTTCTCATGAGCCCGACCTGTTCTACCAATACGGTGAATATAATCCAAAGGCGAACGTGGTAATTCATAATTGATTACACACGGCAAAGAGTCGATGTGAATACCACGACCAATAAGGTCCGTAGCTACCAAAATCTGAGCTCCGTTTACTTTAAACTCTTCCAGGTTGTTTTTACGCGCACCTTGCGATTTCTGACTGTGAATGGCTACCGCTTTAATTTTATTCTTCTTCAGTTTTTGAACCAGACTATCTGCAGATTTTGTAGAAGAAACAAAGATCAATGCTTTTTCAACCTTCTTTTCTTTAATTAAATAACGCAGAAAAGGTCCTTTGTTTTCAGGGGAAACATGGTAAGCCAATTGCTCAATATTATCAATTCCAACTTCTTCCTTTTTGATTTCAATAACCGTTGGATTACTGGATAAACGTTTCTTCATTTCAGAAACTTTATCATCTAAAGTGGCCGAAAATAAAGTTGTTTGTTTCATTACAGGCATTAGAGCAAAAAGTTTGTTCATTTCTTCTCCAAAACCCAATTGAAACATTTTATCCGCTTCATCAATCACTAAATGTTTAATTTCAGAAATGCTCAATGCTTTATGGTCTATCAGATCCAATAGACGTCCAGGCGTTGCAATAAGAACTTCTACTCCAAACATGCCTTTCATTTGTGGATTGATAGAAACTCCACCGTACACTGCCATTGTACGGATCTCACGCTTCAGATTGGCTGTAAAAGCTCTGAAAACTTCATCAATCTGAATGGCTAATTCACGTGTGGGAACCAATATTAAAACCTGAATATTACGGTCTTTCTTAACTTCTGCATTTTGTAATTTTTCTAAAATAGGCATCACAAAACAAGCCGTCTTTCCGGAACCGGTTTGTGCAATTCCCATCAAATCCTTTCCCTGTAAAATAACAGGAATAGCTTGCTCCTGAATTGGAAATGGCTTCAGATAACCTAGCTTTTTGACAGATTGAATAATATTGTGTGATAATCCCAAAGACTCAAATGACATAAAATACTTATTTATGGCAAAGATAAGCTATTGATATTTGGTTTATGCTCTAAACCGAATTCTTATAATAATTGTTGAATGCACGTGTACGCTAATGGATAAACGTATTCTAAACCATAAACCGAAGGTTCCATGTAGTCAAGAGTCACAAAAGGTTTCTTTCTAAACACTTTAGATCACTTAAGCAAGTTGACAATTGTGCCGTAAAAGTTCACGTAAGAGGAAAATCAAAGATTTTCATAAAACTTAAGTGTTCTTACTATGCGCAATGTTTGTAAATTTAAAATAGCTTAAGTGTTAATCCATTGTCCCAACTACTTATTTTATTCAATTTAAATTTTAATATTGTCGTTTTGTCCGATTAATTAATTTTGGACGATTTTTTGAGTATTAGTTTTAGTAAATTTATCAAAAATTCGAGAAATCTAAATATGAAAAAAGCGTTAATAATAGTCGATGTACAGAATGATTTTTGTGAAGGTGGGGCTTTAGCAGTTCCGGGAGCTAATGAAATTATTCCTTATATCAATCTTCTGATGGAAGAAAATGAATATGATCAGATCGTTTTAACCCAGGATTGGCACCCTGCAGACCATAAAAGTTTTGCAAGCAATAATGGAAAGAAGGTAGGTGAAAGTATTATTTTAGGAGGTGTTCCTCAATTTATGTGGCCGGATCATTGTATTCAGGGAACTTTTGGAGCAGAATTTCATAAAGACCTTAACAGAGATAAAGTAACCCATATTATCCAAAAAGGGAAAAACACTGAGATTGACGCATATAGTGGCTTCCAGGATAACAATCACTTCATGAAAACAGGGCTTGATGATTTCTTAAAATACCATGATATTCAGCTATTGGAAATTGTAGGTTTAGCAATGGATTACTGTGTGAAATTTACATGTACAGATGCTGTAGCTAATGGATATGTTACCTGCCTGCATTTTAACGGAACACGTGCCGTGAATGTAAAACCTGATAATGGAAGAGATGCCATCTATGAAATGATTCAGAAAGGAGTTACTATTTTAGGATAATTTTCTGATCTCAAAAATATAAGACAAGCACAGTAAATTATTTACTGTGCTTTTTCATTCAATTAAATAATACTACAATCAATAGAAACGGGCTTTAGCCCGTTACATAAAATACACCATACAAATTGGCTTTAGCCAAAACCTATACAGCCAGTTTTCCGCAGTAATAAAATATTCATCACTCATCATTCAAAACTTATAACTCTTAAACCCTCTTCATTTTAAGATAATTATCTACATTTGATAAAATCCTTTTCAATGAAAAAAGTTGTGATATCAGTTGCATTTTTTGGTGCATTTCTAGGAAAAGCTCAGAATACATCTACCAATGAATTTAAATACCTGGAATATGATATTCAAAAGATTCAAAGCTTATATAAAACCAATAAAACATCAGTAAAAGAAGTTATTGAAGCCTATTTAAAACGCATCAATGAGGTAGATAAAAACGGAGTTCAGTTGAACTCGATAATCACTATTAATCCTGATGCCCTAAAAATTGCTGATTCTCTGGATCATATTAATGTTAAACAAAAGAATAAGCCCTTGTTTGGCATCCCGGTTTTATTAAAAGACAATATTGATACGCATGACAAAATGCCAAATACTGCAGGCTCTTTAGCATTAAGAAACTCATTTCCTTTGCAGGATAGTTATCTTACTAAAAAACTAAGAGAAGCAGGTGCTGTGATTATCGGAAAAACCAATCTGAGTGAATGGGCTAATTTCCGAGGTAAGAAGTCAACCAGTGGCTGGAGCGGTTTGGGTGGATTAACTAAAAATCCTTATGTTCTTGACAGGAATACCTGTGGATCCAGCGCGGGTTCCGGAGCTGCTATTTCTGCCAATCTAGGCATTATAGCTATTGGTACAGAAACGAATGGTTCTATTGTTTGTCCTTCGAGTCTTAATGGGATTGTAGGGTTGAAACCTACCGTTGGATTAATTTCCAGAAAAGGAATCATTCCGATCTCAAGTACACAAGATACCCCCGGGCCAATGGCCAGAACAGTAAAAGACATCGCTATAAGTCTTGGAACTATGGTAGGTGAAGATAAAAATGATATAAAAACAATAGGCTCTACTCCATTTCTACATAAAGATTATACCCAATTTCTAACATTAAATGGGATAAAAGGTAAAAGATTCGGGTACGTGAAAAACATCACCAATGGAGCAAGCAAAAAAGTAGATCAGCTATTTTTGCAAATATTACAGGTTTTAAAAGATCAGGGAGCTATAATTGTGGAAATAGAAAAGGAACTGTTTCCAGAGGAAGTTTGGGAAAACTCTTTTAAGCTAATGGTAGATGAATACAAGGACGGGTTGAATGATTATTTTAAATCCTTAGGTCCAAATGCCGTTATAAAAAATATCGATGAGCTGATTGAATTCAATAAAAACAATAAAGAAGAGCTCCAATATTTCGGACAGGAATTCTTAGAGCTTTCAGCCAAGAGTAAAGGAACAAATGATGAAGAGTATGCGAAAGCAGTAAAAATGGCAAAAGAAGGAAGTCAGGAGAAAGGAATTGATTTCGTAATGAAAAAATATAATCTCGATGCTATTATTGCTCCAACGACCACAGAAGCCTGGAAAACAGATCTGAAAAATGGTGATCATTACACATTTGGAAGCGCTGATGCCGCTGCTATTGCAGGCTATCCAAGTATTACCTTACCAATGGGATATATTGATGATCTACCCGTTGGGATTTCATTTTTTGCCGAAAAATGGCAGGAAGGAAAACTCATTACAATGGCATATACGTTTGAGCAGGCAAATCCACAGAGAAAAGTGCCTCAGTTCTTAAATGGAAAATAAATTTTAAGACAATCAATAGAAACGGGCTTTAGCCCGTTACATAAAATACAATATACCTTTAACCAAAATTAAGAACCTATAGAAATGAGTTTAATCTCTATAAGCAGGAGTCTAGACTCTAACATTTATAGGGTGTGTGGAGATTCCTACGGAATGACAAATACAACGCAAAAACTTGTGATACAAATGATTTTAGATGAATAGAAATAATCAGGATTAAAACCCAACCTTATTGATGAGAAAGTAAAATAATTACATAAAAAAGCGTGATAATTCAATTACCACGCTTTATATTTTTAAATGCTAAAATTGTTTTTGAATGAGATTAAAACTCATCATTCATCACTCAAAACTTATAACTCTTAAAGCATTTTCAAGTTATTCACTTCTAATTCTGAAAGAATTCTCCAGTGTCCTCTCTTAATGTTTTTCTTGGTCAATCCAGCGAACATTACTCTATCTAAAGCCTCTACTTCGTATCCTAATCTCTGGAATATTCTTCTGATAACACGGTTCCATCCAATGTGGATTTCAATTCCGATCTCATTTTTAGGTTTTCCTTCGATATATGAAATCTGGTCAACAACTGCTACTCCTTCATCTAAACGAATACCTTCAGCAATTAACTTCATATCTTCACCTGATAACTTTTTATCCAATGTCACATGATAGATCTTCTTAGCATCAAAAGATGGATGCGTCAATTTTTTCGTCATATGTCCATCATTGGTTAAAAGAATAACACCTGTGGTAGAACGGTCTAATCTTCCTACTGGGAAAACACGATAAGGTGAAGCATTCGCAACAAGATCCATTACAGTTTTTCTTGCTTTATCATCTTTCGTTGTAGAAATATATCCTTTTGGTTTATTCAAAAGTACATATACAGGTTTTTCCGGTGTAATATTTTGTCCGTCAAAAATTACTTTGTCACTTTTCTGAACCTGGTAGCCCATTTCAGTAACTACTTTTCCGTTGACTTCTACCAATCCTTGTGTGATCAGCTCATCAGCTTCTCTTCTGCTGCATATCCCGGAATTCGCAATGTATTTATTAAGACGGATGGTATCCTTATGAACATCTTTATCGATCTTGTTCAGCCTTCTTTTTTGTACAAAAGATCTTGCCTTGTCTTCATCTCTCTCATTTCCGGAAGAAGGTCTTCTACCATACTTTAAGCTGCCTCTTTCATATTTATCTCTTGTGTCAAAGCTTTTCCCTCCTCTTTTTGCAGCGGGCTTTCCATAAGTTTTTCTTTCTCTTCCTTCGCTTGCATTAGTGATATAAGGTGTTCTTTCTGATTTTGATCCACCGTTTTCATCACGGCTTTCAAAACTTCCCTCGCTTCTTTTGAAAGGTTTCTTCTCAAACTTCGAATTACTCCCTTTATGGTCACTATTTCTCTCTCCTGCTTTAGGGAAAGATTTCTTGAAAGAACTTGATCCTGAAGAATTTCCAGATTTAGAAGCACGAGAATCATCAGAATTTTTTCTTGTTGAAATTCTTGGTCTTTGTGGTTTTCCTGATTTATTATTATCTCTGCTCATTCTAAATATTTTTGCAAAGATAGTAATTTAGTTACGAGTTAAAAATTAAGAATCATAACTTTGCAATATTGTTGTATACTTAATTATATATTATTCAGGAAATGATAACACTATTAAATGATCAGTTTTCTCAGTTGAATACCTTTTTACATGAAAGATCTTTCAGTAAAATTTTTATATTGGTTGACGAAAACACACACGAATACTGCCTTCCTGTTCTTTTAGGCAATATGGAAACAGATCTGGCCTTCGAAATCTTGGAAATAGAAGCTGGTGAGGAAATGAAAAATATCCAGACGGCCAATCAGCTTTGGGAGATTTTGACAGAAATGCAGGCTGACAGAAAAGCTTTAGTTATTAATCTTGGAGGTGGTGTTATTACTGATATGGGTGGATTTGTAGCTTCCACTTATAAAAGAGGGATTCAGTTTATCAATATACCGACTACCCTTTTATCCATGTGTGACGCATCTATTGGAGGAAAAACAGGAATTGATCTGATGCATTATAAAAACATGGTAGGGACATTTACATTTCCCGAACAGATCTTTGTATATCCTCAATTTTTAGAAACCCTGCCCTTTAAAGAATTAAGAAGTGGGTTTGCAGAAATGCTGAAACATGGATTAATTGCAGATAAGCTTCATTGGGATAATTTAATAAAGATCCAAAAACTGGATGTAGAATCACTTCTTCCTCATATTCAGACTTCAATGGCTATTAAACAGGATGTAGTGGATCAGGACTTCCATGAAAAGAACATTAGAAAAACCCTGAACTTCGGTCACACCATTGGACATGCTATTGAAAGCTCTTGTCTGGAACAGGGAAATCCTATCCTTCATGGGGAAGCTGTTGCTGCAGGAATGATTTGTGAAGCTCATCTTTCTTATCTGGAAGGACTCATTTCAAAAGAGGATTCAGAAATGATTATTGACAACGTTAGAAGATATTATCCGTATCTGGATATTAGTGATTTTAAAGATGAAGATCTTTCAGCATTACTGTTGAATGATAAAAAGAATACTGAAAAGAAAATTAATTTTTCTTTGCTTTCTGCAATTGGATCATGTGTTTTTGACCATGAATGCACTCAGGAAAACATACAGAAATCCTTGCATTTTTACAGAAAATTAAATGATGCTTAAATTCTTTCTGAGAATATAAAAATAAAGATCCCAACTGTAATAAGTCGGGATTTTTTATACTGTTTGGAGGAAAAAGTTCCGCTATAAGCAACAGTTTATTGAGTATTCTTTATTAAGCGCTGCTTTATGATCTGGTAAAGCATTTCTACTTCATTAATGTCGTCATAAAGAAATGGTAAATAAAAGCCTACCCCTTCCACATACACTCTTATTTTATCTCCTTGCCATTTATTACTTACTTTTTCAATAGCAAGTTGATCTGTAAAATAAACCTTTCGCATCTTCTTTCGAAAAAACATAGACAATGCATTTGTACTTCGGGTAGTGGTTCCGAAGTCATAGATTGGAAAAAACTCTATGTTATCATCATTGATAATAAGCTGCACAATTTTTTTTCGTCTGATAAAAAGTTTCGTTCCCAATAGCAAGCAATAAACCGAGGCCAAAAACAGAATAACATACAATACCATAAAGATAATTAGAAGTACAGATGCCTGCATATAAATTTCTTCAATGATATCAGGAAACAGCTGAATAAAAAGATAAATAAAGAATACAGCTAGCAATATCATCGATATACTTAATAATGTTGTCCTGTAAGATGAAATATAAAATATTTTCTGTCCTGAAATATCAGTAGGATGTATCTGTGGTGTAGGTTGATTGACGTTAAATATACTATAAACAAATTTTACACTTAATAATATGATCAAAACACCTAAACAAACCATGATTCCTATATTGAATGGATATGGTATTTTGTGGGACACTGTTATAAACAGCATCAAAAAGATCAGTCCAATAATAGTAAGAATAAATTTTAATCTCTTGTTTTGTTCCATCTTTATGGTTTATGATATTAAACTTAAATGCTGTCAGACAATCTCGGAGCTAGCATGTTGAATTACCATTAATAGAATAGATTAAAATTAATAAAATAATGACAGGAATAAATTATTCAAAACCCCTTTTTACAATTTCAAAGATTGGCTTTGAAAAATAATAAACAATTTATGACATCTTTAGTATCTTTTTCTATTGAACTAACCAATTAGGGTTTAAGCTATTTTTAAGATGTGTTAAACAAATGTTTGTTTATGCTGATAATTACAATTGATTATCAGTTATTTATGTTGTATTTATTGCTTTTCTTAACACCTGACTTTTATCATATTTCATTTTTTGGCATTCAATTTGAAAGATACTCTGCGTCAAATGAAAGTTGACAAGTAGTAAAATTTAAAATTAAGAAAGTAAAATATTAAAAAATTAAGTTATGAAAAAGTTAATTTTAGGGTTAGCAGTAACTGCAAGTTCATTAGCATTTGCTCAGCAAACAACTTCGACTTCATCTTCTAATCCAGTTACATTTGGTGTTAAAGGTGGTATGAACGTTTCATCTCTTTCAAAAGGAGCTGACTTGAGCGATTCAAAATCTAAAATTGGTTTTAATGCAGGTGTATTTGCAAACATTCCAGTAGCTAGTTCATTTAGTATTCAACCAGAGGTATTGTATAATGACCTTGGATCAAAAGTAACAAGAGAATATACTGTACTTGGAAATAATTATAAAGATGAATCTTCTACTAATTTAGGATATATTGCAGTACCGGTAATGTTCCAGTATAACGCAACACCAGAATTTTTCTTAGAAGCAGGACCTGAATTTGGATTCTTAGTGAGCGCTAATGATAAATTCAAAAGCTCTACTAACAATAATACAAGTACAAGAACCAGAAGTTTAGATAAAGATAACTTCAATACATTCAACTTTGGAATTGGTATTGGTGCAGGGTATTATTTTACTCCAAACTTAGGTATTACAGCTAGATATACTGCTGGTTTAACAGATATTGCTAAAAACAGACCTAGTAACTCTGATGCAATAAGAAACAACGTATTCCAGGTAGGTTTAGCTTATAAATTCAAATAAGCGTAAGAAACACATTCAGATAACAAATTTTGATTTCAATAAAATGGTTAGGTTTACTGGTTAAATCTAACCATTTTTGGTTAATTTAGGTTAATTTAAGTTATTTTAACATAATTTGGCAAGAATTTTGCATAAACCATTTACGAATTAAAATTAAATTAAATCATGAAAAAATTATTATTAGGTTTAGCAGTTGTTGCAAGTTCGCTAACATTTGCTCAAACATTTGGAGTAAAAGCAGGTCTTAACATTTCTACGATTTCCGGAGGCGACTCAAAAGCAAAAGCAGGGTTCTACGGTGGTGTTTTAATGAATGTTCCTGTTGCATCTAGTTTTAGTGTACAACCCGAAATTTTATATAATGGCGTAGGAGCAAAAGCTGATGGGAATAATGATCTTAAAGTAAATTTAAGTTATATCTCTGTTCCAGTAATGTTCCAATATAACGCAACTCCACAATTTTATCTTGAAGCAGGTCCTCAATTTAGCTTCCTGATAGATTCTAAATTTAAATACCAATCATCTTCAGTGGATGGCAAAGACTTTATCAAAGGTTTTGATTTTGGAATCGGTCTTGGTGCAGGATATTTCTTCACTAAGAATATTGGTGTAAATGCAAGATATGTAGCAGGTGTTGTAAACATTGCTAAAGAAGTAAATGGCGTACAAGGAGACGGAAAAAATAATGTTTTCCAAATTGGTCTTGCTTATAAATTCAATAAGTAATAACAATCCTTAATTGTAATATAAAGGTTAGATCCATTAGATAGATCTAACCTTTTTTTTATGGGATTAAACTGAGGTGTTGGGATATGATAAAATTAAATTTATATTCAATATTTGGTTTTGTAATTCAAAATGATACATTTCTCGAATCACAAATAATGTATATTAATTCATGCTGTTTTTGGAATATTATAAACTTTTTCTGTTCTAAATATTACGTTAAAAATAGAAACTATTCTTGTATAACAGATAAATAATGCAGCCTGGCACAGCAGGTTTAACCAATACAATTAGCACAATACGGATAAAAAACAAGGCAATTTGTGGGGAATAAAGCGAAAGTCAAAAAATATTTTAAAAAAAATTGCACATTTTTTTTCATTCAATTTAACTTAAAAAATTAATCGATTGTTTAATTTTAACTAATAAAATCCCATTCTAGTGGAATATTAAGAATTGTTTTAAACAATCGCTTCCTGGCTTATATTCTTGCAAATCATAGATTTATAATTATGGCAAGGCTTTTGCAAAATACATCCAATCTGAATGAATAATTCGGATAGTAAGAAATAGTAAAATTAAAAAATTAAATTATGAATAAGTTATTTCTAGGACTAGCGATAGTTGCTGGTTCATTTGCTTTTGCTCAGGAAACACAAACAACAACAGCTACTACTATTACTCCAGTTAACAAGGAAAAAGAACCAATTACATTTGGTATTAAAGGAGGAGCCAATGCTGCTCAGTTTAGTGAACAGAAATTAAGTGCAAACAATCAGAAAATAGGATTTAACGCAGGTGCTTTTGTAAATATCCCACTTTCTAAGCAATTTAGCTTACAACCTGAGGTACTATACAACCAATTAGGTGCAAAAAGTGTTCTTTCTTCTTCTGAAGTTACAACAGGGGCTACTACTGTAAAAACTCAACGTGACTTTAAAACAACATTGAATTATATTTCAGTACCAGTAATGGTTCAGTTCAAGCCAGTGGATAATTTCTACGTTGAAGCAGGTCCTGAATTCAGTTATTTCATCGATGGAAAAAACAAAGGAGAAACTACAGTTACAAGTACTACCAATAGTATCGCAACTACTCAAAGAACATCGGTTTCTGAAACAATCAATAAAGATGATATCAACAGATTCAACTTTGGATTAGGTCTAGGTTTAGGATATTACTTTACGCCTCACTTAGGGATCAATGCTAGATATGTGAATAGCTTGACTAAAATTGAAAAAAGCAGACCTGCTGCTGAAAACAATAACAGAGTATTTCAGTTAGGTTTGAACTATAAGTTTTAATAACCACAACCAATTTTTTAACCATAAATGCAATTTTGCATTGTAAAATGGCTGGGAAAATATTTTCTTCCAGCCATTTCTTTTGAACCAATAAACTAAAATTATGCAAGGATTTATTCAAATATTCGAGGATCGTCACTAATTACCCCATCTATTCCCATGTCTTTTAATTCTTGTAATTAACCGTCCATGGTATAACTTTCATTCCTAATGAATGGCATTCTTGTACCAGCTCACGGGTAACAAGTGATTGATCCGGACTATAGATCGTTGGAGTAAAACTCAGAAACTTCATATCACCAGCTACCCCATTAAGATGGTTAGGATATAATCTGAATTTCTCTGCAGGTATATTCTTAAAGTAATATTGCTGTTGCGCCATCTTTTTATCATCAACCTTTTCTACCAATAAAGCAGTCATTATTTTAGGATATTCTTTATGGATAATTTCCAATGTTCTGGGATCAAAAGACTGAATAATAACTCTGTCTTGAATTCTTTTTTCTATAATGATCTTCATTATCAGATCCACAAATTCTTTGGGTTCCGGATGAAAAATATGATCAGAGAAAGGGCGTGTTTTGGTTTCTATATTATAAAAAGGTAAAGGTCTTTTTAACTCACGGGAATAACTTTCACATGCATCTATCACCTCTGAGAAAAGAGGTTTTTGTACCTTTATTTTCTTTTGATCAGGATAATTGTTAAGTGGTTTTAAACCTACATCAAATGTTTTAATTTTTGCATGGGACATATCATAAATTTTGTAATAAAAACCAGAATCTTTGGGAATGTATGTCCCATCTGGTTTTGTTACCAATTCAGGGGAAAGAAAAGCATCATGGGACAGAATTACCTGTTTATCCTTTGTTATGGCTAAATCCATTTCAAGTGTTGTAATACCCATTTTTAAAGCATTTTTCATTGCCGGTATTGTATTTTCCGGGTAGAGGGACTTTCCTCCCCGATGCGCCTGCTTATCAAAAGACTGAGCAGAATATACATGAGTAAATGCAAGAAAAATACCCGTCAATAGTATGGTTTTCATATCCTGAAATTTTAATCTTACAAAATTAAAATTTAGCCATGCATTGTAGAATACGGAAATATTAAGCTTTTGCTACATTTATATAAAATCCTTTTACTCTACATGGAAAACACTCTTACACAGTTATCAATAGAAAGAGGTCAGGTTATTAATAACCTGACCTCTTTTGTTTATGGTAATTAGAATTAATTGAATAATTCTACTTCCTCTCCTTTCGCTACAGGATATTCTTCTGTAAAACATCCAAAACAATGATTAGAAGACCCTAAAATCTCTTTAAGGTTATCTGTGCTTAAGAACTCTAAAGAATCCACTCCTAAATAGTCTCTAAGTTGCTCAGTAGTCATATTAGCAGAAATCAAATCATCTTTTGATGGGGTATCAATTCCCAAATAACATGGTGCAATGATCGGAGGAGAAACACTTCTGAAGTGGATCTCTTTTACACCTGCTTCTTTCAGGATCTTAACCAATCTCTTGGAAGTAGTTCCACGAACAATAGAATCGTCGATGATCACTACTCTTTTACCTTTTATTTCAGAAATAATCGGATTCAGTTTCAGGTTAACGATTCTTTCTCTCATTTCCTGGGTAGGAACAATAAAACTTCTACCAATGTATCTGTTTTTGATCAAAACCGGACGGAATGGTATTCCTGAAGCTTTTGAAAAACCAATAGCAGCTGGTACTCCTGAATCAGGAACTCCAATTACTAAATCAGCCTCTACCGGAGCCTGTTCCCAAATCTTTTCACCAGATTTTTCTCTGATCTCATACACATTGATGTTCTCCAGTGTAGAGTCAGGTCTTGCAAAATAGATATATTCAAAAGAACAGATTCTCTGTTTTCCTTTCTCATTAACCATATAAGAATGTAATCCAGTTTCATTCTCATTGGTGTAAACAATCTCGCCTGGTAAGATATCACGAACATATTGTGCTCCAACAGCATCCAAAGCTACAGATTCAGAAGCTACAACGTATGATTTCTCATCAATTGCTCCTAAAACCAAAGGTCTGATTCCGTTAAAGTCTCTGAACGCAAAGAATTTATTTCTTGTCATCCCTACTACAGAATAAGCTCCTTCGATCTTTTCCATAGTTGCTTTAATAGCTCCTCTTAACCCCAGATCAAGATTTTTTTGAATTAATCTCAATATCACCTCAGAATCTGAAGTGGCTCTGAAAACAACTCCTTCAGCTTCTAATTCTGCTTTTAATTCTTTTGCATTGGTTAAGTTACCATTATGCGCAATTGAAAGTATAATCTGGTCATATTCGTTTTTCGCAAAAAATGGCTGGAAATTATACTTCTTTTTGTCTCCGGCAGTGGTATAACGAGTATGCCCTATTGCAGAATTTCCCATAAAAGTTTCAGGATGCTCAATATCTTTATAAACATCTAAAACCAGCCCCTCATCTTTCAGATTGTTGATTTTCCCATCTTTAAGAACGGAAATACCACAAGCTTCCTGACCTCTGTGTTGTAAGGCAAAAAGCCCGAACTGAGAAAGAGAGAACGTATCCAGATCATTATCAGAATATAGTCCGAAAATCCCACACTCCTCATTGGGAGCATCAAGTTTTTCTTCTTCTTTCGTTCTGAAAAGATTTCTACCGTACGTCTGGCTTTTAAACTGTTTTAAATATTCACTTTTATGAATGTCTAAACTTTTCATTTCTATTTTTTCTAATCTAGATTTTATTTTGATAGATTCTTAAGTTAGATGAAAAATTAAATATTATGTTAAATAGATAATTGAACACCTGGTCTTTTGTCTATACTCTTACTTATTAAGTAAAGCTTTCAATCTGTTGTAGATTTCAACATAAGCTTCAGTTACCTCGCCTAAGTCTCTTCTGAATCTGTCTTTATCTAACTTCTTCATGGTATCTTTATCCCATAATCTACAAGTATCAGGAGAAATTTCATCAGCTAAGATGATCTCACCATCTGAAGTTTTACCTAACTCAATCTTGAAGTCTACAAGGATAATGTTCATCTTATCAAACAGATCGATCAAAATTTCATTGATATCAGAAGTCAGCTCGTACATCTCATCAAGTTCTTCATAGGTAGCTGCACCTAAGAAAACAGCATGGTGATCATTGATTAGCGGATCTCCTAATTCATCTTTTTTATAACAGATATCAAAGATCGTTACTGGTGATTTTATTCCTTCTTCCACCCCTAATCTTTGAGCCATACTTCCCGCAGAATAGTTTCTTACAACCATTTCTAAAGGAATAATGGATACTTTTTTTACCAATTGTTCTCTTTCGTCCAATTGTTTAATGAAATGAGTTTTAATCCCTTTTTCATTTAAGTACTCAAAAATCAAAGTTGTGATCGCGTTGTTCATTTCGCCTTTCAAATCAACCTGTCCTCTTTTCTGAGCATTAAAAGCGGTAGCATCATCCTTAAAACGAACTACTACTTGATCAGGATTATCGGTAGCAAACACTTGTTTAGCCTTACCTTCGTACAACATTTCTTTCTTTTCCATTTTCTAAATTGTCTTTATAGTTAGATTTATTATTATTTAATTAAAATTCCTGTTAAAACTGCCATTCCAAAACTTAAAAGTGTTCCCACAAGCACGTATTCGGTTAACTTTCGTTGTTTAGCCTGAGCAAGATCACTGAATCTGAAAACAGATTTTGCAGCAACCATAAAACCTACGCCTTCCCAATGATTCACTAAAATAAAAATGAATACCAGTAAACGTTCCAAGATCCCTATATATTTTCCGGCACTTGTTAAAGATTCGGTTTGTATATTGTTTTGTGCTTCAGCAACCGGAGTCCATGAAGACAATAATATTTTAATGATAATAGATGAAGGAGTTGTCAAAAACAAAATTGCCATTAGTATTTTTAGAAACTCCGGATTCTGTAGAATACTTACATCAAATTCTTTATAATACCATGAAATTCCTAAAATAACAAGGATGTGAAGAAACTGATCAATAAAAAACCACCTTTTCTTTGTTTTAATATTTTGGAAGCTCAGTTTAGAGGCATCAATAATAAAGTGAGAAACACCTACTAAAGCAGCAACCCACCAAAGGTTTATATCCCAAAGAAAAATAAAAGTTAAAACAGTATGAATAAGAACATGAAAATAGAGAAACTTGCTTTTTAGCTTACGATTCTCCTTATCAGCAACCCATGAATTTGGCTGAAGAATAAAATCTCCGAGTAGATGTGCCAATATGAGTTTAGTGAAGATCATTTTTACAGTTCTGAAATTTTCTTTCTAAAATATTGATTTGTTTCTATGATAAGGTCATAATTTGCACGTTTCAACCTCTGGCTTACCGAAGATTGTGAGATTGCAAATTTTTTAGCCAGATCTTCTTGTGTGATGTCTTCATTCATGATCATCTCATGAATAATTTCTGCTGTAGCCATAGTCCATTTATCAAAATCTTTCGAAGACCATTTCAGGAGCATATTGAGATCTCTGTCTACAGCCTCATTGGAGGTTTTAATAGCAACAGTATCTCCGTCACTCTTTAAGCCATTTAATAACCTTCCGGAATACACGTAAGCTGTTCCATTAGATTCTGTGATTTTATCGGATGAAAAATTCTCTTCTCCAATGCCAATCGCCATTCTTACATCTAAATTTTCCTGACTTTTTATAACAGATTTTATGGCTAGAAAACACCAGAAAACTTCATCGATAGTACATTTGAACTGAAACTCATCTCCTCTGTAAATTTCCCATGTGAGCGGTGAGCTCCCCCAATTCTCCAGGAGATTCTTTAGTTTGGTAATCCAAACTTCTGTGTCTGCATGTTGCGAATTTATAATATCACCGGTGATGACCGCTATCATTTTGCAAATATAAGCATAATTACTTATAAATAAAAGATATAAGCAGAAACACTTATAGATATTAATTATTAGTGAATCTGCTTATATCGATTACCTCTTAAACAGAAGATTTTATGAGATTTACGAATTATAAATTACATATTATAAATGTCATTTTAGAATATTTTTATCTACTTATTATTTATAATATCAAAATTTACAACCTTATTTCTTAATGAATTTATATGTTTTATTATCCAGTTTCAGCAAATACATTCCTGATTGTAAATTCTGTATCGAAATATTTCTCTTATTTTTAAATGGCATTTTTTCAGTAAGTAAAAGTTGACCTGTCCAGTCTATTATCTGTGCTGTTTCAATATTTTCTGTTTTTCCACTGACAAATATATTTTCATGAGCTGGATTAGGATAAATTTTCAACTCTTCGTTATCTACATAACGGACATCCGGTAACGATAAAGTGCCCAGATCCTCACAATAATCACTTGGATGAATATTCCATTCATTACTATCAAAAGAAGATGTCGGTTGGTTAACTCCTGCTTTTCTGTAAAGAGAAACATTACTTAATACAGAAGCGTTCGATTGAAATTTCACCCCGATAGCATCCACTGTTGTTGTCTTGTAAGCCAGTTCAACATATTGATTTCCTGAAAACATCATTTGAGGTGCAGCTGTAACGAACTTTGCATCATTATTGGTAAAACAGGAAAAATTAGCATGAGGATTTAAAATAACAAAAGCTTCATTATTCTGTATAACACCTTCAAACTCATAAGGAGCCGGAAAATAGTAACTTCCTGTAGTACTTGATGAAAACTGAATCGATAATCTGTAATCACTTAGATTAACAGGATGCCCTGTTCTGTTTGTGATTTCTATTGCTTTGTTATTGGAACTTCCTTCTAAATATTTAGAAACAAATAAATCTTTAGCATATACATCAGAAGCAATCGTGTTTACCGAAAGAACATTACTATCCTGAGAATATAAATATCCATTATCATAAGCCTTAACTGTAAAACTATAAGATGTAGAAGGCAATAAATGATCAATAGTAATAGAAGAATTTCTTGTCGAGCCTACCAATGTTCCATTTTGATAAACTTTATATCCGATAACATCCGGACTTAGACTGGGTGACCAACTTAAATTAGCAAAATAAGCGCTTGTCTGAGTTACCGCCAGATTAGAAGGAGCTAAAGGAACATCAACATTAGGGGTTTGGTTCCAGATAGCGTTCACCCATTGTGGATGGTCAATAAATGGGTTTCTGTTTTTCTGGATGGCATAAACCGAATTATTTCTATCGATTTCTCTTTGAGAAACAGGATCCTGTGTGTGCCACTGAATAAGCATCGCTATATATGCATCATCAAACGCTTTCTCTTCTGTTCCATCCAAAGGGTTGGTATCAGATGCAGGATTGGTGTTATTATTAAATTTAAAAGTCCCTAATTTCCCTTCATATCGAACTGCAAAGTACAGCAGACTTCTTGCTATATCACCTTTAAACTCATCAATAGGTTCATAAACGCGACCTGTATATACATAATTGGGAATAGCACTCCGTCCGATTTTTGAGGAATTGGTAAATGTGTAATATACGTTGGAAGGCGCTGTGCTTGATATTCCATACGGGTAATTACTTCTTAGCTGGTTGATTCTTGCATCTGTCGGAACTACGTAAAACAAATCAGAATACATGGGATAATTACTATAAAAAGTACTTTGAGGCATCATATGCTCTCTGTTATATCCTAATCCTTCCGCATTAGCACTGGATATTAACTGAGCAGAAGTATATTCGTAAGCATCCGGTCCTGTTGGAATTTCCGAATACATGTCCAGTAATAAGGTAGTGTTACTGATTCCATGATCATAATAAATGTCAAGATCCGTTTGATTATAATAATCGGGAAGATCACCATAGTTCCAGCTGATATTTTTAACCGAAATAATATCATGTAATTTCGATTTAAGGGCATATCCTGTAAGCCCGGTTGTTCCATCATAATATCCCGCAGGAATTTGAGCATAAATGGATGACGAAAACAAAATAATTGAGAGTAAAACTTTTTTCATACATAAAATTTGGAATTGTAAAGTAGAAAAATATATTTTTTGAATCTGCATCATCCATATTAAAAAAACATTAAATTACCTCTCATAAAAAACTGATAATTAAATTATTGCAATCGTAATACTGCATACAGAATAATTTATTTTAGTATTTCCACAATTTAAGTATCTTTGAGAACTAACTATTTACTTTATGAATACCGAGATTGCTGACAACATTAAAATGATTGCAGAAACGGCAAAAGAATTTGCTGAGAAAAATATCAGACCCAATATTATGGATTGGGATGAGAGCCAGACTTTTCCTAAAGATTTATTTCATCAGCTAGGAGAAATGGGTTTTATGGGAATTGTTGTTCCTGAGCAGTATGGAGGTTCCGGCCTTGGTTACCATGAGTATGTTACTATTCTCGATGAAATCTCACAAGTAGATCCTTCTATCGGGCTTTCTCTAGCAGCACACAATTCATTATGTACGAATCATATTTATGAATTTGGAAATGAAGAACAAAGACATAGATGGCTTCCTCAGCTGGCTACTGGTAAAGTACTAGGAGCTTGGGGGCTAACGGAACATAATACAGGATCAGATTCCGGAGGAATGTCTACTACTGCAGTAAGAGATGGCGACGATTGGATCATAAACGGAGCTAAAAACTTTATTACTCACGCTATTTCAGGTGAAATTGCTGTAGTAATGACAAGAACAGGAGAAAAGGGTGCTAAAAATAACTCTACTGCTTTTGTTTTAGAAAAAGGTATGCCTGGTTTTACTTCTGGAAAGAAAGAAAACAAATTAGGAATGCGTGCTTCTGAAACTGCAGAATTAATCTTTGATAATGTACGTGTACCAGATTCCCACCGTTTAGGAGAAGTTGGAGAAGGGTTCAAACAGGCTATGAAAATTCTTGATGGAGGTAGAATTTCAATCGCAGCTTTAAGTTTAGGAACTGGAAGAGGAGCTTATAAAGCTGCTTTAAAATATGCGAAGGAAAGACATCAGTTTGGAAAAGCTATTTCTAATTTCCAGGCAATCAATTTTATGCTTGCTGATATGGCAACAGAAATTGATGCGGCTGAACTTTTAATTCACAGAGCGTGTACATTAAAGGATGCAAAGCAAAAAATGACAAAGGAAGGAGCAATGGCAAAATTATTTGCTTCTGAAGCTTGTGTAAGAATTGCGAACAATGCCGTTCAGATCTTTGGAGGTTATGGATATACAAAAGATTTCCCGGCTGAAAAATATTATAGAGATGCTAAACTTTGTACTATTGGAGAAGGAACTTCTGAAATACAAAGATTAGTGATTGGAAGAGATATTACTCAATAATTAATTTCTTTATCATGATTAAACAAGCACTTTTAGGGGAATTTCTGCATGAAGCAGAAAATACCAGACAAATTTTAAAAGCAATTCCTGACAGTGCTCTGGATTGGAAACCTTCTGAGAAAAATTGGACAACAGCTCAATTGGCATCTCATATTTCTGAAATTTACAACTGGTATGAATATACTTTCAATCAGGATGTTTTTGATATGGGAGTTTATCAATATGATAAAGGAGATATTTCTAAAGCAGCAAATATCTTAGCTAAATTTGAAGAGAATGTCACAACAGCTCAAAGGGTTTTAGAAAATTCTGATGAGAATACCTATCTCAATAATTGGAAAATGGAGATACACGGGAAAATATTATTCCCTCCTACTCCAAAAGTTCAGGTAATCAGAGGATTTTTGTTTAATCATTTATACCATCATAGAGGCGAATTGGTTGTTTATTTAAGATCAACCGGAAATAAAGTTCCGGGAATGTACGGACCCACCGCCGATGATAAAATATAATTAGAATTATTTCACCAATAAATGAATAGTACACGTATTTTGCGTGTACTATTTTCTTTTTTTGATACAATAAAAATTAAAGGATATTCAATGTATTGAATAATATACTAGATCTATATTCAAAAATATTCTTAAATAATTTTGTTTTTCGTAATGAATTTTTTATTAGCTTTGATATTCCACAATCAAAACAAATATTTTATGAAAAAACAATTAACTCTGATTGGAGTGCTTCTCATGACGGGCATTTCTTTCGCGCAGACCGATCGTCTTTGGTCTCAAAGCTCACAAAAAACATCCAACAATGTTTTTGAAAACAAGACAAATATTAATAATCCAAAGGTATACACCCTGGATATTAATGGCCTTAAAAGTGCACTTTCAAGAGCTCCAAAAAGACTTTCAGCTGGCGAGAAATCAGAAGTCATCATTTCATTCCCAAACTCTGACGGGAAAATGGAGAATTTCAAAGTAAGAGAAAATTCTAACTTTGATCCTCAACTGGCAGCCAAATATCCGGATATCAAATCTTATGTCGGTGATGGGCTGGGAGATTCAAACTCTACGGTTTATTTCAGTATTTCTCCATTAGGACTTTCTTCAATGGAAATCTACGGTGATAAATCTGCAGTTTTCATTGAGCCTTATACTAAAGATCTTTCTACTTATGTCGTGTACAAAAAATCTGACAAGAAAGACAATCTTAACAAATTCGAATGTACTGTAATTGATGTTGCTCAAAAAGGGGTGAGTAATATCAATCTTACAGCCAGACCTAACGCAGATGATGCTAAACTAAGAACATTCAGATTAGCTCTTTCCTGCACCGGAGAATACACCACTTATTTTGGAGGAACAAAAGCCAATGCTTTAGCTGCAATGAACAATACAATGACCCGTGTAAATGGTGTTTTTGAAAAAGATTTCGCAGCAAAGATGGTTTTAATCTCTAATAATGATGATGTAATTTACACCAATGCTTCTACGGATCCTTATTCTCCTTCAAGCAGCATGAATAATTGGAATTCGCAACTTCAAAGCACTCTAACCTCTGTAATTGGCGAAGCTAATTACGACATCGGTCACTTATTCGGAGCTACCGGAGGTGGTGGAAATGCAGGATGTATCGGTTGTGTATGCACCAACGGATCTAAAGGCAGTGGATACACCTCTCCTGCTGATGCAATTCCTTCAGGTGATAACTTTGATATCGACTATGTAGCTCACGAAATGGGACATCAATTCGGAGGAAACCATACTTTCTCTATGAGTAACGAAGGAACAGGTGCTAATATGGAACCTGGATCGGGATCTACGATTATGGGATATGCAGGAATTACAGCTCAGGATGTACAGCCCCATTCTGATGCATTTTTCCATGCAATAAGCATTCAGCAGATTACTAATAACATTAAAGCTAAAACTTGTCCGGTTAGCACCGCAACAGGAAATTCAATTCCGACAGCTAATGCAGGTCTTGATTATACGATTCCAAAAGGAACACCATTCGTACTGACAGGAACAGGCACAGATGCCGATGGTGATTCTTTAACTTATATCTGGGAACAAATGGACAATGCTTCGTCTTCCCAAACGGGAGCAAGCTCTGCCGCAAGTGCAACAAAAGCTTCTGGTCCTACATTCAGATCATGGACTCCAACGACCGCTCCGGTTAGGTATTTCCCTAGAATGGCTTCTATATTAACAGGTGCTACAACAACAGCTGGCACAGAAATTACTGTTGAAGCTTTATCCAATGTTGCAAGAACTCTAAACTTCAGATTTACCACTCGCGATAACAGGGCCGGAGGATCTGGAAATAATTCAGATGATGCAGTAATTACTGTAAACGCAACAGCCGGGCCATTCACTGTATCATCTCAAAACTCTGCAACAACATATACTGGAGGAACTTCTCAAACTGTAACATGGGATGTTGCCGGAACTACCGCCAATGGTGTTAATGCTGCTAATGTTGATATTCTATGGTCTACAGACAGTGGAAATACCTGGACTACTCTATTAGCTGGAACTCCAAACGATGGAACACAGGCTGTAACCATTCCAAATACTTCTACGACAACAGGAAGAATTATGGTTAAAGGTTCTAATCATATTTTCTTTGATGTAAATAATGCAAACATTACAGTAAATGCAGGATCAGGAGGAACAGATACCGTGGCTCCTACCGCACCTACTCTTACTGCTTCTGGAACTACTGCTACAAGTACTAATCTATCATGGAGTGGAGCTACAGATAATGTAGGTGTTACAGGGTACGACGTTTATCAGGGAACTTCATTAATTGGCTCTACAGCTTCAACTTCATATACAGTAACAAGCTTAAGTCCATCCACTACTTATAGTTTTAAAGTTAAAGCAAAAGACGCCGCAGGAAACACATCTGTCGATAGCAATTCTGTAAGTGTAACTACACTTGCAGGTGGTACAGTAACATATTGTTCAGCATCTGCAAATAATACCGCTGATGAGAGAATCGGAAATGTGAAATTCGGATCTATCAATAATACTTCTACAGGAACAGCGGGGTATGAAAACTTCACTTCTGTTTCTACGAATGTAACAAGAGGAAGCGCTTATACAATTTCTATAACACCAGTATGGACTTCAACGGTTTATAGTGAAGCTTATGCTGTGTATATCGACTATAACCAGGATGGTGATTTCACAGATAGCGGAGAGCTAGCATGGTCTAAAGCAGGTTCTACTACTACACCAGTAACAGGAAGTATTACAATCCCGGCTTCTGCTACATTAGGATCAACAAGAATGAGAGTAATGATGCAGTATAGCTCTATCCCATCATCTTCTTGTGGAACTTATACGTATGGACAAGTAGAAGACTATACGCTTAATGTTGTTTCCTCAGGAAAAGGAGATATATTAAACACTGAGAATCTATTGACTGGTGCTAAAGTATATCCTAACCCAGTAAAAGATGTCCTGAATGTTTCAAATACAACCTCAGAAGAATATAAAATCTTCGATATGGCTGGAAAACTGATCAGCTCAGGAAAACTTGAAAGAGGCGCAGTGAATGTCAATCATCTTATCAAAGGTGCTTACATGATACAAATTGGTGAAACCGCTAAGAGATTCATTAAAAACTAATAAACTTGTATTGAAACTAAGTAAAAAACTACCTCTTCTGAGGTAGCTTTTTTACTGGTTTTCATACTTCCATCAAAACCAAATATTTTATGAAAAAACAATTAACTCTGATTGGAGTGCTTTTTATGACGGGCATTTCTTTCGCGCAGACCGATCGTCTTTGGTCTCAAAGTTCACAAAAAACATCCACCAATGTTTTCGAAAACAAGACTAACCTTAATAATCCTAAAGTATACACGCTGGATATTAATGGTTTAAAAAATGTACTTTCAAGAGCTCCAAAAAGATTGGCGACTGGCGAAAACTCTCAAGTTATTATCTCCTTCCCAAACTCTGACGGGAAAATGGAGAATTTCAAAGTAAGAGAAAATTCTAACTTTGATCCTCAACTGGCAGCTAAATACCCAGACATCAAATCTTATGTCGGTGAAGGTGTAGAAAACTCCATCTCTACAGTTTATTTCAGTATTTCTCCATTAGGACTTTCATCCATGGAAATCTATGGTGATAAATCTGCTGTTTTTATTGAGCCTTATACTAAAGATCTTTCTACTTATGTCGTGTACAAAAAATCTGACAAGAAAGACAATCTCAACAAGTTTGAATGTACTGTAATCGATGTTGCCCAAAAAGGGATTGACAATACCAATCTTGCAGCCAGACCAAATGCGGATGATGCTAAACTAAGAACATTCAGATTAGCTCTTTCCTGCACTGGAGAGTACACTACTTATTTTGGAGGAACAAAAGCCAATGCTTTAGCTGCAATGAATAATACAATGACCCGTGTAAATGGTGTTTTTGAAAAAGATTTCGCAGCAAGAATGGTTCTAATCTCTAACAATGATGCTGTGATTTATACTAATGCTTCTACGGATCCTTATTCTCCTTCAAGCAGCATGAATAACTGGAATTCACAACTTCAAAGTACTTTAACCTCTGTAATTGGCGAAGCTAATTACGACATCGGTCACTTATTCGGAGCTACCGGAGGTGGAGGAAATGCAGGATGTATCGGTTGTGTATGTACCAACGGATCTAAAGGTAGTGGATACACCTCCCCTGCGGATGCAATTCCTTCAGGTGATAACTTTGATATTGATTATGTAGCTCACGAAATGGGACATCAATTCGGAGGAAACCATACTTTCTCTATGAGTAACGAAGGAACAGGTGCTAATATGGAACCTGGATCTGGCTCTACGATTATGGGATATGCAGGAATTACAGCTCAGGATGTACAGCCTCATTCTGATGCATTTTTCCATGCAATAAGTATTCAGCAGATTACTAATAACATTAAAGCTAAAACTTGTCCGGTTAGCACCGCAACAGGAAATTCAATTCCGACAGCTAATGCAGGTCTTGATTATACGATTCCAAAAGGAACACCATTCGTACTGACAGGAACAGGCACAGATGCCGATGGTGATTCTTTAACTTATATCTGGGAACAAATGGACAATGCTTCGTCTTCCCAAACGGGAGCAAGCTCTGCCGCAAGTGCAACAAAAGCTTCTGGTCCTACATTCAGATCATGGACTCCAACTACTTCCCCGGTTAGATATTTCCCTAGAATGGCTTCTATTTTGGCAGGTGCTACAACAACAGCTGGCACAGAAATTACCGTTGAAGCTTTATCTAACGTTGCAAGAAAACTGAATTTCAGATTTACAGTTCGTGATAACAGAGCTGGAGGATCAGGAAATAATTCAGATGATGCCGTAATTACTGTAAACGCAACAGCGGGACCTTTTACTGTTTCTTCACAAAATTCTGCGACAACTTATGCAGGAGGAAGTTCTCAAACCGTAACATGGAATGTTGCCGGAACTACTGCTAATGGTGTTAATGCTGCTAATGTAGATATCCTTTGGTCAACCAATAGCGGAGCAACATGGACTACTCTACTAGCGGGAACTCCAAACGATGGGACGCAGGCTGTAACCATTCCAAATACTTCTACTACAACAGGAAGAATTATGGTTAAAGGTTCCAATCACATATTTTTCGATGTAAATAATGCTAACATTAAAGTAAATCCTACTTCGAAAAAAGCAGAAGTAATGAGTACAAATAACTTATTGACAAACGTTAAGGTTTATCCTAACCCTGTAAATGATGTTTTGAGTATCTCAAATACTACATCTGAAGAGTACAAGATCTTCGACATGGCTGGAAAATTAATAAGCTCAGGAAACCTTGAAAGAGGTTCTGTAAACGTTAATCATCTTGTAAAAGGAGCTTATATGATACAAATTGGCGAGATTTCTAAGAGATTTATTAAAAATTAATAATCTTAATTTGAAATTTCATGAAAAGGCCACCTCTTATGAGGTGGTTCTTTTTATATGCGTTGAAAAATATTACACATTTTAGTGAATTTGGTTTATTTTATTCTTTTCTAACCAATAAATTAACCATTTCCTAATATTTAAATAATAATATTGATTAATTAACACTTAAAATGTTTAAAAAATACATTATCCGTAATATATTTTTACTAGCTTTGAAATTCCACAATTAAACAATATTTTTATATGAAAAAACAGTTATGTATGATTGGGGTGCTTTTTATGACGGGCATCTCTTTCGCGCAGACCGATCGTCTTTGGTCTCAAAGTTCACAGAAAGCATTAAAAAATGTTTTTGAGAACAAAACTACTCTTACCGATCCAAAAGTGTACACATTGGATTTTAACGGCCTAAAAAATGCACTTTCAAGAGCTCCAAAAAGATTGGCTGCCGGCGAAAAATCAGAAATCATTATCTCCTTTCCCAATTCTGACGGGAAAATTGAAAATTTTAAAGTAAGAGAGAACTCTAACTTTACTCCTCAGTTAGCAGCAAAATATCCTGACATCAAATCGTATGTGGGTGAAGGTGCTGAAAACCCAACTTCAACAGTGTATTTTAGTATCTCCTCACTGGGGCTTTCTTCAATGGAAATCTATGGGGACAAATCTGCTGTATTTATTGAACCTTACACAAAAGACCTGTCTACTTATGTAGTTTATAAGAAATCAGATAGAAAAGCTGACCTTAGCAAATTTGAATGTAAAGTGATTGATGTTGCACAGAAAGGGATTGATAATAGTTCTGCTAAACCCAATGCTGATGATGCAAAATTAAGAACCTACAGATTAGCTCTTTCTTGTACGGGAGAATATACGACTTACTTTGGCGGAACGAAAGCCAATGCTTTAGCAGCAATGAATAATACAATGACCCGCGTAAATGGAGTGTTTGAAAAGGATTTTGCTGCAAGAATGGTTTTGATCTCTAATAATGATGACGTAATTTATACCAATGCTTCTACTGACCCTTACTCCGATTCTAGTAATTTGGATGACTGGAATTCTCAGCTTCAAAGCACATTAACTTCTGTAATTGGTGAGGCTAATTATGATATAGGACATTTATTTGGTAAAGATGGAGGTGGTGGAGATGCAGGATGTATCGGTTGTATATGTACAAATGGATCAAAAGGAAGCGGCTATACTTCACCATTAGATGGAATTCCATCAGGGGATAGTTTTGATATTGATTTTGTTGCCCATGAAATGGGACACCAGTTTGGAGGAAATCATACTTTCTCTCACAAAGTGGAATCCTATAATGTAAATATGGAGCCAGGATCCGGATCCACAATTATGGGATATGCAGGAATTACGCCTCAAGATGTACAGCCTCATTCCGATGCTTTTTTCCATGCTATAAGTATTCAGCAAATCACTAATAATATTAAAAATAAGACCTGCTCAGTAGATACGAATACCGGAAATTCAATCCCTACAGCAGATGCGGGTCTTGACTATACTATTCCTAAGGGGACACCGTTTATGTTGACAGGATCCGGAGCAGATGCTGATGGAGATTCTTTAACATACATCTGGGAACAAATGGACAAGGCCTCCTCTTCTCAAACCGGAACAAGCTCTGCTGCTAGTGCAACTAAAGCTTCAGGTCCTACTTTCCGATCATGGACACCAACAGCTTCGCCAACAAGATATTTTCCTAGAATGGCTTCTATTTTGGCTGGTAGTACCACAACTGCTGGTACAGAAATCACAGTTGAAGCTTTATCCAATGTTGCAAGAACTCTAAATTTCAGATTCACGGTACGTGATAACAGAGCCGGAGGTTCTGGTAATAATTCTGACGATGCGGTGATTACTGTAAACAAAACAGCCGGACCATTTAAAGTAAGCTCTCAAAACTCTGCAACAACTTATACAGGAGGTAGTTCTCAAACTGTAACATGGGATGTATCAGGAACTACTGCTAACAACATTAATGCTGCCAATGTAGACATTTTATGGTCAACTAACAGTGGAAGTACCTGGACTACCCTATTAGCGGGAACTCCAAATGATGGTACGCAAGTGGTAACCATTCCTAATGCTGCCACTACGACAGGAAGAATAATGGTTAAAGGTTCTAATCATATTTTCTTTGATGTCAATGATGCTAATATAAAAGTAACTGCATCTTCGGCAAAAGAGAAGGATGTTGCAAAGGATTTGATTACCGAGGTTAAAGTTTATCCAAATCCTGTAAGTGACATCTTAAATGTTTCCAATACTACATCAGAAGAATACAAAATTTTTGATGTAAGCGGAAAAATCATCAGTTCAGGAAAACTTGAAAGAGGTACCGTAAATGTCAATCACCTTACAAAAGGCACTTATCTTATTCAGGTCAGAGAAATCACTAAAAAATTCATCAAAATTTAATTACTGATAACTCAAATGTAACAGAGGCTGCTTAGAAATAAGCAGCTTTTTTATGGCATAATTTCAAAGTTTTATACCCGTGAGCTAGAAAGTTTCCAACTCAATAAAACTCTTTTGTTTATTAGTTTGTAAAATTTAAGTAAAAACAAAGAATATTAAATAATTTTTCACAGAAATAGATATTATAAGAATAATTAATTCATCAATAAAACATTATTTATATATAAAATACTATTATTTAACTTTTTTAATTTAAATTTATCACTCAATATTATTCTTAATTGTACTGTTTACTCAATTTGTATTCGAGGGAATTCAAAAGTCGTTGTTGATGATTGTAAAGGCTACTTCTTTTTTAATAGAATCACCTGCCTTGCGTCTTTAAAACAGACTAAGTAAATTTTATCTCAAATACAAGCCAATATCTATTAACCAAACCTCATTTGAAAACCTTAGAAAATTAATGAAATAGAAAATTCCTAAAGAAACCATCATATCAGATAATTCTGACTCAATTTTATATAAAAACTAATTACCATGAAACATTTATTTAAGTACATTTTTATTGTATCAATTTCCCTATTTTCAATTACCTGTAGTTCAGACAGAGATGATGAAATTGATAACACAAACGGTGTCACCCACGTATTTTATAAGAACGCAGATGAGTTTGCTTTAACTTATGATACAGCCGGATTGGTTAATCAGACCATCAGGAATCAGGCTTTTGACTTATACAAGCAAGGAAAGTGGAGCGAGCTGGAAGCTTTATTCAAAGCCAACAACCTGAATGGTGGATGGCCTCCTGCCAACGGTGGATACAATATCGTTGATGATGTTCCCTTTCAAGCGGGACAAAAATTTGACCGATATAGCGGAGCGATTAACTATAATGGAACAGGAATTCCTACTTTAGGAGGAAGCTTTACCAGTCCTATTATCAATGGATATGTTTATACTTTCACACAAAGAGCATTAAATCAACCCGAAAATTCCTATGATTTTTATTATGAGATCGATGTTTTGAATAATTCATTACCTTTCAAATCTCAAATCGCTGATGTAATCCCTTGGTTTAATCAAGCTGGAAATGGTAAACAAACCATGTGGAAAATTCCTATTGATCCCGCAACCGGTTATCAGAAAACATGGAATAAGCTTGCGCAGGAAGGATATGTAAAAATCACCATTAAAAAAAGTCCAAGTGGTCATTACAATAACTTAGTAGGTACAGTTATTCAGCAATAAATCAATTCAAATGTATTCAATATCAAAGAAAATAACCATTAATAAAGAAGCTTCCATAGCAAAGTCTAACTTCATTAATGATGAAATTATTCCATCTGCAGTCACAACATTTACCTGTTGTGACTGCAGTCATGAAAACACTATTGAGATTGTTCCCTATCAATCAGGATTTCCTATTCTTCAAATTTATGAGGATCATAAAGTCCTTTCAAAAAACGAGTTGTTAAGCCATAAAATAGTTACTGAAACTTCCCAGGGAATGTTGCATTATGGAGAATTAACAGTTAATAACTTACCTACCTTATATTTTGGTACCGATTGTTCATCCTGTCATGCAAAATATATTTGCGTATTTAGCTATGGAGAAAAGCAACCGGGATTAACAGCCCTGAATATTTCTGGTGTGTGGAAATATGAAGAATTGGAATAATCAGCTTCTACCGTAATTTCAATTGCTTTAGTTTTTTTAATGCTCGCAGATTTTGCAGATAGCGCAGATTTTTCATGCTTATAAAACACAATCATCTGCTCAATCCGCAAAATCTGCGAGATAATTATAAGAACAGCTTCCTAGAAAATGTAGCTAACCACCCTTCTTCATCAATACATTTTACACCATACATTTTACATTTTACAATTCGTTTTCTATCTTTGCTTTTAAATAAAAAAATTCATGGATAAAATTGATAGTCTGAACCAAGTAGCAGAATTCCATACTACTTTTAAAGCCCCTATTTTAGAAACACCACAAATCCCTTCTCCTGAAAGATGCAATCTTAGAGTTGAGCTTTTACAGGAAGAGCTTAATGAGCTTAAACAAGCAATCGCTGATAATGATATTGTAGAAATTGCAGATGCATTATGTGATTTACAATATGTTTTGAGTGGTGCTGTGCTGGAATTTGGACTTGGCAATAAATTTGTAGAGCTATTCAACGAAGTTCAGCGTTCTAATATGTCGAAAGCTTGCGATAATGAAGAACAGGCACAGGAAACCGTTGAATTTTACAAAGAAAAAGAAGTAGAATCTTTTTATGAAAAATCAGGTGAGAAATTCAATGTTTACAGACAGGCAGATCATAAAGTTTTAAAAAACAAATACTATTCTCCTGCTGATTTAAAAACGATCATCGACCAATAACATATGAAAAAATTTATTACAAATATTGTTGCCGTTTCAGGTTTATTTCTTGCTACCCAACAGTTCAGTGCACAAAAAGTGGTAATGAACCGTGAGGTAGAAACCCAAAAAGATGGTAAAATGCTTTTGGGAAATCAACTTAAAGATCAGTTTTTAAAAGAGCCCTATTCTGATTGGTATGTAAAAGAACATGACGAGTATGCTTTGGATCAAAAGGCAATTGCTGAACTGAAAAAAGCAAAGATTACCTCTTATAATATTACTGTTTTTATGGGAACCTGGTGCGAAGACAGTCATAGAGATTTCCCAAGATTAATGAGAATCTTGGAAGAAGTAAAGTTCCCGGACAATAAACTAACCATCATTGCAGTTAACCGCAAAAAAGAATCTCCATCAGGAGAGGAGGGTCTCTATAATATCCAAAAAGTTCCAACCATTATTGTTGAAAAATATGGGAAAGAGATTGGACGAATGATTGAAATGCCTAAAACAGGTTATGTTGAAAGAGATCTGGTTGATATTTTAAAGAAAGACGACACATCGGTACTTAAGGAAATATTTAAAAAATAAATATTGAAAAATAATAAACTTATATTATCATTTGTAGCAGGAATCATTGTAATGTTATTCCTGTTTTTTGGTCTTAAATCATGCTTTAATTTAGGTGGAAAGACAGAAAAATCAGATTATTATATTCTGACGAATCAGATTTCCAAAATGAATAAAATGGTCGTTCTGGAACAAAACATTTCCAGCATGCAGAAAACAAAGATGGGTTATGAGGTATTGGGAAATGAAGTTTCCAGTAATAGTATTATTACGTATACCAAAACCAATGCTCAGGTTTCTTATGACCTTAATAAAATGAAGATTGAGGTGGATTCTATCAACAAAAAGCTGATCATTCGTGAATTGCCCAGCGCTGATATCAGAATTACACCAAGTGTGGAAATCCAGTCATTGGATGATTCTTTCTTTAACAGAATTTCTGAAAAGGACATCAGAAATGTTACCCAGAAAGCAAAAGAAACGGCTATAAAAGCGATTGATGAAAATAGATTGAGAAATGAAGGCCGTAAACAATTAATGGAAAATCTTAATAATATTTTTGTTTTGGCAAAGGCTTTGAATTATACTATAGATGACAAAACAGGTCAACTAAATATTGTAGGCCTTTAAAAATTTAAAGCTATGAAGAATTCAAAAGACAACTCCAAAAAGAAGGAATCTACAAACGCTGCAGAGTCGAAAAAACAAAATCAGGACTTTCCTGATATTCCTGCATCATCTAAGAAAACCAATCCACCGGATATTGATAAAGAGGATATTGAAAAAGCCTCTAAAAATAAAACGGGAAAAACCGATAATACTAAATAGTAAAATATAAATAGCCTGCCTCAAAAGAAGCAGGCTATTTCAATATAAAAAAAATAAAATCAAACTCTGGGTTATACGATCGTAGATTTTCCGATCTTGATATTCTCAAAATTATAATATGACTTCTCGGAAAACTTAATATAGTCAGCAATAAATCCCCCTACTTCACTCGTAGAATAAGGTTGATCAGCATTGAGATCAACAGTTACATACTTATTCTCAATAGCATATTCCACAGATTCTCTCAACTTATTGGCGGCCTGTTCCAGTTGTAAATGATCCAACATCATTGCTGTACTCAATATGGAGGCAATCGGATTGGCAATTCCTTTTCCTTTTGCCTGCGGATATGATCCATGAATAGGTTCGAATAATGCATTGGTATTACCGATTGATGCTGAAGGAAGCAAACCAATAGACCCTCCGATTACACTAGCTTCATCAGAAATAATATCCCCAAACATATTCTCTGTTACAATAACATCAAACTGTTTCGGATTAAGAATGAGCTGCATAGCGGCGTTATCTACAAACATAAAATCCAACTGAACATCCGGATATTCCTCTGCTACTTCTTTACAGATCTTTCTCCATAATCTGGAAGTATCAAGGACATTCGCTTTATCAATAAGTGTTACTTTCTTTTTCCGTTTTTGCGCTTCCTGAAAAGCCATATGAACGATAGGTACAATATCTTCCCTGCTGTATTTACATACATCATAAGCGTAAGCTCCTTCTTCATCTGTAAATTTTTCACCAAAATAAATCCCACTTACCAATTCTCTGAATATCTGAATATCTGTACCTTCTATGATATCCTTCTTTAAAGGACTCTTTTCTATAAGTGATGAATACGTTTTCAAGGGTCTGATATTGGCAAACAAGCCCAATTCCTTTCGAAGTTTCAGTAATCCCTGTTCAGGTCTTACCTTTGCGTCAGGATTATCATCAAACGATGGATCTCCAATAGCTCCAAAAAGAACAGCATCAGAATCTTTACAGATTTTCAAAGTACTTTCCGGTAGAGGATCACCTGTCTGATAAATAGCTTCAGCCCCCATTAATCCATACATAAATTGGAAATTATAATGAAAAACTTCTCCAATTACCTTTAAAATTTTCACACTTTCATTAACTACCTCAGGACCAATTCCATCCCCAGGAAGCACTGCTATTTTGAAATAATTATTGCTCATATACCTTTTGTGTTTTTAATTCAAATTCTTTTATTGCGTCTTTTTTGCTTATCAGGAAATCAATATCATCATATCCATTAATAAGACAAATCTTTTTGTAAGAATCCAGTTCAAAATGTTCAGTTTTACCTTCGAAGCTGATGGTCTGTTTCTCTACATCAATTGTAATTTCCTTTTCAGGATTTTCTGTGATATCAGCTAAAATCTCTTTTAAAAGCTCTTCAGAGACTTTTACAGGCAGAAGTCCATTATTTAAAGCATTACCCTTGAAGATATCTGCAAAATAGCTTGATACAATCACTTTGAAACCATAATCAGTTAGAGACCATGCAGCATGCTCACGGCTACTTCCACATCCGAAATTATTGCCTGCCACTAAAATTTCACCACTGTATTGAGGTTTATTCAATATAAAATCAGCGTTGGGTTGATCAGTATGAACATCATATCTCCAATCTCTGAACAGATTATTTCCAAATCCTTTTTTGTCTATACTTTTCAGAAACCTGGCAGGAATGATCTGATCAGTATCTATATTTTCCACAGGCAACGGAATTGCACTGGATTTTATAATAGTTAGCTTTTGCATTGTTTAAAATATTCTAAATGAAAGATGATTTTTAATTTTATGGATTTTAAAAAACTGCTTTTGAGAGTATGATGATTCAGTCCTTACAAAAGCAGCAATCTTTAACATCCCCTATTTGTATTTTATGTCTTTATTTTTAATTCAAATTTTCAAAGACCGTAATCCGCCCTTCTACCGCTACTTTGGCGGCTGTCAGAGGACTTGCTAGAATAGTCCTTGAACCCTGACCTTGTCTTCCTTCAAAATTTCTATTCGAAGTTGAAACGCAATATTCGCCTTCAGGGATCTTGTCGTCATTCATTGCAAGACAAGCTGAACATCCCGGCTGTCTGATCTGAAATCCTGCTTCATTAAAAATCTTATCCAATCCTTCTTCATAAATTTGTTTTACAACTAGCTGAGAACCGGGAACAATTAACGCCTTAACGTTTTGTGATTTATTCTTTCCCTTAATATATTGTGCTGCAGAACGAAAATCTTCGATTCTTGCATTGGTACAGCTCCCTATAAATACATAATTTACTTCAATATCAGAAGGAGACTGCCCGGCTTTCAAGCCCATATACTGCAATGCCTTTTCTTCTGATTCATTTTGAGGTACAGGAATTACATCATCTAATGGGATTCCCATTCCCGGATTGGTTCCATACGTAATCATCGGTCTTATTTCTGAGGCATCGAATGTAAATTCGGCATCAAAAACAGCATCTTCGTCAGTTGGAAGAGTTTTCCAATACGCCAGTTTTTCTTCCCATTCTTCTCCTTTTGGAGCAAAAGGTTTTCCTTTTACATATTCAAAAGTAGTTTCGTCAGGTGCTATCATTCCTCCTCTGGCTCCCATTTCAATGCTCATATTACAAACGGTCATCCTTCCTTCCATGGACATTTCTTCAAAAACAGATCCTGCATATTCACAGAAATACCCTGTTCCTCCATTGGTTCCCACTTTTGAAATGATATAAAGAATAACATCCTTTGGTTGAACATTGTTCTGAAGTTTTCCATTTACGGTAATCCTCATTGATTTAGGCTTATTAAGCAAGAGACACTGACTCGCAAAAACCTGTGCCACCTGACTTGTACCAATTCCAAAGGCTATTGTTCCAAAAGCACCATGGGTAGAAGTATGGCTATCTCCGCAAACAATGCTCATTCCAGGTTGTGTAACCCCTAATTCCGGAGCTATGATGTGGACAATCCCTTGATAATGGTGACCTAAACCATATAGTTCAATATTATTTTTCTTGCAATTTGCGGTCAATTGCTCAACCTGATTTCTTGATGATTCATCGCGGATTGGCAACTCCTGACTTAATGTTGGAACATTGTGATCTGCAGTTGCAACAATTTGATTTGGCCTGAATATTTCAAGGTTTCTGGATTCCAGTTCAGCAAAAGCCTGTGGGCTTGTTACTTCATGAATCAGATGTTTATCGATATAGATAATTTGCGGTCCATCAGGAATAGTCTCCACAACATGAGCATCCCAAACCTTATCAAAAAGTGTTTTATTATTGTTCATTTTTAGTTTGATTTTTTTTAGAAAATGGATGATCCTTAGCTTATTTTTCTGGTTAATGCCGTCATCATGAGTGTAAGGTCATCGTTATCTACTTCTTTTTTACCGTCTGCTACTTTTAAAAATTCTCCATATAAAAAATCAAGTTCGTTTTTAGTAACATCAAATCCTATGTGCTTGAAACGATAAGCAAGAGCTGAACGACCACTTCTGGCCGTAAGAATGATTGAAGATTCATTGACTCCAACATCTTCAGGATTCATAATTTCATAGGTTTCTCTGTTTTTAATAACACCATCCTGATGGATCCCTGAACTATGAGCAAAAGCATTAGCACCAATGATTGCTTTATTCGGCTGAACCGGCATTCCCATTAGATCTGAGACCAGAGAACTCATTGTATTCAGCATTTTAGAATTAACATTGGTATGTAAATTAAGATCTTTATGTTGGCGTAAAATCATGACGACTTCTTCCAATGCCGTATTTCCTGCTCTTTCCCCCAATCCATTTATTGTACACTCTATTTGTCTTGCCCCATTAATAGCTCCCGCAATAGAATTTGCAGTTGCCAATCCCAGATCATTGTGGCAGTGGCACGATAAAATAGCTTTCTCAATTCCTCTTACATTTTCCTTTAAATACTTAATCTTTTGTCCATATTCCTCAGGTAAACAATATCCAGTGGTATCAGGTATGTTTAGAACTGTAGCTCCTGCTTTAATAACTGCTTCACACACTCTTGCTAAAAACTCATTGTCCGTTCTTCCTGCATCTTCTGCATAAAATTCTACATCTTCTACAAAACTTTTGGCGTATTTTACGGCATCTATTGCTCTTTCAATAATATCTTCCCTGGTAGAATTGAATTTATATTTAATGTGAGAATCTGAAGTTCCTATCCCTGTATGGATTCTTGGTCTTTTTGCATATTTCAATGCCTCTGCAGCAATTTCTATATCTTTTTTATTTGCCCTTGTCAATCCACACACTTTTGCATTTTTCACCAGTTTTGAAATTTCAGAAACAGAATGAAAATCTCCCGGACTTGATACCGGAAAACCGGCTTCAATTACGTCAATCCCTAGCTTATCAAGCCTTTCGGCTATAATTAATTTTTGTTCTGTATTCAGCTTACATCCGGGAACCTGTTCACCATCGCGTAATGTAGTATCAAAAATTTCAATTTTTTCGGAATTCATAATGAAGTTTTTACTTAATTTTGACTCAAAACTAAGACTTGCATATTTTTTTTATTTTTAATTTCTATAAAAATTACAATACTCAAATAATAAAAACACAAGCGTAATAGTTTGACATTCAAATATTTAAATTATTAAATTTTACAATGGCAGAATTGCAGAAAGACTTCTTATTTGTACTCATTAAATCATTAACAACTTCTGAAAAGAGACAGTTTAAACTTTACGTTAATCGTTTGGGAATTAATGTAGATGCTAAATTTCTGTTGCTTTTTTCAGAACTCGATAAAATGAATGAATATAATGAGTCCATTATTATAGAGAAAAAGATTTCTACTAAACAGCAGCTCTCGAATCTTAAAGCCCACCTTTATAAACAGATTTTGGTAAGTCTCCGGATGAACCCAAGTCATCAGAATTATAGGATTCAGCTTCGTGAGCAATTGGATTTTGCCAATATCCTCTATCAGAAAGGACTTTATAAGCAGGCATTAAAGATATTAGATAAAACCAAACAGTCGGCATTAGAATTAGATGAAAAAAGTATTGCATCAGAAATTATCGATCTTGAAAAAGTAATAGAATCCCAGTTCATCACCCGAAGTATAGATGGTAGAGCCGAAGAACTGATCAATGAATCTAAAGCCATTAGCAAGCAAAATCAATACACCACAGAATTATCTAACCTCTCACTGAAATTATACAGCGAAATGCTTACGCATGGATATGTCAAAAACGATGTGGACCGGGAAGAAGTATTAGAAATTTTTAATTCCCAGATTAAAAATATACAACCCTCTAAACTTAATTTTACCGAAAAATTATGGTATTACAAAGCTCATGTCTGGAAGAATCAGCTTTTGCAGGATTATAAATATACCTTGAAATATGCTTATCAATGGGTAGAATTATTTCATCAGAAACCTGAAATGATCTTTAGTCATCCTGTCTGGTATATTAAAGGAAATACCTACTTATTAAAGATTCTTTTTCTCTATGGCAATATTGATATTTTAGAGAACCAATTTGAAATTTTTAATAAAACTGTTTATTCACCTAGTTTTGCCCAAAATGAAAATTTACAAGCACTTATATTCCTTACCTACTCTAATACTTTAATGAATATTCATTTTGTAAAAGGAGAGTTTTTCAGTGGTACTAAGCTTATTCCTGAAATAGAAATGAAGATGGAAAAGCTTAGAGACAAAATCGATGAGCATCATTTTATGATCTTATATCTTAAAATGGCAGCGATGTTTTTCGGAAGCAAAAAATATAACGAATCCATGCGCTATTCTATGAAGATCATTGAATCTAAAGGAAATGTACAGGAAGATCTGCTATTTCATACAAGGATTCTGATCCTGATGTCAAAGCATGAGTCCGGAAATGATGAAGATTATGATGATTTTATAAAGGCTACATTAAAATTTGCAATGAAAATGAAAAAGCCGGAAGAGTTTCATTTTGAAAGTATTGAGTTCTTTAAAAACCTGAACAATCTGGTATTGGATGAAAGGCAAAAAGCATTTGAAGCATTCGATCAAAAACTTGAACAATACGAAAACAATGAATATTACAGAAGATCATTATTTTATATTGATATCCATGGCTGGATACAGTCGAAGGTTCAACATGTGGACGTCATCGAAATTATCAAGAAAAAGGTGAAGTACAAAAGACTGAAATAATGACAAAAGGTGGCTTCGAGAGCCTCAGCCACCTTCTTATTATTCTATAATCTATTTATAAAATCCAATGCGTTTTTATGGCTGATCTTCTCCATAATATCAACCGAAAAATCCTTTTCAAATCTACTGTTAATGGAATTAAACGCTGACGCATCATCATATCCCTCAAAGAAAATAGGTAAGCGTGATTTATCAGGATAATCTTTGCAGTAATAGAAATCTGCACCATAGGCAATAGCATCCTCTGCTCCTAAATCCAATCCATATTGAATATGCTCATATAACTTCTCTGGATTTTTTTCATCTACACAGTTCCTTATAAAATTAAGTCCTATTAAACCTTTTCTTTTAATAATCTCCTTCGCAAGTTCGTCAGGAAGATTTCTGTTTTTCTCATAAATACTCCGATAGTTGGAATGACTAGCCAGAATAGGGATTTTGTAATTCTTTTGATCGATATAATTAAGGATTCCATAAGCCAGTTGATCGCTTGTGTGCGAAAAGTCAATGGCAATTCTCTTGTCTGAAAGATAATCGATTAAAACCTTTCCATCATCTTTCAACCCTGCTTCAGAATTATTTCCACCCCCAAAACGGTTTTCAGTATGATGGGTAATTCCTATATAAAAAACTTTCTCAACATTATCAATAATGGTTTCCAGATTTTTAAAGCCAGCATCCAAATGAGAATCCTCTTCACAAAATGACGAAGCATTTTCTATAGAAGCAAGCACTCCTACCCTGTTTGGATCATCCATGTCCTTTTTATTCTGTGTGTCAAACAGAAAGAAATCATCAGTGTTTAATAATCCTTTAAATAACTCACTTTGTTTTAGACCTTCATTTATACTGTTCTTTTCAGTGGCAGTATAAATAGCCATAACCTGGAGCTTCACATTTCCCTCTTTTAAATAAGGGAGGGAACAACCTAATTGTTTATCATCAGTCTTTGCACCAGGTCGCAGTAAATAATAAAGCAGATCGCAATGCAAATCGATATTGAACTTATTCATGAGCTAATTTTTAATTTTTTTTAATGAATATTATTTAAAATAAAGAAGTCTTCTTTTGATAAAAAGGGATCATGAAAAATAAAACAAATAAAATCCTTAATATGTTTTTCATTAATTTGAATTATTTCTTTATTCAAATATACGTTAATATACTATTTTAAATAAAAAATGCGTATTTTTGCATCTTAAAATTTCATAGTAAACAATGATAAAAATTACACTTCCAGACAATAGTGTCAAAGAATTCGAGGGAGAAGTAACTTCTCTAGATGTGGCAAAATCTATAAGCGAAGGATTGGCTAGAAATACCATTTCCGCAATTGTTAACGGCAAACAAGTAGAGATTACCACACCTATAACGACGGATTCTACGGTACAATTATTGACATGGAATGATGATCTTGGAAAGAAAGCTTTTTGGCATTCTTCTGCCCACCTTCTGGCGCAGGCGATCTTAGAATTTTATCCTGATGCTAAACTTACTATCGGCCCTGCCATAGAAAATGGATTTTATTATGACGTAGATTTTGGAGACGAGAGTTTATCTGAAAAGGATTTTGAGAAGATTGAAAAGAAAGTATTGGAAAATGCAAAAAAAGGTTCTACTTTCTCATTATACCCTGTTTCCAAAGAAGAGGCTTTAAAAACATATGCAGATAATCCATACAAAGTAGAATTGATCTCTAATCTTAATGATGGAGAAATTACTTTTGTAACTCATGATAACTTCACAGACTTATGTCGTGGAGGACATATTCCGAATACAGGAATTGTAAAAGCTGTAAAAATATTGAATGCAGCCGGAGCATACTGGAGAGGTGATGAAAAAAATCCTCAGTTAACAAGAGTATATGGTATCTCTTTCCCTAAACAGAAAGAACTTACTGAATATCTTGAAAGATTAGAAGAAGCAAAAAGAAGAGATCATAGAAAGCTTGGGAAGGAATTAGGAATTTTTGCATTCTCTGAAAAAGTGGGTGCCGGACTTCCATTATGGCTTCCAAAAGGTACTGCATTAAGAAGAAAATTAGAAAACTTCCTAAGTGATGCTCAGAAAAAAGGAGGTTATGAGTTTGTAATGTCCCCTCACATCGGTTCAAAAGAACTGTATGTAACTTCAGGACACTGGGATAAATATGGTGCAGACAGTTTTCAGCCAATAAAAACACCCAATGAAGGTGAAGAGTTTTTATTGAAACCTATGAACTGCCCTCACCACTGTGAAATCTATAAGACTTCGCAATGGAGTTATAGAGATCTTCCAAAAAGATATGCAGAATTCGGAACTGTGTACAGATATGAGCAAAGTGGAGAACTTCATGGACTAACAAGAGTACGTGGATTTACTCAGGATGATGCTCACTTATTCTGTACTCCGGATCAGCTTTTAGAAGAATTCGAGAAAGTAATCGATTTAACGTTGTATGTTTTTAAATCATTAGGATTTGAAGATTTTGTAACTCAGGTTTCTTTAAGAGATCCTGAAAACAAACAAAAATATATCGGCTCTGATGAGAACTGGGAGAAAGCGGAAAACGCGATCATCAGTGCAGCAGAGAAAAAAGGATTAAAAACAGTAATTGAATACGGTGAAGCCGCATTTTATGGTCCTAAACTGGATTTCATGGTTAAAGATGCCTTAGGAAGAAAATGGCAACTAGGAACCATCCAGGTGGATTATAATTTACCAGAAAGATTTGATCTTCATTATATCGGAAACGACAATGAAAAGCACAGACCGGTAATGATCCACAGAGCGCCATTCGGTTCTATGGAGCGTTTTATCGCCATTTTATTAGAAAATACTGCAGGTGATTTCCCATTATGGTTGAGCCCTGATCAGTTTATAATTCTACCGATAAGTGAAAAATATGTAGATTATTCAAAAAAAGTTTCACAATTTTTGGAAAATCACGATATTAGCGGTCTGATTGATGATAGAAATGAGAAGACAGGAAGAAAGATCCGCGATGCTGAAATGAAGAAGATTCCTTTCATGCTTGTAGTGGGTGAGAATGAAGAAAACGAAGGAACAATTTCTGTAAGAAGACGTGGAGAAGGAGATCTTGGCGTAATGAAGATGGAAGATTTCGTCAATTATTTTAAAAAAGAAGCAGCTATATAAGAAAGCTGTCAATAGAAAGTTAACCAATAAAATTTAAGACAATAGCACAAAGATTTAACAACAGAGGCCCAATGCGTCGTCCCGTACAGGAGGATTTGCATCAAATTAATGGTAAAATCAGAGCCAGAGAGGTTCGTTTAGTAGGTGACAATCTGGAGCCTGGTGTTTACCCATTAGAAAAGGCTTTGCAAATAGCCAAGGATCAGGAATTAGACTTGGTTGTGATTTCAGACAAAGCAGAACCTTTTATTGCGAGAGTATTAGACTATAAGAAGTTTTTATACGAGCAAAAGAAAAAGCAGAAGGAACTTAAAGCCAAGCAAATAAAAGTGGTTGTAAAAGAGATCCGTTTCGGACCTCAGACTGATGACCATGATTATGAATTCAAGAAAAAGCACGCTGAAAAATTCCTTGAAGAAGGTTCGAAACTTAAAACTTACGTATTTTTTAAAGGACGTTCAATTATCTTTAAAGATCAGGGAGAGATCCTACTTTTAAAACTTGCACAAGAACTTGAGCATGTAGGAAAGGTAGATCAATTGCCTAAACTGGAAGGTAAAAGGATGATTATGATGATGAGTCCTAAAAAACCAGCAAAATAATTTAATTAAATTTCGTATTTAATTTGTCAGATATAAACCTCAAAGAAATTTGAGGTTTTTTATTTTTCACAAATCCGAATAAAATATCCTATGTTAAGATGTACAAGTATGAATAAATTTAACTTTGGCTTAGAAATAACAGATAAATAATCTGATATTGTAAAGTAAATTATTAATCATATTAAGAAATAAAACAATGAGTACAATTCAGCTAAAAGACGGGACAGAAATTTATTACAAAGACTGGGGAAAAGGGCAGCCTATTTTCTTTCATCACGGTTGGCCTTTATCAAGTGACGATTGGGATGCACAAATGCTATTCTTTTTGGAAAAAGGATACAGAGTAATTGCTCATGACAGACGTGGACATGGAAGATCTACACAAACTGCAGAAGGACATAATATGGATACATACGCATCTGATGTTGCAGAAATCGTAACAGCGTTGGATTTAAAAGATGTTATTCATGTTGGCCACTCTACCGGTGGTGGTGAAGTGATCAGATATGTAGCACAACACAGTAAAGGCAGAGCTGCTAAAACCGTTTTAATTAGTGCTGTAACACCGATTATGGTTAAAACAGACAACAATCCAAATGGAGTTCCGATGTCTGTTTTTGATGAAATTCGACATAATACAGCTACGCAAAGACAACAATATTTCGTAGACTTCTCACTTGCCTTTTATGGATATAACAGAGAAGGAGCGAAAATATCCCAGGGTATTCGTGATAACTGGTGGAGACAAGGAATGATGGGATCAATTAAAGCGCATTATGATTGTATTAAAGCGTTTTCAGAAACTGACTTTACAGAAGACCTTAAAAGCACAGATGTTCCTGTATTGGTTCTTCATGGAGAAGATGATCAGATTGTACCTTATGAAATTACAGGTGTGGTAGCCGCAAAATTAGTTAAAAACGGAAAACTGATTACTTACCCAGGCTTTCCTCATGGTATGCCAACAACAGAAGCAGAAACCATCAATAAAGATCTTCTTGCATTCTTTCAATCTTAATTAAATACTTTATATGAGTATAAATTATAAAACCTCGATTTAATCAATCGAGGTTTTTATATTAATATATCATTAATCAGTGTAATTTTAATTGACTGAAAACCCTATAAATACATTGTTTTGTAAGTATAATTAACTCTTTAAATTGGGATTTAGTAAGGGATTATTTATATTTGCAGCTCAAAAATAAGTTATGAAGATAAAATTATTGACTTTCGTAAGTCTTTCGATGCTTTTAGCATCTTGTGGTCAGGATGATACTCTTGACAATGTAACAGTGGAAAATGGGAAAGTAAAAACAACTGAGAACGCAAATACATCTATTCCTGGTGGTGGTCTTACAACATTAAAATTTATTTCGGAGACAACAAGTCATCCACAGGTATTAAATGCTGGTGAGTCAATTAGTTTAGAAAATAATGGTGTTATCTATCGACTTGTAATGCAAGGAGATAGCAATCTTGTTCTATATGTAGAAACACCAGGTAGTTACAGAGCAGTATGGGCATCTAATACAGTAAGAAGCGGTGGTACTCCAAGACTTATTGCACAAAATGATGGGAATCTTGTCATCTATAATAATAATGATCCTCTTTGGAATTCAGACAGTGCAGTTGCAGGCAATGTTTCCAATCCACATATTAAACTCCAGCTTTATTCAAGAACTGGTTATTTAATAGGTAGTGGCTTTAGAATTAAAGTTATTCTAGGTGGGAATAATGAAGAAAGAAGAGAAATAACCTACAGAGATATCTAGTAAGCAATTCAATAAAATTATAAAGACTTTCTATAAAGGCCGTTTTCTATCAAGAAGCGGTCTTTACTTTTATTTTACCAGATAAATACTCTCATATCATAATCTGTCTTTTTATATCATTTACAGTTTGAGTTTTTAATTTTTTTAACAATGCTTTTTTTTCTTATTTTGCATTCGAAAACTCCTTAATAATTGAGGAGAATAACTCTAACAAGACTTACATTGATGCAGTTCGGATATAGACCTTTTTTTATTTTTTCTGCCCTTATTTTTTTTCTGAGCTGTTGGTATTTTTATCCTTTTATATCAGACGATAGTTTAATTTCATTAAGATATGCACAGCGTTTTATTGAAGGAAAAGGAATCAGCTGGAATGACGGTCATCCTGTAGAGGGTTACTCTAATCTTCTCTGGATTTTAGGAATATCTTTTTTAGGAAAGTTTGGAATCGATCTCATTTTATCAGCAAGAATTCTGGGAATCCTCTGCTCTCTTGTTACCATTTGGAGTATTTTAAATTATTTCAGAAAGCAAAATGTAAGAAAAGAGTATGTTTTTCTGGCGATTACCTTATTGGTAACGACTCCAGGTTTTGCCGTATGGGCTATTGGAGGGCTTGAGCAACCATTGTATGTTCTACTAGTGACGTTGGTTATAATAGAAGTCTTACACATTACAAACAACAAAAACTTAAAAAGAGCTTATTATTTATCCTTTTGGCTGGGTCTACTTTCAATAACAAGGCCAGATGGCTTTTTATTTTCAATAGTTACTGCTTCTTTTTTATTGTTTATCAATAGACATCAGAAATCAAACCTCTTAAAAATTGCTGTATTCACAATTACAATTCCTTTGCTGTTTCTTTTATCCCAATTGTTGTTCAGATATATTTATTATAGTGAATTAGTTCCCAATACAGCATTAGTAAAAGTAAAAATCAGCTTTCACCATATCATTAGAGGCATTTATTATCATGTAAAAGCATTCTTTGGAACATTACTTATTTCTTCATTAGGATTTTATTCTTTATTTGTACTGGTCTTCAAAAAAAAGAATCTTCCCGGCATTTTCATTTTTCTACTTCTTATATCATGGACTGAATATATCAGCCTGGTGGGAGGTGATATTTTCCCGGCATTTAGGCACTATGCCGTGGTTTTAATTTTTCTTGTATTCTCAATTGTCCTTGGACTGCCAGATATTAAAATAATTGATTTTAAAAACAAAAAGGTACTGATCGGTAGTGCATTATTATTGGTGCTTAATTTTACTATCCAAATGCGGTTCCCTCAAAACCAAGATGCAATCTCGGAAAGATGGGAATTTCATGGAATGCAATTAGGAAAAGAATTAAAGCAAAGTTTCCCTAATAAAACTTTAATTGCTGTAACAGCAGCAGGATGCATTCCCTATGCTTCGCAACTTCCATCAATAGATATGCTAGGACTTAACGATTACTATATACCCAGGCATCCACCTGCTAATTTCGGTAACGGCTCATTAGCACATGAGTTAGGTGATGCTGATTATACTATGAAACGGAATCCTGACATTGTAATTTTTTACACTGGCACCCCTATTTCATATGGTGATTTTAATATTACCAGTCAACTTAAAAAGAATAATACATTTACAGAAAACTATGTTGAAGTAAATGCAAAAACACGGGAAACTGAACATTATATATACATCAATAAATATGGTGAAAACGCTGGAATCAAAATGAATAACAATGAATTAAGAATTCCAGGATATTTATTCAGCAATAAAAAAGATTCATCAAGCTCTTTTTATAATAACAACGGATTAGTAAAAAATATACTTCCCACAATTGTTTATGAGGTTAGCCTAAAAAACACATCTGAAAAAAAATGGGAAATAAAAGAAACTGATCACTACAAAAAAGAAGATTTCAAAACGAATATCAAGTATGAAAATGATCAAATAAAAATATCAATTTCTTCTTCCCATAATACTTTGCTGGATTTTCTGGTATTAAAGGAATCTAATTAATGTTTTTTTTGTATCTTTGCACACTATTATTCCTAAGTGTCTTTTGGGAAAAATATAACAAATCAGATATTGATAACAAAATATAAAAAAGCAAGACAATGCCAAAATTAAAAACGAAATCAGGTGCTAAGAAACGTTTTGCTCTTACCGGTACTGGTAAGATCAAAAGAAAAAACGCTTACAAAAGCCACATCTTAACTAAGAAAGAAACTAAGCAGAAGAGAAATCTTACTACTACTTCTTACGTAGCTAAAGTGGATGAAAAAAGCGTTCAACGTCAATTAGCAATTAAGTAGTTTTTATAAATCTATATTCGGTTTATAAGAATTCAAAAAAAATTCAACAATTTAACCCTGAAATGGAGCAAATAAGTGTAATGAAACAGTTTACCGCCCTTTTCAAAAAAACAATTTAAATTATGCCTAGATCAGTAAATGCAGTAGCTTCAAGAGCTCGCAGAAAGAAAATTATGAAGCAAGCTAAAGGTTTTTTCGGTAGAAGAAAGAACGTTTGGACTGTAGCTAAAAACGCGGTAGATAAAGCAATGCAATATGCTTACCGTGGAAGAAAAGAGAAAAAGAGAAACTTCAGATCACTTTGGATCACTCGTATCAACGCGGGAACTAGAGAACATGGAATGTCTTACTCTCAATTTATGGGAGCTCTTAAAAAGAATGAGATCGAACTTAACAGAAAAGTTTTAGCAGATTTAGCAATGAATCACCCTGAAGCTTTCAAAGCAGTTGTAGATCAAGTAAAATAATGTAAATTTTTTTGTTATCAATATAAATCCTGAGTTTTTTGCTCAGGATTTTTTAATTATATACATTTGTTTCATCAAAATCGTAACAAATAAGTAATTCTTTTATAAAGTGAAAAAATTAACTACTCTACTTCTTTTTTCTATTGCTTCGTACAACATACAGGCACAAAGTTTCGTTCAGGCTTATCAAAACAGGGCATCTCAGACAACCCAAACCAATATTACGTCTCTTTTGCATGAGTTCGAAAATCTGGGTGTTAAAACTACAGGTTCGGCAAATAATACCAATACATTAAACTGGATCAAAAATAAGTATTTGTCATACGGATATACAGCCAGCCAGATGGTTGAAGATCCTTTTTCGTTTGGCAGTACAAATTCAAAGAACTTAATCATTACAAAAACAGGAACTGTTTATCCGGATACCTATGTGATTATTTGCGGGCATTATGATACCATAACTGGTTCTGGTGTTAGTGACAATGGCAGTGGGACTTCGATCATTCTTGAAGCTGCCAGAATTTTAAAAGATATACCAACGGAATACTCTATCAAATTTATTCATTTCTCTGGGGAAGAACAGGGATTAAAAGGAAGCTATCATTATGCAGATAATGTAGTGTTTCAAAATGATGTTCGCCAGATGAATGTAAGGTTGGTATTTAATATTGACCAGGTGGGTGGCCAATTGGGAAATAATAACAATACCATACGATGTGAAAAAGGAGTAAATGGAAGCTCTGCTAACAATACAACTTCGAGCGCTTTTACACAACAGTTAGCTACTTGTACAAGCCTTTATTCACCACTTCAGACTTTAACTACCAATGCTTATTCTTCAGATTATATTCCTTTTGAACAAAATGGAGATATCATCACAGGTTTCTATGAGAATATCAGAAGTAATAACGAGCATACGGTAAATGATACCTTTGCCAATATAGATCCTGTTTACGTTTTCAATGTGGGTAAAGCTGCTATAGGGGCACTTCAACATTTTGCTGTAGCCACATCATTGAATTTAGGAACAAAAGAGACAGAGGGACAAAAATCATTAGAATCCGTAAAGATCTACCCTAACCCGGCAAAAGAGGTTTTTAATATTGAGCTTCCAAATACCATTAAGGATTTTAATCTTGAGCTGAGAGATCTTTTAGGACACACTTTAGTTAAGCAGGAGAATAAAAAAACAATTAATGTTTCTGCTTTAACAAATGGAGCCTATTTAGCTGTAATAAAGGCGGGAGATTATACTGCAGTAAGAAAAATTGTAGTTGAAAAATAATTTGATTTATATTAAAAAGTAAATACATATAGCCTTAAAAAATGCTCTTACTATTAACAATATGAGCATTTTTTATTTATAATATAAAAATTATATTCTTTCATTGTGATTTTATTATTACTTTTACAAAAATCACCGAACAATGAAAAATATAATTACTTTTCTTCTTTGCGGCTTATTAAGTCAGCAATTACTGTCTCAATCATTTATTCAGGCCTATCAGAACAGAGCCAATCTTGTTACTCAGACTAATGTAACAACCAATTTACAGCAATTTGAAAATCTGGGTGTAAAAACTACAGGTTCCACCAATAATGCTAATACCCTTACATGGATTAAAAATAAGTATATATCTTATGGTTATACTGCGAGTCAGATCGTTGAAGATCCTTTTACATTTGGAAGTACGAGTTCCAAGAATCTGATCATAACAAAAACAGGCACTACATATCCAAACACTTACGTGATTATTTGTGGACATTATGATACTATAACAGGCTCAGGTGTAAGTGACAACGGAAGCGGAACTTCAATTTTACTGGAAGCCGCCAGAATTTTAAAAGATATCCCAACCAAATATTCAATTAAGTTCATTCATTTTTCAGGAGAAGAACAGGGACTTTATGGAAGCTATCATTATGCTGATAATGTAGCTTTTCAAAACGGAGTTCGCAAGCTTAACATAAGATTGGTTTTCAATATTGATCAGGTAGGTGGCAAGTTGGGAAATAATAACAATAAGATAAAATGCGAAAAAGGAGTTAACGGAAGTTCTGCTAATAACGCAACATCAAGCTCTTTTACTCAGCAATTGGCTACTTGTACAAGTCTGTATTCCCCACTTCAGACAGTAATGGCTACCGCTTATGCTTCAGACTATATTCCTTTTGAAGAAAACGGAGATATTATCACAGGTTTTTATGAAAATGTTAGAAGCAATAATGAACATACAGTGAATGATACGTTTGCCAATATAGATCCCGTTTATGTTTTCAATGCAGCCAAAGCGGCCGTTGGTGCACTTCAACATTTTGCTATTGCAAATACAACAGCTGAAATGGTTTTAAATACCAAAGAAGCAAAATCACAAGCATCACTAGAATCAGTAAAAATCTACCCCAACCCTGCAAGAGATGTCCTGAATGTTGATTTGCCAAGTATCATTAAAGATTTTAATCTCGAGTTAACGGATCCTTTAGGAAATATTTTGATCAAAAAAGAAAATCAATCAAAAATAGATGTTTCAGGATTGAAAGAAGGAGCTTATTTAGTCATTATAAAAACCAAAGATCATGCTGCCGTAAGAAAAATAGTTATTGAAAAATAACTTAATCTTATATTTAGATACATTAAAAATGCTTTTATTATTAACAATAAGAGCGTTTTTTATTTATAACATAAAATTTTTATTCTTTCATTGTGATTTTATTATTACTTTTACAAAAATCACCCACCAATGAAAAAAACAATTACTTTTCTTTTTTTAGGCTTATTAGGCCAACAATTACAATCTCAATCTTTTATTCAGGCCTACCAGGATAGGGCTAATCAGGTAACCCAAACCAATATTACCACAAATTTACAACAGTTTCAAAATCTTGGCGTTAAGACAACTGGTTCTACCAATAATGCCAATGCACTTACGTGGATTAAAAATAAGTATTTAGGATATGGCTACACAGCAAGCCAGATCGTAGAGGATCCATTTACTTTTGGAAGTACAAGTTCAAAGAATTTAGTGATTACAAAAACAGGAACTGTATATCCTAATAAATATGTTATTATTTGTGGGCATTTCGACAGTATTGTTGGCCCAGGTACCAATGATAATGGAAGCGGAACTTCAATTATTTTAGAGGCAGCCAGAATTCTTAGAAACGTTCCTACTGAATATTCTATAAAATTCATCCATTTTTCCGGAGAAGAACAAGGATTAAGAGGGAGTTCTCACTATGCTAATAATGTTGCTTATCAAAATGGTGTTCGAAAACTGGATATAAAACTCGTTTTCAATCTTGATCAGGTAGGGGGTAAAATGGGTAACACCAATAATAGAATTTATTGTGATGAGGATCAGGGAGGTCTTAGCAGTAATAATGCAGCGTCTACTGCTGTTACTCAGCAATTGGTAAACTGCACTACTTTATATTCTCCACTTCTAACAGGTATTGATCCTGCAGAAGATACTGACTATATCCCTTTCGAGCAGAAAGGAGAAGTAATCACAGGATATTTTGAATATAAAAGAAGTAGCTATCCGCACACTGCTAATGATACTTTTGCCAATACAGACCCAGTATATATTTTCAATGTAGGAAAAGCGACTGTTGGGGCTCTTCAACATTTTGCAGTGGCATCAACAGCATCATCTATAGTTTTAAATACAAAGGAGACATCAATCAATGCATTAGAATCTGTAAAAATATATCCTAATCCGACAAAAGATTTCCTTACTTTAGAAGTACCCTCTAATGTTAAAAATTTCAGTTTTGAAATTACAGATTTGCTTGGACGCTCTTTACTTAAGCAGGAAAATCAAACAAGAATTAATGTTTCTAATTTACCAAAAGGGGTTTATTTAGGAAACCTTAAAGCTGATGAGCATACGGTAGTTAGAAAAATTATGATTGAATAATCACTTATACTATATATCAATGCAAAAGCTTTCTATTTTTAGAAAGCTTTTGTTGCTTTATGAGTTTAGGAGACAAGCAATTTTACTTTTGATTTCTACTCTTTAAAATCGCCTCAATTTCTTTAAGAGAAAATCCCTTTGCTTTCAGCAAGATCAGGAAATGATATAAAAGATCAGCGGCTTCATTTTTAAATAAATCAGCATCATTATCTTTAGCTTCAATTACTACTTCTACTGCTTCCTCTCCTACTTTTTGTGCGATTTTATTGATTCCTTTCTGATAAAGCGAATAGGTATAAGATCCTTCTACTTTTTCATCAATTCTCTTGGTGATCTTTTCCTCTAATTCATATATAAATCCTTTAGAGTCTTTTTCTCCAAAACAGCTGAAACTCCCGGTATGACAAACTACATTTTTAGGAATTGCTTTAATAAGAATGGTATCCTGATCGCAATCGATATCAATACTTTTTACCGTTAAAAAATTTCCAGATTCCTCTCCTTTTGTCCATAATCTATTTTTGGATCGACTGAAAAAAGTAACGATCCCATCATTCTTGGTTTTGTTAAAGGCCTCTTCATTCATATATCCAAGCATTAAAACCTGTAGAGTTATATTATCCTGAATAATTACCGGAACCAGCCCTTTTGTTTTATTAAAATCAATCATTGTCTTATCTGTATCTTTTGTGTTAGTAATTCATTTTTTAAACCCTTAATAGAAACTTCTCCAAAATGAAAAATACTTGCAGCTAATGCTCCCGTAGCTTTTGTTTCTTTAAATACTTTTTCAAAATCCTGTATTACTCCAGCTCCACCTGATGCAATGACAGGAATATTGATAGCTTCGGATACAAATTTGGTAATTCTCAGATCAAAGCCGTTTTTAGTTCCATCACCATCCATGGATGTCAATAAGATCTCACCAGCACCTAGAGATTCAGCTTTTTTTGCCCATTCTATTGTTTTGAAATCAGTGATTTCTCTTCCTCCTTTAACGTGAACCCAATCTGTCCCATTGATTAACTTAGTATCAATGGCAACAACAACACACTGGCTTCCAAACTCTCCGGATAATTCATTGATCAACTGTGGATTTTTAACCGCAGATGAATTAATACTAATCTTATCTGCTCCGGCTTCCAATAATTTTCTGACATCATCAATCGAGGAAATTCCACCACCTACTGTAAAAGGAATACTTAGTTCTTTAGCAATATCCCGGACAAGATCTACAAATGTTTTTCTTTTTTCAATGGTAGCAGTGATATCAAGAAATACCAGTTCATCAGCTCCATCCATTTCATACTTTTTGGCCAGTGCTATAGGATCTCCTGCATTTCTCAACCCTTCAAAATTAATTCCTTTTACCGTTGTTCCATCCTTGATATCCAGACACGGAATGATTCTTTTTTTAAGCATTTTCTATAAAATTTTGAAGTTCTTTTAATGCTATTTTTCCTTCGTAAATAGCTTTTCCGATGATCGTTCCTGAGCAGCCGATTTCTCTCATTCTGTAAACATCATTTATTCCTGAGATTCCCCCACTAGCAACCAACCTAACGGAAGTATTTCCTAGAATATCTTTATATAATTCCGTCGAAGGACCTTCCAACATTCCATCTTTGGAGATATCTGTACAAATGACCTGCTGAACTCCCTTATTCTTATATTGAAGGATAAAATCGATAACATCTTTATCACTTTCTTCCAACCAACCCGAAGTTTTTATTTTCCGGTTTTCACAGTCTGCGCCCAGGATAATCTTTTCGGCTCCATATGCATTGATGATGGAGTAACAAAATTCAGGATCCTGAACTGCAATACTCCCTATTGTTATTTGATTCGCTCCGCTATTAAAGGCAATTTCAATGTCGTGCAGACTTTTCAATCCGCCTCCAAAATCGATTTGCAAAGAGGTTTCGTTAGCAATAGATTCCAGCACTTTTTGATTGACAATATGTTTAGATTTTGCACCGTCCAGATCTACTAAATGAAGGAATTGGATCCCAAAACTTTCAAACTCCTTTGCAACTTCCAATGGGTTTTCATTATAAATCTTTTTAGTACCATAATCTCCTTTGGAAAGGCGTACACATTTTCCGTCAATAATATCGATAGCAGGAATTATTTTCATACTTAGAGTTTTAAAAAGTTTTCAAGTAACAAAGCCCCGGTTCTTCCCGATTTTTCAGGGTGAAACTGAGTGGCGAAGAAATTATCTTTTTGCAATGACGCACTAAAAGGCAAAATGTAATCACATACCGATGTCGTATATTTTGATAGTTCACAATAATAACTGTGAACAAAATAGACATCACGTTCTTTTTCAATATCTAAAAAAATAGGTGATTGGATATCAGTAACTGTATTCCATCCCATATGAGGAACAATATCCGTTTCCGGAAACTTCTTTACATTAATATCAAAAATTCCCATTCCTACGGTATCTCCTTCTTCGTTATTTTGACACATCAGTTGCATGCCCAGACAAATTCCCAATACGGGTTGTTTTAAAGTAGGAATAAAGAGATCCAGTCCTTTTTGCTTCAAAAGCTTCATTGTAGAAGAAGCTTCACCAACGCCTGGAAAAATAACTTTATCTGCATTTTTAATTACATCAAAATCATCTGTAATAGCAGATTCTACATTTAATCTACTGAGCGCATTCTGAACGGATTGAACGTTTCCGCCATTGTATTTGATAATAGCAAGCATCTTATAAACTCCCTTTTGTTGATGGTACATTAAAATTCTGATCCGTTTGCTTTACAGCCATTTTTAAAGCTTTAGCAAAAGCCTTGAAAATAGATTCAATCTTGTGGTGTTCATTGCTTCCTTCTACTTTGATGTTCAAGTTGGATTGAGAAGAATCTGTAAATGATTTAAAGAAATGCGAAAACAATTCAGTAGGAACATCTCCTATTTTTTCTCTTTTAAAATTAGCATCCCATACCAACCAAGGTCTCCCCCCAAAATCTAAAGCAACCTGAGCCAGACAGTCATCCATTGGTAACAAGAAACCATATCTTTCAATTCCTTTTTTATTTCCCAATGCTTTTAGAATAGCCTGACCTAAAACAATAGCGGTATCTTCAATTGTGTGGTGTTCATCCACCTGCAGATCTCCATTTACTTTTATGTTCAAATCTAAATTTCCGTGTTTTGAAATCTGTTCCAGCATATGATCGAAGAAATTCAATCCCGTTGAAATTTCAGAATTCCCTTTACCATCAAGATTCACCTCTATTTCAATATCTGTTTCATTTGTTTTTCTTGATACTTTTGCCCGTCTTGGCATTTTCTTTAAAAATTGGTAGATCTCTGACCAATCTTTAGTAGCCAGTTCAGCCTTTTCATTCGCTTCTTCACTAATGAATATTGCTTTTGATCCTAAGTTTTCTGCCAATTGAATATCAGTGATCCTGTCTCCTATGACAAAAGAATTTTTAAGATCATAATCTCCATAAATATACTTTCCAAGAAGTCCTACTCCTGGTTTTCTAGTGGGTAAATTTTCGTTTTCAAAACTTTTATCAATTAATATATCACTAAAAATGATCCCTTCATTTTTAAAAGCCTCCAGCATCTTTTCCTGAGGTTTTATAAAATCTTCAAAAGGAAAACTTTCTGTTCCCAATCCATCCTGATTGGTTACTATAACTAATTCATAATCCAGTTCTTTCACAATTTTAGAGAGATTTTGAAAAACGCCTGGATAAAACTCTAATTTTTCAAGAGAATCAACCTGAAAATCTGTTGGAGGTTCGATAATCAAAGTCCCATCACGATCTATAAATAATACTTTTTTCATAATCACAGATTTTTTAAAGCAGCAATTAAACTCTTATTTTCTTCTCTTGTCCCAATATTAATGCGGATGCAATCAGGAATTGCCGGAGCTCTTTTATTCGTTAGCACTTCTTTTTCCAGCAATTTTTGATATACCAGATTCACATCATCAAATTCAACAAGGAAGAAATTGGCATCTGTAGGGAAAATTCTTATAACACACTGAATCTGTTCAAGCTCACTTTCCAACCAAGCTCTTTCAATTAAGATATTTTCGACGTTCTGTTGAAGTTTATCTGACTCATCAATACTTTTTAAAATCAATTCCTGACTTAAAGAATTTACATTATAAGGAGCTTTCACTGTATTAATCAATCGAATAATTTCTTCTGTAGCACAGGCAATTCCTACCCTTGCTCCTGCTTTTCCCCAGGCTTTAGAAAAGGTTTGCAGAACAATAAGATTAGGATATTTTACAAGCAGTTCAAGACTTGATTTTTTAGTTGAAAACTCAATATAAGCTTCATCCACCACCACAATTCCATCAAAATTCTGAAGATAAAACTCAATATCTTCTACACTGTTCCCTGTGGGATTATTTGGTGAGCAAAGGAAAAATATCTTGGGTTGAGTTTCCTTTGATACTTTTAAAAAGTCCTGTTTTATGATCTCGAAATTTTCATCAAGATCTATCTTAATTACTTTATTTTCATTAATTGCAGCATAAAAAGCATACATCGCAAATGATGGGTTCATCATCATAATAGCATCTTTTTTAGGTTCACAAAAGATCTTGATGATCAAATCAATAAGCTCATCACTTCCGTTTCCTACAGCAATTTGATTTGGAGATAAGTTTTTAAAGTCAGCAATCTTTCTTTTAAGCTCTTTCTGTGTTGAATCAGGATAACGATTATATTCGCCAAAAGGACTTTCATTAGCATCCATTAAAACAGGTGCCTGAAACTTATTATGATCCCTAAAACTAATATAAGGCTGTAATTCTAAAATGTTCTTTCTTACCAACTGACTGATCGTTAATTGCTTCATTATTTCTTGTATTTTAATCGTATTGAAACGGCATTTTTGTGAGCAAATAATCCTTCTGCCTCTGCCATAATTTCTATTGTTTTTCCTAAATTTTTTAGTCCTTTTTCTGAGAGTTCCTGAAAAGTAATTTTCTTTACAAAACTATCCAGTGAAACTCCACTGTAATTTCTAGCGAATCCATTTGTGGGAAGTGTATGATTGGTGCCACTTGCATAATCTCCGGCACTTTCACAAGAATAGTTTCCAAGAAATACCGAACCCGCATTCTGAATTGATGAAATGTATTTTTGAAAATCATCTATTGCTAGAATAAGGTGCTCAGGTGCATATGAGTTACTAAACTCTACAGCATCTTCTATTGAATTCAACAAAATAAAATGACTGTTATTCAGTGATTCTTCTGCTAATTTATTTCTGGGTAATTTTTTAATCTGAAAATCTATTTCTTCAATGGTTTCATTAAAAACATTCAGATCTGTAGAAATAAATACAACCTGACTATCACTTCCGTGTTCTGCCTGGGAAAGAAGATCAGCCGCACAAAATGCAGGAATAGCCTGTTGATCAGCAATTACCAGAACCTCACTCGGTCCGGCTGGCATGTCAATAGCAACACCATAATTTTGTGCAAACTCTTTTCCTGCAACAACAAACTGATTTCCCGGGCCAAAAATCTTATATACATTCGGAATACTTTCCGTACCAATAGCCATTGCTGCAATAGCCTGTGCACCCCCTGTTTTAAACATTCGGGTTACTCCACAAAGCTTTGCTGTATAAAGAATGGCCGGGTTTACGTTTCCATCTTTGTCCGGAGGTGTGCATAGAATAATTTCTTTACATCCTGCTAATTGGGCAGGTATTGCAAGCATGAGAACTGTTGAAAATAAAGGAGCTGTTCCTCCTGGAATATAGATTCCTATTTTTTCAACTGCCCTATTTTCACGCCAGCAAATAACACCATTTGTTGTTTCTATTTTTTCAATCTCTGGCTGTTGTGAATTGTGGAATGTTGTAATGTTTTCTTTAGCTTCCTGAATGGCTTTTTTCAATTCATTGCTGATCAAGAATTCTGCCTGATCAATTTCATCCCTTGAAATAACAATACTTTCAATTTGTGCTGAATCAAATTTCTTACTGAATTCAAGCAAAGCTTCATCACCATTTTGTTCTACCTTTTTGAAAATTTCTGAAACTATTTCCGAAACTTCTTCTTTTTTCAAAACAGGACGTTGTACCAATTCCGCCCAGGTTTCTTTTTGAGGATATCTGTGTATAAACATATTAAATCACCATTTTATCAATTGGAATTATGAGAATATCTTGTGCACCATTTTCTTTGAGCTCATCTATGACCTCCCAGAATCTTTCTTCAGCTATTACAGAATGAATACTGCTCCACCCTTCTTCTGCTAAAGGAAGTACAGTAGGGCTTTTAAGAACAGGAAGGACATTCGTAATGTCTGCAATCTTCCCGTTCGGAACATTCATCAGGATATATTTGGATTTTTTAGCTTTTAAAACCGCTTTAATGCGAAATAAAAACTTCTCCAGTATCTTTTCTTTCTCCTCATCTAGCTGAGGGTTCTTAGCCAAAACAGCTTCAGAAGTCAATAGTGTAATAGTTTCTCTTAAACCATTTTTAAACAAAGTGCTTCCCGAACTTACAATGTCACAGATTCCATCTGCCAAACCAATATTAGGAGCAATTTCTACAGAGCCGGAAATAACGTGAATATCTGCTGAAACAGCATTTTTTGTTAGAAATTTTTTGAGGGTATTCGGATAAGAAGTAGCAATTTTTTTTCCTTGAAAATAGTCCAGATCATCTGTATCTATATCTTTAGGAACTGCCAGAGAAACTCTACATTTTGAAAATCCGAGTTGTTGAACAATTTCAATTTGTTTTTCTTTTTCTATCAGCAGGTTTTCACCGACAATAGCAATATCCACCACTCCGTCCTCAAGATATTGAGGGATATCAGAGTTTCTAAGGTACATAATTTCGAAAGGAAAATTATCTACCGAAACTTTTAGTTGGTCTTTTCCATTGTTAACGAAAATCCCACAATCCTTCAAAAGTTGTAAAGAATCTTCATACAATCTGCCACTTTTCTGGATGGCAATTCTTAATTTACTCATTGTTGCACTTATTGAGTCTGAGTAAATAAAAAGTATTTTTGAAAAATTTCCGGGAAAGAATTTAGAAACAAAAAAACCGTCTGTTACTCAGACGGTTTTTAATTATTTTTGATTTTAACACAGGTTACTATCAATCAATTCCGTCTTAGCAGAGATGATGATAATAATGATGTAGTGTTAAAAAATTCGGTTTCATGTTTGAAAATTGTGGTACAAATGTAGGACTTATTTTTAAATAACAAAGTTTTTTTTATAAAATTTCCTGATATAAATTCATCAGCTCTCCTGCAATCGGCTCATCATTAAATTTTTGAACAAACTCGAAACTCTTATCAGCACGGCGTTTTCTTTCAGATTCGTTGTCCCAGAGAAATTGTATTTTCGATTGAATATCTAAATGACTTTCCGGATTGATGTAAACCGAATCTTTTCCTCCTGCCTCAGGTAAGCTGCTTGTATTACTTGTAATGGTTACAATCTTTGAAAAAAGGGCTTCTATAATTGGGATTCCAAAGCCTTCAAACAAGCTTGGATAGATGAAAATATCAGCTAGTTTGTAGATGACAGCCAGTTCATCCATAGAGACTCCTTCCAGGAAATGAATCTGCTTTTCAAGGTTATTTTTCTTAATGAAAGCTTCTACTTTTTTGTAATATCCTGTTTTTCGTCCGACCACAACCAAAGGGATTCCAGTTCCGCTCACTGCTTTCACGACATTCAGAAGATTCTTACGTTCTTCAATGGTACCAACATTGAGAATAAACCTTTCAGGAAGTGTAAATTTATCTTTAGTAGCCTGGATCAGTCCTTCGGATTGTTGTTCTTTAAAAGCCTTATGACATCCCTGATAAATGACTTTTATTTTATGTTCCGGTACTTTTAAATACGTGATAATATCGCTCTTGGTTTGCTCCGAAATTGCTATGATCTTATCCGCATTTCTGGCTGCTTTTTTGAATTTCCATAAATGAATTTTCCTATCAAAAAATGAGTAATACTGAGGGTACCTTACAAAGATCAGATCATGAATTGTTACGATTTTTTTTATCGGTTTCTTATCCCATTTCAGAGGTAATTCTCCCGACAATCCATGGAAAATATCAGCATTATTCTTTTGTGCATCCTTTCCCATTTTAAATTGACGTGACATACTTCCTTTTGACGTTTCAACAAAATGAACGTTAGGATTCTCCATAATATCTGCTCCTCTGTCAGATTTATTTTTATTGAGCAACAAATACTCATTATCGGGATAATATTGAGAAAGAATTTTTATCAGATCTCTTGAGTAATTCCCCAACCCTGATGTATTGTGAAAAAAACGTTTGGCGTCAAAAGCAATCTTCATGATTCTATCTTTTTTTGAAATTCCTGGAACGTTCCAAAGCTATACTTTTTATTTTTAAGCCAGCCTATGAATTCATCAAATCTTTCTACCATATCTTTCCCTGATCTTTTCACAGTAAATCCAGGAAGTTTGAATGCTTCATCCTTAATCTCAGCAAATTCCCAGGGATGAAAATAGACATTCAGATAATTATCTTTTTTAAGACTGTCTGAAGCCAGTTTCTTATAGAATGATAAAGGAAAATTGTGAAAGCTTAACCAGAATAAAGGTATTCTGAAATTAGGTGAAACCGATGCCGGAATCTGGGTCACATTTCCTTCTTTAAAATAGGTTCTTGACACTTTCAGATTATTATATCTTCCCGGCAAAAAAGTAGGATTGATAGAAGAATTATAAGAATAGCCTGCTTTTTCAACAGCAGTTTCATTCACTGGCATCATTCTGGGCATTCTTAATCCGGTAACTTTTGTGGAAAACAACTCTTCCAGTCTTTCTCTAGATTCTTTTAAATGTTTTTCTTCAAATTCAGAATGAAACCAGGTATGAGAAGCCAGCTCATGCCCTTCTTTTAAAAGTCTTTCAATTAAATGCTTACTGTTTTCTGCAAAAATAACTGTCGAAAAAAAAGTAGCTTTTACCTGATGTTTTTTCAGAAGATCCAAAATCCTCTCCAGTCCGGTTTGTGAAATCGAAATCTGCCTGTCAAAGGGAATTTCTCCTTTATACTCTAATGGCATATCAAATTCCTCAATATCAAAACTTAATAAAACCATTTATAAATTTTTATTTTTAATAATGTAATTCGGTCTCTCTTTAACCTGTTTAAAGATTTTACCTAAATAGATCCCAATAATCCCCAGGATAATCAATTGTAAACCACCAAAAAATACAATGGTCATGATTAACGACGCCCAACCAGAAATCTCTGTATGAGAAACGAAAGAATGAACGACGTAGATCCCATATCCTATAACAGAAATTGCAGAGAATAAGAATCCCAGATAAGCAGCTAAATACAATGGCTTCACACTGAAAGCCGTAATTCCTGTAAATGCAAAAGTAACCATCTTTTTGAGGTTATAACTGCTTTTACCAGCTATCCTTTCGTTAGCTGTAAAGTCAATAGCCGTCTGCTTGAAGCCCATCCAGCTTGTAAGACCTCTTAAAAACAAATCATCTTCATTAAACTGTCTCATTACTTCTACAGCACCTGCGTCTAAAAGTCTGAAATCAGAACCACCCCCTTTTGTCAGGTTTACATCTGAAAGGCTGGATAATATTTTATAGAAAAAATCAGAAGTTTTTCTTTTGAAGAAAGAAATTTCTTTTGGATAGGTTCTGACGGTTAATACAACGTCATACCCTTCTTCCCATTTTTTAATCATTTTCGGAATGAGTTCCGGTGGATGCTGAAGATCTCCATCCATAGAAATGACTGCATTTCCATGAGCCTGATCCATACCAGCTTTTACTGCAGGCTGATGTCCGAAATTTCTTGAAAATTCTATAAATTTCACTTCATCATATTGCTCCGCCAGCTCTTCAAGTTTTTGTTGTGTACTGTCCCTGCTTCCATCATTTACAAATATAATTTCAAAATCATAGTTATTTAATCCAGAAAAAACTTCCTTGATCTTTTGATGGATCATTGCCACATTTTCTTCTTCGTTATAGGCAGGAATTACAATAGAAATTTTTTTCATAAGATTATTTCAGGCTATAATTCTTTTCAAAATCTTTAGTTAAAAGCTCATAAACCACTCTCAACCAAACGACGATACAAGGTACTGCTTTTAATGAATATTTAATGATATAATCATTTTTTACAGACTTTGGAAACAAATCAGAAGTTGAAAAACAAGTGAAAATAATTACAAAAACCAACAAACCAATAATGAATGGTGTTCTCTCTTTTTGAAGGAAAAACCAGATCATTACCCCTACTACAGCAATAATATAGGTTGGAGATTCTGAACTTGAACTGAATAGTACAAGAAACAATAATGTAGAAGCCAGAATCATCAACTGAAAAGCATAATTTTTATATTGTTTTATCCTTACATACGGCAACGCAAATAAAGGTAAACCAAAAGCAAGAAATACCAGATTAGAAATCGAAGCATCACCAAGAATTCTTCTCACAAAGCCCATTAATGAAATATCCTGCATATTTCCCAATACCTGATTTTCATTATTCTTTTCTATAATAGAATGAAACCAGTCTGCATAACTCTGTAAGACAAATTGAGGAGTCGAATAGATCATAGGAATGACAAGAAATAAAGCCGCGATTGCTATTCCTGAAAGAATGAACTTCATTTTATTCTTGATAAAGAAAAATTGGGTAAGCCCAACGATACCATATATTTTCACAAAAACACCAATTAGTATCGCAGTCGCTGACTGTACTTCTTTTCTTTCATAAATATATACTGCTGACAGTATTAAAAGGCCTGTTAGAGCCACATTAAACTGTAAACTTAAAGCTGCTGTAATATACTCCTGAAGACACAGCAATCCAAAAATCGCTTTTTTAGAATCTGAAAATGGTAATTTATAAATAGCAAATACAAAAATAAATGTATTGATCAGATTCCAGAGAGAAATCCCTAGCCAGTCCGGCATGACCGCAAAAGGAGCGATCAGTAAGCTAAAAAAAACTCCATAATGATTCAAATCAAAATAGAGATCGGGATAATGGATAAATAAATTTTTCTGATGTATCGTATTAAAAAATACATTTTTAAAAATCAAATAGTTATTGATAGCATAATCACCTCTGAGGTATTTGGAAATCGCTGTAACTACTGATATAATAAGATAAACCCCAAATATATATTTAGGGTTTAATATAAATTTTAAAACTTTTTCTTTCAAAATTATTTGTATTAGGTAGGTTAAGGCTTAAACAGCTACGTTGTTTTCCCTTAAAGCATCGTTAAGAGAAGTCTTCTTATCTGTAGATTCCTTTCTTGTACCAATGATCAATGCACATGGAACCTGGTACTCTCCAGCAGGATACTGCTTGGTATAGCTTCCTGGAATCACTACTGAACGTGCAGGTACTCTTCCTTTGATTTCGATAGGCTGATCTCCTGTAACATCAATAATTTTAGTTGAAGCTGTTAATACTACATTTGCTCCCAATACCGCTTCCTTCTCTACATGCACTCCTTCTACTACGATACATCTTGATCCGATGAAACAATCATCTTCAATAATTACCGGTGCAGCTTGTAAAGGCTCTAAAACACCACCAATACCAACACCACCACTTAAGTGAACATTTTTACCAATCTGTGCACAACTTCCTACAGTTGCCCACGTATCTACCATTGTTCCTGAATCTACATACGCTCCGATATTAACGTATGAAGGCATCAAAATTACCCCTGAAGCAATAAAAGAACCTTCTCTGGCAACAGCATGAGGTACAACTCTTACTCCTTTTTCAGCATAATTTCTCTTTAAAGGCATTTTATCATGAAATTCAAATGGACCCACTTCAATAGTTTCCATTTTCTGAATTGGGAAATACATTACTACCGCTTTCTTCACCCATTCATTTACCTGCCATCCGTTTTCTGTAGGTTCAGCAACACGAAGCTCTCCGGAATCTAATAAAGAAATAACCTCTCTTATTGCCTTTTGGCTATCTTCATTTTGTAATAGATCTCTATTATCCCAGATGTTCTCAATAGTTTGTTGTAACGACATGCTTCTAATTTAAATTATTTTTTTCTAGTATAAATAACGACCCGTTGGTGCGTTATTTCCGGCGATAAAAGTACAAAAGTTTGTTGTAGTATACAAGTTCAGAGCAATGACAAATAGTAAGAAATTAACAATATCAATCATTTTATACAATCTCGGATCGGACTGATATTTTTCTATTCACAAATAATAAATTCCATCGTTTTATCAATATGCTTTTGTTCGGTTATTGGCTTTGCATATTGTTTGGTGCTGTATTTTGTTAAATAAGCCTGATTGATAGAAAAAGTAAGATCGTTGAGATCAGGTGGAATACAAGCCTTGATGCTGAATATCTGATCTCCGCATTTTATTTGTCCACAAGAGTCTTTTAAAAAGGTATTATACCAGCTTTTTTCAGCAAAGCCCCAGGAACGGGCAAAAATTCTATCATTTACAACCACCATCCAGATATCTAAAAAGGTGTCCCGTTGTAAACCTGCTTTTATTCCAGTAATTTCATTTTCATTCACATACTGGATAGCCATTTGTTTATTCATTTTGTTATGATTTTTCACAAAACTAGCCTGAATAGAAATACGAAAAAATTTAATTATTTAGTTGGCCACGAATCATATTTCGTTGAACGATATATCTATGTGGATGGATTATAGCATCATTGTGTGCAAGGTATTTGTAAAACATTCCCGGTAGCTTTTCGCTACAGTGATCTTTAAATCTTTACAAATGATTTGATTATTTTCGAAAGATTCAATATTGGTTAGGTTCACAATATATGAATTATGAATACGCATAAATTCATCAGGTAAACTTTCAATTAAATCTTTGAGCGTTTTATAGTAAATGTATCGTTTTTGATCACGGGTATAAATTTCGACATAGTTACCAAGCCCTTTTATGACCATAATATCATCAAAGAAAAGCTTAATCAGTTTTTTATCGGTTTTGATAAAGGCAAATGTCTTATTTCCCATGTGTACTGTTAATCATTACAAGACCCTACGTGCATGCAGGTAAGCTTTATTCCAGTATTTTTCATTTAAAGAAGAAATCATTACTCCTTTTGAGGTTGAAGCATGAATAAATTTAATTTCTCCATCGTTGCCAATGTCATGTACGATACCTACGTGAGACACTCTACTTCCACCAGCTGTAGCAAAGAACAGCAGGTCGCCCGGCTTTACATCAGTAATGTCTATTTCTTTCCCGGCACCCGCCTGATCAGAAGATCTTCTCGGCAGTCTCTGATCATTCTCTTCAAATACTTTTACGGTAAAGCCTGAACAGTCAAAACCAGAAGAGGTGTTTCCTCCGAATTTATAAGGTGTACCGATGTATTTTTCAGCATCTTTTAAAACACTATTGATTGAGCCAGATACCTTGCCATTAAAATTAGAATCCAGGCGTCTCAGATTTTCAGATTTAGCTACTGTTTTTGTTGTATTCTTTTTGGAGGAAACACTTTTACTGCTTCCACACGAAATCACAAATGAAGTTGCAATCAGTAAAGCAGCCAGCTGCTTTATTCTCATTTTTCCAATAAATAATCCTGCTTTCATATCTATCTGATTTTTACCAATGTATGTAATTATCCACAAATATACATTTTATATTTTAATTATATATATTCTATACTACAACTATATTATAAACTTATGTTAAAATTTTGTATTTAATTAATTATCATTATATTTGGATCTAATTTCATTCAAATGGCCACATATGAAAGCTTAATTAAAATAACCGGCTCTGTGGGAGATTTGGTTTTTTACACCCTGAACGGAAAGAATATCGTTCGGAAAAAAAGTGGATTCAATAAAACTGCTTTCAAAAAAAGTCCTACTTATGAAAAAGTAAGACAAAACAGTTCTGAATTCGGGCATTGTTCTAAAGTGGGCAAAATAATCCGTCTTGCTCTTGATCCTTACATAAAAGCAGCTGAGGATCCTCTCCTCTACCAAAGCTTTGCGAAGCTGATGACAGAAATAAAGGATCTCGATCTTACTTCAGAAAAAGGTAAGCGTACCATACGAAATGGAATTTCAGGAGAAACAGGAAAAGGTTTACTTAGAAAGTTTCAATTTGGTAAGCTTCCTAATCTGGAAAATGAAGCTCTTATATCATTTGATCTTTGGGAAAACAATCTAAAATTAGACAGAACCCTTGAAGCTGACGAAGTTATTATACTGAGTATAAAAGTAGATGTTGAATCCTACTTGACAGAAAAGTTTGAAGAAGTTATTTCATTAGAACAACAAACAGAGATCATTAGGTTTGAAAAGCATTTTTCCGATGATGATCTTATTCTTTATTGCGTTGTGATTAAAAATAATGGACAAGTTTCAAAGATGGGATTTGTTTGATCTGAAATAAATGGTTCTAAAATAAAAAAAGGCGACCCTGTTAGGTCGCCTTTCAATATTGTGAATATTAATTATCATTTTTTATCCTTTTCTCCAGACCATGATCCAGATCTTGTAGGAGTAGGAACTTCGTTAGTCCAGCTTCCGCTTCCTTTTTTATCTGTATCGAAATTCCCTCTGAACTCACCATCGGCTGGTAGACCTAATGAAGCGTTCAATTCCCCTGAATCACTAAGATGACCGTCTATCTTATAATTTTCATTATTAACATCAGAGTGCATTGTTCCCTTGACGGTTCCGTCACTTGCCACTACTACATTCCAAACTCCTTTATCACTTCCAGCATAAGTTCCGGACCAGGTTCCAATATAATCATAGATTGTGTCATCGTCCGAGCTACATCCTATGAATGTAAAAGCAGCTAATAAAAGAAAGAAAAATTTCTTCATAGTTTTAATAGTTTACAGGTATTTGTGGAGAATACGGGGATCGAACCCGTCACCTTTAGACTGCCAGTCTAACGCTCTAGCCAGATGAGCTAATTCCCCATGTCTACTCCCATTTTTTCGAAGCGCTACAAAAGTAAGTATTTATCACACATATACAAATAGTTTGTTAACTTTTATTTAATAAGATTCGCAATTAACTGGATAATAGTCATAAATTTTATGAATTTTAAGATGATAAACAATCCAAATTGTATTTTTTTTACCGCCATCGTATTTTGAATGATGCTGGTACTAACAAAAAATCTCCGATAGATACCGGAGATTTAATCTTAAATAATATATAAAAATTGATGTGGTGTATTGCTTTTATATAATTGATTTTAAGGAAAACCTCAATATCTATCGTATTTAAAGCATAATTTGCAGTTGCGGTTTTGTTATCTGCAAATACTATACCCTATGCATCTTTAATTTTAATTTAATTTTAAGTTTTTTTTCAACTCATGCAGTATCAACAGGTTAATTTTATTCTTTTTCTGTTTTAGAATATAAGATAAAGTCCGTTTCTAAAAACAGGAAGGTGTATTATAGAAAAATCCCACCATCTGCGGGATTTCTGAGATATAACACTATCAAATCTTATTTAAAAAATATAAGCAAGATTATTTTGCATTTTTCAATTGGAGTGCACGTTGAAAAAATGATTGATTGGCAATTTTTTCTTCTGCTTCGTCGATAGCCTTCAGGAGATGATTTTGATTATCTGCAATCTCTCCCAGTACTGTTGCAATCAACTCCCAAACTGGTTTCATTTTTTCTATCAGTTCAAGGCCTTTAGGAGCAAGCTCTATCAAACGTTTTCTTTCATCCAGCTTATCTTTCCTGGAAATGATCATTTTCTGTTTTTCAAGCTCTTTTAATAGGCTTATAGTAGATGGATGGGTATATCCTATTTCATTTGCTATTTCTACAACGCTAAGTATTTGCTTATGATGCAGCGTAAAAATGACAGGAAACCATTTAGGCTCAAAGTCGATATCGAAAGCTTTATAGATTAATGCGCCATCCTTACGCAGTTGCTCACTTAGTCTTTGCAATCTCGTGGATATAGCAAGAATACCCGATTCGTTGATAACATTCATACAGCTTGATTTAAGTTTAAAATATAGAATACATTATCAGCACTCATTAACGGAAATTTAGGAGGCAACTTATCTTTCTCAATTTTTTGAAAATGATTCCGCTCATAGAAACGCATTGCTGCATTCAGAACAGAAACTGTACCCAACATAATTTCATCAATTCCATTCTCATGACAATAAGAAATCAGAATTTCTAATAGTTTCTGAGCGATCTGATGTTCTTTTCCTCTGAACTCCTTTTTGACAAACATTTTTCTAATGGCTGCTGCTTTTTCATCAAATTTAACCAATGCAATGGTTCCTACCAATTCACCATCAATGAAAGCACCCCAAAAGTTTCCTCCTCCTTCCCTATAGAAACTTTCAATTCTTAAAAGATCTGGCTGGTCTTCAATGGTGATGGGAATATTAAATTCTTTTTGCTGGATATTCAGAATCAAATCTATGACTTGTTCGGAATATATATTGCCTATGGGTTGAATTTCTAATATCATACATTTTATTTAATGTACAAAACTACGTAGTTAACTACATATATACAAATATATTTAATCAATTACCAATTAATATTCTATCAATGGAAACAAAAAAGCGCATGTAATTAATACATGCGCCTAATTTTTTAAAACTTAGTAACACTATTTCCAGCCCCCTCCTAGTGCCTGATATAAATCTACACTAGCCTTCATCTTATTGTACTGAGCGTTTGAAATGTTCAATTCAGCATTTAATGAATTGACACTTGCATTTAATACTTCAAGATAATTGGCCATACCGTAGTTTACCAATTCCTGGGAAAAGTCAACAGATTTTTTATAAGCATCTAATTCTTTTCTCTTTAAATCAATAAAAGAATCCTGAACACTATATACACGGATCGCATCTGAGACTTCTTTACCTGCTGTAAGTACCGTTTTTCTAAAGTTTAAATAAGCAGTTTCCTGGTTCGCCAGACTTACGTCGTAATTTGTTTTGATCGTTCTTTTATTTAAGATCGGCTGAGCCAATCCTGTAACAACATTCGCAAACAATGAATTAACACTAAATAAGTGATCAATATCTACCGATTGAACACCACCTGTTCCTGTTAGTTTTAAGGTAGGATAAAACTGAGCTTTTGCAGAGTTAGTCAGTTCAAAAGCATTCATTAGGTTGTATTCAGCACGCATTACGTCTGGACGATTAGCGAGTAACTGAGCAGGATATCCTAACTTTATATCGTTTGGAAGATTTTGATTTTCCAATGTTGATCTTTCAATAGCGTGTGAAGGCTCACCCATTAACAAACTCATTGTATTTTCAAGAGATTGAATCTGGGTATCAATGTCAATAAGCAATGATTTGGCATTAAAAACAAGTGCCTCACTTTGCTGAACAGCTACTTCTGTAACCGTTCCGGCTACTTTCAGGGCCTTTGTTGTTTCTAAATTCTTTTCACGTACATCGATTGTTTCCTGAATAATTCTTTTCTGTGAATCAAATGTCAGCAACTGATAATAAGCAGAAGCTACAGAAGCAACCAGGCTGCTCTTTACTGCTTTATGAGCAGCAACTGTTCCTAAATAGGTAGCTAACTGAGCCTTTTCCTGAGCTTTCAATTTACCCCAGATATCAGCTTCCCAGCCAATAGTTGCGGTAATATCAAATTGATTTACATAACGTCTTTCTCCGATGATCTGACCAAACTGTGTATTAATAGACTGCGTCTGAAACGTATAGTTAGGCCCAATGGATACTGTCGGTTCATATGCTGCTTTACTTTGCTTTAAATACGCTTCAGCTGATGCAATACTCTGCAAAGCAATTCTGATATCTAAATTATTTTCTAAAGCTTTTGAAATATGCCCTTGTAATATTGGGTCCGTAAAAATTTCTTTCCAGGAAATATTGGCAATACTTGCACTATCCTTAGGAAGCATATCCGTACGGAAAAGCTTTTCGTCAACAACGTTCTTCGGTCTTTCATAATCCTTTCTTGCCATACAAGATGAAATGGCAGCCAGTATGAAAACTGAAAAACTGATTCCTTTTATGATGTTTAATAAACTTTTCATTTTAAAATTGGAAGTTAGAAATTAGAGGTTAGAAGCTAGATTCAGGATTTTAAATTAATTTCCTAATCTAACCCCTAACTCTTTAATTTTTATTTTTATTCAGCTAAATTGATGTCTTCTCTTTTAATAGGCTTGATCTTTTCTTGCAATGTTTCGAAGATCACATACAAAACAGGAATTACGATAAGTCCTAATATTGTCCCTATCAATAACCCGATTGCAGCACCGGTTGCAATAGATCTGTTACCTACGGCTCCAATTCCACTTGCAAGCACCAATGGTAATAGACCAAAGATAAAGGCAAACGATGTCATAAGAATTGGTCTTAATCTCGCCTTGGCAGCATTGATTGCAGACATTACAATGGTTTCGCCGTGGTGTCTTCTCTGAACGGCAAATTCAACAATCAGGATGGCGTTTTTCGCCAACAACCCGACCAACATGATCAAAGCAATCTGGAAATAGATATTGTTTTCCAAGCCCATGATCTTTTGTCCGAAATAAGCTCCCATTACCCCTAACGGAAGTGAGATTACAACAATTAACGGAAGAATATAACTTTCGTATTGTGCAGAAAGGATAAAGTAAACGAAGATCAAACTTAACCCGAAAATCAATAAGGTTTGAGATCCTGAGTTTAATTCTTCTCTTGTTAATCCGGTAAACTCGACATCATAATTCTGATTCAATGTTTCTTTTGCTACCTGCTGTACCGCAGTAATAGCATCCCCGGAACTATATCCCTGAGAGTTACCCCCTGTAATTTTCACCGATGTAAATAGGTTATAACGGCTTACAGACTGTGGTCCGTATGCTTTATCCAATGTCACAAACTGTGAAATAGGAGACATTACTCCTGAACCTGTTTTTACATACAGATCGTTTAGGTTATCGATGTTCTTTCTGTTTTCAGGAAGAGCCTGAACCATTACTCTAAACTGCTTTCCATATTTCGTAAAGTCAGCCGTATAAATACCTCCGATATATCCTTGCATTGTACTAAGGATATCACTTACGGAAACTCCTAATTGCTTAGCCAATGGAACATTAATTTCCATCTGGTATTGAGGGTATTTTGTATTGAACGAGGTCTGTGCAAATTCAATTTCAGGTCTTTCTACAAGCTTACCGATGAATTCATTTGTTTTATCATCAAGCGCTGTATATTCACCACCGGACTTATCAAGTAACACCATCTCAAACCCAGCACTGTTACCAAAACCTGGTACACTTGGTGGCTGGAAGAATACTACTTTGGCATCTGGCACTTTCCCTGAAATTCCAAATAACTTTTTCGTAATATCTTCAGATGTTAAATTATCTTTTTTCCTTTCGTCGAAAGGTTTCAATTTAATAAAGGCAAGACCATTGTTACTTCCGTTTCCAGACAAGAAACCTCTACCTGTAGAGATTGTAACATTCTGTACTCCCGGAATTTTCATTGCATTAGCCTGTAAGGTTTTCAATGCATTGTAGGTTCTTTCCATAGAAGATCCCGGAGGAAGCTGTACATCAGTAAAGATAATCCCACGGTCTTCAGTAGGAACGAATCCTTTTTTCATCGTTGAGCTTGCCCAGAATAAAATTCCTCCTGTAACGGCAAAGATGATCAGGGTAACCCATTTATGTCTTAATAAGAAAACAAATCCTCTACCGTAGCGTTCAGTGGTTGTTCTAAACGCAATATTGAATTTATAGAAGAACTTCTGAAGAATATTCATGTTCTTATATTCCTGATGATGCTCAGAATGAGGCTTAAGGAATAATGAACATAAAACAGGACTTAACGTTAATGCATTAACCGCAGAAATGATAATCGCCACAATAAGTGTAATACCAAACTGTTGGTAGAATACCCCTGTAGGACCTGTAATAAAAGTTACCGGAATAAATACAGATGCCATTACCAATGTAATTGAAATAATTGCTCCCGTAATCTCATCCATAGCTTCTACCGTAGCCTTTTTAGCATCGAAAATACCATGTTCCATCTTGGCGTGAACGGCCTCGACGACGACAATGGCATCATCCACAACAATACCGATAGCAAGTACTAATGCGAATAAGGTCAAAAGGTTGAGTGAATATCCAAATAAATTCAGGAAGAAGAATGCTCCTACGATGGATACCGGAACCGCAATGGCCGGGATCAAAGTAGATCTGAAATCCTGTAAGAAAATATACACCACAATAAATACCAAAATAAATGCTTCAATTAAGGTATGAACAACCTTATCAATAGACGCATCTAGGAATTCATTCGTGTCAAAGTTGAAAGTATATTTTATCCCTTTAGGAAAACTTCCTTCTGACGCCTTTAAATAGGCTTTAATATTTTTAATAATATCCTGAGCATTAGAACCTGGTGTCTGAAAGAATCCCATACTGATGGAAGGGTTATTTCCGTTCTCCCCGATCCCTGTATACGATTGTCCTGCTAGTTCAACTTTAGCAACATCTTTCAACATCAAATTTTGTCCGTCTTTCAGAGATTTGATAATGATGTTATCATATTGAGATTTCTCGTTGAATTTACCTACATATTTAATGATGTATTCAAAAGAGCTACCACTGTTTTGTCCTATAGACCCAGCTGCTGCTTCTCTACTCTGCTCATTAATTGCTCCGGTAACATCATCCGGTGTTACTCCATATGCTGCCATTTTCGCAGGATCCAACCATACTCTCATCGAGTAGTTTTTCCCACCAAAAACCTGAGCATCCCCAACACCATTAATCCTTTTAATGTTAGGAATAATGTTAATATTCAGGAAGTTTTGAAGATATACATCATCAAGATCCTTATTTTCAGAATAGAAAGACATATACATCAAAGCACTGGTCTGCTGTTTCTGAGTAACCACCCCTGAACGGGTTACTTCACTTGGAAGCAATGGCGTTGCTCTTGTTACACGGTTCTGTACGTTTACTGCTGCAATATCAGGATCGATTCCTTGTTTAAAGAAAACCTGAATATTCGCAGATCCATCGTTTCCGGCAGAAGAAGTGATATAATCCATTCCTTCTACCCCGTTAATCTGTTCCTCCAAAGGAACTACCACACTTTTCATCACCGTCTCCGCATTGGCTCCCGTATAGTTTGCTGTAACGCTTACAGTAGGAGGTGCGATGTCCGGGTATTGGGTAACAGGCAATGAAATAAGGCCTAAAACACCAAGTATAACAATTAATATTGATATAACAGTGGATAAAACCGGTCTGTTAATAAAGTTTTTTATCATTAGAATTTCGGTTTTATAGATTGAACCAGGCTATCCATTTTTATAGGTTTTGGCTTTACAGGAGTCCCGGATTTCAATCCACCGATACCTGCTGCCACAATAGTCTCTCCTTTATTTATTCCTGATTTTAATAACGCCATGTTATCAATTCTGTCAATTACATTTACTACTACGTTTTTAGCAGTATCCTTTTCAACTTTATATACGTAAACAATTCCTTGTTGCTCGTAAGTTGCACTTTCTGGAACGACTAACACATTATCATATGCTTTTGGCAATCTTATCGTTCCACTGTTCCCGTTGCTTAATAATTTTTGGGCATTTGAAAATGCTACTCTGAACTGGATTGTTCCTGTAGTAGGATCAATTTGTCCTGTGATCGCCTCGATCTTCCCTTTTTCAGGATAAAGGCTTCCATTAGCCAATTGTAAATCAACCATTGGAAGATTTTTAATTTTCTCTGGCATAGTAGCTCCTACTGATTTCTCTAAAAAGTTGAAATACTCTTTTTCATTCATTGAAAAATAAGCAAATACCTGAGAAGTATCTGAAATTGTTGTTAATGGATTCTGATCAGTTGGTCCTACCAAACTTCCCACTTTTAAAGGAAGTTTTCCAACAACCCCAGAAATAGGAGCACGGATAATAGAATATTCAATGTTTGCTTCTACTCCTTTGTAATTAGCTGTTGCCTGATGTTTTGAGGCAATAGCCTGTTGTAACTGAGCCTGAGCCTGAGATAGATTAGCCTGCGCCGTTTGAAGTTGAACATTACTGATGATATTCTTTGCTACAAGAGGCTTCAGTTTGTTCACTTCTACCTGTGCGGCATTTACCGAAGCTTGTGCTGCTGCAATCGTAGATTCTGCAGCACCGATTCCTGCTTTTGCTGCGGCCGCATTTTCCGTTAGTATATTTGTTTCCAGACGGAATAAAGGTTGCCCTTTTGTCACATATTGTCCTTCATCTACTAAAAGCTGAGTAATATAACCTTGAATCTTAGCTCTTACATCATTATTCACTCTACCCTGGATACTGGCTGGAAATGTTTGATATCCAATGATATTTTTTTGTTCTACCGAAATCACCGGATAAGGCTTTGCATCATCCTGTTTCGGAGCTTCTTTTTTGCAAGCTGTTAATGAAAACGCTGCAACAGAAAGTATGATTAGTTTATTTGTCATTTTATAGTTTATTAATTGATTCCTGAATATTTGAAATATTTTTATTTAGTAGCGCCTTATAAATGGTAAGTTTTTCATTGTAGTCTTCATCTTTTACTTTTCTAAAATTGTTTAAATCATCTAATAATTTGAGTTCATCCTGTAATCTTTGAACTATTTTTTCAAATCTTATTTTCATATGCTCATCATTGATAAAAAAATACCTTTTCCGCTCATCCATCTTATTATGATCAATAATAAGCTGTGAGTTTAATAACAATGAAATGCTGGTGGAAACGGAACTTTTACTGGCAGAAAGTACTTCTACAAATTCGTCAAAAGTAATTCCTACTTTTTCAAAATCAAAAATGAGATAAGCATATATTTTTGAAGCTAATGGAGGTATATTCAGGGATGTACCATAAAATTTTACGGCATCCTGAAAAATTTTTTCATCAACTTCTATACTTTTATGCATAATATACAAATTTGAGCAAAAGTATAAATTAGTTCAGAACTAAACGAACAACCCCAATAGAGTTTATAAATATATAGCGTTTTAAAAATTCAATGAAAAAGGATTTAACTTTTTACTCAAATTATAATCTTCTCAAATGCTTTTCTTACACCGCCTGCTAAAACAACTTCACCACAATAGGAATACCCCTGTTTTTCAAGAATTTTTAGCATGGCAATATTATCATAATTAGTGTCTACTTTTACACTTTGCACTCCCTGAGATTTTGTATATTCTTCAATATAATCAAATAGCTTTTTTACTAAACCCTGTCCGGCGAAATCTTCAGAAACAGCTACCCGATGTACTACAACGAATTCACCATCACTTAACCACGCACCTTCAATAGTACTGTAAGCAGGCTCATCATTGAATATTAAAGCGACATATACTGCAACAGCTTCATCGATGGTAAGAACAAAACCAAAACCTTTGGCAATATCACTTTCTACGGTATCAGCATTAGGATATCCATTCTGCCATTGTGTACTTCCATCTGCTTTTCTTCGTTCAATCGCCTGTTGAATAATTTCCCAGATTATATTTCTGTCTTTAACTTCGGCCTGTCTGAACTTAATTTGCTGCGTCATATGTCTTTAATTATTGAAAAGAATTAAAAGATGGAAAATTAAGACTATTTTAAATCTTTTATATTTCTGTAGCATTAAATTTAAATAAAAAAACCGAAAACTAATTAAATTAATTTTCGGTTTGAAGTAGTAAAATTTAAAATTATGAAATTGTTTTATTGGTTTGCACTTTGTTGTATAAAAGTGTCAATAATTTCGAATGCTTTTTTCTCATCCTCTAAATCTACCATAACTTTTAACGATGTTGCCGTTGGCGTTGTTGTAAAAGTGAGGTAATTATTTTCAACCGTATTTGTGATTTGGGCGTCATCTAATTTAGACTTGATCAACTGAATTTCTGAAGGATTATCACTTTCAAAAACTGATACTCGCGTACTTCTTTCCATATTTTATCCTTTTTTGAATATCTAAATATAGTAAGATTTTTCCTAAATCACAAATCCGCGGTTTTAAATTTTGTTAATATTATTTTCAATTTTGTCCAAAGCCAATTGAATTTCTTCTCTTGAAACATTCAAATGTGGTCTAAAACGAACCGATTGGTCTCCACATGATAAAATGATCAAGCCATCTTTGAAAAGCTCATTGATTAATTGATTTCTTTGTTCTCCTGAAGGCAGGTCTATTGCACACATTAATCCTCTTCCTCTTGCATTGGAGATTTTCTCAGGGTATTTTTGAGCTAAGTCCTGTAAACCTTCTAATAGATACTCACCGACCAGTTTCGCATTTTCAACAAGGTTTTCTTTTTCAATCACTTCCATTACCAATTGGAAACGAAGCATATCAATAAAGTTTCCTCCGAACGTAGAATTAATCCTTGAACTCTCTCTGAAAACGTTATTAGGGATCTGATCAAACTTTTCTTTGTTAGCTAAAACTCCACATACCTGTGCTTTTTTACCAAAAGAAATGATATCAGGCTTTGCAGTGAAATGTTGGAAAGCCCACATTTCTCCGGTGATTCCAATACCAGTTTGTACTTCGTCAAAAATCAATAAAATCTCTTGCTCATCACAAATTCTTCTTAGCTCAACAAGAAACTCATCTCTGAAATGATTATCTCCACCTTCAGCCTGAATAGGCTCAATAATGATACAAGCCACTTTATCAGGATTTGCCATGATAGCTTCTCCGATGTGTACTAATGCAAGTTGTTCGTTTTTAATAGTTTCTGCTAAATTCTCTTCTGTAATTGGGAAAGATAATTTCGGATTAAGAATTCTTGGCCAATCAAACATTGGGAAATACTGATATTTTCTAGGATCAGAAGTATTGGTTAAGCTTAAAGTATAACCACTTCTTCCATGGAATGCTTGTCTGAAGTGAATGCAAATTCCAGCTTCTGTATGAAGTCCTTTTTCGAAGTTTTTACGGGTTTTCCAGTCGAAGCATGCTTTCATCGCATTTTCAACCCCTAAAGTTCCGCCCTCAATAAAAAAGGCATATTGTAATTCTTCAGGAATAACTACTCTTTCAAAAACTTCTAAAAAGTGAGCGTACTCTTCAGAATAAACGTCAGCAAGAGTCGGCTTGTTAACTGCCATTTTCCCTAACCATTCTGATTTGCTAACGATATAAGGGTGGTTGTATCCTACCGATGCAGATGCAAACATAGAAAACATATCCAGATACTCTTTTTCAGTAAGTTTGTCATATAACCATGATCCATGAGATCTTTCGATATCCATTACGAAATCAAAACCATCCGCAAGAACGTGTTTCCCTACTGTCTCTTTAACTTTATTTGCTTTTATATCAATTGTTTGTTCCATAATATTTTTGATGTGATTTAAAAATTGAATGATTAAAAGGTATAAGCATTCATGGGTATTAATTTTTAAATTCTTAAATCTTTAAATGATTTAAATGTTTTTTTTGTTAAATATCAAATTTAATTCCTTGTGCCAAAGGTAGGCTCGTAGTGTAATTGATGGTATTTGTTTGTCTTCTCATATAGTATTTCCAAACATCAGAACCTGATTCTCTACCACCTCCTGTTTCTTTTTCACCACCGAAAGCTCCACCGATCTCAGCACCTGAAGTACCAATATTTACGTTAGCAATTCCACAGTCTGATCCTGCATGAGAAAGGAATAATTCTGCTTCTCTTAAGTTCTGAGTCATAATTGCAGAAGATAATCCTTGAGGAACATCGTTTTGGATAGCAATTGCTTCGTCAAGCGTTTTATATTTTATTAAATATAAGATAGGGGCAAAAGTTTCGTGCTGTACAATTTCGTATGAGTTTTTAACTTCTGCGATACATGGTTTTACATAACATCCGGATTCATAATCTTTACCGCTTAGAACTCCTCCTTCCACAATGAATTTACCTCCTTCTTTCTTACACTTTTTGATAGACTCTTCATATTGTGTAACAGCACCCGTGTCAATTAGTGGTCCTACATGATTATTTTCATCTAAAGGATTTCCGATCTTCAATTGTCCATAAGCTTTTACCAATCTGTTTTTCACTTCGTCGTAAACGCTTTCGTGAATGATCAGTCTTCTCGTTGAAGTACATCTTTGTCCTGCTGTTCCTACAGCTCCAAATACAGCTCCGATAATTGACATATCAAGATCAGCATCTTTAGAGATAATGATTGCATTATTTCCTCCCAATTCAAGGATCGACTTACCGAATCTTTCAGCTACTTTAGAAGAAACCATTCTTCCTACTCTTGTAGAACCTGTGAAAGAGATTAATGAAACACGTTTATCTTCGACTAATTTTTGTCCGATCTCATGATCTGAAACCAATACACTAGAAATTCCTTCAGAAAGTTTATTTTCTTTTAAAACTTCTGCTAAGATATTTTGACATGCGATCGCACAGAAAGGTGTTTTCTCTGAAGGCTTCCAGATCGTTACATTTCCACAGATCCATGAAAGTGCCGTGTTCCAAGCCCAAACAGCTACCGGAAAGTTAAATGCAGTAATGATTCCAACAATCCCTAGCGGGTGATATTGTTCATACATTCTGTGACCTGGTCTTTCTGAATGCATCGTATATCCGTGAAGCTGTCTGGATAGACCAACTGCGAAATCGCAGATATCAATCATTTCCTGAACTTCACCAAGACCTTCTTGTAAGGATTTTCCCATTTCATAAGAAACAAGTTTTCCTAAATCATCTTTATATTCTCTTAATTTAAGACCTAACTGTCTTACGATTTCCCCTCTTTTAGGAGCCGGGATCAACCTAAATTCCTGAAACGCCTTTTGAGCGGATTGAATTACCTTTTCATAATCGGCTTCATTGGAAGTCTTTATTTTTGCTATGAGCTTTCCATCTACAGGAGAGTAACTTTCTATTGTCTTTCCTGCTGCAAAGTATTTTCCTCCTACAGAAGTTCCTTTGTTGTCCTCTTTAATACCTAGATTTTTAAGGGATTTCTCGATACCGAAATCCTTGACTTTTTTAGACATAAAATATTCCTTTTCGTTTTCTCTAAAGATAAAAATATTATGCGAAACGCAAAATTTTAATTTTCAATACCTTTTTTATTTGGACTAATTATAAACATGGTTATCTTTGTAGAATCAATATTTTAATTTCAGAAATGGAAAATAATAAACCAATAAACGAACCTGCAAAAGAAAATACTTCAAAATGGAGACAATGGGTGAAGCGTTTTGGAATTGGAGGGATCATATTTTTTACCGTAAAAGGTATTATTACTTCCACTCTCATCTATTTTCTTGGAAAAAACTTCTGGAGTATTATTAGCAATTACGTAACAGCTCTATTCGATTAAAACAGAGCTGATTATTTAAAATAAAAAGAAAGCAGAGAAATTGTCTCTGCTTTCTTTTCTTTGTAAGATTCATAGGTTATTTTTGTTAATCGCAAAGGCGTAATTACAAAAAACGCATTGTCTTTAAGGTACGAGAAAATCAAAAATTTTCAACTTTCAATTTTCAACTTTCCATTACTACCTATTCAGCAATTTTGTGATTCTGCCTTTTAGCCTTTCACTATAAATTATTCTTTTTTCTTCCTTCCCGACTCCACAAGGCTCTGATGAAGCAAATACTCAATTTGTCCATTTACACTTCTGAACTCATCATTCGCCCATTTTTCAAGAAGTTTGTAAGTAGATTCTTCGATCCTTATCACAAAGGACTTTTTGCCTTTTGGGGTACTTTCGGAAGAATTTTGAGATTTTTGAGGTTTCATTTTTTATTTTTAGAAATTTCAGACTGAAACCTAATCAGGTTTTCAAGCCTTCCTATTAATTAAGGATTTTAATTATATAATGTTCCTGCATTTAAGATGGGAGTTGCCGCTTTTTCGCCACAAAGCACGACCATCAGATTACTCACCATCGCTGCTTTTCTTTCATCATCCAATTCAACGATGTTTTCCTCAGACAATTTTTTTAATGCCAGATCAACCATTCCTACGGCACCTTCTACAATTTTGGTTCTTGCAGCGACAATGGCAGTAGCCTGTTGTCTCTGAAGCATAGCACCTGCAATTTCAGAAGCGTAAGCCAGGTGTGATATTCTTGCTTCCTGAATTACTATTCCAGCTTTTGAAAGACGGTCAGTTAATTCCTGTTCCAGGATCGAATTGATCTTATCACCACCTTCTCTTAAAGTAATCGGAGCATGATCATCTTCCAGATTATCATAAGGGAAACTCATGGCTAAATGACGTACAGCTGCCTCACTTTGCATTCTCACAAAATCAGAATAGCGCTCTACATCGAAAGCAGCTCTATAGGTATCTCCTACTTTCCACACAATCACCACCGCAATTTCGATGGGATTACCCATTTTGTCATTTACTTTCAAGGTCTGCCCCTGCAAGTTTTCAGAACGAAGTGATATTTTTTGTGATGAATATAAAGGGTTGATAAAGAATAATCCGTTATCTTTTACTGTTCCCACATATTTTCCGAAGAAATTCAACACTCTTGAATGATTAGGCTGAATGATCATTAATCCTTTGAGAAAGAAACAAGAGGCAAGAAAGCATAACATGGCTAAAACAACATAGGTAATACTCTGGTCTACTCCGCTTATAAAAAAATAAACAGCAGCTGCAAACAACACAAGACAAATAACGAGTGTTATGTAGCCGGACATAGGTTTTAAGATTTTTTCCATACAGATATAAGTTTTAAATTGATATTATTTTGATATCATAAAGTTATACATAAGTTTTGAATTATAGATCATAAGTGATAAGTTTTTTTATCTCTACCCATTTATAAAGTATTTTCCAGGGCACAAAAAAATCCCGGAAATATATTTTCCGGGATTCTGTTTATTATATTTTAAAACTTATTTCTTGCTATTAAGCATTTTGAATTTAAAGTAAGAAACTCCAGCTAATAAAAGCATAACGGATAATCCTATATATACCCAAGCCGGAACCGGAACCGGATCACCTGCTGCGTAAGAGTGAAGTCCTGTTAAATAATAATTAACTCCAAAATACGTCATTACCATTGAACAGAACGCAAACATCGTTGCTACGTGGAAAGCCCATTTGCTTCTCAATCCTGGAACTAATCTCATGTGCAATACAAAAGCATATACCATAATAGAGATAAAAGCCCACGTTTCCTTTGGATCCCAGCTCCAATATCTACCCCATGATTCATTCGCCCAGATTCCTCCTAAGAAGTTTCCAACCGTTAAAGCAAACAAACCAATAGTAAGAGACATTTCTGATACAATCACCAATTCTTTTAAGGTAGTATCGTGATGGATTTTATAAGTCTTTTTGCTTGAAATAATATAAAATACTAGTGATATCACCGCAATGATCATAGATAGGGCAAAGAAACCGTAACTCGAAGTAATAATAGCTACGTGAACAATCAACCAATATGACTTTAATACAGGTACCAGTGGTGTAATCTGTGGATCAAGTGCAGATCCTCCGTGAGCAAATCCCATCATAATAACCGCTACCATAAATCCAGCTGCAGGAATTAATGCATTGGCATTTCTATAGAGTAATAATCCGGCAGAGATACCCACCCAAGAGATAAAGATAATAGCCTCATATCCATTACTCCAAGGAGCGTGACCAGAGATATACCACCTTGCTACTAATCCAAGGAAATGGAATATATATCCTATCAGACCCAGTACTATAATTACTTTGATGATCTTGTTTAATATCTTATTTGGCTTGAATAATTCAACGAAACCTAAAATCAATAATAAACCTCCGATCAGGGTATAGAAAATCAATAACTTAAAGTTAAGATTAACTTTGTTCATGAATACCTCAAGATCAACTTTAGATTGAGTAGGAACTACACTTTTTCCCCATTTTTGCTGGTATTCTGAAAGCCTTGCCAATTGAGTATCTGCTTTTCTCCAGTCTCCTGATTTTTGAGCAGCTAAAGCTTCAGCAAAATAAGGTCCCATTACCTGCTGAGATTCCATATCCGGTTCGAATTTTTGATCTAACCAGGAATGCCATGTATGGTTGGGGTCATTTTTCACAGGAACAATTCTCATAAACTGTCCACTAAAAAACTCATTGAAGATCTGAACTCTTTCATTTACGGAAATAACTTCCTTATCATAATTGGTTTGTTCAGAAGGTTTTTTACGGAAAGCGATGTTATAGTCATGCTCCAGAATATAAGTAAGATTCCCGTTTGCATCCGCAGGGAAAAGATTCATTAATGAAGTATACCCTTCATCATCCGCCTTTGTTTTATTTTTTAGTTCATCCCCACCTTTTGTACCTACTTTAATGATTGGCACCATTGTCCAGCTTGGAGTATCTGTATTTACAGAAAGAAACCATTGATTAGCTGTAAGGGATTTCCCATCCGTTCCTTTGAATTCGTCTTTTTTGTATAGTTTTCTTAATACATCCAAAGCTTCGGTATTGATCGGAACAATTCTTCCCTCGAAATTCTGAACTAAAAGATATCCAAATTTATCTGCGTGTTCTTTACTTATTTTGTTTCTGGCGATGATTTCATCAGCAGAAATTAATCTCATTTTAGAAAACGGAGCCGCCAGAGAATTTTGTTTTTGTGGAGCAGTTTCAGTTTGGCCCATCTCAGAAGGCTGTACGTGCGTGTGATCATCGCCTTCTACATGAATATGCTCCCTGCTTCCGTCAGTCGTTCCATGAGTTTCAATTTTCTGAGCATTTAATCCTAAACTTAATAGCAATAAGACAATGGTTGCTGCTCTTTTCTTGTTAACATCAGTCAACATCTTATTCAATTTCCAGAAGTGAGTTCCTTTCCAGAAGAAAATAACAAACAGTCCTCCAAATAGAAGGGTATATCCTATGTAAGAAATCAATGTTCCCCAGAAGTCATGGTTTACAGACAATACCGTACCCATTCTGTCCGGGTCAAAACTTGCCTGGAAGAAACGGTATCCTCCATGATTAAGAACATGGTTCATATAGATTTTATAAGGAGTCTGTTTACCTCCATCGATGATCTTCACATGACTCTCATAAGCACTTGGAGAAGAACTTCCCGGATAAGTTTCCATAACAAAGTCATCCAGCTTTAATGCAAAAGGAGTGGTATATACTTTAGGTCCAAAACCTGCCATAATATTCAGTCCATCCATTGTGATCTGCTTATAGGCATTAGGATTCCCTTTCTCCACTGATAGTTCAACCAACTGTTTTGTTTTAGGACCCTGGATCTCTATTTTCAACATATCCGGAACAGCCTGATCTTTCTTTCTATCACCTTCAAAGGCTATTAATTTTCCTTTTTTCAGACCTTCCGGAACAACTAATTTTAAGTCATTGATACTATATAAACTTCTCAATGCCAAAGGCTGAAATTCATCTTTCTTCGTACTTCCGGTAGCTTGTGTTGCCATCGTCATATACGTTGCGTCAACCGGAGTTTTCACAAATAGCTTTCCTCCTTCATTTTTAAATTCTACAGCCCCTTCAATCGCTCTGTTGAATGTAACAAGAGTTCCGTTGATCGATTTTGTTTCTCCTGGCTTGATATAGATGTTCTGTCTTCCTGTCTGCCCGGTTGAAACCAAGTGTAAATATTCTGCACCATTTGGATCAGCAACTAAGCTGTCTTTTTTTCTTTGAATATATTCTTTTGCAAAAACCTTCACTTCTTTTCCATGGAAATCATAAGTTGCACTGAAATCTTTATGCAATGGAGACATCAGATAAGGAATATCCTGATAGTTTAAAACATCACCTTTTTCTTCAATCTGAATTTTAAAGAAATTTTTATCCGTTACAATTTCGTTGGAAGTTTCACCTTCTCTGATGTGCATTGTACCTTCAAAACTTACATATCTTGTAATGGCACCACCAATAAAGATGAAAACAAAAGCAAGGTGAAAAACTAAAACCGGCCACTTTTCTCTTTTCCAAAGTCTATATCTTCCAATATTTCCAATGAAGTTTAAGATTAGCAATACCATGATCAGTTCAAACCATTTTGCTTCGTAAATTAATGCTTTCGCTGTAGGGGTTCCATAATCGTTTTCGAGAAATGTAGCATACGCCATCGAAAATGCAAACACCAGCAACAATACAGCCATTGTCCTGGTTGAAATAAGAATATCTTGGATCTTCTTCATGATTTATTTTACTTGACATGCAAAAATAAGCATGATTAAGTAAAAGGTCGATAAAAAAAGATGTTTTTTATCATTTTAAAGCCTACATTGGCTATTTTGAATTATTCTTAATAAGCTGAAAAACATTAAAGAAAATTTAAATTCAAAAACATAAATAATATGAATGAAAAATAGCTATATACATCATTGAGCTTGTCTATTTCCCAAGCACTGTTTTCTTTCTTATTTTGCTTAAAAATTCATGAGAAATCCCTAAATAAGATGCAATTTGTTGCTGTGTAAGGCGTTGTTCAAGCCCGGGGTATTTTTGCAGAAATTCGATATAGCGCTTATCTGCTGTTTTAGTCATTAAAGAAAGAATCCTTCTTTGCAAGGCTATTGACGCCTGCTGATTCATTATTCTGAAAAGTCTTTCAACCACAGGTAACTTTTCATATAAATCCAATTTTTGTTTTTTTGAGATCAGTAGTACTTTACTATCCTCCAAAGCCTCGATAGATAAAGTGCTTGGAACATTATTTATAAAGCTGTCAAGATCTGTAATCCACCAGTCCTTGACTGCAAAATATAATGTTTGCTCCAGTCCATTTTCATTCAGAAAGAATATTTTAAAGCATCCATCAAGCACGAAGCCTTCAAAAAGACAGTAATCTCCTTCTTTCAATATAAGGTCTTTCTTCTTATATTCCCTGAGTTCAAAGGACTCAGCAAAAATTTCAAACTCATTTTCAGTAAGCTGAGCATACTTACTTATATTTTTATACAGGACATCTTTCATAAGCACACTAAACATAAAACAGTATAAAGATACCAACATCGTTGATATCTTTACAAAAATTTGAAAGTTATTGGCTTCATTAAGCGTTTAAAAATTCTTTTGCTGTGATAACATCCGCATAAAAATTACCCAAAGCTGAAAGGCCTGCAAGATAGCCTACATGTACATCAAGTGCCTTAATAAGTTGACCATTGAGCTCCCTATCTTCGGTCGTACAAGCATCGCAGATTACTGTTATCTTAAATCCAAGATCCTTTGCTGCTCGTACTGTGGCATCAATACAGACATCTGTCATCATTCCAAAGACAATCAATTCTTTTATTTTCTTTTCCTGAAGGTGTTCCAAAAGATCAGTCTCTCTAAAACTGTTTGGATAATTTTTTGTAATGATTTTCTCTCCTTCATTAGGTTTCACCCAATCATTGATTTCGATCCCATAAGTGTCCGGTAGAAAGAAGTCCGCTCCTTCATTTATACTGACATGTTGAATGTAAACAATTTCTACACTCCTGTCACGGGCCTTTTCCAAAACCAATGCTGCATTCTTAACTGCCTTTTCTGGATCATATAAAGAATGTGCTCCCCCAGAAAAATAATCATTTTGTACGTCGATAATTAGAATTGCTTTTTCCATGTTAATTACATTTATTAAATTTCATGGCACAAAGGTATATCCGTCGAATTACGGAATATTTGAACTAGTTCAAAAAATGAATTTATTTTATCTTTTATTTTTAAATACTTTCACCCTAATAACCAACAGAAATGATAAGAATATTGCAAAAAATGACGATAAATTAACAGTTCTTTTTGAATAAAAAATATTCTTTAGTATTGAAAAAACACTAAATTTGCCCTCATTGATATTATGGACAAAAAGACACAAACAAAGCAACAAGACCTATCTGAAAAAGGCAAAATTCTATCTAAACCCCGTATATTTTTCGGGCTTACTTTCATACTTTTTTCTGTCGTTCTTATCTTTTCTTTCATTTCCTATTTAATGAACTGGAAAGCGGATCAAAGCCAAGCTGGAACTATGCTGGATAAAAGTATACAATCTTCTAACATTTTTGGTAAAGTAGGAGATTGGCTTGGAAATATTTTTATATTCGACAGTATTGGGGTAGCTTCTTTTATCATAGCATTTTTATTCTTAGTTGTTGGAACATTAATTTTAAAAAAGAAAATATTCAAGCCCTGGAAAACTATTGGTCATTCTTTATTTTTCATCTGCTGGGTTCCTATTTTTATGGGAGCCATTACAAAAGGACAAGGTGTTTTAGGAGGAGTTTATGGTTACCAGATCATGGATTCTCTCAATGCGATAATAGGAACAGTTGGGCTTTGGTTGGTATTGGCTTCCAGTATTGCGCTCTATTTTATATTGGAATTTAATTTACGTCCAAGTTCCATTAAAGCAAAGCTTAACAATATCAATGAAAATACTATAGGAAAAGTAAAATCAATGATGCCTAGTTCTGATGAGAATTTTAAAGCTGATGACGAACTTGAAGAAGAGGCAGAAGAAGATCATCCTAATATTTCTGTTACAGATACTACACAGCCAATTAAAGTACAGGAAACGGTAAACGTACCTAAAGGGTTTCCAGAAGTTCCGGTTTCGACAAACCTTGAGACAATTACCACTCCAAATCATACTTCCTTTGAAGACGGGGAAGACCTTTCTAAATCAGTCAATCTCAACCTCAATACTAAACCTACAATTCCGGTTTCAACACCAGAGCAGGCTTTCGATATGACACCATCTACTCCTTCACAGGGAGATATTAAATTTAATGTCGAGATCGCTCCGGTTATTGACGTTTTAGATGACACAGAAAAGAAATCTCAGGAACTTATCGAAAAGCACGGTTTATATGATCATAAACTGGATCTGGCTAAATTCCAAATGCCACCTGTGGATTTATTAAAAGATTATGGAAATGAAGAAATTTCCATTAATAAAGAAGAATTAGAAGAGAATAAAAATAAAATTGTTGGACTTTTAAAGAACTTTAATGTTGGTATTGCTGAAATTAAAGCTACGATTGGACCAACAGTTACTTTATATGAAATAGTACCGGAAGCAGGGATCAGGGTTTCAGCAATTAAAAAACTTCAGGATGATATTGCTTTAAATCTTTCCGCATTAGGAATCAGAATTATTGCTCCTATGCCAGGAAAAGGGACTATTGGAATCGAAGTTCCAAGAAAAAATCCTACCATGGTTTCTATGCGTTCAGTAATCGCATCCCATAAATTTCAGAATACCGATATGGATCTTCCGGTAGTTTTTGGAAAGACCATTTCCAATGAGATCTTTATGGCTGACCTTTCCAAGATGCCGCACTTACTTATGGCAGGTGCTACAGGACAAGGTAAATCGGTAGGTATTAATGCGATCCTTACCTCTCTTTTATATAAAAAGCATCCAAGCGAATTGAAGTTCGTAATGGTAGACCCTAAAAAAGTGGAACTTTCTTTATACTCTAAGATTGAAAGACATTATTTAGCGAAGCTTCCTGATACAGATGATGCCATTATAACAGATACCAATAAAGTAATCAATACTTTGAATTCTCTTTGTATTGAAATGGACAACAGATATGATTTACTGAAAAATGCATTCTGTAAGAACTTAAAAGAGTATAACAAAAAATTCGTTGAAAGAAAATTAAATCCTGAAAATGGACATCGCTATTTACCTTACATTGTTTTGGTAGTTGATGAGTTTGCTGATTTAATTATGACTGCCGGTAAAGAAGTGGAATTACCAATTGCAAGATTGGCACAGTTAGCAAGAGCAGTAGGAATTCACCTTATTGTAGCGACACAAAGACCTTCCGTAAATGTAATTACCGGGATGATCAAGGCAAACTTCCCTGCAAGAGCAGCATTCAGAGTTATATCAAGTGTTGATTCCAGAACGATTTTAGATTCTACAGGGGCAGATCAATTGATCGGTAAGGGTGATATGCTTTACTTTAATGGAAATGAAATCTTAAGACTACAATGTGCATTTGTGGATACTCCTGAAGTGGAAAGAGTGGCTGAATTTATTGGTGAACAAAAAGGATATGCTTCAGCATTTTTACTTCCTGAATATGTTTCAGAAGATTCTACAAGTACTGTAGGTTCTTTTGATCCTAATGAAAAAGATGCTTTGTTTGAAGAGGCAGCTAGAATTATCGTATCTACACAGCAAGGTTCTACTTCAATGCTTCAGAGACAGCTAAAATTAGGATATAACAGAGCAGGAAGAATTATGGATCAATTGGAGGCAAGCGGTATTGTGGGAGGCTTTAACGGCGCAAAAGCCAGAGAAGTGATCATTAGTGACCTTCATTCTTTGGAACAGTTTTTGGAAGATCTGCGTAAATAATAGGAAAACATCAATTGTTGTTTAACTTTTGAAGTAGGAAAATGTCTAAAGATTATTAAAATGAAACAAATGAAAAGCGTTATTTCAAAAATTATATTAGGAGGATTTGTAGTAGGAGCAGTTGGTTTATCCAGTGCACAAAAAATTGATGCAAAAGCAAAGAAAATACTGGATGATATTACCGCGAATTACAACTCTAAAAAAAATACTTATTTCAAGTTTTCTTTCGGAAGTGGTATAAATGGGCAGGTTGCTAAAACGGAACCTGGAATTTATTATTCTGCCGGAGATAAATACAAATTGAAAATCATGGATACAGAACAGATTTTCGATGGAAGTAAGATCTATAACATTAATGCAGATGACATGGAGGTAACCATTGCTAAACCTAACGGAAGCAGTACGATGTTCTCTCCTATCAATTATCTTTCAACTTACCGAAATGATTACAATGTAGCTTATGGAGGAAAGAAAACGGTAAATGGGGTAAGTGCTGATCTTATTAAATTAACTCCTGTTAAGGCAAATGGATTAAGCTATGTTTATCTGTTCGTAGATTCTGCAAAGAAACAGATGGTAAAACTGGAACAACATGGAACAAATAAAGATGTTGCTGTAATTGCTATTAAAGAATACAAAGAAAACCAGGAATTAGACCCTAATATGTTTGTTTTCGATAAAAATAAATTTAAAAATTATGTTGTTACAGAATTGTAACTTAAAAAAATAATAAATTATAAAGTCACAAAGTAAACTTTGTGGCTTTTTCATTAATTTTGGCGAATGTTAAAAATACTAGACCGATATATCATAAAAACCTTTTTCGGACCATTTTTCTTTATATTCAGTGTATTGTTTTTCATTTTTATTGTAAACATTATCTGGGTTCAATTAGGGCAATTTATGGGAAAGGGATTAAGCTACTGGCAAATCCTTAAACTTCTTTTTTATCTCGGAGTAAGCGTTATAAGTATGGTACTGCCGCTTACGATTCTATTGGCGAGTATTATGTCCTTCGGAGAATTCGGAGAACGGTATGAGCTTGCGGCTATGAAAGCAGCCGGAATCTCTTTAACCAGAGTGATGGTCCCTCTTTTAGGAGTGACTACCTTACTCTCGATAATGCTCTTTTTCTTTTCTAATAATATTATTCCTGACTTTCAGCGGAAAGCAAAGAATATGCTCTTTAATATTGCTCAGACAAAACCTGCCCTTAACTTTACCCCCGGTCAGTTTATCGATCAGATTCCGGGATACATGGTGAAGTTTGATAAAATATATGGTGAAAACGGAGAAAATATTGAAGGGGTCTTTATCCATGCAAAAGCAAGTACTTTTGAAAATCAACGGTCTATTGTAGCCGAAAAAGGAAAATTCAAGCCTGCAGTTAATAAGAATTATCTTAAGCTTGTTTTATATAACGGTTATGTATTTGAAGATAATTTTGCAGGAAAAGGTGAAGCGGTTAGGCTAAAGCAGCCAGATCAGGCTATCAAATTTGATTCATTGGTTTCTCATTTCGATATCAGTGAAATCATCAATAAAGCTATTGAAGAAGAGCAAATCACAGATGATTATCGTTTCCAGACTTTTAATCAGCTTAATAAAACAATTGATCTTAATATAAAAGATAATGAAAGGTTCTTTTCATCCATTACCGGAGATGTTTTAAGTCAAACCAATTCCGCCGTAACTTATATGGATAAGAACAATAAATCGAAAGCACCTGTTAAGCAACAGCTGAAACTAGATACGGTAAAAGGAAATAAAAAAATGGAGATCATTTATAATGCCTATACAAGATTGGATAATTTAAAGACAACTCTTGATGGTAAAACCAATGATTTCAAACCTAATGTTAAGTATTTCAGTAAAATTGTAATCTATCAACAAAGAATACTTTCCTATTCATTTACCTGTATTATATTCTTTTTGATTGGTGCCAGTTTAGGTTCTATCATCAGAAAAGGAGGAATGGGAGTTCCGGTAATTATTGCGATCGTAATATTCATTGTTTTTTATGTTATTAATGTGGGAATGGAAAACCTTGCCTGGTCCGGAACTTTAAATCCATATCTTGCAGCCTGGCTTCCCAATATTATACTTTTCCCATTTGGGGTGATTATGACCTATAAAGCATTAACAGATTCACAACTCTTCGATGCTGAAAAATACAAAGCATTTCTCAAACCAATTACAAAACGATTCTCTAAAAACAAAGAACATACAAGATATCAATAACAAAAAAAGATCCGGAAAATTCCGGATCTTTTTTTGTTGTTCTGTTTCAGTCTCTCTTTGTCTTTAACTGTGGATTAAACTTAAATAATAGAAACTATACCATACAAAAATAGGCTTCAAATTGAAGCCTATTTTGTATGGTAAAAACTGAAAATTATACTTTCATAATTTCAGCTTCTTTTGTTTTAAGATGCTCGTCACAAGACTTTACGTATTTATCGGTAAGAGCCTGAATGCTTTCTTCAGTTCCCTTTACAACATCTTCAGAAATACCTTCTAATTTTTTAAGTTCTTTCAAACCGTCTTGTCTGGCGTTTCTTACTACGATTTTTGTCTGTTCAGTTTCTCCTTTAGCCTGCTTTGCAAGATCTCTTCTTCTTTCCTCTGTCAATGGTGGAACATTCAAAATGATATTCTCTCCATTGTTAGAAGGTGCAAAACCTAAATTAGAATTAATAATAGCTTTTTCTATAGCACCAATAGCTGTTCTGTCCCAAGGTTGAATAGAAATAGTCATGGCATCAGGAACTGAAACGTTAGCAACTTGGTTGATAGGAGTCGGAGCTCCGTAATATTCTACCATAACATCCTGAACCATTGAAGTAGAAGCACGTCCTGCTCTGATTCTTTGAAATGCATGTTCCAAGTGTTTAATAGCTGCTTCCATATCCTGTTTTACAGACTCTACTATAAGATCTAATTCTTCCATTATATATCTAAAATTTGAATAGTTACACAAAATTATAAATGATAAGTCGTATTAATGACTAATAAGTAATCTTTGAATTTTTAAATGTTTAAATTTTTAAATCTTTTAACATCCAATTATCCAATTCCTATAAATCAACTAAAGTTCCTACATTTTCCCCGTCTACAATTTTCACCAAATTACCATCTTTGTTCATATCAAATACAATAATAGGTAATTTATTTTCATGACTTAAAGTAAATGCAGTCATATCCATTACTTTAAGGTTTTTCTCAAAAACTTCATCGAAAGATAAAGAATTATATTTTACTGCTCCTGCATTTTTTTCAGGATCACTGTCATAGATTCCATCTACCCTTGTTCCTTTTAAAATAACATCAGCACCAATTTCTATAGCTCTTAATGTAGCAGCAGTATCCGTTGTAAAGTAAGGATTTCCTGTTCCTGCTCCAAAAATAACCACTCTTCCTTTTTCCAAATGTCTTACAGCACGTCTTTTAATAAAAGGTTCAGCTACTTTATCCATTTCAATAGCCGATTGAAGTCTGGTTTTGATTCCTGCATCTTCTAAAGCACCTTGTAAAGCCATACCATTGATCACTGTTGCCAGCATCCCCATATAGTCTCCCTGTACTCTATCCATCCCTTTTGCAGCACCCGCTACTCCACGGAATATATTTCCTCCTCCAATTACAATGGCAACTTCACAACCTTTATCTACTACTTTTTTTATTTCCGCAGCATACTCTTGTAGTCTGTCATTGTCAATACCATATTGTCTGTTCCCCATTAAGGCTTCACCACTAAGTTTTAGAAGGATTCTTTTATATTTCATTTTAAATTTTTATAACTTTTTTATTAAGGCTTATCTCCCTGAAATTTGATTTTGCAAATATAATCATTAAAAATATTGGAAAAAGAAAAATATTTAGCTGTAAATAATGTTAGAAATATTTTGACAACTACAAAAAAGGATTATTTTTGCAATAATTATAAATTGAATTGAAGAAAATTATCATTCTTTCATTATTTCTGTCAGGAATTGTTTCTTATGCACAAACAGGAACAAATGTTTATCCTTTCTTAAACATTCCCGTATCTGCAAGACAGGCTGCATTAGGTGGCGATGCAATTACTATAAGAGATTATGATGTTTCCTTTGCTATAGCAAATCCAGCTTTACTTAATAAAGATTCAGACAAACAGCTTTCTGTAAATGGTGCTGCATATCTTGCAGATTCTAAATATGGAACCATTGCTTTTGCTAAAGACTTTGATAACGGCCATATGGCTACGATCAATGCTCGATATATGAGCTATGGTGATATTCCAAGAACAGATGAAAGTGGTTTTGAAAATGGGCAATTCAAAGCATCTGATGTTGCGATCGGAGCAGGATATGCTTATCAGTTTGAAGAAGACTGGACCATTGGAGGGGGAATTAATTTTATCACTTCAAAAATTGACACCTATACTTCATCGGCAATTTCCGGTACTGCGGGAATTACCTATCATAATAAAAAGAACAAAGAAGTTCTATCTCTGGTCGCAAGAAATTTCGGATATCAATTTAAATCCTTTAACGGAACAAGAGAAAACCTTCCCTTCCGTATTGATCTTGGATACACCAGAATTTTAAAGGCAATTCCTCTGGCTATTACAATTACAGCACATGACTTACAGCAGTTTGATATTTCTTCTCCATTTAATGTAGATGGTCAGGAAGTGAATGTAGGAAGAAAAATTGCTGATCATTTTTCCATTGGTGCAGAATTGTTTCCTGAAAAAAACTTTAATATCAGATTGGGATATAATGTAAAAAGAGGAAACGAATTAGCTGTGGCAGACCAAAGAAACTTTTCCGGATTGTCAGGAGGGTTTGGAATTAAGATTTCTAAATTCAGAATCGACTATGCTCACGTAAGATATCATAACTCTTCTAATGTGAATCAGATAGGTGTTTCTATGGATCTTAGCGGACATCGTTATTAAATTTTTTTCAATATTTACTTTTCCATTTCCTTGATTTTTTAAAAAAAATCTTGAAATTTGCGTTATGAAAAAACCTGTAATAGCTATCGATGGGTACTCGTCTACCGGAAAAAGTTCAATATCAAAGGTCATTGCCGACAAATTGGGGCTTATTCATTTAGATACCGGAGCACTTTACAGAGGAGTTACCTGGTTTGCCCTACAACATTGTAAGGATGAAAATGGCTTGATAGATCTTAACCTTCTTTTCTCATCATTGGACAAAATTCAGCTTGAATTTAAAAATAATGACGGAGAGCTTGTTCTTTATCTTAATCAAAATGACATCTCTAAAGAAATACGAAGCAATGAGGTTTCTGATAATGTAAGCCTGGTTGCCAAACAGAAAGAAGTGAGAGACTTCCTTTTACAATCTCAAAGGTCTTTAGCAGATAAAGGCGGTATTATAATGGATGGCCGTGATATAGGAACTGTCGTTCTACCTAATGCTGATTTTAAATTTTTCCTTACCGCAAGTATTGATGAAAGAACAAAAAGAAGATACCATGAGCTTTTAAGTCTGGATATTGAGGCTAATGAACAGCAGGTAAAGGAAAATCTTATTGAAAGAGATAAAATTGATAGCGAAAGAGAAATCGCTCCTTTAAGAAAAGCCGAAGATGCCATTGTCATTGATAATACGAAACTTTCCAAAAAAGAAACCATCGAAGCAATCCTGGCTTATATTCAAAAGATTTAACAATTTTTAATAAGGACATAGCCCCATTTGGTATATTAATTGTAATATTCAACACGTTAAAAAACTAATATTATTAACTATTAAAAAAACGAAAAATGTCTAGAAAAGGAAACAATACAGCAGGTATATTAGCAGGACTTCTTGCAGGTGCAGCAGCAGGTGTAGTGCTTGGAATGCTTTATGCGCCAGAAGAAGGAAAAGAAACTAGAAAAAAAATAAAAACAAAGGCTAATGATCTTAAAGATCAGGCTAAAAGCAAGTACGATGAAGTTTCTGAAAAAGTAAAAGATCAATATGGTAATATATCTTCTACATTTAAAGAAACAGCAAATAGTGTTGCTCATACCGTAAAGGATGGATACGATAAATATAAAGATCAAATCGTTTCTAAAACTACAGATGTTGTAAAAGATGTAGAAGCAGAATTGAATGATCTTAAATAATATAATTTCAATTAATTTTTAAATTATGAAAGGGACTTTTTGCATTAAGGTTCCTTTTTTTGTAACTTTAAAAAAAAACAGATGATAGAAACTATCAAAGAATATGCATCTAAGAGGATAGATCTGCTTAAAATAGAAGCTACCGAAAAATCATCACTTTCCGCTGGTATGATTACCTATCTGGTTGTATTACTTGTTGCCTTCGCTTTTTTCATCATTCTTTTTAACTTTGGAATTGCATTTCTTATAGGTAAAGCAATGGATAATTACTCTTATGGTTTTTTGATTGTTGCCGCATTTTACTTGTTATTGATGATTATCGTTATGGTATTTAAAAAGAGAATTGTAAATTCTGTTGCAGATCAGGTTATTAAATTTTTAAATCATTAAGCTATGAGCAGAAACTACGAAAGTTTAAAAGAATTAAGAATAAAAAAGAAATTACTGAAAGAAGAACTTAGTGATTTAGAAAACCTTCTTACATTTAAAAATACAAAAGAAAGCTTAAGTGCATTTACCAATGGTTTAACAGATCAATACCTACAGGAAAAGGTAGATGAAGATGGTGATGAAAAAATAGTTTTGAGAAAAGATGTCATTGCAAAACAGCTTACCTCAGAAGTAAAAGATATACTGATCAGTAAGAATACAGCAATGGGTATTGCAAGTTCAGCATTCTCGGGAAATGCTTTGGATAGCATCATTAGGCTAGGAGCTACTGCGTTGGTTGGAAATTATGCGAAGAAAAATATGCGTAGTTCTAACTGGAAGAAGAAGCTGCTTGGTGTTGCTATGATTTATCTGGCGCCGGTTGCCTTAAAGTTCGTTAGAAAAAAGCTTGAAAGCTATCAAAAGAATAAAAGTGTATCCAGCATGGAACAGTTGATATAGAAATTAGAGACTAGAGGTTAGAAATTAGTTCAATACTTTTTTATCTAATTTCCAACCTCTACCTACTATCTATTTAGAAAACAATTGTCCTAATATGATTCCCGCTGCCATTGATACATTAAGGCTCTCTGTAGATTTAGATTTACCAAACCTTGGAATACTTATACTTTTTTGAAGTAATTTTTCCGTTTCTGCCCTCATTCCATTTCCTTCATTTCCTAAGATCAGATTCAGTTTTTCAGGTTTCTCAAACTGATAGATATTTTCCCCATCCATATCAGTTCCAATATTAATATTTTTCGTTTCAGAAAGATAATCAACAAGATTACAATATACCATATTAACCCTGGTAAAAGAACCCATTGTGGCTTGGATAACCTTTGGATTATAAAAATCTACTGTATCTTCACTGCAAATAATTTGTTCTATCCCAAACCAATCCGCCAAACGAATAATGGTTCCTAAATTTCCCGGATCCTGAATCCCATCCAATACAAGCTGAACACTTACATCCGGCATCTTTCTTTCCGGCTCAATATAACAAACTGCAACAGAGTCTTTAGGTGTTTTTAGAAAACTGATTTTTTTTAACTCATTTTCAGATATATGAGTCATAGGCACTTCGGAAAAATCCAACTTGTGTGGATCTGTAGAAAATATTTCTTTAATTTTAAAGTTAGAATTGGGAAGTTCACAAATGATTTTATTACCTTCAACCAAAAACAAATTGTATTTTTGCCTGAACTTCTTTTTATCCAAAGACTGAAAAATTTTTATTGTATGAGCTGTAAGCATTATAAGAATTCTCCTCAAAAATATTATAAAATTATATCATTTGCAACATTTGTTACTCTTCTTTACGCTTGTAGTACGACAAAAAAAGTTCCGGATGGTGAATATTTGCTTACAGAGAATAAATTTACTTTTGAAGATGGCAGACTGCCTTTTGACAGCGAACTAAAAGGTTACGTTCAGCAAAAGCCCAACAAGAAACAGTTTCTATTTATGCCATTGGGACTACTGCTTTACAATGCTGCTAATCCTAAATATGATACCATTCTTAATGAATACATGACCTACCCTAGTGAAATGAGAACTCAAAAATTAAGAGATTCTCTTTTTATCAGATACAACATGAAAAGTAGTGTGGGAAAAAGTCTTCTTATGGACAGATTGTACCATAACTGGGGTTCACCTCCGGTTATTTTGGATCAAACAAAGGCAGAGAAAGGTGCAGAGTCTATTAGTAAGAGATTAACCTACAGAGGATACTGGGATGCAGAAGTAAAATTTAAAACAAAAATAGATTCTGCAGCAAAAAAAGCAGCTGTAACCTATTTCATTACCCATAAAGACCCTACTTATATCAAAGAATATTATTATAATATTCCAGATCCGGTTATCCATAATCTTTATCAGCAAAAGATTAATCAGACCCTTGTGAGATCAGGCCAGATACTTGATCAGACTGTTCTTGAAAAAGAAGTAACAAGGATCAATGAATTCATGAGAGATTATGGTTATTACAAGTTCAATAATTTTAATGATGAAATTTATTTTGTTGCTGATTCATTAAAAAGCAGAAAGCAGGTTCCCCTTACATTAGAGATCCATAAAGATTCTTTAAATAGTCCATATAAAGTTTCAACCATTGGGAATATAGATGTTGCCATAGTAAATGAGTCAGGTGAATATCGTAAAAGTACAACCAAGGATAGTTTGAGAGGAATACGATTTCATAAAATCGATAATAAATATCAGACAAGATCTATTTGGCGAAATATAATCGTTGGCCATAAGCAGGTGTATGACCAAAAGAAACTTGATCTTACCAAAAGGAATATTTTATCAATGAATAATTTTAGCATTTTAAAGGCTAAAGATTCTTTAAGACAAGGAGGCGACAAATCACCCAATGACAGTATTATTGATGTTTTATACATCCTTAAGCCACTTCCAAAATATGAATTAAAGGTAGGAACGGATGTTAACTATTCCCAAATATTAAATTTAGGGATCTCACCTTCAGTCGATCTTACTACAAGAAATGTATTTAAAGGGGCTGAAAACCTTTCAACAAGTCTTTCGGGAACATTTGGATCTATAAGAAATCCAAAAGATATCAGCCAGCGTATCTTAGCTTATGAATTGTCGGCACAGGCTTCTCTTAACTTCCCAAGACTTCTCCTTCCTTTTGACTATTATAAACTGATTCCTAAAAGGTATAGCCCTACATCATCAATTGTTTTAGGAGCAGCTATCCAAAATAATATAGGTCTGGGAAGGGTTAACTTTAATACTGGATTAAATTATCTCGCTACAGTAAATGATAGGGTCTCTCACAGACTTACACTCTTTAACACTCAATTGAGTTTAACAAAGAATAAATCAGCATATTATAGTTATTTTACCAGTGATGAAGAAGTAAGAAAAGAAATATTTGAAAATTATTTTCAAAGTGGTCAGGTAGGTCATGATACTCAAATCAAATTTTTGGCAGGAAACCTTACGATCGATGAAGTTTCAAAACAAATAGTAGAAGACGTTAACTATCGCAACTCCCTTGATCAGACAGGAGCAGATCTTTTCACTGCATTTACAGGAGTCCTTGTTAATAAAGACAGACAGACTCAGGATGTCCTTATTTCCTCTATGATCTATAATTATGTATATAATGAAATAGGAAAAAAAGAATATCCAAATGCTTTTTATTTTAATGGAAAAGTAGAATTGGCGGGTAATATACTCAGCGTATTTAACCAAAGAAGAAATGATGGCGGAGGGGTTGTAACCAGCCCACAAAGAACCATTTTTGGAGTACCTTATGCTCAGTTTGTGAAATTTGATTTTGATGTAAGAAAGTATTTTAAATTTAATGGCAATCAAACTTTGGTTCTCAGACAGTTTATTGGAGTTGGGATACCTTATGGAAACTCCACTTCAATGCCTGTTATCAGATCTTATTTCAATGGGGGTTCAAATGATATCAGAGCCTGGGTTGCTTTTGGAGGATTAGGCCCAGCTGACTCTCAAGTCGATGAAAGAGTTCGAACCTATATGACAGATAACCTAAAACTGACAACGAATATTGAATACAGGATTCCTTTCACGGATATGTATGAAGGCGCGCTTTTTACAGATATCGGTAACACATGGAGTCTAAAGAATTATAATGATGGATACGGTGATGAATTCAAGTTCAATAAATTCCTGGGACAGGTAGGTGTAGGTAGTGGATTCGGATTAAGAGTAAATATAGCCTATATTACTTTAAGACTTGATTTTGCCTATAAGATCTATGATCCTAACAAACCTAATGGTGACAGATGGAGATTTAAAGACTTCCAACCTTTTAAACCTACATTGAACGTTGCATTTGGTTACCCTTTCTAATCAGGAGAAATTCCCAACAAAAAATAAACTACAGCAATCATTCTGGCGAATATTTCTCTAAATTGGTTTCTGTAGTAACTTTCAGGCTTACTTACATCTTGTGCATCAAATCCTAATGCATTCATATTGTTATTTCGGGCAAAAAATAATGCTCTTAGATTATGAAACCCCTGAGATACAATGATAATGTTATTTTTCCTGTATACATCTTTACAACGTAAAATACTCTTGTAGGTATTGAAACCTTTCGGATCTTCTATAATGATTTCTTCAGGAACCCCTTCCTGATAAACCAAGTAGTTCTTCATTGCTTTGGGTTCATTATACCCCTTACTCTTTTCACCACTTACAATTATTTTTCTAATTTTCCCGTGATGATAAAGTAAAGCCGTAGCATCCATTCTTTTAGTAAAATAAGGATTAGAAAGACCAGATTTCATTTTAGGAGAAGTCCCTAAAACCAAGGCAACTTCCCGGGGTGGTATTTTTGAAATTTTGGTATAGGTCCTACCGTTAGTAAGTGCAAAGACCCAAGCATTGGCAAGACACACCACTAGAATCCCAATTTCTATTGATAATAAAACAAGATTAAATATGTTTCTTACAGCTCTCAAATGAAATCAAAGTTAAGCTTTATTTTCTTAGTTTTCGCTATAGACATACAAGCTAATATTTTACCTTGTGATTCTTCTTTTTCAGTTAAGTATTCATTCTCTAAGATTTCAACCTCTCCTTCTTCGAGATAGCATTCGCAGCTGCCACAAATTCCGGATTTACAAGAATATGGAACCGGAAATTTTTGCATCAATAGTTGTTGTAGAATTTTTTCCTTATTATCAGGAAGCTCGGTTTTATAACTTTGTCCCAACATTTTGAAATCTATTTCCACATTTTCAATTAATGGAAATTCTTTTTCTATAGGATAAATGTCATCATTAAACTCTTCAAAAAGTTCAAAATGAATATTCTTTTTCGGGATTCCATGGTGATAACATGCATTGGCAAGTGTCTTAATCATCTCACCTTTGCCACATATCAGAACTTCATCTACTGCATCCCAGATGGTAGATTCCTCATCTGTGTCGTCAAGGTGCAAAATCTGATTGATGATTAAGTTCAATTTTTTAGCATCAAGCCTTCCATAGAAAAATTGATCTCCTGTTTTTTCCTGTGAAAAGAAATAAAATATTTGTAACCGATCACCATGTATCCTCGCAAGATTATCCAGTAGATCTCTATAAATTAATTCCTCAGAGTTTTTATTTCCAAAAAACAGGAATAGTCTTGTCCTCGGCTCATTATGAAGAATATTTTTAAAGTGACTTAAAATTGGAGTTATGCCAATTCCTGCGGCAAAACCAATGATCGTCCTGAACTCACTGGGCTTAGATCCTAAAGTAAAGCGACCACCAGGTTCACTCACTAATAATTCATCTCCTACATTATAATTTGTAAACAACTCTGATGTAGCTCCTTCTGAAGAATTTATTTTTATCCCTAAACTAATTTTTTTCTCATACGGAGCAGAAGTCATTGAATAATCATTAATAATATCTTCACCATGAGATTGAAATTTAATACTTACAAACTGACCTGCTTCAAATATAAAATGATCTTGTAAACTCGCTGGAATCTCGAACTCCAGAGAAAAAGTATTTTTGGTCAGTTCTTCCTTTTTCGCTATTTTTAACCAATGAAACGTTGTAAGTTTCCCTTTATAGATTTGTTGTTCCATACTTCAAAATCAAAAATACTAAAATAATTATGAAGAAGATCATTTTATCAGCCCTTGTTCTTATTGCCCTGTCTAGTTGTAAAAAAGAAAACCAGAGCACAACAGATACTACAATGCCTAAGGATTCAGTTTCTGTAATAGAAAATAGTGGTTCTGGAAGTTCTGCCTATATATCTAAAGAAGTTTCTCCTGAAAATATTGGGGATTATCTTGCTAAAAATAATGACACTTTATATGTAACCAACTTTTTTGCGACCTGGTGTGGACCTTGTATGAAAGAAATCCCTCATTTCAAGAAAAAGATGGAAGAACTAAAAGGGAAACCTGTCAAATTTACCTTCGTTAATCTTGACGATCAGGCTGAATGGAATACCTCAGTTAAGAAATTTGCTACAGAAAATGATCTTGCAAAAAATATTGTCTTATTAGATGGGAAAAAACTGGATCCGAATTTCTTTCCCAAAAATTTCAAGCAATGGGATGGCGGCTCTATTCCATTTACTTATATGAGAAAAGGTGCTAAAACAGATGAATTTTTAGGAATGATGAGTGAAGAACTTTTAAATTCTAAAATCGATTCTTTCTTAAAATAAAATCTTACAGAATTATTTCTGAATAATGTCAAAAAAATTTAAAATCCTGTGTTCATTATTGATAATCGCAATTATTCTTTCCGCGATTATTAACATGAATACAGGATTTTTAAGCTTAGAATTACAGGACTTCTTTTACAGCTCACCCAATAGCCAGATTGCAGATATTCGTATTAATCGGGTATTAGTAATGCTTCTTGCAGGGATTTCTATTCCTACTTCGGGGTTTCTTATGCAGGAGTATTTCCAAAATCCATTGGCTGGACCTGATATATTAGGGATCACCTCTGTAGCAAGTTTATCTGTTTCATTTTACATTCTATTCTCCCACGATATTCAGATTCCTGAATTTTTGCAAAATAGTTTTCTTAGCCTATCGGCAATTATCGGAAGTTTATTGCTAATGATGGTTCTGTTATCCATTTCCAATAAATTTCAGGATAAATCATACCTGATCATTTTTGGTTTTCTGGTTTCTGCTTTAGCAGGAGCAATTGTATCACTGCTTCAGCTATATGCTGAAAACCAAAGCCTAAAGAATTATATACTATGGTCTTTTGGTGCGAATAATATGGTTACCAGAAATCAGATCCTTGTTTTGATCGTTTTGGTTTTGATAGGTTCATTCATATCTTTTAAAACTATTAAACCTTTAATTGGAAATTCACTGGGAAACTCGTATGCACAAAGCTTAGGCGTAAACTTACACCATTTGAAGTTATTAATAATCATTGCCTCTTCTCTCCTATCTGCTTCTATTACGGCATTTTTAGGACCAATCTTATTTATAGGAATTATCGTTCCTCATTTTTGCAGATTAATTTATAATCCGGCAAAACTATGGCAACAATGGATATTAAATATGATGCTGGGAATGCTTATTATGTTGTTGTTTTCAATTGCAGCAGAGAAAAGCCATATTCCACTGAATGTTATAAGTTCTATATTTGGGATTCCTGTTATTCTTGTAATGCTTTTGAAACAGAATAAAGTATGATCGGTCTAATTGGTTAATCGCAAAGACGCAAAAAGAATTGAAATGTCTGAAGCATGGATTTTATAATTTAAAACGAGGTTTAGATTCCTACGGAATGACAAAGACCACGTTATTCACCATCATTTGTCATTCTGAAAGAATCTAAACTAAACATTATAGAGAAACAAAGAAACTTAATGAATATAAAAATATCCCTAAAACAATTAATTGTTATACACATCCTTTTATTTGTTTGTGGCATTATTTTTTTAGAATTATCTAAGATGTTTAGATTTAATATGGAATTACATTGGATTTATTCTATGGGACATAATTATTATTTTATAGTTGCATTACCACTATGCTTTTGGGGTTCACTTATTTTAGCTATTTATACTTTACTGAAAGTAAAAGAAAATAAATTTTTATATTTAATCTTTAGCATCATACCACTCATTCTATTTTTAATAATGATTTATTAAATAAAATATGCACCTACAAATTAAACAAGCCAACATAGGATATAATACGACCCTAATTTCAGATGTAATCGCTAATCTGAATTTAGGAGATGTATGCTTATTGATTGGAAACAATGGTGTAGGTAAAACAACTTTAATAAAATCGATCCTTCATCAAACGTCTTTATTAGGAGGAGAGATCTTTATTAATCATAAGAACGTAAAACATCTTTCCGTAAAAGAGATTGCCGAAAATATTGCTGTTGTCTTTTCAAAAGCTGTGATACCTCAAAACTATACGGTTGAAGATCTTATTTCTCTAGGTAAATATATTTATTACCCTTATTATTTTGAATTAAAAAAAGAGGATCGTGAGGAAGTTTCGCATATTATAAGTGAACTGGCTTTAGATCAATATAAGCATGTCCTCCTTAAAAACCTTTCTGATGGAAATCTTCAAAAGGCATTTATTGGAAGGGCTTTAACCCAAAATTCGCCTATTATCATTCTGGATGAGCCTACTACTCATCTCGATGAAAAAAACAAAATCATTATCCTTAAAACACTTCGTAAATTGGCAAAAGAACAAAATAAACTTATTTTGTTTTCCTCCCACGACTGGCGTTTGGCAAAGGAGTTCGCTGACAAAATATGGTATGTAAAAGACAATCAATTATATTCTGGTATTGTTGAAGATGTACTTCTTCAGCATGAAGAATTGATTAACGTATCATTATTTCAAGTAAATGAGAGTTTTGTAGCTCCAGAAATCGTTGCACCTCCTATCCATAAGGAAATGCTGTATTCACTCCTTCAAAAAAACTTTCAAAAAGACCTTTCCTCCTTTCAATTTGAGTTCCAGAATAGCTTTTGGTTGATTTCTCATCATAACTCAAAACAACAATGTGAATCTTTCGAAGAAATCATCAATTACATCACAAACATTCATTAATACTAAGTTTTTCTTGTTTATTTCACATACTATGCATGCATAGTATTATGCTAATCATACAATTTAATTAGTTTACTATCAGATTGTTAACAAATTTTAACGTTAATAAATACTATGCATGCATAATATTTACTAAATTTGATAAAAACCTATTACCACAAAAATGATGGATAATAACAAGGAAAAAATAGAAAATGTAGATCTGGTCTTAAAACAGACCTGGTTAGCTGTGTCGAAAATGTACACAGAACTCGCTCAGGAGCACGATTCTACAGCCGTTCAAGCGCTCACACTTCTGAAAATAGATCCCAAAGAGGGGACAAGAAGTACCAATTTAGGCCCCAAAATGGCCATTGAACCCACCTCTTTAACAAGGATAATAAAATTGTTAGAAGACAATGGATATATCTATAAAGAAAAGACGACTACCGATAAGAGAGAAGTCATTATAAAACTTACTGATAAAGGGCTAAACTCCCGAAATCTTTCAAAGGAAGTTGTTGTAAGCTTTAATAAAAGGGTAATGGAGAAAATTGCTCCAGAAAAATTGGAAACCTTCAAAGAGGTTATGCATGAAATCATGAAAATAGCCAACGATTTAAATAACAGAAAATAAATTGAAGAGAAACCGAAAGGTTACATCTGACAAAATAAAAATAAATAATAAATAGTTTACAGATGAAAAGAAGAATCAAACATGTAACGGTTCTTGGTTCAGGAATCATGGGAAGCGGTATCGCAGCTCACTTCGCCAATATTGGTGTAGAAGTTTTGCTTTTGGATATTGTTCCTTTCGAATTAACTGAAGCAGAGCAAAAAAAAGGTTTGACAAAAGATGATAAAGCAGTAAGAAACAGAATCGCTGCTGAAAACTTTGAAAAACTGAAAAAAGCCAGCCCTGCACTACTCTATTCTCCAAAATTTGCAGATAGAATAAAAGTAGGAAACTTTGATGATGATTTACAGAAAATAAAAAATACTGACTGGATTATTGAAGTTGTTGTTGAGAGACTTGACATCAAAAAATCAGTTTATGAAAAAATTGAACAATTCAGAAAACCGGGAACATTAATTTCTTCTAATACATCCGGAATTCCTATTCATTTCTTAGTAGAGGGAAGAAGTGATGATTTCAAAAAATACTTTGCGGGAACCCACTTCTTTAACCCTGTAAGATACCTTCCTCTATTAGAGATTATCCCAACAAACGATACAGCACCTGAAATTATAGATTTCTATATGAATTATGGAGCTAAATTCTTAGGTAAAACAACCGTTTTAGCAAAAGACACTCCAGCATTCATCGCCAACAGAATCGGAGTTTTCTCTATGATGGATCTTCTTCATAACGTTCAGAAATTAGGATTGAATGTTTCTGATGTCGATAAATTAACAGGTCCGGTAATCGGTCGTCCAAAATCTGCGACTTTCAGAACAGCTGACGTTGTAGGTCTGGACACATTGGTTATGGTAGCTAATGGAGTTCGTCAAAGTGGCGCAGAAGCGAATGACTTCAATGATGTTTTTGCATTACCTGGGTATATCCAGAAGATGATGGATAACAAATGGTTGGGTTCTAAAACACAACAAGGATTCTACAAGAAAGTAAAAACAGCAGATGGAAAATCTGAAATTCACGGTTTAAACCTTGATACTTTAGAGTATGAGCTTCAAGGAAAATCTTCTTTCCCAACGCTGGAATTAACCAAGAGCATCGACAAACCAATCGACAGATTTAAAGTTCTTATCGGTGGAAAAGATAAAGCAGGAGAATTATACAGAAAATCATTAGGAGCACTATTCGCTTATGTATCGCATAAAGTTCCTGAGATCTCTGATGACATCTATAAAATTGATGATGCTATGAGAGCTGGTTTCGGATGGGAAAATGGTCCATTTGAAATCTGGGATGCTGTAGGTATTCAAAAAGGTGCCGAACTTGCAAAAGATGCAGGATATGAAGTTTCTGATTGGGCTAAAACATTGGCAGAAAAAGGAGGAACTTTCTACAAAGTAAGTGATGAGGGACAAAGCATCTATTACGATAAAAATTCAGGAAACTATAACAATATCCCAGGTCAGGACGCTTTCATCATCCTGGATAACATCAGAAAAAATAAAACACTTTGGAGCAATTCAGGTGCTGCTATCGAAGATCTTGGAGATGGAATTATCAACTTTGAGATCCGTTCTAAAATGAACTCTCTTGGAGGCGAGGTCCTTGATGGATTGAACAGAGCTATTGATTTAGCTGAAAAAGAATATGATGGTCTGGTAATCGGAAATCAGGGTGCTAACTTCTCTGTAGGAGCTAATTTAGCAATGATCTTGATGATGGCTATCGAGCAGGATTGGGATGATCTGAATATGGCAATCGCTTATTTCCAGAAATCCATGATGAGAGTACGTTACTCTTCAATCCCTGTTGTTGTAGCCCCTCACGGAATGACTCTTGGTGGTGGTTGCGAAATGACAATGCACGCTGACAGAGTTGTTGCTGCTGCAGAAACTTATATCGGTTTAGTAGAAACCGGAGTTGGTGTAATTCCTGGTGGTGGTGGTACTAAAGAACTAACCCTAAGAACTTCAAGAGAATTCCACAGTGATGATGTTAAAAACAACAGACTTCGTGAGGCATTCATGAACATTGCAATGGGTAAAGTAGCAACATCTGCGTATGAAGCCTACGATATGGGAATTCTTGAAAAAGGAAAAGATATTGTTTCTGTGAGCAAAAACAGACAGATTGCAGAAGCTAAAAAGATTGCAAAATTATTAGCAGAGCAAGGGTACACTCAACCTATCGAGCAAAAAGTAAAAGTCTTAGGAAAAGATGCTTTAGGAATGTTCTACGTAGGAACAGATCAAATGCTAACCGGAAATTATATCTCTGCCCATGACAAGAAAATTGCAGATAAACTAGCTAATGTAATGGTAGGCGGAAACCTTTCCGAAGAAACTGTAGTGACTGAACAATACCTATTGAACCTTGAAAGAGAAACTTTCTTACAGCTTTGTGGAGAAAGAAAGACTTTAGAGAGAATTCAGTATATGTTACAAAATGGAAAACCACTTAGGAATTAGACTTGAGACAATAAGACTTGAGACTAAGAGATAAAAAATAAATCTGATTATAAATCATGCACAATATTAAAAAATTGAAAATCTGGAATGAATCAATTAATTTGTGTGTTGATGTCTATAAAGCATTAGCTAGTATGCCAAATGATGAGAAATATGGACTTTCTTCACAAATTAAAAGAGCCGTGGTCTCAATTTCTTCTAATATAGCTGAAGGAGCAGGAAGAGAAAGAGAAAAAGAGTTTTATTATTTTTTAAATATTGCATATGGTTCTTCTTACGAACTACAAACTCAACTTATACTTTGTGAGAAATTGAATTTTATTTCAGATGAAATAAATCAACCTTTACAAAACAAAATTGATGAAGTTCAAAAAATGATTTATGTTTTTAAAGAAAATATTAAGAAAAAAATTATTTAAACAGGCAAGAGTCTCACATCTCTTGTCTTAAAATCTCTAATCTAAAATGAAACAAGCATATATAATAAAAGGATACAGAACAGCAGTAGGAAAAGCACCAAAAGGTTCTCTTCGCTTTACTCGTCCCGACGTAATGGCAGCTACAGTTATTGAAAAATTAATGGCTGAAGTTCCGCAATTGGATAAAAACAGAATTGATGACCTTATCGTAGGAAATGCAATGCCTGAAGCAGAGCAAGGTTTAAATGTGGCTCGTTTGATCTCTTTAATGGGATTGAATACAGACAAAGTTCCTGGAGTTACGGTAAACAGATACTGTGCATCAGGAAGTGAAGCTATTGCTATTGCTTCCGCAAAAATTCAGGCTGGAATGGCTGATTGTATTATTGCAGGAGGAACAGAATCTATGTCGTATATACCGATGGGTGGTTATAAGCCGGTTCCTGAAACAGATATTGCAAAGACCAATCCTGATTATTATTGGGGAATGGGCTATACAGCAGAAGAAGTTGCAAAACAATATAATATTTCAAGAGAAGAACAGGATCAGTTTGCATTCGAATCTCATCAAAAGGCATTAAAAGCTAATGCTGAGGGGAAATTCGCCAATCAGATCGTTTCAATTCCTGTAGAATATAATTTCTTAGACGAAAACCAGAAAATGCAGACGAAGAAATTCGATTTCTCTGTAGATGAAGGTCCAAGAAAAGATACCAGTCTTGAAGGATTAGCAAAATTAAGACCTGTATTCGCTAACGGCGGAAGCGTAACAGCTGGGAACTCTTCTCAAATGAGTGACGGTGCTGCCTTCGTTATTGTAATGAGTGAAGAAATGGTTAAGGAATTAGGTTTAGAGCCTGAAGCCAGATTGGTTGCTTATGCAGCTGCCGGACTTGAACCAAGAATCATGGGAATGGGACCTATTTATGCCATTCCAAAAGCATTAAAGCAAGCCGGATTAGAATTAAAAGACATCGACCTGATTGAGCTAAACGAAGCTTTCGCGTCACAATCTGTTGCTATCAAAAAAGAATTAGGGTTAAATCCAGATATTCTAAATGTAAACGGAGGTGCTATCGCTCTTGGTCACCCACTTGGATGTACAGGAACAAAATTAACAGTCCAACTTCTTGACGAAATGAGAAAACGCGGAAACAAATACGGAATGGTTTCTATGTGTGTAGGAACAGGTCAGGGAGCTGCTTCTATTTTCGAGCTACTTTAAAAAATGTACTGACGTATTTACGTAGAATGTATTCATGACAAAGTAAAACCTCATAAATACATTTTACATGAATACTTTAATACAAATAATCAATCTAAAAAACATAAAAAACAATGAGTGATACACTTAATAAAACACGAAAAGGTGGTGAGTTTTTAATTAAAGAAATTCCTGCTAATGAGATTTTCTCTTTAGAAGAACTGAATGAGGAGCAAAAAATGCTTCGTGATTCTGCAAAAGAATTTATAGACAGAGAAGTTGTTCCACAAAAAGAACGTTTTGAAAAGAAAGATTATGCATTTACAGAAGAGACTATGCGTAAGCTTGGAGATATGGGAATGTTGGGAATTGCTGTGCCTGAAGAGTACGGTGGTTTAGGAATGGGCTTTGTAACAACTATGTTGGCTTGTGATTATATTTCAGGAGTAACAGGTTCGTTGGCTACAGCATATGGAGCACATACCGGAATTGGAACATTGCCAATCGTTCTTTATGGAACTGAAGAGCAAAAGAAAAAATATCTTCCGGATCTAGCAACAGGTACTAAATTTGGTGCTTATTGCTTAACAGAACCTGATGCCGGTTCTGATGCTAACTCAGGAAAGACAAGAGCTAAGCTGTCTGAAGATGGAAAACATTATATCATCAATGGACAGAAAATGTGGATATCTAATGCAGGTTTTGCAGATACATTCACATTATTTGCAAAAATTGATGATGATAAGAACATTACAGGTTTCGTAATCAATCGTTCTGAACTTGAAAACCCTGAAAGCTTAACTTTCGGAGAAGAAGAACATAAATTAGGTATCCGTGCCTCTTCTACCCGTCAGGTTTTCTTCAATGATATGAAAATTCCTGTTGAAAATCTTTTAGGAGAAAGAAACAATGGATTTAAGATCGCATTAAACGCTTTAAATGTTGGGCGTATTAAATTGGCTGCAGCGTGTCTGGATGCTCAGAGAAGAATTACCAACCATTCTCTTCAATATGCTAATGAGAGAAAGCAATTTGGAGTTTCTATTTCTACTTTTGGAGCGATCAGAAAGAAACTTGCTGAAATGGCAACAGGAGTATTCGTAAGCGAATCTGGTTCTTACAGAGCTGCTAAAGATATCCAGGATAAAATTGATGAATTAGTTGCAGGAGGATTGGATCATCAGGCAGCAGAATTAAAAGGTGTTGAAGAATTTGCAGTAGAATGCTCAATCCTTAAAGTTTTCGTTTCAGATTTGGCTCAACACACAGCTGATGAAGGAATTCAGGTTTACGGTGGTATGGGATTCTCTGAGGAAACACCAATGGAAGCAGCTTGGAGAGATTCAAGAATTTCAAGAATTTATGAAGGAACAAACGAAATCAACAGATTGTTGGCAGTAGGAATGTTAATCAAGAGAGCTATGAAAGGAGAATTAGATCTATTATCTCCGGCAATGGCAATCAGCAAAGAATTGATGGGTATCCCTTCATTTGATGTTCCTGATTATTCTGAATTCATGAGTGAAGAAAAAGCAATTATAGCTAACCTTAAAAAGGTATTTTTAATGGTTTCTGGTGCTGCTCTTCAAAAGTATATGATGGATATTGAAAAGCAACAACATTTGTTGTTAAACGCTTCTGAGATCCTTAATCAGATCTATATGGCTGAATCTACTATATTAAGAACTGAAAAGCATTTTGCTCCTGATTCAGTAGAAGCAGCTATGGCTCAGCTTAATCTTTATAAAGCAGTTGAAAAAATCATTGTAGCAGCTAAAGAAGGAATCGTTTCTTTTGCTGAGGGAGATGAACAAAGAATGATGCTTTCAGGATTAAGAAGATTCACAAAATACACTAATCATCCTAATGTAGTAGCATTAACTGAAAAAGTTGCTGCTCATTACATTGATAAAGGAAGTTATTAGTATTTCTAAAATAATTTTGATGTTTAAAGCGCTTCAGGTCTGAAGCGCTTTTTTATTTTGCAATTTTTTTTTAAATTTAAAAAACATAAACAAAATCATAAAACATTCAAACTATGGGAAAATTTGTTATTTCTAAAAGAACAAACGGAGATTATCAGTTTAATCTTAAGGCAGGAAATGGTCAGGTTATCTTGACAAGCCAAGGATACAACTCAAAATCCGGATGTGAAAACGGTATTGAATCTGTAAGAATAAACTCTAAAGACGATTCGAAATTCGAAAGAAAAACTTCAACGAATGAAAAGTCTTATTTCAACCTAAAAGCAGGAAACGGTCAGATCATCGGAACCAGCCAGATGTATGAATCTGAAAACGGAATGGAAAACGGAATAGAATCAGTAAAAAACAATGCACCGATAGCATCTATTGAAGATGAAACGAATGGATAAAATAATCCAAAATAATTAAGGGAAATGTCTTATTTATTTAAGGCATTTTCTATTTTTGCACTGAATCTTTTCTTAAAAAAATGACTAAAGAAGAACTTTTACATAGAGCTATAAAGATTGCTGATAAAGCACATAAAGGCCAGACCGATAAATACCATGCTCCATACATTGCCCATGTAATGCGTGTAATGGAATATGGTAAAACAATGGATGAAAAAATTGTAGGTGCCTTACATGATGTGGTAGAAGATCATCCTTCAGAATTTAGTCTTGATTATCTTAGGAATGAAGGTTTTCCGGAGTATGTATTATTTGCAATCAGCTGTCTGACGAAATTTGATCCCGAAGAAGAATATGATGATTTCATCAAAAGAACGGAAAGATCTCCGCTTGCTGTTGCCGTAAAATTAAATGATCTCCGTGATAATATGGATTTACGCCGTGTAAACAGAGAACTGACACCGAAAGACATAAAAAGATTTAACAAATACCTTAAAGCATATCATTACCTGATTGAGAAATATTAATCCGCTCCCGGGAAATCGAATGTTTTTGTATGATGATCTGTGCCATCGATATTGATGTTTAATGCCAGATAAATAAAGTGTAGATTTTTATTTCCCGCAGCTTCAAATTCTCTTTGCCAAAGGTAACCACACAGGACACCGAAATATTCGTCTATTTGGTAACCAAATCCACCATAAACCCTGTTTCTTGCAAAAGTAGGCTTCATTGGACTTACTAGAAACATTTCATCATAAGCATTTGCGAATACAGTTCCTTTCTCAATAGTTTTAGCATTCAAAGGTACACTCACATTCAAACGATAACGATAACGCATTCTCTGTGATGTATTGTCCGTTTTAGGTTCATAGAACCAGCTCTTTTCTGCGCGGAAACGATTTTCAAACTTTACAATACCTTTCTTGATGTCAATAACATCCTGAAGCCATACCCTGAATTCTTCTCTGCTTAAGCTTTTAGATTTATAATTCACATATCTCCCAAGACCGATAAATGGTTTATGATTCTTTGTTAAATTATATCCTACTCCCCCTTTTATCTCATAATAATCAGGATAGGTATAATCTTCATTACCGCGGAGCTGTCCTTCCGCATAAAGGAAAAATTTTGGATGAAATTTATAGGTGAGGGTTACGGCATTAAAGCTTGAAATATGCTCTTGTGCTTTTATAAATATAATACTACAAAATAAGCTTAAACCTAAAAAAAGTTTCATCTAAAAAATTTCTGCAAAAGTAAAATTAATTAACCACCCCTTAATATTAAGTTTACTTAATATTAATATTGTAAGTGAATCCTATATGAAACCATCTGTTAGGCATCTGAACGCCAAATGTTTCAGTATATTTCGTATTCGTAATATTGTTGATTAAAACATAAACGGAAAAATCATTTTTAGCAAAACTAATTTTCTCGTCTAATAAATTATAACTTCCAAGATTCACTCTGTCATTATAACGATATACCAGTTCATTAGTAAAATTCTGCAAGAAACGCGTCTCTAATTTTGCTATAAACTGGTGTTTTAAATTATCTAAAACAAACCTTGAAACTACATCATTTAACTGTTTGGATTTCGTATCAATATAGGTATACCCAACAGAGTATTTCAACCAGTTAAATAACCTGTGATCAAGTTCTGCTTCAATACCTTTTGTATCTATTTTTCCGACATTCTGAGCATACCAAACTTTATCTTCCAATGTTTTCTTTACCCAATCAATAGAGTTATTAGAATTCCTCATAAACCCACTTACCTTAGCAAGCAACCCTTTATTTTGATATTGATATCCTATTTCTGTAGAAACGGCATTTTCAGGAAGTAAATCAGGGTTTCCCTGTTCTGTTGGGCTTTTATAATAAAGATCAGTGAACGTTGGAACTCTGTGAACTCTTGCAATATTTCCATAGACCTTATTATTTGAATCGAGGTTATATCCCACATCTAAACCAGGATAAAAGAAATTTCCTTCCTTAGAATAATTAGCCCAGGAAATTCCTGGAGTAATATTCAGCTTTTTATCCAATAATGAAAAATGGTGTTCAAAAAAAACTTGTGATACAAAGCGATTTCTATTTCCTAAATTATTACTCGCCAGAAGTTCTTTTCTTAGCTCTACCCCAACTCCTGTTGTTCCTAATCCCCATGAATAGCTTGAATTAACTTCACCTCCCACATTATTTCCAATGTGCATATTTCTGTAGATGCCAGGATTTTGTCTATTAAATACATACATATCCTGACCTCTTCTCCAGTACACATTAGAATTAAGTTTTAACTTTCCAAAGGTTTGCTGATGAGCTAAACTTACAATTGAAGCCTGCATCTCTTCATATTGTTCTGTAGCTTGTGGAGAAGAGTAAAACCCATTTGCTCCGAATTTCTTCTCTGAAAAACCAGCCTGCAGTCTTAAATCACCATTTTTAATAGCCAATCTATTCTGGTAAAACACATTTCTTATTTCATAATCTGTGTTGTGCATATATCCCTGAGAAGTAGTAGAATTAGCTTGTAAGGTATTGGAGAACTTTTCAGTTCCCAATTGTGCATTGAGTCCAAAACCATATGTTTCATAATCCCCTCCTTCTGCACTTATTTTTACCCTTTTGCCTGGAGTTGTTTTCGTAATGATATTAATAACACCCGCATAAGCATTTTGTCCAAATCTTCTCGCTGCAGGACCTTTTACAATTTCTATTCTTTCTACATCTTCAAGATTCACAGGAATATTCATGGAATTATGCCCGGTTTGTGAATCATTCATCCGGATTCCATTCAATAACAAAAGAACCTGCTCAAATGAACTTCCGCGAAAAGCAATATCACTCTGTACACCATTAGCTCCTCTCCTTCTGATATCCATTCCCGGAACCTGCTGTAGAATCTCATCAATGCTTTTGGCCGGAGAATTATGTATTTCCTCTTTCGAAATTATAGTGATATTCTGATTCGCATTTTTATATGGAGTCGCGATAAATTTACCCTGAACTTCTATCGTTTCAATATCTGTAGATTTTTCCTGGCCCTGTGCTACTACAATACCCCCAAGAAAAAAAATGACTCCCAGCTTTTTCATCATATCCTTAATTTTTAAGATTTTTTTAAGATTTCCAAAATTAGATGACTTCGACAATACTCACAAATGATTATTATCATAATATTCCCGATCGATAATTCTATTTATCTCCCCTTAAAATAATAACATAAAAAAAGACGCAGTATAAACTGCGCCTTGTGTGGGGGAATTATCTTTTTCTCATTAAATGTGTAACAAGGTCTCTGAATAATTTAACCATCGCTTTATTACATATTTATGAGTACAATTTTAAATAATTTTAAAACACGAAACAATAGGTTAACATAAAAAAACTTAAAAAATCATAATTTTTTTTTCAAAGATAAAAACCTATCAATCAAAGGATAGATTTATATTAAAATTGTTTAATTTTCCAACCTGATTACATCCCTTTATTAGTGATAAAAACAAAAGTTATTAAAAAAAGTGTGTTTAATAATTCAGTCTAAAAAATATCAGCCCCTTAAGATTATTGAAAGAATCAATTTATTTCTTCTGTTAAGCTAATAAAGTATTTTTTAAGTTTTAGAAACTCCTTTTATTCACGTTTTATGACAAAAATATTAACAGTCTGTTTAATAGATTTTTTGAATGGTAAAGGAAACAATTATAATTAATAAATCCGGCAAAAATTCGTATTTTTGTTGGTCTTAATTTTACTATGGCATCAATTACAGAAATAGATATAAAAAAACAGGTATTTGTTAAAAATGCCCATCTTAACAACCTGAAGCACATCGATGTATTAATTCCTAAAAATAAACTGATTGTCATTACAGGAGTATCCGGAAGTGGAAAATCTTCTTTAGCTTTTGACACCATTTATGCAGAGGGACAGAGAAGATATGTTGAGAGTTTAAGTTCATATGCACGACAGTTTTTAGGTAAACTGGAAAAACCGAAAGTGGATGATATTAAAGGCTTAGCTCCTTCAATAGCCATTCAGCAAAAAGTAATTTCTTCTAATCCCCGTTCTACGGTAGGGACTTCCACGGAGATCTATGATTATTTGAAGCTTTTATTTGCAAGAATCGGGAAAACCTATTCTCCAGTTTCCGGGGAGGAAGTAAAAAAAGATTCAGTTACTGATGTTGTTGATTTTATCAAATCTTCAAAGAAAGACGCTTCTTTTCTTTTAACAGCTCCATTGGAATATGACATTACAAACTTTACAGAAACCCTCAATATTTTAAAACTGGCAGGTTTTACCAGGCTGGAGATCAATGAAAATGTAGCGGGAATTGAAGACTTAGAAAGCTTTGGTTTCACGCCCGAAAAAGGAATGGTAATCAATCTGGTTATAGACCGTTTTGCCTATGAAGAAGACGAAAGTTTTCTCCAGAGATTAGCAGACTCTATCCAGATGGCTTTTTATGAAGGTCGAGGATATTGTTCTCTTAAAAATATAGAAACAGGAAAAGTAAAGGAGTTTTCTAACAAATTTGAATTAGACGGGATAGAATTTCTTGAACCGAATGTTCATTTCTTTAGTTTTAATAACCCTTATGGTGCATGCCCTACATGTGAGGGATATGGAAAAGTGATCGGAATAGATGAAGATCTTGTCATCCCAAACAAAACACTTTCCGTGTATGAGGATGCTGTTGTTTCATGGAGAGGAGAAACGATGAGTGAATGGAAAAAAGCTTTTATAAAAAAAGCAGGTGAATTTCCTATTCATAAACCTTATCATCAATTAACAAAAGAGCAGAAAAATTATTTATGGAAAGGAGATGGCAGCAGCAGCTTCCCATCCATTAATAATTTCTTCAAGATGCTTGAAGAGAATCTATATAAAATTCAGTATCGTGTAATGCTTTCACGTTATCGCGGTAAAACACTTTGTCCGACTTGCGAGGGACTAAGGCTTCGTGAAGAAACAAGTTGGGTGAAAATTGATGGACACAATATTCAATCTACCATTGAGTTACCATTGGATGAACTTTTCCCTTTAATTAATAATCTAAAACTTTCAGAACACGATCAGGAGGTTGCTAAACGACTTCTTTATGAGATTACCACAAGATTGGAATTCTTATTAAAAGTGGGATTAGGTTATCTAACAATCAACAGAACCTCCAATACCCTTTCCGGAGGAGAAAGTCAAAGGATCAACCTTGCTACCAGTTTAGGGAGCTCATTAGTGGGTTCTATTTATATTCTCGATGAGCCTTCCATAGGATTGCACTCGAGAGATACGGAAAACTTAATCGGAGTTTTGAAAAATCTTCGTGATCTGGGCAATACGGTTATTGTGGTTGAGCATGATGAAGATGTAATGAGAGCGGCCGACTATATTATTGATATTGGTCCTGAAGCAGGCTATCTTGGTGGGGAGTTGGTTTTTGCAGGAGATTACAAAGAGCTGAAAAATGCAGACACACTTACCTCTCAATATTTAACAGGAAGATTAGAAATCAAAGTTCCTGAGAAGAGAAGAAAAGCGAAGGAATGGATCCATATTAAAGGAGCCAGACAGAACAATCTTAAAAATATTGATGTTGATGTTCCTTTGGAAAGCCTTGTGGTTATTTCGGGAGTCTCAGGAAGTGGAAAATCTACTTTAATGAAAGAGATCCTGACAAATGATATTCAGATACAATTAGGAATGGGTGGAAAAAAAGGAGATTATGACTCTGTAGAATTCCCTAAGAAACTCATTAAAAATATTGAACTGATTGATCAGAATCCTATTGGAAAATCTTCCCGTTCTAATCCGGTTACTTACCTTAAAGCCTATGATGATATCAGAGATCTTTTTGCTAAGCAAAAGATGTCCAAAATGATGGGTTATAAGCCAAAACATTTCTCTTTCAACGTGGATGGTGGAAGATGTGATGAATGTAAAGGAGAAGGTGTGATCAATGTTTCCATGCAGTTTATGGCAGATATTGAACTGGAATGTGAAACCTGTAAAGGAACACGTTTCAAGAATGAAATCCTCGAAGTAAAATTTGACGAGAAAAATATTTCTGATATCCTTCACATGACGGTAGATGAAGCTTTGGAGTTCTTCAAAGAGAATCATGAAGAAAAGATTGTAACAAAATTAAAACCGTTACAGGAAGTAGGCTTGGGATATCTTCAACTTGGACAAAGCTCTTCCACTCTTTCAGGAGGTGAAGCTCAGCGTGTGAAGCTGGCCTCATTCTTAGTAAAAGGAGTAACAACAGATAAGACCTTGTTTATTTTTGATGAGCCTTCTACAGGCCTTCATTTCCATGATATTCAGAAATTACTGAAATCCCTTCAGGCTCTGATCGATCTCGGACATTCTGTTATTGTTATCGAGCATCAGCCGGATATTATTAAATCTGCAGACCATATTATTGACATCGGTCCTGAAGCAGGAAAATATGGTGGCGAAGTCGTTTTCGCAGGAACACCTGAAGAATTGGCAAAAAACAAGACATCTCATACAGCAAAATATATTAAAGAAAAGCTAGAGAACTAGATACAAATAGAGAGTCAGATTGACTCTCTATTTTTTTATAACAATCGGACTATTAATTAAGGTAAATTGTATAAAAAGGGGCTTTGCCTAGTATAACTTGCATTCTCTATTTGTGAAATTAAAAATTCAGCTAAGTCGGTTGCGCTTATCCCCTCTCCTTTACAATCTTCAAGGTTGGCCTCCGTGGCAAATCTTTCAGAAGTTTGGATGATTAGTGGCAGTCTTACCAAAGTCCAATCCAGACCTGTTTGCGTAAGAATTTCATATTCTTCCTGCCGATCTTTTGTTGTTTTAGGATAGTTTTGATACATCCAGTCAGTTGCCTGTTTTACTTTGATACTTTTCTGGTCAAAAGGTGTATCTACATTCAATCCTGCGATTACAATATATCTTTTAATTCCATGTGAGATCATTGATCTGGTAATATTCCTGGTAGCTTCACTGAATATAGATTCCTCTCCTACCGGCTGACCTAATGTACTTATAACAACATCACAATTATTAAGTAAGGTATTGATTGAATCATAGTTCCTTGCATCTCCCTTCACTATTTCTATTAGGGGATCATCAAGCTTAAAATTTTCAGGAGTTCTTAGTAGTAATTTAATATTGTACCCCTTTTCCAAAAGGTTTTGTACAAGATATTTTCCGGATTTTCCGGTTCCGCCAATTACGGCAATAGTATATGATTTCATATTATTCTCTTTATTGTTAATCAATTCGTTAAAAATCAGAATACTGAATAACGAATTCGTCTTTAAATTTAAAATACAGATGATAGGGTTCAGAAATTTTGAACCTTTAGATATCCAGGCATAGAAATGCACTGGAATAAATGGTAATATTTACAAAGAGATTTTGATGGTGTAAATGTAATTATTTAATTTAAAAATTACAGATAAATTAAATTTAAATCTTAAAATATTATAATTTTATTCAATGATTTAGGAATTAAATTATATTTGTTACCATCTGGGAAGCAATATCTTAAATTAATTTTAGCCAAAAAATAAGACATATCCTTTACCGAAACCAATGTATAAAACCAAATTCAAATAATATGAAACCATTTACCGTAAACATTTCAGAAACTGTTCTCAGTGACCTGAAAAACAGAATTAAAAATACCCGCTGGCCGGGAGAAGCAGATGGCTCCGACTGGCACTTTGGTACAAGTGAAAAATACCTGAAGGAATTCGGCGAATATTAGGTGAATGAATATGATTGGAGAAAAAATGAAGAGCTACTGAATCAGTATCCTCAATACATCACTGAAATAGATGGGATCCAAATTCACTTCCAATACATAAAAGGGAAAGGTAATAACCCTATACCTTTGTTATTGACTCACGGTTGGCCAGACAGTTATTATCGCTTTCATAAGATCATCCCCTCCCTTACAGAAGGTGAACAAAGTTTTGACTTAATTATCCCTTCAATTCCAGGGTTTGGATTTTCTGACAAAGTTGCTGTAAGCAGTGAAGGTGTTGCAGATCTATGGATAAAGCTAATGACTGAAACTCTTGGATATAAGAAGTTTTGTGCAGCAGGTGGTGATGTTGGAATGGGAGTTACAAAAGCATTAGCTTCAAAATATCCGGACATTATAGAAGCTGTCCATTTCACAGACATCGGTTACCCGATGGGACAAGAAGATCCGAGTACAATGACTGAGGAAGAGACCCAATTTGCCCAATTTGTTCAGCAATGGTGGTATACTGAAGGCGCCTATGCAATGGTACATTCTACCAAACCTCAATCATTAGCCTATGCGCTTAATGACTCTCCCATTGGTCTGGCTTCTTGGATTATTAGCTTTGGGAACGCTGGAGCTCCACCCGAACTAATTGAAACAGCATTTGGTGGAAAAAACGAGCTTTTAACCAATATCATGATCTATTGGGTGACTCAAACAGTCGGATCATCTATGAGAATGTATAAAGCTGATGCTATTGCACAATGGGGAGGATCTGAGCCTTTACAAAAAAGCAATGTTCCTGCAGGAATTGTAGTACTTCCCCGTGAAGCTCAATTTCCCCGTGAGTGGGCAGAGCGCTTCGTAAATGTGGTATCATTTAAGAAATTAGATGAAGGAGGGCACTTTGCAGCATTGGAAGTACCTCAGGCGTTTGTAAATGAGATCAGAACTTTCTTTTATTCCCTGAAATAATTAAAATATATTAAACAATTGTATAAATAAATACATGTAAAAAATTGGAACACAGAGTTATCCACATTTTTTTGTGGATAACTTGTGAATTTTAACATTTAATTCATGTTTTGTATTAAAAATATTCCTACATTTACTATGTATTACAACTGAAATGAAATCAATTTTTGCTTTTTTCAGATTTGAAATTGCAATTAAATTTATAAAAATTTAAGCACAGCATTGTCGGCTGTGCTTTTTTATTGTTGTCTAATTAAAAAAATGAGATGTATTTATCTACTGAATCCGCTTCTAAAGAGCGGATTCTTTTATTTAGACAGCTTTTTTATTCTCTTTCAAACTTCTTTAATGTACCATTTTCATTCAATTCAATTGAATAACGTTCCCTGCTTCCACTGATACTGGATGGATACCATCTTAAGGTATTTTTCCAGACAGAAAGGTAGATATTTGTAATGGGTTCTGCTCCTTCTGTTTTTGACACCTCTTCGTCATAGATTTTCCCAGCCCTTGCTATATTGCTAAAAGGTATCTTGTTTAAAGAGACCAATCTGGTTTTAATATCATCTTTTACAGATAATTGTTCCGGTGTAGGCTCAGACCAATTGCCATCTCTATAATCATAACTATCAACGTATTCAGGATTTTGAGGATGCTGAAGCATAACATGAATCCTGCCATCATCATAAAAACTGATTGTCGAATAAATAAAAATCTCTTTCCCCATGTACTGAGGAAGCTTTCTTAATGCTTCCTCAGCTTTATTTAATTTTTGTTCATTGGTTAGAAAATTAGTGTTTTTACCTTCTTTCGGGTGTCGAACATGGGTTGGATGATTCTTTTCCATTATAGTATTGACCAAACGCTGTGCTTCGTCGATCTGTCGCTCTACAGCCGGATCAAATGGACTTTTAGGAGGCTCTTCTTCCTTTTCCACATGGGCTGCACTATCTTGCGTAGCAGGCTTAAGTGTATCTTTTATACTTTTAGAAATTTGCTCACAACTTATCAAAAGCATACCACTGATTATTATAATTGTTTTTTTCATAGTGTTTAGCTTATTTCATCCATATCTGATGCAAGTGCAATCCGGTCAGGGTTTTCTTTTAGATAAAAAATTTCTACGGTCTCTTGTCTTACCATATTAAGATCAAGAAGGTTTACAATTCTCTTTAGCTCGGATCTTCTTGTACGATTCTGGTAATCAACATACTCCATTTTAAACAGAATCATAGGCTGTTCATTAATATAGGTTCCGGTTTGGCTGGCGCTGAGTAGCTTTGCTGTAGTCTTTATCCCTTTAAACTTGATGAGTTCTGCTTCCCCTTTTTTGCTACCCGCAAATACCTTAAAAATAAAAGATAACCCTATTCTATATGATAAAAGTATGACAGGGCAAAGAATCAAGGGGTGCCAAAAGACTATAAAACGCCACCCTGTTCCCATACTCTCTGTAAGATAAGCATACATATAATAACCTGAAACGAGAGCAACAAGTGTCAACCAACCCAGACAGATAAGAAAGATAACAAGAATATTGATTTTTGCTTCGGTTCCTGCAAAAATAAAATAAGGTACCCTCTTCATCTCTTCATCAATAAGAATATCTATTTTTTTGCCTGCTTCAAATCGGCGTTGTTGGGGCTTTGAATCATTTACATGTGCTTTTTGAAGTATTTCGGTATCTACTAAGTTTTTAAACAAAAGCTTTAATTCATAGGAATTATATTTGCTTCCATCTTTTGATACTTTTACAGCTTCAGTTATTTCCGCTTTTCTGCGTACTCCATTTTTATTTAAGTATTCAATATTCTTTTTGGCCGTAAAATTAGATAAGACCCATTTGCGAAAATAACCAATCAGAACAATGCTCCACAAAATCACAGACAGTGTTAAAATCCCTAAAGCAAGCCAGGGGTTTGTTCCTGCTAATGATGGAGGATCATCACTTTTGGTGTTGTAATACAAAATCATAGGAAATGGAATTGCAAAAAACAACATATAAAGCATCCAAAATAGGGCAACGCCTTTTTTCATATTTTTAATTATTTGGTGATGAATAGTGTTCTGTCCTGAAGTTACCTGCTATCAACAAACTTAAGAATGGGGCTTAATATTTGTTCCACATACTCTGTTTCTCTTATTGTACTTTTCTTACTTCCGGAAAAGGTATCACTGATTGGATAATTCCTTAAAAATTGTTTCTTCTTTTTTCCAATAGCATACGCCATTTCACCATACTCTGCCGTATTAATGATGGTCATTTCATCCAATGCCATTAACCTTTTCCTTATGGATAATACATAGATCTTGTATATGCTATTCGTTTTTTTATCGAATAAAAATTTTACACTAGCCCGGAAAAGAAAATCATAAGTTGCATAAAAAAGCATAATACCGCCAAGACCATATAGAATGTATTTTATATTATAATTCAGTTGACTCATAAGGGGAACAAAACAAAATATAACAAAAGACAGAAGAGTAAATATTCTTATTTTAGGCAGGTATCCAAAATATGGCTTTATGCTCAATTCTGTAGATGTTATTTCCAATTGATATTTCTCCATTTTAGCTGTAGTTCAATTATTTATCTTCAATATTCATAATCTCGCTGACTTCATTGATTGCATTTTGAGCCACTTTTGACCCGAATAACCCTACCACAATAGGAACTCTTTTTTCCTTACCATTATGATCGAATATAAAGAAGGCAGTACTATCCATTGTTATAAAAAGATATTTTCCCGTAAGTACATAAAACTGTTCAAAATCTTCAAATCTGTAAACGACCTCTCCGCTCAGCATATTATTTTTATGTATCACCGTTTTAGCCTGTGTATCAATAATTAATCTCTTGGTCGTTTTTAACAGATTAACAATGGCAAAAACAAAAAATAGTAAAGCACCCCATAATCCTATCTTTCTCTCAGGAGGAATAATACAATATACAACAACTGCTATTGCCAGGCACACGATCGTTCGTAAAACAGCAGTTGATCTATTCGTTTTTATAAGAAACCTGCTCCCCTCCTGTGTAAAATATTTATAATCGTTCATCTTACTTCTTCTAACCAGCTGTTAACCTATAAAAGCAAATTTATCTTCAAACATTTTACCGAATAATGGAACAGGTTTTTCAGCACCATTAGCAGCATTAATAATTCCTAATATCCAAAATATCGTAATGAGAAGTCCGACAATTCCTAAAAAGCCTAGTGCAGGTGATATAGAAACCAAAATTCTCATCAGAATATTAAAAAGAACACTAATAATCATTAGTCCCAGTGATTGTCTTAAATGGTATTTAAGCAGAGAATCTGCATTGTCTTTTCCTAAAACATAGGCGATAATCCAGCCAAGAGGCGTAATGTAGGAAACAATAGATAAGGTTTTGTTGTTCATAATTTTGTTATTAAATGATGCAGCAATATTGCTGTCACAAAGTTTCATTCAATAGGCATATATTTCCAAACTTTACTCCCCTACAAAGCATCTACTGCTCTTAACAGGACGTCTACAATATGACTACAGCCCGTAAATAAAATTGATTTTCAAAGCATTACAACTGAATATAACATTTGATAATTACAAACTTTTATTCGCTGATTTAACAAATTATCTTAATTTTAAGTATATGAAATCCGCATTCTACAAAATATTTTTATGTGCCTGTTTAGGGATAAGCTTTAGTGTTTTTTCACAAAGTACATATGCCGACAGTTTGCAATCCGCAATTAATAATCCTGCACTGCAGGAAAAGGATAAACCTTTTCTATTAAATCAACTTGCAGATATCTACAGAATAAACAGAAATTACCCGGCTGCAGAAAGTAAAGTGAGGCAAAGTGCCCGTATAGCCTTAAAGCATAAAAATTACCTTGAAGCAACAAAAGCATATACCCTTCTCACGGTTATAAAAGCTAATGATCAGCAAATAGCCTCTTTAAAGAAATTAAGCGATTCGGCATTAATAATTGCCCAGAAATCTAAAGATCCTGTCGCAATGGCATCGGGATATTATGCAAAAGTATTTTTATATAAAACGTTGGATGATCCTGAAAAGAAAATTAAATTTTGTCAACTGGGATTAAAAGAGTTGGAGAAATCACCTGATCCTTATATTTCCGCTTGTTTTTATTATCAGCTTTATGCTGCTTATTCAACATGGGATAATGTAAAGCAGGTCAACAATTATGCTCATAAAGCAGTTCAAAATGCAGAAAAAACAAAAAGTTACAATTTACTGAGTAATGCTTATGCCGCATTATCGGTCGCCCACGAATATAATTACAAGTCTTCTAAGGAAAAAAAGGAATTGGATAGTGTCTTATTTTATTTGAAAAAATCAGAAGCCCTTCATCTAAAATATCCGACAAGAGTATCCAATTATACGTATGCTATTACATGCGTCAACATTGCTAATGTGTATCTCACCTATTTTCCTGTTAATGATAAAAGTGCAGAGAAAAATGCTATCTATTATGCTCAGACAGCAGGAAATGTATTAAAAGATAATCCTAATGCTTCAGAAGTTAAAGCCACTAGTTTAGGAATACTAAGTGAATATGCTAAAAGAGATGGTAATCTTTCTCAAACAGAAAAGTATTTGCTGGAAGCTTACAACCTTATGAAGCAAGATAAGGCTCCATACTATTATACACTCATCAATATTACTCAATCTTTAACCAATTTTTATAGGAAACAGGGCAATTTTGAAAAAGCTCTGGATTTTCAGTCAGAAGTAACTGAATACAGTAACAAGAATTTTAATCAACAACAAGCTTTGAATGCCCAGAAGCTGGAAATACAATTTGAAACAGAAAAAAAGAATAATGAAGTAAAAATTCTAAAAGAAAGAGAAGAAAGCCGTAAAACACAAAACTATTTATACATCTGTATTGTAATCGCATGTGTAGTCGGTCTCCTTTTCATGTTCCGTTCCTATCATTTCAAACTCCGTCTTTCTTTACAACGCGAGAAACAGCTTCAATTAGAAAAACAGGAATCTGAAATGCAGATCAAATTGGAAAAAGAAGAGCAGGCCAGATTAAAGGCAGAACAACAATTACTTGAAACCCAACAACAGCAATTGCAAAAAGAGGCAATGGCAAATGTTCTCCAGCTGGAACACAAAAACCGAATGTTGCATAGTATAAAAGATAAACTGGCAGATGACAGTTCCTTAAATATGCAGAAGATCATGAAAGAAGAAATGGTTCTTGATAACGACTTTGAAGGGGCAAAATTACAGATACAGCAAGTCCACCCTGATTTTTTCAACCTCATCAATGAGAAGGCTCATAAAAAGCTAACACTTCTGGATATGAAACTCTGCGCCTATCTTTATCTTAAAATGGATACCCGCCAAATCTCTCAATTGATGCATATAGAACCTAAAAGTGTGAGAATGAGTCGATATAGGGTTAAGCAGAAATTAGGTCTTGATAAAGATGAAGATCTTAATCTTTTCCTACAGAACCTTGTTAAAATCACCTGAACCGATCCTGGAATAGAAAAAAGGCTTCGAATATCGAAGCCTTTTATTTATTTAAAAATTATTCTTTTTTAAGAACATACATGCTCGAAAACAATTTATTATCATCGAAAATTAAATTGATTTTATACGTAGGATTCTTAATTTCTAAATAGTTGGAATATTTTAATCCAACATCACCAACGATATCATTTTTATCTATGATCTTTAATACATCTTCTCCTTTCATTCCCTTTTTTAATCCATTTGCAAATGCAACATCTACGGCTTCAAAATCATTAATAGAATATCCTTTTAATATATTATTTTTAGGATCATTCTCTCCATTTTTGCCAGGTATAAAATAGAAATAAAAATTGTTGTAGGTATTTTGCTGCATCACTTCCTGTAACTCTCCTTTTGGGCCATTTGTAATCAGTCTTTCAAATTTTTTGTTGATAGAAGATGTAACGAAATCAGCCTCAGTTGCAGAGCCAAGGGTAAGATCATTAATATTCCAGTTCTTATCAATTTTTAGGACAGGCTTGTTTTTAATATCTTTTGGATCGGTTCTATTCTTTGTTAAATCCTTAGTATATTCTTCATTATTGCAACCACCAAAATCTATAAGACCGTTCATGCTATCCCAATAACATTTTTTCGATAAATTGCTACTGTTCAAAACAATGAGCCTGTCATAATCCGGAGCATAGAAAATATATTTATTTTCCTTTTTTACATTCCAGTAGAGCCCATGATCTGTATTTGGATTTTTAACACCTTTACCATATTTACTTTCAAGTTTTTTAAGGATTTCTTTCTTAAGATTCGGAGTTTTCATTTCTATCCGGAATCCATATATCACGGGATCGGCCTTATAGTCTTTTAAAATTTTAGAAAGTTCCGTTTTGTCTTTAAACCCCTGCATATTAAAATGTCCACCTCCAAACTTAGTAATGCTATCCGTCTTTAACCGCTCAGAATTAATTTGGAAAAATACTTTTTGTCCTTTCAGATCAATCCCATCAAAAGTGAATTTCTCTGAATCTTCACGCTCGATAAAGAAACAAAATGGATATTCAACTGTGTTTACTTCAAGCGCATTTTTATCTTTAAAATCAATTACCTTTTCAATGGGTTCATTTAAATTGAGTTTGGATAGATCAATTTTTTCCTGTCCATTACAGGCAATCATTAAAAATGAAAAAAAAATATAGGATATATATTTCATGGTACTGGTATTTTTACTAAAACACCAATATAAGAAGAAATAATGGTTTAGCTTCAAACGCATGAAATCAGGCATCAAACTGGCGCAAATGGTGATCCATATGTTTATAAACAAAAACCCCAAGATCATCCCTTTTCATTTTTCCGAAAAAATTATGAATAAAGTCCGGGTTTGAGTAATTTCCGTACGCTGCAATCTGTTTCATCCATATATTTTTCTGCTGCTCAAGGTTATCCTCAGTTTCTTTGATAGCGAAATTTCCTGCAGGGATATTCTTTTGCATTGGTTTATCACCTTTCACCAAACTCCTTAATGCCATTTTCCCAAATATTTTCCCCATAAACTCCTGTTTATATCCTTCTTTATTGATACCCTGAACCCAATCATTCCATATCGTACAGTGTTTGGTCATCTGGTAGATATTCATTTTTCCCCATTCAGCTTTATTGTTTTCTGTAAGGGAATTTATTCTTTCGATTAATTCTTGTCTGGTTGTATTTTCAAATATTGTTTTCATAACTGATTTTTATGTAAAATTATAGGGTTTAGAAAACAAGCCCGCCACGGTTAAATGACAACAAGCAGTGTATTTTGTGCCATTTTTTTGTATTTTTGAGTACATAAGCATATCTACCTATGAAACATATTTCAATAATAGTGTATGAAGATGCGATGCATACCGCAATTTCCACTACAACTGCATTACTCACCAGTGCTAATGAAGCGGCTTTAATGAATGGAATACCACTTCCCTTTCATATCGAATTGGTAGGTGTTCACCTAAAAGATATACAAGCTAATCCGCTTATTCAATTTAGCTGTAGCAAAACGTTATCAGATCAATTTGATACCGACGTCGTTATCATTCCCCCAATGAAAGATGGACCAGATATTAATACCATGATACTGAAGAACTCAAAACTGATTGATTGGGTCAAGGAAAAGTATGAGCAGAAATCTGAAATTATCAGTCTTTGTACGGGGGCTTACTTTTTAGCGGAAAGCGGCCTTCTGAACAATATGCCAGCTACTTCTCATTGGAACGCTATTGAGGATCTTCAACAAAGATATCCCCTGATCGATTTTAAGCCTGAGCATGTGGTTACCCATTCAAAAGCAATTATTACCGGAGGTGGTGGATTTTCATCATTAAATGCGATACTTTATTTTATAGAAAAAAATTGCGGTAAAGAAATATCAGTATCACTGAGTAAGTATTATGCATTGGATTATGGACGCACCTCGCAAAGTATATTTACCATCTTTTCCGGTCAGCGCCGACATGATGATCATGATATCCATAAAGCTCAAAGCTATATAGAAAGAGAGTTTACAACAGAAATTTCAGTAGAACAAATCGCCAGTGAAGTCAATATGAGCAGAAGGAATTTTATCCGTCGGTTTAAGAATGCAACCTCTTTAAATCCCATAGAATATATTCAACGTGTAAAAGTAGAAGCGGCTAAAAAAGCATTGGAAACCGGAGACAACAATATTGCTGATGTTACCTACAGTATTGGTTATAATGATCTTAAAACCTTTAGGACTGTATTTAAAAGAATTACAGGATTAACTCCAATAGATTATAGAAATAAATATAAAAGTCAGGAAACAGCTTAAGAAGAATTTTAATCAATGAAGTATCTGAACAACAATTTTTATGTGATCACAGGAGGGCCTGGTGTCGGAAAGACCACATTACTTAAGCAGCTTGAAAAAGAAGGATATCGTACTATAGAGGAGGATGCAAGACAGATCATCAAAGACCAGATGCACAACCAAGGTGAAGGACTCCCGTGGAAGGATAAAGAACTTTACACCCACCTTATGATCAATGCATCTGTCAATAGTTTTAAAGCCATTTCAAATGATCAAAAAAATATTGTCTTCTTTGACCGTGGGATTGTAGATGCATTTTGCTATGCTGATATGATTGCTTTGAAAATTTCGGCTGATATGAAAAATATTGTTGATACTTACCGTTACAATCCCAAAGTTTTCATTCTTCCTCCCTGGGCAAAAATTTATGAAACGGATAATGAAAGAAAACAAACATGGGAAGAAGCGGTTGACACCTATGACGCTATGAAAGCTACCTATTCCACTTATGGCTATAAGGCTATAGAGGTCCCTTTAGATACTGTTGAGAACAGGGTGAAATTTATTCTGAATCACATTGATTAAAGCTTACAATAATCAAGCATAAGTTTTATCAATCAGTATTTACTCTCTAATGTTTTGAGGTCTTGTAACCTTAAAGGAGATTTTAATTTAATTGTTGTTTTAGTCTCCCTGATAATTTTCTCTGAACCTAATGCTTTAACGATCTCAGTTTTTATACCGGTCAATGCATCAAACTCTGTTTCTGTTGTTGTATTCTTTCCATACCAGATACCTTTTGAAACATGAATCAACTCAAAATTCCCATTTTTATACTGGAATGTATATTCTGCATGTCCATCTTTTATATCGGATATGATATATAATTTTCCGTTTTCAATCGTAAAAGTGGGAATTTGATTTTCTGAATGTTTTCCTTTTAATTCAACAGGATATTGAGCTTCGACAATATCGGTTGATGAAATATGTAGTTTGAGTGTTCGATCCGATTGAGAAAGGAATATTTGTAGTCTAAATGGTACTGTTGTGTTGACGGTATCCATACTAAGAATGAGCTTATCCTTACGACCATCATTATTTAAATCCCCTATTTCTTCCCGTACGATGATATTAAAATTGTCTTTTGCTATTTTCTTTTGCGAATACACAGCAGTTTGAGCTAGCAGCAAAATGAGAAGTAATACATTTTTCATAAAAATAAATTAGTAATTAACAAGAAGCAAATTAGGCAATATAAATAATCACTCAAAAATCATTAATCTACTTCCATCCTCCACCCAAAGCAGCATAAAGATTTACTACCGCCTGAAGTTGCTGCAGCTTATCTGTCACAGCACTTTGTCTTGCACTTAAAAGACTTTGTTCTGATGTAAGAACATCGGTATAATTGGTCGCACTGGTATACTTTAATAATTCCTTAGTAAAATGAACTGCTTTTTCAAGGTTGGCAATCTGTTCTTGTCTGGAAGACGTCTTTTCATCCACCATCTGATATTGATAAAGTGCATTGGAAACTTCCTGTCCTGCTGTAAGCAATATTTTGTTGTAATTATACTCTGCGGCTTCATAATTGGCCTGTGCAATTTTTAACTTCTGTCTATTAAGTCCATTATTAAAAATCGGCTGTGTCAAGCCTCCTACTATATTAGCAAGAAAAGCACCTGCACTGAAAAAGGTTTTCAGTTGTGTAGCATATAATCCTGCCTGGCCTGTTATGGTTAATGATGGATAAAAAGCGGTTTGTGCAATATTCACCTGTTCGAAATAACTTCGAAGCTGTAATTCGGCCTGTTTTACATCAGGGCGGTTTGCCAATAATTGGGCAGGTAACCCAGTTGACAATTCACTATATGCCTGTTCATTAAAAAGAGAATCCCGTTCAATAGGTCCTGGTGTTCTGCCTAATAATAGTGACATTGTATTTTCTGCCTGACGGATATTGTTTTTTATATCAGGTACAGTAGATTTTACTGCATAGTAATTAGCTGCACTTTGTACAACAGCAGCCCCTGTAACCACATCACTGTTTTTCAAAACCTTCATGGTTTCTGTATCTTTAGAATACACCTCTAAAGACTGCTGGACAATATTCAATTGTTCATCATATGCTAAGAGTTGGTAATATGTGATTGCTATATTGGCAACAAGTTGTGTTTGCACAGCTTTCGTATAAGCTTCACTGGCAAGATAGCTGGCATACATCGATCGTTTGGTACTCCTTAATTTACCCCAAATATCCGCCTGCCATGATGATAGCGCATACAACTGATACACTTGTGTATTCGTAGACTGTGAATTGGCAGGATGATAAGCTCCCGCTGAGGCATTACCGGACAAAGATGGTAGGAAAGCCTGTTTACTTTGGATAAAGTTGGCCTCAGCAGCTTTAAGGTTAGCGACTGCTGTCTTCAAATCTAAATTATTCTCAATTCCTTCACCAATAAGCTTTTGTAATAAAGGATCTTTAAAAATTTCCTTCCAGGAAAGTGTGGCAATCGTCGTAGTATCCTTCACTGTATTTCCGTAAAGATTATCAGGAACTGTCTGCTTATTCACATACGGTTTCGTTACATCACAACTGTAAAGTATAACTGAGATAATGATTATCTGTAAAATACATTTATATTTTATGCTCCAATGTGTCATGCTTTCTACTGTAAGGGTCCATTTTTTTGATCAACGATAAGCTCATCGTTTTCGTCATATTTGTTACTTTTTATTTTTTCCTGCAACCCCTGAAAGATCACATAAAGTCCCGGGATCACAAAGATTCCCAATAAAGTTCCGAATAACATTCCCCCAATGGAGCCTATACCAATAGACTTATTACCATTGGCTCCTACTCCAGTAGAAAACATCAAAGGCATCAAACCGAAAATAAAAGCCAGGGAGGTCATCAATATCGGACGTATCCTAATCTTTGCTCCTTCCAGTGCGCTTTCCAATAACCCCATTCCTTCATGTCTCTTTTCTAAAGCAAATTCTACCATTAGAATAGCATTCTTTGCCAATAATCCAATCAACATGATCATACAGATCTGAACATAAATATTATTATCAATTCCAAACAGTTTTGCGAAAACAAATATTCCGCTAAGTCCTACAGGCAGTGAAAGAATTACAGCCAGTGGAAGAATATAGCTTTCATATAAAGCACTCAACAAAAGATATACGAAACAAAGACTCAATAAAAATATAATACTGGCCTGAGAACCTGAGCTCTGCTCTTCTTTACTTATACCACTGTATTCAAAACTGTAGCCCGGAGGCAAAACATTCGCAGCAACTTCATTAATGGCTTCCATAGATTGTCCTGTACTAAAACCAATATTAGGTGAACCATTCACTGAAATTGCATTATACATATTAAACCTCGAAATGGACGATGGCCCATACACTTTTTTCATTGTTATATACTCTGAAATAGGACTCATTGTTCCGCTTTTAGTACGGACTTTAATATTATTCATCTGCTCAACAGTTCCTCTGTAGGGATTATCAGCCTGAAGAATAATCTGATATTGCTGTCCAAATTCAGTAAAATTACTCACATAAGAACTTCCGTAGTAGACATTCATCAGGTTTAAAATTTCTGAAGGCTGAATACCATTGTCCTCACATTTGGCAAGATTAACATCTACCTCATATTGTGGAAAATTAGGATTAAACGCTGTGGCAGCATATTGAATTTCACTTCTTTTATTCAGTTCTGCTAAAAAATTCTGTGCTACGCCATAAAAGTCAGCAATGGAGTGCCCTCCTCTGTCTTCTATCTGAAATGTAAATCCACCACTGGTTCCAAAACCACTGATCGTAGGCTGTTGCATAAAATTAATGGAAGCTCCCTGTATATTTTTTGTCTTTTCCGTAAGCTGTTGTATGATGTCCTTATCAGTAACACCGGGACGCTGACTCCAGGGTTTAAGCCTTAGGATAAGCATTCCATAAGAACTTCCGCTTCCTCCTAATTGATTCTGTCCTAATGTGGTCATCGATGCCTGTACTTGTGGTATGGTGTGGGCAATACGGTCGATCTGAGTATTTATAGCCTGAACCCTTTCTTTGGTAGCTGCTGCAGGAAGTGTTACATTCACGAAAATGGTTCCCATATCCTCTGAAGGAACAAAACTTGAAGCCACACTTTTAATGGTAACATAAAACAATCCTCCAAAAAGAACTACAAGAAGTCCTGTCAGCCATTTTCTTCTTATCAGGAATCCTACAGTGGCGAGATATTTATTTATTAATTTATCGTAATTCGAATTAAAACCATCTTTTACTTTTTTTAAAAAGCCTTTTTTGCTTCCTTCTTCTTCATGTTTTGGAGCACGCAAAAACATAGCTGCCAAAGCAGGGCTTAAGGTAAGTGCATTCACTGCCGAGATCATAATAGCAATGGCTAATGTAATCCCGAACTGCTTATAAAACACTCCTGCTGACCCTCCCAAGAAAGTAACAGGAAGAAATACAGAAGCCATTACGAGTGTAATAGAAATAATAGCCGGGGCGATTTCTCCCATCGCATCAATCGCAGCTTTACGAGGAGACGTATATCCATGTTCCAGCTTACTGTGCACTGCTTCTACAACAACCACGGCATCATCCACTACAATACCAATAGCGAGTACCAAAGCAAATAAAGTAAGTAAATTGAGACTGTACCCAAACAAATATAAAAAGAAGAATGTCCCTATAATAGATACCGGAACCGAAACTCCATGAATAATTGTGGAGCGCACATCCTGTAAAAATATGAGGATCACAACAAACACCAGTAAAAAACACTCCACTAATGTATGGAGCACCTTATCAATACTTTCACCAAGGAAGTTATTAATATTAACCAATTCGATCATTTTGATTCCCGAGGGAAAACTTTTAGAAGCATCAGCCATTACTTTTTGTGCACCTACAATTACTTCCTGTGCATTGGAACCAGGAGTCTGACTTATGGATATTGCTACAGCAGGTTTACCATTAATGGCGGTAGCACTCGTATAGGTCTGCGTTCCTAAATCGATACGGGCAACATCTTTCAGGTACAGATATTGACCTGTTCCAATCGATTTAATAATGATATTCTGAAACTGCTCAAGTGAGCTCAATGTCCCGGAATACGTAATATCATACTGGAATGCCTGAGCCATATTATCACCAATTTTACCTGGTGCAGCATTAAAATTCTGTGCGTTTAAAGCCGTAGTAATATCAGAAGGAACCAATCCATATGCTGCCATCTTATCAGGTTGAAGCCAGATTCGCATGGCATATGTCATTGCACCACCAAATATGTTGGCACCACCTACTCCTTTTGCTCTCTGCAGCTGAGGTACCAAGTTGATTGCCGCATAATTCTGTAAAAACTTTTGATCATATTGGGAACGTTCACTGTATAATCCAAGGATCAGAACATTACTGCTCTGTTGCTTCCTTACTGTTACCCCAGCCTGGGTCACCGCCTGCGGAAGTTTTGATAATACAGTGCTGATTCTATTTTGTACATCTACTGCCGCCTGATTAGGATCTACACCCACTGCAAAATAAACAGTGATACTGGCGGATCCTGTATTACTTGCCGATGAGGTCATATACGTCATCCCTTCCACTCCATTGATCTGCTGCTCAAGTGGAAAAACCACACTATTGATCAAAGTGGTCGTATTGGCTCCCGGATAGGAGGTTGACACCTGAATGGTAGGCGGTGCAATATTAGGATACTGAGCCACTGGTAAACTGGTCACTCCCAAAATCCCAAGTACAATAATAATCACAGAGATCACTGTACTTAATACCGGCCTTCTTATAAATAGCTTTAACATGGCCTCTTAGTTGGATTTTGTTTTCATGGTACTGTAAATTGTAGCAGCATTCGCAGGCAATACCTTTATAACTGTACTATCACTGATATTGAGTCCGTTAAGTAAGAGCCTATTCCCTGCTTTTACTCCATCTTTAATAACTGCAAAATTACCATCATCTGTAGGAGAAGTTACCACTGCCGTACTCATTACCATATTTCCACTCATTACCTGATAAACAAATGACTTATCCTGCATTTGATAAATCGCGGTCTGCGGAACCAACAATGCATTGTCTAAACTAACAGGAATCCGGATCGTTGCACTGGCTCCGTTTTGAATAAGACCCAATTTATTATTAAATGTCGCTTTGAATGTCGCTGTTCCGGTACTGGTATCTATCCCTCCACTCGCTGTTTCCAATTTGCCTTTTTCGGGATAAACTGTTCCATCTGCCAATACTAGTGTTATCGGAGGCATATTATTTAATTTTTCAATCATGGTACTTCCTTTCATGGTATTCATGAAATCCAAAAGCTGTTTTTCACTGAGAGAAAAGTATGCAAATACATTTGTGGTATTAGACAGTGTGGTAAGCGGATCTGTGGTGGTACTGCTTACTAAAGCACCAATTTTATAAGGGATGAGACCAATGGTTCCACTTTGTGGACTTCGGATATAGGTATATCCTTGATTCGTTTGTGCATTGGCAAGGGTAGCTTTTGCCTGGGACAATGCAGCCTCCTGTGACTGTAAAGTATATAAAGCAGAGCTCAACTGGTATTTACTTACAATATCCTGTTCTACCAAAGGTCTTGCTTTCTCTACATTCATACGGGCTGTATTAACGTTGGCTTCTGCAATTTTTATAGCACCTTTGGCTGTAATTATATCTTGTTCGTACTGAGGATTTTTGATGCGGAACAAAAGCTGTCCTTTTTTAACTAAAGCTCCTTCGGGAACATAGATATCCTGAAGATAACCGGAGACCATTGGTTTTATTTCTACTACATTCTCCCCTTGTATTGAAGCTGGAAAGTCGTTATAAACGGTTACTTGTCTTGGAGCCAGGGTTAAGACCTGATAACTCTGTATAGGTTTATCTTTTGTCTGTTCCTTTTTTTTACCACAAGAAAATAATAGTATTGGAATAAACAGGACATATCTACTTTTCATCATATTAAATTGTTTGTGCCTGGTAAAAATTACCAAAAATGAATGATTGTTCTGGGTTTTGAAATAAATCCTCTAGCATAACCTTATGATTATAAAAATAAGATTTTGTTAGATGGTAAATGTCAATTTTTAAACAAATTTTAACATTTAATAAATAATATTAAATGAAAACAAACTTACACCTAATAAAAAACCAACCTCTATCTGATGTGATAAAGACTGGTTTATATTGTATTTATTGAAAAGCGACTCTTGTTTTTACTCTATTTTAATTGAAAGACTGTTTAAAAATCAAAGGAGTTGTATGGGTCTTCTTTTTAAATAGTTTATTAAAAGACTGTGAATGTTCAAACCCCAATTGATAGGCAACCTCTGCGACAGAAAGATTCGTTGTGGTAAGATATTCTTTCGCCTTTTCAATCAATTTTTCATGAATATGCTGCTGGGCATTTTGTCCTGTAAGGTTCCGAAGCATATCACTAAGGTAGTGTGGGGAAAGATTGAGCTCCGATGCTAAAAATTCTACAGTTGGAAGACCTTTATTCAACGTTTCCTCTTCATCAAAATAAGTATTCAGGAGATATTCCATTTTGGATAGCAGATCACTGCTCACCGATTTACGCGTTATAAATTGTCGCTTATAAAATCTATTGCTGTAATTCAGTAACACTTCAATGTAAGAGATAATCACATCCTGGCTGATATCATCAATAGCCGTATTAAGTTCTCCCTGAATATTATCTAAAAGCCCGACAATAAGTTTCTTTTCTTTATCGGATAAATGCAGAGCCTCATTGGTATCATAGGAGAAGAAACCATACTTTTTAATATTTTTGGCAAGAGAATAGTTTCTTATGAAATCCGGATGTATAAACAATGTATAACCATGATATTCTGCATTCTCTTCAGTAGACAGAATCTGGTTAGGAGCAGTGAACATCATTCCTCCTTCATTAAAATCATAATAACCCTGGCCATATCCCATCTTTCCATTTTCAGAAAATTTGTATGAAATTTTATAAAAATTTAAAACAAAATTCCGGTTAAGCATTTCTTTATTAACGCTCATTGCCCTGTTATCAACCAAACTGATTAATGGATGTAAGGGCTTTGATACATTCAATATCTGATGCAATTCGGATATGGATGAAATTTTCAAAGGAGAATTATCTTTCTTTTCCATAGTATAAATGTATGAATTATTTTAAGCTAAAAAACAGCACAAGCCTTTTTCTGTTCGTGCTGTTTTTATATAGATTTTAGATAAACTGCTTTCCGAATTGTTCTCTGAAAGCTTCAGCCCCAAGTTCCAAACGTTGTGTATACAATGCATTAGCATCAGCTCCAGCAACGTATCTCAATTGTTTTTTCTCATCTGTTGCTGCTTCATATACTACTTCCGCAATCAATTCAGGTTCAGAAGCACCTTCCATCATACTTTCTGTATTGGAGAACATCGTATTGATCATGGTCTCATATTCCGGTTGAGTTCCCATATCCAGAGAACGACTGATAAAATCTGTTTTTATCCCTCCGGGAGAAACCGTTTTTACATCAACTCCAAAGGTATTTAGTTCAAAAGCTAAACTTTCACTCCATCCTTCCAATGCCCATTTGGTTGCATGATAAGTAGAACCTAAAGGAAACGCAATCAATCCGCCAATAGATGTTGTTGTAATAAACATTCCGCTTCTTTTTTCTCTGAAATAAGGAATGAAAGCTTGCGTTACACGAATAACACCTAATAAATTGGTATTTAATTGTTTAACGATCTGATCATCGGTTAAAGCTTCCAATGGACCTATCAGCCCATATCCTGCATTATTAAAAACAAGATCAATATTACTAATCTCTAGTGCTTTTTTTACTGTTGATTTGATCTGCTCTGGATTCGTAACATCTAATGGAAGTATGGTTACATTGTCTAAAGCATTAAGTTCTGTATCAGATTCCGGATTTCTCATGGTTGCGATAACATTCCATCCTCTGCTTTGAAATAATTTTGCACTTGCTTTTCCAAGTCCTGTTGAGGCACCTGTTATAAAAATTGTTTTCATTTTTTTGTTGTATTAAAATTACAATACAAATGTCCGCAGTTCGAAAAAGCTTAGAGTTGCCAAAATGGATATTGATGTAGCCAAAATGGAATTGTTATTTTAAAACGAAAAAACAGATGATTTACCCTATTTTTTAAATTGATATTAATATATTTGAATTAAAGGCCTTATAGTTCAATGGATAGAACAAAAGTTTCCTAAACTTTAGATCCAAGTTCGATTCTTGGTGGGGCTACAACCAAACTAAAAATCAAGTTACTAATTTACAGTAAGTTATTTTTTTTATTTTGGTCAATGTTTTTATAAAAAATGCATTGATTATAGTTATTTGAATCTGATTGTATCTTCAAGTCTTAGATTATTTACTAATTTACCGTTATTGGAAAAATCAAAAAAACGTAATTTAACTATCCGAATAAACTCTTTTATTGTAAATTTAAAATGTTTAGGACGTTATTGGTTTAAAACATACACTTGATATTGGATTGACGATTCCAAATAAACGAAATGAAAATAAAAGCTACTGCTAACAAGGGTTTTGCACCAGACAGACTGAAATGCAAAATTCCGCAGTAGTGGTTCATTCAATTGAACTTAAATAATATATTCCGCTTTTGTCCTTCAATTTCCCGCCCTAGACAGGCCAAAACGTTATGTATAATTTTACAGACAAACACAAATCAGAATTCCGACACGAAAATAAATGAAAACACTTATTACAATTTTTTCTTTATTATTTTTTTCCTTTTCTTATGGACAATCTGTAAGTAAAACAAAACCCACGACACTCAATGCAATAGCAAAATTCATATCTCATGAAAATGGCGAAATGATTTATATTTCAAAATTTTCAATAATAAAAGACTTTTCAAATAATGCTTTTGCCGACACCGTTTTTGTATATGACAGCAAAGAAATTCCCTTAGACTTTGACACTGTATTATTAACTGTAAATAAATATGGTGGGGAGAACTCAGAAGGTAACATATATTTTAGTAGCCCAGGTCATGATGCAAATTATGGTATTCATCCAATAAGAGATAACCAAATTTCAATTAGTAAAAATGAAAATTCTGAAATTAATGAATGGGCTTTAAAAGGGCAAATAAGAAAAATAACAGTCTTACAATATGAACAATTTGACCAGACTAAAAATAAACCTATAAATACCAAGAATTATAAAAGCATTACTACTGTTAATTATAATCATGCAGGAAATTTAGACAGCCTAAAGATTTTGTATAAAACCAAAACATCTTCTAAATTTATGGAGACAAACATTTCATATAATTATACGAATGTAGAAAGGACAGGAATTGTTATTGAAAATAAAAAAGATACAATTTCTATAACTCGCAAAAAATGGTTAACAAATCAACTTTATATAGAAGAATATTTCGATAATAAGAATAATTTATTTAAAACAACTTGGACATTCGTTGACAGCAATAATAAAATCACACATCAAAGAACAGAAGAAAAACATACAAAATCAGGAACTAAGATAAGACCGTTTGACATTTATTACACATTCAATGAAAACAATTCCCTGGAAAAAATAACAACCAAATTTCAAGGAATAGAAAATGAGACCTTTGTGGACAAAAACATAGATTTGTTGTTTGACAATAATGGTAATCCAACAAAATCAATAAAATTTGAAAACAATATCCAATATTTGATTATAAAAGAATATGAATACTACTGAAAAAACTACGACTAACAATCGTTTCCCGAAAGCCAAGCTGATTGCTTCGATTTTCTGCCCAAACGTAAAGTCATAAAACGTTAGCAACAATACATTCTAAAAATAGATACAGTGAAAAACAAGAAAATATATATATCATTTATTGTGTTTATAGCAATTTTTAGCTCGATTGCTTTTTTGATGGGGTATCGAATTCCACAATGGGACAAACATAGAGATTGGGTCTTTATACCCGAAAATAAAGATCCTTTTTTTGAAATTGAAAAAACAGATATTAAGGCCGATATTGTACTGCATATACCCAATCATAAAGGTTATATTTTGTTATTAAAAAACGGCGATTTTATTACCGTAACTGCTATTACAGAAAAAGGAAAAACAATTAAACGATTTCCGAAAACAAAAGACTTTTACATAGATTCTCTTAACCAAAGGTTCATTTTTTCTGAAGAAATTTATAAAAGTGATGATCATTTAAAAAAACAATTAATAGGTTATCGTTTTACGGATTATCAACAGCAAGAAAGCCTGGAACTCAAAGATTTTATTATAGAAGAAACGCAAACTGAATTTTTTAAAAGAAAAGGCTATTCTATAAAGGATTTCCCTAATGATGATGAAAAAAAAGATTTAGACAGTCTTTATCTAAAGGAAAAAACAAAAGAAGCTAATTTCTACAAAACACTCTACCCTGTAACCAAAGTATCGATAGCATATGAAGCATTGGACACAGAATTCTATACCAATAAAAATGGGCAACTATATACCGTTGAAAAAACGAAAGTAGAGACCAATAATATCCATGATGTTTGGAACAGTCTATACCCACTTTTCCCTAATTACAATAAAAAAATGAGTGCACAGACGCTTATCAAAAATATTAATACCTATGTAAAAACAGACGAACCAACCATAGAAAGTAATTTTATTCATGGGCATTATCTACATGTTTCTTTCAGACAGCATAATATAGAGTATTTCAGAATTCCTTTTGGAACTAAAAATTTTAACTTTAAATATAGAGAGAAAACATTAGTTTATCCAGAACAATTGAATATTCCCAAAAATGATATTGATACACTTGCTTGTATGATTGACAAAACATTGTACAGGATATATCCAAAAACAAATAAAATTAAAAAAGTTGACTAAGGATAGAATTTTCAAAGAATTAAGAATAACAGATTACTTTTTTCTTGTCCCTGCAAGAAGATTAGATTTGTTCCTTTGTTCAACAAGCTCCGTCAATGTCATCCCAAATTGCTTTTTAAATGCAAAAGAGAAAAGCCTCTTATACAATAAGAGGCTAATAACTATCAAAAAAAGCAAAAATAACTATTGAAATATTTTAATATAAAGTAAAGTTGTTATTGATTAAAATTTTAATCGCTTTATTCTCATGCTCTTCCAATCTTTTAAGCTCACCTGAAGCATGTGAGGATTTAGCATAAATAAAAACTACTTTTTTACTAATATCCTTATCCTGAGTAATGATATTAAAAATCATCTTTGCCCGTGCCACATGAAAATCAGATGTAACAATGTAAATGACTTCCGGGTTTACTTCCACAAGTACAGGAATTGCTTTTCTGAAATCATCAACAGTATTTGAAGTAATCAAATGGGGTAAAAAATCATTTTCAATGGCTCCCATTTTAATAAGATACTGTTTTGCATAATGAGCGTGAGGTAAATCCGATGTATTAAAATGTTCACCAAAACCACCAGAGCATAAAAAGCTTATTTTTTTATCTTTCCGATAGAGTTCATAAGCAGCATTCAATCTATCAATTGCTGTTGTGCTCAGGTTCCCGTTGAGATCATTGGGCGCTCCTAATATCAGAATAATACTTTTCATGTTGATTACTATTATAGTACGTAAAAAAGGATTCTTTATGTTCATCAGATACATTTCGATAATATTCGATCGTATCTTTCATTCCTTTTTCCAGATCTTTAAACTTATAATTTGGTGCAATGTGATGATCAATTCCTGTCGTATTGGCAACTAAAATAGTTTCTTCCACTTCACCGGATCTCATATTTTTATAAACAATATCAGATGAAGAACCTGTTAATTTAATGATCAGCTTTGCCAGATCTTCCACAGTCATTGATACTCCGGTTCCAATGTCAACAACATTTTCATTGGTACATACTTCTTTATTCATTGCTTCAACAGCCAGATAGGCAATATCTTCAATATGGATCAAGTCAACTGTTTGCTTTCCATTCCCCCATATTTCAAGAGGTTTATTGTGCAAGGCATTTAAAATAAAATATGGTACCGCCTTTCTTATAGGGTGTGTATGCTGTCCCGGTCCATAAGCATTGAACCATTTATGGATACATCCTTCAATCGCATATTCCTTCATATAGAGCTTAATGATTCGCTCTGCATTTTCTTTGGTAATGGTATACATATTTTCCCAAACGTTTGGTTTGGTTACATAAAACAACCTTGGCTTTTTTTCCATAGTAAGCAGAACTTCAATAAATGTAGAAATACCTACGCTATTATTTTGTACAGCTTTTAATGGGTGAAAATTAAGTTCAGTTGTTCCCAGAACACCAGCAATAAGATAGATGTGATCAGGATTAATTTCGGTCAGGCACTTTTTCACCAGATTAAAGTCTGTGGTATCACATTCAACCCAGGAAACGTTATCAGGCAGGACATATTCTGGTTTTGTCTTGTCAAATAAATAGATTTGAGAGTCATTTCTCTTAAGACACTCCCTGTAAATAGCAGAACCAACAAATCCACTACCACCCGTAATGGCAATTTTTTTCATAAGATGAGTTTTAGTTTTTAATTTCATAAATAATAATTCTCTACTAGATGAATTATTATAATACAATAATACAAATTATATTCATACGAAAAATTAAAAACGAAAAAATATTTATTTATCCAGTATTAATCATACTTGCAGTAGATTCTTCAATAGAAAAAAATCAGACATTTAAAATTAAATTGATCTTTTTACTACTTAAGAGCATATACATTTCTCCTATTTACTTTGCCATCGATATTTTTAAATTAAATTTGCACTATCACTAATTCTTTATAACAATAACACTTACTTTACATGATAAAACAATTTTTCGGCCTGACTATTATTTTGTCGGCAACCCTGTGTTCAGCGCAGAATAGTTTTAAGGTAATTCCATTGGGAATCTATGGTGGCGGCGAGGAAAGTAATCTGTCAAGTTATATGGCTGCTCCGGTAAATTCTGAAAATTATGTAGCTCTTGATGCAGGTACTATCCGTTCAGGAGTGGAAAAAGCAATAGAAAAAGGCAATTTTAAGCAAAGCTCTTCCTTGCAGATTATACAACAAAATATCAAAGGATACCTCATCTCTCATGCCCATCTCGACCATGTAAGTGGTATGATTTTAAACAGTCCGGATGACACCAGGAAATCAGTATATACTCTTCCTTCTGTAGGAAAAATCATTACGGATAAATATTTTTCATGGCAAAGTTGGGCTAACTTCACTGATTCCGGAGAGGCTCCTCGCCTCAACAAATACAAGATGGTAAGCCTTGACGAAGGTAAGGAAATACCTGTTTCAGATACAGAAATGTATGTGACTGCATTTCCACTTAGCCACGTTAATCCCTATGAGAGTACTGCATTTCTTGTAAGACATAATGGTGATTATCTTTTATATTTGGGTGATACCGGAATTGATAGTATAGAAAAAAGCAATAAGCTGGAGAATCTGTGGAAGAATGTTGCTCCTTATGTAGATCAGCAAAAATTAAAAGGAATTTTAATAGAAGTTTCTTTTCCAAATGAACAGCCCGATAAGTCATTATTTGGACATCTCACTCCTCGATTATTGGAACAGGAATTGAATGTTCTGAACAGTTTTTGCCAACCGGGGAAGCTAAAAAATATTCCAGTGATTATTACCCACCTAAAACCAGTGGATCATAATATCGAAAAAATCAAGGCGCAATTAAAAGAAAAAAATACATTGGGTATAAAGTACATTTTCCCCGTACAAGGGCAAAAAATCACTTTATAAGGAGATAAAATCATCATTTAAATAATTATTAATTTCCTGTTACATAATTCATTACATTTGTTTCACAACTAAAACAATGTACTATGAAAAACAATTTAAAATCGTTAGAAAGAAATCAATTGAAAACAATTTTGGGGGGATTTCGACAATGCCCTGAAGATATGGAATGTGGTAATGACTGGTGTTGTATTAATGGTGCATGCCGTCCAATATCACAAGCAGGACCAAATGGGTTATGTATGGTTAGAGAAATTACATAAAATTTATAAAAAAGGCAAAGAATTTGTCATTCTTTGCCTTTTTATTATATAGTATTTATCTTACCTCAATCCCTGCATCGATATAAGGCTTTAAATAATCAGATTCAGGATCAGCTTCTGTGATAATTGCAGTTAGTGCATTAGCTGCAGAAATATAAAAGGATTCAGAAGTTCCCAGCTTATCGGTAGTAGACAATGCAATGGTACTTTTTGACGTTTCTATCATCACTCTTTTCACCAGACTATCTTCATAATCATCTCCCGTAACTCCAATCTCCAGATCAATACTGCAAACACCTAGCAAACAGATATCTGCCCTGATGTTTCTTATACTCTGAATGGTCTCATATCCCGTCGTAGAAAAAGAAATTTTATTGAGCATCCCACCCATAAACAGCACTTCAATTTCTGTATGATCTTCCAAAAGTGAAGCGACAGGAAAACTATTGGTGACCACCGTTAAGGCAATATCTTTAGGTAAATTAGCTACCACAGCCAATGCTGAGGTTCCTGAATCCACCAGCAATACCATTCCTGGCTTGATATATTCCAAAACTTTTTCAGCTATTATTTTTTTATAAGGAACATCAATATTTTGTCTGTCTTTGAAATGTAAAGGCATTGAAGATCGCTGAAGAGCACCACCACGAACTGCTTTAAGTAATCCTTTATCCGATAATTCCTTAATATCCCTGCGTACTGTATCCTCAGATACTTTAAGGATTCCGCTTAACTGGTCGAGCAACACTTTTTTATCCTTGGCCAGGTATTCCAAAATGAGATTCTGTCTTTCAGCTTTTATCATAAAACAAATATAGAAAATATTTATTGCAAAAAATATGCAACTTTATGCAATATTATATATATTTGTTGCAAATAATTGCAAAATGAGAAATAAAAAAGAAACCATTGCGATAGATATGGACGGTGTAATAGCTGATGTAGAAGCGCAATTGATCAGTTGGTATCACAGAGATCATGGGATTTTAATCACTCGGGAAGACATGATTGGAAAACCGGAACCTGATGCTTTTCCCAATAAAGAGGTTATATTCGAATATTTACAGACTCCCGGGTTTTTCCGTACTTTACCTGTAATGCCTAATGCTATAGAAGTAGTAAAAGAACTGATGAATGATTATGAGGTTTACATCGTCACTGCAGCCATGGAGTTTCCTTTATCATTGTATGAAAAATACGAATGGTTACAGGAACACTTCCCATTTATATCATGGAAAAACATCATCATGTGCGGAGATAAAAGCATTATAGATACGGACTACCTCATTGACGATCATATCAAAAATCTTGATTTTTGCAAAGGAAGACCTATCATGTTTAATGCAGGACATAATAGCAATATAGATCACCATCAAAGAGTACATACATGGGATGAGGTGAGAGCTTTATTTAAAAATATTAAAAACTTAAGTGAATCAGAAGCAGTTTAAGTTACTAGGCAGAGCAATTAAAAAAACAGATCTGGACTATATCATTTATTGAAACTGGAGCACAAGGCCCATTCAATCATAAAGTACTTTTGTACAGTAATCAAAAGAGATTTCTACCATAGAATAACCGAAGCAAAGGTTATTTAATTTTATTTAACACGACAAAGCTCTCATATTGGGAGCTTTGTTATTTTATATAGGATTCGATTGATCTTCATAAAGAAAACCGATGGGATATGGCCCCATCGGTTAAAAAAACAAAAATTGATATGGATATGATTAGTTGTGTTTATTTTTTAATGATCTTTTCTGTGATCATTGTATTATTTTTTAATTTCATTTTTATTAAATACGTTCCAGGAATTAATTGATTCATGTTCAATGAAGTAGAATTACCTTCTAATACCTTTTGACCTGATATACTATAGACTTCATAATTTTTCAATGACTCCACTCCTTTAATTTGTACAATCCCATTAGTAGGGTTAGGATATAGCCTCAAATTATCCCCATTAATATTTTGATCATGGGTTGAAAGATTAGCAGCTACTATATTTACAGAATAATCCTCAACCTGCCCTGACCTCAAGCTGCCACAAGCCGAATGGATTGAAGTAACAGCATTAGGATCGGAATATGCTGCAATATTGGTATTCTTCAAAACCCTCATTTTTGTAGTTCCTGGCAAAGCAGTCCCTGGAATAGTAATATTCCCCGTAATTGTCTTTGCGTTAAAAGGATTCGCAGGTTCTAAACGTCCGATAAAAAAGCTTTCTCCGGCATCATCAAAACTTCCATTTTTATTAAAATCAATAAATACGACCACGTCACTGGGAAATGTACCAGAAGGACCTTTTACCGAAATAGGATAATTACTCCCCATCTGAATATCTGTTGATATTGATGTAAAATCTTCGTAATTTGGAGGTGCAGTTCCGTTGGTGACAGAAGGTGAAGTATTATTTATAGTTCCAAATGTGACATTCATAATTGCCTCTCCTATAGCCATATTTCCACTGTATTCAAATGTTGGTAAACAGTACTGCGCACTTAGTAGAGAGCAAGCACCAATACTTAAAAGGATAGAGAGTTTCTTCATTATTTTCTTAGTTTTTTGTTATGACAAATTTATATTTATTTAGACTGAATAAAAATAAGAAACGTAATGACATTTATCAGTTTATTACAATTTTATTTTAAAACCTTCATCCAAATTGATTTACGTGCTAGAAATCAAGCACATAATACATAAACACTCTTGTATCAAAAAATAAAGCCACTTATAAAAGTGGCTTTTTAGAATAACTAAATTAAAATATTCATCATATTGGGAGAATCATTGAGGTATGATTCAAAGTATCCGGCTTGCTTCATCCTATGCAATAACTCTTCAAAGTCTAAAAATGAAGGCACTTCGATACCTACAATAGCAGAAGCTGTTTCCCGGGAATTTCTTTTGGTATATTCAAAGAATGTAATATCATCAGATTTGCCTAAAACATTTAAAACAAATTCTTTAAGGGCTCCCGGACGTTGAGGAAATTTTACAATAAAGTAATGTTTTAATCCCTTATAAAGCATTGCTCGTTCCTTAATTTCTTCTGTTCTTGTGATATCGTTATTACTTCCGCTTGCAATACATACAACGTTTTTACCTTGTATCTGATCTTTATAAAGATCCAGTGCTGCAATAGTCAATGCACCTGCGGGTTCCAGCACCATGGCATCTTTATTATAAAGTTCCAATAATGTTTCACAAACCTTCCCTTCATCTACTGCAATACAATCATGGATATAATCTTTACAAATTTCAAAAGTCAGATCCCCTACTTTTTGAACGGCAGCTCCATCTACAAATTTATCAATATGGGGAAGCTCAGTGTTAATACCTGCCTCAACCGAAGCTTTCATTGAAGCAGCTCCTTTCGGTTCTACAATAATGATCTTGGTCCTGGGCGATAAAATTGAAAATACTGTGACGATGCCAGCTGCTAATCCCCCTCCTCCTAAAGGAACAAACACAAAATCTATTGGACTATCCGTCTGTTCTAAAATTTCCATTGCTACAGTAGCCTGCCCTTCAATAATTTCTACATCATCAAAAGGATGGATAAATGCAGCTCCAGAATTTTCACTGAATGTAATGGCTGCATTTTTCGAATCATCAAAAGTATCCCCAATCAGTTTTATTTCAACATACTTTTCCCCAAACATTGCTACCTGCTCCAGTTTTTGTTTTGGAGTGGTAACAGGCATAAAGATCGTTCCGGCAATTTTCAGCTTCCTGCAGGCAAAAGCCACTCCCTGAGCATGATTTCCGGCACTGGCACAAACAACACCGTTTTCTACTTTCTGATCTTTGTAAAGACTGTACATTTTATTGTAAGCTCCTCTGATCTTATAAGAACGAACAGGCTGCATATCTTCTCTTTTCAGAAAAATATCAGCGTCCATCTGTTTTGAAAGTCTGAAACTTTTTTGCAACGGAGTTGTATTGATAACACTCTCGAGTGTTTTCCTAGCTTCTTTTATAGCCTGTAATGAGGGAAAATTTACGGTTCTACTTTTCATATTCAAGTTCTCTATCAGGACGCAAAGACCTTACGACCTTACCTGCCTGCCATAATTCGCTGTTTCTCAATTCTTCGAGCTCTTTATTCAGACCTTCTCTGTAGTTTTCTTTACTATTGCTGGAAATAGACTTCTGTGATTCGTTTCCTTCTTTCACACTTTGATACAGTTCTTCAAATACCGGTTTGGTCGCATCATAAAATTTCTTCCACCAATCTAAAGCTCCTCTTTGGGCTGTTGTAGAGCAATTGGCATACATCCAATCCATTCCGTTTTCTGCTACCAAAGGCATCAATGACTGAGTAAGCTCTTCGACAGTTTCATTAAATGCTTCCGAAGGAGAATGTCCCTGAGCTCTTAAAACCTCAAACTGAGCAGCAAAAAGACCTTGGATTGCTCCCATTAATGAACCTCTCTCTCCTACCAGGTCACTGTATACTTCTTTCTTAAAATTAGTTTCAAATAAATATCCACTACCCACTGCAATACCTAATGCAATGACTTTATCTTTTGCATTTCCTGTTGCATCCTGATGAATCGCATAACTGCTGTTCAATCCTTTACCTTCAACAAAAAGTCTTCTTAAAGATGTCCCGGAACCTTTAGGAGCTACCAAAACCACATCTACTTCTTTAGACGGGATGATATTGGTTTGGTGATTATAGGTTATTCCAAAACCATGGGAGAAGTATAATGTTTTTCCAGGTGTAAGATATTTTTCTAATGTTGGCCAAAACTCGATTTGTGCAGCATCACTGAGAAGGTAGCATAGAATCGTTCCTCTTTGTGCCGCTTCTTCTAACTCAAATAAGGTTTCACCAGGAACAAATCCGTCTTGTACAGCTTTGTCCCAGCTTTTAGAATTCTTACGCTGCCCCACAATTACGTTGATTCCATTGTCCTGAAGGTTAAGTGCCTGGCCAGGTCCCTGGATACCATATCCTAAAACTGCAACTGTTTCATTTTTTAAAACGTCCTGTGCTTTTTCGATTGGAAATTCTTCTCTTGTTACTACATTTTCTTCTACTCCTGCAAATTTAATTAATGCCATAATTTTGTTTTTAATTGTTATTTTTCTGGTCTGTTCAGACCACATTATATATATTGAATTTGTGTTGTTTTTTATTGATAAGCCATTTTTTCAAGGGCTGTCAGCTTTTTGTGAAAAGCTTCATTGGATTTGATGACTGCTACTCTTCCGCTTCTGATAAATTCTATAAGACCATGGGGCTCCAGAAGTTGCAGGAAACGATCTATTTCTTCATGATGTCCCACAATCGTAAAAACGGTATAATCATTTCTTACACTTACAATGGTAGCCCCATATTGTCTTAGAATCCTTTCAACATAGAACTTTTCAGAAACAACATTGGTTTCAATTTTAAAAAGTGCCAGTTCCTGCCAAACGATTTCTTCATTGGTATTATAATATACTTTAATCACTTCAACCAGTTTCTGAAGCTGTCTTGATACTTTTCTTACTGTTTCCTGTGACGCTTCTACCACAATGGTAAATCTGGAAATGCCTTCAATTTCCGTAGGTGAAACATTCAGACTTTCTATATTGATCCCCCTTCTGGAAAAGACCGTTGCTATTCTGGCGAGCAATCCTACCTGGTTTTCTGTGAAAACACTTATGGTATATTCCTGTTTATTCATCATATTTATTTTTTATTTTAAGCGGATTTCACTTACACTACACCCTTGTGGAACCATAGGGAAAACATTATTTTCTTTTCCTACCTTTATTTCTAACAAATAAGCTCCATCGGTATCAAGCATCTCTTTTAATGATGATTCTAAAGAAGCTCTTTCTTTTACATGCTTTCCTTTAATACCATACGCTTCGGCCACCGCTGAAAAATCCGGACTGGTGATATCTACAAAAGAATACCGCTTGTCATGAAAAAGTTCCTGCCACTGACGAACCATACCCAGAAAAGAATTATTAAGAATGATCATCTTCACTCCTATTCCGAATTGAGCAATGGTACCCAGCTCCTGAATATTCATTTGGAAACCTCCGTCACCTGCAATGCAGATCACATGTTTGTCAGGATTAGCCATTTTTGCTCCTAAAGCTGCTGGTAAACCAAATCCCATTGTTCCAAGTCCTCCGGAAGTCACATTTCTTTTTGACGTTTTGAATTCTGCATATCTGCAGGAAATCATCTGATGCTGTCCCACATCTGTACAGATAATATATTCTCCATTAGTCAACTCGTTCAGGTATTTCAATACCTCTCCCATTGTCAGTTCATCTGTTTCCGGATTCAATTCTTTTTTTACAACTTCTTCATTTTCTTCATGACGAAGTTCTTTAAACTCATTCAGCCATTCTTCGTGAGAATTCTGGTCAAGAGCTTGTGTTAAAAGAGGAAGTGTTTCTTTACAATTTCCTAAAACAGGAACATCCGCTTTTACGTTTTTATCAATTTCTGCCAGGTCAATATCAAGGTGAACGACTTTGGCCTGGTTGGCATATTGATCCAGTTTTCCAGTCACACGGTCATCAAAACGCATTCCTACTGCAACGATCACATCACAATCATTGGTTAATTTATTAGGTGCATAATGACCATGCATTCCCAGCATTCCTACATACAAAGGATGTTCAGTAGAAAGAGCTCCCAATCCTAAAGCTGTAGACGCTGCAGGAATACCTGTTTTCTCAACTAGTGCTTTCAACTCTTCCTCTGCCTGTCCGATAATAACTCCCTGCCCAAATAGTAAAAAGGGTCTTTTTGCAGCGTTAATCAACAAGGCAGCCTGTTCTATATATTCATGTCTTATTTTTGGTTTAGGATGATAAGACCGGATAGAATTACAGATTTCATATTCTTCAAAATCAATTTCCTGAAGCTGTGCATTTTTGGTAATGTCTACCAATACAGGACCTGGGCGGCCGGATTTTGCAATATAAAATGCTTTTGCTAATGCTTTTGGAATATCTTCTGCATCGGTTACCTGGCAATTCCATTTGGTAACGGGAGCCGTAACATTGATCACATCCACTTCCTGAAATGCATCTGACCCTAAAAGAGAAGCGTATACTTGTCCTGTAATACATACAACTGGAGTACTGTCGATCATCGCATCAGCAAGACCAGTTACTAAATTAGTTGCTCCGGGACCGCTTGTTGCAATAGCTACCCCAATGCGATTGGAAGATCTTGAAAATCCTTGTGCAGCATGAATAGCTCCCTGCTCGTGTCTTACCAGAATGTGCTGCAGATGATCTTTATAATCATATAATGCGTCATAAATCGGAATCACAGCACCACCTGGATATCCAAAGACTGTATTCACATTTTCAGCTTTCAGGATTTCCAGAATAACTTCTGCCCCTTTCAGTTTTTTCCCGGTCTGTAAAGACCTTTCTTTTTCTAATGCATTAAATGTTGATTCCATTATATTTAATTTAAAAATCTGTTATACATCCTTGAGAGGCATCCGATACCAGCTTTGCATACTTGTATAAAACCCCTGTTTTTACTTTATAATCCGGTTGTTTGAAACTGGATTTTCTTTCCTGTAGTTCTTCATTTGATATCATCAGGTTAATGGTATTTTTCACTGCATCAAGCTCGATCACATCATTATCTTTTACCAAACCAATGAGCCCTCCTTCAAAAGCTTCTGGTGTGATATGTCCAACCACAAATCCGTGGGTTCCTCCCGAAAAACGTCCATCCGTAATTAAGGCCACATTTTTTCCTAATCCTGAACCCATAAGAGCAGAAGTAGGTTTCAGCATTTCGGGCATTCCTGGAGCTCCTTTAGGACCTTCGTTTTTAATAACAACTACATCCCCATCCTGTATTATTTTATCTTCAATTCCTTTAATAAATTCTTTTTCCCCATCAAAGACTCTTGCTTTTCCCTTAAAGAAATTCCCTTCTTTTCCTGTTATTTTGGCCACACATCCTCTTTCAGCAAGGTTACCATACATGATACGGATATGACCGGTTTCTTTAATTGGATTTGCTATATCTCTGATAATATCCTGTTCACGCTCAATAATCGATGTCACATTTCTCAGGTTTTCAGCAATTGTTTTTCCTGTTACCGTCAGGCAATCACCGTGAAGAAGACCAAGATCCAAAAGGTATTTCATTACTGCTGGTACTCCTCCTACCTTGTGAAGATCTTTCATCAGATACTTTCCACTAGGTTTTAAGTCTCCCAATAATGGCGTTGTGTCACTTATTTTCTGGAAATCATCCAAGCTTAGATCATGTCCTATACTTTTTGCTATTGCAATAAAATGCAAAACCGCATTGGTACTTCCACCAAGAACCATAATGATCCTTAATGCATTTTCAAACGCTTTAGGTGTCATGATGTCAGACGGCTTAATATCCTTTTCCAACAATATTCTTACGTAATGCCCGGCAAATTCACACTCTTCTTTTTTCTCCTTGCTTAATGCCGGATAAGAAGATGAATACGGTAAGCTCATTCCCAGTGCTTCAATAGCTGAAGCCATTGTATTAGCTGTATACATTCCACCACAGGCACCAGCACTTGGACATGAGTTTTTGATGATTCCATCATAATCTTCATCCGATAGTTTTCCGGCAATTTTATTTCCCAATGCTTCAAACGCAGATACGATATTAAGATCATTCCCTTTGTAATGTCCGGCTTCTATGCTTCCACCATATACCATAATGGATGGACGGTTTAATCTGGCCATTGCCATAAGAGATCCGGGCATATTTTTATCACATCCGGGAACAGTGATTAATCCGTCATAATATTGTCCGGCACATACCGTCTCAATACTATCGGCAATAATATCTCTGCTTACAAGAGAATACCTCATTCCATCTGTTCCATTGGTCATACCATCACTTATTCCTATGGTGTGGAACATTAATCCTACAAGGTTTTGTTCGTTCACGCCTTTTTTAACCAACTCAGCAAGTCCGTTAAGATGCATATTACAGGTATTCCCGTCGTATCCCATACTCGCTACTCCAATCTGAGCTTTTTCAAAATCTTCTTTTTTAAAGCCGATTCCGTAAAACATAGCCTGAGTGGCTGGCTGAGTAGGATCCTGAGTAAGAACCCGTGAATATTTATTTAAGGTTTCACACATATAATTCTTGTTTTAAATAGGAATAGTCTTCTTCAAAAACCAAATGTCTATACGCTTTTTGGATCAAAGCAGACACACTGTTTTCCCATTTCAGTTTGAATGGAACATTATTCAGTGATTCCAATGCAACTACTTCTGCAGCAGTTCCGCAAAAGAATCCGGCATCTGCTCCTTCCATCTCTTCTGGTTTAAAGAATTTTTCCTCATAATATATCCCTAACTGATCGCATATTTCAAACATGGTCGCTCTGGTTATCCCTGGAAGAATGCTTCCTTTTGCCGGAGTATATAGCTTTGAATCTTTTTCGTAAAAAATATTGGCTCCTGAACTTTCAGCAACATTCCCATTTCCATCTAAAAGCATAGCTTCATCAAACCCTTTGTCTTTTGCTTCCTGAGAGGCAAGGATAGAATTTACATAATGGCCGCTTGCTTTAGCTTCTATTTTAAAAGCTTTAGGATTCGGGCGTTCAAAAGATGAAGTCATAATTCTGGCATGATCAGATAAGTATCCATTATCCCAACTCCACGCCTCGATCACTAAAGAACTTTTGTTTCCTTTTGATAAACTCATGTTAGGTGAACAAATTACTAGCGGTCTGATATATGCATTACCCAAATTATTCATTTCTAAAAGCTTATACGTAAGATCAATCATTTCTTCAGTAGAATAGTCGAAAGGAATCATCATCAGTTCAGCTGATTGTTTCAAGCGGTCATAGTGCTCTTTTGCTTTAAAAATTTTCGTTCCATTCTTAGTCTTATAAGATTTAATTCCTTCAAAGACAGCATATCCATAATGAAGTGATTGACCGTAAAGACCCGTAGAAGCAGTGCTGGCTTCCTGGAACTTTCCGTCATAATAAAGCATCGTTTTCTCGTTGTAATACATATTGATTTTTTAAATTATTTTAAGTTTAGACATAAAAAAAGCCATTCTCCTCGGTTGGGGTTATTGTAAGTATCAAAACTTATTTTACCTGTCCCGATTCCAAAAGCGATACATGAGGTACTTTCTAATTTTGATTCAAAACTAAGGCTTGTATATTTTCTATCTTTCATATTTTATTTAAAAATACAATATTCAAATAATAAAAAAACAAACATAAAAACCTGATAATCAAAATATTAAATTAACTAATTCTACAACAGCAGAATTATAGAAAGACTTCATTTTTGCATTTATACAGTCGCTAATCCTGCTGTATCCGGATCTTCAAAATAGGAGGCCTTGTAGTTCCTGTGATCAGATACTTGAAAATATTGGTCAATACCAGCTCCGGTATATTTCGCAAACCGTTTAGACTGAAGTGTCAATTTTTTGTTGTAATACATATTTTTGTTTTTAGATTAATTTTAAAATTTGGACATAAAAAAAGCCATCCCGGATGAGGATGGCTTTCTAATATTTTTATAGAGTTTCAACAATACCATCGCTCATCACCGGAATCCGATAATGACAATAATGATAGTAATAATATTGTTGAATGTGCTATTCATTTCTATTTTTTGATGTGACAAATGTATAAACTTTTTTTAATTAAAAAAATATTTTATCATTTTTTTAATTAAATCTCAATAAAAAGCAAAATGGTTAATAGTATTAATAATCCCTGATAGAAAAGCTACAGGGGCAATTACAGACGGGAATAATTATTTTATTAAAGCATGGATTTAAATTCTGTTGGTCTCATATTGGTCAGTTGCTGAAATGTATTGCTAAATGCTGAAATATTAGAATAGCCAATTTCATAAGCAATCTCACTCATACTCAGAGTGGTATCCTTTAGTAATTCCATTGCACGGATGATCCTTACCATCTTAACATATTGGATAAACGAAATCCCAAGTTTATTGGTAAATATACGGGTCAGACTTCTTACACTAAATCCAAATTTACCTCCTACTTCTTCCAGTGTCAGTGGGTTTTCTAAATTGTTTCGAATAAATTTTATAATTGCATTAAGACGTTCATCACTGGTGGTAGGCAACTGGATAGAAAATTTTTTCAAATTCTCCTTAGGAAGTAAATGTTTCATGGTGAGAAGGAATTCATATTCCCATGAATCTGGAAAGAAATCTCCATTCCACTCCTTTCCGAAATTCAAAAGCTCAGAAAGCAAATTACTAACAGGATATATCCCCAAATCATCATAAAATGGATGATTAAATTTTTCTTCCTCCGGGAAATAAATGTTAATGATATCAAGGTCTTTAGAATTGAACATCAAATTATGCGAATACATTTTAGGCATCCAGATATAGTGACTGCGTGGAATGTAAAGATCTTTTTCTTTTGTTCTCAATTTTGCCATTCCACCAATAACCAAAAGCAATTGCCCTTTCTGATGTCTATGCATAGGCAGTCTTTGTTCCCATTGCTGACGGATCATCAATATGGATGCAGGATGAGCATCTACTTTTTCTCTTACTTCTTTTATCGTTTTCATAGGCAGGAGTCGATTTTAAAATTTTAAAACAGGACACTGATAATCACTTATCAAATAGAGATAAACTTAAAAATATTGGCCAGAATAAACAAAAATAAGGCTAATATTATAAAAAGACTCATTTTATTCCGCAATAATTTTGCCAGTATAAAAATGTAATCTTACAATGAAAAGATATATCATACTTCTGTATCTGGCAGTTTCGGCTGGTATAAAAGCACAAATACAGGATAATCCCTCCGTATTGACATTGAATAAAATCTGGAATATATCGGAGTCACAAAACAAACAATTGAAACTTGCAGAACTGGCAAAAGAAGAAAGCGATATCAGTATTTTAGAAGCAAAAGATAAGCAATTACCAGAATTGTCTGTCGTTGGAGATTTTCGTCTTAACTCCAAGTTTCTTCTGTATGAAAATGGTCTGTTTTCGTCACCTCAAAGTGTTCCAATTAAGGGATATGGTTATGGATTGGGTTACAATCTGGACTTCAATCTCTACAGTGGAGGAAAAGACAAAAGAAACATTGAAATTAAAAAAGAAGAGAAAATACGTAAACAATATGAGTTTGAATTACAGGAAGATAATGTAAAATATATGATCGCTGCATCCTATTACGATCTGTACAAATTCCAGGAATTTGAATCTTTTATTTCCTCCGAAATTTCCAGCGAAAAGAAGCAGCTATCCACCATCGAAAATCTTAACAAGAATGGTATTGTATTGAAGAGTGATGTATTAAGAATTTCAGTTAAACTATCTCAATTGGAACTCAGCGATTCGGATGTGAAAAAGAAAATTGATCTTACCAAACAACGACTCAACATTCTGATGGGAAGAAGCGGGACTGAGCCACTGGATATTTCTTCTGAAGATATTCTGGAAACCAAGGATTTACAAGGATCAAATTATGAAGACTATCTTACAGCCGCACTCGCTAATTCACCTGATATTAAGATCGTTAGCGCAAATCAGACATTAAGTGAGCTTAATATTAAACAGGTAAAATCAAGCTTGTTACCAAAGATTTCTTTATACTCCAGATACAACTATACGTATCCTCAAATTTCATTTTATCCATACTCCAATGATCTCTGGGGATTTGGTCAAATAGGCTTAAAGGTAACCTACTCTGTAGACAATCTTTATAAGAGTAAACACACTATTGCTCATGCATATAACCTGAACAAACAGGAGATTGAAAAAAGACGGATAAAACAGGACGACCTATCGATTAAAGTGAGAGATGCTTTTCTTGAAAGAGAGCAGGCAAGAGAAAGTGTAGAGACGGCAGAACTTACCATCCGGCAAAGTACTGAAAGTGTGAGAGTAATCAGAAACAGCTACCTCAATCAGCAATCTCTTCTGACCGATCTTTTAGATGCTGAAAACATTCTGTTACAAGCCAAATTCAATCTCATATCAGCTGAGGCAAATTTAAGACTGAGCCATATAAAACTATTGATTATCACAGGAACACTTTAAAATAAAATTATGAACAAGAATAAAACAGACCGTATTATAGTAGTAATAACACAATGGTTAGGAATACTATTATTAATCGTAATCATCGTCTGGGCTGTACTTCATTTCTGGAAAGGATATTGGTATGAGCAGACCAATGATGCACAGATAGAAGCTTACCTATCACCTATAAATGCTAAAGTTGGGGGATATATCAGCAAAATTTATTATCAGGATAATCAGGAAGTCCATAAAGGAGATACTCTCGTACGTATTGAAAGGGATGAATATGATCTTAAAAAAGAAACAGCTTTAGCAGAATTAGCGACATCCGAGGCCAAACTCCCAATTTTAGGTGCAAGTGAACAAACCCAGATCAAAAATATTGATGTCATAAAAGCCCATATTTTAGGAATCAAAGCTAAACTGGATCAGCAGCAAAAGGAATATGAGCGCTATAAAAACCTTCTGGCAGATGAATCGACTACTCAACAAAAATTTGATAATGTACATACTTCCCTATTAACCAATCAATCGGATTATGAAGAAACGCTCGCATCTCTTCGGGTAGCAGAGTCAAAACTCAATGATATACAAGCACAACGTTTAGCAATCAATGCTGAAATAAAAGTAAAACAGGCGTCCATAGAAAGACAGGACCTCGATATACGTTATACGGTAATCACGGCTCCATTTGATGGTAAGATAGGCAAAAAAACCATTCAGGAAGGACAACTGATCCAACCTGGGCAGACTCTGGCATTTCTTGTCAATAAGTCGCAGGAGAAATGGGTGGTAGCCAATTTCAAAGAAACACAGATCAAAACATTTAAAATAGGCCAAAAGGTCAATATAGAAGTGGATGCTTTTCCAGGAGAAACATTTTCAGGTGTCATAGAATCCTTATCTCCTACTACAGGTTCCCGCTATTCTCTTCTACCACCAGATAATGCGACAGGCAATTTTGTAAAAGTAATACAACGTATTCCTGTAAGAATCAAGCTTACAGAAGCCAAGGAGAAACTGTCCGAACTATCTGCAGGAATGAATGCGAATGTGTATATCAACAAAAATTAAAGCTAATGGAATCCTACAATATGCCCATATTTAAAAGTTGGATCCCTGAATGGCTGGCCAGAAGCATTATTTTTACAATATTAATGATCTCCTTATTCAGCTTTGCTCTGTATGGAAGACCTATCAGTATGGCAGGTTATTATGGAGTCCAGCCCACAGATGTACAATATGCTATGGTACTTACCTATGCTTCTGCAGTCACTTTTTTAGCTTTAGACTTCCGAATTACTAAATATTTTGCACCCCGGAAATATCTGATAATAGGGTTAGCATTAAATTCAGTGAGTTCACTCATCTGTTTTTATTCTAAAAACTGGGCTCTGTTTCTGGTATGTGGAATCGTTCAGGGAATTGCCTGCGCACTCATTTGCAGTATCATCCTCAATATGGTTTTTTCCCGTTTATCTTCCACCAGAGCTAGAGTTATTGGTTACAGTATTTTCTATGCAGCCATACAGATCGCAGTTCCTGTATATGCTATTTATAGTAGTATTTTACTTGATGTTTTAGACTTTAACTGGCTGTTTTTCGGATTGATTTTAATGCTCATTGCTCTGCTTTTTGTGATTTTAATAAGCATGAATTCAAAAGCCAGATTTTCAAAAAAAATTCCTCTCTACAGAGTAGATTGGATCGGGTATCTCTACTATCTTACATTTTCCTCTGTTATCGGATACATTTTGATATATGGTCAGCAGCTCAATTGGTTAGATAGTCCAGTTATTGTTCTGTTGGGTATGTTCTTTATCATCCTGCTATTTCTTTTTATAGTCCGGGAAAACAGGTTGAAGCATCCGTTGATTAACTTGCAGATCTTTAAAGCCAAAAACTTTGTCATAGGTTTACTATTGCTTTTTGTTTTTTATATTTTTAAGGGAACAACGGGCCTTACCTATGGCTATATAGAAGTTGTCCTTGCCACTGATCCGCTCCATATTATTCCTGTTTGGATAGCCGTTATCTTAGGTACAGCAGTCAGCATGGCAATCACTGCCCGTTTTATCTTAATGGGGATTTCCTTGATAAGAATTATAATTACAGGATTTGTCATCATGGCCTGCTATTATTTCTACATGTTACAATTTGTATCTTCTACAGGCGAAACAAAAGACTTTATTCTTCCACTGTTCATCTATGGAGTTTCTACAGGGGTCTTGTTTGTTCCTATTGTATCATTCATGGTTTCTTCAGCCCCTCCAAAGGTTGCTTTCAATGCTGCTTTTCTTGGTATTTTTGCCAGATTCTTAGGATTTAGCAGCAGTATGGCTGTAAACAATTATACACAATTATATACTAAATCTGAAGCCAATGATAAGCTCAGAGAATCACTGACAGAAACGAATCCTCAATTATCAATTACCTTGCAGAATATTCAACAAGCTTATTTGAATGCAGGCAACGACATGTATACTTCCAAAGGAGCCTCAAATGCTTATTTGAATTATTTTATAAAACAGCAGATTTTAATACGTTCAACAAAAGATTATTATGATATCATGCTGATCGGATTGCTTGTTGTAATTGTTATTTTGATATGCCTACCTGGGATTCAAAATATTGTTCTCAGGTTGCAAAAAGGAAATGTACCTTATTAAAATGGTTCGTAAATTCCGTTTATTATGGACTACATCAACGAAACAAGAAGCAGAACTATATATTCTGCTTCTTATTCGTTTTTATCTTTTTATAAAATTCAAAATTCTGACAAAGTCCTCACCAGTTATAGATGAAGGTTCCAATTAAGCAATTCTTGTCAATTGATCTAGTTTTTTCAACAATGTCGGTATTCTATACAATCCGTGCATTTGCTCTATTTTATTTTTTAAAAGATCCACATCAATCCCTTTCGAAGTAAGAAACAAGGGTGTTTTACTTTCCCCTCTGTAGATTGTCCTCCGCTGAGAATCAGGAGCGGAAAATTCATTTTTTGCAATTCCCACAACAGGATATTTTTCTTCTAATTTTTCATATAAATATCCTCCGAGTCCAATCTTACCTTCGTTATTGAGGGTCACATAACCATCTACTAAAAGAATATCTCCATCTTTGAGATCAATCTGTGACAATAGACTCAGAATACATGGAAGTTCCCGTTTGTAAAAAGCTCCACTTTCGTAGTCAGAAGTAATGGGAGTCTTTTCACTATAAACTGCTGTTTCCAGATCATCTTCCCAATCTTTGAATGCCAGACAGACTGTGTAGGCATAATCCTCATAATAGTAGGTATCAAAAGCGTAAATCATCTTCAATTAATGGTTGAAAAATTCTCCAAAATGCCATAAAATACCAGAAGGATCATGCACGAAACATTCTTTTCCCCAATTCAGGGTTCTTACGGGTGTTAGTTTTATAGTATTATATTTCTTAGTCAAGTTCAAATCCAAAAGTTCCTGCCAGTATTCATCCACATTTTCTACTTCAACAAAGATCATGGTATTATCAATCCAATCTTTCACATATGCATCCTGAAGATAGAATGCAATATCCTGTTTTTTAAATAATGATAATTTTTCTTCTAAAACAATTTCCTCAAATCCCAGATCCGTATAAAAAGATCTGCTTTCCATAAAGTTTTGAGCACCAATAAATGGTCGAATTGATTTCATTTTTTGTTTCATGGCTTTATTTCTTTCCAGGTATTATAAGTCATTTCAAATTTAATTTCGTGCTTTCCATGAGTTCCTGTTTCCTTCCAGCCTATCTTCCGGTAAAACTTTTCAGCTCTTGTATCAAAAGCTGTTCCCAGCCAAACACTTTTTTTAGTTTGCTGAAAATACCAATTCAGCATGATGTGGTGAAGCTTTTGCCCTATTCCAAGACCTTCAAAATCCGGATGAACAAATAGTGCCCAAATGTTATTTTCTTTCAAATCAACAATTGAAAAACCGACAACCTGATCATTGATTTCACACACCCAACCTTTCCCTCTTTCAAATAAAAATTCTTCACAATCTTTATCAGTAACAAGATCAGGATTTGACAATCTATTTTCTTTTACAGCATTTCTCACTATCTGTATTTGAAAAATATCTTCTGATTTCGCCTCTCGAATCATCATTACGCAATACTTTAATAAAAATAAATAAACAACTATATAATAAATAATTACATCATTTATCTAAAGTAAATTACCTATAAAATCTTCTTGGTATCTATTATTTTTTATCAACCGTAATTCTCTCCGGTCTATTGGCAATTTCCCACGCTATTGTAAACACCAGCTGGGCTCTTTTCTGTAGTAAACTGAAATCAATTTTCTCTACATCATCTGTTGGCTTATGATAATCTTCGTGAATTCCATCAAAGAAAAAAGCGACAGGAATATTATTTTTTGCAAAATTATAATGATCAGATCTGTAATACAATCTATCAGGATCATTAGGATCGTCATATCTGTAATTCAGTTCCAGATTATTCGTTTTTCTATTCGCAGCTTCATTGATCACTTTTAACTGGGAACTTAACATTTCTGAACCGATCACATAGACATAACTTTTTCCCCTATTTTCAGGATCATCTCTTCCGATCATATCAATATTAAGATCTACCACAGTATTAGCAAGTGGGAAGACAGGGTTATCTGTATAATATTCGGAACCAAATAATCCATGTTCTTCTCCTGTTACATGAAGAAACAAAACAGATCGTTTAGGACCATTACCTGCCTTCTTAGCACTTTGAAAAGCTTTAGCAATTTCCATAACTGCTACAGTTCCACTTCCATCATCGTCAGCTCCATTATACACCACCCCATTTTTTGTACCTACGTGATCATAATGTCCGGAAACCACAACAATTTCATCTGGTTTTTCAGAACCTTCGATAAATGCTAGAATATTTTCAGAATCAGGAAGATTCCTCCCTCCTCTCTGTTGCATAAATGTTGATGGAACTTTCTGATAATAAGAACCTAAAGCTTTTGGAAATGAAATACCGTGTTCTTTATAAAAATTAATCATATACTCTCCTGCCTTTTTCTGCCCAGGACTCCCAGTGTCTCTACCTTCCATTTCATCTGAAGCAATAACATATAGGTTCTTTTTTAAATCATCAAGCTTAATCTCATTATAAGCAGATTGAAAAGCTTTCTCAGACTTAGATAGAACTTTAGAAGTTGGCTGCGCATTTCCCTTCTCTTTAGTAACGACTTTGGTAGTTTCGCAACTAGAAAGTAATGCAATAGCAAATACTGGAATAAGTATCTTTCTCATTATGATATAATTTTCTTAAAAGTAACAAAATTTATTTAATCTCCCGCAGATTCCATTTTTTCTTATATTTGATATAAACTGCACAATAGATGGAAAATATTTACGGATTTACTCATTATTCTTTTTTTACAGATATGTCTGAACTGGCATCAAAACATAACAGTTTTGATTTATCATTAGGCCTTCCTGATTTTGAAATTGATGAGAGATTGAAATACTATCTTAAAGAATCTGTTGATCTTGATCATCATCAATATGAGCCACTTGCAGGAAACCCTATGCTCATAGATGCCATAATACAATTCAATCTAAAACGCACCCATTCCATCCCTCTAGAGCGAGAAGAAATTACGATTGTTCCATGTGCAACTTTTGCTTTACATACAGCACTTAAATGCGTTTTAAATCAAGGAGATGAAGTAATTATCATTCAACCATCCTATTACACTTATGGACCTTCAGTAATGATGAATGGAGGAACTCCTGTTTATTGTGATCTTGATCATGACTTCAATATAAATTGGGAAAACCTTCAAAGTTGTTTATCTGAAAAAACGAAAGCAATCATTGTAAATTCACCACAAAATCCAACTGGAAAAATATGGTCTCAGGAGGATTGGAACCATTTATATGATCTTATTAAGCATCAGGAAATATATCTGATCTCAGAAGAAATTTATGATACTTACTGTTATGATGACAAAGAACATTACAGTTCTTTTATCCACCCGGATCTGAGGAAGAGAACTTTTTGCATTTTTTCCTTCGGCAAAATGTTTCACACCACAGGATGGAAGGTCAGCTATTCACTAGCTTCCAATGACTTAACATCTAAATTCAGATGCCATCAGCAATACATTTCTTACAGTGCCAATGCTCCGGCTCAATATGCCATTGCGAAGTATTTACATGTATTTGATCCTTCTCAAAATAAAGTTCTCATGCAAAGGAAGAGAGATCTTTTTAATGAACTGATGAAAAATACATCATTAGAAATCGAATCTCCGTCTGAAGGCAGCGTTTTTCAGCTTGTTAATTTTAGAAATGTTTCAGCGACTATGACTGATGTAGAATTTTCAAAATGGCTTACAATTGAAAAAAAAGTAGCCTGCCTTCCCCTTTCAGCATTTTACAACTCAAGGCAAAACTCTGATTATATCCGATTTAGCTTTGTTAAAAATGATGAGTTAATTATCAAAGCACTCGAACACCTGAGAAAAAATTTATAAATCTTATAACCAACAAAAAACACCGCATTTCGCGGTGTTTTTTGTTATTTTATGACATTAAATTAAAGAGAAAGAACCCTTACATCAATTCTTCTATTCTTAGCTTTACATTCATCAGTGTCATTTTCCTCACAAACAGGATATTGAGAACCATATCCTTCAGCTTCTACTCTGTCTGAGGAAATACCCATTTCCAATAGCTTTAATTTAGCTGTTTGTGCTCTTAAATTGGATAGCTTTTTATTGCTATCTGCATTACCTGTATTGTCAGTATATCCTCCCAGTTTTATTTTCAAATTAGGGAAAGCATTCAACAACTCTGCAAGCGTATTCAATTGAATTTCAGAACCAGGCTTCAGATCACTTGATCCACTCTCGAAATATAGATTTTCAATCGTATACCATTTATTAGGATCTAAAACAGATTGGTCTTTATTTTTAATACCATTATACATCTCAAACAAACGGCTGTTTTCACCAAGCGAAATAGCATTGCCGTTATTCAGTTTAATTTCTTTAATATTTCCTGTTTCATAAACAAAATCACCATTCTCATTTAAGTGCCCTTTAATCTCCTTTGATGTTACAGCTACTGCGGCAACTCCGGCAGTCCCTAAATCAGAATGTGCACCCACCTTACCTAAAAGATTTTCGAGGGTTGCTTTTCTTTCTGCTTCAATTTTATCTTTATGCAATGTTGCCAGTGTTGGAGCAATTACCAATGATACGATGGACATTAATTTAATCAAAATATTCATTGATGGACCGGAAGTATCCTTAAATGGGTCACCAACAGTATCACCAGTTACAGATGCTTTATGAGGCTCAGAACCTTTATAATAAGTTTGCCCGTTAATATCAACTCCTTTTTCAAAAGACTTTTTAGCGTTATCCCATGCACCTCCGGCATTATTCTGGAACATCCCCATCAAAACACCACACACCGTAGCTCCTGCTAAAAATCCTCCCAATACTTCAGGGCCGAAAATAAATCCTACCAATAGCGGAGATATGATAGCTATCGCACCAGGTAGCATCATTTTTCTAATAGATGCATCTGTGGATATCGCAACACACTTTTCGTATTCAGGCTCGGCAGTACCTTCCAAAATCCCTGGGATCTCACGAAACTGCCTTCTTACCTCTTCTACCATTGCCATCGCTGCTTGTCCTACAGCGGTAATTGCTAAAGATGAAAAGATAAAAGGAATCATTCCTCCTACAAATAATCCTGCTAAAACATCTGCCCGATAAATATCAATCCCGTCAATCCCTGCAATTCCAACAAAAGCGGCAAATAATGCCAAAGCCGTTAAAGCTGCAGATGCAATAGCAAATCCTTTCCCGGTTGCAGCTGTGGTATTTCCTACAGCATCAAGAATATCTGTTTTCTCACGTACTTCTTTTGGCAGTTCACTCATCTCAGCAATTCCTCCTGCATTATCAGCAATCGGCCCAAATGCATCAATAGCCAACTGCATAGCCGTTGTCGCCATCATCCCCGCAGCAGCAATAGCTACCCCATATAAACCAGCACACAGATAAGATCCATAAATACCACCAGCCAAAACAATAATTGGAAGTAAAGTAGATTCCATACCCACAGAAAGACCTCCGATAATGTTTGTTGCATGTCCTGTTGATGATTGTCTTACAATACTTGACACAGGCCTTTTCCCTATCGCTGTGTAAAATTCAGTTATGATACTCATTAAAGTCCCTACAACCAATCCAACCATTATAGCTCCGAAAACACCCATTTTAGTGAATTCGTGCCCTCTTAAAACCATCGTTTCAGGTAATATATAAGTTACCAGGAAATAAGAAGCTACTGCAGTAATTACAATACTTCCCCAGTTCCCCAGATTTAATGCATTCTGTACACTTGAAGTTGAAGCACCTTCACTATCATTAATCCTAACAAATAAAGTTCCTATCATAGAAAAAATGATTCCTGTTCCGGCAATAAGCATCGGAAGCAGGATGGGTGCAAAACCACCAAAAGAATCTACTGAGATTGTTTCTCTTCCTAAAACCATTGTTGCTAAAACTGTTGCCACATAAGAACCAAATAAATCGGCTCCCATCCCTGCGACATCCCCAACGTTATCTCCTACATTATCAGCAATAGTAGCAGGGTTTCTCGGATCGTCTTCAGGAATTCCTGCTTCTACTTTCCCTACCAGGTCTGCCCCAACATCAGCAGCCTTGGTATAAATACCACCACCCACTCTTGCAAATAAGGCAATAGATTCTGCACCTAGAGAAAATCCTGTAAGAATCTCGATGGTTTTTTCCATTTCGTGGGAATCTACAGGCGCATCAGGTGCGAAAATCTGTTTTATGATTAAGAATAGAGCGCCTAACCCTAACACAGCTAATCCGGCAACTCCCATCCCCATTACAGAACCTCCTGTAAATGAAACCTTTAAAGCCTTAGAAAGTGAAGTTTTAGCAGCCTCCGCTGTTCGTACGTTAGCTTTTGTAGCGATTCTCATTCCAATAAAACCAGCAGAAGCAGAAAAAACAGCTCCTACTGCAAAAGCTATTCCTATAGTCCAGTGTGAATTGGAATTGCTCATTCCCATCACTGCTAATAAAATAGCTACCACTACTACGAAGTAAGTAAGAATCTTGTACTCTGCTTTCAGGAAAGCCATAGCACCGTCAGCGATATGTCCACTGATAATTTTCATTTTTTCATTTCCGGCATTCTGTTTTCGCACCCAATTACTTTGAATAAATGTATATAGTAAAGCGATAACACCAAAAACCGGAACCAAATAGAACAAATTCATAGTTTATTATTTTTGTATTAAAAAATTGTAATTAGTTTTATAAATATAACAAAAATTCCAAATGATTTATAAAATCCATTCTAATTAAAAATATTATTACAAATAAAATCATCACACACATATGAATTATAATTCATAAAACTCGTATTGTTCTATTACAATCGATACTTATAGAAAAGCAAAAAGCAGCTGAAAATTCCAGCTGCCTTTGTTTATTTTATCGAAAAGATATCTTATCCTCCGAACTTTTCTGCGTAATCTTTTTGAGATGCTTTGATTACTTTTCTTGCATGCTCTACTCCATATACTTCCTGAATTCTACATTTTGCAGGCTCATCTGGTAAGTTTTTGTAGGTTAAGAAATAGTGCATCAATCTTCTTACTTCTGCCTCAGGTAACTCAGCAATATCTCTGAAATGTCCGAATGCATGGTCACCCACCATTACTGCAACAATTTTATCATCAGCTTCACCTCCATCAATCATTTTGAAACCACCAATTGGAATAGCTTCCATTAGCATTCCTCCTGAATGGATATTGTGTGAACTTAACACACAAATATCTAACGGGTCATGGTCTCCCATCGTTACATCATCTGCACCACTTTCGATAGCCAGTTTCATCACTTCATTATGGCAATATGTTCTAGGAACAAAACCATAAAGAGCAGGGATAATATTTGAAAATTTTTGAGGACGGTCTACTTTTAAATATCCTGTTTCCTTATCCACTTCATACTTAATCGTATCTGAAGGAACGATTTCCACAAATACATTTACAACATTTGGCGCATCTTCTCCTGCAGAAATTCCATGCCACGGATGTGCTTTAAAATTTGGAATCATTATTTATATTTTAATTTTTTTGTTATGATAATATTAAAATTTCTCTTCTTAAATCTTCAATAGTAGTCGTAATATAGTCTTCCTCATTCATATAATTCATAATAAAAACGGTCTTAAATTCATTAAGATCAGCGTTATTATTCAATCCTTCATAGGTTTTGTGAAGCAAATCTATAATAGCATTTTTACAATCAACAATATTCTTCCATGAATTTTTTGTTAAATAAAGCTGTTGAGAAGAGTTATACTCGAATTCTTCATTGATCGTCTTTTCAGTCAAGAATATAAACTCATGAACAGCTAAATTCTGATCAAACTTCTGAATAATATTAGACGGCTTTATCCTTTCAAGAAAAAGGGTCATCCTTTCGTAAGAATGGGTCTTATTCTCAGAATTTGATTTTACAGAAAGAAGCTTTATTTCTTGATTCTTAAGAGTAATATAAGTGTGTACAAATTGCCTCAACAAAACCAAAAAGGGAATTGCTATAATAAGAGCAAAAGCATACGGCAGATATTCTGAAAAACTTGTCATAATTCGATGTGCAAAATTACTAATTATTTACTATTCGCTATGCAAGTTTAACGCTTTTATTTTTCATTTTCCTAGTAAAAAGATGGTATGATAAATATAAATACTATTAATTTGCATAATCAACTACCCTATCATTTACAATGTCATTAAAAAACTATATTTCTAAAGTAATTTTTAATCAAAACATGAGCAGAAATCTGAAAACATTTCTTGCATTTACTGTTAACTCAAAAAGATATAGTTCTAAATTCAAAAAAGAGAGTTTAGATTTCAGCAACAATGAAATTTTTGTTTATAATTTCAAAAAAGGAAAGAAAAGTTTCAACCTTTATCTAAGGACTTTTAAAGGAGACATTGATATTTTTTATGAAATATTCTGGAGAGAAACCTATCAGGAACATCTTTCATTCTTAAACAAAGAACCCCAAATTATAGTTGATCTGGGAGCCCATATCGGAATGACTTCTATCTATCTCTCCCTGAGATATCCTAATGCAAAAATATATGCTATAGAAGCTTCTCAGGATAATTTTGAAATATTAAAAGCCAATACAAAATCATTTCCAAATATTGTTTGCATTCATGCTGCTGCTCATTTTGAGGATGGCACATTAAACTTCGGAGGAGATGAGCTTTCTTATAATCAAAAAATATCTGAAAATGGTATTGTTACAAGCGCCATATCTATGGATAGCCTGATAAAAAACAATGAATTAAAAAATATTGATTTACTTAAAATTGATATTGAAGGAGCAGAAAAAGAATTACTTCATCAAAACAATTCCTGGTTGAAGTTGGTGGATAATATTGTAATTGAGATACATCCTCCTTATAGTCCTACAGATCTGAATCTGGACATAAAGCCCTATAATTTCGTCATAAAAACTCAGAAAAAGGATGTACTATTTGCGACAAAGTAAAATTTCCTAATAATTAGCAAGCCAATTACATCTCGAATAACGCTGGTCTCTGAGTTACTTCATGGTAGCAAACACTATTTTCATCAAAGTAGTGGTAAACCAAACTTTTCCTCGTTCTTCCTTTATCCAAATGAGGCTCACCTCCATGCAAAATATTAGCATGCCATATCAGAAGATCCCCTTTTTTTGCTCTGAAAATTTCTTTTTTCAGCCCTAGTTCTTTTACTTTATTTTCCAAAAACTCTTCATAGGCCTTATAGCTTTGCTTACCTATTTTAAACGCATTGCCTTCATTATCATAATCAGAATTTAAGAAGTAAGGCAATTTGTGACTTCCTGGAATATAATGAAGAGCACCGTTATTTTCATCCACATCTTCTAAGGCTATCCATACTCCCAAAAGGCCTCCAAGTGGATACGTCGTCATATGTATACTATCAGAATGTGTTTTTTGCTGGCTCCCATTAATGAAATTGATACTTTGGAAAAGTTTAGCTTCTCCATCAAGGAGCACCGAAAGGAAATCAAGAAAGCTTTTATCATTTCCTATCTTTCTAATGATATCGGAATAATGAATAGCAAACATCAATTTACCTCCATAACGAAATTTCAAGGTACCATCCTTTAAAAGCTTTTCAATTTCGTTATTAATCTGGTCTACCGTCTCTGTGCTCAGGTAATTCTTGACAATCAGATATCCATTATCATTATAATGGTTAGCACTTTCTTTATTTTCCTCAGATAGGTTTTTATAGAACTCTGTATTGATCAATTTCTCCTGATGTATTTCTCTTTCGCTTGCTGGAAGATGAGAAAAATCCTTACTGGAAATACTTGAAAAATAGCTTTTCTTAACACCATATTTTTTATAAAGGGGAATATTATGTTTTAATTTTTTCTTATTAAAAAAATTATAGATCGCATAAGGGAGTTTATAGTTTCGAATCTGTTTAAACATTGTTAAAATATGTTGTTAAAATAGCCTTATAAAGTTACAAAAATATGTAGACCTAATCAGTTCATCATGAGAATAATCATTCTCTTGTTTATTATTTTAATGTGGACCACTTACCTTTAGCAATTAATATGAGTAATTTTTGGGCAAGCTCTTTCACCGAACTCTTCAAAATGCCATAAGGTTGTAATTCAGGACGAAATCCACGAAAAAACTCTTCTATGTTGGGAAGTTCCCCACCTTCAAAATCAAATGTTTTATTTTCTATGCAATTTTTAATTACATTATCTATAAGCACTGATGCTCCGGAGATTTTCACATATTCTTTATCATTAAATGTCCCAAGCAATGCTAAACTAAAATCATCCTCGTAAACAGCAATAATATTGATGATCTTTTGATTATAGAAAAAAGCAGAAAATTGAAGATGCCCCTGATCATAAAACATTTTAAAAATTCTTAAAAAGCCATTGATATCTCCTTCTTTTTCCAAACCCAACATATTATTCTGTATGAATAACTTAGCTTCATTAAAACTCACCAACTTATTTTCAGAATTACGAAGTACATCTTCGTCCAGCCTTAACTTTCTTTTTCTCTTTGGAGAATATCTGGCATATACTTTTTCATAAGAATCAGAGGGGATAAGGAAGTTTTTTTTCTGCTCTACAATAGAATGAAATTTGTTAAGATCATTAAACTGGTAAATTCTAATAAGAAAATTTGAATTCAAAAAATCTAAAAAGGCCTGATTCACAGAAGCACTATCCTTTTTTGAAAAGATACCTAATTGTTGACAAAGCATTGGATTATGGATGATCTTTATGCCATACTTCTTCACATAAGGAATGGGCATTACAGCTTCATAATCATTATAGACCAATAGCTCCCATTGATTTTTAGAAGTGATATCTAGAAAAGTTCTTGAAGCTGAATATTTTCTTTGTTCAGAATTTTCTAAACATTCAGTATATTTATTAAAATCGATTTCGTTGTATCGTACTCTCTTAATCATATTAATCCTTCGTCTGAGAAACTAAAATATGCGTTTTGGGTTATAATTAAATGATCTAAAAGCTGAATGCTTAAAAACATTCCTGCTTCCTTTATCTTTTGAGTAATAGTAAGATCCTCACGACTCGGTTTTAAACTTCCCGAAGGATGATTATGGGCAATAATAATCCCGGTCGAGAAATGATCCAATCCCAGTTTAAATAAAACCCTTACATCTACAATGGATTGACTTATTCCGCCCTGTGTTAATTGAGCAATATGGACAACTTTATTGCTTTGGTTGAGAAAAATAGCCCAGAATTCTTCAGTTCTTAAATCTGCCAGGTGATTTTTAAAAATAACATATGCATCATTACTATTTGAAATAACGGGTTTGTCAGAAATTTCCTGTCCGGCTCTTCGACGACCTATTTCCAAAGAAGTAGCAATGGAAAGCGCTTTTACTTCACCAACGCCTTTAAACTTCATCAAATCTTTTATCGACATTAAACTTAATTCATGCCAGTTATTATTTACTGATGACAAGATCTTTCTTGCCAATTCCAAAGCACTTTCATCCCTACTTCCACTTCCCATTACAATGGCTAAGAGTTCAGAATCAGATAATGAGTCTTTACCTTTCCGTAAAAACTTTTCTCTTGGTCTGTCATCCTCTGCAAGAAACTTAATGGGCATAATAGAAGTTTAAATTACAAGTACAAAATACGAATTTTTAATAGAAAGCATACAAAATAACAGATTGTTTCGATGAATCAATATAACCCGCTGTTTGCTCAAGTGCACTGGATGAAAGCATAGGACATCCCAAACTTAAACAAGCAGGACGAACTGATTCTTTATCTGGAATGCATCCATAAGAATGAATAACGATGGCTCTTTGTTTTGCATTATTATTGGTGGAATCAAGACCATTCAGTCGATAAGATTTTCCAAATTTTCCTGAGTAACTCTCTTTGATCTCATATTTTCCCAATGAAGACTGATAAGCCCCTTCTACATTACTAAAAATAAGCTCATCAGAATTCTTTTTGACAGAGCCGCTACCATGTGCAACAATGGCTTTTTGTAGTATTTTATCGTTTTTCAGGTCGTAAACAAAGTAACGATATTTTCCAGAAAAGGTTTTAAAATTGATAAAAACAGCGATATCCTGATTATAATTCTTTCCTTTTAAGAAAGCCTTCAATTCATTAATTCTGGATTCAGGCAAATTTGTATTGCCTTGTGCTTTAAGACTAAAAGAAAAAAATATGATTAAAAAAAAGAATAATGCTTTCTGCATGATGTGATCAAGATTACTCTATAATCATTCCGTCTTTCATTACCAATTTCCTATCTGTAATCTCTGCGAGATTCGGATTATGGGTTACGATTACAAATGTTTGATTATATTTATCCCTTAAATCAAAGAATAAACGATGCAGATCATCAGCATTTTTTGAATCCAGATTACCAGTAGGCTCATCAGCAAAAATAGTTTTAGGAGAATTGATAAGCGCTCTTGCTACTGCAACTCTCTGTGCTTCACCACCAGATAACTGATTGGGCTTATGATGTAGTCTTTGTTCTATCCTTAAATCTTCAAATAAAGCATAAGCTTTTTCCAAGGCATCTTTATCATTGGCACCGGCAATTTTGGTCGGAAGTAAGACATTTTCCAAAGCCGTAAATTCTGGAAGTAACTGATGAAATTGAAATACAAAACCAATATTTTGGTTTCTGAATTTAGAAAGCTGCTTATCATTCATATTAATAAACGACTCCCCAGCTAATGTAATTTCTGTATCGTAATTCTTCGAATTGGTAGGTGAATCTAATGTCCCCAAAATTTGAAGAAGGGTAGATTTCCCAGCCCCGGACTCTCCAACAATAGAAACAACCTCTCCTGTTTTGATATGAATATCTACGCCCTTTAATACTTCTAAATTCCCATAAGATTTATGGATATTTCTTGCTATAATCATGCTCCAAAAATAGTGAATATAAATAAAACTCTAATAATCTTCCTACATTTTTTTAATCACTAAAAAATATCCAATTCTAAATTAAAAAAACAAAAAAACCTCTCAATCTGAGAGGTTTCTATTATATTACAATCCGGATTTATTATAGTAATAATGTCAAAGGACTTTCCAGATATGTTTTTAAAGTTTGTAAGAATTGAGCCCCGGTAGCACCATCTACTACTCTATGGTCACATGCTAATGAAAGTTTCATAATGTTTCCAACTACGATCTCTCCATTTTTAACAATCGGTTTTTCAATGATTGCTCCTACGGAAAGGATTGCAGAATTCGGTTGGTTGATGATACTTGTAAATGTTTCGATTCCGAACATTCCTAAGTTAGATATAGAGAATGTAGATCCTTCCATTTCATTTGCTTTCAAGCCTTTAGATTTAGCTCTTGAAGCCATATCTTTAACCGCAGCAGAAATCTGAGTGTAATTCATCTGATCTGTATTCTTAAGAACCGGAACAACCAATCCATCAGGAATCGCAACAGCTACACCCACATTGATATTCCCTCTGTGAATGATCTTATCACCAGCCCAACTAGAATTTACTTGTGGGTGTTTTCTTAATGCAACTGCAGTCGCCTTAATGATCATATCATTGAAAGAAATTTTTGTATCAGGTAAAGAATTGATTTCTTTTCTTGCCTCAATTGCTTTATCCATGTTGATTTCTACCATCAGATAATAATGAGGAGCAGAGAACTTACTTTCAGCAAGACGTTTTGCAATAATACTTCTTACCTGAGAGTTTGGAGTTTCTGTATCTTCACCCTGAACAAAACTTAATGCTACTTGAGCAGCTGGACTTGCAGTCGGAGCAGAAGCAGCAGGTTTTGCCTGAGATGGCTGATAATTTTCAATATCTTTCTTTACAATTCTTCCGTTTTCTCCTGAACCTTGAACGCCATGAATATCTACTCCTTTTTCCTGAGCAATTTTTTTAGCCAGAGGAGAAATTGCAATTCTATCAGTAGATGAAGAACTTACTGCCTGTACAGCAGCTTTTTCTTCTGATTTAGTTTCAGTTTTTTGTTCAGCAGGTTTTTCTGAAGCCTGTGCAGCAGGTTTTGCAGCACCAACTCCCGAAACATCTGTTCCTTCAGGGCCAATAATTGCCAATACAGAATCAACTGGAGCAGCTCCGTTTTCTTCAACACCTTGCTTTAATAATACCCCGTTAAATTCAGATTCAAAATCCTGAACAGCTTTGTCAGTTTCAATCTCAGCAAGAAGATCTCCTTCTTTTACTGTATCACCAACATTTTTATGCCATTTTGCTACCTTCCCTTCTGTCATTGTATCAGAAAGTCTTGGCATTGTAATCACTTCTACACCAGCAGGAACTTCAGCAGATGTTTGCTCTACACTAGTCTCTTTGTTTTCAGTTTTAGCCTCTTCTTCAGATTTTTTCTCTTCAGAACCTCCGGCTGCGGGAGCACTTCCCCCTTTTAATGAAGAAATATCTTCACCTTCATTACCAATGATTGCAAGAACAGAATCTACAGCTGCAGCACCGCCTTCTTCTACACCAATGTACAAAAGAGTTCCTTCTATCTCAGATTCGAAATCCTGAACAGCTTTATCTGTTTCAATTTCTGCTAAAATATCTCCTTCTTTTATTTTATCTCCTACTTTTTTATGCCATTTCGCCACTTTCCCTTCCGTCATCGTGTCGGAAAGACGAGGCATTGTAATTACTTCTGCCATAATTTTTTAATATGATAATGCATTAATTTGATAATTGTATAGTGAAAAGAAATATGATAATAACCCTTGCCATTATCATATTATCTCTTCTTATTTTTAGTTTTCTAGTTTGTCTACGAATGGGAAATCTTCCTGTGCATATACATACTCATAGATTTTTTCCTCAGTTGGATACGGAGAATTTTCCATGAACTCTACACATTCGTCTACAAAGTCTCTAGATTTATTTTCAATAGTTTCCAGTTCTGCTTCAGTAGCCCAGTTATTGGCTAAAATTCTTTCTTTTATCAACTCAATAGGATCATCCTTTTTGTGGATGGCTACTTCTTCTTTAGATCTGTAAGGCTCAGCATCAGACATAGAGTGACCTCTGTAACGGTATGTTCTTGCTTCAATAAATGTAGGGCCATCTCCTCTTCTTGCTCTTTCAACAGCTTCATAAGCTGCTTCAGCCACTTTTTCAGGATCCATTGCATCTACTGCAAGACAAGGCATTTCATATCCTAATCCTAATTTATAGATATCTTCGTGGTTAGCAGTTCTTTTTACAGAAGTTCCCATCGCGTACTGGTTGTTTTCTACAACGAATACAACCGGAAGTTTCCAGTTCATAGCCATGTTAAATGTTTCATGCAACGAACCTTGTCTCGCAGCACCGTCTCCGAAGAAACAAATGTTTACCGCTTTTCTGTCGAAGTATTTATCTGCAAAAGCAATACCTGCTCCTAAAGGAATTTGTCCTCCTACAATACCGTGTCCACCATAAAAACGGTGTTCTTTACTAAAAATATGCATAGAACCACCCATACCTCCAGACGTCCCTGTTGCTTTTCCACAAAGTTCCGCCATGATTCTTTTAGGGTCTACTCCCATTGCCATTGGATGGATATGACATCTGTAAGCAGTAATCATACTGTCTTTTGTTAAATCCATTGCATGTGTAAAACCTGCAGGAATAGCTTCCTGACCGTTGTACAAATGTAAAAAACCTCTGATCTTTTGTTTTAGATAAAGAGAACGGCATTTGTCTTCAAACCTTCTCCACATTGTCATATCTTCATACCATTTAAGGTATACCTCTTTAGAAAATTCTTTCATGTGCTAGCTCTTGCTTATTTATTATGAAATAGTTGAGCAAAATTATAAAAAAAACTTCGTTTTTATTGTATACATACCAATTGTTTTTTTGGTTATAATGTTATATTTGAGTTTTTAATTTAAACATGGAAGAAAAACAAACATCACCACTACAGAAAATTTCCAGAATAATATCTGAATTTTTCAGTCCTCTGGTGTCATTATTTTTATTTTTCATTTACCGAAGTATACGGGATTACTCCCTTAAAGACTCAGTATTATACTTTCTTCCTGTTTTACTTATTATTATAATTCCGGTTATTATGTGGTTGGTCTGGAATGTAAAAACAGGAAGATATACCAATATGGATGTCTCAAACAGGGTGCAGAGAAAAACCTTTTATATTTTTGCTGCCATCGCAGTAATTCTGTATCTCCTTTTCTATTATTTCAAAAATGGATCGGTTGATTTATTAATGCTGTTTATACTTATTCTTCTTTTCTCCTTACAGATAAGTAATTTCTTTATAAAAAGTTCAATGCACACCGCTTTTAATGTATTTGTTGCTGCATTATTTTATTCATCGGACTGGAAAATGGGAATTGTGTGGTTATGTATAGCTGTTATTGTTGGAGTTACCAGGATCATATTAAAAAGACACACTGTAAAAGAAGTATTTATGGGTGCTGGAATAGCTTTTTTAATTTCTTTTCTCTATCTTTATTGCAATATACACTTTCAACACTAGAATATTTATGAAAATCAATCATCTTACAACGGCAGAAGAAAACTTAATGAAGCTATTTTGGAAGCTCGATTCTTTTTATTTGAAAGATGTTATGGAGCAGCATCCGGAACCAAAACCACATCAGAATACGGTTTCTACCTATTTGAAGATTCTGGTTGAAAAAGGTTATCTTTCTACCCAGAAAGAAGGTAGGATCTTTAAGTACACAGTTACGATTCCACATGAAAACTATAAAAAGTTTTTATTAAAGGAACTTTCACACAATTTCTTCCATGATTCCGGAAAAGAAATTTTACAGTTCTTGTTCAATGAAAAGTTGATATCTCAGGAGGACCTAAAAGAATATTTTGATCTTAAGATTGAAATGAAGCCTGTAAAAGCTAAAGCACCAAAACTGGAAATAGCAAACGAAATTCTTAATCCGAAAAAAGAGAAAAAGACCAGAGACAAAAAGAAAAAGAAGAAAAAGGATTAGGATTAGTTCCAAATAAAAAAATTCTCCCTCTGGAAGAATACATTTACTTTTATTATTAAAAGAATCAGAATAAAATATATAAAAAAAGCGGCTTAAAAAAGCCGCTTATATTTTTTACCAACGATTTCCACCGCCGTTTCCACCACGGTTGTTACCACCGCCGTATCCACCACCGTTTCCACCTCTGTTGTTTCCATAACCACCACCTCTGTTGTTATCGAAACTTCTTCTTGGCTTCTCCTCTCTTGGCTTAGCTTCAGAAACGTTAAGTGTTTTTCCGTTGAATTCTTTCTCATTAAGAGCTTCAATAGCCTGCTTTCCTTCTTCTTCCCCCATTTCTATGAAACCAAAACCTCTGGAACGACCAGTTTCTTTGTCTGTAATGATTTTAGCAGAAGATACTTCTCCAAATTCTGCGAATAAATCTTGTAATTCGTACTCTTTAGTTGAGTAATTGATGTTTGAAACAAAAATGTTCATTGTTAAATAAAATTATAATAATTAATAAAAATTTGGTATATAAAAGAAAAGCAACATATATTAAATGAACAAATATTGATTCCAAATATAAACGTTCGCAAGATACAATTTAATATGTCAAATCAAAACCTTTTTATAAGTATTTTATCACTAATATATGATGTATCATTAATAATTATCGATAAACGATATTTAATAACCGTAATACAATAATACACTAGTCTTTTTTTGATAAAAATTAAATATTTTTTAACACTAAATATATTATGAAATCCGTCTTTATACTATAATTAATGCTATCAAAACACTTATTTTAAAATTAAAACCATATCTTTTTTGCTATACTGTTGAATATTTTCAAATCAAAGATCGTTTTATCATTCATAAACCACTAATTTTATCATTTTAAAGTGAGTTAAAGCCTATATTTCAACATAAAACAGTCAACCTTTATATAATAAACGTACTGATTGAGAAAATAAATATTTCAGTTTTAATTAGTAAATATCATTCGTTTGATTAAGCCACTTTTTAGCGCTAAATTTGTAGAGAAAATTATTAAATCAATGAACTATCATACTAGAAAATGGGTAAAACCGGAAGATCTGAATCCTAACCATTCACTATTCGGAGGGAGATTATTACAATGGATCGATGAAGAAGCAGCACTTTATGCTATTATCCAATTAGAAAACACAAAAGTTGTTACAAAATTTATTTCAGAAATCAATTTCATTAGTTCCGCAAAACAAGGTGATATTGTTGAAATTGGAATTGAAGTATTGGCCTTCGGCTCCACCTCTCTCACGCTACAATGCGAAGTAAGAAACAAGATGACTCATCAAACTATTATTACGGTTGATAAAATTGTAATGGTGAATTTGGGTGATGATGGAAATCCTGTTGCACATGGAAAGACACAGGTTGAATTCGTAAAAGACCGGCTAAACAATCAATTATGAAAATTTTCATAAAGAATATGGTTTGCGGAAGATGCATTTCTGCCGTTTCAGCTATTTTTAATGATTTCAATATTGAAATAAAATCAATACAGTTAGGAGAGGTTGAAACTGAATCAGATGTTTCCAATGAGACTTTACATTCTATAGAAAAAAAACTTGAAGCAACCGGATTTGAGAGAATTAAAGACTCCTCACATCAACTTATTGAAAAGATCAAGAGCTTTATTATCATAAAGATCAGCGAACTTGACATTGATGAAGATTTTTTATTTTCCGAATTTCTTGTTTCAAAACTCCACAAGGATTACAGTTCACTTTCCAAGACATTTTCTCAAAATGAAAATATTACACTGGAGCAATTTTTCATTCTTCAGAAAATTGAAAAAGTAAAAGAGCTCTTATTATATAATGAGTTTACACTAACAGAAATCGCTGGTAAGCTAGGCTATAAAAGTGTACAGCATTTGTCCTCTCAATTTCGAAATAGTACAGGCTTCACTCCTACTGAATTTAAAAAGCTAAAGGTTCATAACCGAAAATCTCTTGATAGTTTTTGAGTTGAAATGTCGGAGCGTATTAGGGTATTAGAGTTGGAGTATTGGAGTGTATTAGAGTTGGAGAGTAAAAAGCTCTTAAATAGATAAGTGTTTCAATAATAAAAGAAAATAAGAACTCTAATAACTCAATACTAATCCATTGTTCAACATCATAACAATATAACAATATAACAATATAACAATATAACAATATAACAATATAACAATATAACAATATAATACTTTCAAACTCTCAAACTCTCAAACCCTCCAACACTCAAACCCAAACACTCGAACTCCCAATTTTCCAAATTCTATAACTAATATCCTTAAATTTATAACAAGTATCCTTTTCATTTTTGGAACTTTGTCATATAATTTAAGATCATGGAACAAGAATATAAAATATTTGGAATGAGCTGTTCAGGTTGTCAGAAAAAAATTTCAGAGAAATTGAATGCTCTTGAAGGAATAAAAGCAGACATTAATCTGGAAAAAAGTATAGCAACTATTACCTCAGATAAAGAGATCAATCTGAACTCTCTTAATAAAGCTTTGGGGGAAATTGGTCATTATACATTAGAAGATCCTACTCAGCCTGAAAAAGTTTTTATAAAACCTCAGGATCGTGTATCTCCTTCTTCGGTATATTACTGTCCAATGGAATGTGAAGGAGATAAAGTATATTTCAAACAAGGTGAAAGATGTCCCGTCTGTAATATGTATTTAGTTCCGATTGAAGAGAAAAAGGCTAAGGATCCTAATTATAAACTAGCTTACTCTTCCACCAATTTACCAGAAAACTTTAAAGATCATATCGGACAATATTATTGCCCTATGTTTTGTGAAGGTAACAAAGTTTATGACAAAAAAGGCGACTGTCCCGTTTGTCATATGCATTTAGAAGGAATCACTGAAGAACTGGTAAAAAACTCTTCTTCACAACATTCTCATCATCATACCCACCACTCGCATGATCATCATCACGAAGCTCCAAAAGTTACGGATGACATGGCTGGAAAATATTACTGTCCCATGTATTGCGAAGGAGATAAAACTTACGATAGCAATGTAGGATGTCCAGTATGCGGAATGGATTTGGTAAAATATCCTGAAAAAAAGACAGCTAAATACAGCTGTCCAATGCATCCGGAAATTATTCGGGATGAACCTGGAAGTTGTCCGATTTGCGGAATGGACCTTGTCAGAATGCCAGATAGCGAAGGAGAAGAAGATGATGAAACCTACAATATTCTAAAGAGAAAATTTATTATTTCTTTGGCATTTACAATTCCCGTATTCATTCTTTCAATGGGTGGTATGTTCATTAACTTCCCTTTTTCTCATCAGGTTCAGGGATTTATTGAATTGGCTTTAACACTTCCTGTACTTTTTTATTCAGGATGGTTCTTAATGAAAAGAGGTTGGGTTTCATTCAAAACCTGGAACCTAAATATGTTCAGCTTAATTGCTCTTGGTGTTTCGGCTGCATTTATTTTCAGTATTGTCTCTTTGGTTTTCCCAGACATTATTCCACATGAGATCCGAGGTCATAATCATGAGATCCCTCTATATTTTGAGGCGGTCTGTGTAATTTTAACGCTTGTCATTTTAGGACAGCTTATGGAAGCTGCAGCTCATAAAAAAACAGGAAATGCCATCAGAGAACTGATGAATCTTTCTCCTGATGAAGCCAACCTTATCATTAATGGAGAAGAAAAAAGAGTCCTTCTTTCACAAGTAAAAATCGGAGATTTCCTAAAGGTAAAACCGGGTGAAAAAATCCCTGTAGACGGAAAGATCACTGAAGGTAATTCTATTGTTGATGAAAGTATGATCACAGGAGAACCTATTCCTGTTGAGAAAAATGTAGATGATAAAGTTTCTTCAGGAACAATAAATGGAAATCAGGTTTTCATTATGAAAGCAGAGAAAGTAGGTGATGAAACTTTACTTTCACAAATTATAAAGATGGTCAACGAAGCCAGTCGTAGCAAAGCTCCTATTCAAAAACTTACAGATAAAGTTTCTAAAATATTTGTTCCAACCGTTATTCTTATTGCTGCACTAACTTTTGTGGGTTGGCAGTTTTTTGGTCCGGAAGGTAAAAGAACCCTGTTCGCTTTCGTTAATGCTGTTGCGGTTTTAATTGTAGCGTGTCCGTGTGCATTAGGTCTGGCTACTCCCATGTCTTTAATGGTAGGAATTGGTAAAGGTGCTAAAAACGGGATACTGATCAAAAATGCAGAAGCTCTTGAGCAGATGAACAAAGTAAATGTTTTGATCACTGATAAAACAGGAACTTTAACTGAAGGAAAACCATCTATAGAACATATTGAACTGAATAATAATGAAGATCAAAATCAAATATTGAAGCTTGCATTTTCATTAAATCAAAATTCAGAACATCCTTTATCCAATGCTGTTATCAAAAGAGCTAAAGAAGAAAATATTACTCCTGAAAAGGTTGAAAAATTTGAAAATATATCTGGTAAAGGAGTAAAAGGAAATATTAATGAAAAAACAGTCTATCTCGGAAATGAAAGCCTCTTGAGTTCCCATGAGATCTCTATTCCCGAAAACTTAAAACAAAAAGCTATAGAGGTTCAGTCAAAAGCCCATACAATATCTTATATAGCTCAAGATCACAGCGTTTTAGGCTTTATTAGTTTTACCGATAAGATCAAAGAGAGTTCTAAAAAAGCAGTTGAACTTTTAATAAAAGAAGGTTTGGACATCATCATGATGACCGGAGATAATGAACACACAGCGAAAGCCGTTGCTGACGAATTAGGCATCAAACATTTTAAAGCTAATTGTCTCCCTGAAGATAAATTAAATGAAGTAAAAAGACTTCAAAAAGAAGGAAAAATTGTGGCCATGACAGGCGATGGGATTAATGACTCCCCTGCTTTAGCTCAGTCTGATATCGGTATTGCAATGGGAACAGGAACCGATGTTGCTATTGAAAGTGCAGAAATCACCTTATTAAAGGGAGATATTATCGGAGTGGCAAAAGCTAAACTGCTAAGTGAGAAATTACTGAAAAACATTAAAGAGAATTTATTTTTCGCTTTCATTTATAATGTATTAGGTGTTCCAATTGCGGCAGGGTTATTGTATCCTTTCTTTGGAATCCTATTATCTCCGATGATTGCGGCAGCTGCGATGAGCTTTAGTTCTCTTTCAGTGATTCTAAATTCATTACGGTTAAATTCTGTGAATCTGGATATTAAATAGCATATTTTCTCTCGCAGGTTATACAGACTCTTGATTTAAAGAATAAAACACTAACCTGCGAGAGGGAAAAACTATGAAAAAAGACACCATTTATATTGGATGCTCAGGCTTTTACAATAATGACTGGAAAGGTTTTTTCTATCCAGAAAATATAGCCAGTAAAGATTTTCTTGCATTCTATTCCCAAGAATTCAATGCTGTAGAGATTAATTCTACTTTCTACAGAAAACCGACAGCTAAAACGCTTTTAAAATGGTTTGATGAAACCCATGACGAATTTAAATTTTTCATTAAAATTCCTAAAAGCATTACCCATGAAAAACGACTGATAGATTGTAAAAATGAAATTTCAGAATTCTGTCAACATATTCATGAAAATCTAAAACATAAACTTTCCGGGTTTCTGTATCAATTCCCTCCCTCTTTCAAAAATACACCAGAAAACATTGATTTAATTTTGAATAACCTTGACTTCACATTTTTAAATGTCATTGAATTTCGAAATGCTTCCTGGTGGCAGAAGGAAATATTTGAAATTTTGAAAAATAAAAACATTGTTTTTTCCGGAGTTAGTTTTCCTGGTAACCTTCCCGAAGATTTGATAATTAATCATTCCGATATTATCTATTATAGACTCCATGGAAAGCCTGTACTTTACAAATCCGCATACACTGAGGAATTCCTCAATGATTTAGCCGAAAAAATACACAAATCGCAAAAGAAAGCATTTATATTTTTCAATAACACCTGGGGTATTTCAGCAATCAAAAATGGATTGTATCTAGAAAAGATTTTATGGTGAAAACACTTTAAAAATTAACACATTAAAATATTCTTAAAAGGCAAATATTCATTAAAATTGGCATACATATTGTTAACATCTATTTGTAAATTTTAACGATATTTAACAATTAATCTCCAATTATTTTTATGAAAAACTTTTTTGCAGAAAAGTCTAAAAACGTGACTTTTCTTGGGATGTTTGCATTGGTGAGTGCAACTTCAATTTTATTTAACAGCTGTAATCAGAAAAAAGATGAGAAAGAATCTGAAAAGATGATTTCCAAAGGACATCCCGTCGCAAAAATAGTCCCCCAATTGAAAGATGATGAAGAAATAACTGATAAGAGGGTTATTTATCTTACTTTCGATGATGGGCCCAATCGAGGTACCGAAAATCTACTTAAAGTTTTACGAAAAAGAAATGTATGTGCTACCGCCTTCCTGGTGGGAAAACATTCTTATGATAGCAACAGACAAAAAAATGACATGGAGCTTTTAAAGAAAGATCCCCTGATTGAATTGGCTAATCATAGTTTTACACATGCCCATAACAAATACTCTAATTTTTACAAAAATCCGGATGCTGTTGTACATGACTTCGACAGAGCCAAAGACTCCCTGAGACTTCATGACAAAATAGCAAGAACTCCGGGAAGAAATATTTGGAGACTCAACAATATTAATGTTACCGATATTAAAAGTTCGACCCTGGCAGCAGATGGTTTGAAAAAAGCAGGTTACAAAGTCATTGGCTGGGATCTGGAATGGAAGCCTACCAATAAAATGGTATTAAAGGGTAGCCATGAAGCTATGTTGAAAAAGGTAGATAGTATATTTTTCAATGACCTTGAGAAAACTTCCAGACATCTTGTTTTTCTTACCCATGATCAATACCTCGCAGATACCGATTCCATTAATGAGCTGGATCTGTTTATTGAAAAGTTACAGAAAAGCAATCGCTTCGTATTCAGAAAGATTTCTGCCTATCCTAAAATCAATGAAGTTTTAAATTAAAAGCACATTAATTATATGCTATGGTTTCGACGAGGAGGAAAATGAAAATTTTATAAAATTATTAGTTTTTTGCCTTAAGAATTCAGAAATTTGCAATTATGGATATTAAAGAAAATTACAATACTATAAAAAATCAACTTCTGGAAGGTGTTGAGCTGGTGGCTGTTTCAAAAACTCATCCTGTTTCAGCCATTCAGGAAGTCTATGATTTGGGACAGAAAGTTTTCGGTGAAAATAAGGTACAGGAATTAATGGAAAAATATCCACTCCTTCCAAAAGACATTCAATGGCACCTCATAGGACATCTGCAAACGAATAAGGTAAAATACATTGCTGAATTCATCGATACCATTCAGAGTGCAGATTCTGAAAAAATAGTTTTGGAGATCAATAAAGAAGCTGGAAAGCATAACCGTACAATCAAAGTTCTTTTACAAGTAAAAATTGCAACAGAAGACAGCAAATTTGGTCTTGAAATTACTGAAGCCAAGGATCTGTTTCAAAGATATATCAATGGAGAATTTTCTCATGTTGAAATAACAGGTCTAATGGGAATGGCCACTTTTACAGAAGATAAAGAACAGGTGAAAAGAGAATTTTTAACTTTAAAAAAAGTTTTTGATGAATTAAATCAATTAAAAAAACTAGATACATTATCAATGGGAATGAGTGATGATTTCCCTATTGCCATTGAATGCGGCGCTAATTCGGTAAGAGTTGGATCTGCTATTTTCGGGCGAAGAGATTATTCTAAATAAAGTATTTAGGTACAATTTTTGCTAATAATTCAATCAAAAATTCTAAATTTGCAACTATGCAAAAAATCCTTATAGTAGAAGACGAAAAAGCAATCTCAGGAGTACTTCACAGTATTCTTTCAGATGAACTTACCAATTACGAATTTGTTGTAGCCGAAGATGGTTTGGAAGGCTATAAGCATTTGGAAAAAGAAGATTTCGCATTGGTGATTTCAGATATAAAAATGCCTAAACTTTCAGGAACAGAACTACTAAAGCAAGCTTTGATACTAAAGCCTGAAACTACTTTTATTATGATCTCGGGACATGCAGATATCGATTCTGCGGTGTCTTGTTTGAAGGATGGTGCATACGACTTCATTTCCAAACCAATTGACATCAACAGGTTGATTACAAGCGTAAAAAATGCTTTGGCTAAAGAAACCCTGAAAAAGGAAAATAAAAATCTTCAGACCGAGAATAAAACACTCAAAAAGAAAGTCAACAAAAAATACCAGATGATTGGGGACTCTCCTGCTTTGCAGAAGATTCAGGATATGATTGAAAAGGTGGCTGTTTCTGATGCCAGAGTATTGATAACAGGACCGAATGGTGCAGGAAAGGAATTAGTAGCGCATGCAATTCATAATCAAAGTGAACGTGCAAAAGGACCTATGATTGAGGTCAACTGTGCTGCAATCCCATCAGAACTTATCGAATCCGAACTTTTCGGACACGTTAAGGGTTCTTTTACAGGAGCTATTAAAGATAAGCAAGGTAAATTCGAGCAAGCAACAGGAGGTACCATTTTCCTGGACGAAATCGGAGATATGAGCCTTATCGCACAGGCAAAAGTATTAAGAGCACTTCAGGAAAGTAAAGTTTCTCCTGTAGGAAGTGATAAAGAGATAAAAGTTGACGTAAGAGTACTTGCAGCAACTAACAAAAATATGCAGAAGGAAATTGAAGAAGGGAAATTCAGAGAGGATCTTTACCACAGACTTTCTGTAATTGAAATTTATGTACCACCATTGGATGAAAGAAAAGAGGATATCAAATTATTGGTAGACCATTTTTCAGGAATGATTTCAGACGAACATGGTACTGCTGTGAAAAAATTTGATAATGAAGCTATTGAAGCGCTTAAAGCACTTTCATGGACTGGAAATATCAGAGAATTAAGAAATGTTGTTGAAAGATTAATTATCCTGGGAGGAGCTACAGTTTCCAAAGAGGATGTTGCAAATTTTGTAAGAAAATAATTTAATTATAACCTAAATAAATTATAAAAAATTTGCAGTCGTAACACTGCAAATTTTTTTTTTGTTAAAACTATGAGCTTTTTAAATAAAAACTATACGAAAGAATGCCTTACTTTGGCGCTACCCGTAATGCTAACGCAGGTAGGACAAGTATCTGTAAACTTATTTGACAATATTATTGTTGGAAAGTTGTTGGGAGCAGATGCATTAGCTTCTGTATCTTTAGGGAATGCAGTATTTTTCTCAATGTTTGTATTAGCGTTGGGATTTTCCTTTGCAATTCCACCTTTGGTTTCAGAAGCACATTCGAGACATGACCATAAAACGATTAACTCCGTTTTCAGCCATGGCTTTGTTATTAATATGACCGTTGGTGTTATTTTGATGGCTATATTACTATTAGGATTGCCTCTACTCTATCATTCCGGACAACCGGCTAAGATTGTTCCTGATACGGTTCATTTTTTGGGGATCATGGCAATAAGTATGATTCCTTTTATGGCATTTCAGACCTTAAGAGAGGTTTCTGAAGGATTGTCATATACGATCGGGGTAACAAAAGCGACTATCATTGCCAACGTTATCAATATTGTTTTAAACTATGTTTTTATCAAAGGACTTTTCGGATTACCTCCAATGGGAGTAAAAGGATCTGCATTAGCCAGCTTGATTGCTAGAATCTTCATGGTGGTCTTTTTATATTTTGTTTTAGTAAAAGAAGAAAGAACCAGACGATATATCAAAGATTTTTCTTTAAAGATCCAGGTATTCTCTAAGCAAATGTTTGATAAAATGGTAAAATTAGGACTACCTACGGCTTTACAAATGTTCTTTGAAGTAACCGCTTTCGCAGGTGCTGCATTCATCTGTGGATTAATCTCTGCTCATGATATTGCATCTCACCAGATCGCTTTAAGTATGGCTTCATTTACCTTTAACTTATGTGTAGGATTCAGTGTTGCCTCCACAGTTATGATCGGGAGAAAAATGGGTGAACAGAATTATGTTGAGCTCCGAAAAGTGGGGATCAATAACTTAAAGATTGCTTTTATCTTTATGTGTATCTGTGGGATTGTATTTATTTTGGGTAGAAATATTCTTCCTACTTTCTTTACGAAAAAGGAAGAAGTGGAAGTGATTACACTGGCTTCAAAATTAATGATCATTGCTGCATTATTTCAGCTATCAGATGGAATTCAGGTGACCGCTTTAGGAATGTTAAGAGGTATACAGGATGTTAAGATTCCTTCTATCTACACATTCATTGCGTATTGGGTGATTACAGTACCTTTAGGCTATTTACTTTGTGTCACGTTAGGAATGGGAGCATTTGGAATGTGGATCGCTTTAGGATTGGGATTAACGGTATCTGCGGTCTTTCTTGTAAAACGATTTTTAAATATGTCTGCAAAGAAAATAAAACAGAATAGAGTATAATAATCAGATAAGTACAAATAGTTCTTTAGAGTTGAAAATTGAAAGTTGAGAGTTGAAAGTGAGGGAAGCTTAGAGATTTCTGGGTTGAGGAGTTATGGGGTTCGAGATGCGGGATTCGAGGTTTGCGTTGTTGTTCAAATTATATTTTTGCACTAACTTCTAACTTCTCATTTTCCACTTTCAACTCTCCACTTTCCACTTTCAACTTTCAACTTTTTTCATTTTTCATTTTTCATTAAGGCTTTTCAGCGCTCTGTTTAAACTTCTTATGGTAACTCCTAAATAAGAAGCCATATCTTCTTTTGAAATCTCGATTTTCTGTTGGGATTGTAATTTTAGAAGTTTTTCTAAATTATGTTCTGTTGTATACAATTGCTGATAAGAGGCTCTTGTTGATGTATTTACAATACGCTCAGCGAAAACATCCAATAATAAATTATTAAAGGCTAAGTCACTTTTGAGCAGCGATCTAAAATAAGGAATTGAAATCGCGTAAACAGACACCTCCGTCATCGCTTCAATGGAACAAAGACAGTTAATATTTTTGATGAATTCTATTTCCCCAATAATTTCGCCTTTCCCTAAAAATTCAATTATAAATTCTTTGTCATTTTCTTCAGCTAAATAGCATTTTGTAATCCCATTACTAATTAGCATGATCTTGGAAGGTGCTTCGTTCTGAATCAATATTCTTTTTCCTTTTGAAAATGATTTGATGATAATATCTTCTTTACGCTCCTGTTTAGCGTATAGCTGCTCTAAATAGCTTAAAAATGCTTGGTTGGTTCGTAACATATATGATCCGGGACAAATGTCCTTTGTTCTTGTGTTTTTTATTCTGATTTTTGCTCTCAGAAATGTACAAAAGTAAAATGAAAAATCATATAACAACAATAGCGTTTGATGCAGATGATACGCTTTGGGTAAATGAGCCTTATTTTCAGGAAACAGAAAAAGAGTTTTGTGCCTTGCTTGAGGATTATCTGCCACATCATTCTGTATCACAGGAATTATTTAAAACCGAAATGCAAAATCTCCATTTGTATGGTTATGGCGTAAAAGGTTTTATGCTTTGTATGGTTGAAACCATTTGCAGGGTTTCTAACGGAACCGCTTCTCTCCAATTAATAAACAAGGCCATTGAATTAGGACATGATCTTTTACAACAACCTGTTCAGCTGTTGGAAGGAGTGACAGAGACATTAGAAGCCCTGAAAGGAAAATATCGATTGGTAATGGCGACAAAAGGTGATCTTCTTGATCAGGAACGAAAGCTTAAAAAATCGGGACTGGAAAAGTATTTTCATCACATCGAAATTATGAGTGATAAGAAAAACAGTGATTACGAAAAATTACTGAAACATTTGGATTGCCAACCTGAACATTTTCTCATGTTAGGCAATTCCATAAAATCAGATATTATACCTGTCTTAGACATTGGAGGATTTGCTGCACATATTCCATTTCATACCACCTGGGCACATGAGCAACATGAACACCAATTGAAACACGAAAGATTTGCTGAACTGGAGGATATCAGCGGAGTTTTGAAATATTTGAATTATTAAGCTTTTTTCAGAGTAGCAGCAAAAGTGATATCATTTCGAATACAAACCGTAATTCGGCGGATGTGGGTCAGAAATGAGGTGAGAATTCTTCTTTCATAAGATTCTTAACTACGCTTTGCTTCATTCTGAATAACAATGACAGATTATAATACAATTCCACTATATCCTAAGTAAGTAAGTCTTGCACCTACAATAAATTCTTCAAAGCTTGTATTATCATCTGCATTGTCATTTTGAAGTTCAAAATAATATTCGTCAGGATTAAATCTTCCTCGTAACATATGTTCAACGGAATTATTCTGTACAGATGTTTTACCTTGAGGAAATACCCAAAAACTAAATCTTTTTGTTTGAGGATTTGGATTTAATAACTTAAGTTCGTCAATACTTGAAATTCTTAAAATATAGCTGCTATTTACTTTTGTTGGATCTATCAATCCATTCTCAAAGATTAATTTAAATCTCTTATCTAAGTTTTCTGAAAATTCAATAATTTTCACAACATCAATGATTACTTTATCCTTTTCAATTTTAATTTGGGATTTTAAGTATTTTTGATAATCCTGTTTTATGTATTCTTTCTCAAAGTGTTCTTTTGCGGGATGATATTTTCTGTTTTCTATATTTTCAGTTTGTCCGAAAAGCCTACCCATCAAGGTAATTACAAGGAAAATTGTAAACATTTTTTTCACAACTAACTTCATGGTACTAAATTATTGTAAATTATTTTAACAGATTCTTCATTACGCTTCGCTTCATTCTGAATGACAGCGCTAAGTTATACAAAGTACATTGTCATTTCGAGCGTAATGAAATGAAGCGAGAAATCTGTTTTAAGAGATTGCTTCGTCGCCTTGCTCCTCGCAATGACATGAGGAAAATAAAATCGCTCCTGATAGGAGCGATTTTTCAATTTATTTCTTCAAACATTTTTCTAAGAACTGATCCTGTTCCCATAAAAGGTGAAGAATGTTTTCCTTAGCAACATAACCATGAGCTTCTTTTGGTAAAAGAACCATTTTCACAGGTGCTCCAAGGTTTTTTAGTGCCTGGAAATACCTTTCTGTCTGTAAAGTAAACGTTCCAGGATTATTATCTGCATCACCATGAATTAAAAGTAATGGAGTTTTCATTTTATCCGCATTCATGAATGGAGACATCGCATTGTAAATTTCAGGAATATCCCAATAATTTCTTTGCTCACTCTGGAAACCAAATGGCGTCAACGTTCTGTTATAAGCTCCACTTCTTGCAATTCCACAAGCGAAAAGCTTAGAATGGGTTAAAAGGTTAGCCGTCATAAAAGCTCCGTAAGAATGCCCTCCAACAGCCACTTTCTTTTTATCAATGTAGCCTAGCTGATCTACAGCATTGATCGCTGCCTCTGCATTGGCAACCAATTGAGGAATAAAGGTATCGTTAGGTTCTGTTTTTCCCTCCCCGATGATTGGGAAAGCTGCATCGTCAAGGACAGCATATCCTTTTGTCGTCCAGTACACAAAAGATCCATAATATGGGAATGTAAAGTCATTAGGGTTTTGTGTATTCTGTCCGGCTGTATTCTTGTCTTTATATTCTGTCGGATACGCCCAGATTAGTAATGGAAGCTTTTCATTTTTTGCTTTTCTGTCATAGTTTGCAGGTAGATAAAGAGTTCCCGTCAATGTTACTCCATCATTCCTTTTATAACTAATTACCTCTTTATACACATCTTTTATGCTTTCAAAAGGGTTTGCAAAAGTAGTTACCGGCTCCGATTTATTGGATTTAATATTCTTCTTGAAATAATTTGGATACTGACTTGCAGATTGCTGGATGGTCAATACCTCTCCTTTTGAAGGATTAAGAATATCTATAATTTCTTCTTTAGCATTTTTTAAATTAGAAGTATACAACCTCTTCTTCTTCAAGGTTTTCATATCCATTTCATCGATGAAAGGATGTTGTCCGTCCTTTGTAAAGCCATCTCCAATAAGATATGCTTTTCCTCCTTTCATATCAATTACATTTCTACCAAATTGATTTTTTGTAGTATTGAAGTTTCCAGGATCGCTGTACACATCCTGATAATTTCTGTCATCAATTACTTTCGATTCACCGTTATTTAAATCAACTAAGAACGATTTTGTATTTCTGGTGTCATACCAGTCTTCCGAAACAATAGCATAATGATCATTGGTCCAGCTTGTTCCTTCGTATCTTTGTTTGGTTTTAAAGAAAGATTTTGCCGCTGTATTGAATGGCGCTTCCCACGTAAAGATTTCGTCTCTGTATTCAGCGGTTTTGGATTGATCTCCACCATCCAGGGCTTCTGCATAGACAAGAGTAGCAGGCATATCACTTCTCCAGCCCATATCCCTTTTTCCTGTTCTTACGGACGCAAATCCCTTAGGCATTATTTCATTTAAAGGAACTTCATTCACTACTTTCACAACATTTCCCTGAGCATCATAAACTGTTGTTGTCATTGGAAATCTGTTCAAAGGAACGATATAAGAAAACGGCTTCTTAATCGTTGTAGCCATTAAATAATTTCCGTCCGGAGAAAAACTCAGACCAGAATACATATCCTGATCTTTTACTTTTTTAAGCCCTCCGGCAAGATCGACATTATAAATATCAGAAGCGGTAAGAATTTCGAAGTTTTTCTCATCCTGAGGATTCTTCAGAAGATCCTGATAGGTTCTGTTTTGAGAAACTTTTCCGTCAGCTGTAGATACAATAGGACCCGTTGGAAGATCTTTACTGGAATCAATCAAAGAAGGTCTGTTTTGTGGAAGTACCTTGATCAATAAATTCTGAGAATCTTTATACCATGTATATGGGCTTCCTAAGTTGGCATTCAGATTATCATTGGTGATTTTTTTAGCTGTTGCTGTTTCAAGATCTACAATCCAAAGCTCCACCCCTTTACTTGTTGTATTGGTAAACGCCATTTTTTTCTCGTCAGGAGAAAAAGACATATTGGTTATTTTTGGATTGGCAGGAAGTCCTTTTACCTGAATTTCTTGTTTATCATTGATCTTTCTAACCTTAAGATTATTGGAGTAAGTTGCAGTGCTTGAAATATTAGTAACAGGATTGATTCTTAATCCTCCTAACTTCATTTCCTGTTGGCTAAGATCTTCTAAGGTCTTATAAGTAGGACGATATGTAAATACAACCCAATCTTTTTTGCTGTTCATTAAAACACTTGGAGGTCTTTCATAATCTGCGAGTTTAAGAATTTCCGCAGATGGTTTCTGATAAGTAACGTTTTCCTGTGCCTCGTAGAAATTAAGAAATGCCAAAAGGCAAATAGTTAGTTTTATCTTCATTTTATCACATTTTTCACGAATTTAGTAAATTTTGTAGTTATATAGGATAAAATTACAAATTGCAATAAAGATCTAAATACAAAAACAAAAAAAGAGCATTAATAAATTTAATGCTCTTTTTATTTTATATTTTCCAGACTGTTACCAATCGGATGCTCTTTTACGTTTTTCAATCATATGATCTACTGAAAATCTTCCGGCTCCAATAGCCACTAAGAGAAGATACACAGATAAATAAATCAATCCTAATTCCTGTTTTTCAAAAGGCTGCCCTCCAAGAACTACAAAAACAGCGATCACCATTGTAAATAGCAAGATCCCTAATGCTACCCTTGTAAATAATCCTAAAATCAGGAGTATGGAACACACAAATTCTCCTATTATAGTCAGAATTAAAGTAATCTGCGGACCGAGACCCAGAAAATCATAAAATTCAATTTTATCTGGTCCAAACAGCATCTGAAGCTTGGGAAATCCGTGAGAAAGCATGGCGAATCCAATAAAAACTCTCACAATTAACAGTATAATATCTCTAAATATGGGATTAGAATTTGAGTTACTATAATTCATGTATGAAAAATTTAGTTTAAAGATAGTAAAATCTTTCAATACAACGATGATTATTGGTGTTTTAGTTTACCTGTAACCAAAATTCTTTAAATCTCTGTCATTTTTTCGCCAATCTTTTTTCACTTTTACAAATAAGTTCAAGTGGATTTTTTTAGCAAAAAATTTCTCTAAATCTACTCTCGCTTCTGTTCCTACTTTTTTGATAGCCTCTCCTTTATGCCCGATAATAATCCCTTTTTGGGTATCTCTTTCCACATAAATAATAGAATCTATAAAAATAATCCCCTCCTTTTCTTTAAATTGTTCGGTGACTACTTCTACGGAATAAGGTATTTCTTTATCATAGTTCAAAAGGATTTTCTCACGAATTGCCTCGTTTACAAAAAATCTTTCTGGCTTATCTGTATACTGGTCTTTATCATAATAAGGAGGATTCTCCGGTAACATAGATTTAAGTTTCGGAAGAATAACATCAGTATTAAAAGCATTTAATGCAGAGATCGGTAAAATTTCAGCTTTAGGAATTCTGTTATGCCAATCCTCTACCAGCTTTTCAAGTCCTTCCTGATTGGTCTGATCCACTTTATTTAATAACAACAAAACAGGAACAGGGATTTTATTGAGCTTTTCAATTAAAAATTCTGAAGGCTCAGCTTTATCTGTAACATCCACGATGAATAAAAATACATCAGCATCCTGCAAAGAGTCCTTTACAAAATCCATCATTTTCTCCTGTAAACCATATTTTGGATCTAATACTCCCGGAGTATCAGAAAATACGATCTGTAAGTCTTCTTCATTATAAATTCCAAAAATTCTGTGACGTGTGGTTTGTGCCTTCTGCGTTACAATCGCAAGCTTCTCCCCCATTAACTGGTTGAGTAAGGTAGATTTTCCGGCATTAGGTTTTCCAACTATATTTACAAATCCTGATTTGTGCATAAAAATTATATTACGGACTGCAAAGTTACTAAAAGAAAACTGGTCTTTAGGATAAATTTTAAAGATTTAAATCTTTAGTACTGATCTCTGAATTTCTGAAAATCCTCATATTCATAGTCTGGGCAGGCACCTGGCTTTGATGTAATAAAAGCACCCAGAGCAATAGCTTCTTTCATAATTTTATCCGGAGCTTCATTTTTAATTCTTTTAGAAATAAATCCGGCAAGAAATGAATCACCACTTCCGACAGTATCGGCAATCGTGATAGGAACAGCAGGACAATCATAGCTTTCATTTCCTACAAAATACCTTGCTCCTTTACTTCCCTTGGTAAGAACGATTTCATTAATTTTAAAATGATTTTGAATAAAAGCAGCACTTTGATCTTCATTGATATATTCTTCATTAAGGAAACTCATGATCTGCCTCATTTCCGATTTATTCATTTTTACAATATCGGTTTTATGAAGAAGGTTCTTGATAAGCTCTATTTCAGTAAATGGGGGTCTGAAGTTGACATCAAATATTTTTAACCTTGCATATTCCAGAAGTTTAAAAAGGGTTTCTCTGGTTTTTTCATTTCTCGCCGATAAACTTCCAAATATGAACGCATCTGCGTTGGAAACCAATTCTACAAGTTCAGGAGAAAACGCTATATAATCCCAGGCTACTTCATTAATAATTTCATAGCTTGCTTCATTATCTGCATCTATCGTAGCAATAACCGTACTGGTAGGTTTTTCATCATCAATCTGAATATAGTCTGTGGAAATCCCCCAATTTCTTATCTGATTGACCAATTGATCTCCAAGGTCATCTTTTCCTATTCTACTGAGTACTTTTACATCTATTCCTGCTTTATAAACATTGTAAGCCACATTAAAAGGGGCACCACCCGCTCTTGAGCCTTGAGGAAAGATATCCCATAGAACTTCTCCGAAGCATACTACATATTGGTTGTTTTGCGTCATTGGTTAAACGTTTAAATATTGATTAAAATTTTATTTTACTGATTTTTTAATGATTAATTCTGCCTGACATACTACCCTTTCCCCTTTCATAGAAAAGTGTGCTGTTTGCTCATCCAGAAGTTTTATAGCTTGCTTTGCCATTTCTTTCAGTGGTTGCCTGATACAGGTAATTTCTGTGGGAAATAAGCTATAAGCATCTGTTTCATCAAAAGCAATCACAGAAACATCTTCAGGGACTCTGATCTTATTTTTAGCAAGATAATGCAGTCCTGCATTCCCTATTTTATTATTTAGAAAATACAACGCCGTCTTTTTTGATCCGATTATAAGATTCTTTTCAAGCCCGGCATGTACTTCAGATGTCACATCTCCCATTTTTACAAGGATTTTCTTTGCGGTAACACCACTTGAAGATATCTTCCTTTCAAATCCCTGTTGCCTGTCCTGTAAATGTGGAAGTGTCGTATCATATCCGATATAGATCAGTTCTTCGAAATTGTGCTTCATAAGGTAATCGAAAATATGTTCTGAAATTTCGAAATTATTGAGCGTTACAGCCGGGAAGCTAACATTCTCCAGGTAATAATCAACTGAAACAAGAGGATATTCGTCCTGTAAAAGTCTTTTAATGGCTTCATCTGATCCTGCAACCGGAGTTACGATCATTCCATCTACCTGTTGTTCGGAGAATAGTTCTGTCAACTTTTTAAATTTTTCCGGGTTTTCATCAGAACTTCCAATAAGAATCGTATATCCCAGCTTCATGGCTTCATTCTCTATACACCTGGCTATATTAGAATAAAAATCATTGGAAATATCCGGAACTATAAGTCCTATAAGTTTGCTTTTATTCATTTTTAAGCTTCGGGCAATCTTATTGGGAGTATAATTTATTTCTTTTGCAATCTCCAAAATTCTGTTTTTTGTAGACTCGCTGATCCTGCTCCCCTCCTTTTTGTTGATAACATAGGAAACAGTTGCTACGGAAACTCCGGCAATTCTTGCAATATCTTTTATGGAAGCTCTCTTCATTGTTTTAGGTAACGTACAAAAGTATTTTATAATTTATAAAAAAAGAACCAGGAATATATTTATTTTCTATAAAATTATATATAGTTTCATAACTTTAAAATCTACTGGTCATCAACAAAATACGTAAGAATGATCAAGGTTATTGCCTATTTTCTTTTGTATTCTTTTCAATCAATATGTATCGACCTTTAATTATTTTTCTATTTTAAAAGTCATAAATATAAAAATTAATTCCTGATATTATTGAATTAGTCATTAAAAACAAATAATTTTACTCATCTCAATTTGCTTTCATGACCATAGACGAAATCATTGACCATTTGCTTATTCTCCCTGAATCTTCAAGGGAAAATCTAAAAACTTATATCACAGAAGTTTCTTATCCAAAAGGTTTTTGTCTGATGGAAGCAGATAAAATCATTTCACAGGTTTATTTTATTAGAAAGGGAATTGTTCGTGCCTATGCTTCTACTGTAGACAATGATATCACCTTCTGGTTTGGAAGCGAAGGGGAAACCATCATCTCAATGAAGAGCTATGTACAGGACAAACCAGGTTATGAAAGTATTGAATTACTGGAAGATTGTGAACTCTACCAAATCGATACTGAAAATTTAAGAAAGCTTTTTAACGAAGATATTCATATTGCGAACTGGGGACGAAAATTTGCAGAAAGAGAGCTTGTAAAAACCGAAGAACTTATTATTTCAAGACAATTTAAAACCTCTACAGAACGGTATAAAGATCTGATGCGGGATAAGCCTCATCTTTTGAGGAGGGTTCAGCTGGGACATATTGCTTCTTATTTGGGCATTACACAGGTGAGCTTAAGCAGGATTCGGGCTGAAATTAAATGATGTGTTGTAGTGTGGGGGGAGGTTAATCGCAAAGACGCTATTTTTTTCCTGCATTATGTTTTTAAGACGCAAGGATTTTTTATCAAAGATAAAAATTGAAGATCTGCGTAATCTGCTTGATCTGCGAGAGATACAACGTACTGTCATTGCGAGGAACGAAGCAATCTCTTTTTTTATGGTGTTCTTTTACCTTGAAGCAAAAGAACCAAAAGTTCAAGACTGGAAGCTTTCGCTAAAAATGAGTTCTGCTCACTAAAAATTCTAAAACTTGCGCGGATGTAATGTGAATTTATTATTGAATGGATGTCCCGCGCTTCAAACAGTAGAATTTTTTTAACGTTCACAGAAATCATTTTCTTAACGCTACAGCTTCCTAGGTCGATTAAGAATCTATTTCCAAATTTGAAATTTTAGCCTTTTTAATCTGCGTAATCTGCAAAATCTGCGAGAGCTTTTTCAAACCACAAAAGGCACAAAAGTTTTCTTTGACTGCGTTTTATTTTAAACACTTTAGTGCACTTTAGCTTTAAGATAAATAATAATGTATAAGAAGTACACATAAGTTTAAAAAAAATCAAAGATTTTTCTTATCAACCCTATTCTAATTTTCCCTCTTTGTCATTCAGAAACGAAGCGAAAGCGTAGTGAAGGAATCTAAACATCGTAGAAAGAAACTTTACATTCAAAAATTTTTTAAAAAAATTGCCGAAATCTTCGATTTCTTGCGCCTTAAAAAACGTTTACTTCTAAAACCCTTTGCGCCTTTGCGATTAGCCAAATATTAACGTAAAAAGATAAACCATTAAGGATTATTTAAGCTGTTAAGAACATTAAGATGAGCTGTCGCTTACAATCAGAATGATTATCCTTAATTCAACTTCACTCCTTCATAAAAACTTAATGGTTCAAACTAAATCAGCGAAGCTACTCTTTGCTTTCTTAATCATATGCATCCTTAGTATAAAACTTTGCGTTGAAAAAAAACCTGCCGAAAATCTTTGATTTTCTTGCGCCTTAAAAATGCTTCCATTTTAGAAACCCTTGCGCCTTTGCGATTAACCAATTTAAAATTATCAATTATTCATCCATATCACCTAAAAATTCATTTTAAAATTTCACATCTTAAAACATTTTAATGTACTTCAATCTTTATGATCAGGAAACCACACTGTAACTTAATTGTTAAAAAACAGATAAATACAAGTTTTTTTAATGTAAAGATTACTACAAAACACCTCAAAAAATCGATTTTATCATTATCATAGACATAATATAAAACTATGGATTTGATAAATAAAAAGGCATTCTAATAACATTCTAATATTTTTTTAATTTTTTTTTAAGCTATTTATCTTTTTTATTTTCTACTTTTGCTCCCGAAACACAACAACAAATGAAAAAATTAACAATGACTTGCGCAGGATTCTTCTGCATGATGCTACACGCTCAGGTAGCTATCGGAAAAGACAACATCACCAATCCAAGCACACTTCTTGAATTTGGATCGGAAAACAAAGGAATCATTCTTCCTTCAGTAGATTCTGCTCCCGGTGCTGTAGGCGGTACTTTTATCGTCAACACCAATGACAAAGCGGTACAATACCACAATGGTTCTGACTGGACCAACCTAACTCTTTCTGGAGAAGCTGTAGCCAATCGTTATGTGAACACACAGATTGCTGATAAAGCAACAGATCAAGGTGTTATTATTGGAGCTAACACTTCTTCAAAACCTGGAGTATTGGTATTGGAATCGACCACAAAGGCGATGATCTTACCCAAAGTATCTAACCCACACACTAACTTTAAAAGCCCGGTAGCAGGTACGATGGTCTATGACACGAACAGTGACTCTTTAGCGGTTTGCGATGGACAAAACTGGTTCTTCTGGCAATAAGCTTATTTTACAATTAAACAACATTAACTATACGATCTCACGTATTCATTCATCGTGCTCAATAGTCTCAAAGGTCATAGACCAATGTTCTATTGAGTACTGGATGATATAAAAAACAGATTGCTGTTTATCTTTTGATATCAACCTATTTCAGGATATGAAATCCTGAAACGCTATAATGATGCTTACTATTTAACAATTAAAAAAAATTTAAAACACAATTTTATTATGAAAAAATACATTTATTTCATGCTGATGATGGCTCCGGGAATTACCGGTAGCCTGCAGGCGCAATGCGGCACATCCGGATGTAATGGGAATACATATGTTCAAAGTAATGATCCCAATACCATTGAATATGATAATATGGTTTCCACCTTTCATTCTTCTATGGTAAAAGAAGCTTCTGGAAAAGTAATGGTTTGGGGAGAAGCTATTGCACGTAATGGCTCATCAGATGTACTTTCTCCTATCGAGCTTAATTCAACTAATTATCCCGGACTTACCGGAAATATCTTAAAATCTACAGGAGGGAGTTATAGTACAAGAGTAGAAAATAATAAGGGACCACAATTTGTTGTATTAACAACAGATGGTCTTTTCGTATGGGGGCTAGTCAACAAACTTGTTAGTTCATCAATTAAAAATACAGCAACTTTTGGAAAAGTAAGCATTGGTACATACGGGATATCAGGAACAAAAGCTGATGGTCTTCCTGAAGGAGTGAATCCTACAGATGTTAAAATGATGTTTGGATCCTATCGAACCTTAGCGATTACTACTTGCAATGGACAAGCATGGGTTTTATCAATGAATGGCTCTAAAAATGGGGATGGAACATCACAAACAACAGCAAATAACAGAGTATGGCATAGGGTAAAAACCGGAAACGGAGACAATGAGTTTCTTACTGATGTTGTAGCTGTAAGAGGAAACACAAATGCTCTTATGGCATTAACCAGCAATGGTAAAATTTATACATGGGGAACTGGTACTTATTTAGGAGATGGTTCAGCACGGAGTAATAGAGCCTACGCAACGGAGATGCCCCTTCCTTTAGACTGGCCTTCCAGAGCAAGACCTAAGATGATTGGAATGACCAGAAATAATTCATCTGATAATACTTATTATCTTCTGTCTTCAGATGGTAGCCTGTATAGTCTCGGCTCTAATAATGTAAAGCAACTTGGAGATTTTACCACCACTAATAGAACAACATGGGTGCGGGTAAAAAAATCAGCTACTGAAGATATGAATGATATTACCTGGATTAGTCCTCAGGAGCATGATACAGACCATGCAGCTATTAATGCACTAACTACCAATGGAAAACTCTATGCTTGGGGAAATAATGATGGGTGGATGCTTGGAATAGAAAGTAGAAGGGGTAATGATCCAACATTTATGCCTGGTGGACTCGATGATAATGATGTTTTAATGGCAGTAGAAACTGGAGGGCATACCACTATGGTTATAAAACAATGTAGTCAAAACTTTGGATATGTAGGTCATCGTGTCAATGGAAGTATGGGTAATGGATCATCTGCTAATACTACAGAAAATGAATATACATTTTTTACAGCAAAAATTAATCTTTGTGGATCTAATGCCCAACCAGACGTAATCAGTAAAAAGATTTGCTCTGAAACCAAGGTCGATCTGATTACTATGCATACGGGAGCTACACCTAATGGTTACGAACTCAAATGGTATACCACCCCAACAAGAGACGCTGGAACAGAGGTTGCCAACCCAGGAGCAGTAGGCCCTGGTACTTATTATGCTTTTTACATCCCAACAAATACAGGGAATTGTGATAACGCACCCGCTTCAGACCCTGTTGTCATCTCTAATCTGGCACCCGGAGATCCAGGATATGAAAATTGTACCTGTAAAGTTCCTATAGAAACCGGCACCGGTTTATCCAGCAAGTTTGGGATCTCTACCAAAGAGTCGCACTCGAATAATTGGCCAACTCAAGTTCCCAATGGACATATGGTATTAGATGCCTCTAAAAAAGGAATGGTAATCACTCATATGACCACCGCACAGATCAATGCATTAACCCCCGTAGCAGGAATGATCGTTTACGATACAGACGCTAAATGCGTCAAATTATACAGAGGAAATAACCCTACCGTAGCCTCGGATAGAAAAGGATGGGTTTGTATCCAAGCCGGATGTAATTCAGAAGATAATTATTAACCAAGGCTATATTACTCAAGAATAATAGCATTTTCATTTTTTGTACCATCTGTCTTTCGGGGCAGATGGTTTTTTGTTGTGATGAACTGGTATTTTTGGTTGATTGTGTTTTTGGTCAATCGCAATGGTGGTAAGTTTTCTTTAATGTATTATGCTTTTAAGGCGCAAGGATTTTTATCAGAGATAAAAATTGAGATCTGCGTAATCTGTGTGATCCGCGGGAAATAAAAGCACAATGAGCGTCATTGCGAGGAACGAAGCAATCTCTTTTTTTATCATGTTCTTTTACCTTGAAGCAAAAGAACCAAAAGTTCAAGACTGGAATCTTCCACTAAAAATAATTTCTGTTCACTAAAAATTCTAAAACTTGCGCGAATTCATTGTGAGTTTTCCAATTCGGCATTGTTGTCGCGCTTCGGACAGTAGAATTTTCTTTACGTTCACAGAAATCATTTTCTTAACGCTACAGCTTCCTAGGTCGATTGGGAGTTGTTGCCAATCTTTAAATTTTTGCCATATTAATCTGTGAAATTCGTGAAATCTGTGGGAAATAAAACGTACCGTCATTGCGAGGAACGAAGCAATCTTTTTCACCTTATTCTTTTGTCTAAATTTATACTAATACACAAGCTTCATCAGCGATGCTACCCTTTGCCTTCTTAAACAAAGCTGCATCATTATAAAACCTTTGCGTTAAAAAAACTGCCGAAAATCTTCGATTTTCTTGCGCCTTAAAAACGTTTCAATTGTAACATCTCTTGCGCCTTTGCGATTAACCAAAGCATGATTGCTATTCCAAAGCTTCTTGATACGGTTTCTTCAAAACCTACTACTCGAAGTGACGAGTTGACTTCCTTGTAATAAGCTATTCTATTTCATCATTAGGAATAGTATAATTTAAATGGGGAAAAATTCATTTTTTAACATTTGTAAAATTTTTACTGCCCGTAAATATGGAACTTTGCACCATAAAAAAAAATAAAGATGAACTGGATTATTTTAATTATCGCAGGATTGTTTGAAGTTGCTTTTGCTTCTTGTTTAGGAAAAGCAAAAGAAACATCAGGATCAGAAATGTACTATTGGTTTGCCGGCTTTCTGGTTACCATGACCATCAGCATGCTTTTATTAATCAAAGCGACACAGACTCTTCCAATAGGAACTGCTTACGCTGTATGGACAGGTATTGGTGCTGTGGGTACTGCTTTAATGGGTATGTTATTTTTTAAAGATCCGGTAACGTTTTGGAGAATATTTTTCATTACTACACTGATTGGATCTATTATAGGACTTAAAGCTGCTTCACACTAAAGACAAACCTTTCATCAAAATAAAAAAGTCTTCAATAATTGAAGACTTTTTTATTTTATTTCTTGAAAACAACAGGTAAGATCTCATTATGTCTTAATCCGTATTTTTTAATTTCTTCTTCTGAAAATTTCTGTGAATAGAAATTGATATCTACATCAAATCCTGCTTTTTTCAACCTGTCAAAATAATCCATCCCATACCAACGTACATGATCATACTGACCAAAATGTTTCTGCCGTTCTTTTGGGTCTTTAATGCTAAAATCTTCATAAGTTTTTTCCAATGAATTTTTCATTGGCACCTGAAAAATCCCCCATCCACCAGGTCTCATTACTCTATACAATTCGCTGATTGCTTTGGCATCATCTTCAATATGTTCTAAAACATGATTACAAAAAACAATATCGAAGCTTTCATCAGCAAAAGGAAGGTCCAGAATATCTGCTTTCACATCTACAATAGGAGAAAACAGATCAGCGGAGATATAATCAAGGTTTCTCATTCTTTTGAACTTCCTTAAAAATTCCTGCTCGGGAGCAATATGTAAAACCTTATAATTTTTAATAAAAAAATCAGTTTCGTTCTGAAGGTACAGCCACATCTGACGATGCCTCTCTAAACTTAATGTTCCGGGAGACAAAGCATTTTCTCTTTGTTTTCCATATCCATAAGGGAGGAATTTACGATATGATTTTCCATCAATCGGATCAAAGAATTCATCACCTTTAAAAAACTGATAAATAAGAGGTCTGGCCCATATACTCATGGTAATAAGCATAGGACGTGGAATAGTGTTTAATAAAAGCTTGGTTACTTTTTTCATTAAAAATCCATTTGAAAAGGCTTCTCCTCATCACTTTGAATGCCTAAAGCTTCGTACACATATTCAAAGGTAGAAAGCAACACTGGTTTTCCATTGATTACCGCGACATCATGTTCGAAATGTGCAGATGGTTTATTATCTAAGGTAGTTACCGTCCAGCCATCATTATGAAATTTTACTTTCTCAGTTCCAAGGTTAACCATAGGTTCAATAGCAATGGCCAAACCATCCTTGATAACCTTACCACTTCCTTGTCTTCCATAATTCGGAACCTGAGGATCTTCATGCATCTTTCTTCCTAAACCATGTCCTACAAGCTCTCTAACCACTCCATACCCTTCTTTTTCACAATGTGCCTGAATAGCGTGAGAAATGTCTCCAATTCTCTTTCCTCTGATACATTGTTCAATTCCTTTATATAAAGATTCTTTTGTTACCTGTAATAGTTTCTTAGTTTCCGGATCAACCTCTCCTATTTCGAATGTATAGGCATGATCTCCTACAAAACCATTTAAAATAACTCCACAGTCTACAGAAATTACATCACCTTCTTTAATGATATCATTATTCGGAAAACCATGTACTACCTGATCATTAGGTGAAATACAAAGAGAATTGGGAAACCCGCCATATCCTAAGAAAGCAGGTTCAGCTCCATGATCTTTAATAAAATCATGTGCTAATTTATCTAAATACAAGGTGGTAATCCCTGGTTTGATTTCTTTTGCCAACATTCCCAATGTTTTAGAAACCAATCGGGCACTCTGCTTCATGAGACGAAGTTCGTCTATTGTTTTTAATTGAATCATGTTCTAATGTAACAATTTATGAATTTGCCAATGCAACAATCACCAATATTAAAATTGATGATCTTTCACATGGTTGTACTTTTCTTACCAGAAAAGTCCTTTTTTCTTTTCTTTTTTAAGCTTAGAATAGGCCAAAACTTCTTTTCCTTCTACACGAAACTCTATTCTTTCACTAATGATGTTATAGATCTCTCCCCATCCTGGAAAACCTCCTAAATTTCTATCATCAATGAACCAATCTGCATCTATTTTTCTGGATTGTGTTTCAGGATCAAAAACTTCTCCTTCGAAACTGCCATTAACAGAATAAAATTCTATTCCGTTTTTTTTGCAGAATTCTACTGCTTCATCTAATGTTTTTCCATGTCTGTATGTCCAAAGAATTAACCTATATCCTTCTGACTGAAGTTTTCTTAATGTTTCAAATGCAAAGATCTTTGCCTTTCCAATGCCGGGATAAGCATCGTCAACAATTGTTCCGTCAAAGTCTACAGCAATTTTTTTGTTATTTAACATTTTCTGCGTTTTTAGCTGTGCAAAGATAAGAAATAAAAAGAGTGCCAAAAAACACTTGGCACCCTTACTTTATAATTTATATATTCTTTGTCTATTTTTTTACCCAACTGAACTGAAATTGCAAGTCTGGTGTAGAAACTCTATCCGTAATTTTTTGTAGTCTTGCAGGAAGTTTCATCAGGTATTCCTGAGCTTTTTCAGCTTTTTCAGTAAGACCTTTAAAATGTTCAATTTTCCACTCGTCCAATAGCTCTTTCATAATATTGATATAATCCTGACCGGTATATACCATACATCTTTGTGCTGCATCCGAGAAGTGTCCCCAAAGCTCTCCCGCTTTTTGTCCTGACTGTCTCATTAAGTGAGCAGGCATTACAATTTTCTTACGCATCATATCTTCAAATGCTATAATCATTTCTGAAGGGTCTAATTCAAGAATTTTAGCCACAAAATGTTTGTATGCTTTAGCGTGTCTTGCTTCATCAGCTGCAATTACTCCACACATTTTAGCTAATTTACCATTTCCGGATTGTTTTGCTAAAGTTCCTACTCTTCTGTGAGAAATATTAGTTGCCGTCTCCTGGAAACTGGTATAAACGAAGTTTCTGTATGGATCCATGCTTGTTCCTAAATCAAAACCGTCACTAATTAAATATTGAGTAGTAACTTCTACTTCTCTCATATTCACTCTTCCACACAGATAAAGGTATTTACTCAACAAATCCCCGTGTCTGTTTTCTTCTCCGGTCCATGATCTCACCCAGTTGGCCCAGCCTACTTTTTCTTCCTGATTAATCCCTTCTACACCCATCAACCATGATTCATAGGATGGCAATGCTTCTTCGGTAATACAGTCCCCTATAAGGGTAACAAAAAGATCGTAAGGCATTTCACGGGCAAAAGTCTGAATTTCTTCTAAATCATACTTGAAATTTTCACTCGATGGATCTGGTAGGTAATCTGAGGGCTGCCAGATTTTTTCAATTGGCGTCAAAAATTTTTCAAGAAAAGAACTTACTTCCTTTTCCAAGATACCCATTACTTCCTTCCTTACCAGCGTTTGATACATTTCCGTTATTTAGATTAATTACAATTTAATATACAAAGATAGGATTTATTTATTATTTAGAGCATAATAACATATGTCTCTCATAATATGTATGACATATATCATAAAAAATGCCATTAGCACTATAACGGCATTTTTATTTTATTATTTGTTCTTTACTCTACTAAAACATCTCCCGTCATTATTTCAGGGATATCTATTCCCATTATTTTGAGAATGGTTGGGGCAACATCACCTAATTTTCCTGACTTTCCAGGTTTCAGCTTCCATGTGCGTTCTTTATCCATTATAATAAAAGGAACCAGGTTGGTGGAATGCTGTGTATTAGGCGTTCCATCAGGATTGATCATCACATCAGAGTTTCCGTGATCCGCAAGGATAAATACTGCATAGCCATGTTCATAAGCTGTAGTAGCCACCTTTTCTATACATTTATCCACTGTTTCAGCGGCTTTTACTGCTGCTTCAAATACTCCGGTGTGCCCTACCATATCGGTATTGGCAAAGTTCAGACAGATAAAATCTGCGGTCTCATTTTCCAGTTCAGGAATGATAGCATTGGTAATATCGTATGCCGACATTTCCGGTTTCAGATCATAGGTAGGTACATCTTTCGGACTTGGACAAAGTAACCTTTTTTCTCCAACGAATTCTTTTTCTCTACCTCCGGAGAAGAAAAATGTTACGTGCGGATATTTTTCTGTTTCTGCAATTCTGATTTGTGTTTTACCATTTTTTTCAATGATCTCTCCCATTGTTTCATGTAAAACTTCTTCATCAAAAACTACATGTACATTATTAAAGGTCTTATCATAATTGGTAAGGGTAACGTAGTATAGATTCAATTTATGCATTGAAAAATCAGGAAAATCCTGCTGAGAAAGAACTTCCGTGATTTCTCGTCCTCTATCTGTACGGAAGTTGAAGCAAATCACTACATCATTATCAATGATTTTAGCTACTGGTACCACATTACCGGTTTCAGTAGTATTCATAAGGATAATCGGTTTTAAGAACTCATCTGTAACATTATCATCATAAGATTGTTGAATAGCTGCCAAAGCATCTGTCGTTTGAAGCCCTACACCTTCCGTAAGTGCATCATAAGCCAGCTTTACACGCTCCCATCTTTTATCTCTGTCCATTGCGTAATATCTACCGACAACAGTAGCTAACTTACCTGTAGTAGCATGCATATGTTCTTCCAGTTCTTTGATAAATCCCAATCCTGAATGTGGATCGCAATCTCTACCGTCTGTAAAAGCATGAACGAAAACATTTTCATTCAATCCAAAATTCTTTGCAGCGGTTAATAGTCCCTTTAAATGATTGATATGTGAATGTACCCCACCATTGGAAACCAATCCAATGAAATGTACTTTTTTGCTTTCTCTCTTAGCATATTCAAAAGCTTCCTGAATTACCTTTTCTTCACCCAACGTACCGTTTTCCACAGCCATATTCAGTTTCACAAGATTCTGATAAACGACCCTTCCAGCTCCAAGATTCATGTGCCCTACCTCAGAATTTCCCATCTGTCCAGCGGGAAGTCCTACCGCAGTACCACTTGCTTCAAGTGTGGTGTGTGGAAATTTATGAAAACAACTATCTATAAATGGTGTATTGGCTTCGTCTAACGCTGAAACTTCAGGATTCTTTCCCAGTCCCCATCCGTCAAGTATTGCTAGTATTGCTTTTTTCGACATTTTCTGTAACTTTTTATCATACAAATTTACCTATTTTCCGATGAATCTAATAATCTGAAAGACTTAAATTTCAGTTAAGGTTTTATTATTTACTTTCTATATCCGGGATCTTAAAAGATTTCTTTGCACTCATAGATCCGGTAGATTAAACATATCTCTAATCTCATTATTAAAAAATCTGTGCAATCCGTGTCATCTGTGGGAAAACAAATAAACCTATTCTGTAATGAATCACACGAATTGAATATCTCTCTTAATCACAATACTAAAAAATCTAAGTTATCTGCAAAATCCGCGAGAGAAAAATAAATCATAAATAAACTGTACAGAAATAAAAATAAGCTCGCAGATCAAGCAGATAACGCAGATCTTTACTCTCACTGCTAAAAAATCTGTGCAATCCGTGTCATCTGTGGGAAAACAAATAAATCTATCCTATAAGAAATCACACGAATTGAACATCTCTCTTAATCACAATACTAAAAAATCTAAGTTATCTGCAAAATCCGCGAGAGAAAAATAAATCATAAATAAACTGTACAGAAATAAAACAAGCTCACAGATCAAGCAGATAACGCAAATCTTTACTCTCACTGCTAAAAAATCTGTGCAATCCGTGTCATCTGTGGGAAAACAAATAAACCTACCCTGTAAGGAATCACACGAATTGAACACCTTTCTAAATCACAATACTAAAAAATCTGCGTTATCTGCAAAATCAGCGAGAGAAAAAATAAATCATAAATAAATTGTACAGAAATAAAAATAAGCTCGCCGATCCAGCAGATAACGCAGATCTTTATTCTCGCTGTTAAAAAAATGCATTATTTACTTAGTCCGTGAGAACCTGTGAAACTTATTTAAGAGATCCCATATGATGTATTAATTATTATTTTTAATTTTGCTGTATGGATTTACGAGATCAATTAAAGAACCTTTTTCCTGAACATGAAGAACAGGATTTTGAAATGCCTGAAGAACAATTCAAGCAGAAAGAGCCTTTGGTATGCAAATTTGAGAAAAAAGGGAGAAATGGAAAGCCTGTCACTGTGATTGAAGGCTGGGAAGGTAGTGAAGAAGATTTAAAAAAAATCTCAAAGAAGATTAAGACAACTTTAGGAATCGGTGGATCTGAAAAGGATGGAACAATTATCATCCAAGGTGACAACCGTGATAAGATTATGGAGATTCTTAAAGGTATGGGTTATAAAACTAAAAGAGTCGGTGGATAATTAGAAATAAATCTGTGTTTCCGGCAATAGATTCTTCAATTTTTCTACTGTTGTTTTATCCATAGGATTCCCTGTTAATATTAATGTTTTAAGATTTTTCAATTTTGAGATCTCTGTAGGAAGCTCTTTTAAATCATTGTTAGCCAGATTCATACTAACAACATTCTTCAACCCCTTTATTTTAGTTGAAATTTCTTTAATGTTGTTTTGACTTACATTCAGGAATTCCAGGTTTTTAGATTGAAATAAAGTTTCCGGTAATTTTGAAATCGCATTTTGTTGCAATTCCAGATACTTCAGATTCTTTGGAAATTCCAGATTTCCGAGGTCATTGATCTGATTGGCAGCTAGATTCAGATATTTCAAGTTTTTAATTTGATGCAGATTCTCAGAAATAAAACTGATCTGGTTATCCTGTAAATTAATCTCTTCCAGGGTTGGAATTTGAGTTAAAGAATGCGGGAATACATTCAGGTTATTAGCATCAAGATGAATTACTTTTAACTGCTGTAATTTAGCAATATTAGGATTGATAGACGTTAAACTATTCAGATTCATTGAAAGCGTTTTCAACTTTGTCAATTCTCCTACCTCATCGGGAATGAATTTAATGCTGTTTTCATTCACATTTAAAATTTCAAGTTCTTTTAGTAGAAAAAGCTCCTGATCCATCTTTTCCAAATTATTCCCCATAATATTTAAGAAAAACAAAGAATTCAATTTTTTGATCTCAGAAGGAAGATTAAATAATCCTTTACCTCTAAAACTCATACTATACACAGGTGTATTGCTTTTCAAAGCCTCCTCTACATTAGTATAGGTTGGATATTTTACAGGGTCGATCTGTGCTTTAGCATAGCTAAGAGAAAACAAAATAATAAGTATGGAAAGCTTTTTCATAGATAGAGAAAAGCTGCCGATAATAGAATTACCGACAGCTATTAAATATTAGTGTGTTATTTTTTAAGAACTTTTACTGTTTTCTGGAAACCTTCAGCTTCAATATTTACAATTAAAACACGAGATGTTTCAAGTTGTGAAGTAAAATCTAAATCCAATGAAGTATTAGAACCTGTAAATTTCTTAGTATAAACAATTTTACCATCCATACTGTAAGCCGTTACAGAAATGTTCTTTAATCCTTTAGGAGAATTAAGTTTTACAATACCTGAAGTCGGGTTTGGTGCTACGGTTACCGTATTTTCTGCTGGTGCATCGATAGTTCCCAAAGTTCCGTTTTGTCCTAAATTGTCTTTAAGAGCCACTACAATAGTAGCAGATTTTCCACGATAATCAATTGTATTTCCTGTAGCATCAATATCTGTGGAAATTGTTGCATCCGGATGCTGGATAGAGAAGAATCCAAATTTATGGTCAGGGGTAAATGTAAGTCCTGTTGGTTCAGATCCAGCTGGCATAGAAGCAAATAATCTCACCTTCGGATTAGCCTGTGTATGGTCTGGTGCTATTACCCAGATATAATTTTTACCACCGTCCTGTAATACCCAAAGGTTTCCTAGCTCATCAAAAGTAAGGTTATCATTCCCATCACCCCAAGCCTCAGATTTAATCCCTTGTGCAGTATTGAAAGAATATACTGTGGACAAACCACCTACAAATGTTTCTACTTGCGAAGCAGTAGTTCCATTATCCTGTAAACGGTATACTTTATTTAAACCTTTAGCTGTAAAATAGATTTTTCCATCTAATGGGCTGATGTCAACATCTTCTACTCCATTAAATTTAGTTCCTCCTAATGAAAATGCAAGGTTATTCGTATTATTCTGATCAGCTTTTGTTTTATTAGGGACCTGGATCCAGGTTGCTGTAGTTCCTACAGGGTCACCGCCAGAGCTTAATCCCTGATCTAATTTCAGTACATAAAGATTACCTGAAGAAAGATCATTTGGTGTATCCATTACATATTTGTATACTAAATGGGTTCCACCGTCTTCACCATAATAAGCAGTAGTTCCTGCATTATTGATCACTACATTTTCGTGATTCATAATACCCATCTGCCATAGTTTACCTTTAGAACCATCTGTATTATGAGAGATCACTTGAGCTGTTGCAGGATCAATTTCTACCAACCATCCATAATCTTTATATCCATCAGCATTCGTATCACTGGAAGTTACAGATTCTTCAGCTGTAACTACGGTTCCCCAAGGAGTAATCCCTCCTGAACAGTTTCTGATAGTTTGTACCAGACTTGGTGTTGAGAAATCTACAGCTCTTGATTTTGTCAACTGCCAAAGCTTTGTTGAAGCGTTATAGTTGATCTCAGCCATAGTAACCCCACCAGGATTCGTTTCATGGTTTACAGAAAGGTAACCATTCGTAGAGCTTGCACTTTTAGGAACATAAGCAGTAAAGTCATTCTGACCTCCTACTAATCCTCCTCCTTGTGTATAAGCATCACCTTCTTTTAGAATAAGCTGGTATTTATGTTCTGTTGGGATAATTAATTTATTCGTTTGTGAAGTAGGTACAATAGATGTAAAGCAACTGATGTGAGCTGCATTACATGTAACCGGATTCGTTGTTGTCGTAGTCGTTTTAAGGTAAGCATCGATTCTTAGATCTGAACTTTGCCCTGTTCTGTTATGTAACTCAATAGATATTCTATTGCTTCCATTAACAAATTTTGATTTTGGAATTGAGAAAAGATTATAAACACTTTCTGCAGCACCATCAATAGTGGTAACAGATGGTGTATTAAATGCAATAGTACCAGTAGGCATATTATCTCTCACAACTTCTACTCCATTCAGATATACTACGATACCATCATCTCTCATAACCCCTAATTCCATTGTATCAGAAAGATCAGCCAGATTTACAGTAAAATCTTTTGCAAAATAAGCTGCTGTAAGTCCAGTGTTAATAGTTGTTGTTACCGGATCACCATATCCAAGAGGCCCGTTTCCAGTAGACCATGAAGTGATATCAAAGTTGGTGTCTTTCCATTGATCAACCTGCGCCTGGTTGTTGTCTTTGTACCTCCACGAGGCATTCTTATTGAAAACAAAAGTCTGTGCCTGAAGGACAGAACTTGATACTAATGCAAGAGCTGCAACTGTTAGTAGTTTTTTCTTCATAATAGTTTCGATTTATTAGATGTTGCAAAACTATTTTTTAATTGCGAGCCCTCTATTAATAGAGTTTTAAATAAACAATGATCAATGTTACAAAATTAAAAACCCAATGTTAAGTGAATTAAGTTTTTGTTAAATGTGGGATTCGGGGTTCGAGGTGCGGGGTACGAGATAGGGGATTGCGGGAGAGAGTTGTGATTTTGGGTTGAGAATGGAAGTTGAGAATGGAAAGTTGAAAGTTGAAAATGATAAGTGATAAATGATAAGTGATAAATGATAAGTGATAAGTGATAAGTGATAAGTGAAAATAGTCATATTATGAGTTTCGTAATTTATTAAGCAATAGTTTGCACTCCTAATCATATTGTTTCTAAACCCCAGCTCGCAACTATAAACTATAAACCATAAACTCATAACCCGAACCTCAATAACTCTCATATCCCTAAACTCGCCTAGAATCCTTCACGTGGCAAGAACCTAGAAACTCAAAAAACTCGCATCCCGAACCTCGAACCTCAAATCTCGCAACTTTCCACTTTCAATTTTCAATTTTCCCCTCTCTCCTATTTCCTGCTCACATCCGTAAGCGTATTCAAAAATGCAATGATCTGCTTCATTTCAACTGGAGTGAGGTTGAGTTTATCTGCTGGTAAAGTCTGGTTTTTCATTTTTAATCCTAATCCTTCTCCTCCTCCCTCATTGTAAAAATCAAGGACTTCTTCCAGGGTATTGAAGGCTCCATTGTGAAAGTAAGGTTTAGTAAGAGCAATATTTCTTACGGTCATGGTTTTAAAAGAATTTTCATAAATCCAGGAGTTTTCTTTTTTTACAGGACTTTTTACTCTTCCCATATCTGAATCTAATTCTAAAGGTAATTTGTTAATAGGTTCTTTGGTCACTCCTAACACTTCAGATTCATTTTCATTATAGAAAGGAGGAACTAATCCTGAAAAATGAGGAGCAAAATGACAGGTTGCACAATTCGCTTTTCCCATAAATAAATTAAACCCTTTTTTAGCATCTTCAGAAATTTCCTTTTCACCTCTCATAAAGCGATCAAAATCACTTTCAAAAGAGTAAAGAGAAGCAACATAGGAACTTAATGCTTTAGAGAAATTTTCTTTATTGATCTTGCCATCTATAAATGCTGCACGGAAAGCTTTTTTATACTCGGGTTTTGTTTTCAACTTTTTAATAATACTTTCATAACTTGTATTGAATTCATCTTCATTATAAATCACATGTTCCGCCTGCTGTTCAATATAGAATGCTCGCATATCATAGAAAAATCTTTTTGCAAATACTGCATTATATAAAGAAGGAGAATTCCTTAGTACTGTCTTTCCTTCCACATTACTTGGTGATTTTATTTTTAAATCCGTAAAGGCATTTTCAGGTAAATGGCACGTTGCACAACTCATCTTTGTGTTACCACTTACACTTTGATCATAGAAAATCTCTTTGCCAAGTTTCCTAAGCTCCGAATTATCTTCAGAAGATTGTAATAAGGTATAAAAGTAAGGATCCAGAAAATCACTGCTAAAGAAATTTTTGTTACTGACATTCCATCCGGAGAATTCTTTAAGATCATCTGCTCTTCCGTCCCAATTTCCAAATTCCTCGTATAAGGGCTGTATATATTTTTTATAAAATTCTATGCGATCAAAGGTTTCAAAATCTTTATGTTTTGAAAGATATTCATTAGCAGAAGACAGTATTGTATTTGCTTTTAGAATATTGTAATTCTTGAAATAAGGGTCATCATTGATGTATTTTTTAATTCCTAATAAAGCATAACCCGTTTCTTCTGATATATTCAATGAACCAGGTGTATCAAATCCTGTAACTCCTAAACTGTAAATGCGTATTAATTCGATTCGAAGAGGTAATGTTTTATTAGCTCCTTTACTTAATCCATTTTTAACAGAGCTTAAATAAAAGTTGGAGTAGCTATTGTATAAAAAATCTGTGATGGATTTTATTTTTTCCTTTTCCTCACCAGCTTCTTCTGAAAAGATTAATTCATCCAATACCTGTAATCCTTCAGGAGGTAAAGTATATGCAGAAGTTCCTGCTGCTTCTATATGGAACAATGGTGCTGCATTCAAATGGGTTTTCGTAAACTCAGGATAATGATAAGCAATATAGAACTCTATTTCTTTAAATGAATTTCTTGTACTGCTTAGTGACTTTCGCAGATCTTCAAGAGATATTTTATCCTCATCAAACAGATAGACATCTGCTTTCAATTGTTCGAGTTTGTTTTTGAAATCGGTTAATCCTTTATTAATGACTGTGTTTTCATTTTCTACACCTTTATCAGTAGGATTAAATGACATGATTGCAAAACCGAATATGAGGGAGATGATAAATAATAGAGAATATCTCATGAATTTTTTAGCGGCAAAGCTAATCATCCCACGTTATCCCAGTTTTAAATCTGGATTAAATAATGTTTATATTTTAATTCATGAAATTTTATTAATTTTAAACCCCGAAACCAAATTCATTACTCAAAAAGCTGAATACATCAACCAGCTTCTTTTAAAATAATGATGGGAGATGACGGGAAGAGGATTTTAAAATTATTCGACACACATTAAAACGAAATATTATTATGAAAACAAAACTATTATTGGTATTCATTGCCAGCCTTTTTTCATTGGGTGCTTTTGCACAAAAATTAGGTCAGGAGATGGCGGTATATGCAGAAAAAAAAGGTAATGACTATTATTTAGTTCGTTTGGTACAAGACCAACCTATACCTAAGGTTTACGTTTATTCAGATGGACAGCTTAAACCCTACAAAACATATACAGATTTAAAAGATGTTGTTATGGATTTTCCAGGAATGATGACTTCCAATAATTCTACTAAAGAAGAGTTGGTTTCTATTCTGAAAAAGGACAATCACTTTTATGAAATCACCTCACAAAGAAAAGATCCCAAAAACATCGAAAAAACAACGGTAACGGTTTACGAAGTTTTCAATGGCCAGAAAAGAATTGTGGAAGAGTATGGTTCTCTTTATGACCTTGTAACTTCCCCTTATAAAGATGCCATTTTCATTGATATAAAAAAATAAACATATTATTATGCTAAATAAACTTGCAGCTTCAGAGCTTGTACTAAATGATGACGGAAGTGTTTATCACTTAAATCTTTTACCTGAAGATATTGCGGATAAAATTATTCTTGTAGGTGATCCGGACAGGGTACCTAAAGTATCTCAGTATTTCGATAAAGTAGATATTAAAAAGAACAAAAGAGAATTCTATACCCACACAGGAACATTGCGTGGTGAGAGAATTTCTGTAATGTCTACCGGAATCGGTACAGAGAATATTGATATTGTAATGAATGAGCTGGATGCTCTAGTGAATATCGATCTTAAAAATAAGGAAATCAAAACAGAGCATAAAAGCCTTGAGCTTTTCCGTATGGGAACTTGTGGCAGTGTTAATCCTGATGTTCAGGTAGACAACATGCTTGTTACCCAAAATGTGGTAGGTTTAGATGGTTTAATGCATTTTTATCAGGATTACCAGTTTGAAAATGAATTTTCTAAAAGCTTCTTGGAAAAATTCCCTTATGATAAAATTAAGCCTATGCTTTATTTTGCAGATTGGGCTGAAGATATGGCATACTATTATAAAGATGCCAGATATCATGGAAATACAGCTACATTCCCGGGATTCTATGCTCCTCAGGGAAGACAGCTTCGTTTAAAATCTTTAGATGACAAATTCCTGGAAACATTGAATGATCTTGGTATCACCAATTTTGAAATGGAAACTTCTGCTATTTACGCTTTCTCAAAATTATTAGGCCACAAAGCAATTACCGTAAACAATGTGATAGCCAACAGAAGACGTGGAGAGTTTTCTTCTGATCATCATGCGTCAGAAAAGAACCTTATTGAGTGGGTATTGGAAAGGATCATTAAATAATAGAACATAAAAAAAGGATTTCAGATTTGAAATCCTTTTTATTTTATGGACAGCTTTTTTCGTATTCTTTAACAATTCCAATATAAAGATTGGCTTCATAAAAAAACATTTTTCTTGTTGTAAAATCTAATGTTTCAACCATATTCAACTGATTTTCTCTAGCTTGTTTCTTTACTTCTTTTCTGTATTCTATAATATTTTTCCTCATCTCTTTTTGGAAACTTTTATCTTCCATCTTCTTTCGGAAAAATTCCAGATATTTTGAAAATTCAGGACATTCTTTTCCTGCTACTTTAAAAGCATTAACAAAATTATCAAAGCTTCTATTAATATCAAAAAGATTAATGTCCAATGGCATAATCACGAAATTCTCCTGATTATTCTTAAGATAAAAAATTGAGTGCATATACTCACAGTCCAAAGGCGAGTTTGGCTTCCTTGAAAGATTCACACATTCTGTTACTGGATCACCATAGATCCCAATTTTGCCATCATATACCTGTGGTAGAAAAATTTCTTTTTTTGTGTCCTTCAACACTCCATTTTTATCAAATTCTTTTATTCTAAGTTTCTCATATCTTAGAACTTCATCATTATCTTTATCTAGGAATTTTAGTCCAGCAATCTCTTTCCCATCCATTTTCTCTGCTGGTGAGGTTTCTGAGGTTTTATATTCAAGTTTAGTTCTGGGATAATAGCCTTGTCCACCCAGTATTTCTTTAAAAGTACTTATTTTTAATACCTTCATTTTATACAATAGAACATTCATTATTTGTCCATCTTTTTTCGTAATTTCTGCGTGCACATACTGATCTTTTTTATTTTTGGTAGTATCCTGTGCTCCAAGAAAGCCTATAAATAGTAAACTAAAACAGATTAAATATTTTTTCATAATTATTAAATTTCAATCTTAAATAACATTTTTCCAATGATTTTATGACAACCTTGTAAAACAGCTTTCAATATGATCATTCACCATTCCTGTTGCCTGCATATGGGCATACACTACGGTAGAACCCATAAATTTAAAGCCTCTTTTTTTCAGGTCCTTTGAAAGCATATCAGAAATCTCGGTGGTAGGCGGAACATCCTTCAGGGTTTTAGGTTTGTTATCAATGGGTTTTCCATCTACAAATCCCCAAATGTATTTCGAAAAAGATCCAAATTCTTTTTGAACCTCCATAAAGCGTTGTGCATTGGTAATCGTTGCTAAAACTTTAAGCCTGTTTCTAATTATTCCAGCATCCTGCATGAGCTCTTCTACTTTCTCATCAGAATATTTTGCAATTTTTTTATAATTAAAATTGTCAAATGCTTTTTTAAAATTTTCTCTTTTGCTTAAAATGGTATACCAACTTAAACCCGCCTGAAAACTTTCCAGGATCAGGAATTCAAAAATAGTTTCATCATCATATACAGGACTCCCCCATTCATCATCATGATATTTCTTATACAAATCGTCTTTCTCACACCAGCCACAACGTACTTTTTCCATAGGTTTTAGTTCTCATTTATTTTCCTAAAGATAAAACAGATTGTGAAAATTATAACAAAAGATTATGAAAAGTTTAACAACGTATCTAATTGCTTAGGAATGGTTATTGTTTTACTACAGATATCACTAAATAATAAATGTTATGAACAATTCGGATTACAACAAAGCAGAAGACGCAGTAAATAATGCAGAGAATACTTTAAAAAATGCAGCGACTGATGCAAAATGGAAAATCAATGATTTAGCAGATAAAGCTAGGGATTATATTAATGAGAAAAGGGATAACGACCAGGAAGCAAGCCAAGAAGATTGGCTGGACAGGGTAAAAGCTAATATTTCTGACGCATGGGAAGACATTAAGGATAAGGCTGGTGATGCTTGGGAAAAAACAAAAGAGATGGCAGAAGATGCAAAAGATAAAGCAACAGATGCTGCCAATGATGTAAAGGATAAAGCTAATGATGCAGCAGAAGATGTCAAAGCAGAATGGAATAAGAAAACGAATTAGAATTTCAGTCATATAAATATTTTCAAAAAAACGGAGTCTTTTTATTAAGGCTCTGTTTTTTTATTATGCTCTAAACACAAATTATCGTTACATTTGTATTATTAATAAACATTAAAAAATTATGTCATACGGTTTACTTAAAGGCAAAAAGGGAATTATTTTTGGGGCCCTTAATGAACAATCGATCGCATGGAAAGTTGCAGAAAGATGCCATGAAGAAGGAGCTGAATTTATCTTATCAAACGCTCCTATTGCTTTGAGAATGGGTGAGCTTAATGCTTTAGCCGAAAAAACAGGTTCAGAGGTTATTGGTGCGGATGCTACTTCTATTGAAGATCTTGAAAAACTTTTTGATGCTGCGGTAGCAAAATTCGGGAAAATAGATTTTATCCTTCATTCGATAGGAATGTCCGTAAATGTAAGAAAAGGAAAACATTATACAGAAATGAACTACGATTGGTTAGAAAAAGGTTGGGATATCTCTTCTGTTTCTTTCCATAAAGTAATGCGTGTGGCTTGGGAAAAAGACTGTATGAATGAGTGGGGAAGTATTTTGGCACTTACTTATATTGCTGCTCAAAGAACATTCCCTGATTATAATGATATGTCTGATAACAAGGCTTATTTAGAAAGTATTGCCAGAACTTTCGGAAACTATTGGGGTGAAAGAAAAGTACGTGTAAATACAGTTTCTCAGTCTCCTACTGTAACTACTGCTGGTAGTGGAGTAAAAGGTTTCGGAGGTTTCCTTGGATATGCAGAAGATATGTCTCCTCTAGGAAATGCTACAGCGCTTGAATGTGCAGATTACTGTGTTACGCTTTTCTCTGATCTTACCAAGAAAGTAACGATGCAGAATCTTTTCCATGACGGTGGATTCAGCAGCTCAGGAGTTACTCAGAAAGTAATCAGTAAATATGATGTTGAATAACTAAATTATTCAACTTTAATAATAAAAAAACAGGCTATCTTTTCTTGATGGCCTTTTTTTATTTAGTATATTTTGATCAAGCCTTTCCATCTTTATCCAATCAAAGGATAAGATAGAAACAAACTCTTAAACAATATGCCACACATAATACTTCCAACTTGTATTTTTTCCCTACCATTAGAATTAATCTACTTTTGCACAAATTTAACAAATAATGAAAAAGCTAAAAGTATTTATTTTTGTGATTATAGCTCAGTTTTCGTATTCTTTAAATGCGCAAATAGGGATTAATACTACATCACCAACCGCAACACTTGATGTGAACGGAGATCTTAGAATAAGGAAAGTTGACAGCATATCATCAGCTCCAAAATATATTTTAACTCCTGATGATAATGGTGTTGTTCAAAAAGTGAATGTTGATAAATTGTCTGATAGCAATCCTGAAGTAATTAAAAAAAAATCTATGCAGTACTATCTAAAAATAGCTCCCAGTTTCTTACAACAAGAGGAACTGATTACAATTTAACTTATGATGGTGTAGTGAGTGGAATTAATACGAATCATTTATCATTTAATAGTCAAAAGGATAGAATTAATTTGCCACCCAATAAAACCTTTAAAATAACTGGTTATATAGGAATTAAAGGAAGTACTACAGGTAACAGCAATACTACTCCAGGTTACATTACTTCTCTTTTTTCAGCTGGAGGTGATGCAGATGCTATCGTAACTACTCAGGGCTACACGGAGTCTTCCACTGAAAGCTTTGATGACGGAGGAGTAACTCCACCCATTATCATTGTAACTACAGGTGATGCTGGTACTGGTTATGTGGAGTTGAAGGTTCGTTATGGGGGAAGCAATGCCGGAGATGCTGGATACTATGTTTCTGGAGCAGCTACAAGAACTTCTGTCGGGACTTATATTTTACTGGAAGAAGTATAATAAAAAGTTTCAAATATTACAATTCAGTAATAATCAACTTTTAATAATATAAGTAAATAGGCTGTCTCTTTGAGACAGCCTATTTTAATAAAAAAATATTAATATGAAGTGTATTGTATTTATATAATTACGGTCTGTATAGAGTGAGCTGGTGCTGAAAGCTTAGCTGCCATTCCCTCAATCCAAAGATTCGTATCTATATCATTATCTGAGTTATTCATAATTACAGTTACCAATTGTCCATTTTCATTCATAAAAGAAGTAGAAATCAGCCCTGAGGTATTGGTAGAGCTTCCTATTCTTTGTGCATTGGGTTTTATGTATTTTGAAACATGGCCTACATAATAGTACTCATAAGTATAGTGTACTTCTCCGGTTTTGGTATCAGCAATGATTGGTGCGAAACATAGATTTCCTACATGATTAGGACCTCCTGTTTCATCAAGCAATACATTCCAGTCTGTCCATAGTGAAGTTCCTCTGTTAAAATCATTGATCATGTTTTTGCCATACAGTTCTCCCAGGCTTACATCATTGATTCTGGACATATTGAATACTTCTTTACACCCTTCTGTAAAAGCCAGGAATTTATCTGGAAATGCTCTGTGCGTTTCTCCAACATTATCAAATAATTGTGTTTTGTTATGCCAGGTTTCATACCAGTGATAGGCAATACCTGAAGCATATTTTGAAGTTTCAGGATCACTCAAAGTGGTTGTTGCTCTCTGGTAAATTAGATCCCTGTTATGATCCCAGATCATTACTTTTTTATCTTTGAATCCATTTTTCCATAAAGTAGGTCCAAGGTTATTTTTCAAAAATGCTCCTTCTTCTTCAGCAGTATAAAGACAGGATTCCCAGGTTTGCTTTGCCATTGCTTCATTCTGAACCGTCAGTCCCCATATTTTCATCCCTCTTTTTTCGTATTCCTTAATAAACCTGATATAGTAATCCGCCCAGGTTTGATAATATTGATTTTCTAGTCTACCCCCGCTTAACATATTCTTATTGGATTTCATCCATGCCGGTGGACTCCACGGAGAAAAATACAGTTTAAACTGATTTCCTATTGCCTTTTGAGCCTCCTGAATCATCGGAATCTTATACTTTTCATCGTGTGCAACAGAAAATGATTTTAATGAAGTATCATTGTCTTCTACATAAGTATAAGAATCACTTGAAAAGTCACAGGAATTCATATTGGTTCGAACAACGGTATATCCTAATCCATTCTTTCCGTAATAGGCTTCAATAATTTCCTTTTGTTTGTCTTTAGGTAGTTTATAAAAAGTTTCTGCAGCGGCATCAGTAATCGCTCCTCCAATTCCTATCAGTTTCTGGTATTTAAAATCGGGATCTACAAAAATACATGCCTCATTTTCCTTAGGTTGCTCAAATTTTTCAAATTTCACCATTCCTTTATCAACCATTTTTTCGTTGGCCTTGGAATTCGTCAGTATTACATGAGCTGATTTTCCTGCATTCTTTTTCCAATAGTTTTGGGCATGGGCATTACAAGCTATTCCCAACACAAAGCAACTTACGATTAGTTTTTTCATTGTATTACTTCCTTTTTTATGGAGGTGTTAGTCTCCCTTCATTATTTATTTTGGTAAACCCGTACATAGTCTATATAATATTTCTGGGGGAAAATAGAATCATCAATTCCTTCTTCTCCACCCCAAAATCCACCAACAGCTAAATTCAAGATGATAAAGTATGGCTGATCAAAAGGCCATGCTTCATATGTTTTCTCTTTATTTTCATAGGTGAAAAACTTTTTATCATCGATATAAACATCTATTTTCTCGGGGGTCCAGTCTGCTTTATAGACATGGAATTGATCACTCGCATCACTTACAACTAAAGTGTCTGTCTTCTGGGTTCCCTGAATATGATTGTATTTCTTAGTATGGATAGAGGCATGGATATAACCAGGATTAAATCCGACATGTTCCATAATATCTAACTCTCCATCATCCGGCCACTTTTTCATGTCCTCGCTCATCATCCAGATAGCAGGCCATGTTCCTCTTCCCTTAGGTAGTTTTGCTCTGACTTCAATCGTTCCATATTGGAAAGAAAATTTTCCCTTGGTTAAAAGTCTTGCGGATGTATATTTATTTTTCTCCCAATTTTCTTTTCTTGCTTCAATCAGTAAATTTCCATTTTCCATTCTTGCATTTTCAAGACGGTCTTTGGTGTAGTACTGGGCTTCCTGATTTCCATAACCGCCACCTCCAACATCATAATTCCATTTTGAAGCATCAGGCAAGCCTTTTCCATTGAATTCATCACTCCAGATAAGCTTTTTATTAGAATCCGGCTTTTGAGCGGTGCAATATATGAGAGAAAAGAAGAAAATCCCTCCTATCAACAAAGGCAAACGATTTTGAATTTTCATTTTCATAAGTTGTGATAATCTGATATTTTCTTATTAAATAGTTTGATGGTTATTATCCATTTATTAAAAGCGGGCATTCGCCCGCTCCTACTGATCTGATTATTTAATCCAATTAATTTTTTTTGTCTGAACTTCGTGAGAGTTTGTTCCCACCATGATTTCGAATTCTCCTCCTTCCCAATCATAATTCAACTGATCATCATAGAATTTTAAGTTTTCAGGTGTTAATGTAAAATTCACCGTTTTTGTTTCTCCTTTTTTCAGAAATACCTTTTGGAAACCTTTTAGCTCTTTTACGGGTCTTACCACTTTTCCAAACAGGTCTCTGATGTACAGCTGAACCACCTCTTCACCATCATAATTTCCACTATTAGAAACATTCACTTTGATCTGTAAAGATTGATTTCCGTTAAGATTTTCAGCGCTTAACGTCATATCAGAATATTTGAATTTTGTATAGCTTAAACCATAACCAAAGGGAAATTTAGGATCATTATCCAAATCGATATAAGCAGAAACATAGCTTCTTTCTTTATTTGTTTTTGCTGGTCTTCCGGTATTGTAATGGTTATAATAAACAGGAATCTGTCCTTCTGTTCTTGGAAATGTCATAGGAAGCTTTCCTCCAGGATTTACGGTTCCAAACAAAACATCTGCAATTGAGTTTCCAGCTTCAGTTCCCAGCCACCATGTATATAAGATTGTAGGAATGTTATCTGCTGCCCAATCAAAAACAAGAGGTCTTCCTGCATTGATCATCAATACGATTGGCTTTCCTGTTTTAGCAATTTCCTTTAATAGTTCTTCCTGAACTCCTGAAAAATGAAGATTACTTCTGCTTTTTGCTTCGCCGCTCATTGCATGTCCTTCTCCTAAGGTCATAATGACAACATCTGCCTTCTTCGCTGTTTCGATTGCCTCAGCAAACATCGACTTATCCTGATCGTCTGCATTACATCCTTTGGCATACAATAAGGTGGAATTTTTATCCAATTGATTTTTAATTCCATCAAACTGACTTACAATTCTTTGATTGTCATCTTTAAAGGCCACTGACCAGAAGCCATGATTTGCTACAGTTTCTTTTCCAAAAGGGCCTATCAAGGCTACAGTTTTTGTAGATTTTGAAAGAGGCAATACATTATTTTGATTTTTTAAAAGAACAATGCTTTTTGAACCAAATTCTCTTCCGAATTTTCTGTTTTCCTGATTATTGGTTTGCTCTTTTTGTCTTTTATCATCACTGAATCGATAAGGATCATCAAACAATCCCATTTCGAATTTCTTGATCAAAATTCTTCTTGCTGCATCATCAATAAATTTAGGATCTACTTTTCCTTCCTTCACAAGTTTTGGAAGTTCAGCCATATAAACACGGCTTTCCATATCCATATCACTTCCAGCAATAATAGCTTTTTCAGCAGCTTCTGCTTTATCTTTTGTATAGCCATGATTCACCATTTCACCAATACTTCCCCAATCAGAAACTACAAAACCTTTGTAATTCCATTTTCCTTTTAATAAATCTCTGAGGATATATTGATTAGCTGTTGCAGGAATTCCATTGATATCATTAAATGAATTCATAAAAGTAGCTACTCCTGCTTCCGCGGCTGCTTTAAAAGGTGGCAAATACGTTTCATTCAATTGTCTGAGACTCATATCTACAGAATTGTAATCTCTTCCACCCACTGCCGCTCCGTAGGCTGCAAAATGTTTAGCACAAGCCATGATCGCATCCAGATTTCCGAGACCTTTTCCCTGAAATCCTTTGATCCTGGCTAAACCGATCAATGTCCCCAAATACGTATCTTCCCCGGAACCTTCCATTACTCTTCCCCATCTTGGATCTCTGGCAATGTCAACCATTGGTGCAAAAGTCCAGTGAATTCCATAAGCTGAGGCTTCTGTGGCGGCTATTCTTTCTGATTTTTCTATTAAACCTAAATCCCAACTTGCAGCCTGTCCAATATTTACAGGAAATGTAGTCCTGTATCCATGAATAACATCCTGCCCAAACAACAATGGAATTTTTAATCTCGATTCCAAAGCCAGCTTCTGAAAGGATTTCGTTTCTTCCACTCCGGCTACATTGAGCATAGAACCTACTTTACCTTTTTTTATTTCTTCCAGAACAGTTGCGGAATTGGAATTCTGAGGTCCTGTAGCATAAGCAAAACCACTGTATTGTACCAATTGTCCTACTTTTTCCTCTAAAGTCATTTTAGACAAAAGGTCAGACACTTTTTGATCAATTGTTTTTTGTCCGTATGCATTCATCCCGAGTGTGGCCAATGCTAGTAAGAAATAGGCTTTTTTCATAATTATTTAGAAAATATAGGTTGCTACAGAATTCCCTGACAAGGTCACAGGAGCTGTTTTTTGATTTATTTTAAGAGAGAAGACCTCTTCCGTTTTACTGTTATTTTGTACGATCAAAACTGTTTTTCCTTCAGGAGTCCTAAAAGCAACAGTTGAGAGGTTATCAGTTTGTGAAGATGCTATCCTTTGTGAATTGGCAGGAATAAACTTTGTCGCATGCGCTATAATAAAATAAGAAACATTTCTGGTAAAACTTTCGCTACCTGAAACTGTTATAGCTCCTTTACATTCAGTGCATCCTCCAATAGTATGAGGTTGAAATTTTGGATCATTTGCCAAATTCCATTCTAAGGCAGTTTTACTCCAGTTTCTCATGGAACCGATGATCACATTCTTGGTATGCCAGTTGAGATCTTCATTAAAATTACTTTTCGATCCCGTCCACTGTTCTGTAAAATAAAGGTTTTTATTCGGATAGGCATTATGAACTGTACTTAAGGCCGAAATATCCCCTTCATATAAATGGAATGCAGAACCATCAACAAATTGATATGCTTCCGGATCACTTAAGATATTGGTTGCATATTCTGGTTTGTTACAATTATGATCATAAACAACAATTTTGGTTTTAATTCTATTAGACTTAAAAACGGGACCCAGATGATTTTTAATAAAATCCTTCTGCTGATCAGATGTCATATACAAACTCGGATTATTTCCAGGATGTAGAGGTTCATTCTGAGGCGTGATGGCGTCAATTGTAATACCCTCTTTTTTCATTCCCTGAATGTATTTTACAAAGTAGTTAGCATACACTTTATAATATTCAGGTTTTAAACTGCCTCCTTTTGATTTCCCATTATCTTTCATCCAAACCGGTGATGACCATGGTGCAGAAATGATTTTAATTTTGGGATTAATCAGTAAAATCTCTTTCAGCATTGCAATAAGATCTTTATCTCGTGCGAGGCTAAAATATTCCAATGAAACATCAGTCTGCCCTTCCGGAAGATCATCATAAGAAAAAACCTCACTATCAAGATCCGAAGCTCCAACACTTAATCTCAGATAGCTTACAGAAATTGAATTGTTATTACTTCCGAAAAGCTCATTGAGTAAAGCCTTTCTTTTAGATTCAGAAAGCCGGTTGATTACTTCCACGCTTCCTCCCGTCAAAGTGTATCCGAAACCATCAATATATTGAAACTTTTGAGTATCATCAATTTCAATATTCTGACCGCTAACAGGATTATCCGTAAAATGAATAGAAGGTTGCTGTTGTAATTTTACACTCTCATCCCCTTTGGTAAGCCATACCTGAACTTCGTTTCTTTTATTGGCCGAATTGGATTTACAGGCTGATAAAGGCAAAAGTACTACACCACATAGTAGTGCAGTACTTTTAAAAAAGAAACTATATAAATTATGAAACTTCATGTTTTAATAGCCAGGGTTTTGTTTTAGAGCTGTATTCACTAATTCGTTGAAAGGAATTGGTAAAATTTCATTTTTACCTGCTACAAATCCTCTTGCTCCTAATTTAGCCGGCGCATCACCCCATCTTACAAGATCAAACCATCTGTGGCCTTCACCTGCTAACTCTCTTCTTCTTTCATCCTTAATCGCCTGCATAGAAACAGGAACTGAAGCTAATCCTACCCTAGCTCTTACCGCATCCAGTAATGCCTGAGCTCTTGCTCCAGAACCACCTAATGCCTCTGCTTCCATAAGATAAGTATCAGCTAGTCTGATGGCCATGAAATTTTGACGGAAATTCAATTCTGTAGCCCCAGGTTCTGTAGATTTATCTGCGTTTGTAGGTAAGAATTTTTGTAAAAAATATCCTGTATCCTTGAATCCTGGAGTATAAGTGATTTTACCATCCTGTTTTAATTGTTTTGCATTAAAAATAGTAGCACTTAAACGTGGGTCTCCCTGCATGAAATTAAATAAATCTTCAGTAGCAGGATTAAAACCCCATCCTTTATAAATATCGGGAGCATTATTTGCAGGTTGTCCTGGTGCAGGTGCTACTTTTCCGTAAGATATTATTGCTACCATCTGGTTTACTGTGTTTCCTTCATCTTTTCCACTTCCCCAAAATGCCCAATCCGCATTACTCTTATTGGTATGCATTACCTCTAATATAGATTCTGAAGTGAACTTATTATTTACAACCCATAGATCAGCAAAATTAGCTACTAGTTTATATCCATACTGGCTTGTTGCCCCAGGTGTTCCATTTACCATTGCAAATTGAGTTGCAGCTTCAGTATTCTTTTTATCATAGAGATAAATCTTACCTAATATAGCACGTGCAGAACCTTGTGTAATTCTTCCTAATTCACTTTTGTTTGTTGAAGCAATCGATACGGGAAGATCATTAATAGCTGAAACAATATCCGATTCTATCTGTGCATACACATCTTCAGGTTTTGCCTGAGGAATATTATAATAATCATCATCGTATTTGATCGGTTTTAAGATCAAAGGAATATTCTTGAACATTCTTAACAATTCAAAATAGTATAATGATCTTAATACTTTAGCTTCAGCAATAAATCGCTTTCTTTTCTGCTCATCCATATTTGAATTAGGAATCCTCTCAAATAAAAGGTTCGCTTTAGCAATTCCCTGATAATAATCTTTCCAATAACTTGGAGGCATAATAATAGGATTAATTGTATAATTCGAAAATCCTTGGATACCAGCACCATCTGTAGAACTTCCACCTCCTGAGAAGAAGTCATCAGATGCTCCATTGAAGAAAGTAACTTCATTTTCGAATCCTCCGGAATATTTTCTCAACATATCATAGACTGCAACTAAACCACTAAAAGATTCAGCTTCATTTCTAAAATAGTTATCTGGTTCAAATGTACCGGAATTCTGTACGTCTTCAAGGTTACTGTTATTACAAGATATTGCTCCAAAACCTATTCCTGATAATAATAGAACAGATAAACTCTTATATATAAATCTTTTGTTTTTCATTTTTCTTTAAATTAAAATTGAACATTAGCTCCGAAAAGAAAGGTTCTTGCCTGAGGATAATACGCTCTATCGATTCCAAATGTATCACCGCCTGCGATTTCCGGATCGTAACCAGTGTATTTGGTAAACGTTACCAAATTCTCGGCAGTGATATAGAATCTTACTTTACTTGCTCCAATACTTTCAGAGAGATTTTTAGGAAGGGTGTAACCTACCTGTACCAATTTCAAACGTAAATAATCTCCTTTTTGTAAATAGTAATCAGACATTCTTGTATAATTCTGATTTGGGTCATCTTTAGTAACTCTTGCCATTGTATTGGATGTTCCTTCACCTGTCCAACGACCTAAAATAGTAGTTTGATAATTAGCTTCCTGAATATCCAATCTTCTCAAGCCCTGGAATATTTTATTTCCTGCCTGCCCTTGAGCAAATACCATCAAGTCAAAGTTCTTGTAGTTCATATTCAAAGTAAGACCAAACGTATACTTAGGTACTGAGTTACCAAGATTTACATAATCATTCTCATCAATTTTTCCATCTCCATTTGCATCCAGGCGTTTAAAATCTCCTGGTTTAGCATTCGCTTGGATCAATCCTCCGTTTGCATTTCTGTAAGCATCGATTTCAGCCTGGTTCTGGAAAACACCTAAGTTTTGATATCCATAGAAAGAACCATATGATGACCCAACCTGTAATCTGGAAACTGCTCCCATAGACTGGAATGAAGCAAAATTCACATAAGGTTTGTCACCTTCTAATCTGGTAATTTCATTTTTCAGATAAGCAAAGTTTCCATTTGCTGAAAAACCGAAGTCTCCCCAGTTCTTTTTGTATCCTAAACTAACCTCTACCCCGTCATTATTCATATCTCCAATATTTCTCCAAGGATTATTGATGAGACCTAAATAACCAGGAAGATCAATCTTTCTCAAAATATCTGTACTCTTTTTTCTGTAGACATCTACCGACAAATCAAAATTCTTAAAGATTTTTAAATCGGCAGCAATGTTGAGCTGAGATGTTTTTTCCCACTTCAAATTAGGATTTTCCAATGTACTTGGTGCATATCCAATATGAATGACATCATCTCCAAATGTATAGTTACTTCCTGGAATCAGGAAGTTGGCATACTGAAAGTCATCAATAGCATCATTTCCTAACACCCCATATCCACCTCTTAGCTTAAAGCTGTTGATAATGTTGTTTTCAGGCCAGAATTCCTCATTAGACACATTCCATCCCAAAGACATTGCTGGAAAGTTCCCCCAATGATAAGCTCTTGCAAATTTTGAAGATCCATCTCTACGAATTGTTCCTGTGAAAAGGTATCTGTTTGCATAATCATAAACGACTCTTGCAAAATAGGACGTCTTATGGGTTTCTTTTCCATCCCATGCATTTGTAGATCTATCTGACTGCGGAATTTCAAAGTTGAAAGAAGCTTCACGCCAATCGTTAGTAGGTAAGTTTTTATAGGTTGTATTTTGTCCGGAAGAAATATTGTATTCGTAATATCCTTGTCCTAACAAAACATTTAAATTATGTTGGCCAAACTTGTTCTGGTAAGTAACTGTATTTTCAGTACTCCATTCAAACTTCTTCTGGATTTCTCTAAATAAGCTGTTAAAATCGTTCTTTACAGCAGAGCTTAGATAAGATACCGGATTAAAGGCCTGATTTCCCCAATAAGAAAGTTTCCCATTAACACTTGATTTAAAACTTACATGTTTAGTTAATTTTAAGTCAGCAAATACATTCGCTACCAAATCATCTGTCCAACTGTATTTTCCCAACTGTGTTTGCTGAAACGCTAATGGATTGGACATCTCTTTACTGACGTAATGTGATATTCCATAAGGATTTCCATTAGGGTCTTTGATGTGATTAGGGTTATTTATATAATCACTTGGAAAAGGCTGATTAGCAACACCATTCGTAACTATTGCAGGTGTAGTTGGATCAAGATTGATTGCTGAGCTTAATGGACCACCAAACTCTCCATTTGCATTAATCCCCTGTGATTTAGTATGGGTATAAGCAAAAGTTTGTCCTATCGTTAAAAAATCAAATACTTTATGTGTTGAGTTGATTCTTCCGTTAATTCTTTTGTAATTAGAAATATCTCTTAATACAATACCTTGTTGATCGTAGTAACCAAAAGAGGTATAGAAAGTAGATTTGTCACTTCCTCCGCTAATGCTAAATTCATGTGATGATCGCTGTGCTGTATTAAAAATTTGTTTTTGCCAATCTGTTCCATTTCCCAGAGCTGACGGGTTTGAAAATTCAGGAGTCTTTCCATCATTCATATTAGCTTCGTTCATGATCATCCCATATTGTGATGCATTCAAAAGATCAAGCTTTTTTGCAGCACTTCCAACACCAAAGAATCCATTATAGGAAAGATTTAATCGCCCTTTCACTCCCTTCTTTGTCGTAATCAAGACAACCCCTTTTGCCGCAGAAACCCCATAAATAGCTGCAGAAGCACCATCTTTAAGAATTTCCATTCCCTCAATATCAGATTGATTTAACCAAGCGATGTTATCAACAACAATACCATCTACAACCCATAATGGGTCGTTACTTCCAGCTCCAAAGCTGGTAATACCACGCACCCTTACAGTAGCTGTAGATCCTGGCTGACCAGAGTTTGAAATTACAGAAACCCCAGCTGCCCTACCTTGTAGAACTTGCTCAGGTCTTCCTGCTGGAACGTCATCAATATCTGAAGCTTTAATACTTGATATTGCTCCAGTCACATTACTCTTTTTTTGAGTACCGTAACCAATCATAACTACTTCCTCAATTTTTTGTTCTTTCGGGAGCGTATCATTGGCTGTTTTTTGGGCACTGAAGTTCGCTGTAAAATAAAGTACAGCAACTACTCCCAAACCTCTTGATATTCTAATATTCATATACAGTTAGTTTTTTAATTCTCATTTTGAGACAATAAAAATATATTTTTTTTTAAATAGTTAACATTATATTAATAAATATTTTAATATTTCTTTTATTTTTGGGGGTTGAAAGCCCTTTTTTTTGACTAAAATTTCATAAAAACTCTTAAAAATTTAATAAAATTCATCCCCAAAATGACGAGCAAGCTTCCGAATATTTCACTTCCGCTAAAACTGACCTTCTTAATTTTCTCAATGGTCTTAAACTGCATGGGCATTATCATATTGCAACTTTCGGAAGCGAAAATCACCTATGAAAAATTAGGACTTTTAGAATCTTTTAAAGATTTACCGATTGCTTTTATTTCTCTTTTCGCAGTTAATTTTATTAGTAAAATTGGAACTAAAAAAGCATTAATTTTTTCATTAATCATTGTGGGAGTTTGTTCATCCGTCCTTCCTTTTGCAAAAGTATTTTGGTTTTATAAACTTTGGTTTGCTATTATAGGCACCTGTTTTGCCATAGGGAAAATCTGTGTTTTCGGAATTATCAGAAACAATATCTATGATGAAAAATCCCTGACGAAAACGATGAGTAATGTAGAAGCTTCTTTTATGATCGGGATTTTTGTAGTGAATACAGGTTTTGGCTGGTTGATTTCCAGTCAATACTCAGAATATTGGAAGTTTGGATTTATTGCCATATCATTACTTTCAGCCATTACCATTTATTTATTTTCAAGATTGGAAATTGCTGAGCCCAAAAAATCAGCTGATATGAAAGATCTTTTTTCAGATCTCTCCGGATTTATCAATCCTTCCATTTTTGTTTTTTTGGCTGTCGTTTTCTCTATTGTATTTGTTGAGCAGAGTTTTAATTCGTGGTTACCTTCATTTTATAAAAATCACCTGAAGGTCAATTCCTTCTTTGCCTTGCAGGCATCATCTTTTTTAGCTCTTTTTTCCTATTTAGGAAGAACAGTGACTGCCAATATCATTCACAGATTCCCGCTTTCAAGGTATTATGTTTACTGCTTATCAAGTATTCTACTTGTATTATCGGTGATATTGGGAATACAGTATTTCGATTCAGAAGACTCAAAAGCTATTTTATTTTTATTTCCCATCATTGGTCTTTTTCTATCTCCTCTTTATCCGGTGATCAATTCTAAAATGATTGTAAAAATAGATAAGGAAAAAACAAATTTGTTTACTTCACTCATCGTTATTTTTTCATCATTGGGAAGTTCAGTAAGTTCTATTGTTATTTCACTATTATTTGAAAATCAATTACTAAGCTATTACCCATTATACATACTATTTATTGTAAGTGTCCTTTTTTCAATAAGTTTAATTTATTTTAGACTTATTAAAAAAACATATTAAAAATAATTTTATTTTTACTCCCATGGAAATCAAGGATTCAAAAAATAAAGAAACGCTTAAGGAACTTATAGACACCAAAGACTTTGTAGCCCATATTTCAGTGGACTGCACCATATTTGGTTTTCACAATAATATTCTGAAAGTTTTACTCCTAAAGTATCACGATCTGGATCTTTGGTCACTTCCCGGGGGATTTGTTTTTAATGACGAAGACCTTAGAGAAGCTGCCGAACGTGTACTTTATGAAAGAACACACCTTAAAGATATTTTCCTGAAACAATTTCATACATTCGGAAGAATAGACCGTACTGAAAATAATGTCCACCAAATCCTTCTTAAAAACAAAGGTATAGAAGTTCCTAAAAATCACTGGATATTTCAGAGGTTCATTACGGTAGGATATTGTAGCCTTATCGATTTCTCACTCGCCAATACTTTCCCAGATGCTTTCAATGAAACCTGTGAATGGTTTGAAGTTGACAATCTGCCTAAAATGGCTTTTGACCATGATAAAATAATAGAAACAGGGCTGGAATACCTCAGAATGAATATCAATACGGAAGTTGCAGCAAGCAATCTTCTGCCCGTAAAATTTACCATGAAAGATTTGCAGTCTTTGTATGAAACAATCTTAGGACAGAAATTCAGAAGAAATAATTTTCAGCGGAAAATATTAAGCCTTAATATTCTGGAAAGACTTGAAAAATTATATGATGGGTCAGCCAACAAAGCACCCTACTTGTATAAATTCAAGAATAAAGTCCATAATTCTGTCAATCACTATCCTATTTCCAACGAAGAAGAGGAAGAATTCTAAGTTTACATTTCATTAAAAGGTATCACATTCCCTCTAAAAAAAGAGGGCTTAATTCTTTATTTTACTAATACAAATGAAAAAAAATATTATTTCAAAAGGCAGTCAAAAAAAATTTTTCTGAAATCACGAAAAATGCTATTTTTAAGAAAATTTAAAAAATGTCATATTATCCTCTTACAAGTATTCCTGACTATTACGGAATTGATGCCTTACTTACCGAAGAACACAAACTAATTCGCCAATCCGTAAGAGATTGGGTAGAAAGTTTTGTAATGCCTCAGATAGATCACGCTGCTCAAAATCATACAGATTTACCTGGTTTAATGAAAGAATTAGGGAAAATCGGAGCGCTTGGTCCATACATTCCGGTAGAATATGGAGGTTCCGGATTGGATCAGATCTCTTATGGTCTTATTATGCAGGAATTGGAAAGAGGAGATTCTGCAGTTCGTTCTGCAGCATCTGTACAAAGCTCATTAGTAATGTTCCCAATCAACGAATTTGGTTCTGAGGAACAAAAAAGAAAATATCTTCCACAATTAGCTTCGGGAGAAATGATTGGATCTTTCGGATTGACAGAGCCTAATCATGGCTCTGATCCAGGATCTATGGAGACTTATTTTAAGGATATGGGAGACCATTACCTGTTAAATGGAGCAAAAATGTGGATTACTAATTCTCCTTTATGCGATATTGCAGTGGTTTGGGCTAAAAATGAAGAAGGGAAAATCCAGGGACTAATTGTTGAGAGAGGAATGGAGGGCTTTACAACTCCTGAGACTCATAACAAATGGAGTTTAAGAGCTTCTAAAACGGGAGAATTGGTATTTAATGATGTAAAGGTTCCAAAGGAAAATCTTCTTCCGGGAGTTACTGGGTTAAAAGGACCTCTTTCTTGCCTTAACTCTGCGCGATATGGAATTTCCTGGGGAGTTATCGGAGCTGCTATCGATTGCTATTGTACAGCAGTTCAGTATTCTAAAGAGAGAAGACAATTCGGAAACCCGATCGGATCTTATCAATTACAACAGAAAAAATTAGCAGAATTCTTAACTGAAATTACAAAGGCTCAATTGCTTTGTTTACAGTTAGGAAATCTTAAAAACGATCATAAGGCGAGCCCTGCACAGATTTCAATGGCTAAAAGAAACAATGTGAAAATGGCTATTGATATTGCAAGAGAATCCCGTCAGATACTGGGTGGGATGGGAATCATGGGTGAATTCCCAATGATGAGACATGCTGCTAATTTAGAGTCTGTAATTACCTATGAAGGAACACATGATGTTCACTTATTAATTACCGGAATGGATATTACAGGTATTAACGCTTTCTAAAGAATTAAAAACATAAAAATACAGAACGTCTGGTCAGTTGACCAGACGTTTTTTTATTCTAATAAATACTACTATTCAATGAATAACTATTAATATCTCAATAGAGTGAATTTAATTTTAAAAAATTCTATATTAACCTCACCAAAAATTATCATTATGAGAAAAATTACTCTTTTATTACTTGGTCTTTCTGCTCCTTTTTACTTCTCTCAACAGGCTGGGGATGTTGTAAATTTCGAGCAGAAACTGGATTTGACACCTCAGGGAGTTATTAATTTTATCGCCAATAATCTAGGTGAGCAAAACGCACCTGACTTTGTTAGTTACCTTAATGGTTTTAATGTTGGATTAAAAGCATACAAAATAACCTATTATACTAAAAATGAAAACAATACACTGGTTAAAGCAACCGGGCTGATCATGTATCCTAATGTAAATTACAAATTATCTACTGTTGTTTCAGACCATGGAACAACCGACAGCAGAAGTAATGTTCCTTCTAATTTAAAGGGAGTACTGTATGCCGGATTTGTTGTAGAATTGTCTTACGCATTGAATGGTTATATCCTGATGGCACCTGATTATGTTGGAATGGGCAGTGGTGATGGGGTTCATCCTTACGTACACTACCCTACGGAATCCAGCGCAACAATCGATTTTGTAACTGCTGCTAATAAAGTTTTAGCACAGTTAGGGATAAAAAGATATGATGAATATTTTCTGACAGGCTATTCCCAGGGGGCTCATGCAGCAATGTCTACCTTGATGAAGCTAAATACTTCTAATCCTACCCAATTGAAATTCAAATATGCTTATATGGGTGATGGTCCTTATGACTTTTCCGGAGTAACACTTCAAAAAGGGGTTTTAGAAAAAGATGTATATCCTTTCACTTCTTTTCTTGCCAATGTTATCAATACCTGCAACAATACGGGTTACAAGACCTACAACAATAATATTTCAGAAGTTATATCAGCAGAGTATCTTGACAAATACGATTATCATGTGTTACAAGATAATGGCGGATTGCTGTGGGGACCATTACTTTGGAGAAAGCTACTTACAAATAACTTTATCAACGATGTCACCAATAACAACAATAATAAACTCAGGCTTTGCCTAAAATCAAATGACGTCTATAACTGGTACAATAAGACACCAATGACATTAGGGCATTCCACAGTAGACCTTGCAATTCCACCTGAAAATACTTCTAAAACGATAGACGTACAAAGAGGATATTATTCATGGTGGGATCTGGATAAGTATAAGCTTCAATCATTTTATTGGGGTCCTTTAGGGCATATTGGAGGAATAGTACCTTTTGTTTTAGCCTCTAATGCTAAATTTAATACACTCCGAAAGGGTGGTATACTCAATGAATGGGCTATCCTAACATCTAAACAGACCACCAATGATCAGCCTAAGCTTGCTCCATTATTTTCATCACAAATAAAACCAAATCTGGGTTCTATGGAGGTGATTGAAATAAAGGATTTCAATAAAGACAATACAACAAACAGATCAGTTGCCAGTAATAATCTTAGTTCTTTAAAAGATGGTATTTATTTATTGAAAGTACAGCAAAACAACGAAAATAAGCAGATTCCTTATATTAAGAACACACCAATATCCATTGCTGAAAATGAGATTGTAAGTTCTGAAAATAATAATATTTTAAGTTTAAAGATCAATCAGGAGGAATTACAAACCATCAATATATTTGATGAAAATAAGAATCTTGTTAAAACGATTTCTCAAAGAGAATATATAGATGATGGTGGAATTGATCTAAACAACATTGATCATCAAAACTATACATTTGAAATTATCACTGAGTTTTATAATCTTCAATTCAACAAAAGTTTTGGGAATACGAGCAGTTTAGAAAATAATGTGGATGTATTTTCCAGAAATAATCAGATTCTGGTTCGAGCCAAGAACAGCATTAAGCACATCAGTATTTACTCTATTTCGGGAACGCTTATACAGAATCAAGAGATCAATACTTTAAATTTTGAGTCTAAACCTTTAGAATCAGGAGTTTATGTAATTCAAGTAATTCTTAACAATGGAAAAACAATCAGTAAAAAAATAAAATTATAGCATTAATTTTTCTTCGTATCAAATTATATTGATTTTAGAGCTACCTTACTGTAAGGTAGCTTTTTTATGAAGTTTGAAAATTTATGTAATAAGCTAACTTCGAGAGCCTCATTCAGCTTACCGGTTAAGCCCATTAATTGGTAAACGAATTGATATTCTCTATAAAGCTGACTTCTGGATTAAGAATTTCCAGAATAAGGCTTCGAACTGACTTCATAGCTTCATCTATACTCCCCTTTTCAAATTGGAGAGAAACCACTCCTTTTTTGGCTTCAGCAAAACTCCAGATTCCTGTTTCTACGGGAAAGCCCCAAAACTCAGGAAGACTTTGAATCACATATTGATAAATACAAAGTTGAAGTGCTTGCTTCCTGTCACTATTATGAAAATACCCATCCACATTGTCTGAATCAATTTTAACAATGAGATTTTTTATTTTTGCGGTCTTGTAATCGATAATCCTTATTGTACCGTTTAACTTGTCTATTCGATCAATGAAACCGAAGAAAGAAATCTTGTCTTTTGTATTTTCATCCAAATAAAAATCTACATTTTCAAACCTTCTTTCGATAGCGATAATCTCTAATTTATTTCCACTCTTCACCAGGCTAAGATCGTGATTTAAGATGTTTTCAATTACCTTTTTTGCGATGGCTTTATGAATAAAATTCATACCCTTTTCGTAAAATTCAGGCTGATGTTTTAGCTTCTCAATAGCAATATCTATATATTTATCTATCGCTTTAATTAAATCTAGTAAATCATTTTCTTTTAATATTTTACCTTTAAGTACTTCATATACTTCTTGAAGTGAGTAATGTACTAAATTTCCATAATTCTTTACAGATAATTCTTCTTCAATTTCATCTGTTTCGGAAGTATTTAAAATCTTTGATAAGTAAAAATCTATTGGATTATAGAGATAACTTGTAAGGTGAGAAGCTGAAACTTTTTCTTTCCATTTTTCAAGCCTCTCAAGTACAATATCAGTTTTTGAAACTTCAATAGGTTCAGTGGTAATTGGCTCCGAAGAATTCTCGATAATGAGGTGCTCAATATGATGGGAACTCTCCATTTCGATCTGAGTAATAAACCTACTCTTCTCTCCACTATTCACTCCTGAACTTAATGCATTAAACAACAAATGTACATTTTTAGCATCCTGGATCAGACGATAAAAATGATACGCATAGATGCTATCGTTTTCCAAAAAAGTATGAAGATCAAAGAATTTTCTTATGTCAAAAGGAATATAAGTATTCTGAGAGTTTCCTAAAGGAAGTTTGCCCTCATTTACAGAAAGAAGAATCACATTTTCAAAATTCAAAAGCCTGGTTTCCAAAAGCCCCATGATCTGCAATCCTCTTAAAGGTTCACCCTGAAAATCGATACTTTCGGAATTAATATGCTGATTGATCAGAATTTCCAATGTCTCCATTTTGATTTCAAAATCATAGGGAGTCACCTGGTTTTTAATTATTCTGAATGCATTCTCAAAATGGGAGACATTTTCATATTGAATATCATCTATCTCTAACCATTTGATCTGCTGGCAAAATGTGATAAGCATATCCAGATAGACACCTGTAGAATCAGCTTTCTGGAGTAAATGAAAATAAGACAGCTCACTTAAAAGTTCGTGTAATAGTTTTTGAGATATATAAACAATATTCCTTTCTTCTATTCTGAATTTAAATTGATTGATAACCTTCTCATCTTCAACGGATTTAGGAAGCTCTTCCAGAATAGGAAACAGATCGCGATAATAATATGAAGATTTGTTTTTCTCTAATTGCTTCTGCAGATAAAAGAGCTGTTTTATAGCATTGGAAAAAGATAAATTCTTCAATGGAAAACCCATGGTAATGTTCAGATTATCAATCCCATGCATAACATCAAGGCTCGCAGGAAGAAGGTTTTCATCTAACAGAACAAGTGCTGTATTGGAATAGGTTTTATTATCTATTTCATTAAAAATTTCAGGTAAAATTTTGGTTTGTGTCACATTACCTGAAACTTCATATACTTTTATATTTTTAGGTTGATTGAAATCATCTTCAATCCATTGGAAAGCCCGATTATCATTAAATTCCTTCCACAATTTATGATTCCGAAGAAATTTGCCAGCCTCTTGCCTTTCATCATCAAAATAATAGTGATCAGCCTGAAAAAAACACTGCCCTTTATCCCATTGCAATAAGCTTCTCACCAACTTTTCCTCTACAGGTGTAAAAGCATTGAACCCACAAAAAACAAATTGTTCTGAAGTATTTTTTGCAAAGTCATTGATTTTTGCTTTTGCTGTTTCATGGATCATTCCTGAGGTTGCCCAATTTTTTTCCTGCAACTTTTTCTTTAAAACCGGAAGAAAAACATTCATGTTTCTCCAAAAGTTCAAAAACTTTTTTCTGGGAACATCGTCATCTTCTCCTAAATTCTGAGCCCAATCTTTGATCCGCTCCTCATCGAACATGTATTGCAATACCGCTTCATCACTTTCTGAAAATTTCAAAATATCATCCCAATCTTTCTGTAAAGTAGGAAACCATTTTAAAAAATCAGAAAAACTATCATTAGGAATGAGATTTAAACTCTTATAAACATCAAACGCAAAAAGCCATAAGGAAATCCCCTGGATAGGTTGTTTATCCGCAATAGTATCAATAAGTTCTTCGATAGTGAAAAAGTTGGGTAGAAATCCCGAATAATTACTTTCCTCAAGAATTTGCCTGATAAAAACAATGGGACGTTTTCCGGGAATCACAATATTAAATACAGAAAGATCTGTATTTTGGACTAAGAGTTCGTGAATAATTTTATTGAGAAACTTCAAGACTTTTTGTAGCTATTTAAGTTTTCTAATGCTTCGGCTATGATCGTATTATATTGTGCTTGCTTTTCTTTGTTCATCCCATTTTGTGTATCCTTGTCGTAAGCCGTTTGGAAGGCTTTGTATTCATTGGAAATCTTGCTATAAATATCTTTGAATTTCTTTTGATAATCACTGGACGTTTTAATATTTTCTGAAACTTCTTTTCGAAGCTTTCTTGCAAATATTTCAGCGATATCAAAGTGTTTTTGTTCGTGGAGCAAGGCATAATCGTTTATCCTTTTAACATCTTTCCACGATTTATCTTCTCTAAAAATGGTATTGATCATAATTTTAACAGGAACAGACGGGTCGCTTGAAACAACAGTGGAATACTCCCATCCACAGTGCGTATAAGCAACGACATCAGGATTTTTCATTGCATTGACCTTACTCTGAAAATTGGACCACTCTAGCTTCCTTTGATCATCCCATATAATCTTCTGGCTCCATAGCTGAGCTGATATCAATAAACAAACAATACTCCATTTCATTATTGTACAACAATTGTTTTGGTAATCCAGGTATTAGTTCCTGTCCAGAATTTAAAGGTATATGTTCCTGTCTGTTGTGGATTAAAATTGATCTGGTTCATACCCTGATGGGTAGATTGTGAGCATTGGGCATCTGTACGAAATTTGTAAGCAGTCACCATTCTCGTTAAATTATCGTTGTGGATATAATCATAACCATAAAATCCTTCACATTGAGAAACATAAGAAGAATAAGTTCTAATACGTTGTATATCAAAAACGTTCATGGTATCTTTTGTGATCTTTACACTATCTATTTTTACTTTATCAATAGATTGTATGGATTCATAATCATCATCATTACAGGAAGTAATCATTACACCTAAAATTATTGCAGAAAACCCAATATTTAAAAGTCTTTTCATAGCACAATATATTTTAATTATTAACAAATTATCAGCAAAAATTATTCCCTAATTATAATAAATTAAGAATTAAAATTGCCTTTTGACACATAAACCACTTTTTTAGTATCAAAAAATTCTCCGTCGAAATAATTTTTAAGATTATAAATTTCACATTTAATACCAGCAAGTTCTTCCGCCAGATCCCCGCCTTTTAAATATAAAATCCCATTATGTTTGGTATTAAACTGTTCCTTTTCGAATTTACCTTTTAGCCATTTTAAAAATTCCGGCATTTGGGTAACTGCCCTGCTTACTACGAAATGAAACTTTTCTTTTAATTTCTCGGCTCTTCCATGAATAGCCGTTACATTTTTCAGTCCTACTCCTTCTGCTACGGCATTTACAACACTAATCTTTTTTCCGATGGAATCAATTAAAGTGAATTGTGACTCTGGAAATAAAATAGCTAAAGGGATACCTGGAAAACCTCCTCCTGTTCCAATATCTAAAATCTTTGTTCCGGGAGCAAATTCCATCACCTTGGCAATTCCTAGTGAGTGAAGAATGTGTTTTTCGTATAAAGATTCCATATCTTTTCTGGAGATTACGTTGATCTTTTCATTCCACTCCATATAGAGCTTTTCCAGCTGAATGAATTGTTGTATCTGATTCTCTGTAAGATCCGGAAAGTATTTTAATAGTAACGATGTAGGCATGTAAATTATTATAAAAAGCAAAAATAAGTTTTATTTCATACTTTATTCAAATTTAAGGTCGATTATTACGATTTATATCTATTTGTCTGGCTACTTAGCAATGCCTGGAATAACAGGTAAACTCAAGTTCCCCGTCTGGCTAACAGTCTGTACTGCAAAAATATAGTTATCTTTTGACAGTGGAATTTTGATAGAAAGTTCTGTCGTAAATATCTTTTTTTGCCAGACTGGACTATCTGTATCTCTTACCAGTACATAATATCCTGCAGGTATTCCGGATTTTGGCTTTTTCCAATGTAATGTGGTAGAATTGGTAAGTTCTTTAACCTCTATTTCTACATGTTCAGGTTTTGATGTAGATTTAGCCAGATCAGCCAATACTGCAATATTAGCCTCGATATTCTTTTTCAAATACCCGTAATCAATAAATTCCGAAAGATCACCATACTGCTTATTATTTTCAATTCTGACATCCTGATGTTGGTGATCGTAGTTTTCGTAATATTCAGTGAACCTGACAGATGGAAATCCATAATTCACGAAACTGGAATGGTCACCACCACGTAAAAACCTGTCATTTCTATAAATCATTTTCACATCAAGCTTCTTAACATATTTTTCAGCAATCTCTTCGATGTATCTTGCCAACTGCCTGGATTCACTATCATTTTCAAGCCCCAGATTTCTTATGCCCATTGCTTTTTTATCAAGATCCATGTATGGTAAACCTTCACTAAATACACGTAGCGTATAATTATTGACTTCCCCGGTCTCCCCTGCTTTAGCATTGCCGATCATATCATTATTTAAAACAGCTTCAATCTGCAAGCCTTCCCTTTTAGCCTTTTCAGCCAGTAACTTCGATCCAAGCAATGACTGCTCTTCTCCGGAAAATGCAACAAAAATAATAGATGCAGGAAATTTAGATTTGCTCAGGATCCTTGCCGCTTCGATCACAGCGCTTACTCCACTCCCATCATCATTTGCTCCGGGAGCGAATGATTTCCTGTTCATAACATCCGTTACTCTTGAATCCAAATGTCCTGAAATAAGAAAAACTCTTTTATCGTTAGGATCTATTCCCTTTAGAAAAGCCAAAGGGTTTCCAAGACTTGTCACCTGATCTACTCTTTTTCCATCCGGTTGAATTTCTTCTTGCTGCAGATACACTTCCATTCTTCCATCAGAATTTTTCGCGTAATCATTAAATTTCTTAATAACCCAATTCCTTGCTGCTCCAATCCCCTGATTCTTATCATCAATAGAACTTAATGTATGTCTGGTATTGAACTTTACAAGTTGATTAATATAACTTTTAAGAGAATCTGAATTTACCGCAGAAACATATTTTTTTATTTCATCATCCTTTTTGTTTACTTGCGAAAAACCAATAAAATGAACAAACAGCAGAAGAATAGAATATTTCATAAGATCAATATAAAGTGATTTAAATATACAAAACCTCTGGCTTAGAGACTATGATTTTTTTATTTCATATTATATTTAAATTAAGTTTTTATTATATATTTTTGTTAGAATACAAAAATATTACATGGACAAACTTTCAGATAGAGTAAAAAGACTTGGTTACTCGCAGACTTTTGTAATGTCTAACAAGGCTAGAGAGATGAAAGCCAACGGAATAGACGTTATCAGCTTAACACTTGGTGAACCGGATTTTGACGTTCCCGATAACATAAAGCAGGCAGCATTCGATGCTATTAATCAAAATTACAGTCATTACTCTCCAGTTCCGGGATTTTTGGAACTTCGTGAAGCGATTGCTTACAAACTGAAAAGAGACAATCATTTAGAATATAAACCAACACAAATCTGTGTTTCCAATGGAGCCAAACAAGCTATCTTAAATGTTTTGGCAGCTATTATCAACGATGGAGATGAAGTTATACTTCCAACACCTTATTGGGTAAGTTATGATGAAATGGTGAAAATGATGGGTGGGAATTCCGTTATGGTGCCTACCTCCTATATTACTGATTTTAAAATCACAGCAGAACAATTAGAAGAAGCCATTACGGATAAAACCAAAGCTGTTTTATTCAGTTCTCCTTGCAATCCATCCGGAGGATATTATACTTATGATGAGCTAAAATCTTTAGCAAAGGTTATTGCTAAATACCCACATGTTACTGTAATTTCTGATGAAATCTATGAATTCATCAATTACGAAACAAAAACAGCTTCCATTGCACAGTTCCCGGAAATATATGAACAAACAGCTGTGATCAATGGTATGTCAAAGGCATTTGCAATGACAGGTTGGAGAATCGGATATTCCGCATGCCCGGAATGGCTGGCAAAAGCTTGCGAAAAAGTTCAGGGACAAATGACCAGCGGTGCTAATACAATGGCACAAAGAGCTTCTATCACTGCTCTAAAAACAGATCCTTCTGAATACAAATACATGATCGATGCGTTTAAAAAGAGAAGAGACCTTGTATATGATCTGATCACTGAGATCCCAGGATTCAAAGTTCTTTTACCAAAAGCTGCTTTCTATTTCTTCCCGGATATTTCGCATTATATTGATAAAACACTCGATGGAACAGAAATTAAAGATGCAGATGATTTCGCGATGTTCATTTTGGAAAATGCCCACGTGGGATGTGTAGGTGGGGTTTCATTTGGAAGTCCGGAATGCATTAGATTTTCTTATGCCGCCTCAGAAGATGATTTAAGAGAAGCGATGAGAAGAATTAAAGAATTGCTTGAAAAGTTTAACTAACAATACCGTAAAAATGAATTTATTAAAGAGAATCACTATTGCCACAAGCATCGCTGCAGCAAGTTTTAGCGGCTATGTTCACGCACAGGACTTCCAGTGGAAAGAAGCAACTTCTAATGGTTACACGTACAGATATGTATCTAATGACCCTACGGCTGCCAGATACTATAAGTTGAAAAATGGATTGACAGTCATTTTAAGTCCAACTAAAAAAGAGCCTAGAATCCAGGCTTATATCGCTACAAAAGCAGGAAGTAAAACAGATCCTGCAGACCATACAGGTCTTGCTCACTATCTGGAACATATGCTTTTTAAAGGAACTGATCAGTTCGGATCTAAAGATTGGGCGAAAGAAAAACCTTTGTTGGATCAGATTGATGCATTGTATGAAAAATACAATCAGACCAAAGACGAGACTAAAAGAAAGGAAATCTATAAAGAAATAGACAGAGTTTCCGGAGAGGCTGCTAAATATGCTATCGCTAACGAGTATGACAAAATGATGTCCGGAATGGGAGCTGATGGAACGAATGCTTTCACATCTTTTGAACAAACTGTATATACGGAAGATATTCCTTCTAATGCTACTGATAAATTCTTGGCAGTTCAGGCTGAAAGATTCAGACAACCTGTTTTAAGACTTTTCCATACGGAACTTGAAGCAGTGTATGAAGAGAAAAACAGAGGATTGGATAACGATTCAAGAAAAGTATATGAAGCGATGTTTGCTGCTATTTTCCCTAATAACAATTATGGAAAGCAAACAACCATCGGAACAGTTGAACATTTGAAAAATCCTTCTTTAACAGCAATCAGAGAGTATTTCAACAATTATTATGTTCCCAACAATATGGGAATCATCATGTCCGGAGATTTTAATCCTGACGAAATGATCGCTAAAATCGACAAAGACTTCTCTTACATGAAGCCTAAGGAAATCCCTGCTTATAACATCGGACAGGAAAAACCAATTACCTCTCCTATTACGAAGGAAGTTTTTGGACCGAATCCTGAAAATATTACAATAGGCTTCAGATTCCCGGGTGCTACCACTAAGGATGCACGACTTCTTAATCTTATCGGAAGCATGTTAACTAATGGACAAGCAGGACTTATCGATCTTGATTTGGTAAAAAAACAAAAGTTATTAGCAGCTTATGCCTTTCCATATGTTTTGAAAGATTATTCTGTTCTTTTTTTACAGGGAAATCCTACAGAGGGACAATCTCTTGATCAGGTTAAAAGCTTATTGCTTCAGGAAATTGATAAATTAAGAAAAGGAGAATTCTCTGATGATCTTATCCAGTCTATAGTCAATAATGAAAGAAAGAACATTATTCAGAACAATGAAAAATATTCTTCAAGAGCAAGCACATTGATGGATGAGTTCACTTCTGATATCGACCACAAAGCTGCTTTAGAATATGTAGAAGAGATCTCCAAGCTTACTAAGAAAGATATCATGGACTTTGTTTCTAAATATCTTCAGGACAATAACTATGTTGCGATCTACAAAAGAAAAGGAGAAGATAAAAACATTGTAAAAGTTGATAAACCTACCATTACTCCGGTTTCTGTAAACAGAGACGACCAATCTGCTTTTGTAAAAAAGATCAATGAGATGCCCGAAACAGCAATCTCTCCGGTTTGGTTGAATTTTGATAAAGATATTGCAAAAGGAAAATTAGGAGGTATCGATGTTCTTTCTGTGAAAAATACGGACAATGAACTATTCAGACTTTATTATCATTTCGATTCTGGCAAATGGAATAATAAAATGCTTCCTCTAGCTGCTGAATATCTTCAGTATCTGGGGACAAAAAACAAATCTTCTGAGGCGATCAGTAAAGAGTTTTACAAATTAGCTTCTAGCTTCAGTGTGGGAGCTGGTAACGAAGAAACATATGTAACACTTGAAGGTTTAGACGAAAACTTTGATAAGACAGCAGCTTTATTTGAAGATTTAATTAAAAACTGTGAACCTAATCAGGCTGCTTTGGATTCTTATAAAGCAAGATTGAAAAAAGCCAGAGCTAATGCTAAGCAAAACAAAGGTTCGATAATGGCTGGTTTAAGAAGCTACGCACAGTACGGAGCTCAAAATCCATTCAACAATGTATTAAGCGATGCAGAGCTTGACGCTTTGAAAGCAGAAGATCTTATTAAAATACTTCACGATCTGTTCAACTACAAGCATAAAGTATTGTATTATGGACCAAAAACAGGAAATGCAGCTATTTCTTCGTTAACTCCAATCCATAAGCTTCCTGCTTCTTTAAAAGAGATGCCAAAGTCTAAAACGTTTACGCAAGTTGCAACAGATAAAAATAAAGTATTGTTTGCGCATTACGATATGGTTCAGGCTGAAGTATTCTGGGTAAGAAACGGAGAAGCATACAATGCAGCCATTACACCTACAGTAAGTTTATTCAATAATTATTTTGGTGGCGGAATGGGATCTATTGTATTCCAGACTATCAGAGAATCTAAAGCTTTAGCATATTCTACATATTCCTACTTCTCTCTTCCTAGTAAAAAAGAAGATAAGGATATCATAACAGCTTATGTAGGAACTCAGGCAGATAAATTCAATGAATCTACAGCAGCGATGAACGAACTTCTCACTACTCTTCCGCAGTCTCAACAATTATTTGAAACAGCTAAGAGCGGATTGAAGAAATCTATCGCTTCTGAAAGAATTACACAGGATGGGATCATCTTCTCTTACTTAAGAGCTCAAAAGCTTGGTAATACAACAGATATCAGAAAGAATGTCTATGAACAAGCGCCAAAATTGGCATTTACGGATATCAACAGCTTCCATGATAAGGAAATGAAAGGTAAAAGTTTCACATACTGTTTGGTGGCTAACCAAGATAAAGTAAATGAGGCCGATATGAAGAAATTAGGAGAGGTTAAAAAACTCAACTTAAACGAAATATTCGGTTACTAAAAATAACTATAAAGCTCTGTTTTCAGAGCTTTTTTCTTTCTATCAACTTAAAAACAATTATAGATTTTATTTATCAAAATAGGCTTGTTCGATAGATAAATCATTCATATATTTGCAACAGAAAATTTAAATATAAAAACAGAAAAATTATGTCTTTAGTAGGAAAAAAATTCCCGAATCTAACAATCGATGCGATGTCTGAAATGGGTGATGATCTTAGAATCAACATTTTTGAACAAACAACTAAAAATCAAGAGAAAGTTATCTTATTCTGGTACCCAAAAGATTTCACTTTTGTTTGCCCTACAGAGCTTCACGCTTTTCAAGATGCTTTAGGTGAATTCGAAAAAAGAAACACTAAAGTAATCGGAGCTTCATGTGATACTAACGAAGTACACTTTGCTTGGTTAAATACTGCAAAAGATAACGGAGGTATCGAAGGAGTAACTTACCCACTTTTAGCTGATACTCACAGACAATTAGCAAACATTTTAGGAATTGTAGATCAGGATTTCGAATTTGATGACGAAGGAAATGAAATTTATACAGGTTCTAACGTAACTTACAGAGCAACTTATCTTATCGACGAAACTGGAAAGATTTTCCACGAGTCTGTAAATGATATGCCTCTTGGAAGAAACGTAAAAGAATATTTAAGATTAATTGACGCTTATACTCACGTTCAGAAGCATGGAGAAGTTTGTCCTGCAAACTGGGAAGAAGGGAAAGAAGCTATGAAAGCTGACAGAAATTCAACCGCTGAATATTTAGCTAAAAACTAAAAATAACAATGGGGTTTGAATTTTTCAGACCCTATTTTTTTTAAATTAAAATCACAACAATTATGTACACAGAGTTAACAGAAGATACATTACAAAATATAGTAAACGATAATGAAAAAGTAGTAGTTCAGTATGGTGCCACATGGTGTGGGAACTGTAGAATTATGAAACCAAAATTCAAAAAATTAGCTTCTGAAAATGATGCAATTCCATTTTTATATGTAGACGCTGAAAAATTACCGGAAAGCAGAAAACTAGCTAAAGTGGATAACTTACCTACTTTTGCGATCTTCAAAAACGGGGAATTGGTGAATCAGGTTCAATCTAACCAGGCAGAAAGTTTAATTAACCTATTTAACGAATTATAATCATGAAGTTACCCGTAATCAGACAATTTTATCAAAATCAAACTCCTGAAAACCTTGAAAAAACGTTAGAGGTTTTAGAAAGTTTCAGTGAGTTCAGAGGAACAAGCGAAGAAGATTTAAATGTAGCTGGAGAGCTCATCACCAATATCTGTGGTGCACTAGAAGTTCATGCTAATGTTCAAAACGGAATGAGCGAAAAAGATGCTTTAAACTCTTTTGCTCAAAAGGTTTTAGGATCTATAGATAAATAGTTTTAATTGATTTTAAAATTAAAAGATTCAAGTATTTAAAGGTCAGATAACCTGACGTTTACATACTAAAAATCCCGATGTTAGATACATCAGGATTTTTTTGGTTTAAAGTCTTATTCCACTATTTACTCACTTGTTAATCTTTCTGTTTAACAATAAAAACCGTCCCTGCAGGATCTGTAATCCAATGCATATTATCCGGGATCTTTTCAAATTCATCACAGGTTTCTACATTATTATTTTTAAGGTAAGAGGTTGCAGCCTCTACATCAGGTACGTTTAATTCCAGCCAGGTCTCTGAATGGGTATAATTGTCTACACAATCCAACCAAACGATATTCCCTCCAAACTTTACTTCATGCGTTCTCGATACAGTAGGATTGGTAATTGGCTTTTCTTCCACTTCCAGCTTGAGAATTTCTTTATAAAAAGATACGGTCTGATCGTATTTGTTTTTCGGGATTTTTATGGCAATATTGATTCCGCCTTCAAATTTTGTCTCCATAGTTAAGTTTTGTATTAAGGTGTTTCCCAAATTACAAAAAATTAAATGGAAATTAAAAATCCCGATGAAAGCTCACCGGGACTATTTATTTTATAAACTATTGTTTATTAGTTTCTTAATTTCTTCTGCTCATTAAGATGCTTAAGATATACCAGAATAGAAGCATGATTGAAGCAAAAAGCTGAAGAGCTGCTCCCACATACTGATCTGTACCGTATGAATCTTTAAGTTTACTTGTTTGGTATAAAATAGTTGCAGAAGCAAGAATTACCATTCCAACAGAAAACCAAAGGCCAAGGTTGAATCCAAAGATCATTCCTGCAACGATAAGTCCTATTGAAACAAATCCACCAATTACAATAATATTTCTAAGGAATGAAAAATCTCTTTTAGACGTAAATGCAACCGCAGAGATTCCTGCAAACATAGCAATAGTTAATGTGGCAGCCTGAAAGATAACATTAGGTCCGGAATATACCATTGCAATATAAATCAGAGGCAGGAAAATAACCGCTTCTAATAATACATAAAATCCAAGCCCCATGTATTGCGTTGATTTATTTTGAGACAAAGACCATTTCGAGGCCAATACAGAAGCTAACCAAAAAACTCCGATGATTAATAACCACACATATTTCTGAGCAAACATCATATAAATTAACTCAGCCGGAACTGTTTTCAATAAAATAGTCTCAACCCCAATAAATGCAAGGATAGACAAAGCAACGTGCAAATATGTTTTCTTGTAAAAATCTGCCTTCTCTACTTCCGTAGATTGAGCAACCAAAACATCTTTAATCATAATTTATATTTTTTTATACTAATTTATTTACCTTTCTCCACAGGCTTTACTCCAATAATCTTACCATTTTCCTCAAATAAAACCGTAATAAGATCTGTTGGCACTGCAGATTGATCATCAGAATATTTATATTCAATCATCGGATAGCTAATTCCATCCATAAGTGTCTGATATCCTGTTTTAAAAACCACCATTTTTCGATCTAATTGAATCCCATCCGTTAACTTTTTCAAAACCTTATCTGTAACAAGAGTTTTTACTTTTTCGGACAATAAGTCATCAACTACCTTACGGTCAGCAGAAGTTTTAATTGCTTTGATAAACGCAAAGAACTTTTCATTGTACAGCTCGATCTTATCTTTGCTGAGCTCCGCTGTTGATTCCTGTTTATTATTGTTTTCAATTTTTACATCCATCACTTTTTGTGAAAAGAAAAATGAAGACGAAAAAAGCGTTACCGCTAAAAGTAATTTTTTCATAGTATAAAATTTGGTGGCTTAAAGTTAAACTATTTCCAGAAACTTCATTGTATCCACATTATCCGCATAGGTATCCAGACCTGGATTCTGTGCTTCCCCAAAATGAATAGAATCAAACCCTAATTCATCTTTAGCCACAATACACTGAATATTCTCTTCGTTTTCAGTAATGAACTTTTTAACATCATCTACGGAAGAGTATCTGCTGAAGTTAATCACTGAAAGCGGGCTAAATAATTTATCATCTTCTTTCAGCATCACAAAATTATTATCCCAGAACTTGTCCTGATTCAACAGGTAAACCGCTCTGTTATAATCATAATTGTTTGCATATTTATGGTGGTTGATAATATCCTTATATCCTATAAAGCTTTCAAATAAACGATCGATTAAAAAGTCTTCAGGAATGAAAATCCTTGTTACATTTCTACAACCTAATCCAAAATATTGGAAAATATCATCCGCTAAAAGCTTCAGCTCTTCTTCAGTTTCATTTCCTTTTAAAACAGCGACTGAAGTTCTGTTCTTTCTGATAATATTTAAATGATTTTTAAAGTAGTATTCAAGATACCTGGCTGTATTATTACTCCCGGTTGCAATCACTGCATCGAAATTCTCTAATTTGTCAACAAATTCATATTCTACCTGGTCACCAGAAAATTCTTTCCATTTTTTTAATAGAAAAGGAATAACATATTTGTCTTTTGATGATAATTTGATGACAGGAATATGATTGCTCAAAACCACAGAAATGACATCATGCCAACCCACTAATGGAATATTTCCGGCTAAGATCAGCCCTACTCTTTTTGAAATCTGAGAAACGGAATAATCTTTAATCCAATTCCTTATGTTCTGTTCAGTGAGTAAATTTGCCCATTGTTGAAAAGCAATTTTCTGATTATCAATAGTAAACCACGGGTTCTCTATTTCAGACTTTTTCAACAATAATTCAAATTCAGAATCATCTTCATTAAATTCCTCCGTACTTTTTGCTAAATACGCTCTTATATAATCACTTAGTTTGATAAGTCCTAAAACTTGATTTTCGATATTCATAATTACTGTAAAATTGGGGAATATTTTGTAATTTTGTGCAAATTTAAAAAAAATTAGCGATGGCTATTAAAATAACTGATGAATGCATTAATTGTGGAGCCTGTGAACCAGAGTGCCCAAATAATGCAATATATGAAGGAGCCGTAGATTGGAAAGCTTCCGAGGGTACCGAATTAAGTGGTACTGTAACATTACCATCAGGATTAACAGTAGATGCAGATGCACCTCAGGAACCTGTAAGTGATGATGTTTATTTTATTGTTACTGATAAATGTACAGAGTGTAAAGGATTCCATGAAGAACCACAGTGTGCCGCAGTTTGTCCTGTAGATTGCTGTGTTCCGGATGAGGATCATGTAGAATCTGAAGAAGCCCTGCTAAATAAAAAAGCGTTCTTACACGGTGAATAAAAAATGCCGTCTCATCAATTATGAGGCGGTTTTTTTAATTATAAATTTAAAGATCTATTAAAAATATTAAAGTGAAACCACAGGCTTTAAAAGGCCTGTAACAACCAAAAAAATAAAAATATGAGCAAAAAGCACAATTTCAGCGCAGGGCCATGTATCTTACCAGAAGAGGTATTTCAAAAATCAGCAGAAGCTATTCTTGATTTCAATGGTATCGGATTATCAATCCTTGAAATTTCTCACAGAAGTAAAGATTTTGTGGCGGTAATGGATGAAGCGCGTGCCATTGTAAAAAGATTAATGAACCTTGGTGATGACTATGAAGTATTATATTTAGGTGGTGGAGCTAGCTTACAATTTGCTATGGTTCCTTACAACCTGATGAAAGTAGGTGGAAAAGCAGCTTATTTAGATACGGGAACATGGGCTGCAGGAGCTATCAAAGAAGCAAAAAAAGTTGGAAATGTAGATGTTATAGGTTCTTCAAAAGACGAAAACTATTCTTTCATTCCGAAAGGATATACTGTTTCTTCAGATTATGATTATTTCCACTGTACTTCAAACAATACTATTTATGGAACTCAGATGAAATCATTTCCAGAGGTGGATACTTTGATGGTTTGTGATATGAGCTCTGATATTTTTTCAAGACAGCTTGATTTCAGTAAATTTGATTTGATTTACGCTGGAGCTCAGAAAAACATGGGACCTGCAGGAGTTACTTTGGTTGTTGTAAAAAAAGACATCCTTGGAAAAACAGGAAGGGAGAACATGCCTTCTTATTTCGATTACGAACAACATATCAATAAAGAATCAATGTATAATACACCACCGGTTTTCCCTGTGTATGCTTCTTTATTAACGCTTCAATATCTTGAAAAGAATGGAGGAATCGCTGCTGCAGAACAAAGAAACGAAGCAAAAGCAAAACTTCTTTATGATGAAATTGATAACAATCCGTTATTTGAAACGTTCTGTGTAAAAGAAGACCGCTCATTGATGAATGTTTCATTCAAATTATTGGATGAAAGTAAAAAAGAAGCTTTCGATAATGCATGGAAAGCTGCAGGAATCAATGGACTAAACGGACACAGAAGTCTTGGTGGTTACAGAGCAAGCTTATACAATGCATTGCCAATAGAAAGTGTTCAGGTTTTAGTAGATGTAATGAAATCAATCAAATAATTGAAGCATTAAAAAATCGAAGAATTGAAAGATTGTTATGCTAAATATAATTTTATTAATTTGCAAGCCAATTTTACAATTTAAATTTTTTCAATCTTTAAATTATTAAATTAAAGAAAGTATGAAAGTTTTAGCTAACGATGGAATTTCCAAAGCAGGAGAACTGGCTTTAAAAGAAGCCGGAATTGAGATTCTGAATAACCGTGTTGCTCAGGATCACGTCATCAATTTTATTAATGATAATAGTATTGATGTTCTTCTGGTAAGAAGTGCCACCAAAGTAAAACAAGACCTTATCGATGCCTGCCCTGGTCTTAAGATCATTGGAAGAGGCGGTATCGGAATGGATAACATTGACGTTGATTATGCAAAAAGCAAAGGAATTCATGTGATCAATACCCCAACAGCATCTTCAAAATCTGTTGCTGAACTGGTATTTGCTCATTTCTTTTCTTTAGCCCGATTCCTTCACGAATCCAATAGATTGATGCCTTTGGAAGGAGAAACTCATTTCGACGCGATGAAAAAATCATTCAGCAATGCATATGAGCTTTCAGGAAAGACATTAGGAGTAATTGGTTTTGGAAGCATCGGTCAAGAGGTTGTAAAGATGGGAATTGCATTAGGAATGAAGGTAAAAGTACTTACCAGAAAACCTAAAACCAAAGTTCTTTCCCTATCCTTTTTTGATGGGCAAACTGTCAATTTTGAAATCACATCAACCAATGATGTTGATACTTTCTATAAAGACACTGATTTTATCAGCATCAACACACCTAAAACAAATGAATACATTATAGATACCAGGGAGTTTGAAAAAATGAAAGATGGTGTTTATATCGTAAATACAGCAAGAGGTGGCGTGATCAATGAAGTCACCCTACTCGATTTTATCGAATCTGGTAAAGTAGCCGGCGCTGCTCTGGACGTTTTTGAAAACGAGCCGAGCCCTGAGCTGATTTTACTGATGAACCCGTCATTATCCCTATCTCCTCATATTGGAGGAAATACGGTAGATGCTCAGGAAAAAATCGGAGTTGAACTTGCTGAACAAATTATTAAGCTACAAAAAGAAACTATATAATACATATGCCTGTTTTTAAACCATTTCGCGGAATTAGACCTCATAAAGACCTTGAGCAAACTTTTCCTACACACCCATTAGACAATTTCACACAAGAGGAAATTGCTGAGAAAGCTCAGGTTGAAAATACTTACATCAATATGATAAAACCTTATGTTGTAAGTAAATCTAAAGATATTGACCGGAATCTGAGAAAAATCCGATCAACTTTTGAAGAACTTATGGAAGAGAAAAAACTCGTTCAGGATAGTTCGGCATATTATCTTTATGAACAGATCTATCCCAACAAACAGGTTTTTAGAGGATTGCTTGGTTTGACGAGTCTTGAAGACTTCTGGAACGGGAAAATCAAAAGACACGAAAGTACCATTCCTCAGAAAAAGGAAAAACTTGCCCATTACCTTGAGAAAGTTAATTTGCAGGCAGAACCGGTCCTCCTTACCTATCCTGCTAATTCCAAGGTTGAATTACTGATGAATCATGAGGAGAAAAATGTTCCTATTTTCAATCATACAGACTCTAAAGGAATCAGGCATAAAATATGGAGAATCGACAATCGCCTTAAACTACAGCAGTTTAAAGAAGTAATCGATCAGATTGATTCTTTCTACATCGCGGATGGTCACCACAGGATCGGATCTACAGCATTAAATGCCAAGCATCAAAAAGACAAGAATAAAAGACACAATGGTACGGAAGCGTACAATTTTGTATTCAGTTTCATTGTATCTAACCAGTCTATAAAAATTCATGATTATAACAGGATCGTAACGGATATTAATGGTTTATCAACTGCTGATTTCTTAAAAAAACTGGAGCATTATTTTCTGATCCATGAAAAAGATGAAACGGCTTATTATCCTTCCCAGAAGTTCCATATCTCTATGTATCTGGATGGTAAATTCTATTCCCTGCATGTAAAACATGATCTTCGTTCTCAGGAAATGTCTCTTGATAACCTGGATCACCATCTTTTGGATAAATATATTTTTAAAGATATTTTGAAAATTGAAGATCCTGATAGCTCAGATAAGATCTCTTATGTAAAAGGAACTTCAAACCTTGAAGGTATCAGTATTTTAAAAGAAAAAATTGATAGTGGCGAAGGAAAAGTAGGATTTGGAATATATCCGGTAAGTTTTAATGACATGATTAAAATTTCAGATCTCAAATTGAGCATGCCTCCGAAATGTACATTTATAGAGCCCAAATTAGTTACAGCACTGTTAATGTACGACATGAAACCTTAGATTATTTCTATTTTTTTCCTACTTTTATACACGGAAAAGAAAAGGTAAATCAAAAAATGAAAAAAATATTCATTATCATACTTCCACTCTTTTTGAGTGGATTTTTATTTTCTCAAAAAAAACCTCAAAAAAAGCCGCAGAAAAAATTGACCACAGCCAAATTCAACTATCATGATGAATTTAAGCAGATCTCTGATGAAATTTTAACAAACGGCACTGCATACGAAAATTTAGAAGAATTAACCAAAGGCATAGGACCACGCTTCAGTGCCACTTCCGGATATGCTAAAGCCACTGACTGGGCAGAAAAAAAACTAAAAGAAGCAGGAGCTGAAAACATATGGAAACAGGAAGTAAAAGTTCCTGTATGGATAAGAGGGCGGGAATCTTTACATATAAAAACAAATAATGGAGACTGGAAAAATATAAGAATGCTATCTTTTGGGAATTCTGAAGGAACCGGAGGAAAAGATCTGACTGCAGATATTCTATTAGTTAAAGATATTCCTGAGCTTAATACACTCACTTCTGCTCAGGTAAAGGATAAAATTATTTTCGTGAATTCACCCGTTGATCAAAAGATCATCAATACAGTAGATTCCTATTTGATTACGGCAAAATCTAAATTGCTTTCCGCATCCGTTATCGGTAAAAAGGGAGCCAAAGGTTTAATTATAAGATCACTGACTACCGCTTCTGACGACACTCCACATGCTAAAATGATTTATTATGAGCCTGACGACAGAGTAAAAATACCTGCTGTAACCATAGGTGCAAAATCAGCCAATGAACTGGAAAAGCTTTTAAAAAAGCAAACAGTTAAGGCCAAACTAAACATGTCTGCTGAATCCAAAGGAGAAACCATCAACCATAATGTGATTGGGGAGATTCCGGGAAAGAAAGATTCAAAAGTAATCTTATTAGGTGCTCAACTGGATTCCTGGGATTTTGCTGAAGGAGCTCATGACGATGGTACCGGAGTAGTACAGTGCCTTGAAGTATTGAGAACCCTTAAAGCATTGGATATAAATAACAACCACACGATAAGAGTTGTCCTGTACGCCAACAGTGAAAATGGAGGACAAGGAAGAGAAGGTTATGCTGCTTATGTAAAAAAGAAAGATGAAAAACACATTTTTGCTTTGGGCACGGATTCCGGAGGATATTCTCCAAGAGGATTCTCCTTAGATATGGCTCCACAAAGACGCAGGCTGATCTTTGAATGGAAAGATTACTTCCTCCCTTATGGAGTGTATGATTTTGATCAAACCTATGCCATACAGGATATTTCTCCTTTAAAAAAATTAGATATCCCATTAGCAGAGCTGGTAGTAGATACCCAACGCTATTTTGATTACCACCACTCTACTGAAGACACTTTTGATAAAGTGAATAAAAGAGAACTGTTATTAGGAGCAGTTGCTATGACACAAATGATTTTTATGATCGATAAAAATTGGTAATATGAAAAAACTAATTGGAACTTCATTAATATTTCTTAGCATTGGTCTATTTGGACAGTCAAAAGAAGACTCCATACAATTCAATAGAATTTCTACAGAAATCCTGAATAACGGGAAAGGATACGATGAACTCAGGGATTTAACCAAAACCATTGGAAAACGATTAAGTGGCTCAGAAGCCTACGAGAAATCAGTACAGTGGGCTGCAAAAGAACTCCGTGAAGCCGGAGCTGATAAAGTATGGCTTCAGGAAGTAATGATTCCGGTTTGGGAAAGAGGAAAGGAATCTTTGCAGATCAAACCCCATACTGGAAAATCAAAAAATTTAAAAATGCTTTCCCTGGGAAATTCTGAGGGAACAGGCGGAAAAGATGTTACCGGAGAAATCATTATGGTAAAATCATTGGAAGAATATGATAAGCTTCCAGCAGAAAAGGTAAAAGATAAAATTGTTTTCTTTAACCATCCTTTTGATCAAAGCTATATACAGACTTTTATAGCCTACAGAGATGCGGGTGCTTATAGACGTTCTGCAGCAGCATTAACAGCTAAAAAAGGAGGTAAATTTGCTATTATCCGTTCATTATCGTCTGCATTAGATGACGTCCCACATACTGGTGGAATGAAGTATGAGGATAATATCACAAAAGTTCCGGCAGTCTGCATAGGAAATACAACCGCTGATGATCTGGAAAAGCTTTTAAAAACTCAAAAAGTAATCGCAACCCTTAATTCCAACTGTGGAATGAAAGGTGAAAAACTCTCCCATTCTGTGATTGGAGAAATTACAGGTAAAAAAGACAAAAGTGTAATCGTTGTAGGTGGACATCTTGATTCATGGGATGTAGGTGAAGGCGCTCATGATGATGGTGCCGGAATTGTACAAAGCATCGAAGTTATAAGAACCTTCAAAAAATTAGGAATCCAGAATAATCATACCATCAGAGCTGTTTGTTTTGCCAATGAGGAGAATGGGACAAAAGGAGGAAAGCAATATGGAAAAACAGCAAAAGATTCTAACGAGAAGCACCTTTTTGCTATTGAATCTGATGCTGGAGGATTCTCTCCCAGAGGAATCTCTTTGGAAATGGATGATAGCAAAAGAAAACAGATCCAAAGCTGGGGCAATCTATTCCTTCCATATGGTGTCTATAATTTCGAAGGAAAATATTCGGGATCAGATATAGCCCCACTTCATGAAATGGGTGTTCCCGCTGCAGAGCTCGTTCCGGATTCTCAAAGATATTTTGATATCCACCATACGGAAGAAGATACATTTGAAAAAGTAAACCGCAGAGAACTGCTTCTCGGCTCTGTCGTTATGTCACAACTTATATATATGATTGATAAAAATTGGTAAACATGAAAAAAATAGTTAGCACTTCATTATTACTTTTGAGCATGACTTTATTTGGTCAGGCAAAAGAAGACTCCATACAATTCAATACCATTTCAAAGGAAATTCTGAACAATGGAAAAGGATATGTAGAATTAAAAGATTTAACGAAAAATATAGGTCACCGTTTAAGTGGCTCTCCCGCTTATGAAAAAGCTGTTCAATGGGCTGCTCAAAGGCTTCGCGACGCAGGAGCCGATAAAGTATGGCTTCAGGATGTAACAATTCCCGTTTGGGAAAGAGGAAAAGAATCTTTAAAGATCACTGCCAACAGTGGAAGATGGAAAACTCTTAAAATGCTTTCTCTGGGAAATTCTGAAGGAACAGGCGGAAAAGACGTTTCTGCAGAGGTTATTATGGTAAAATCTATGGAAGAATATGATAAGCTTCCGGCAGAAAAGGTAAAAGGCAAAATCTTATTTTTTAATTATCCTTTCAACCAGTCTTTTATCGAGACTTTCAGAGGGTATGGTGATGCTGCTAAGTATAGAGTAACTGCAGCATCTTTAACCGCTAAAAAAGGAGGTAAATTTGCCATTATCCGCTCCCTTTCATCGGCATTCGATGATACCCCTCATACAGGTGCTATGCGATATGAAGATAATGTTGACAAAATTCCTGCTGTTGCAATAGGAAGTACAACAGCTGATGAACTGGAACAACTTTTAAAAACCCAAAAAGTCCTGGCAACATTGAATTCTAACTGTGGGATGAAAGGTGAAAAGGCCTCCCACTCTGTTATTGGTGAAATCACAGGTAAGAAAGACAAAAGCGTAATCGTCGTAGGCGGACATCTAGATTCCTGGGATGTAGGTGAAGGTGCTCAGGATGACGGTGCCGGAATTGTACAGAGTATAGAAGTCTTAAGAACCTTCAAAAAACTGGGAATTCAGAATAACCATACCATTAGAGTAGTATGTTTTGCAAACGAAGAAAACGGCTTAAAAGGTGGTTTACAATACGGAAAAGTAGCAAAAGATTCCAATGAGAAACACCTGTTTGCTATAGAATCCGATGCCGGAGGTTTTAGTCCAAGAGGTATTGCTCTGGACATGGACGATACCAAAAGAAATCAGATCAAAAGCTGGGCTCCATTATTTATTCCTTATGGGGTCTATAACTTTGAAGGAAAATATTCCGGAGCTGATATTTCGCCTCTTCAGGCTATGGGAGTCCCTACTGCAGAGCTTGCCCCTGATTCTCAAAGGTATTTTGATATCCACCATACTGAAGAAGATACTTTTGATAAGGTAAATCGGAGAGAGCTGCTTTTGGGTGCAGTTGCGATGACGCAGCTTATTTATATGATTGATAAGAATTGGTAGAATATAAAAACCGCCTTATAGGCGGTTTTTTATTTTTTATCACTGTAATTATTTTTGATTTTCCATCGATACATTAATAAATTAAGATTATGTCTTAAATTTCCAGATTCCCAATTTATATCAAACTTTACATCCTGATTTCGTACATACACTGGATGTGAGATCTTTGCATGAAACATAGGAGGATTATCTTTTACAACTGCAAAATATGCTTCATCAAAATTAGATTTTCTATAGTATTGAATTTCAATGATTGTCAAATTCTTCTTTGCTCTGAATACATACAGGGTAATATCATAGAGATCATTATATTCTTTATCTAACTCATGCACAACAAAATCTAAACTTTTTGGGATTTTTCCTCTGTTAACCATCCTTCTACTATTTTGATAGTTCTTAGGATTAGGAGAACCAAACTCATTAAAATCTGATAATATATACAAACAGTTTTGAGATACTTTATTCCAGCAAAATTTTTCTATTAATTGAAATAGATTAGTCATAGATTTTTTCAAATCAATTTCTAATGTTTGTGTAGTCATATAATTTAATTGATTTTTTAAAACAAAATCCTCACCAATAGATAAACGTACTTAATTATTAAAAAGATTAATCAAATACAATGTAATAAAGATATATAAAGCTTGAATTTTTGATCCCAATTTTAACGCAAAGATTTAATAAATAAACTCACAGTTTAGCTATGACCACCTTTGCGTTCAATTACTATTTTTTCGTTTTAATATTAGAAAAGGTTTAATTGAGATTCCACACTACGCTTCGCTTCGTTCTGAATGACAATAGTGTCGGTTTTTCACTGATGATGTCATTCAGACGATAGGAGGAATCTTTTTATTGCAGAGTATCCGATGAAATGTTTTTTTAATCGAGAGATTGGTTTCAATGAGATTCTACAATTCGCTTCGCTTCGTTCTGAATGACAATAGTGTCGGTTTTTTACTGATGGTGTCATTCCGACGATAGGAGGAATCTTTTTATTGTAGAATATCTGATGAAATGTTTTTTTTAATCAAGAGATTGAGCTCACTGAGATTCTTCACTCCGCTGTGCTTCGTTCTGAATGATAATGTTCTGTTATTTGTCTAATATTGTCCCTTTATCAAAAGAAAAATTTATTAATTAAGATATTCTTTTTTATCCAGCCTTAAGTCCATTATCTTTCCCGCTCGTTTTATTTTGATTCCAATTGTTTTATAATCTCTTTCAACTCTATTGATCATATAATGACAGGCAGATGCTCCATCCAAATGATCCAGATCTACATCATTAATACTTAAAATAGAATCACCGACCTCCAAAAGAGATCCTCCTTCCTTAAAAACAAAAGCCACTACAGGTTTTGCATCAATAAAACGATATCCAAATCCAAAAGATTCTAATGTAGGTGGATTATTTCTAATCTTATTCATATAGATCTTTTTATTCTGCCAATCCATAACGAAAGTAAAGTCTTTGAAAAAATCATTTCCAATCAGTCGTGAATTTCCTGTCATGATCATTTCATTTCCAAATGTTTTATTTCCCAGCCCTAATTCATTCATTTTGAAAATAAATCCTGATACAGGCTTTCCTGCACCGAATGCGCCTACAGAATTGGAACCATAGGTTTCAACTACTTGTTTTACTTTTTTAGGATCATAATCACTTTCCATGATTTTTAATCTTCCCGTAAATCCTGTATCAAAAGTGAGGTTCACTTTCTTATCTGAAATGTGAGCCACCACTATAGGGGTTTTCTGAGGTTCCGGACTGAATGGAATCACTGTTTCATAATGATCAATCTTAAAATTAGATAGATCTTTTGTTGCCTCCAGCGAATTCTCCGAATAATTTACTCTCCAAAACAGCTTTGCCATTTGATTAGCACCCAGAATTCCATCAATTTTAAAACAACCGAGTTCAGAACCATTTAAATCCATGACCATTACACCCATATTTTTAAAAATGATATTGTCAACAGTCATCTCAGGTAATTTCGTAAAGATTTGCTCGTGCTTATTTTTCTGCGAATCTTTTACTGTACTCTTATGTTCTTTCTCCAGATTCAATTCAGTATAAATGGCACTGGAAATAACAGTAGGAGCCCCGGAATCAAATAAAAAATTATATAATTTACCGTTGATGCTCACCTTTACAAATGGCAGATCATTGGCATAGTTTAAATTAATCTTTTCTACAGGATTTGTTAGTTCCACTTCTCCGGCTTCGAAAAACTTTTTCCCCTGAGCACCAGCAATAATTAAGAAAAATAGAAATAACAGTGATAAGATCTTCTTCATGAATTTATTTTGGGCTAAAATATGAATTTTGTAATTGATTGGAAACAAAACAGCCGACTTAAAAGCCGGCTGTTTTATTATAGGTATTTGAATTATTTCACTTTTACAAGCTCAACATCAAAGATTAACCAAGCATTTGGTGGAATTACTCCTCCAGCCCCTCTTTCTCCGTATCCCATTGAAGAAGGGATCAACAAAGTAGCTGTTTCACCTTCTTTTAACAATAAGATTCCTTCATCCCATCCTTTGATTACTCTACCCATTCCGATAGGAATATCGATAGGCTCATTTCTTTTGAAAGAAGAATCGAATTCAGTTCCGTCTACTAATCTACCTGCATAATGTACTGATACATTATCTCCAGATTTTGGAGCCTTTCCATCAGTAGTTTTTGTGATCTTATAATATAGACCAGACTCCGTTTTCTGCATTCCAGCTTTTAAGTTTTCTACCAACTTCTCCTGGTTTGCTTTGAACTCTTCTTCTTTTTTCTTTTTCTCAGCTTCTTCTTTTGCTAAATAAGCTTTGTTGTTTTCCTGGATTTTAGCTTTTCCTTCAGTAAAAGTTTTCGCTGCATCATAATTCTTGTACTCATCCCCTTTGCTGAAAATGTTTACTTTCTCTAAAACAACATCTGTTTTAGGTTTATCCTGAGCACCTTTCTCAACATTAGCAATAGCATCAATTACATCTTCACCTTTTACTACTTTTCCAAAGATTGTATGTCTTCCGTCTAACCAAGGAGTAGCTACTTCAGTGATGAAAAACTGAGAACCGTTGGTATTAGGTCCTGAGTTAGCCATTGATAAAACACCTTTACCAGTATGGTGTAGATCATTTCTTTCATCTTCGAATTTATATCCAGGATCTCCCATTCCTGTTCCCTGAGGATCTCCTCCCTGGATCATGAAATCTTTGATCACTCTGTGGAAAATAGTTCCATCATAAAAAGGAACTCCCTTCGCTTTAGATTTGTTATCAATTTTCCCTTCTGCAAGACCAACAAAGTTAGCTACAGTAACAGGCGATTTTTTATCTTCAAATTTTACAATCAGATTACCTTTAGATGTTTGAAGATTCGCATAAAGTCCGTCTTTAAGACCTTCGTAAGTTTCTTTGTCTACGTTCATTTTTTTATAAATTGGTGTACAACTCATCAGCGAAATACTTGCCGCTGCCAGAATTATATTCTTGTTAAACAATTTCATTTATAATGCTTTTAATTTTATGATTAATGGGATATCGTTATTTATTTTTTTCTCGTCTCCATAAGTGCCATAAGCAAGAGAAGATGGAACCAAAATCGTAACTTCCTCACCATCATGTATAAAACGCAAAGCATTTTCTACCGCTTTTAATTCATCAAAGTGCCCGAATTTGGCATCTCTTCTTTCAAAAGGCTCGTCATAGATCTTGGTCTGATCGAAATCATACAGATCATAAGAATAAGAAATCAGGGAATTATCCTGTCTTCTCTCTCTTTTATCAAAACCCTCAGTATCTACCCAGTAATTAAGCTGAGTGGGATAAAATTTCACAGATTGTCCATTGATCCATTCCTGAATATGCATTCTCTCTGAAGCATTGAGATTTTTCATCCTTGCTTTGGAAACATCCAGGTCTTTTTGACTCAAAACCCCACCCAAAGGCGGATGTGTCTGTGTATTCCTGTTACAGCTTAACAGTCCCAGCACTGATATGAAGAGTATTTTTTTCATAAACTTTTGCGAAAATAAGCATTTCACAGGATATAATAAACAAAAAAAGCCAAGAATATCTTGGCTTTTATATAATTCTTAAGTTGAAATTAAACGGTTTCTAACACATTTTTCTCAACCAATACTCTCCATCCGAAAGAATCATCAGAAAGATTAGTCTGTAAACTCACCAAATCATTTTTAAGAATAGCAGCATAGCTTTCTTCATCTGATAATTTAGGTAATTCTAATTTTTCTCCCTGATATCCTAATGCCTGGAAGATAGTAGTTACTACTGCAGTTCCTACTCCCCAAACTTCTTTTAATGTTCCGTTCTTCTGAGCTTCTATTACTGTTTTCACAGGAATTGGCTCAACTTTCACTTCAATTCCTCTCTTCTTAGCTAATGTGATGAAACTATCTCTTGTTACTCCATCTAAAATCTTCTCAGAAGTTGGTGGTGTATAAACAGTATCATTGATTCTAACGAAAACGTTCATTGTTCCACTTTCCTCAAAATATTCATGAGTAGCATCATCTGTCCAGATAATCTGGTCATAGCCTTCTTCTATTGCCAATTGAGTAGGATAAAAAGATGCTGCGTAGTTACCAGCTGCCTTAGCCGAACCTACACCTCCATTAGCTGCTCTTGAATAGTGATCAGAAATTTTCACAGAAACGGGCTCTGTATAATAGCTTTTCGCTGGTGTTGCAACAATTGCAAACATATATTTTTCAGATACCCTTGCTTTTAGCGCTTCTTCAGTAGCAAAAATCAAAGGTCTAATGTATAAAGACATTCCTTCTCCCTGAGGGATCCAGTTTCTATCGATATCTACCAATGCTTTCAGACCATCTAAAAACATCTCTTCCGTTACCTCAGGCATAGCAAGACGCTTAGCCGATTTATTGATACGTTCAAAATTCTTTTCAGGCCTGAAAAGGAAAACCTGACCATCCTGATCTTTATAAGCTTTCATTCCTTCGAAACAAGCTTGTCCGTAATTTACCCCCATCATTGCAGGCGTAAATGCCAATGGTCCATAAGGTACCAATTTTACGTCCCCCCACTTTCCATTCTCATACTCGCATATTACCATATGGTCTATGAAAGTATTCCCAAAAGAAAAATTATTGGGGTCGAATGAAGAAAGTCTGGAATTCTCAGTTTTTTGAATTATCATTTCTAAAATTTTTTATGATGTTCTACAAATTTAACATAATTTTCTAAATATAAAAATTTTAGACTAAATTTGACAAAAAAAAGGGTGAAAAGAGAAATAAAGACCACAAATGATGGCAGTAAAACATTGTTTATCAATGATTTAAATGAAAATTACCATTCCCATCATGGAGCCTTACAGGAAGCCGAACATGTGTTTATCAAAAATGGACTTATTTTGATAAATGATTACGAAATTAATATTTTAGAACTCGGATTTGGGACAGGTTTGAATGTTTTAGTTACAATTAATGAATATTTAAAAACTGACAAAAATCATGTTATTAATTATTTTTCGCTTGAAAAATATCCCATAAATGAATCTGAAATTAAAGATTTAGCCTATTTCGAACTTTTTGATAACATTGAATTCAAAGAAATTTATCAAAAAATTCATGAAGCAGAGTGGGAAAAATCAGTGGAGATAGTTAAAAATTTTAATTTAAAAAAGATAAAATGTGATTTTTTTGAATTAAAAAACATCGATTTACCTAAAATAAACCTTGTATATTATGATTGCTTCGGTGCCCGTGTGCAACCAGACTTATGGGAGAAACCCTTATTTGAAATGATTTCAGACAAGATGAGTGTTAACGGATTATTAACAACCTACTCTTCTAAAGGTAGCGTGAGGAGAATTCTTCAGGAGTTGAATTTCACAGTGGAAAAGAAACAGGGACCACCGGGGAAGAGAGAGATGCTGAATGCAGTAAAGAAGTAGGAATCAATTGAAAGTTGAAAATGGAAAGTGGAAAGTTATATATTAGGAAAGTTTATTCCGTTTTCAATTTTCCACTTTCAACTTTCAACTCTCAACTATTAACTCTCAACCTTAAGCTTTCAACTTAATACGAATTTCCTTATTTTAGCTATACAAAATACTACATATGATAGATAAGATCAACGTAAGAGTATATGCCTGCGCTGTAAAAGATAAAAAGGTCCTTACTTTATTTGAAGAATATGCCGGAGATCAATTAATTAAATTTCCGGGTGGAGGATTAGAATATGGAGAAGGTTTATTGGAATGTCTTCACAGAGAGTTTGATGAAGAGCTGAATGTAAAAATAGATATTGTGGAACATTTTTATACACAGGAAAACTTCTTAGTTTCGCGTTTTAGAGAAAATGAACAACTCCTTACTATATATTATATAGTCAATATTATTAATGAAGAAGATTTTCTGATTCTTGATCCCTGTATAGAAAAAACTGAATGGATGGATATCAGCAGACCGGACAATCCATTTCCTTTACCAATAGATCAAATTGTATTTGATAAATTAAAAGAAAAATACCTGTAGTAATTACTACAGGTATTTTTTTATTTTTTCACTTTAAAATTTGCCGCTCCCGGATAAGGTTGAAGATAACCTGAGTTCCAGTTGGACTGTAATAGTGATTCTATAAATTCGTCTGTTCTGTTTCTGTGAGGATCATATTGATCTTTAAGATCTATACTTGCCATTTTCCCTTTTACATTCCACCAGAATGCACTCCATCCGCCTCTTAGCTCCTTAATGATCTCAAAAACGTTCTTTCCGGTAGCTCTGTTCATGAGCTTGGCAAAAACCTGACCTTCTGTAGTGGTAAGATCCCTCAACTGCTTTTCATATTGATCTGCAAGCATATTTTGTCGTTCCCTTACATATTTCCTTTTGGCTTTGCTATCCAGATTGGTCATTTCTTTTTGAATATCTCTGTATTGCTGTAGCGCTGCTACAAATAAAGGATACACTCTGTACAATTTCTTATTAAGGAAATAGTAGTAATTTCTATCCAGTTGATTATTAAATTTGGGTTTGTTGAGAAGAACCAACTCATCCATTACGACAACTGTTTCACCATTTATTTCATAGAATTTGGCTTTCTGTCTTTCATCGTAGTAATATTTATTTCCAAATTCATCTACTTTTAACTCCTCCGGAGGGTATTGACTCAGGGGTTTAGCAATAATAGAATCTGTTTGTCCAAAAACACCAATCCCAAAAAAGAAAAGAAAAAGACAAAAAATCTTGCTAAAATTCATTATTTTTACGCGTATTAGAGCAAATATTGAACGCAAAAATCATTCCTTTTTATGAAATTTGAAAAGAAATCTTTAAAATTTTTAGAAAAATACTTAAATACGTCATCACCGACCGGTTACGAGCACAAAGGACAGGAAGTTTGGATGGACTATATCAGACCTTATGTGGACAAAATTGAGGTCGATCATTACGGAACCTGCTATGGAATTATCAATCCTGACGCTGAATTCAAAGTGGTTATTGAAGCCCATGCAGATGAAATTTCATGGTATGTAAATTATATTACAGATGATGGATTAATCTATGTGATCAGAAACGGAGGTTCAGATCAGACAATCGCTCCTTCAAAGGTTGTTCATATTCATGGAGAAAACGGTATTATAAAAGGTGTTTTCGGATGGCCAGCTATCCACACCCGTAGTGCTAATCAAAACGAGCCTACACCAAAAATAGAAAATATCTTTATCGACTGTGGTGCAACTACCAAGAAAGAAGTTGAGGAAATGGGAATTTATGTAGGATGTATGATCACATATCCTGATGAGTTCTTTGAAATGAATAACCGATATTTTGTGTGTCGTGCTTTAGACAACAGAATTGGTGGATTTATGATCGCAGAGGTAGCCAGACTTTTAAAGGAAAATAAAAAAACAATTCCTTTTGGGTTATATATTACAAACTCAGTTCAGGAAGAAGTAGGTTTATATGGCGCTGATATGATTGCAGACACCATAAAACCGAATATTGCCATTGTAACAGACGTTACCCATGACACCACTACCCCAATGATTGAAAAGAAAAAAGAGGGGGATCAAAAATGTGGTGATGGACCAGTAATTTTCTTTGCTCCAAGTGTGCATCATACCATCAGAGAATTGATTATTGATACTGCAAAAACTAAGAAAATCCCTTTCCAGAGAGCAGCGGCAAGCAGAGCGACTGGAACGGATACAGATGCCTTCGCTCACTCCAACGGCGGTGTACCAAGTGCATTGATTTCTTTACCTTTGCGCTACATGCATACAACAGTAGAAATGGTTTCCAAAGAAGATGTAGGAAATGTAATTTCATTGATCTACGAAACTATTTTGAAGATAAAACCGGAAATGAAATTGAAATACCATTAATAGACATAAGAATTAAGAACCAAGAGACAAGATTTTACAGTCTGAAAAATATCTTGGTTCCTGACTCTTGACTCTAACTATCTAATATAAAAGTAAAAATGAAAACTAAGCTAATTGCTCCTTCCCTTTTATCTGCAGACTTCGGGAATCTGCAAAGAGACATTGAAATGTTGAACAACTCTCAGGCTGACTGGTTCCATATCGATGTAATGGATGGGAGATTCGTACCTAATATTTCATTTGGTTTTCCAGTGATGAAAACTGTTCAGCAACATGCTAAAAAATTTGTTGATGTACATTTGATGATCGTTGAACCTGAAAAATATGTTGAAGAATTTATAGATCATGGGGCTGATCTTATTTCTATTCACTATGAAGCTTGTGTTCATTTGCACAGAACCATTCACCTTATCCAAAGCAAAGGAGCTAAAGCTGGTGTTGTTCTTAATCCTTCTACGCCTGTTTTGATGTTGGAAGATATCATTGCAGATGTAGATTTAGTATTATTAATGAGTGTAAACCCAGGATTTGGAGGACAAAAATTCATTGAAAATACCTATAAAAAGATTGCCGAAACTAAAGACCTTATACTAAGTAATAACTCTACTGCACTCATTGAAGTGGATGGTGGGGTTAATTTAGATAATGCATCAAAATTATTTGAAGCCGGAGCTGATGTTTTAGTGGCAGGAAATGCTGTGTTTTCTTCTGAAAGTCCGGAAAGAACAATTGAGCTTTTGAAAATCTAAAAATTTCGTTTGCAAACTTACATACACGAAAAGGCAGCTATTACGCTGCCTTTATTCTTTGAAAACCTGAGCTTAGGATGGTTATTAGTTTCAGTCTTCGAGACTTCGCCTAGATTTTCATTGTTCTATGCGGGGTAAAGATCTCAATAAATTCCATATAATCAATCCGTAGAAATACTGAATTTACATTACGTATTTTTACTGAGTTCGAAAAATTACATATCAAAAAATCATTCTGTTTTTGCCCATATACAGGCACAAATGACCAGAATTATACTCATTGTTGAACACAATGTTCTGATCATATTTAAATAATTCCATTTGTTTTCAAAAACACCACGCATTTTCTTTACAGCATCTGTGGTTGCCTCTCCGATATTGAACTGATCCAATTGATCATTCAAAGGAACATTCCCCATCATTGTAACTCCAAAAACACCTACGAGATAAATTATGGTTGCAAGCAATAGTAAGATAAAAACAGGACTATGCGCCCGATATAGAAAAGTGCAAACAGGAAGCATAATAGCGGTTCCCATAAAACTTAGAAAAAACACCGGATTTAGAATTTCCCGGTTGATAGATTGCATCGCTTTCAGGTATTCTATGTCTTGTAATTTTCCTAATCCTAAAACAACTGAACAGGAATAAGCATAGAAAAGACCAGCAACAAGAGCGGTTAATACCCCTGTAATAATTAAAATAATTGTTGTCATTTTCATATTTTTTGTTTTGATGATTATAGTCTTGTTTATCATATAAAAATAAGTCTATTCTGAATATGATTGATCACAAAATTAATTTGATCTTCAAATAGTGAATTACACTTGACTTTCCTTATTTTAGTGAGCAAAATTATAAGTATGAAAAACAAATGGACCATCGCTTTTCTATTGGGGTTTTTAGTTTCCGGAAATATAAATGCCCAGGATAAACCGAACCCAAAAAAAATGGAATGGTTTCAGAATGCTAAACTTGGGATTTTTATCCATTGGGGAATTTATTCTGTTGATGGAATTTCAGAATCGTGGTCTTTTTTTAATAATTACATCAACCATGAAAATTATATGAAGCAGTTGAATGGTTTCTCTGCTTCAAAGTATGATCCCGTATATTGGGCAAAACTGATCAAAGATTCAGGAGCAAAATATTCCGTCATTACGACAAAACATCATGATGGTGTTTCACTTTGGGATTCGTCAGCTGAAAAAGCGACCACCATTCCCAGGAATTCTTTAGCAAAGAAAGATGTTCTAACTCCCTTCGTGATGGAGCTAAAAAAAACAGGGCTTAAAACAGGGCTCTACTACTCTCTTCCGGATTGGAGCCATCCTTATTATGATATTAATACCAAAACAAAAAAGCGATACGAAATTAAAGACGATTCAAAACGTTGGCAAAATTTCGTTCATTATTATCAGGAGCAATTAAATGATCTCTCTGATCGTTACCATCCGGACTTATTATGGTTCGATGGGGATTGGGAACATACTTCAGAAGAATGGCAAGCTCCTGTGACGTTGGAAAATTTAAGAAAATTCAATCCGAATATTATTGTCAATTCAAGACTGACGGATCATGGAGACTATGAAACTCCTGAACAAGGCATTCCCGTAATCAGCCCCCAAAATGAATATTGGGAGTTATGTTATACAATGAATGACTCATGGGGCTATCAACCTTTTGATGAAAACTATAAAACCCCGAACATGCTCGTAAGAACATTAGCTGATGTGATCAGTATGGGGGGAAATTTATTGCTGGATATAGGACCAAAAGCAGACGGAAGTATTCCTGAAGAACAAATTAAAATACTAAAGAACCTTGGACGATGGACGGCAAAATATTCCGATGCTATCTACAATACACGCCATGGGATTCCATTTGAAAACTACAGAGGAAAATCAGCTCTCTCTGTTGATAAAAAGAACCTATTCTTATATCTTGAAGAAGCGAAAGATTTTACAAAGATCTATGGACTCGTTAATCAGCCGATCTCAGCAAAAATCATTGGAGACGATAAAGCAAAAGTCAATTTTAATCTTACCACCAATAAAACCCTAACGCTGAATTTTTCAAATACCCAATTTGATCAGGATGCCACTGTAGTACAACTAAGTTTTAAAGATCCAATCGCAATACTGAAAGATTTTCCAAAAGAAGCCAATTCACTTTCAGATATCAAAGACAATAAGAATACAAAATTGGCAGTTTATGATATTGCCAATCAATTGACTGTCGGAAATAATGTATTGAATAGTTCCGGTCTTACACAGGATGGTATGGAAATGACCATTCCAAAAACTTCAAAAACAAATTCAGAAACTTTATCGTGGATCAGTAAACATGCAGAAGCTCTTTTTGAAACAGGAAAAGGACTGCCAGACGGTCATTATTCAGGAATGAGTACCCTTTCAAAGGATAAGCAAACTCTTTATCTCTTTGTAGAAGGAACTCCTACAGGTCCAATTGCCTTAAAGGGAATTAAAAACGGAATTTCAAGGATCAGGATTGTTGGTGAAGGCTCGATGCTCAATCATCATATCTATAACAAACTATATTGGAGCGACAGACCTGGAATCATCTATATAGATGTTTCAAAAGAAAGACTGGATAAAAATATGACGGTTATTGCTGTATTATTGGATAAACCTCTAGAGCTGTATAGAGAAAAAGTCGGTGCTATTGAGAGCAACTTATAACCATCTTGGTGGCTGATGCTCTCGAAGCCACCAAGGTGGTTATAAAACAAAAAATCCGGAGATTGCTCTCCGGATTTATATTTTGAAAAAATTTTATCTTAGAAAATCTCTCTTCCAGAAAAATGGAATTGTGCTTCAATAAGAGCGTTCTCATTAGAATCTGAACCGTGAACAGCATTCTCTCCTATGCTTCTTGCAAACATTTTTCTAATTGTACCTTCTGCAGCTTCTGCAGGATTAGTAGCTCCGATAAGAGTTCTGAAATCCTCAACAGCATTGTCTTTTTCTAAAACCGCTGCAACGATTGGTCCTGAGCTCATGAATTCTACTAATTCTCCATAAAATGGTCTTTCAGCATGTACTTCATAGAATTTTTTTGCGTCAGCAACAGTAAGTTGAGTTAACTTCAAAGCTTTGATTTTAAAACCTCCTTCTGCAATTTTACCTAATATAGCACCGATATGTCCGTCTGCTACTGCGTCAGGCTTAATCATAGTGAATGTAATGTTAGACATAAACGTATATTTTTTTTAATGCCGCAAAATTACAAAAAAATATTCTTACTTCTATTTTAATTTTTTTTTAACATAAAAATAACTTTTATTAAGAAATGCCATATGAATCTTTGGCACAGTAATTGTTTATTCTATTCCGATTCTCATGTTTAATTTGAGTTTTCATGGTTATTAGTTTTTACCCAGCTTCGGCTGGGTTTTTTGTTGATAATAGGTATTAAAAAACGTTCTATCTTTTGAAAAAAATCCCCAAAATCTGCATCTAAAACCGCAAAAAAGCAAAAATTAATCACGTGTTCAATATATAAGGCAGTAAAAATGGCATGAATTATATATTAATGAAGTAAGAAAATCATGTCACAAATAATTCATTTACTCCATTGATTTTATGCCAAAACTTTTTTACGGGAAAAAGTATAATAAGCAAAATATACTGCTATTACAGCAAGTGCTATTCGTGCCATAACCATTGGCATAATCGATTTAGATTCTAAAAAGCCCACTAATCCTGACATTAAAAAGGTAACCATTAGCTGCATAAATCCCATTAAAGCAGCCGCAGTACCACGTCCTTCTTTAAAAGGAGACAATGCATGCGCTGTGGTAATAGGAAAAAGAAGTCCAATCGCTATAAGCGAAGAAAATAAAACTGCCACTTCTAAACCTACAGGCAATTGTGTGACCGATATCAATAAATGAAGACAACTCATCGACAATAAAAGAATAGCCGCTGACAGCAGAATCTTCGTATCCTTTATTCTTTGTGTCAATTTAGGGGTTATATAAGCCGCAAAGATCAATGCCATCGAATTAAAAGCAAATATAAAACTGAATACCTCGCTGGAGAACCCATGAATCTCCATAAATAATAAGGGAGCATTTGAAATGTAAATAATGAGTGAAGAAAATGCAATACTTCCAATAATAGTATTGCTGATAAAGTCTTTATTTGAAATAATAATTTTTAACTGATGTTTTAATTTGATTTCATCGGACAATGTTTCAGGTGATGTGATCCTGGAGTTTGTTTCAGGAACATACTTAACAACAAGTAATAGCGTTAATGCTCCTAAAATACTTAAAAAAGTAAATGCACTGTTCCATCCCCAAAATCTCAGGAATACGCTTCCTAATAATGGAGCAACAATTGGCGCAATACCACTTATTTGGGACTGTTTGGAAAAAATAGTTACTGCTTTTTCTTTGTCATATAAATCTATCACAATAGCTCTTCCTATAACTATTCCTGCACTTCCTCCAAAAGCCTGAAGAAAACGCATCATCCATAATACATATACATTTTCTGTGAAAATAATGGCAACTGCTCCAATGATAAATAAGATCAATCCACAGTATAGCATTGGCTTTCTGCCTTTTTTATCCGATAAAGGCCCCCACAATAATTGCCCTATTGCAAAACCTGCAAAAAAAATAGAAATAGAAATCTGTATATGTCCGATATCAGTCTGGAAAATTTTGGACATGCTCGGAAAAGCAGGTAAATAAAGGTCGATACTCAGGGACTCCAGAGTGTTTAAAAGGGCTAAAATAAATACTATAATACTTAGGTTTCTCATAAAGAATTTTTAATCATTAATCGGTTAATATGATGACTTATATGATGGCAAAATTCTTATAAAAAAGGGGGCTATTCAATAAAAGAAGTGAAGGGATACCAGCACAAACTGAGGATGAATTATATCAATCCTGGATATTTTTGAACTGTTCAGGGTTGCTCCCTGTCTGTTTCTTAAAAAATCTGGAAAAATAAGAAGCATCATTAAATCCAAGTTTGAAAGCCACTTCTTTTACGGTTAAAGCTCCAAAGCTCAGTTCTCTTTTAGCTTCCAATAAAAGTCTTTGGGCAATCATTTTTTTCACAGTAGTCCCTCTGGAAATACGAACGATATCATTAAGATGATGGGTACTTATATTAAGGTTTTCCGCATAAAACCGTGTCTCTTTTTCAGTGACATAATGATTTTCAATGAGCATTACCAGATTTTGAATTCTTTGTTTATCACTTATCAAAGGTTCCTGTGAAGTAAGGTCTTCAGTGATAACAATACAAAAAGCCTTTAGATAAGCTTTAAGCAAATTTATCCGGGAGCTTCCATCATATTCCTGCTCGAGAAGAGAAATTATAGACTGGCAGATGATTTTATTTTTAGAATCTAAGAAAAAGGGATGTATCCCACTTGCGAGGATAGCTTCTATTTCGCAAACTTCCTGAAATATTTCTCTGCTGATCGCAAAGACATACCCTTTTTCACCACGTAATTTCATATTGAATACCTGTCCCGGAGCAATGATACAAATCTGATTGTTTTTGATATCATAATGCTCAAAATCAAGTTCTAGGTGACTATCTTCTTTTACTTGCGTGAACCAAAGAATTTCAAAAAAATTATGACGATGAACATCATTGAAATTTTCAGGATGGCCGTTTTCTAACGTCGTGAACTGAAATTCCTGATAGGTTAAGTTATGGATAGGAATATGTTTTTCCTGGCTCATGAAGCATGCTATTTTTGTGAAGCTTCTTCTGCTTCGTCCATGAGTTTTATATAAGTAGCATACCTCGAATGTTGAATTTCTCCAGTTTCCAGAGCAGCTACAACAGCACACTTGGGTTCATTGATATGCATACAATTGTGGAATTTACATTCTTCCCTCTTTTTAAAAATCTCAGGGAAATAATGCTGTACCTCTTCTTTTTCTATGTCTATCATTGCAAACTCTCTAACCCCCGGGGTATCAATTACATTACCCCCAAATTCCCAAAAATGCATTTGAGCAAACGTAGTGGTATGTTTTCCTTTCAGGTGAGAATCTGATATTTCTGATGTCTTTAAATTTAAACCAGGCTGCAACGCATTAACTAGTGTAGATTTCCCACAACCTGAATGCCCAAAAAACACAGAAGTTTTATCCTTTAAGATATCCTGCAGATCATCTAAATTAAGTTTTGAATAGGAAGATATTTCTAATGTATTATACCCTATTTCCTGATAAAGAAATTCTATATCCTTTACAATTTCTATTTCTTCTTCGTGCAAAACATCAATTTTATTAAACAAAATTAATGGAGTGATGTTATAAGCTTCACAACATGCTAAAAAGCGATCTAGAAAGCCAAGTGAAGTTTCAGGATATTTAAGCGTAAAAATAAAGCAAGCTAAATCAATATTAGAAGCAATGATATGGGCTTCTTTAGAAAGATTAACCGACTTTCTGATCAGGTAATTTTTACGTGGTTCTATTTTGGTAATCCATGCAATATCATCCTGTTCCAGTTGAAATTCTACATAATCACCTACAGCAAGTGGATTGGTAAGTCGGGTTTTAATCAATTTAAATTTCCCGCGAATTCTGGCCTCGAAAATTCTACCGGTTTCCATTTCCAAAACCTGATACCAACTTCCCGTAGATTTAATTATTTTTCCTTTCATAAGTATAGAAGTGCAAATATAAGGAATTAGGTGATAGGTAGTAGGTGTTAGGGCTTAGGATTTAGGGTTTAGGGAAAAAAGGCAAAAGGTTGCAGATAATAGGTAATAGGTTGCAGGTTATAGTGTTGGATTTTAGAAATTAAGGGAATACTTACTTATAACTTATAATGATTGATAGCAAATTAAGATTTAAAATTCACAATTATTGAAATCAATAACCTCTTTCAATCTTACTTCCTAAACTATAAACTATAAACTTTAAACTTTAAACTTTAAACTTTAAACTCTAAATCCTAAATCCTAAGCCCTGCTACCTACTACCTACTACCTACTACCTACCACCTAAAAAAAAGACTTAAGAATCAGGATACTACCGAAATTTCCACCTCGTACTCTCCTAATTCCTAAGCCCTAAAACCTGCTATCTAAATCCTACTATCTCTCAATCATAATATTATTCTGAACCTCAATAGATTCTTCATGGATAGCTTTGAAAACTTTTTCAATAAATTCCTGAGACATTCCTGTTTCTCTGGCTTTTTGTGTAGCGTATTCTGTAATTACTTTCCAACGTTCAGGCTGGAATATAGCGATATCATTTTCCTTTTTAAGCTTACCAATCTTTTCAGAAATTTTCATCCTTTGAGAAAGTAATTCAATTAATTGAAAATCGAGATCAGAAATTAATGTTCTGTGTCTTCCCATTTCATCATCAAATCCAGCTAATCCGGAATTTCTGATTTTCAAATTACCAATTAGATCCGCTAAAACTTCTGGTGTAATTTGCTGTGAAGCATCACTCCAAGCCTCATCCGGATTACAGTGACTTTCTATGATAGCACCTTGGTAACCAACGTTCATCGCCTCCTGAGTGATATCTGCCAATCCTGTTCTGTTTCCACAAATGTGAGAAGGGTCAATTAACATTGGAATATTAGGGAACTGGCTTTTGAAATCTAATGCGATCTGCCAGTTTGGATTATTTCTGTATTTTGTTTTCTGGTATGTGGAGAAACCTCTGTGAATAGCCCCCAGGTTATGAATACCCTGTCCTAAGAGTCTTTCTAAAGCTCCGATCCATAATGCTAAATCCGGATTTACAGGATTCTTAACCAATACTGTTTTTTCTGTTCCTCTTAATGCCATTGCAATTTCCTGAACGGTAAATGGGTTTACTGTAGAACGTGCACCAATCCAAAGGATATCAACATCTGCTTCTAACGCAGCAAAAACATGGTGTGCATTCGCAACTTCGGTAGCTGTTTTAAAACCGTATTCTTCTTTTACTTTCTTTAACCAGTTCAACCCGATTACACCAACTCCTTCAAATCCATTGGGTTTCGTGCGTGGTTTCCAGATACCAGCACGAAAAACAGGTACCTGAGCATTGGATTCTTTTATTCTCTTTGCTGTTTCCAACATCTGAGCTTCGCTTTCAGCACTACAAGGTCCTGCAATCATTAATGGCTGTGAAAACTCATTAATCCAATCGTTTTTTAAGTCTTTTAAATTCATTTTGTTAATTTATTTTTATCTTATTTTAATATTATGCACAACAAGTTCTTCCCTTATAAAATTTATTTTATAATTCTTTCCAAAAATGCCGTTTAAAAATTTTTTAATGGGATTAGGAACTAAGAGAAGATCTGTTTTTATTCCTATTTTTTTTGAGAAAGAAATTTAATTAGTAATACCAGTAAAATCGGTAATAACTTCTAAAATTTCTATAATAAGTAGCCGAAAAGCTAAAATAACCGCTAAAATAATCAGCGGGTATAAAACCAAAAAGGTTTAAAGTAGACAGATATGGGATCAATAATTTTTCCACTTTATACTGTGAATCGTCTATTTCTAGCTTTACAATTTATAATTTGTTTTTGTCAAAAATCTATTTTAAACAAAAATATTTGACAAAGATATAAAATTATGACAAATCAAACTTCATTAAATCATCAAGATCTTTTAACAAAGGATTCTTCTCAATGAATTTTTCAAATATCTTTTTCTTTGTAACCACCTCTATTTTAAGGTTTTGAACGTCTTTTTTATAATCAATTTCAATAGAATAATTAAGTACTTTTCTTTTAAAATGATTGAAAAATTCTCCACTTATTTTATCAAATTCCACTTTTGCAGAGTCTGATGGATACAAAACCTGGATATTTGTCTCATCAATTTTATGCAGTTTGAATGATTTTACAGCATTAAAAACTACAGCTTGTTTGAATTGGATTTGTTTCAGGAACAAATTCCATTCCATTAATAAATCTGTTTCGGTAAAATGATGTTGTGGGAGGTTTTCTGTTCTCGTAACTACAGCTTCTTCCTTTTCTTCTTTTTCCTCTTTATTAAGGAAAGAGTTAATGCTGAATCCTGAAGACACTCCTTTTGAAAGTGGCTTAGACGTTTTTTTTATAACCGTTTCTTCCGGAAGATTTGCCGGAGCTGAAGGTTTTTCAATTACCTCTTGTTTAGCAGGCTCTATTTTTTCTTTCTGTGGAAGTTTTACTTCCTGTTTTTCGCTAAGAAAGGGTGCTAATATTATGAACTTTTTTTTTTAGCAATATCTGCCTGAGCAGTTAATGAGCATAATTGCATTAACGCAATTTCTACGGTAAGTCGGGGATTTTTAGAATTTTTAAAATTGATGTCCGCATGATTACAAATTTCAATAGCATCAATGAGTTGCTGAGCATTCCATTTCTGACTTTGCTCTACAAATTTGACCTTTGTTTTTTCTCCAACCTCAATAAGATCGATGGTTGAAGCATTTTGAGCCATCATTAAATCTCTGCAGTGATTTCCTAATCCAGCAATAAAAATGTGAGGATCAAATCCTTTTTTTACAATTTCATTAAATGCAAAAAGGGTTTCAGGAATTTTATTTTCTTTAGCCAGATCCAGAATATTCAGATACTGATCATAATCCAGAATATTAAGTACTTCTGCTGCCTTAGCCAGTGTAATATTCTTTTGGGAAAATGTAGAAAGCCTGTCAAAAATCGAAAGTGCATCTCTTAATGCTCCGTCTGCTTTTTGAGCAATAAGATATAAGGCATCATCTTCATATTGGATACTCTCCTTTTGAGCAATATTTCTCAGATGCCCCTGAATATCTTCAATAACAATTCTCTTGAAATCATAAATCTGGCAACGGGATAAGATCGTTGGAATGATCTTATGCTTTTCTGTAGTTGCAAGAATGAAAATGGCATGTGCAGGCGGCTCTTCTAATGTCTTCAGGAAGGCATTGAAGGCTGCAGAAGACAGCATATGCACCTCGTCAATGATGTATACTTTGTACTGACCAACCTGAGGAGCGAAACGCACCTGGTCTATCAATTCACGGATATCATCCACTGAGTTATTGGAGGCAGCATCCAGCTCATAGATATTATAAGCAAAGCCATCTTCTGAAACGGAACCATCTTTTTCGTTGATCTTTCTGGCCAGAATTCTGGCACATGTAGTTTTTCCAACACCACGAGGTCCACAAAATAGTAAAGCCTGCGCTAACTGATTCTCTTCAATTGCATGTTCTAAAGTATCTGTAATGTGAGATTGCCCTACAACAGTGTCAAACTCTTGTGGGCGATATTTTCTTGCAGATACGATGAAATTTTCCATTGGTCAAAAATAAGAAATATAGTTCTAATCTGAAAGTCAAAAGTTTTCAAATTATCCACAAAATATATTTCTGATCAAATAGAAAAATTATTTTTGAGCATCCTTTTTCTTGTAAGCATCATCTATTAACTCAACAATCACTTTCTCAACTTCAGACCTTCCCTCAGCAGTTCTCATATCAAGACCACAGAAATCAGTTCCGTTATAAGCAGGAAATAGATTCAGATAATAAACTCCGGCAACGATCAAAGCTAATAATGCTCTAAAACTCGTTGCATCTTCTCCGAAATAAGGATCCGTAACGTGTTCGAATAAATTAGCTCCTACTTCTTCTCTTTGTTTTAGTATATTTTTAAGGATAGGCTTGCTCTCTGAAAGTTCCCAAAGAATAATTTTTTGTAATTCTTTATTTTTCTTCAAACTTTCAAATTGCATAAGAATTCCTTGAGTCAAGACTTCTTTTCCTTTTCCAACTTGTACTTCTTCCTCAATATTCGGGCTGAATTTACTCCAATAATCCTGCGACTTTATATATTCGTCAATCAATTTATCGGTACTACCAAAGTACTCATAAATAAGCTTTTTATCAAAGCCGGCCACTGCAGCAATTTTACTTACTTTAAGACCAGCATAGCCTTTTACTCTCAGAATTTTACCAACTGCAGCAAGCAGTTTCTGTTTAGTTTTTTCTTTGTCCCTAATCGGACCTTGCACCACTTTTCTAGGCATAATTAATTATTTTTTCGCAATATGCATTTTTTTATTAATATCATCAAACACATTTAATGTTTTATCTAGATGTTCTTTTTCATGTCTGGCCGTTACAGTCATTCTAATTCGTGCATCTTTTCTTGGTACAGCGGGGTACATAATAGGATTCGTATAAACTCCATTTTCAATTAAAATTCTACCGATATCCCACATTTTACTTTGATCTCCAATTTTCACCGGAATAATTGCAGAGTTGGTGATTCCGGTATCCAAACCTAAATCATCAAGTCCTTTTTTCAAGTAATTGATATTATCCCACAATTTCTCTTTCCAAATCGGTTCTTCATCTACCAGATCAATAGCTTTGACTATTCCTGCAGAAGAAGGCGGTGCTGTAACAGAGAAAATATGTTGTCGTGACTGAAATTTCAGGAATGATGCAATTTTTTTATTGGCAATCACATATCCTCCAAGGTTACCGAAAGTCTTACTGGATGTCCCTGTAATAAAATCTACTTTGTCCAGCAAACCATCATCTTCCAGAGCTCCTCTTCCTGTTTTTCCTAAAACTCCAACACCATGTGCATCATCTATCATCAGGTAAGCATTATATTTTTTTACAAGATCATATATTTCCTTAGCATGTGAAGTATCACCTTCCTGAGAGTACACTCCATCAATGATAACAAGCTTTGTACGATACATACTCTCAGACATCTTCAAAATATGTTCCAAAGCCTCTAAATTATTATGCGGAAATGTTTTTTTATTTGTAAAAGCACATCCTTCATGCACACTTGCATGCACACCCATGTCTAAGATAGCAATATCTTCTTTCTGCATTAAAATCTGCAAAGTAGCACTATTAGCTGCATACCCGGTGGTAAACAACACTACTTCGTCTTCATTTCTTCCAAAAAATTGAGAAATTCTTTTTTCTAAAATATTGTGATAATCAAAATATCCACCAATCAGTGGTGACGCTCCGGTTCCTGTCCCGTATTTTTCGATTCCCTCAATAGCTGCCTCCTTTACTTTCGGGTGCTGTGTAAACCCTAAATAATCACTTGAAACAAAACTGATATACTCTTTGTCCTGATCTGCAATATTTATATTTAAAGTTGCATTGGTTCCTGAAGTATTTTTCAGTCTGTAATTCATGTGTCCCCTGGCTTTCATGTGATCAAGGAATTCATAAAAATATTCAGCTCTTTGAGCGATATCATAATCTGGAATATTCTCAAAATCCTTAAAAGTCGCTGTTGTAAAATCGATACCCATCCTTTATATTATTAGTTGTTTAGCAAACAAATATATAAATAATTCACAATCACTAGTTTTAATTTTCATTTAAAATTTATTATGCTTAGAAGATTCAAGGCTTATTTATTGAAAATCAGATTATTTAATAACATAACTCATTTATTTTAACACTTTTTAAACCAGCTTTACCATCGTTTTAACAGGATTTAACAAAAAAGCGATTGTTTTCACAATCGCTTTTTTACTATTTATTAGTTATTTATCTGGTCGTATATCCGCCATTGGCAAATATGGTCTGCCCCGTAATCCACCATCCATCACTTACCAAAAATTCAATAAGTGGTGCGATATCTTTTATATCAGTTAATCCACCTAGAGCAGAAGCTGATTTATGATAGTTTACGGCATCATTATTTTCCTGTCCATAAAAGAAAGGTGTATCCATTGGTCCGGGCGCAACCGCTGTTACCGAAATTCCACGGTCTCCAAATTCTTTGGAAGCCATTCTTGTAAAATGCTCAACCGGAGCTTTTGCTCCTGCATAAGTAGAATACAATCCGGTATAAGCAGCCAGCAATGACGTTACGATGGTACATATCTTACCTTGATCATTTATTTTTTTACCAGCTTCCTGTATAAAGAAATAAGCCACCTTGGAGTTGATATTAAACATAGCGTCATATTCTGCTTCCGTTGTTTCCACAAAAGGCTTCTTAAGAACCATTCCTACTGTATTAATGGCAACATCGATGCCACCATAGGTTTTTACAGTTTCATCAAATAATTTGGTAATATTCTCAACCTTTGTAAGATCTCCCTGAAATAAAAAAGCTTCCGCTCCTAAAGCTTTCACTTCTTCCAATGTCTTCTCGCTCTCCTGTCTTGAACTTTCACTGTTGTAGTGAATAGCAAGCCTTGCTCCTTTTCTAGCAAAATCCCTGCTCAACAAACCTCCCAGGTTTTTTCCTCCACCTGCAATTAAGACTACTTTTCCTTTTAAATCATTTTTTGACATAATTATGCTTTTTTATTTGTTATGTCTTACAAATATGAATATTAGGTTCGGTTTCTTTATGGTGAACTTTTCGGAAGTTTACGAGGATTCTTTTTTCGGTATTCACCGGGAGTAAGATTTGTTAGTTTCTTAAAAAATTTTGAAAAATTGGAAGGGTCATAGGTAAATATCCGTGCTATTTCCGCAATAGATTTATCGCTTTCGGACAACATGATCTGTATTTGTTCTATAATTTTGGTATCATAAAAATAGCAGGGATGTTTTCCTTTTTCTTTTTTAATAGTGTCGGTAAGATGGGTATGAGAAATGGCCATACGTTCTGCAATTTCATTCACTTCCATAAATTCAGATGTATTACCGGAAATCACATCCTGAATATGTTTGTCCAATAATGATAGATAATTATGGGCGATTTCTTCTCCGCGTCGAATATTTTTTTCATCTTTTTTCATACGATATTTTCATGTGTTTTACTAAAAATACGAATTTAAAAAGAAACCCACCTGCATCTATGGTGAACTTTTCGGAGAATTAAGTAAACTTATTTTTAATGAAAACTCTCATTGAAAGCTTTTATTGAATTCTTTACTTTGAGTTTTTCAAGAATATTCTGTCTGTGGCGACTAACGGTATTGACACTTATAAAAAGAAAGTTCGCAATTTCTTTACTGGTAAATCCTTCTCCTACAAATTTGAGTATTTCTAATTCTCTTTGTGATAAAATATTTTTGTAGTTCAACTTATCTTCAACGACTACTTCTCCATTTACTGAGTTAACAATAAGAAAATCTGAGGACAAAAGAACCGACTGGTCTATCGCAATGCTATAAAGGCATAAAGCAAATCTCAGCTTACCATTATAAGGTGAATATACATAAAACATACGATGTTTCACAAAGCGATATTCATCATTCTTATCCTTCACTCTTATTCTTGACAACACCGTATAATTTGTCCGATCTCTGGGCTGTAGGGAATCCATGAGTTTAAAAAACCTTAATTCATGAATATATTTTTTAAGTTTATCATCAGGATGTATTCTTTTCAGAATCTCTTCTTCCCAGATAGAATTTACTATCATCGGATCTTTCCCTTTGCTTAATCCTAACTCCAAGGCGGTATTGGATTTATAAACATAACTTTTATTAGCCTGCATATCACTCAATACAGAAATCGTGTTTTCCATTTGAGTATAGGTATAGGCTATGTTCTTGTAAACATCAATATCTAATCGGCACTCATTGTTTTTATTTGGATCTTTATTCAACAATGTTTCATTCAACGTTTGTACAATCTTCATAAAATGGTTATTTATCAGTATTGATGATACTATGGTTAAGTTATACTTTTGCTAAATTAATAATTTACATCCAGTTATACTTATACCAAAAGATATTTGTGCAATGAAGAGAATAATTTTAAGTTTTTGTACGCTATTGTTAATCAACAAGGTTTCTGCACAAACATTAGAAAAAATGACATGGTTTAACGAACCTGAAAAATGGGAAGTTAAAAATAACACATTATCCATGTTTGTCACTCCACAAAGTGACTACTGGAGAATTTCACATTATGGTTTTACAATTGATGATGCTCCTTTTTATTACACAACTTACGGTGGTGAATTTGAAGCTAAAGTAAAGATCAACGGAAACTACAAAGCGAGATTCGATCAAATGGGACTTATGTTAAGAGTAGACAAGGAGAACTATATCAAAGCCGGAATTGAATTTGTAAATGGAAAATATAATTTAAGTACTGTGGTCACTCATACAACCAGTGACTGGAGCGTTATTACTTTAGACAAAACACCTTCAGCGATCTGGATAAAAGCAGTACGAAGACTGGATGCTGTCGAAATATTCTACTCATTCGACGATAAAAACTACATCATGATGCGTAATGCGCATTTGCAGGACAATACGCCTGTCATGGTGGGATTAATGGCAGCATGTCCTGATGGAACAGGATTTAATGCGGTTTTCGAAAATTTCAAAGTAAAACATTTACCTGACGAACGACGTTTAAAATGGCTTGAAAACAATAAGTAACGATTGAATTACACTTCAATATACAGTCAATTTTTTTAACGACCTCTCTTTTTGAGAGGTTTTTTATTGATCTATATTTAAGAAAGTACAAAACACCTGTGCAGCTTGTTTTTGATAAGCATCTTTCAGAGATACCAACATAGCCGTTCGAACCATATTTTTGCCTTTAATGGGAATGGCTATCAACTGATCCTGGTCTATTACCGTAGTTTCAGCTAAAATAGTATACCAATGTCCACTTTTGACAACTTCTAATAAAGCAGCAACATCATTGATTTCCATTACAATCTCCGGCTTAAGGTTATTCTTTTCAAACGCTTCCATAACGGACTTGGTGGTACTATATCCTTTTGTGGGCATTGCGAGTGGCAAATCCACGATTTCTTTGAGACTAATATTTTCTTTCCTCACAAGATCAGAATTTTTGGAAACAACCAAAGTCATCGGTGATGTAAAAAGTGGAACATAATTGAATAGCTGTTCTCTTGCACCCTTTGCAAACGTCAATGCAAAATCCAGCTCTACATGATGCAGCTTCTCCATCAATTCAGACGTTGTTCCAAATACAATATTGATCTTTACTCCCGGATAGGCATTTGAAAATTGAATCAATGCTTTTATCAAGGTAGATCTTAAGCCATAGGTTACACCAATAGTTAACTCTCCGGTTCTTAATTCTTTTAAATCCCTTAATGCCAAAAGACCTTCCTGAGATTTAAGAAGACTTTTTTGAGCATACTTGGCAAAAACCTCACCTGCTTCTGTTAAAGTAATTCTTTTTCCGATTCTATTAAACAATGGACTCTCTAACTCATCTTCCAATTGTTTGATCTGTTGAGAAAGTGTACTTTGACTGATATACAGGTGATGAGCGGCTTCAGTAAAATTGAGCAATTCCTTTGCTTTTAGAAAATATCGCAACTGCCTAAGTTCCATTTACAATTAATTTTATTGCAAATTTATGGAATGAGCAGCTCTAAATTCTTATTTCAGCAAAACAAACGATCAACGTTTACCAAATCTCTTATAAATTGATAGTTCTGAAGCTTTTTCACTATCAAATTTAATGGATAAAATTACTCTTCTTCCAATCCAGGTTTTGCCAACCTCGTAGATCCAGACATCATTATCAAAATAATTATAACCATAGCCAATTTTCTGAGCAACTTCATAACGGGTTTTGCCCAAAAAACTAAAAAATAGTTTTTTTCTCATAGTTAATTTTTTGACGTCAGGCATCAAAAAACAGACCATAACAAGGCAAAAAACTGTTCACCTTGGGATAAGTTAACAAAGAAAAAAATCGTTGAAAAACAGATAATTAATTCACTTACCACATTGCTAAAAAAAATTAAATCAAAATAATAGAAACTTATTTCAAGTATTAATTATTAATCTTGTTTACTGATATTTTTTACCAGTGAATATTTTAATAAAATTGATGTAAATAAGTGAAGTAATTAGATATTGTAGTGGACAAAAATACTTAGCATTTCCTGAAACTTTTAAAAAATGCAATTTCAGCAGCTTTTTTTCCTTTAAATGTAATGGATAAAATAATCCTTCTTCCAATCCAGGTTCTCCCTACTTCATAGGTCCAAACCTCATTTTCCGGATAATTAAAGCCATCTCCTATTTCCTGAGCAATTTCTTCACGGGTTTTTCCAAGCAAATGCTTAAATTTTTCTTTCATCATTGTTTTTGTGTTTACAATTGAGCTGCAAAAAAGAGACCAAGACTGAAAATCAACAACGTTATTCACATTCAAAACAATGGTAAAACCGCTATTAATTGGAGGTTTCCAGCTAATAAAGTTTCATTTAATCTATGTGGAAATCCATTATAGGAAGGCTGAAAATCTCTATCAGGGAACATGCCGGTTTTCAGCCTTTACATTTGTATTTCTAGAAAAGTATATCTATCTGTTGGTGCTTATTATTTTAAATAATTATCGGTATAAAAACGATTTTTATTTAGCAATAAGATCAACGGCGCAAAAGTATGACTACAGCAATTCAAAATAAAATTATTTACATAGAATAAAAAATAATAACAAATAGAAATAGTTCTACATCTACCATCGAGATTATTGGAGATATTGATTAAGAAATAAAACCATCATAAAGTCTTTGAAAAAAATAATATTATCTAAATAATTTAAGTACTTTGGTCACGTTTTTGAAGTAAAAATTTTAAACCAATATTGGATTATTCATTTAAAAAAAACATTAATAATTAAAAACCACTACCAAATTATGATTTATGAAGATGACTCACATTCAGTATTGCAGGATAAACATAATTTATCATTTGTAAGAAACATTATTAATTTCCACGGAGACAAATCGTTGATATTAAATTCTTTACAAAAAATAAAGAATTGTACGCTATGCGAAATAAAAAAGAAAATAATTGACAAATATATTGCTGAATACAGTCTTCATTTAAATCAATATATAGAAAATGAAGACCTTAGCATCATACCGGAAGCTTACAAACTTTCTCCTGCTTATGCCAGGCAGTCTTACAATAAGGTTTTAAAAGAAAATGAATACTTACAAAGACTTTTATCCATTATCAATATGGATTGATCAATGGGTATATTTTATTCTTTCTTCTTCAAGATCTATTCTCATAAGATGCTTTCTGATCACATCTTCATCATATTGATTACCATGATTTTGATCAATAAGCCACAGTCTCTGCTCATTTAAAATATCGATATAAGCCAATTTTACCTCAGGAGAAATCTTGATCTGGGCATCATCCCCTATTTTCCCTTGCCATTTGTCATGAATATTCTGTAGGAACGGACTTGTTTTCAGCATTTCACCGTAATTTTTAGTAATATGTTCCAACGTATATTGAGCCATCTGCCTTTTTATCAATTCATCCGCTTCATCATCGGGCAGATGATCCTTAAAGGAAGGCATATTGACTTTTTTAATTATAAATGGTAAAGTTAACCCCTGAAGAAGAAGCGTAGTGAGGATCACTATAAAAGTAATGAATAAAATAAGATTTCGTTGAGGGAAATCCGGCCCACCCGGATATAACTGAAGAGGTATTGAAAGTGCTGCTGCCAATGAGACCACACCCCGCATTCCTGTCCAACCTAATATAAGCGGAGCTTTGAACCCAGGACTTCTGGTGTCAGCTACCGTAATATAATTTCGTGCGATCAGAGTAATAATCACTGCCCCATAAGCAGACAGAATCCTTACCACGACCAATACTCCCGTAATTAATAATCCATATCCAATTGCGGATGAAAGGCTTACCCCCTCTAATCCTGAAGTAATTTCAGGCAGATCCAATCCTATTAGCAGAAATACCAAGCCATTGAGCACGAATGCAAAACTCTCCCAGACATTAATACCCCGCAGTCTGGATGATGCACTTAAAATACGATGTCTATGATTGGATAAGAGAAGCCCTCCACTTACTACAGCCAGAACTCCGGAGCTGTGTACTTCTTCTGCACAGATGTACATAATGTATGGTGCTACAATGGTGAGAATAGTATCCATATTGGCATCTGTAGGAAGGTGTTTGTGGGCTTTCATAAAGATCCATCCGATCAGCAATCCAATTCCAATCCCACCAACAAGCATCCAGGAGAAACTAAGAGCTGCTTCATGCCAGATAAATTGCCCCGTAGCCACAGCAATCATGGCAAACCGAAGGATTATTAGCGAAGAAGCATCATTCAAAAGGCTTTCTCCTTCCAAAATAGATGACATTCTTTTAGGCACTTTTACAAATTTCAAAATAGCACCTGCGCTCACGGCATCCGGAGGGGAAACAATTCCACCTAGTAAAAATCCAAGCGCCAAGGAAAATCCAGGTATACAATAATTAGCCACAAAAGCTACAGTGGTTGCTGTAAGAAAAACAACAATGAAAGCAAAACTTCCAATAACCCGTCGCCACTTCCATAATTCTTTCCAGGAGATAGCCCAGGCGGCTTCATACAATAATGGAGGGAGAAATATAATAAAGATCAGCTCAGGATCGATCTTTATGGCTGGGATACCCGGAATAAAACTAATCAGCAATCCCGCTATTACCAAAAGTACCGGGTAAGCGACTTTCAGTTTATTAGCCAGCATTATCAGTAGGATGATGGCAACAACGAGTGATAAGTAAAATGGAAAACTTTCTATCATTTGTATCATGTTTTTGTGAATACAATGATAATGATTTGGAGACTTTTAATCCAAAAAAATCTACAAATTTCTGAAAATCTATGAATTAAAAGTATTATCTAATATTTGTTTAACCATAAAGAATTGACGGGCTTTTAAAGGTATAAAAGTGAATTAATGTTATTTCCATTCCATATATAGATTAGATTGAAAGGATCGGGAAGATAATAGATATCGTCTACTAAAAATTTATATTGGTGTTTCCCTTCTGGTATTACAACTTCACAATACCAATATCCCTGCCTCTTTTCCATCTTTATGGGTTCTTTGAGCCATTCTGTAAAGTCGCCAATTAGTTTTACATTCTGTGCACCACTCCATTCTTTTATTTTAAATATCACTTTTTTATCAGGCCTTTTATAGTATAAGTTGGGAAGGTATTCATCCGGATTTCGTGTGATCACCTCATCAAAATAGGATTGACTACGGGTAAAATCATGATTGTATTTATAGGCAACTCCCAACCAGCTGTTGATGACATCATTCGTTTTATCATATTTCTTCACAGCAGAAAAAAACTGAATGGCATCATCCACCTTATTTTCTGAAAGTAAATGGGCGCCAAACAAAACATCATCATTATTATTAAAGTTATATAGGTTGGGGGATTCTTTTCTTATCTCATTATATATATTGACTAGTTCTTTAATTCCTTTTTGTTCATAATTTTCTTTGAAGAATTCAGACAATCCCACAGGAAAATAAGTATCAATATCCTTAGCATGTTTTCCTTTTTTAAGCTCTTCTGAAAGGCTAATCAATCTTGGAGTTTTGAAATCATTTTTATAATACAGTATGATCTCCTGTTTTTTTATATTAATTGCCATTGAATAATTGGTCACAATATCACTGGGCCATTTTTGAGCCGCCTCCTGAAGAATCCCGGAAACATTATTTTTATTATAAGACTTGAACGTGGTCAGCCTCGAGTATGCAGTTTCCCTTCTCCAACAGGATTCCTTATGTCCATTAGCAATGCAATAATTTGTCAGTGAAAAATTCCGTTCGTTTTTTTTTACAATGTAATTCCCATGAACAGTTGCGTAGTTACCAGTAGCATCACCAATAAAAAGTTGTGCGCCTGAAAGTTTTACGAGATTAAATTGATTAATATAGTTTAGAGCCTCTTCAACTGTTTTACAGCTTTTTAAAATATCATTCACCACTTCTTCTTCTCTTGTTTTCTTTAAAGGATCAATAGTAACAGGAATATTATCAATCGCTGTGTAATCCATAAAAAGCCCATATTCATTAAGCCCGCCTTGAGGATATTGCCACATTAAAGATTGATATTCTTTATGTTTTTCAGACCATAACATGTACCCAAATGATTTATTTTCTTTTGGAAAGTACCACAATCTGTACTCCATTTCGGGGCTTTCATCTTCATTGTTTCCTATCCATATATTTTTTCCATCATTGGCCATGAAAATAGTACATGCTTTTATTGGCAACATGCTTGTTAGAAATAAAAGCAAAAATGTATAAATGCAGATCCTGACTATATGAATCATTATGTACTTGGTTTAGATATTCTCTTTCACTAAATTAAAACTTTTAATCAGTCCATTTCTTGAGATCTCGACCTTTATATTATCTGTGCTCTTCAGTATTTCTTTGAGTTTAAAAAATTCATCACAGGTAATTTCCTCATTCAGTTGAGTTCCATTATAGGAAATCAAAACATCATCAAATTGCAATCCTTCTTTTTCAGCAGACATATTCTGATAGAGTTTTGATACATACAATTTTTTATTCTTAAGATTAATGTCAAAACCAAATTGGCGAGGTTGTTCTATTACTAACTGATCTGTATAAGGGGTCAGGATCATTTCATTAGCTTTACTGTCGATGGTAATGATGAAATATTTGCTCAGTTCCGATCCAATCAAATTATAATTATTAGATAATGCTGAATAGACCGGTATTTTATCAAAAATAAATCCTGCTATTTCTGTTTTATTAATTCTTGAAACCTTCGTTTCTTCTTTGATTACTCCATTTGCTCCAATACTTCCTTCACCTGTAATAATTTTAATTGGGTCAAGATTTAATTTCTTAAAGGTCTTATCTGTAAGGGAGATAAACCCACCGTATCCGAAGTCCAATAGAAATTTCTCGTCTATTCCATTTATGGTAAGTGTAACAAACGGATTATAGGTTTTATCCCATTCTATTTTTATCTTTTTACCTCCTTTACTATTAGAAAGCCTGTCAATCTGATCGGTTATTCTGATGACAGACCTTTTCGAATCTATCTGCCAAATTGCTTCTTTGATAATCCCTTTTCCGACTAAACCACCGTTGGTAAAACAATTAATAAGTGGAGATTCATCAAAATTAAAATTAAAAACTCCTATATCTTTAAAAACGGTCGAACCTATTTTCAATTCAGGGAGGAGTAATAAATCTATTTTAGATTTTTTTTGATTTGAGCTTCCTACCTCTACCTGCAGCTTCTTTTGGATATTCTCTTTGCTCAGAATAGCTTTATTAGCAGTATTGTAACCACCCGTATCAAAAATATAATCATACGTCTTTTGCTTAACCTGAACCTTTATGATAAAATATCCTAGCCTATTTTCAAAGGCAACAGAATCTAAAAAATGTTTTGATTGTAATTCTGCTGCATTGGCAATTTTCAATTGTTCTTTAGCACTTTGACCAAAGTTCACATTAAAAATCAGTATGAAAAACATAGAAATTGAAGCTTTTCGAAGTACATTAATTGTAGCCATCTTTATTCTGATTTAAAGAATTATAATGAACAAAAATAAACAAGTAAAAATTTTCATTGTTATTCGTATAACTGAATATAAATTAATCCATTGAAAATAAGACTGAGGAAGTCTTTAGTATACCATCTTTGGTGTAAAACTCTTTCTTTACAACACCATAATTTTGGCTAAACCATTCCACCACTCTAATGGTTGAAGGAATTAATATGTTATCAATATTATATTCTATACTTAGGTCATATTGAATTTTATCAGATTTAAATTCACCAACAGAAGTTTTTACAATTTCCTGACCTATTACTTTCCGACTTGTAATATTAAAATGAATCAGTGTTTTTCGGTCGTTAATTCCGATGTTAAATGATTTGCGAATATCTTCGCCCAGATTCTGGCCAACTTTCATATTTGAGGGATAGCTCAGATAAATATCCAATCCAGGAAGATCAGATATATAATAATTGATTTTTAAATTATTATTGATACAGAGAATACGGCTTGGAAATTCATCTGCTATCTTGCTTTTTGTACTTTGTAAAATAAAAGCATTATCAGACATTGCCATATCTTTTCCGATACTGATATTATCCAAAGTTCCGGTTTCTTTTCCTACCCTATTACCTCCGGAATCATATTGTACAAAAGTAACTCTGGTGTTTTTTCTGAAATAGTAAAAATCAGAACAATTTTGTGCAAAGAAGTTTTCGCCACCATTCATTATAAGCATTAGTAAAATCAAAAAAGTCCTCATCCTCGCCTATTTAAGTTCTTAAACAAAAATATTTATAGTAATGAAAAGCGATGTTCTATTTTATACTTACGAGGCTTTTTTTTATACCAAATAACCTAATCCAGATTAAATCAGAAGTTAAGATATCCTATGACTGATTATTCTTCATAAACTCAGTAATGAATTCACTTCTATAGGTATTTCCGAGAGGTAATTCTATACCTTGAAGATGTACACAATGAGGAGAAACTGAAGAAACATGTTGATGGTTCACAATATATGACTTGCTTATTCTTTTAAAAAGCTGGGCGGGCAGCTGGGAAAGTATTGTTTTAAGATTCATTGCTGTAATGATCTTATTGTCCTTACTATTAATAACAGAATAATCTTTCATTCCTTCGATATAGAGAATATCCTTGTGAAGTATTTTGTAAATCCTTCGATCCGCCCTTACAACAATACTATTCTCGCCTATAGATTCAAAGCTGCTTTTTTCAAAATCATCTGATAGAAAGAAATTAAATTCTATTGCCTTACCAGCCGCCTTCAGAAACCTTTCTTCATTAATTGGTTTCAAAAGATAATCAACAGCATCAATTTCGTAGCTTTCAAGAGCATATTGAGCATGAGCAGTAGTAAAAATCACGAGAGTCTTTTTAGGAATGCTTTTGGCAAAATCAATTCCATTTATCCCGGGCATTTCTATATCGAGAAAAATAAGATCTACTACATTCTTTTCCAGATATAGTTTAGCTTCATTTGAATTTTTAAAAAGTCCTTTTACAATAAGATCCGGAACTTTTGCTATTAAATTCAATATCCCTTGCCTCGCGATAGGTTCATCATCTACAATAATACAGTTCATAATGTTAAGTTTAGTTCTATGCGGAAGACATTATCTTTATTTTCTATTACAAGACTATGCTTTTGTGGGAAAAGCAATTGGAGTCTTTTTTTGATATTGGAAAGACCTATTCCTTCATTCTTCTCTTTTTGATTAGTATCCGAATATGAGGAATTGATACAGCTAAACATTAAATTATTATTTTCAAGATGAAAGTGAACCTTTACGAATGGATTTTCATTATTAATATGCTTGACAGAATTTTCAACAAAAGGAATAAATAACAATGGTGGCAGGAAGGCATCCTTCTGTGATCCCGTCAATGAAATATCATAGGTAAAATCATCTTTTCTGAGTGATTCAATAAAAAGAAAATTTTTGATAAATGTAACGTCTGAACTTAATAGAATAGAATCCTCAACTCCATTATAGATCTGATACCTTAATAAATCGGAAAGATTCAATATGAGCTTTGACGCCAGTTTTGGATTGGTTTCCGTTAAAATATTGATGTTATTTAAAGTATTAAATAGAAAGTGAGGTGATACCTGATTTTTCAATATGGACAATTCATTCTGAAAATTGAGTTTCTGGATTTGATTCAGTTTTTCAAGGTTGATAATGAGATACTGGAACACCTTCAAAGCTGTAGTAAAGGAAATTAATATAATAAATGTGGTCAGAAAATACACCAATCCTGATATCCAGTTTTCTCCTAAAGTTATATCTTTTGAAATCCTGTAATCAGATAATAAGATTTCGGCAGAGCATATGATTGTAAATGTTATAACTCCGATTATGAGTATTGCAAAAACATACTGATACACTTTTCCCCTGAGCAACAGCTTCGGAACAAGGACATAAATATTAAAATAAAAGACAATCATGATATAGATGAAATCGACGATACTTGCGTAGAAATTCACCTCTTTTGTATATCCCCTGTCTTGTGGATTAATAACATATAAGAGCAAAAAAATAATAGAAAGAAACGCATGTCTTACGATACGGTATTTCTTTGATAATAAAAAAAGCCGCCATAGTTTTTGTTTTCCAATTTCAGTATCGGTTCCTATTAAGTTTTCCTGCATGGCTATATTTAAGAAATCCAAAACTACGAAAATTCCAAATCTTTTGCAGATTGCTCTACATTAAAATAGAGATAAGATAATCGGTTTCAGCGATTCATATTATCGAAAATAACCGTTTTATAGATTAAAAATTTATCCTGAAATTTGTATAATCCTATAAACGTATTAATCAAAGGGATCTATAATCTCATGAATTTACCTGAAAAAGCAGAAAGAAAGAGTAAACGTTTTCAATATATCAAATTATGCATCTTCCTTTCCGGATTGTCTGTATTTGCCCAGCTTTATCTTTTCCAGCCTCTACTTCCCTTGGTAGCCGACCATTTTCATACAACTGTCGGAGACAGTTCATTACTTGTGTCTTCATCAACGATAGGAATGGCTGCCGGACTATTTTTCTTTGCTTTTAATGCAGATAGCTACTCGAGAAAAGGGCTTATGGCATTTTCATTAATATTTTCAGCTTTGCTTACGATTATTTCAGCATGGATTCCCAGTCTTACGATACTCATCGGAATTGGAATTTTAAAAGGTTTCGTTATTTCCGGTGTTTCTGCAGTAGCCCTTGCTTATCTTACAGAAGAGGTACATACTTCTGTGGTTGCTCTTGCAATTAGTATGTATCTGAGCGGAAATACCATTGGTGGAATGAGTGGAAGAATACTGGCCACTATTCTCGCAGGAGAATTCGGATGGCAGAAAGCTGTATTGATCATTGGAATTGAAAGCCTTATTCTAGGATTAGTATTCTGGAAATTATTTCCTGGTTCTCAATTTTTCAATCCACAAAAAGTCGATTATCATTTGAAACTAAAACAGATGAAAAGATTCCTGACGGATTCTTATATGCTTAAACTGTATTGTATTGCTGCACTTTTGATGGGTGCTTTTGTAAGTGTCTATAATTATCTGACCTTCCGTTTGGAAGCTGCTCCTTTCTCGCTTAATCATTTTTATATCGCATTTATATTTCTGATGTATACTTTTGGAGTATTTGGAACTATGATAACCAGTAGATTATCAAAAAGAACAGATCAGAAAAACATATTGAAAGGCTCCATTCTATTTATGATAGCAGGTATTCTGCTCCTGCTTTCTGAAAACATTTACATTGTCATTTTCGGGCTGGGATTATTTACCCTGTCATTTTTTGCGGCACACACCATGGCCAGCCAGATGACAGCGCTTCGCGCAAAAGACGGGAAATCTTCGGCGACCTCTATGTATTGGCTTTTCTATTATTTCGGCTCCAGTATTTTAGGAAGCGGTACCGGCTATCTGCTTCATGGTACCTCATGGACATTTTTCATAACATTTCTGATCGTTGCGATCCTTATTGCTTATTCGTTGACCTATCAAAAATCAAGGATCAGAAGGAAGATTTCATAAAGCCCAATTATTGCTTTAATTATTTTTTAATAATCCATAAAAATAACACTTATATATTAACATATTTTTAAATAAAATTTATTCTGTAAGGCATAGTATTTGTAACTAACAACATTACCACATCTTTAATAACCTCCTAACACTAAATATTATGAACGTTGCAGACCTTAAGATTAGAAATTTAGTTGAGTACAAAAATCAAATTTTCACAATTACAGAAATATTCCAGAATAACGCGAAAGATTATTTTGTGAAAATTGAAAATGACATTTATAGCATTTCTGCTCCGGCGGATGCTATCAACCCAATACAGATCACCGAAGAATGGCTTGAGAAGTTTGGGTTTTCAAGAACTTACAGTTCAGAACAGCGAATTCGTTATGAGCGACCGGAAGAGTTTATTAAGTATGATATTGATTTAAGTCCTAAAAAGATTGTTGAAGGTTTAAAGATCTATGGTAATTCGATCCGGTGTAAATATATTCATGAATTCCAAAATATATTTTCCTCTTTATTTGGAAAAGAAGCATTTACACGAATCCAATTTCATCAATAAAATGCAAATAACAAGTATATAAAAATCCACAGCTTTTTAAGACTGTGGATTTTTTATGACTTTACAATATCTTTTAATCAATTATTTTCTCAAAGGTTTAAAGGCTGCACGAAGTTCCTGAGCAAAAATCTGAGGTTCTTCCCATGAAGCAAAATGTCCTCCTTTTGTAACTTCATTAAAGTAAGTAAGGTTCGGGTAAGCTTTCTCTGCCCATGTTTTCGGAGCCTGATAGATCTCACCAGGAAATACCGTAATAGCCACAGGGACCTTTATTTCCCTTGTTTTCTGTTCCACCACATTGAAGTTGTTATTGTTATTCTCCCAATACAATTGTGCAGAGGAAACAGCAGTATCTGTGAACCAATATAAACTTATATCATCCAGTATTTCGTCTTTAGTAAGGGATTTTTCAGCATTTCCTCCACTGTACGTCCATTCATTAAATTTATCCAGGAAGAAAGAAGCCAGTCCAACGGGTGAATCTGTAAGTCCATAACCTAAGGTCTGTGGACGTGTCACCATCATTGCTGCATACCCACCACCACGGGTATATAATTTATTTAATGAAGTAAAAGCAGCCTTCTCTTTATCTGATAAGCCTTCCGGAACCGGGCCTCCAGCCTTTAAAACATCAGCAACTTCTGCCGGAACTGTTGCAGGCATATTTACGTGAATTCCTAAAAGACCATCCGGAGCCTGACGTCCCATTGCATCAGCAATTACAGCTCCCCAATCACCTCCCTGTGAAACGTAGTGGTGATATCCTAAACGCTTCATAAGTACATCCCAGCTTTTTCCTATTTTTTCTACACCCCAGCCTGTCCCCGTTGGTTTTTCAGAGAAACCATAACCTGGCATAGAAGGTATTACAACATCAAATGCATCTTCAGCCTTTCCACCATATTTTGTAGGATCTGTAAGGGGCTCAATAGCTTTTAATTCTTCAAATATGGATCCAGGCCATCCATGGGTAATGATCAGAGGCATTGCATTTTTATGTTTTGAACGAACATGAATGAAATGAATATCTAAACCATCTATTTTGGTCACAAATTGTGGCAACGAGTTTAATTTGTTTTCTGCCTTATGCCAGTCATAAGTACTTCCCCAATACTTTACCAGGTCCTGAATCTGTTGTAATTTCACTCCCTGTGATTGATCAGTTACGGTCTCTTTATCCGGCCATCTTGTTGCATTGATTCGTTGGCGTAATTCTTTAATAGCACTTTCAGGGATACTCACATGATACGGGCGAATAGCCTCTGTATCTTTTGTTGTTTTCTGAGCAAAAGCTGTTGCTGATAATAATACAAATACGCCTGCTGTAATGGTTGTTTTTAAGTTGTTTCTTTTTGTTTCCATTTTTTTAATTTTAAAAAGTTGATTTTTTTGATTATTTCTTCGGCAAATGTATTTTGCATAAGAGCGCTAATCAATCATCACTTTGTTCAACCAGACTAAAATGGGATTGAACCAGTCATTTCAAAACTTAAAATCTACAGTGGCTTTTCAATAGCAATCCTGCCTATCATTTTTAGTTCTTGAGGACATGATATTCAAATATATATACGGGTAAGACTCTCTAAAAAAAGTACCCCAATCGTATTTGTCTACTTTACCCTTCAAAATGCCGGCTTCGCCCTATTAATGCTGGTATGCAAAAAGGATTCGAGCTTCCTTTGCAAAGTATTTAAATAATCATTAACTAAAATTTACAATAATGAACAACAATCAAAAAACTGCAGAAATAGAAAAGGTATTATATACTGCAAGAACAAAAACTACAGGAGGACGTCAGGGAACCGCTAAAAGTGATGACGGAAATCTAGATCTGTTACTCTCTCCTCCCGGATCAAAGATTCCAGGAACGAATCCTGAACAGTTATTTGCAGCAGGATGGTCTGCCTGTTATATTGGAGCGCTAGGATTAGCTGCTAAAAAATTAGGTATCCTATTTCCTTCTGAAACATCAGTCGATGCCGAAGTAGATCTGGGGATGAACGGGGAAGATTTTCTTTTGCAGGCACGACTTACAGTTAGTTTGCCTGGTTTGGAAAGAGATATTGCACTGCAACTAACAGAACTTGCCCATCAGACTTGTCCCTATTCCAAAGCGATCCATGGTAATATCAAAGTAACCACTACTGTTATTTAAAAAAGAAAAACCACAACGTTAGTGTTGTGGTTTTTTCTTTTCATAAAATTATTATCAATTTACTTTTTTAGTTTTAAGGTTCAGCCCATCTGAAATCAGAGTAAGTTCATAAACTCCGGTGTCTTTATTTAAAGTAAATACAAGACCATCATTTGAAGCCGGATCAAAAAAGAAAGTGGTTTCTGAATCAGGTACGACTTCATTGGCTTCGCCGTCTTTATCCGTCATGTAAAGTTTTCCGTCTTTAACTATAATGGTCAAATACTGAGACTGATCAAGCTCCAGAATATATTTCCCTTCATATCGCTTCATTATGGTTTCAGAAAGATTGATTTTTATTCTTTTTATTGCCGTGGGAACCTGATATGGCTTTCCTTCAAATATTTTCACAATATCTTCCGTCACCTTTTGAATAGGAATTCCTGTATAATTACTGACAAACATAAAATCGAATCCAGTCTTTCCATTTTTATAAAAATAAGCTCTGTATCCTGGTCTCCCACCAGCTTGTGCTAATACTTGGTTTTCATCAAACAACTCTTTAATAAGCCCTTTTTCAAGGTGTTTACCATCAAAACCTCCTTTAGAAAAAAGATACAGGTCTCCAATTGTCGATACATAATTCCCTGTTTCAAACCTGTTCAGTTCCTTTGCAGATGCTTTCACTATTTTACCATCATCATTATCAAATCCCCGTACAAAATTCTTAGACGGCTTTTTAGCATTGTATTCATTTGTATTTTTAAGCCCAATAGGATCAAATATTTCTTTTTTTATAAATGGTAAATACCCGTTCTTTGCAGTTTTATTGATAATATTATGCAATAACAGAAACCCAATATTTGAATACAAGATTTTGGTGCCCGGTTCAAACAGAAGCTTTTCTTTTTTTGCCAGTTCAATGATTTGCTCACCAGTCAGTTTATCATATTTTTCATAATCTTTAATTTCCCTTGGTAATCCTGACTGATGATTCATAAGATGATTGATTGTTATTTTATTTCCCTCAGGAAAATCAGGGATAAATTTAGATAATGGGTCATCTAAAGAGATTTTCTTTTGTTCGACAAGTTTCAGGATACCATATTTCACAAATACTTTAGATACCGAAGCAATGATAAATTTACTGTTTCGATCTACCCTTAACCCTCTTGGTGCATGAGATATATTGTAGGTTTTGTTGAGAATAGTTGAGCCATCTTTTGCCACGATTACATTTCCGTTAAACTGTTTCAGATGGGTTAACGCAGAAAAATACTCATTTGTTTTTCTTTCTATTTCAAACCTTTTCATGTCTACAGTGGCTTGTTCCTGGCTCTGGCCAAAGGAACAGAGAAAGAGAGAAAGTAGCAGAGAAAGTTGATATTTCATAATCATTTGCTTTTTAATTATTTTAATTAATTGATTATTTTCAGATCTTGGAGAACCTTTTTAGTGATCTCTTTACGGCATTTCCCAAAACTTGGGTTGTTCACTTTTCGATTTTGTAAAAGACGTGTTGCAAAAAAATAAACACCTTGAGTGTTTTCTATATACCCTATCCACCAACCTGTATTCATTCCCTGATCTCTTGTCCATCCTGTTTTTGACCTGATGGTATAGCCTTCTGTTTTTTCTGTAATCATTACATTTTTTACGATCTGCATATTCTTTTTAGAAAAAGGAAGTTTCTCATCATAAAGATTCATTAAAAACTCTACTTGATTGACTGGTGAAATTCCAAACGATCCAAAGTTCCAAAAGTCAGCATCTTTTTGTGACAAATTTCCATTCCCATAATGACTGACTCTAAGGTATTTTTCATAGTTCTTTTTTCCTATTTTCTTTGCAAGTTCTACAAAGACCCAACCCGCAGATACTTCAAAGGCTTCTTTCACACTCATATCATGATAGATTTCCGATCTGTAACCATACTTAACCGTATCTGTTTTTCCAATCCACTTTACTATTTCGTTTTCATCCTTAATCGTTTTGGTTTCTAAAGCAATTAACAGATTAATAATTTTAAATGTGGAAGCTGGCAATGTTTCTTTTTTTACATCTGCTGTATCAGAAACATTCCATTCTTTATTCCGATTATCAAGAATAGCAAAAGATCCACTAGTAACACAATCAGCAAAATAATCCTTTGTAAGTACAATCTTTTTATATTTATTCCAAATGTCAGCATTCTGATGAGTGATCTTCTTTTGTTTCTGTGCAAAAGAATGAATGCTTATAAAAATAGCTAATAGAATTAAAATTTTATTCATAGTACAGCATAATAATTTGGATTTGAAGTTATGCAAAAATGAATAATGATTCTGGCCATTTTTTCCAACCTTAATATGGGTCAAAAATAGATTTTCAAAACCTGGATATGTTTACTTATTATATCAAAGCGTTGTTTTTTTATACCAAATATTTTATTTAATAAAGCCTTCTTATTTGCAAACCGTTTAAAATAGCATCACCTAGTTTAGGAATGAAATCTATACTTATACCTTTTCCATCTTTCACCAATACCGTTGTTTTAGTCTTGTATGCCGTTATAGGTATGAGATCATTATCATTAGAAAGATCTTCAAGAATAACCAATCCACTCACTGATACATCAAAGCTATGTTCCCCACCAATTCGGATTTTCTGGCCGGCATTGTTTCCCAGATTATACACCAGTTTTTCCTGCTGTTCCGGGCTTAAAAGTTCAGCAAAATGCAGTGTCAGTTCATAGAGCCCATCTGGAACATCAGCTTTAAAAGCTTTTAATCCCACACGCTGTGTCTCATACATTGCGTCATAAGCCGTTCCCAATATATTTCTTCTTGAACCATAGCGATCCCCTTTCTCATCTTCTTTGTATATTTTTCCACCAATGTATCCCCAGCCTCCTGCAGTATATTCTTTTTCGGGAACCCAACTTTCGTTAGTTACGTCATCCATAAACATTCTCTGGTCCCCAAGACTTACATTTAAGGTTGAAAAAATATTTTCTTTACTTTTCAGCTGATTGGCAATCACATGAAAATTGATGGAAATGAAATCTTCCTGCCCATCATTGGTAATCGCTTTGAGTGTATTGATTCCATTTTTGAAAATACATGTGAAAATAACTTTCCCATCATTAGCATTTTTAGTCCCTACCAAATTTCCATTAAGCCAGAGTTTTACCTCCTTTTGATTGGTATACACATTTACTGGCTGAGTTGCATTTGTATTACTTCCTTGATCTGCCTGTTGAGCACGGTATAACCAATCCGATCCTCCTATTTTTACAAAAGGTTCCTTTGCTAAAACCGCCTTGTAGATAAAATAACTATCCTTGGGTTTACGGTCAGTCGTTAATAATCCTTTGTTATTAATATGAGGAACAGCTTCCTGTCGGCTTTCATTTCCAAATTCAACTAAATTCCATACAATAGCCCCTGCAATGAAAGGATACTTTTTAATTGTTTTAAGATAAGCTTCATGATAAAGATTGGCATACTCCTGAGTTTTATCAAAAACCGTGGGCTTAAAATTATGAAGACGGTAATCTGAATCGGCACCAAATTCTGAAATGATCAAGGGCTTCAAGGGAAACTCTTGGTGATGTTTTAAAACAAAAGTTTCAAAGTCTTCAAACTTACCACCATACCAGCCCTGATATAAATTCCATCCTGCTACTTTTGGAATATCGATGAGTCCTACCCTTTTGTATAAATCAAAATCTCCATGATAAGCAATCATTGTGTATCGTTCAGGATCTTCAGCCCTGCATAAATCTTCCATTTTTTGGGCAAGCTCCCGAAGGTTCTTCCAGTACTTCTCTCTTTCCGGCATTTTATCTTTATATAAGGGCTGAATAAGGACTTCATTCATGTAACTCCAAATGATAACACTTGGATGGTTGTAATTCTGACGGATCATTTCACGCTGCATATCCAGCATATTACAAGTATATCCTTCACTTTCTGTAATCTGATTATTGCCAGGTGTTTCCACTGCCGTTAATATGCCCAGACGGTCACAGGCTTCCATGATAGCGGGATCTTGCGGATAATGTGAGACTCTCAGAAAATTCCCACCCATGTCTTTAAGCCATTGTACATCGTTGATGTGTAGCGCATCTACCAGAGCGGAACCCATTCCTTTAAAATCCTGATGTCTGCTGGCTCCCATAATTTTATATGGTTTTCCATTGAGGTAAAATCCTTTTTCAGCATCAAAATGGTACCATCTGAAACCTAAAGGGTTTACAACTTCATCATATACCACTCCACTTTTCTCATCAGTCAATACATTAACCACTTTATATAAATATGGATTTTCAGGGCTCCACAGGTTGGGCTTTTTAATATTTTTTATCTGAACAATAAAGTGTCCATTTTTATCAGGTTTACTTTGCGACAATGCGATTTCTTTTCCTTCCGCATCATAAATATAGGTCTTGACTTTTATCTTTCTATCAGAATCGACTTTTCCTTTCACCTGCACTATAGCTGATTCATCATTCACAGCGGGAGTACTGATAAATACTCCATTACTGGCATAATCATCCATATCAAAATGATTTCTGTCTACAGCGACAAGATATACATCACGATAGATACCTCCATACACACTAAAATCGCCACCAAGTGGAGGAATATCCGGATTATGGCTGTTATCAAGTTTTACTTTAATTTCATTTTTACCTTCATGTAAGAATTGGGTAATATTAAAACTAAAAGCAAGATAGCCACCCAAATGAGTTCCGGCACTTGTTCCATTAACAAAAGCTTCAGCAACCTGGCTTGCCCCTTCAAAATAGATATAAATATCCTTGTCTTTCCAGCCTTTGGGAACCTCAATATTTTTTTGATACCAGCCAATCCCCCTATAATACCCTGGCTCATCATCCATCACATCTTCAGCATTCCATGTATGAGGAATATTGACATTCTCCCAGTACCCTTTCGCATTTGCATTGTCATCATCTCCTTTATGAAACTGCCAGGATGTATTAATGCTCTGCTTGATACGTTGTGAGAATGATATCAATGGAAGTATGCATACTATTATTGTAACAAGTTTTTTTAATTGGTTCATGATATTTGAGGATCTGTAAAGGGTTGAATCGTTCTTGGTTTTATATTGTCTCATATAGAGACAAATACAAATGTAATAGAAATTATAAAGTCATCGGCTATTTTTCTATTGTTTATTAAATTTTCGAAAAACTATAAATACCTCACATACAACCCATTGAAAAACAAGGTTCGCTTAATTACGAAAAGCCTCTTGAATCTTCATTAAAAAACAACTAAAACACCTTATTATTTCATTACAATTTTCACAATAATAAAGACATTTGTTAATAATTTTTTAAAATAAGGTTAATTATAAATTCAACCCCTTCACCCAACCAGGTTATATTTTTACATTGAAAATTAATATAGTAAAGTGAAGAAAATTTTTACGTCTGTTTTATTGTGTGCATCCATCTATTTTTATGCACAATCGGGAACGGTCTCGGGAAACATCAATGATGATTCGAAGATTACACTACCGGGAGCTAAGATCTCCCTGACTCCTGGAAATATTTACACTACATCCGATGAACATGGGAATTTTGTTTTCCTGAATGTTCCGGCAGGAAATTATACGATGAAAGTAGATTACCTCGGATATGGAAGTAATGAATACAACATATTGGTAGAAGCTGAGAAGAACACAAAACAAAACATTGTTTTTACCAGAAAAGAAACAAGTATCCAGGAAGTTGTAGTGACCGGAGCAACCCTAAAGAATCAGGCAAGAGCGCTAAACAAGCAAAAAAACAATGCCAATATTACGAATGTAATCTCCTCTGACCAAATCGGACGTTTTCCAGACGCCAATATCGGAGATGCATTAAAACGTGTTCCGGGTATTACAATACAAAATGACCAGGGTGAAGCCAGAAACCTGATTATCCGTGGACTGGCTCCCAATTTAAATTCAGTAACTTTAAACGGAGATCGCATCCCTTCTGCCGAAGGTGATAACAGAAATGTTCAGATGGACCTCATTCCGTCTGATATGATCGCAACGATAGAAGTCAATAAAACATTGACACCGGATATGGATGCAGATGCTATTGGAGGGTCTGTCAATCTTATCACAAGAGCTTCTCCTAACGGACAGAGAATTTCGGCAACATTAGCCGGCGGTTATAACCCCATCCGTGAAAAAGGAAACTATACTGCAGGTTTTGTATATGGAAATCGTTTCCTTAATAAAAAGCTGGGTGCTGTTTTCAGTTTCTCTTATAACAATAACAATTTTGGATCAGATAATATTGAACCAACATGGAGTCTTGCTAATGATGCAGCAAAAACAGCCTATATCAGTAAAATGGGTGTTCGCTATTATAATGAACACCGTATCCGACATAGTTTTGATCTGAATATGGATTATGAATTCAATTCGAAAAATAAGATCTACGCATCGGCTATGTATAATTTCAGGAACGATAAAGAAAATCGATATGCTCTTGGATATAAAATAAAACCCACTTATAATGCAGATGAATCTGAGATTACAGGTTGGACCGGAAGCATGACAAGACAAAATAAGGGTGGAGATTCTGATAATGACAATACCCGTCTTGAAAAGCAAAAAGTTCAGAACTATGCTTTGAGAGGTGAACATTTACTAGGTTCTAAAATCGATTTGGACTGGTCGATGAACTATGCGACCGCCAGTGAAGATAAACCTCACCAACGATATATAGAATTTGAACGCAAAAACGTAGCTTTTTCAAGTGATCTAAGCGATCCTGAAAGACCTATGATCCTTCCGACAGCAGCTGATAATTTAGGAGGCTACAAACTGAGTGACCTTTCAGATGCCAATAGCTTCACTCAGGAAAAAGAATTTGGAGCCAAAGTGAATCTGCGTTTTCCATTTTCTGTCATTGAAGATCAGAAAGGAAGATTGCGTGTAGGAGCCCGTTTACGTTTAAAACAAAAAGAAAGAGATAATGATTATTATGCTTTTGAGCCTGTGAATAGCCTGGGTAGCCTTCTATCCGTTCCTACTACTTATCTGGATGGCCACAATTTCCAGGCAGGCAATTATATTCCAGGAACATTTGTTAATGCCGCTTATTTAGGAGGTCTTGATCTTTTCAATCCTAATTTATTTAAAGGTGAACTTAAACCTGAAGAATTTCTATCCAACAATTACAGCGCAAAAGAACATATCTATGCAGGATACATCAGATGGGATCAGGATTTCAGTGATAAATTCTCAATGATTGCAGGTGCCCGTATCGAAACAACATCTATAGATTATACCGGAAATTATGTAATGGATGAAGAAGATCTTGTCGGAAAGATCAACAACAAGAATACCTATACGAACATCTTACCCAACATTTCCTTTAAGTATGTTCCTGAACAAAATCTTGTTCTGCGTGCAGCTTTTACCACTGCTTTAGCCCGTCCTAATTATTATGCGTTGGTTCCTTTCCTTAGTGTCATTTCAGCGGATGAACTTATTTCTGCCGGAAATCCTAATCTGAAAGCAACTTATGCATATAATTTTGATTTTATGGCTGAAAAGTATTTTAAATCTGTCGGGATCTTATCAGGAGGTTTATTTTACAAAAACCTGAAGGATTTCATTTACACCTATTCAAGAAAAAATTATACAGCAGCGGATTTCTCAGGAGATTTTGCAGGACAAACCAATCCTATTCCTGCAGGGGAAAGCAATTGGAGATTTACCCAGCAAAGGAATGGTGACAATGTAGACATCTATGGTTTTGAAGTCGCGCTACAAAGACAGCTGGATTTTATTCCGGGAGCATTCTGGAAAGGTTTAGGAGTGTATGTTAATTATACTTACACAAAATCTAAAGCCAAAGGAATTACCAACGAAGCTGGAGACGAAAGAACAGATGTTGGATTGCCTGGAGCAGCTCCTCATATGTTCAACGGATCACTTTCGTGGGAGAACAAACGATTCTCTGCCAGAGTTTCTATGAATTATGCATCTTCTTATATTGATGAGTTGGGTGGAAATTCATTTGAAGATCGTTATTATGATAAACAACTTTTCCTTGATGCCAATGCTTCTTATAAAATTACCAGCCAGCTGAGAGTTTTCGCCGAAGCTAATAATTTAACCAATCAGCCGTTAAGATATTACCAGGGAATCCAGAGCAGAACGGCTCAGGTTGAGTATTACAGACCTCGATTCACTATGGGTGTAAAGTTTGATTTTTAATGATAACAGAAGATGATAAAACTACATAAAAGTATTGCAATATTAGCCTTTCCTTTACTTATTAACTGTGCCGGGCAAAATGAATTAGGAAAAAAAGTAGAACCCGCTGTTATTACGGAACAAGTCGGTTATGATACCGATGATCCTGCTATCTGGATCAATCCTCAGGATGCATCCAAAAGTATCATCATTGGAACTGATAAAGATTCAAATGGTGGATTATATGCTTTCGATCTGAATGGAAAGATCATTAATAAAGTTCCCGGGTTACACCGTCCCAATAATGTTGATCTGGAATATGGTTTCCTATTGAATGGAAAGAAGATGGATTTCGCTGCGGTTACAGAAAGGGAAACAAACAGCGTGAAACTTTACTCACTTCCCGACCTAAAAGAAGTTGGTTCGTTCACCGTTTTTGATGGAGAAAAAGAGCGATCACCTATGGGAATTTCTATTTATAAAAACCCTGGAACAAATGAAATTTTTGCTATTGTAGGAAGAAAGTCAGGACCTGCTGATGGCTATCTCTGGCAATATAAATTAATAGAAAAAGAAGGAAAAATTACCGGAGAAGTTGTACGAAAGTTTGGTAAATACAGTGGTTTGAAAGAAATCGAAAGTATTGCTGTAGATGATGAATTGGGATATATCTATTATTCTGATGAGCAATTTGGTGTGCACAGGTATTACGCAGATCCTTCAAAAGGAAATGAAGAACTTGGGGTTTTCGGAAAGGGAGATTTTACATCAGATGTAGAAGGAATCTCTATATATGCGACTTCCGCAACAGCAGGATATATTCTGGTTTCCAATCAGCAGAAAGATACTTTTAATGTATATCTGAGGGAAAACCCTTCAAAAGGAAGAATTGCTGAGATCCCTGTATCCACAAGCGAAAGTGACGGTTCTGAAGTAACCAACGTGAATCTTGGACCTCAATTTCCAAAAGGAATATTTGTAGCCATGAGCAATGGTAAGGTATTTCATATTTATGACTGGAGGAAGATTGAAGAAAGAATTAAAAGTCAGATAAAGAAATAATGGGTATTTTTTATATTCATGTATGGATGTAAAATGTATTCATGATTAATATCTCTTTAAGCTAATAAAAAACAATAAGCCTTTACAACTAAGTAAAGGCTTATTTCCACCAAAAGATATAAATATGAAAAAATATTTATTCAAATAATTAAGATGCTGGTCGTGCTAATTCTTATCAACATTAACTGACAATCCAGTTGCTTCCAGCATGATATAATGTAAATCTGTGTTTTTTACGAAGGGTTTCAGTAATTCACTTCCGGGTCCGAACATTGCCAGTTCTACATAATCTCCGGAATGATCCATACTGATCCAGCCGACAGAATTATGTTTTTTCTGAATATCAGAATAGAGCTTAAACGGAAGCTTTTTATAATTGTATAATCCACTCTCTTTTTCAAGATTGGTATAAAAGCTTAAAAGGCTTTTTGCCTCTTCATCAGCCAGACTTATTTTATTCGTTTCGTAGATCCAGTCTTTCGTTTGCTGAAGGTTAAAATCAGGATGAATAGCATTCAGTACATACTCATTCGTGAATTTATAATTGGCTATACTATTGAAATTTTTGGTCGCATCTGCTCCATAAATTGTTCCCGGATTGGCATTACCATGATCTGTTGTAATGATTACCAAGGTATTTTTATCCTTTTCAGCAAAATCTATTGCTACTTTTACGGCCTCTTCAAAAGCGATCTGATCATGAATAAGTGCAGCCACATCATTGGCATGAGCAGACCAATCTACCTTTCCCCCTTCTATTTGGAGCACAAATCCTTCTTTATGATCTTTCATTTGATCAATGGCTGTTTTCGCCATTTCTGCCAGTGTAGGTGTACTTTGCAAAGCAGGTGTATTGGTACGGTCTATGGAATAAGGTAATGCTCCTTTATTGAAAACGCCCAGAATCTGCTTATTGTTCTCAACTTTCTGAAGATCAGAACGTGTTTTTAAAATTTGATATCCTTTCTGCTGATACAGTGCATATACATCTTTCTTGTCCTCTCTTTTTTCAGCATTAAAAAACTCGTCTCCTCCACCCATCATTACATCCAGACCAATTTCAGCATACATTTCAGCTATTTCAGGTTCTGCATTTCTACTGGCTGAGTTCACACAAAATCCTGCAGGAGTAGCATGAGTAATGGTTACTGTGGTTACACAACCTGCTTTTTTTCCTGCTTTTTTAAATTTTTGCCAGATGGGAAGATATTTCTCTCCATTTGCACCAATGTTCAAAACTCCGTTTTTCACTCGGAATCCACCTCCAAAAGACGAACTCGCAGCAGCAGAATCTGTAACAATAGAGCTCGCTGATGCGGTGTCCATTAATGCTCTGGACACTTTATTTTCTTTATATAGATTAACCCAATTTCCGCTTTTCCCAAGGATATTCTGTGAATACAAATTAGCCATTGCCAATGTTCCGGAGCTCATTCCATCACTTACCATGAAGATGATATTTTTAGCCCTTTTATTGGATTTCGGATTGATCAGAGTTTGATTGGCCAGTAAGTCGACCGGATTAATGGTGAATAATCCAGAAAGCAATGCTGAACCTTTTAGAAATTTACGTCTGTCCATTTTCATTTACATTTCACGTTGCAATATAGAAAATAAAAATCAATAATGAAACAATGTTGCATTAATTATTTATGAATTTAGTTTTAATAGAATTCATCAGATATTCTGAGGAAAGGGATCCTGGAAAATTGCTGATGCATCAAATAGTTCTTTTTCCTCTCCAGTTATTAGACATCCTTCAAGATCAGTCATCATCTTTTTCTGATCTAAATCCTGTCCGATAAAAACCAATTCGTTGATTCTGTCACCCCAACTTTTATCCCACCTGCTTTCAATATATTCCTGATTTTGTAAAAATGAAGAATACTGTACGCGGTTACTCATAGGCATACTTGACCACCACACTCCGGCTTTTTCCAAACGAAAAGAACCGCCGGCCTGTGAAAAGTTCAAAGCATCCTGAGGACGGGAAGCCAACCAGAACAAGCCTTTTGCGCGCAAAGCACCCTCAGGATATTGCTCGTTAATATACCTCCAGAATCGCATCGGATGAAATGGCTTTTTGTTTCTGAATACAAAGGATCCGATTCCATATTCCTCAGTTTCTGGTGTATGATGTTCTGCTTCCAGCTCCTTTTGCCAACCCGCAGACTGCTGAGCTTCATCGAAATCAAATAATCTGGTATTCAATATTTCCCCGAGCGCTACTTTACCGAATTCAGAAGTAATGATCTTGGCACCAGGATTTAATTTCCGGATGGTTGCCTTTAAAAAATTAACAGTTTCACTATTGACAAGATCTGTCTTGTTGAGTATAATAACATTGGCAAACTCTATCTGATCCGTTAGTAGATTAACAATTGTTCTCAAATCCCCTTCCATATTGGTCAGTTCACGATCCATTAACAATTCGTTGGAACCAAAATCTTTGAAAAAATTAAAACAATCCACTACAGTAACCATCGTATCGACATAACTGAATGCTGACAGGTCTATTCCACTTTCTTCATCTATATAAGTGAAAGTCTGCGCTACAGGAACTGGTTCACTGATACCGGTACTTTCAATCAGGAGATAATCAAATCTTTTTTCATTAGCCAATCGTTCTACTTCCTGCATCAGATCTTCACGAAGGGTACAGCAGATACATCCATTACTCATTTCGACAAGCTTTTCTTCTGTTCTCGATAATGTGTTTTGGTTCTCCACCAAACGCGCATCGATGTTTATTTCGCTCATGTCATTTACAATCACGGCCACTTTCAGGCCTTCTTTATTGTGTAAAATATGATTAAGCAAAGTTGTTTTTCCAGCCCCGAGAAATCCGCTAAGTACTGTTACAGGAAGTCTTTTATCCATGATAAATTAATGTTGATGTTGTTTAAAATTAATGATATGACCTGTTATTAATCCTGTAGCTCCAAGATAGATTAGGGGAATATGAACTTCAAAAATCAGGTCAAACAATACGGAAATGGAGATCAATAGAATTGAGATCCAAAACAACCATTTCAACCACGATTTCGAAACTTTTTTTGTTACCCTGTACACTACTATTGCTCCGATTAACAGGAAAGCGAGGTCCACATAAGGATTATGAGAAATTCCCAGAGGAATAATCATCAATAAGGGGAAAACAATACAGTGGATCAAGCACAAAACTGCTGCTGAAATTCCTACCGCATCCAAGATCTTTGATTTCATAAATGAATATTTAAGTTTAAAATACTTATCGTAACTTTGTTGCAAATGTAGATATTAATTTTAATTAATGCAACTTGGTTGCAATAAAATCATGAAACAAGTCAGAAATACCCAGGCAAAAACAGAAATATTAAATATCATTAATAGTTCTGACAGTGCATTATCCCATACTGCTATTCAGGAAAAAGTTGGGGATCTATGCAATCGTGTAACCACGTATCGTGTATTGGACCGCTTAGAAGAAGAGGGAAAAATTCACAAGATCGTCAATGTAGATGGTGTAGTAAATTATGCTAAATGTCATCACTGTACAGAAAATGATCATTCGCATAACCATATCCATTTTAATTGCGAAAAATGTATGTCGGTAACTTGCATAGAAAATGTGGTTCCGGAAATTACACTTCCTAAGCATTTCATCGCAAAAAGTTACAACTTTGTAGTGAGTGGCATTTGCCAAAAGTGCTATCAAAACTAAGTTCTGCTTGCGATAAAGAAAGTAAAATATCTATAGACTGCTAAAGGATTTTTTATTTATTTTTGGTTTGAGGCATTTTCGGTGCAAAAAGTACTTGAAAAGAGTCTAGATCACGAATATGAAAAATGTAAAATTTTCAAAAATCTTCAAACTGGTTCGCTGGAAAGAAGTTGTAGCAGTTATTATTTTACTGTTGGCTTTTGTTTTTTTCCGAAGCGAAAGACATGAATTGGCAACTATTGGTCCTGAGCTTCAAAATTCCAAATTGGAATGGATCATCATTGGAGTATTACTTACATTCGTTTATGTACTTCTCCAGGGACTCATGTATGTAACAAGCTTTCGCGCTACCCAATTGAACGTCAGCATATCTGATGCTACCAGTTTATTTCTAAAACGGAACTTCTTAAGTATCTTTCTCCCTGCCGGTGGTGTAAGCTCTCTTGCTTATCTTCCCCGGAATATAAGGACCAAAGGCTATAAATCATCAAAAATTCACCAGGCAAGTGCCATTTATGGATTTGTTGGTTTGCTGACTGTAATGATTGTTGGGATTCCTCTGATTGCCTATGCAGTCTTGATCAACAAAAATTTTAATGACAGTTGGGTTGGCATTATAGTGCTGGCTGCTATACTTTTGGGCACCTATCTTCTTTTTATTTCTTTTCGAAAGAAAAATTCGTTTTACAAATTCCTTGATAAAAAATTCCCGAAATTCATTAGCTCTATAGATGAAATATTCAGCAATGAAATAGATAAAAGATACTTTTGGATTACGGTTTTAGTTTCTATAGTAATAGAGTTTTGCGGAGTCTTCCACCTATTGATTGCTATGTATGCATTTGGAGTTCCTGCTTCCTTTTCAGCAGCAGCCATATCTTATGTGGTTTCCATTTTATTAATGATCGTTTCTCCTTTTCTGCGGGGTCTTGGTGCCGTAGAATTTTCTCTTACTTATATCCTTGCGAATTTTGGATATAAACATGCCGATAGTTTAGGTATTACCCTTCTATATCGGTTTTTCGAATTCTGGATCCCCCTACTTCTGGGAATAGTAGCGTATCTGTGGAGTGGCAGAAAACTGTTTGCCCGAATTTTACCGGTAGTAATGATATTTTTACTGGGCATCATCAATATTCTTTCTGTAATTACCCCTGCATTAACGGACCGTCTGCATATTCTGAAGAACTATTTACCCTGGGAGCTGATTCATATCTCTAAAATGATCACGCTTATTTCGGGGGTATTGCTTTTGGTCACTTCTGCTAATCTTTTCAGAGGTTACAAAAGAGCATGGTACTTTGCGGTAACGCTTACCATCTTTTCTATTGTTTTCAATTTATTAAAAGCATTGGATTATGAGGAAGCATTGTTTGCCTCATTTACTCTGGGATTGTTATGGTATAGCCGAAAAGAATATAGCTTTACTACAAAAATTGTTTCTTTACAAAGAGGTTTTAGTTGGTTTTTGGGAATTTTCACGATTATTTTGGTCTTCAATTATTTTAGTTTTTACTTCATCAGCAAATCTCATTTTGGGATAGACTTCACCAAAGAAGAAGCTCTTTACTACACATTGCATACATTCCTTTTATTCACAGATTCAGGGTTAACTCCATTGACAGGATTTGCACGGGATTTTCAGAATCTGAATTATATTTTGGGTGTTATTTCCTGGCTGGTTCTTATTTTATCATTTTACAGGACCCATTCCCGTGTAGAAAAAGATCAGAAAGAAAATCATATCACTGTACAACATCTGGTCGAACAATATGGTACGTCTTCACTGGATTATTTTAAACTGACAAAGGAAAAGCAATTTTACTTTTCAGAGGAAATCAACGGTTTTGTATCATTTCGTACTGCCAATGGATTCGCAGTAGTTTTAGAAGAGCCTGTATGCGCTGAGCAACAAAAAACAGATCTGATTAAAGAGTTTGATCAATATTGTAAGAAAAATAGTTTAAAAACCTGCTATTACAGGGTTAGCGAAAGTGGAATCCCCTATTTTAACCCTTTAAAAAAACAAAAATTGTTCATCGGACAGGATGCCATTCTGGATGCCGAAAACTTTAGTCTTACGGGAAAGGATAAGAAAACAATTAGAAATGGCATCAATGCAGTTGAGAAATCAGGCTATACTACAACTATACTACAAGCACCTCAAAACAATGATATTATTGATCATATACAAAGTGTTTCAGATGAATGGCTGAGGGAATTTGACAAAAAAGAGATTGTATTTGCAGAGGGTATGTTTGACCGCGAGGTTGTCAGAAACCAGGATCTTATTACCATTTTTGATGCTGATGGTACATGTGTTGCATTCCTGAATATTATTCCACATTGTGCTCCTGATGAATGCAGCTATGATATGATCAGAAAAACTGAAAATGCACCCAATGGCAGTGTAGATGTATTGATCGTAAAACTGGTAGAATATGCCAAGAGCAAGAATCTGAAGTATGTCAATATGGGAATGACTCCGATGGCAGGGATAGAACAACCCAATAATACTGCCGAGGAAATTATGAAATTTGTGTATCAGAGAGTAGGAAGTTTTAAACACTATCAGACGTTGAGGAACTTCAAGGAAAAATATGCTAATATTTGGGAAAACAAATACCTGGTATACAGTAACGATTTTGAATTGTTGCAGATCCCGACCACACTAAGTAAAGTCATGAAACCACAAAAAAATGAAGAATAGACTGCAAAAATTGATAAGGATATTATCAGCATCGGTATGGATTCTGTTTTTTGGTTGTCAAAAGGATGATGATTTTAAAATAACAGAATGGAATTCCAATACGAATAAACCCATCATCTTTTATATAAGTGGAGATGCCGGTTTTAACACGTTTACCAAAGGGTTTGGAACTAATCTTCATGCATTGGGCTATGATGTATTTGCACTTGATACAAAAGCTTATTTTTGGGACAAAAAAACTCCCGAACAAACTTCTCTGGCGATTGAAAACTATATTAATCAGCAATTACAGGGAAGAAAGAATCAACAGGTGGTTCTATTAGGATTTTCTTTTGGTGCTGATGTTACTCCTTTCGTTTACAATCGCTTTACCGATGATCTGAAAAGTAAAATTCAGAAAGTCTTTATTATGGGGCCTTCAAAAAGCAATGATTTTCAAATCCACCTCGATGAATATTTTGGTGTTGAACCTAAAGGCAGTCTTCAGGTTATCCCTGAGATCAATAAAATGGGAACCATTCCTCTTATGGTTGTTTTAAGTGATTTTGAATTTGCCCATTTTCCATATCATGAAATAAAGTTAGGTAATAATTATAAGATGAAACATATTCCGGGAAACCATCATTACGGGAATAATACGAAGATGCTTGCCAACTTTATTAATCAAAATTTATAAAAATATTAAGATCCACCAGTTGGAAAATTAATAACCTTGAAATCATCAACAAAAACAACATGAAAAATAAGCCAATAACCGAATACACTAATGAAGAACTCATTAATCAGGAAAAAAATTCGAAGGCAATAACCATTTTGCTTATGGTCGCTATACCTCTTTTATTCTTTAGTAATCTTTTTCTGACATTCAAACACAAATTCAGTGCATTGGCTGTGATTCCCATCGCCCTGGTTCCTATTTTAATTGTAAATATTAATAAGTGGAAACAACTCAAAAAAGAAAAAGCCGATAGAAATCTATAAAATAAAAGCCTCCCAGTAATTCTGGGAGGCTTTTAAGAAATAGCAGATCATATTATTTCTTATTTACATATTTTTCAAATCGTTTTAATCCTTCTTCTAAAACGTCTCTGGGGCAGGCAATATTCATACGTAAAAAACCTTCTCCAGAACTTCCATACATGGTTCCCGAATTCAGCCATAATTTTTCATCTTTGAACAGCAACTTGTAGAGTTCATCAGACCCCTTCCCTAATGCACGACAATCCAGCCAAACAAGATAGGTTGCCTGTAGTGGACTAATGATTATATCTGGTAAATGATCTTTGCAGAAATCCTTTAGAAATAGATAATTACCATATAAGTATTCCTTTAATGCTTCCATCCAATTTCTACCATAAGTATATGCGGCAATTAAAGCTTCAGCTGCAAACGGATTAATGCTGTAAGTTTCCTGTATGGATAGTATTTTTGCAATTTGTTTCTTAACCTCCTGATCTTTGGTAATAACATATGAAGCAGGAAGACTGGATAAATTAAATGTTTTACACGGTGAACCACAGGTAACAGAAAAGAGGTCATACTTTTCCGCAACAGAAATAAACGGAATATGCCGATGTCCTTCATAGACAAGATCAGCATGGATTTCATCTGAAACAACCATTACACCATTTTTAGCACATATCGAAGCTATTTTTTCAAGTTCTTCCTGTTTCCAAACCCGACCTATGGGATTGTGGGGACTACAGAATAGCAGCATTTTAGTTTGTGGATTAGAAGCTTTTAATTCCAGATCGGTAAAATCTATTTGATAGTTACTGTTTTCATTAATCAAATGATTTTCAACAGCATTGCATCCACAGTTTTCAATAAGCGTAAAGAAATGATTGTATACCGGTGATTGTACTATAATGTTTTCACCTGGTTTCAGATAGGCTCTTACAATTGCTGAAAGAGTCGGGATCATGCCGGGAGTCGGCAACAACCAATCTTTTTGAAGGCTCACCTGATGGCTTACTTCCCACCAATCAATGATTGCATCATACAATGCCTGCGGGGTAAAGCTGTATCCAAATATGCCCTGTTCTGCCTTTTTCGAGAGCGCTTCTACGACTTCCGGCGGGGTTTTAAAATCCATATCAGCCACCCACATGGGTAATACATTCTCATCTGCAACTGAGTCCCATTTTATAGAATTGGTACCGTGTCTTGATATTATTTCGTCAAAATTATAGTTCATTGAATTAAGGAGTATCTAAATAGTTTTTAAGATCTGAAATGCTTTTTATTCTTAATTGTTGAGACTGTGCTCTTCGCATCATTAATGCATAGGAATTATTAAAACCTAAAGGTTTCAGCCATTCTATACCGTATTGGTTTTTAAATTCTGTATTGACATACTTATAGGTTTTTTCAGCACTTTGGCTTACGTCTTTAATAGTTGATTCGGTTGGTTTTAAAAGGACCAAAAGCCCTGTCCCTGTATACTCGGGATAGAAATCGATGGCATCATTCACTAAGGCATCAAAACAAATTTTAGTTCCTCCCAGCCCCGTTTTAGTCTCTACTTTATAATCAGTATAGCCTTCAATAAGCATTTTATACATTTCGGTAAGGATATATTGTTCTCCGAAGATCTTGGATCCAATCCGTACTGTTCCGACACTTCCATTTCTGGGATTCTTTAATAATCCGTTTTGTTTTAAAAAGTCTTTAGCAATCTTTTCAGGTGTCTGGTGAAGATAATCGGAGCGGTAATTGAGATCCGTCATGATAGAGTCATTAAACTTTCCAGCCAGTAAATTTAAGGTTTTTTCCAACTCCGGAAACTTCTGTAATGTCTTTGTTTTGATGATCGGTGCTGCAAAATATGGCGGAAATATCTTTTTATCATCATCCAAAACATACAGATCATAAGCTTTGATCCTTCCATCCGTAGAATAACCACTTATGATGTCCAGATCTTTATCATAAGCTGCTTTATACATAATAGCATCACTTACAATGGTAGGTTTTGCATTCAATCCATAGACTGCTCGTAATCCGATGTCACCATCCTGCCTTCCCATAAACTCAGGCGTAAAACCAGCTTTAAGCCTATTCCCCGAATGTGAAGTTAGCAGGTATAAACCGCCTACGATCACCAATACCACAGGAATGACAAATAAAATTTTGCGGAGCCTGCCATATCCAGCTCTTTGTAAAATAGCAATTAACTGATCCAGTATAATGGCAAGCAATGCAGCTGGAATAGCGCCTGCAAGGATCATATTCGTATTATTAAGAGATATCCCGCCAAATATAAACTCTCCAAGCCCACCCGCCGCAACAAAAGAAGCCAGTGTAGCTACGCCAACATTGATTACAGCTGCAGTTCGGATCCCCGCAATGATTACCGGCATTGCTAATGGAAGCTCTACTTTAAAAAGCAATTGTTTCCTGCTCATTCCCATTGCTTTTGCAGCCTCAATAACGGATGGATCTACTCCTGTAATTCCGGTATAGGTATTTCTGATAATAGGTAAAAGGGCATAGATCAGCAATGCTACAATTGCCGGAGTTGCTCCAATGCCAAAGGCAGGAATCATAAATCCCAGCAGAGCAATACTGGGTACTGTTTGCAAAATACCTGCAGTTCCCAGAACCGGATTGGCAAATACTCTTTTCCGGGCTATTAATATTCCCAGTGGAACACCCACAATGATGGCTAAAAGTAACGACACAAAAGTTAATCCAAGATGTTGTACAATCTGAATAAGGAGTTTATCTTGTTGTTCGGCAATAAATTGCCAGAGACTTTGTTGCGTCATTCTGCCTGTACTTTTCTATACTTATTGAATGCATCTGACAATTTTTCGTACTCATCTGCATCACCATTATTAATACTTAGTATTTGTAAAATATTCCACACATTTTCATCACTATTAAACCCCTGATCCAGGTTTTCCGAATAGCTCAGGAAGGGTCGTACATTTTCTAAAGTGGCTACTTTATATTCCAATAGAAGTCTACTCTCTGCAAAAAATTCTTTTACAAAATCATTCACCGGACGGTAAAGCATTTCTTTGGGAGTTCCGATCTGAACAATTTGTCCTTTATCCATCAAACATATCCTATGTCCCAATTCAAATGCTTCCTGTACATCGTGTGTAACAAGAATGATGGTTTTATTTTTAAGCTCTTCTAATGATTTAAATTCAGAGTGGATATCAGCCTTTGTAATATTGTCTAATGCCCCAAAAGGCTCATCCATTAATAAAATGGGAGTATCTGCAATTAGAGCCCTTGCGATCCCAACCCGTTGCTGTTGTCCACCACTGAGTTCCTGAGGGAAGCGGGTTAACAATTCTTCGGGTAAATGAAGTTTAGCCATTAGCTCTTCCGTTCTGCTTCGGATCTTCTTTTTATCCCATTTTAATAATTCGGGGACTACGGCTATATTTTGCCGGATGGTATAGTGAGGAAACAAACCTGCATGCTGCATAACGAAGCCGATATGCATACGCAGTTCTTCTATTTTTCTTTCACGAATGTTTTGTCCATCTATCCATATATCACCAGAATCAGCTTCTATTAGACGGTTGATCATTTTAAGTGTAGTTGTCTTTCCACAGCCACTGGTTCCTAAAAGCACCAATATTTCCTTGTCGTGGGCCTGAAACGAGATATGGTCCACAGCAATCCTTTCGTCAAAACTTTTAGTAATTGATTCTACTCTAATCATAGGCAAGGCTTATTTCGCTAATCTTATTCCAGTAAACTGCCAGCGCAAATTAGCATGAAAGAAATTACGATAGGTATTTCTGCTGTGTCCTTTGGGTGTCGCTTCTGAAGCACCCCGTAAAACCATTTGATTGATCATAAATTTCCCGTTGTACTCGCCTACTGCTCCGGCTTCTTTTTTAAATCCGGGATAAGGCAAGTAAGCACTTCCGGTCCATTCCCAACGGTTTTCCCATTGAAAATGTTCTGATGCTACCTCCCACTCTGCTTCGGTAGGCAAACGCATTCCTTTCCACGCGGCAAAGGCTGAAGCTTCATAGAAATTAATATGGCACAATGCTTCCTCCAGATCCAATTCCTGCAATCCTTCTAAGGTATAATACATCCATTTGCCATCGATGTGATGCCAATATAATGGAGATTTTGCTTCATTTTGTTTCACCCAGTCCCAACCTTCCGCATGCCAATGCCTGAAATCCGTATATCCATTGTCTTTCATAAATTCCAGATATTCACCATTGGTAACTGCGCGGTCACTGATCTCAAAATCCTGCAAATACACTTTGTGTCTACCCAACTCATTATCAAAACAAAATCCGCTACCCTTAAAACCGATTTCATAAACACCTTCAGGGAAACTGATCATTTTAGCCGAACCGGAACCAACTTTTTCATTTCTATGACCTTTCTTATAAGCTGGAAAAAGCGGGTTGTGTCCTAAAATATATTTGATATCCGTAAGCAGTAACTCTTGGTGCTGCTGCTCATGATTTAATCCAAGTTCAACAAGTGTTTCAATGGAGCTATTCATGAAATCACTTTGAAGAAAATTGATCATTTGCTGATCAACGTATTCTCTGTAGCGGTATACATCTGCAACTGACGGGCGGCTTAGATTTCCACGGTCGGTACGGATAACACGCGCTCCGATGGTTTCATAATAACTATTGAAAACAAAGTTATATTGGGGATCAAAAACCTCGTAATCCGGAAAATTCGGTGTTAATATAAAAGTTTCAAAAAACCAGGTGGTATGTCCTAAATGCCACTTAGGTGGGCTTACATCTACAATAGGCTGTACCACAAAATCTTCTATTTCCAGAGGGGCACAGATAGCTACAGAATGCTTTCGGACATCTGCAAATTTCTGTACAACATCAATAATCTTAGGATTTGCTATCATCTTTTTAGATTTTTAATTATTATTTCACTTTCCAAACGGAATCGATAAACCATTTTTTCGAGTCCTTTATTTCACCTTCGATTTCAAAGCCTGATTTTTCAGCCAGTTCTTTTATATCGATTTCTGAAAACTTTTGTGACACTTCCATGTCAATCAGTTCATTTTCTTTAAACGATATTCTCATATGGTCGATGGTTACAACCTGATCGATAAGACTGACCAAATAACTTCGGCACGCTCCACCTACAGGATCATAGGTCTGATAATGTTGAAATTGATCAAGATTAAAATCAGCACCAAACTCCCTGTTGATTCTGGCAAGAAGGTTTAGATTAAATTCAGCGGTAATACCTGTTTTATCGTTGTATGCATTTAGGATCGTATTCGGGTTCTTCTTTAGATCAAAACCTATGAGTACTCTATCTCCTGTTGCCAGATGTTCTTTTAAACCAATACAAAACAGTGTCGCTTCTTCGAGTTCCATATTACCAATATTACCTCCCAAAAACAGGATCACTTTTCTTCTTGAAGATAGTGAAGCCGCTTTATTCAGCATTTCAAAATACTCCCCTTCCAGGCGAACAACGTTTAAATCTGGTATATTTTCACTTAATTTCCGATCCAGAATTGAGAGAATATTCCCGGAAATATCAATGGGCATATAGGTAAAATCCAAGCCTTGTTCTACCATGTACTTCAAGAGATGGGATGATTTCATGGCATCACCGGCACCTAATTCAATAAGGTCAAAAGGTTGTTTGTCAAAGGCAATAAGCTCAGCAATATCTGCTGTTTTATTTTGAAATATATCGAGTTCACATTTTGTAAGGTAATATTCCGGCATTGCCATTATTTTTTGAAAAAGATGGTCTCCCACTTCATCATAAAAATATTTGGAAGATAACCTTTTAGGGTTACTTTCTAAGCCTTTCTTTACATCGATGAAAAAATTTTCGGTTTTGGGGTGATTGCTTTTTATTTGAGATTTGGTGTTTGAGTTCATTTTACGTTTTCATTATAGTTCGGTAAGCACGGTTCTTTGCCATCGTCTATATTACTCTTCATAAAAGTAGGTGCTTAAATAATGTGATTATAATTAAAAGTACACTTAAATTTTGATTTAGCCATTCTATTTTTCTGTGTTTTTGATAAAATGATGAAAATTTAAAATATCAATCATTAAAATATTTCTCCTATTTGCCCTTTTATTATTAAAAAAAATAAACATCCCCTCCATATCATTTTAATACTTTATTTTTAACTCCTGATTAGCCCCATCATTCTTATATATCATGGACATGCTCTATTTAGCCGGGATATTTATCGCCTTTTTTTCTTCTTTTCTTATTCTGGGAAAGAAAAAGAAAGCGAGTGCAGATTATTTATTAGCGGTATGGTTTTTTATTATAGCCCTCCATCTGACCTTATTTTTTCTAAATTTCTCCGGAAATCAGATCAAGGCTCCTTACCTGCTTGGATTGGAAATACCATTTCCATTGATTCATGGTCCTATCCTTTTTCTATATATTTTAAATCTGACCCAACAGGCCCGGAATCCCTATATTCAGATGTTACATTTTGCCCCTGCTCTGGGTGTTTATCTTATTATATGGACCTTCCTTATGTTGTCTCCCAAAGAAAAGATTGTGGTTTATGAAAACGGAGGTATGATATATAAGGGATTACGAAAAAACATTAGCATAATGGTATACGTATCAGGAATTTCATACGTTATCTTAAGTATTTTTTATCTTCAGAAATATAAAAGAAACATTTCAAAACAGTATTCAAATATTGAAAAAATAAACCTGAACTGGGTATATTATCTGATCATAGGAATTTCCATCGTTTGGATCGTAATTATTTTAAAAGATGATATGCTCACGTTCACATCTGTAGTACTCTTTGTTTTGTCTATGGCCTATTTTGGAATTACCAAAGTCGGTATTTTAAATTTACCAGAATTAAAAACCGAATACATTGAAAACAAAAAGATTACAGAGGGCACAGAGGTTTCCGTAAAATATCAGAAGTCAGGCCTAACCGATGAAAACACTCAACTTATCTATGAAAGACTTACGCATAGAATGAAATCAGAAAAGCTTTTTAAAGATCCTGATTTAAACATGAATACTATTGCTTCTCTCTTAGAAATTCATCCAAACATTCTTTCTCAGGTTATCAATACTGTTGAAAACAAAAACTTCTACGATTATATCAATACGCAAAGGATTGATGAGTTTAAAAGAATAGCAGTTTTACCTGAAAATCAAAAATTCACCATTTTAACATTAGCATTTGAAAGTGGGTTTAATTCCAAGACTTCTTTTAATAGAAACTTCAAAAAGTATGTACATTGCTCGCCACGGGATTTTTTAAAGGAGCAGAATTTGGAATTGGAGTAGTTAATTTTAGAAAGTGGAAAATTGAAAGTTGAAAGTGGAAAGTTGGAAGATGGGAGTTGGGAGTTACAAAAAAAGTAATAATCCTAATCATTTGAAACCTTGTACCTCGAACCTCGTATCTCGTATCTCGTATCTCGAACCCCGAACCTCACACCTCATAACTCATAACTCGAATCCCGAACCTCGCACCTCATAACTCGTATCCATATCCGTTTTTTTTCAAATAAAATTAGTTCCACCTTATGTTTTGGAGCATTTGAATCTCAAATATTTTTCATTTTTGCTAAAGTATTCATCACCTAATCAACTCATGATGAATCTATTAATCTTATTCTTTAGCTATGAAAAAACTCATGTTCATCATTTTTGCAGTTCTGGCATTACTCATCGGACTATACCCTTTAATTTATGTTTTTGTTGATCATAAATACACTTTTTTGAGCTCTAAAGCTCCCGAAATTTTGAATAATCCGATATGGAGATTTGCCTTTTTTTGTCATATTATCTTTGGGAGTATATCCCTTTTTATTGGGTGGAGACAATTTGGATCCGGTTTCAGAAATAAACATAAAAAGCTGCATCGAATTATCGGTAAAACCTATATACTATCAGTTATTGTGAGTTCATTGGCAAGTATTTATATGGGATTTTATGCCAATGGTAATATTGTTTCATCATCAGGGTTCGTTAGTTTGGGAATCATTTGGTTATTGACGACCGTTCTAGCACTTTTAAAAATAAAAAAAGGAGATATTATACAGCATCAGAACTTTATGACCTATAGTTATGCCTGTACTTTTGCGGCCGTAACGCTTAGATTATGGACACCTATATTAAAGCATATGATAGTAACACCTGGTCTTTCTTATCTTGTTGTGGCCTGGTTATGCTGGGTTCCTAATCTCATGGTTGCCTACTTTCTCAACAGAAGGCGTTTCACGAAAAAAGATATTGTGGGTCCAAGCCCATTTAAGAAAGCAAACACCGAAAAAATATTATAAAAATTTATATTCAAAATCAAAAACCTATAATTTTAGTCTTATAAATGTATATTTTTACAGGAACCATTTCACTGTATTAATTGTATTATAGTTAATATTTTACGCTTATGAAAAAAAATTTATGTTTTGTACTCATATTCCTGATCACCTATGGATTGAATGCTCAGAGGTTTTTTACACTTGATAATGATGGACCTTATATCGATAGTCTCACACAGGTGATCAAATCCTCAAAATCGGACAGCATAAAAGGGATCAGCAGTTTTAAACTTGCCGACTTGTTCAGGAGAAGCAAAAAAAATGAATTAGCTGATCAATATCTTCTTATCGCCAATAGGATCGCGCCAAAATATCCTTTTTTAAAAGCTGTGGCGATCTATTACAATGCAGCCGGATTAGTAGGCAAAGGTGATTTTGATAATTATGCCAGGCAATTGAATCTGGCCAATACGGAACTGAAGAAATATAAAACCAAAGACTCTTATGTCCTACAGGCATTTATTCTAAAAAACCTGTCCCTTGTCGAGGTTCTTCATAACAATGAAGTGGAAGCAATGAGACTTCTGGTAAATGATGCTGTTCCTTTAGCAAAAAAAGGAGGTGATCTGGAAGTCCTGAGTATTCTTTACAAGTCTATTGCTGTTATTTTCATGAATACTGATCAAAGGCCTAAGGCCAATACCTATCTGAAAATAGCTAAGGAATATATAGAGCGGGCAAGCGCTTCATCATATACCTATCTTGAGACCAAAGCAGATATTTATATTACAGATGTTGAAAATCTGTGCTATCTGAAAATGCCTGCTGAAGCAAAAAAATCACTTGATAAGGCCTATCAGATTTTAAAGAATTATCCTAATTCTAATATGAATGGAAGCTATTATACTGCAGAGGGTTATTATTTTTATAAGACGGGGCAATTCAATAATTCTTTGAAAAGTTATGATAAAGGTATTGCGAACAGTAATTTTCATAAGGATGTGCTTCAGACCAACCGCTTAAAATTCTCCAAATACTTGCCATTGAAAGCTTTGAACAGATTGGAGGATGCAAAAAATCTATTGTTAGATCTGATAGGGAGTACCACACAATTTGCTCTTGATCAAAGAAATTACACCAGAGAGTTGGCCTTTATTTATGAAGGTCTTGGAGATACTAAAAACGCTTATAAATATCTTTCCAGATTTAATACGATTAATGATAGCTTAAATGTGATCGAATCACAAGGTAAAATAGCCGCATTGGAAGCAAAATTCAATAAGTCTGAAAATGAAAAGAAGATCAGCATACTTCAGGCCCAGCGCCAGCGTGACAAGTTGGTCTCCGAAAACAACAAACTCTATTATGGTTTATTAGCGGCTATTACAGTTATACTTTTATTATTGGTTATCTCCCTTTGGGTCAATTCTAAAAATCAGAAAAAGATCGCTATCCAGCATTCTCAAAATTATGCGCAGAACATAGAAACGCTTAAAACCCAGAAAGAAATGGAGGTCACCCAGGCCATGATCAGAGGAGAAGAAGATGAGCGTAAAAGAATAGCGAGAGATCTTCATGATGGTATTGGAAGTATGCTCTCTTCCCTTAAGGTCAGATTTTTGAAAATCAGTAATTCTTCTGAACCGGCCCAACCCAATGAAATAGAAAACATGAATACCCTGTTAAACAATTCCATTACAGAATTGCGACAGATCTCTTTTAATCTTATCCCTGAAACACTCCTTAAACTGGGACTGGAACATGCACTGAGTGACCTTTGCCATCTTTTGGTTACTGATGAAGTTAATATTTACTTCCAATCCAATAAGATTCAAAAGGATATTCCGGAAAGTGTTCAGATCATGATTTACAGGATTGTACAGGAACTGCTTAATAATGCTTTGAAACATTCTTCATGCACTGAAATCCTTGTTGATTGCAGCCAAAATGGATCTCATTTTTACATCACTGTAGAAGATAATGGAACTGGATTTGACACAACAAAAGCCGACAATTTTACCGGCCAGGGTCTGAAAAATCTTAAAAACCGCGTGGAACTGCTCAATGGAAAGATGGATATTCATTCTTCAAAAAACAGCAATACCGTCTTCAATATTGAACTATCTATCTAAATTGCAATGACCATGACAAAACCATACAAAACAGTTGTTGTAGACGATCATCCGATCATCACAGAAGGGCTCCAACTTCTTTTTTCAGAATCAGACGAGGTGAGTATCATTAAAAGTTTTAAAACCGGTGAAGCTCTTCTAGCTTATGAAAATCTCAGTAAAACGGATATTATTCTGCTCGATATATTCCTTCCAGATATCAATGGTATTGACTTGTGTCTGAAAATCAAAAAATCATATCCAAAAATAATCATATTGGCCATGAGCAGCCAGTCTGAACGCAGTATCATTCTACAAATGATCAAAAACGGAGCACAGGGCTATCTGCTAAAAAGCGCTTCTCCTGAAGAGTTTAAAACCTGTATAAGTAAGGCTATCACAGGAGAAATAGCATTTAGCAAAGAAGCAGAAAAAATCATTGAAAAGACAAGTGTTTATGATCTGAAAGCCATTCCAAGACTAACCCAACGGGAAAAAGAGATTCTCAATCTTTTGGCAGAAGGTAAATCTACTCAGGAAATATCAGATACTTTGTTCCTTAGCTATCTTACGGTACAAACACACAGAAGAAATCTGCTGAATAAATGTGAGGTCAGAAATGTGGTGGAGTTGCTTAATTTTGCACAAAAAAATGGTCTCTAACGTATAACATTAATCCATTATTAGAAACAAAAAAAGTACTATCGTAATGATAGTACTCTTCACCATAAATAAAAACAATTACTGTTTACTGACTTTTTTTGAAATAATTTTTCCGTTTTTAAGCTCTCCCTGCACGATGTATGTTCCATTCGGTAGGTTGGCTATATCAATTACTTTGTGATTGGGTGATTCTCGAACTACTTTCCCATCAAGGCTTATAATGTTAATATTTTTGATGTCTTCTTTTGATCGTATCGTTATAGATTGTGATGCCGGATTTGGATAAATAATAATTTCATCTTTTGTACTATCCAAATCTACAGTAGATAATGTGGGAGATGATGAAAAATAAGCTAACGATGGTTGTACAGTCGTCTGTCCATTGATGGTAAATGTATTAAATGCAACGGTAAGAACCGGTCCGTTACTTTCTGTAACCCATTGATAAGACTCATTAACGTAAGTAAACGTTGTTCCGCCGGTAACCTGGCTTCCATTTCTTATTCTTTTTATTCTTAATGCATTAGGGAAAGTTCCACTGGGTGTTATGACCGTTCCGTAACCATCTACCTTAAAATTTACCGTTCCTGTTTCCGTTGATCCTCCCGTATTGAATTGATAATCATCTGTAAATTCCTGCAGATAATTCACTGGAAACTTATAGTCGACCAAGGGATTCGTATACGTAATGATCACATTTCCTAATACACTAAAATTTCCAATGGTCGTTGCTTCTGTATCACTGTTTAGCAGGTAATCAAAATTATTATTCCCTACAAGTTCAGCGATTCTATTGGCTGTCGGAAATTTTGAACAATTGACCTGACCCGGACATGGAAATAATTTAGTTGTTATAGTTTGGCTCCCAACATACGTTGAAAAATCCCATGTCTGACCTGCTCCAGCCGGACCTGGACTTATCGATGTCGAAACGTTTACGTTATAAACAGTAGTGGTAGTATTGATTTTGTCAAGAGCTGCCCTCGTTACCGTTGGTTGGGCAGCAACTCCCACGCCTATTAAAAATAAAGAGGTAAAGATTAATTTTTTCATTTTGTTTTTGTTTGGTGTTGAAATAAGTGGTTATTATATCCTGAATGTTTTAGAAAATTCTAAAGAGGTTCAGGCTCCTTACATTACTCATCTTTTTATGAGTTATAAGAGCAAATTTATCCCGATACAGAGCTCATTCCAATACCTGTGAAAATGTATCTTTACTTACCTGTTATCAGGTATATTTTAGAGGTAAAGCTATCAGTTATCTCTTACAAAACAGGATACTTCTTTACCATACAATTCACAAATGACCTTTTATATTTTATTAAATTCAGTTTAATAAATATTTTTCGCCAATAATCTTTATACTAAATAAATTGAGTATTTTCACTTCTTTAAAAAAATCAACTATAATTTCTTTATTACAAATTCCATTTGAATAGAGGATTACCCGTCTGGTTTGGACAAAAAGAATCATATGAAAAAAGCAGGAATTATAGGTTACGGATGGCTTGGGTCACGAATTGCAAAAACATTATCAAAAGACTTTGAAATACATACAACGACAACAACTTTAGACAAAGAAGAGGATTTATTTTCTAAAGGATTCCATCCTTATGTTATTAATTTTCCGGATTACCTGTTGGCTGAAAAACATTCCCCATGGCAGGTGCTTAACGATCTGGATGTATTAATCATTACTATTCCCCTTTCGGGAAAAAATTGTTGTGCAAGCTCATTATATAATAGAATTCAAAATTTATTTTCTTTTATAGACGATTTCAAGGGTCAATTATTTCTCATGAGTTCTACTGGTGTATATGCGGATCTGAATCAGGAATTAACAGAAGAAGATATGTCATCTGATAATGTTCCGGGCGAAAGAATGTTTAAAAACAGATACCCAAAAGTTAATATTTTGCGGTTAGCAGGACTTATGGGAGATAACAGACTTTTAAGCAATTATAAGGTATCCAATGTAAACCTCTTCGTTAATCATATTCATTATGCTGATATCTGTTCTGTTATAGAAAAAATGATTAAACAGCAATCTCAATCCAAAATTTACAATGTAGCTGCACCCCTCCACCCTACAAAATCAGAGGTTATCACTATTCAAAAGAATATCGAGAGCTCAGATGAAATTGGAGAACCTGGTGGAAAAAGAATTTCATCAGCTAAATTAATATCTGAGCTGGATTTCGAATTTAAATATCCTGACCCCAGGTATTTTCATCAGGTAAATCCAACGTAAACTTCACACCAAACACCAAACCAATTATTATGAATGAAAATACTTCAATATGGAAAAAATTAAAAACCAGTCTCCTACGAATACAAAATGCATTAACACCTAACAGATCTGCATTAAAGGCAAGTGGTTTTGGTATCTTAATCAGTTCTGTCCTTTTTTTTATTCTGGTATCGGCAGATAAATTTTTGCCGTCTATAGGCTTTGGCAATTTCATTTTATTCCTGTTGGCTTCCTTTTTAGTGAGCTATCTTGCAGGTTGTCTTATGAGCTGGTTAGCAGGCTTAATCGGAAAAACGCCTCCTAATTTCAGGCGAGCTATAGGTTTTGTGCTATTCTTTTTCTTTTATTTCATTTTGCTTACCTCTACTTTCCGTTGGGTATTGATCGTCTTTCTTGTCGTTTTCCCTGCGCTTACTTTTGGAGCATTATTTTACTGGAAATCGAAAGCTCAAACATCCTGGTCTTCCCGTCAAAAAGTTTTTACTGGTGTTACCCTTTTCATTGGAATTCTGGGATTAGGTATTGGTGGTTATTATTATTTTAATGGAGGAAGCTCCCAACCTGCTTTAAAAAATTATAAAATGTCCGGGAAACTTCCAGCTCCTATTGAGGCAGTGAACCCTGCCCTTCCCGGTCAATATAAGGTTGGATTTCTAAGTTATGGATCAGGAAAAGATACACGCCGCTCCATCTACGGTAAGGATGCTCGTATTATCACTCCATCCGTTGATGGATCACTTCTTTTGAAATCATGGAATGGCATTTCGGGTAAATTACGTACACATTATTTTGGGTTTGATAAAAGTCAACTGCCTTTAAATGCAATGGTCTGGTATCCTGAAAATTTTAAAGGGCAAGCCCCATTGGTACTTATTGTTCATGGAAATCATCTGGCTCAGGACTGGTCAGAAGAAGGATATGATTATCTGGGAAAACTATTGGCCAGCAAAGGATACATCGTTGCGTCCGTAGATGAAAATTTCCTGAACACCAGTTTTACTGATCTTGATCAGAAAGGTTTTAAGGATGAAAATGGTGCCCGCGGCTGGTTGATGCTAAAACATCTCCAACTCTGGCGAAAATGGAATAAAGACCCTTCCAATCCGTTTTTTAATCGCATCAATATGGATCAGATTGCGTTGATTGGTCATTCAAGAGGTGGAGAAGCGATGTCTCATGCCGCATTGTTCAATAAACTTCCTTATTTCCCTGACAATGCCAATGAAGTATTTGATTTTAATTTTAATATAAAAGCGTATATTGCTATTGCTCCGGTAGATGGCCAATACCAACCGGCGTCGATATTGGCACCTTTAGAGGATATTAATTATTTCGTTATACAGGGTGCTCATGATATGGATATGCAGTCTTACGGAGGACTTGCTACTTATAAACGCATCCAGTATTCTCCGGGATATCAGGGATTCAAAGCGGGCTTATATGTCAATCAGGCTAACCATGGCCAGTTCAATACTTCGTGGGGAAAATATGATTCAAGCAGTCCTTATATCAATCAGTTTAATATGACTAATCTGATGCCTGAGGATGAACAACAGCAGATTGCCAAAGTCTACATCAGTGCTTTTTTAGATGTCAATTTGAAAGGAGAAACAATCTATAAACCACTTTTTACGGATTATCGTTTTGGACGTAAATGGCTTCCGAACCATATTTACTTCAATCAGTTTGAAGACAGTCAAACTACATTTGTTGCCCGTTATGAAGAAGATCTCAATTTATCTACAGCCACTTTACCTGGAGTAAGCATTAGTACTGAAAACCTGAGTCTCTGGAAAGAATCCCAACAAAAATTAATGTGGGATGGTCTTATGTCCCGTGCTGTAATTGTGGGCTGGAATCATAAAGAAACAGCAAACAAAACAGGCAGATACACATTCAATTTTAATGAAAGCACAGGTCTGGATTTAAAAGGCAAAGCTCTAGCATTCAATCTTGCAGAAAGTGATGAATCATCTTTGGCACCTAAAAAAGGACAAAAGAAAAATGATGATAAAAAAGAAGAGCCAGCAAAAACAGATCAGCAAAAAAAGGCGATCGACTTCAGTATTATACTGACCGATCAAAAAGGTACACAAGTTCGTTTTCTTCTCAGTGATTGTGCTCCTTTGCAACCACAGTTGAAGAAAAATATCACCAAATTTGCCTTTTTTAATGATTATGTCAATGCAGAGGCCATTCCTGATTACTTTTATTTTGATCTTGATACCCTTCAAAAAAAATATCCTGCACTTGATTTGAATGGTTTGAAATCCATTTCCTTTATCTTTGATAAGACTCCGGAAGGTGTCATTATTTTAGATGACGTGAGTTTTGTAAAACTCTCAGGTTCTTTGAATTAGCTATTTGGAATTATAATTATTTAAAAAATAAGAATGGATATTAAAAATTTTGCCACGCAATGGATTAATGCCTGGAACTCACATCAATTAGATGATATCCTCAGTCATTATGCCGATGATATTGAAATCACAACTCCTATGATCAGAGCATTTACTTCCGGAGAAGATACCCTCAAAGGGAAGGAAGCGGTTAAAAAGTATTGGCAGAAAGCTCTTGAAAAGGTTCCGGACCTGCATTTTGAATTGTATGATGTAACGTATGGAATTAATTCCATCGCTCTCTATTACCAATCAATTATGAATAAAAAAGCAATTGAAGTGATGTTCTTTAATGAGGAGGGTAAAGTATGTAAAATGTATGCGTTGTATACTGATTAATGGGAGCATTCTTGAACCACCCCGTCAAATCTTTGATTTGACACCCCTCCGAGGGAGGGGAATTATAGTTCTTTGATTGTTTTGGAGGGGAAGAATTACTGTTTTTCAGAAAACTTGTGTGGGCCTATATAAAAGATCACAACTTAACAATAGCTAAATTAAAACAATGGAAAATAAAAAAGCATTACTTATAATAGATATTCAAAACGATTATTTTGAAGGAGGAGCCAATCCTTTGGTTGGGAGTTTGGAAGCCAGTTTCAATGCTAAAAAACTATTGGAAGACTTCAGAAAAAAATCACTCCCAATTATTCATATCCAACATCTTTCCAACAGAGAAGATTCTACATTTTTCATTCCCAATACAAAGGGAGTTGAAATCCACGAAAATGTAACCCCAATTGATGGAGAAAAAATAGTCACTAAAAACTATCCCAACAGTTTTCAAAAAACAGATTTGCTTGATTATCTGAAAACACATATGATCAGTGAATTGGTAATTTGTGGTATGATGACCCATATGTGTGTAGATTCAACCACAAGAGCAGCCAAAGATTTTGATTTTACCTGTACTCTCATTGGAGATGCCTGCGCTACTAAAGATCTGGAAGTTCAGGGAAAAAATGTTGCAGCCCAGGAAGTTCAAAAATCTTTTATTGCTGCGCTGGCTTACTTCTATTCCACTGTTAAAAATACCGATGAATATGTAAAGGGTATTTAACTTGAATCTCCAACAGCCAATTCTTAAATTATAAACAGCCATATGGCTGTTTTTTTTAATCCCAATTTTAAAGTTCTATGCAGATTACTGATTAAATCTTCTCGACATAGAAAAACCACCTGGACTACATACTTATATTTTTCTGGTCCCAAAAATAGGTTTTTATGCAAAATACCTTTGCATACAAGTTAAGTGTAGATTTCATTTCCAGAAAGGAAATGGTCATAAAATTAAATCAATTTACAGTATGTCAAAAGTATTAATTATAAATGCCAGTGCTCGTAAGGAAAGATCATTGAGCAGACAGCTTACCAACGTATTCGCCAAAAGCTGGAATGAGAAATATCCCAACGATCTCTTTCTCCATCGGGAAGTTGGACAAGAAAATATCCCTCATGTAACAGAGAGGTGGATTGCAGGAGCTTTCAAACCAGCTCACCTAAGAAACGAAGAAGATCATGAAGTACTCCGGTTGAGTAACGAATTGATCTCAGAATTAAAAGACTCTGACATTATTGTAGTGGGTACACCCATGTATAATTGGTCAGTGCCCAGTACATTAAAAGCTTATATAGACCAGGTTTTACGGGTGAATGAAACTGTTTTGGTTCGTAAAGACAATCCTGAACAACCATACCTAGGACTATTGAATGGTAAGAAAGTTTACCTGTTGCTGGTTCGTGGAAATACAGGCTATGGTCCTGGTGAAATCCGTGAACATATGGATTTTCAAACCAATTACCTAAAGACAGTATTCAGCATCATGGGAGTAGAAGATATCGAATGTATTACGCTGAACGATATCGATCACCTCCAAAAAGAAACACTGGATCAGGTGAATGATCAAATCAGACAGCTGATTAATTGTCAAGACAACGTATTATCAGTATTACCATAGAAGATAAATCATATATCCTCGCAAACATCATTTTTCATCATCGATATTTTATTAAAAATCAAAAAATATGACTTCAGAATTGATAGCAACCTCGATAAGCGGTTTGGCCTGGACGATTGTATACATAGCGCTTACATATCGTGGTATAAAAGATAAGTCATATGGAATGCCTCTCATTCCTCTTGCATTGAATTTCGCCTGGGAAATGGTATTCTCTCTGGTATATCCTCCTGCGGCAACGGGAATAGCAGGAGCTTTGATCAATGGTATCTGGATGATATGTGATATTGGAATCATAACGACCTATTTTATGTATAGCTATCCATATTTTCATCGTCGTTATAGTATTTCAAAAACAGAATGGATGGTGTATTCGGCTCTTGCTTTTATAGTATCTTTTGGGATTATGTTGACAGGAGGTCCATTCTTTGGACAGTTTAATAGTTATTTTAAAGCAGATATATTTCAGGGTGCTATTTTTATTGCTTACGTACAAAATCTAATAATTTCTGTGTGTTTCCTTTTGATGATTTGGGAACGCAAAGGCAGTGAGGGACAATCTTTAACCATCGGTGTTTTCAAATGTATTGGCACAGGATTCAGCGTAGGGATCTATTATCTCTTTACCCTTCATCATGGAAAGGCTCATCTTATGAATATTATCATTGGCTCTACTTTCATTCTCGATCTTATTTACATAACAACCATTTTCAAACAGTTGAAACAGGAAGGTAGAAATCCATGGAAAAGATTGTAAACTTCCGGTTTCATTTCCAGACATATATCAAAAATGAAAAATAAATATTCTAAATCCAGAAGATCTTTTATCAAAAAAATGGCTGCTGGTTCATTATTGCTATCTTTAAGTCCATTAATGGGGTTAGCCCGTATAACAGAAAAACAAACTGATATGACAGAGAACAACGATAACAAACTTCTACTGGGAATGGTTGTATTTGAAGGTTTTGAATTGCTTGATACTTTCGGACCCTTGGAGATGTTTGGCTCATTAAGGGACAAGGTAGAAATCGTAATGATAGGTCAACAGCATGGTTCAGTTAAAAGCAGTGCAGGACCTGCGGTAGTTGTAGACCGTACTTTTGAAGAAATCAAAGCTTTGGATATCCTGATGATACCCGGCGGAGGCGGAACCAGAAAGGAGGTTAACAATCAACCTTTCCTGGATGCTTTAAAAAAATTAGGTGAACAAACTCCTCATGTTGCTTCTATTTGTACCGGAGCTGCCTTATTAGCCAAGACAGGATTGATTGATGGTATTAAAGCAACCACCAATAAACGGGCATTTAAATGGGCTACAAGTCAAAGTGATCAGGTGCTATGGATCAAAGAGGCTCGCTGGGTCGAAGATGGAAAATTTTTCACTTCTTCCGGCGTTTCGGCAGGAACAGATATGGCATTAGCTCTTATAGAAAAGCTTTTTGGATATGATGTAGCAATGAATACCGCCAATGGTGCAGAATACATCTGGAATAAAGACCCTCATTATGATCCATTTGCAAAACTCAACGGTTTACTGGATTAACGAAAAATCATTTTTTTCTGGAGCATTGAGAAAAGCTAAACTGGTCCCCTAAGTGTATTGGTTTTAAAGATAATTTTAAAACATCAAATTGTACAATAACATTTAAAAGCAATACAAAATGGTTAACATTTCAAAAGAACAGGGATATCTAACATTGATCAATGTTTTCACTGTCGCACCAGAAAAACAGGACGAGTTACTTAATCTGCTTATTTCGTGTACAGACGAATTTATTTCAGACTGTCCGGGGTTCATTTCAGCCAGCTATCATAAAGGAATCGATGGAAAAAGTGTGGTACTTTATGCACAATATGAAAATATGGAAGCTTTTCAAGGGGTTATCAACAGCGAAGGAGGGAAACGTATGGTTTCTGAAGGCAGTCAATTAGCAGAATCTGCACAACGCAGTTTTTGTAATGTATATGACACAAGAGAAGCTTAATAAGCAAAGAAAAAGGCAACAGATAATCTCTGTTGCCTAATCTTCCAATAGCAGGCTCCATTTACAATAGCCTGACCCGTTCTTCTTCCAGATCAATCTGGTAAATCTGCCAATTGATATATTCTTCGTGTACTTCTGTATCCTTATTGAGTTTTGATAAAAACTGACGTTGACTTTCCAATAATTCCAGGTAATTCTGTTTGGTCTGCTCCGTCATTCTCAAATGTTCGGGCTGGCTGATCTTATACTCCCATTGATCAATCATCTTCTGAAGATGAGGGTCATCATACTGCCCTTTCTTTTGTTTCTCTTTCAGCAAACGTATGGTCTCTACCACCAGATGATTTTTCACTTTCATTTTTGCTTCATCTTCTGGTAATTCTCTACCATAATCGAACAAGTTTGACCTTTCAATGATGAGCGGAAGGGTTAACCCCTGAATAAGAAGTGTAAAAAGTATAACGGTAAAGGTTACAAATAAAATAAGATTTCTGTGAGGAAAAGCTTCTCCACCTGGTAATGTCAGAGGAATAGATAAGGCAGCTGCTAACGACACCACTCCCCTCATCCCGGTCCAACCCAATAACAGAGGTAAAGCAAATATTCTTCGCCAGCTTAAACCTCTTCCTGGGGTAACGCTGGGCCTGAACAGAACAGTTGCGATCAAGGCTGCATAAGAAGAGATCATCCGGGTAGCAATTAGAATAACCGTAACAAGAGCACCATAAAAAATAGCAGTTCTTAAAGGGATTCCGTCTGCTCTAAGCCCTTTCACAATTTCCGGAAGAGCCAAACCAATGATCATGAATACAATACCATTGAGAATAAAAATCAAGGCCTCCCAAAAACTGAGCCCTTTGATCCTGCTGGCACTGCTAAGAAAGGAAAGCCTTCTGGTTGATAGAAATAATCCACCAGCAACTACCGCCAGCACACCAGAGCTATGAACCTGCTCTGCAGCCCAATACAGTAAGTAAGATTCAACCAGTGTAAATACAATATCTGAAGGGGCATCTGTAGGTAATCTTTTATGAGCCTGTATAAACAACCAACCTCCTAAAAGTCCTATTCCAATTCCTCCTATTACCATCCAGAAGAAATCCGTGATCGCCGTCTGGAAAATAAACTGCCCTGTTCCTATAGCTACTAAAGCAAATCGGACGATAATAAGGGATGAAGCATCATTCAATAAACTTTCGCCTTCCAAAACAGCAGCAGTAGATTTTGGAATTCTTACAAATTTCATAATAGCTCCTGTACTTACAGCATCAGGAGGTGAGACGATTCCCCCTAGCAGAAAGCCTAATGCAAGGGTAAAACCAGGGATAAAATAATTAGCGATTAATGCAACAGTAAGTGCTGAAAAAAAAACAACTAAAAAAGCAAAACTCCCAATGATCCGCCACCATTTTTTCATTTCTTTAAATGAAATACTCCAGGCGGCCTCAAAGAGAATAGGCGGCAGGAAAATAAAGAAGATCAGATCCGGATCGATCTGTATGGTTGGCAGTCCCGGAATAAAACTGATCAACAGCCCCGCTACAACCAAAAGTATAGGGTAGGCAATCTTCAGCTTTTCAGCCAACATTTCTATCAGCACAATTGCTATAATCAGTGCCAACATGAATGGTAATAACTCGTGCATATTTGTTAATCGTGTTTGAAATAATTAATTAAACCAATTTGATTTTAAAAATAAGATTTTAACAGATAACTTTCAAGAAAAACTATGTATAACACTTAAAATCAAGGTCTATTCCTCATCGTACAGAGAATTAAATCTTACATTTATAGAACATTTATTCTAATTATTTTGCCAACAAAACCAAAATAAAGTTGAATCATTAATCATTCACAAAATATAATTCTAATACAATGAAAACAGTAGAAATTACTACGGATAAAGGTTATTCCATTTCTGCAAATATCTATGAGGTACCAGAAAGTAAAAATACCCTTATCATATCATCTGCTACAGGAGTAAAACAGTCTTATTACAAAAAATTTGCAGAATTCATTGCACAGACAGGTATTTCGGTAATTACCTTCGATTATTTAGGTATTGGAAAATCCCTGAAGCAACCCCTTAAAAATTTAAAAAATAATACAGTCGATTGGAGTAAAACTGATTTAAGCTCAGTCATAGCCTATGTAGAAAAATACAATCCTGGAACAAAGATCACTTTATTGGGTCATAGTATCGGAGGACAATTGATTGGATTATCCCCATCTTCGACAGCTGCTCATAAAATTATCCTCGTTGCCGCACAAAGTGGATATTGGAAATTTTGGAATGGCTTTCAAAAATATAAGCTATGGTCTTATTGGAAAGCATTCTTCCCTCTTCTTATCAAGATGTTCGGATATCTGCCATCAAAGAGAATAAGTGGTATGGAAAATTTGCCAAAAAATGTTGCTAACCAATGGGGAAGTTGGTGTTTATCTCCTAATTATCTGTTCGATCATATAGAGGAACAAAATCTGTTTTTTAAAAACATAACAGCCCCTCTAACCTCCATAAGTATTGAGAATGATCATTTTGCACCAAGAAAAGCAGTGGAATGGTTAGCTGGAAAGTATGAGAATGCTTCTGTTAAAAGAATTCATCTTATGGCAAAAGATTTTAACACCAATGATATAGGGCATTTTGGTATTTTTCGGGATAAATTTAAAGATAATATCTGGCCGTTGCTCTTGAAAGAAATAGACTAATTCCTATGATATCAAATTCATAAATGATCTTAGAAATAGTAAATATTGAGACGCATAACGTTAAAGTATTATCTTTGTTTCTGCAATGCAAAACCAATCTATCCATACCTTTTATAACAATTACATTGCTAATAAAGAAATTGAAACCAATAGCTTTTTGGGATATTTTGATATGTTGTTATGGAAAGATTTTAAAAATGATCTCTCTGCCTGTAAGACACTCCAGCGAAAGCACGTCTATAAAATTGCTCTTATAAATGGTCAGGCAACTTACCATTCCAATGATCAGATATATCATGTTTCAGGAAAAAATATCATTTTCATCAATCCCTTGACCCGCTGTAGCTTTTCCACTGAAGATTTAAATTTTGACGCCAGATATTGTATTTTCAATGAGGATTTCCTGAGAGGAACGGATAAAGTATCGATTAGTGATTATCCTGTTTTTTCAGGTGAAGATCTATTTATACGAAGCCTGCAGAATAATGAATATGATGATTTAGTCCAACTGTATGAATTGATTCATATTGAATCAAAATCTACCTATCTTTTTAAAGAACAGGTTATTCGAAACAAGCTTTTTGACATTATTCATTATACCCAGAAGCTTGATCCAAGTCTAACAATAAAATCTCTGCATTCAAAAGATTTATATGATCATTTTATGGGTATCCTGGAGTTCGAATTTACTGATATTAATATTTCTAATCCGTTGAATGATAAGTCTCCTTCTTATTTCGCTGATCGACTAAATACAAGCCTCAGCCGTTTAACAAGAGCATCGAAAGCGGCAACTGGAAAAACAACACAAGATCTCATTCATGAGCGTATTGTAACAGAAGCTAACATTATGTTACGGCATTCCGCTTACACGATGAAAGAAATTGCCTGGAGTCTTGGTTTTCAAGAAGTCTCTCATTTCCTAAACTTTTATAAAAGGAAAACAGGCAATACTCCTTTGTCTTTTAGAAATAAGTAATTTTTTTGCAGCTTTTTGCAGCTATTTTGCATCAGTAAAATAAATTGATGACCCTACTTTTGTTATAGTTTTTAAATGAAAATTAAAACAATGGAAAAATCATTTTTAGTTATTGGAAAAGGTGAAGTAGGTCAAGCAATATTGAATAGTCTTGAGAGTTACCGACAAAAACACAACTTTCAAATAGGTGTACTTATTCAAAGATCAAAGGATACAACTGACGAAATACATAAAAACCCAGCGTTCGGCAATTTTATTATTGAACCTGCAGATCTTGTCACGGATAGTATTGAAGAATTATCTTCAATTTTCAAAAAATATGATACGGTAATCTGCTGTAGTGGCTTTGCAGCAGGAAATGGTATTCAGATCAAAATTACAAAAGCCGTTTTAGATGCTGGTGTAAGACGATATATTCCCTGGCAATTCGGAGTCGATTATGATCAAATAGGCAGAGGAAGTGCTCAACCTACATTTGACGAGCAACTTGATGTTCGTGATTTATTAAGATCTCAAAATAAAACCCATTGGCTCATCATTTCTACCGGTATGATCACCAGTTTTCTATTTCGGGAAGACTTTGGCGTTGTAAGTCTCAAAAACAAAACGGTTCACGCACTCGGCAGCTGGGATCATTCACTTACGTTAACCGCTTGTGAAGATATTGGAGCATTAACTGCAGCCGTTTTATTTCATCAGCCAGAACTACTTGACCAGATTATTTTTGTCGCTGGTGATACGCTTACATTTGAAGAAATTGCTTTACAACTGGAATCATTATTTGATACTCCATTCGATCGGAATCTTTGGAGTATACCAGTGTTGAGAGAAAAACTGGAAAATGATCCTATCGATATTTTCAATCGCTATCGCCTTGTATTCACCAATCCTGGCGTTACATGGCCAATGTCTAAAACATTCAATGATAAGAATAATATAGCAACTAAAGGAATTAAAGAATGGGTCAGGGAAAACATTATCAAATAGTATACATTGGATCAACTGTAATTTAAAACAAAATGCACTACATATTTTGTAGTGCATAATTCTATAAAAGGTAATTTATTTTTGGACAGCTAATAAAAATTTAAAACATAACACATATCACTTATTGATCGAAACAAATCTACTCTAGGAATATGAGAGTAGATTTCTTTGATTACACGAATTGAAATTGGGTTATTATTAAGTCTATTTATAATAGTGCCCTACTTCTATCATCAGATTTTCAAAATTGAAATAGAAGCCGAAGCTATCTCTTATCTTGCTGGGTTCCTGTTCGCCTACAATACCGGCAGCTTTTAAGCGTTGGTAAATAGCTGTCACTTTCTCTGTACTTTCCAACATAAAACCAATGTGGAAAGCATCAGGATATGCCGTGCTTCCTTCCCTGCTTTTCATAATAACAAGCGTAAAATCCCCTTCTCCTTTTAATACTGTGATGATATAATCTCCTTTAATATCTACACATTTAAAATTGAAATACGTTTCAAAGAATTGTGTTGTTTTTTCAACGTTGGCAACAACTAAATTGATATGGTTAAGCTTCATCTCCTTTTTGTTAAAAAAAGTGAATTTAGTTATTATTTTTTGAATCTAATAGAAAGGGGGATGAATTTGTAGTTTCAGAGAAATGTATAAGAGCTCATGTGAAATGTATAAATAGAATCTGCCTGCTTTTAGGAATTTTGCTGTAGAATTTTAAAAATATCAACAATGCAAAAAACCATATTAATCACAGGAGCCTCTTCTGGCTTTGGTAGAGAAACGACTAAATTATTCCACAACAATGGATGGAATGTTATCGCTACAATGCGATCACCTGAAAAGGAAAAAGAATTAAGTCAATTAGAAAATGTATTCGTTATCCATCTTGATGTCACGAATAAACAGAGCATTCAAGATGCTGTAAATGCGGGAGTGCGTAAGTTCGGAACAATTGATGTTTTATTAAATAATGCAGGATATGGTGCTATTGGTAGTCTTGAAGCCGCAACCGATAAAATCATTCGACAACAGTTTGAAGTTAACCTATTTGGACTTATTGATGTTACAAAAGCAGTACTTCCATATATGCGCAAAAACAAGGAAGGTGTTATCATCAACATATCATCTGTCGGTGGCAAAATCACATTCCCATTTGGATCGCTGTATCATGCTACAAAATTTGCTGTAGAGGGACTTACAGAAGCCATTCAATATGAACTTAATCCATTAGGCATCAAACTTAAAATCATTGAACCCGGTAGTTACAGAACTGATTTTGGGAACCGTTCATTAACCATGTTTGGAATTGAGGGCTTTACCGACTATCAGCCAACCTTTGATAAGCTAGCCGCATTCGCCAGCATACCGGATAGAGGGAATAAAAATATTAATGAAGTAGCCGAAGTTATTTATGAAGCAGCAACAGACAATACAGAAAAGCTACGATATCCGGTAGGTGAAGATGCTGTCAATCTGATCCGTACAAAAGAAGAATCTGGTGATGTAGAATTTAAAAAGATTATGATGAGCCGTATTGGCTTGTAAGAAGTCAGAAGCTCAGACTATTGTCTGAGCTTTCTGTTTATTGTACATTTATACTATATTATATGAATAATATGCCAACATATAAAAACATCCTTAGTATTAGTGAAGCTTACAGGTTAGTAGGCTTACCACAACCCAAGCACCCTCTCATTTCAGTTTTTGAGCTTTCAAAAAACAGAGAAACTGATTATCGAAATAGCGATGTCTTTTACACTTTAGGTTTTTACACGATTTATTGCAAAACTTTCAGAGGTATTTTAAACTATGGTAAAGGGCACTATGATTTTGATGAAGGTTCATTAATGTTTACAGCCCCTAATCAGGCAGTCTCTCCGGGTCCTGATATTGATTGTGAAGAAGGATGGGGACTTTTCTTTCACCCGGATTTGATCAATTCCACCAGTTTAGGGAAGAAAATCAATGATTATTCTTTTTTTAATTACGATACTAATGAAGCACTCCATGTGTCAGAAGATGAGAAATTAGTATTAAGAGACTGTATTTCAAAAATTGAAAAAGAGTACTCCCAAAACATAGACAAACACACACAATCTCTTATTGTCAACAATCTTGAGTTGTTATTGAATTATTGTGACCGTTATTATGATCGTCAGTTTTTAACAAGACAGAAAATAAGTAAGGATATTGTTCAGAAATTTGAAGTATTACTCAAAGAATATTTTTCCAGGGAAAGTCTTATTGAAACGGGATTACCAAACGTTAAATATTTTGCTTCCAAATTAAATCTCTCATCCAATTATCTGTCAGATTTATTAGGGAAATATACAGGCAAAACCACACAGGAACATATCCATTTACAATTAGTTGATAAAGCTAAAACTTTGTTGTGGGGAACAGAGCGATCCATTAGTGAAATTGCCTATGATCTGGGCTTCGAGCATCAGTCCCATTTCACTAAACTCTTTAAAACAAAAACGGGGGTCTCTCCTACTGATTACAGATCGTTGGGTTAAGTATTTTACAGAGGAATTCCATTGTTTGTCATTTCGAGTAGGTTTTGTAAAAACCGTATCGAGAAATCTGTAGATTCAAAAGATCTCGATACATTTTTCTTCGAAAAACACTCGATCTGACGGTAAATCAATTTTTTGTCAGTGTAGATTTTTTTATAAGATTTTTTATGCATCTCTTTTGTCATTCTGAAAGAATCTAAACATTATTATTAAAAAAACTATACCTTTTGCTAATGCTTTACTGTGCCTAGATTCTTCCAGAATGACAAAGGCGGAAATTAAAATGAAACTGATAAAAAAATCTTTGATTTTTCCAAAAACTTAAGTGTACTTCTTATACAGGTTAATGGAACTTAAAGAAACTAAAGTGTTTAAAACTTTTGTGACTTTTGGCTACGTCGAACCTTCGGTTTGTAGTTTAATTTTAACCACAGATGACTCAGATTTACACAGATGTTGATGAATATTATTTACAAATATTTGTTGTACGTCATTTCGAGTAGGTTTTTGTAAAACCGTATCGAGAAATCTGTATATTCAAAAGATCTCGATACATTTTTCTTCGAAAAACATTCGATCTGACGGTAAATCAACTTTTTGTCAATATAGATTTTTTTATAAGATTACTCCTTGAAATTTTATGCATCTCTTTTGTCATTCTGAAAGAATCTAAACATTATTATTAAAAAAACTATACCTTTTGCTAATGCTTTACTGTGCCTAGATTCTTTCAGAATGACAAAAGCGGAAATTAAAATGAAACTGATAAAAAAATCTTTGATTTTTCCAAAAACTTAAGTGTACTTCTTATACAGGTTAATGGAACTTAAAGAAACCAAAGTGTTTAAAACTTTTGTGACTTTTGTGGTTTGATTTTAACCACAGATTACTCGGATTTGCACAGATGTTTATGGTTATTTTAGTTCTCGCAGATCTTGCTGATTACGCAGATTTTTTGGTTTTCTTATCAACTTAAGATTCTGCTACTTTACAGTACAAAAAAACCAGAGTATATAAACCTGGTTTTTTCATGTAAAATTGACAATGTTAATTTGTCAGATTATTTCTGTATTGTGCTGTGTCATTATTTTGCTGACACCTCTTTCGCTGCTTTCATAATTACGGCTGCTACTTTTTGAGGTTGAGAGATAAAAACTACATGACTCCCTTTGATCTCTGTAACTTTAGTATTAGAACGTTTGTACATATTACGTTGGATATCCGGGTTAATGCTTTTATCATCAGTTGCTACAATACCATAAGTTGGTTTGTTTCTCCATGCTGCGTCTGTAACTGGAGCTACAAAACACTGACCATAGAACGCTCCTTGTGAAGCATACATAAAGTTGGCTAAATCATCACTCACATCTGCACAAAAACCTGCATGAAATTTTGCTTTATCATAGTAAACAATCCCATTTTTATCTGGAGGCAATATTCCATTTTCCGGTGCAGGTTTCATAGTTTGAGCCCACTGTGAGGTTGTTTCTCCATTATCCGGTTGGAAAGCTGCAATATAAACCAAACCAGCTACGTTTGGGTGATTTCCTGCCTGAGTAATCACAGTTCCACCCCACGAATGTCCTGCAAGAATCGTTGGACCGTCCTGAGCATCCAATGCCAGTTTTGTTGCTTTCACATCATCTTCAAGAGAGGATAATGGATTTTGTACTACCGTAACATGGTAACCTTGTTTTGTAAGGATATCATAAACCCCTTTGTAACCTGAGCCATCTGCGAAGGCGCCATGTACCAATACTACATTTTTTACTGTTTGTGCATTTACTACTGCAGTTGTTGAGAAAATAGCGGTTGCTAATGCTATGATTCCGCTTTTTAATGTACTCATAAAAGTTTGCTTTTTCATTTTTTTAGTTGTTGAATTTCTTGTTCTAATCAACAGTACAAAGGTGCAATGAAAAAGAAACGTATGCAGTGAGCTTATTCCCCGGTTAGTTGTAGTTATTTCCCTTCTTTGAATATTTCCAGTGAATTCCTGAAGTCAGAAGGCGATACCCCTGCATTTTTCTTAAAAAAATTGGAAAAATAAGATACGTCTTCAAAACCAAGTTCATACGTAATGTTCTTTACAGATCGATCGGTATAAAGAAGAAGACGCTTAGCTTCGAGAATGATCCTGCTTTGAATGATCTGCGAAGGTGTTTTCTGTTTGTAGATGGCAAATAGATTGGATAAAGTTTTCGGGGACTTGAAAAGTTGCTCTGCATAAAAACTAACAGAATGTTCTGTTTTAAAATTCGCTTCTACCAGTAGGTTAAACTTCCTGAAGATATAAAATCGGTCTTCCTGACTTTTCACAACTGGGACGTATTCTGACTTAGCCAAACCAGTCACGTAAATAATCAACCGCTTCAACAGAACAAGCAGCATTTCATTTTGAATAAGATCGGAAGTTCCGAATTCTTCAATAAAAATATCAGATAAGAGTTGTAATTTTTTTTGACCGGATTCATCCAGCTTTACCATCATATGATCCGTACTGCTGAATAAAAACCCCACACAACTGACCTCACTATCATGATCAATAATACAATAGAATTCTCTATTAAACTGCCAAACAATGATTGTTGAAGAATCCTCAAAACTAAAAGACTGATTAAAGAGAAGAGTTAGCAAAGAATTGGAAGCAAATTCATATTCTGTTCCATCAACGGTAACCTTCTGACTTTTGCCAGGATTCCATGCAATGGTAAAATATTTATTGAACCGGTCTCTGGTAAAAAACAATCGGTCGAAACCGGATTCGTCTCTAAAGAACATTAATTCTCCACCTGTATTTTCTTCCTTAATTTTAAGTTTCATGTCTAGTCAATTCTGGATTTAAAAGTACGAAACGAGAATAAAAGGGCAAAGTACAATTGTCCTTTCATTTATCATTTTTCTTCTCTACAATTTAAAACATATTTGCTTTCTGTAATCAGGGCAATGATTATTAAAAACATAGTCTTTCAAAAAGATCCTTTCTATTGTTAACATTTCGCAAAGTAGATAAGAATTATGTTTTTGATAGAAAAAATTGTATTAATTTCACATGAAAATAGAGTGTAATGAAGGTTTTGGAAAATATAGCTTTATCAAGTTAAAAGTTTTTGTATTCCATCCTTATTTATATTTTAATTCCAACCGTTATAAAATGCCTAAAAAATATATCCTCCCTTCCGAATTATCCTGGTTATCTTTTAACGACTGTGTTTTACAGGAAGCAGCTGATAAAACGAATCCTTTGTACGAAAGAATAAAGTTCCTTGCGATTCATTCTTCGAATCTGGATGAATTTTACCGGGTAAAGATCAGTGATCTGCATTCGATTCCTGAAAAAAGTGATCTGTTTGAGAAAGTCAAAAAGGAGATCAACCGCCAACAAAATACATTCGGTTCGGTATGGAAAAAGCAGATTGTTCCGGAACTTCAGGAAAACAAGATCATCTATTACGAAAATCAGTCATTGCTCCCTTTGCATTCTGAAGAGATCGAAAATTATTTTAAAACAACCATTCTTTCGTATGTACAAATCGTTTATTTGTCAGAGGACGAAAATCAGGAATACTTTTTAAATAACAGGCAGCTTTATTTATTGATCAGATTAAAAAATAAAAGCGGTGCTGTCAGCTATTGTTATATCAATATCCCATCTGATAAGCTGAACCGATACAAAGTATTAAGCCCTATCAAGGGAAAGAATTATATCATTTCTATAGACACCATCATTAAAAAATGTCTGCATTATATATTTCCTGATCAGGAAACCTCTACAGCATTTGCGATCAAACTTAACCGGGATGAAAATTATCTGATCGAAGACGAAGCAAGTGGAAATCTGGTATCCAAAATCAAAAAGAAGCTTCAGGAACGGAAATCAGGTTCATCAACAAGGTTTTTATATGATTTTAATATGCCGGAAGAAATGAAGGAGCTTTGTAAAAATGCATTCCACCTGAAGGATTACGAAATGATCGAAGGAGGTACCCATCACAACTTTTTTGATCTGTTTAAATTTCCAAACCCCAATTTTCCGGATCTTCAAAATGAGAATTTCCCACCGCTGAAACATCCGCCATTTGAAACGAAAAAATCAATATTTGAAGTGATTGATGAGGAAAACCAACTGATCCATTTCCCGTATCAGTCTTATCATTATGTCCTACAGTTTTTTAATGAAGCCGCTATTCATAAAAATGTAACGGAAATAAAGGTGACACTTTATCGTATATCCTCACAATCACTCATTGCCAATGCGCTGATCAGTGCAGCAAAAAACGGAAAAAAAGTAACTGTTTTTGTAGAGGTGAAAGCACGATTCGACGAAAACAATAACCTTTTCTGGGCCAATGAAATGCAAAGGGCCGGAATCAGGATTATTTACAGCATGCCGAATCTGAAAGTACATGCTAAAGTCGCCCTGTTAACAATGAGGAATGGTGAGAAAACAAAAAATTACGCCTATCTCTCTACAGGAAATTTCAACGAGAACACAGCAGAAACATACACTGATTTTGGCTTTTTCACCTCTCAAAAAGAATATACGGATGATCTGAAACAGGTATTCAGATTCTTTAAGACCAAAGAAAAAAATTATCCTATTTCCAATTTGTGGGTCGCGGGATTTAATCTGAAAGAAAATATTTTACAACATATTGATACTGAAATACAGAATGCTAAAAACGGAAAGAAGGGGGCTGTATTCATGAAGATCAATGGGCTTAACGACAAGGAAATCATAAATAAACTGATTGAAGCCAATAACGCAAAAGTTGAGATTACCCTGATTGTAAGAGGAATCTGTACTTTATTGCCAGGAATTAAAGGCTTTACCGAGAATATTAAAATTTATAGAATTGTAGACCGCTATCTTGAACATTCGCGTATCTATCAATTTCATAACGACGGAGCAGAAAAAATTTATCTTTCTTCAGCAGATATGCTTAGCAGAAACCTCAACCGCAGGATAGAAGTTGCCTTTCCTATAAAAGATAAAGAAATCATGCAGGAGATTAACACTATTATCAGCATGGAGCTGAATGATCATACCAAAAAGAGGGTCATTAACAATAAAGGTCAGAGTATTTCCGAAGATCAGGCCGGGCAACCGGAAAGCTCATCTCAACGAGCTACTTATCTTTGGTACAAAAAGAAAGAAAAAAAATCCAAGAAAAAATAACTGGTTCTACAAACACAATCGTGAAATCACTGCTGTATCCAAACTACTTTTTTTAGGCAATACAATGGACCATGCATGTCCTTTTGATACCCAGGATATGGATTGATATTGTGGGAAATTGATAAAGCTACAAACGATAACGTTTCCTTTATGCTCAATATCCTCAATTTCATATAAATGAAAAGGTGTCATAAGACCGGTTTTCAAAACTTTGGACAGAGCTTCTTTAATCGTCCATAAAATGGTAAGGCTTTTGTTTTCATCAGCATTAATGTCTGAAAGCTTGTCTTTCTCATAGGAAGTAATAATTCCTTTGATGGTATCTGCCTGCTCGGCATTAACAGCTTCTACGTCGACCCCCATCGGATGTCCTTCCGGAAAAACCACAGCTATCCCCATTTCTGTAGTATGAGAGATACTTAACTGTATGTTTCCGGCTTCGGACAGATAAAGAACAGGTTGCTGAAATATCCCGGCTCCTATTCTTGTCTCTGTTAAAACCACATCATTCATAAAAACACTTAATGCCGTTTTAGCGGCGTATCTGCCCAGCAAATAACTGTGCTGAACTTTAGGTAGCTTTAATGTACCAAAAAAGTCCAGTTCTTCTTGATGCAAAAAAGAATGTCGTATTTCTTTCAAGTGAGCCAGCGAATGCTGAGTTACTGCAATAGCAGCAGGATGTAAACCATCTGCTCTCTGTAAAGCTAATTTTTCAACCGCACTATTATTTTGTATGGATACATTCATAGCAATAAGTTCATCATCAATAAACGTATAAAATTAGCATTATTATTTGAAAGCAAAAGGATCAGGTTGGTTTTTCCGCATTCTGAAATCTGTAAAAGCATCTCTCCTGTTCAACAGGAAGTAGATGTTATTATGCAGTAAAAAACCTAATTCTTTTCCCGGTGTCTCTCCAAACGAGTGTCCCGGCCAAATCAAAGTGTGTTGAGGTACATACTGTTTTATAAATTGTACAGAATCATACAATGAATTGATGCCGCTATTGTCACAGATTCCTACCCCTTCAATAAAAATAGTATCTCCGGTAAAACAATGTCCATCGATCAGATAGCAAACACTTCCTTTCGTATGTCCCGGAGTTAGCAAGGCTGTTACATTAAAATCACCTACCATCACCTCCTGCAAATGTTGGATGGCAATGAGGTTCGGGCATGTAAAATCATACTGTCTGATTTCGATTGAAGACATATACACCGGAACTCCGTAATACACCGCAAAGGTTGAAGCCAGATCTGTATGATCATGGTGAGAATGGGTCAATAAAACCCCTTTCAGCATAATGTGATTCTCTTTCAAAAAATTGCTGATCAAGTCATAATCCCACGCCGGATCGATCAATATTCCGGAATGGTTATTATGAATGAGGTAACATTGGTTTTTAATGCCTTGACCTGATACAAGGAAAACTTCTACTTTCATCTTTTTATATTTATTTTTTAAGATCAGATGGAATGCCCATCATCACTTCCCTGGGTGTCAAAAAATTTCTGACATGGATGTTTCATACTACTGTATCTTTTATTTTGTGCTGTACTTTTTCCAGCTGTTCCATTTCTCTTCTGTAAGGGCTCATAATGGTAAGTACCTCAGAAGAAGTTCCGGGTTGCAGATTGTATTTAACAAATGCGGCACTGGTTCCCGAAGGTCCCATGTCTATATACAGACAGGGACCTTTGGCTTCCAGAAGATCAATTATTTTTGTAAAATTGGTGTATTGACTAACCGCTTGCCAGAAGTAGTCATCACTTAATTCACTGAGTTCTTTTGCTTCAAAACCTGATATAAATCCCTTGGCAGGAGCTTTAAAAACACTGGCTGAACTGCTGTACTGATCGAAATCTGCTTTTGCAGTTTTCATTAATGGAGAATGGAAAGGAACATTGACCGGCAAACGAAAAGTACTCATTCCTTCTTCAGACAATTTGCTTTCAAAAACCTCTAAATGAGAAGTTTTACCTGATAAAGTAAAATGTCCTTTAAAATTATCTGATGCAAGAAATAGCTGATGTTGTTCATAGAGACTTCTCAGTTTTATTTCTTCGGCAAAAACGACCAGCATTCCCCCTTCAATATCAGCACGACAGATGGATTTAGCTTGTTCTATAGCCGCTTCAATAGCACTTGCAGCATCCCATACTCCACTCGCAACACCTGCTGCAAATTCACCCAAACTGTTACCCGATATAAAATCCGGCTTAATTCCCATTTCCAATAGAACTTCATACAAAGCAATCTCAACGGCAACAATTGCAGGATGGGTGATCAACAAATCATCGAACGTTTCTTCTGTGTTGGTATACAGTTCATCAATCAATGAGTAGTTGAGCTGCTTGTGTACCATTTGATCCAGCTTTTCAAGACAGCTTTTAAATTTCGGATGCTGTTCGTACAATTCCCGTCCCATCCCGCGATAGTGGCTTCCCTGTCCGGAAAATAAGAATACAATATGTCTTTTTAACTCGTTTTCTGTCATCTAATTATTTACCATTAATGCCGTGTTTTCTAATAATTTAGCTGCTCCCACCATAATATTGACTCCAATCTCATCAACATGGCGTTTTTTCCAGCTTTCCATTGGAGTCCCTTTCACCCATTGATTAAATGCTCCTAGCGCAGAACCTGTGTGGATCTGGAAATTGGCTTTATTCTCAATATTTCCTTCAAAAGCCAGTCTATTGGTATACCCAAAATACCAACGGAAGACCAGTGCCATTTTATTTTTAGGATTCTGCTCTGCTTTGGTAATCTCAGCTTCAGCTCCCACGTTTCTACAATATTCGCGTACTTCATTCCATATTTCACTGATGCTTTTTTCGAAATACGTTTTCTCTAACTGCGTTAAGGTCTTTTCTGGGATCTCATCTAAACTGTTGTACTGATTGTATAAAGCGTATAGCTTATTTGCTCTTGCAGCAAACAACACTCCCCTTCTAAGTACCTGCACTTTAGCACCAATTTCAAACATATCACCTGCCGGCGCATAGTCGGTATCCTGTACATTGATGTCCTGTAAAAGGTCTTTTACGGCATCACTGGTTCCTGCCTCTACCGTACATTGATTCACTGAGCCGGTTACAATAAAGTCAGCTCCCATAATGTAGGCACATGTTGCTGCCTGAGGTGTACCGATTCCACCTGCCAATCCAACTCGTATTCCTTTATCATAACCATATTCCGTCATAATATCTGCTCTTAAACGTTGGATAGATGGTAATAAAACCATAGCAATTCCACGATCGGTATGTCCACCTGAATCCGCTTCAACACAAATATCATAGCTCATCGGTACTTTTTTAGAAAGTGCTGCATGTTCTGCTGTGATCAACTCTTCTTCCAGAAGGTGTCTCACAATTTTTTCGGGGGCAGGACGCATAAAAACTTCTGCTACTTCCGGTCTGGAAACTTTGGCAATAATGTTATGCTTACATATTACTTCACCGTTTGATCCTTTTTGTAGACCTTTTAATCTGTAATACACCAAAGCAGGCATCATCTGCATATAAGCTGAAGCTTCAATATTCGTTACTCCATAAAGAAGTAAAAGCTCAATAGCTTTCATTTCAGAAGCCGGATCATTTAAATTATGTAAGAAGTTAACGCCATACGGTTCTCCATTGGTCAGTTCTTCCTGAATTTTAATAATATTCTTTTCTATTTCTGCTAATGGCATTCCTCCTGTTCCCAAAAATCCCATGAATCCTGTTTTTCCCAAGCGTACTACTAATTGAGGAGAAGCAATTCCTCTGTACATGGATCCTGCAACGTAAGCGTATTTAAGACCATAATCTTTACGGAATTCATGGCTTCCCAAGCGGGTGGAAAGACATTCTTTTTTTGAAGCTTCCCCGTTAACCTTACCATTCACTGATCCGTTAACATGAGGTTTGGCCGTTTCGATTACAATTTCCTCTTCATGGATCAATGGCGTACAGTTTTCTGTAATTTCATTGACCATTTTAGTTAAAATGACACTCCCTATTTCTTCATATTCTGTAACTCCTTTCCCCATTAAAGTCCGGATGGTATCCGTCCACTGTACTGAGCTTTCAATCTGTTGAGCCAAAAGCTCAATGATCTGTCCGTCAGGATAAGGCTTTGCCGTAACGTTTGCGATCACAGGAGTCTGCAAGGCTGAAAAGTTAAAATTATGAAGATATTCTTTAAACTCTGTAGCTGCAGGTTTCATATATCTTGAATGGAAAGGAGCACTAACAAAAAGAGGAAATATTTTAATCTTGCGTTCTTCAAATTCCTGCACGATCCTGTCAATGGAATCCTGAGGTCCCGCTATTACAATCTGAGTCGGAGTATTGATATTGGCGATATCTATATCGCTGTATCCTCCTTCTGCTAAAAGTTTTTGTACGGCATCCACCTTAAGTCCCAATACCGCTGCCATTCCACCTCCGGATGCCGCAGCCATCAATGCTCCCCTTTTCTGAACCAGCTTTAATCCGGTTTCAAAGCTGAATGCTTCTGCTGCTAACAGGGCATTATATTCTCCCAGACTGTGTCCAATGAAAAAGTCAGGTTTACTTCCTGATGAATTGGCATAATGGGTAAATGCATTTACCGTATATAATGCAGGTTGTGTAAATTGTGTTTTACCCAACTGGCGTTCAGGATCTTTGACGCATAATTCTTCAAGGTCGTACCCTAATATTTCTGATGCTAAAATTGTTTCTTCTCTGAACTGATTGAACAGGTCTTTTCCCATTCCTTTGTATTGGGATCCCTGACCCGGGAACATTACTGCTTTCATATGCTAATATTTATTGTTTTTATGGTCATATGGAACACCCATAATCATTTTCTTCTGTGTTAAAATAATTTTTGACATGGGTGTTTCATATGTTTTATAGTGTATTTAGTGTGATGATTAAAGTGTTTGTTTTATATTTTCTTCGGTATTCATTTTAGTTAACCATTCCGTACAATATGGTGTATTCACAATGGTAAAATGATTGGCCTCTGTAGGGATGATCTGCACCTCGCCGAAATATTGATCCCAGCCTGCAGCAGCGCCCTGATCTCCCCAATCTTCACCTGAAAGCTTAGTATTATCTGCTTCTACGAAAATTAAAGTTTGATCCAGTTTTTCTTCCATCTTGTAAACCGCTGAAATAGAGGCCCGGAATACTTCCCACATTCTGGCTACTGTTTTAGCTGGAAGTGTATGCACTGTATCGCAGATAAATGGCATGTAATTCTCCTCCGGCAGCTGCTGAACAAAGTCTTCTACTGCTTCGTCACTCAACCATGGCTGACTGAATTGGATCAGCGATCTGAAATAGGTTCCCAATTTCTGAGCTTCCTCTAAGGAATTGAAAGAAGAAAGCGGATCCGTGAAGCAATCCAGGAAAATAACTTTTTCAATCTCAATACCGGATTCTTTTGCCTGTCTGATCATCTCATAGATTACGATACCTCCATAACTGTGTGCCAGTAAATTGATTCCACCAATCACTCCTGTTTGTTTAATCTGTTCCAGGTTATAAGATGCCATTGCTTCAATACTTGTATTAGGAGCTTCATCCGCTGTAATCCCTTTCATCTGCAATCCATATACAGCTCCTTCTCCAGGTAAATTACCTGCCAGGGTAAAGTAACCTTCTGTAGATCCAAGCGCACCTGGAATAACAAAAGTTACTTCTTCCATATTCCCTTCTCTTAATGTTAAAACAGATTCTTCACCGGACTCTTCATTACCATTGATCAGTATTTTAATTCCAGCGATCGTTGGATTCTTCATGATGTGGATCAGCTGAATGTCTTTATCAAATGTAGTATTGATCTTATGAGCCAGCTGAATCATCGTTAACGAGTTTCCACCCACATCGAAAAAATCATCATGAATACCTACCCTATTTAATTTTAATAGCTTGATCCATATCTCAGCCAGCTCGTGTTCTGTTTCATCCGATGGTGCTGTAAACTCACTTTCAGCAATATCATTTGGATCAACGCTTGGCAAAGCTTTCCGATCGACCTTACCGTTAGAAGACAACGGAATTTTATCGATTTCAATGAATATGGAAGGAACCATATATTCAGGCAGATGAGCTCTTAAGTGTTTTTGCATTTCTTCTTTGTCAAAAACATCATTAGCTACAACATACGCAACCAGTCTCTTATTTCTGTTCTCGTCTTCTACAGTCAGAACCAAACCTTGTTTTACGAGCGGAGATAACTGCAAAATAGTTTCCACCTCTCCTAATTCAACTCTGAACCCATTGATCTTAACCTGTCCGTCCTGTCTTCCAAGGAATACGATAAATCCGTCAGGATGCTGGCAGCCAATGTCTCCGGTACGATACAATTGTTTCTGCATTCCGGGATGCATTATAAAGCTTGCTGCAGTCTTTTCTGGATCCTGGTGATAGCCCTTAGCTACACCAATTCCGCCGATATAAATATCTCCGGGTACATTCACTGGACAAGGAGAAAGGTTGGTATCTAAAACATACATTTCCTGATTGCCCAAAGGATACCCATAAGGAATACTCTTCCATGACGGATCAATCTCACCGATCGGATAATGAATAGACCATATAGAACCTTCTGTTGCTCCACCCAGACTGATCACAGCACTGTCTGGATTAATCTTTTTTATCCTGCCTGGTACGTCCAATGGAATCCAGTCTCCACTCATCCAGTACATTCTCAAGCTGGAAAGATGCATTTCAGCCGTATCTTCCTGTCTTTCTATCAACAAATTAACGATCTGAGGAACTGAGTTCCAAACGGTCACCTGTTCTTCTTTGACATAACGAAGCCAGATATCCGGATTCAATCCTTCTATTTCCAAAGGTAGGATCAATGTTGCTCCACAGGCAAATGTTCCGAAAATATCGTAAACAGAAAGGTCAAAGTTGAGATCGGATATTCCAAATACCTTATCGTCTGAAGTAATGCCAAATCTTGCATTCATATCATACAAGGTATTGACAGCCCCACGATGATCAATCATCACGCCTTTCGGTTTTCCGGTAGACCCTGAAGTAAAAATAATATAAGCCAATTCTGTATCCGGAACTTTTATGGTTTCATGATCCGCTGACTCGTCGGCAAAAGTGCTTTCTTCAAGCAGGATTATTTTCACTTCTTCAGAGCAGCTTACCTTGTCCATATAATCTGGTTGTACCAAAACAATGGTGGATTCCGTCTGTTTAATCAGTTCATTCATTCTGTTTTCAGGCAGGCTGCCTTTAACAGGAATATAATGTCCACCAGCTTTCAGAATTCCCAATACGCCCCAAACCTGCTCTAAGCTTTTATGGGAAACCATCGCAACAGGAGCATTAGCCGGAAGGCCTGATTTTACAAGTGCTCCCGCTAAACGATTCGCCATTTCATTTAATTCTGCATAGGCAATTCGTCTCCCATCGTGCACTACTGCAATTTGATCAGGGGTTTTAAGGACCTGCTCTTCGAAAAGATCAGATAATGTTTTATGTTTCGGATATTCAACCGCTGTGTCATTTCTTTCGTGAAGGAAGTAATTGATTTCTTCTTTAGATAGAACTTCATACGTTTTTATCTTTCTTGCTGTATTTTCCAGAACACCATTCATTAGCTCCATGAAATATCCCATATGTTGTTGTATCAGCCCCGGACTGAATACATCCTGATCATATTTCAGGCTTACAATGATTTCTTTTCTCAGATCCTGTATTTCCAAAGAATACACGTGAGCCGTTTCCTGATATACTTCATCATAAATTTCAATACCGGAACCACCACCCGTTAATATTTCATCAAAAATGTTCTGATAAATGAATGATACTTTGAACGGTGTTTCTCTATTACCTGAACGGTCTAAATTCAGATCTGATAATAATTTAGGCAAAGGATACGCTGCATGAGACATTCCATTGATCATTCCTTTCTGAATATTTTTCACCAACTCTGCAAAAGTCTGGTCTCCAGATACCTTGTTTCTCAATATCATCATATTGACATAATAGCCAATACTGTTTTCATATTCCTTTTTAGGACGTCCTGCAGTAGGCATTAAGATCAACAGGTCTTCTTCTGTGGTCAATTTATGAAGCAACATTGCATAGATCCCTGAGAATAAAGCAGAAAGATTGACTTTCAGCTTTTTGCCTAATTCTTTTAGCTGATTTACCTTCTCCTGACCAAGCTTCATCCTTTCAATACCAATCGTAGTAGTTTTGGTACTGTTCTGCTTGTACAGATCATAAGGCAAATTGAGTATGGGTAATGTTCCTGATAGGTTCTTTTTCCAATATGCCAGACTTTTCTCTCCCTTCTTACTTAGAATGAAATTTTTTTCCCAGTCTACGTAACTGAAATAGGCTAAGTCAGGTTCTTTGGCCACTAATTTCTCTCCGTTTAAAAGCTTCTGGCATTTTTCAAAAAGAGAAGCTATAAACACAGAGCTTGACATCCCATCAAAAATGATATGATGAAATACCAATAGAATATAATTATTATTGGCGGCAAGGTCTCTTCTGACGTATAATCTTACCGGTAATTCTGTTTCCAGATTGAATGGTTTTCTTACCAGACTCCATGAAACTTCATTGATGTTCTGACCTTCGGCAAGCTCTTGATCATTCACTTCAACTTCTGATACATTTTGAATTTGATTATAAATCTCTCCGGTTTCATCAGTAAGAAAACGGGACTTAAGAACCGGATATTCATCAAGCGTTAGCTGAAATGCTTTTTTCACGACATCATGGTCGACAGTTCCCGGAATGATAAATGATACAGGAACATTATAATTTGCATTTTCAGGTTCCAGTTGCTGTATAAACCAAAGTCCCTTTTGACCTTCTGAAAGCGGATATCTTGGAGATTCTTCCTCCTGAATTTCTTCTGTTTCAGTGATGGTATTATCCGATAATGCTTCAGGCTGATGAACGGCTGTTATTTTCTCCTGATATTCTTCGAGAAGGAAATCAGCCAGATCATTGATCGTTGGATAGTTATAGAAAACAGCAGGAGTCAGGTCCGTATCATAGAAATCATTGAGTTCATTAGAATACTTGATCAGTAAAATGGAGTCAAATCCGTAATCACTCAGTTTTTCATCCCTTTCAATATCGCTTTCGGATAATTTCAACAGCTGAGCTGTAATCTCCAATAATTTCGATGCGACTTTATCCTGTAGTTCAGCACTTTTAGGCATAGCATGCGCTTGTAGCTGTTTCTGTTTTACGACTAATCTGTTCAGTAATTGAGATCGTATTTTATCAACTTTTCCATAGGTAACAATTCCCTGGGTGTAACGGCTTCCTAATAACTGATCAAAAATGTTAATTCCAACCGAATTAGGTAAAGGAGACAATCCATACTGTTTGTCTAAATATTCCTGACTGCCCTGATCCATTACCATTCCACCTTCTTTCCAGAATGGCCAATTGATGCTGATCGTTTTCCCTTGTCGTTTCCCTTTATTACGTTCAGATTCCCTGTACACGGCATAATTATCCAGATAGACATTAGCGGCTGCATAATCTGCCTGGCCTGCATTTCCTGTGATGGCTGCCAATCCGGAAAACAGAACCATAAAATCAAGAGTTTCATCTTTGGTGGCTTCATCAATGTTTTTAACGCCATTTACTTTAGCAGCAAAAACTTTTTCAACTTCATCAGGAATTTTATTGACGATCAAACTGTCCTGAGTTACCCCTGCACTGTGGATGATTCCATCTATTCGGTGGTATTTTTCTTTAATCTGATCCAATAAACTCACAACCTCTTCTTTGTTGTTCACATCACAACTGAAGTAATCTCCATGAGCAAGACCCGCAATGAAAGCTTCTTTTTCTTCATCTAACTGACCTCTTCCTGTTAGGATCACTTTCGTTTTTGGTATTTTGTTGATGTGGGTAGCGAATAATCTGCCTATTCCTCCTGCTCCCCCTATGATCAGATACACTCCGTCTTCTTTAATTTTTAATCCGTCATTATCCGAAATATTAATTTCGTTAAGTTTTTTCACTTTTCTAAGCCCGGACTCATAACGGATCTCTGCATCGGCAGTACCTAGTTCTGTCTGTAAAATTGAGGTCAGTTCCGGTGCATCTTTTACAGAAAGTCGATCCACACTGATGATCTTCCCTGTGATTCCCGGATTTTCAAGACTTGCTGTTTTGAGCAGTCCCGATATAAAGCCGTAATCCAGGTAATCTGCAATACAGCAAACGATCAGTAAATGGGACGTATTTTTCTCTAATGCTCTTTTTTTAATTACGGACATCACATCGATCAGGTAATCTTCGGCAACTGCCCCATCAATCGTTGTGGTTTCAATTCCCAATTCTGTTTTAAGGTTTTCTGCGAGCTGTGCCGGGCTGTCTACCAACAAGACCATTGGAATCGCTTCGTTTTCCTGTCCAGCAAAGCTTTCTGCAGCGCATTCTTCCCAATTCATCGTAAATATGCATGCATCAGTTGCCGTGTCTGACCATTCTGTTTTCTCAGTTCCATCCACCGGAAGGGTAACAAAATCATGAAAACTCATCAATACTTTTCCATGATCATCCAGAATATCTACATCATAGGTAATCACAGATCCATTTCCCTGATTGGCTTTGCTTTTTCTGGCATAGCTCCAGATATTAAGAGGTAGTTCTTCATAGAACAAAACTTCTTTAACACTAAATGGAAGCTGAGTAGCCGGTTTTTTATCGATAAAGCCCATTCCCATACAGGTTTGCAATGCACTATCCAAAAGACCCGGAGAAACACTGAATCCTTCTAATTTTGGTAATGTAATTTTAGACAATGCTTCTGAGGATGAGTAATACAAATGCTCAATTCCCATGAAACTATCTCCGTATTGAAGTCCCATCTGTCTGAAAATATCATAACATGTTGCTCTGTCCACACTCTCTGATAGTCTGTTTTGAATAGATGTAAGATCAAATGAATTCTTCACTGGCAAAGTCTGCGTTGAAATACGTCCTTGGCTATGAAGCTGCTCCTCTCCGTTTAATGAATAGATCTCATAAGTAAGATCATCATTAATGCTTTTCAAACGAATATGCACCTCTTCTGCCTTTCCATTGACGCGTACAGGACTCATCCATGCGATATTTTTAAGAACGGTTATTTTTTCTGACAAAAGCTCGGTTCCTGAAGTTCTTGCCATTTCAAGGTAAGCTACGCCAGGTAATATGATCTCATTCTGTATTTTATGATCACTTAAAAATTCTTCGTTTCCTGTAAAAGTACTGGAGAACTGGAAAGATTTAACCGTTGAGGTATTACGGTGGATCAGCGGATGCAGATAGCTTGTTTGCTGACGGTTGACAACAGATCTAACCTCCGGAATCCAATAACTCTGACGGGCAAAAGCATATGTAGGAAGACTAATTTTATTCGGACGTTGTCCCTGATACAATAAATCCCAGTTGATGACCACTCCTTTTGTCCACAACAGTGCTAAAGATTTGATCTCGCCATGGACAATGGCATAGTCGATGTATGCCTTACCCGCTCCGCCTTCTAATAAAAAGTCTGCTTTATCTTTTTTGATGTTTCCGGTCATCAGGTTTTCAGTATTGCCTTTCAGGAATCCGTCCAACTGAAGCATCAGATCGGCCTGATCTACAGCGAGTACAGCCAAACGTTCTTCCATCGGCTCTCTTCCGATCTGTAAAGTATAAGCAATATCCTGAATATTAGTTCGTGGATTTCTTTCTAACCAAGACAGCAAATTACCAACCTGGTTTTTAAGTCTTTCTGTATTTTTTGCAGAAATAATGATCAATGCGGATTCTGTAGAAATCGTTGACACTTTATTTTCCGGATACTCTTCAATCACCATATGGACGTTCGTTCCACTAAAACCAAAACTGCTGATGGCCGCTCTTCGTGGTCCCTGATTTTCTGTTTTCCAATCAGTTAATTCACTTCCTACCTGGAAAGGGCTATTGACAAGATCAATTAAAGGATTGCATTCCTCGAAATTCAAGGTGGGTACCAATTGTTTATGTTTTAAAGAAAGCATGATCTTCAGAACACCTGCTACTCCTGCAGCAACTAATGTATGACCGATATTGGTTTTAACGCTTCCGATTCTGCAATACTGTGTTTTTTCTGTATACTTTCTGAAAGCATTTGTCAAGGCATCCAGCTCAATAGGATCTCCCAGACTGGTTCCCGTACCATGTGCTTCTACATAGCTGATGGTCTCAGGATTAATATTGAACTTTTTATAGACTTCCTTTTCAAGTTCCTGTTGTGCCAGAACACTTGGTGCTGTAATTCCATTGGAAGCTCCATCCTGATTGGTTAAGCTGGCTTTGATCACCCCATAAATCCTGTCTCCATCGCGTTCTGCATCAGCAAGACGTTTCATGATCACAACTCCTACCCCTTCACCCGGTACAAATCCATCCGCTTTTTTATCAAAAGTATGGCATTGTCCGGTGGAAGACATCATCCCGGCTCTGCTGGCCAAAGAATAAAAACCAGGCGTTGTCATGATATTGATTCCACCCGCAATAATCAGGTCGGTTTCTCCTTTTTGTAAGCTGCTGCACCCCATATCCATCGCCAAAAGAGAACTTGAGCACGCTGTATCCACAGAAATTGCAGGTCCTTTCAGATCTAAGAAGTAAGATATTCTTGCTGCTAATACAGCACTGGAATTCCCCCACATTACCGAAGCTTCCTCACATTCCCGAATATTGTAATCACTTGGAGCAACTCCTGCATATACTCCACATTTGCTGCCTTTTAAGCTTTTCGGATTGATCGCTGCATCTTCAATGGCTTTCCAACAATGCTCCAGGAACAAACGCTGTTGCGGATCCATCATTTCGGCTTCATTTCCTGAGATTTTAAAGAATACAGGGTCGAACTTATCAATATCCCTTAAGAAACTTCCTGTCCATTTTGGTCCTTCATTGTGGGTATATCCCTGCCATCTATCTGCCGGTACATCACCGATCAGACTTTTTCCATTTTTCAAAACTTCCCAAAATGCATCCAGATCGTTGGCAGCACCAAACTGTCCGCTCATCCCAATGATGGCGATATCATTTTCATGGCGATATACTGGTTCCTGAGCTTTAACAGAGGTAGTAAATCTTGTTTTCAAAGGTGTTTCCATTTCAGGAACTGAAGCTTGAACTAAAGTTTCAACAGCCACTTCAACCTGTAATGCTTCGCTAAAGTTTTGCATCAAGTGCTCAGCAAGCTGCTGAATGGTTCCATAGCTGAAAATATCTGTGGACTTTAGATCCACTTTCAGTTTTTCATTGATATTTTTGATGAGTTCCATACTCAGGATGGAATCAAAACCATAGTCCATAAACTGGCATTCTATATCAAAATCGCCTGGTGGAAGTTTGATTAAATCGGCAGCTATTTTGGTCAGCTGCTGGATCAGGCTATTATTATCTATTGTTTTTTTCATAACAGGCATTTTCTGTTTTGGTGCGGCTGTAGTCTGTTGTGTAACAGGAGGCACCATTTTGATTTCATGTTTTTTTTCTGGTTGTTTTATTTCGGAAATGATCTTTCCATCGCTGGTAGCACAAATGATCTGTTGTGAAAGGACTTCTCCATGAGGATAACTTATTGCTTGAAGATAACCCGTTTCTTTCAACACATTTTGCCAGCTTTCTGATGATAGTCCCGGACTTCCCTTCAATCGTATTCCGCGGTCTTCATACAGCCACCATCCGTCTAATAATCCGAAGGTTAATGTGGTAAATATTTCTGTACGTGCTATTTCATTCATGATCAGTAAACCATCTTGTTTTAATAAAGCTTTGATATTATTCAGCGTTACGGCCATGTTTTTAGTAGCATGCACTACGTTAGCACCAATTACAATATCATAACTGCCTAATTCAATCTCTTGATCGGAAGGATCCGATTCTATATTCAAAATAGCAGTTTCCAGATACGGCGCCATTGTTTTAAACTGTTGCTCCGCATAATGAAGGAAACTATGTGACAGATCTGTATATAAGTAGAAAAGATGGTCTTTGTAAGGCTCCAACGCTCTGAAAACAAACTGGCTAGTTCCTCCTGTTCCTGCGCCTACTTCTAATATTCTGATCTTTTCACCCGGTTTCAAATAAGGAATACTGGCAGCAACACTATTTTTGATGATTCCTGTCAACAAATCGTTAAAGTAATCGGATTGCGCATTTCCTTTATAAATACCGCTTACGTAGTCCATGCTTCCTCCGGGAAACATCACTGAAGTAGCCAGTATTTTTCCTGTTATGATTTCTATGAAGGACTCCAGACAAATTTTAAGCAGGGTTCCATGAGGATGATATTCCTGTCCCTTCATCACAAGCTCACTCATCTGCTGTTCAAAATCGAAATTATTAAGAGCGCCTTTTGTTTCCTCAGTCACAAAAACCTGAGCGTCTTTTACGGTTACATATCCTTTTGTCTCCAATAAATGAATCAAAACAAAAAATAACTGTTCGTATTTATCACTAATAGAAAGCTGAGATCTCAAACTGCTGATTGTTTGACCCGTAGTCTGCTTTTCTTCCAGTCCAAGTTGAAGTAATACTTTCAAGATTCCTTTACAACAAAGCATTTCAAATATCTGATCCTGTTCATCTGCTTTTGGATAAACAAGGGCATCCGCTTCTTCCATTTGTAATACAGAGCTGGATTTAACTTGTGAAATCTCTTTCTCATGATGCATGGTTGGCATAGCAGCAGCTGTTGCAGCAGAGAGTTTCAGAGCAACGATCTGTTGTTCATTGCTATTTAATACCGTTTCGAGTAAATGCATTCCTTCTTCCGTCTCTATGCTTTCAATACCTGCCTGCTTCATTTTTTCTTTGTACCCATCTGCAGATACAATACCGATCTCACCCCAATATCCCCAATTGATGATTCTAACAGGGATATTCAACAGATGGTTTATATTAAGAGCATAACTGTCTTTAAAGGAACACCCTGACGCATAATTAGCTTGTCCCGGAGCATGTACCAAAGATTGTGCTGAGGAATAGAAACAGATAAAATCAAGAGGTTCGTTTTTGAATATATGTACTAAATTCTGGCTGGACAGAGATTTAGGCATAAACGCTTTTTTAAAATCATCTTCAGTCATATTTTTCAAAAGCATATCATGCAATACAATCGCTGAGTGAAACAGACCGTGAACCTCGCTGTTATTTTCTTTAATTAATTTATAAGCTTTTTCAACCTGTTTTGGATCAGTAGCATCACATTGATAATATTCAGGCTTTTGACCCAATGTAGCAATCTCCTCTTGCGCGATCAGAATATCATGATCAACCGCTCTTCTTCCCAACCAGATGATCTTCGCCTGATAGTTCTTTACCAGGTATTCTGTAGTTGCTTTTCCTAATCCTCCTGCACCCCCTAGCAATACATAAGTTCCTCCATTTCTAAATGTTGAAGAATTTACTTCAGGTAATACAATAGGATACAAATGTTGTCTGTAATAATGCCCGTTTCTCAAAGCAGTAACTGCATTTTCTTTATTATCAAGACTGATTGCAAATAGATCTGCCCAATTGATTTTCACAGGATTTTTCAATGCAGATACATCCAGATCAATTCGGTTAACTGACCATTGAGGCTGTTCTTTTATCAAAGCTCCTGTCATTCCTATCATACCACTGCCTGCCGAAGTTACCTCACTATCCGGTAAAACCTTTTGTGTATTAACAGTTAATACTGTAATTCTCAAGTCTTTGATTCCCGCATCTAATAATTGCTTTATGCTTGTAAATACGGCCAATTCTCTTGCAGAATGATCATCCATTAATGAATCATCCGCTATTCTAGATAATCCCTGTAAAAGATAAACACCTACTACATCATCAGGAACTGCATCTAAGGTTTCTGTAGTGAACACCTCTGCACCCTGATTCGTTAGCCATTTTCCAAGTTCTTCACCGAATACAGGATCTGAACCTCCGGTAACAAGGATCTGTTTTCCTTCTACTAAAACTGGTTTTTCCGGCTGAGCAATTATTCTGTCCCACATAGGTTTGTGAGCAATAGATGAAGCTATACCTGAAGTGCTTTGAGAGGTAACCTGAGGTGATAATATCAAATCCCTGAAATGCAGTAAAACAGTTCCTTCTTCATCCATAATATCCATTTGACAACAGAAAGCCCCGCTTTGCTTTTTCTCAAATGTTGCATGGCACCAGATCACTGAAGGTAATGTTCCAAAAATGGTTATCTCGGCTGCATCTGAAGGCTGATAAAGAGATTGTTCTCCCTGACTTAACAGCCAACCCGTGCTGGTTTGTACGATATTATCCAATACTCCCGGAGAAAGAATAAATTCATCTGTAACCGGTAATGCGATTTTTGCCAGTGCATCAAGTTTATCGAAATACAATATTTCCACTCCCTGAAAGTCAGCTGCATAAGTTTTACCTGCTTTGGCAAACAAGCTGTAAAGCGCTTCTTTTTCAAGAGAATACTGATAGTATTGTATTAAATCTTCAATATTCTTTTGATCATGGGGCTGTTGAAATTCCGTATTCAGTAAGCCCTGACCATTAAGCTGTGGTTTATTTTCTTTATGTTTTGTGTAGATCTCATACCCGATTTCATTTCCAGCATTAAAGAGGTTGATCTGAACATTGGCAGGAACTCCGTTTACTCTGATCGGATCAACCCATGACACATTCTTCAATTGGGTAATACGTTGACGTAAACTTCTTTCCCCGGCTTCTCTTGCGAGTTCTAATAAAGCCGGAGCAGGCAATTCTTTATAATTGGTGATCTCACATTGTGTTAAGAAATCTTCTTTTCCTGTATAGGTGCTGATAAACTTCTGCTCATTCAGGTCAGAGTCATTGCTATGCAATAATGGATGCAGATTATTCTGACCATATTGTACTATTCCGTCGTTAAAGATTGGAATCCAGTATCGATCTTTTATAAATGGATAGACAGGCAAACTGATTCTTGAAGGCAACCCGTTAGGATAAAGAGAATTCCAGTCTGTATCTACTCCATTTACCCATGCCATTGCTATAGAAAGCAAATCTTTTGTGTGCTGGATGTAGTTTTCATCTTTTTTACGAATATTTCCTCTGATTGGATTCATTGTTTTTTGATCCAGATAATCGCTTAACTGAACCATCAGATCTTCTTTATCTGTCGCAATGAATGCCAGTCTTTCCTCCATTTCTTCTCTACCAACCTGCAAGGTATAGGCAACATCATATAAATCTGCCTGACTGTTTTTTTCTAAGAAATTTTTCAAATTCTCCACCTGTATGGCAATTCTGCTGGCATGTTTTGCAGACAATGCAATGATCACAGGCATTTTATAGTCCAATTTTCGGGCTGGTAAAGCTGTATATTCTTCAATGATGATATGAGCATTGCTTCCTCCTGCGCCAAATCCACTGATCCCGGCGATACGAGGTTTCCCTTCATTTGTTGGCCATGCTTCAAGTTGTTGCTGTACTTTAAAAGGGCTGTTTTCAAAATCAATGTCCGGATTGAGAACAGCAGAATGTAATGAAGGTACCAATTGCTGATACTTAAGCTGTAAGATCACTTTGGTTAATCCTGAAATACCTGCTGCCGATTCACAATGTCCGATATTGGATTTGACAGAACCAATGCTGCAAAACTGCTTTTCTGTAGTTTCAAATGCTCTGTTCAGGCCTGCTATTTCGATCGGATCTCCAAGACTTGTTCCTGTTCCGTGGGCTTCCACATAGCTTAAATCACTCGCTTTAACTCCACTTTTCTCGATCGCAGCTTTGATTACCGCAGCCTGAGCTTTTGGATTAGGGACTGTATATCCATTCGTTTTACCGCCGTGATTTAATGCGGTTCCTTTAATCAAACCATAAATATGGTCACCGTCTTTGATCGCTTCGCTTACACGCTTTAATAATACCGCTCCAACACCTTCTCCAGGTACATATCCATCTCCACCCATACCAAAGCTTTCACAACGGCCTGCACCAGACACAAAACGTCCCTGGCTCAACATCAGGTATTTGTTAGGATGTACGCTGATATTCACTCCTCCGGCAACAGCCACATCGGTATTTCCAACAATCAGATCATTGCATGCTAAATGAATAGCCGTCAGGGAAGAAGAGCACATCGTATCAACAGCCATGCTTGGACCATTGAAATTAAAGAAGTAAGAAATTCTGTTGGCAATACTGCTTGCAATACCGGCTGGCGTTACAAAATTCCCTTTCATTCTTTCTTCAGCACCAAATAACTGGTATTCTTCATACATCACTCCGGCATAGACTCCGATTTTCTTAGCAATTCCGGTTTCTTCATCTTCTGAGCGTATACTTTCTCGGGTGTATCCCGCATCTTCTATCGTTTCCCAAACGGTCTGCAAGAAAAGACGTTCCTGAGGATCCATCAGTTCTGCTTCTCTTGGTGAGATACTGAAAAATAAAGGGTCAAACTTATCAATGTCATTCATAAACCCACCCCATTTGCTATAGCTTTTTCCAGCGCGACCTTTTTCTTCATGATACATTTCATCTGCATTCCAACGGTCAGCCGGAACCTGCGTAATACAGTCTTTTCCGATTTTAAGATTCTCCCAGAATTCTTCCAGGTTATTGGCATCCGGATAACGTCCGCTGATACCGATAATGGCAATATCTTCGTTGGTGTTTTTATTCCCAGATTGATGCTGTACCATTGAAAAACGCTGGCGTCTGTTTTGAACATCAGCAGGTCTCTCAGTTTTTATAACTTCTTTTGTCAAAGGTGCCGAAGCTTTGACTACAGCCAATCCTGTTAATTCTAAAAGTAATGAACGATGAGCTTCCATAAAGTAACCACAAAGCTCTTTCAAGGTCAGGTATTCAAAGAATAAAGTACGGGGTAACTTACCAAACACGTCCTGCAGGCAATTAGAAAGCCTGATCACCAATACGGAATCAATTCCGTACTGCTCAAAAGGAACCTCAGCTTTTAATTTTTCTTCAGGCATTCTCAATTCTTTTGCCAAAAGACCACGCAGGTAAATCATGGATGCATCGTACAGAGATTCATTGTTGACGGAAGTTTCTATAGATGAAGAATAGGATATTTCTTCTGATTTTTCGATCAAAACCATCTCCTCTTTAGTCTGTCCAAACAATACCATTCCCTGAGTAATTCCGCTGTTCATTAAGCTTTCAAATGCCTCAATACCCACATCAGTCGGCATCGGTGCCAAACCAAATTGTTGCATCATAAAGATTTCTGCTTCAGCACTGATGTGCATTCCGCCTTCTTTCCAAAGTGGCCAGTTAATGCTTAAAGTCTTTCCATAACGTCTGCCATTCATCCGTTCGCTTTCCCTGTAATGGGCATAATTATCCATCCAGGTATTCGCTGAAGCATAATCCGACTGTCCAGCGTTTCCATTAACACCCGCTACGGAAGAGCAAGTGATCATAAATTCTAAAAGAAGATCTTTCGTTGCGATATCCAGATTTCTGGTTCCTTTTATTTTAGCCGCAAAAACTTCTTTTACTTCCTTCTTAGTTTTCTGAAGGATCATACTGTCACGAATCACTCCTGCGCTATGAATAATACCGTCAAGCTTCGTATGTTTTTCAATGATATGTTGAATAAGATCATTGACTGCTGACTCATCACTGATGTCACAAGGATAATACAATGCATTATCTAATTGATCAACAGCCTTTTGTTGAGAAGGATTCAATTGTGGACTTCTGCCCGTTAAAATTATTGTTGCCCCTTCTGTTTTATTAAGATATTCCGCAAAGATCAATCCCAATCCACCAGCGCCGCCAGTAATCAGATATACTCCGTCTGAATTGATCTGAACAGGAGCTGTAGAAGAATCAACCAATATATTTTCCATTGACCTTACCTCACGTTTTCCTGCTGAATAACGCACTTCATGGTCTGCGTTCTGTTTTTCATTCATCAGAATACCACCCAATTCTTCAAGATTTTGAAATGCCTGATCTTCTATGCTGATCAGTTTTCCGGTAATTCTAGGGTTTTCCTGGGTTAACGTTTTTAGTAAACCTGTAATAAATCCATATTGATAATACTGATCCTGACTACAAGCAACGACAATATGGGTTGCCTTTTTATGAGGCATTACTGTTTTTGCCAGAGAAAGCATATCCATAAAGAAATCTTCCTCTTTGACTGTATTAATGGCGGTAACCGTTAATGAGAAATGATTGTAAAGATCATCGGCCATGGTCCCGGATCCTCCTGTCAATATGATAATAGGAGTTGATTCGGTAAGGGATTGTGCAGGTTCTGATTCGAGTTTCCAATGATCAACTAATAAGCTAAGTCCTTTCGGAGCCATTTCAGTATCATTAACGCTATCATTGGCTACAAAACCATTCACTGGTAACAATACCAACTCTTTGAAACGAAGAACAACCTGGCCTTGATTATTCAAAAGATCAATATCATAGCTGCTAATTCTCTTTCCAGATTTATTTTTCTTAACGTGACACCACAATTCATCTGTTAAATCCTGATACAATTCTATTTCAGTTACACTGAATGGCAACAGAATTTCTTTGGTGCTTTTTGCCAGCTGCATTCCTATGCATGACTGTAATGCACTGTCAAGAACTCCCGGAGTTAAAACCAAAGCCTGATCCTTTGCTAAGGAAATTTTTGATAAAACCTCGTCTTCATTGTAATACATCTCCCGGATACCACGGAAACTCTTACCATAGTTTAATCCAGATTCCTGAAATAAAGTATAACAATCACTTCCACTTATTGTATGGGCTAATCCTTCTTTGATTGTTTTTATATCTTTCTGTTCAGGAATGATCAGTTCATCAGTAGATACGATCCCTCTGCAATGTACCTGTTCTGTATTATCATTCGTATAGATTTCAAATTCTATTTCATTTTCTGAAGTAAACAGACTGGTAAAAACAGTTTGCTCCTTATCGTTGATCTGAATCGGATGTAACCAGCTAACCTCTTTTAATTTTGTGATCTTTGCCTGTACGGACTGCTCTCCTGCTTCTCTTGCCAACTCCAGATAAGCAACTCCAGGTAATGTTTTAACATCATGTACCAGATGATCCGTTAAAAGCAATTCTTTCCCTGTAAAAATGCTGGTAAACTGCTGTTCTTTAAGGTTAGAAGTATTAATATGCAATAAAGGGTGAAGTTTTGAACCTGTTTTTAATACTAATTCTCCGTCTCCTTTTGGAAACCAGTAACGTTCATTCGCAAAAGGATAAGATGGTAAACTCATGATAGATGGTTTAGCATCATTGTAGATCAGATTCCAGTCGATATTCACTCCTTTTACCCATAACTGAGCTAAAGAATGACTCTCCTTTTCTCTGATGATGCTTTCCAGATAAGCCATCCCAGACTTTCCTTCCAGAGAAATTCCAAGTTGATCATTGTGGATATTCCCAATATATAAATTCTGCGTATCCTTTTCCAGATAACAAGATAATTGTGAAAGCAAGTCTTCTCTATCTTCTGCTATAAAAGCTAGTCTTTCCTCCATTGCTTCTCTTCCCGTTTGAAGGGTGTAAACAAGGTCATCAACATTGATTTCAGAATGATCTTCAATATGCTTTTTGAGGTTCTCAACAATTACCTTTAATCTCTCTTCGTCTTTGGCTGACAATACAATAACCAATGGCATTTGCTGTCTGTAAGAAACATTTTCACCTACATATTCCTCTATGATCAGATGTGCGTTGCTTCCTCCTGCACCAAATCCACTGATTCCGGCAAGCCTTGGTTTACCATTGGCAACCTGCCATTCTTCAAGCTCTTGCTGAACTTTAAATGGCGTATTTTCAAATTTTATGTTAGGATTCAGTATCGCAGAATGCAGAGAAGGTACTAGTTGACGGTGTTGCATTTGTAACAGAACCTTGGTTAATCCTGATATTCCTGCTGCTGATTCGCAATGTCCTATATTGGATTTTACAGAGCCAATGCTGCAGAATTGTTTGTTTTTAGACTCAAAAGCTTTATTTAATCCTGCTATTTCAATAGGATCTCCAAGGCTTGTTCCTGTACCATGCGCTTCGATATAGCTGAAATCTTCAGCCTTTACACCCGCCTTTTTCATGGCAGCTTTGATGACGGAAGCCTGTGCTTTTGGATTCGGTACGGTATACCCGTTGGTTTTACCTCCGTGATTAAGAGCCGTCCCTTTAATTAAACCATAAATACGGTCTCCATCTGCTAATGCCTGACTGTGCGATTTTAGCAATACAGCACCCACTCCTTCACCCGGAACATAACCTTCTCCTCCTTCTCCAAAGCTTTCGCATCTGCCCTTACTGGAAACAAACATTCCCTGACTCAACATCAGATATTTATTCGGATGTACGCTGATGTTTACCCCTCCGGCCAGAGCCATTGTACAATTACCATTCTGAATACTTTCACAAGCAAGATGTATTGCTGTTAAAGAAGAAGAACACATAGTATCTACTGCCATACTAGGCCCATTCAGATTGAAAAAGTAAGATACCCGATTCGCAATACTGCTGATGCTTCCGCCAGGATTTACGAAATTACCTTTTGCATTTTCTTCAGCTCCAAATAAAGGATATTCTTCATACATCACCCCAACATACACACCTACTTGGGGCTGGGTAGCATCCTTATCTCTTCCTCCTTCCAGTTTCTTTTTAGGATACCCTGCATCTTCGAATGTTTCCCAAGCTGTTTGAAGAAAAAGACGCGCCTGTGGATCCATTAATTCTGCCTCACGAACAGAAATGTTAAAAAACAATGGGTCAAAATGGTCTATTTCATCAATAAATCCGCCCCATTTGCTATAGCTTTTTCCTGCTTTTCCTTTTTCTTCGTCATAAAAATCTGTAAGATCCCATCGGTTGGCAGGGATTTCCGTAATACTGTCTTTTCCTGATTTCAGGTTCTCCCAAAATTCTGAAAGATTTTTAGCCTGAGGATATTTCCCCGAAAGTCCGATAATGGCAATAGGCTCATTAACAGCCGATGAATTTCTGCTCATTGATTTCTCCACAACGTGAGAAGCAGGTTTTATATCGCTTTTAACGCCCTCATTGATAGATTTGGAAATAACAGTAGTTTCTTCTGGCAATACTGTTTTTACACCAGTAAGCTCGATCAGTTTTTCAGGGTAAGCATCAACGAAAAACTCGGTGACTTCCGCCAATGTCTGACATTCAAAAAATAAAGTCCTTGGGATATTGCTGAAGATGCTTTCCAAACGATTGGTCAGTTTTGTGATCATGATAGAATCGATTCCGTACTGTTCAAAAGATGTATCAGGTTCCAGCTTATGATTCTTCATTCTGAGTTCTTTCGTCATTACATCTCCTAAATAGATCATGGATGCAGCGTACAATGCTTTGTCGGTTTCAACCGTTTTCTTTTGATTGGTTTTAGGAGTTGAAGATCCATTCATCCATGCGTTTAACTTATCTTCCTCACCATATACCACAACGCCTTGTGATGAAGTGTTGCTCAACAAAGTTTCAAAAGCGGAAATCCCATCAGAAGCAGGCATTGACCATAGTCCAAAATGGCTGACCATATATTTTTCCTGGTCTGCATCGATCTGCATTCCACCTTCTTTCCATAAAGGCCAGTTGATGCTTAAGGTTTTGCCTGTTCTTTTTCCTTGGTTGCGCTCTTTCTCTCTGTGGTTGGCAAAATAATCCAACCAGGCATTAGCAGCAGCATAATCTGCCTGTCCTGTATTTCCAAATACACCTGCTAATGATGAACAAAACATCATAAAATCAAGTTGCTCATCTTTTGTTGCCTGATCTATATGCTGAGCTCCGATAATTTTAGCAGAGAAAACATCATGAATTTCTCCTGTAGTCTTATTGCTTATTAAGCTATCTCGCGTGATTCCGGCACTGTGGATCACTCCATTCAGATGACCATAGGTATTTTTTATCTTTTTAATTAAATCTGTAACAGACTTTAAATCCGTAACATCACAACGTTCATACTGTGCATTTCTAAATCCTTTAATTTTTTCCTGTTGTGTCGGGTTTAATTCGCTTCTGCCTGTCAGGATTAATTGTGTTCCCGGTATCGTATTCAAGTAATCTGCGAAGATCAATCCAAGTCCGCCAGCTCCACCTGTGATCAGGTAAACTCCATTTTCTTTGATCTCTGTTTTTAATCCTAGATTTTCATCAGAAATTCCTGTTAAGCTTCGAACTTCTCTTTGTCCTGATTGATAACGTACTTCCGGCTCATGGTTTCTTTGTTCTTCCTGTAAAATCTCTGTCAATTCATCCAGTTCATTGATCGAAAGACCTTCTACACCGATTGTTTTTCCTTGTACAAGTTGATTTTCCTGTACGGCTGTTTTCAACATCGCTGAAATGAAACCATATTCAAGCTCGTCTGCAACAGGATAAACAAAATGAATCTTCAGTTGAGCAGACTTTTTATTTTGTATTTCTTCTAAAACCTGAAGAAAAACAGACTCTGGTGTTCCTTCGCCAATTGTTTTCACCTCACATTCCAGTCTTTCGTTTAATTTCTCAGCCAATACAGCAGATCCACCAGCTAATACTACCAATGGAGCATCACCTGTTTCAGTTTTTGATAATCCTGTATTGACCTCATCTAAAGCTTCCGCTTTCCAGTTATAATTGTATAAGTGGAGCTCTGGAATCACATTAACGTTATCATTTGTTTTAGCATTTTTTTCCAGAGGTACTACCACAAATTCAGTAAAACGAATTACCAGTTCCCCGAAATTGTTCAGTAATTCAATATCATAGCTATTGGCCAGTTTACCGGATCTGTTTTTGGTTACATAGCACCAGATCTCTTCCGGAAGCGCCTGGTAAATATTCATTTCTCTGACACTGAAGGGCAGCATCAATTGTTGATTCTGATCTGCAAGGCTAATTCCCATACAGGTTTGCAATGCGCTATCCATCATTCCCGGAGTCCATACAAAGCCTTCTGCTGCTGATAAAGCAATTCTTGACAAAGCTGCTTTTCCATTGTAAAAAATTTCCTGGATTCCCTGAAAGGTTTTCCCATACTCAAGCCCAATGGAATTCATTATTTTATAATAATCAGCACCTTCTTTATGGCTTTCGGAATCTTTAAAAAGATCACGAAGATGGTTGATATCTCTTATTTCCGGAGACTGTTGGTCCGCTGTCCCTAAAATTCCTTTGGTATGCAATTGAGTTTCTGTTTCACCGCTGAATATTTCATAGGTTAATCCATCTCCCTGCTCCACCACGTTCATATAAAGCTGAACGGGTGAGTCAATGATCTTAACGGGTTGCAGCCAACTAATGTCCCTAAGCTGAGTGATGTTTTTTCCGGAAACATATTCTCCTGCTGCGCGGGCCATCTCAAGATAGGTGACCCCAGGCAGTACCTTTGTTCCAAGCACTTTATGGTCCGTTAAAAAAAATTCTTTTCCGTTATATATACTGTTGAATTGGTGTTGTTTCATGATAATAAGTCAATTAATTTTTATAAGCATGTAAAAGAGGATGTAGTTTTTGTTCATCCCGAACTTGTTTTATAGGCTGTACCTGAATCGTATGTTTTACAGGATCTTCCTCTTTTTTGGCAAACCAGTAGCTTTCCTTTGCAAAAGGATAAGATGGCAAACCGATGATGGATAGTTTAACATCCTGATATAACAGATCCCAATCGATAACCGCTCCTTTGATCCATAATTTGATCAGAGACTCGCTTTCCCTTTCTTGGAGAGCACTTTCCAAATAAGCTTTTCCTGCTTTTCCTTCGAGCATGAACCCTGAATCATCTTTACGGACATTTCCAGTAAGTAATTCTTCAAGATGATGGTTGAGATAATTGTTCAGTTGCAAGATCAGATCAGCTTTGCTTTCGGCTAAAAATGCCAAACGCTCTTCCAATGCGTCTCGTCCTGTCTGTAAGGTATATGCAAGATCATGAAGATTGATTTCTGCATTCTTTTCAACAAAATCCTTCAGATCTGAAACCTTCTCCCGGAGTCTGTTTCCATTTTTAGCTGACAATACAATAATTGCCGGTCCAGAAATGTTTTGATCCGCAAGCTCTGGGCTAACATATTCTTGAATAATGATATGGGCATTACTTCCTCCTGCACCGAAACTACTGATTCCGGCTATTCGTGCCTTATTATCTTGTGTTGACCATTCTTCCAGAGATTGCTGTACTTTGAATGGACTGTTTTCAAAATCGATGTTCGGGTTGAGTACTTCAGAATGCAGAGAAGGAACCAATTGACGATGTTTCATTTGAAGCAACACCTTTGTTAATCCTGATATTCCTGCTGCTGATTCGCAATGCCCGATGTTCGATTTTACGGAACCTACGCTGCAAAATTGTTTAGCTTCAGATTCGAATGCATTTTTTAATCCGGTCAATTCTATAGGGTCTCCTAAACTTGTTCCTGTTCCATGTGCTTCGATATAGCTGAAATCTTCAGGTTGAATTCCTGCTTTTTTCATAGCTGCTTTAATGACTGCAGTCTGAGCTTTTGGATTTGGTACTGTATAGCCATTGGTCTTGCCGCCATGGTTTACTGCTGTGCCTTTAATAACACCGTAGATACGATCACCGTCTGCAACAGCACGACTTAAAGGTTTTAGTAATACAGCTCCAACTCCTTCACCTGGAACATAGCCTTCTCCACCTTCTCCGAAACTCTCACATCTTCCTTTACTGGAGGCGAATCCACCTTCACTTAAAATTAAAAATTTGTTCTGGTGCAGACTTAAATTGACTCCTCCTGCAACAGCCATTTCTATTTCTCCTGACTGTAAATCTTTACAAGCCATATGGATCGCCGTTAAAGAAGAAGAACACATGGTATCTACCGCCATACTAGGTCCGTGGAAATTGAAAAAGTAAGATATCCGGTTTGCAATACCGCTTGGGTTACCCAGTAAAGCTGTAGGATTTCCTTTTGCTGTTTCTTCTGCTCCGAATAACTGGTACTCTTCATACATCACTCCTACGTATACTCCAACCTGTCCTGACATACCGCTTATTTCATTTACTTTCCCCTGGAGTTTGGCTTTTGTATATCCCGCATCTTCCATGGTTTCCCATACTGTTTGTAAGAAAAGTCTTTCCTGAGGATCCATGATTTCTGCTTCCCTTGGAGAAATGTTAAAGAATAGAGGGTCAAAAAGATCGATATCTTTCATAAATCCGCCCCATTTGCTATAGGTTTTACCTTCTTTACCTTTTACAGGATCATAAAAATCGCTGATCTTCCATCGGTCTTCAGGAATCTCTCTAATGCTGTCTTTTCCTGACTTAAGATTCTCCCAAAATTCATCCAGATTCTTGGCATCAGGATATTTTCCACTCAATCCGATAATCGCTATATCTTCAGATAGTGTTAATGATTCAGGAAGTTCTTTTTCAAGAGTTTCTGTTTGTTGATCTACTGCCTTATTTAATGCTGTAGATTGTATATTTTTTACCTGATCTGTAAAAGCTACTTTCTTATGATCAACAGTTGTTGCTGATCCTGTTAGTTTCAGAAGTTCATTGCGATGGGTTTTCAGGAAATAAGAAACCAATTCACTCAAGGTCTGACATTCAAAAAATACGGTTCGTGAAACTTTACCGAGTTTCTCTTCCAACAGGTTGGTCAATCTTACGACTATTGTAGAATCGATACCGAATTCTTCGAAAGGAATATCCTGTTGTAATTTAGCTACAGGGATCTTTAGAGTTCCTGCTATCAGTGTCCCGATATACTCTATTGATGCTTCATATAAATGGTCATCAGCCTGGGAAACCGGAGTTTCTTTTGCCACTTCTTTTTGAGGCAGTGAACTTCCTTTTTCTATTCCCAGTTTTTCAGGATCTCCATAGATAACAATTCCCTGATTGAAATTGCTGTTCAATAAAGTGTCAAAGGCATGAAGCCCATCTGCAGTTAGCATTGGCCATAAACCAAAATGATGAGCCATATATTTTTCCTGTTCTGCACTGATCTGCATTCCACCCTCTTTCCATAATGGCCAGTTGATGCTTACTGTCTTTCCTGTTCTTTTTCCACGAAGACGTTCCATTTCAAGATGGGAAGCAAAATGATCCAGCCACAAGTTAGCTGATGCATAATCCGACTGTCCTGTATTCCCAAATATTCCCGCTAATGATGAAAAATAAACAGTGAAATCAAGATTTTCATTTTTAGTCGCCAGATCAATATTTTTAGCTCCTTTCACTTTAGCAGAGAAAACATCTCTAACCTCAACTGCTGTCTTATGGATCATCAGGCTATCTCTGGTTACCCCAGCACTATGAATGATCCCATCAATGCGGCCATATTCATTTTTAATTTTTCCGATTAAAGCTGTTACACTTCCAAGATCAATAATATCGCATCGTTCGTAAGCGGTGTTGGATAATTCTCTTAATCTGCCTTTTTGTGAAGCATTAAGCTCGCTTCTGCCGACCAATATTACTTTTGTCCCTGCAATCTGATTGAAATAATCTGCAAATAATAATCCTAATCCACCTGCACCTCCAGTGATCAGATAGACACCATTTTCTTTAACGGGTGTTTTTACATCTTGATTGTCGGTTGTGTTTAAAACTTTCAGTTTCTTAACTTCTCTTCTTCCAAGGTGATATCGAACTTCAGCATCGGTATTTTCCTGTTCAATTTGTAAAATCCTTACTAATTCATCCAATCCATTAATCGACAGATTGTCTACTTCAATTAGTTTTCCGGCAGACACTAAGCTTTCCTGTACTGCTGTTTTCAATAATCCTGAAAGAAAACTATAATCGATTCCTTCTCCGGCAGGATATACCAATTGAATCATTTGCCCCACAGGTTTTCTTTGCTGTATTTCTCCAAGAACCTGAATAAAAGTTTCTTCCGGAGCATTTTCGTGAATGATCTTTACTTCACATTCCAGACTCTCTTCCAGCTTCTCTGCTAATACTGCAGAACCACCCGCCAGAAATACCAAAGGAGCAACTGATGTGTTTGTTCTTTTTGAATTGAATTCCTCTAAACCTGCTTCCTGCCATTCATTAGCATACAGGTGTAATCCAATACTATTCTCTGAGGTCACCGTATTCTGACGTTTATTCTCATGAGTCACCGAAGATGTACTGTTGTTATTTTCTAATGTTAAAACCACCAACTCAGTGAAACTGATGAGAACTTCTCCCTGCTTATTCAGCATTTCAATCTCATAACTGCTGGATTGCTTACCTGAACTGTTTTTTCTAACATAACACCAGATTTCTTCAGATAAAGGCTGATAGATATTGATCTCCCTTACACTGAATGGCAACATCAATTGCTGGCTTTGATCAGAAAGACTGATCGCCATACAGGTTTGTAATGCGCCATCCATCATTCCAGGAGATAAAGTAAATCCAATTTCGGGAGTGAGCTCAATTCTTGATAACGCAGACTCTCCATTATACCAAACCTCCTGAACTCCCTGGAAGGTTGTTCCATAGTCCAATCCAATGGATCTGAACAGTTCATAATAGGCTGCTTTATCCATTTTTGAAATAAAGCTATTTCGTAACTTATTGATATTTTTGATCTGAGGAACTGAGCTGGAAACCGATCCCATTATTCCTTGTCCATGCAACTGTTTCTCATCCGGACCTGAATAGATTTTATAAGTCCATTCATTATTTAAAGTTTCAATATTAATATGAAGTTGTACTGGTTCAGTATTAATCTTTACAGGTTGTAACCAGTTCACTTCTCTTAATTGAGCTATTGAAACCTCAGCACCCATCTCACCTGCTACACGGGCCATTTCAAGATAAGCGACTCCAGGCAGAACCTGTTCTCCAAAGACCTTATGATCTCTTAAAAAAGATTCACTTCCATTCAGCAGACTGCTAAACAAACAATTCTTTAGACTGGAATTATTCTGATGCAATAAAGGATGTGCAATAGCAGAACTTGTAACTATTTTCTGTTCAGATTTCAGCCAATATCTTTCTCTTGCAAAAGGATAATGAGGTAGACTAACTTTATTACACTTCGTTTCCTGATATAATACATTCCATTTTACAGGAAATCCTTTTACCCAATATTCTCCTACAGCTGTCCAGAATTTATTGGCTAAAGCATTTTGAATCGCAGATGCTTCTGAAGATCTGTTTACTTCTTTTTTATGCTGTCTGATATTTCCAGTAAAATAATGTCCTCCTTTTCCGGTTGTAAAATCAGTAAGACGGTTAACTAAATCTTCAATTGTTTTCGCTGGAACAGCCAATCTCTCTTCCATCACTGATCTTCCGACCTGTAAGGTGTAGGCAATATCATATAAGCTGATCAACGGTTCATTTTTGATATGCTCTACAAGCTGTTCAGCCTGTACAATCAATTGTTCTCTGCTTTTAGCCGACAATACGATCAATACATCTCCGTTATGCTTAACCTCTCTCTTTTCCTGAGGGATGTATTCTTCAATCACCATATGCGCATTGGTTCCACTAAAACCAAAGCTGCTGATGGCCGCTCTTCTTTTTGTATGAGCCGGTATATTCCAATCGGTTAATGTATCCTGTATTTTAAATGGACTCCCTTTAAAATTGATTAATGCATTAGGCGTCTCATAATTAATGCTAGGAGGCAATTGTTTATGTTTCATTGCCAGAAGTACTTTTAAAACACTGGCCACTCCGGCAGCTTCCAAAGCATGACCTATATTGGTTTTCACGCTTCCCAGACTGCAGAAATTCTGTTGATTGGTATACGCTCTGAATGATGCATTTAAAGCTTCAAATTCTATAGGATCTCCTAATCCCGTACCTGTTCCGTGAGCTTCCACGTAGGTGATGGTTTCAGGATTGATATTAAACCTGTCATATACTTCTTTCTCCAGTTCTTCCTGAGATATTACACTTGGAGCGGTAATACCGTTGGTCGTTCCATCCTGGTTGGTCAGACTTCCTTTGATCACTCCATAAATACGATCGTTATCCCGTTCTGCATCTGCCAGCCTTTTCAAAACAACAACACCAACACCTTCTCCCATCACAAAACCATTAGCTCTACTATCAAAAGTGTAGCATCGTCCATCTGCAGACAGCATACCCGCTCTTACCGCCATATCATGTGAATGGGCAGAATTGATAATATTGACACCACCTGCTAAAACAAGATCTGTGTCGCCTCTTTGAAGACTGTTAAATCCAAGATCCATTGCAACCAAAGAGCTTGAACAAGCTGTATTGACTGCTATTGCAGGTCCTTTTAAATTAAGGAAATAAGAGATTCTTGAGGCCAATATCGCACTTGAATTTCCCCAAAGCGCCGAAGGTAATGTTCCTTCAGTTCCAGCGATATAATCACTGTGTCCCGCTCCTGCATATACGCCGCATTTCAGGGATGAAAGGGAGTCTGGATCTATTCCTGCATCTTCAATAGCTTTCCAGCTATGTTCAAGGAATAACCGCTGCATAGGATCCATCATTTCTGCTTCGGATCCTGAAAGTTTAAAGAATAAAGGATCAAAATAATCCGGATTTTCCAAACAGCTTGCCCATCTTGTCTGTCCTTCAATATTGCTATGATCTCTCGTCCATTTCTCATCCTTTATCTCTTTGACAAGGCACTGCCCCTCTGCCAATACTTTCCAATAGTCATTGAGGTCATTGGCTGTTCCGAATTGTCCACTGATTCCTATAATCGCAATTTCAGCGGCGGAATCAGAATGCGTTGAAGTTTTATTTTCAACTGTCTGACTTTTCTTTTCGGTTAATATGGTTCTATCTGCAACAGAATACTGATGAACCTCAACTGGAGCCTGCAATTCTTCAGAGAAATTCCTTAACACATAATCCGTCATTAAATTAATGTTAGGATAACTGTATAAATCAGTTGCTTTGATTGTGATATTCAGTTCGGAATTGATATTGTTTACCAGTTCAACACCCATAATGGAATCAAAACCATAGTCTTTGAACTGAGTGGTCGTATCAAAATCTTGCTCAGGCAATACAATCGTTGCTGCTGCGATCTGAATTAATTTTGCCATCAGCCAGCTGTTATCCTGAACTGTTTTAGTCTTTAGATCAGCAGGTTCAGTTGTATCTTCTATTGTTATGTTTTCTGAAGAATATTCAAATACTTCCTGATCTGGCTGATTTACAGAAACGACCACTGTCTTTTTCCCTTCCGGAATCCAATAACGGTTACGCGCAAACGGATACACTGGTAAACTTATTTTGGCAGGTTTTTGACCCAGATAACAAGCAGACCAATCTTTTAATACTCCGCTTAACCAGCTTTCTGCCGTTGAAATTAAAGCTGTTTTATTTTCTTCCGGTTTGCAAACAGGAACATTAAGATCTCTTTTTTCAGAAAGAAGGTTGATAAGATCTTTGGTATCAGCCGCTATAAACACCGCTTTTTCCTTCATCTTTTCACGCCCATTTTGCAATGTATAAGCGACATTATGTATATCAAGCTGAGGATTCAACTCAAGATAATTCTTAAGATTGATGATCTGTTGTTGAAGTTGATCCTTTGTTTTTGCTGATAATGGAATAATAGCACTACCTTCTATTTTATGAGCCATTTTTGATGACTGATATTCTTCAATAATGATATGTGCATTGGCTCCTCCAAATCCGAAACTGCTGATCCCGGCAATTCGTGGCTTATTTCCTTCGCTGGTCCATTCTGTAGTTTCTTTCTGTAAACGGAATGGAGTATTTTCCATTTGTAAATACGCATTTGGATTTTGCAAGTGCGGATTACCAGGTAAAACTTTATGCTTCATGGCCATCAATACCTTTGCGAGTCCGGCCATTCCGGCTGCAGATTCAAGATGCCCGGCATTTGTTTTTACACTGCCAATGCTGCAATAGGCTTTTTGCGTTTGCTGAAGTCCTTTGTCTTCATACAATGTATTAAATGTAAGCTTAAGACCTTCAATTTCTATAGGATCACCCAGCGCTGTTCCTGTTCCATGTGCTTCTATATAGCTGATATCACGTGGATCTATATCTGAATTTCGGTATGCTTTTACCAATAGATCTCTTTGTGCATTGGGATTCGGAGAGGTTAATGTATTGGCTCTTCCACCATGGTTTTCAGCTGTCCCGCGGATCACTCCATAGATATGATCACCATCAGCTTCAGCCTTGCTTAAAGATTTCAGGATCACAATTCCTACTCCTTCTCCACGGACATAACCATTGGCACGCTGATCAAAAGTTTTACATCTTCCATCTTCGCTCAACATCCCTGCACTGCTGAAGGAAAGCGTCAGTTCCGGAGACAGTATGGCGTTGACTCCACCTGCAATGGCCATATCGCAATGTCCGTTTCTGATGTGCTCTACGCCTCGATGAATGGCAATTAATGCACTTGAACACGCAGTATCCACCGGCTCACTTGGTCCATGAATATCCAATAGATAAGAAATTCTGTTCACCAGTATCGAATGAGCGGCACCTGTGGAAAACTGTGCCAGACTTGTAAGATCAGTTCCGTTATTCAATAACATGGAATAATCTACCGCAGATACTCCGATAAAGGTTCCGGTATTGGTTCCTCTTAATGCTGAAGTGGCTATTCCTGCATCTTCCAAAGCGTGGTATACCGCTTCAAGGGTAATTCTTTGCTGAGGATCCATTAAAGCAGCTTCTTTAGGCGAAATATTGAAAAATAAAGGATCAAATTTGTCGATATCGCTGATAAATCCACCCCATTTTGCTTTGGTTTTACGGCTTTCTTTTTGAGGATCTCCGTAATATTCCTGCCAGCTCCATCGGTCTCTAGGGATTTCTGTGATCAGGTCTTCATTATTTTTAATTCTCTCCCAGAAAGTATTGATGTCAGGTGATCCCGGAAAACGTCCGCTGATCCCTATAATAGCAATTCCCTCTTCAGCTGGCTTTTGAGCTGCCTTTACCGGTGAGCTGTTGTATTGTAAAGAATATTTTCTGTTTTTACGTCCGGAAAACTGATTAGATTGAGTTGAATCCTGAGCTGGAGTAACAACCTTTAAAGCACTTTCGCTTTCTATTGCAAGGTTCGGATATTCTTTGATCAGGAATTCTGAAAATACTCCGATAGCCGGATAGTTATAAAATACCGTTGGCATTAATTTAAGATCATAGAAATTATTCAACGTACTGGTAAACTGGGTCATTAAAAGGGAATCAAAACCATATTCACCAAATTCTGTTTCCTGGTCAACCATAGCAACCTCCATTTTAAGCAGTTTTGCCACAATTTCACTCACTTCTCTAACGATCTTATCTTTCGCCGTTTTTGAACCACCTACATTTTCATTTGTACTTTTAGGTACTGAAACATTTTTTTGAGTTCCTGCAACTGCATTACCTGTCGTTCTGGAAATTCCTTCTTCTTTACCAAAATACACCGCATATTGTCCTGACTGAGCTTTCAGAATAAGATCGAACATCTCAAGACCAGTTTCTGTTGCCATTGGGATCATCCCAAACTGACTTTCAAGGTATTTTTCTCCTGCTGCACTTACCTGCATTCCACCGGATTTCCATAATGGCCAGTTCATACTGATTGTTTTTCCTGATCTCTGTCCTCTGGTGGCAGCTTCATTTCGGTATTCCACATAATGATCTAGGTAGGTGTTAGCTGATGCATAATCAGCCTGCCCTGCATTTCCTGTAATTGCTGCAACAGATGAAAAGAACATCATAAAGTCAAGAGGTTCGTCTTTTGTTACTTCATCTAATACCTTCGCTCCTGTAATTTTAGGATGAAGCACCTGTTCCAAGTGTTCCTGGGTTTTATTCTGAATAAAACTATCTCTCAACGTTCCGGCACTATGGATAATTCCATTCAATCCCTGATAGGTTTCTTTGATGGTTGTAAGCAATCGCTCTGTATCCTGATAGTCAGTAATATCACATGGATAATACACTGTTCCCGGAATTTCAGACAGTAGTTTTTCTATCTCCTGATCTGCAGTTCTTCTGCCTGTCAGAATAATTTTCACATTTTTAGTTTTGCTTATATGCTTCGCGAAAATCTGTCCGAGACCACCGGCACCACCTGTAATAAGGTATACTCCATTTTCACGGATCGCCATTTGATCTACCGCTAGAATATCTTTTACTACCGGTCTGAACTGTTTTGTTTTGAAAACACCCTGATCATAACGGATTTCAGCATTTTTACTTAATTCATTTTTCAGTAATTCCAACAGGAAGTCAGGATCTAAGCTACTTACACCGATGGTCTGTCCGGTAACTCCAGGATTTTCCTGAACTGCTGTTTTTAATAAACCGGTAATAAATCCTGCCTGTGGATACTGATGATTTGGGTAAACCACTGTGATATGCATTGAAGCATTTTTCTTCAAGTAACTTTTAAGCTGTTCAAGTATCGTGGTAAAATATTCGACTGGTTGGTCGATTGCGATGGCCTGTACCGGGATTCCCAATCTTTCTTTTAAAGCTTCTGACAATGAATCTATCCCTCCGGCAAGCCAAATGAACTGTTTCTCAGTTTCACGTACTTTTGAGGAGTTTTCTGCAACCATTTCTTCCCAAACTGGCTGATAGATAAATGTATCAATATCTTTTTTAACAGACTTTGTGGGTTTAAAGCCATCTAACGGAAGGGCTACAAAGTTTCTGAAACTCACTAAAACGACACCATGGTCATTGATCAGATCAATATCGTATGCTGCCAGCTTATCTTCTGATTTGGTTTGTTTGTTTTTTCTTGCATATGCCCACAATGATTGGCCTTCCAATGTCTGGTAGCAGCTCATTTCTCCCATAAAATAAGGAAGTGCCAATGAATACGTTTCGTCAGCGAGTTGCTGGAAACCATAAATGGTATGGAGCATACTATCAAGAATTCCAGGAGTATACATAAAGCCTTCAAGGCTGGTCAGATTAATTTTAGCTAAACAGCCATAGTCATCTGCATACATCTTTTGAACTCCCTGGTAGGCAACACCGAGATCAAGTCCAGCAGCCAAAAATTCATTGTACATTCCTTTTCCATCCAATACCTTATTGGCTTTAGCCTTCAAAGCATTGATGTCCATATTTTCCGGCTGGATAAGCTTATCGGTCGATATCTGACCATTACCATGTACCACTTCTTCATCGTTATAGACCTCATAACAAAGCTGATCACCATCCATATAAATAGCGGTTGAAATCTTTGCATAGTCATCCACGATGGAAATCGGATTGACCCAACTGATATTTTTTAGTTGTGTTACCTTTTGACCAGTACTCAATGTTCCGGCAATTCTTGCCAGTTCGAGATAAGCCACTCCCGGCAATATCTTTTCGTTTCTTACTTTATGGTCGCTCAGGAAAATTTCCTCTCCTGTAAAAATACTGGTATACTTTTGTTCATTTAAGTCCGATTCATTCATATGCAGTAATGGATGAATTCTGGTATTGGCCATTGTTTTTAGCAGGAATGAACTTACAGGGATCCAGTATCTGTTTTTGGTAAACGGATACACCGGTAAATTGATTTTCGAAGGACGTCCGTTATCATATAAGAGATTCCAGTCTACAGATGCTCCTTTTACCCATAAGCCTGCTAATGAAATAAGATCTTTATTGTCAATGGCAATACTGATATAGGTATTTCCGGAACCCGTTTTATCCTGTTTTATATTTCCTGTAAATCCATGTTCTGAATTTCCTGAAAGATAATCTGTCAGTCTGCTCATCAATTCGATTTTATTGGCTACGACCAATGCCAGTCTCCCTTCCATCTCGTCCCTTCCCGTTTGCAGGGTATAGGCAATATCAGAGAGATTCGCTTCAGGGGTTTTTTGAACAAAATCTAAAAGGTTACTCGCTTGCTGCTTCAGATTATCTTTTGTTTTTGCAGAAAGTACAATGATGGCCTCAGTCTCTTCCTGGTAAGGAGTTATCTGAGCCGGTCGGTATTCTTCAATGACAATATGTGAATTGGCGCCTCCGAATCCAAAACTACTGATTCCTGCAATTTTCGGACGGTCATCGGATGTGATCCATGGACCAGTCTCTTTTCGCAGCTGGAAGATGCTTCCGTTTAATTTCAGATATTCATTAGGATTTTTTAAATGCGGATTACCCGGCAATGTATTGTGTTTCATACACAACAGTACTTTAATGGTACTTGCAATACCTGCCGCAGATTCCAGGTGTCCGATATTGGTTTTTACACTTCCGATACTGCAATGCGGTTCTGCAGGCTGTTGAAGCCCTCTATCTTTATATAAATCTTTAAAAGCAAGCTTCAGTCCTTCTGCTTCTATCGGATCTCCAAGAGGTGTTCCGGTTCCGTGAGCTTCAATATAACTCACATCACGCGGATCGATTCCGGCACTGCGGTAAGCATGTAACAAAAGATCTCTTTGTGCAATCGGATTAGGTGAAGTTAATGTGTTCGCTCTTCCGCCATGGTTTTCTGCAGTACTTCTGATCACCGCATGAATAGGATCACCATCTGCAATGGCCTGTTTCAATGATTTAAGGACAATAATTCCTACTCCTTCTCCTCTTACATACCCATTGGCACTTTGATCAAACGTTTTACATCTTCCGTCTTTGCTCAACATTCCTGACTGGCTGAAAGAAAGGGTTAACTCTGGAGAAAGCAATGCATTCACTCCTCCTGCAATGGCCATATTACACATACCGTTTCTGATATTTTCAACAGCCCTGTGGATAGCAATTAATGAACTTGAACAAGCTGTATCTACCGGCTCACTTGGTCCATTGATATCCAGTAAATAGGAAATCCTGTTCACCATCATGGAATGTACGGAGCCTGTAGTGGTATGCATTTGCCCCGCTAAATCGGTTTCATGGCGAAGGCGTATCAAATAGTCAGAGGCAGAAACTCCTATAAATATTCCGGTATTAGTTCCTTTAATGCTTTCTGTAGCAATTCCACCGTCTTCCAGCGCCTCGTATACTGACTCCATGAGAATACGTTGCTGTGGATCCATTAGCTCAGCCTCCATTGGAGAAATACTGAAAAATGCAGGATCAAACTTATCGATATCGGTAAGGAATCCTCCCCATTTGGATCGGGTTTTATTTTTTTCCGTTAAAGGATCTCCGTCATACTTTTTCCAATCCCATCGATCTGCGGGAACTTCTGTGATCAGGTCTTTATTTTCGCTGATATTTTTCCAGAAAGTATCCAGATCCGGTGATCCCGGAAAGCGGCCACTCATCCCAATAATGGCAATAGGTTCATTGGCAGATTCTGGTTCTGGTTTGTAAGGAGTGAACTGTTTTACAGGTTGCTTTACAGGCGTTGCCACCGTTGTTGAAAAAGCAGTCTTTTTTATCGTGATCTTCTCAACTGGCTTAACGGTTGGAGCAGCAGGAACTTCCCCGTGCAATGCAGTGAGCGCCTCCGTATATTCTTCTGTCATAAATGCAGCCAATTTATTGATGGTTGCATAATTATAAAATACAGTTGGCATCAGATCCAGATCATAATAACCGTTGAGCTCATTGTTGAAACGGGTTAATAAAATGGAATCAAATCCATAATCTCCGAACTTTTTATCATTTTCAATGTCGGCAGGTTCCATTCTTACTAATTCAGCAACAATACTGATGATCTTATCTGTTGCTTTTTTCTTCAGCAGACTCGCTTCAACTGGTGCTGCTACTTGTTCTTCAACCGATTCTTCAACAGTTTCGTCAGTAGTATCTTCCTGTACTGTGGTTTCAAGACCATCCAGGGGAAGTGCCACAAAATCTTTAAAGCTCAGCAATACATCTCCTTCATTATTCAGGAGATCCAGATCGTATGCAACGACCTGATCGCCGTCTTTGTAATTCTCACTTTTTCTGGCATACCCCCACAATACCGAAGCGTCTGTTATAGGCTGATAAAAATGTACTTCCTTTACAAAATAGGGTAACTCTAATGAATAGGCTTCTCCTCCGGAAATAACCAACCCATAAATAGTATGCAAGAGACTATCCATAATACCTGGTGTGTACATGCAGCCTTCCAGTTCTTCAAGACGGATCTCTGATAAAGCGATACCTTCTCCCACGTTAATTTGGGCAACTCCTCTGAAGCTTTTCCCAAGGTTCAATCCGTTTTCTTTGAAATTGTGATAAACTTCTGCTCCCGGAATCACCTTTGTGCAGGCCGCTTTCATCATTTCCAGATCATATCTTCCCAGAGGTTCTGCTTCACCGGTAATGACCAAACCGTTTCCATAAAGAAGCTGGCTATTTTTCTGATTATAAATTTTGTAATTAAGACCTGTTTGTTCTGGTTCCAATGCAATAGCAATAGAAACTGTTCCATTTTCCAGTTTTAGTGGATTCAGCCAACTCACATTTTTCAATTTTACCACTTGCTTTTGGGAACTCAAAGCCCCTGCTGCTCTTGCTATTTCCAGATAGGCTACTCCTGGAAGTATTTTCTCATCCCTTACGATGTGATCGTCAAGGAAAGATTCAGTTCCGTTATATACTGCCGCGTATTGCTGTTGCTTACCATTAGATTCATCCGTATGTAACAAAGGATGCAGATGATTTTCTGATATTGGTGTATGCAATACTTTTTTAGGAGAATCAGGGATCCAGTACCGTTGTCTTGCAAATGGATAAACAGGGAGACTGATGCGTTTTGGTAAGATATCTGTGTACAATAGTTTCCAATCAACATCAATTCCTTTTACCCACAGCTGAGCAAGGCTTTTGATCTCATTATTTTTGAAAGCTGTTTCTACATAGGCTTTTCCCGCAGTTCCCTCAAGAAGGAAGCCGATCTGCTCCTGATTGGTATTTCCCTGATAGAATCCAAAGTTATTGCCATTGGTATAATTTTCTAACTGAGTCAATAGATCTTCCTGGCTTTCTGCAATCCATGCAAGACGTTCTTCCATCGCTTCACGCCCTGATTGTAAAGTATAAGCCAATTCGTGTAAATCAGTATCCGGATGGGCTTGCAAGAAAATTTTCAACTGCAATGCTTTAGCTTTTAACCGGTCTGCATTTTTTGCAGACAGTAGAATGACAGCAGGCTGTCCTTCTACAATTTCTTTTCTGGTTGCAGGAATATATTCTTCTATAATTAAATGGGCATTGGCTCCTCCAAAACCAAAACTGCTGATTCCCGCAATTCTTGGTTTGTTATCAGCAACCTTCCAGTCGGTTGTATTTTGCTGTAACCTGAACGGACTTCCATCCAAATTTAAATATGGGTTGGTCTGAATCAAATGAGGATTTCCAGGCAATGTTTTATGTTTCATCGCCAGGATGACCTTCATTACCCCTGCAATTCCTGCAGCAGCTTCCAGATGGCCAATATTTGCTTTGACACTTCCAATACTGCAATAGGCAGATTCTGCAGGAGTTTGATTTCTCTGTTTATATAAAGTATTAAAAGCAAGTTTCAACCCTTCTATTTCAATGGGATCTCCCAGCGAAGTTCCTGTTCCATGAGCCTCTATGTAGCTTACATCTGCCGGATGAACTCCTGCTCTGCTATACGCTTTAACCAACAGTTCTTTTTGAGCATTCGGGTTTGGAGAGGTTAGTGTATTGGCTTTTCCACCGTGATTTTCTGCACTTCCACGGATGATTCCATAAATGTGATCGCCATCTGCTTCTGCCTGTTCCAATGATTTCAGGATAACAACACCAACCCCTTCTCCACGTACATACCCATTGGCACTTTCGTCAAATGTTTTACAACGCCCGTCTACACTTAGCATGCCGGATTCACTAAATGAAAGAGTCAGTTCCGGAGAAAGAAGTGCATTTACCCCTCCGGCAATTGCCATTTTGCTATCTCCGTTCCTGATGTGTGCTACTGCACGGTGAATCGCGATCAGTGAACTAGAACAAGCCGTATCAACTGGCTCACTGGCTCCTCTAATATCCAATAAGTAAGATATTCTGTTGACCAGGATAGAATGTACCGATCCGGTTGCATAGTGTCCCTGTCCTGTTAAATCAGACTGATTATTCACTAACATAGAATAGTCGGAAGTGGAAACTCCAATAAAGATACTGGTGTCACTTCCTTTGATCTTATCCGGGGCAATTGCTGCATCTTCAAGAGCCTGATATACGGCCTCCAGAGTGATCCTTTGTTGTGGATCCATCAATTCTGCTTCACGTGGAGAGATGTTAAAGAATAACGGATCAAATTTATCAATGTCGGAGATCAGTCCACCCCATTTTGCTTTTGTCTTATTTTTTTCTTTTAACGGATCTCCGTAATACGCTTTCCAATCCCATCGGTCCGGGGTAATTTCAGTGATCATATCTTTATTCTGACTGATATTTTTCCAGAAAGCATCTAAATCACCTGATCCTGGGAAACGTCCACTGATCCCGATAATAGCAACTGCTTTTTGTGTTGTATCGGTATTGTTACTAATGACATTAACAGGTGTTTTTGGTAATGAAGAACGTCCCTCATTATTGAATGCAACACGTTTGTGTGTGATCGTAGCAGGTTGAACCTCTTCTGATTTTACAACTACGGATGAGCTGTGTTTTTGAGCTACCGACGCATGATGTTCTTCCATTAAAAAGTCTTTCAGATCATTGATCGTCGGATAATTATAAAAAACAGTGGGTAATAATTTAAGCTCATAAAATGCATTTAACTGGCGGGCAAATCTGGTTAGTGAAACAGACTCAAAACCGTAATCACCAAATGCTTTATCTCTTTTAATAGCCGAAGGGTTTAATTTCAACAACGCTGCTACTGTTTCGATAATTTTGGCTGAAATTTTTTCTGCCATTTCAGATTGATCAATAGCTACTTGGGCTATTGGAGTATGATCTACCTCAATTTTAGAGACCTGCACCTCTTCATGAATGCTTTCATAGGTAACCAGAATTTCTCCTTTTCCATTTTTTAGCAAAGTATCAAAAGCCTTTATACCGTCTGCTGATGGAAGTGAAAGTGATTCCAGCTGTGTTTCTAAATGCTTTATGTCTTCTTCATTCACCTGCATTCCGCCTTCTTTCCATAAGGTCCAGCAGATGCTTAAGGTTTTACCGTTTGCTTTTTTACCATTCCTTTCTGTATTTCGGTAAGTCGCATACGTATTCATATAAGCATTGGCAGCAGCATAATCCGCCTGTCCGGCATTTCCTTTAATGCTTGTTATAGAAGAGAAGAATACCATAAAATCTAATGGCTGATCTTTGGTCGCCTCATCGATATTTTTGGTTCCCTCTACTTTAGCAGCAAAAACCTCATCCACCTGTAAAGATGTTTTATTAATGATATAGCTATCCCTAAGGATACCTGCACTGTGAATCACTCCATTTAACGGACCATATTCCTGATTAATAAGATGTACCAATTTCTGGGTTTCTTCAAAATTGCTCAGATCACAATGATGATAAACAGCTCCAGGTATTTTAGACAATGAAGTCTTAATGGTTTCAGACCATACACTTCTGCCTGTTAGTATCAGCGTTATATTGTTTTTACTACAAATATGCTCTGCGATCTTCAAACCTAAACCTCCTGCACCTCCCGTTAAAAGGTAAACTCCTCCTTTTTTAAAGGTTATACCTTCTGTATTTTGTGAATCAAAAGTTACAGACACTGATCTTTTCACGGTTCTTACACCATTAGTATAGGCTACCTCAACATCTTTATTATTTTGCTCCGCTTCAATGATTGAAGTAAGTTCTTCAAGGTTCTTCATGGATAAATGATCCACGGCAAGTACTTTACCTGCAATTCCAGGATATTCAAGATGTGCTGTTTTAAGCAATCCGGATACAAAACCATACTCAGGATAATCACTGTTCTGACAGACGATTGTAATTTGAGTACGCCCCTTCTCCTTTATTTTTTCTTTTATTTTAGATAATACGGAATTGAAGAAAGCAACTGGTTTTTCCTGGTTGATGGCTATAACTTCCTGTCCCAGTTCTTCCTGCAGTTTATCGCACAAATCTATGGCACCTCCGGCGATAAGAATCATCTGATTGGCTGTTTCAAGTGGTTCTGAGCTTAAGGCTTCTTCTTTCCATTCCTGCTGATAATAGGCTACTTTTCCTTTTTCATTCGAAGAAGTTTTTATTCCCGAATGATCGGAATCCTTGCTTCCTAAAGGCAGGAAAATAAAATCTTTAAAGGATAATAATGTTTCTCCGTTTTCATTTAATAAATAAAAATCGGCAGTTACGACTTTATCATTATCTCCTTCTTTTTTTCTCACTGCATACCCCCAAAGTTCCTGAGATTCTTCAAGTCCTTTATAGAAATTAATCTCTCCGGCATAAAAAGGCAGTACCAATGAATAAGAATCCATTAACCCATAAATGGCATGAAGAAGGCTATCCATGATACAAGGTGGATATACGCAACCTTCATTATTTACCAATTTTATTTTTGACAAAGCATACTCCTGTGCAACATATAAAGTCTCTACCTGCTGAAAACTACTCTTCAGGTTTAATCCTTCTAAATCAAAAGCGTTATACAATTCTGATCCTGTGATTTCATTGACACAGTCTTTTTTAAGCTGCTGAATATTCATTTTTGCAGGAGCCGCCGTTAAAAGATTGGAAAGTCTTCCGCTATTATGGGTAATCAAAGTGTCTTCATGACCACTGTATATCTCATAAACCACATCTTCCTGATCGCGGTGTAATCCTATGTGAAGTGTTTCTGATTGATGAACCCAGAAAGGATTGATCCAGCTTACTTCTTTAAGTTGGGTAACTTGCTGATGGGTACTGAATTCACCCGCTGCCTTTGCCAGCTCCAGATAAGCAACTCCTGGCAAGATCTTATTATGGCGTACCTGATGATCCGCTAAGAATGATTCTTCACCACTAAAAGTGCTGCTGAACTTTTGTTGATCCAGGTCAGATGTATTCTGGTGTACCAATGGATGTAATGTTCTGTCAACAATTTTTCCTATTGAATTCAATTTTCCTTCAGCAGTAGGAAGCCAGTAGTGCTCCCTTGCAAAAGGATAGGTCGGCAGACTGATCTTACGAGGTTGTTTTCCAGCGTAAAGCAAATTCCAGTCGAATAAGAATCCTTGTATCCATAGATCAGCAATTCCAGCCCAGTCTCCGGCATTGATCCTATTCTGAACTTCGGTAGATTTTTCTTCTCCTTTAGTTCCTATTTTACAGGTTCCTGTTGTATATGTTTTTTGAGAATCTGTATCTTTTAAAAAGTCATCCAGTACACCTATTAATGACGGAATATCCTTCACAACAAAGGCTACCCGGTTTTCCATGGCATCTCTTCCTGTTTGTAAAGTATAAGCGATATCCACCAATGATAAGGTGTTATCTTTTTCTAAACTATATTTTAAGTTAAATACCTGTTCCTGAAGGCGTTCTTCATTTTTAGCTGATAAGACAATGATCGCAGGATCCTGTTCTAATTCATTTTTAGAAGTCTGTTCTGGTACTCTGAATTCTTCGATAATAAGATGAGCATTGCTTCCTCCAGCACCAAAAGAACTTAGCATCGCTCTTAATGGCAATTCTTCAGACTGTCCGTTCTGATTAATGAGCACAGGTCTTTTCCATGGCGCTAAATTCTGAGGAACATAGAAAGGCGTATCTTCAAAACTGATATTCGGATTCAGTGTTGCAGAATGAATAGATGGTACTAAATACTGATGTTTAAACTGTAACAATATTTTTGTCAGTCCTGCAATACCCGCTGCGGCTTCTAGGTGCCCGATGTTTGATTTTACAGAACCGATGGCACAAAATTGTTTATCATCTGTATATTCATCAAAAGCTTTACAAAGTCCCGTCATTTCAATAGGATCTCCTAAAGAAGTTCCTGTTCCATGGGCTTCTACATAAGATATGGTGCGTGGATCGATTCCTGTCTTTTGCAAAGCAGACTGAATCAATTCCCCTTGTAAATTAGGACTTGGTACGGTATATCCATTGGTTCGTCCATTATGATTAACGGTAGTTCCTTTGATCACCCCATAAATCTGATCACCATCAGCAATTGCTTTTTCCAGAGGTTTAAGCAAAACTGCACCGATTCCTTCACCTGGCACGTAACCATCTCCGATCCCGAAGCTTCTGCAACGGCCATCACTGGCTAAGAAATTATTCTGACTGAGGAATAAATATTTGCTCAATGACAGCGATAAGTTCACTCCTCCGGCAATACAGCTGTCTGATTCTCCGCTTCTGATGCTTTCACAGGCATAATGTAAAGCCGTTAATGATGCAGAACAAGCAGTATCTATGGCCATACTTGGCCCTGTCCAGTTAAAGAAGTAAGAAACCCTGTTAGGAATACTGTATAAAAGTCCGCTCGGTGCGACAGGATTTCCTTTTGCTGTTTCTTCTATTCCAAGGTTAACGTATGGCTGCCATAATGCACCTACGAAAACACCTACTTTTTTAGATTGTTCTGTGAGTTTCTCACGGGTAATTCCGGCATCCTCCAAAGTGGACCAGACTACCTCTAAAAATAATCTTTCCTGAGGATCGATTTTCTCTGCTTCTCTTGGTGAGATGTTAAAAAATAATGGATCAAATTGATCAACATCATTGATAAAACCGCCCCAACGGGCATATAGCAGTCCGTTTTCTCTATCTTCATCAAAATGTCCCTTATAATCAAAACGATCTTGCGGAATTTCCTCAATGCAGTCGTCTCCTTTTTTCATCAAATCCCAGAAATCAGAAAGTGTATTCGATTTTGGATATTTTCCACTCACTCCAACAATAGCAATATCTTTATTAGTGCTTTTTTCTGTTGAATGATCAACAGGAGCAATTTCTTCTACCCTTTCCGGTGTTGAATCAATTTCTTCCGGTTCTCCTAAAAGATCCTTTAATACACCCGCATGTTTTTTCTGGAAATACCCTGCCAGCTCATTGATATTGCGGTATTCAAAAAACAGGGTCTTGGATAAATTTCCGAAAGTTTTTGCCAATAATCTGTTCAGATCGATGATCATTCTGGAGTTAATTCCCAGTTCTTCAAAAGATGTTTCAGCATCCATTTCTTCTTCTTCCAACCCAACGCCTTCGTGTAACAATGTTTTCAGTAGGTTCTCAATACGGTCTATCGCAAGTTCACCACTTTCAGCAACTTTTATTTTTGGAGCTGCTGATTGAGCTGAAGCTACAGTATTGGATGCATTGGTTGTCTCTTTGATTGAAAACCCATTAAGTTTGGCTATAATATTCCCTTCAGTGTCCATCACCTGCGCATCAAATTTTCTGATGCCGCTTCTGGTTTTATTGGCTTCGTGCGCTACAGTATGTACATAACACTCAGCAGGAATCTGACCTGTAAATACAATCTCATCTATGGCCACCGGAATGTATTTTGAGTTTTCCAAACCATTAGGCTTATTATTGATAATTGCGGTCTGGAATACACCAGTTAGCATACTCGGATGTAAGATATAATCTGGTAATGTTTCTGCTACATGTAAAGGTAGGATCAAGTGTCCTAATGCTTCTTCTTTGTTGGTCCACAGTTCCTTCATCGGCATAAAAGAAGGTCCTACATGTAATCCTTCCGCGATGATTTGTTCATAAACCGTTTCTCTGCTTATTGTTATGTTTAATCTTTCTTGGGCTGCCTGAATATCGAAAGTTCCCAGTTCACCCGGTTCAATGGATGTTTCCATATTGACATCACCCATTGCATGTACTGTTTTTCTGCCACTTGTATCTTCACTGAATATTTCGTAAGCATACAATGAACCCTTTGGTACCATCTGAATATATGCATTGATTGCAGGTCCTTCAGAAGATAATACTTCCGGCCAATAATTATTGGATAAACTGCAGATCCTTTTTCCAAGCAATGTGGCAGCCTGTCTGCCCATTTCAATATAGCAGGCTCCCGGAACATTGTATTTCCCATCCACGACATGATCCTGCATGAAGAATTCTTCATTGCTGTAACGTTTTCTAAATAGTAAGTTCTTTACATCAGACCTTTCTGCATCTACCAATGAAGTAGTTGCTATATAACTTTTTGCAGTGTCGTTTGATAGAGATTCTCTGATCTTTTCAGGATCAAAAGATGGAACCTCGTTGGCAATATTAGCAGCAAGATTTTTGATGGTATTGTATTCAATCAATAAAACCGGATTGATTGTTGCTCCCACATATTCAGTCAATTTTGCAGAAAGCTTTACCAATCCTGAAGAATCAAGACCTAGTTTATTAAAGCTGTCTGTATCTGTTATAACTGAAGTTTTAGGTAAAATATCAGCAATCATATTTCTAAGTACCGAAGAGAAATCACCTTTTTCAGAATCTCCTCTTTCAATATGGGTCTGATCAAATACATGCTCGACACTAAGGTGAGATTTTATTTTAGCTGCAATTCCTTCAATCAATACGGCCTGACCAGATATTGAGGTATTGTCTGTGCTTAATAATTTTACGAAACCTTTTAAGGCATCTTCATTAAGCATCGGTTTCATTCCGAATACCTGCCATAAATGCTCTCTTTCTTCATCGGAAACGGTAATTCCACCGCTTTCCCATAAAGGCCAGTTAATAGCCAAACTTATTCCATGATTTCCTTTTTCTATTTCTCTTCTGTTCCTGATCTCCATCATATGATCAAGGAAATTGTTAGCAGAAGCATAGTCGCATTGTCCCTGATTAGGCATCAATGAAGCTATTGAAGAGAATACGATAAAGAAATCAAGCGTTTCATTTTGAAGGCATTCATCTAAATTAATCGTTCCATATACTTTTGGAGTGATTACCCTTTCAAATGAATCCACTTTTTTATTGATGATAAAAGAGTCTTCAATCAGACCAGCTGCATGAATGACTCCATTAATCGTTTTAAATTTCTTTTTGATTTTGGAAATGGCTACTGATAAAGCTCTTTTATCAGCCACATTAGCTCTGTAATATGCTGCATTTCCTCCAAGTTGTTGTAATTGCTGAAGTTTTTCTTCAATGGCTTCATTCTTTAAACTTCGGCCGATCAATACGATATTGGCCTTATAATGCTCTGCCAGGTAGGCCGCGAATACCATTCCTAAACCGCCAGTACCACCGGTAATGATATAGCATCCGTTTTCTTTTAACAACAGTTCTGATGATGAGTTGTTCAGTTGTTTTACTGGTACAACAGTTCTCTCCTGTCTTAGTCCGTTACGGTAAATTACTTCCAGGAGAGGAGCCATCACATAGTGTGTCATCTCCTGTACAATGATATCCTGATAGGAAGGTGCATCTGCCTCACTGATTCCCAATGTTAGAATTGAAATTCTTGGATTCTCATAGGCGAGCGTTCTCGCAAATCCACCTGCCATTTGCTGTATCGCAGCAGATTTTGTATCATTATAATTGTATGCAAACAGCAATTTAATGCGCCCTGAATATTCAGCAGTAATTAAAGCTTGTGACAGATATAATAATGCATAAATATCCTGCATATTTTCAGCGACCTGCTCACCACGGCTCATCCCCCATCTGTAGATCCAGTTATCTGTAACAATTCCGTCTTCTTCAAGATCTTTAATCAAATTTTTAAAAGATGCCGCATCTGTAACATCAAGCTGATAGGTATACTGATCTTTTTTCTCATAAGAATCCCCAGGCAATACCAAAACTGGTTTTGTATAGGCTAGTTCTCCCTTTATCTTTTCATATAAGGAAGCATCCGTATCAAAAATAATAACGGAAGCAGGTCTTTCTGCATGGATTCCTAATGGTCTTTCTAACCAATCGGCTGTATAATGTAAGCTCTCAATAACCGGTACAACCGTTTCCTCAATGGCTACAGGTCCTGATTTATAAGCTCTTTTCATAAATTCATTAAATTCAAGGATCACATTTCCATGTTCGTCACACAAAAACAGATCAAATGAAAACCTGTTTCCATTCTGGTATGTATCGGATTTTTTTACATAGGCATAATGAGCATCTGCCAGATTACCGTAACAACGGATCGCTTTTAAATAGAATGGTAACAGCTGATGTTGAGTTTCTACATTACCCCAGATGCATAATCCAACTACGGTCTGAAAAACCCCATCCAATAAAGACGGTTCCCAGACTTTTGAGGAGACCGGATTTTCTTTTGCAGTGGATTTTAATAGGCATATTGCTTCATCAGCGGCAAAAAAGCCTTCTGTGATGGTTTGGAAAGTTTCCTTGTAAGCCAAACCTTCTTTTGCGAATTCATGATAGATTTCTTCTGCTGTTTTTACAGTGGAGCAACGTTGTTTTATTTTTTGCAAGTCAATAGATCCTGCAGAAGCTGTATTGCTTTTCAATAAGACATTTCCATTGGAGTGAACCCCTTCAGTAGTCGTAATTTCAAATGAAAATCCAGTATTTACCGGAGTAAGCTTTATCTGTAAAGGAACATTCTCTTCATATACTTTTACTGAATGCATCCAGCATACATCATTCAGTTCATTAACCGGACGTCTACAAGCCTGTTCTGCTACCGATCTGGCAATTTCCAGATAAGCAACACCCGGCATCATGCACTCGCCTTGCACTACATGGTCATGAATAAAATAATCAGTTGATTTTAATAATGTTTCATATTCCCATTGTTGCTGATCTTTGTTTGAGAACTGCATCAAAGGTACTCCCAGTTCCTGAACAATTGCTGAATTTGAAGTGGCCACTGAAACAGAAGCTCCATCCATCCAGCATCTTCTCCTTTCAAAAGGATAGCCCGGTAAAGAAATTCTCACTCCATCAGCCAATTGATTTTCAGCATCCGTTGCGGTTTTGTTAATTTTTCCGGTGGAAATATATTCCTCTAGTTGTTTAATAAGATCTTCTACGTCAGAAACTACTAAAACAGCTTTAGCAGCCATTGTATCTCTTCCGTTTTGTAAGGTAAAGGCAATATCTTGTATGCGTAGTTCCGCACTATTTTTTCTTATAAAATCTGTAATTCTTTCAGTATATGCTTTTAATTGTTTTTCTGTTCTTGCTGATAATGGGATACTATAACTCTTTAACTCTTCCTCCGTATTCCTTTTTTGTTCTCCATCATATGCCTGCAAAATAACGTGGGCGTTCACTCCCCCCATTCCAAAAGAACTTACTCCAGCTGTCAGAGCTCCACTTTGAATTCCGTTTTCAGAAGGTTTCCATTCTGTGGTCTCAGTAGAAATAATAAAAGGGCTTCCTTTTAAATCAATATAAGGATTCAATTTTTTATGATGCAAAATCCCGGGGATCTTCCCATGTTTCATACAAAGTAAAACTTTGATAAGTCCAGCTATACCTGCTGCACTTTCCAGGTGTCCAATATTGGTTTTCAATGCGCCTAAAGTGCAATTGATATCATCTTCTGTTTTATATTGGCCAAAAACTTTTTTTAAAGCACTGATCTCGATAGGATCACCCAAAGGTGTTGCTGTTCCATGTGCTTCAATATAACTCACCTGTCCGGCTTCTAATTCTGCATCTTCTAAAGCTGCATTAATTACTTCAGCTTGTGCACGAACACTTGGGGAAGTCAGTGAATTGGAACGACCGTTATGATTAACTCCGGTTCCTTTGATCACTCCAATGATCCGATCATTGTCAGCGATTGCTGCAGCCAATGGTTTTATGAAAATACATCCTACTCCCTCCCCACGTACATATCCATCAGAACTCTCATCAAATGTTTTACACTTGCCCTCTGAAGATAGCATGCCAGATTTTCCGTGAGACAAATACATCGTAGGGGTGATCAATGCATTAACCCCTCCAACGAGTGCAGATTCGCAATTTCCCGAACGAATATCACGAATGGCATTATGCAGAGCGACTAAAGAACTGGAACAGGCGGTATCTACGACCTCACTTTTTCCTCTGATATCCAGGAAAAAAGAAACTCTGTTCGCTAAAATTGAATGTACTGTACCAGTAGAAACAAACGAGCTGATTTCCTGATGGGTAGATTGGAGCATTTCTGCGTAATCATTTTTAGAAACCCCAACATATACTCCTACTTTTTTTTCGGATAAACTCTCTGTACTATATCCGGCATCTTCTACCGCATGCCATGCGGCTTCTAAAAAGATCCTGTGTTGAGGGTCAATATATTTCGCTTCTTTAGGGGATATATTAAAGAATAAAGGATCGAATTTATCCATATCATTGATAAACCCTCCCCATTTACTGTTGGTTTTTGGTATGTCTGAAGCGGGATCGCCATAGTATTCCCTCCAATCCCAGCGGGATTCCGGAATCTCCGTTACACTGAAGGTTCCATTGATAAGGTTGTTCCAAAAATCATGATAGTTATCCGCTCCGGGAAACCTGCATGACATTCCGATAACGGCAATATCTGTACTGTTCAGCCGGTTTTCCAGCTGAAGATTATTTTTTGAAGTATCTTCCATGTTTATATATTTTTAAAAAATAGAAATAAGCTATCCTGCCCACCTGATTGCGCAATCATTGGGTTGTTCTAAAATAGCCTCACGCTAAGTGTATTCTATAGGGTATTTAGCAGTAGATAATTAATGCCGTATTGTATTCAATATTTTGGAAGAGTGAATGTGATCCGTAGATGAAAATTCGTTCAGGTTAGGATTGAAAATATCAAACATCCTGAACAGGTGTTTAATTTTTTTTTGTGTTGGCACATTTTTCATAGAAATTTAATTTTTGTTCATATAGTTTTAACATGCAAAGCCCGTATTTATGGGCATTTCATACTTTTTTGTTCTTTATGTCTCATTTTGGTGATATGCTAATGTAAGTTTTTTATCAATACAAACAGCATTAAAATAATATTAAATTATAAGGTTGTTTAATTAAATTACGCATAACAATTTGAGATATTTAAGTTAGTTTATTCATTATAAAGCTTTTAGACTAATATTATACTACACATAATAATAATCACATCGAGGTGAATTTTTTTTCAACCGTAAAGCTTTATTGCTTAACTATATAGTCAGATATGACCTAATCGATGATTTGGAATTAAAAAGGCTAAAAATAAAAATCCATTGCTGATTTCATTTTTAACCTTTATTAATATCATTTTTCATGTTACGGTGAAACACCATAATAGAGTATCCTAAATCTTCAGCCTGCAGCCCTAAATTTGGTTTATCGGCATAATTTTATGCTGTTCACATTTTATTAATTAACTGATAAATTCTGGTGATATTTGTTTCAGACAATCAAAATAACGGGCTCATGTATTAGAAAATATTTGCGGCCAACCCAATCTGGATTTGTCTGCTTTTTGGAGAATCACCAATTTCACTTATTTTACTAAAGCCCCAGGTGTATCTGCCATACAATATAAATGGTTTGAAATTGACTTCAACGCCTGCAACCAGACCAAAATCTGTTTTCTTAAAAAGGCGCTTACTGTTTTGAAGAGTGGTCTCATCACTATTGGCTAAAAAACTAAATTGAGGGCCTCCTACTATGGTTATCAGTCCCTTGGTATTAAGGCGTAGCAAAACCGGTACAGAAATATAGTTCAGCTTTTTCTTTTTATCAAAGACATTAAAAAGAACTTCTGAATATCTTTCTTCGATCTTCGTATTGGATTGATTAAACTGAACCTCCAGCTGCAATCCAAAAGCTTTTGAAAAATCATAATAAGCATATCCTCCCAACTGATACCCCAGTGCGAATTTATCCCTGAAAGCCTCCCCATCAATTTTTGTAAGATTGGCGCCTGCTTTTGCTCCTAAATGCAATTGAGCACTTCCTTCCGCTAAACCTGCAAACAACAAGATTGCAAAAAACATTTTTCTCATAATAGTATATTTAATGTGTAATTCTGGTAAAGTTACATGGTGATGAAATTGTAAATACCGAGAATTATACATATCCACCTAATTACTATACTAAACTCGAAAATATCTGATGGGAATAACGATTATTTTACGATAAGAACCGGAATAATAAAAGGGATAATCAGCTTACAGAGAATGTTTGGCAAAGAAATCATCCCTAAAGCTTTTCCCTAAGGTTATTTCAATTTCCTTAATCCACACAGTGGTGTTATCAAAAGACGTAACAAATCGATTATTTACAATATGGCTTCTGCTGATTCTGATAAATTGGTCCTGAGGCAATTTTAAATACATATTCTTGAGATTCATCCAGGTGATATGTCGTTTTTCATCAGCTGTATAAATAATAACATAATCTTTCAGGGCTTCTATATGGGTAATATTATTATAGAATAATTTATGAAAACGTTTATCCGCCCGAACAATAATATGGTCATCAGAAGTATTTTCAATACTATATTTATCATTTTTCAGGAGTGCAAGATAACTTGCTGCCTTAGATACGGTTTTATTAAAGCGTTCCTGTGATATCGGCTTCAGAAGATAATCCATTGCATCTAATTCATAGCTTTCAATGGCATAATGAGGATAAGCTGTAGTGAATACAAGCAGTGTTTCAGGAGGTACTAACGGTGCAAATTCAATTCCACTTCTGACAGGCATTTCAATGTCTAAAAAAATAATATCTACTTCATGGGTTTTCAGATATTCTTCAACACCAATTGTACTATTAAAAGCACGCAAAAATGTGAGACCTGGAGAGTCCATTATTAAATCTTCCATCCCCATTCGGGCAACAGGTTCATCATCAATGACTATACATTTCATAACGGAAGCTTTAAAGTGGTCATATATTCATCTTTAGTCCTGCTCGACTTCAACGAGTAGGTATCTTTATAAATCAGCTCTAACCGTCTCTGCATATTATTTAAGCCTACACCACTCTCTTTATTTTTAGTGATACTCACGGTAGGAACTGAATTGACCACATGAACTTTTAGAAATCCATTTTCAATTAATAATACGGCATCTATGTACGATCCGTCTGATGAATCCATACTGTGTTTAATCGCATTCTCAATTAAAATAAGGAAAATATTAGGTGGGATTTTTACATCTCTAATTTGATCTTCACAATATTTTATCGTGTATTCAAAATTGTCTCTTCTGATTTTTTCAAGACTCAGATAATCATCCATAAACTTGATCTCTGAAGAAATATACACTTCATTCTCGTTATCTTCATATAAAAGTCGCCTTAAAAAATCTGAAAGTTTCAAAATAATATAGGAGGCTTTTTTAGGATCTCTTCTGGTAAGAATGTTAATATTATTAAGCATATTGAATAGAAAATGAGGTTGTATCTGGTTTCTTAAAGCTATTAATTCGCTTTCTGCTGATTTTTTTTTCAATTCATAAAATTTTTCAATATCTGCCATCCAGTGCTGAAACAATTTCAGCCCACTCGAAAACAAAATGATGGGTATTAAAAAACAGGTAACAACTAAAACTTCCAGCAGTGAATTTTTTATGTTTATAGCAGGAAGTAAACGATGACTTTCCAGTAAAACCTTTCTATGAATGAGTAAAAAGCTGCATCCAATAAGAACCGAAAAACATAAAATAATCAGGTAATTAATCGATTTTCCTTTATAAAGAAATTTTGGAATTAATATATACATATTAAAATAGAACAGGAGCGATAATAATGATACATTAAAGATCCAGTCCAAATGATCATAAATACCATCGAACTCTCCCCATCTTCTTCCCGCGGTCATGAAAAACAAAATACATGAAAAGCTTAAAAGATGTCGGATTATTCTATACTTTCCATCTACAAGAAACCTCAGCAAAAAATCATCTTTTACCTGTTTTTCTTTAAAAATTAGATTAAAGTTTTCCTTCATGACTATATTCTCAAGATGTATTATTTACTAATTTATAGTCTTAAGAACATGCAAAATAAAAGCAATTTTTACGATCTTAGAAATAAATTATACAAGACTGCTTATTTACTATACTAAATTTCTTCTAAAGGAAAGACTTCTTCAGCCTTTTCATTGTACTCAATTATCTTACACTAAATTGTGATCTGGGTCACATAACTACCCTGGAAATTCTATTGACATTTGTAATAGGAAAAAGGAATACTCCAAAAATTTCAGATAAACAATTTATCCAAATACATTATATAAAATGGAAACAGTAAATAATAAAATTGGAATGCCGGTACTTGGGTTTGGAACATTGATTCCAGATAAAGCTTTAACAATAAGTGCAACTGTCGATGCTCTAGAAGCAGGATTCAGACATTTTGACTGTGCAGAGCGATACCAAAATGAAAATGAAGTAGGTATCGCACTACGCGAGGGGCTTGCAGCAACTGGCATTCGTCGTGAAGATATCTTTGTAACCGGAAAATTATGGAATATCAACCATCGCCCTGAAAGGGTTGAAGCTGCTTTGGACGCCAGTCTGGAAAGATTGGGGCTTGACTATCTGGATGCTTATCTTATTCACACTCCATTTGCATTTCAACCGGGAGATGATCAGGATCCTCGGGATGAAAATGGCAATACCATCTATGATAAAGATGTCACTTTATTAGATACATGGAAAGCAATGGAAAAGCTTGTAGATATTGGAAAAGTGAAAAATATCGGATTATCTGATGTAAGTTTGGAGCTGCTTTCTCCTATTTACGAATCCGCAAGGATCAAACCTACAGTGGTTCAGATAGAATCACATCCTTATTTACCAGAAACAGAGCTTTTGAACTTTTGTAAAGAAAGTGATATTGTCTTTTTAGCTTTTGCTCCACTGGGTCATGGAATAAGGCCGGGCTTACTGGAAGATCCTGTTATTCTAAAGATTGCTACAGATATTGGAAAGACCCCGGCACAGGTGCTACTTGGTTGGGCGGCCCAACGTGGAACCGCTTTACTTACAACGCCCAAAACCAGGGCTCGTGCAAATGAGAATTTTGATGTAGATTTTTTACCGCAATATGCATTTGATGAAATTAATCGTATTGAAACCAGGCAAAGATATAATCAAGTGGTGAAAACTGGGGTTCCCGGGTTTATTGCGAGGGTAGATTAGATAAATAAATCGGCTTAAACAAAAGTTTAAGCCGATTTATTATTCGGTTGTTATGTTATTTTTTTATGAAAATCTATCATTACATAATTTTATCCATTTCTTTTTCCACAATATGTGTCAATACCAAGCCGCTATAGATTTTCTTAAATAAGTTCATGCTGTTTTTCTGTTCACCATATTGAGGAGAAGTCCATTTTACATAGCCTTCAGTTATTTCACTTACTACAGCAAAGCTTCCACCGTTTATATTTAAAAATGCGATTGCAGGTAAAGTACTGTTTGTCAGATCGTCAATACTTTTTTTCCCAACCACATTTTCAACTTGAAAAGTTGAAGACAGGATGTTGTGTAGCGTTACAAAATCCAAATTTTCGCAATCAACTTCCTGTACAGTTTTTTTTGGTTCGTAGTGCTGGAAGAATATTTTAAAAATTTCGTATGTTTTAATCTTATTATAATCTGCAGGTAACATTATATATATATTCTTTTATTTATGTTTCTATTTATTCATTAAATACATTGTTCCTCTTTCTGTGAGATTGAGATCTTCTATTTCAATTTTATAGGCTTTCTCCTCTCCTTTTAGATAATGAAACTTAGCAAAATATTGAATTTTATCAATCTTATTCCAACAGAAGTAATGATTTTCTTTGATTTGATAAAGAAAAATTTCACTGTACATATAATTGTCCAAAGTACTTGTTGAGGTAAGCATAATCACACTTTTTTCAGATTTCTTATAAAAGAAGATCTCCTGATTGGCAGATCTATATGGCGTATCTTCTATAAAAGGAAAAGCATAAGGCCGTTTTAATGCAATAGCATACGTCTTCGACATGAAATTTCTAACCTTCTTCTGATAGGGGCTGATAAATAGCTGGAAATTAAATTTCCTTTTTAAATCCCTGCCAAGAAATTGAGGCGATATATAAAATACCTCTCGTTTGTTTACTTCTGTCTTTGTGTATTTTTCTATATGGAAGGTAGGTAAACCTTTAATATTAATAAAATGAATTAATAGATAATGTTTTTCTGTAATAAGGTCATAAATATTTCCATCTCTCCATATATGGGCATTTCTACTGTGTAAAAATTCCTGAGCCATATCCGCATGGAAATATCTGATTTTATTACTTATTTCCAACTTCCGTAATAATAAGGCCATACTTTCTATTTCAGAATCAATATATTGTATGTCCTGTGTCTGAACGGTATTAAATTCAAAGTTACATTCATCGAAGCAGAAATGCCTGTCACTTTGTACTATTTTCTTAAAGTCCTTACTTAGCCTGAATATTTTATTTATAAAAGGAGTATTTCTGTATAAGGTAAAGAATCCGGCAGGATATTTATCCACAGGAGAAATGACATCATATTCATTTAGCATATCATGGGTAACAAATGCTCGTATGTTCCCAAACATTAAATCTACATCACAATATCCCCAAAAATCATACTTTGAAATATATTCTTGTAGGATCTCCCCATACAAAGGCTTAAAGTCACACAGTTTATAGGCATCCTTTACGTTGACCGAAATTTTTAGTTTTTCAGTTGCCATTTCATTAAACTTTTGTAAATCAAACTTAATGAAATGAACATTCTTTATTTTGTATTTAGGAGCAATATTGGTAAAAATGTAAAAATCTATGGTTGGATTATATTCACAGCCTTTCAGGAAATAATCAAAATAGTCCGGCCAGGTTTTCCCGAAAAAACAATTTATAAATGCTATTTTTTTCATAATAATTAGGATAATAATTAGAGACTAAAAATGATATTAACTAAAGAACCCCCAGTAATAGAAATACGAAAGGATTAATATAAATGAAAATAGTACTGAAATGACAATGATCTTATATGTAAGTTGTCTGTAGGTTACCAAAAATAGTATGAATGATAAACCGAATAGGATCATATGTACTTTTAACAAATAAAATAAATTGATAAACTTTTCGGGAATACCAAAAGCACATATAAAAAAATTCGTATTATTGGAATAAACGATCGCATAGATAAGCCCCGCCATAAGTACTACTCCTATGATACAATTAATGATAAGTATCCCGTAGAAAGCTTTCATGATTAGCTTGTCTACCTTTCGTCTTCTCCATATACTTACAGAAAAGAAAATAATGGCAACTAATAAAATTCCATAAGCTAGAATCAACGGAGCAACTTTTAGAATATCAAAGCCACCAAATAATAACATGGCTAATTTGGTAATTCCTGAGTTGATATGAATGTCTGTGATAAACCTCACTTCCGGGGAATTAATAACTTGTGTACTGCCTGAATTCAAAGGCGTTTTATCATTGATGAAATTATTGATAAGATCACTTCCTTCCTTTCCAAATAAGAGAGCATGTCCTTCATTTTTGAAGATGATCAGTTGGGCTTTCAGTAGTCCTGCCAGGGATTGTGCATTTGAAACAGGAGTAATAGGATCAAATTCTCCTCCCATAATCATCGTTGGAATTTTAGACATCTTTCCATAGTCTAATATATTTTGCGGAACCTGTTTATTATTATTCCACTGGCTGCCCACAAGAAAGTCGGCTCTATAAAATGATAATCCCCCTTTTAATCCGGGATAATTCGCTGCATCCTCATCATAATACTTCAATGAATTATAAGGAATCGCATCATTAAGTACCATACTATAATAGGTCCCAAAGTCCAATGCTTTAAAAACGCCAGAAAATACACCTACAATTGAGCTGAGTGTTTCGGCATCTCTTTTATGAAATAAGGTAATGATAACGGGTAATACCTCTATTAATTGCTTCGTGTATAAAGCCTGGTGAATTACAATTTTAAAATCTTCGCTATTAAAAGTAAAGCTACCTTTTTCCAGAAGATCTTTAGGAACTCCTACCGTTAATGGATTTTTAGCCAGATCTTCTATTACTTCATAATAGGTCTTTTCAAGATTTGGGAATTTTTTATTTACCGCCGGGTTTTGCTTACATTTAGCAAAAAATATATTGAGTTCTTTGACATAATGATCATTGATCTTGTTATAATATTCAGAGATATTATCAACCGGAGAATCCAGAATCATTTTATTGAAATCTTCAGGAAATGAATTGGCGTATACCTGCGAAATATAAGTCCCATATGAAACTCCAAGTACATTCCATTTGTCATAATGTAAAGCCTTTTTAAGCGCATGAAGATCATTGGCGATATTGATACTGCTATAGTTAGCAGGGTCAATCCCTTTTCTTATCAGCTCATTTTTACAGTTCATTGCGGCAAATGACCTGTTTTTCTCATCTGCTGTTGAAGATTCGTTTGAAGATAAAATTTTAAATATTTCCGTTCCTAGTTCCGGGCATAATTTAGGTAGCGAATTCCCCACTCCTCTTGCATCCACCAATATGATATCTGAGTAGTCTCTTAGAGGATGATTCCTAAAATATCCAAACGCACCTACCCCGGATTGTCCTGGTCCACCTTCTATATATACCAGAGGCTTTTGAGTGGATTGTTTTTTCTTTTTTAAAACAACATATGCTATTTTTATTTTGCTTGACGGAGCGATCCAGCTTTCAGGAACTGAAAGGTACCCCCACTCAACCGATTGGTCATCTTTGAGGTTTTCAACGTCAAAAAATGGTTTTGTTTTTGTAATTGTGTATTCTCCTTTCTGAGCAAACAGAAACGAGGATACCATCATAAGTAGTAAAAAAATTACTTTCTGGGTCTTCATATAGAATTATTAATTTTTATTTTTTTGTTATTTATAGAGTCACTGTATCCGCTGATTTCTTATCATGATGGACCTTAAAAGTCAAAATCAATGTCTACCGGATTTTTGCTGTGGAAAAACTCTTTATACCCCAGCTCAGCCTCAGATCTCAATGTTGACAGGTATTTCAGAAAATCCGTATAGGCTTGTGAAAAATCTGTAATGATATGTTCTTTATATAAACTTTTGATATAGCTTATTTCAACCTGAATGCCCTCCGGTTCATTGATGACATTTATGATAAGAGGAAATTTATTATAAATTGTATCCTGTGGAATATTTTGCAGAGAAAAGTCAGCAAAATCGCTTATTGTGTTATAGCTTAATTCTGGATCCTGGGTTACAAAAAGGATATCTACATTATTTTTCACGAAAGAATGGTCTGAAACTTCTTCATATTTTGTGACTTTTAAAAATTCTTGAGTCACTTTGCGGAGCATCTCACCTAATTCTTCTTCTCCAAATGTTACGCGCAGTAACAGGCTTTTAATAAAAACACCTAAAAGCGATTCTATCTGTGGCGCAGATCTTCCTGAATCTATTGTAGCAATACAGATATCTGTTTTCCCGGATATACTACGTAAAAATATCAACAGAGATGTTAACATAAGTAGATAAGGTGTCGTTTTCATCTCTTTTGCTAAACCAGATAATCCTTGTGTTACTTCCAGATCAAGTGGAATTGTAAATATATTCCCTTGATAAGAACCAGCAGTTACCGTTTCTTTTTTTACAAAAGCTTCATATTGATATCCTTTTGTATAGTTTTTCCAGAAAATGCCATTATTTTCAAGATCTGCATTCTGATAGTACCAGTTTGAATAATCCCGGAACTGGATCCCTGTAAGTGATTCTAGTGTCTGATTTGAATTGTTATTATAAAGAGATGTCAGCTGTTTTATAAATAATCCGGTGGATATTCCATCAAAAATAATATGATGAATCAGGAAAATAACTTTGTATTTCTCCCCGACTTTCAAAATCATCATTTTGAGCAGTAATTCTTTTTCAAGATCAAAACAATAGCTTTTATAGTTATCAACAACTTTCTTGTATTCGGATTCCTTCGCTACCTCATTAATTTCTAATACAAAATGAATATCTTCAGAAGAATGAATTTTCTGAATCACGCCTTCATCTTTCAGTATAAAATTTGTTCTTAAAATTTCAGTAACAGATATTATCTGTCTTACTGCTTTCTCCAGTATTACAATATTCATCGTTCCGACAACATCGAACTCCATCAACATATTATATGAGGGAGAAATCTCTTTTTTCTGACATGCTAACCAGATATTTTTTTGTGTAGGTGTTGCTAAAGGTATGTGATGATCCGGTGCTTTTAAAATCAAATTATTTTTATTATTTTTCTTTAAAATGAGGTGACATAAAGAAGATAAATCAGGATTTTCAAACACGTCCTTCATCGTCAGTTGGACAGAAAACTTCTTGTTTAACACATTCACTAGTCTCGAAATCAATAAAGAATGGCCTCCCAGTTCAAAAAAATTATCTTTATCTTCAATATCTTTCTTATAGTTTAAAATTCTCTGCCATATATCCTTTAATTCCTGCATCATTTCTGCATCTTCAATGATCTGGCTTGTAGCAGGTTCATCAGAAGGGAGATCTTTCATTAAAAGAGACTTCCTGTCTATTTTCTGATTGGGAGTAAGGGGAAATTCCTCTATCAGAAAAATATATTGGGGAACCATATAATAAGGGAGCTTTTCCTCCAATTTCTCATACAGAGAAGAGATCTCAATTGGTGTATGAGTTTTCAAGTAAGCGACCAATTGATTTTCGCCCTCCACTTCTTTAACTATTACAACAGAATCTTCAATATTTTCTACCGTATTCAGATGGTTTTCAATATCTCCTAACTCTATTCTATATCCTTTTATCTTAACCTGGTGATCACTTCTTCCGAAGAACAAGATTTCACCTTGTTCATTCCATTTGCCTACATCACCTGTTTTATACATTAGTTCTTCTTTCCTGAAAGGATTTTTTATAAACCTTTCAAGCGACAACTCCTCATTATGATAATATCCCTTTGCAAGCCCCTTCCCTCCGATATAAATATCACCAATAGTATCCATTGGAAGTAGATTTAAATCTGTATCTAAAATGTAGAAAGAAGTTTCTTTAATAGGCTGTCCAATATTCTGAGGCGACGTTCCGGATTCAATCTTTTTCGTTGAAGACCAGATCGTAGTTTCTGTGGGTCCATACATATTCCAAAGTTCTTTGCATGATGCCAGCAATTCTTCAATAAGATCATTATTGATCAAATCACCACCACACAATATTTTTAATTCGGAATTTGGTTTCCAGCCTACACCAAGCAGTCTTTTGAAGAAACTTGGGGTCGCCTGAATAACAGAGGGTTTCACTTCGAAAATTTCCTGTATTGTGGCCAGTGGATCTCTCAAGGTCTTTTCACTGGCAACATATAACGTGGCACCAGTAATCAGAGGGGTAAAAAACTCAAGAATAGAAATATCAAAAGAATAAGTCGTTACTGAATACATTGTATCTTTATCGTCTATTCCCGGTTTCTCATTTATACTTTCTAATAGGTTTAACAATGAAGCATGTCCAATTTCAACCCCTTTAGGGTTTCCTGTAGATCCTGAAGTATAAATAATATATGCAGTATCTTTTGAAGTAATATATACTTCTTTATTGCTCAGGTTTTTGTTTACAATATCTGAAACAAAAATTGTCTCGATATCAGTGAGACTAAGAGAAATATCTTCTTCCGATATTAAAAGCTGCGCTTTACTATCCTGTAAAATGTACTGCAACCTGTTTACAGGAAATTCAGGATCGAGAGGGATATAGGCCTTTCCCGCTTTCATTATTCCCATCAGAGTACAAATCATATGAACAGACCGGTTGAGTAAAACAGCAACCACCTTTTCATCGTTATGATGATGTAGAAGATAATCAGCTATCCGGGTAGAGATCTGATTAGCCTCTGCATAGGACAAAGAAATAGTTTCATCAGCAATAGCTACTTTATCGGAGAATTCTAAAACCTTCTCATTGAATAGGTCAAGGAATGTTTTGCTGTCGTCTTTTTCTGTATCGCCCTTAAAGGAGAATCTTTCATTAAATGAGAAAATATTTGCTTTTTCTTCCTCAGATAAAAATGAAAGTTTATTCAGAGGTTCAGCTGCTAATGTTTCAATGTTTATGATCAGATGATGGATATGTCTTACACACTGCTCTATAGAATGCTCATCAAAAAATTCAGTATTGTAATCAAAATCTATTTTGATATCTTCATTATCATCGAACTCCCTTACATAAATTGCTAAGGCGGATCTCTCAGATTTATTGGTAAGAGGGATCACCGTCGTTTGAGTGCCCTCAAAGTGGTCTGCATAATTATGCTTCTCGTAAGATAATGTAATATTGAAAAGCTTGTTTTTTTCATTAAAAAGTTTCAGGTCACTTACAATTTTTCCTAAGGGGTACCTTTGATGCCTGTAATCTGACATCAGCTGTTTTTTGGTGTTGTTGATTAGATCCAACAAATTAGCCTGATAGTCCAGTTTCATCCGTAATGGCGAAACTCCCATAAACAATCCAACAGTTTTTTTAAAGGCTTTGGAGTTTCTGTTCAGTACAGGAATTCCAATGGCCAGATCATCACTCTGATTAATTCTTCCAAAATAGAAGAAAAACAATCCTAAAAATCCATGAAATGTAGAGAAATTATGCTTTTTACCTAATTCGATAAACTTGTTATAATCTTCCCTCCGAACTATTAATTCTTTCCTGTCACTTTCATGGACTGAATATTCTTTGTTCTCTTTTCTGTTAAAGATCACCGGCGGTAAAGTTGAATATCTTTCAGCCCAGTACTGCTTATCTTTATAAAATTCATCGGAATCCTGATAAGCCAGATCGTGGGTTACAAACGTACTATATTCGTAGGGATATTGGTCCTGAACCGTATTAAATTTCAGGATGTCATTATAATTTTTAATCAATCTCTGGAACATAAGAGAGGTTCCCCATCCATCTGTGATGATGTGATGGTACACTGAGAAAAGATAATAGTGAACATTACTGCATTTAATAAGAACAAATCGATACAGACAATCATCTTCCAACACATTGAAAGGTATTAAAAACTCCTTCTCCATATAGTGTTCAGCGATACTCACAGCATCAGTTTCATTTGAAAAATCGATCCATTCCAAATGTCTTGGTTCTCCTTCTTTTATATGCTTTTTTACCTCATCTTCAGATTGTCTGAAAAAACTTCGATAGGCATCATGCTGATTGATCATCTCACGATAGGCCTTCTTAAAAGTTTCAATCTGAATTTCACCTTTAATCTCTATTTTGGCCCCTATATTATAGATCGGAGTATCGGGATACAGCAGTTGTTCAAAGAAGACATCCAGTTGGGGAAGTGTTAGTTTCATAAGCCTGTCGTATTAAAAATAAGCGTTTTGAAAATTCGCAGGAACATCTTCTTTGACTATTTTACCATAATCAAACTTTAAAAGTTTATCACAGTAATGGAAATATCTATCGTCATGAGTAACAGCAATGATGGTTTTACCTTGCGATTTCAATTTGGGGATCAATTCTTCATAGAAATATTTTCTGAAATACGGATCCTGATCTGCCGCCCACTCATCCAGTACTACAATCGGTTTGTCTTCCAATAAAGCAAATATCAACGCCATCCTTTTGCTTTGACCTTTTGAAAAACTTCTTCTGGCAGATTCTTCTGAATCGTCTTTTACGATATTTTCAAGTTTAAATGTTTCAAGTAATATTTTATATTTTGGATTATTTTCCAGTATATAATCATCATAATTTTGTGAAAAGAGGTGATTGCTGGTAAATACAGCAGAAATAAGATTCTGGATTTCCTTCTCTGAATTTATTCTTTCCCCGTCAAAAAAAATATCCCCCTGGTCAGGAACATACAAACCTGAAAGAATATTGATAAAGGTACTTTTACCGCTTCCGTTTCCTCCTACAATAAAGATAACTTCTCCTTTATTAATTTCAAGGTTGATAGGCCCTAACTCAAAATTAGCATCTGCACTATCATTTTTATAGTTAAAATGAATATTCCTAAAGTTTAATTTTGAAAAGTCGGCAGCCAGTTCTTTATCATGTTCATTAACAATCTTTTCATTTTTAAAATCCTCATAAAATGTTTCAAGACGTTTGTTCGCTACAAACAGCCTGGTTACCACATCCTGAAGATTGATCAGGTTATTAATGGGACCTGCAATAAATAATAAAACAAGTACATATGGAATTACAAATTCTCTTTTCAGCCATCCTAATTCAGGTAATATAAAAAGAATAATACCCATTATAATGTACATCCCATACTGACTGATAAGCCCTATTGATAAAAAGGAAAAACTAATTTTAAAATCCAGCGCATAGGATGCAGTCCTGTTTTCGTATACATAGTTTTCAAGCAGTTTCTTTCTTCTTTTATCACTGATCATTAATTCTTTAAAACCACTGATCACGTCCTGTACATACCCGAAATAATGCTCGTTATATTTTTTCACTTTTTCAATTGACTTTGACAGGGAATTGATGACTACATAATAAATTCCTGCAATGGCCATAATGGCCACCATGATAATTACCGCAGATACCGGGGATAATTTGACAAGATAGAAAAGGCATAATACCACCATCAGTAAGGAGGAAAATGCTGCAGTTACCACAGCTGGCAGTGAATAAAATGTTCTTGTATCTTCCACAGCTGTATAAAACCTTTGAGTTCCTAATTTCTCGATTTTTATCAATGGTGTATCCAGTATTTTCTGGAATAATTTCTTTTCTAATTGGGAAAGCAATTCAAAAGTTATTTTATTGAGTTCTCTCTGAAAAAAGATACTTAATAAATAAGCATAGATAACAAAAGCAAAAAAGGTTATATAAATATAGCTGCTTGTTGAAAGCTGATTGGACAGTGTATTGTTGATTATATAAATAATAGCAAAACTCAATAAACTGCTTATAACCGCATATACGGCTATTAGGATGATGTGTTTAGATTTTATTTTTAACATAATTTGATTCTTTTAATTTAAAACAATGGTTAATGAGTTTTCCTATTTCTGGTCCGTTATCATGAAGAAAAAAGTGATTTCCAGGTAATATTGAATGATGAAATTGGGATTCTGTAAATCCTCTCCAATTTTCAATTTTTGTGTTGAGTGATTCTTCGCTGCCCATCATCGCATAAATGGGTGTTTTAATGACGACATCATTTTCAAAACCCTGTCCTTTTTCTATGCATTCGAAATCAGCCCTCATGATTTTAGCGAAAAAAGAAAATGCATCCTGGTTTTCGAGGATTTCGATTGGAATTCCACCCATCTCTGATATTCTTTTTTTGAAAGTATCATCATCTAAATTATATCTGGTAGGAATTTTATGATTTTTTAAAGGCCCGGGATTTCCTAATACCATTAAAAACTCGGGGAAATCATGATCTTCTTCAAGCATCCGGGTAACAGAAAGGCCAAGCAAGGCTCCCATACTATGCCCTAATATGATAAAAGGAGAACCGTTCCTCTTTCTTTTTATCTGCAGAAAAAGGTCATCAATTGCTTCTTTTTTTTCGGTTATTAAACTCTCTCTAAATCTTTCTCCTCTACCCGGCAGTTCTATCGGAATAAATTCGATGTCGGAGGTTATTGTTTTTTGTAAAAAATTGTAAGAATATTTATTTCCGCCTGCAAAATGTAGCAAAAAAAGCTGTTTATTCATTATTTAGGGGTTAGTGTTTAGGGGTTAAACTTTGTCCATGCATCATCTTGCGATGCTTTTTCAAAACTGGATTTCATTTTAGATAAACTATCTTTTATAATGGTATCATTCTGAAGCTTGTGAATTGTTGAAATGATTCCTGTATTATTTATAGAATGGGGTTCTATTTTGATTCCTAATTGGTGGGCAGCTACCCGGTCTGCATTTTCAAACTGGTCTAGCCCTAATGGAATAACAGCCATCGGAATTTCATGCATGATGCATTCTTTAACACCCCCCATTCCGCCATGTATGATGGCAAGATCTGAATGTTGAAGCATGGCCACCTGAGGAAGCCACTGGTGAATCCTTATGCTATCGGAAGTCTGGGATTTATAGTCATCAAATAAGTTTCCAACCGATATATTAAGGATATAATCTTCCATAGATTCCTGTTGAAAACTATCGATAAGTGTTTGCGTAATGTGTTGTGCTTTTTCGTTATCAATTTGTTCGGCCCACGAACCTAATGAACAATAAACCATCTTTTTTCCTGACCTTTTCTGCTCAGAAAGCTCACTATCAAGCTTATCCATATCATAATGTAAGTGAAATATATTCTGCTCAGGGATACAAGGTCCAACATACATATCATTTCCATTGACCACTGCATTTTCTATTAAAAACTCTTTTGAGGCAGGTACTACATTATAGAAGTTTTCAAAAACAGATAAAACATCGTTCAGAGAATTCATTGCATATCCTTTATCGATAAGGTAATTAATCAGAAGATTAGTGGATTCCAGATTGGCATCATCCATAAGCATATTAATGCTCCATTCTTTTACCTTTTCTGTAAATGATGTTTTACTGAAATCGTTATCGACAGGAAAGTGGCAATATACCAGGAATGTTTTTATCTTATATTTTAAATAGAAAGTGGCTGCTTCTATTGGATTATAGGCTGTAAAAAGAATAGCTGACGGATTAAAATCCTGCATCAACTCATCAAGACCGCCATGGATAATTGTACGAATAACATCCGCATTGATTTTACCAGACTCATATTTGCTGCCTTTCGGATAATAATCCCCAAAAATAGATGTAGATGGAAATGATGTTCCGGATATTATTTCTGTTACATCAGGCACACCTATATAATGAACATGAGCCCCCATCTGATGAAGTTTTTCACTGATTCCCAGCGTAGGAATTATATTTCCTCTGAATGCATCAGTATAAACCAATATTTTTTTCATAAGGTTATTGTTTTTTTATGGTTATCTGCTTCTCTCTCGTTCACTTTCATTTCCAAGTGCTCTTTCTCCTTTGGAAATTTTATCATTTCCAAAACTATAGTTGATGGAAAACCTAAAGAATCTATTATTGGCGAACGATTTATAAGTCTGTGCGATTCCGTTAATTTCCGACAGCATGGTCCGTGGACTGGAATTAAATATATCGTACGCTGCAATGCTTAGATTCAATCCTTTATACGGCGTCTTGTAAGAAAGAGCCATATCTAATGAATTGGCATCAGAGTAATGAAACAAATTCTGATTAGATGATGATCCGTACCAGTAATTGATATCCAGGGTCAAGGTTTTTGACTGATTAAGAGTCAATGAATTATTAAGGGCTCCAAAAAACTCAAATCCGTTTCTTAAAACCAGATTAATATCCTGGGACTTCTTTGACTGGGAATAGTTCAGGAAAAGAGTAACATAACTTTTCCACCATGAAAGGGCATTAAATTCATACGTTTCCGATAAAGAATAGCCATAACTTTTAAAATAATTATCAAAGGTTACGATCTGCTCTTTAGTTTCGTCATTCATTTTAAAGAACACATTGTATGCATTTGAATTTACATTAAAGGCCAATTTGGAAGTCAGGCTCTTATAAGTATGGGAAAGTTCAATATTATCTACATAAGATGGCTTCAGATATGGATTACCCATAGAAGAAATCTGACTGTTAATATAAGATCTTGCCGGGTTTAGCTGCCCATAAGATGGTCTTTGTATCCTTCTGGAATAGTTTAATAATAAGCTATTATTTTCATTAATTGTATTTTTGATAAATACTGACGGAAATAATTTCAGGTACTTATTATAATCAGTCTGATCTAAGATGACAGAATGTCCTTTGGTCTGTGTATATTCTGTTCTCAATCCTATTTGCCCCTCCCATTTATCAGAAAACTTCTTTGTTGCATTAAAATAAAGAGCCTGAATCGCTTCGTCATATTTGAACTGATCTGATTGAGTTAGAGTATTATCGGAAGAAAGATCATAATTATTGAGTAAATAATTGGTTCCTGTAAATCCTACTTTACCTCCATAGTTAAGATTCATAAATTTTCCGGGATGTTCAATATCAAATTTTAAGCTATAATTATTAATATCCTGGTTTGAAATCCCTCTATTAAAGAAATTAATTCCCTCAAAACTGTAATCCGGATTATATTGATTGGAAAGGATGGTATTATTCCTATCTGTTACATAGCTAAGATAATCCAAATCTATATTTAACTTTTTTCCCAGGGTATCTAACTTCTGTTCCAAATGGAGGTTCAATGAATGATTATTATTTTTATCACGGATATGCCCATTTCCTTTCAGAAAATAAAGAGGTACGTTTGCCTTGTTAACAACAGCTGTATTTACATTATCGTCAACGTAATTGTTGTATACTCCCCCCAGATACTGTAACCCTATCTTTGTTTTGGGCGTTATGTCATAATCTATCAAAAACCTCCCGGAGAACTGATTATAATTCCACTTTTGCTCTGTCGTTAAGAAATAGGGATCCGAAAAGAAAATATCCGACATCTGTTTTGTAAAGGTATCACCGTAGGTATATCCCGTGTTGAGTAAAAAACTGAGTTTATTCTTCTGATAGGTAAAATTGTTATTTACCGTCTGTAAGATATATTTTGTTTTTGCAACATCAGTTGTCAAAGTAGTATTGTTATTCCATGAATTCTTTTTGGTCTTTTTAAGAACAAGATTCACAATTCCACTGTTTCCTTCGGCTTCATACCTGGCTGATGGGTTACTAATGACTTCCACAGATTTAATGTTTTCGCTCGGTATAGATTTTAAAAAGTTTTTCAAATCGTCTCCGCTTAAATTGATCATTCTCCCGTCAATCATTACTTTCACCGCATCTCTTCCAAGCATTGATATCTGATCATTTTTCAGAACAAGCCCTGGTACAGATTTCATCGTTTCGAAAATATTCCCCCTGTTCGCAAGAGCATTGTTTTCAACATTAAACACGGTCCTGTCCAGTTTATGGATGATCATTTTGGGTGAAGAAGTCAGTTTAACCTCTTCTATTAATTTAGATACGGTTACCAACTCTATGTCAGCCAATTTAGTATCCGAATTAATGATTATTTCTTTTTCAAAAGAAGTATACTCGGAGTTTTTAACGGTCAGTATATATTTACCTTTTATGAGCTCTATACTAAAGTTTCCTCCATCATTTGTCATTACTTTCCTGTTATTATTTGAAGGAGTAGTTTTAAAAAGAAGTTCTGCATTTTTTACAGGCTCTTTTTCTTTGTTTAATACCCTCCCTTCTATTTTATATTGAGCATAAAATAGAACAGGAAATAGTAAAATTAAAAGATGTAGTAGTTTAACGTTTTTCATAAATATGTAATTTACTGCGTTTTTAAAAAGTCTGTGAATTCTTTAATATACTTTGAAAAATCAATGCTGGCAGTAGATGCGGGTTGTGATAATTGAAGTAAGACTCCATTAGAATATTCAAAGGCTTTCAGATTAATTCCGTCAAATTCTGTCATTTCTTCCATGTATTCATTGAAATAATCATATTCCTTTTCTTCATTCTGGCTTAAATAGCTATAAAATCCAAAAATATTCTTTTCGACATCTTTACTTTCCTTCGATTCTATATCCTGTCTAATGACTTGATATGGAATTTTTTGCTCTGATCTGCACTCAATCATTCTTACATAGTTCTTCATCATTTCCTCAATTGAATAATTTTTAGAATCAGCATGGGAAACCATAACAAGATTAGTTAATACCCCCGTCATATTACCATACTCCGAATTTTCTCTATTACTGCTTAGCATTCCGAATAAATTTTTGACTGGACCTTTATAATCGGTCATAATTCTGGAAAATACCGACAGGCATAGAGCATTCATAGGAACAGACGCTTTTTTAGATACTTCCCTAAGATGCACGAAATCTTCATTTTTAATAAAAGCTTCCCTGATCATAAAATTCTGGAAGAAAACATGGTCACTACCGGAATCTTTATTTTCATACAAAGGAGTTGTCAATAAGGAATTAACCTGATTATTTCTAAGTTCAATCCCTTCATCGGATTTCAAAAATTTCTCCTGAGAATCAATAAAGGTAAAATGGTGAGGTTGCATACTAATTTCTTTACCAGAATTAAAGTAAGCCTCCAATTCATGTTTTAAATAATTAGATGAATAATTATCCAATAAGGAGTGGTGTATTCCGAAAAATAACGAAGCTTGTGGAGTACCGGAAGTTTCGGTTTTAACAACAAAAACTCTTATCAGTTCGCCCTCAAATAAGTCGTACGGCTGGAATATAAACTCTTTTCCAATAGCTTTAATCTCCTCTTCTGACCTCACCTGTAAGCTTTCAGTATGTATTTTTACAGCTACTTCTGTTTCGGAGATATAACGTTGTAAAACCTGGAGCTGATCCTGCTCATATTTCGTCATCAAAGAAGGAAATCTGGAAAAGCACTTTCTAAGGGTCTGTTCAAAATTATTTTCATCAAATCTTTGTACATCTATATTAAAGTTTACTGATGAATATTTATTCCTGAACAGATGATATTGGTTAGGAGACAACGTCATTGTATCTCCATATTGCCATTCATTGCTACTTTCATTTTCATTTTCTTCCAGAATCTTTATCATATTTTTCTTATACAATTGCGATAGTTTTTCGATTGTAGATTCATGAAATATGTTTTTTGAATAAAGGATATTTACAGATAGTACTCCGGACACTATGATCCCTGAAACATCCAGTAAAATAGAAGTTTTCAAATTGTCAGCAGAAACCGCTGTACCTATACTTTCAGATGAGAAATCAAGCCTCATTTTTTTGTTGTTAACACCTCCTGCATCATCAAAACTTCCCATAAAATTAAAGCATATGCTCGGATCTGATGAGGATTTAATTTTTTCATTCAGGTAGTGAAGAACTCCATATCCAATCCCTTTTTGAGGAATGTTATTCAGGCCTTCTTTTACACTTACTATAAAAGGTCTGGTCTTATCACTAATATCTAATGAAAAAGGATAAACACTAGTAAACCAACCTATTGTTCTACTAACATCTACATCAGCAGAAATGTTCTCTCTACCATGTCCTTCCATCAGTACCTTAGTTTTGCTTATCCCAAAATGTTCCTGCAGAGACATAGCCATTGCTGTTAACAGAATATCTTTAACTTCAGCATTATATTTCTTGCCTGCATTGGTTTGTAATAAATGCGTCTGCTCTTTATCAAAAGAGAATCCCATACTACTATCAGAAACCTGATTTCCTGCTAAAGGATAATCTGTAGGAATCATTGAATAATCTACGGATTCTATGCTCTCCCAGTACGCACGTTCTTTTCCTAAAGAAGGGCTGGTACTATAGTCCTCCAACACTTTACTCCACTTTTGGAAGGAATGTGTTTTAGCTGGAAGGATATATACATTTCCTAATATAGCCGAATCATACAGATTGTTCAGATCTTCCAACAGAATACGCCAGGATATTCCATCCGCAACCAGGTGGTGAAGAATTAACAGAATCCTGTCGCCGTCACTCATAGACACATGTCCTACGTGGAACAAAATCCCTGAAGTGATGTCTATTGAAGTCTGAAGCGTTATTCCAATATCTTCTAAACGTTCAAGTTCTTCTGTTTCTGATGTGCTTGAAGTGATATCAAAATACTCATATCGATAATGCCTACCGGATATATCGGAATTGAATTGTCTCCAATTACTTTCCTCATTAGTATACATCATTCTCATCGCATCATGATGATTGACCAGCTGCTCTACACAATTCTCTAAAATTGAACCTGAGAGTCTTTCAGTGCTTTTTAATACAACGGATTGATTAAAATGATTTTTATTAACGATCTTTTCATCCTCAAAAAAACTACGCTGAATAGGCGTCAGGCTGATCTCTCCACTTACAACAGACTGTTCTATTGCTGAGACTTCGCTTGTAATATGCTTACTCATTTCTTCTAAAACAGGATACTGTAAAATATACTCTACTTTCAGGGTATATCCTTTTTGTCTTAATTTTGATACAATCTGAATAGATTTGATGGATTCTCCCCCAAGGTTATAATAATTATCCTTCATACTGATAGGACTGTGTTTCAGAATCTGTTCACAAACTTCTACCAAAGCAGATTGTGCTGGTGTGTTGGGAGCAACATATTCATTCTTTATAAGGTCGGCAGAAGAAACATCAGGCAGTTTCTTCCGGTCAATTTTCCCATTGCTGGTTAAAGGAATATCTTCCAGCTCGACATAAAAGCTCGGCACCATATACTGTGGTAACTTTTCCTCCAGATATTTGGTTAATTCGTCTTTGTCAATCTCAGCATCTGCTACATAATATACCACAATGCTTTTATCCCCTTCATGCTCTTTCACATCAGTAACGGCAGTCTTAATGGCATGGCTGTAAGAAAGTACCTGGCTGTCGATCTCTCCCAACTCAATACGATGTCCGCGAACCTTTACCTGGCGGTCGATCCTGCCAGAATATTCAATAGTTCCATCAGGTAGCCATCTTCCCGTATCCCCGCTACGATACATTTTAGTACCTGGTATAAAAGGGTTTTCTATAAACTTTTCAGAGGTAAGTTCAGGATTATTCAAATATCCCTTTGCCAAACCTGCTCCTGAGATATAAATCTCCCCTATTACTCCTACAGGCACCAGGTCCTTATCTGCATCCAGAATATAAATTTGCGTGTTCGCTATGGGCTTACCAATGGGTATGATTGATAATGCCAAATCACTTCCTTTTTCTATTTTATGCACAGTAGCACAAATACTTGTCTCAGTAGGCCCGTAAGCATTGTAAAAAGTACCATGCTGAAGGAATTCTTTTGTCTTCCCGATAACTGCCGATTCTCCCGCTGTAATTACTGCTTTCAGGTTTTGAAGCTTCTCTACATTGAGTAAGTTGAAGAATGCAGGAGGCAGCGTTACTATATCAATAGAATGCTTCTCTACATATTCTTCAAAGGCAAAGGAATCTTTTCTAACTACATCGCTAAGAATATGAAGGGACTTTCCACAAAGTAGGGTCATAAAAATCTCGAAAATAGAGGCATCAAAAGAAAAAGAGGCAAACTGCGCTACATTTTGGTAAGCAGAGACTCCAAAGAATTCCTTTTGAAACTGTGTCATATTGAGTATACCTCCATGGGTATTCATCACGCCTTTTGGTTCCCCAGTAGAGCCTGATGTATAAATGATATAGGCAATATCATCCTTTTCTAAAACTTCAGAATTAAATTCTGAATTAATTTCTCCCATCAATTCTAAATCTATTGAAAAAGATCCACCAGAATAAAAATCCAGATCGAAGAAGTAGTAAGATTCAGTGATCAATAAAGACAAACCGGAGGTCATCACCTCTTTTCTGGATTCAGGAAGGTTGGCATCAATCGGCACATATACTGCACCCAGTTTTAATATGCCCAGGATAGAAATGATCTGATTTTCCCCACGGTTAAGCATCACACCTACATGGTCGCCTTTTTTTATTCCATGGGTATTCTGCAATTCCCAGGCAAGGCTAGACGCCTTATCATTTAACTCGGCATAGCTTAATTTCAGATCCTCATAAATAATTGCAGTATGATCAGGAGTCTGCTTTACCTGATCCTCAAATAAACTAACGATACTTTGATTCTCAGGATAAAAAGAAGTGGTATTGTTGAAACCTTCTAATAAAAGTTTTTTCTCATCCCGGACTAAATAACCAGCTTCTAAAATTTTTCTTTCGCCATCAATGAATATATTTTTTAACAAATTAGTAAAATGCATTCCGATATTATCCATTAATACCCTGTTGAAAACAGAAGCATCATATTTAATATCAAGCATTACCGAGTCTTCTGATGGGAATACAGTAATCAAAAAGTAATAATTGGTTTCATCAACTACTTCTACGTTTTTGATCTCTTCAATTGATGAGCTGCTTTCATTATCCACATAGTTGTCCATGATAGAGTCCTGAACAGGGTAATTTTCAAAAACAATGATATTGTTAATCATGTTATTTCCTAACCCCGAAATTGTCTGGATATCTGAAAGTTTAGAATAATGATAAGGACTGCTTTGAATGGACTTGGTATGTAAATCAAGGAAAAATTCTTTAACCGTATCTTCCTTTTTATATTTTACTCTGATCGGAATGGTATTGATAAATAGTCCTACAATATTTTCAACATCTTCCAGTGCAGGAGGGCGGCCAGACACTACTGCTCCAAATACAGCATCTTCTGATCCGTTATATCTGGAAAGCAGATATCCCCAGACTCCCTGAATATAGGTGTTGATCGTAATTCCAATATTCTTGCATAATTTTTCAATTCCTTTGAAAGAATCTCCTTCAATTTTAATCTTATTGCTTACAATTACTTTAGGCTCGTTGGCAGAAGCACGGTCTCGTTCAAACGGAATTACTGCTGGCACGTTAACACCGCTAAGATAGGATTCCCAATATTTCATTGTTTCCTGGTCATCAACTTCTCTTAACCACTCAATATAAGACGAATACTTCTTGGTTTCCGGCAGATTTATTTCTGTTCCGTGTTCCAAAGAACTTAAAATTGCAGAAAAATCATTGATCAGGATACTCAGGCACCAGCCGTCCATAATGATATGGTGGTGGCTCCAGATGAATTCATAATAGCCATCCGGTAACTCCACAATAACCAAACGCATTTGTGTAGGTTCACTTAGGACAAAGCCGCGGTTTACATCCCCTTGCTTTATATTGTCCAGTTCAAGCTCTGATTCTAATATCAAATGTTTGAAGTCTACATGAGCTTTTTTATGAACAATCTGTAAAGGCACTTCTCCATAACGACTTTCAAAGGAAGTACGAAGAATGGAATGACGGTTGAGCAACATTCCAAATGCTTTTTCTACCAGAGATAAGTTCAGTTCCGATGATTTAATACGGTAGGAGGTCTGCATATAGTAAATTGAGCCGTGAGGATCTACCAGCCAATGGTAATACAAGCCTTGCTGCATTGGGGACAACTCATAAATATCTTCTATATCATTTCCTTTACTGATCTCCTCAATGGTGCTGAATGATAATCCTTTGTAAGTAAGGTCTGATGGCGTTAGAATCACAGATGAATCTTCACTCTCTTTCACGATAGCTTCCAGGTGTGCCTGATAAGCAGCTAAAAGTTTCTGTATCGTATTTTCTGTAAATAATTTCTCTGAAAAACGGATATTGATACTCATCACTCCGTTTACCGTCATTCCTGAGACATCCAATAAGAGATCTGTAGATAAATTAGCAGAATCTACAGAAGAACCTATATTTTCGGAGCTGTAATCAAATAAAGAGCGCTTCCCTTCAGTTTCGGAATCTCCAATTTCATTAAAATCTCCAAGGTAATTGAACTGTATGGAAGAATTACTTGTTGAAGAAAATGCATTACCCAGATAATTCAAAATACCATAACCAATTCCTTTGTTTGGAATACTTCGTAAACCTTCTTTTACACTTACCAAAGCAGGCTGACTCTTATCGCTGATATCAAGGTTAAAAGGATATACACTGGTAAACCAACCTATCGTCCGGCTGATATCAAGTCCTGTGCTCATCACTTCCCTACCATGGCCTTCCATGAGAACCTTGGTCTTGCTAACTCCAAACTGATTCTGTAATGCTAATGCCAAACCAGTCAGTAAAACATCATTGATCTCTGCACTGTATTTTCTCCCCGCGCGAGTCTGTAATAATTTCGTAGCATCAGTACTTAAACTAAAGCCTAAGCTTTTATCTAAAACCTGTTTGCCTTCTACAGGATAATCTGTAGCTAGAGGAGCATAGTTTTCAGATTCTACTCCTTCCCAATATAAACGCTCTTTGGACAGTTCCAAACTTCTGCTGTATTCATCCAAGGCTTTACCCCAACTCTGGAAAGAATCCGTTTTCGAGGGCAGGTCAGAAGATAAGCCCTGAACTCCCGATTCATACAGCTTTCCTAAATCTTCCAGCAAAATTCTCCATGAAACCCCATCCATTACCAGATGATGAACCACTAAAATAATACGGTCACCATCGCTCATTGATACATGACCCACATGGAATAAAATGCCTGAGCCAAGATCTATACTGCTTTGAAGGTCTTCACCTATCTGCTGCAATTGGGATAGCTCTTCTGATTCACTACCACATTCCCGGATATCAAAATACGCCAAACGGTAATGTACGCCATCAATTCCCGAATTATACTGATTCCATTCTTCCTCTTTCTGGCTATATACCATTCTCAGAGCATCATGATGTGACACCAAAGTCTTTAGAGAGGATTCAAGAATCTTTCCGGAAAGTCTTTCTCTGCTTTTTAAGATAACAGACTGGTTGTAATGGTTTTTATTAGTGATCCCTTTACTCTCAAAGAAATATCTCTGGATAGGAGTTAGAATACTTTCCCCCATAACTGCTGACTGGTCAATATTCACAACATCTGTTGTCATATAACGAGCCAGCTCTTCTAATACTGGATACTGTAAAATATGTTCTACTTTTAAACTGTAACCCTGCTGACGAAGCCTGGAAACAATCTGAATGGATTTTATGGAGTCTCCTCCTAAATTATAATAGTTATCACGGATACTGATCGGACTGTGTTTCAAGACCTGCTCACAAACAGAGACTAATACACTTTCTTCCTTGTTTCTAGCAGCTACGTATTCATTCTTTATTAAATCTGAACTGCTTACTTCTGGTAAACTCTTTCTGTCAACCTTTCCATTGCTTGTCAAGGGAATTTGATCAAGTTCTACATAAAAACCAGGAAGCATGTATTTGGGAAGCTTGCTCTCAAGGTGTCTCGCCAAATCCTGCTTGTCAATCGGGGTATCACTTACATAATACACCACCAAACTCTTATCTTCTTCATGCTCTTTTACTTCAGCAACTGCTGTTTGAATACTTGAATTATAAGAAAGCACCTGGCTGTCGATCTCGCCAAGCTCTATCCTGTGACCACGGATCTTCACCTGATGGTCAATCCTTCCTAGATACTCTATTGTGCCATCTGCTAACCATTTGCCTAAATCTCCTGTGCGGTACATCTTCGTACCCGGGATAAATGGATGATCTACAAACTTCTCTGCGGTAAGCTCTGGATTATTTAAATAACCCTGAGCCAATCCAGCTCCAGATATATACATCTCGCCGCTTACTCCTGCTGGAACCAAATGTTTATACTCATCTAAAATATAAATCTGCGTATTGGCAATAGGCTGACCGATAGGTATGGTAGAAGATTCCAGAACACTTCCCTTTTCAAGTTTATGTACGGTAGCACAGATGCTTGTCTCTGTAGGACCATAAGCATTGTAAAAAGTACCATACTTTAAATATTCTTTCGTCTTACCGATTACGGCTGATTCTCCTGCGGTAATTAAGCCTTTTAAATTTTGAAGCTTTTCAACATTCAATAAACTGAAAAATGCTGGTGGCAGCGTTACCAGGTCAATAGAATGATTATTTACATACTCTTCAAAGGCATAAGCATCTTTTCTTACTGAATCGCTAAGAATATGAAGACTCTTACCACTTAGCAACGTCATAAAAATCTCCGAAATGGAAGCATCAAATGAAAAAGAAGCAAACTGAGCAACATTTTCATAAGAGGAAACTTCAAAGAATTCTTTCTGGAATAACATCGTATTTAAAATACCGCCATGGGTATTCAAAACTCCTTTGGGTTCTCCCGTAGAACCGGAAGTGTAAATGATATAAGCAATATCATCTTTTTCCAAAACTTCTGATGTAAAGCCTGAAGCATCTTCCTCTGTGAATTCCAGATCAATGGAAAAAGATTCACCGGAGTAGAAATCAAGGTCAAAGAAATAGTAAGATTCAGTGATCAGTAGAGATAAGCCGGAAGTCATCACTTCTTTTCTGGATTCTGGAAGGTTGGCATCCACAGGGACATAGATGGCTCCTAGCTTCAATATCCCAAGAATGGAAACGATCTGATTCTCTCCACGGTTAAGCATCACTCCTACCTGATCGCCTTTCTTGATCCCATGATCCACCTGAAGACGATAAGCTAAAGCATTCGCTTTATTATTCAGCTCTTCATAGCTTAATGCTGTATCTTCGAAAACAACAGCTCTTGAATCTGGATTTTTGGCCACTTCCTCTTCAAACAAACTAACAATATTTTGATTGTCAGGGTATGAAACAGAGGTATCATTAAATTCTTTTAGCAATATTTCCCGATCAGCAGAGCTTACATATTCTAATTCTGATAAAGGAGTATTGGGAGAATCAACAAATTTTAATAGTAATTCTTTGTAATGTTTTATAAAGTTCTGAATAATATCGGAATCATACAGATCCTTATTATAATTTACTTTGATGTATAACTGGTCATTAATAACACCAAAGTGAAACTCAATATCATTCTTACAGTTACCTTCTTTAAATTCCTGAATATTATCTGTTACTATTTCATGTATTGAATAAGGATCTGTTGTCGCTTCATGAAATGTAATTGAAATATCAAAAATTGAGCTTTTAGACTGATCTCTTTTAAAATCAATATCATTGAGTATCTCACTCAGCGGATAGATAGAATGTTCATAAGCGGAGATCAGGTTCTCTTTAACTTTTTCAAAGAAAGTATTAAAGCTATCTGTGGAACTTACTTTATTTCTTAACACCAATGTTCTTAAAAAATAACCGATCTGCTGAGAAAATTCATCTCTTTCCCTGATAGCCATCGGGGATCCTACAATAATATCTTCATGATGGGTATATTTGTACAATAATGCCTTTAGCACCGTAAGAACTCCCATGAAAAGACTTCCGTGACGTTTCTGAACCAAATTACTAAGCAACTTGGTATTCTCAAGGGATAAAAACATCTGAAAAGCTACACTGTCATAGGTTTTGAAAGATGGTTTTATCTTATCTGTAGGAAACTGAACTGCTTCCGGTAACGGTAACAAAACATCCTGCCAGTATTTTTTGTGATCCTTTGAAGCTGACAATTGTTCATAGGTCCAGTCAATATAATCCTTATACTGATATTTTACTTCTTTTTCCGGCTCTGCCCCAATTAAATAGGCCTTATATACTGAGAATATTTCATTTTCAAATATCTTAACGGACCATTCATCCGCTATAATATGATGTATATTATAATAGAAAATGCTATTTCCTTCAGGAAGATGAATTAAATAACATCGTAAAAGCAGACCGTTTTCTAAATCAAAATTTACAAGATTATCTTTATTGATAAATTCCATCCCATCCCCATAATTACCATGGGTATAATCGACTTCATGTATATCCGCTTCTACTTTATGATGGATTATTTGCTCCAAATCTCCTGAAGCATTTAATTTAAAATTGGTTCTTAAAATTTCATATTTGTTAAGAACAAAATTCAATGCCTTTTTTAATAATTCAAGATCTAAAGTTTCCCGAATATAGAAATTTGAAGGTAAGTGGTAGGTTATGGATGCTGTAGGGTCCTGGCATGTTATCCATATTTCCCTTTGAACATGAGATGTTCTGTAATGGATATTACCTTGTTCATCTATAGAAGCATTTGAGAGTGATTTATTTTTAAAAAATTGAACTAAAGAATCTTTGTTTATTTTTATTTCCTTCAAAAGCTCAGTTGGAATACTCTCTTTTGTGGAAATGATTTCTAAATCATCATTCTTCAATACAACTTCTATGTTATTTTCTTTTAATTTATCAATAAAATTTTTCATAAATTTTGGTATAATTGATATTTCTGTTAAAAATTATCCTTAGTTAATGCAGCTTATAATCTTTGATTACTTTTTAATATATAAAACAATATCAATCTGTTAAGGGATATAATATTGAGTTTACATAGAAATATCGTTGGGATTCAAGCAGATCATTTAAAAACTTTGCATTTTTATTTAAACCAAATGCAAAGTTTATAATTGATCATTGATTTAAAATCTAACTTTACATTACAATTCAGTAATTCCGTTATACATATTCTATTGTCTTTTCCCCGAATAATCTTTCTGCCTCGATGCCTCTGGATATACATTCTTCCAGCAGTTTATTGGATTCTACAATAGCTTTGGATTCATCTGTATATTTAATAGAACTGATGAATACCAGCCAAGGTTCCATTCCCATTGCATATACAAATACATCTTTAGGATTAAAAATATCGATAAAAGCTATTCCCTGATTGTAGTCAGATCCGGCCAGACGTCGGGAAAGGTCTTTGTCCCTTTCTAATTTCTTATACATTAATGGTCCGTACAGCCATGATAAAGGAGCTCCTTCACATTCCATTCCCAGGAATAACACATCCACTTCTCCAACGATTCCTTTTACTTTTTCATAGATCTTTGGCTCGATGTTACAAGAATCTGCGGCAAATAAAAGTCTGATGCCATTGTGTAGGGAGAAATGATAACACAGTTTACTTCTAACATCAAGATCGGCATGTTCTCCTAAGAACGGAAGTCCTGTGATCACACAATTCTCCATTTCGATGCTTTCCAGTTCATTCAATTCAATAACCTGTTTAAAGCCTATTTTCTTAAACATCAACTTAAGGTCCGGATCCTGTAAGTTTCCTTTACTGCTGCTTGGAACAATTATCGTTTTTATTCTGTGGCGTAATTGTAATAACGTTTCCAAAAGAATATGATCCTGATGGTTGTGGGTAATTAAAACATAATCAATTTCTTCAGGAAGATCATTAATGGTATATCTGTTCACATCTGTTTCATATCCGTCATAGCTTATAACGGGATCTACCACGATTGATACTTTTTTGGTTTCAACCAAAACGCAGGCATGTCCGAAATATCTGGTTCTCACTCCCGGCCCATCATATTTTCGGAATTCTGCCGGTTTTTCTTTAGTAAAGAAGGTTTTGAAAAGCTCTTCCTTTTCAGCAGGAATATTTAATAATTCTTTGATTCTATTATAATCCCCCGGAATTTTTTTCATTGTAAACAGCTCATCTATTACTTCAGATTTGAAAGGGATATCAAGATGGATAACATTCTCATCCGGTAATCTTGGAGTACTTAACACAAATGACCTTGAATCATCGGAATCAATTAATTGTAAGCTTATAGACTGAGCCGACTCATCATAATACTTACTCGCATATAATAATGGTTCTATTAATCTGTAGTTGACATTATTATTTAAATCGTAATAAAGCTCAACATATCCTTTTAGAATTTCAGGAATCTTTTCATACATGCTATTCAGAGAGAAGCCCTGAACTTCTGATTGCAAAATCTCATTTAATTCTCTTAAGGCATTGTCCAATTCTAATAAATGTGCTCTTTTTTCGATGGTCTCGTCGTGTAATCTTGAAACTTCATTTACTCTTTCCGTCTGATAATCGATGAACGGACCTCCCAGCATTTTAGGATTTTTAACCGCTAAACTATGTGTCTTTGCATTTTTAATATAAGAGGACATAATTCTCAGGTGTCTGTGCTTTATATTCATTGCCGCAGTAACCGGAGATATAAGATGTGACCAAGCATACCATAGATCTACCAATGGCTCGATTACGACATTAAGTTTTAAATAATACATATCATTTTGCAAATTTTCCATTTTTTAATAATTTTTATAGTGTTTACTAGGTTAAATAATAGTTCTAAATGTGTTTTCTTCTTTGTTTTCGATTTCGTTCATCACTTCAGCCAGCTCCTTAATGGTGGGTTTCTCAAGGAATACATTAATTTTCACCACCTTTTTCATTTTCTTTTGTATTTCTCCAATGATCCTGATGGCATTCATACTGTTTCCGCCCAGCTCAAAGAAATTATCGGTAACTCCTATGCTTTCAATTCTTAATATTTCCTGCCAGATTTCTTTCAACTGTTGTTCTGATTCATTGGTTGGCGCGACGTATTCGTTCTTGATTAAATCGGAATTGCTTACTTCTGGTAAACTCTTTCTGTCAACCTTTCCATTGCTTGTTAAAGGAATCTGGTCTAGCTCTACATAAAAACCAGGAAGCATATATTGTGGAAGCTTGCTCTCAAGGTGTCTCGCCAAATCCTGTTTATCTATCGGGGTATCACATACATAATACACCACCAAACTCTTATCTTCTTCATGCTCTTTTACTTCCGTCACAACAGATTTAATTGATTCACTGAAAGAAAGTACCTGGCTGTCGATCTCACCAAGCTCTATCCTGTGACCACGGATCTTTACCTGATGGTCAATCCTTCCTAAATACTCTATAGTACCGTCTGCCAGCCATTTGCCTAAATCTCCCGTGCGGTACATTTTAGTTCCTTCCACAAATGGATTATCTACAAACTTCTCTGCGGTAAGCTCTGGATTATTTAAATAACCCTGAGCCAATCCAGCTCCCGAGATATACATCTCGCCGCTTACTCCTGCAGGAACCAAATGTTTATACTCATCTAAAATATAAATCTGAGTATTGGCGATAGGCTGACCGATAGGTATGGTAGAAGAAGTTAAGTCACTTCCCTTTTCAAGTTTATGTACGGTAGCACAGATACTTGTCTCTGTAGGACCATAGGCATTGTAAAAAGTACCGTATTTTAAATATTCTTTCGTCTTACCGATAACGGCTGATTCTCCTGCGGTAATTAAGCCTTTTAAATTTTGAAGCTTTTCAACATTCAGTAAACTGAAAAATGCCGGTGGCAGCGTTACCAGATCAATAGAATGATTGTTTACATACTCTTCAAAGGCATAAGCATCTTTTCTCACTGAATCACTAAGAATATGAAGACTCTTACCACTTAGCAACGTCATAAAAATCTCCGAAATGGAAGCATCAAATGAAAAAGAAGCAAACTGAGCAACATTTTCATAAGAGGAAACTTCAAAGAATTCCTTCTGGAATAACATCGTATTTAAGATACCGCCATGGGTATTCAAAACTCCTTTTGGTTCTCCCGTAGAACCGGATGTGTAAATGATATAGGCAATATCATCTTTTTCCAAAACTTCTGATGTAAAGCCTGAAGCATCTTCCTCTGTGAATTCCAGATCAATGGAAAAAGATTCACCCGAGTAGAAATCAAGGTCAAAGAAATAGTAAGATTCGGTGATCAATAAAGATAAACCGGAAGTCATCACTTCTTTTCTGGATTCTGGAAGATTGGCATCCACAGGGACATACACTGCTCCTAATTTCAATATCCCAAGAATAGAAACGATCTGATTCTCTCCACGATTAAGCATCACTCCTACCTGATCGCCTTTCTTGATCCCATAAGCACTTTGCAGCTGAAGGGCAAGGCTGGATGCTTTTTCATTCACTTCTGTATAGCTTAGGCCAAGATCCTCAAAAACAACAGCAATATGGTCAGGAGTAAGACCTACTTGTTCTTCAAACAAACTAAGAATACTCTGATTGTCAGGGTATGGAACAGAAGTGTCATTAAATTCTTTTAATAATACTTCCTGATCAGCAAAGCTTAAATAGTTCAATTCTGAAAGAGGCTGATCCGGGGAATCAACGAGACTTTCTATCATGTTCTTTAAATGATCAACAAACTTCACAACAGACTCTCTGTCATATAAATCAGTATTATAGGTAGCAATTCCTAATAATTCATGATCACCTTCGGAGAAGTTAAATTCAATATCGTTCTTAGAAATATCATAGGCATACGGATAGCTTTCGATCAGCAGATCATCCATTTCTTTCGGTCCTTCAAATAAAGCCATGTTATTGTGATTGTTCAACACGACAGACACATCATAAAGAGCTGATTTGCTGATGTCTTTTTGATAGTTTATGTCATTAAGGATTTGATCAAAAGGATAATTCCCATTAGAAAATGCATCGATAATATTCTTTTTCTCCTTTGTCAGGAGCGTATTGAATGAGTCATTATTATCAACATTTGACCTTAAAGGAAGAGTATTTAGGAAAAGTCCAAGCTGATTTTCTAAATCCGGATGGTCCCTGCCGGAGAATGTTGTTCCAATGATAACATCATTTTGATGGGTATATTTATTCAGTAATACTTTGGTACAGGCTACTAAATAAGTAAATAATGAGATGTTATTTCCCTGTAAAAAATGTTTAACTTTTTTTACATTTTCCCCATCAATTACAAATGCAAACTTATCACCATTGAAAGTCTGATATTTCTTTCTTTTTCCTGAAAAAGGCAGCTCAACTCTTTTTATATCATCGGAAAGCGTTTTGATCCAGAAATCCCTGCTCTCTTCAACATTTTTCTTATTTACCCAATCTGCGTAGTCTTTATACTGTATTTTAAGATCCGGTACGTTGGGAGACTCATTTCGTACTAAATAATTGTACGTTTTTATTATTTCCGAAGCAAAAAGATTACTTGACCATCCATCACAGATGATATGATGGGTATTGAACCACAGAATGTATTCATCAGTATTCACTTTAATCAGATACACTTTGAATAAAGGAAACTCATCTAATCTAAAGTTGATCTTTTTGGTATTCAAAAGTTCGGTTAACTCCTGATCCTTATTCGGAGAAGAAGATAGATCAACGCTCTCAATTTTAAATTCAATCTTATCAAAAGGTAAAATCTGCTGGAAAACGGTTCCGTTGATATTAAGGAAAATTGTTCTTAAAATTTCATATCTATTAACCAGTAACCTGAATGATTCTTCAAGTTTAGATGCTTCCAGATCTCCCTTTAATTTATAGGCTTCACTCACATTATAGGTGGCAGAAGCTTCATAATTTTGCTGGATCACCCAAAATCTGTACTGAGCAGCAGTGATCGGGTAATATTTAGCTTCTTCAACATTCGGGATGGGTTCAAAGTTTTCAACATTTACATCTCCTGAGATTTTTTGGGCTACCAGATCGATCCTTGGGTTTTCCATGAAATCTTTTATTGAGATGGTTTTATTAAATGTAGTTTTAATCTTGTTGATAATTCTTATAAGAATCAGGCTATGTCCTCCCAATCCAAAGAAATTATCTGTAACTCCAATATTTTCTACTCCCAGTATTTCCTCCCAGATCTCTTTTAACTGCTTTTCAGTTTCATTTCTCGGAGCTATATATTCCTGTTTTATCAAATCTGAAGGAGATACATCCCTCAGTTTTTTACGATCCACCTTTCCATTATTGGTCAATGGAATATGCTCCAACTGAACATAAAAATCCGGAAGCATATAATTCGGCATCTTCTTCTCAAGATAACCTGAGAGTTCTTTTTTATCAATTTGCTCATCAGATACAAAGTATACCACAAGATGAGCGTCTCCCTCATGATGCTTCACTTCAGTTACTACTGTTTTAATCGTAGAGCTATAAGAAAGTACATGACTGTCTATTTCACCCAATTCTACACGGTACCCTCTTATTTTCACCTGATCATCAATCCTGCCAAGATATTCTATATTTCCATCAGGAAGCCAACGTCCAAGATCTCCGGTACGGTACATTTTTGTTCCGGAAGAGAAAGGATTCTCGATAAACTTCTCATTGGTGAGTTCTAAATTATTCAGGTATTCCTTAGCTACTCCTGCTCCGGCTATGCATATTTCACCAGGAACCCCAACCGGAACAAGATCATTTTTCTCATTACGAATGTAAACCTGAGTGTTGGATATCGGCTGACCGATATTTTCACCCGCCTGCTCTATCTTACGGGCTATACAGCCTATAGTAGTTTCTGTAGGACCGTATTCGTCATAAATGTCAATGTTTTCCCGGATCGAACGAATAGTCTGAATATGGTCTGCATGAAGTTTCTCCCCTCCTAAAATAATTTTAGACAGACCGGAAGATGTCACTTCAGTATTTTTTAATAAAGAAATATGAGATGGAGTAAGCTTAAGAACATCCACCTCTTCATTTCCAAGCATTGAAAGTAAAGACGCTACATTATCTTCCTGCGAATTGCCAAGGAAAAGCTTTCCTCCTCTTGTAAGGCAACAAAAAACAGCGGTCCCCGATAAATCGAACGAAATTGATGTAAATAACCCCCAATTACCTCTGTCTCCTGCAGTAAAATAAAAATCGTTACTCCATAGTATATAATTAAGGATATTAGCATGCGTGATAACGACTCCTTTTGGGTTGCCTGTAGTTCCTGAGGTATAGATAACATAAGCAGAATCGTCGGAACCAATTGTCACAGAAGGATTATCTTTTGAATAATCTTCCTTCTGTTTATCAAACTCTGATAAAAAAGCATCGTCTATAACTACTTTCGCATTACTATCTTCAATAATAAACTGTATTCTTTCAGCAGGATAATCGCAATCTACAGGCACGTAAGCGGCTCCGGATTTTAAAATCCCGATGATAGAAATAATCATCTGTTCACTGCGAGGAATTTGAATACAAGCCAAATCCTTAGCCTGGATATTATAGTGAGCCTTAAGATAGTGTGCCAGCTGATTTGACTTTTCATTAAGTTCCTGATAGCTTAATGATCTTCCATTATACTCAATTGCCTCAGCGTTTGGGGTTGCTCTAACCTGTGATTCAAACAGATGGACGATATTGTTTTTGTCTTCAAAATTAGCTGCCGTAGAATTGGCAAGTGCTATAATTTTCTTGTCTGCTGGGGTCAATTCCGGTTTTTGCAGGTACAATAATGTATTATATATTCCTTTGAACTGCTCTTCAAGAATTTCTTTTTCTACAGGCGAGAAAACATCACTATTGTAATAAAAATCTACAGATAAAGTTTCACCGGAATCAATTACCGTCAACTTGCAATCAAAAATATCCTGTACGGAATAGGCATTAATGATACCAGCTTGTGATTCGTCAAGGATTTTTCCTGTATTAACGTATTCAAAGCAATATTTGAAATAAACTGTATTTTGCTTTTTACGGTTTAAAGTAAAGTAATCAGCCCAGCTTTTTACCGCTTCTACCTCTTTTTTGATTTCTGCAACAGCTTCTGATAAAACAAGATTTCCCGAATGTGCTTTGAGATTTAACGCTACCTTAGAGTTGACATACCCTATGGTATGCGCAAGTTCTTCGTATGGCCTGTCCTGAGTTACATAACCGATGGTCAGATCTTTATCATCTGTTGAAAATTGTGAAAAATAATTACTTAAACACAACAAAAGATAGGACTCAGTAGTAAGAGCGTTTTCCGCTAAATCTTTGGTTAATTTCTTATAATTTTCCTTATCAACAGAAATGATATTTTCCTTTACAGGCTTAAAAGTTTCGAATTTTTTTCCAAAAGGAATAATCTTGTTTTCAGGATCTGCATTATAGGTCTCCCAGAATAATTTTGCTTCTTCTTCAGGTTCTGATAAAAGCTCGTTTTGCCAGGAGCAATAATTATAGAATTCTATTTTTTCAGGATGTTCATAACTTCCTTTTATCCTTTGTATAATTTCATTAGCCAAATAGATACAACTATAAAGGTCTCCAAATAATGAATATATTCTAATCGCTATATACCTTGCTTCTCCGGAAGTACCTACTCCGATTTTAAGTGCCTTATTTTCATGATAATGATAATAAGAATCAAAATCATTATCAACCACTTTTATAAAGTGGTCCTGATCAATTTCCGTATCAAAATACCAATGTTTGATTTCATGCTCTTTGGTATCTTTATATTGGATCGCATTCTTTACATCATTATTGGAAAACAATGTATAAAACAATACTTCATGTCCTTTTATGGCTTCATTAATATGAGCGGTAATTTTTTCGTCAGAGCATTCATCATTTATTTTAATAATAACCTGATTATAAAGACAGTCGGCATTATAAGCCTGATTTGACACATAATTAATCTGATTCTCAGATAATTTATATCCTTCGATTTTCTCCATTTATTTAGTATTTTTTTGGGAATTAGCAAATAGAAACAATTATTTTACGCTCGCCTTCATACGCATTTCTTCCATGAGAAGACAAATAGTTGTCAAGGAATAAGACATCTCCTTTTTCCCACGGAAAATCTATCGTTGCTTTTTGGTAAGCTTCATAAAGTTCCGAATATTCTTCTTTAGTGATTTCCTGTCCGTCACCAAAGTAGGTATTATTAGGAAGCTCGTCATCTGATTCAATGGCTGAAAGCAGAACCTCATCATAGCTGTATTTATTAAAAAATACCCCATGATTAAACCATATTAATTCTTTGGTCACAGGATGCTCTATAATGGCTTTTTTCTTCCAGTTGATTACAAGATCATTATCATCCAGCCACTCATAGGTGATTCCATTCTTTTCACATTCCTGCTCTACCTCATCTTTATTTTCAGTCTGGAAAACCTCTTTCCAGGATAATCCTAACATCCCATTCATTCTTCTTCGGTACAGAATTCCTTTTTCAAGGAATTTATTCCTAAGATCATCACTGATATATTCCAATACCTTTCTGTTATCCGCAATAGGTGTTTCTCCTTTTAAGGTTGCCGGAGTAATGCAGCAAAATATAATTCTATTAGGTGGTACCGGAGCATAAGAATTTTCACTGTGCATATTGATGCTATAGCTATTAGGATAAGTTGTTGATACATAAACATTTTCCATAATAGAATGCCTTGGGGAAGAGCGGAATTTGTATTCCAGAAGAGGCTGATCAAAAACAGAAACTAAATCCTGAAATTTTTCCACAGTATCAATTTCAAAATTTCTGCATAATATGGCTCCGTTCTCTGATAAACAGGTATTAAAATATTCATTATTCTCAATCAGCCAGTTTTTTAAACCTGTATTGGGGTTTGAAGGCTGAACTAGCAAAGGAAATTTATTCTCATTAAAAAATTCCTTCAAAGCAGGCTCCTCCGAAGATACCGGAGCACTGTTTTGATTTTTTAATTTGTTTAATCTGTTCATAATATTATTGTTTTTTATTTTTTATAAATGCACTAAGCTTGTTTGAGTTCTTTTGCTTGATCAGATTGGAATCTGTAGTGTTGACAATTTCTTTAATGTCCTTTTGTCTGATTGCTTTAAAATATATGCTCTGTTTCTCCAGTTCATCGTTAATTTCAGCAAAAGGGACATTTATATTTTCTTTGAAAAATGCAAGGATTTCTTTAAATACCCTTACAATATTAACCACTGAATAGTCATCAAAAACATTTTTATTATAATCAACCAGGATCCTTAAATCTTCATCTGTAGGAAAGACCTCGAAATTAAAAGGATAAGTTGTCTGCAACTGAAACTTAGATTTTTCAATTTTTATAGAGTCAGGATCTTTATCATTTTCAGGATCAACTGAACGCTCAGCCATTAAGAAATTTTCAAAGATCAGAATATGATTAATGAGATTTCTCTTCAAAGTACTTTTGTTCTGTATTTCCGCTAAACTCAGATAATGATATTTTGTACTTCCTATAGACTCACGGTGCATTTTATCCAAAAGGATCTGCGGGGTTTCATCTTTATTGATCGCCACACGCACCGGAACGGTATTAATAAACAACCCCACCATACTTTCAATGCCACGTACTTCTGGCGGCCTTCCTGATACTACTGCTCCGAAAGTCACCTCTTCAAAATCATTATAAGCACTTAAAAGATAAGACCATACTGCCTGTATATAGGTATTTAATGTAATTCCTGAGTTTTTGCAAAACTGCACAATCTCTTTATATACATCTTTGTCTACAAATGAAATATGGGACGACAGATCATACTGGATGGTATCTTCGTGAAATTCTTTTGCAAAAGGAATCAGGGTCGGAGAATCTTTTCCCTGAAGATAATCTTCCCAATAAGCCAGGACTTCATCCTTATCAATATTTTTCAACCACTGGATGTATGAAGAATATTTCTCTACCTCTGGTAATGACAAAATAGTTTCCTGTTGAAGGCTTTGTAAAATGGCAGCAAAGTCATTGATCAGAATACTCAGGCACCATCCGTCCATCACGATGTGATGATGGCTCCAGATAAATTCATAGTAATCATCCGGTAATTCTACCACAACCAAACGCATCTGGGTTGGTTCATTCAAAATAAAGCCTTGATTTATGTCTTCCTGTTTGATGTTATCCAATCCAATTTCTGATTCTAGGATCAAATGCCTGAAATCTAAACGGGCTTTTTTATGAACAATCTGAAGCGGTACTTCTCCATAACGGTTTTCAAAGGAAGTGCGAAGAATCGTATAACGGTTTAGTAACATTCCAAAAGCCTGTTCTACCAAGGATAGATCCAGATTGACAGACTTGAATCTATATGAGGTCTGGACAAAGTATGCTGAACCTTTAGCGTTCATCAGCCAGTGAAAATATAATCCCTGCTGCATTGGGGAAAGTTCATAAATATCTTCTATTTCATGACCAACACTGATCTCTGTAATGGTATTGAAGGATAATTCTTTGTAAGTAAGGTCTGATGGTGTCAGAATTACAGATGAATCTTCACTCTCTCTCACGATAGCTTCCAGATTTGTCTTATAAGCAGATGAAAGATTCTCTATGGTACCTTCTTTAAATACCTTAGTTGAGTAACGGATGCTGATATTCATTTCTCCGTTCACCGTCATCCCTGATACGTCGAATAAAATATCTGTTGATAAATTGGAAGGATCGACGGAAGAGCCTATATTTTCAGAGCTGTAACGGAATAAAGGAAATTTCTGTGTTGCATCGTCCTTTTTATCTCCTTCTTCATTGAAGTCCCCAAGGTAATTGAATAAAACAGAAGGCATTGATTGTGAATCGATCTCTTTTTTTAGATCACGTAAAATACCATAACCAATTCCTTTGTTTGGAATACTTCGTAAACCTTCTTTTACACTTACCAAAGCAGGCTGACTCTTATCGCTGATATCAAGGTTAAAAGGATATACACTGGTAAACCAACCTATCGTCCGGCTGATGTCAAGCCCTGTGTTCATAACTTCCCTACCATGTCCCTCCATGAGAACCTTGGTCTTGCTAACTCCAAACTGATTCTGTAATGCTAATGCCAAACCAGTCAGCAAAACATCATTGATCTCTGCACTGTATTTTCTCCCCGCATGAGTCTGTAATAATTTCGTAGCATCAGTACTTAAACTAAAGCCTAAGCTTTTATCTAAAACCTGTTTGCCTTCTACAGGATAATCTGTAGCTAGAGGAGCATAGTTTTCAGATTCTACTCCTTCCCAATACAAACGTTCTTTGGACAGTTCCAAACTTCTGCTGTATTCATCCAAGGCTTTACCCCAACTCTGGAAAGAATCCGTTTTCGAGGGCAGGTCAGAAGATAAGCCCTGAACTCCCGATTCGTATAGTTTTCCTAAATCTTCGAGCAAAATTCTCCACGAAACACCATCCATTACCAGATGATGAACCACTAAAATAATACGGTCCCCATCACTCATCGAAATATGACCTGCATGGAATAAAACTCCGGACTCTATGTTGATTGTACTCTGAAGGTCCTCTCCTATTTGTTGTAATTGGGATAGCTCTTCTGATTCACTACCACTCTCCCGGATATCAAAATATGCTAAACGGTAATGTACACCATCAATTCCCGAATTATACTGATTCCATTCTCCTTCTGTCTGGGTATATACCATTCTTAAAGCATCGTGATGCTCTACAAGACGTTTCAAGGAAGTTTCTAAAACAGAAGCTGACAGTCTTTCACTGCTTTTTAAAATAACAGACTGGTTGTAATGGTTTTTATTAGTGATCTCTTCACTCTCAAAGAAATATCTCTGGATTGGCGTAAGAATACTTTCTCCTGTAACTGCCGACTGATCAATTTGAGCAACCTCTGTTGTCATATAACGCGCCAACTCTTCTAATACAGGATATTGTAAGATATGTTCTACTTTTAAACTGTAGCCCTGCTGACGAAGCCTGGAAACAATCTGAATGGATTTTATGGAGTCTCCTCCTAAATTATAATAGTTATCACGGATACTGATCGGACTGTGTTTCAAGACCTGCTCAAAGACAGACACTAATACCCTTTCTTCTTCGCTGGCAGCAGCTACATATTCTGTGGTGATAAGATCTTCTGAACTTACCTCTCGTAAATTCTTTCTGTCAATCTTTCCATTGCTTGTTAAAGGAATCTGGTCTAGTTCTACATAAAAGCCGGGAAGCATATATTTGGGAAGCTTACTCTCCAGGTGTCTTGCCAGATCCTGCTTGTCAATCGGGGTATCACTTATATAATACACCACCAAACTCTTATCTTCTTCATGCTCTTTTACTTCTGTCACAACAGATTTAATCGATTCACTGAAGGAAAGTACCTGGCTGTCGATCTCGCCAAGCTCTATCCTGTGACCACGGATCTTCACCTGATGGTCAATCCTTCCTAAATATTCTATTGTGCCATCTGCTAACCATCTTCCCAAATCTCCTGTGCGGTACATTTTAGCACCTGGTATGAAAGGGTTTTCTACAAATTTTTCTGCTGTTAAGTCTACACGGTTCAGGTAACCTCTGGCCAAACCATCTCCCGAAATATATAATTCTCCGGTCACTCCTATTGGTACTATACCATGCGCATCATCTAAAACATACATCTGGGTATTATCAATAGGTTTACCGATGGGTATTATTGTATTTTTTATGTCTTTTTTACAATCATAGTAAGTAACATCTATGCATGCTTCTGTAGGTCCGTATAAATTGACCAATGAAATATGTTCAGGGAACAGTCTGTAAAACAACTCTTTCTGATAAACGGATAACGCCTCACCACTGGTAAAAACGGTCTTCAGGCTTGTCAGTTTTTGCTTTTCTTCAGGATAGGTATCTATATGATTCAGGAAAGCGGTAAACATAGACGGAACGAAATGGATAACACTTACGTGATCCCTTTCTATTGTCTCTATGATAAGAGACGGATCTTTTTCAGCTCCTTGTTCAGGGACAGATAATGTAGCACCATATATACACCACCAAAGAAGTTCCCATACAGAAACATCAAATGTATAAGGTGTTTTCTGAATGAGTACATCTTTATCAGCTAAAGGATAGCGCGATTGCATCCACATCAACCGATTGACAAGAGAACCATGCTGTATCATCACTCCCTTTGGATTTCCCGTTGTCCCTGAAGTGTAGATGATATAAGCTAAATGATCCTGTCGTATTACGGACTCTGGATTCTCTTTCGAATATAGCTCTTTACAAGATTCAAACTCCAAAAGGAAAGATTCATCAATATTAACTTTAGCCCGGGTATCGGATAAAATATAATTGGTCCTGTCTTGTGGATAATCCGGAGAAATCGGTACATAAGCCGCACCTGATTTCAATATTCCTAAAATAGATACCAGCATTTTTTCACTGCGGGATAATTGGATACAAATCAGATCATCTCCTTTGATAGAAAACTTTTCCCGTAAATAATACGCCAGCTGATTTGCTCTTGCATTTAATTCAGAATAGCTAAGAGAAACTCCTCCATAGATAACTGCCGGATGATCAGGAGCTGTTAATACCTGTTTTTCAAATAAGCTTACAATAGTTTCATCTGAAGGATAATCAACTTTTGTATGGTTGAATGAATCCAAAGCTGTTTTTTCCTCAGCACTTATATAATCCAGAGATTGTAAAGAAACATCCGCTGCAATCACAAACTGCTGAAGAACCTGCCTGAAGTGATTTATAAACGAAGTAATAGTTCCTTTATCATAAATGTCTGCATTAAACGCAACAATCATTTCTAAAAATGAACCTTTATTTATAAATTCAAAATTGATATCAAAAGCCCTTTTCGTAAATCCAATTTCTTCTATTTCATCGCTGTACACTTCACCTGATTCGTTATCCAGATAGTCCTGGAAAACCACCGTAATATCAAATAAAGGATTTCTCGAAGTATCCTGGGATAAGTGTAAGTCTTCAATTAAAAGATCAAAAGGGTAATCCTGATGCGTAAATGCTTTTGTAAAAGAATCCTTTACCTTTCTGAATGTATCTGTTAAGGTGTCTTTCTGAGGGTCCAGTATATTATTTAATACAATGGTATTTACAAAAAGTCCGGGCATTTCATTAAGGCTTGGATGATTTCTTCCGGAGGTAAAAGTTCCTAATGTAATGTCATTTTCTGAAGTATATTTATTTAATAAAACATAAACAGCGCTCAGTAAACTAACATTTAAAGTTCCCATGTTCTGTTTAGCAAAAGCATCAAGCTTTTGGGTAAGTTCTGATGAAATAACTGTTTTTAGCGTGTAGCTGTTGAATGTTTTAACGGAAGGCCTCTTAGCATAAGAAGGTAAATCGATCGTTGGAATTTTCTTTGATAATAGATCTGTCCAATGCCGTTGCGCAGCATTGTAATTTCCGTTATTAATTCCCGCAAGTTTCCAGTACGTATAGTCCAGATACTGGAGCTTTGGACCGCTTATTTCTTCTGAATGCACTATTGCATGGTAATAGCTTAAAATGTTTTGCTTCACAACATTCAGAGATACTCCGTCGATAATAATATGATGAAAGATAAAATAGGTGACGATCTTGTCTTTAAGTTCAAAAATTTTACATCTAAGCAAAGGACCTTTACCCAGATCGAACGCCTGTGAATTCAGATTTTTAACCTGTTCTTCTATGGATCTAATATCAGCTAATTCTCTTTTAAGATCTATAACCTCAACATCGAATCCAACGTTATTTTCTTCCAAAACGATTTGCCTTACTTCACCCTGGTCATTGAAATGAAATACCGTTCTGAAGATCTCAAAATTTTTGATCAATTGTAAAACAGCAAGCTTCATCACTTGCGGATCGTAAGAGGAGGGAAATTCAATAGGAAGATTGATATGATATGATTTGGATCCTTCTTCAGTAAGACTTTGCAGCCACAACCTTTTCTGAGCATCTGAAACAGGATGATCTTCTCCGGCAGAGGTATGTTTGGCAATACTGTTAGAATTATGTTTTAAAATATAGGATATGATTTCCTCTTTATAAACTCTGATTCTTTTAATAAGACTTTCTTCAATATCTTCTGTTGTATCAATAACAAGGTTATTATCTTTTACAGATATATGAATATTTTTATCTTTTAATTCTTCTAATAAATTTAACATATAAAGAATAGGATTTATATAATGATGGTCTTTCTATTAGGCTCACTGCTTACTTCTGTTTTTGAAACATATGATATCATTTCTATATGCAGGGCAAGACCTTTAATAGTAGGTGAAGTATAAAGATCCTGTGGCGCCAGCTCCAGATTGAATTCTTTATTGATATTCTTTAAAATGGTCATTGCTTTTAATGAATCCCCGCCTAATTCGAAGAAATTATCGGTAGTCCCAACCTTTTTGGGTTCAAAAAAGTTATTAAATAGGCTACACAGCTTAATTTCTGTTTCAGAAGTAGGGGCTACATATTCAGTACTGGATAGGATGCCTCCCGAAATTTGACCTCCCGATTTGTTAGTCGTTTTGTAATTATAGGTAAGGTATTGATTGGGATTTTTTGCCGATGCAATGATCTGATGATTTTGAACATTGGAAAGTACTGTAGCCTTAAAAATCTCAACAAGTTTAGTCTCATTTATTGCACCCTCACTAACTCCATCCAGATTTACGCTGACCCAATTCTTAGGTTTGGATTTTCCAATAAAATAATCCAGATAAGAATTGGCTACTGAATACGCTCCAAAAGTCTGACCACCAAGGATTGCTGATAAACTGGAAGTAATCCATACAAATTCAAGGTTTTTGCCGGAGAATACTTCATACAAATTAATGATTCCCTGCACCTTAGGAGACAACTGATCCTGAATTCCACCCATATCCAGATGCTCTACTAATTTTAAGGAATCATCTGAAGGGTTCCCTGCTAAATTCAGTACGCCATGGATTTTTCCATATTCCTGTTCTATGCGGGCAATTGTTAAGTCTAAAGATGCCAGATCTGAAATGTCAGAAGTAAAGTAAGACAATTCATTTCCTATTCTGTTTCTGAATCCTTCGTCCAGTTGATCAATTGGTTTCCTACCCACAACAACAACTTTGGCTTTGTTTTCTACCAGATAACCGATCAAAACTTTTCCAATCTTTCCCGAACCTCCAATGACAACGACAACTTTGGAATCAAGCTGAACATCACCTTTCTCTTCATTCCATCTTTCATAAAACGGAACATATCTCTGATCTCCTTTATAGGTTACAAGAGGATCAGAAAAGTTGTATTCTATTTCATCAATGATCTTTTCGTAAGCAATATTATTCCCTGATGGAATATCTAAAAGAAAACTGAAGATATTTTTATTTTCCTGCGCACAGACATACAGCTGAGCAAATGAAGACAGCAGTGTGGTGTTGCTGTTTGCATTGACCTCCATATTATTGAAATCCCCTACTAAGGTAATCTTCGAATTTAATGTAGGATCATTAGAGATTAAGAATTTCCCGATGATATTAAACAACCTGAAAACAGAGACCATGGAACTTAATTGATCATCCTGTATATTCCAGGTGAAAATAATCTGATAATTAGTACTGTCTGAAGTATTAATTTTATCCAGATAATCCGTAATACTTCTAAGATCTATCTCCACATTTGCTTTTAAAAATTCATTTTTTTCTAATTCAATAAAGCGAATCTCTCTGCTTTCCAGTTCGTGAAGGATACTTTGCGATACAGCACTATTTTCAGAAAAAATAATAAATGTTGCCTTTTCCTCCTTTACGCCTTTAGACAATTGGCTGCTCTTCCATTTTTTCTGATAAAAAAGGTCTAAAGACGAAGGATTGTTGTCTACCGTAAATCTTTTAAAAGGATTGACATGAAAGTCCAGTTTATTTTTTTCAAATGCATAGGTGGGCAATGAAATTTTCTTTCTTTTCTGATTTTGATAATATTTTTTCCAGTCTATCTCAATACCCGATTGCCACAATTCACCCAAAGCTTTGTTTATAAATTGCAATTCCTCATTTTGACCGGACCTTTGCAATAACCGGATAATGGTATTATCATGATAGAACTCATTTTGTTTAATTGCATTGGTTAGTGTGGAAGGTCCTAATTCTATGAATATATAGTCTTTTGGATCCTTAAGAATATTCTTAATTCCTTTTTCAAAAAGAACGGTATTCAACATTTGTTCTTTCCAGTATTGAGGTGATTTTGCTTCGTCCCCTGAAATAAAGTTGGCCGTAAGATTTGATAGATACGGAATCTCAGGTACCGACAACTGAATATCAGAAAATAAATTTTCAAAATCTGCGGCAATATCATTCATCATTCGGGAATGAAATGCATGTGAAGTTTTTAAAAGAGTAGTTGTAATATTCTTTTCATTAAATACATTAATACACTCCTGAATATCTTCTTCTGTTCCAGACAAAACTGTTGTATGATCCGAATTGATCGCTGCTACTGAAATTCTATCCGGGATCTCATTTTTTATCTGCTCAAAAGAGGCATTTACAGCAACCATTTTTCCGGTTGGTACTTTACTCATTAATAAAGCTCTTTCTGCAACCAGTAATAATCCATCTTCAAAAGAAAGTACCCCGGAAACGCAAGCTGCAACATATTCTCCCAAACTATGACCTATCATTAATGAAGGTTTTATTCCAAGTTCAGTAAGAAATTTTGCCAATGCATATTCAATAAGGAATAATAAAGGCTGAGTATATTGAGTTTCATTAATTTTTAACGGATCAGAAGTTTGGGTATTACCATATCCCAGGACCTGAGAATAGTCTGCATTGAATTTATTCTTCAGGATTAAAAGCCCTTTATCTATGTACTGTTTAAAGCCTTCTTCCTGATGATAAAGCTGTTCCCCCATTTTAAAATACTGGGCTCCCTGGCCTGGAAAAACAAAAACAATATGTTGTGAAGATTTTGCTTTTTGGTAAAAATCTTTTTTAGCTTCTAACTCATTTAATAAATCTTCTCTGTCTTTGAAAACAATTGTATTTCTATAATCAAACTGAGCTCTGCCTGTATTTAAGGAATATGAAAGATCTGAAAGGTTCATTTCCTTATTTTCGGCAATGAACTTTTTTAGCTTTGTGAAATATTGTCTTAACGCTTCCGGTCTTTTGGCAGAATAGGTTATGACATTACTTACCTGTTTGTCTTTATGATCGTTGGAATGATCAGGTATAAAGTTTTCTAAAATCGCGTGAGCATTGGTTCCTCCAATTCCAAAACTACTTACTCCCGCAATCAATGGTCGGTTGTTTTTTGCCTCCCATTGTTTTGCCAGAGTATTAACATAAAATGGACCTTTGCTAAAACTTATTTCTGAGTTAGGTTTTACATAATGTAAAGATGGTGGTATGACCTTGTTTTCTAAGGATAAGGCTGTTTTAATAATTCCTGCAATTCCTGCCGCATTACCGGTATGACCCAGGTTTGACTTCACAGCTCCTATGGCACATTTCAAAGATTGATCATAGTTAAATGACTTGTTCAGTGCCTCGATTTCAATAGGATCTCCTAATTTTGTTCCTGTACCATGGGTCTCGATATAAGAAATCTCATCAATGGAAACCTTAGCAAAATTATGGGCTTGCTTTATACAATCAGATTGTCCTGCAATGCTCGGTGCGGTATACCCTACTTTTCTTTTCCCATCATTGTTAACGGCAGTTGCTCTTACAATAGCATAGATATGATCATTATCATTGAGAGCATCTTCCAGCCTCTTCAAGACAACTATACCACCGCCTTCTGTACCTACTGTTCCGCTTGAATCCTCATCAAACGTCCTGCAATGTCCATCTTTAGAAGAGATCATTCCCTCTTCATACATATATCCTTTTTCATCTTTGGTGTTTAAAGCAATTCCTCCTGCTACCGCCATGGAACACTCTCTTAATAACAAAGCCCTGCATGCAGTATGCATTGCTACCAGCGAACTTGAGCATGCCGTATCCATAAAAATACTTGGCCCTTTTAGATTTAGATTATAAGAAATTAAAGAACTGCAAAAGTTTTTATTGTTGATTTGTGACAAATAAAAAGGATCAACCGTATCTTTTTTATTAATGGTAGTATGGGCAATCCAGTTGAAATTATCCGGAGCAGTAAGATACAAACCTACTTTATCCTGAATTTTTGATGGATCATAACATGAATCTTCAAATGCTTCCCAAACCAATTGATGTAAAATTCTGGTTTGTGGATCCATACTATTGGCTTCATCTTTTGTGTAGCCAAAAAATGTATAATCGAAAGCATCAGAATGATCAATAAATGTCTTTACTTTCACATAATTGGGATCCTGAATACGCTTGGGTTCTACTCCGCTTTCCAATAATTCCTGATCTGTATAAAACTCAATCAGCTCATTTCCATTGGCGAGCTTTTCCCAGAATGTATGGGGATTATCGCAACCTGAAAACATACAGGAAACACCTATTATGGCTATATCTCTTTTTAAGGATTCTCTTTGCATAGTACAATTTAATCGAACAGGTTATCAATAAGGTTATCTACGTGATCCGACAGATTTTGATCTTCTGCTGTCGTTTCTTCAGTGTATGAGTTCATGCTTTGTATGAAGTTGGCTAACTCTGATACACTTGGGTAAGAAAAGAATTTGGCAATCTCTATTTCTAAACCAAAATCTTTACGCAATAGTTGGGAGAGCTTTACAATAGACAATGAATTTAATCCCATATCAAAGAAGTTGTCCTGGGTACTGATCTCTTCTTTCTGATAATTTAAAATTTTTGCTAGTAATTCAACCAGTAGTTGCTCGGTTTCCGTCTGAGGTGCTACATATTCATTCTTGATTAGATCTGAACTTTCCACTTCAGGTAAGCTTTTCCGATCAATCTTGCCATTGCTGGTTAATGGAATAAAATCCAGTTCCACATAAAAACCTGGCAGCATGTACTGCGGAAGCTTTGTTTCCAGATACTGAGACAAGTCTTGTTTATCAATCGATATGTCCGAAACATAATACACTACCAAACTCTTATTGCCCTGATGTTCTTTAACGGCAGTAACTGCATTTTTGACAGAATCTCCATAAGAAAGCACCTGAGTGTCGATCTCTCCAAGCTCTATCCTGTGCCCGCGGATCTTAACCTGATGATCAATTCTTCCCAAATATTCGATATTACCGTCTGGTAACCATCTTCCAAGATCACCGGAACGATACATTTTACCGCCTTTTACAAAAGGATTATCGATAAATTTCTCTTCGGTTAAATCTTCAAGATTAAGGTAACCTCTAGCCAAACCATCACCGGAAACATACATCTCTCCAATCACTCCTACAGGAAGCAAACGTCCCTGTGGATCCAGAATATAACAGCCCAACGTTGGGATAGGTTTTCCTATATTGGATAAAGAACGGGTCATATCTACCGTGTTAAGCTCTTTATAGGTAACATGGACAGTAGTTTCCGTGATCCCGTACATATTGATCATTCGGATTTCCGGATATTTATGATGCCAATCCTGCAACAGAACAGGATTAAGAGCTTCTCCTCCAAAAATCACATAGCGTAACGACAGTTTCTCATTATTAAATTCACTGTCAAATTCAAGAAGATTATAAAAAGCAGCAGGAGTTTGATTTAATACAGTGATCTTGTTCCTGATCAGATAGTTTAAGAAGGCTCCGGGATCCTGGGCAGTCTGTTTCGAGATTACATGCAGACTTCCTCCGTAAAGTAAAGCACCATAACATTCCCATACCGAAAAGTCAAAATTATAGGAATGGAATAAAGTCCATGAGTCATTACTGTTAAAATCATACAATGCTTCGTCATTGAACAATAAACGAACTACATTTTTATGTTCAATCATTACCCCTTTTGGATTTCCTGTAGTCCCTGAAGTATAGATAATATAAGCCAAATGATCTGGTCTGATTACTGTCTCAGGATTCTCTGTTGAATATCTTTCTTTTAAAGAATCAAACTCTAAAAGGAAAGATTCATCAATATTAGCTTTAGCCTGAGTATCATTCAAAATATAATCGATCCTTTCTTGTGGATAATCAACATCTATTGGCACATAAGCTCCTCCCGACTTCAGTATCCCTAATATTGCAACCAGCATATTCTCATTACGAGGCAATTGGATACAGATCAGGTCATCTCCATTTATAGAATATTTTTCACATAAATAATGAGCCAGCTGATTGGATCTTGCATTGAGTTCAGCATAAGTCAGCGAAATATCTTCGTAAACAACCGCTGTATGATCCGAAGTTGTTACTACCTGTTTTTCAAATAAACTCACAATGGTTTCATCAACAGGGTAATTAACTTTCGTATTATTGAATGATTCTAAAACTGCCTTTTCTTCAAGACTTAGATAATCTAGTGCTCTTAATGGAGTATCTGCTGCACTTACAAACTGATGAAAAACTGCTCTAAAATGAGACAACAAAGACGTTATTGAAGATGGAGCAAATACGGAAGAATCATAGCGGAACTCAATATGCAGACTGCCATTATCAGGAACCACAACAATGGTAAAAGGATAATTCGTCTGTTCAAAAGAACCTGCTGACTCAGACGATAGGCCTGCATCTGAACTTGCTTCAGCATTCCCTTTTTCATTCTTTACATAATTCTCAAAAACAACAATATGATTAATCAGCTCTTTACCTAAAGAGGATAAAGACTGGATCTCTGCCAGACTGTTAAAATGATAACGGCTGCTCTGAATAGAATCCTGATGAATCTGATCTAATAAACTTCGTGGAGTATCCTGCTCACCTATTCGGGCACATACTGGTATTGTATTGATAAATAGCCCCACCATATTCTCAATTCCGGGAATTTCAGCAGGTCTTCCTGAAACCACACTCCCAAAGACTACTTCTTCGGATGCATTATAAGAGCTTAACAAGTAAGACCACACTCCCTGGACATACGTATTCAGTGTAATACCTGAACCCTGACAGAAGTCTTCAATAGCCTTAAAATCATGTTCTCCTATGGTAAGGGTTTCAGTAAGGTAATGGTTGTGGGATGATTCATCGGTATTGACGAAAGGAATTAATGTCGGGGAATCGATTCCCTGAAGATAATTTTTCCAATAGGTTAAAGCTTCTTCCTTATCCACACTTTCAAGCCATTTAATATAGGAAGCGTATTTCTCAGTATCCGGTAATGGAACAGCAATACCAGTTTGAAGGTTGCTTAATATGGCGGAAAAATCATTGATCAGAATACTCAGGCACCAGCCGTCCATAATGATATGATGGTGACTCCAGATGAAGTCGTAATAACCATTAGGTAATTGTACAACCAGTAAACGCATCTGCGTAGGTTCACTCAAATTAAAACCACGATCTATATCACCTTGTCTGATATTGTCTAATTCAAGTTCTGATTCTAAGATTAAATGCTTAAAGTCAATTCGAGCCTCTTTATGAACAATCTGCAAAGGAACTTCTCCATAACGGTTTTCAAAGGAAGTACGAAGAATCGTGTAACGATTTAGTAATATTCCAAATGCTTTTTCTACCAGAGATAAGTTCAATCCAGAAGCTTTAATACGATAGGAAGTCTGCATAAAGTATGATAAACCTTTAGGGTCTACCAGCCAATGGTAATACAAGCCTTGCTGCATTGGGGACAACTCATAAATATCTTCTATATCATTCCCTTTACTGATCTCCTCAATGGTGCTGAATGATAAGCCGTTGTAAGTAAGATCTGACGGGGTTAAAACCACCTGTGAGTCTTCACTTTCGCTGATCATAGATTCCAGATGAGACTGATATGCGGATAAAAGTTTTTCGATCGTATTTTCAGCAAATACCTTATCCGAGAAACGGATATTGATACTCATCACTCCGTTCACCGTCATCCCTGAGACATCTAATAACGTATCAGTCCCTAGATTCTCTTTAGACACGGGGCTTCCAATATCTTCAGAACTATATTTGAACAATGATTCCTTATCTCCGTTATCATTACCACTGGCATCATCAAAATCTCCAAGGTAATTGAATTGTATGGAAGGGTTACTTGTTGAAGAAAATGCATCGCCCAGATAATTCAAAATACCATAACCAATTCCTTTCTTTGGAATACTTCGTAAACCTTCTTTTACACTTACCAAAGCAGGCTGACTGTTATCGCTGATATCAAGGTTAAAAGGATATACACTGGTAAACCAACCTATCGTCCGGCTGATGTCAAGTCCCGTACTCATCACTTCTCTACCATGTCCCTCCATGAGAACCTTGGTCTTGCTAACTCCAAACTGATTCTGTAATGCTAATGCTAAACCGGTCAGCAAAACATCATTGATCTCTGCACTGTATTTTCTCCCCGCGCGAGTCTGTAATAATTTCGTAGCATCAGTACTTAAACTAAAGCCTAAGCTTTTATCTAAAGCCTGCTTGCCTTCTACAGGATAATCTGTAACCAGAGCTGTATAGTTTTCAGATTCCACTCCTTCCCAATACAAACGTTCTTTGGACAGTTCCAAACTTCTGCTGTATTCATCCAAGGCTTTACCCCAACTCTGGAAAGAATCCGTTTTCGATGGCAGGTCAGAAGATAAGCCCTGAACTCCCGATTCATATAGTTTCCCTAAATCTTCCAACAAAATTCTCCATGAAACCCCATCCATTACCAAATGATGAACCACTAAAATAATGCGGTCCCCATCACTCATCGAAATATGACCTGCATGGAATAAAACTCCGGACTCTATATTGATTGTACTCTGAAGGTCCTCTCCTATGCTTTGTAAGCGTTCCAACTCTTCTTCGGATGAAAGATGCTCATTCAGAAGATCATATGAATTAAACTTATAGGGTTTATTTTCGGTTCCTGCATTATACTGATTCCATTCTCCTTCTGTCTGGCTATACACCATTCTTAAAGCATCGTGATGCTCTACAAGACGTTTCAAGGAAGTTTCTAAAACAGAAGCTGACAGTCTTTCTTTGCTTTTTAAGATAACAGACTGGTTGTAATGGTTTTTATTAGTGATCCCTTCACTCTCAAAGAAATATCTCTGGATAGGAGTTAGAATACTTTCCCCCATAACTGCTGACTGGTCAATATTCACAACATCTGTTGTCATATATCGCGCCAACTCTTCTAATACAGGATATTGTAAGATATGTTCTACTTTTAAACTGTAACCTTGCTGACGAAGCCTGGAAACAATCTGAATGGATTTTATGGAGTCTCCTCCTAAATTATAATAGTTATCACGGATGCTGATCGGATTGTGTTTTAAGATCTGCTCACAGACAGAGACTAATACACTTTCTTCCTTGTTTCTAGCAGCTACGTATTCATTCTTTATTAAATCTGAACTGCTTACTTCTGGCAAACTCTTCCTGTCAACCTTTCCATTGCTTGTTAAAGGAATCTGGTCTAGCTCTACATAAAAACCAGGAAGCATGTATTTTGGAAGCTTGCTTTCAAGGTGTCTGGCCAAATCCTGCTTGTCAATCGGGGTATCACTTACATAATACACCACCAAACTCTTATCTTCTTCATGCTCTTTTACTTCTGTCACAACAGATTTAATCGATTCACTGAAGGAAAGTACCTGGCTGTCGATCTCACCAAGCTCTATCCTGTGACCACGGATCTTCACCTGATGGTCAATCCTTCCTAGATACTCTATTGTGCCATCTGCTAGCCATTTTCCTAAATCTCCTGTGCGGTACATCTTCGTACCCGGGATAAATGGATGATCTACAAACTTCTCTGCGGTAAGCTCTGGATTATTTAAATAACCCTGAGCCAATCCGGCTCCCGAGATATACATCTCACCGCTTACTCCTGCAGGAACCAAATGTTTATACTCATCTAAAATATAAATCTGAGTATTGGCAATAGGCTGACCGATAGGTATGGTAGAAGAAGTTAAGTCACTTCCCTTTTCTAGTTTATGTACGGTAGCACAGATGCTTGTCTCTGTAGGACCATAAGCATTGTAAAAAGTACCATACTTTAAATATTCTTTCGTCTTACCGATAACGGCTGATTCTCCTGCGGTAATTAAGCCTTTTAAATTTTGAAGCTTTTCAACATTCAATAAACTGAAAAATGCTGGTGGCAGCGTTACCAGGTCAATAGAATGATTATTTACATACTCTTCAAAGGCATAAGCATCTTTTCTTACTGAATCACTAAGAATATGAAGACTCTTACCACTTAGCAACGTCATAAAAATCTCTGAAATGGAAGCATCAAATGAAAAAGAAGCAAACTGAGCCACATTTTCATAAGAGGAAACTCCAAAGAATTCTTTCTGGAATAACATCGTATTTAAAATACCGCCATGGGTATTCAAAACTCCTTTTGGTTCTCCCGTAGAACCGGAAGTGTAAATGATATAAGCAATATCATCTTTTTCCAAAACTTCTGATGTAAAGCCTGAAGCATCCTCCTCTGTGAATTCTAAATCGATAGAAAAGGATTCACCGGAGTAGAAATCAAGGTCAAAGAAATAGTAAGATTCGGTGATCAATAAAGATAAACCGGAAGTCATCACTTCTTTTCTGGATTCAGGGAGGTTGGCATCCACAGGGACATACACTGCTCCTAGTTTCAATATCCCAAGAATGGAAACGATCTGATTCTCTCCACGGTTTAGCATCACTCCTACCTGATCCCCTTTCTTGATCCCATGATCCACCTGAAGACGATAAGCTAAAGCATTCGCTTTATTATTCAGCTCTTCGTAGCTTAATGCTGTATCTTCGAAAACAACAGCTCTTGAATCTGGATTTTTGGCCACTTCCTCTTCAAACAAACTAAGAATTGTTGCATCAGAAGGATATGGAACAGAGGTGTCATTAAACTCTTTTAACAATAAGTCCTGCTCACCAGAACTTAAATAGTTCAATTCTGAAAGAGGAGTATCAATGTAAGTTTTAAATTGGTTAAGGGTATTTTTCAAATGAGAAACCAGAATCTCGATAGAAGAAGAATATACTGATGCATTATATTCAAAATCCATATTTAAATGATCCTCATATGGTTCTGCTACTAATGTAAAGTTATAGTTGGATTGATCAAAAACTTTTACATTTTTAAAGTTTTCATTTGGTTCATTCTTTACATAGTTTTCAAATATAATAATGTTGCTTAGCAGATCTTTCCCTAAAGAAGATAAGGATTGAATTTCTGCCAAACTGTTGAAATGATATCCTGTATTCTGTATAGAATCCTGATGTACCTTTTTCAAAAGGCTACGTGGTGTATCATCTTTGTTGACCAAAATCCTTACAGGGATGGTATTGATAAACAATCCGACCATACTTTCTACATCATCAATTTCTGCCGGTCTTCCTGACACGACAGCTCCGAATAGGATTTCTTCCGAGGAATTGTATTTGCTTAAAAGATAAGACCATACTCCCTGTATATAAGTATTGAGAGTAATTCCAAGTTTCTGACACAGCTGATCAATTTCTTTAAATTCATCTCCTGCCACACTAAATTTTTCGGTAATAAAATGAGGAGTTTCTTCTTTGAAATCCTTTTCAAAAGGTATTAGTGTAGGAGCACTAATTCCTTCTAAATAGTTTTTCCAATGCAACATTGCCGAATCTTTATCAATCCCGCCTAGCCATTTAAGATAAGCAGAATATTTCTGAGGTTCTGGTAAATTCGCTTCCAGACCTTGTTTAAGCGAGTCTAATATTGCAGAGAAATCGTTGATCAAGATACTTAAGCACCAGCCATCCATGATAATATGGTGATAACTCCAGATAAATTCATAAGTATCATTTGGTAATTCTACTATTATCAAACGTAACTGTGTAGGTTGATTCAGAGCAAAACCACGGATAATATCATTTTCTTTAATAATCTCCAGATCGCTTTCCAGAGAATCATTAGATCCTATTGTATGATATTTAAAGTCAACTTGTGCTTTTTTGTGAACAATCTGCAAAGGAACTTCTCCAAAACGATTATCAAAAGAAGTCCGTAAAACCGTATAGCGGTTGACCAGAATTTCAAATGCCTTTTCTACTTCTGACAGATCAAGACCCTCGAATTTAGCCCTGTACGAAGTCTGCATAAAATAAGTGGCTCCTTTGGGTTCCACAAGCCAATGGTAATACAAGCCCTGCTGCATTGGCGAAAGCTCATACATATCTTCAATATCTTGATTCTTATTAATCTCCTGAATCGTACTGAAAGACAACCCTTTATAAGTAAGATCTGATGGTGTTAAAATCACCTCTGAGCCTTCACTCTCACCAATCATTTTCTCCAAATGACGCTGATAACTGTCTATCAGTTTCTGAACCGTAGCTTCAGTAAAGAGATCCCCTGAATAACGGATCGTGATAGTCATGGCACCACTCATCGTGATTCCTGAAACATCCAATAGAATATCAGTTCCGAGGTTTTCTTCTGACACCGCATGACCAATAGACTCTGAACTATAATAAAATGCTGATCCTACTGCATCATCAAAATCTCCAAGATAATTGAACTGTATAGAAGGACCCTCTGTCGAAGAAAATGAATCCCCCAGATAGTGTAGAATACCATAACCGATTCCTTTATTTGGAATCTCTCGTAAGCCTTCTTTTACACTTACCAAAGCGGGCTGACTCTTATTACTGATATCTAACGAAAAAGGATATACACTGGTGAACCATCCTATCGTTCTGCTGATATCCAAACCTGTACTCATCACCTCTCTACCATGACCTTCCATCAGCACCTTGGTTTTATTAATACCAAACTGATCCTGTAAGGATAAGGCAAGACCGGTTAATAAGACATCATTGATCTCTGCACTGTATTTCTTCCCTGCTTTGGCTTGTAGGAAACGTGTAGCATCTTCATTCAATGAAAAGCTGATGCTGTTATCTAATATATGTTTGCCTTTTGCAGGGTGATCGGTTGGAATAACCGGATAAACCGTTGATTCTATACCTTCCCAATAAACAAGCTCTTGGGAAAGAACGGAACTCTTACTATACTTCTCCACTGCTTTACCCCAACTCTGGAACGAATCTGTTTTGGAGGGTAGCTCATAAGATACTCCCTTCATCCCGGATTCATATAAGTTTCCTAAATCTTCCAACAAGATCCTCCAGGAAACTCCATCAACAACAAGGTGATGAATTACCAATATGATTCGGTCACCATCACTCATCGAGACATGACCTATGTGGAATAATATTCCGGATTCTATGTTGATGGTACTTTGGAGGTGATCTCCTATTTTTTGTAAAGAACTCTGCTCGTTTTCAAGAGATTTTTCTTCCCTGATATCAAAATATTCAAAATGGTAATGATTACCTTCTGATCCTGCGTTATATTGATTCCACTCACCTTCTTTCTGGCTATACACCATTCTTAAGGCATCATGATGATTTACTAAAGTATGGATCGAAGATTCCAGGACAGAACCTGAAAGTCTTTCACTGCTCTTTAAAATAACAGCCTGGTTGTAATGGTTTTTATTAACCATATCAATGCTATCAAAGAAATACCTTTGGATGGGAGTAAGAATGCTATCTCCTGTTACAACAGATTGGTCGATAACGGCAACATCCGTTGTCATATAACCAGCAAGCTCCTCTAAAACAGGATATTGTAAAATATGCTCTACTTTCAAGCTATAGCCACGCTGACGTAATCTCGATACAATCTGGATCGACTTAATCGAATCTCCTCCAAGGTTATAATAATTATCACGGAGACTGACAGGACTATATTTTAAAACCTGCTCACAGACTTCCACCAAAGCTTTTTCTTCCGCTGTTTCAGGTGCCACATATTCAGTCTTGATCAAATCTGAAGAGCTTACTTGCGGCAAACTCTTTCTGTCGATCTTTCCGTTACTGGTCAGTGGAATGCGCTCTAGCTCTACGTAAAAGCTTGGAAGCATATATTGGGGAAGCTTCCTCTCTAAATAATATGCCAGTTCCTGCTTATCCAGAGCAGAATTACTCACATAATAAACAACCAGACTTTTATCACCTTCATGTTCCTTAACTTCTGTAACCACAGATTTAATCGTTTCACCAAACGAAAGAACCTGATTATCAATCTCGCCAAGCTCGATACGATGTCCACGGATCTTTACCTGATGATCAATTCTTCCCAGATATTCAATGGTACCGTCTGGCAGCCATCTTCCCAAATCTCCCGTACGGTACATCTTAGTGCCTTCCACAAACGGATTGGCTACAAACTTCTCTTCCGTTAAATCTTCACGGTTTAGATAACCTCTGGCCAATCCTGCTCCAGCGATATACAATTCCCCATGGACTCCCACTGGTACCAAATGTCCATATTCATCCAATATATAAACCTCCGTATTTGTAATTGGCTTTCCAATTGTTGTCGCAGATGCATCAACTTTCCGGGCGATACATCCTACTGTTGTCTCAGTCGGACCATATTCATCATAGATCTCGATATCTTTATTTATAGCGTGAATGATCTGAATATGTTCATTATAAAGCTTTTCACCTCCTAAAATAATTTTTCGGATACCTGTATTATGAATTTCTATATTCTTTAATAATGAAATATGAGAGGGCGTTAATTTTAAAATGTCTACATCCTTATTTTCAAATGCTTTAATAAGAACAGCTAGAACATCTTCTTCATTCTCTCCCAACCATAAAGAACTTCCTCTTGTCAAAGAGCAGAATACTGCTGTAACAGAAAGGTCAAAGGAAATTGAAGTGAATAGTCCCCAGTTACCACGGTCTTCACTATTAAAATAATATCCATTACTCCAAGAAACATAATTCATCAGATTGGAATGGCTGATACATACTCCTTTAGGGTTTCCTGTTGTCCCCGATGTATAAATAACATAAGCCAGATCAGAAGGATGAATCTCTGCAGAAAGATTTTCTGTTGAATAATTTTCTTTCAATGAATCAAACTCTTTCCAAAATGATTCATCGATATATAATTTAGATTTGGTGTCTTTTACAATATATTCCGTTCTTTCCTGAGGGTAATTCACATCAATCGGAACATATGCTCCTCCTGATTTTAGAATTCCAAGGATCGAAACAATCATCTTTTCATTACGTGGCAATTGCATGCAAACCAAGTCATTCGCATTGATGTTGTAATGATTTCTCAGGTAATGAGCAAGACGGTTAGATTCTATATTTAGATCTGTATAATTAAGTTGTGCTAAACCTGACTGTAATGCTACATTATTCGCACAGCTGTTCACTTGTTCTTCAAATAATTTTACAACAGTCTTTTCAAAAGAATATGAAGTTTCTGTACCATTGAAGTCTTCCAATAATTCATTTACTTCCGGATTACTTAAATAGCTGAAGCTTTTGATTGCCTGATCGGGAAAAGCAGCAAACTGTCCCAATATATTCTTAAAATGTCCGGCTAAAGATCTTATCAAAGATTCGTAAAATACAGATGCATTGTATTTAAAATCTATCGATAAGCTATTCATTCCCGGAACAGCAACAATATTAAAATCATAATTCGTCTGTTCAAAAGCATCGGCATTTTGATCAGTCAATCCCATCATTGAAAGATCATTACTGACATCCTGCTTTGCATAATTTTCGAAAATGATAATATGATTGACCAATTCTTTCCCTAATGAAGATAAAGACTGGATCTCGGCTAAGCCGGTAAAATGATATCCGGTAGTCTGAATAGAATCCTGATGTAGTTTTTCCAGCAAACTTCTTGGTGTATCATCCTTATCCACATGCACACATACAGGAATCGTATTGATAAACAATCCAACCATACGCTCTACATCCTCAATTTCTGCTGGTCTTCCTGATACCACAGATCCGAATATAACTTCTTCAGACGCATTGTAAGAACTTAGCAGATAAGACCACACTCCCTGGACATAAGTATTCAGAGTGATCCCCAAGCTCTTACAGAAATTGTTAATACCAGCGAACTCCTCATTTTCTACTTTTATTATTTCGGTAATAAAATGAGACTCTTTTTCTGATGTATTCTTGTTAAAAGGAATAAGTGTTGGTGACACTACCCCTTTGAGGTAATTTTCCCAATAACTTAAAGCCTCTTCTTTATTTACGGTTTCCAGCCAGTTGATATAAGACGAATATTTTTTAGATTCCGGTAAATTAATCTCTATGTCTTGCTTTAGTGAGTTCAAAATGACAGCAAAATCATTGATCAAGATACTTAAGCACCAACCATCCATGATAATATGATGATGACTCCAGACAAATTCATATTCCCCATCAGGAAGTGCAATAACGGTAAGACGCATTTGAGTAGGTGTACCCAGATCAAAGCCACGAGCTATATCTTCTTGTTTTATATGCTGTAACCTTACATCAGATTCTAATACTAAAGATCTAAAATCAACTTTTGCTTTTTTGTGAACAATCTGCAAAGGAACATCTCCAAAACGATTATCAAAAGAAGTGCGTAAAACCGTATAACGATTGACCAAAATTTCAAATGCTCTTTCTACTTCTGACAGATCAAGACTTTCGAATTTTGCTCTGTACGAAGTCTGCATAAAATAAGTAGCTCCTTTGGGTTCCACAAGCCAATGATAATACAAGCCCTGCTGCATTGGCGAAAGCTCATAAATATCTTCAATATCCCCTTTCTTATTAATCTCCTGAATCGTACTGAAAGATAACCCTTTATAAGTAAGATCTGATGGTGTTAAAATCACCTCCGCTTCTTTCTCTTCATCAATCATTTTCTCCAAATGACTCTGATAAATGTCTATCAGTTTCTGAACCGTAGCTTCAGTAAAGAGATCTCCTGAATAACGGATCGTGATAGTCATGGCACCACTCATCGTGATTCCTGAAACATCTAATAGAATATCTGTTCCTAGGTTTTCTTCAGATACCGGATTCCCGATAGCCTCTGAGCTATAATTAAATGCTGATCCTACTGCATCATCAAAATCTCCAAGATAATTGAACTGAACCGATGGATAGTTTACTGGTGAAAACGAATCTCCAAGATAGTTTAATACTCCGTAACCAATCCCTTTATGAGGAATAGCTCTCAAATCTTCTTTGATACTCACCAAAGCCGGCTGACTCTCATTGCTGATGTCTAACGAAAAAGGATACACACTGGTGAACCATCCTACTGTTCTGCTGATATCAAGGCCAGTACTCATCACCTCTCTACCATGACCTTCCATCAGCACCTTGGTCTTGTTAATACCAAACTGATCCTGTAAGGATAAGGCCAATCCCGTCAATAAAACATCATTGATCTCTGCACTGTATTTCTTACCTGCACGCGTTTGTAACAATTTCGTAGACGATTCATTTAAGGAAAAGCTGATGCTGCTATCTAAAATATGTTTGCCTTTCGCAGGGTGATCGGTTGGAATAACCGGATAAACCTCTGATTCTATACCTTCCCAATACAAACGCTCTTGGGATAAAGATGAACTATTGCTATACTTTTCCAATGCTGCTCCCCAACTCTGGAAAGAATCTGTTTTGGAAGGAAGTTCATAAGATGTTCCCTTCATCCCCGATTCGTACAAATTTCCTAAATCTTCCAACAAGATCCTCCAGGAAACTCCGTCGACTACAAGGTGATGAATAACCAATATGATTCGGTCACCATCACTCATCGAGACATGTCCTATATGGAATAATATTCCGGATTCTATATTGATGGTACTTTGGAGGAGATCTCCTATTTTTTGTAAAGAATTCTGCTCGTTTTCTACAGAGCTTTCTTCTCTGATATCAAAATATTCAAATCGATAATGATTACCTTCTGATCCTGCATTATATTGATTCCATTCACCTTCTTTCTGGCTATACACCATTCTTAAGGCATCATGGTGTACCACAAGACGTTTGATCGAAGATTCCAGGACAGAACCTGAAAGTCTTTCCCTGCTCTTTAAAATAACAGCCTGGTTGTAATGGTTTTTATTAACCATATCAACGCTATCAAAGAAATACCTTTGGATGGGAGTCAGAATACTATCACCCGTTACTACAGATTGATCGATCACGGCAACATCCGTTGTCATATAATCAGCCAGCTCTTCTAAAACAGGATATTGTAAAATATGCTCTACTTTTAAACTATAACCACGCTGACGTAATCTGGATACGATCTGGATCGACTTAATTGAATCTCCTCCAAGGTTATAATAATTATCTCGGATACTGACAGGACTGTATTTTAAGACCTGCTCACAGACTTCTACTAATGCTTTTTCTTCCGCTGTTTTAGGTGCCACATATTCAGTCTTGATCAAATCTGAAGAGCTTACTTCCGGCAAACTCTTTCTGTCGATCTTGCCGTTACTGGTCAGTGGAATATGCTCTAGCTCTACGTAAAAGCCAGGAAGCATATATTGGGGAAGCTTGGTCTCTAAATAGTAAGCCAATTCCTGCTTGTCGATCGCAAAATTACTCACATAATAAACGACCAGACTTTTATCGCCTTCATGTTCCTTAACTTCTGTAACCACAGATTTAATCGTTTCACCAAACGAAAGAACCTGATTATCAATCTCTCCAAGCTCTATTCTATGCCCGCGGATCTTTACCTGATGATCTATTCTTCCCAGATATTCAATGGTACCATCTGGAAGCCATCTTCCCAAATCTCCCGTACGGTACATCTTAGTGCCTTCCACAAACGGATTGGCTACAAACTTCTCTTCCGTTAAATCTTCACGGTTTAGATAACCTCTGGCCAATCCTGCTCCAGCGATATACAATTCCCCATGGACTCCCGCTGGTAACAAATGTCCATATTCATCCAATATGTAAATCTGAGTATTCGAGATAGATTTTCCAATATTTACATTTGTGTCATTGACGATGGAAACAGATGACCATACTGCACATTCTGTAGGACCGTATTCGTTATACAGAATAGCATCGCTGTATTTCTGATGATGTAATACTAAGTTTTTACTTAACTCCTCTCCTGCTACAATGACATGTTTCAGCGTATTTTCTCCTGAAGTGTTTTCACTGAGATAAGGAAGCAAGCTAGAGTAATAATTGGGAACACATAAGATCCCTTCAATTTTATTTTTTATAATCCGATGCGAAATATATTCCACATCTTTAATATTCATATTGCTTTCAATAAACAATCTTCCGCCACTGCACAGCGTTCCGAAGATTACGGCTACCGAAGAGTCAAAGGAGAAAGAAGGGACAAGCAACATACTTTCAATAGCATAGAAAGCAATTCTGTTGATCGTAGAATGAAATACATTCTGATGCTCGATCATTACTCCTTTAGGATTTCCAGTAGTTCCTGATGTATAAATAACGTATGCCAGATGATCCCCTTTTATTGCAGAATCACAGTTTTCCGATGAATATCCCTGTTTTACTTCATTAAACTTTGCCAGGAATACATCATCTATATTCACTTTAGCTTTGGTATCAGTTAGAATGTAGTCAATCCGCTCTTTTGGATAATCCATATCAATCGGAACATATGCTCCTCCAGATTTTAATATACCCAATATGGATATGATCATCTCTTCATTCCGGGGAAGTTGAATACAGACCAGGTCATCAGCTTTTATATCATATTGATTTTTAAGATAATGAGCTAATTGATTGGACTCCTTATCGAGATCAGCATAACTCAATGCTACATCTCCATAGATTACTGCAAGCCCGTCGGGATTTTTCCTTACCTGAGAATCAAATAAATCAATAATTGTTTGATCAGAAGGGTAATCGGTTGTCAAGTTAAACCTGCTAAGCATTTCTGCTCCCTCCTCTTCTGAAACAAGGGCATAATCGGTGAGACTTGTATCTAGTAATTGATCATAATTGGAAAGAATATGCACTAAACTCTTCAATAAATTCTCAATTAAATATCCTCTATAAATATCTTTATAACAAATACTTAAAATAACCTTTTCTTCAGATTCGTTATACAAAAGAGAGAGATTATCCTGTATGGATTCAGGCCTCTTCCCATACTGAATAGAAAAATTAGAATATTCCGTTAAATCAAGATCATTGGTATTGTAATCAGAATGAGAAACAGCTTCTTTAATATTGCTGGCAAAACTCTTCAAAAGATCTTTAAATGTAATCTCTTTCGTTTTCTCAAGATCCACTAATATTTTATTTTTTAATGGAATTTGATCAGATGCATACACCTTAATAACACCTTGAAAATCTTCACAATACCTGTCAAGCAAAAAAGAAAAAACAGATGCAATAATGGTTAATTTAGATAGAGAAGTGTTTTTTGAAACTTTCAGAAAACTATCCAGATCACACTTCGAAATCTCTATTTCCAATGATTCTGCACTATCTTCAGATAAGACCACAGTTTCCTTATTTTTTGTCTTATTCAGCCAAAAAATATTTGATAAAGATGATGTATTTAGCATTATATTAAATGATAAGGGTGGATTTCAGCGATCAGACTTTGTTGTAATGAATCTATTCTTACACAAATCTTTTGCTTGTTATTAATTTTCAGAATTTCACATGGATAGGACTCGAAAGGACCGGATGTTATTACTTTCCTTTCTCCTATATTCAGTTCATGAATGCCTTTAAGTTCAACTTCAGAATACTGACTAAGAAATATTCTTATCCTGTTAATTTCTTCATCAGGAACTCTAACCAGTTTATTACCCAAACTAATAAAAAGAACTATTCCTTCTACCGTCAAAGCTTTCAAATAGTCTTTAATCGTTTTTAAATAAACAAAGACATACGAACTAAACAATGGTTTTTCAACTTTCTTTTTACGATCAGACCATTGAGACGTCACATTACTGGTAGGAAGATAAACATCAAACTCATCCTCACTAAGCTTAGTGGCAATTTTCTTTTCGAAACGAGATTTGGTATAGGCAACATACCATCCTTGAGCAAAATTCATACGGTTTTCTAATGGTTATTTTTACGGCTTCGCCACTTAAGTCACATTCAAATGTGCGAAAGATTTTTTTGTAGGAAAAAGACGAAATGGAATGCTTAAAAAGAGTTTTTTAAGTTTATTGAGTGTTTAAATTGTGTTCTTTATCCTTAGTTTTATTTTGCTAAAATATAAAAAAAAATCACTTAATGATGAGTTTAATAAAAAATTAATGTTTTTTTTTATCTCAAAAAAAGAAAATAATAAACAGCTACAAAAACCATATTGAAAATCAGCAAAATACCCATAAACAAAGCTAATTATCTATTGTAAACATTTCATAATATTAGCCAAAAAATAGTCATTTTAGCTGGTCTTTTTTCTGATATCCACTAAAATATATTCACTATAATATGAGTTGAATAACATTTTTTCAAGATTTTGGGAATTACTAGAGATTAAAATTGTCAAAAAAATCAAAACACAGATGATCACGTTTATTTTGAAATTTTAAGCATATGGCCATGTGAATTAATTTCAATATATAACGCAATAAATAGTAAAAAATAACGAAATTTTAAAATTAAAAGGTTTTTAGTTTTTCATCTTTATATAAGAATTAAATCACATATAAACTATAAAATGATTTGACTTTTTTCTTAATCTTACCAAATACACATCCTCCTCTCACGTGACAAGGAATTTCTGGAAACTTTTGCATCTTACTTAAGTTTCTCAGGGATTGGCAACAATTATTTAAATTAGTACCACCAAAATCTAAAATCATGAAAATATTAAAACCCGTTGAGGCATTTGACAAAGCTGCAAAAATATACCAGGACAAGTTTATGGATGTCAGCTCATTTGGTAATACTTTCGATCTATTTTGCAATAACATAAAATCCAATGATGCAGACATTCTGGATATTGCCTGCGGTCCCGGAAATATTACAAAGTATTTATTAGACAGAAAACCAGATTATGATATTCTGGGAATCGATCTATCATCAAAAATGCTCGAACTTGCAAAGATCAATAATCCTACAGCACGCTTTGAACTGATGAACTGTAATGATATAAGCAAGATAGAACAGAAATTTGATGGAATTATCTGTGGGTTCTGTCTTCCCTATTTAGCAAAGGAGGAAGCTATACAACTTATCGCTGACTCATCCGGGTTATTAAAACCAGGGGGTATGTTCTATCTAAGCACTATGGAAGATGACTATAGTAAATCGGGACTGATAACATCCAGTTTAGGCGATCAGGTCTATCTTTATTATCATCAGGAAGATTATTTAACAAAAGCATTTCAAGACAATAATTTTGAGGTTATCAAGTTAAAGCGTTTTGATTCTATTGATAAGGATGGAGCTCCAATTATCGATCTGGTACTGATTGGAAAACTCATCTGATTGATAGAAGTATCTTTTACCCAATGAAAATCTTTAGATTCTGAACTTTTAAACAAATAGAACTTGGACTTTTGAACACATTCGTCCTGTCTATTATTACCGAAATTTGTTCCATTAAAATTTAAAAAAAAATGGAAAATAAAGAAACAGTTTTGGTAACTGGAGGTTCAGGTTTTATAGCTTCTTATTGCATCCTTACCTTGCTTAAAAATGGATATAAAGTAAAAGCTTCCCTTCGTTCATTAAAAAAATCTGAATTGGTGAAACAAATGTTGAAAGAAGCAGGTTTTTATTCATTTCAAGACTTGTCATTCGTAGAAGCGGATTTACAAAATGAATCTTCCTGGGAAAAAGCAGCAGAAGGTTGTCAGTATGTTATTCACGTAGCTTCTCCTACTCCCCATACCGATGCTAAGACTGAAGATGATTTTGTAATTCCTGCTAAAAATGGAGTGCTCTTTGTATTACGCGCAGCCAAAAAAGCAGGGGTAAAAAGAGTGGTTCTTACTTCTGCCTTTGGAGCTGTGGGATTTGGTACCGTAAAAACGACTCCTTATACTGAAGAAGATTGGACCATACTAGATGACACTGTATTTCCTTATCAAAAATCAAAAACTATTTCCGAAAAAGCAGCCTGGGATTTTATACAAAATGAAGGTAACGGAATGGAATTATCCGTTGTAAACCCTACTGGAGTTTTAGGGCCTGTGTTAGCCGACGATTTTTCGCATTCTATTCAAAATATGAAACAAATGCTGAACGGGGATATGAAAGCCTGTCCTAAAATAATCTCAGGATATGTGGATGTTCGTGATGTAGCTGATCTGCACTTTAAAGCGATGACTATGCCTCAGGCTAATGGTGAACGATTTATAGCAGTTGCCGGGGAGGGATTTTCTCTGATAGATATAGCGAATGTGCTGAGAAAAAATTTAGGTAAAAAAGCAGAAAAAGTACCTACAAAAGAATTACCCAACTGGTTTATTAAACTATTGGCATTATTCAATCCAAAGTTAAAATCTGTAGCTCCTTACTTAGGAATGATTAAAAGAGCAAGCAGTGAAAAAGCGATAAAAATGCTCGGATGGACTCCACGTTCCACAGAAGAGGCTATTTTGGCTACTGCCAATAGTTTGATTAAATTAGATATTGTAAAATAAACAGAGATGAAAATAATGATTACCGGTGCCACAGGGTTGGTAGGCGAAGGCGTATTGCTTGTTTGCCTGGAAAACCCTATGGTTACAGAAGTGCTTATAATCAACAGAAAGCCACTTGCCCTCCAACATCAAAAATTAAAAGAACTGATCGTGGAAGATTTTTCGACCATTACGAATTATGCAGAACATCTGAATAACTATGATGCATGTTTTTTCTGTGCCGGAGCAAGTGCTGTCGGAGAAAATGAAGAGTCATTTACAGGTAAAACGTTTGATTTCGTTGTACCATTTGCAAAGTCCTTATCTCAAATCAATCCGGAAATGACCTTTATATATGTTTCTGGTAACCGGACTGACAGTACAGAACAAGGAAAAGTGATGTGGGCAAGAGTAAAGGGTCGAACTGAAAATGCTCTGCTGAAATTGCCTTTCAAAGCAGTATATCATTTTCGTCCCGGCTTTATGAGGCCTGTAAAAGGTCAAAAAAATGTAAGAAGTATTTACCGTATTTTTGATATATTGTCTCCTATATGGTATCTGCTTTTTCCTAATTGGATATGTACAATGCGAGAGGTGGGTTCGGCAATGATCAACTGTGTATCAAGAGGATACACTACATCTATATTGGAAGTAAAAGACATCAAATCACAAGCAAAATCATGAAAATAACAGAAATAAAATCTTGTATTGTAGGACCTTCCATTTCGGCGGAACAATTCATTTCCGAACATTTCTTTTTATTTGTGATAAAAGGAAGTATGAATGGTTACGATGGTAATAAACATCATACACTCAAACCCGGAGAAAGCTGCATTGTTCGTAAAAACAGACTGGCACGATACAATAAAGTAAAAGATAATGGCCAGTTTGAAAAAGTCATCTTTTTCTTTGATGAAGTATTTTTAAGAAACTTTCAAAAGAAACACAGCATTACTTTTCTCAAACATGTTTCAGATGACACTTTTATCAAGCTCAAAAAAGATATACTTATTAGTAGTTTTCTTCTTTCACTAGAACCCTATTATAACAGCTCTGGAGATATAAATAAAACATTTTCCGATGTAAAAAGAGAAGAATTACTTCTTATTCTGTTAGAACTGCAACCCGAATTATCAGATATATTATTTGACTTCGGTATTCCGGGACGTTTGGATCTTGAAGAGTTTATGCAAAAAAATTATAAGTTTAATGTAAGTATGGAACGATTCGCCTTCCTTACAGGACGAAGCTTATCATCTTTCAAAAGAGATTTTAAAACGACCTTCAATGAAACACCTAATCGTTGGTTAACTAAAAGGCGGCTTCAGGAAGCACGGTTTTTGGTGGAACAAAAAAGACAAAGACCTACAGATATTTATCTTGATCTGGGTTTTGAAGATTTGTCTCATTTTTCTTTTGCATTCAAAAAAGAATTTGGCGTATCAGCGAGCAGCTTATAATTTGTAACCGTTCAATTACCTAGCTATATTTCATTTTATTGACTACAGGATTAGCATACATAGCTAAAAAACTGTTCTTTAAAACAGCATCTGAAATGTCGATACGCATTTCCATTCTTCGTCCAAAGAGCATTTTTTCATCTTCTGTGTAATGGTCAGAATATTCATTGGTTCCATTGAGTAAATCATAAGCAATGAAATTGGTTGGCCAGAGTTTATAATTTTGAATAATAGAATCATCGATAACCTGCGCAATAGCCTGTAATTGCTTATTTTTATTTTCAAATTTTGACATAATTTCGTCAAATTCAGTATTAAGTACATCTCCCGCATGCAGATGAATCCTTTTTTTTTGCCCCAATACTCCACTTAGCATGGTTGCAAAATCTTCTCCTTTATCTTTTACATATACCTCATTTCTTGATTTTGCCATCAATTGTGGCATTTTAAGTACGTCTGTCGGATCGTATTCGTATGAAATAGAAAGGGGAACTATTTTTAGTTTTTTGAAAAAATCAGTTAGAGGCTCATCACCTGCTGCCATGGCAAGCATTTTTAAAACACCTTGCTGTGTAGCATCATTTCCATCTTTCGTTCTTCCTTCACGTTGTGCTATCCAGACAGAACGATTTTCTTTATTTAATAAAGTGTAAATATATTCGGACATCACCATTGAGCTATTCAACTGCTCACGAATTGGCAATCCTCTTTGAACTAAAAAATTACGGTTTAGTTTTGCCAACACATGCAAAAATGTCTTTTGTACCAGATTATCTCCAATCGCAGAAGAAGTCATGACAAGTCCTCTATCCAATAGGACCAAATTAAGCAAAGAAGTATCCAGAACAATATCTCTGTGACTGGATATGAATAAATAAGCAACATCTTTATCCAACTGATCAAAGCCAGAGGTGCTTAAACCTTCTGAACTCTGTTTCAGAATTTGACGAACCGTCTGTGAGATAAATTGATTTTGAAAATCACTTATCGAATGAATATCTTTAAATTGTTCAAGCCAAAATTGCTCATCCTTTTCAGGGAACGTAAACTGCATTAATGCCTTCATCATAGGATGTTTTGCAACACTTAGCAAAGCATCATTCACTTCCTGATCATAAAAAGGCCTTATATCATCAAATTTCGACATGTTCTTTTTTAAAAAATTAAACGCAATGCAAAAGAACAAAAAAATATTGACTACATCCGATGATTCATGTCATAATTACTATTTTGTAAATAGAAAGCCCCATTTTATAATAAAAATCAAACTTTATCATACAAACTATCATTTAGATTCTTATTGTACTTATTTTTATAATGTACGGGTGATATTCCCGTTATCTTTTTAAACATTTCTCTGAAAGCTTTGGTGTCTGAATACCCCACCTCATACATTACTTCACTTACAGTCTTGCCTGTAGTTTCGAATGATTTTTTAGCTGATTCAATCTTTACCCGTTGTAAATATTCAATGGGGGTATTGCCGGTTGCTTTAATAAAACGTCTGTCAAAATTTCTTCTGCCCACGGAACAAAATTTCGAAAGATCTTCCACAGATAATTTCTCACAAAAATGGTCTTCAATATATTTTTGTGCTTTTATGACAACATCATCTCCGTGAGACTTCTGTCCAGTGAATATGGTGAAAGCAGACTGTGTCTGCCTATCGATCTCTATCTGAAAAATTTTTGAGCAATGGATTGCAGTTTCTCGATCATAATATTTTTCAACCAGATACAGCAGTAGGTTTAAAAATGAAAAACCTCCTCCATTGGTATAAATACCATCTTCATCAGTAATCAGTTTTTCTGTTTTTAAATTAACATTCGGAAATAATGATCTAAAATTGTCAGCCGAGCTCCAATGAATGGAACAGTTTCTTTTTTCAAGCAACCCGGAAGCTGCCAACATAAATGCTCCTGTACACATACTGGCTACTTCAGCACCATTTTCATATTGTTTCTTGAGCCAGTCAATCAATAAGATATTCCCTTCCAAAGCAGTTTTAAACTCAGGTGTTAGTGAGGGAATCAGGATCAGATCCGTCTTTTTTAAAGTAGAGACATTTACCTGTGGCTTCATTGACAATAAACCATTAATAAACACTGCTTCTGTTCCTACTCCGGCAGTCACAATAGTAAACAAGGGTTCTTTTCCTATTCTTTTCCAATAGTCATTGGCACCTGTAAATATCTGGTAAGCACCAACGATACATGATATTGTACTATTGGCAGTCTGTACATCGGGTACTAAGATGGTAAGATGTTTCATACGATTTCTATTTTGAAAGGACTCATTATTGCATTAGCTGATCCCGAAATGGCATTTCATTGTGTACCTCTCCTATTTATTACAAAGATAAACAATAATAGTGTCCATATCAACCCGTTACAAAGTCTACTTAACACCCGAACAGAGTCTGAGCAGGTCGCTAACTTTGGGTATGAAAGTTTCTCATAAGAGATTAAAACTATGTATTAAAAAAAATAAGTTATGAAAAATCAAGATTTCACTACTTCTGTTATAGTAGATGCAAGCCCTCATAAAGTTTTTAACGCCATTAATAATGTACGAGGCTGGTGGTCTGAAAATATTGAAGGAAGCACCAATAATTTAGATGATGAATTCCAGTACCACTACCAGGATGCTCATCGGGCACAATTCAGGATTATCGAAATGGTCCCTGATAAAAAAGTAGTCTGGCATGTACTTGATAATTATTTTAAGTTTACAAAAGATGAAACGGAATGGAAAGATACAAAGGTAATTTTTGAATTGTCGGAAGATAATGGTAAAACCGTTTTGAAATTTACTCATCAGGGATTAACTCCAGAGTATGAATGTTTCAACCTATGTCATGATGCATGGACTCATTATATCCAAAGTAGTCTGAGAGATCTTATCACGACCGGGAAAGGAAGCCCTACACCAAAGGAAACCGGGAAAGAAGACCTGCTAAAATCTGATCCAATCTCAGAAAATCAACAAGAAGGCAAAAGTATTTGCCACAGATTACTTATCAAATCCCCCATCGAAAAAGTTTTTGAAGCAATTACTACACAAAAAGGGTTAGCTGGTTGGTGGACACCAGATACGATTGCAAAACCGGAGATTGGAAGTATGCTGAAATTTTCTTTTGGGCCTGATTATTTTAAAGAAATGAAATTGGTAGAGCTCAAACCATACAGCAAAGTACAATGGTATTGTGTAAAAGCATTTGAAGAATGGATAGGCACTTCCCTTACTTTTGAACTCGAACCACACAGTAAGGGAGCCATATTATCCTTTCGTCACAGTGGTTGGAAAGACTATACTCCTGAATTTGCAACATGCACTTATGATTGGGCTCTTTTTTTCAGAAGCCTGAAACGACTCTGTGAAACGGGAACAGGTATCCCTTATCCACTTTTTGATCAATAATATTTACAATGCGGAAAGTCATCCCCTAAACTACTAATCATCAGAGCAGATTATCAATTCACAAAATGTTATAGATAAAAATAATTATGTCACCTTTTATTAAATACATCAAGGTATCAACAAATAGCCTTATAAATTTTTAATTAAAAATTTTATTTTTTCAAAAAGATAGCAAGCCCTTCTGAACTACTACTTCCGCCATTTGACAAATGAGTTGCCACCCCATTTTTCCAATAAGTGACGAAGTTTCCTTCATAACCGGCTATATATACCGCACTCCCAGAAAGAGCGATAGCATTCGCCTGGGAATTTTGTGACCCATTGGTAAGGTCTTTGGCTACCCCATTTTTCCAATATTTGGCGGTGTTTCCACTACCTGTATTATTTTGATATCCGCAAACATATACGTTCTTACCTGAAACAGCAATACCTGTTGCTACATTATAGTTTGTTCCATCTGTAAGTGATACCGCTACCCCATTTTTCCAGTACTTGGCAACGGGAGGACTTCCTGCTGCTGCAGTCAGAGTTTCATATCCAGCAACATATACATCATTCCCATCAACTGCAATTGCTGAAGCATGTGCTGATTTGGTCCCGTCGGTAAGTGGTATTGCAACACCATTCTTCCAATATTTGGCAACACCTCTGCTTCCATTAAATTCACCCCCCGCTATATATACATCATTTCCTACCACCACTATTCCTTCAGCATTGGTATGGTGACCGGGTGTACCATCTGATAGATTGGTAGCAATCCCATTTTTCCAGCATTTTCCTACTTTAGTACCCCCACTGTTAGTTTGTGCCCCTGCAACATATACGTCGTTACCACTTACGGCAATACCTCCGGTAAGTGTATTAGTATCACCAACAGCCAATTGAGTGGATACTCCATTTTTCCAATACTGGAGCTTTCTTCCGCCAACTCCATCTTCCCATCCGGCAACATATACATCATTCCCTGAAACCGTTAATCCTGTAGCATAACCATAGCTTGATCCAGGAGTCAGATTGGTAACAGTACCATTTTTCCAATATTTAACATCTCCGCTTTCATAACCGGACACGTAAATTTCAGATACGGGGATTTCAGGGACCTCCGTTTCATCAGGATTGGAGGGATCGGATTTATCTGTATCACAGCCAACAAGAAACAGAGCGAGTATAGAAACGGTAAAAAGAGTACGATAATGTAATTTCATTTTTATGTGATTGGGTTGGTTTTCTTTAGCTTTTTGATTTTAATTATTAATAATTAATTCACCAGGCTTCGAGATTAATGAGCAATATTTATACCGAAGAAACTCGTGTGATTTTTCATAATTTAGCAGACAGTTTCTACAAGAAGAATGTAAAATTAAAAATTCATATTTCTTTTAAATAACGTCGCTACATAGTAAAATATTAGGTTTTTATGAAAAATCAGGAATTAAATCAGCTCATTGAAATTCTCTTTAAGTCTGGAAAGGTAGAAAATTACAAACCTAAGACTGTTATTATTGAGGAGGGTGTCATTTCAAAAAAATTTTATTATTTGAAAAAAGGAATTCTCAGAGGATGGACCAATTATGATGGTAAAGAAATTACCTTTCAATTTCTTTTTGAAGACCGTATCTTTTGTTCCTCCGAAAGTTTTTTTCACAATATACCCAGCTCCTATTCTGTTGAAACAATTGAAGACTGTACAGTCTTGTCAATCGAAAAAACAGTGATAGATAAATTGTCTGAAAACAAAGAATTCTTACACTTATTCAATCAATACCTGATCGGCAGAGTAAATGATTACCAGCGTCTGTTAATCTCAAGAATACAGGACAAGCCAGAGATACGGTATAAAAGGCTGCTTGAAGAAAGTCCTGAAATTATTCTTCGTATTCCGCAACATTTAGTGGCATCGTATCTGGGTATTACTCCGGTGAGTTTAAGCAGAATCAGAAATCGATGAGGAATGCATTTCTTTACAATTGTTATCGACTTGTCACTGTGAAGCCATGTACTTTTGTTGAAAATAATATCAACAATGGAAAAATTAATAAGAGCCCTATTTATCGATGTCATTGAAAACAAAAATTATGACGAGTCATTAATCAATAAATACTTTAGCGAAGATTATCAGCAGGATGTAGATAATGTCATATTGGATTTTAATTCTTTTAAAAAGCATATTCAGAAATTAAAAGAAAAAGTAAGCACGCAAAATGTGCTATTCGCAAATATAGCAAGTAATGAAACTTCCATATTTACCAAACATTATGTTACAAGTATTCTCAAAAATGGAGAAACGGTCAAGCACAAAGTTTTCGCAGAATTCACTATCAAAAATAATAAGGTGATCAATTGTGATGAACTAACCATCTTACTGGAAGGTAATAGCAGTGAAAAAAAACTAGGTTCAGAAATATAAGCAAATGGTAAATAAATGGGGTTGAGATAAAATCCTACCCCATTTTATCCTATTATATTCTTAATTTTTAAGATATGCTTCAATTAAAGGAAGTACCTCTTGTTCATATTTCAGTCTTTTAGCTTCTTTTGTTAAAAACGGACTTATGGGTGAAGCATTCCCATATACATTACTTTTTTGGGAAACAGCATAAAAAAAACAGCCATTAATGCTTCTTGATACAATAGTTCCGCTGCTAAATGAGATTTTATTGATTTGGTACTTATTGAAAATTAATTGATAAATTTCCCCCTTACCTTTGTCAAATACTACTTTCATTTGAACATTATAAAAATAATAACCAAGGGAAAGCAGGCTCAGACAAAGTCCAATAGAGGTTGGCAATTGCCAGAAATCTGAAAATTTGAACCAAAGGAACACTGCTAAACACAAAAATAAGACACCAATCAAACAAAAAACTTTTATTCTTTGTAAATGATTGATATAAGGTTGTATGATCAGAGTGGATCCATCTTGCTTATAAATGGGTCTATCCATTTTCACTTCTATTATTAAAACCAAGTATTCTTTCAGTTTCGATCAGGAGTTCTTCCATAGGTTTAGGAGTCATAAGGCTCTGACCTATTCTCAAAGCTTTATCATCTATCAATAGGAAGGCTCTGACATTCAATACCAATACATAAATCTTACTACTCATGCTTAGATCAATAATATTATTTAAGGAATAAACCTTAGTGGCAGAATACAATGTAGGTTTGTAGGTAATGGTTTGGTTTCCAAGGTCAATTATTATTTTACTGAACATTCTTGCAAAATAAAATAAAGATACAATACCTAAAAAAATAAGATATAGTAATGAAAACATCGTTTGGGTACGATACCACAATACAAAACCTATAGCCAGAAAAAGCAGCCCGATGACAGCGTACATTTTCGTTTGCGGAATGCGGTGGTATTGATCTCCTTTTTGCGTGTAAAATTTATAGGTATTCATATGTATTTTTCAAGGTAACAATTCGGTGATTGGATTCGTAGATTTTGGTTTCTAAAAAGGCATTTTTTTAACTTCTATTCCATTGTCTTTAGCATAGATTTCTGCAAGCTTCCAAAGATTATCGTATTTCTGAGCAAAAATATCATAGCTTTTATTATCCATTTCGATTATGGCAGCCTCGATGTCTGCTTCCGGTGCTTTGTTGTCGATCATTTTGGCAATCTTTAGGTGATCTGTTTTATAACTGTTTAAAACAAAAGCATACAAGTCGAGGGCTGCATCGATCATGGGTTTAGTTTTCGGAGTAGATTGCAATTCCTTTATCTTTTGGACATTCCGCTCTGCCGTTGCAATAGAGTTATTTTTAAGATATTTTTCACAGGTATTAAAGTCAGGTGTACTGGCTCCTCCTTTAATATATTTCAGATAGGTATTAAAGTACTGACCTCCAAACCGTGTTATTTGATTCGTGTTGAGAGCAACCCGATCAAAGTACTCTGTGGGTGTATTACGTGAAAATTCACATGCTGTGATCGTCAGGAAGGTTCCCATAAGTATCACATTTTTAATGGTGTGGTGCATAACTATTTTTTAATAAAGAATTAAAAGAATTTATTACTCCCGATTCATGTTATCCAGTATCCAAAATTCTATAGTTCAAAGTTCAGATTAATCTGGCATATTGAAGGATTTTACGAGCTACAGAATATCTACAGAAAATAAAAATAATGTCTACAATACGTCTACATTCTGTATGAACTGTCAATTGTTATACATCAACCATCTAGTCGTAGAGCTAATCAATATTCAGAAACATGACTTTTACAACAAAGTAAGTATGACCAATAGAACAAAGTGACATGGAAGTAAAGCTTATAAATTTGCTATATAATTAAAAATAAAAAAGACATGGAAAAAGTATGGTTTATAACAGGTAGTTCAAGTGGGTTAGGAAGAATCTTAACAGAAGCAGTTCTTTCAAATGGCGGAATCGTTGCAGCTACCGCAAGAACCTCATCAAAATTACAGGATCTTGCCGCAATTTATAAAGAACGTATACTCGTATTGGAACTTGATGTTACGAAGTCGGATCAGATCCAGGCAGCAGTATCGGATACCATTTCAAAATTTGGGCGTATTGATGTTCTTGTTAATAATGCTGGTTTTGGGGTGACCGGAGCAACTGAGGCTTTTACAGCAGAACAAATACGTGATCAGTTTACAGCTAATTTATTGGCACCTGTCGAAATATGCAGAGCCGTATTGCCTTATATGAGAAAGCAAAAATCCGGAAGGATCTTAAATTTAAGTTCAGTGGGTGGGCTCGTAGCCAGCATTGGTCTTTCTATTTACCAAAGTGCCAAATTTGGGTTAACCGGTTTTAGTGAAGCATTGGCAAAAGAAATGATGCCACTTGGGATCAGAGTAACTTCGGTTGAACCTGGGGGAATGGGCACTAATTGGGCGGGACAGTCGATGTCATTTGCTCCGCATGTAGAAGGCTATGAAGAAACGGTTGATGCCCGTGTTGATTTCTTTAAAAGTGGAAAATTTGTTCCAAAAAGCGATCCGAATAAAGTCGCAAAGGTATTAATTGAATTGGCAGATCATCCAGAACCTCCTATTCATCTGGTGTTGGGAAGTGATGCCGTTGGAATTCTTAAAAATGCTGAACTTGTGCGAAAAGAAGAATCCGAAAAATGGATGCCTGTTACCTTATCTACTGATGCAGATAATCATAAATAATCAATATTTTTGAGGAGAGAAAGTATTAATAGAGATCATATGACAGACCATAAGAAAATAAACCAGATCACTTACGCCTGCTATTCCAGGAACGTAAGAGATGGTGAACAATTCATCCCGGAACATGTTTTCAGTTATCAGGTTTCAGGTAGATTGGTATATAATGATGGTCAAAAGGAATATATTTTTGATCAGGGAAGTTTTAGGCTTACGAGAAGAAATACGCTTATTAAGTTTAATAAAATTCCTCCTGAAAACGGTGAATATGCAAACATTTCAGTTTTTATGGACCAGGATACATTGAAAAATGTAAGCATGGAATATGATTATAAGGCCACAAAAAGTCACCATGATGAACCCGTTTTCCGTATACCAGATAATGACCTGCTTTCAGGTTACATCGAATCATTAAAGCCATATGACGAACTTGACAAGCCCGGGAATGAGGTATTGAAAAACATCAAGCTAAAAGAACTTATCGTGATCCTTTTGCAAACCAACCCTTCTTTAAAAGATGTATTATTTGATTTTACAGAACCTGGAAAAATAGATCTGGAGTCCTTTATGAATCACAATTTCCGTTTTAATGTATCTCTTGAAAGGTTTGCCTATCTCACAGGCCGTAGCCTCTCTACATTTCAACGTGATTTTGAAAAAATTTTTGCTGTAAGTCCAAGAAAATGGCTGCAACAGAAGAGGCTTCAGGAAGCTTATTATCTCATTAAAGAAAAGGGAGCAGCTGTTTCTGATGTATATCTGGATACCGGATTTCAGGATCTCTCCCACTTTTCTTTTGCTTTTAAGAAAATGTTCGGGTTGCCACCATCACAAATCATCTAGAAAAATCCGGGTATTTTCTATATCAAACACGGCTTCTGTTGGCCGACCGGGTTGATCAAAATTAATTTTTATGATTTATATTTGATAAGTAATTCAATCAGCGGAAATACCTGATTAAACACGAAGACAAAAAATAGAATTATGGTAAATGATTATAAAAAGTATGACCTGTTTGGCAAGACTTTAATGCAAAAAATTGCATTGACATCACCATTTAATTTTGATTTTCCAGTTACTGAACAAGCGTGTTTTCTATATGTTTTAAAAGGTGAATTTCAATATCAGGTGGATAATGAAGAAATTAACATTCCTACCAATTACTCCCTGTTCCTGAATTGTATCACATCAGGAAAACAAATACATCATTCTGCTGTCCAAAGTGATTGTGAAATTGTAATTGTTACGTTCTATCCGGACATATTGAAAAAAATTTATGACAGGGAATTGCCGTTATTACTTCACTCGCCTAAGCATGTCGTTTCCAATCAATCCAATAAAAAAATAAATAATGAATTTCTCATTCAGAAATACATTGAAGGGTTATTATTTTATTTTGAGAATCCATCTTTGGTTAATGAAGACATTCTGATTCTGAAGCTAAAGGAAATTATTTTGTTGTTGGCTCAAACTCAAAATGCAGAGGCCATACAGGTGATATTATCACAGCTTTTTTCTCCGGTAACCTATACTTTTAAACAAATCATTGAGGCTAATTTATTTTCACAGTTAACGATTGAACAGTTGGCAGAACTGAATAATCTCAGCGTATCTTCTTTTAAAAGAGAATTTGCCAAATTATATAATGACACTCCCGCCAACTACATTAAAAACAAGAAGCTCGAGAAAGCTGCCGAACTGCTTTTAGTCTCAGACCAGCGGATCACTGAAATTGCATTCGATTGTGGATTCAATGATCTGGCGAATTTTACCAAAAGCTTTGGTGAAAAGTACAATCTTAGTCCTACCAGCTATCGCCATGAACTAAAAAATAAACATTTGAAATAATATTTCATTTTCCAGAGTACTAATTCTCACAATATTCCCCAGTAAAACCAAGCATTCTTAAAGCTCAATTAGGAATGATTTTTTATGAACCAAAATGCCAAATAATTGAACGAAATCGCAAAGTTTTCCTGTCATTTCTATTGCAATTTTGCATTGTCCATTAGGAAAGTGATTAAGCAGAAAGTTAACTCCTTGTTGCGACTGCTTTTCTATAATAACAGAATTTATAACATAAAAAACATTATCAAATGGGACTTTCAGGTTTAGGAATTTTTCACACAATTATTGGCATTGCAGCTCTAATAGGTGCAATAGTATCATTTATTAAATATGGCAAGATCAATCTGGGTAACCTATCCGGGAAAATATATTTTTACGGAACCCTTGTCACTTCACTCACCGCATTAGGAATATCGAAACATGGAGGCTTTAATCCGGGACATGTCTTTTCTATTTTCATCATCATTTTGGTATCTCTGGCTTATTTTCTCTTTTCAAAAAAACAAAATAGCAAAAGAGCCCGGTATTTTGAAAACTTCTCGCTCTCTTTTAGTTTCTTTCTGTCTCTTGTGCCGACGGTTAATGAAACATTTACCCGTATTCCGGTAGGACGTCCGTTAGCAAAAGACATCGCTGATCCATTAATAGGCAAAACACTTCTGTTTCTTTTTATCCTTTTTATAATAGGTTCTGTTTATCAATACGTGATTCAGAAAAAAGTCAACAAACAAATCTCAATTTAAATGCTTCATTTTGTCTTAAACAAAAAAATGTTCGGAATCCCGAACATTTTTTTTCTATCTGAATTATTCTGCTAAAGGAATAGGCTCATCAACCGGAGCCTCTTCTATATTCACTTTCTTTTTAGCTAAATTGTTAACTCTCCACATTAAAAATATACTTAAGATCGAAATAGCAACTATTACATAACCTACAATATTATAATGTTCTAAAGGTGCCCCTTTACTTTTTTGGGTAACAATTACACCAGCGGCTGCCGCTGCAACACCTCCTGCTATCTGTTGTAAAGAAGAGTTGATACTCATAAATGCACCTCTATCCTGTAAATCAGGTATTGCACTCGTCAGCGCAGAAGAAGGAATCATCCTGCTCATCACCCCGATCATCATTAATACATTGAATATCATCACCAGCCATAATGGTGTTACGGATAGATTGGTATAAAGTACACACATGATCATCATCCAGACAGAAGCAAAAGCAAATATTTTAAACTTATCTATTTTGTCACTCAATTTCCCGATTAATGGCATGATCACAAGTGAACTTACCCCGGAAACCATAAATAACATAGGAAGCTGTTCATTGGTAAGCCCAAGGTTATTAACGGCAAAGGCAGTCCCGAAAGGCATCATCATAAAACCTCCGATAGATAATAAAGCGGTAGCCGTAAAACCTACACGGTAATTACTTTTTGCAACCGTATGCCATAGATGCTGAAATACGGATTTATCTCTTTGTACAGAAAGATGTTTTGTTACAGGCTGTAGCTTCACAAAAATTAAAGCAGCAATGATGATACTTAAAGCAGCTACCATCCAGAAAGGAGCTTCCCAACCCCATGCATTAGCCAGATAAAGTCCGATAGGTACACCTAATACCTGGCTTCCTCCAAACCCCATCTGAATAAATCCCATCACTCTTCCTCTTTGTTGAAGCGCAAATAAATCGGTAATGATCGCCATAGAGATAGAACCGATCACCCCTCCAAAAAGACCTGTGATAATACGGGCTGCTACTAATGCTTGATAAGACTGTGCCACCCCACAAAAAATAGTTCCTGCAATAAATCCGATATAAAAGAAAAGTAAAAGTTTCTTACGATCAAATTTATCTGCAAAACCAGCTGTCAGCAAACCTGAAATCCCGGCACTAAAAGCATAAGCAGAGACCGCAAATCCAAAGGCTGAAGGTTTAAGGCTAAGTGATTTCATAAGCATGTCGCCCAATGGAGACATTACCATAAAATCCAATATTACCGTAAATTGGGTAATAGCTAAAATAAATATGACAAACTTCTGATAACCCGTAAAGGGTAAAGGTTCTTGTTTTTCCATAATTTTTAATAGTCAATTAGATAATACCGGAGTGGGTATTTTTTATTATAGCCCCTCCTGTATTGATTAGTTTTTGTTGTAATTAATAATAGATATTGAAATTTTATCAAGCCTTTTTTAATGCCTTTATAACCAGATCAAAGGTTTTCCATAAGATCTCATCGGTCATTTTAAAAGCTTTTCCTCCAAGGCTTTTTCCTTCATTATGGAAACGTGCTAAGGAATACATAGGTGAAAAAGCAACCGACCAGTATACCTCAAATGGCATGTGGTCTAATTCACCTCGCTTCACTGCATTGTCCCAAAACTTACCCAAAACCTCTTTAAATCGTTGTAAAAAGTGATGCAAAAATTCTTCCTGATAACTCGAATTTCTCAATTGTTCAAAGAAAAAATGTCTGTCCGGATAGGTCGTCATATACCCATATCGATTTTTCCATTGAACCCTTAGTCCTTCTTCAAAATCAGCTTCAGGATCAAAATCTTTAAGAATGGCATCTGACATCCTCTGCCCTTCTTCTTTAGCGATGGTCAAAATTAAATCATCTCTATCCTTGTAATACAGATAAGGAGTAGCAACAGAAATCTTACAGGCTTTAGCAAGTTTGTTCATGCTGAATCCTTCCAATCCATCTTTGATGATCATTTTAATCGCTTCTGTCTTGATCAGTTCCTTTTTGTCTCCTTCTTTTAAACGCATGAGTAAAGTTTTAAAATTTCAAGGTGTAAAATTAATGAATATTTATTAATTAATAAAAAATTATTTTCAAAAAAATCTCTCCTTACTATTTTTTCATCTTCATTAAAATGGTATATATTTAACAAAAAAATCATTCAGTTTAATTAATTTGAATAATACCAATACTTCCTACATCACACAACACAATGAAAAAAATAAAAATTATCCTACTATCCTACTTATTAAGCTTAGTAGCCTGTTCTCAAAATATCCCGGCAGAAGAAATATCAGGAACTGTAAATAAAAAAACAGAAGCCAATAGCATTGGGAATACACTTGTCCACAATCTAAAACTTTTCCAGATCAATGTCTGGCAGGAAGGCACTTCAGTATCTGGTGGTTATGATGCTATAGTCAACGAAATTGTACGATCAGATGCCGATTTTGTATTTCTAAGCGAAGTAAGAAATTACAATAATGTTGATTTTACAAATAAACTGGTTCAATCCCTCCAAAGCAAAGGCCTTACCTATTATTCCTTTCGTTCAGATGATTCCGGTATATTATCCCGATATCCTATTATTGAAAATGCTTCTGTATATCCTGTTGCCAATGACCATGGCTCAGTCTATAAATTAGTCACTCAGATTGATGGACAGCGCATTGCTGCCTATACCTGTCATTTGGATTATACCCATTATGCATGTTATCTGCCTCGTGGGTATAGTGGAACCAATTGGTCCAAGTTACCGAATGGCCCAGAGACAAACGTTACAAAAATATCAGAAATGAATTTGGCTTCTTACAGAGATGAGGCTATCACAGCATTTATTGATGATGCCAATACAGAAAAAAACAATGGTGCAATTGTATTTTTAGGAGGAGACTTTAATGAGCCATCTATGTTCGACTGGACGAATACTACAGCCAATTTATATGATCATAATGGAGTTGTTTATAATTGGGATACTACAAAATTATTGAACAATGCTGGTTTTAAAGATTCATACAGAATGATATATCCTTCCGCGGTCACCCATCCCGGTTTTACATTTCCTTCCGACAATCCTGCCAAATCTCCTAATCAATTGTCATGGACTCCTGATGCAGATGAAAGAGAACGAATTGACTATATCTTCTTTACTCCCTCTCCCAAACTTACTTTAAAAAGTTCAAGTATTGTAGGGTATAACAAATCCATTGTAAAGAATATCCGAACTATAGAGAATACCCAGGATCCGTTTATACCACCGATGGCAATCTGGCCGTCAGATCATAAAGGCTTACTTTCTACATTTGAGCTCGTAACTCAAAAAACGGCCACTCCACATAAACCTTAGTATTTTCTAAAACTATTGGCTTTAGTCAGGTAAAATATCTAAATCTTGTAATTTGTTTTATCATTAAGATAAGGTTAACAAAGAATTAATAATGCTTCGCGGATTTGTTTTTCAACAAAGTTTAGTTTTGCCAGACTAAACTTATCACATTTTATGAAAACCAAATTCTTACTGATACTAATTCTACTTGCTCAATTAGCGGGTGCACAGACAAAAAAAACAAAGAACATCGTATTCATTTCTATTGATGGGTACCGTTGGCAGGAAATCTTTAAAGGGGCAGATGCTTCTCTTTTGAAAAATAAAAAATACCGCCAGCAGGATTCTGTTGATGTTTATAAAAAATTCTGGGCTGAAACAGAAAGCGAACGCAGGATGAAATTGATGCCCTTTTTCTGGAATACAATTGCTAAAAACGGACAATTGTATGGCAACAGAGATTTGGGAAGTCTGGTTAATGTAAGAAACAAATACTGGTTTTCTTATCCGGGAAGAAGCGAAACCATAACGGGCTATTATGATGAAAAGATCAATTCAAATTCATATCCGAATAATCCGAATGAAAATGTACTGGAGTTTGTCGATAAACAGAAAGAATACCAGGGTAAAGTCGTTACTATCGCTGGTTGGGACGCGGTTTCCAAAATTGTTAACCGTGACCGGAACCATATGCCCTTAATCAATCCTTTTGAAAATGCAGAAGGTAAAAATCTGACTGAAGCACAGAAACTGGCTAATGAAATACAAAATTACCTTCCTAATTATTTTGGTACTTCAGTTCGTTGGGACATGGGCACCTATGCCATTGCTAAAACTTATATTGCAGCCAATCATCCTAAAATGGTGTATATCGATTTCGCTGATCCGGATGATCTTGGCCATGCAGGACAATATGATTATTACCTGGATGCAGCACATTATCTGGATACCATGATCGGAAATCTTTGGACAGCTATGCAGGCCGATCCATTTTATAAAGACAATACTACTTTCATTATTTGTCCTGATCACGGAAGAGGTCTGGAAAGCCAATGGACAAGCCATGGAACTTCTGCCGAGCATTCTAATGAAACCTGGCTGATCGCAATGGGACCTGATACTCCTCCTTCCGGAGAAATGAAGAATACTTCACAGGTCTATCAGGATCAGATTGCTCAAACGATGGCCAACCTACTTGGATTTACTTTTAAAGCTAATCATCCTGTTGGTGAACCTGTAAAAACTGTCTTCGGAAAATAAAATCCATTAAATATTAATAGCAAAGCCCCGATCGTACAGATCAGGGCTTTATTCTTTTCAAAAAGTAAATCTTACAAGATGATTATGCTGTGAGATTTTATAATGATTATCTTTTCTTTTTAGATGGCTTTTCTATTTTTTCCGGTTCAGGAGTTCTGTTTAAGAGAATATCCAGAACTTTTTCTGTATAATCGTATTTTTTCTCGAGATAAATAACATTGCTGTCTTGTTTATCAATAACTGTAGCCAATCCGTTTTTTTCAGAAACTGCCTCAACCGCTTTGCTGATCTGATCTTCGAAAGGAACAGCCAGATTTTTTCTCAGCTGAGCAACTTCTCCATTAACACCAAATCTTAAACTGGTTGTGGTTTTAATGTTCTTATCCAAATCAGCAACTTCTTTTTCTCTCTGTTTTAACTGATCACCGACTAATAGTACTCTTTCGTTGTCCAATGCTGATTTTTTCTTTTCATATTCGGACTCAATATTTTGAAGTTCGGTCTTCCATGTTTCAATCTGCGCATTAAGTCTTGCTTCAGCTTCTTTATATTGGGGCATCTTACCCAATATTGTTCTGGAATCTACAACACCAAACTTTTGGGCCTTGCTGAAACTAAATAGCAAGAGTAATATCAGGGTAACAGGAAGTTTCAAATTTTTCATAGGACCAGCCATTAAATTTTATATCAAGTTTTTAATCTGTTTAATTTAAAATTCTCTATTTAAACAGTTTTTATTCTCAAAGAGCAAACTTAGTAAAAAAACAATTAAAGATTATACAACCTAACGTAAACTTAGCAACTGTATTGCATCAACAAGTAAATGTGTTGACTAATAAAATTAAATTGTAAAAATAATACGATACTTCAATCAGTTAATTAAAGTTTTTTTCACTTATTATTGTTTTATTATTATTTATTCCGTTATACCTTTGCTTCATTCGTAAAATAATGAGATTTGCATAAAAATATACTATTAATTTTCATATTTATTTTTTTCAACGTCAGTAGCCAAAAATATAATATAGAACTGTATAATACTGATAGCGGCCTTCCTCAAAACAGTGTAAAGGATATTATAAAAGATAAATATGGATTTATCTGGCTGACAACAGAAAACGGAATTGTACGGTATGATGGTAATCAATTTCAGGTCTACAAGAACTTTCCCTTGAACAGCCAACGTTTTACCTATTTCTATGGGCACCCTGAAAAGGACAGCATTTTCACAGCATGCGATTATGGAAGAATCATCCTGCTACATAAAAAAATCCCAAAAGTGATCAATTCTGAAAAAAGGTTTCCCACTTTGGTATCTAAAGAGCATGTCAATTACCTTTTGTATTGTTCCAATTACAGTTATACCACGTATCCGGGTATCAACTTTTATCTGAATTTTAAAGAAGGAAGATATTACATCAAAGAAAACACACTTACATTTAGTGATAATCGTTCAAAGGCTGAAGAAAATCTTAAAATCAAAGCCATTTATAAGAATATCCCCAGGATTTTTATCGCCAATGAAATGCTGTTTTATATCAATTTTACTACAAAGAAAGTAGAAAAAATAGAGAAAGGGAAAATTGTAAATTCTTATAACGTTCCCTTATTAACTGATAGTAATAGTAAACTTTTCTGGAGCAGAATCAATAATCAGGTTTTCATTCTGAATAAGAATACCTTCTATATGTGTACTTATGAAAAGGAACAATTTAGTATTTCCAAAATAATTCAAATAGATAAAATAAAGAATAATAATCTTATAAGTATCTATTATGACAAGTGGTATCAAAAATTTTATCTTGGAAGCAGTACAGAGGGACTACAAATTATTCATCTCCCCAGTTTTGTTCCGGTAAAAAACTCTCAGTCGGAATCGGTTTTCTATGCTACCCTACCTTTAGACAGTTCTTCAGTCATTAATCCTTATGGAAACGTCTACACCCGTAATGGAGTGATAGGCAATAAAAATTTTAAAAACACGGTTCCTTTTTTCATGGCCTATGATTATTATGGAAATATCATAGTGCGAAAAGATGATGATTTAAAAATCTACCAAAAAACGACTTTATACAACAGTTTCACTTCAGTAAAAAACTTTTTCTTAAAGGATTTCGTTTTTGATACAAAAAGATATTACACTCTGGTTGCAAAGCGAAAAAAAGATGGCACCCCTGAATTTAACGGAGTCCTTCAGATATATAATGACACATCTTTTAGTTCTGAGAAAAAAGAATTTTTATTTGATAGCGAACCTACCAAATTCATTAAGCTTGATCAGGATCATATCTTAGTTGGTACTGTAAAAGGATTATACAATGTTCATATAAAAACGAACACAGTATACAATATACCTGCTAACCAAGAATTATCTATCCGTAATATCATACAATCAAAAGATGGTAATGTATGGATCACTACTTTAGGAAAAGGGTTTTATTTACTGAAAAATAACCAACTTTTTAAAATGCCATCTGATCGTGATAACAATATCTCTTCATCACATACCATTCTGGAAGATGCAAAAGGTTTCTTTTGGATTCCTACCAATAATGGTTTGTACAGGGTTTTAGAAAGGCAGTTATTGAAATATGTCCAAAATAAAGATGTTAAAATCAATTATTACAGGTTTTCAAAAGATTCAGGTTTTAATACCAATGAGTTTAATGGCGGCAGCAATGTATGTGGAAATCAATTGGCAAATGGAGATTTCGTTATTCCATCATTGGATGGTCTCGTTTTTTTTGATCCGTTGAAGATCAAAAGCTACTATCCGAATCATATGTACATAGAAAGAGCTCTGGTAGATAATAAAGAACAATACTTTAAAAATGATCTGCATGTGGAACAAAAATCCAGCAGAATAGATTTGTTCATCGATGTTCCATATTATGCAAACCCGGACAATATCGTTATAGAAGCTAAGATTATGGGCCTGGAGAATGCTAAATGGGAATCAGTGGGGAAAAGCAGAAAATTTTCTATCTCTAATCTCGGGTACGGAAACTATTCTTTTATCGTAAAAATGCTTGTTTCTGATGATGGAAAGTATATTTACAAAAAGATCAATATCATCATCAAGCCTTACTTCTATCAGACCATAGGATTCAAAACACTTATCGTTGCATTACTGTTATTGCTATTATATCTTATCGTAAAGTGGAGAATCAATTTCTTACAAAGGAAAAACTTAGAATTGGAAGAAGTCATTAATGTCCGTACCAAAAGTCTTTCCACCACGGTAGAAAAACTGGAAGCCACAAAAATACAACTTCACAAAGAGATCGAACAGCAAAAGAAACTTATTGGTACGATAACCCATGATATTACAACCCCCGTTAAATTTATTGCGATCACCGCTGAAGAAATGTTGAAAAGCAAAGAGTTCAATCAGCAACGGACAGAAAAAGTTCTTGCCTCTATTTACAAGTCTTCAGATCAACTGTATAATTTTACATCAACCTTAAAGGAATATGCAGATATCTATAGCCATCACAGGTCGGACAAAACGGAAATTTATTCTTTATACACGATTATCAAAGAAAAGAAAGTTCTTTTCAATACAATAGCTGAAAGTAATAATACTTCCATCATCATTAATGTCAATGAGAAAATAGACACACAAATCAGTAAAAATATTCTGGCTGCCATCATTCACAATCTATTAGACAATGCAGTGAAGTACACCAGAAATGGAACTATAACAATAGACGCTAAAACTGATAAATACGGAAATATCATTGTAGTAATAGATGATACGGGTATTGGTATGGATTCACAAAAAATAGAATATTACACAAGGTTACAGGAGAATATTGAAAACGAAAAATTACTACTCCAAAAGTATGGGATGGGTCTGCATCTCGTACTACAATTATTACAAATGATAGAAAGTAAAATTATCTTCAAAAGAAACGATAGTGGTGGAACGATCTGCCAATTGATTTTAAAAAATAAAAAAGATGATTAAACACATTCTTATAGCAGATGATCATGATGTTGTTCTTACAGGAACAAGTCTGATCCTGGAATCAAAAATACCAGATATATCTATTGATCAGGCCGAAGATTATCCGGAGGCCCTAGATAAGATCTCCAGGCAAAAATATGATCTGATTATTCTGGATATCAATATGCCTGAGTCTAAAAATAAAAAAATGATTTCTGAGATCAAAGAACTTGATCGGGATATTAAAATACTGATATTCTCTGCTTATGAAGAGGAAATAGCCGTGCAATACATAAAAGAGGGAGCCAATGGATACCTGAGTAAACTGAGTAAAGTGGATGAGATCTCAGAAGCAGTGATCAAAATATTCAAAGAAGGTTATTACTATCCATCCGGTCTCGTCAATCAATTATTACAAGATTCTCCTTTAGATTCCATAAAAAAACTTTCAGAAAGGGAATATGAAATTTTTATTTTAATGGTGAAGGGATATGGAAATTTAGAAATATCAAACGAAATGAATATCCAGATGAGCACGATTAGCACCTATAAAAAAAGAATCCACAACAAACTGAAAACAAATCACCTTGCTGATCTCATTAAGCTTTATCAAACTTATATTTCCTAGAATCAAACTTTTTAAGAAGTTGCGCAATCATTCCTTAGTGAATGGCAATTTTCGTTTAAAATAATCTTTTCCAGAAGCCTGACAGCAGTAATTTACACAGAATCATGTAGAAAATTTTCTACATGATTCTTTATTTCATTCTACAGACTCCAATAGCTACTTGTAGGGGTAATCCTATAATTTTACACCAACAAATGATTTATCATATAAGTTTCTGTTTCTATCCTTTAATAAAGGATTTTTAAAGCATCACAATCTATTAAAACATGTAATAAATGCGTAGAAATTTTACAACACTATTGAAAACATTAGGATTATTGGTATCGGCAATTACTTTTGCACAAACAGGAAATGTTGGTATCAATACAGTGACCCCAGGATCAACAATTGATATTAATGGGTCGGTAGCTGCGAGTTATAAAACTGTGAATACAGCATCTTACAATTTAACTTCAACCGATTTTCATGTTTCATATAATGGTACTTCTAATGCTATATTCAGTCTTCCATCTGCTATTAATGGGGTTGGAAATTTCAAAGGAAGAATATATACCATTAAGAACAATACCAATTTCACCATAACAATAAATCCAGCAGCACCAGAAATGATTAATGGAAATACAAGTGTTTTGATAACTGCAAATCAAAGTATACAGGTAATCAATACAGGACTAACTGGAACAGCAAGCACCTGGGAGATCATAACAGCAAATAATACCACAACGGCCAGTAATGGACTTAACATGTCGGGAACTGATATTAAATTAGGTGGTACGCTTTCACAGGATACAGATATTGCCACAACAGGAAACAATCTAAGTGTAACCGGTACAGGTAAGGTTTTATTGGGGACTACTACAGTTCCGGCAGGCGCTGCTGGTGCGAAAATAGTTATTGATAATGGTACCACAAATGGAGCATTACAAATTAAGGATGGTACACAACAATTAGGGTATGTACTAACCAGTGATTCTAATGGATTGGCTACATGGTCTTCTACAGTTACCACAGCATTTGCAAATAACTGGACTTCTTACACAGGGGTATTAGCAAATCCTTTTACAGCACCCACCGGGGGTGGCGGTCTGGTAACAGCAGTTTCTCTTACAATTCCTGCAAAAGGATGGTATTTCATCCGTAGTGGCGTGGCTATTAATTCTGATTGCAATGATTATTTCTTTTATATCAATGGTATCGGGGATGTTTGGAGAAGTTATTGTGGATCCAACTCTGCGGCTTTTATGTTTCCCCGGGACCAAAACCGTGTATTATACTTCGCAACACCAGGAAACTATACTGTATTAGCAGGTAAAACCAATGGTATAATTCCAGCTAGCTTTAATGCGGGTAACCCTTCTTTTTATCTGGATTTTGTAAAGTTTCAAAATTAATCCGAAATGAATTTGATATAATCATTCACCATTCAATGCCATCCATCTACTTTGATAATTTAACAACAACAATTCTATATGAAAAGAAATTCAATTTTTCTAAGCTTATTAGCAACTTTAAATGGTATTCTGATCTATTCGCAAGCCGGAAATGTTGGAATAAACACCGTAACTCCTGGCAGTACCCTGACAGTGAATGGTTCATTTGCAGCAACGTACAGAACGGTTACAACGAGTGGAAATGTATCTCCTACGGATTACTATCTTGCTTATAACAGCAATACGAGTGGGACTTTAACTCTACCTGCTGCTATTATTGGTTCCGGTAACTTTATGGGGAGAACCTATCATTTCAAAAATACAGGAACTGCAGCACTCTCTATAGCTGCTAACGGAGCTGAATTAATTGACAATCAAACAGGGGCTGGTGTACCCACCGTAAATGTTCCCCCAGGCTATTATGCATTTTTTATAAGCAAAGGGACCCTATCAGGAACAACCTGGGAGTTAATTTTGCTTTCAAGTTCAGATAGTATACCCGCGGCAGCCACAACATATCCTTTTTCAACGATAAGTACTACAAGCAGACAAGACCTTACTGCCAGTACAGGACCTTATGTCAGAAGAGAAATCAATTATCCTCAGGGAACGGTAATCAATACCGGTAATGTACTGGATATTAGTAATGGTAGATTTACTGCACCTTCAGACGGATACTATATGTTTTATGGCTCCACTCAGTTTGATAATGGTAATATCCCTGGTACTCCAAATTTTGATTTTGTAGTATTATACCTTATGAAAAACTATGCTGTGAGCCCGGATAATATACTGGTTCAGTCTTTCCAGCCTAGTCCAGGTACACTAACTGGTAGAAATGTTTCGTGCATTACCTACCTCAATAAGAATGAAACGGTAAGTATGGCAGCGGCTGCCGGAGTAACTGGTAGTCCAATATATCAGGTGGTCGTAAGCTCCTTTTATGGATACAAGATCGCCAATTAATTTTCTGCAAAAAAATCGCTGGTAGATTCTAATAACACAATCGAAACTCAAACTTGTAGAAGCCCCTCATTTTACAAGATTCTTAATTAAAAAGACTGCCTCAAAAATAGGCAGTCTTTTATTTTAATTCTCAATAGAGTGAAAATTTAACATTTATTATGCATCACATTTGATTTATACTTATATCTTTATTGAAAAATAATTAATATAAATCAATTATAAATAATGTATTAATACATTAATATTAAATTTTAACAAATTAATATAAAACATAAATAATTATTTTAATAATATTTTACACACAATATTATTCCAGGCATCAATTGTCTTTTATTTAAAACATCAATCATGTTATAGACCTTAAAATACAACACCAAATCAAAAAAACTAATATGTCCAACACAAATTCAGCATCAGGAGCACAAACAAGCTCCGCCCTTCCGGTATCTCCTGAAGAAAGGAACAAACTTTTACATGAGTTCAATAAAACGCAATGGGACTTCAACAAAGAGCAAACACTCGTTTCATTATTTCAGAAACAGATTAAACTGCAGCCAGACAACAAAGCCGTTGTCTATAAGGACCAGCACATTACCTACCATGAATTGGATGAAAAAAGCAATCAGATTGCCAACACCTTAATTGCAAAAGGCATAACGGAGGGCATGTATATTCCTGTGTGGCTCGACCGCTCATTAGAATGGGTCATTGCAATCCTGGGAATCATAAAATCAGGAGCTGCTTATGTACCTATAGATCCAACCTATCCCGTAAAACGTGTCGAATACATCCTGCATGATACCAAAGCGGAAATTATAATCACCAATCACACCTTGTCTCAAAATTTATCTGAGCATCCAAACTTCGGGATCTTTTATCTCGATCAAAAGGAAGACCTGATAGATTCTTCTATCCAGCAACCAGAGGTTATTATCCATCATCATGCTCTTGCTTATACCATATATACATCCGGCTCTACCGGAAGTCCTAAAGGAGTAATGATCACCCATGAAAGTATTCAACATCTCGTTACCTGGCATAACGCCTATTTTAAGGTAGATCACACCTCTCAACTCAGCCTGGTTGCAGGCCTGGCATTCGATATATCAGTATGGGAGATATGGTCAGCACTTACCGCAGGGGCTACTCTTTTTATAGCCGACAGTGAAGAGAGAACTGAAGCTTCAGCTCTTGTAAGCTTTTATCAACAAAATAAAATTACCCATGGTTTTGCTCCGACCGTTTTAGTTCCGGCAGTGGTTGCTCATACCAGAAACCATAAAGATCTTCACCTGCAATATCTTTTTACCGGTGGTGAGAAGCTTAAGCCTGTCCTTACCGATGGATTAAGTTATGAACTTATTGATTACTACGGTCCGACAGAATGTACCGTATATGCTACTTTTAAAAAGGTTAAAGATCTTCATGGAACATATGTTTCTTCAATTGGAAAACCCATCGCGAATGCTACGGCATATATACTAGGAAATCAAATGGAACTATTACCAATAGGTGCAACAGGAGAATTGTACATCGGCGGAGCATTGCTTGCTAAGGGATATTTAAATAATGAAGAACTAACATCTTCAAAGTTTATTGTTAATCCTTTTATGGAAACAGAAAAACTATACCGTACAGGAGATCTTGCCCGATGGTCATCTGATGGAGAAATTCAATTCCTGGGAAGGATGGATAATCAGGTAAAAATAAGAGGATTCCGCATCGAGTTAGGAGAAATAGAACGCACATTTGAAAGACTAGACGGGATACAGGAAGCTGTAGTGATTACAAAAAACACTTCAGGAAATAACAAATATCTCGTAGCTTTTATTGTTTTAAAACCTGGCACTCAAAAGGATATTTCACAAATCAGAAACTTGCTCAAAGAAGAATTACCAGGCTATATGATTCCTGCACAGATCATCAGCATCGACAACATTCCATTGACAGCCAATGGAAAAACAAATACTACCCTTCTACACAGCCTTGCAGAAAAAGAAGCAAACGAACTTATTTCACTCGAGCCACCCACAAACGAAACAGAAAAGATGATAGCTGACATATGGTCTTCAGAGCTGGAACTTCCGGTTATTAATATAACCGATAATTTTTTTGATATTGGTGGAAATTCACTTTTAGTAGCTGTGGTCGCAGTCTCTTTACAGGAAAAATTAAATGTAAAAGTCTACTTACGCGATGTCTATCAGTATCCTGTTCTGAAAGATCTCAGTGATATTCTGACAGCACGTATTCATGAGGCCAGAGAAGCGATTCCCTTAGAAGATGTAGAACCTTATGTTGAATTGCAACAAGATGTTTACCTGAACCCTGGAACCCGGTTTGAAGATAATTTTGATCCTGATAAGCTGGAAAATCCATCTGCCATATTTTTAACGGGAGCCACTGGCTTCGTGGGAATTCATCTCCTTCAGGAGCTTTTAGATACAACAAAAGCAGATATTTATTGTCTGGTAAGGGCACAGGATGAATTTTATGCCATGGAAAAAATCAACCAATGCTTTGTTCAGTTTCATATTCCTCAAAATCATTTGCAAAGTTCAAGGATCATTCCGGTCTTAGGAGACCTGGCTTTACCATCATTAGGTTTATCGGATGACAAATTCAATATGCTGGCAATTACGATTGATCTGATTTATCATTCCGGAAGTTCAGTAAACTTCATTGAACCATATTCTTATATGAAGGCGCCGAATGTAGACGGAATCAGAGAAATTATTCGTCTGGCAGGAACCGAAAGAACAAAATGCCTGGCATTATTATCAACGATTTCGGTTTACAGCTGGGGACATGTATTCACAGGAAAAGAGGTTATGATGGAATCTGATGACATTGAGCAAAACATCATGTCGGTAAGTAAAGACATTGGTTATGTACGAAGCAAATATGTAATGGAAGCCATAGCAGATCTTGCAGCAAAAGAAGGACTACCATTGATCACCTACCGCCTGGGATATGCAATGTGCCACAGTGAATCCGGAGCCAGCGCACCTTATCAGTGGTGGTCAGGACTTGTGAAAAATTGTATTGAATTTAAATCTTACCCTGCATTAACAGAACTTAGAGAAGGACTGATCACCGTTGACTACATGACCCGATCAATGGCCCATATCACAAAAAATAAAAAAGCAATCGGAAAGAAATTCAACCTCATTGCCAGTCCGGAAACCAATCTCACCCTGGAAGATTTCTTTGGCTTGCTTAAAAAAGATTACCCTTATGAACTTACCCCACTCCCTTACAAAGAGTGGCGCAAACATTGGGAAAACGACAGCAAAAACAGATTGTATCCACTGACAAGCCTGTTTAAAGATAATATGCATGAAGGCCTGTCTACTGTGGAACTCTATCAGCACACTTATATTTGGGACTGCTCTAATGTAAAGGAATTCCTCAAAGATTCGGATATTAAAGAACCCGTCTTCAATAAACCCGTCCTCGATTCTTATTTAAGATATTTGGGCATATATTCTTAGTTTCAGTTATGGTTTATCCCCGGCCCTGGTCGGGGATTTATGATCTCACCATCAAGTTCCGGTAATTCTTTTTTTGGTTAATATCGTTGAAAAAATCGTGCGGATCTGGGAAAACAATAATAAAGAAAACAAAATGGAGAAAAAAAATCTTTTGAGTGCTCTTATTTTTTTAAAAAATTAGTTTTAATTCAAACTAATTTTAAGTATATTTGTTAGAGCAAGTGATGACTATTATCAAACCTCCACTATCCGTTAATTACTAACATATGTTTGCAACACAAAATAATATATCAGAATTAGCCTTAGAACTGGGATTGGCAATGAGTGAGATGAAAAGCCGTCTACGGCAGAAGATTCAAACCAAAATTAATGAATACGATCCGGATCTTTCTTTTGAACTTATTGAAATATTGGGTGTTCTTTCCCGTAATGATGGAATCAATCAGCAGGAAATAAGCAATAAAATAAGCAAAGACAAATCCAGTGTTACCTATCTGATCAACAATCTTGTAAAACGGGGACTTGTTGAGCGAATAGAATACACCAATGATCGAAGAAATAAACAAATCTTCCTTACCGTAAAAGGAAAAGAGATTGTAGAAATCGTCTATCCCTGGGCATTGGAGCTGTATGAAAAAGCAGCCAATACAATTAGTGAGGCTGAAATACAGAAAGCCCTTTTCCTGGTAAAAAAAATGACAATGAATCTCGAATAACTAAGTTTAAATTTATTAATATGAGAACAATCCTTGTACCAGTTGACTTTACCTCAACTACTGAAAATGCAGTAAAACTGGCTGCAGAATGGGCAACACAATACCAATACACACATATTATTCTTTTAAAAACTTCACAGGAATCTGAATTTGATTATCTGCATATCGCTGAAGGGCATCTCTTGGTCAATGAAGAAAATGTAAATAGCCTTATTAAAAGTACAGAACAACTTCTGAGCAAATTAACCGGTATCATAGCTGAAAAATCTCCCGATGTAAAAGTTTTAAAATCAGTAAGCGAATGGACTCTCACAAGAAGTATTAATGATCTGGTAAAAGATCAACCCTCAATTGAGCTGATCATTCTGGGAAGTGATGATCAGGCCTATTCAAGCAATAGCTTTGTTTCGGAGAATATTATAAGCATTGCAAGAACAAGTCCCGTTAAAGCATTAATTGTTCCTCACGGCTACACGTATACTACTATAAAAAACATCCTGATTCCGTGCGATGTAAATAGTATAACAAAATTGGATCGACTATTTCACCACAAATCCATTATTGAACACATGGATGTTCGGCTCATGTTTCTAAATATCCATACCAGAAAAGGCGTGGATGATAATGAAGATAAAAAGAGAGAGCTGGAAGAGTATATTCATCAATATTTAACCAAAATTCCGAGTACTATTCATTATTATTACGATGAAAATATTATCAATGGAATCCTGACTTTTGCCTCATCAAATAAAACGGATCTGATAATTGCTCTGCCGGGAAGACACAGTTTCCTTTATTATCTGGCAAGCAGAAGCATTTCAGAGGGAATTTATCAAAATGTTAATCAGCCTGTTTTAATATTAAAATAACTTCTATCTTATTTTTTTAATTTCAAAAGCCGGTTTAATACAATCATAAATAACTATAAATAAGAACGTTATAACAATATAATGCATTTTTAATGCAAAATAGTTGACAAAGTCAACTATTGATGTATATTTACATCATGAAACAAAAGTATATTGAACAAATACGAGCCTTCAACAGGTATTATACACAGGTACTGGGATTGCTCAACAAGGGTATTCTAGATGGAGACCTGGGAATTTCCGAGGTCAGAGTTATGCGTGAGATTTATTTCAATACTGCTGTAAGACCTACTGAAGTGGCTGCAACTCTGGGATTGGACAAAGGTTTTCTAAGCCGTATTCTTAAACGTTTTGAAAAATTGGGGCTGACTATTAGAAAAAAATCAGGAGAAGACAACCGTTCCAGTGTGATTAGTCTTACAGATTTAGGACGTAGCACTTATGAAAAGATCAACCGTGATTCAGACATTCAAATAGAAAATTTATTTTCAGATCTTTCTGAGCAAAACCTGAAAACGGTCATTCGGAGTATGAACACGATTGATTCTCTGCTTCATCACAGGAATAATCATGCAATTATAGATCCTGTTATTATCCGCCCTATTGAAGAAAGAGACAATGAAGCCTTGGCTGCTCTTATCCGTACAGTTTTTGAAGAGTTCGGTGCTCCTCAAGAAGGAAGTGTATATGATGATCCCAGAACAAACCAACTATATCAACTTTTTCAAGATGTAAACGCAGAGTACTGGATAGTGGAATCTAATCATGTAATTTTAGGTGGATGTGGCTTCTACCCTACCATAGGATTACCACCATCATGTGCTGAGATTGTCAAATTTTACCTTTCTGATCAATTGAGAGGAAACGGTGTTGGCCAATATTTGCTAAAAATGATTGAAGAAAGAGCAAAAAAAGCGGGTTATAAGCAACTCTATTTAGAATCTTTTGAGGTCTTTCAGGGAGCAGTAACAATGTATGAGAAATTAGAATACAAACATTTAGATAGTTCCATAGGAGACTCCGGACATTATGCAACCACTATCCATATGTTGAAGGATATATTTTAATTTAAATATTTGATATTAAAAATAATAAGCAATATTGGTAACTGCTATTATCATTTAATTATAAAAATCTATCTGTTCGCAATTTTACAATTTTTTGCTTACATCAATCGGTTACTTTGTAGAAAAAATTGACAATGAAAAAAATACTCATTATAAGTGGACTTATAGCATCAGTCTGCTTTTGTAAAGCCCAAAATACAGACATAGAACTAGAAAATGTAAGAAAAGTCATAGAATTAAGCAATGCTAACTATGCTGATCTTGCCAACAAAGGGGATGGTTCCATTCTTACCAAATACACTGAAGATGCATGCTTATTCCCTCCCGGTTCTGCTCCGGTTTGTGGACATGAACATATCTCTTCATTCTTTAAAGGCAGTCCAAAAGTAAAAGTTAAGTTTACGATCCAGCATTTGTATGGTGATCCCAAAACATGTATAACAGAGGAAAGCTTTTATGAAATGACCGATCCTGAAGGAAAGAAAATGGATGATGGAAAAGTAATTGTGATTTGGAAAAACACAAAAAACGGATGGAAGATGCATCGCGATATGTTTAGCAGCAATCATCCTATGAAGTAGTATTAAAAACCAATATTAACAGCCTGTTGAAAGTCTTTACCATTTTCAATCAGGAAACTTCGGGACTCAGAAGGAGCAATACCTGTAAATCTTTTAAATTCTTTAATACAATGGGCCTGGTCATAATACCCACATTCATAAGCGATAGAAGTCAGTGATGCCTGGGTATTAAGTACCAGATGCAGGCACCTGTTAAAACGGGTTACTGCACTAAAAGCTGCTGGGCTAAGTCCAATATTTGCCTGATACAGTTTTTGTATATATCTTTCCGAGAGTCCCGAATTCTGAGATAATCCCGATAGATCTAATGGTTGATAATCAATGGAAATCTGTTGACTAAGAGCCAGAACCATTGAAGCTTTCTTTAATCGGGTTTCATTTTTTTTTCAATTGTTTCAGAAAAAATTCTTCAAGGACTTTTATTTTACCAGCAAGTCCATCAGCTAACATGATATGCTCGTACAAAATCTTACTTTCTCCTTTCATTACATCATACATATCAGTCGCGTAATTGGTAAATTCTGATATGGGGTCGGTAAAGAACAAAGTACTGGCATGGGGATAAATCCTTGCTATAAGTACTGTAGTCCCTTTGGTAGCCATAAGTCTTGTGGGTAAAGTGATATGTCCTAATAATTCTATTGCCGGAGTGTCTTTTCTTTTACCATTAATTACAGTTGCAGCTTTCCCGGAGATATTAATGATTAAATCTACATATCCGCTGGGATAAAATACAGCATCCTCGATATCTTTCTCAATCGTAACAACAGTATAATTCTTTATGTAGGCCGCCAAACTGACCGAAGGTAGAATCTGCATAATTAAGGCAAATCAATGAGGTAATTAACTCAAATAAAGCTTGTTAAAATTATAAAAAAATTCACTTTATCTTTAATAAAATTCCAATTATTGATTACGCTCCATTGGCAAAACGAATGGCTCTCTCTAATACCTCATCTCTGTTCTCCTGAATACCCTGTATAGTAGGTTTTACTTCTATATCAGGTACAATTCCGATCCTCTGTGTTTCTGTTCCATCAAGATTATACATCCCGATTCCTGTAAAAATTGTTCGGACATTTCCCGGTAGTGAAATAGGCGCCGTTACATTACCATCAGCTCCGGCGGTCTGGCTTCCAATGATTGTAGTATTAGGTCCTGCACGAAATGCCATAAGAGTCATCTCTGCGAAGCTCTGGGTATTTTCATTACACAGAACGATAAGTTTTCCTTTATAATAATCAGAATTATCTTTTCCTATCTTAATATTACTCATGTATTCATTACTTAAATAGCTGAATTGTCCTGGTGTCGATGCATTTCCCTTGGTCATTCGGCAGAAGTCTTTCGGTTTTTCAAGAAGATATTCTCCCATTTTCATGAGAAACATATTTTCTTTCGGATAGGTTCTCATATCAATAACTATAGCCTTAGCTTTTACTGCGGTTTGCATTAGGCTATCCAGTTTTTTTACATCCAGTCTGCCTGGATGGATATAGGCAATGTTATCTTTTAGCATTTTAAAGGCGGGTTCTCCATTATCTTCTTTGAGAATAGATTCCATTAACGGAAGTGTTTTTACCTTGATCATTTTTGTCACACCGGATCTCTTCACTTCTATATCAACCTGGGGATCATTAGTTCTTAAAAGACTAACTGCAATTCTTGATAACCTGGTAGGGTCATTAGAAGCTGAAGCATATGGCAGACGTTCTTTGAGAATAGCTCCTACAGGTTTCTGGTTTATTGATATGATTTCATCACCCCGCAGGAGTTCAGTTTTATTTCCTTTCTTTTCTTCCAGACTTTCAAAAACAACAGGCTTATCTCCTACAAATACAAGATCTACTGCAGGTCTCATTTTCCCAAGAGATTCATATAATGGAGCTTCTGACCAAGCAGTAAGCACAGCATGTGAATCCTTTATTTCTGCAATCATAGATGCCAATGCCAGCTTATAGTTCATCTCATTATCGGCATTTACAAACTTCGGAATCAGTTCTTCTAAAGTTGTGTCCCAATTTTTATCAAGGGTATTTTTATAGGGATAAAAATATTCTATCATATTCCAGTATCTGTACAGGCCCAGTAATCTGAAACCTACATCAGGATATTTAAATTGAGCATAGGCCGCCTCATTCTGAAAAAAAGGAATAGGCATATCTTCTGAATATATTTTCACATAATAATTTTCTGCCTTTCTCTCTGCCTGGGAAATATTCATCAGCTTTGCACTCAGCTCGTTACCTAAAGATTTGTTGATCCATTTAAAATCAGGCCGATATCTTACTTCCTCATTTTCAGTGATGCTTGCTCTTTTAGGAAAATCTCCCAAAGACGTAGTCCAGGTAAGAAGAATTTTGTTTCTTTCTGATTCATTTTTGGCTGAAAGAACCTTTGGCATTACTTTAAAAAGTTCGTAATCCCAATTGAGTGTACCGGAGCTCGCCTTCGGATGATAATATTTCAGAAAGCCCCACACTTTTCCGAGAACTGCAAGGTCTCTGATCTGAGTGTCTGATAAATTCTGAATAGATACGGAAGATCCTTTGTCAAAGGTTTGATCTTTAGAAATATTTGTTCCCTGGCTAGTTTGAGCAAAGCTAAAAACACCGGACAGAACCATTAATAGGGTAAGGAAATAATTTTTCATAGTGTTATCATTTTTAAAGCAATCGATAGCAACCGATATACATCAAAATTACTCCATACGTACTTCTAAAAATTGTAAAATGGTAACCCCTCTGCGAAAAGCTTAATAGATCAATCCTAATGATTCATTTTTCGTCTCACCTACAAAATTCACTGTACGCTAGAATCTTCTAAGTCTTTATCTCCTCCAGTAAATAAAAAATCCTGCAATTTTTATAGAGTTGCAGGATTTTTAATCCAGATTATTTTCTTTTTAAAAAGCCCTGCCTTTAAATTTGAGCCCAATGAACCTTCTGCTAATTGCAGGTAATTACGTTTACTCTGATCTTTTTCAATTTTTACAGATCCAACAGTTTGTACATTTTTCATTTCAAGAAAATCTGTTGAACTTAAGTTATTGTCACTTAACGCTCCATCACCATATCCTGCCAGATTGGTATAATCAGCAAAAATACAATCAGAAGCCTTATAGCGTAATGTACTTCCTTTTTCTCTTACCCACACCGTAGTAGTGTTGGCTATAATGTTATGATGAAAGTCAAAATCTTCTCCCCGGGTGCTTTTTGTAGTCCAGACTCCACTGAAATAACATCCATATACCAATGAATAACGCATAACACTGCGGCTGCCACTACCTCCATCATTCTTCCAGAAAACAACAGGGTTTTTGCAGTTGAAGAAAACACAATGATCGATAACCAAACCATAACCATTGGCTATAACTCCAACATGTAATGGCAATACATCAATATTCCCGGCAAAAAGACATTGGGTTACAAGCAGATCATCTAATTTTTTCCCATCCCTCCATATGGGATAAGAACGACGTAGATTCTTACCATCCATATAAGAATAGTCAGGACTGCCTGTAAATCGTAAACCTTCAATCGTCACATGGCTAACCTCTGGTTGTATACCTCTCGCTTCTTCTCCACCCACACCTGGCTCAAGGGGCACCGCAGTTACTACAACAGGCATTTTTTGAGGAATCCAACCTGCATCATCAGGCATAATTTCCGCACGAATGGTGAGACGATTTTTAAGGGTATATTTATCATTAGTAAACATGACGGTCTGGGTTATCAGATGTATTCCCTCTGAAAGAAAGATGGTGGTAGATCCCTGATCTTTGTTTTGATTTACGCGTCTTGCGGCCTCCATAATCGTTTTTAGCGGCTGCATCTTTAGCCCCGAATTGGCATCGTTGCCAGTCTGAGGATTAACATGTAGTTCTTCTGCCTGAACCAACAATACACTTATTAAAAATAACAGGGGGCTAAGTATGTATCTTATCATATCTCTTTTTTGTGTAAAATTAGGGACATTCTTATCCTGTAAAAAGGTCATTTTATCTTTAAAATGGTCATTTTACACTTTCCTTCGGTATTGTTGTGGCGTAGTACCCGTCAGCTTCTTAAAGAAACGGTTAAAATTAGAAGGGTCTGAAAAACCAAATTCGTAAGCAATTTCTTTAGCCGATTTGTTTTGATAAAGTTGTTTTTTTATTTCCGAAACCAACTTATGATGAATCATTTGTTGTGCCGACAATCCACTAAATTGTCTGCATATTTTATTAAGAAATCCTGAGCTGATATTCAACATATGGGTGTAGGCTTCTACAGTCCGGTCACTCACAAAGTTCTTTTCCAGTAAAGACCGAAACCTATAAAAATCCGGATGAACATAAGTATCCCCCTGAATATGATAAACCTCTGCATAATATCGGTTAAGAATAACAAGTAATTGATATAAAACCGATCTGATCAGATGACTGCTATCATTCTGAAGCTGCCTGAACTCCTTCTCTATTTCATACAAAAGTTCCAGACATTTTTGAAATGAAGCCTCAGATATCTGCATGCCGGTTGGAAATGAATATTGATGGAAATATTGAAATCGATACAGGAATAATTCATCCGCAAAAAAGAGATAGAGAAAATCTTTATCAAAAAACAGAGTATAGCCTCGTACCTCTTCCTCTATTTCCCAGCAACGCACCTGCCCCGGACTTGTAAAAATAACAGTTCCAGGTGTTATCGATATCTTATTTTCGTCCAATGTAAAAGTACCTGCACCTTGCTCAATAAAAAGAATTTCGTAAAAACTAAGCTGATGTAACGTGTTATCTAGTATAAAATGATTCAGACTTTCGATACGTCCAATATCTAATAACAATTCCAAACCATACTTATAGGGAAGAAAATGATATGTTTTAATTTTTGTAAGCGGTTCCATTTCTTCTTGCACTAAGGATGTCTAAGAATATATTTTTCAAACATTTATTATGAACTAAGGATATACTGTAAATGAATCCTGATTGAAATCGATCACTTTGATGAAGTTAAACCAGGCAATTCCTTACGTCTAGACCAAAAGTAAATAGCCAATAAAATACTGACTATCGGAACAGCCATACCGAACTCTCCTGTAAAATATTTTGTATGAGGATATTCAATAGTAATAGGATCGAAGAACCCCTGAATAAACAAATTATGGCTTGCATGCAGTACAACAGCTGTCCATAAACTGTTTGATTTTAACCGAAACCAGGTAAATATAAAACTTGCAGCTGTTATGGCCGCCGTAAATGTGACAAGCGAAAACCAGGAAGGTGCTCCATGGTTGTAACTTCCGAAAAGGATAAGAGGGAAATGCCACAAAGCCATAATTATACCGGCAATTAAAGACGTTCTGGTATAACTTTTTGTCTGATCAGCCAACTCCGGTATTAAAAACCCTCGCCACCCGATTTCCTCACCCAAAGCCGTGGACATACTTGCAATCATCCCAATACTGCCCTGTAAGAGCAAAAATAATATAAGAAAGACATTAGCAGGTATTTTTTCCCACCCTAACTCATGGGCCATTTGCTCGATATAGACTTTGTTATAAAAACCTCCGCCACCGCATAACCATACTGCAGAATAAGCAACTAATCCATAAAGTAGAGGGACTAAAAAAGACCATAGGATATACTTGTAGTTTCCCCATTGCCATGCCAGATCAGAGATATTTCTTCCTAGTATTTTGCAGGTAATATAAGCTGCAAGTGCCGGACACCACATAATCCCATACCCATATACACGATTACCAAAAGGTCCTGTAGTCCCCGAATTGGCAGTCAATATCCACACTATGGAACTTAAAATGAATGTAATTGTCAAAAAAACAATAATTGCCCTAAGACCTGAACTCTTACTATTAGCCATATTTACGATTTGAATTAATAAAAAATTCTACACCGTTAAATTACTAGTTTATTAAAAATATTAATACCTTTTTTTCATATTACATAACAAATACTTAATCAAGCCCTATTTATTTGATATAATAAAAGATTATCCCTTTTATAAATTAGAAAAATGAATAAAGGACCTTATATTCGTCATTACTCTAATCTGTCCAATCTCCAGGATCAAAAGGTTCAAAATTTCTTTCTTTAAAAGGTTCGGTTAATGTACCCGAAGAGCAAAGCCAATCAATCAGGTCACCCAGTTTTTCACCTACCTTAAAAATAATTTCTTCCTGCCTTGGTAGTATGTAGTATGCATTATTTAAAAATATAATTTCGTCACCCGCAAATGTGTCACCAATCCTTATTGAATTTAATACCTCTTCTTTTATTAAAACATCTTTTCCTTCATCCCAGAACCAGTACTCTGTTATTCTGGCTTTCCAGTTAAGCAGGCTTTCCCATATTCTTTTTGGTAGATATATCCTGATATAGGTTCCTCCTAATATTCCATTGCCATAAGTAAGAACATATTCTTTATAATCATTTTCAAAAGTCACATTCAAAAGTCCTTCATAATAAGCGATTTCCTCTATTGTCGTTAAGAATAGGTCGCTCTTTGATGTAAACATATTGGGGACGATACTATAATTCTTAAAATCCATCAGCTTTAAATGTTTGTTTTATTTTATTAGCAATAATACTGAAAAGCCTACTTTTTAAACTTAAAATCATTTATATATTCAACTTTAAGCTCTTAAAAACTATACGACAGATATTCGACCTAACCTTATTTTTTTGAAGTAACATTAATTTTAGGAATAAAAATACCAAAGACAATGGCTATTCGTAGCTCCTGTATCATTTGCAGAGACTGAGGAATTGGCACCCCAAACTATTACAATGAGTAGTTTCCAAAATGCTCAAAAAGTTTAAAAAAATTATTTTACCAGAGACCAAATTAAAACACCAATACCTGCGTAAGCGGCAACCGTAATAATATCAGCAATAGGTTGTGAAAAGCGTTTCTCAGCAATTCTCTCGGCATTGATCTGGCTCTTATGGAACTTCAGAATTTTTTTAGGATTATGAACCGGGTGTGCAACCAGACTATCACTTTCCCATCGGTCAACTATTACTTTATAGGTCTTACCATCAACCTCAATTCTAACATTTTTACTAGGTGCAAGCTTATCCTGAACATTGATCGGAGCTGGCGTTTGCTGTAAATTCATGTTTTGGGATTCAGCTACCGGGCTTTTCGTTTGTGGAGAAGCCGTATTTGCAAGAGGTGCATTCTTCTTAGATTCACGTTTATTGTCGTTTGCTGTATCCGGTTGTTTTTTAACCTGGTAGGTATAGCAACTCACAAGAGAAAATAATATAATGATAAAATAAAGATTCTTTCGCATTAGCCAAATTTAAGAATTAAACGGAATATTCAGTATTTTCTTTTGAAAGATCCCTTTTTTTTTAAAATTCATCTGCTTTTTTATACACCCCGACTACTTGTACGATTTACCAAATTCATACTAAAACTACTGATAAACCTTATCAAATAAAAAATTTGATAAATATGTAGGCAACAAAAATCTAATAAAAGCCTTCTGGTTAATGATAGGCCTAGATTACTTCTCTTTTATTTTTTGTCTATGTTTCAAACCAAAATTAAGTAAAGCTTCAATGACTGGATGAACTTCCTCCATGTATTCAGTAGGGCTATAAGAAACCGTAACCGGTTTTGTATTATTGACAGTTCGGGTAATCAGTAAATTGTCTTCCAATTCCTGTAACTCTTTTGATAAAACTTTTGGTGTTATGCCCACAGAATTTTCCAGCAAATCAGTAAATCTCATGACTTTATAATGATATAAATTATGTAAAATACAAAACTTCCATTTGCCGCTCAATAGCTCGATGGCATCTTTTATAGCCAGTATCTTTTCTTTATTAATGTCTTTTTTTTCGATCATAAATAGTGACTTTCCTGGAGGAAATGAATAGTAAATATAAAGCAAATATCTAATAGTTTTGTTCGACAATAAAAATCATTAGGAATGAAAGTAACATTAATCGCAAATATTTCGGCCAATGGAAAAGTCTTATTATCTGACAATCCACATCATCAATTACCTCCCGAAGCCATGGGATTTTATCTGGAATTTGCAAAACAAGTGGGAAACCTTGTCATAGGACTAAAAACCTTTGAAAATTTCCAGAATTTTCCACAAGAAGTTCGTCAACTTTTTGATGGAATAGAAATCATAGTATTGACTAATACAACGAGTACATTAGAAGGTTACAAGACTGTTGGAAGTCCAGAAGAAGCCATTGAATACATGTCAGCAAAAGGATTACACGAAATCGCAATCGGCGGCGGAACAGGTACTTTTAACGCTTTTATAGACAAAGATCTGGTAACTGATATTTATTTCAACATCAATCTGTTAATAACCGGTGTTGGGGGCATTTTGGGAACTAACAGCGAATTGAATTCAAAATTTAAATATAAAGAACATACAATTAAGGATGGTTTTATTCAGCTCCATTTGGCTAAGGAATAATATTTAGAAGCGTACAATGATAAAAATCAAAGATTTTTAAAACTTAAGTGTACTTCTTATGCAGCATAAATTGAACTTAAAAAGGCTAAAGTGGTTTAAAACTTTTGTGCCTTTGTGGTTTTGTTTTTTACCACAGATTGACACAGATGTTTGTGCTTATTTTTTAGTTCTCGCAGATTACACAGATACCGCAGATCTTTTATTTTTATCTATGATAAAAATCCTTGCCTTAAAAACACAACAACTTTCAAAAAGCTTTGAGTCACTTGCGTTTAATTATTTTAATTAATCAAAGAAGTCAATCTCTTCCAATCAATGTCATTTCGACGACAGGAGAAATCTCTTAATATTCTTAATCCCTTATCTTCTCTTAATGGTTAAATTTTGGGGAAAGAACATTTAATTTTGGTTCTCGCAGATTACACAGATACCGCAGATCTTTTATTTTTATCTACCATAAAAATCTTTGAGTCTCAATTGCAAAAAGCTTTGCACCTCTTGCGTTTAACTATTTTAATCAATCAAAGAAGTCAATCTCTTCCAATCAATGTCATTTCGACGACAGGAGAAATCTCTTAATATTCTTAATCCCTTATCTTCTCTTAATGGTTAAATTTTGGGGAAAAGAACATTTAATTTTGGTTCTCGCAGATGACACAGGTACCACAGATCTTTTATTTTTATCGTAGATAAAAATCCTTGCGCCTTAAAAACACAACAACTTGCAAAAAACTTTGCGTCCCTTGCGTTTAACTATTTTAAGTTGTCAAAGGGTAGCTTCGCTGATGAAGCTTATTTAAAAAAATTTAGATAGGTGCATTGTCAAATAGCCGCTTATAATACTGTTTAATCTAATCCTGAGAAGAAATTTATAATATCTTTTGAAAGTAATTCCGGTTGTTCCACGGCAGCAAAGTGGCCACCAGCAGGCATTCTGGTCCAAGATTGAATATTAAACCCTTTTTCAACATATGACTGAGGTGGAGTGGGCAATTCTTTTGGAAATTGAGCAAAGGCTACCGGCACTTTTACATAATCATTCTCTTTAAATACCAATGGCTTTTTACTGTTTTCGTTGTAAATCCGCATAGAAGAATGTATGGTTTGCGTTATCCAGTATAAGGTAACATTCGCAAGCAGCTCGTCTTTGGTAAAAGTATTTTCAATATATCCACCATTATCACTCCAGCCTTTGAACTTTTCAACGATCCATGCACATAATCCAACAGGAGAATCATTGAGTCCATATGCAGCTGTCAATGGTTTCGTAGCATGCATATGAGCATATGCACCTTCCCTTGCAGACCATTCTGATCCGGTTTTTTGAAAAGCTAATACCTCATCAGAAAGCTTTTCGTCATCTGCCAGGTAGGGCTTATAAGAACCAGAGATATAGTTGAGGTGCAAACCCATCATATGAGATGAATATTTTAAAGACAACCAGGTGCTGATCCCCGAACCTATATCGCCACCTTGTGCTCCATATCGTGGATACCCTAATTCCAACATTAATTTATGCCAAATATCAGCAACAAATTCGCTGTTGCAACCGGGATCAGTAATTTTGCCAGAAAAACCAAATCCTGGAACAGACGGGATAACCAAATTAAAAGAGAAATCAGGGTCTTCAGTCAATAGAGGTATCAATTTCATCATTTCCAGAAATGATCCTGGCCATCCATGGGTAATGATCAATGGTATCGATCGCTTACCCTTTCCTTTGATATGCATAAAATGAATCTGATGGCCATCAATATCAGCCATGAAATTGGGATAAGAATTGATTTCAGCTTCAACTTTTCGCCAATCAAATGTTGTCTGCCAATAGGTTGTTAGTTCTTTCAAATAAGTAAGATCAGTACCATAATTCCAATCAGATCCTGTTATCTGATCTGGCCATCGGGTTAGATTTAATCTTAATTTTAGATCCTCCAGAACTTGTTGTGGAACATTGACTGAGAATGGTTTAATCATATTGTTAGGTGTTGGCATTTTTAGAAATAAATGATTTGTCTTTGTAATCAAAGGTAACGAAATACCGATAAAGGCTAAGCTACTCTTTTTAATTAATTCCCGTCTGGTTAGCTGTTTCATTGTCAAAAATTGAAATAATTCCAGGTTTAATTTATTCGCATGATTTTGCCGCTTCAAGAATCAACTGAGCCACCTCTTGTGGTTTGGAAGCTAATGAAAAATGACTGGCTTCTAAATAGATTATCTTTTCAGGATTCATTCTTTCTGCCATTTCTCTCTGCGTTTCTGGCAAAATCATATGATCGTTTGAAGACACCTGATACCAGGTTGGTTTATTCCTCCAGGCAGGATCGCCCATTACACTACCAAAACATTGACTATGAATTGGTTTTTGTGCCAAAGACGCTACTAAGGCATCAGTTTCATTTACATCATGACAAAAACTTTTACGGTATTCATCATATGTAATCCATAAAAAGCCTTTGCTATCACGATATATGCTTGCTCTTCCGGATGGTTGCTCTGTCTTTTGTGCGGATATACTTCCTAAACTCTCTCCTTTGTCTGGTGCGAATGCTGCAATATAAACCATACCCACCACCTTATCATTATTTCCGGCACCAGAAATTACGGCTCCCCCGTATGAATGACCTACCAGCAAAACCTTCCCGTCTTGCGCATCAATTAAATCGTTTGTTTTTTCAATATCGTCCTCTAAGGAAGTTAGGGGATTTTGAACACTTCTGACTTTATATCCTTCTTTGTGTAACAACGGAATAATATGTCTCCAATTAGAACCGTCCGACCATGCTCCATGCACCAATACAATGGTTAAATCTTTTGTTTCCATTTTTTGATTATTTTAAAAGTTCAAACCAATCACCAGGTTCTTTAATCATAATACCTGGATCCAAATTCGTTAAACTGATACCCAATCGCTCTACTGCGTTTGGAGTCTCGACATAGACAGGGGGTTGATGCATGGTACCATAATGCATGGGAACCACAAAATCAGCCCTAAGAATATTTGCCGCTACAGCAGCTTGCTCTGGATTCATTACCGCCTCAATGGAACTCATTGGCCTTAGTGGTGGAAAATCTACAACGGGTGCATTGATCGGTAAGAATGCAATGTTGATCGGACCAAATCGGTGAAAAATCTTCCACCACAAACCATGATACAAGGTATCTCCGGCATGAAAGATTCTCAATCCCCCACACTCTATAATCCAGCTCAACTGTGGATCTCCAAACCCATCAACAGCAGGTGCTGAAAAAATCCGAAACGGCCCGATTTTTCTTTCTTCCCACTCCCCGATTATTTCAGTCTTGAGCCCATATTTTTTGAGTTCCATCTCCGTATGCGTTGTCAAAACCATATCAGCATCGTTGCCTCTGGCCGCAGTCGGCCTAAAAACGGGCGCATCTTTGCGAAGTGCCACACTTAATGCCTTAGCATCTGCGTGGTCACTATGTAAATGTGTTAATAACGCAACTGAAGCCGCGCTTGGTTGAGAAGATGCCGGAAAGTGCTCCTCAGGATTATGGATCACCGCTAACGGGGAAATATCCAGAACATAATCTATTAAAAGTGTTTCTCCTGCGCATTCAATTTCTACTCCGGCCCAACCCAGCCGTCGTATTCTGACTCTTTTTTTATTGTCCATGATGTTTTCTCATTTTTTATTGAAGAGACAAATGTGCGGGTAAAAAAGAGGACATTGATAGGCAGATATTCCTTAAAAGTTAGCAATTCTTCCTGTATTTGATATATGAAAATATGATCGGAATGTAAAAGGGTTTATTTATTCTGCAATGTGAATTTATCACGGTATTGAATGGGAGATATGCCTTCTCTATTGCGAAAAAAACGACTAAATGTCTGGATATCATTGTAGCCCAATTGATAGGCAATTTCCTTGATTGAAGAGTTGCTGTAATTAAGCTGCCTTCTGGCATGGATCATAATCCTATCATGAATAATCTCACGTGGAGTACGTTTTAGGATCGTAGAAAACAAATTGGCCAGTGTTTTTGGTGATTTGTTTAATTTTGATGCATAAAAAGCAACATCATGATGCTGAAGGAAGTGAGAATCTACCAGATAGTTAAACTCTCTGATGATATCCAGTTGCTTTTTCTCCACGCCTTCTAAATAGGTAGATTTGCTTAAAATTCTTACAGAGAGAATAAGCATTCTTTTAAGCATCGTTTCCAACATTTCTTTTTTCAGGAGACTTTCCTTATGCATCTCTTTACAGAAAATTTTCCATGAGGTCTCAAAATCTTCAGCTTCACTTTCATTTAAAACCAACCTTGGAACGTGTCTTGCGCTATAAAATAACAAACCTTTGCTCCCCACCTGACTATCCTGATCAATCATACAGAAAAAAGGTTTATTGAACCGGATCATTCGAGCACTGGAAAGTTGTACATGATCGATTTTGTGAAATTCAGTTAAAAAGATAATCTCATTTTTTGAAAGCTGATAGGGAACGCTATCAATGGTTATTGCTAAACTATCTGCGGTATTCCAGATAAAAGTTTTGTCCATTTTCTGAGCACGAAAAACATGAGCCTGATTTTCACGATCAAGTTCACTAAGGCTGAGAAATTCATTCGAGTCATTTTCGAAAACCATGATTACAAATATAACTTCGTTTTTGAAATTGTCAGATATTCCAAGGTAATTGGCTTGGGTGGAAAAAAACCTTCATGGTCACATTTTACACACCCTATCATCAACTAAAGTTTTAACAAATGTATTAAAAATGAAAATCAAATAATTATTGAGAATTGGTCAATTAAATTATCTTTGCCACAAATCCCTTTTTTCACATCAGTTCTTTGCTGTATTTTTTAGGCTTCTTCCCAATATTCTTTTCAAATACTCTTGAAAAATGACTGAGATTCTCAAATCCCATTTGATAGCCCACTTCCGATACGGATAATTTTTCATCCCGTAAAAGCCGTGCAGCTTCTTTCATACGTACATTTTGATAATAATCGTAAATACCCATTCCAAAAACCTGCGTGAAAAGTTGACGCATTTTTAATTCATTCATCCCTGCAACTTGCTTTAACTGTGCGATAGGAACTGGTTTGTCTAATGACGAAATTAGGGTATCCCTTACACTGTAAATAGCTTTTATGTCCTTACTGTTTAGTTTTTGATGAACAGATTTTTCCCGCTTATTCAAGCTTTGAAACAAATAAAAAAGCAGCTCAATTGTTTTCAGCTTGTAATAGTAACTGTTTAGTCCGGTAGGTTCTTCTTTTTTTACGATGTCATTTATTGTTCGAAGAATATCGTCCGTCATCATTTCTTCAATCAAAAATTGATTGCCATTGTCGAATAAGAATGGGAAATGCTCAACATCATCATTCAGAAAGCTTTTTAGATAATCGGCACTGATAAACACAGAAACCACTTTTACATGCCAGTTTTTTCTGAAAATGCTTGTATGTGGAAGTTCTGAGGGAAATATGCGAACGTATGGCGGCTTTTCGGGTGTTTTTAATTTTCCTTTTCCGTTCGTGGGTTCATCATCAAATACATTATGGAAAAAAAAGCGGATGCTGTTTTGAATTTGCTTCGGTGGTGTAGTTTGCCGTGAGAATGTTTTCTTTACTTTATAAGAAGCTATAAATAATGCAAAGTCAGGTAAAAAATCGAAATTTTTCTGAAAGTGCATATCTATATTTTGCTCCATGTTCTCTCCAATATCATAACCGATTTTATTCGCAAATTGAAGAAAGTCTTGTCCATTGCCTTCTGTTTCCATAATTTTTACGACTATTTTTATAAGTTATTGAATTATTTTATTCGTAAAAATACTAACAATTTTGTATTGTAAAACAAAAAATAAAAATTATGAAAAAGCAGGTTTTAATATCAGGTGCAAGTATTGCCGGATTGACCCTGGCCTATTGGTTAAACAGATTCGGGTATAAGGTAACCATTGTCGAAATTTCAAAAGGGTTGAGAAGAGGCGGCTCTCCCATTGATGTAAGAGGAGATGCCTTAAACGTTGCAAAGGAAATGGGCATACTGGAAAAAATAAAAGCGAAAGAATTTTTGCATGTCGATGAAATTGTAAATGCCAAAAATGAAACAATCGTTACATTTTCATTAAATGCCCAAGCCGAATATCTTGGTGATATTGAAATTCATCGCGATGATCTGGTAGATATACTTTATGAAAACATTCCAAAAAATGAAGTAGATATTCTATTTGAAAACAGAATTGATACCTTAGTTCAGTATGAAGATCGGGTTGAAGTCACTTTTAAAAATGGAGCTAGCGGTAGTTTTGATTTTGTTTTTGGTGCTGATGGAACGCACTCTGCTGTAAGAAAAAAAATATTTGGAGAAGAAGAGAATTATTCAAAGTTTTTTGGTGAATATTTTGCTTTTGCTGAAGTACCATCCATTAAAACCAAACCCAATACGGGAGTGCTATATAACGAGCCTCGTAAGTTTGCGGCGCTCTACCCATTTAAGAATACGGTGAATGCTATTCTTGTTTTCAGATCTCCTAAGCTCAGTTTTGATTACAGAAACCAGGAACAACATAAACAGATACTGAAAGAAACTTTTCAAAACTGTTCATGGAGAATACCGGAAATTTTAGATACGATGCTTCAATCCGATAATTTATACTTTGATGAAGTTTGTCAGATTCATATGCCTTCCTGGACTAAAGGACGTATTGCATTGGTGGGTGATGCCGCACACGCAGCGAGCTTTCATACAGGAATGGGTACAAGTTTAGCAATGCAAGGAGCATCTATTTTAGCAAAGGAATTGTCTTCAAATGATGATTACATAACTGCATTTGCAAAATACGATGAAACATACAGACCGTTTGTTGAAAGTGTACAGGCAAAAATCCATCGTGGAATAGCTTATTTAGTCCCTGAAACAGAAGAAGCCATCCAGGAGGCCTACAAACGTTTTATGGTAAAATAGATAAATAGACTGGCAAACATTAAATTCTATATTCAGCATACTTTTTCTTACCATGAAAATTATAAAGAAATTTCAAGTAATTTGAAAATAGAATTAATATTAACTCTTTAAAAAATCGAATAAAACAAAGACCTACTGGTTTTCAGTAGGTTTTATTTTATATCTGTAGATAACGAATTCAAAATGTTTCTACATTATACCAATTGTGCTTTTAAGCTCAGGTCCATGCTCACTGCCCTATTTGTGATTGCGCCCAAGGATACATAATCAACACCCGTGCGTGCGTAAGAGAGGATGTTATCGAGAGTGATTCCACCTGATGCTTCAGTCTCATATCTGCCGCCTATTATTTCAACAGCCTCTTCCACTAGTTCCGGCGAATAGTTATCGAGCATAATGCGGTACACGTTGCCCGTTTCCAGTACTCGGCGAACATCATCCAGGTTCCGGGTTTCTACCTCTATTTTCAGGTCGAGATTGTTGATCGTCAGATATTCATTGGTCTTCTTTATAGCCTTCTCAATACCTCCGCAAAAATCGATATGGTTGTCCTTGAGCATGATCATATCATACAACCCCATGCGGAGATTGTATCCGCCACCTATGCGTACAGCTTCTTTCTCAAATTCACGGAACAACGGCGTGGTCTTTCGGGTGTCGAGTATTTTGGTTTTAGTCCCTTTTATTTTATCAACATACCTATTGGTAAGGGTGGCAATTCCGCTCATGCGCTGCATGCAATTCAACACCAGGCGTTCGGCTTTTAGTATGGTGTGCACACTGGCTTCAACTGTAAATGCTGTTTCGCCGTTGTTCACCACATCGCCGTCTTTTTTATAAAGGGTAAATTTTGCACCTTCTTCCAAATAATGGAAAATTTCCTGTGCCACCTGCATACCTGCCAGTATCCCGTCTTCCTTTATTTTGAGTACCGCTTTACCTTTTGCATCGGCCGGGATGGATGCCAGTGTAGAGTAATCGCCGCTGCCCACATCTTCCAAAAATGCTTCGGCAATGAATTCCTGTGTTGTCATTTGTTTTAGTATTTTCAGATGTAAAATTAGTACATATTATTGGCTTAATGATAATAATTCTCTAACCGTAAAGACTTTAAACCAATGAATAATTCTGATGCTTAAAGAGAGCTCAAACACCGAAACTATTGATGTTAATTTTTTAAGCATTTTGATTGACAAAAAAAGATTCATTTAACAAAATCCGTCACCAAAAAATAAAAATCAATTCTATTTTTTTTGAGACCAAGCCCAAAAAGCAGAGGTTAATATTCCTAAAGCTAAAAACTCTAATGTAAATTGGATTTCACTAGCTACAGCTGAAGTGAATTTGAGTTTGAGATAAGGTGTAAAAAGGAAAAGTGGAAATAATGCTCCTTTGATTAAGCAGATTAAAATTCCTATTGAAACTACTTTCTGCCAGGCTTTCCCAGCAATATTATCCCAAATGTAATATACTATTACAAATGCAGCAATAACGGGTTCTGCAAAAGTCAGATAAGCGGGTACGAGTACGTGCCAACCATAAGGCAGTTCATAAATAGCCTCATGTGCCAGATGTGAATAAGAGGCAATAATAGGAGCAAATAACGAGTTAAGCATAGGCTCAACTATAAACTGAAAAAGGCAGGTTATTAAAATTGAAACCATAAACAGTTGCCATTTCTTTTTAATAAAAAAGTTGCTAATTACCAATGCAAAAGCTAAAATTAAATACCCTAAAAGTTGTGGCCCGGCCTTTATAAATGGAAATATCCAGGATGTTGTTACTACACCTTCCATTAAGTTCGCACGAATAAGTACTTCTTTTAGCATTGAATACAATAAAAAAACAATAATAGATTGTATTATAATTGATTTCTTAGACAATTTATCTTTAGCCAAATAATAAAAAATAAAAAGTGCTAATATAGATAACCACTTATTTAGCAGTCTTGGAATTAAAGGTACTCCTGAGTTGTCTGGATATTGGACACCAATGACTTGAAGCATTACAATATGGATACTCAAACTGACCAAAATTGCTATGATAAATCCTGAAAATAAAATGATACTTTTTTTAGCCATAATTTAATTATTACATTTTAAACACTTTTAGCTATTATCAATTCCAATTTAATGAGATTTACTACGAGAATCTATATCGTAGTACTGCCGCTTATTATACACAGAACTTGCTGCTCTTAATAAACTTTGGCAAACTTATTCCGGTACTCAATAGGCGTAAGTCCGGTGATTTTTCTGAAAATATCGCGAAATGCCTTCGTATCTGTATAGCCTACCTCATACATTACTTCGGAAACATTTTTTCGTGATGCTTCAAAAAACTTTTTGGCAGCCTCTATCCTTACCCGCTGTATATATTCTACAGGCGTATTGTTGGTAGCATCTTTAAACCTTCTTTCAAACGTACGGCGTCCTATACCGGCATATGTCGCAAGATCTTCAACCGTTATTTTCTCTTCATAATGTTCCTCTATAAAATCCTGAACTTTTTTAATCTGTTCATCTATATGACTTCTCTGACCACGGAAAATGGCAAATTGAGACTGGTTATCTCTGCTTATGTCCAGCGCAAAATATTTTGAGATCATAATAGCAGTTTCCCTGTCTGAATATTTTTCTACAAGGTATAATATCAGGTTCCATAAGCTGCTGGCTCCGCCACTACTGTAAATATTATCATGTTCTGTTATAATAGCACCGTCTTCCACTTCTATCTGTGGATACCTGTTTTTAAACTCGTTGATATAAGCCCAATGAGTGGAACATTTACTGCCGTCCAGAAGACCTGTTTCTGCAAGAAGGAAGGCTCCGACACATAAGCTGGCAAGACTTGTCCCTCCGAAATAAAGTTTCCTGAAATAAGGAATTGCATCTGCATTAGCTGCTATACCTTCATCCATCTCCCCAAAAGTAGGAGGAATAATAAGCAGATCAGTATGAGTAACATTCTGAAGGAGTCTGTTTGTCTTTATCGTATACTCCCCGCTATTAGCCGGAACATACTCGGTTAATCCTACATACTCTACTTTAAAAATGGGCTTTTTCCCAAACACGGAAAGAAACTCATTGGCAGTATGAAAAGTCCTGAATGCCGGGGTTATGGCTTCTATCGTTCCATATTGAGGAACAAAAACTGATATCTGCATACCTTTTATTTTGTGGTAAAGATACTTATATTTTTTGTCGTAATCCACCCCTTAAGTTGTCGTTTTTGCAACAGTCTTATTTTTATTATCCATACGATCTTTGTCATAACAATAACAACAAAAAATTAAAGCAATGAAAAAACAAGAAAAAATCAAGGTACAAGCTGAAATTAATGCTCCTGTGGAAAAAGTTTGGAAAATGTGGAATTCGCCGGAAGACATTATGAACTGGAACTCAGCAGACCCAAGCTGGCATTGTCCGAGCAGTAATAATGATCTCCGGGTAGGTGGTACATTTACCAACCGAATGGAAGCCAGAGATGGAAGTTTCGGTTTCGATTTCTCCGGTATCTATGATAAGGTTGAGCAAAATAAGGAAATAGCTTATACAATGGCCGACGGAAGAACAGCTTCTACTATCTTCAATATGCAGGACGAAAAAACATTGATAACAACAAGCTTTGATCCTGAAACCCAGAATGATCCTGAATTTCAGAAGCAAGGCTGGCAGGCCATTCTAAATAATTTTGTAAAATATGCAGAATCACCTAATAATTAATAAATCCAAAATCATGAAAAAGAATAAAATAATCTTCTGGGCAGCTACCATTGTACTGATCCTGTGGGAAGGCGCTATGCCAGCTGCAACATTATTGTTTGCAAGAGAATATGTAAATGCTGGAACAAAAGCCCTGGGATATCCAGACTATTTTGCTTACGCATTAATTATCTGTAAGGTATTAGGAATTGTGGCCATATCATTTAATCAAATACCGGATAAAATAAAAGAATGGGCCTATGCAGGCCTGGCTTTTAACCTGATATTTGCATTGATAAGCCATGCATGTGTTGACGGGAATGTAGGATATATGCTTATGCCACTTATATTTTTAGTAGTGCTGGCAATTTCTTATCGCTTCCGGAAATGGAATGTCCGAAAAGAAAACTTAAAGGCTTCCGGGGCTACTTCCTATGATAAAATATCCTCAGTACAATAGCCTTCGGATAATTTTAAAAAATTAAATATATTCAAACATCTAAAATCAAAAAAAATGACAAACAACAGCGTTTCATTACACAGAATAATCACAGCTGCTCCGGAAAAAGTTTTTCGCGCATTTGCGAATGCGACAGCTTATGCCTCATGGATTCCACCCTATGGATTTATATGTACTGTACAGCAGGCAGATTTTAAAGAAGGTGGACAGTTTAAAATGACTTTTATTAATTTCAGTACCGGTAACGGACATTCCTTTGGTGGTACCTATACTGAAATCAGAGAAGGGCAGTTTCTTAAATATATTGAGAAGTTTGATAATCCAGATTTGAAGGGCGAAATGACTACTACAGTCTCATTCAACAAAGTATCGTGCGGAACAGAAATCAGAATTGAACAAACCGGTATTCCTGAACAGATACCTGCAGAAATGTGCTATCTGGGCTGGCAGGAATCTCTGGAGAAATTAAAAAGACTTGTAGAGCCTGAAATTCCGGATGCTTAATGTAACCATATGCTTACACAACAAAATAAATCTGCAAAATTCGGAGTATTCATAACCCTGGCAGGGAATTGTAAAGAAGCACTTACTTTTTACCAATCATGCTTTGGAGGTGAACTTTTTCTTGAAATATTGGAAATGCCTCTCAATCCATATTCCATTAAACCAGTGATTAGTGGTTCTCTGATCTCTGAACGTATCGTTCTTTATGGTTCCGACCTTGTTCATGATGAAGGATATCAAATGGGTAACCACCTTGCAATTTATTTTCCCTGCCGGAATACCTCGGAACGGTTTAGTCTCATAAAGCAGCTTGTCGGAGATATAGAAGATTTTCCTATGGAGATGAAAAAGCAAAGGCTCATCGAAATAACAGATCTTTTTGGGGTTCGTTGGATATTGGGGGTGAGTCCCGAAAAGTAAAAATAGTTAAGGATAAAATCCAACAAATCCAGATGGAACAGATAACGTCAACGCTTTAAACTAAAGTTTTTAACAAACATATTAGGGCAAAAGCCTTCAATAAAAATAAAAACCTACAATTTCAGTAGGTTTTTATTTAATATCTGCGGAGAGTGAGGTAAAATAACCTTCTCTTTATTAGGAGAAATCATTAAAAGACTAAGAACTGGCTTAAACTTAAGTCATGATGATGTTGCTTTTAAATAGTAATAGAATTATTAAAGCCATTATAAGTGATATTGAGAATAGTAAGCGAAACTTTTCTTTTACCCCATTACCAGATTTAGCGAAAGGTTTAGGAAAGCATCTAAGGGAATTATTAGCTTTTTAATTTATTTAATAAAGTAATCAATGTTTATTATTGTATAGCTTTGTTTTATAATATCTTGCTAAATAGTCATAAATAACCATCTCAAATAATCTTTGATTAGATATAAAAAGCCTGTTGATATTCATATGAAATATACTTTGAAAAAAACTTTGTATTGATATTCCTAAAGATTGAGTTTCATGATGCTTAATAATGTTCTGCAATGCGAGATAACTTTCTTTAATATTGGAAATCACTGAATTCCTCTCTTCTAAAAATTCTTCTGATTGAAGAAAATCTAAATATTTTGGTTGAAACTCTCGATATTTTTTGTCTAATTGAGAATTTAATTTTTTATCCGCATTAAATTCTCGTTTAAAGGCTGTATTAAAATCTTTGATCCAAACCAGCTTTTCCTTAAGTGATAAATTCAGGTTATTTAAAATCTCATCAATATAAAAAAGAGAAATGATAATTTTTTCCTCATCATTATAATGGAGGCATTGTAAAGTAAATTCACTATTTTTTTGGAATAAAGTTTCTGCATCTCCGATGGTGCCTTCTCCATATCTCTCAATTTCTCTATTATAAGTGTCAATTTGGATATTTAAAATCTCACCACTATGTATGTGTTTATTTAAAACTGCATTAATGTTGTAAATAACGGTATGAAAAAAATGAACTTCATTTAATTGAAACCTTATTCTAATATGAGATCTCGGAACATTGTATCTGATAAAAAACCATTTTGAAGTAATGTTCTCATCTTGAAAACTTTTAATTAATGGCTTAAGTAGATTTAAAATTACATCCGAAATTATGATTCCTGTAGAAATTTTTAAATATACCCATTCACTTCCAAAAATAAATTTCCTTTTTACCATTCTTATTCAATTTTATACATTGGAAAAATAAATTCGTGTCTAAAATTATCATTTTCATCATATAAAAATTCTTCAATTAATATTGATTTTTCATTATTAATAGTTTGCATAAAAAGTCGAGCCATATGATAATTTTCTAAATTCAATGCTAAGGTTTTATCAGACTTAACTAACTGAATCCATTTAGGAATTTTTTTTTCATTTCTCCACATTTTTAATTTTGAAATTAATTGATCTGCATCATTCTTTATTTTAAATAGGAAAGAAACATCACTAATTGTAATCTTCCATTGCGCTTTACATAAAATAATATTTTTATATTCTACCCTTGGTAAAAAAAAATAAAGCTGATTCAAACCTCCCCAATCAAAAGTCAATCCAGATTTTATATCTTGAGAATTTATATCAGATAAAAAATGATAGATAGGTAAAGAATTGGAATAATAATTATGCGCGTTTGTTAATTTTGGTTTTACTTCTTTATTAAGTGTTTTAGATCGTAATATAATCCTGTCATCCTTTATAGAAATGTAAAGATCTTCTAATAATATTTGATTTTCCGGAGGTAAAGTAGATTTTGCCAAATACGGAATTTCATATGTTCTTAAAATAGGTCTTCTAATTATATTTCCTATTCTAGCATCTGGTAAATGTATAACTTCAGCTAATATAACATCGTTTTCAAATTTTTCCTCTTTTTTAGAAATAGTTTTTGCAATATCTTTGATTTTTGATTTTTCTGAACAAAATCTTCCAATTAGATTTGCGGCACTACTTCCGTTAACGCCGTATAAAATCATTTTTTCAAATCCATTTTCTGAAATTAGCTCTCCCATAAAAGAAATTGTGTAAGGAGTTGTAACCCAATTTTCTTCAATATCAGCAAAATCTTCATCAGAAAGAGTAACTATAAAATTCCCCTTGTGTAGGGCTTCTTGAAGTTTTTTATTAAGAATGATTTGAATTGGGGTTAATTTGATTATTGTCTCTTCATTCTTAACTTCTTTTATTTCCAAATCATCCAAGTAAGAATGCATACCTTTTGCCTCAATATCTTGTCGATAACCAATCCCAATCTCTGTATCTAAAACATAAGATAATGGAAGCTCTTCATTTTCAAATGTCTCTTTGAAAGCCCTCTTAAACCTCTCCAAATGTGTTTCTTTATTTGCGGTTGAGATTTTATTGAGAAAACTAATGCCACTCTTAATTTGTTTTATCCAATGATTAGATAATTTATACTGATTATTAAAATAAAGATCGGACTGAAATAGATATTTCCTTTCATACTGTACTTTAAATGATTTAAGAAGTTCTTCAATTTCAAAATATTTTTCGATTAAATTACCTACTTTTTGATCCAGCTCCAAAAGTTTGCTACGCACTAAAACTAAAGTTGATGCTTCTTCCTTTTTTTCTTCAATTTTGGACAAGATTTTAATTATATTTTCAAAAAAATCATCTCCTGAAACATTTGGCTCAAGTTCACTTACTAAAACTTTATTTAGTATTAGCTCTTGAATAAACTCATGTGCTTCCTCCTTTGTTATTTCATCATTAATAAGAATTTCTGAAAGTTGGGAAATATTTCCTCCTTTTCTGGAAAAATGTAAAACAAGTTTTAATTCATCTGTTAATGTTGCGGTCGAAATAATATAATTTCTTTTATCATTTTTAATTTCATACTCCACATATCTAATTTTGTCTCCAACTATATAAATACTATTATTGGGATAAAATAATAGTTGATCTTTAACACTAAGTTCAGTTTCAATATTCTTTGATAAAGTTGTTAAAAAATGCATATCTAATTTTGTATCTCTACTAATTGCATTTTCTATAAAGTTGTTTTGTTTAATGGCGGAATTACATTCGATATTCTCTTTATCAAATTGTCCTAAACCTACACCTGAAAATAATCCAAATGGTGTACAACGTGTACTCATTCGAATATAATATTTTAAAAGTGAGTCTTTAAGTTTTTGACTATCCTTATCTTGTAATTCTTTATTTGAAAGCCATTTAATTAATATTAAATATAAATCAGGTGAGGCCAAATAAATTGCTTCCTGAAAAACCGGATTAATACAGATTTCTTTTAGTTCATTATCCAAAAATCCTTCACTTCCATATTTTGTTAGAAAGTTTTTATTTGAGAACAATGGAGTTCGAACAATAAAATTGTCAAAAAATTTATATGGAAAACGTGGCATTGATTTTCTATTTAGGTTGGTAGCCCGGAATACCTAATTGCCAAGCAGCAAATGCAAAAATATCCGATAGATTAGAATGTGCGTGAATAATTGCAGTATTATTTCCATGCCCACCTTCAAAATCAACTTGTAACAAAATAGGATTTTTTGATTCATCATCTTTTATTAGTTTTGCTGCAAATTTCGCTGGTTCCCATACAGCTACACGCTCATCATTGATACCACCAGTTATTAATGTAGAAGGATACTTTATTCCCTTTTTAATATGTAAATATGCATCCATCTCAAGCAAATCTTTAAATTCAGCGGGATCTTTAACTGATCCGAATTCCTCAATATTACTATTAGGTGCTATTTCGTCACGAACTGCATTTACCATTCCTACTTCTAAAATAACAGCTTTAAATAGATCGGGTCTTTCTGTCATTGCTCTTCCAACAGTAATTCCACCTGCGCTGGCTCCCCAAATTGCTATTTTCTCTTTTGATGAGTATTTTTCTTTTATCAAATATTCAGTGCAATCAATTAAATCCTTCCATGAGTTAGGTTTGGTATTTTTATGCCCCCCTAAACGCCATTTTTCGCCTTTCTCTCCACCACCTCTTACATGAGCAACAGCGAATATTCCTCCTTCTCCCGCCCATAAAAGATAAATTCGAGCAAAGAAAGGACTTCTTGATATTCCATAAGCACCATAAGCATCAATTAGTAACGGAGCTTTTCCATCTTTCTTTAAATTTTTATTGTAAATAAGAGAAATCGGAATTTCCTCACCATCTCTTGATTTTACCACTTGCTCCTCAACGACAATATCCTTAAACTCAGGATAATCAATTGAAGGAACTAAGTTCTCCGTTTTGAAAGTATTATTTTTTATATTATATTTAAAGCGTTGCTTGTCATTTGCCCATCCGGAGCATGTAATCCAGATATCTGAAGATTTTTCATCTTTAACTTGCATTTCAATATCCCCTGAAGAATATGGAAGGAGTATTTGCTGATCCTTACCATCTTTATAAAAATATAATTTAGATTCCACACCATTCTTTGTTGTTGTATAATATATACCGTCTGTTGTTACCTTAAAGCTTTTTATAACTTCATCTTTTCTTTCCGGAATAAGAATTTCTGGAGTTTTAAAGTTTGGCTTTTTAACATCCGTCTTACAAAGTTTGTAATTTGGTGAATCATATTTTGATAAAAACAAAGCACTTTGATCTAATAGTTGTAAAGAACGAACTTTATCATCCTTTCCATAAAATTGTTTCCAATTTTTTTTTCCTGCCAATAAATCTTCTTTTGGAATTATGTAGGTCTTTCGATATTCATCATAATCGAGAATCATTCCGATATAATATTGGTCATTATAATCTAAAATGATTGGATATTTTGAATCACTAATATGTAATTCAGGGTTATTTTTTGTCGAAAATATATCTTTTCGATTTTTTGGATCTGTCCCAATTTTATATAGAATAGTCTCTGTATTCTTATTATATATTTTAGATTTTGTATCCATTTCAGGATAATATACATAAAGAAAGGCATTATTATCATCTAGCCATTGAACTCCACCTACATTTGACGGTTGTATATTAGTAATAATTTCTGGTAAAGTAGTTTTGTCATTTACGTTAAGGATAACCATCTCAGACATTTCTTTACCGTTTTCAGACATGGCAATAGCAATTCTACTTCCATCTTTACTAGGACTAATATAATTGATTACAAATTCATGGTTATTACTTGTACTATAGGTTGATATAAAGCTAGATGGAGAGTAAAGTAGTTGTTCTTTCCCTTGAAATCCGTCTCTAAAATATAATTTTGCTATCTTTTCGGTAGCATTTTTTTTTAAATAAAAATATTTATCATTACCAGTAATTTTAAGATCAGATATAGAATATCCTTGTCTCTTATCAAATTCAAGCCTTTTTTTCAAATAATAAGCTCTTTTAGGGAGTTGGTTAAGAATAGAATTAGTATAATCTGTTTGGGATTTCATCCAAGCCATTGTTGTTTCATCCTTTAAATTTTCTAAATTTCTATAAGGATCTATAATCTTAATTCCATGATAGACATCAGTAACTGATAATGTTGGAGCTAGATTTGTTTTCTGACCGTAAATAGAAAATAACCAAAAACTGATAATGATAAATATTACTTTTTTCATTTTTTATCCTCTGATACTATTACCATCCTTAACTGGCGGCTTACTTGGTTCGTCATCATTATCAATGTTTTCCCAAGCGTTTAGATTTCCTAAGCCTCCAAAAACTTTGTTTAAATTATTGATTTTTGTAACTTGTAGTTTGTCCAAAGATAACTTCTTTTTTTCTTGAATTTTCTTTTTCATTATTTATAATAATTAAATTAATTGTGGGACAAAGAAAAAGATTTCTAATAATTTAACAAAAAAACACATCCCTGAATTTATAAATCCTGTGTTAAAAACAGGGGTAATAAATTAAAAATCAGATATATATTTTTTTGTTAAAAAAATATAAAAAATTTTTTTTTAACTAGAAAACCATATTTTTGCATCGAATTATATGGTGATGAAAATTTTATTTTCTTTAGTATTGCTATTTAGCAATCTAATTTTTGCTCAAAAAGGTATTAATCGTTTACAAGAATTCAATTATGAACAATTGAAAAAAAAATTCTTTGATAATTATGATCAAGATAAAACGACTGAATCGATAGTTATTGCTAAATATTACCTACAAAAAGCTAAGCAAGAAAACAATAAAGATCACATTGCTGAAGGTTACATTCTTATGCATATCAATGTAAGTTTTCAAGATGCTTTAAAGTATTTAGATAGTCTATCTATCATTACAAAAAACTCGAAAGGTAATGTGTTTCCAGCAAAACTTTATTTATTAAAAGGTAATGTTTATTATAAATATGATAATCTTAAAAGTGCCCTAGATAATTATATTTTGGGATTAAAGTATGCTAAGTTACAAAATAACAAAGACCAGATAGCGTACGCTGATATGAACATTGCTTATTTAAATACTTATATAGGAAAAAATAAAGATGCTATAAAAATATTTAGACATTACCTTTATAACACCAATTATTTATCAGAATTTGATTATCAACAATTACACATAAGTCTTACCAATAGTTATATTGAACTATCTGAAATTGACTCTGCAAATATTTTGATTAAAGAAGGATTAAAGGAAGCAATTGTAAATAAAAATAAATATAGTCAAAGCCAATATCTCTACCTTTCCGGCAACTATAACATAAAAATCAAAAATTATAAAAGAGCTGTTGAAGATTTGAAAATAGCTGAAAGCTATTTTTCAAGTATTCATGATATCAATGTAAATTCGGTTCTCTATAGCTTAGGTAAAGCATATGATGGACTAAATCAAAAAGATAAGACCATACAAAATTTTACAAAATTAGATTCACTTGTAGTAAAAACGAACAATACTTTTCCTGAGCTTAAAGAAGTTTACACTTACCTTATTGATTACTTTAAGAAAAAAAATAATACAGAAAAACAATTATATTATATAGATAGATTTTTGAAAGTTAATCAAAAGCTTGATGAACAATTTAAATATTTATCTGTGGAACTTCCTAAAAAGTATGACGCTCCAAATTTACTTCAGGAAAAACAAAATATTATTGATGGTTTAAAAAGAAAAAAGATTTTCTCATATACTGGACTTATTGCACTGACATTATTACTTATAATATTATCCTTTTTGTTTTATAAATCTAAAAAAGCAGAAAAAAAACATAAAAAAATTGCACAAAACCTTATTTATTCTATCGAAAATCGTCCAAGGGAACAAAAAAACAATGAGAAAGAATCTATCTTAGAAGAAATAGTAGAAATTGAATTAGAAGAAAAGATTGTAAAAAATATATCTGATAATGTTAAACTAATTATAATTAAAGAATTAGAAAACTTTGAAAACAAAAAATTATTTCTTAAAAAGGGCATAACGTTATCTTCTCTTGCTAAATCGATCAATACCAATACTACCTATTTATCTGATATAATTAATAATACTAAAGCGAAGAATTTTACAACTTATATTAATGATCTACGAATTGATTACGCATTGGAACGCTTAGTTGAAGACAAAAAATTCAGATCTTACAAACTTCCTATTATTGCTGAAGAGCTTGGATATAACAATGTACAGGCATTTTCTGTTGTTTTTAAAAAGAAAACAGGAACAACACCATCAATATATATAAAAGAAATCGAAATTTCACTTCAATAAAAATCTCTTTACACAAATTCATATAAATAATTAGATTGCAACTAATTACAACTATAAGGATTTATAAATTCATGGGAATGAATTTATAAATCCTTATACCATTATTTTTTTTCATAATAAATTCTAATCTATGTTTGTCCAACCAAATTTGGAAAGACAGCGGAATCCGAAAAGCTAAAAGAGTAGGAAAATTATTTAAATTTTTATTATGAAAAATCTTAAAAAATTATCAAGAGAAGATTTGAGAAATTTAGGAGGAGGTCGTAGAGCCTGCTCTGTTGCGATACAAGGCAGCGATGGAAAATGGACAACTCGCACAGGCTCTTGTGTAGAACCATCCCTTAGCAATATGTTTAACGGGTATTGTGAAACCGGTTTAGGGCAAGTTGATATAACTTCAAATGGTGGAGTTTCTCACTGTAATGATTAGTAAATCTATAACAATAATTTAAAAAAAATATTATGAATAATTTAAAAAAATTATCACGAGAAGACCTAAGAAATTTAGGCGGTGGGAGAAGAGCTTGTTCAATTGCAATTCAAGGAAGTGACGGAACTTGGGTAACAAGAACTGGCTCATGTATGACATTAACAGCTGAATCACCATCAGGATTGCAAGTCTCTACAAGCTATTGCGAAACTGGGTTAGGAATGATTAATGTAACTTCAAACGGAGGCGATTCTCGTTGTAATTCATAACAAAATAAAAGAGGAGAAGACTAAGGTCTCTCCTCTTATTAAAACCTAATTATGAAATTTTTTTTCTTGTTTGCAATTATATTAAGTTTTGCAATTTATTCATGTTCTAAGAAGAAAGAACAGCATGCAACTATTATAGAAGGTTATATTTCAAATTTACCAGATGGAGTTTTATATGTTTATGAAGATGATTCTTCAAATAGAATAGATAGTGTAACCACTAAGAATGGTAAATTTCATTTAAACCATAAATGGAACATTAAAAATAATTCCAGCTATTTGGGACTAGATCATAAGGACAAGAATGGAATTACCAGATCTTTCAGTTTTCCAACCCATGCAAATTATAAAGGTGCTCCATGGGAGTCTCAATTTTTTATGTCAGATTCAAGAATTCTAATAAATGGCACGCTAAAAGATTTTAACCCCAAAGGAATGATGTTACAGTCAAAATACAAATTAGTTTCTAGCCCATCAATTATTTCAGGAAAACAAACAGATGCTTTATATAATATTGATACCGATTTATTTGAAGGAAAAACAACCAATGATAAAATAAATTTGATACAAGAAAAGATAAAAAAATACCCTTACTCTTATCATTTATTATTTCAAATAGAAAAAAATAAAAATAACTTTACTCCTGATCAGCTACAAACCTTCCTTCTATCTTTTCAACAAGATGTTATTAATAGTCTTACTTATAAGCAGCTATTAACATATAATAAAAAAATATTTAATCAAGAAAATATAAAATTGCCTTTATTGGTAGATGATAAGGGAAATAAAACAAATATCCTAAACCCTGCATATAAGACACATCTAATAATATTTTGGGCAAGTTGGTGTGGACCTTGTCGAAAAGAAATTCCATTACTGAAAAAAAATTACACCAGAAAAAATCACTCAATAGAATTCATCTCTATCTCTATCGATTCCAACAGAAATTCTTGGTATAAAGCATTAAAAGATGAAAACATGACCTGGAAACAATTAATTATTACTCAGGAAAATGAAAATTCCACATATGAAGATCTACAAATAAAGTTCAAATTAAACAAAGCCATACCCTATACAGTTATGGTTGACAATAAAATGAACATTTTATTTCAATCAACAGGATTGTCGTCTGAAAAAGAAATTGAAAATATGATCCTGAAATAATAAAAAGTATATCTAAAAAATTAATACTTAAAATACATTCGGATTACATGAAAATAGAAAATTTAATAAAAAATTTAAAAATAGACCAACAAGAATTCTTCTTCCAATTCCAATCGCATCCTAATTATCCATCAGCGTTAGCGTTATCTGATACATTAAACTTCATGGGAATCACAAATAATGCTTATCACTTAAATAAGCAATATTGGCATGAGATAAAAGATGAATTCATTATTATATACAAAGATGCTTATTCTCTTATTAAAAAAGAAAAAAATGGCTACCGTATTTATTCTAACGAAATAAAAATAATCCCTGAAAAAGAACTTCACCAAGATTCAGAAGATTTTGTATTGCTTTTTGAAAAAGATGAAATCACAGAAAAGAAACACTTTTTAAATTTTAATAAACTAGTTTATATACTTTTTACTTTATATGCAATTTATTCATTAGTACTTTTTTCATGGGTTGCATCATTATTCAATATCCTTTCTATCATAGGGCTTTATTTATCATACGAAATTTTTAATCAAAAATTTGGACGATCAGCACCGCTAATCAATAATATATGTGGAATTGGTTCTCACTTTAACGAGCAAACCTCTTGTCATAAAGTAATTGATATTGATAGTATTAATTTTTTCGGATTAAAGTTATCTGATTTTAGTTTAATTTATTTCGTAAGTATTTCTATTCTAGGTCTTTTTAATACTAATATTAGTGCAATTGTTGGAGTTTTAACTCTAATGGCAATACCTTTCCTGTTTTATTCAATTTATATTCAATCTTTTGTAGTGAAAACTTTCTGCAGAGTTTGTTTATTAATAATTTCAATTTTAGGATGTCAAATCTTTATTAGTATCTCTTTTTTTATTGATCAAGAAATTTATTGGTTGGGAGTCGGTTTGATTCTATTGATTTTTGCAACTACATCAATTTTAATTTGGGGAATTAACAGTACTCTCAATACTTTCAAAGAAATAAAAAATAGCAATATCAAGAATTTAAAATTTAAAAGAAATTATAAATTTTTCAAAAGCGAACTTTTAGAAAGTGATAAAATATTATTTGATAATAATCCATACTTTTTACTTGGTAACAAAAATGCTAATCTAAATATTTCAATAATATCCAATCCATACTGTAGTTTTTGTATGGATGCACATTTAATTCTGGAAAAAATTCTAAATAAATATCCTAACGATATTTCTGTACAAATCAGATTTAATTATTCGAAAGATCAATCTACTGAATACACCAACTTATTGAGCACTTTTATTCAAAGTTATAAGTTTAGCTCAGAAGCTATTTTCTTATTAGAGCTAAAGAAATGGTTTCTTACAAAAGATTTAACTAAACTCACCCCAATAAATAAAACTATTAGTTTTAAAGAAGAGTTAAATGATTTGCATGAAATCAGTTTAGAGAATGGTCGGCACTCATTAAATTTCACTCCATTCTTTATTATAAATGGTCATTTATTTCCCGATAAATATGATAGAGAAGAAATTTTCTATTTCATCGACGAAATGTTGGAAGATTTAGATTTTATAAAATCAAAATAAATTAAAAACCTATTCTTTTCAACATAAAGTTACTTCTATTATAAACTTTACAGATGAACAAAAAAAAATTCCCCTTTTATATCCAACCAGATTCAAAAGATTGCGGACCCACTTGTTTGAGAATCATTAGCAAGTATTATGGCAAAAATATTTCACTGCAACAAATACGCAATCTTTCAGAAACCACTCGCAATGGTAGTAGTCTGTTAAGTTTAAGTGATGCCGCAGAAGATTTAGGATTTAGATCTCTAGGAGTTCAGGTAAGTTTTGAATCACTTGTAAAAGAGATTCAACTTCCATGCATTGTTCACTGGAACAAAAATCATTTTGTTGTTGTTTATAAAATTGATAAAAATAATATTGTTTATATATCTGATCCCAGTTATGGATTAATTAATTATAATCGTGATGAATTCATAAAACAATGGATCGGAGTAAACTCTAATGAAAAAACAGAAGATGGTATTGTCCTTATGTTAGAAACAACACCTTCGTTTTTTCAAGATGAGTTTGATGACACTGACAACAAAGCCAGTTTTAAGTTTTTGTCAAAATATCTATTAAAATATAAGTCACTTATTATACAACTTGCAGTTGGACTTATTGCCGGAAGCTTACTATCTGTAATTTTCCCATTCCTAACTCAAAGTATTGTCGACGTCGGAATTCAAAATCAGGATCTTAATTTTATTTATGTAGTTCTTCTTGCTCAGGTCATGCTTTTCTTGGGGAGAATGGGAATTGATATTATTCGCAGTTGGATTTTACTTCATCTCTCATCAAGAATTAATATTTCCATTATTTCTGATTTTTTTATCAAATTAATGAAACTACCTATTAATTTCTTTGATACAAGAATGACCGGAGATATCATGCAGAGAATAAATGACCATCACAGAATTGAGCAACTCCTCACTAATTCATCACTTAATACCTTATTTTCTCTCATTAACCTAGTTATTTTCAGTATAATACTATTATTTTATGATTATAGGCTTTTTATCGTTTACATTGTGGGTGCTGGATCATATATTGGCTGGATTCTATTTTTCTTAGGAAAGAGAAAAGAACTTGACTATAAGAGGTTCTCACAGGTTTCTCAGGAACAAAGCAAGGTAATGGAACTAATTAACGGAATGCAGGAAATCAAAATGCACAACGCCGAAAAACAAAAGCGTTGGGATTGGGAATTTTTACAGGTTAAATTATTTAAAATCAGAATAAAATCTCTCTCTCTTGAGCAATGGCAGTCTGTCGGAGGGAATTTTATTAACCAAATAAAAGATATCTTAGTAAGTTTTCTTTCTGCAAAATTGGTTCTTGATGGAAATTTGACTTTAGGAATGATGCTATCCGTTCAATACATTATCGGTCAATTAAACAGTCCTTTACTACAGTTAATTGATTTTATCAAACAAACTCAAGATGCCAAGATTTCTCTTGAAAGATTACGTGAAATTCATGATAAAGACGATGAAGAAAGCAAAGACGAGCAATATGTTCACGATCTTCCGCAAAAGGATATTGAAATTGAAAATATGTCTTTTCGATATATTGGCTCAGACCTGCATATTTTTGAAAATCTAAATTTAATCATTCCTTATCAAAAAACAACAGCCATTGTTGGAACCAGCGGAAGCGGAAAAACAACACTTTTAAAACTTTTAATGAAATTTTATGAGCCAACAGAAGGTGAAATTAAAATAGGAAATACAAAACTGAAGAATATTTCGCCAAGATATTGGAGAGATCATTGCGGTGTTGTGATGCAGGAAGGCTATGTTTTCAATGATACTATTTCTAATAATATTGCTATCGGAGAAGATCATGTTAATAAAGAAAAACTGAGAAAGTCCGTTGAAATAGCCAATATCAAAGAATTTATTGAGGAATTACCATTAAGTTACAACACTAAAATCGGAAACGAAGGTTTAGGAATAAGCGGTGGTCAAAAACAAAGATTATTCATTGCAAGAGCAGTTTACAAATCTCCGGATTATATTTTCTTTGATGAAGCAACTTCTGCATTAGATGCCAACAACGAAAAAGTAATCATGGAAAATCTTGAACAGTTTTTCAAAGGTAAAACAGCCATTATTATTGCACACAGACTTTCTACCGTAAAACATGCTGATAAAATTATCGTTCTTCATAAAGGAAAAGTAGTAGAAGAAGGAAATCATGGAGAATTGGTTGCTTTAAAAGGCGAATATTACAGATTAGTGAAAAATCAACTGGAACTTGGAAATTAATTAAAGTATAACATAAAGTATAACATGGCAGAAAAAGAAATCTTAGATAATATTGAACTACGCTCAGAAAGCGTTCAGGATATTCTGACCCAACCGCCTCATTGGATGATCCGTTGGGGAAACAGCATTATATTTATCATTCTTTTACTTATTTTATTAATGAGTTATATTATAAAATATCCGGAATTTATTCCTGCTCCTGTTGTAGTGACTTCACAAAATCCACCCGAAAAACTGGAAGCCAGAACCAATTCTAAAATCGAAAAAATATTCATTAAAGATCATCAACAGGTTCATAAAAATGAAGTTCTGATGGTGATGCAGTCCAGTGGAAACTATAGAGATGTTTTAGAGCTAAAAAAATTGGTTGACTCATTATCTCCAAGTCAATTACCATTTTTTCCTGTTCAAGAAGTTTCTCATTTTAAATTAGGAGAATTACAAGGTGATTACAATAGTTTTGCAAAGGCATTTCAGGATGAAGCTTTATTTACAAGACTTCAGCCGTATGCTCCAGAAAATTTAGCAGCTAGCCAAAGTCTTTCTGAATACAGAATAAGAACGGCTACTCTAAAGCAACAAAAAAGTCTGGAACAGGCAAAATACGATCTTACAAAGAAAAATTATCAACGCTCTCAGGAATTATTCAATCAAGGGGTAATTGCTTCGATGGAATTGGAAAATGAAAAAATAAAATATCTTCAGGCTCAACAGAATCTTGAAAACATTACGATTTCTCTTTCTCAACTTGAAGAAGGAATTTCGAATTTAAATAAAACCAGAAGCGGAACCGCGATCAATACTGAAAAAGATAAGATCACCTACTCTTCTCAGACGCTACAGTTGTTTGAACAGCTAAGAAAATCTTTGAAACAATGGGAACAAAATTATCTTATCATTTCCAATACGGAAGGGATTGCGAGTTTTCAGCAGTTTTTTGGCGAAAATCAGTTCGTAAAAACTGGGGATATCATTTTATCTATTCTTCCTAAAAACACGGAAAAATTGATTGGAAAAATGTCTGTACCGGCAACCAATTCGGGGAAGATCATGGCTGGCGAAAAAGTTTTAATTAAATTAGATAATTATCGTTTCCAGGAATACGGTATTGTAGAAGGTAAAGTTCAAAATATTTCGCTTTCTCCAGATAAAGACGGAAAGTATTATGTAGACATAGTTCTTCTGAAAGGCTTAAAAACTTCTTATAATAAAAACCTTACTTTCGATAAAGAATTAAAAGGTAGTGCCGAAATTGTTACACAGGATTTAAGACTGATTGAAAGATTCTTCTACCAAATCAGAAAATTATTAGGATATCAATTATAAATAATTATGAAAATTGAATTTACAATTTTACTTTAACTAGTTTTTTATAAATCTTTCTCTCTATAAAAATAAAAATCAAGTATATAAAAAACAAAATATTTCCAAACAAACTATTATCTATAAAATAATAAGAAAAACAAGAAAATAATATTCCTATAGAAACGTAAAGAATACATGTTTTTACCTTATATGGTATCGGATAATATTTTTGTCCTAAATAATAGGAAGTGATCATCATTATAAAATAAGCAATAAGTGTTGCCCAAGCACTTGCCCAATAACTGTACAAAGGAATAAAGAAATAATTAATTATTACCGTAAAAACTGCACCCATTAGCGATATATATGCACCAAATCTGGTCTTATCTGAAAGTTTATACCAAATTGAGAGGTTTAAATATATTCCTAGAAATATCCCTGCAATCAAAACAATTGGCACTATGGGTAAACCAATATAAAATGCTGAATTCCTAATATATAGTTCAGAGATCCAATTAAGGTTGGCACACAACCCAACGCATATTACACAATTAATTATAATAAACCAAGTCATTAACTCAGAATATATTTTAGGTGAATTTTCTTTTTTGGAGTTTGCAAAGAAAAAAGGCTCGACACCTAATAAATATGCTTGCCTAAATAAAACAATAAATGTAGCTAATTTACAAACAGTTCCATATATTGCCATTTGAGCTAAGTTTTCACCATTTGGAAGAAGATATTTTAAAAATTGCCTATCCATTGTCTCGTTAATTACACCCGATAAACCAGCAATCATTATTGGCCAAGAATAGGACAACATTTCCTTCCATAATTTAATATCAAATTCAATTATGGAAATATTTTTAAATTCCTTTAATAACAATATTAAAGAAAGCATACTTGCTATAAGGTTAGCAATAAAAACATATCCAATTCCAAATTTGGGATTATATTCTAAACCCATTATCCCACTTGAAAACTTTGGAAGTACTACAATAAAAAAAATTACAAATATGAAATTTATAAAAGCATTAATGGTTTTAATTATTGCATATTTTTTAGATTTACCATCACTTCTGAGAATAACAAAAGGCATTGCGCAAACTCCATCTATTGTTAATACTATTAACATTATCACTAAAAGCCCAACTTGAGTAGGTGTTTTAAATGCATCTGCCAACCATTGCCGAAAAAATAATGTTATGATCAAAAAAAATATTGATATTCCAATTACACTTAGGGAAGATGTAGATATCAATTTTTTCGAACTAATATTTTTATGAGCAAAACGAAAAAATGAGGTTTCCATTCCGTGCGTTAATAAAACTATAATTATCCCTGCCGCAGAATAAAAATCAACAAATGGAGCAATTGCATTTGGACCGAATCTTTGTGAGATAAAGGGGGCTATAACAAATGGAAACAACTTAACAATAACTGTACTAAAACCGTACATCGCAGTTTGATAAAATAGTTTTTTTAACACTTTAGCAATAGTAAATTGAAATTAAATTAAAAATGAGAATTCAAAATTAGCGTAATTATTGGAAAGTAGTAGTAATTAGTTTACCAAAAAGCCTTAACATTTATAAGATTCAATTTTCTAATCCATCTTAATCATTCAATATTTGGGATTATCCTAATATTTAAAAAAAGATGTGAGAAAAAATTCTACTTTGTTTGGCAATGAAACTAAAATCGGATATTGTAGACATGATTTAAGTCCATAAACTCACTTTAGGAGGTCTGTCAAAAGTTGCAAATTCAAAGAATTTTAATCCATTTAAATAAAAATTGAGCCGATAACTTTGTTCTATTAACATAATTCAACATTTTAATGATTAAATGTCAAACTAAAAATTACTCGAATCAAAATATTAAAACCTACAACACTTTCGTTACAAATCAGTTAAATGCATTTTTATGACTTTTTAAATTTGTTTCTGTGGGAATTTTTAACCTATTTAAAAATTCCCACAGAATTGACACAAACTTTTGGAGCATTTTTCAAAATTACAGCAATCAACATAAACAAAAAATCCTGTAAATCATTGATTTTGCAGGATTTATTTATTTTTAAAAGCTTTTTGAAAACTTTCGTTTTCACATTTTGCGGAGAGTGAGGGATTCGAACCCCCGGACCTGTTACAGTCAACAGTTTTCAAGACTGCCGCAATCGACCACTCTGCCAACTCTCCTTAAACTCCGGTCACACCGTCGTTTTCAGTGGTGCAAATATAGAGAGTTTTTTATTTCTGACAAAATATTTTTGTCAGTCTATGTATAAAAATTTAAAATTTATATACAAATGCGTTAATATTCATCCCGGCGCCTACCGACGCAAATAAAACAACATCACCTTCATTGATATCATGAGAATCCAGTTCATCATTTAATATCATAGCAAGTAATGATGGAATTGTTGCAACGCTGCTGTTTCCTAGCTTTTTAATAACCATCGGCATCACATCTTCCGGCATGGGGCTATCATACAACTGATAAAATCTTTTTACAATAGCTTCATCCATTTTTTCATTAGCCTGATGAATAATGATCTTATTCAACTCGGTGATTTGATAGCCACTGTCATCAAGGCATTTCTTCATGGCATCAGGTACATTGGAAAGCGCAAATTCATAAATTTTACGTCCATCCATCTTGATATATTTCGTATCCGGACATCTCTCATTGTTGTATGATTTTCCGAAAAACAGATAATCTTTTTCATTCAATGTAAAAGAGGCTGAAACATGAGATTTTATTCCTTTGTCTTCATCAGAAATTTCCAAAATAGCAGCTCCTGCCCCATCTGCATAGATCATGCTATCTCTGTCATGAATATCGGACACTCTGGAAAGCGTTTCTGCTCCAATAACCAGACATCTTTTAGCCATACCTGACTTAATAAATGCATTAGCCTGAATAACACCTTCGATCCAGCCGGGACATCCGAATAATACATCATAAGCGACACAATAATTATTTTTGATCTTTAGTAAATGCTTGACTCTTGAAGCAAGACTGGGAACCATATCAGACTGAACAGTCCCAAAACGTACATCGCCAAAGTTATGGGCAAATACGATATAATCTATCGTTTCACGGTCAATTCCAGCATTTTCTATGGCTGCTTCTGCAGCGATAAAACCAAGATCAGAAGTAACCTGATCATGTCGTGCATATCTTCTCTCTTCAATACCTGTAATGTCTTTTAGCTTACTAGCAATAATAGCATTACTTTCTTTTAATGACTCGCCGCTTTTGTTTATAAAATTGTGTTTATCAAAGAATAAATTGGTAATGGTTTCTGGGGGAATGTAGTTTCCTACACCAATGATTTTACTTGTCATTTAAAGGTTACAATATTTCATATTTCAATTCATTTTAATACAAAAAATTAAAATGGTTAGACAAATATAACGACTATTGTCAATAAATAGTGTTCAGCAAAAAGAATTATTCAATCCTACTTCTGTTTTCACAGGTGGAATAGGTATAGAATTCATATAAAAAGCATTCTATAGCCAGCTACAGGCATTTTATGAATAAGTATGTTTTGCATTTTAATTTCCACCATTTCTGTTAAAATATTTTAAGAAATGATTTATAAAAAAAAGACTGTCTCAAAATGTAATGCTCTACTCTGAGAATCTCCTAAATGACAAAAGTGGTTAGATGGAATCAGAGAGAGGGACTTTTGAGACAGCCTCATTTAATCATTATTTTTTCAAGCTAATGCTAATTATAAAAAAGCAATTTTATGAAAGATAACAATCACTGGTCTTATAATATATCCCCTTTGATTCATATTCAAGCACACCCGTTTTTCTATTAATTTTTACATAGAATGCTTCACGACTAACCGGGCAATTTTCAAATTTTGCTAGATATAGATAAATAAAATCTTTATCTATCTTGAAAGATCCTCCAATCGGATTTTTGTAATCAAACAATAAATTATAAGTTCTAGCGAGAAGTAATGCTTCAGGTAAATTGTCAACATATCCTATAAAATCTTTCAATTCTCTTTCACTCGTAAAATATTTCGGTTTTTTATTTTGATATGCCGTTATATAAGTGAAACACCAACCAGGCAAGCATTCTCTAAAAAATCCTTTTTCAGATGAATGAGTTTTCACATACTTTATATTCTTTACTTCTTTATTTTCATAAATCAACTTTTCTTCCAGGGTATCATCTTTACGCATAACCTTCCAATATTCATATTTTTGATTTGGAATTATAAACTTATATAAATCATTTCTAGATCTTAAAGTATCTGGAATCTTTATATAATCACTAGGGACAATTATTTGACTAAATATTAAATTAGAAAATAAAATAGAAAACATTAACATTATCTTCATTGAAGTTTTTTTATGGTATTGAAATAAAATAAGCCTCGTTTTTTTATTAATATTAATAAAAATACTAGTAGCCGTCACGTGTAAGATTATCAAAAAATTTGCAGTTCATAATAAAAAATTCATTGTATAATTATTTTAGATTTAAGAACTCTAAGTAACCTGTTATATTCCACTTCAAACAGCGAAAGAGCCCCCCTCTGATAAGAAGGATAAATTAAAACTTCCGATTTCTAATGCATACATAGTCTCATCTTACAGCATGCCATCTGTTCAGTAAAACATAATTACAGGTTCAATGATCTTTTTATTATATGAAAGTATTCTCTAAATAAGCTACATTGCAGAATTATATTTTATTTCTTTAGAATAAGTTCTAATTTACCTTTTAGTTTTCCATCATAAATTTTATACCCCTGATTTAATAAGCTATCTACATATTTTTTGCAACCATAATAATAAGGTGAATTTGTTGTATGGGTAGTCTCAAAATCTATCTCATATTTTTTGCTATCATCAAATTCATAGAATCCTCTAATTACGTTAATATGCAAAACAGATTTTACTGTTTGGTGCTTTGGAATTAATAAGATATTTCTTTTACATTCTTCGTTGTTCCAATCCATAGGATTTGAAGAAAATTCTGGTTTAATAGGTAATAGTCTTTCTTTATTTACATAGATATTGGAGGTACCCAGAAATCCACTAATATTTAGTAAATAATTATTATCCGTATTATTTGTAATAATAAAGTTATTAGGGTATCCGTAGAATAACGTTTCTACTTCAGTACTAATTTTAAGGCAATCTTTATTACTAATTTTAACTTGAGAAGTAAAAAATATAAATGATAGTAAAAAAAATATAATAACGACTTTAAGCATATTTTTTATTAATTAATATCTATACGTTGTTAGATTTCATTTGATTAAAACAAAAGCTAAATAAAAAACAAAATGGGAATAAAATAATTTTCTTCATAATTCTGTAATTGACGTTTCATTAATTTAAAAAAAAGAGCGAATGTTTGTGCATGTATATCTCTTTTCTATTAGAAAAAAGATTTTTGAGACAAATACAGCCCATTGATAGCTTTCGGTATATACAAATTACTAATCAATTTTAACTGCGTTATTATCTTCAACTATTTTTCCTGTTTTTTCATCATACTTAAGTCCTTTGGGAAGTTTTGGAGGAGTGGCTAATTCGTTAGAAAAAAAAGTGTGTATATCTATTTTTGTTCTTGGAATATCTATTTTATTAAGAATTATTGTATTCTTTTTAGCTAAGGAATCTAGAAACTGTTTAGGATAGAAAACATCATTGAAGAAAACAGTACCTTTAAGATAATAATCTGTCTTTTCCAGTGGTCTAAGTGGTTTTGTAGGAGCACTAAATGTTTTTAACTTTAAAACTTTCGTGCATGCAGGAGGAATGACAATTTTGCTTTTCGTGTTTTGCAAAAAGTAAAAAGTTTGCTTATAATCAATATTATATTTTTTTTGGGTTCTATCCATTAATACTTTACTAAAATCATTGTTATAATTATACTCATCATATTCTCTTGCGAAATTATCATAGCCAATAATCCTTTCATTATTCCATAGCTCGAATCTCACATATAAAGAATTTTCATAAATCACAATTTTTTTGTCTGTTGTGTTGTGAACCTTCACCATTAGGTAACCTTGCGGATTATTAATACTTACAATCTGTATTTTCTGAGCTTTATATGTTAAAACCAATAATATAATACAAAAAAAAGAAAAAAATGTTTTCATTATCTAAAACCGTTAATCAATGAATTAAAGTAGTAAGTTGGATAGTATCGATTAAAAGCTGGTGAGAATTTTAAATTTGCACCTGTCATATAATCCGATTGTAGATGGGCAAAAAATTCTGAAGCGGTTGTAGCCATTTTATGAAAGATAGCAATCACTGGTCTTATAATATATCCCCTTTGATTCATATTCCAGCACACCCGTTTTTCTATTAATTTTCACATAAAATGCTTCACGACTAACCGGGATTTCCGTAAAAAATGCCCCTAAAAAGGTCTAACTTTTTTGGGGCAGTCTATAACATTTTTAAATTGTTGTTATGCTTTATTTGCATAAAGGCAAGTTACTAATACATATCTTCTCAATATGATATTTTTTTTAACCAATCATTATTCTTTGCTTTTTTAAATATTTCCATTTTTTCTCTCTATTTTCAAAGAAATAAACATCCACAGTTGTTCCTTTAGAGTTTGCCGCCCTTTTTTCTATTATTATAAAAGCTTTTTGTTTATTCTTATCTATGTAAAGATTGCTAAAACTTACTTCTATTACTTTTCTATTATAAAGCCCTTTTTTAGGTTTTGTTAGAACAATATCATATCCATTAATTTGATTAATTGGTAGGACATCTATTTTAAATTCTGTAAACCGATTTTGATTAATATTAAGCCTATCATTCTTTATTTCAACTAGACATGGTACACACTCATTAAGTGTAAAATCATCATAGCTAACTGAATCTTCAACTTCCACAGTATTATTTCGCCTTTCATTATTAGATAAAATATTATCTGTTAAAGCGTAATATCTATCAATGGAATCTAGGATAATTGGTAAGTTTTGATGAATTATTTCTTGCCCTATTGATTCTGATGTTTCTTTTTTACTGCAATATGAGAATTGCAGTAAAAAAATGAAGTAAACTAAAAATTTAAATATTTTCATAAAAGTTTTTATAGATTTAAAATTTCCAACCATATTGATAGGATAAATTAATTGTAGCTTGGTTTGTACCTGAAACTACCCCCAAAATATCTCATCTCCCAATAATCACCATAGCCAATTAGTCCTCATTTATTAGTAGGAGGATCACTAGATAATAATGATCTACCCGATTGAAATCCAAATTGGATCCTTCCTCGTGATTTAAGCCACTGGTAATTACCCTTTGTCTAAACCCTTGCCTAAAATTACCATCTACAATAATAGATGAAATTCCTCTCGATAATCCTCGTGATATAATCATTACCACTTTTATTAGATCATCACTTCCAAAACTGTTCGTCAATACATAATTACGATTGGTATCCTGTAAGGCTCTTACAGCATGCCCTCTGTGAAGTAAAACACAATTACTGGTTTAGTGATATTTTATTATATAATAGTAGTCTCTAAATAAGTTACATTGCAGAATTATATGTTATTTCTTTAGAATAAGTTCTAATTTGCCTTGTAGTTTTCCATCATAAATTTTATACCCCTGATTTACAAAGCTATCTACATATTTCGTACAACCATAGTAATAAGGTGACATTGATGTATGGGTGCTCTCAAAATCTATCTCATATTTTTTGTTATCATCTAATTCATAGAATCCTTTAATTACATTAATATGTAAAATAGATTTTACTGTTTTATATTTTGGAACTAATAAGATATTTCTTTTACATTCTTCGTTATTCCAATCCATTGGATTTGAAGAAAACCCTGGTTTATTAGGCAATAGTCTTTCTTTATTTGCATAGATATTGGAAGTACCCAGAAATCCACTAATATTTAGTAAATAATTATTATCCGTATTATTTGTAATAATAAAGTTATTAGGGTATCCGTAGAATAATGTTTCTACTTCTGTACTAATTTTAAGGCAATCTTTATTACTAATTTTAACTTGAGAAGTAAAAAATATAAATGATAGTAAAAAAAATATAATAACGACTTTATGCATATGTTTTTTGTATTATTAATATCTATAAGTAGATAGTATTCGTGGCATTGCTCTAATTATATGGTCTTGTACTATTGTTGAAATATTTAGTCCCCATTTTGCTTCTTCCATATAAGCTCTCGTCTCAATATAGCGAATAGTTTCTTCAGTAGCAAATTTCCCCAATTTAGCCTTAAGCTCCAAGTGTGTTCTGCATTTTAATTTCCATTATTTACGTTAAAATATTTTTTTAACGCGTCATAAAAAAAGAGAAGCAATTGCTTCTCTTTTTCAGTTGTATTATGTAATAATTTTCATTTTTACTTGAAAATTTTAAAATCATTACTATATATTATTCTTTAATCCACTTGATTGTTTTGTCAATATTTTTTGATTTAACATTAATCATGTACTCTCCCTTAACTAATTGATCTAAGCTAAACGAAGCAACCTTATCCTGATTCAATCTATTCCCTATCTTACTAAATACCAATCTTCCTGTTACATCATATACAGCAATATCGAAAATATCATTTTGTTTTGTAAACTTAATATTCAATACTCCTTTGCTTGGATTAGGATATATTACAAATACATCATTATCCTTAGATACTTCATTCACCGCTAAATTTTCATTAATTGTAAAAGTAACAGGGTTGATGTGGTAGAAAACATTTCCCACACTGGCCACCATAATTCTCGCCTGATTTGTTGTAATATTAGGAACTGTAATCACTTGCGAACCATCATTGGGTGTAGAAGCCAGAATCGTAATTGGATAAGTAAGACCTCCATCAGTAGAAAGCAAAATACTTACATTAGCACAGCTTACAGGGGCAGCCGTTGTATTGGCAACATCCCATGTTACGGTTTGAGAAGTATTTCCCATCCATGCTGTAACCGTAGCAGGTGAAGTTACTTTAAATGGTCCTGAACCTCCATCAACAGTAATCGCAACATCATCATTAGCAACACCTGCACAACCTGCATTATTATCTCTTACGGTCAACCTAAATGCCATAGATCTGGCATAAGTAGGTAAAACCTCTCCTTTAACTGTTGTATTGCTTAATACATCAGCAATTTTCGGGAAATATCTGTAAGGTGCAGTAACTGGTAAAAATGATCTGAATAATGGAGCATTTCCAGTAGCTGCATTCCAGTTTCCTGCCGGACCTACATCATTTTGTTCCCAACAATAAGTAAGTGCGTTCCCTTGTGCGTCTGTTGCAGAACCTGTTAATTTAAAAGGGGTATTTAAAGGGATTGTATAGTCGCTCCCTGCATTTACAACAGGCGCTGTATTGGAAACAGGAGTTGTTACCTGGCATGTTGCTGCCTGAATTGTTGAAGTAATTGACTGGAAAGAACGTGTATGGAAAATTGGAATACTATTATTAGCTAAATTATTTAAAGCTCCACAAATACCTGCGTATGCCATAATCGTAATACCACTTCCTGGTTCTACCGCATTAGATGCTGACCTGTTACCATTGCAGCTGCTTGTTGTAGCATTAAAAGTATGTGGACCTCCGAACTGATGTCCTACTTCGTGAGCTACATAATCTATATCATATGGATCTCCAACAGGATTGGGTGATCCTGTAATTCCACTTCCTTTTTGACCATTAACACAAATAACTCCTAATCCGGCCAATCCGCCACCTCCTGTACTAAAGGTATGTCCTATATCATAATTAGCACTTCCTATCAGTGCATCAATCTGAGCCTGGCTTTCATCAATCAAGGTATATGCATCATCATTACCGGTAAAAGGATCTGTAGCAGCATTCGTAAAAATAACATTGGTTTCATTAGGAACTAAGATCAGTCTTGCAGCTACTTCCTGTTCGTACACCCCATTTACTCTGTTTACAGAAGTTACGATTGCTGACAAGGTTTGAGCAACCGTAGGTGCAGCTAATCCTGTTGCTGCTTTTGCATATTGATTGGTACATGCTACTACAAACCTGAAAATTCTAATTTGATTTCCTACGCTTGGGGTAACGGTTTTTTGAGCGCTTTTTTTTTCTGCTTGTATTTCCTCGTCTTTTGTACCACAGGTTCTTGGGTTCCTGTCAATTAAATCACTTTTGTTGTAAATGATATAATTATTAATATCAGTTTTTGCATAAGGATCAATATATATGTCCCCGCTTACCACCGATTTTATTTGAGCATGGAATCCCAGTTCTGTAAAATCTAATTTTATAGTTGCATATTTATCATCGACACCCTGCCCTGTAAAAGTAACGAGTTGAGGAAATTTCTGTGCTAATTCAGGTGCCATCACCGAAGATTTCCAGATCTTGAATTTCGCTTTTGTTCCGTTCGGCATAGGCAGAACAATAATCGGTGCGTTATCTTTAGAATCATTATCTCTCAACTCCGGAACAGCGTTGAAATAGTTCTTCATTCCTGATACATTCAATGTATAAGTAAGGAATTTTTCAGGTTGAACAGTTTCGGATTTGATACTCCTTTCACTGATAGGCGTAAAAAAGTCCTGAGCTTTCCCTAAAGAAATAGAAAAGACAAACAGTACTACATAGAATAATTGTTTAATTTTCATAGAATATGGTTATTTAAATGTTTAAAAAAATTAATTCCTTCAATCAATGCTTTAAAAAGCTATTTCTTAAATTCATTACCCATTTTCATATGAAACAGCACAATAAAAAGAGCTTCAGTTAAAAGCCTCTTTTCCGAATTCTAATAAATGAGCTGCTACACAAACCCCTCCTTAGAAAGTCTTAATACTGACATTCTGAACATTTATTAATTTTGCATCTGAAAAAATCTTTTACATACATCAACTATCATTAATTAAAATAATGCAAAAGAATCCGTGATTTATTTTAAAATCAACAGCGTGAAGATAGTAAAAACAAAATTAATTTAAATTAAAAAGAATAAGGACTAAAAAATTATTTAGGAAAACAATTAATTATTGCTTTCAACAGATACTAATACTTCCTTTATCTGATATTCTCTCTCCCAATCTTCGAGTAAATGTAGAATCGGTAGCAGAGCAAGTCCTTTTTCTGTAAGAGCGTATTCAACTCTGGGAGGTAATTCTTTAAATTCTTGTCTGATGAGCAAACCATCTTCTTCCATTTCCCTAAGCTGATCTGTTAAAACTTTTCTGGAAATAACGTGAATGCGTGCAGCAATTTGTCCAAAGCGCAATACCCTGTCTTTAATTACCATTACAATGATGGGTTTCCATTTACTTCCTAATGCCGACATCGCTTTACCGAGTGGGCAACTGCATTGGGTCATTTTATTCTGTCTCATAAGTTACTGCGTAGTTACTATCGTTGGTTACGTCAAAGTTACCACAATTTTCTCTCCAATAGATACAAAAATGAATTATTATTAGTTACTTTGTGTAACAAAAAGAATTCACATCATATAAATTTAAAAAAAATGAATACAGACGCATTATTCAGTCCATTTAATTATAAAAACCTTCAGCTGAAAAACAGAATCGTCATGGCCCCTATGACCAGAGCGCAATCAGCAAATGGGATACCTACACAGCAAATCGCAGATTATTATGGCAGAAGAGCTGCTTCAGAAGTTGGATTAATCCTTTCTGAAGGAACCGTAATCAACCGTCCGGGTTCAAAAAATATGCAGAATATCCCTGACTTCTATGGCAGCGAAGCTTTAGAAGGTTGGAAAAATGTAATCGACCAGGTTCATCATAATGGTGGTAAAATGGGACCACAGATATGGCATGTTGGTGATACCAGAATGTCAGAAGAATATCCTTTAGTTCCTATGGAAAAAGCTTCAACCATGTCATTGGAAGATATTGAAGACACGATAAAACAGTTTGCAGCTTCTGCAAAATCAGCCAAAGATCTTGGATTCGACTGTCTTGAAATTCATGGCGCTCACGGTTATCTTATCGATCAGTTCTTCTGGGAGGTAACGAATACAAGAACGGATGAATATGGAGGTAAAACATTAAAAGAAAGAACCCGTTTTGCAGTAGATGTTGTCAAAGCAATAAGAGCTGCTGTTGGAGAAGATTTCACCATCATCATCCGACTTTCTCAATGGAAACAACAGGATTATAAAAGCAGATTGGCAGCAACTCCAGCTGAAATGGAGGATTGGTTACTTCCTTTGAAAGAAGCAGGAGTAGATATTTTCCATTGTTCACAGCGTCGTTTCTGGGAACCTGAATTTGAAGGTTCTGATCTGAATTTTGCAGGATGGGCTAAAAAAATAACCGGACAGCCAACGATTACTGTAGGTTCAGTGGGTCTTAAAGGTGATTTTATGGCAGCATTTGCTGGAGAAAGCTCAGAAAAATCTGATCTTACAGAATTGTTGCGAAGACTGGAAAGACAGGATTTTGATTTGGTAGCAGTAGGACGTGCCTTATTGAACGACCACCAATGGGTAAAAAAAATAAAAGAAGGAAAAATAGAAGAACTTTCAGGCTTTGCAGCTGAAAGTATGGGAGTTCTGTACTAAGCTATTTTCCTGTTTTTAATCATCATAAATTTTCTTCAATAACCGGAAGTCTAATCTCCTGACTTCTACTATGCCATTGGTTTTCAAAATCATTGGCATAAAAAACCTTCAAATTCTAAGAATTTGAAGGTTTTATTTTTATTGCAGAAATTACTTTACAACCGTTGCTTCCAGTTCGACTGTCAATGTTTCAAATAATCCTGTCACTTCCAACATCGTTACCGCCTGTTCGATCTGATGTTTCGCAATCCATTCCTGAAGAAGAGGAAAATGAGGCCATAATTCTTTAGTGGATGTGGTATAAATATTTAATCTGACAATCCCACTGCACTCATAACCGGCAGCTGTGATTACCTCTTCCAGATTCGCTATTGCCTGCTCGAGCTGAGATTTCATATCCTTATTACTCGATGTCCCATCCGGGTCAATCGCCGCCTGTCCTGAACAGTATAAAGTGCTTTCAACATTTTTTACTTCTACAGCTTGAGAATAACTGCGTTCCTTTTGCCAATCCCAGGGATTGATTGTTCTTTTTTCCATTGTTTTGATTGTATCAATTAATAGAGCAAAGTTGCAATTTATCCTGTGATCGGTCTCTTGACCTTTATCACGATTATGGAGTGAGTAAGATCACATATTAAGGAGAAAGGCGGCTCAATGTTTCCCGCGAAACACCAAGATAAGCAGCCAGAAGAGATTTTGGAACACGCTGCACTAATGCAGGATGTTGTTCGAGCAATTGGGTATATCGTTCTTTGGTACTGGAAGTCATCGTAGAGATAATCCGTTGTTGCGCAGCTATAAATCCAAAATATGCTTTTTCAAGAAAGAACCTTTCCATCTTTGGGATGGCATTGCACAACTTTCTATAATCCTCTAAAGTAAGGCACAAAACTTCAGTATCTTCAACGCATTCCAGTGACATGGTTGCTTTGGACTGGGTGTAAAATGCCCGGAAATCACTCTCCCACCAATCTTCCATGGCAAATCCGACAATATGACTTTTATCGGTATCGTCAGTATACACCAGTTTTAAAAGTCCTTTTAAAACAAAGTAGTTATACGCTACAGCCTCTCCTTCCTGTATTAAAAACTGATGTTTTTTATATTTTTTTGGGGTGAAATAAGAGGATACTACAGCAAACTCTTCATCGCTCAGCGGAACGATTTTTTCAATATGTATTCTTAACAGATCCTGCATTCTTGATAGCTTCGAAAGTATAAAAATACTACTTTTACTTTTTTTACCATTCAATTTAAAAAGATGGTCACGTTTTTCCCACCTTATGGGTCTTAAAAAGAAATGACATGCAGGAAAATTACCGTCAATTATTAACTTACGCCTACAATATTACAGGTTCTTACGACGATGCTCAGGATCTTGTGCAGGACGTAATGGAAAAATATATTTCTTTGGACAAAACTGATATCAGGAATGAAAAGAACTTTTTAATTAAAAGTACGATTAACCACGCCATTAATTTCAAAAACAGACATTCAAAAAAAATGGTATATGGCGAATGGCACCCGGAACCATTATCTCTGGAAAATGCAGAAACTAAACTTATTAAAGAACAAACCACCCGTTATACCCTATTGGTACTTTTAGAGCGATTAACTGGTAAAGAACGTGCTGTATATATTTTGAAAGAAGGATTTGACTATTCTCATCAGGAAATCGCTGAAGTTCTTGACATCACTATTGAAAATTCACGAAAGCTACTAAGCAGAGCAAGCAAACAACTTCAGGATATACGATATACTCCGGATCATATTGACTCTCCTATCCATAAAGAAACCCTTACCAAATATCAAAAAGCATTGAGCGAAGGCAGTATTCCAATGCTTGAAGAGCTTTTAGTGAACGACATCAGGCTTTCGGCCGATGGTGGGCAACGTGTACGGGTTGTAAAAGCGGTTGAAGTGGGCAAATCAGCTACAGCAACTCTTCTGGCTTATGTTCAGCAACAGTTTCTTCATCACAAGCCTTATACTTTCCATATTTTCAATCACCAGCCTGCTATTTGTTTCTGGAGGGAAAATCATATCTACAATTGTCACATTCTGGATGTGGATGATCAGGGGATGATTCGGGAAATTTATTCCATTGTAGATCCTGAAAAATTAAAAAAACTTATGTAATCGTCACGTTTTAGAAGAGCTGTTTGTCTTTAAAGAAAAAAGCAATATGATAACACTACTTCGCATTGACAGCAGTCTCAGAATGAATGATTCTTATTCCCGATTGATGGGTGATTATTTTGTACAGGAATGGAAAATACAACATCCTCAGGGAAAAGTAATTCAAAGAGATGTTACCTTACAGCTTACTCCTCATTTGACTCAGGAAACTTTAAATGGTTTTTTTGATGAAACAATTCATTCTGAACATCTGGAATTGTCGGATCTCCTGATAGAGGAATTGCATACCTGTGATGAAATCCTGATGACCTGTCCCATGTATAATTATGGGATTCCTTCTTCATTAAAGGCTTATTTTGACCAGGTAGTCCGGACGAAAAAAACATTTACAAATGACAGCAATGGGATAAAAGGATTACTCCTGAATAAAAAAGCATCCATTATTTCTGTCATGGGCATGCCACAACCTCTCACGCAGAAAAGAAATCCCCTCGAGGTTCAGATAACCAATATTTTTAATCAACTGGGAATCATGGAGATCAGTTATTTTCCGATGGACGGAATGATCAACCCTGAAGAGGCTGTCCTGAAAATGGAACAACAAAAAAACTTTATTAATCAACATTTTAATCATCAAGAATATGCAACACATACAACAAGCCATTGAAAGCTTTATTAAAGCTGGCGACAATAGTGATATAAAGCTAATGGAGGAAATCCTTCACAAAGATTATCAAAATATCCAGGACGGATTCTTCGATCAACAAGGCATTTTTATGATCTCTAAAGAACAATATATAGAACATATCCGGAATAAAACATTTGGTGGAAAGCCCAGAACCATTTCCTATGATTCTATCGAAGAAAAAGGAAATATTGCCATTGCAAAGCTAACTTTGGAGAGTGAAGTTCTCCGGTTTTCGTCTACTATCGTTTGTGTGAAGGAGAATGAAAAATGGGAAATAATCACCAATATTCCTGTTATAGAAAAGAAGTAAGCTTCAAATACAATGTCATTAAAATCAATGTAGGAATGGGCAATCTTCCTATATTGATTTAAAAAGGAATTAATCGGTTTTAGCAATTGATCTGATCGAAACAATGCGTTTTACAGGTTAAAAAAAATTAAGGAGATTTGTAAAACAGAAACAATTGAAATCTATTCGAGAGTTTTAACGGTTAAAATAAACAATAATGTCCACTCAACCTACTATAGCTATTCTATTTCCCGGAGATATGGGAGCTCAAATTGCAAAAGCACTCGTCAAAAATAATTATACAGTAATCACTGCCGGGGAAGGAAGATCAACTCGAACTTTAGAAAATATTAAAAGCATAGGAATTGATGATGTTGGTTCTTTACAGAATATAGCGGAACAAGCGGATGTTGTTCTTTCGCTTACCAGTCCTGAAGGAAGTCTGAAAGTTGCAAAGAATATCATGTGTTGCCTGGAAAATACAGATAATCGTCCTGTTTATATAGACTTGAATTCCAATACTCCTGAAATAGCATTGACTATTGAAAAATTATTTTCATCAAAAAATATTCAATTTATAAATGGTGCCGTAATGGGAGCATCCAAAGATATCCCGGATCATGGAACATTGATTGTAAGTGGTGAACATCGAAAGGTATTTCTTGATCTTTTTTCTTCTGTATTTAAAATAAAAGATGCTGGTGAAAAAACAGAAGCTGCCTCTGCTTATAAACTACTGTTTTCTATGATAAATAAAGGAATGAATGCATTATTTTTTGAAACCATGACCGCCGCAGCCCATTTTGGTATTCTCGATGAGCTGAATGGCAGTCTTCAGGAATTCCTTCCCGGAACCTATCAGGATCTTATGAAAACAACTCCAACCTATCCACAACATATTTTCAGAAGAATAGATGAAATGAAAGGCCTTACGGATATGCTGAAAAGTGAAAATTTACCTAGCGTCATCGCTTCCGGAACCGCAGAAACATTTGAAAGGGTTTATAAATCCGGAATTTTTGAAAATGAAAATTTTGAAGGCGTTATTGAAACCCTGCAAAGTTTTAAAAAACTATCCTCATAGTAATTATTCTCATTTTTTATATGTTCCGAACAACTGATCCCAAATAGACGTATAAAAACCAAAATTCTTGGTTTCGTCCAAATGGTGTTGATTATGAAATTGAGTGGTTCCTACAAAAAGCTGATTAAACCGCGAAGGAAAAAACTCTTTGTTCAGATGTCCGATAGTTCCCCATATAAGATTGATAAAAAGATATAATGTAATAGAGACAACAGAAAAGTCATGGCATACCAATAGAGCTAAAATCATTAATCCAAATCCAATGGTTTCTACCGGATGCAGTACAAAAAGACTTAAAAAATTGGTATTGACATGTTCATGGTGTTTACCATGCAATACCTTATAGACAAAAGGTAAATGTGCTGCATAATGAAAAAGATACATACAAAAATCCATTAGGAGAACTAATGCAATAACCTCTATGAAAATAGAACTTACTGAAAAAGTTTGATCAAGTTTAATCCAGTCGTTCTTCCACAGAAAAACACCAAGTAACATCACCAAACAATTACAAATAATGGTCAGAAAGCTTGTATAAAAATCAGCTTTTGTAATGGGATGGTTAACCTCCTGCAATTGCTTCTTTCTACATGTTTTTTCAATGAACTGATATAGTCCTATTGAAAACAAATAAAGAAAAATATTAACCATAATACTGAACACAATCCATTGCATCCAGGAAAACTGTTCAAGTAATTTTAAATATTCTGAAAATACCAATGTATTAAAATTCATAAGTTGATCATCTATCGATCTGCGCCTATAAATGTATGAATTTCACGTTACAATTCCCTATAAGAAGCTCCATCAAAATGATTGATCAATTCTCCTGTTTGATCTTTTAGGTTGTTTGTTTTCCAGATTTGGATTTTAATATCATATATGCCAATCCAAGCCCTATCCCCGCTACGATAGCCATTTTGGTTTTTTTTGAAGGAACCGGCAATATGGTTTCTCCATAAATACGATGGGGTTCTGATGAAGGCTGTAAAACATTTCCTGCATCAGAAGGTGCTTTTTTAACTTTCATTACAGTACGCATCCCTGCAGAAGCCACATTTATAATACTTTTTGGAAACAGACCATATATCGTTTTGAGAACTAATGAAGCTATATCCGGAAATAAATCTTTTTGTGGTCTTTTAGCCAGCTGAACAATTTTCGAAGCTGTATCTCTCGGGTCAGCTGCAAACGGAGGAATTTTAAAGTCCAATCCGGAATACTTTGCAGAATGCATGTTTCCAGTAGATCTTTGGATCTGTGGATAAAGATTACAGATATGAATATCAGGAAAATCTGAAATTTCACCTTGCAGGCAATCCATCATTCCGCGAATTCCGAATTTGGTTGATGAATACACCGCACTATAAGGAGCAGGCATAAATCCACCAATGGAAACATTATTGATTAAAATCCCTTCCTGCTGTTTTTTAAATATAGGGAGAACACTATAAGCTCCGTGCATGTAGCCAAACAAATTGGTTTTGATAACCTGCTCGTTAAGCTCCATGGGTATTTCTTCAAATTTTCCACTGGCCATTACTCCTGCATTATTCACCCAAATATCAATTCTACCGTTAAATTCTATCGCTTTTTCTGCAAGATGGGAAACTTCTTCAGCTACAGAAACATCAGTCGGTACAGCCAATGCTGTCACTCCAAGATCTCTACATAAACTTACCGTTTCGTCGAGTGCTTCTTTACCTCTGGCTGCAACAACGATGTTGCATCCCTCTAATGCAAAAGCCTCAGCAGTTGCTCTACCCACTCCACTACTGCCTCCTGTAATCACTACAGTTTTACCTCTTAAACTTTTTTGTAATTTAATATCTGATTTCATTTTGTGATTGGTTTGGTTAGTAGCCTAAAATCAACCTATTATCATGCCATAAAAAAATGCATGGAAAACATAGTTTAATTCAAAATTTAAATCCAACCTTTTAATCACTTCCTTAAGAGGTAAACATTGCTTATAATAGCTATACTACAACTATATATTAATAGACCACATAATTTATTTTATCTACCCCGGTATTTCCTGTTTTGGGATCAAAGGCATATACGAATAGTTCATAATTTCCAGGGGTGGAAATGGATATATTACCTTCAAAAAGATTTGTAGATACTAAAGACAGATTGCTTTCACCTACAAATTTTCCATCTTTATTAAGAATCACTTTTGTTTCAAATTTATCAGAGTCCCATACTCCTCCTTTATCGATCACACACCCACACATCATAACAATATTGGCCTGAATCTGAAAAGGTTTTCCACTGATAGAGTTTAAAGTAATATATTGGTGCGTACGAGGTTTTAAAATATCAATGATAAAGCCTGGTATTTCAAGAATAATTCCATCACCCAAAATATCTTTTCCGGGAATTACCCAAAGTTCTGTGCTTACTTTAGCCTGTGCTTGTTTATGATTAAACGGAGATAATACTTCAATGCTGATAAATGTAGGTTCATCAATATTCAGCGTTGCTAAAAACTTTCCCGTGGTATCATCTGCAATTGAGCTTTCTCTCAGCTTGGGAACTTTCATAATCAGGTCTGTATTCCCTGTACTTCCACTTGTCTTTCCTTCTGCTAAGATGGTATTGTTGATTTTGTTTCGGATGATCACATAAGCTCCTCCTAAAGAGCTTCCTATAAATTTAGCATCTTTGGCTTTTGCTCTTACGGTAATTTTTGTCTCTTTTGCATATGAAAATACGCAGAATAGAGAAAGAAAAAGGACTACTATATTTTTCATAGGTTTTATTTTAAGTGTTTTTTATATTCCTGCTTGAATCTGTTATAAAATGATGTTTCTTCAAGTGCTGATTCGATCCCGTCCAGATAATTTAAAATAGTCAGATCTTCCTGTATTACATTTAAAATAGCAGCCTCACAGCTATTCCAAAGCATTTCAAATTCTGGCATGAGTCTGATAGCTTTTGAAGAAAGGGATACGATTTGCTTTCTTTTATCGGAATCATCTTTTTTCACATCCAGATAATCTTTAGCAGCCATTTTTTTTACAGTAATTACAACAGATGGATGCGAATATCCTAAGCTTTCAGCAATGTCTACCAGTGATAATTCGCCCTTATCTCTCAAGATCATAAAGATGAGATACCAGTTAGGCTCTATATCATAATCAAGATCTTTATACAGCTTTTTTACACTGTAAGCCATCTTTTCGCTGATTCTCTTAAATCTTGAATCAAGTGCTTTATAACCAAGTTCTTTTATAAAATCATCATTCATAGGATAGATCAATTAATTCATCAAATATATAAAAATATATGCAACTATATAGTCAACTATATTTATTTTTAAAAAAATTAATTTACATATACATCTTTCACCTTATGAACCCGCATTTATTTTCATAAAAAAGAAATATTTTTTCTACCGTTTATAATTACATTTGTCAAATAATCGCAAGAATAATGTATAGAAATATCTACTTGTCTCTCGTATTGTGCTTGACCTCAAGGTTCACATTTGCACAACAGTCAATAAAATATATTGACTCATTGAGATCAGCCTACTCTATTCCTGAAGTAAGTTATGCCGTAATTACGGATAAGGATATTAAAGAAATTTCTGCAACCGGCTTTCATTCTGCTATTTTGCCAGAGCCCGCCACATTAGAAGACCGTTTCCATATCGGATCGAATACCAAGGCGCTGACAGCATTCATTATTGCAAAATATGTAGAAAAGGGTAAACTCAAGTGGAATGATCAATTTTTCACCCTTTTCCCGGAATGGAAAAAAGATGCAAGAAAAGAATATGCACACATAACGCTGGAAGAATTGTTATCACACAGAGCCTTGATTCAGCCTTTTCAGGGAGAGAATGATCCGGCAATTCCTGATTTTAAAGGAAATAAACAAGAGAAAAGAGAAAGTTTCGGGAAATTTGTTTTGACTCTGGATCCGGTGAAAGCAGATCCTGAACACCCATTTGTTTATTCAAATGCAGGATATACTTTAGCTACTCTGATGCTTGAAAAGGTAACACATCAAAGTTGGGAACAGCTGGTAGACAAAGTATTTAATAAAGATCTGCATTTGGATGTCCAATTTTCCTGGCCCGACAATCAAACCAAAAAAGATACCTGGGGACATTCATTTGAAAACGGAAAACTGACTCCTATTGCATCCAATACAGATTATAAGCTGGATTATACAGAACCTTCCGGAGATCTTAATATCAGACTGAAAGACTATATCAAATTTATACAGCTGAACCTTTTGGGACTTGAAGGAAAGAATAATTATTTAAAATCTTCAACCTATAATTACATTCATAATCATTTTCCAGGATATTCATTTGGCTGGTTTACTGTCTTGGAAAATAATATAAACTGGTCCACTCATTCGGGGACTGCGGGAACGTATTATTCAATGGTACAAATTGATAAGACTCATTCGTTAGCGTATATTGTATTTACCAACTCATTCAATGAAGATACAGTGAACGGAGTACGATTGATGATACGAAAACTTAAGAGCACCTACGGCAAATGATTCTAACTTTTCATGATCATAGAGCTTTTAATACCAATAAATTATAAAAAATCCTCACCATTTTAAAGTAAGGATTTTTTATTAGGTCGCTTTATAATAAGAAAGCGATTTATTTAGCTTTAATCTTTTAAATATTTAGCCACCTTTTCTTCAAGATCATCCAGATTGAATGGTTTTGCAATATAATCATCTGCCTGAGCACTTTCTGCTAATGCATTGATATCATTATTAGCCGTTATATAGATAACAGGAATTTTCTTGAACTCTTCATGATTTTTCAAAAGCTTTGTTGCCTCTACTCCACCAATATTAGGAATCCAATTATCCATCAAAATCACATCAGGCTGAAATTCGGAAACCTTGTCGATAATATCATGTGACGTTTCTGAAATTCCCACTTCGTAACCATTCTCTTCAAAAATAATGGTTGCTATATCTAAAATTGTTTTATCATCGTCAAAAATTAAAATTTTCTTCTTGCTCATAGTATGGTAGTTTAATTTTAAAGCTTATTTAATCCGTTAATGTGTTCTGCTAAATCTGTTGGTGAAATGATCAGATCATAAGCAACCCCTTCAATAGCATGTTTGGGCATATAATTGACTTCGGCTGTATCGGGATCCTGAATCCAGACAGCTCCTTTATTTCTTTTAATGTACTGTAACCCTTCTACACCATCCGCATTGGCACCGGATAAAAGAATTCCAATAAGACTTTCCCCATAGATCTCAGCAGCTGATTTAAAGGTAACATCAATGGACGGTCTTGAATAATTCATCTTTTCAGAACTGTCCAATGAGACCAGATGTTTGCTTTCAAATAGCAGATGGTAATCGGCAGGCACTATATAAATATGGTTGTTCTCTATTTCTGTCTTGTCTTCAATTTCCGTTACTTCAATAGGCGAAAATTGTTGCAGTAAAGTTGGCAAAATACTAACCGATTGTGCTTTCCGGTGAACCACAAGAATAATAGCGAAACTGATCTCAGAATCCAGTTTTTTGATCATATCTAAAATAACCTCCAGACTCCCGGCTGATCCTCCTATTACGACTAGTTCAGTATTAACATCCATCCTTTTCATATTATATATTAATGAAGATCCAGTTTTTTCCAGATTTTTTGATCATCAGCCTGATGATAATATTTACTTAGATTGGAAAACCGCAATGTTTCCTTAGAACCCAAGGCCAGATAACCCAAATTTTCCAGACTGTCATCAAAAAGTTGAAACACACGCTCCTGAAGTAATCTGTCAAAGTATATCAACACATTACGACATATAATTAACTGAAAACTATTAAAAGAACTATCAGATACTAAATTATGAGTAGATAGAATTAATTTCTGTTGCAGGCTTTTATCAAACCTTGCGCTGTCATAATTTGCGGTATAGTAATCTGAAAAATCTTTTTTACCTCCGGAAAGGATATAATTTTCAGAGTATAGTTTCATTTGCTGTAGTGGGAACACTCCTGCCCGTGCGGTCTCTAAAACCGACGGATTAATGTCTGTAGCGTAGATCAATGACTTATGATAGAGATTAGCCTCTTTCAGTAATATGGCCATTGAATACGCTTCTTCCCCCGTTGAGCAGCCAGCTACCCAAATCCTGATCAAAGGATAGGTTCCCAATTGCGGCAATATATTATCCCTTAATGCTTTGAAAAAATAAGGATCCCTAAACATTTCTGTCACATTCACCGTGATCTCCTCAATAAAATGTTTCAGATAATCCGGATCATTAAGCACAGTATATCGCAATTCTGCAAAACTGGTAAATTTATCAATCAGGCAGATGCGATTAATCCTACGCTTGAAAGATGCTCTGCTGTACAAGGAAAAATCATATCCATACGACTGGTAAACATCTTTGATCAGTTGCTCTACATCTTCATCTTTTACAATACTCGGCTCTAACATTTAATGAAGTTTTTCCAGAGCAGTTAATAATACATCTACATCAATAGGTTTTTTCACATAGTCCTGTGCTCCTACATCCAAACATTTCTGACGGTCTTCCTGCATAGCCTGCGCCGTAACGGCAATAATAGGTACCTGACTGATAGACGGCGTACTGCGAATAACTTTAATGGCTTCATAGCCATCCATTTCAGGCATCATCATATCCATCAGCACAACTCCAATTTCATCATCTTCCTGTAAAAGCTGGATGGCTTCTTGTGCCATGGTACAGCTCTCCATCTGATAACCCCTTGATTTCAGGGTTAGTTTGAGTGCAAATATATTCCGTGGATCATCGTCCACAATCAAAATTTTCTTTTTCATCAGTATTGTGTGTTATTTAACTTTCATACAACCAAACGCGTAATAAAGACAAGAGCTGGTCTACATCCACCGGCTTCGATATATAATCTGAGGCACCAGCTGTAATGCATTTTTCACGATCCCCGATCATTGATTTTGCTGTTACAGCAATGATAGGTAGTCTGGTAAACATTGGTTTTTTTCTAATTTCCTGAATGGTTTCATAACCATCCATTTCAGGCATCATCATATCCATTAAAATAGCATCGATATCAGGATGGGCTTTGATCTGTTCCAGCGCTTGCTTTCCATCCATTGCTAAAATCACTTCAACTTTATACTTTTCTAAAGTTTTGGTCAGTGAAAATATATTCCGAACGTCATCGTCTGTGATCAGAATTTTCTTTCCACTTAAAACTTCGGTTAATGAACCTAAATTCTTATTTCTTGGAGCTTCTGCACTATTTTTTTCTTCAACCAAATGTAAAAATAAACCAACTTCATCCAATATTCTCTGGTAAGAATGAGCAGTCTTTACGACAATAGAATCTGCATATTGTTTAATCTTTAATTCTTCGGAGGATGATAGATTATTTTCTGTAAAAATAATAATAGGCAGGTTCTCTAAGCCTTCATAGCTTTTAATAGACTCAATAATTTTATATCCGTTACCTCTTGCCGGTCCCATGTCTAAGATAACACAGTCAACTTCTTCTTCGGTCAAAGCTCTCACACTGTCTTCTACATTATCTTTTACGGATAACGAGATATTAAAATTGCTTAAGAAATAGGACAATGCACTGGCATGCTTTGCATTTTCTTCTACGATCAAAACTTTTTGAGGTGACTTTCGAATAGCTTCTTCAATTTTTCTGAAGACTTCCGTCATCTGTTCTAAAGCAAAAGGCTTATTGATAAAGTCAATAGCTCCCTTCATCAGACTTTCCTGTTTCTTCACCTTCAAGGATGACATCATATGGACAGGAATCGGTTTGGTCTGTGGATTCGATTTTAATTCTTCCATCACCTGCCATCCATCTTTTACCGGCAACTGGATATCCAGTAAAATGGCAACAGGATGATATTGTAATGCAGCAGACAAGCCATGATCTCCCCTTACAACCACTACTCCTTTATAATTTTGTCTTTGGGCATATTTCAAAAGTGCTTTAGCAAAATTCGTATCGTCTTCAATAATTAAAATGACCTTATCGTCATCTGTAATGGTATCCCGATCGTCGGCTACTTCGTCAGGTATTTCTAAAGTGTTGACTGATGCCACCACCTCAGGTTCTTCATACCCGATAATATTTTTAATTTCTTCAACATCTTCCTGTATGGTTTCTACCAGATCCATATCAGAAGAAACTGGTATTGCTTTCATCTCCGAATGCATAGGAATTGATAAACTGAATTCACTTCCTTCATTCACTGTACTGGTAAGTGATAGCTCTCCTCCTAATAACTTGGCAATTTCACGGCTGATAGACAGTCCTAAACCTGTTCCACCAAATTTTCTTTGGGTGGAACCATCAGCCTGCTGGAATGCTTCAAAAATAATTCTCTGTTTATCTTCCGGAATTCCGATTCCGGTATCTTTAACACTGAAAATAATAAAGTCTTTCTTTTCAGGATCTTTTTTAATATGTAAGCCAATGCTCCCTTCAGAAGTAAATTTGAAGGCATTTGATAATAAATTCCGTAATACCTGATCTAGTCGTAATCGATCCGTTTCAAAAGTTTTCTCAAGTCCGTCTTCTACTATAAGATCAAACCGAATCCCTTTTTCGTTAACGAGTGGATTAAATAAATTGCGGAGATCTTTTACAACATCGTCAATAGCAACATCATCATATTCTAACACCATTTTACCGGATTCTATTTTGGCAAGATCTAATATTTCATCGATCAATGTTAATAAACTTCCTCCTGAACTTTGGATTACTTTTGCCGATTCGATCTGGTCTTCATTAAGGTTTTCATCAGGATTCTCAGCCATTAAACGGGATAGAAGAAGAATCGAATTAAGCGGCGTACGCAACTCGTGAGACATATTGGCCAAAAACTCTGATTTGTATTGCGTACTCAACGCCAGTTCTTCTGCTTTTTTCTGAATTTCCATATTACGTTCGGCAATCAGATGATTTTTTTCTTCTAATAATTTTGAACGTTCTTCCAATTCAGCATTGGTTTGCATCAGCTCTTCCTGCTGTACTTTCAGCTCTTCTTCAGAGGCTTGTAGTTTTTGCGTCTGGGCTTCTAATTCTGTATTCAGGTTTTCGAGTTCAGCATGCTGTACCTGTAATTCTTCTGATTGTGCCTGAGTTTCTTCTAATAATCGCTGCTCTTTTTCACGGGCATTTGCTGCACCAAGAGCCGTTGCAATATTTCTGGAACTGTCAGTCAGATAATTAATTCTGTCCTGATCAAAATTAGTAGTAGAACTTACTTCCAACACTCCTATCGTTTGTCGATCTAAGCTTATTGGAATCACTACAATTCCATTGATTTTAACTTTGCTACTGGCAAATGTTACTGCAAAATCATTTTCGTTAAGATCATTGTAAACTTTTGTTTTGTTCTGAAGGAAAACCTGTCCTATCATTCCTTCTCCCGGTTCGAAGAATTTTTTCATATTTTCCTCTAACCCTACTGCAGTTTCCAGCTGTAATTTACCTTCATCCATTAAATAGATCGCTCCATTTGTACCATCACCATACTCGATAAGATGGTTTAAGGAATTTCTGGTAACTTCTTTAACGGACTTATTTCCCATCAATGATTCATTCAATAAAACCAACCCTTTCTGATGCCAGTCGCTTTTATTTATTTTCTCGAATGATTTTTTTAATGAATCGGTCATATTATTAAGCGAATCTACCAAATCACCCAGGTCATCCTGAGAGTTATCAATAGCCCTCTGGCTGTAATCACCATTTGCCACTCTGTTAGCCACTTGCTGAATAGCGCTTACACGTTTGGTAATTTCAACATCTTTCGCTTTTAATTCTTTTTCCAGTTTATCTCTGCGAATGAGGTCACTTCTTAATTTAAGATAGAAAACAGTAGTCACTACGATTGCCGCAATCGCAGATAATAGGATAAAAATAATCGTTGTATTGGTAGACTTATTAAGATCTTTATTTTTGATCTCGAGCTGAATTTCCTCATATCTTACAAAATCACGAACGATCTTCCGGCATTTATCCATATAGGATTTGCTCAAAATGATCTGATCTTGTGTCATTTCTATTCCCTTCCGTCTGTTTTCAACATATTTCTTCAGATTACTCAGGTTGTTGTTGACATTTTGCTCTAAAACCAAAATGCGTTCTTTCTGTGTATTATCTGAAACCTCTAAAGATTTGGCATTAGCTATCACTTTAGGATACGCTGCAATACTTCGGTTATAAGGTTCCAGGAAGTTTTCTTTACCTGTTAACTGATACCCTCTATTAGCTGTTTCTGCATCTAAAAGGGCGATTAAAACATCTTTTACGGCAGTAATGGATTTTCGGGTTTTGGATAAACTTTCCCTGTTTTCCATTTGTTTTTGAATACTCCAATAGGATGCTACTGAACTTGCTATTAGAATTAACAAGGACAATCCAACTCCAAATTGCAGGTTTCTTATAACTTTTTGTGGCATAAAAAATTAGTTTAAAGGTAAAGTGAAATAAAATGTAGAACCTTCATTCGGAATACTGGATAATCCGATAGTCCCACGATGTTGTTTGATGATCTCCGAACAGATGTACAAACCTATTCCCATTCCCTGAAATTGTAATGATGATTCTTCTACACGGTAAAATTTTTGGAATACAGCCTTCTGCTTAAATTCAGGAATACCAATCCCAAAGTCTGTAACGCTTACTTTAACTCCTTCTTCATCTACAAAAGTGGTTACGATAACCTGATTATTTTCGGGTGAATATTTAATAGCATTGGTAAGGAAATTAATCAATACCTGCTCTATCCGGATTTCATCAAAAGGAATCAGGATATCGGGTTTTTGACCATGACGCTTGATTTTCACTTTATCTTCATCATGTGTCTGAATTATGGTTTCGATGGCATTTTCAATAACCTTTTCCAGATTGGAAGGCTTTTTATTGATTTTCAATTTGCCATTTTCTATTTTAGAAACATCCAGCAGGTCACCGATCAGGCTGTTCAGTTTTTCAATCTGATCCTGTACTTTTGTTACATAACCTGCTTCTGCGCTATTTTTATCGAGTTTTAATTTACGATCCAGCAGCTGTACATACGCCTTAATACTTGTAAGAGGAGTTTTCAATTCATGGCTGGCTATACTCAGAAATTCATCTTTTTCATTTTCAACCTTTTTCTGATCATCAATATCGGTAAATGTTCCGACCCAATTTTTGATGGCCACTCCGTCATACACAGGAGATATTCTCAATAAATGATATCGGTAGTCACCGGATTCAATATTCTTTATCCGGGTTTCCAATTCCAGGGCTTTTCCTTTTTTTCTGCAAGCTTCAAACTCAGCCTTAATATCGAGATCATCCTGATAGGTTTCAGGAAAAACCTGCTCAGAAGTTGAATACTGATACCATCTACCATTTACAAAATCAACAATCCCTTCTTCATTTAATGTAAAAGCAATTTGTGGTAAGCCTTCCAACAACAAGTGAAAGTGATCGATCTTAGATTTCATGCTAACCTGGGACTCGCGTCTTCCTTTTACCTCAAGTTTCAGACTCTCCTGAGTTTTTTTCATCTCAAGGTTCTGCTCTTGTAAATTATAGAATGTTTTAACCTTAAGCAAAAGAATTTCCGGATCTACTGGTTTGGTAACGTAATCTTTACCTCCGGAAGCATACCCTTTGGTAATGAATCTTTTTTCGGTGTTTACCGCGGATAGAAATATGATGGGAATATCTTTGGTCTTACTATAGCCTGCAAATATTTCGGCGACTTCAAACCCATCCATTCCAGGCATCTGAACATCTAAAATAATAAGAGCATAATCATTTTTCAATGCTTTTCCTAATGCCTCTTCCCCGGAATTAGCTGTATCCACCAGAAAATTCTTGGATTCCAATAACTTCTTTAAAGAATATATATTGTTTTCGTTATCATCGACAATTAAGATCATAAAGCGCAAATAATCTAGTAAAAGTTCATACTTATTTAAGCTTTCAAAATTACTTACAAAATATCAGAAAATGCTTTTATTTTCTTAATAATGTTATGTTAATCTGGAATTCAACAAAAAAAATACTAAAAACATCATTTTTAGTATCTATGAGATTGAAATTATATGCCTTACATTGTATTTACATGAATTTTTTCCAATTGATTTTCACTTCCTGACCACAAAAAGTTCTTGATTTGCTTCTTTTCGATAAAAACAATAATTAACAAGCTGGAAATTGCCTATTTATGGTTGATCGTTTCACGTCTCAATTTTCTGATATTCTGTGTCAGTTGTTTCCTGATCTCAACATGTCTTACTCTATAGAGCTTGATACAGGTTTCAAGTCTTTTTTTTATGCTGAGATACTCATCATACAGTGCTGATAGCTCTGTATTCATCATAAAGATCTCATCAGTATGTGTTCTATCCGGTTCGGGGGTTTGTTTTAATAACTGTTCTAGATCATTCATTCTTTTGATCACTTCCTGATGTATTTTTGGTTCTATTCCCTGCATGGTGAATTCAATTTTAAAAAAATATAGTATAATTTGGTTGTTCTTTTCTTTTTTTACTTAAATAATATCACTATTTAAGCCTTGGTATTAAAAAAGGTCTTTCACTTTCTGTAAGAATTTTCACGTTATTATTTGAGTTTTCCTGATGAGCAGATTTTGAATAAATTTTATTCAATACTGCCTGAAGCAGGCTCTCATTGGCCTCTCCCAACTGAGCCAAAGGAAGTGATATGTATTCGTTCATCGGAATCTGAGGTGAAATACCATTGCTGTATTCTCCTTGCCCATTGGCATTGTATACTTTATAAATAACTGGATGCAGCTGCCAGGAAATCTTCTTTGGCTTACGGTCATCTGATATTGCAAATCCTGCCATATCTTTCCCCAGCGTTGTATCTCCTACCTGTATTACCTGTATGTAAGGTTTAAGATTATTGATCACTATTTCGGATGCTGATGCTGTATTTCTGGAAGTGAGAATAAATACCCTGTTTAATTCCAATGTATTCGCGTGAAGTGCTGAGAAACTGAGAGCCGTAGCATCGTAGGCAATCTGCTCCGAAAACGTTTTTTTAACTTCACCTCCATTTTTATTTCCTTTATAGGTTATAAAAGGAGAATTAGCAGTTATCCCTGAAGGGATCATTGAACATAATGCTGCTGCAGAAGCCACTGATCCGCCATAGTTATATCTAAGATCTATGACAAGATCTTTTACTCCGTTAGCCTTGAATTGTGCAAATTTCTGATTAAGGCTCTGGGACAATCCATCCGGAAAATCATAGATGTATAAATATCCGGTTTTTTTTCCATTTTGGTCAAAAATCTTAGATAAGATGGGCTGATCAAGGGAAAAACCATAATAAACTCTGATTTCCTGTTCATTGATGATATTTCCTGCTTCCCAATCTCCAACTGTCAGATCAAGGGTTGTATTATCCGGAATAGAGTTAAGCAGGCTTTCTGCATTGGAAGCATTGATCAGACTTCCATTGATCTTTTTCATGATCATTCCACGTCGCAAACCAGCATTTTGAGCAGGGGAATCCTGCAATACCAATTTTATCACTGCTGTTATTTGTCCATTGGCAAGTTGAATTACAGCATAATCAAAACCGTACATATTTCTGACTGTACGTAAATAGGTTGAAGAATCTTCTGTATTTACAATACTCGAGAAACGATCATTTTGTGATAAAAGACTGGCGAAAAATTTCTTTACCGGAAGATGATAATCTGGTTTTGAAGGCATCTGATCTTCCCAGTAATAATATCGTTTCATATTGTCCTGCACCCAGACATTAATGGACTCTACACTTCCCTCAGGAAAGTCAGGAATCGCCTCGTCTTCAGATTTACAGGAGTTGACAACTATTGAACTCAAAAACAATACTGTCAGTATACAAAACTTTAAAAATTTATTCATGGTATGACCTCAAAGATTTTTATAAATAGTCTACAATATCAATATCACCAGCCACCACTACATTGCCATTTTCCTGCTTCTCTTGCAGAACAATCAGGTTGGCTCCGATATCCTGTTTTATTTTTACTTTAATGAGTTGTGATCCAAAATAGGGATCAGTAGTTCCAGGTTTATACAACTCTAAATAAACCGGTGCTGTAACACTGAAAAAGCTATATACATTTAATGGCGAAAAGTTATTTTTTTCAATATTGTCAAATTCAGCCAGTACATCTCCATTCTCTTTTTTCAATACTCCTTTTACTCCTTGTAAAGGCGAATGTGAAAATTCTCCCAAATTAGGAAAGATCATTTCAAAACCTACTTTTCCCAGGTTAACCTGAGGCTTTACGACATAAGTCTGCAGATAAATTCCTGGCAGGTTGAAGAAATTTAAATTCTTATAGTGATCTGTATTATTAAAGTTGATTGTATAATTGGCTATTCGTTTTCCGTTTTCATTATTGAAGATTTCAATCTGATCCGTTTCTCCTTCATCAACGACAAAACTTAGCTTGGTTTCTATAGTATTGGTATAAGATGTACTTCCGTTGATACTTATCGGTTTACCGTTAAGCCTTAATTGCAGTACATCCGGTTTTGAATATCCCTTGATATTAATTTCCGCAGGTCTCTGCGATTTATCATAAGGCTGCATTACCTCATCGGTACATGATAGCAAACCTGTAAGAATAAAAAGGGCGATTATTTTTTTCATTGTAATGATATTAATTATAAAAATTCAATTTAGAAATATTGCCCCAAGCCAGACTGAGGGCAATACTTTTAAATTGTATATAAAGCAGGTTGTGACATAAATCCTATAATGATAGTTCTGACATGGTTGTTTTTTTACATCTATAAAAAATTGAAATAAGGGGAAGCACTTCCTGCATTTAAAAAATTATTTTTTGATAAACTTCACTTTTTCAGACAGTATTCCGTCTGATACTACAGCCATATAATTTCCTGAAGATAGCCCTGCAACATTGATCTCTCTTTTGTATTGAGATGTAAGAACTGATTGTCCTGCCATGTTAAATATAGTAACTGTAACAGCATTTTCCTTTAATCCTGGATTAAGTTTTAGCATAAGAGATGCTGCAACAGGATTTTGCATAATTGAAGTAGAATTTTTTACTTTTTTTACATCCTGTGTATTTAGAACCGACGTAAAGATCGCCATTTCGTTGATATTGATATTCTGTACATTGGTATCATCATCTGTTAATCTGTTTGACCACAATCCGATGTAGATCTTTTTCCCTGCAAAAGCGGAAAGATCAACAAGACTTTCTACATACTGATTTAAATCAGCAGGAAAAGGATTGCTACCTCCTGCACTTATAAAATAAGGGCTTCCAAGTTGGTTACCATTAGCATCTACTGCCAATGCTTGGAAGTCTGATAACTCAGGTACTGGTTTTTGAGCAGTACTCTCATAAATATATAAATATCTGCTCACTACCGTATGCGAAGTTTGCTGTCTACCGATATAAGCTGCCAGTGTAATAGTTCCTCCTGAAGCAGTAAGGTCAATAGCAGGAGAAATAGCCCAGTCATCTTCCGTAGCAAATCCCGGTACAAATCCTGAAGGAACATTGCTTATTGAATAACGAAGAGAACCTGATGGACCGTACGCCAATGAAGTACCATTAAAATAAATATTCGGGCCTTGTATCCACCCGTTTCCATTTCCGTTCAGATCATGGAAAGACCATCCTTGCATATCACTTGTAGAATTAAAAGAATTGGTCCAAACCGGATATTGTGCAGACACTAATTTTGATAAAACTAAAACAGATAATAAAATTATTTTTTTCATATCACAAATTTTAAAGAATAAAATAAAAATGGGATGGCAGGTTGTGCCACCCCATGTTGATCAATTATTGTACAATTGAAAAATTATATTTTGTCCATGTTCCTTTGAAATCACCACAATTTCTTGGAGTAACATTCCATGCCGGAGCTTCGTTAAAGAATGGCTGAGTCATTCCCCAAACGTTAGCAGGGTTAGTTGTAGAAGTAGTAACTCCAGGGATTGTAAGAGCTGCAGTAGTAGAACCTACTTTAGAAGCTGTAGCAAATGTAAATCCATGTGCCTGTACAGAAGTAAAGTTAAGATCTGAAAGATTTACAGCTGCTCCACCTACTGTTTCTAACAATACACCCACTGGGTAACCTGTTACAGCAACGTTATCTAAAGTTAATTTACCATTTCTTCTTACGTGGATACCATTTTCATATAATGCACCATTTAAAGGGCTCTTAGCACCTACGATAGTAAGATTTTTAACAGTTGGGTGTGTGAATGGAGAAGCTGAAGAACCAGTTCCGTCATTATCCAACTCGATACCGTTAGTATCAGAAACACCACCACTTTGGCTGTGTGTTGAATTGTAATCAGCTAATGCTAATGCACAAGTAATAGTTCCAGAATATCCGAAATCGAAATCGAAATTATCATCATCCGGAGCAAAAGATACAAGGTTTGATGCATTTACAGTACCTCCGAAGAATTCAAATGAATCATCTTTACCATAAGATACCTGGATGTGATCTAATGTAGTACCACTACCAACACCTCCACAAGTTAATCCGTTGATTTCATTTCCTGAGTTAGGAGCTAAAAGGTCATATCCTCCAAATTCAATACGAACATATTTAAGAGTTCCTCCGTTATGAGCTGCGTTTGTTCCACCATATTGAAAATCAGCACCTGATAATCCTTCGATAACAGTAGTTGTTGGCTTATTAGTAGGAGCATCCCCTAACATAATAACTCCACCGAAATCTCCTGGAGTCGCTTTAGTAGCCTCTTTTCCATCTAAAAGGTTATAACTTGTAAAGATAATAGGCTGAGAAGCAGTTCCTGTAGCGTTTATCTTACCAGTTTTAGCAATAACCAAAACTCCTGTTGGTGTATTTGTAGTGTTAGGTTTTGCTTTGATGAAAGTACCTGGCTGGATAGTCAAAGTAGCTCCGTCTTTAACAGTTACAATTCCATCGATTTCAACAACACCACTCCAAGTAGTATTAGTAGTAATTGCACCACTTACAGTAGTAACAGGAAGCGCAGAAGCTGTTATATACTCTGCAGAAGCAGATTGCATTTCAAATTTAGAAGAATCTGACATAGAATCATTCTCACGACAAGCTGTTAAAGATAAAGCTGTTACAGCGATTAAAGTTAATTTTCTCATTGTTGTAAAATTTAGAAATATGGATCCGGTTATTATTTTTTTTGGTCCGGAGGATTCCTGTTTTGCGGGATACTCACCTTTATATATCTCCGCGATTTGGTTACACATTGTTTTTAGAACCTTACATAACTGAGGTGCAGGTATGCAGAGCTCCCCTTAGATTTCATTACTGTCCGGGGGTACAGTAATGTCCCATTTTCATCTGAATGTTTACTGAAGTGCGCATCATCAGTTTTATTAGCTCAGATATCAGGATACGGAACCTGTAACATTTATCATCTATAAGATCTTATATCATGCTTTTGCCAAAAGCTAAATTTTTCATTATTTTTTCTTATCTAAAAGCTATAGCTTACTGATAAGCCAAATGTTCTTCCATTATAGGCTCTGAACAATATTCTATCAATATCTTTATCATACTTGTCTGTAGCTCCGGGTAAAAGTCCTAAAGATTCCCTTTGTGTGTCAAAAGAGCTTCCGCCTCCTTTCGACACAGAGTATGAATTGAAATTGTTATAATATTCTCTTACCCTATTGAAAAGGTTTCTGACATTGAATTTGAATTCCAGGTTTTTATCCTTTAAAAGCTTATAGGAAATCTGTGCATCAGCTACTGCATAAGGACGTTGTATTTCCTCTCCAATGTAGGCATACCCTACAGTAACATACTGATCACCCTTTGCATTGTATAAAAAGCTCAACCCTAAACGATCTCCGTTGTATAATAAACCCAGGTTGTAGGCATATGGAGTCTGTCCGTATAATGGGCGATCTACTTCATATGTTGCATCCGTATCTTCAGTTTTATATCTGTCTTTAAAAGCAACTACCTTCGTATCATTGTATGTGAAATTTCCGCTTACAAAAAGATTTTTAAGGAAAGTGTCTTCTTTTATGAACCCGAGACTTTTTCTGACTTCTACTTCAAATCCTTTTAATTTGGCATTTTTAGAATTCCCATTATAAAGAAACAGGTTCCCTTCTGCAGAGATATACCCTTCTCTTTCTATAGGACGGTCAATATTTTTATAATACAATCCCGCGGAAATAATCTCTCCTAATCCAGGAAACCATTCAAACTTGAAATCATAATTGTTAATTACAGATGATGTCATTTCCGTATTGTAGATCAAACCGTTTGCGATCGGATCAAAATAAGGCAATCCTGTTCTTTCGTTAAACTGAGGACGGATCACAGATCTGTTATAAGCCAGCCTTACGTTCATACTGTTTAACGGACTATACGTGAAATTCGCTGAAGGCATCCATTGCCATGCTTTTTCCTTAATAGGCGCTTTTATAACACTTTTAGGGTCATTAGGATCCTGTTGCTGGGAGATAAGATCATATTTGAAATATTCTGCACGTACTCCCCAAACCAGTCTTAACTTGTTCCAACGGTTATCAAACATGATAAATGGTGCATGTTGGGTAACTTTACCTTCATATTTATCATTTTTGTATAGTGCTTTTGTCTGCCATCCAATACCTCCCGGATTATAATGCGAACCATCAAACCAGCCTGCAAGAGAGCCGTACATGATCAAACTGTTTTTTTCGCTGTTGGGAACATCTCTATTTTCATCTACTCTCAGGAAAAACTTTTGTTGCTGATTGGTATTATTTTTTATGGCTCCTGCATATCCTATTTTAATATCATTCTTAAAATTTTCTGCATCCATGCTCCATTTTAATGCAGCTCCATAATTGTAATCCGTTTCTTTATTGGCAATGTACCCTCTTGCAAAATTGTCCTGTGAATTATAAATCTGATTGTAACTCAAAATTTCATTTCCTATGAAATTATAATTGGTGCGGTACTGGGTATAATCTTTTGTATCAGAAGTCACTCCTGTTCTTGCTGCAAACCAGCTGATCTCCTTATTCCCTATTTTATGACTACCCTCCAATTTATTCTGCAACAAAGTCTGATAAACAGGATAATCAGTTGTTTCTGTAATCGGTTTATCCAAAAGTTTTGGATCTGTATTATTTGGATTGAGACCATAATAGAAATAGTTATAGGAGTCCGTTGCATCTCCATTTCCACCTACATATTCATTCCATCCTGTAATTCTTGTAAGCGTTTGGTCATATATATGGGTATAAGAGTTCCTGAAAGAAATTCTATTTTTCCCAAGCTGTAAACCAAGATTCAACATCGTTCCGATTGTAGAATTATAAGTGTAAGAAGCTCCTTTATTTTTAAAGTTTGAGAAGCGAACCGGAGCAACTCCCAGCTCTTGCCAGTTATTAATTACTGTAGCATTGTCCATCCATCCTCCTCTTCCTGTGTGGTCAATATCCAGTTTGTTCTGTTCATTCCTTGTGGTAATTGCAGCTGCAAAACCCCATTTGTTATTATTTTTTAATTTGAAGGTTCTTCCTAAAGCGACCTGCATGTTAGAATTCAGATTAGCTTTAGTAGAATAATTCGTAAAATTATCATTGGTAAATTGTCTGGACTGCTCAAAAAATAAAGGATTATTCCAGTCCGTAGCTACCAGACCTTTTGGAAAATCTCTTGTTCCATCGTCATACCCCCAATAATCATATTTCCCTCTTTTCTTTGAAAGAAATTCTTTAAATGTTGTTACATCATTATAAGAAGAACCCACATTCACTGTAGTAAAATTCTCATTTGGAATATCTTTTGTACGAACTTCTACATATCCTCCGGCAAAACTGGCATTCATATCTGGCGTCGCTGTTTTGCTTACTACCACGCTTTCTACCATTGCTGTAGGGATGATATCAAATGAAAAATTTTGATTATAAGCCTCTGTACTTGGTAAATTGATACCGTCCATTGCCGCAGTATTCCATCGTTCCCCCATTGAGCGAACCACTACATATTTATTATCTATAGTTGTGATCCCCGTTACTCTTTTTAATGTTCCTCCAACATCACTATCGGGCGTCTTGGAAATCTGTTCAGCAGAAATCCCATCGCTCATTTGTGCCGCTTTCTTTTGCTGTGCTAAAAGTCCGGCCTGTGTATCTGCTTTACGAGATCCTCTAATCACAACTTCTTTAATTCTCGTTTCTTTATTTGAAGAGATATGGTTCATGGCGAAAGAAACTGTATTTGTCTCGTCATTACTTATCTTGAGTTTCTCTACCCTTAAAGAATTGTAGCCAGATGCTTTTACAGTTAGTGTATAAATCCCTGCAGGAACACTGAAAGTAAAGTCTCCATTGTTGTCCGTTACGGTTGCTTTACCAGCTATGTTTACTTCTGCGTCTATAACCGGATTTCCTATCTCATCTACAACCTTCCCGATCAATTTTCCATTTTTTTGTATTGAAGATACAGACATGGGAGATCCCTGATATCTTACTGAGATCAATTCTCCTCTTTGGCGCACCGCAACCGGAAGATTATCTGTAATATTCTTCAAACAGTCGGTTACTGGAATGTTATCACATTTTACCTCGCCCACTTTAAGATCTTTAATATCTGATTTCGAATACACCAAACGCATTCTTGCTTTATCTGCAAATTCTTCTAATGTTCCAATCAAAGGCTTGCCTGCCTGAGCAGAAAAAGACACTTTCATTGTTAACTCCTGCGCGTCTATGGTTGTAGCAAAAAAGATAGCCGCTACGGTAAGACTGCATTTCAAATTTCTCATATTTTTAACACCACTTTTTATTACTGACTGACTCATAATTTTATTCATACACTCCATCACACAATCCTGTTCCTATTTTTTTAATATATAAGTGGTATTGTTTTCCTTTTGTACTTCTAACCCTGTTATGAATGCTAAAGCTTCTACATTTTCATCCCAGCTGCTTCCTGTAAGATCTGCTGTAATTTTTTTCTCAGCAATTTCTTCCGGGTATCTGATGCTTATTCCATAATTTTTATATAAAATCTCCATGATACTTTTGAAGGATACATCATTGAAGGTCAAGGTGAGAAGTATTGAAATCTTCTTTCCCGATTTCTTATCTGTTTTATCATTAATAACTGCAGCAGTATGTGTTGATCCAAAATTCGTCCATCGCTGATTAGGAGTAAGGTAAGAAACAGCATTTCCTGGTGAAGAAACCGCCACTTTTCCTTCATATAATTCTACTGTTTTGTTTGCTCCTCTCTGCATTACTTTAAAGACTGTTCCCATTACTCTTGTACTGAAGCCATCAGCTTTTACAATGAATGGATGTATTTTGGATTTAGCTACTTTAAATACTGCGTCCCCTTGTAAATCCACAACTCTTGTTTTAGCTGGAAAAGATTTTTCGACGGTCAGCTTTGCTCCAGGCAAAAGCATTACTGTGGACCCATCTTTCAACTTGATAACCTGGTTACTTTCTGCTGCAACATATATATCAGGTTTGAAAAAAATTTGATAAGAGAAAAAACCGGTAAGGCCGAACAAAAGAAGCAATACAGCAGCTGCACTATAAAAGTTTCGTCTCAGGTAAAACACATTATTTTTTACCGGACGTCCAAAATAGGATTCTAAACCAGACAGTACTTTTATTTTAGATTCCTGGATATGGTTTTTATCCAGATTTCTACTTGCTTCACTTTTCCACAATTCCAGGACTTCTGATTCTTTTTTGGAGATCTCTTTACCAGATACTTCCCTGCTCCATAATTTAAAAACAAATGCCTCGGCCTTGCTGTATTTCAGTTTCTTCACTTTATGATGTTGTTGTATTAGTTTTATGTTATATTGGTTTTTATAAATACCCTCACTTATAATACTGGGCAAAAAGAGAAACTTCCCAAACGGTATTTAATATTTCATTAACATTGATATTATTTTTTCAACAAAAACAACACATTTATGAACAATTAGACACATTATCAGTGTAAAACGAGAATTTTTTTCAGAATTATTTAACCTTAAAGACCAGATAATTCATAAAACATTAATATTAGTTTAGGTAGATTTGCAATAGAAGATATGAAACCGACAGACTATACTTTATTAAAGAAAATAAAAACAGGTGACCGACCTGCTTTTGTTGTACTGTACGAGCGATATTGGGATAGTTTCTATACAATGATATTCACCCGTACGAGAGATAGAGAAGCTACAGAAGAGCTATTGCAGAACCTCTGGATCAGAATTCTGGAAAACCCGGAATTTGTACAAACAGATGAAGAAGAAAGTGCTAAGGGATATTTATTCCGCTTTATACATTATCGCATTTTAGACTATTATGCGAGTATCAAAAAGATACAGGAAGTATATGTAGATGAGACTGAGGATTTTTTAGAGGAAATAACGGATGCGGAATATGCTGAAATATTGGAGGATCATGATATCAATGAACTATTTGCTCTGATAGATGAGGTAATTTCCCGTCTTACCCTGACCGAGCAAAAAGTCTATGACCTGAGAATCCGTAAAAATATGTCTGTTGTAGAAACTGCCGAAGCACTTAACCTTAGTAATAAAACAGTAAGTAATAATCTCAGTAAAGCTTTAAATGAGATCAGAGAGCAGCTTAATCCTAATTATGAATCTTCTAAAAAACTGGTTTCTCTGCTCATTCTGATGGAAATAATGCCTAACTTGTACTCATAGAGGGTAGAGTCAGTTCTATTTTGTAGAATTGAGATTCAGAATATACAAAATGATCATTCATTTTTCAATCGACTAATGATGAAACTCCAATGTGGATTTTGGGGTTCTAATTCCCTTGCTTTTTCGAAATATTCTATGGCTTTTTTATGCTCATGACTTCGCTTGTATACTTCTCCCAAACTTTCATAGACGAGCGTAGATTTCGGGTATTCACTTTCATTAAGCTCAAATATCTTAACTGCATCTTTCAGCCTTTTGCTTCTTCTAAGCTCATGCCCAAGGTAATTCAGTTGGTTTTCATTAAAAATAAATTCGGCATCAGTACTGCTAGTCTTTAGCTTTTTATATAATTGAATGGCCTGATCTACCCCTTCAATATTGACAGTTGATCTTAAAGTATCTAATAATTTCCAGGAATATCTATAAAGTTCCATTTTATATTCGGGATGTAGAATATGCAACCCAATATCTGTGACACCATTTCCTGAATTGGACAATATAATGACACCTCGTTTATTCTTTTTATCAATTCCAATAAACGAACTGAAGCCCGGAGTTCCACCATCTTTAAAGACAATATCCTGTCCTTCATCATCCCAAAATGTCCAGCCAAGCGTTGCATAGCCCAAATGATTTTCTTTTTTAGATTGCTTTATATGAGTGAGCTCCATAGCCGGAAACAAATCCGATTTTATAAATCCTAAATTGACAGCTGCAAAAGTAAACATATCATGAAGATTGGAGCGTATGCCTCCGCCTGCTTCTATAGCAGATAACACCACAGAATTTGTAGGTTTTCCATATTCAGTATATCCTGTCGCTTTATTTTTATTCATATCGTCGGTCATGGTAATAACCGTATGATTCATGTTAAGAGGTTGACAAATCTCTTCTTTTATTAAAGTTTCATAGTTTCTTCGTTTGGAAACTGAAGTAAGTACATAGCCTAATAGCCCGTATCCTGTATTCGAATATCTCCATTTTGAATCAATATCAATATCCGGTTGAAAGTTTGAAAGATATTCAAACATCTTTTTCTGAGTATAATCAGCGTATGGCTTATCAAGGTCTTTGGGATCTACATTATATGGAAACCTGGGAAGTGTGGATCTGTGTGTAGCCAAATTCAGTAAAGAAATTTCTTTTCCATTCTTCACAGGCAGTTTTGTGCCTTTGGTTAGAAATTTAGAGACAGGATCAGTAAGGTTTAATTGATTTTTTAAAGACATTTCCGCTAGAGCCAACGCAGTAAAAACTTTGGTGATAGAACCAATTTCGTAAATCGTATTTTCGTCAGGAAGTACTGGATGTTCATCGCTGATTATTCCTTCTCTGACTACTGTTCTACCTTCAGCATCAATAATCCCAATAATGATGCTTTTACTTCTTTTGTCAGCAACAGCTTTTTTAGCAATAGCTCTTATAGAGTCTGCAGGTAATTGAGCAAAAATTGAAAATGTTGCAAAAAACAAAAAAATCAGATTGATATGATTCTTCATTTTATAAAAATGTGATTATTTACTGTTCTTTGGATCTTCTGTCAAAGTTAATTTCTTCAACACCTCTTTCCCGTTTTCATTATCCGGATTCAGTTCAATTGACTTTTGATACATCTTAATGCTCTGATCTTTATCTCCCAGTTTTAATAAAACCTCACCGTAACTATCATAGGCATTTGAACTGTTGGGAAATAAGTAAACATTTAATTTAAAAATTTCAGAAGCATTTTTTAGTTCATTTTTAGACATCATCCGGTAGCCCCATTCATTCAATTCAAATTCCTGAGGTTTAAAATCAGGATTCTTTTTCTTTTCTGAATTCACTAATTCTATTGCTTTATCAAAACCCATCTTTTTTAGATTGAGCCTTAAAAAGGTAACAGGATCAGCCTTAATAATGTCAGGATTATAAACACCGGCAAGCTCTTCCAGGAAATCTTCAGGAGTACTTCCACCCAAATTGGTAAGAACAATTATTGCTAAATGATCATCAGGATAAACTAAAAATGCAGACCTACCGCCACCTGACATTCCCAAGGCTCTGTGTTTGGTTCGGAATTTTGCCAGCCCCCATCCAGGTGCCCAAACTGTTGGAGTTCCATTATTCATTTTTATAGGCGACCACATTCTATTTAATGCTTCAGGAGTTTTGAGAAGTTTACCGTTTTGTAAATCGAGAATCCATTTGGCCAGATCCTCGGCTGTACTGTTGATACCCGCACCTGTTCGGGTAAAGTCCGGAAATATATAATAATCATTCGTCCACTTCCCTTCACCGCCAATTTTCCCATTATTTCTATAGCGATACGTTGGTGCAAAATGAGGAATAACATCTCTGGAATCTCCAAACAAAGTATGAGTCATACCCACAGGCTGAAATTGTCTATTCTTAAAGAACTTTTCAAAGGACCCACCTGTTAATTTTTCAATTATTTTACCCAGCAAATAATAATTTGTCTGGTTATAGCTAAACTGTTCTCCGGTTTTAAAAACCATAGGGCGTTTTTTTAACTCCTCCCAGATTTCTTTTTCAGTTTTTGTTGTATTTCCTGTATTAGGATCAAGTACATTCAATATATCCGGAAATCCGGAAATATGGGTCATCATCTGCTCAACTGTAACTTTCTTCCATTGCTCAGGAAGATCAAGATCATCCAAATATGTAGAAATGGGCGCAGATAAATCCACTTTCCCTTCTTCCATCAGCTGCATAATAGCCGTGGCTGTAAAAACCTTGGTACAAGAGTTAATCGGAAAGATCGTTGTATCAGTAACCAAAACATGATCCTGTATATTGGCAATACCATATGTCTTTTTCAGTATAATCTTTCCATCTTGAACCACAGCGATCTGCACTCCCGGGATTTTTCGCTCAACCATTTCTCGTTTGATAATAGCATCAACAGCAGACTCCATATTCTGGGCATAAAAGAATGCTGATAAAACAGAAAGAATAAGTAAAAAGTAAGTCTTCATTTTGGTCGTTTGTTATAGAACAATATTAGTACTTATTATATTACATAACAACTCGATATTAAAAAACCCTGCAATAAGAAATTGCAGGGTATTATATTAATAACAGAATAGAATTATGAACTATTCTTTAATAATTTTTTTAGAAATAGTCTCTTTTGGCGTTTTTATTTCAATGATATAAATACCTTTGATAGCTGAAGACAGATCTACACTAAACTGGTCAGTATTAATTGTTCCATTTTGTATTTTTTTTCCGGAAAGATCATAAACACCAAATGTTGAATTTTTCGGAGCTTTCAATACTTTAACGATATCTTTAGTAATAGTAGGTGCAATAATGATATTACTATCTGTTTTTCCGTTTTCATTAGTTGCAAGAACTTCCTGGTTATACCCCGTAACAATTATTGAGTAATCCTGAGGTGCACCAGCTCCTGCATTGTTTACTAAATTTCCTTTATTAGTAATTTCTACTCTATAATTTCTTCCGGCAACGGGAGCATCGATAATAACCTGCTCTACATTATCTACTGTATTATCTCCTTTAGTAGCTGGCGTCATCGGACTATTTGCATTCAGTTTCCATGGAGTGTATACTGTATTATTGGTAGTATCAATAATTCTTAAATCTAGATCATTAACCAATCTTGAATTTCTGTTATTATAAACAGCTCCCCAAGTTAAATTAGCTGGAAGAACATAAGCAGGGTCTATCCATGAGATGGTCACCTTAAGAGGTTCTGATCCAGATGCCTTTACAACTTTAGTGTTGGCAATACCGTTATTTAACGTTTCATTATTAAAAATAACCGTATTATTTGCTTTTCCAACTAATAATTCAGCACCTTTCTTTGCATTAATGTAACCCCATCCAAACCATGGATCAGGACCAACGTTTCCTGCTTCTGAAGCAGAATGGATCATTAATGTCTTTGCACTCGCAGCATTTAATAACTGGTTAGCAAAAAGATCTTTATAAATCTGTGTCCACAAACCAATAACTCCTGTTACAACCGGTGCTGAATAGGATGTCCCACTACCATAATCATATTTTGTGCTTCCTACAGTATCTTCTGCAGTAGAAGCTGAAAATACATTAGTTCCTGTAGTGGAAATATCTGGCTTTATTCCGCCATCATCTCTTGGTCCGGCACTGCTGTAGTTAGAGTGGACAACATCCGTTGGTACTGAATATTTAAAATTATTAGTAGTAATAACATCAGTAGCTCCTACTACAATTATATTTTTCGCTAATGAACCAGGTCCTATGCAGTCATATCCTTGTGCACAGTTTGTAGATGGTAGTGTATCTGTGGAAGCAAACTGAAGTAAGTTACCATTTGCGTCTCTATAATATTTTAGAAATGCCGCTGTTCCAGGATAATCCGGACCATATCCAAAATAATTTCCAGCAGATTTTACAATAATATAAGAAGGATTGCTGTAAACAATCTGATCGTAATTCTGATCATTTGACAAATAAGTTCCCTGTGTATCAAAAGAATCATCAGGACTTGCAAAAGCACCATTCCAAACCCAAAAATTGGTTCCGTTCGCAGATCCCAGATCCCAACCGGAATTACTTCCATAAGAGTGATTTGATATTTTTGGCTGTGCAATTAATATTTTTTGAAATACATTACTTGCAGAAGTATTACCTGGTAATGTAGTTTGAGCAAATCTATATGAGTCTATTGTGGAGTTTACAGCCACCCCCTGAATATTTGCTGTAACCGGTACTCCATTTAAGTTTCCTGAAATATTCAATGCTCTACTCCCAATAAAACCTGCTACACCTGTTGAGTGTTCACTATATATTTCAGTAGCAGCTTCCTTATTGGATATTCTTCCAACTGCATTATCAAATGCCGGGTGAGCAGCATATACTCTGCCCCCGTCGAAAACTGTAAACTTAATATTCTCTCCTTTGTAGGCATTGGTTAAACCCGGTACACCACCAGCAGTATTCAAAACATCTGCATTGGCATTCTGAACTTGTCTTATATCCTGGTTTTTATAGAAATAAGGCATACCCCCAGGTAAAAAACCGGCAAGATTACTTCTTTGATCTTCAATTTCTTTTTGAACTTCAGGAGTTTTTGCTGAACCGTAACGCTTGGCAACATAAGAATTGAACTTTTCATTGTTTTCCTTATTTTGCTTTTCAAATTCCATCTTCAGGTTATCATTAGATTGGGCACTTGCCAAAGCAGCGAACAATATCCCGATCACAAGTAATTGTTTTTTCATAAGTGGATAAAATATTAAATATGTTCTTTTAAGTTTAAACAAACCGGAACAAACAAAATAATTTTTCTTTCATTAATATTTATGGAGAAATTTAATGTCTAAGCTTAAAAAAAGTAACATATTTTTTACACCCCTTTATGTACTTTTACTCAATCTCCAATAATTACTGACTTTAAATGTGTTTCTTTTAAAGATTACATTATTTTAATGAAATCTCACTGCAATAGTAATAAAAAAAACATAAAATAAAACATTGTTATAAAAATTATATAAATTTTAACGTAATTAAAAAAAAACTGAATCAAAATTTGAAACAAAAAAGAAACTGTCCTTTAGGACAGTCTCTTTGTAAAGGCATCTAAACGGCTTTATAGAATAATGCCTACGCCTTTGTTTACATAAAAAAAATAGTGGAATAGAGAATTACGGCTTACTCTTTAATAATTTTTTTCGAAATAGTTTCTTTATCTGTTTTTAACTCGATAATATAAATACCCTTGATACTTGAAGATAGATCTATACTCGCATTATCAGTATTAATGGTTCCATTTTGCATTTTCTTTCCGGAAAGATCATAGACCGTAAAAGTAGAATTTTTAGGAGCTCTCAATACTTTAACGATATCTTTAGTAATTGTAGGCGAAATAACGACACTGTTTTCGGTTTTTACATCTCCTACTTTATCAGTAGCAAGAACCTGCTGACTATAGCCGGTAGCTATAATCGAATAATCCTGAGGTGCACCTGCTCCGGCACTGTTCACCAGATTACCTTTGTTTGTAATCTCTACTCGGTAACTTCTACCAGCAACCGGGGCATCGATAACAACCTGTTCTACATTATCTACTGTATTATCTCCTTTAGTAGCTGGTGTCAACGGACTATTTGCATCCAGTTTCCATGGAGTGTATACTGTATTATTGGTAGTATCAATAATTCTTAAATCTAGGTCATTAACCAATCTTGAGTTTCTGTTATTATAAACAGCTCCCCATGTTAGGTTAGCAGGAAGAACATAAGCCGGATCTATCCATGAGATGGTCACCTTAAGAGGCTCTGATCCTGATGCTTTAAGAACTTTGGTATTGGCTACGCCATTACTTAGAGTTTCATTATTAAAAATAACAGTATTATTAGCTTTCCCAACTAAAAGCTCTGCTCCTTTTTTAGCATTGATATACCCCCATCCAAACCATGGATCTGGACCAACGTTTCCTGCTTCTGAAGCAGAATGAATCATTAATGTTTTTGCACTTGCAGCATTTAATAACTGATTAGAGAAAAGTTCTTTATGAATCTGTGTCCACAAACCAATAACTCCTGTTACAACCGGTGCTGAGTAGGATGTTCCGCTACCGTAATCATACTTCGTACTTCCTACTGTGTCTTCTGCCGTAGAAGCAGAAAAAACATTGGTTCCTGTAGTGGTAATGTCTGGCTTTATTCCACCATCATCTCTTGGTCCGGCACTGCTATAATCAGAATGTACTACATCAGCAGCAACAGAATATTTAAAATTGTTAGTAGTAATAACATCGGTAGCACCTACTACAATTATATTTTTTGCCAAAGAGCCTTGCCCTATACAATCATATCCCTGTGCGCAGTTGCCTGGTGGCAGAGTGTCTGTAGAAGCAAACTGAACCAAATTTCCATTGTCATCTTCATAATATTTTGGAAATGCAGCAGTTCCCGGTCTTGCAGGGCCATCTCCGTAAGAATTTCCGGCAGACTTTACAACAATATAAGATGGATTATTATACACAATCTGATCATAGTTTTGATCATTTGCTAAATAAGTACCCTGTGTGTCAAAAGTAGTGCTTGGACTTGCAAAAGCACCATTCCATAGCCAATAAAAAGATCCATCAGCTGCTTTGCCTATATCCCAACCTGGGTTGGTTCCATATGAATGATTTGATATTTTGGGCTGTGCAATTAATATTTTCTGAAATACATTACTAGGAGAAGTATTTCCAGGCAATGTAGTTTGAGCAAATCTATAAGAATCTATGGTTGAATTTACAGCCACCCCCTGAATATTTGCTGTAACTGGGACCCCATTCAAATTTCCTGAAATATTCAATGCTCTACTCCCAATAAAACCAGCTACCCCTGTTGAATGCTCACTGTAAATCTGTGTAGCTGCTTCTTTATTGGATATTCTTCCAACTGCATTATCAAAAGCCGGGTGAGCAGCATATACTCTGCCCCCATCAAAAACTGTAAACTTAATATTTTCACCTTTGTAAGCGTTATTCAATCCTGCAACGGTACCTGCGGTATTTAAAGCATCAGCATTCGCATTCTGAACTTGTCTTACATCCTGGTTTTTATAGAAATAAGGTTTCCCCCCCGGTAAAAACCCTGCCAGATTACTTCTTTGCTCCTCTATTTCTTTCTGAACATCTGAAGCTTTAGAAGATCCATAACGCTTTCCAACATATGAATCAAACTTTTTGTTGTTCTCTACGTTCTGTCTTTCAAATTCTTTTTTTAGATCATCATTGGACTGAGCATTCGCCATAGCAGCGAATAATATCCCGATCATTAGTAATTGTTTTTTCATAAGTGAATAAAATATTAAATATGTTTTTTAAGTTATTGTCACCTGAAAAGAGCTGAATCCCCAAACATTATTCTTACTTTCTATTGTTTTCCACTCTCCTGTATAAAAGCTTTAGGAAAACATGCCATCAATTGCTCAGCCTCATTATTTATTATCCTGACTTTCTTAATAATCAATGATTTATTTGTATTGTTTCGAAAGATCAATTTCAATTAATGCAATCTAATTGCAATAATAGTAAAAAATATCAATTCCGCAACAATGTTGCAATTAATATTTAAAAAAAAATTATACAAGCTCCTTTTTGTTCTAAAATAAAATCAAAAAATAAATGGCAATAGTATTAATAAATTGACCAATTTATCGGATTCCATTTATTTATTTCTGAAACATGAATGCAAATATATAATATATCTCCAATTACTCTACAGAATTAATAGACTTTTTTATTATGTTAATTTATTAATGTTTGCGGTAGTATAAAAAGAGCTGACAAAGCTTATTGAGTAAAGATTTTTCTTATATTCACATAATATTTCAGTTTAATTATGAAGTCTTTTCAACCTGTTAACTGATACTAGAAACAAAAATTAAAACAATGGAAATAAGATCTGCTGAATCATTCATTGATTATTATGAAAAAGTAAGAGCAAGAACCAATCGGTTAATTAAAGTTATCCAACCAGAACATCTGGAGTATTCCTATAAACCAGGAAAATTCACTGTGGCGGATCAGATCAGGCATATTGCTGCCATTGAAAGATATATGTACGGAGAAACCATTTCAGGCAGAAAAAGCGCTTATCAGGGTTGTGGAAAAGAATTGGCTGACGGTTATGACAATATTATCAACTATTTCAATGAAATGCATACACAAACAATTGAAATTATCAGTAGGCTAAGTGACAAGGACCTCACCCGTAAATGCCTGACTCCAGCAAATAGTGAAATTACGATATGGAAATGGCTTAGAGCTATGATAGAGCATGAAATCCACCACAGAGGGGAACTTTATATTTATCTCAATTTACTCGATGTGAAAACCCCTCAGATCTATGGTTTTTCAGCAGAAGAAGTTCAGGAAATGAGTGTCAAGAATTATTAATACTTAGAGAGAGAGAGATTCAACTCATATAAGTCTATATTGATATCATTAAAAATAGACTATCCATTTATTTTATAGACACACCTTTGTCCATCCGAAAGGATATGGCTAATACGTTCTACTTTATATTTTGGCCCCATTAAATTTTGGAAATTAGACAATTCTGCGCGGCAAAATCCTTGACATTCGGCAGCAGCAGCACAGATTGGGCAATGGTTTTCAATTAAAAAATAATCCTGCCCTTCTTTTTTCCATTCTGCCATGTAACCTTCATCATTTCTAATCTTTGCCAGAATATCCAGACGTTGCTCCAGCGTTGATGCATTCACCAAAGCTTTTTCATATCGTTGATAGGTTATGTTTTCACGATCATTGATCAATAAGTCCAATGCATTTTCTCCTAACAGATTTTTTACAGATCTGATCAGTTGTACAGTAACATCAGCATGGGTATCGGGAAATTGTGCCAACCCTTTATCGGTAAGCATATAATACGTTGAGGGACGACCAACACCTTCGCTTTTAGCAATGGATTGTATAAGTCCCTCCTGAGCAAGGTTTAATAAATGTTTTCTCGCACCCTCCTTTGTTATAGATAATTCCTGAGAGATCAGTAATGAAGTTGCCTCTCCCCTCATCTTTAAAAACATCAGAATACGATCTGCCGCTGGTTTATTCATTTGGCAATATTTAAGTTGTTTTATTTTCCAACTACAAATATAGTCATTTTCTATAATCTTTAATTTAATCCTTTAAATCTATAATTGACAAGTCATTAGTATAAAATGAGCACTACATAATTAAACAACTTAAAAGTTGTTTAATTGAAATTAATTATTACCTTTGACACACATTAATCAAATAAAATCAAAATAATGAGCTCATTTACCTTACCTCAGCTTCCTTATGCATATGACGCATTGGAACCCTATTTAGACAAAGAAACAATGACCATCCACCATCAGAAACACCATAAAGCATACGTTGATAATCTGAATGCTGCTTTGGAACAAGCTGATGAAAAGGATGATGACCTGGATTCTCTACTGCAAAGAATAAGTGAATACAGTCCGGCTGTAAGAAATAATGGTGGTGGACACTATAACCATTCTTTGTTTTGGGAAATCCTTTCTCCAAGCCCCCGATTAAATCCTGAAGGAAAATTAGCAGAAGCTATTAACACTACTTTTGGAAGCCTTGATCATCTTAAAGCAGAAATAAAAAAAGGCGGACTTGGACAATTTGGATCGGGATGGGTTTGGTTGTATGTAAAATTCAATGGTTCACTAGCAGTCAGTTCAACTCCCAATCAGGATAATCCTATGATGGATATTCAGTCTGCAAACAGAGGCTTTCCTATACTCGGAATTGATGTTTGGGAACATGCATATTACTTAGCGTACCAAAACAAAAGAGCTGATTATCTTGATTCCTTCTGGGCTGTTTTGGATTGGGCTTCTGTAGAAAAAAAATATGAAGAGGTCCTTTCAAAAATCAAATAACGAAAGTAAACTGTGCTAAACATTTAATCATGGATCAGAAAGTTTTTATTAATAAAGCAGAAGCCTCCGGAATCATTGCGTTCGATCTTTGGGATTATAAACCTTCTATAGATATTATAGAATTCGACCTTAAGGAGCTTCTTTTCATGGGAATGATCGTGAAAGAAAAAGAATTTAAAGAATCAATTTCTGTTTTGGATTTCTCAATATATGCCGGCAAGGCAGTAGCTATTATCTGTTCTACCGACGCTATTATTCCACCATGGGCTTATATGCTATTAATGGACAAACTTTCCAGCTATTCTGTTTACACAGATATCAAAAATTCTGAGGAAATCCTTCTGGATCTCTGGAAGAAAAACCTTCAAAGTGCTTCAATGGAGCAGTATAAAGATCTGAAAGTAGTTGTTAAAGCAAGATCTGAAACTGCTCCGGCACTTTACCTTTTAGCTACTCAACTTCTGAAACCATACGTCAAAAGCCTGATGTATGGGGAAATAGGCTTACCTAAAGTCATATTTAAAAATTAAAAAAATGAAAGCAATATTATTCAACGGTGCCCTGGAAAGAAGAGCAAAATCAACTTCAGGGCTTCTATCCAAATACTTCACAGAAAAACTGGAAATGTTGGGCATTAATAATGAGATTTTTGCCCTGGCAGATTCCGGTATTCCTTTATATGATATTACACTGACCAAGACACCATTGGCTGTAGAACGTATGACCCAACTCTTTCTGGATGCAGATATCCATTTCTGGTTGGCTCCCCTTTACCATGGCAGTATCCCAGGAGTGATGAAAAATTGTCTTGACTGGCTGGAGGTTACTGCAGATCAGGAACAACCTTATCTTACGGATAAAACGGTAGGATTGGTTTGCTGGGCAGATGGATTACAGGCCATGCAGGGAATTAATACCATGGATGCCATTGCCAAGTCATTAAGAGCATGGCCTCTGCCCTACAGCGTTCCGATGATCAGAACTTCCTTATTTGATAATGAAAATAAAATATCATCTCTCTATGCTGACAAGCTGGATAAATTGATCAATATTGCAACGACCAACAAGGTGGAAAAAATTTTTCATTCTAAAGTTGATTAAAATAAATCATTCAGAATATAAAATCCCGTACCTTTATTAAAGAATCTAAACGATTGACAACATGGCCATAACAATAACGGATGCATGCATTAACTGTGGAGCCTGTGAACCTGAATGTCCGAACTCCGCTATTTATGAAGGTGCCATCGACTGGCGCTGGCAAGATAAAACAAAACTTTCGGGAAAAACAATTTTCCCGGATGGTACTGAGGTAGATGCCGATGCCTATAATCAGGCAGTCTCTGATGATGTTTATTATATTGTTTCCGGAAAATGTACAGAGTGTAAAGGTTTTCATGAGGAACCGCAATGCAAGGCCGTATGTCCTGTAGATTGCTGTGTCGATGATCCGGATCACAGAGAGAGTGAACAAGTATTATTTAGCCGTCAGCGATTTTTGCATACCTGATAATCTAATTTCAATATAAAAAGACCAGCTCATCAGAGCTGGTCTTTTATATTTGAAACGTTGTTTGTAATGCATCTTATACTATCCCTTCATAATCTGGGTTACTTCATCAAACTCACTATCAATGGATGAATCTGGCTTATAAGTCAGTAAGGAAACAATAACGTTTGTTATAAACGAAAGTGTAAATCCTGGAATCATTTCATACCAGTCTTTCAAAGGATGCTGAAAGTATACCCAGCACAAAACTGTTATACCTCCAGCTAACATTCCTGCTAGACCACCTTGCCAGGTTGTTTTTTTCCATAAGAGCGATAAAAGAATTAAAGGCCCGAATGCGGATCCAAAGCCAGCCCAGGCATTTCCTACCAGGTTAAGAATACTGTCCTGAGGGTTCAATGATAAAAGCATTGCAATAACGGCTACTAATAAAACGGAAAGCCTGCTTGCGATCAACAATTGTTTAGGTGTGGCTTTTTTATTTAAAAAAGCTTTATAAATATCTTCCGTTAATGAGCTGGAAGTCACTAATAATTGAGAAGAAATAGTACTCATTACAGCTGCCAAAATTGCTGTGAGTAAAAACCCAGCAATGAACGGATGAAATAATATACGTGAGAAATAAATAAAAATCGTCTCAGCTTCGGTCTTTGATCCATCAAACTTCATCATGGTCTGTACATCAAACTTTTGAAGATAAGCTATTCCTACCAACCCGATTGCCAAAGCACCAGCAACTGTAAATATCATCCACGTAATTCCTATTCGTCTTGCTTTAACAAGATCTTTAGGTTTATCAATTGCCATAAATCTTACGAGAATATGGGGCTGTCCACAATAGCCTAATCCCCATGCCAATAGAGATACAATACTCACCGTAGTCGTTCCTTTGAACAAATCGAGGTATTTAGGATCTTTAGCTTTAATCAATGAAAAAGTTTCCTGAACGCTTCCAATCTCTGAAATTGCCACAATCGGTACAATGACAAGAGCCAGCACCATAATCGTTCCCTGTACAAAATCCGTTAAGCTTACAGCTAGAAACCCTCCTAAAAATGTATATAATACAACTACCAGGCTTGTTAACAGCAAGCCCGCAGTATAATCCATTCTAAAAGCGGATTCAAATAGCTTACCCCCGGAAACCATTCCTGCCGAAGTATACAATGTAAAAAACACCAGAATAAAAATAGAAGAAGTAATCTTCAGAAGGTGGTTTTTATTTTTAAATCTGTTTTCAAAAAATACAGGTAAGGTGATTGAATTTTGGGCGACCTCAGTATAGATCCTAAGCCTTGGGGCTACAACAATATAATTGAGATAAGCTCCTATTGTAAGCCCTATAGCAATCCATGAACTGGAAATCCCTGTAAAATACATAGCACCCGGTACACCCATCAGTAGCCAGCCACTCATATCGGCTGCACCAGCGGATAATGCCGTAACGGCCGCTCCCATTTTTCTCCCGCCTATTAGAAATTCCTCTGAATTACTCGTTGACTTCCTGTAAGAATAAATACCTATGCCTATCATCAGCAACAGGTATAATCCGACTGAAATCGCTTCATATACTTGCATATCATTTTTTTTACGACACCGAAGATAGCCATTTTCTAAAAAACATATATATACCTATTCACACATATCTCCTGAAAAGCAGGAATAATTCCTACTTTATCAGCTTCTGAGCTCTTCTCAGATTATCTGTTGCCTGTAAAATTTTATTTTTCAGAATAGGGTTATAATCTGGATTTTGTAAAAGAAACTTAGTGGCAATCTCAAGTGCCTTTGGATCTTGATAGCTACTAAATGTTGAACGAAGCCAGTTATCCGGGAAAAAGATATCTCCCGTTTTTTGTATTTCCTGTAACAATTCCAAAGTTTTTGGAAGATAATTAATAGAAACCTTTTGTCTTAACGGATGATGAAGATAGGCTAATGAAGCTCCAATAGCAGATTCATTAGTTCTGTTTTTCTTTTCCGAAAGACCATTGAAAAAATCATCCCGGATTTTTTTATCCGAAGAAGCAGCTTTCATAATGATTTTAAAACGATTAATCCTGTCAGGATTCTTAATTCTGGCTAATTGTTCCTGTAGCAAATCATTATTATCATTATTTCGTAGGGATAAAGAAAGTGCCAGGCTTGTGAAATCTTCATCATTGAGGGAAACGTCTTGTGGTGGAGTTTGAGATTTCCAGATTGTATACAGATTATCGTATGCCTGTTGGGACTGAAAAACTCCCTGATAGCCATCGAACAAGATTTTCTTATTATTTTTTGTTGTCTGAGCCTGTAACGCTTTCCAGAATGTATTTTCTATATTTTCAGATTCTTTTAGCCTTTGAGCTTCAGGCAAAAACTCCCAATATATTGTTGAAATATACCCGGTGATCAAACGAAGATTCAATTCTGTACTTTCTTTTTGTAGCTGATCAGTAAAAAAATGAAACAATTCCAGAGGAGTGATTTCTGAACCTCCCAGCATATTTTCATATAACGATATATAAGTACTGGCACGGCTGACAGGATCTTTCACCAGCGAAAAATCAGACATAACCGTCTTATCTATACCAAATACCCCATACCCTATTCCTGATGTATTCTGAAGAATAAAAAGAGGTTTCATTTTCCCTTTTAATTCTGCAATCTCTTGTTGTTTTCCGGAAAGTTTTACCGTAACCTTTTCGATCTTGTCAGGATAAAATAAAGCAATCTGAAACTCTTGTGGCCAGGACTTTTGCTCCTTTCCATGTTCAGGATGTTGAGAAATGGTGAAACTCTGAATCTTCTTGTCTTTATAATTCACTTTATAATCAATAACAGGCCTTCCCGGATCATTTACCCATACTTTGTTCCAACTTTGCAGATCTTCTGGAGTATAGCTATCCAGAATGGTAATAAGATCCGGCCAGGTAGCATTGCTGTACGCATATTTTTTAAGGTATTCTACGATCCCCTTCCTGAAGTTTTCTTCCCCGATTAACAGCTCCAACTGACGCATCATAATAGGCGCCTTATTATAAATAATGGGACCATACATCATACCTGCATTCTTTAGATTATCTAAAACCTGACGTATGGGATTAGCTCCCAATGTACGATCAACAGAATAAGCTGCCGGAAAATGGGTCGTTAAAAATTTCAGATCATAAATACTTCTATCTGCAGATGCTCCCGTACTTTTATCTGCCATAAAATTGGCAAAAACCTCTTTCATCCACACATCATTAAACCAATCCATCGTCACCATATCTCCGAACCAGAGATGAGCCACCTCATGTGCAATGAGATTCGAACGGCTGTTTAACTGATTTTGAGTAGCATTTTTATCTAAAAATAAGGTAGAGTTTTGAAATAAAATTGCCCCTGGGTGTTCCATTCCTCCAAACTGAAAATCAGGAACAGCAATCATTCCATGTTTTTGAAATGGATGTGGAATCCCAGTCCATTTTTCATAGTAAGCAAGAGAATTTCGATAGAGTGTGAATATGGAATCCATACTGTTTTTAATTTTCACAGAATCGGTTTCTCTATATAAAAGTCTGGAGTCCTGCTGACTAATTTTTTCGGTAAAATTCTTAAAATCTCCAGCAGTAAAAGAAAACAAATAAGTGGGCAATAGATCTGATTGACCAAAGTTTAGTTTTTTACTTCCTCCTTCTACAGTTGTTTCTTTTAATTTTCCATTTGTTATCACACTCCACTTTTCGGGAATTGTTAACGATAAAGAATAATTTGCTTTCAGATTGGGCTGATCAAAACACGGAAACATGGTTCGTGCACGATCCGGAACAAATAAAGCATACAAATATCCGTCACGTCTGTTCAGTGCAGAATCACCAGCAAGAAATGTAAAATGAATCTCGTTCACTCCTGACTTCAGGAATTTGGATTCAATAATGATATGTTCATTTTCCAGAACCGGCTCTGTAACCCGTCCATTCACTGATACGGAAATCAAAGAAGTCGTCTCTTCTTTAAAATCTATTTGTAATGGATTTCCATTCTGTTTTTTATAGTTAAAATTTAGGATTTCAGTTCCCTGGATTCTTTCAGATTTACTTTCGGGAATTTTCAGATCAAGTACATATTTAATATCACTTACTGTACTCTTTCTAAGTTGAGCTAATTCATAAGAGACACCTTGTTCTACCTTTAGCTGGGATTTCATTTGTGCTTGAGAATAGCTGCTTAGTGCAACTAAAAATAACGTCAATAATCCTTTTTTCATAGATCAAATATAAGAATTGAATTGGAAATTGTGACACTATGATAAAGCTAATGCAAAAACCCTTTGTCAAATGACAAAGGGTTTATTTTTATGTATCTGCTGTAGAACTTTACTTAGGTTCCCACAATTCAATTTTATTTCCTTCCACATCCATGATATGAACAAATTTCCCATAATCATATGTTGCTATTTCATCAACGATGGTTACTCCTTCTTTCTTCAGTTCTTCAACCAGCGCCTCAAGGTCTGCTACTCTATAATTGATCATAAACTCTTTTGTAGAAGGTTCAAAATATTTTGTAGTTTCTGAAAAAGGGCTCCATTGTGTTGCCCCTTCCTTAGAAGTGTCTTCAGCTTCACGCCATTCGAAAGTGGCCCCATAATCATTTGTGTCTAAGCCAAGATGGGTTTTATACCATTCCTGCATTTGTTTCGGGTCTTTGCATTTGAAAAAGATGCCTCCAATACCTGTTACTTTTTTCATGTTTACTATTCAGTTGTTTAAAAAATTAGCTAATATGTTAAAATTATATTATTTTTTTATTATTGATCAAATATTTTTATAATTTTTCAGTTATAGTCCTGGATAACCAACTATTAAATCTCTGCAAGAAGATGGATTGAATTTTGTAAATGACTTCTCATAAAGCCAGAATCACAGGTAAAAAGTCACAATTGTTTGAAAAATAATACAAATACTTACATTTTAAAAACTATAATATTTATTTTCGCATTGCAGATTTAAAAAAACTATTCTAACCTATAACCAATCACCAAATCAGTACATTATAATCCATTTTTTCTTTATACTGGTTTCTCAGTAAATCTTTATACCGGTTTCTCGGTAAAATTGAGTTTCTCCTCTTTCCCCATGTAACAAACAACCATTAAACCCTACTACTATTTAAAAACTCTACTACATTAAAAAAAATAAACTGAATGCAAACATCCTTTTTTAAAATTGCTGCTGCCTCGGCCGCTCTCTGTTTCAGCACAGTGGTTATAGCGCAACAGAAGTATTCCGTAAGTGGAACTGTAAAAGACAAAAAGAACGGAGAACTGTTGATTGGAGTTACCGTAAAAGTAGCTGAAGATCCTTCGATCAGTGTAGTTGCCAATGAATACGGTTTCTACTCTCTATCACTACCGGAGGGGAGTTATACTATGATTATCTCTTATCCGGGATACAAAGATTTTGAGCAACCGATAAAAGTAGATCAGAATCTAAAATTGGATCTTCCATTGAATCAGGAGGAGGAAGAAGAAAGAACAGCAAAGATTGATGAAGTCGTAATAACAGGAGTAAAAAAAGATAAAAATCTTTCTACTGCACAAATGGGTACAGAAACTTTAAGCATTAAAAACATTGAGAAGCTTCCGGTTTTATTTGGAGAAAAGGATGTGATGAAAACCATTCAGCTATTACCTGGTATCAAGAGTAATGGTGAAGGAAGCAGTGGGTTTAGTGTAAGAGGTGGAGCAACTGATCAAAACTTAATTTTGTTGGATGAAGCCCCTGTTTACAATGCTTCACACTTACTAGGGTTTTTCAGTACATTTAATAGTGATGCCTTAAAAGATGCCAGCATTATTAAAGGAAACAGCCCTGCCCAATATGGAGGTCGTCTTTCTTCAGTAATGGATGTGAAAATGAAGGATGGAAATAATAAAGACTACAATGTTAATGGAGGAATTGGTTTAATCAGCAGCAGGCTAAGTGTAGAAGGTCCTATTCAAAAAGAAAAATCTTCATTTATTGTATCCGGAAGAAGAACCTATGCGGATCTATTCCTTAAAGGAAGCGATGATTACAAGGATAGTAAATTATACTTTTATGATCTTAATCTAAAAGCCAACTATCAGATCAATGAAAGCAACCGTCTTTATTTATCGGGATATTTTGGAAGGGATGTATTAGGAGTAGGAAAAACTTTTGCAACAGACTGGGGAAATACCACAGCAACACTTCGTTGGAATAGTATTATCAGCAGCAAACTATTCTCAAACACTTCTATCATTTACAGTGATTATAATTACAAAATCAGTCTTGAAAGCAATGATAATAAGTTTGGCTTAAATTCAGAGATACAAGACTGGAACCTTAAACAGGATTTCACATGGTTTGCAGGAAATAAACATTCTGTGCGTTTTGGTCTTCAATCTATTTACCATACACTTACACCAAGTAGTGCTTCTGGTACCAGTGTAAGCAGTTTCCCAAGGAATCCGAGATATTCATGGGAGAATGCAGTGTATATCAATGATGATTTTAAAGCAACAGAAAAGCTAACTATTAATTATGGGTTAAGACTTTCGGGATTCAGTGTTTTAGGAGGAGATACTTTTAATACTTACGAAAATGGAGTCCTTACAGAAAGCAGATATCTGGAAAAAGGAAAATTCGGGAAAACCTATGTCAATCTTGAACCCCGTATTACAGCTAATTATCGTATCAATGAGGTCAGCAGTGTAAAGGGAGGATATTCACGTAATACTCAAAATCTGCATTTATTAAGTAATAGCAGCAGTGGAAACCCTACAGATCAATGGATTGGCAGCAGCTACAATATAAAACCCGAAATTGCAGATCAGGTAAGTGTGGGATACAGTAGAAATTTCAATAATAACAATTATGAATTGAATGCCGAGGTATACTACAAATCAATGCAAAATCAGATTGACTATAAAAACGGAGCTCAAATCAATTTTGATACAGCAGCAGATGTAGAAAGTGAATTGTTATTCGGAAAAGGAAGAGCGTATGGTCTTGAATTGATCGCAAAAAAGAAAAGTGGAAAGTTAACTGGATGGATTTCCTATACTTTGTCTAAAACAGAGAGAAAAATAAACGGTATCAATGACAATGAATGGTATAATGCAAGAATGGATAAGACCCACGACCTATCAATAGTTGCTACTTATCAGCTTAATCCAAAATGGTCATTCTCAGGTTTGTTTGTGTACAGTACAGGAAATGCTGTTACCTTCCCAACGGGAAAATATGAACTGAACGGACAGACTATTTTTCAATACAGCAGCAGAAATGCCGACAGAATGCCGGCTTATCACAGAATGGATTTAAGTGCTACTTATGAGCCAAGTTCTAATGCCAACAAGCGCTTCCGTGGATCATGGTCATTTGGTATCTATAATATATATGGCCGTGAGAATGCCTATACGATTACCTTTGAAGATAACCCGAACAACCCGGGAACTACACGTGCCATGCAAACCTCATTATTCCGTTGGGTACCTAACATCACTTACAATTTCAAATTTTAAATCATGAAGAATACTTTTTTTATCATATTATCCCTGTTTTTATTAAACTCTTGCGAAAAAGAGATTGATCTGGATCTAGCGGACAAAAGTGGAAATATTGTCATTGAAGGGAATATAACCAATCAGCCAGGACCTTATATTGTGAAAATAACAAAATCTGTTGCCTTCACACAAAACAACCAATACCCTTCAGTTACTAATGCATTGGTAATTGTAAGTGATAACACTGGTCAAACAGAAACCTTACAATACATAGGTGATGGAAAGTATCAGACGACAAACTTTACTGGGGTTAGCGGTAGAACCTATACGCTAAAAATAGAAGCTGAAGGAAAACAATACTCTGCTAAGAGCACCATGCCAGCAGAAGTACCTTTTGAAGGCTTGAAACAGGATTCTTTTGTTTTTGGTGGTACAACGACTTTTACCCTTTTACCTATTTTCACGGATCCTCAAGTATTGGGAAATCGTTATCTTTTTGGGTTTACTGTAAATAATAAGCCTAAGAAAACCTTTAATGTATTTTCGGACAACGTGAATAATGGATTACCTAACCAAAGACCTTTATTCCTTCCTAATGATGATGGGGATGACCCAGATGATGTTTTGGTAGTTCCTGGAGATACTATTCACGTTGAAATGCAATCCATAGATAACAATATATTTACGTATTACAGTGCTCTCCTTGATATTTCTGATAATGGCGGTAGTGGCGTTACTCCTGCTAATCCACCAAGCAATATCAATAATGGTGCTTTAGGATATTTCTCAGCTCATACGCTTAGCAAACGAGATTTTGTTATTCAACAACCTAACTAGGTATACCATACAAAGGCTATTCATTTTGAATAGCCTTTTTTACATTCCTTATTGCATAAAACATTAATGCAAACTCAGATCTAATACAGAAAAAAGACATATCAATTCTCCTGATTTAAAAAATCCAGAATTATATTTACTGCGATTTGTGCTATGATCTCTACAATCTCTTTATTGATTACGTATCTTTACTCATCTATTTTTGTAACCATTTAAACACCTTACAATGAGAATAGTAACAATTGAAGAACATGTTTCATTTCCTGAGATGACTGATCTTATCCCGAATTATCAATCAGATAAAAAACAATCATCAAATGCTTTAATGCAAATGGTTCCCAAACTGGCTGATGTTTCCGGAGAACGTTTGCAATCTATGAATGAATCAGGTATTTCTATGCAGGTTCTTTCTGTGGAGAATACTGATGTTAATTTACTGGACAGTCAATCCGCTCCTATATTTGCCTCAAAATACAATGATCTCTTAGCAGATAAAATGAAAGATCATCCTGATAGATTTACGGCATTTGCCCATCTTCCTATGACCACTCCAATGGCCGCTGCTGATGAGCTTGAACGTACAGTAAAAACTTATGGTTTTCGGGGTGCAATGATCAGAGGAACCACCAATGGAGAGTTTCTTGATGCTCCAAAATTTGCCCCCATTTTTGAAAGAGCAGAACAGTTAGGAGTTCCCATTTACATCCATCCTGGTATTCCACCAAAACCTGTCATAGATGCTTACTATAGTAATATAGGTGATCAGACTGGTCCTTTCGATGCGATTGCCTGCTGGGGATGGGGATGGCATTCTGAAACTGCTATTCATGTTTTGCGTCTTTTGGTAGCAGGGGTATTTGACACATATCCAAGGCTGAAGATCATTATCGGACATATGGGAGAAATGTTGCCCATGATGTGGGATCGCTCTAATAAAGCATTTCAACCCGGCAATGGAGGAAAAAATAAACGTACATTAATAGAGACCTTTAAACAACAACTGTATATGACCACCAGTGGCATTTTTACACAACCTCCTTTACAGATTGCTTTGGACACTATTGGTATAGACAATATTATATTTTCTATTGATTATCCTTTTAGTACGAATCAAATGGGTGTTGATTTTTTACATCAAATTAAACTTCCCCCTGAACAGGTTGCAAAAATTGCCCACGAAAATGCAGATCGTTTGCTTGGTCTTTAAAATAACAAAGAAATGAATCTATTGTAAACCTATGAAAAGTATCCCGACACATCAATTACTGGACAAAACCGATAAGGGTTTTATTATTTTCCCATTTACTCAGGAGCAAATCGATAGCCAGCGTTCTGAATTAATGGGAGCACATCGTGATGATCACTACATATTCTTCATTTTGCTAAAAGGCTCTGCATCTACTGTAGTTGATTTTGAAGAAAAAATCATTCATGCCAATCAGCTTTATTATATTTTACCGGAACAGATTCATTACCGTATTCAATCCAGTGATGCCAGCGGTTGGTACATTGCTGTAGATCCTTCCCTAATAGAAACAACCTGCCGAAATACTTTTGAAAGATGGCTGGGTTTTCCGGATCCTGTTGATTTGATTTCCAATGATGTTAGAGATTATCATGAGTTACTCACTATTTTACATCGCAGAGCAATCAATCCGTCAGCCGACAGTCAAAATTTAAAGGTACTCTATGCCTTACTCCACTCATTCTTTGAAATGGCAGCGGCAACGGTTCAGACTTCAAAAGATTTTGAAGGAAACATTTCAAGGGCTGCAGAAATATCATTTGAATTTAAAAAATATTTGAATAAACATATCAGAAGATATAAAAGCCCATCAGATTATGCTGGAATGCTTCATATTTCAGAGCCTTATCTTAATGAGTCCTTAAACAAATATACAGGCTCGTCTGTTTCATTCTGGATCCGGTATAAGATCATTATGGAAGCCAAACAACTACTCTACTTTAGCCATATGAACGTAAAGCAGATCGCCAATGATCTGGGCTTTGAAAACCATTCCTACTTTTCAAGATTCTTTGCTAAAGAAACAGGAATGACGGCTCTTGAGTTCCGTAAGAGTTTCAGAAACTCCAATCCTGTACTCTCATACAGTATCAAGTAAATCTACCTATATCAAGATGTATTTTTCTTTCCTGTCGTAGTAAAAATGTATCAATACTTCGGATTTTTGTATAAGTCTTTCGCCTCTGCCTTGACCTACATTTGTATCAAACATTTTAACAATGGCAAAGACAATTTTTATCACCGGAGCTTCAAGAGGTTTTGGTAAATTATGGGCCGAGGCATTATTGCAAAGAGGCGACAAAGTAGTAGCAACTGCAAGAGATCTGCGTACGCTGGATGATCTTGTAAGTAAATATGGTAGTAACATTCTGCCTCTTCAGTTGGACGTCAACGATCGTGCAGCTGATTTCGCAGCCATACAAAAAGCAAAAGATCATTTTGGAAGCATTGATGTATTGATCAATAATGCCGGATATGGTTTATTTGGTGCAGTTGAAGAAACAACCGAGGAAGAAGCAAGAGCCCAAATGGAAACCAATTTCTTTGGTTTATTATGGCTGAGTCAGGCTGTTCTGCCAATTATGCGTGAGCAGGGTCACGGTCATATCATTCAGCTTTCAAGTATTGTAGGCTTGGTGGGTGTTCCGGTATTGAGTTTATATAATGCTTCAAAATTTGCTGTAGAAGGTTTAGGCGAAACACTGGCTGCTGAAGTAAAACATTTTGGGATTAATGTTACATTACTTGAGCCTAATGGCTATGCAACTGACTGGGGTGGATCATCAGCGATCCAAACTACTCCAATGCCAGAATATGAAGGTGTACGTGCGGCGTTTCAAGCTTCCGTGGACGATGATTTCTGGGGCGTTCCTGCTGCGACAACACCGGCTGTTCTTCAACTGATCGATAGTGAAAATCCGCCACTTCGTTTATTCCTTGGTAAAAAGGCATATCCTATGGTGAAACAAACATATGAAAACCGTTTAGCAGAATGGGATTCATGGGCTGAAGTCTCTACAGCAGCACACGGGAAATAATAACTTATTTTATCAATAATTCTATTCGCAAATCTATGTCATACTGTGGCATAGATTTGTTTAACTTGCATTCGTATGGAACATTTAAAAAATTTAGTGGATATTCACCAATTCAACGGTTTTCCAGCACCGGAAAATCCACTGTTTAGTGTTTATCAATGTACCCAGACTTGTCAAATGGGTGACAGACAGTTCATTTCTGATTTTTATATGATTGGTTTCAAAAAACTTAAATCAGGAATTATTATGTATGGCCGCACCAAATATGATACAGATAATGGCAGCATGATGTTTATCAAACCACGACAGGTTGTCGAATTTAAGAGTGTTGAATATGATGAAGATGCCTTTATCATGTTTATTCATGAGGATTTTCTGCATGGTCATTATTTACATTCTGAGATCAGTAAATATGGATTTTTTGATTATGAAACCAATGAAACCTTGCATCTTTCCCCGTCAGAAGAACAGATCATGTGGGATCTTTATTATAAAATAGAGAAAGAATACCATAACAATGCAGACGAGTACAGTAAGGATATTATTCTTGCCCATATTGACTCAATGCTCAAATATTCACAACGTTTTTACAAACGCCAGTTCATTCACCGTACGGAACTATCAAAAAAAACGGTATCAAAGTTCAATGAAGCGATAGCCAATCATTTTAAAAATGATCTTCCTCTCAATCAAAGATTGCCTTCCGTTAATGCACTAGCATCACAACTGAATATGTCTCCTCGATATTTAAGTGATCTTTTGAAACAGGAAACCGGAAAAACAGCTATCGAGCTGATCCATATCTACCTCATCAACGAAGCTAAAAATCTTCTTAAAACCAATGACAATAGAGTTTCGGAAATAGCTTATGAATTAGGTTTTGAGAACCTTCCCTATTTTTCGAGATTGTTTAAAAAAGAAACGGGAGTAAGTCCTAATCAATTTAAAAAGGGACTTCTTAACTGATTTCTTTAAGCAAGCTAATCCTGAAGAAATTGATCATTAAACACTTTATCCTATTCTTATAAAAAACAAAGGCTATCCGGAAAATTCCAAAATAGCCATTGTTGAATATGATGAATGAATGTTTTTTTTAATAAAAGAAAGTATATCTTTCCAAGTTACAAACCAGATTCCAGCACTTTTAAAAGTTCGGTTTGTTGCATGACTTCATTTTTACTGCTGATAAGATTATAATTTGCCTGAAGCCATCCATTTCGGACAACAAAAAATGTATAGGCATCCATCAACCCTTCCCGATATTTCTCTTCAGATTTCTGAAATGAAAGTTTTTGATTCTCAAAATTGGCATCCAGAAGTTGATATTTTTCCTGGGCATTTAGAAACTGAGCTTTGATCGAATTAATAGTCTGAGTAAGATTATTGATGACGAGTTCTTTATCTAAATTTGAATTAATGGTATTAAGTTTAGCGATCTCCACATTCGTTTTTACCTGTAACTTATTAAAGATGGGAATGTTGAGTCCGAACGCCAGAGACTGGTTTTTATTCTGTGAAAACTGATCTGAGAAGCTAACTGTTGGAGCATCATTTTTTCCTAGCGCTTTATTATAAAAACTCGACCAGCTATAGCTTCCATTTAATGTAGGTAAATAACCGGATCTCGCTACTTCTTCTTTTTTTCTCATTGCAACGATATCTGCCATCACCGATTGATATGCTGGATTTTTTTCCAGAAGCTTTTTTGTAAAGTCAGGATCCTGAAACTCAGATCCTACAAGGGTTTTCTCATCATCCATTACAAAGTCTATAGAATCTGAGGTAACTGCAACAGCATTCAGGAGATTAATTTTTGCAAGATCACGTTGATTTTTTGCAGATACCCATTGCTCCTGTAAAGTTCCTAAATTTGCTTTGATATCATACACATCGCTTTTTGGCCTGTTTCCAATTTCAACTTCCTTCTCAGTACGCTTGATCTGGTCTTCGATCCCAGAGATCTGAGTTTCCAGAACATTCAACCAGCTGCGACTATTCTGATAGGTAAAAAACATTTGAATAACATTTAGTTTTACATCATTCTGAGCCTGTTTAAGTCTATAGGTACTGGTTTCCTTATTAAGTTTTGATAAAGATATATTTAAGAAATTCTTCCAGTTGAAAAGTTCCCAGTCTGCTCTCACATTAAGCTCATCATACTGTGTGTTGAGCGCTTCTCTCTGATTGCTTGACTGGTTTATAGAAGAACCAAAACTATAATTGTGCTTCACACCAGCTTCTGCAGAAGGTAATAACATTCCTTTTGAAGCAGTGATCAGTCTTTCGTTTTTTGCAACGGTAACGGTAGCCTGCTTTATCGATGGATGATGCGTGGTTGCATACTCCAGACTTTGTTGCAGGTTCCATGATTGCTGGGCCGGAAAAAGGCCTACAAAAAATATGAAAATGAAATTTTTCATGAGACGTTAAAATTTTAAATCTATTCTGGATGATTAATAATAATGAATGGATTATTCATATTTCAGGTATTTAACGAGATTGACTTTTGTAGCCTTATACGCTTTAATACTTACTACTGCAAATGTCAATGCCAGTAATACACAAAAGCTAACTAAAAATGGCCAAATCGGCATATCAATTCTGTAGGCAAAATCTTTAAGCCATTCGTTCATCAGATAATAAGAGATAGGAATACTGATCAATACAGCAGCTATAGTAATCCAAAGAAACTGTTTTGTCAATCCAAAAACCAGGATACGGTCTGATGCTCCTAATGTTTTCCTGATCGCCACCTCTTTCAGTTTCTGTTCTATCATAAGAGAAGAAAGAGCAAAAAGTCCTAGTAAGGCAACTATCAATACCATCGCATTAAGAATTGAGAATGTGGTTTTCTGTTTCTGATACTGTACAAAGGTTCTGGCAAATCTCTGATTAACAAAATAATATTCAAAAGGATAACCTGGTTCTACAGAATTTTCCCAGTATTTTTTAATGTTATTCACGGTACCTTCGATATCATCAGGTTTCACTTTCACCTGAATATTATATAAATCAAATCTTTTACGTTCTGCATCTTTATAGTGGAAAAATGCGATTGGCTCTACTTTAAGTTTCAGATTTCTGAAATTAAAATCCTTAACAATTCCCACGACTTTATATTTTTTATTATCATCAAATCCTGGGGAGTAAGTACTCTGAAGTATCTTATCATCCGTCCAACCAAATTTTCTGACAAATGCTTCATTTACGATCATATTGTTAATAGTATCAGAGGCTAGTTCAGGATTTAACCAACGTCCCTTCACCAGCTTCACCCCCATAAATTGCAGGTAATTATAATCCATTGTACTGTAATCTGAATTAATAGTCTGGTTCTTACTGTCCATATTTGCACTGCTTCTCCGATTGCTTCCTGCAACCGCCTCTCCATAAGAAACTGCTTCAACACCGTCTATTTTTGAAAGTTGGGTTTTCAGACGTTCATATTTCAACCATGGCTTTACACTATTTTCATTAAAGGTAATGAGCATGATTTGTTTTCCGTTAAAACCCAAATCTTTATTCATCATATGTTTTACCTGGCTGTCTACAATTAAACCACCGATAATAAAAAATGAAGAAATCATCAATTGAAGAGTAAGAATTCCATTTCTTAGCCAGATTCCATGTTTACTTCGCGCGAAGTTTCCTTTCAGGGTTTCAATGGCTTTGAAGCTGGAAAGATAGAAAGCAGGAATGAGCCCGGATATTAAAGATACAACAAGTACCATTCCCAATGAATAGACGAATATGTGCCAATCATTTAGTTTTATCTCTTTATCAAAGAATTTGTTGAAATTAGGAAGTAAAAGTTCTGTTAAAGCTAATGAAAGGACATATGACAGCATACATATGATAAAAGCCTCTAGAAGAAACTGCATCATTAAGGAAGACCTTGTTCCTCCGATCGCTTTTCTTACTCCTACTTCTTTACCTCTTTGCGAAGATTCTGCCGTTTTTAAATTAATAAAATTAATGGCAGATAAAATAACGATCATTACTGACAGAAAAAATAGAATGAGTATGGTTTTGAAATCTCCCACTCCAAACCAGGATGCTTTTGCATGCAGTCTTAACTCATCCAGAGGAGTCAATAGACCATCGTTCGGACCATATTTTTCCAAAAACTCTTGTGCATTTATCCCTAAAGGTTTACCTTCAATAGCCGATCTGATTTCAATAATATCTCTCTTAAACTTCTTTTCGAAAACTGTAGGGTCCGTTCCTTTTTTCAACATAAAGAAAGATCCGTATTTGAAATCACTCCAATGTTCCCTGTCACTTCTCAACAGTTCCACCGGATTGATAATAAATTCAGGTTTTATCTGAGTGTTTCCTTCAGGAAGTTCATATACCGCAGTAACGATATATTCTTTGTTTTCAATTTTTATTGATTCTCCTGATACATTGGTTTTCCCAAATAACTTCATTGCCGTTTGCTTAGAAATAGCAATAGACGTTTCTGTTTTTAAAGCATCTTTAGTTTCTCCCGAGATGATTTTAAACGGGAAAAAATTAAAGAAGCTTTCTGACGATAAAAGTCCGTCTTTCTGATAAGCTGTCCGGTATTTTGTGGTCATCTTATATCCTGACGGGGTACTGAAAAGCACATAATCCAGAACTTCAGGAATTTTTTTAGAAGCACTAACCGCCATTGGATAAGATATAGTGCTTCCATAAGCGTTATCTTTTTTCGTGAAGAATTGAAAAGCATAGATCTGATCCTTTTTAGGATTCCATTTTTCGTAAGATTCCTCATCGTTCCAATGCATCAGGATCATCATAAATCCCGTAAGGCCTATAGTAAGTCCAAATATATTGATGATAGTGGATAATGCATTTTTTTTATAATTGATCAAGGCAATTTTGAGCCAGTTTTTAAGCATAATTGTATGTATTAATAATGAATGATAAGACCATTTCGATATGATCTGATTGATACACAACCGGAAAGTCTTGTGACTTATCCAAATTCTTTTGCTTCTGCTTTTGCAAATACATCCTTTCTTTGAGAAGCATGTTCCTCATTGAAAATTTCTCCGTCTTTCATGTTAATAATTCTGGAAGCATATCCGGCATCATATGAAGAGTGTGTTACCATCACAATAGTAGAGCCTTCTCTGTGAAGTTCTGACAGAAGATTCATCACTTCATTTCCATTGGAGCTATCCAGGTTTCCCGTGGGCTCATCCGCAAGGATCAGTTTAGGTTTTGTAACAAGCGCTCTGGCTACAGCTGCTCTTTGTTGCTGCCCTCCGGAAAGCTGTTGTGGATAATGTTTCGCACGATGGCTGATATTAATATTTTCCATAATTTCTTCCACTTTCTTTTTTCTTTCTGAAGAAGGAACTCCGTTATAAATTAATGGAAGCTCAATATTCTCATAAACTGTAAGTTCATCTATCAGATTAAAATTTTGAAAAATAAAGCCTATGTTTTTTTTGCGGACATCCGATTTCCCTCTTTCACTCAATCCTACCATTTCCTTTTCTGAAAACTGGTAAGAGCCTTCAGAAGCTGAATCTAAAAGTCCAAGGATATTTAAAAATGTAGATTTCCCACAACCGGATGGCCCCATTATAGCAAGAAATTCGCCTTCTTTAATACTAAGATTCACTTTATTTAATGCATGAGTCTGTACGTCTTCTGATTGATATATTTTTGAAAGATTATGTATATTGATCATTGTAATTTTATTTATTTGTTATGGTATTGATTCGATTATTAATTGCTATTTAACCTGTTTAATACTAAGTTAAAAGTATTCATATTTTTACTTTTTTATGTCCAGGATTTCATATTTTTTAAGATCAGCATAGTCGGATGTGATTATTGTTTCTCCAGACTTCAATCCGGACTTCACTTCATAATATAGTGGATTCTCTCTTCCTAAAATGATATTCCTTTTTTCTGCTTTATTTCCTTTGACCACGAACACCCATTTTCCATTGGTATCTTTATAAAAATTCCCTTTAGGGATCATGGTGCTTTGTGTATCTGCCGAAAGTTTTAGTTTAACTCCGAAAGTCATCCCTATTTTCAGGTTTTCAGGTTTCTTTTGAGTAAAATTAAGTTCAGCTGAAAATTGCCCGTCTTTTACTTCTGGTAGAATTTTCGTAATCACTACATCATAAGCCTGCCCATTATTGTCAAGGATTCCTTTGATCCCATTTTGCAACTTATTAATGTAATATTCATCCACTTTAGCTACTAATTTATAACCATCCATCAAATCTATCTTTCCAATACTTTGCCCACTTGTCAGATTTTCGCCTGCTGTAATGGTAAAGGATGATAATCGTCCTGAAGCTGGTGCCGTAATAAGGAAATTATTTTTATTAGAGCTTAGGATCGCAAGGCTTCTATTCATCTCTCCCATTGAAGCATTGATTGCAGACATTTGAGAGTTTCTGGAGTTCTTCTCGCTTGTATATCCTTTTTCTACGATCGATTTCCGTTGTTTTTGGTAATTAAGATTCTGCACGCTCATGTCATAATCTGTTTTTTTTCCAATCTCTGCATCATAAAGACGTTTCTGAAGATTAAAGTTTTGAAGTGCCGTATTATAATCATTCTGTGATTGCAGCAATTCTTTATCCTGAGCCAGTTCCTGATTTTTCAATTCAAGGAGTGTACTTCTCATCTGGCTGATCTGTTGCAGGATTCCATTTTGCTGATTCATATAGTTAAATTCAGTATTCGGATTATAGACCCTTGCTATAGGCTGCCCTTTGATCAGCATTTGCCCATCCTCCGTAAAAATTTCTTTCACAGCCCCACCTTCCAGAACATTCACCAAAGAGGAATTAAGAGATTGTGTCTGTGCAGTAACCATTAGCATATCCTCAAATTTCCCTTGAGTCACTTTATCCGTCTGGATATCTTCTATTGCGACATTATAGGTTTTTTTCTGCTGGGTAAAATAAAACCCGGATAGCGATAATATGACCACTCCTGCCAATCCGCCTAAAACAAATTTTAATTTTGATTTCTTTTTTACTATTTTCGTATCCATAATAAGATATAACTTACTTTATTACAATAGATTACACAATCAACATGCCAGAAAAATATAAGTCTGTAAGTCCTTGAAAATGTGGAATAATGTTTTTAGGATAATAGAATTAACTGTTCGATATCGGACACTTTTTGTTCAAAAATGAACAGTTTTTTATATAAAAGAATTAATTTTAATATGCTTAATATATAATATGCGAAAAAAAGAAGCTCATATTCTCATTGTAGATGACGACGAAGATATTTTGTTCTCTGCAAGAGTCTGGCTCAAGAAATTCTTCTCTGAAGTCAGCTGCCTCAGTAAACCAGCACAGATTCTGAAGTTCATTACAGAAAACCAGATCGATGCGGTAGTACTGGATATGAATTTCAGAAAGGGCTTTGAAAGTGGTCAGGATGGGCTCTACTGGATGAAAGAAATCAAAACATTGGAACCTCATCTCCCTATTATTCTCATGACTGCCTATGGCGAAGTAGAACTGGCTGTAGAAGCTTTAAAAAATGGGGCTTCGGATTTCATTCTTAAACCCTGGAATAATGAAAAGTTATACGCTTCGGTGAATCTTGCTGTTGATATTTCCCGCAAAAATAAGAAGCTCAACCAATGGGAAAATGTAAATCAGAAAAGTAATCAATATCAATTGGACAGCCATTCTGTAAAGATGCAGGAAGTGCTTGAACAGATCAAAAAGGTAGCACCTACAGATGCCAATGTATTGCTTTTAGGTGAAAATGGAACCGGAAAATATGTATTGGCTGAATCTATTCACGAACAATCCGAAAGAAAAAACGAGCCGTTTGTGCATATAGACCTGGGAAGTATCTCGGAGAATCTTTTTGAATCAGAATTATTTGGTTACAAAAAAGGAGCGTTTACAGATGCTCATCAGGATTATGCAGGAAAGATTGAGAATGCTCAGAATGGCACTGTCTTTCTGGATGAGATCGGAAATCTCCCACTTCAGCTGCAAACCAAACTATTGAGTCTCATCCAAAATAGAAAACTATCGAGGTTGGGTGAATCTAAAGAACGTTTATTAGATATACGTTTTATTTTTGCAACCAACGAAAACCTTAAAAAAGCAGTCGCTGAAAATCGTTTTCGCCAGGATTTATATTATAGAATCAATACCGTAGAAATACAAATTCCCGCTTTAAGGGAAAGACAGGAGGACATTGCTCTTTTAGCGGATTATTTTCTGGATCGTTATAAACAGAAATACCATAAGCCCAACCTGCAACTCAGTGATGATTTATTGCTTATTCTTAAAAATTATCCATGGCCTGGAAATATCCGGGAACTGGATCATTGCCTGGAACGAAGCGTTATTCTTTCAACCGATAACAATCTCCAGTTATTGATGCCTCAACAGGAAGAACAGGAAAATACCCTCATCAATCTCAATATAGAAGAAATGGAGGAAGTGCTGATCAAAAAAGCCTTAAGAAAACACACAGGAAATATTTCTCTGGCAGCAGAAGATCTGGGGCTTTCAAGGGCAGCGCTTTACCGGAGGATGGAGAAGTTTGGGATATGAGAGGTACGGGTACGAGGTACGAGTTGAAAATTGAAAGTGGAAAGTTAGAAGTTAGAGCAAAAATAATAATTTGAAATGTCCAAACCCCAAACCCCGAACCTCGTACCTCGCATCTCAAATCCCGTATCTCGAACCTCGTATCTCGTATCTCAAACCCCGAACCTCGAACCTCGAACCTAAACTACCAAAAAACATAGAAAATCATGAGTAAATATAATTACCGATGGCTGGTTTACAACTTCCTGGCAATAGTAAGTGGGATTGCATGCTATCATTTCTTTTTGCAAGAAAAATGGTTTAGTGCTATTTTATTTGCCGGAATAATGATTGCTTTTGTAGTTTTCATAAATTACTCATTGACGATCCAGATTTCAAAAACGGAAAAGATTATTTCGTCCATCAGAAGAAAAGATTTTTCATTATTTCCAAAAGAAGACGGAACAGAGCTGTTGGACAGCAGTATCCGTTTATATTACCAAAGTAAAGAGGAACAACTTTCCCAATCTTCTTATCAACTTCTCTATGAGAGTATTCTGGATCAAATGGAAACAGGTCTCATGATTCTCTCAGAAAAAGATGAAAACTGGGATGTTTTTTACGTAAATCAAGCATTTCTTGATATTTTACAGATTCCTAAATATAACACATGGAATTCATATGCGTCTAAAGTTCCGGAGTTTTATAAAATCATCAATGACACCGGTTACAGCAGCTCTCAAGAGTTTTTCGATATTTCTATCCGTGGAAATTCCAAACAATCTTTTTCACTAAGAACAAAACAGATAAAAAATATACAACATCGTTTTTATGTCATCACCCTTGAATCTGTTCAGAAAATCATTGAACAAAAAGAAAAACTGGCCTGGAACAATTTGATGAAGGTGATATCCCATGAACTTCTCAACACCCTTACTCCTGTTAACAGCCTTATTCAGAATCTGGAATACATCAGTAATCAGGAAACTGTAGATAAAGACGACCAGCAGGAAATGAAAGACAGTCTCATGATCATTAATTCCAAATCCAAACAATTGTTAAGCTTTGTCGATAGTTACCGACAGGTTGCGGAATTACCCAAACCAGTTCTGGCCCGCATTTCTCTTAAAAAAGTGATTGAATCGGCCGTTAGTTTTCTAAAACCTGAGTTTGAAAAACAGAATATCGTGACCATCCTTGAAATAGACGATTTTATCATTTCTGCAGATGAAAAAATGATCGAGCGAAGTCTTATCAATCTCTATCTTAATGCCATTTTTGCGGTTTCTGAAAAAGAACATAAAACCATTAAAACTACTGTAAGATCACACAACAGCCGGATCATTATCAGCGTTATAGACAACGGTATCGGTATTACTCCGGAAATTAAAGACAAGATCTTCCTTCCATTTTTTACAACAAGAGCTACCGGATCAGGAATCGGGCTAACGCTTACAAAAAGTATTATGGAAGCCCATGGCGGATATCTTAATTATCAGGCATTGGAAGAAGGCAGCAGTTTTGAATTGTGGTTTTTGGGGTGATTCGTTGTTTAACCATGAGCTTATTCAATTGAGCTTATTTTATCAAAGATTTCCTTTTTAGACTTTTCAAATATCTCGCCACCAAATTCTTCATTATCCAGAGAAAAAGTGGTAATATCTTGTATTCCCATAATACCAAAAATAAATTTCAAATAGTTGGTCTGGAAATTCATATGCTCATTTTTTTCACCTTCTCCATAGCCTGTATCCCCTCTGCTTGACAGTATAAATAGCTTTTTGTTTTCAAGTAACCCTACATAATCTCCATCAGGAACTCCGGATCTGAATTTCCAGGTTTTATTAAATCGCATAATCTGATCTATATATGCTTTTAATCCGCTGGGAATTGACCAGTTGTACATTGGGGTTGCAATCACATACAGATCATGTTCTTTCAACTCACTCACCAATTCATCACTTAGTTGTAAAGCATTCTGGCTAGCTTCACTTCTATCATCTGGTTTTATGAATGCCCCGGCAATCCAGGATTCATCAATCCCGGGAATGAGATTGATTCCCACCTCCCGGTACGTGAACACATCATTTGGATGTTTTGATTTCCAATTTTCAATAAAGAGTTGTGAAAGTTTTCGACTTTGTGATCTTTCATTTCTAACACTTGCGTTGATGATCAATACTTTTTTCATTTTGCTTCTTAAATTATTATGAAGCAAAATTCCCTATTATTAAATGGAAAAAAATTGATCTAGTTCAAGACGATTTATTTTTTTTTCGCAGTCTGCTTATAAATTCAGCGGACACTCCTAAGTAGGATGCAATTAAATACTGAGGGACTTTGGAAGCAATATTCGGATACGTTTCAAGAAAATCAAAATATCTGTGTTCTGCATCATAGATATTATTATAAATGATCCTTTTTTGCATAGTAACAAGATATCCCTCCAATATCAATCGAAAGTATCTTTCCAATTTTGGAATTTTGCTTAAAAGCTGTTGAAAGGAATGGTAGCTAATCTGTAAAACAGTCGTTTTTTCAAGAGCCTGTATATTGTAAATAGAAGCTCTTTGTTTGGAAAAACTGTCGATATCTGTTGCCCACCAATCATCAATAGAGCAATAAAGAATTTCTTCATTTCCATTTTCAGAATTGATATAAAATGCTTTTAATACGCCTGAGACCACATAGTTATCATACCGGCAAACATCTCCATTTCTTAAAAGGTACTCTCCTTTTTCCAATGTCTTTTCACTCCAAAAATTCTCAAAGATTAAAACTTCTTCTTCTGTTAGGGTTATATACCTCGAAATGTTTTTTATTAAAGCATGTTCTTTCATACCATGTATGTTCATTAATGGTTAAGCCAAACAAATTTACAAGAATATTCTCATGGGGAATATCAACGTAACTATTATCAGGAAAATAACCTGATGTGATTAGGGAATTTATCTATTTAATTAATTCTAAAAAAAAATCCATTTCTTCCTGACAGACTGTTGTCATCGTCTCCCCTTATTTTTGTTTAAAATTATCTAATATCAATTTTAAACATTATGAAACTAATCTCATTAAGAATTATCACAAAGGATATTAAACAATCTGTTCAATTTTATGAAAAAGCGATTGGATTAACAGCTCAATGGTATACCGAAGATTTTGCAGAGCTCTCAACAAGTACTATTACTATTGCAATAGGAAGTACACAAACTATGAAAATGTTTAGTGACAACCCAATTGAATCAACTGGTAACAAAAGTAGTATTATAGAATTTCTTGTCTCAAATGTCGATGACGAATATCAAAAAATTAAAGACATTACGCCTGAAATTGTTCAGGAGCCTACCACAATGCCTTGGGGCAATCGATCTCTCCTATTTTGTGATCCGGATGGGAATCTGATCAATTTTTTCACCCCAGTGAGTCCGGAGGCAATTAAGAAATTTAGTTAAGATTCTATCGAATCATTTCATCTATCATTTTATATTTAGCTACCAACTCCTGCTTTGCGTAAGCAGGAGCTTTTTATTTAGATTTTTGAACAAGATCTTTTATTAAGGCTTCTGTTGGTGTATTAATTTGATTGATAATATACATCTGAGTTTTATCACCTAACATTACGTTGTAGACAAATTCTTTTTCTGCTCTATAATTCCAGCTTTTCAATTCTTTAAATTTCCTTTTAATTAAACCCAGCTGCATTGTATTATTTTTGGAAACAATAATGATTTTAGTTAATGGTGTTGCTTGCATCTTTTCAATACTTGCATCTGTAATATGATCCTCCGACTCCGACATTGAGCAATAGGGAAAATATTGACCTAAAATATCAAAATCCTTTTTATGATCGGACAGCATATATCGATATGTCATGATGTTATCCAACTCATTGATCCATTCAGGATTATTCTTTTCATACGATTTAATATAATTGTCAATAAATTCTTTGTCTATCGATTTTCCCTGAAGAATATATTCTTTGATCATAGGATAAATGTGCTTAGCCATAAGGTTAATGTACTTTCTGTTATACCAATCACTTTCATCAGCCTTGTTAATCAAATTCTCATATACATATCCATTTCCTAAGGCCGTTGCTAATGCTTCATTTAAAAGTAAATAAGCATATGTGCTATATTTTGAATTATTTTTCCTAAAATAATTGTCAATTTCTTTTTTCAATTTAAGTGGTTGCTCATCATATAGCATATGAAATGATTCATGAAGTAAAACGCTTATTAACAGATCATAATCATCAAAATTATTCTCTATTGCACAAACTGCATTATTGTAAAATGCTTCAGCAGTAAATCCCTGAGAATCAGGTAAAGGATAAAAAGCAATTTCAAAAGGAATAGAATAATCCCAATTGGAATTATAAAAGATAGATCCTATTGTAAAATATTGAGAAATATTTTTTTTTATCACTTCATTGGAAATATCCTTAAGTTGACTTTCAAATTTTTTGCAATTTGGTTCAAAAATCAGTTGATTGTATACAGGGGTGAACTCGGAAAGTATCCAAACCAATTCATTAATCGAATTATTTGGAAGTAGTCCAATCGAATTCAGTTTAAATTCACTCAGGTTTGAAGCTGCAATAAGGTTTTTTTTAAGCAATGCCTCTGTCATTCCCGGCAGTTTAGAACCATATGGATAATCATTGAATTGAAAAGTATAATCTAATGACAAACTATCAAACTTCTTTATCAGATCCTGATATTGAATTGTATTAAATTTTGATTTCTGAAAAATACTTTTGAATGAATTATCACCTCGATGTCCTGATAATTTTTTCACAAAAATAAAAACACTTAGAGGTTCTGAAAACTTAATATTTAAAATAGGTTTTTGAGCAGGAATGAAAACTGCAAAAATTAAAAACAGAGCAACTACTATCTGATTTTTCATATTTTATATACTGATATCTTATCGTTAACCAGTCATACAAATATATCAAAAATGACATTCTTAAAATACAATATCAGTCACTATCATAAACTAATCGTGATTTAATTCAAATCTATATATAGATTAAAATTTCAAAACCTTTCATAGTCTATAGAAGGTTTTGAAATTTTAGTTCTTATCAAAAAACTGCTGATTTTTTTGATAAGAAGGAGTATAATGTCAACTTCATAGATCCGTTTTACAAACTTCTCGATACGATTTTTTCAAAATCTACTCGAAGTGACGTTGGCAATTTCCTCAATCTCTTACGGATATTGATCTCTCGTCAGGTCGAGTATTTTTAGAAATAAAGGATATAATCCTGCGAACATAATTCAAGAGAAAAATGTATCGAGATCCTTTTCAAATAAGATCAAAACTTATTTCATTCTATCACACTACTTAATCAGCCACATCGTTTCATTGATGTTATCACCACTTGGATACTGTTTGCTGATAGCGTTGTTAAGGTTTGTATTGTTATTATTAATCTCTGATGAAGGATACATCCATCTTTTAGGGATCTTCCCATTATTCAGAATGCCAGGTCCATCCGTATTGAACTTAGGAAATCCTGTTCTTCTCTGATCGTAAAATATTCTCCAACCTGTGTTAAAGAACAAGGCCGTATGCTTTTGATCCATGATCTGCTCGATCTCTTTTCCTGATTGTAGATTGATCGATGTTTGGGCAAGATATGTTGCAACATCAGTCGGACTTACTTTATAAAAGCTCATTGATGCATTGATCCCTTTTAAATAATAAGTATTTGCATTTCCGCTGATCCATCCTCTTACTGTGGCCTCAGCCAAAACAAACTGTAGCTCTGCATATCCCATTAATAAAGTAGGTTCATTGATTGGATCATTAAAATATCTTGGATTGATTCTCGATGCTAGTCCGTTAGATGCTTTAGTAGAATTCTGTCCCAGATCCCCGCTTCCATATAATCCGTCATAAAAGCTAAACGGATCTGTAGGCGTTGTCCCTACCGTGCTGGTTTTCTTTTCAGCCATTTTAAATAGTCTTGGATCTTTAGATATTTTCAGCTTGTCTACAAAACTCTGCTCCATATAATAGGCGGTTTGAAGATCATTGCTATTGAAAAACGGGTAACGATTATTCACCAGATTATAAAAAGGAAGTGCTCCGCTGTCTTCACTGGTTTCCATAATAGGATTTTGTGCCGGATTATTTATAATATTAGCAAATGTCTGTTTTACATTCAGATCAGGATCATCTGCTTTTTTGGAAAGGTCTATTAAGATCCTTAATCGGTAAGAATTGATCAGCTTTCTCCATTTAAGCAGATCTCCATTATAAATAATATCTCCCCTGATCGGAGTATTCAAATTGGATAACTCAGTATTAGCTAATGCAAGTTCATTAAGAACATTTTTATAAATACTTTTTTGATCGTCGTATTTGGGATAAAAATTAGCCGAATTTATCGCTTCACTATAAGGAATATCTCCAAATGTTTCTGATAACGAGATGAAATAATAAGATTTAAAGAATCGGGCCAGTGCAATGTATTCTTTTCCGCCTTTTTTATTAGCTTCTTCCACCATTTTTTCCACCTGCTTGATATTGTCATAAACCCCAAATGATCCTCTTTGCCAGTTATAATATTGCTGGGAATTCACTCCATTAATATAAGTCAGCTGTCGTGATGCTAAAGCTGCTTCTGCTTTAATATTACTGAATGCACTTACTTCAATTCCCGGAAGGATATTTTCGGCATCTACACTTTTAGGACGATTGGGATCATCATGGAAATCATCGACTCTGCTACAGCCTGTAACACCCAATACCGCAATTGATAACAATATATATATTTTAGTTATTTTCATTTCTATCGTATTTTTATCATTAGAATTTTACATTAAGGTTCACTCCAAAACTTCTCGTTGCAGGAGTCTGAAGCTGATCCACACCAGAATCAGGGTCTACATTTTTAATCTTCGAAGCCAACCAGAGATTTCTTCCGATCAGAGAAACACTCGCTGAAGATACTCCCAGTTTTTCTGCAAAAGATTTCTCAAAATTGTAAGTAACTGTGATCTCTCTTAGTTTGATAAAAGTTTGTTTATAATAATGGTAATTGCTTTCAAAAGCATTGCTGGTACTTTGCATGTAGGCATTATAATTGACAGCAACATCATTCTGAACAAAAACACGGGTATCCGATTTTACATTACCATTCTGATCATAGGTAATAGAACCACTCACTACTCTAACTCCAGGTGCGATATAGGTATTATTTCCAGCGTTTGCATCATCCCTATACTGATTAACAGTTCCTGGTGCAATTCCTCCCCACCACATTTTCTGGTTGGTGGTAGAATACATGGTCCCTCCTAATCTACCATCAAACAATAAAGAAAGAGAGAAGTTTTTATAGCTGAAATTATTGGATAATCCATAGGTCCAATCCGGATCAGAATATCCCATATTGCTTTCAAAAGGTGCTGTCGAACTTACCGGATATCCATTTTGTAATACCAGTTGTCCGTCAGGTGAGGTTTCGTAAGGCATAGCAGTCAATTTATCCGCTCTCTCTTCTACTCTGATGAAGTTATTTCTTCCATTAGCAGCATTATAGATTGTTGTATAATCTTTACCTCCATAAGCTTCTTTTAGATATCTGCGGTAATGACTCAAATTCAGCTGAGTGCTCCATCTGAAATCCGATTTCTTGATGACATCTGCATTCAAGGTAAATTCAACTCCTTTTCTTTGAAATACATTTCCGTTGGTCAGGTATGTTTTATAACCGACCCCTTCAGATAAAGGAATACTTGCCAGATTATTATAATCACGGGTCTGATAATAAGCTACATCTAAATTAATACGGCTTTTCAGAAATGAAATATTAGTTCCTATTTCCCATGAATTTGATGTTTCGGGTTTTATATTACTATCGATCAGAACATCTCCAAATGCGAATGTAGATTGTCCGTTCCAGCTGACATCGCTTTTTTCAAATGCAGCAATATAGCCATAGGTATCGTTAGCAAGCTTACCATTAGAAACCTGTGCTAGAGACCCACGAAGCTTGGCAAAACTGATCCAGTCAGGAAGCGTGATAAGCTGATTCAGCAATACTGATCCGGAAACTGATGGATAGAAATACCCGTTATTTCCTTTAGGAAGTGTAGATACTTTATCATAACGGGCTGTCATGTTCAGGAAAAATGCTTTGTAAATTTCCATATCCACATACCCGTATACGCTATTGATCTGTTCAAACTCTTTTCTGTTTCCGGCTTTTGGTGCAAATAAAGGCCCTATACTGTTGAAAAGATTATACCAGCCCGGACTTACTAATCCATCTGTACGTATTTCACTATTTTTTTGTTCTCTGTAAAAGTTAGATACATAGCCTTCACCTGTTAATGAAAAGTTGTCAGAAAAACGTTTTTGATACTTAAGCCCCACTTCTGAAGTGATATCAAAATAGTTTCCATTGATCTGTGTATAGTTCCCTAATGATTTATTGCCATATCCAATATAACTTTTGGGTTCTCTATATTCCCGGTTCAATGCATATATATTGGTTCCGACACGGGCTTTAGCAGATAAATTAGGGATAATCTGATATTCAAGGTTGACGTTCCCCATCACATTATCTTTATAATAAGGTCTCAGGTATTCATACGCCTGAAAGTAGGGATTATTGTAGTAAGATATGTTATAATGTCTTTGCTGATAGCCTTCTTTTCCGGCTACCCAATAATTTCTAAGATCTCTTACATCCACATCAGCACCGGTCCATAATACAAGATTGTAAAGATAGTTAGTAGGTCCATATCCAACTTCCGGGAAATTGGAAGTATATTCTTTATTGTAAGTTAAAGTAGAATTAATTGTAAGCTTTTCAGTAGGATGCATGGATCCTGCAAGACTGATAGAAGTCGTTTTCAGATCTGTATTAGGAACAATTCCCTTCTGGTAAATATTGGAAAGTGAAAGCCTGAATGTTGCTTTGTCACTTCCCCAATCCACGCTTAGGTTATTGGATTGGATAACTCCGGTATCAAAGAAATTTTTAATATTGTTCTTACCTCTGGAGATCCATGGTAATGGTATTGGTTTCCCTGTAGCCGGATCAATAGGGCTGTTGTATTGTGGCGTTTCGTAATATCCACTTGGGGTTGTCGGATCTTTTTGATCTAGTTTAGGACCCCAGATCCATCCACCACCTTCACTACCGGAACCACTTCCATCGATATAAGCATATTTCCCGTTGTTCCCGCCACCGTACGTTGTTTGTACTTTCGGAATACGGATAAAAGAAGTCTGGAACATCGTAGAATTGTTAAAGGAAATACTCATCTTTCCTTTTTTACCTTTCTTGGTCGTGATCATGATCGCTCCATCTTTACCTACAGATCCATACAATGCGGAAGCAGTCGGGCCTTTCAAAACACTGATATTATCAATATCATCCGCATTAATTCTCCATAAGTCAGCAGTTCTGTCTGGGACACCATCGATAACGATAAGCGGTTTAGCACCTCTCAGGCTGATTCCCGGATCCTGGAAAAGATCGGTACTGTTCTTAATATTCAATCCGGCAACACGTCCTGATAATGAATTGATAAAGTTAGGTTCCTTAGCTTTTTCAAACACATCGCCTTTCACCTCCTGCACTGCATATCCCAATGTTTTCTTGTCTTTCTTGATTCCCAGCGCTGTAATAACAACCTCATCGATCTTTTTCTCGTGGGTGTTTAACGTATCAATACGGTCTATTTTCTGTACATTTTGGCCATAGACCTCCAAACCGGAGACTAAGCCCAGTCCGATTAAAAGCGATAATTTCATAAGTAGATTCCTAATTTATTTGGTTGTGATCCAGGTATTCAGAAAACCTTCTTTAGTTTTCAGAACGATCTTATAGATATTGGAATTATTAATTTTTATTGTAGAAGTAAACTTGCCGCTGCCCAGATTAGCCTGCCCCAATAATTGATAGAGGTCTTTGCCTCCGGTTTTGAAATTATTGGTATCCGTAATATATACCTCTCCAAGTTCCTTGGAAGGACCTGTCGTTTTCCAGGTAAGTTCAAGCGTTTTATCAGCTGACAAAGAGGCTTTCAGATCGTAAGCGGTTCTGTTTTTAAGCAGATCAATCCCATCGATTTCCTGCTGAAATTTTTCAGGAACTTTAAGGCTCATAAAATCCGTGATCGTTGGAAGTATATCTGTAATTGCTACACGATTGTTCTTTGCGTATGTATTTAGGTTGGGTTTATTGATTGCGATCCAGGTATTTCGTTCCCTATCACTTTGTCCGCCATGTCCTTTTCCATTGTCAGCAGTTCTCCCATGATCTGTGGTTACAACAAACAGCCAATCTTCTCCATGTTTTTCCTGACGTTTTTTAACAGCATCATATACTTTCCCGATCAGTTGATCTTCGTAAGAAATTGCTTTATACAAAATATCACCATCTCCATAACCATGCCCCATATCGTCAGAAAATTCTAAATATACCCATGATAGATCCGGCCCATTTTCTGCGATATAACTGGCTGCTTTTCCAGCGACCAGACTATCGATTTTACGGATATAATTCCTTTGCTTATCATGTGGGAAATTCTTGGTATCTTTTTCCATTCCATCGTAAGCAAAATCTACTTTTACTTTCCCTGTAGCTTCAAGATTTTCACCAATCAGCTTTGTACGATTATCCTCCCACGTTGAAAATACAGCAGTCTTTTTATTGGGAAACTGATCCTTTAAAAGTTTGAAAATGGTTGGATAACTGTAGTTAGGATCTTTAATATCATTATCAAAAACATTATGCTTGTTCACCCATGTTCCTGTCAGTAAGCTGTTGTATCCTACTGCCGAAATAGTTGGAGTTTCACTGTAACCTCCTTTTTCTCCACCTACATAAGCTTTAAGTAATGCTCCTTCTTTTTTAATTTTATCAAGGTTAGGAATTTTAGTTTTGCTCAGCATATCTTCAGCGATACCGTCTACAATGATAAAAACCACTTTTTTTTGCGGAGCATGTTTCTGTGCAAAAGCATTGACTCCAGTGAAAGAAAGAACAAGAAATAGGGAAGTTTTGAAAAGATTCATGCTACATTTTTTATTGGGGCAAAATTCCATAAAAAACAGAAAGTATCTTTTAACAAAGTATTAACAAGTTTAAATAATATATTAACTTTCATTAAACACCTTCATCATACACCTTAAGACAGATATAAGCTGTTATTAATTAATAATGAAAAAACACATCACAATATTTTGATTAAACTTTAAATTATTCCTCTTTATACCCTATTTAATTTAAAAAAACAATATATTAACTGAATTATAATCCGTCCAATTTCAATTATGTATAAAGTAGTATTTTTCTTTTTATTTGTTTCTTTATTTATTAAATCACAAAACAAACGTTTTGTATATGAGTATGTTTTTGCAAAGGATTCAACGCATCTTGAAAATAAAGAAAAAGAGATTTTGAATCTGGATATAGGAAAGGAAGGATCTAAATTTTATGCAGCTCAAGTTTTAGTACTTGATTCTTTAATAAAAAATAAAGAGACTCCTATGGGAGATTTTCCTTATCAAAAAATAGGCTTTTTGGATGTAGTCGTAAAAAAATATCCCAGTTTTGATATGAATTTCTATACAAGCTGCCTTGTTGATTACAACGTGAGTTTGCATAAAAAATTAGATTGGCAAATTTTTCCTGAGAAAAAGAATATTCTGGGATATTCTGTCCAGAGAGCAACCACTACTTTATATAAAAGAAAATGGACGGTATGGTTTACCACCGACATTCCGGTACAGGATGGACCTTACTTATTTCAGGGATTACCCGGCTTGATCATAAAAGCTGAAGACGATCAACAAAGTATTTCATTTAATCTCATTGGAATACAATCTTTGCATCGTTTTGACATTAGTGAAATTCCTTACTATTTCAAGTCAGATCTATTACAGATTTCTGAAAAGGACTTGAAAAACGCCATTAAAAATTTTCATGATAAACCTTCCGTACAAATGCATGATGAAGGTGACCCACGAGCTCTTAATATACAAACTTTTCATATCGACGGTAAAGAAGTATCCCGTTCCGAGTTTTACAGAATTATGGAGCAAAATAACAAAAATGCCATAAAAAAGACGAACAATCTTTTGAATTACGATATTATAAAATAACAATATCCAAAAAATTCTACTAAAAAACACGACTTCAATGAAATCGTGTTTCCTTTATGCTTTACTTTTATTCAACACTCTATGATGATGTTTCTTTTTCGGCTTTTTCTTTGCTTTCCTTTTGTTCCACCACATGATAAAACCTGTTACAGGTAATGAAGCCCCGACTAATGAAGCCAAAAGCCATAAGATCTTTCCTATAATTCCGAAGAACTTTCCGGTATGGAGATCATAATTGGCTGCTTCGACCGTATCTGCAGCATTATTATTTTGATACAATTTACCTCGCAACAGCTCTCCTGTTTTTTGATTAAAAAAGAAAGTGTTCTGTTTACGCGACCATTGATAAGGATAGATCATTCTTACACGCATTTCATCTTTTTTCCTGATTGAAAAAGTTACAGAAACAGCACCGGGATAGGTTTTCGTTAGTGTTTTATAGATGGTATTGTATCTTGCTGCTAAGTTGGCTTTTGGATCAACAACAAATTTCATTGAATTATCGCCCTCATTTAATTTAGAATGGGTCACAAATCCCACAGCAGCTTTGACCCCTGAAAAAGCAAAATAGGTTCCTGTCAAGGCAATGATGATCAAAAAGATGGATGCGTAGAATCCCAAGACATTATGAAGATCATAGATTTTCCTTTTTAAAGAAGCTTCCCACTTAATGGTTAAACTTTGCTTTGCTTGTTTTATCCGGGCAGGATACCACAATACCAAGCCAGTGACCAACATTAGTAAAAAGATCACCACGCTCCAGCCCTGGATCATTTTACCTGTTTCCCCCAACATCAGGGAGGTATGCAGATCATACACTCCATTGAGCCAATCACGACCTTGCTTTCCTACCAAACTACCAGTGTAAGGATTAAAATAGAAAATTTTCTTCTTTTTGTTCAGAATCTGGATGGTAGCACCAGGCTCATTTTCGGTTATTCTGATTGAAGTGATTTTCTCTTTAGGAGCAATCTTCTGAAAATTCAGAATGATCTGTTCAAGTCCTATAAAAGGTTGGGAAGAGGGCTCAACATGCATCAATTCCTTGCCACTCGCATTCCTTATTTCTTCTTCAAAAACATACACGGATCCAGTAATGCAAATAACAAAAACAATAATTCCGGTCACTAACCCAAGCCACAAATGAATTTGTCGTATTGCTTTTTTAAACTTCTTATTTGCCATCGGATCCCTGATGATTAAAATTTAAACGTAAAACTTCCTGTTACCCTCGTTGGATTCTGAGCCGCCAGACGGTATGACCAATATTTTTCATTGGTTAAGTTATCCACTTTTACACCAATCCTGAATTTAGGTCGGTCATAAAAAACAGAAGCATCCAATACGGTGTATTCAGGAATGCTGAATGTAAAAGTATGCGTATTGGTCTGATAGTATTTGCTTCCATAGATTCCACCGATTCCTACACCTAAACCACTCAAAGGTCCATTGATAAAACGGTAACTTGCCCAAACGTTTGCCATCGTTGGAGAACTTGCTGTAGAAGGTCTTAAGCCATCAACATCTGCACTCGCTTTCGTATATTTACTATCATTATAACTGAAACCTGCTACGATATTCAGACCCGGAACTGGATTAGCAATCAATTCAGCTTCAAACCCTTTGCTTAATTGAGTTCCATCCTGGATCAGGAAACTACCTTCTGTATGATCAAGATCTGGTCTTGTCATATTGGTTACGCTGATATTATAATAGCTTACTGTAGCACTGAATTTATTAAGGTCTAATTTCACTCCACCTTCCCACTGATTAGCCTGACTTGGTTTAAAAGGATTTCCGTTGAAATCGGAACCTCCTACATTATTAAACCCGTTCATATAATTCGTAAACAATGATAATTTCTTTTCAATTAACTGGTACAACAATCCAAATCTCGGAGAAAATGCGGTCTGATTATAATCTCCAACGGTAAGGTCCTTTTCCGGGTAATACGACCCTTTATTGAAATATCGGTCTAATCTCACTCCTGCCATTGCGATGAACTTATCCGTTACATTAAACACATCAGATACGTACGCACTATAGGTTTGCTCGTTATTGGATGTAAAATTGTTGAAGGTCACGTTATTAAATAACGGTTCTATTTTCGAGATTGTAAAATTATTGTAAGCCGCTCCGGGATTTCTATAATCGATAGCTGGCATATTCACTGTTGCATCATTTCGGTAGGCTTTCAAGCTGTAAAAATCCAACCCTGCAACCACTCTGTTTCTATGCTCGCCAATTTTAAAATCTCCAATAAAATTCTGCTGAATATCAGTTCCGTAGTATGGATAATCCTGCTTGGTCACAGACTGTCTCAATGTGGTGTCTGATAAAGCAGATAATGATACTACATATCCCTCCGAAGAAGATCTGGTACGGGAAACAATCGTTTGTGAATTCCAGGTGTCAGATATTTTATACTTCATCTGGGCAAAAATATTGTACTGCTGTCCATTGTAATTTACCGTGTTATTGGCAAAAGAACGGGTATAAGGAATATTCATATCCTCGATGCTCGTTGCCAATGCCGGTTTCGTTGGATCTTTGCTGATGTATGGAGCTAATCTTGTTGGAGAAGTTCCCTTCATTATACCAAATTCTACATCCAATAAGAACGTTAGCCTCTCATTAACCGCATAAGAAAAACTTGGAGCCAGTAAAAAGCTTCTGTTGAATCCTGCATCCTGGAAACTGTTTTCGCTATGGAATGCTGTATTAAATCTTAATAACATTGTTTTCTCGGGATTCAGTGGAGTGTTGATATCCGCCGTAAAACGGTTCAGATCCCAGCTTCCAGCCGAATAAGAAATTTCCCCTTTGAAAGTATCAAATGGCTTTTTTGTTACCCTGTTAAACAGTCCCCCAAAAGAAGATATTGTACTTCCGAACAAAGTAGCAGAAGGTCCTTTGATTACTTCTATACGCTCAAGGTTAGCTGGGTCGATTGTGTTATAGGTAAAGCTTCCTACTCCATTCCTCACCAATTGTGGTGTTGGAAATCCTCGTGACATATTCGTTGTTCTTCCCTGATTTCTCACTTCTGCAATACCTGCTCCCGGAATATTTTTAAATGCACTGTTATAATCTGTAATATTCTGCTCTTTCATCAGCTCTTTGCTTACAATAGAATATACCTGCGGGTTTTCCATGTTCTTCAAAGGCATTTTGGAAACATCGTCACTTTCTTTTTTAGCGAAGCGGTTTCCTCCAGAGCTTACGATTACTTCTTCCAGTTTTTGGGAAGAATAATCTAGTTGTATATTTAAAAGAATATGCTCATTTTCAGGAGTGATCTCTATTTCCTGGGAATAGCCATCAGATTTTCCTTTTGCAATCATGATCGTGTATTTTCCAGGTGGCAGATTTTTCAGTTCATAATTACCATCAGCTCCTGCAGTAGTCGTTATATTTAATTCTTTGATTTTAACGTCAACCCCTTGTCCACTATTTCCGTCTGCCGTTGTTACAGTACCTGTCACCGAACCCATATTTCCCTCTTTCTCCTGTGCAAGTGCCATTGTGGAAAAGAAAACCATCAAAATCAGTAATTTCAATTTCATTATTATTATTTAGTCTTATTATTAATAGCGTGCAAATTACTGGAATTTAACTTACTAAAACAAGACAAAATTTCAGTTTAAGGAAATTATAATATATCACTGATCTGTGGCACGTTGTAGCTTATACGATGGAGTTGCTTTTTAAAGATAACTCTAAAAAACAATACTGCTTTATCCAAGCAGTATTGAGGGCATTTTGATCTGTGATTTTATTGAACAGGGAGAGATTTATTCGGTATTCGGTAATGGTACTCTTTTTATTCCAATTTTATTTTTATCTATAAACTGATTTAAAGAATCAAGACTTTTATATAAAGTTTTATTATATAAAATTTTTCCACTTTCTCGATTGATATTGATATAGGTATAAATCAATGTCATAAATAGATTCATATCATTTTTAACATTATTAAAATCATTATTGTAAAAAGTATAGACTTTGTTTTTGTTATAAACAATAACACAAGTAATAAATTTATTATTGTTCTTGTTTATGATATTCTTTATACTACTAGAATTCATTAGCGAAAAAGAAATCCATTTCTCAAAATCTTTATCTATTTCGACCTTTTTACTAACATTTCTTTCAACATCAGAAAAAATGATAAAATTTGGATAAATTTTAGCGTCGAATTCTTTAACTCCAACAGACTCATAGCTGTCTGTATTGTATGAAACTTCAATACTATCAAAATTTTTATCTAAATGGTCAGTAGCAATTCTTTTATAATCATCTCTTCCTAAAGTAATATCACTATTTTTAACAGTATATTTTTTATCTACAGGGAACATCAATTTACCATTCATTAAAATAGCATACTTATTTTCACTTTCTTTTTTATTAATAAAAATTCCTGTTAATGATATATTCTTAACTTTTTCTTTACAAGCAGTAAAAACAAGACATATACTAATTATTATATAAATTTTTGATTTGTGCATCAGTTCTTTTAATATTTAATTTTTGATAAAAAGATCTTAAAATAGGTGCTCCTAAATTATAAGCTTGATTAGTTTTTTTATCAACCATATGGTCTGGAACATTAGTGCTTCTGGATGTACTTTCTCCATAGTAATTATTCAAATAAGAAGATGTATATCCATCTCCTTTAATTGACTCATAACCACTTGAAAAATCAAATTTTTTATTATCAAAGTAATCCATGGATCCTAATTTAACATGAATTCCTAATTCATGAGTTAACGTTTCTAAAGTTTGATCTGTGAATGCTCTATCTTCAATACTTACTCTAAAGTTTATTCTACCATTTTCACTTATTTTATCGGTAATTCCAACAGCTTTGTTAAATGACCCTTTATTATAATTTGCTAATGATTTGCCAGAATCAAAACTTAAATCCATACCTTTATTATGATATTTACCTCCTTTATCACTATATTCCACTCCTGCTATTTTTTGGCCAGGACTAGCATAATCTTTCAAAAAAGCAATCCCTTCTTTGGAAGTAGCAAATGCATTCCAGGATTGAACTAGCTTGGGATTTTTATATGATCCATCTTTATTTTTCTCAAAAATGGCACTTGGATCAATATGCTTGGCTTCCATTCCATCTGGATCAATAAACATTAATGGGTTATCTAAAGCGTAATTATACGGTGAAAACCTTCTAGATTTCTCCGCCAGTGGATCGACCACACCCCATCTTCCTAAGTCAGGCATATAAAATCTAGCTCCATAATCATACATACCGGTCTCCTGCAGTTCTTTGCCATTGTACTTATACTGATAAACTGAACTTCCAGGAAGGCTATTATATCCTTCGTGTTTTAGCCCAAAAGGATAGTAATTATTTTCCTCAATGACCTCTATTCCTGATGTACCTTTCTGATAACTTAATCTTACATTTCCTAAGTGATCTGTATAATTGTAAATATACTTATTATTTCTAAAATTAAAATATCCTTCAGATGTAGGAACAAAATCTAAACCAAAGGTTTGGTCAGAATAATCGGAATATTGAAATCCATCCAGATAAGAAACTTTATAAGTTGAATTTGGAATAATATAATATGATTCTTTCTCGATTTTCACCCCATCGGCTCTATACTTATAGGAGTAGGATCCATAAGAATAACTATACTTATTCGGAAGATTTAAAAAGTTATATTTGATCTCATTTATGCCTTTATCCTTATGAATAGTCATATTCCCATTATTATCATAACCTATCACATTAGGTGCTGCGAAATAAGGATAACCCGAAGTATTTTGAGAAGCATCGGCAACTGTAGATAACCTATTCCCTGTATATGTATAAGTTAGATCATCAATTAATAAAGAGGTATTTTGTGCAGTAGGAGATTTCCCCATTCTAGTTAATTTAGTAATATTTCCATTTAAATCATAGTTGTAATTTTCATTGAAATAACCTGCCCATATAACGGAATTGTTAGGTTCCAGATAGTACCCTCCAGTAAGACGGTTTACAGAGTCGTACATATAAACATATCTTCTGACAACATTATCGTTTTTCGTAACCCAATCTATTTCTGAAATATTTCCATTATACCTTGGAGTCCAATTTTCTGTTAAGGGATTATTATACTTAATAGAATACCCAAACAAATCTGTTCCTAAAGCAGAAGGATCATTGATCTGGGTCATCCAGCCCCGGATATTGTATTTGTAATCAATTTGCTGGAGTGGGGCCGCAGCATTCGCTCCTCCTACTTTCTTAAATTCCAGTTGAGAGAGTTCGTTATATTTATTTTGAGTCAACACTTCTACAGGATTATTGTCTATCTGATGGGTATGAGTCAGCAGCCTGTTTTGAGCGTCATACCCAAAATTCTCAGTTATCCTTTTCTCAGGATCAGTAGCAAGTCTTTTATGTTGGGTAAAAACAAT
>NZ_JAENHK010000001.1 GCF_016595215.1 Chryseobacterium paridis | reverse complement strand
TTTATCAGCGAAAATGAGGAAAAGGGTAAGGAAAAATGGAAAATTGAAATGGGAAAGTGGAAAATTAAAACGGGAAAAGGAATGAGATGTGGATGAAAAATGGATATATTAAATTTGATTTAGGAAAATTGGTTGCAGATAGTTCCTTTTTCTGATACGAGAATAAAAAAAGTCCACAAATTAATTCGTGGACTTTTTATTTTAGATTATATAAGGTGAGTCTATTTATAATTTTGCTTAGTATATATTAAGCTCAGAAATTCAGCAAAAGATTTTTCCAATCCTATAATATCTCCTGATTTCAAATTCAGACCACCTACTCCAGTATTGTCAGATTTTACTTTTAATGCTGAAACCTGAAAGTACTGATTGGCTTCATTGGCTTTAGGCTGTACCTTAATAGTAGAACCCAGCAGTTTTTTAGTAGATATAGTATACACATCACCTGGTACTACATCAATCGAAAAAAAAGATCTGGGAGAAAGCAGATAATCTTTTTTGTTGACGCTGATTTTTTGTTCTTTGTCTGAAGAAGCAAATAAATATAAGTGTCCGGTTTGTAATGTGAACTTCTCTTTAGGTAAGTAATATAAATTCAATTTATAATTTGAAGCATTAAATGCCTGAGGAGAACCATCAACATTTTTAAAAGGTTGTAAAGAAATTGCATTTGCACCTATTTCTTTAGCTTTCTTAAATATTAATGAAAAAGTGGTTGCATCATCTTTTGAAAAACCTTGCACTTCAACTTCTCCTAAATATTGAGCGTCTTCTGATTCTTCATTTATCCTAAATAAAAATTTATCTGTATTATCATTCGTTTTTTCAACTTTAGTTAAATACACGTTTTGCGCACTTAAAAGTTGAACCAGTAAGACGAAGATAATAGTTGCAAGATTCTTCATACTATACTTATTTATTGTAAAAGAGTATTTACACATTCTTCCAGGCTGTTTTCCCAATGCTTTGGTTCTATTTTATAAACTTCTTCAATTTTATCCAGGCACATGGTACTTCTTTTTGGTCTTTTCGCAGGAGTTGGATATTGCTCTGTAGTTAGAGAGTTTAATTTAATGGAAGACTTTGAAAATTCAGCAATTTTTGTGGCAAACTCATACCATGTGGTTTCGGGATAATTAGAAAAATGAAAAATACCATATTTCGGTTGTCCTGATGTAATAATATCCATGATAGCCTCTGCAAGATCATTTGCATTTGTTGGCTGCCCATATTGATCACCTACAATTCCCAGTTCGTCTTTTTGAGAAAACAGATTCAACATTGTCTTAACAAAATTCTTATTAAACTCCGAATATAGCCAGGAAGTTCTTAGAATAATTGTTTTGGGATTGATCTCCATTGCCAGTTCTTCTCCTCTCAATTTGGATTCTCCATAAACTCCTATTGGATTGGTAAAATCATCTTCAGAGTAGCATAAATTTGTTTCTCCATCGAATACATAATCTGTAGAAACATGGATTAAGACGGCCTTATGATCATGACATGCCTGAGCCAGATAGGATACACCATCAGCATTTACGGCAAATGCCTTTTCCTTTTCTTTTTCAGCAAGGTCTACTGCTGTATAGGCTGATGCATTAATACAGAAATCAGGTTTGTTATCAAAAAAGAAAGTATCTACCTGTCCTTCATCTGTGATATCTAAGGTTTGAGAATCTGTAAAAATAAATTCAAAATCAGTTTCAAAATTGGGAGCAATTTTTCTAATACAATTCCCCAGTTGACCGTTACTTCCTATAACAAGTATTTTTTTCATTATAAATCTTTTGTGTTTTGCGCTCTTAAAAATTTAACTCTCGATTGAAAGTCTTTTTGTTCTAAATCAATATAAAATTTATGGAAAATTTCTTTAACATCTTCGGGATGTATATCAGATTTTCTTGTCTGAACATTGAAATAAATTACAGTCACCCATAATACGGCGTGAATGGTCTTTTCATCAAGGCTCTTCATAAGAATTTCAACTTTTGCAGTTCTATCCTGCACATCAATTGTTTTACTGCTGATAACAACCTGGGTATTATATCTTACTTCTTTCAGATATGCTATTTCATTTTGTATGGCAATCCACGTGCATCCAGTTCTTTTGGTATATTCTTCATAGGTGAAGCCATAAAACATTTCAACATGATCTTCTCTTGCATTAAACATATAATCCAAATATTTGACATTATTTAGATGTCCAATCGGATCGCAATCATTAAATCTAATTTTTACCGTAGTTGATACTTCTTTTTCCATTTGGCAAAAATAAAAAAACCACCTCTAAAAGAGGTGGTTAGTTTTATAAATGTTTGTTAATTTGTTAAATTATTGAACACCTAATTCTTTTTTTACAGCTGGAGTAGCATCTGGACCTCCTTTGAAAACAAACGCAGAAGAGTTTGCATCCATAATAAAGTCATATCCATTAGCTTTAGCTACTTTAGATACAGCTTCGTTTAGTTTTTTCTCGATAGGCTCATAAGCAAGATCTTGTTTAGCAACAAAGTCTTTTTGAGCTTTATCATTCATTTGCTGAATTTCTTCTTGCATTTTCGCTAATTCACCTTCTCTAGCTTTGTTTTCATCGGCAGTTTTCTTAGGAGCCTCCTCAGAATATTGCTTTAATTTAGCTTGTCCAGCATCTGCTTTCTTTTTAATTTCTGCTTGCTTAGTATCTAAGAAAGTCTTTAAGTCAGCATCAGCCTTTTTCTTTTCAGGCATTGCATTAAGAACACCTATAACATCTAAAGTAGCAATTTTTTGAGCTTTTGCCATACCTACAGATACAACCATCATTACTGCTGCAAATAATACACTTAATTTTTTCATAATTGGTAAATAAATAATTTAATTTGTTTTTAGATTTTTAATTTCAGTAAAAGTTAATCTTAATAATTACTTTTTACTTCTAGCACTAGTTTTTTCTTTTTTCTCTGTTCCTTTTAAAAGGATATCTAATACTTTATCGGTATAATCATATCTTTTTTGAAGGAAAATAACACTAATGTTATTGCTTTTATCAAGAACTATGCCCAATCCATTTTTCTCAGACATGGTTTTAATAGCATTCCATATTTGATCCTGGAAAGGCTGAACGAGATTAGATCTCAGTTTTGTAATCTCTCCATTAGTTCCAAAGCGTAAGCTTGTGGTAGTTTTAATATTCTTATCAAGGTCTGTTACTTCCTTTTCTCTTAATTTTAATTGCTCTCCAACTAATAAAACTCTTTCATTTTCAAATGCTGATCTTTTCTTTTCATATTCAGAATTCAAATTCTGAAGTTCTGATTGCCAGGTATCGATCTGCGAATTCAATCGTGCTTCAGCTTCTTTATATTGTGGAAGCTTATTCAAGATATATTCTGTATCAACAACTCCTATTTTCTGGGCATTACTAAACCCAAAAGACAAAAGTAATACAAAAGTGAAAATGATTTTAAAGTTTTTCATATTGTGAATTATAATGATTGGTTCATCAGGAAGTGTGTTTTCCAACCTGAAGGCTGAGTTCCAAGAACTGTTTTATCAAATCCATAAGCGAAGTCAAATCCAATTAAACCAAAGGCTCCCATATAAACTCTTACCCCAATACCAACTGATCTTTTTAACTGGAAAGGGTTATAGGTACCCCATGAATTCCAAACATTACCTCCTTCAGCAAAAGTTAAAGCATAGATTTTAGCTGTTTGGTTCAGAGAGATCGGATATCTTAATTCCAGTGTAAATCTGTTATAGATTGTTCCACCTCCGGTTGGCGTAATATCATCAGCTGTTCCTCCATAAGTGGAAGCATTTTCATAACCTCTTAAAGGAATTAATTCTCTACCATCATATCTACCTCCAAAAAGTCCTGTACCTCCCATATAGAATCTTTCAAAAGGAGGTGCTCCCAATTGCTTGTTATAACCATCCATGAATCCCATTTCTGCAGAGGATCTTAATACAAGCTTTCCTGCAATTTCGTTATAAACATCAGCTTTGAATTTAATTTTATAAAATTCCATCCACTTATATTTATCCGTAGGAGACATTGTAGAATAATCTTTATTACTAAACAATGAGTATGGAGGAGTTAACTTTGCAGAAATCTCAATATTAGAACCCATTGTAGGGAATATCGGGTCGATACCTGCAGAGTTTCTGCTAAGTCCTAAGTTCAAACTTAAGTTATTGGCTGTTCCATAATTTTCTGTACTTCCACCAAAATCAAATGGATAGTTTCTAAAATCATATTTCTGATACTGGATACCAGTATATAATGAGAAATAATCATCCGGCCATTTTAATAATCTATTCAAACCAACGGATGCAGAGAAGATATTTAATCTAGATGCATCTGTACTCGTTGTTGTAACAGAAGTACTATATCTAACAATTGAGTTGTTTATACTAACAGAAAGTGCTGTAGGTTTTGTTCCAAATAACCAAGGTTCAGTAAATGAAACCCCATAATTCTGGAAATATTGTCCAGCCTGAGCTTGAATAGACAATGTCTGTCCGTCTCCTTGAGGTACTGGTCTAAAGTCTTTAAACTTCAGGAAATTCCTTAATGAGAAGTTATTAAATGTCAATCCTAAAGTTCCAATGAAACTATTTCCTCCGTATCCCGCTTGTAGCTGAACTTGCGAAGAACCTTTTTCAACTAATTTCCAGTTAATATCTACAGTATTGTCCTGTTGATTAGGTTGGATATCCTGTCCTATTTGTTGTGGATCAAAGAAAGACATACCCGCAAGATCAAAATATGTTCTTTTGATTTCAGTCTTCTTGAATAATTCTCCCGGTTTTGTTCTTAAGGCTCTTAAAATAACGTGGTCATGGGTTGTTGTATTTCCTTGCCAAGTAACTCTGTTCCAAGTTGCCTGCTCCCCTTCGTTTACTCTAATTTCCAGATTAATAGAATCACCTGATACAGATTTTTCAACTGGTGTTACATTAGAGAAAAGGTAACCGTTATTCATATAAACAGACTTGATATCTGAATCATCTTCTTTACCTCCATCTTCTCCAACTTTTTTGTTGAAACCAACTGCATCATAAATATCACCTTTCTTATATCCTAAAAGTCTTTGTAAATATTCTGTTGCATACACTGTATTACCAGTGAAAGTAATGTCTCCGATGTAATATTTTTTACCTTCTTTTAATTTTACGTTAATCTCGTAATTATTCCTTTTATTTCTCCAGACAGAATCAGAAACGATAGCAGCATCACGGTATCCTAAAGAGTTATAATAACTTATCAAACTTTGTTTGTCTTCCTGATATTTGCCTTCAATAAATTTTGAAGACTTTAAAATACCTCCAATACCAAACCTTTTCTGTTTAGTTTCTTTAAAGGCTTTATTTCTAAGTTTAGAATCGCTCACATTTTCATTTCCTTCGAATTCAATATGATCAATTTTTATTCTTTTACCTTTTTCTACATTGATCGTCCAGTCAACTAAAGCGGGATCATTAGCATTTACTTTATCCTGAATGGAAATCTTAGCATCTGCAAAGCCTTTTTTAATGTAGTCTTTTGGAACATTTGTTTTAAGACTTGAAACTAAATTCTGTGTAATCTTAGTTCCTGGCTTAAGATTATTATCCTTTGCCATTTTCTCACTTTTAGACTTACCAATTCCTTTACCGGAAAACTTAACTTCTCCCAGTTCTTTTAAGTCCTGTAAGTAAAATTTCAAAACTACTGTTTCTCCTTCAATACTTTGAACATAAACCTCTACTTCGGAAAATGATTGGGTATCCCAAAGCTTCTTAATAGCATTGCTCACTTTTTGCCCGGGGATATCTACACTTTCGCCTTTAGATAATCCTGTAAATCTTAAGATTTGCGCAGGTGTGTATTTTTTCACCCCATCTACAACAATGTCTTTAAGAACGTAGGTTCCTGTTTGATTTTCTGCATGCACAGGGTTATTCACTTTTGTGCTATCCTGTGGAGTCACCTGTCCATAAAAATGTGCAGAAGCAACAAACATGATGATGGGTAATAGTCTAAACTTCATTTTATCGTAGTCTTTCTTTTCTTAAAATTTTACTGGATTTTTATTTGTTCACCTGTTAGGCCGTATCTTCTTTCTTTGTTTTGATAGTCTACTATACATTGAAAGAAAATATCCTTAGTGAAGTCTGGCCACAGAACATTTAAAAACTGTAGTTCTGCATAGGCGATTTGCCAGAGGAGAAAATTGCTAATTCTGGTTTCGCCACTTGTTCTTATAAGCAAGTCTACAGGTGGAAAATCCTTTGTATAAAGATAATTTTCGAATAGTTTTTCATCAATATTCTCTACATCTACCTTTCCTTCCTTTACGTCAGAACTTATATTTTTTACGGCATTCAGTATCTCATTTTGAGAGCCATAACTTATGGCTAATACTAAATTCCCTTTTGTGTTTTCTTTTGTTAATTCTACCACTCGTAATAATTGTTCTCTCACAAGAGGTGGTAGTTTTTCTAAATTTCCAATAACATGCATTCTAAGACCTTTACTAAAAATCTCTTCTGCTTCCAGCAGTAATGTTTCAGTAAGTAAATTCATCAAAGTATTGACTTCGTTACTAGGCCTATTCCAGTTTTCGGAAGAAAATGTATATAATGTTAAGTATGGGATATCAATCTCATTACAGGCATTAATAGCATTTCTTACTGCATTTATGGCATTTTTGTGACCAAAAGTTCTTTCTTCGCCACGAGATTTAGCCCATCTTCCGTTACCATCCATAATGATAGCAACATGCTTTGGTAAATTCTCTAAATTTATTTTATCTTTAATCAACGACATACTAATTACTCACAATAACATGGAGGTCTTCCAAAAGAGAATGTAAGACCTAAACTAAAGGTATTCATCCAGTCTTTAGATTTTGCATCCCCAACATTTCTTTCATTAACAAATGCAGCTTCTCTCTCTTTAGAAACAGCATAATAATCTCCTGTTTGTAGCAGAGACCCACCAGTTGCAGGACTCAATATATCTCCATTATAGGTAGATACTACATCTTTACTTAATATTTTGCTATGATCCAATTGATCTGTTAATGTATATCTAAATGTAGCTTCTGCAAATATTGCCCAGCTATGATTAAACTTATATTTCAATCCAACTCCGAAAGGGATATGCATTGTTACTTTTTTACCAAGCGAATATTCCGCTCTTGTAGTAAAGTCCATTTCATTAATCGGAGCCTGTGCTACTCCATCTGCATCTCTTCTAAAGTCATTTACTAATGTAGCTTTAGGAGCATCAAACATCAAACCTCCAATCCCTCCAAATATATATGGACTTAGCATACTTATCTGCTCATTATTTACCGGAAAGAAATTATATTCAAACATTAAACTCGCTTCATACACATTATTCTTACCAAATGAATTCCTATTTCTTCTATAATCTTCTTTCGCTGCTTTATCACTAAACTGGATTTGGTTATATCCTAAGTCTAATCTAACAGTTTGGTATGGGTTAAAATTAAATCTATAAAGTATACCACCATAAAACGGAACCCCCCAATCTGATGCTCTGCTTAAATCCAACGGCTTTTGTAAAATATAACTTGTATTTCCTATATCACCCACTAGGTTACTCATACCTAGACGAACTCCCAATTCGTTTCTTTGTGCTTTCACACTCACCAATGTTCCAAGGGCGGCAAGGAAGCTAAATAATAATTTTTTATTCATAAAAGAATATGGATTTATGGTTATTTTAAAATTTAATTTTTGCAAATATAAAACATTTTTATATTAATGATATTCTTAATGTTTAGTTAAAAACAAACAAAAAAACATAATTTGTTATAAAGTAAACGACAAAGTGTCGAAAATATTCTTTTTTTAATAGAATCAATAAACTTCATATATAATAAACCCTCATTAAATGAGGGTTTAATGTTTTATTTTTTATTGAAAATTGTCTGTATTTTATTTCTTATTCTAATAAGCAATGGTTCTTTATAATTTTTATCTTCATCAAAGTATCCATAACCATATCCGTAACCATAACCGTATCCATAACCCTGCTTTATAATATAGTCATTATAAACAAGACCTAAGTTTTCAATTTCATTATTATGATATTTTTCGGTAATCATTTTCAGCATATACTTTTCTGTATATTCATGACGAACCACGTAAATATTAGTATCAGAATATTTCATCAATTCATAAGAGTCAGCAACAAGACCAACAGGAGGTGAATCGATGATAATAAAGTCGTAGATCTCTTTAAGCTCTTCTATAAATTTTATATTCTTCTTACTCATCAATAGTTCTGATGGGTTTGGGGGAATTGGACCTGAAGTGGCTACATCTAAATTAGGAATTGTCGTTTTATTAATAATCTGATCTATGGAAACCTCTCCTGTAAGATAATTTGAAATCCCATATTTATTATCAATTTTAAAATCACCAAATATTTTTGGTTTTCTAAGGTCCATTCCAAGTAATATAGTTTTCTTGTCACTTAATCCTAAAACCGAAGCTAAGTTAATGGATACATAAGTTTTACCCTCACCTCCAATGGATGATGTAATAAGTACAACCTTGCTTTTATCATTTTCACCTGATAGGAATCTCATATTTGCCCTTATCCCTCTAAATGCTTCGGATACTGAAGATTTCGGTTGATCTAATACCGTAAGCATATTTTCGTTATTATTATTTCCTACCACTCCAAGTAATGGAATTTTCGTAGCGCTTAATAACTCTTTAATATTTCTTACTTTGTTATCCAATAATTCTCCAATAAGGATAAATAAGAATGGTAAAAGCAACAATCCACCTATGATCACAATCTTAGTTCCTTTTACGTTAGGTCCGATTGGAGATTGTCCCACGTTTTTAGCAGGGTCAATTACCGAGATATCAGATTGGTTGGTTGCCATTCTCATTTTAGTCTCATTCTGCCTTCCAAGTAAACTATTATATGTAGCTTCAATCATATTGTAGCCTCTTTCTGCATCTAAATATTTCCTTTCTTTTTCCGGATAAGCATCCAGATCAGCATTTGCCTCGGCTACCTGTTGATTAATCTTATTAATTTCTGTATTAAATCCGTTGTAATAATTACCCAATGAATTAGAAGAACTTAATTTAGCATCACTAATCAGCCTATTGATTTCTTTCATAGGCTCAGAATTTGGCGTATAGATAGTTGCCATTTCTCTTCTCTTAAGATACAATGCTTTAAGCTCAGTAACAGAAGCGGAAAACATTCCATCTTCAAATCCTGCAGCATTAGTGCTTATCATCTTATCAAAGTTCTGGGTCTCCAGGTTATTTTTAATGATATTAAGTGAATTAACTTTGCTTACTAAATCCGCTTTTTTCGCTTCCAGATCTTTAATTTTTGTTAAAGATTTTTCATCTCTATCTTTAATATCATATAGCTTTTCTGAAGTTTTTAAATAATTGAGAACAGTAGCACTGGAATCCAGTTTTTTTCTAACTCCTGCCAGGTTATCCTGAAGATAAGTTTCTGTATTTTTATCTACAGTCATTTTATCAAGCATTCTCTTCTTTTGCAATTCGCTTACAGATTTATTCAAGAAGTTCACGGTTCCATTTAGATTAGGTCCCGTTTTAGTAATAATCATAATTGAGTTGATTTCCTTATCAAACTCAATCCCGATAGTAGAAACAATCTCATTAACTGACTGATTAACAGAATTAAGACTAACTATAATATTGTCGAGTTTTATACTTGGAGTTCCAGGGTTTTGAAGTAATCTGAACTTCAAATTAGGTGTAGTAAACCATTCGCCTACCTTTATGCTTTTATTCGCTGGTCTTTTATAACTTTTAATACTCTGAAATCCCTCTACTTCATAGTTATACAAATAAGTAGACTCACCCTCTTCAGGTAATATCACTTCATATGTACCATTTGCTTTAGGAACAAAAGTAATTGGATAATTAATCTGCTGTAAATGCTTCTTATCAATTTGCACAAAAACAGGTGAATCATCTTTATCTAGATAAGTTGATTTTATGGAACCTTTTGTAGAATAATTAACAAAAAGATCTAATTCTTTCACAAGAAATTCATTATGAGATCTTGATAAAAGCATTTTCTTCAAATAAATTCCATCCTGATTTCCTCCTTGTCCCCAGATAAAGTTAATCGACTGGTTAGGGGTAAAATAACTTGAAGTATTGTTAGAAACACTTAATGATAAGTTAGAAGCATAAATATTCTGTGCATAATATTTCCCATACATCCAGGAAATACAATAGCCAATAAATAGCATAAGCACAAACCAATACCAGTTTTTTAATATTTTCCTTAAAAAATGTTCAATATCAAATAATTCGAAAGATCCTATTTTATCTTTTTGAGAATTACTCTTTTCTATGTTAGTTTCTTTTCCTGGAATCATGATATTAAAGTCTTGTTAGGATTAAATAAACTGACAATGCTGTAGTAATCAATGAAATTCCAGTAGTAATAGTTTGTACCGGATCTTTTCCTAATCCATTCAAACTTTTCCCTCTTGTATTAAGATAGATTTCATCTCCATTTTGGACGTAGTAATATGGTGAATTCATCACATCCTCACGAGTCAAATCTATTTTTGCAATTTTTATCCCTTCCGGCAACTTCCTATGGATAACAACTGTCTTCCTATCAACACTTTTGTTTAGCCCTCCATTGATTGCTAAAGCTTCCATAATTGTAAGGGTATTTTTATGAGCTACTTTTTCACCTGTAATAGCTACAGCTTCAGTATCTCCAAGAATATAATAAGTAATCCCATCTGTGTTCAGTCTGACCTGAGACTTTCCATCCTGAAAATTTTCATTTACTTTATCCTGAATTTCCTTAGTAACATCGTCTATAGTTCTACCTTCTGCTTTAATGTATCCAATACCAAAAACATTAATATCCCCATTAGAATCTACTTTAAGTCCGTTAAAATAGAAATTGGTATTACCTCCACCACCACTGCCACCAGTTCCAATACCAACACGTCCTAAAGTACCTATAGTCGTAGGGTTAACACCTGGTGCTACTGTACTTCCGGAAGTATTTAGTGTAGAATAAAACTGAGCAGCATCACCTTTGGGAGTAGTTACTATATTAAGATTTAATATATCATTTTTAGTGATTCTGTAAACAGGAATATTATAGGGAACAAGACCTTCTTCATTAATCACAAGATTTTCATTGGGCTGCATATACCTTACATCTTTTTTTGTTATACATGATGTAATGAAAAAAGGTAGGATTAATAAAAGGGATAAATATTTAAAATTTCTTATCATAATCAAATGTTGTTTACAAAAATAAAAATTTAATCGTTACTTTCTATTATTTCTGACACTATAAATAAAATCTGGCAAATAAGCTCCTGTAAAGCCTAATATTACGATAACCAATAATAAGAGATTTACATTAATATGTCTTAAACAATAGGCTACTGCTACTATAAACAGATAATAGACAATTATATAAAATCCAGATCTTCTATGTGTGAAATCAAGTTTTAAAAGTTTATGGTGGATATGGTTTTTATCTGCATCGAATGGAGATTTTTTATTCCAAAGTCTAACCATAATTACGTTTAAAGTATCCACAATGGGCAAAATCAATATAGCTACTGCTATTGCAGGTGCAGACTGTAGGTGATACCTCGGTATCCCAGGAAGTTTCTTATCTATAAATATATCAATAAAACAGATACTCGTAAATGCTAGTAAAAATCCTAATAACATTGATCCTGTGTCTCCCATAAATATTTTATTAGTCCTGTAATTTGAAAGATTATAATACAGGAATGCTAAAACAGCTCCAATTATAATAACAGATAATACGACCAACGGATAATTATACTCACCCAATCTATAATAGCTTATACCAAATAATGCACTGCATATTACAGAATAACCTCCTGCAAGACCATCGATCCCGTCAATAAGGTTAAAAGCATTAATAAGAACAATAAAGGTTATGACACTAAATATAACACTTACTACATATTCAAGCTCGTAGATTCCAAAAATCCCAAAGAGATTTCTTATTCTAATATCCGATCCTATTACGATAAGTGTAGAGACCACTATTTGTGCTACTAGCTTTTTATACGCCCTCATAACCACTATATCATCCATAACTCCTATGTAGAGAAGAATAAGTAGTGATGCAAATAAAAACTTATAAAGATCAAAGAGCTCATACGCAAAAATAGAAGTACAGATCCCAATAGAATAGAAAATAGCAATCCCTCCTAAGTTTGGAATTTTCCTAAGATGGGAACTTCTTACCCCCGGTTCATCCATCAGATTTTTTCTTCTGGATATTTTAATAATAGTGGGGATGGCAAAAAATGTGATTAAAAAGGAGAATAAGAAACCGAATCCTATTTTTACATAAAAAATAGAAATATCCATCTCGCTTAAGAACAATTCAAAATTCTTCATTTTTTTCTTATTAAGTACATCTTGTTCGGCAAGAACTATTTCATATCCGTCATAACAATATCCTACGGAGCTTTTAATACATCGAAACGGTAGTACTTACATTTGTGTTTACATCAATTTTCTTATCAATCTTTTTTGCCCTGCAAAAAACAATAGATAAAATATCTTTTTTTTCAGTGGCAAATATAAAATATAATTCTTACCAAAACGACTATAGTACAATATATCTTTAATTTTAATATTTCTTTTCTTAATGAAAATCTTTAGCTGATCAGCCATTTCATAAAAAGTTTCCTTTTTTTTCACAAACGCCAGATAGGCTAAGAATGAATAAACACCTTCCAAAATTTGAAAATTTTTCAGCTCTCTTCTTTTGGATGAATATTGAGAGTTTTCAAAGACAGTCTCCACATCCATTACGGCTTTCAAAATATCCAATCCTTTTTCTGTATGTGTTTTACTAATGGAATCAGCTCTTTCAAAATATTGATAATGAAAACTTTGAGTTTGCGCTACTATTTTACACTCTAATAAAAGCTGTGGAATCAACTGAATATCCTCGAAATGAACTCCTTTTTTAAATCTTTTATCTGTAAAAAGCTCTTTTCTAAATAGTTTATTGCATGCAAAATAGCTTAGATCCGAAAAAACAGAAAAATTCTTCTCCAAATCAATCTTTTCGGGCATATTGGGAAGCTGGGTGAGTTTTTGAGTAACATTTCCCTGTTCATCTACTTTCTGGATGTTGCAAATTACCATCTCTGCTTGATGTTTCTCAGCCAGATTTAGCATTTCCTCAAACATTGTTTCTGTAACATAATCATCGCTATCAACAAAGCCCAGATAATCTCCGGTGGCTTTATCAATACCAAAATTTCTGGCATCACTCAAACCCCCATTTTCCTTTTGGTAGGCTTTGAGTTTATTGGGAAAGCGTTGGATGTACTGTTGAATAATTTGCCCAGAATGATCAACACTACCATCATTGACAATGATAATTTCTATCTCCTGAAGGGTTTGATCGACCAAAGAGTCCAGACATTTTGCCAGATATTTTTCTACATTATAAACCGGAACTATGATGGAAACTTTTGGAGGAACAATGTTTGTCATATATTAAATTTTCGTCAGCCTTGCATTTAACCATCCTTTCTTTGCTTCATCGAAATCTTTTCTGGAACATGGAATACAATTCTCAATGTTATCGTCATCTCCAAAATACCATAAGTTGCTAAATGTATCGCGCTTAAAGGCATGCTGATGATCATCGATTAGTACATAAAAAACTTCATAATGTCTTTCTTTCGGGTGCGACTTTTGAATATTAATCCCCTCAATAAGATACCATATCATCTGCGCTAATAACTGATGATTCATTTGGCTTTCTGAGTAAATATTATAATTAAATATACCAACAGATTTCAAATTCTCGCTCAAGCCGATCTCCTTCATATAGGCACATATCTCTCTTCGGTTTAATCCATTTACCTGAGGATTCATTGAAAAGGGCTCCCCAAAGCTTTCAATTGCATCACAGTTTACGGTAACCAAATCTGCTTTTCTAAAGAAAGGTTCCGTTTTTTCTGTAGAATTCATCATTTCAGCAAGCCGAATAATATCGAGCTCAACTTCTTTGATCAGTTTTACAGAATCTACTTCATTCAAGTGTTTCTGATATCCTAAATGATGATAATTTTTAATTGAAAGGTTTTTAGCCCCGAGTATTTTACTCAAAAAGGTATGCTCGTTAATATGCTCTCCTTGTTTGAGAGAAATAACATTGCTTATCTGGGTATAATTAATATTTTTCTGATGAAAATTTAATCCGGAGAATAGAGAAAAAGCAAAATCATTAGATCCTCCAACAATTACAGGAATAGCTCTTTTATAGTGACAAGCGGATAAAACTTCCTGTAAAATATAATGAGAATCCTGAACCGACTTTCCAGAAACCAGGTCTCCCAGATCTACTATTGGAATTTCAAAATCCAATTTTGAAAGTTTATAAAATTCTTTTCTTACTGAAGTAAAGTCCTGTACTTCTGCATCTCCGTTCGCTCCTCTGTAATCTGATACGAAAAGTAAAACAATACTGTCTTCTTTTATTTCTTTCGTAATTTGATTCCCAATCTGCCAATTTTCAGTTTTGAAATTCCTTGGGGAAATGATAAAATCTTCAAAATTCATTCTCTAATTAAGTCTTAAGAACCAAAAATATTAAAATTAAATCATTTAACGGTCATAAAAAAAGCCATTAACATTTGTTTGTTAATGGCTTTATATGATAAGTTTAAAACTATTTCTTTTTTGTAGCAGCTGGTTTTTTCTTTGCTGCAGGTTTCTTTTTCTCAGCAAAGGCATTTTTATCCTGAGCCGTAATCCATTTTTTCACCTCATCTAAAGAAATCTCCTTTAGCTCTTCAGCATCGTATTTTGTATCATCTTTTTTCTTTGGAATTTTAAACATTGCTTTTCCAAATTTAACAAATGGTCCCCATCTTCCGTTTTCAATGGAAATCTTTTCTTTTTCCCATTGTTGGATATATCTATTAGCCTCCTTCTCTAATTTAGCATCAATAAGTTCATTGATATCACTTTGAGAAAGATTATCAAAATCATATTTTTTAGGAACATTTACAAAGATACTCTGGTATTTGATAAAAGGACCAAATCTTCCGGTTCCTTTTGTTACAGGCTCTCCTTTATAAGTTGCAATAGGAGCATCAGCTTTTTTCTTTTCCCCGATAATCTCTTCTGCACGATTTTGATCTACAGAAAGAGGGTCTTCGCCTTTCGGAATGCTGATGTACGCTTCGCCCCATTTTACATAAGGTCCAAATCTACCAACCCCTACAGAAACGGCCTGCCCTTCGTAATCATTCAAATCAAAAGGTAATTTGAAAAGTTCCAAAGCTTCTTCAAGACTAATGGTCGCAATATTCTGTCCAGCCATTAGTGATGCGAAAGTTGGTTTCTCTTCATCTTCTGTTTCCCCAATCTGAATCATTGCTCCGAATCTACCAATTCTGGCATGAACGTTTTTACCTGTTTTCGGGTCAATTCCTAATAATCTATCACCATTGGCACGATCTGCATTTTCTTCAACATCAGCAATTCTTGGATGAAATTTAGAATAAAAATCCGTCATCATTTCCTTCCATTTCTGATCTCCATTGGCAATCTCATCGAAACTCTCTTCTACTCTTGCGGTAAATCCATAATCCAGGATTTCTTTAAAATTATCTGTAAGGAAGTCGTTTACCACTTCACCAATATCTGTAGGAACAAATTTATTTTTATCACCTCCAAACTTTTCATCAAGTACTACTTTTTTAATCTTGTCTTTTATTAAAGACATTTTTACGACTTCACGAGTTTGTGGTTCTATCTCACGTTTATCTACGTATTCACGATTCTGAATAGTCTGGATTGTAGGCGCATATGTAGATGGACGTCCAATTCCCAATTCCTCAAGCTTTCTTACCAATCCTGCTTCTGTATATCTTGCGCTAGGTCTGGTAAATTTCTCAGTCGCAATAATCGATTTGTAATTTAAGATCTCCCCAACTTTTACTTTAGGAAGTAATTTCTCGCTATTTTCTTCATCATCGTCTTCTGTCTTTACAATCCCATAAGCCTTTAGGAAACCATCAAAAATAATAACTTCCCCCTGTGCTTCAAAATGTTGTGGCAAACCAGGGTTTCCAATTTCAATAACTGTTTTCTCTATTTTAGCATTAGCCATCTGAGAAGCCAGCGTTCTTCTGTATATTAACTGATATAGTCTGTTTAATTGAGCATCCCCTATACTTTTCACCGCAAAGTCCGTTGGACGAATCGCTTCGTGAGCTTCCTGTGCAGATGCTGATTTTGTAGTATAATTTCTTGGAGCAGAATATTCTGCTCCATATTCAGAAATAATCTGTTTTTTTGAACCTTCGATTGCCTCTTGAGAAAGGTTTACCGAGTCTGTTCTCATATAAGTAATATAACCTTCCTCATACAATCTTTGTGCAAGACGCATTGTATTGGTTACATTATATCCTAATCTTGAAGATGCTTCTTGTTGTAGTGTAGAGGTGGTAAAAGGAGCAGAAGCAGAACGGGTTCCAGGTTTTGTCTCAACATTCAGAACTTTAAATTCTGTAGTTTTTGCTTTTTCAAGAAACTTTTCAGCTTCTTCTTCTTTTTCAAAATCCTTTTTAAGTTTTGCAGAAATTTCCTGCTCTCCACTATTCAAGAAAATTCCATCCAGTTTGAAACTGGCCTTTGGACTAAACGCCCGTATTTCCTTTTCTCTTTCAACAACTAGTCTTACAGCAACTGATTGAACTCTTCCCGCAGATAATCCTGGTTTTACTTTTTTCCAAAGAACCGGAGACATTTCAAAACCTACGATCCTATCTAAAACCCTTCTTGCCTGTTGTGCATTTACCAGGTTTTGATCAATATCCCTTGGATTATCAATAGCTTTTAGAATGGCATTTTTTGTAATTTCATGGAAAACAATTCGTTTTCTGTTTTCAGGTTTCAGTTTCAATTCATCTGCCAAATGCCATGCAATAGCCTCTCCTTCACGGTCCTCATCGGAAGCAAGCCACACCATTTCAGCTTTCTTAACAGCAGATTTTAATTCTGTTACCAATTTCTTCTTGTCCGCAGAAACTTCGTAATCGGGGCTGAATGTCTCGAGGTCAATACCCATTCCTTTTTTAGGCAAATCCCGGATATGTCCGAAACTGGATTTTACCTCAAAATCCTTTCCTAAATATTTCTGAATAGTTTTTGCTTTGGCCGGGGACTCTACGATTACTAAATTTTTCGACATTCTAAAATTTTTGCAAAAGTAAAGCTTTTTTATTACATAGGTTTTGCTATAGCTGTTTAATTTAAATTTATTAAAGGTGATTTTATAGCCCTTATACTTTTCAAATAAGTGATTTAGCCTTAAATTATTTCACTTTAACATGCTTTAATAGAATTTTTCACCTATAATAATAAGATCGGTAAATAACAGAAAAAAGGCTGTCTCAATTTAGAAACAGCCTTTATAAATTTATTTAAAAAATTATTCTTTAATAATTTTAATGATACTCTTTGAATTATTAATTCTGATCAAATATCCTCCTGAAGATAGTGCGGAAAGATCTATCTGTCCATTTTCAAATTTTCCTGATTTCACCAATTTCCCAGACATATCATATATCTGGTAATAATAACCTTCGTTATTGTTAGGAGCTTTGATATGAAGCTCGTTTTTTACAGGATTAGGAAACACCGATATTTTCTCTTTGCTTATTATATCAGCTATTTCATTTTTGTTTAAAGCTGTTGCAGCTTTTGTAGCTGGTAAAGAGGTGATCTGAAGCTTTGGAATAACACCTTCCTCATTTCCGTTTTCATCGTATTTTATTTTTACACAACGACAGCTCATCCCAAAGTAAGGATCATTGTTATCATGAAAAGCAATCATACGATTCGCACTGGAAGCAGCATCAAATAACATATTAACAGGTCTTCCAATATAATTAGATGTTAAAGCACCTGTCCAAAATCCAGGATATTGGAAATTAAGAGCATTATAAGTTCCCTGAGCTGACTGATTTCCCGTAACACTCCTGAATCCTCTTGATCCTGAATTCGGATAATTTCCAATAGGATAAGCTGGATTATTGAAAATATACCCTATCGTTGTCGTGGTACTTGGGTTTCTTACTCGTACTCCCAAATAATCATTAGCTATGCTATAGACAGTGGCTACATTCTTATCTTTTTTATACCAGGGCGTCATTCCAAAATCCTTACCTGATACAATTGCGACGCCTGATACGTCTGGAATTCTCCAACCAGCCGGACATGGATCAAAGGGCGATTTCTCACCCCCTCTACCCCATCTGTCTGGTGCTAAATTAGGTTCAGTTGACAGCCAGTCAGTCCCATTTGTATAATTAGGTACACTGCTATTGTAAGAAGCAAAAGTGCTCGGAACCATATATACTAAAGGATTCCGTACAGAATAGGACAGTATTTTTGAAATTTTATCTGACAATTTATCTACATCCTGTAGATTCGCATTGGCAGCATAATTATTATAAGGTACGATATAGCTTCCTGATGTATTGTTATAGGTGGCTGCTGTAAGTGTTGTATAATTAACGGAACCATTTGCCTGAACACTTCCTAAAAATACATTATAAGATGCTCTGTTATCAGCATTTTGGAAAGTTGGAATAGGGTCTTTTCGTCCCCATTGATAATGCAATCCTGTAGATGCTCTTATTTTTGCTAATTCTGCAGATGTAGGAGTAAGGTTATTAGCAACCAGAGGAAAGGAATCCGTAGCGCCCAGGTTTCTATCCATAAACTCAGTTTGCAAAGCAATATCTGCTTTTTCCACATAATTGATGTAGTTCGTTACATTCCCATTAGGAAGCTCTGTAGTATATTTAAAAGCACTAATTGGAGTATCTGTAACCCAAATATGCCAACTCCAATATACAGGATTAGTTATACTACCATTATGCAAAGTAACCACTGCATTTCCACTTTGATTAGGATTGACAACTACTAAAATCTTAGAATTGGTAATATCTCCCAATGACCCTGGAGCTGGATTGGAAATTGAAACATTACTAATCAAACTGGTGTTGGTAGTCCAAAGTACATTCGCTTTTAGATTATTATAATTAGCAGGGTTTAAAATATCCTGATTATTTAAAAGCTGATTCTGAACAGAAAATGCTTTACTCACAGGTATTTCAATGGTAGAAGCTGTGGCAGCTTTAATTATCTGATAACTATTGGGATTATTAATCCCTTCCGTATATTCCTCAGGAGCATTTAAAAATTCCGTTGGGAAGTCGTAGCTGTCAACAAGATATAGAGGGTCTTTTACACATCGGCAACCATTAGCACCAGAAGTATTCATTACAGCTAAGGGTACATATTGGAATCTTCCTTTCACATTTGGAAAATTTGCATCAGGTACATCAGGCTGCGCTTTATCGGGAATCATAAATAATCCTCTTGCTGTTGTTGCCGGTGTAGAATCAAACTGTCTCGCCATAGTCGCGGTCCAAATACTTGTATGATGTTGGTCAGCATACTGGCCAGCCTGTGTATCAATTTCTATTTCACCAGTTCCTGGAAATAATCCCATATTATAACCTCCCACATTTGATAAGTCAAAACCTATATTAGAATATAGTTTTATACCTTTCATAAAGGATGGTAAATTAGCATCAGTAGGTTTTATAATGTGATAACCATTGGATTCAAAAACATCCTTACCTGTATTCGTTCTTACCCCAAAAGGAGAAAAATCAACTCTAATATCATCTACATAGCCTGTAGAAGCTAAATTCGCAACTAATGCTGACGGAATCCTCCAGCCATTTGGGCAAGGATCATAAGCCGACTTATCTCTATAGGGCTGTGCTGAAGCATCAGTATTGTAAGTTGAATTTATTTTTCCAAGAGAATTATCGGACCATAAATTAAGTTCTGTAAGTTGACTATCTTTAAAATTAGGTGACTTTCCGAACCAATTTACCATTAAATTAGTATTGTTATTATAGTAAGCAGGTCCCGAATTATCATCTTTATTTACATAAATAAGACTTAAAGGATTTCTTACTGAAAGCTGAACATTATTCTTGACCTCAGCATTTGATAAGAGGACAAACTTTCTAAGATCATCAATTTTAATAGCATTTGTGAAATTTTTAGCTCCTCTATGCCTTACTCTTCCTATAGATCCTGAAACTTCATAAAAATCATTCCCTCTATATACCAGGGGCGGTATTGGATCTTTTCTTCCCCATTGATACAGCAGACCTCCGTTTCTATTCCATTCAGTTCCGGTTATGGTTCCGCTAATCGAGCCTAAATCCCTATCCATCCACTTCCAGTCAGAATCAGGGATAGATTCTACAACACTATCATTTCTCTCTCTGGTAAGATTTTCAAAACTCCTGTATGTTGATCCCTTTGTAGGATCATCTGTTACCCAAATATGCCATGACCAAAAAATTTCACCGTTTACTCTAAATGCGATCACAGCATTTCCTTCTTTTGATCTATTGACAGGAACCCTAATTTTAGCATTCTGTCCTGCGTCCATTATTTCCAGAGCATAATTGTCTTCGCTTATAATGAGTCCGGGAACATCTTCCCACAATACATCAGCTGTAAGTTTTCCATTTGGAACACCTTCATTTCCGACATATTTATCGTTTACCCACATGGCATATGCCTTTTTAACCGGAACAAGAAGTCCTCCATAATTCTGACTGGGATCAAAAATATAACTATTAGGTGCTTTCGTCCAGTCCAATGCAATTGAGCTACTTAATCGTTTATGCTCGTTATCTCCTGATGAGATAAGTTGAGTATTATCAGAGTTTATTTCCTGATCCCACCGCTGAGGCATCTTAATTAAAGAGTCTCTTTCTTTTGCATACTGACCAATGGGCCTTAGGTCATTCTTTCCGGATCCGGGGCTATTACTGGAATAGACATTGATCGATACTAGGCAAGAAATTGCCATTAGGTTTTTTAATATTCTGTTTTTCATGTCCTTAGGTTTGGTGTATAAACACCCGTACAAAATTTAAGCCTTCATCAACAAACAATGATTTATATTATAAATATCTATTTAATAAGTTAATTATCATACAAATAACACGACATTAAATCATTATTTATAAAAAATCCATTTTGAAAATCAAGCAGCACAAAACTACACTTTTATCACGTGTAATTTTAAATACTCCACATTAATTTTTTGTAAGCAACATATTTGCACCATGCCCCACAACGCAATGAGGCCTGGAATTTAAAGGAATAATGGCAAAAAAAGACGAAACATTTAGTTTCGTCTTTTTATAAATATGGTTAAATTATTTAAGGTAAAATATGATTTTTATAAAGATCAATCGTGAACCTTCCTCCAATAATATTTCTGAAACTTGAGAATACGACAAAATTGAAAATCGTTAATGCAATGATAAAAGAATAAATCAACCTTTTTGTATTATAAGAAACTACGTACATCGCATTTGGAATCAATACAAAGGCAAAACCAATAAAGGCTCCCGCCAATCTTGATGAGAATATCGGATTATTTCTAAAAATAAAATAAAGACAAATCCCCACAACTGCATAGTTTCGATGATACTCGTAATAAGGAAATTTCTCTTTCATAGGCGTATCAAAAGCAAATAAAAAGAAAGTAAGAATTGCCATCAACGCTTCAGGAATTCCAAAACCTCCATTCAATCTTTGTGCTGTCTCATCTACATATCCATTAAATCCTTCCACAAGCATACTATCTGAGCTGATATTACTTAAGAAATCACCAAAAACCCGATAGACTTCAAATGGGGATAAAAATATAGAACCTATTATCAGTACCAACATCATCGTTTTATTTAACGGTACGCGAACCAGCCAATACATAGGCAGAAATAAATAACAAACATTATGAATACCTGAACCTATGAAAACAAAAAGAAGATAATGCCAGAGTTTCCTTTCTTTAATATATCTGATGGCAAAATAAATAATAAAAGTCCCTAGATTCTGTCTGATCTGCCCACTCTCTCCAATAAAAAAATTGGGAATAAACATAAAAAGCGTAAAAGTAAAGGGGTAAAAGGTATTATCCTCAGTATATTTTATTTTAAAAAATATAGCAAAAATAGCGATCACTAAGGTAAGCACGTAAAACGGAGCGTTAAAAACATTAAGCAAAATCTTATTGATCAATGCATACAACCATTCTATATCTACATTTTCTGAACCTTCAATATGCAAAGCTTTCATGAAAATACTCCAATAATCTTTAGTATCAGAGTATATATAAATACCTTTATAACTACCGTAATCGGGCCCTACACTGTCACGAAGTCCTGCAATTATGATAAGATAAATACCTAAAAACCAAAACCATTTCTTTTCGACCTTATTTCCAAAAACCTCCTGAATACTAAAAATAAGCATGTAGATAAGGGCAACGATGTAATATGGATGTAATAAACTCATGCCAGCTTCAGGGAATTTTTAAAGTGATAAAAAGCAACAACAATTCCCGTAAGAATGAGCGGTAAAAAGAGCCTAACTTCCCAATAAAGCCCTACCATTGTAATCATAATAAGATAAGGCAAAGAGAAAAACAGATATTTTTTAAAAATAATTCTATTCTCAACTGATACACAAAGCAGATATACAAAATATAAAACAATGCTACCAAATAAGAGCCCTGCCAGATTGAATGGGCTTTCAAAGTTTCTGTTAATATAAAACCCTTCAACGAAAGTTGTCTTCTGAACAACCATCAACCTCAATCCCAAATAAGCAACCAAAAACGCTATTACGAGAGGAATAGTTTTCCAGATAAATTTATAGTTTCTTCTTTTCAGTTCATCGATGTTCAAGAAAAGAGCTGCAAAAAAGGCAATATTCAGACAAGCTGTTTCTCTTACAAATGTTGAAACAAAAATAAGGGCAACTAAAATATAGAAATAAGACGATGTATTTGTTTGAAGATATTTCAATGTTAAAAATATACCGGTAAGATAACAAAAAAGCGCCATCATATCGCAATTGGTGGGAGCATACTGTGTAATCACAATAAAGAATATGGCTACCAAATGAATGAGTCTTCTTACATTCTTATTTAAAAGAATTTCAACCGGGTTAATTCGTAAGAGTTTATCAAAAACTATAGAAGAGAGCACAAAGAAAAAACTATTCATTAAAAAAAGACCATGATAAAATGCAGTCCCATTTTTATGAAGAAATTTTTGAAAAAAAGATAAGTAGTTATCTATGATATAAGCCATAACATCTGTAAGGTACACACTTAGGTAGTTTGGGATTACCCTGTAAGCGTACACAGATGAGAACAGATAATCGGGTGGTCTTTCTGCAGTCTTCAGCCTTGTATAGGAAGACTCGAATCCGTAATAGGACATCGAGAATAGCAAAAGCGGAAGTATTATTGTAAATAAAAATCCGTTTATTTTTTCATCAAATATTTTCAACATATCAAAACAGCTTTTTATTCGGAACAACTTTGTTTTAAAATATATTATCAGTAGGGAACATTTGCAAAAGTATAAGTTTTTTTTATTTTACCTAAACATTTTATTAATTTTCGCCCAAAACTTAAGCAGTAAAAGTTTTGAACTAATTCTTAAAAAATTAAATTTGCAAACTTGATTTTTAACACGATGCATCGTTTTTTCATATTTCTATATTATTTAATTTCTAAAAACAGACTTCTTTCTGTATTATTTACAATAGGAGTTGCAGTTGTGTGCCTATTTTTTGCATCAAAAATAAATTTCGAGGAAGACATTAATCAAATTATTCCTAAAAGTGAAAAATCTGATCTTACGGCAAAAGTTCTTAAACAACTCAACTTTTCGGATAAGATCATTGTTATTATAGAGAATAAATCTTCTGAAGATAGTTTCCAATTATCTGAAACTGCCAATACTTTTTTAGACAAAATATCTCCGTTAGAAAAATATATCGGAGCCATCCAGGGAAAAGTAAATGATAGTGAAATTTCTGAAACATTTGATTTTGTGAATCAGAACCTTCCTCTGTTTTTAGATGAGAATGACTATAAAGAGATCAATAGAAAACTTCAGAAAGACAGCATCGCAAAACAGGTAGAAAACAATTATGTCTCATTGGTTTCTCCGACGAGTCTTGTAACAAAAGAATTCATAAAAAAAGACCCGCTTGGCATTACTTTTTTAGGCATTAAAAAACTCAATGCGCTTAACATCAGCAAAGACTTTAAACTCGAAGATAATTATATCGTTACTAAGGATGGTAAAAATCTCTTGCTATTCATCGATCCAAAAAATAAAAGTAACGATACTAAAAACAATGAATTTTTCATTGACCAGCTCAATAAAATAAAAGGGGATGTCAATAAGCAGTTTAAAGGGAAAACCGAAATAAGCTATTTTGGATCTCCCGTAATTGCAGTTGCTAATGCTGAACAGATAAAAAAAGATATTCAGAATACAGTAGTGATATCAATGACTGTACTTCTGATCTTGCTTATTTATTATTTCAGAAATTTCTTTACACCCATTATTGTTTTCCTTCCCACCGTATTTTCAGTTTTACTCGCTTTGCTCATATTATATTTTATTAAGGATAAAATCTCAGCAATCTCCCTGAGTGTAGGAGCTATATTAATTGGGATCACCATAGATTATGCCTTACATATTCTTACTCATTACAAACACAACAATAATATTGAAGAGCTTTATAAGGAGATCACACAACCTATCATCTTAAGTAGTGCTACGACTGCTGTTTCATTTCTCTGCCTCATTTTTGTGAGATCAGAAGCGTTGAAAGATCTGGGATTATTTGCTTCTATCACTGTAATGCTGTCTTCTATTTCAGCATTGATTATCGTTCCACAACTTTATCATCCCAAAGAGAACACTGGAAAAGCAAGCGTCAACTTTATTGATAAAATTGGTTTTTATCCCTATGAAAAAAATAAGCCTTTAATCATTGCATGTTCTTTAGTCATTATTGCGTGCTTATTTGGATTTAGACATGTAGGCTTCAATGAAGACATTGGGGATCTAAACTACATTCCTAAGGATCTAAAAATAAGTGAAGCCAAGCTACAGAAGCTCTCTGATATCACCTCAAAATCAATATATACTATTTCATATGGTGATTCTGAAGAAGAAGCATTAACCAGAAATACACAATTGAACCAATTTTTGGAAAAAGAAAAAAAAGAGGGGAAAATTTTAAGCTATAATTCTATCGGGAATATTGTACTCTCCAAACAGGATCAGCAAAAGAAAATTGAAAACTGGAAGAAGTTTTGGGATCATAACAAGAAAACCCAGACTGTAGCTGAGCTTATCAGTAATGGGAATAAGTTTGGATTCAACAGTACAGCTTTTGCTCAGTTCAGCGATCTTTTAAATAAGGAATACTCAACACGCAGTTTACAGGATTTCGAGAAAGTAAAAGCACTACAGGTTTCCGAATTTCTGAGCAATGAAAAAGGATTTTACACGGTTTCCAACATCGTTAAAGTAGATGAAAACAAAAGAGATGTTTTTATAAAAGATATTGAAAAGAAACATGATGCTTTAGCCATTGATCGCCAGCAAATGAATGAGACCTTTTTAGGTTTATTAAAAAGGGACTTTAATACCCTGATCAATTATTCATTATTGGCCATCATTCTTACCATTATTGTTTTTTTCAGAAACTTTGAGCTGACTGTTCTTACGATGTTTCCCATTGTATTAACCGGAATTGTGACCGCCGGAATCTTATATTTTCTGGGATTGGAACTTAATATTTTCAGTACTGTAGTTTGTACTTTAATTTTTGGAGTCGGAGATGATTTCAGCATATTCCTTACGAAGGCTATGCAAAAGGAACACACAACGGGGAAAAATGAACTTCCTACTTACAGGATTTCAATTATTTTAGCGGTGTTCACAACCATTTTATCAATTGGTTCATTGATTTTTGCAAAGCACCCGGCTTTACATTCATTAGCATTGGTTGCGCTAATAGGAATGTTTTCGGTCATTATCATCACCTCAACATTATACCCTTTCTGGTTTAGGCTTTTAATTATCAACAGAGCCAAAAAAGGACTTTCTCCCATTACGTTTAGATTATTTATCCATTCGATTTTATTATTTCTCTATTACGGGTTAGGAGGAATTTTCTTTTCTTTTTTCGGACATTTCTTTGTAAGGAAAGCTAAGGGAAAGACTCTGAGTACTATTAAAAAGTTCATTGCTCTATTCTTAAAGTCGGTTTTATATTGTAACCCGTTCGTAAAGAAAAAAGTCATCAGAAATCCTCATGAAGATTTCAGCAAACCTGCTGTAATTATTGCGAACCATACTTCATTTCTTGATACATTGGTCCTTGCAATGGTTACCCATAAAATTGTATACTTAGTAAACGACTGGGTATACGAGTCTCCTGTGTTTGGAAAATTGGTTAGGGCTTTAGGATTCTTTCCGGTTTCACAGGGCATCGAAAACGGGATGGAGCAATTGAGAGAAAAAATAAATGAAGGATACTCCTTAATGGTGTTCCCTGAGGCAGAACGCTCTTACACGAATGATATCAAAAGATTTCACAAAGGAGCCTTTTATATTGCCGAAGAATTTGGATTGGATGTGGTTCCGGTTTATATCCATGGAAACTCTGAAGTATTACCAAAAGGAGATTTCATTATTTATGATGGGAGCATTACCGTAAAAATCGGAGATAGGATCGATAAGGATGATTTAAAATTTGGGAAAACCTATTCGGAAAGAACCAAGAAGATCAACGCATATTTTAGAGAAGAGTTTTCAAAACTGAGAAACGAAATAGAAGATGAAAATTATTTTAAAAAGAAGCTTTTCCTAAGTTTTCTATACAAGGAAACTGAAGTCGTACAACAAGTCAAAGAAGATTTTAAAATCAATAAATCAGCATATTTTGAGCTGAATAGGCACATTCCCAAAGACTCTACTATTCTTCATATCTCAAATGACTATGGTCAAACTGATATCCTGCTAACCCTTCAGGAAGCCAGCCGGAGAATATTCAGCTTGATCCCTGACATTGAAAAAAGAGAAGTTGCAGAACATAATTACCTTGTAAAAAGAAGAAAAATAAACTATATATCCGATATTTCGGAGATTAATAAAAAGGTTGGTATACTTTTAGTTTCCAATGAAAATTATGATTTAGGTGCTATCCAGCAACTTCCTGAAATCATCATTTTTTTCAATATTAAAAACATATTGTTTCAAAACAGTGAATACCATTCACATTTTAGTTCGGAATCAATTAAAATATATAAGAGATAACTGATAAATTATAAAAGTATATTTTTGTAATCAATAAAAATTTCCATGCAGAAGAACATACTTGTCTTGTACTATACACAAACGGGCCAATTAGAAGATATTGTAAAGAATATCGCCCAGCCTTTTGAGGATAAAAAGGACGAATATAACGTTACTTATTACAGCATTAAGCTTAAGGAGGACTTTCCTTTTCCTTGGCCTGGTGACGTATTCTTCAATACATTCCCTGAGTCTTATCTACAAATCCCGAGTGAAATACTTCCTCCACCAGAAGAGGTACTGAATAAAAAATTCGATCTTATCATTTTCGGATATCAGGTTTGGTATTTGACGCCTTCTATTCCCATTATCTCTTTCTTAAAAAGTGGTTATGCGGAAGACATTTTGAGAGATACTCCGGTAGTTACTGTTTCGGGAACCCGAAATATGTGGATGCTTTCTCAGGAAAAGCTTAAAGTTTATTTAAAGAATTTAAATGCAAAGCTCGTTGGAAACATTGCATTGGTAGACAGACATGATAACTACACCAGTGTATTGACTATTTTGCGTTGGTTAACTACTGGAAAGAAAGAAAAATCAGGTATATTACCTGCAGCCGGAATTTCAGATGAAGAAATTGCCGGAGCCGGAAAATATGGTATGATTATTAAAAAGCACTTTGATAATAACCATTATGACAATTTACAACCAGAACTTGTGAAAAACGGGGCAGTAGAAATCCGACCTTTTTTAGTCAGAGTGGAAAAAGTAGGAAATAAAATCTTCACCGTTTGGTCCAATCTGATTATCAAGAAAAAAGAGAAGCGACCATTGCTGATAAAATTCTTTAAGGTATATTTGATGGCAGCAATATGGATTATTTCCCCTATTGTTTTGGTTTTTCACATATTATTAGCCCCTGTTTTGAGATCTAAAAGACTGAAACAAAAAAAATATTTACAAGGAATAAATTTAAAATAAGAGATGAACGACGTATTTATAACCAAAGCTTCAACATACTTACCTAATGAGCCGGTTTCTAATGATGAGATGGAAAGTTATCTTGGCTTGGTCAATGACACTCCTTCTAAAGCAAGAGCTCTAATCTTAAGAAACAATCAGATTAAAACGAGATACTACGCCTTAGATAAAAACAGCCAACCTACCCATACCAATGCTCAGATTACAGCGAAGGCAGTAGAAGGCCTATTCGATGAGAATTTCACAAAAGAGGATATTCAGTTATTATCATGCGGAACGACTTCGGCGGATCAGATTCAGCCTTCACATGCTTCTATGGTTCATGGAGAACTGAAAGTTGGAAAATCTATAGAAATCAATACTTCGACAGGACTTTGTAATTCAGGAATGAATGCATTCAACTATGGATTCCTTTCTGTAAAAGCAGGAGTACGTGACAATGCCGTTTGTGTAGGATCTGAAAGATTTTCTGCATGGATGACAGCAGATAAGTTCAATCATGAAGCGGAAAATTTAAAATTATTGGAAGAAAGACCCATTATTGCTTTCAAAAGAGAGTTTTTAAGATGGATGCTTTCTGATGGTGCCGGTGCTTTATTATTGGAAAACAAACCAAGAGAAAACAGTATTTCTTTAAAAGTGGAATTCATTGATTTCTACTCTTACGCTCATGAGATCGAGGCGTGTATGTACTCCGGTTGTGAAAAACAGGAAGATGGAAGCTTAAAATCCTGGGCAGATTATTCTTCTGATGAATGGTTGAAACAATCTCTTTTTGCATTAAAGCAAGACACCAAACTTTTAGATCAATATATATTAGTAAAAGGGGCTGAAAGTTTAAGAGCTTCTTTCGATAAGCACCAGCTGGATCCTGAAAAAATTGATCATGTTTTGGCACATATTTCCTCAGGCTATTTTAAAGATGGACTTAAAGAAGAATTTGCTAAAAAAGGAATGGATTTCCCTTGGGAAAAATGGTATTACAACCTTTCTGAAGTTGGAAATATTGGTGCAGGTTCTATTTTTATTGCGTTGGAAGAACTGATGAATTCAGGAAAATTGAAAAAAGGAGAAAAAGTACTTCTTTGTGTACCAGAAAGCGGAAGATTTGCCTATTCTTGTGCATTATTAACAGTTTGCTAATGGAAAACAATCTGCCAACATCTGATAAAAATTTTGTGGAAAGTCTTATTCCGCAAAGATTCCCTTTTGTGATGGTAAATGAATTGTCTGAATACTCTGAAAATCATCTGATTTCAGGCTTTAATATAAAGGAAGACAATATTTTCATTCAGGATGGAATTTTTCAAGCCTCTGGATTAATCGAACATCAGGCTCAAAGTGTGGCTTTGCATACGGGGTATAAATATTACCTCTTAGGCAAAGAAGCTCCAACTGGCTATATCGGAGCTATTAAATCCTTTGACGCGGAAGCTTTACCAAAAACCGGAGATTCCCTGAAAACAGAAGTCTCCATCCTTAATGAAGTGATGGGAGTGACTTTAGTTAATTGTATTACCAGATTGAATGGCACGATCATAGCAAATTCTCAAATGAAAACTGTTGTAAAATAATTCTAATGAAAATTAAGGAAGGCCATAATATCATCAATATCCATAATTTTTTACCTCATCGTGAACCTATGTTGATGGTAGATTATATTTTGGAATTGACGGAACAAAATGTTATTACTTCCTTTCATATAAAACCAGAGAATATTTTTGTTTCTCATAATGAACTTGTAGAGGCGGGGTTGATTGAAAATTCAGCTCAAACCTGCTCATCCATTGTGGGACAAAGTTTTTTTGAAGGCCCGGATATCGAAACAAAGGTGATTGGTTTCATTACCAATATTAAAAAAATCGATGTATTCTCATTACCGAAAGTAGGTGATACAATTATTTCAAAAGCATCTCTTATTTCGAAATATGATAATATCTGTAATATTTTCTGTGAGACCTTTAATAATGACGAATTATTAATAAGAGCCGAAATCAATTTGTTTATTCAAAAACTACCATAACAAAATAGACGATGAAAAAACAGGATCTCCCACAGGATGAAAGTAATCTGAAATCAGCAAACATGACCGAAGTGGTTTATGTTACTGATGAGAATGATAATTATACCACAGCAAACAGTATTGGCTGGGAAGCTAAAAAATTAGCTCTGGAGGAATCTATGGATCTCATCAACGAAAGAATAGCAGAAGCCAGACAAAATGTTGCTGATCAAACTGCAAGTCCTATTATTTATTTCATGGAACTGAATAAAATGGATTTGGGTGTACTTTCTGCCTATGTTGGATTATGGCAATGGCGTGTAAAAAGACACACCAAACCAAAAATATTTAAAACGCTAAGTGACACTGTGCTGAAAAAATATGCTGATGCATTTGGGATCACAGTGACGGAATTAAAAAATTTCAATGGGAAGTAATAAAATGCAGCATATAAACTATGCTCATTGTATCTGATCAGGGAATAGAAAAAAATATAAGGATGAAATTGAATTTTGAACACCACCAGACCGCTCATTGCGAAAATGGTGTTGCCTCTAATTTATTACTATACAAAGGTATAAAGCTAAGTGAACCTATGATTTTTGGAATAGGTTCAGGATTATTTTTTGTATATCTGCCTTTTCTAAAAGTAAACTTTGCTCCAGGCTTTAGCTATCGCCCGATGCCAGGAGCCATTTTCAGTAAGGCAGCAAAAAGACTGGGTATTAAAATTAAGAGAGAGAAATTCTCAAATCCCAAAGATGCTCAATTGGCATTAGAAAAAAATTTAGAGAATAATATCCCTACCGGACTTCAGGTTGGAGTTTTTAACCTTACTTATTTTCCTGAAGAATATAAATTCCATTTCAATGCGCACAACCTTGTCGTATATGGAAAGGAAGATGGACGATTTTTGATCAGTGATCCTGTAATGGATTATGTCACATCACTTTCAGAGGCAGAATTGGAAAAAGTAAGATATGCAAAAGGAGCCTTGCCTCCTAAAGGTCATATGTATTACCCCACTTATATTCCTGAAAACATTAATGTAGAAGAAGCCATCAAAAAAGGAATTAAAGATACCTGCAAAAATATGCTCGCTCCCGTTCCTCTTATTGGAGTAAAAGCCATGAGATGGGTAGCGAAAAGTATCCCAAAATGGGCTGAAAAAAAAGGAACAAAGGTTACCAACCATTATCTGGGACAATTAATAAGAATGCAGGAAGAAATAGGAACCGGAGGAGGAGGCTTCAGGTTTATTTATGGTGCATTTCTTCAGGAAGCAGCAGAAATCCTGAAGAATGATCAACTAAGGGAACTGTCAAAAGAAATTACTGCAATCGGAGATTTATGGCGGGATTTCGCTGTGGATATTGCCCGCGTTTATAAAAACAGAAATTCTAAAAGTAATATCTATCAAGAGCTTTCAAAATCCATGCTTCATATCGCAGATTTAGAAGAGGCTTTCTATAAAAAACTTAGAAAAGCAATCTAAACATGGAAGCGAATATTATTGAAATCAAAAACCTGTATAAAAAATACAAACATTCAGAAGAGTTTTCTGTAAATGATATCTCGTTGAATATTGAAAAGAATGAAATCTATGGAATTTTGGGACCTAATGGTGCCGGAAAAACCACTTTGATTTCTATGCTTTCCGGATTGATAAAACCTACTTCGGGCCAATTCAAAATCAATGGACTATCCCCTCAAAAAGACCGATCTAAAATCAAACAGATTATCGGCATCGTTCCTCAGGAATATGCTCTTTATCCTACGCTTACAGCTAAAGAAAATCTGTTATTCTTTGGAAGTTTGTATGGTTTAAAGCATAAGACACTTCATAAAAGCATCGATGAGTCGCTCGAAAGAATGGGGCTCTCAAAATTTGCAGATAAAAAAGTAGACCAGTTTTCAGGAGGAATGAAACGTCGTTGCAACCTGATCGCTGGAACACTTCATAATCCTAAAGTCCTGTTTCTTGATGAGCCAACAGTAGGGGTAGACGTTCAATCTAAAAAAGTAATCATCGATTTTCTTCAGGAGCTTAATAAAAATGGGACTTGTATTATTTACACCTCCCACCACCTTTCTGAAGCAGAAGAATTTTGTACAAAAATTGCCATTATAGACAGAGGAAGAATCCATGCCGTAGGAACTCCCGAAGAACTCGTTGCACAGATATCCAATGCTGAAAATCTGGAAGACGTTTTCATTTCATTAACCGGAAAAGAATTAAGAGATGTTGTTGTATAAATTGTGGAGAAGCTTTATTAAGGAGATCCTTTTATTAAAGAGAGATATTGGTGGAATCGTTATTATTTTCGTAATGCCATTACTGCTTATTATCACGATTACTTTAATCCAGGATTCTACATTTAAGAATCTCGAAGGTTCAAAGATTCCCGTCATTTTCATTGATAAAGATAAATCTGAAGTTTCAAAAAATATTAAAAAGGAACTGGAAAACAGTAAAACTTTCCAATTACTGACCAATTTCAACGAAAAATCGGCTCAAGATGCTGTTTTCTCCGGCGATTACCAGATGGCGATTGTCATTCCTGAAAATCTGACAAAAGACCTAAACTCAAATATCGATTCCAAAGTACAGACTATTGTCAAATCATTTGGAATAGAAACAGACTCTGCTGTTGCTAAAAAACCAGTTTCAAAAACTAAGGAAATTCATTTATACTTTGACCCTGCTACCAATGTAGGATTCAAAAACTCAGTCATGAATTCCGTTAATAAAATGGTATTTGAAATTGAAAATAAAAAGATTTATAAAGCCTTTCAGGATCAACTGGGAACGACTGATAATCTTGAAGAAAATAAAAACCTGATCAGTTTTAAAGAAATCACTCCTAAAAAAGGCGCCGTAGAAATTATGCCTAATTCGGTTCAGCATAATGTTCCGGCATGGGCACTTTTTGCTATATTTTTCATTGTAGTTCCTCTTTCCATCAATCTGGTTAAAGAAAAAAGCCAGGGAACAAGTGTAAGGGTAAGGGTAAGTCCTACTCCTTATTATATTCATATTTTAGGAAAAACATGTACTTATCTTATTATCTGTATCATCCAGTTTTTATTGATGGTGGCAGTGGGAATCTATCTTTTCCCTTATATGGATTTACCACAGTTTGATGTTACCGGAAAAATGTTCCATCTCATTATCGTTACTATTTTTGCCGGATTGGCAGCCATTGGATTTGGAGTATTATTAGGAACCTTAGCAGACACTCAGGAACAGTCCGCTCCTTTTGGTGCGACTTCTGTTGTCGTATTGGCAGCTATTGGAGGAATATGGGTTCCGGTATTTTTAATGCCTGAATTTATGCAGCATATCGCAAAATTCTCACCGATGAACTGGGGTTTAAATGCTTACTATGATATTATTCTTAGAAACAGCGGGATTGCAGGAATAGCCAAAGAACTGGTTTTATTATTTTTATTTTATCTTGCAATGGTAACCATTTCTATTTTTTACGAAAGGAAACTTCATAGTGTTTAATTAAAATGTGGAACAATATTCTTAGGAATTTCCTGAAACAATAAAAATATCGGAGGAAAACAAAATGCAGTCTAAAGAAAAAATAATTCAATGTTCTGAAGAAGTCAGAGTACGATTTAATGAAACAGATCCTTTAGGAATTGTCTGGCATGGGCATTATATTGTCTATTTTGAAGATGGAAGAGAAGCTTTTGGAAGAGAACATGGGTTATCTTATCTGGATATCCAGAAGGCAGGTTATCTCACTCCTATTGTAAAAAGTACCTGTGAACATTTTCTACCTTTAAAATATGGAGAGGTTTTTAGAATTGAAACGACATTCGTCAATTCAGTAGCCGCAAAACTGATCTTCAAATATGAGCTATTCAATCAGGAAAATAAACTGGTATGCAGCGGAAAAACCACTCAGGTATTTTTAGATAACAATGGGAACCTATGTTTATACAACCCGGACTTCTTTCAGCAATGGAAGGATAAAATGGAACTTTCATGATGAAGGAGATTTATATTACCGACTATAACTGTATCACTCCTCTTGGGATGAGTGTCGCTGATAACTGGAATGCTTTAGTGCAAAACCAATCAGGAGTAGCATTACATAAAATTATAGAGAATCAGGAGGCATTTTATGCTTCAGTGATTGAAACGGAAAAGCTGGATACAGAGTTTACGAACAACTTTTCTGACCAGGATTTCACAAGATTAGAAAAAATGTTTTTGCTAAGTTTAAAGCCATTGGTTGAGCAACATAACATTACAGATCAAACGGCATTTATCTTATCTACTACAAAAGGAAACATCAGTTTGCTAAACAATCAATCGACTTTACCGAAAGGTGTTTTCCTTTCTGCATTAGCTCAAAAAATTGCTGCCTTTTTTGGTTTTACAACTAAACCGATTGTAGTTTCCAATGCTTGTGTTTCAGGAGTGATGGCTCTTGCTGTCGCTAAAAACCTAATCCAGGCTGGAAAATATAAAGATGCCTTTGTGATTGCCGGAGATGAGATCACCGAGTTTGTGATCTCCGGATTTAATTCCTTCCAGGCCATAGGAACAGAGCCTTGCCAACCCTATGATAAAAACCGTAACGGAATTAATATTGGGGAAGCAACAGCTGCAGCTTATGTGACGGGTGAACCTGCCGAAAACGAAAAATTTAGGTTTAAAATTTTAGGAGACTCCGCAATCAATGATGCTAATCATATTTCAGGGCCTTCAAGAACGGGAGATGGGTTGTATGCCAGTATCAGGAATGCAATGACGGAAGCTAAAGTGAATGCATCTGAAATCGATTTTATCTCTGCACACGGAACAGCAACTATATACAACGATGAAATGGAAGCTGTTGCTTTCAACAGAATGCAATTACAGAACGTTCCTCTTAATAGTATGAAGGGTTACTATGGACATTGCCTTGGAGCATCTGGATTATTGGAAAGCATCATTTCTATGGAAAGTGCACTACATAAAACCCTGATTCCTTCAAAAAACTTTAAAGAGTCAGGAGTTTCTCAGCCTTTACATATTATTAAAGAAAATCAATCCGCAGAAATAAAATACATTCTGAAAACTGCGTCGGGTTTTGGAGGATGTAATGCAGCTATTGTTTTAGAAAAATGTTAAACAAGGAAAAGATGAAGAAAACAAATATCTGCATAATAGAGAATTCAACAATTACTGTCCACGAAGGTATCATTTTCGAAAGTCAGAATACTACATTTCAGGAATTTGCAAAAGAAGCTTACAAAAGCCTTGACCTCAATTATCCGAAATTTCATAAGATGGATTCATTAAGCAAATTGGCTTTCTTATCCGCCGAAATGCTTTTGAAGAATCAGGACAACAATAGAACGGCATTGGTTTTTGCCAATAAATCATCCAGTTTAGATACCGATTTTAAATACCAGGAAAGTATCAATTCAGAAGATGCCTATTTTCCAAGTCCTGCAGTTTTTGTCTATACTTTACCAAACATTTGTGTGGGTGAAATAAGCATCAGGCATCAAATGCAAACCGAGAATGCTTTTTTCGTTTTGGATGAATTTGATGAAAATTTTTTAAATGACTATGCGCAGCAAATTTTACAGTCAGGAAAAGCTGAAAAGGTATTATGCGGCTGGGTAGAACTATATCAGGAAAGTTATAAAGCTTTTGTATATTTGCTAACCTTATAAAAATGTAACAATATATCAATGTAGCAGTCTAACAATGAAAACATAATTTTTATTTTGAAATTGATAAACTGATACATTATAATAATTAATATTTATGGAAAACTTAAAATCAGAATTAAAACACAAAATCATAGAAGTTCTTAACCTTGAAGACATTTCTGTAGACGAAATCAAAGATACAGATCCATTATTTGGAGGTGGCTTAGGATTAGATTCTATTGATGCTTTAGAGCTGATTGTTCTTCTCGACAAAGACTATGGAATAAAATTAGCCGATCCTAAAAAAGGAAAGGAAATTTTTCAATCTATTGACACGATGGCAAAGTTCATCGAAGAAAACAGAACAAAATAATTAATGGGTCATAAAATTGCCATAACAGGAATGGGCATTATTTCTTCAATTGGTAACAATGTGGAGGAAAATTTTATTTCATTACAGTCCGGGAAACACGGGATCTCTGATATCCAATTATTTGAAACCCGTCACGCCGGAACAATAAAAACAGGTGAAATAAAACAGTCTAATGAAGAACTTGTACAACAACTTCAATTGAGCGAAGACAATAATGTTACAAGAACCTCTTTATTAGGAATGATTGCCGCAAAAGAAGCTGTAGAAAGTGCTGGGATTTCAGATATCAATACCTATAAAACAGGCTTGATTTCTTCCACAAGTGTTGGAGGAATGGATATTACTGAAAAATATTTCTACAACTACGAAGATTTTCCTGAAAAGCAAAAATATATTGACGCTCACGATGCTGGAAACTCCTCATTAGCCATTGCCGATTTTTTAGGATTAAAGGGAATGGTTTCCACAATCAGTACAGCGTGCTCATCTGCAGCCAATGCCATCATGATGGGTGCTAAACTTATTAAAAACGGAGTTTTAGATCGTGTAATTGTAGGTGGAACAGATTCACTTTCCAAGTTTACACTGAATGGATTTAATACCCTAATGATTCTTACTGATTCTTACAATACTCCATTCGATCAAAACAGAAAAGGATTGAACCTGGGTGAGGCAGCCGCTTTTTTGGTGCTGGAATCTCAAGAGGTTGTAAAAAAAGAGAATAAAAAAGTACTAGCTTATCTTTCAGGGTATGGAAATGCCAATGATGCACATCATCAAACAGCATCTTCAGAAAACGGACAGGGAGCTTTCTTAGCGATGCAGCAAGCATTAAAAGTTTCCGGACTTCAAAAAGAGGAAATTGATTACATTAATGTTCACGGCACCGCAACCCCTAACAATGACCTATCTGAAGGAATTGCTATGGTGCGAATCTTTGGAGAAGGAAATGTTCCTGAATTCAGCTCCACAAAAGCTTTTACGGGACATACACTGGCAGCAGCAGCAGGAATTGAAGCGGTGTATTCAATTTTAGCGATTCAACATAATGTTATGTTTCCGAATTTAAATTTTAAAACTCAGATGGAAGAGTTTGATCTTGTTCCGGTTACTGAACTTAAAGAGAAAAATATCAATCATGTACTTTCTAATTCATTTGGATTTGGAGGAAATTGTTCAACTTTAATTTTCTCAAAATCATGAGTATAGTTTACATTAATGGTGCTTCCTGTATATCTGTTCAAGATACTTTACAGGAAAACTTTTTTGAAAATCTGAAACCGGAGAATTCCATTCCGATTGTAAAAGCGATCGAACCTAATTACAAAGAATTCATTCCTCCTGCAATGAGCAGAAGAATGTCTAAGACTGTAAAGATGAGCTCTGTAGCTTCCCAATATGCATTAAAAGAAGCGGGTATTGAAAACCCTGATGCCATCATTGTTGGTACAGGAATGGGTTGTTCCCAGGACTCCGAAAAATTCTTAAAAAATGTGATTGATAATCAGGAGGAGTTTTTAACACCGACTTATTTTATTCAATCTACCCATAATACAGTGGCAGGGCAAATCGCTCTAGCCTTACAATGTCATGCTTACAATTTCACTTATGTGAATACCTCATCATCTCTGGAGTTTTCTCTACTAGACGCCAAACTTCAGATTCAGGATGAAGAAGCAGAAAATATTCTCGTAGGTTCCACAGATGAACAGACTGACAGAACAATGGAACTTTATCAACTTCATAACATCATTAAGAAGTCTGAGGATTTTCCCGTTGATTTTCTAGATTCAAAAACAAAAGGCGTGATGTGGGGTGAAGGTTCAAGTTTTTTCGTTGTTGGCAAAAAACCAACAGAAAATTCTTATGCCCAACTTAAAGATATACACATCACTAACAAGTTAGAATCGGACGAAGTACAAAATTTCACCGAAGATTTTCTGGCTAAAAATAATCTTAACAATGATGATGTTGATGCTCTAATTTTAGGTTTCAGTGGTGATTCAGAATCTGATGTCTATTATACAAAAGCAATGGATCTATTTCCAAATTCTTCTTTATTACATTACAAACATTTGAGTGGCGAGTATAACACAGCAAGTGGTTTCTCAACTTTTATAGCTTGTCAGATCCTCAAAAATCAAGAGATTCCAAAGGTGATAATGATCAATTCAATAGCAAAAGACAGTATTCGATATATTCTTTTGTATAATCATTTGCTGGGAAGTGATCACAGTTTGGTTTTGTTAGAAAGAATCTAATTAGGGCGAAATCGCAAAATTGCTGATTTGTAAAATTGTTACATTAGTAAATTGTAAATTTATTGCCTGTTTGTCATTTCGACGTAGGAGAAATCTCTGTTTGCAGTGTCTGGATTCTTCATTTCGTTTATGAACTACGTTCACAGACCCCTTCAGCCTGTAGATTGAGAAAACTTTAAACCAAAAATTCAAAACCATAAAGATGAAACACTACTCATTTATTTTATTTTATCTTTTCTGTAATGTATTTATTTATGCATTCCATGGGACTTTTTGGGTATATTTGTTTTGTTTTTTGCTGTTCTCAGCAATTGTAGTCTGGGCATCTTTTGATATCGAATTAGGGTACTTTGTCAATAGCATTACCCATAAAAGAACAAAATTGAAAGAAGTGGCTCTCACTTTTGATGATGGTCCTACTGAATTCACTCCAAAGTTTTTAGACCTGCTCCAACAACATCAGATCAAGGCTACATTTTTCTGTATTGGAAAACAGATTGAAAAATACCCTGAAACATTTCAAAGAATTATTTCAGAGGGTCATACTATAGGAAACCACACCTATACCCATTCCAATTCAACAGGATTTTTATCTACAAAAAAAATGGCAGAAGAAATCAAACAATGTGATGAGAGTATTGCAGCGATTGGAAATACAACAACCCATTTATACAGACCTCCTTTTGGTGTCACCAATCCATCAATTGCAAAAGCTATTAAAAGGATAGGAAAAAAAAGTATCGGCTGGAATATCCGATCATTAGATACGGTGATTGAAGATGAAAAGAAGATCTATAAAAGGATTACAGGAAAAATTAAACCTGGTGGCATTATCCTTCTTCATGACACTTCAGAAAAGACCTATCGTGTTTTGGTAGATTTATTGCTATTTTTGGGGAATAAAAAATATTCTACTTTTACTATTGATTCAATTATAAAATCAGATAAAAAATGATTAAAAATATTGCTTTCGGAGCATTTTTATTAGTTTCAGGTTTCTTTTTTGCACAAAATACAGCAATGACAGGAACTGAGGCAAAAGCATTTGTAACCAAAGTATCTTCGGAAACTCAGCAGATCAAAACATTGCAGAGTGATTTTACCCAAACAAAAAAAATGGATTTTCTGGACAAGAACATTGTTACTTACGGTAAGATGTCTTTAAAATCTCCAAATATGCTTAGCTGGAAATATACAAAACCTTATCAGTACAGTATTGTTTTTAAAGAAAATAAAATCTTTATTAATGATCAGGGGAAAAAGTCTTCAGTGGATGCCAAAAGTAAAACTTTCGAAAAGATCAATAAATTAATTGTTGGAAGCTCGAATGGGAAAATGTTCAATGATCCTGAGTTTACAGTGACCTACTTTAAAAATGCCACTTACAATATCGCTAAGTTTACTCCAAAATCTGCTCAATTATTAAAATACATCAAGCAGATCGAGTTGTACTTTCCTAAAAGCGAATCGACTGTTGCACAGGTTAATATGTTAGAAGCATCCGGAGACACCACAAATATTGTTTTCAAAAACACTAAAATCAATGCGCCGATTTCTGCTTCAGAGTTTTCTTTATAGTGCTCTTCTCTTATCCCTTCTATCCTGCAAGACATACCATCTTACAGATGTAAAAACGGGTTCTGGCTCTGAGAAAATGGTCGCGAATCAATATTTTTCTTCTAAAGAGGATTATGTGTATAAGTGCCAGATCGATATTTACAAGAACCATATCAGTGGAATCCTGATCATAAAGAAGATCAATGAAACGACACATCGTGTCGCGCTAACATCCGATTTCGGAAATAAGCTCATAGATTTCGAAATTTCTGATAAAGATTTCAAAATCAATTACATCATTCCAGATCTTGATAAGAAGATTGTGAAAAACTTTTTGAAAAATGACTTTCAACAACTTTTAAAGCATGAGTATCCTGTAAATGAAAGATTTGAAAATAATCAATCAAAGATCTACGTTTCTCAGGACGACAATAAAAAGTATTATCTGTTTTTCAATAAGGAAAATGGATTACTGGAGCAACTTATCTACACTAAAAATAACAGGGAAAAAATCAATTTTAGTTTTGAAGCAAAAAAACATATCTTCGCCGATAGTATAGATCTACAACACAAAGATTTTAAGATTAATATAAAGCTATTTCAAATAACAGAAACCGAGTAACAGATGCAAACCATTCTTACAGACTTTTATAATTTACAATCCCATGATAAAGGAGAAAACGGAAGTTTCGTTGCCCATATTAAGTTAAATAAGGATCACGAAATTTTCAGAGGCCATTTTCCTGGAAATCCTGTTACACCAGGCGTATGCATGATGCAGATTGTAAAAGAACTAACTGAAGAATTCACGGGTTCAAAATTATTTTTAAAAACCGCTTCCAATGTAAAGTTTATGGCGATTATCAATCCATTTGAAACGCCTGACCTTACCGTACAATTGGATATCAGTGAAAGTGAAGAAGAGGTAAAAGTAAAGAATACTACTTTATTTGGCGAGACAATTGCTTTAAAAATGTCAGTACACTATAAAAGACAAACCTCATGAAATTGATCTTATCACTGATAACAGCTTTTCTCTTTTTCTTCCAGTCCTCTGATTTGGAAGCATTAAGAAATAGCTATGCAAAAGCTAATCAATCTAATGCCAACACACAAACGTTCATCAACGTTGCGGAAAAACAATCTGCTTCTGATCCTATTACTTCAGGTTACAAGGCTGCTGCACAGATTATGGAAGCGAAGGTAACTACAGAAAAAGGAAAAAGAAAATCATTTGTAAAAACAGGAGCAACAAGCCTTGAAAATGTTATAAAAAGTAACCCTAATAATATTGAATTAAGGCTGATCCGATTGAGCGTTCAGGAAAACATTCCTAAAATTGTAGGGTATCACTCCAGTTTAAAAGATGATAAAGCATTTATTTTGAGTAACTACAGCAAACAGAATTCAGCTTTAAAAAGTTACATTCAGAAGTTTGCAGCACAGTCGAAAACCTTTACCGCTACAGAAAAAGCTTCGTTAAAATAAAACAATGACCCTTCCTGAAGTACAAAATGCAATTTCTGAAAAGAAAATATGTGTTTTAATTCCTACATACAATAATGAAAAAACTCTTAACAGGGTTATTGATGGTGTCCTGGAATACACCCAAAACATTGTTGTTGTAAATGATGGTTCTACGGATTCTACTACTCAGATACTCAATAGCTATCCTCAGATATCGATTATCACTTTGCCTGAAAACAAAGGAAAAGGAAATGGGCTAAAAATCGGGTTTCGAAAAGCAAAAGAACTTGGATATCATTATGCTATAACCATTGATTCTGATGGTCAGCACTACCCCAATGATATTCCTGTTTTTGTTGACGCCCTGCTTCAGGAAAAGGAAGATGTTCTATTAATCGGTAACCGAAATATGTCTCAGGATGGAATCCCGAAGAAAAGTAGTTTCGGAAACCGTTTTTCCAATTTCTGGTTTTGGTTTGAAACGGGTATTAAATTAGAAGATACCCAATCTGGTTATCGCTTATACCCTCTTCTTAGAATTCCTAAAAAATATTTTACCCCCAAGTTCGAATTTGAAATCGAAATCATTGTAAGATCTGCATGGAAACATATTCCTGTAAAAAATGTTCCTATAAAAGTACTGTATGATCCTGCTGAAAGGGTTTCTCATTTCAGACCATTTAAAGATTTTACAAGAATCAGCATTTTAAATACGATTCTTGTTACGATCACTTTATTATATATTATTCCTCGGAATTTCATCAATAATTTCAGAAAGAAAAGTTTTAAAAGATTCATAAAAGAAGATGTTCTTGAAAGTGCCGGAACTAATCGTATCAAAGCATTTTCTGTTGCTTTGGGTGTTTTTATAGGGCTCTCTCCTTTTTGGGGTTTCCAAACTCTGCTTGTCATTTCACTTTCTGTTCTTTTCAAATTGAATAAGGTCCTGGCTTTTGTTGCCTCTAATATAAGCTTGCCCCCATTCATCCCATTCATTATTGCCGCATCATTGTTTATAGGTGCACCTTTTGTGCATGGAGAAAGCAATATTATAAATCAGGAATTGAATTTTGAACTGGTTAAAAATAACCTTCTTCAATACATTATAGGCAGTTTGATCCTGGCAACATCAACATCTGCTATTTCTGGAATTGGAGTCTATCTTTTTCTGAATAAAGTGAGTCCTGAGTAAGGAAGATTTCACCTCTCTCGTTATTTCGGCAAACAAAAGTATCTAAGAATTACTTAAATACAACTCCATAAAATAAAAGAATGGTAAGAATAATGGTGATAAAAATAGAAAGAACAGCCAACACCATTTGTACGGTAGCATAAGTACTGGCTTTATCCTCCTCCTTAACTTCAAATGACAGATTGATCTTATCAGGACTTTTGATGATCCACCAGATGAACATCAATAGAATTAAATTAAGAACAATCGGAAAAAATAAAAATATTTTACTCCCAAATCCATCTGTATTTTTTCCATATCCATGAATGGGAATAATCTGGGGAATTGAATCATAAATATTCAGTAAATAGCCTGTATATAACAGAATAATAACGAATGGAATACTGAATACTATTTTTATTTTCTTTGAAATCATGTTTTCTTCAATAATTTTTTACATTATTTGATCCGGCAATATAAACAAAAACTGCAAGACCTTTCGATCCTGCAGCAGCTTATTATGTGTGGAATTTTATTTTTTGGTTATTTTCTGAGAATATGTTTTACTATTCTTATCCATTACCACAAGGATATAGACACCTGAGTTTAATTGTTTAATTGAGACAGAGCTTCTTTCAACTTTGGCTTGTAAAGCTATCCTGCCCGTTAACTCATATATTTTCGCTTCTACAGGGATAAAATCATTGCCAGATTTAAAGAATATCATATCATCACTTGGATTTGGATACACTGTCAATAGCTCTTTGGAATCCTGAACTTCTTTAACATCTAAATGTGTTCCTTCCACAACGTTCACTGTTGTATTCGGAGTTACATTATATATTACGTCTACCAGACCTGAAGGCCATTTTACAACAACTTTTGTAATAGCAGTAGCCTGACCAATTCCAAAATGAACGTTTAATGTATTCATATTCTGGAATCCTACACCACTTTGTACATCACGAATCTGTTTTCCCCAGGCTCCGTAGATCTCAACCCTAGCTCCGATTCCATTTCTATTACTTTCGGTTCCTTTTAGGGTCACTTTTAACCACTTATTGGTGTTTCCATCATTCAACAGTATCATAGTCCCATTTTGGATATCTAAAAAGCCATCATTATTCAAATCTCCAATAGGTCTGTTGTCATGATCCAAAGTATAGGGGTTAAGATTAGGGGAGAATTTAAATGTTCCATCTCCAAACATAATGGTATTCCCAGCACCCAGTATATCGAGAAACCCGTCATTGTCAAAATCATAAGCTACATATTCTCTGCTTAAACTGTTTATAGTCTCATATCCTGATCCGATTGATACATCTGTAAACGTGCCATCCCCATTATTTTTCATGACTTTGCTCAATCCGTTTGCCGTCGAATTTATTCCTATCACCGCATCCATCCAGCCATCATTATTAAAATCTCCCCATGCAGAAGACCAGGTTTGAGTCGGATTCGCCATATTTGCGGCAACCGCTACATTGGTGAATGTTCCGTTTCCGTTATTCCTCAACAACTCATCGATGTTTCCTCCAGGGCCTGAACCTCCGCCACTGCATTTTGCAATATAAAGATCCATATCTCCATCATTATCATAATCGATCCAAATAGAACCATAATTACCTCCTGAAGGAAAGTCTCCCAATCCTCCCTGATAATGGTTCATATTGGTTCCGTCATTGATATAAAATCTGTTGGGAGCATTATCGTCGCAGACAAAAGCATCCAGCTTCCCATCTTTATTGATATCGATAAAATTGGTCCGCTGTGTTAGAAATGACTGAGGTTTTCTGTCAGAAGTGTAACCTGTTCCATCAGCATTTGCTTTTACAAAAGCGATCCCGCTTCCTGAACCGTAGATCAGATCATTAAAACCGTTATTGTCATAATCCCCTGCTGCAATACTCCAGGTAGGCTGTACAATAGTACTGGGAATGGTATAAGAAACATTATTAAATGTTCCCCCCGGTTGCTGATAAGATATAATCATTTGGGTACTATTGATAACAGATACAATGTCATCCAGGTAATCGCCATTCATATCTACCACACAATTATTGTAAATTCCAGCCGCACTCACCGGTTGAGAAGTAAATGACAGTCTGCTTATAATAGGAGGAGCTTCAGATAGCGTAAAATTAAAACCTAAGCTAGACCATTTGTTATCAAATACAATATAATACACAGTTCCAGCCGTTGCAGCAAATGTTACCTGTGAAGAATTACTTGAAAAGTCATCATTTGCTGCTACACAGGTCAGAGAGCCACAGCTTCCTTTAAATACGATCAATCGGGTATCTACGTTTTGTCCTGCAATAACACTGGAAACAGTAATGCTCTTGTTTTGCGTCGCTGTATATTTATACCATAATCCCTTTGTTCCAAGAGTTCCCAAGCCACAAACTGCAGTAGGGGCTATTCCTGTAACTGCGGGTGCTGTATATGTTCCTGCTGTAATATCTATTGCAGAAGCACATGTCAATTGAGCCATTCCCCATGTTATATTCAATAATAGAACAAAAAGGGATAAAATTTTTCTCATATTTTTCAGTTTGGTTATTATATTTTATGGGCAGTTTTGATTCAGGGAATTGATCCACTGTCTCAAAAGTTCTACCCCTTCGTCATGCACTATTGTTCGTCCTAACAAAGGCATTCTTTTACTTTCATCTACAGAACTAAGCCTAAAGTTCATGACCGATTTATTATGATTTCCCGGTGCTATGATCCTTTGTATTGACGCATCTATTGGTTCATCTGCCACTACACAAACACCCATGTTCGTTAAGTTCGTTGTCTGGCTAAAATTCAATCGGATTGCACGATAATCGCAACGTGCATTCTGCTGATGGCAATGTCCACAGTTGATATCCAAATAAGATCGTATGCGAATCTCCAGAGGTTTACTGGTATCTTTATAGTTAACCGTAGAAACAATATTGGCTGGATAGCTCACCAGATATCCTTCATCTAATAATTTTTGTAATTGGTTTTTAACACCTCCTCCATAGTTATAAGTCGTATTCAGGTTTTGAGGTTTCACTCCGATAGGGATTGGCTTATTATCCAGTTTGTGACAAGCATAGCATTCTGATTCTGATGGTATTCTGTAATCTATCGTCATCACATCATTATTCTCTTTTTTAAAGGTCAGATTTTTAGAACTGCCACTGGTAAAGTCACTGCCAGTCACCAGATTCGCCTCTGTTTGGTCATCATTCCATAGATACTCCGCAAATATCCACCCGCTTGATTTTCGTATCATTAACCGGGTTTCAAGTATTTTGGTTGTATTATTTGGCTGTACAGTAGTGTAGTAAAAGCTCTTTATTAAAACTGTTCCTACAGGAAAATTCAATGTTTTATTATCAGCATCGAAAGTGGCTTTCACCCCTTCCGGCATCCAGATAAATCTCTTTTTTAAAGCATAGTCAGTAAAAAGAGAGCTGGCAGGTTCGTAGGGGATGACTTTTTTCGTGGGAGATAAATTTTTCAATTCTCCGGTAAAAAAAGCATAAGTAGATAATTTAGCATATGGAACGGCATTAATATCAAAATTAACACGAGGGGTTTCTACAGCTACTCCTTCTATTCTATCATCATTCTTACAGGAAAATATGACAAACACACATAAAAGGGATAAAAAATAAATATTCTTCATTCATTTAACAGTTTTAACAAAACGAATATAAATAATAAATCGACATATAGCCAAATATTTTACATTCAAAAGTTAAAATCAATTAAAACAATAAAACAAAACAATCAAAACATAGATAATTAATCAATAAAATAAATAATTAAACCTTAAAAAACACAAAAGTATCAAATTAACAAAAATAAAAACAAAACAATAAACCTTCGTCAATGCTTACTACTCTTAATAATGATTTTAAATTTCCAGGGAAGAAGAACCGCGTAAGATTTAGTTTAGATGCTTGTTCGTCTTTTTCAGATATTTTTCGATGGTCTTTTGATCAGGTATAGTAGTAATTTCTTTTGTTAAGGCTTTTTCGAATTCAGTTTTTGCCTTAGAATAATCTTTTTTATTGAAATAGTATTTCCCTGCCTCATAATAAACAATCCATAAATCCGGATTTAAAGATTGATAGTGTTGGATAAATTCCTCCGTAAGGCTTTTCTTTTTATCATCTATTGCCTCTTTTATTTGGGCATTCAATTTTTTGTATTCTTCGTAATCTTTGTATTCCTGTGAATCAATGAACGGATCTTTAGCAATATTCAATTGAGAATTAGCGAACTCACCAGACTTTAACCTATCTTCAGAGAAAATATTGTTAAGGTCATAACAAACAAATTCGCCCAATTGATAAGGGTTTGAAGAAACCCAAACCTTTTTTTTCTGTGGTGAAAATATTACTGCATGGTGGGCAAGCAGCTGATTAATTGCTTTTTCGTTTCCAAATCCTATTTTCTCGCCCTTCAACCCAGATCTGTCTCTTAAAAGAGAAGCCATTTTCTCAGGATTTAATTTCCCATTTTCCTGAAGCAATTCCTGAAGTTTTTCGTATCGGTATTCTGAATGACTCTCCTGGATGTGTTTCTGATTCTTTTTATCATCTTTATAAGCGTCCGATTGAAAATGATTAGTGCAAAAAACACGGCTTGAATTCTGGACTTTATATACTCCAAAATTATGAGGTGACACTTCTATAATCACAGCATTCTTATCATTGGCACTTCCTACCAATATAGATTCAGACACAAAGACTTTTCTCTTTTTTGCGATAGCAATTGCCTCATCAATATTCTTAGCATACTGCAAAATTTCCCTGGTTACCAGTGATATGGGAGTCTTTGCCGTTAATGGGATTTTGGATTTGCCGGCATTGATCGTTACAGTAATGCCTTCTTTATTCATTCCGGAAACAACTCCGATCATTCCAGGCCAGCTTACGGACATATAAGGAATCCCATCTTCTGGTTCTATAAATTCTACCAGCTTATTTTTAGCAAAATCATCGCCTACATAAAAATCAAAATTTCTCCCAATCAATAGATCTCCATCTTCTGTATTTTCATTCCAAACCGCCAGAGAGCTGCATCCCACTATCGCCAGATCCTGCATTGCGTGACCAATATCATGCGCTCCGTGCAGATACAAACTTCGCAGATATCTGGGAGCAATAAAGTCATACTGATCGGAAGAATACTGAGATAAACCATATAGCTCAGCCTGATAATCTTCTCTTACATTAAGGTACATTTTCCTGTTATACCATTTCAAAAAGCCGCGCAATAGTTTTTGCTTAAATTTAGATGGAACAAAACCTTCTACTTTAGAAAAGAAAATAGCCTCTTGTTTCTGCATGAGATCTTTAGTAAGAGCACCATTATTGTACCCCAGCTGAAGAGGATTACCTTTAATATACAATTCCCAGAGCTGCTGCTTATTCTTGGTTAAATAATTTTGATTATAGCTAAAAGTGGAATCATTGATCTTATCTACTTTTGGGATTTCCAGTTTATATTGTTTTACTTCTGGAATATGATGGATTGATTTTCTAATACCACACGAAATAAGAAAAAGCATCAGGAAAAAAGAGAATGCTATTAAAAAAAGATCCTTTTTTATGATTGGATATACTGACTTGATGTTACTTTTCCTCATGATTTTCTTTTATCATTTGCTCCAAACGTTCATCAATGAGATCTTTCCCCAAAATCTCAGCACAGGTACTGAAAGCACCGATTGTACATCCCAGAATACCATGCATATTAACAGACTGGCCAGTCAAAAAAAGATTATCAATCTTAGTTCTTGGTGAAACCATTGTCTTTAAAGGGTTTTCGGAACTTTTAGCGTAACCGTACATATTCCCTTCGAAACTTCCAATATAGTCACGATAAGAAAGTGGAGAAGAAGTATAGATCGAAGTAATCATTTTCCTGAGCTCAGGAATTTTCTTTTCTAAAGCATCAATCATCTTATTGGCTTTTTCTAACTTAAACGCCTCATATTCTGATCCTCTTTCATGCTTTTCTGCAACCGTGTTTGTCGTTTTTTGCCAGATTTTCACCTCATCGAAATCCATATAAGAGATCGCAGTTAAGCTTTCTGCAAATTCCGGATGGTACTTTGAAGCCGTCGCAGTAAGCATATAATTCTCCGGCCAAGTTTGCTTCTCATAACGATAGGCATCCCAAACATGATCTTCGGAAGAATAGTGATAAACATTATTATTGAAATAAGGGAGACTACCAGGTTTCAAAATAAGATACACACTAAAACAGGATGAAATAGGTTCCCAACTCAGAACCCTGTTCAGAAAAGATTTTCGCCACCTCTTCTCATTGATTAACTTAAGCGTTGAGCGAATATCTATATTGGAAATAAATTTCTTGGCAGCATATTCTTTCCCTGCCGACGTATTTACAGCAACAAGAATTCCATTATCATCAAAGATCATTTCAGAAACTTCAGTATGTTTATGTACTTCTGCACCATATTCCCGTAGTTTTCTTATCAGCAGTTTCGAAATCTGACTTCCTCCTTTCACACATTTATAAGCACTTTGAATACAGGAATTAACCGTAAGTGCATGTACATAAAACGGGGTATTTTCAGAATCTCCTCCATAAAGAAAATTAGAACCTAATAATACGGATTGTAGTTTTTTATTCGAAGTGATGGACTCAATAAATCTTCTGGTATTCAGGTGGAGAATTTCTTCATTATAATGATCTTTTCCAATAACATTATATCTGGGAAAATGACTGCATACATACTGTACTCCTTCGCAATACCGTTCCAGGTTTTCCTTCTCGTCCGGAAAAAAATGAGACAGTTGTTTTACAAAATTATCGTAGCCCTGAGCATGCGGATATTCTGTTTCATCACCATTAAAAGTAATTTTGTCAAAACCATCTTCATCCATCTTATGGATCTCCAGGTCATTCATTATTTCCAGATACGAAAAATACTGATGTAGATTCTCCCCTTTTGAAAGCCCTCCCAGATAGTGAACTCCAGTATCAAAGATTAGCTTATCCCGTGAAAAGGTCTGTAAATTACCTCCATATTGATTATTTTTTTCCAATACACATACTTTAAAGCCTTCTTTGGCTAAAATCAGAGCCGAAACAAGACCTCCTAATCCACTGCCGATTACAAGTATGTCATATTCTTTTTTCAAGGGAGATATTTACTTATTAAGCATTATTTTTAAAATAAGCTTAAATGTATGAGTTTATAGTTAGTTTTTGGGAATTAAAAATATAGAAAATTAATGAATATCGTCCCAAAAATCAAAATAATTGAACCATTGACGTGGATATTTCTTAAGCATAGACTCCAGATTCTGTACATAAGAGTTTAATAATCCCTGAGCATCCCGTTTTTTCACTTGTGCAACACGGGCATAGAGATGGTAATGAAGATTCCTTTCTTTCATCACATATACATACACTACAGGAACACCAAGTCTGGAAGCAATAAGAAACGGACCTGCGGGAAATTTCGCACTTTTCCCTAATAATTCTGTTTCTAAAAACTTGGATCCCTCAAAATATCGATCTCCTGTAAAACAGATCAACTCGTTATTAGAGAGTGCTGTATTGATATCGAAAATATGGGACATATCTTCTTTAACATAAATGAATTTGATATTGCTTTTTTTAACAGCAATACTATCCATATATTCCTTAATTATAGTCACCTCCTGATCTGTCGTCACTAAATTGATCTGACAGTCAAAATCAATATCCGCAAAAAAATGTTCAGCAATTTCAAAGTTTCCGATGTGTGCACTGATAAGGACTCCACCTTTTTTTTCGTTTAAAAGGTTTTTAAGATTTTCAATTCCATCAAATTCATAAGTGAATCGATCCCGTAAACCAACAGAAATGGCCGTTTTGTCGATTAAAACTTTTCCAAAAATAAAATAACTCTTGAATACTGAAATTTTAGATTTCCAGAAATTATAGTTTAATCTTTTGTTGAAATAGTAGAAGATATAGCGGTTACTTTTGTTTAGAAATAGAAAGTAATACGCAGCTACAAAATAAAGCACAAAATAAGAACTCCGGATGCCGATATTTCTAATACAGTAGACAAATATTTTATATCCTAATATTGTCCCCTTAGATTTACCTTTCCATTTGTTCATCCTTTATTTGTAAAGTTTTTCGAAGAAATTCAAAAAAAATAAAATTCAATCAATAACTATGAATTTTTATTGGCAATTTTATTCTCAATCGTTGTGTAGAAATCATTAAAAGTGATCATTTGCTTAAAATCAGCTTCTCCTAATTTCACACCGAAATTAGCTTCAATAATAACGACCATATCGATATAGTCTAAACTGTCTAAACCTAATGTTGTTTTAAGAATAGCGTCTTTGTTTATCTCATCACTATCTACCTCAAACTCATTCACTAAAAAATCATTAACGATAGCAACAATTTTTTCTCTTTCCATGTTTCTCTAATCAAATTTTTTAACAATTAATGCGGAATTGGTTCCCCCAAAACCGAAAGAATTCGACAAAAATACGTCAATTTTTTGATTTTTTGTTTCAGAGACCAAATTTATCCTTTTTGCTTCTTCATCCGGGTTTTCAAGATTGATGTTTGGAGCCACAAAATCATTCTGCATCATCAGTATCGAATAGATTACTTCACTAGCACCTGCCATCCAACATTCATGTCCCGTCATTGATTTCGTAGAACTCACAGGAACATTTTCACCAAAGATCTCATAGATCGCTCTTGCCTCATTAGCATCTCCTATCGGTGTAGAAGTAGCATGGGCATTAATGTAATCGATATCTTTTGCATGTAATCCGGATTGTTTTAAAGCTCTGTCCATTGCTAAAGCTGGACCATCAACGTTAGGCGTAGAAATATGTCCTCCGTTTGAAGAAAAGCCATAACCAATGATTTCTCCCAAGATGGGAACTCCTCTTCTTTGTGCAGACTCCAGACTTTCAACGATTAAAGTTGCAGCACCTCCACTTGGTATTAATCCATCTCTTCCTGAATCAAATGGTCTTGATGCCTTTTCAGGCTCATCTTCTCTTATTGAGAAAACACCTAATCCATCAAAACTTGCCATTGAATATTTATTGGTTTCCTGTGCTCCTCCACAAACAATCACCTCTTGTAAACCACTCTTAATCATCAAATAAGCCAATCCCAAAGAATGTGATCCGCTTGCACAAGCTGCACTGATTGTAAGATTAATCCCCTTCAGTTTAAAGATTGTTGAAAGATTCATGGTAACAGTAGAATTCATCGATTTGAAAATCGCTCCTGATCCCATTAACGTTGTATCTTTTTTTTCTCTTGCAATGTCAATAGCTTCCACTACCGCCTGAGAAACACTGTCATTTCCATATAAAATACCGACTTCATGATCATTGAGAAAGTCTTCATCAATTTTAGCCTGCTTTAGAGCATCTACCGTAGCAATATAAGCATATTCGCTTTCTTCACCCATGCTGACACGTTGTCTTCTGTTGAGAAGGCCTTTCAGATCTGGCTTTGGAACTTGTCCCGTTAACCCTGATCTATATCCAAAGTCTTTTCTTTCCTGTTCAAGAACAATACCGGATTTTCCTTGATATAGGGATTCCTTCACCTCCTCTAAAGAAGTTCCGATGCAAGAATAAATTCCCATTCCGGTAATCACAACCCTATTTTCCATCCTATTTAAAATAATGATTATGAGTAAATACCTCCATTAATATTAATAACTTCTCCAGTAATGTAAGAAGCTTTTCTGGAAGCCAAGAATGCAACTAAATCAGCTACTTCTTCTGCCTCTCCAAATCTATTTGCAGGAATCATTGCCTTTAATTCATCTTCATTAAATTCCTGTGTCATATCTGTTCTGATAAATCCCGGAGCTACAGCATTTACGGTAATGTTTCTTTTAGCCACTTCCTGAGCCAATGCTTTTGTTGCTCCTACCACAGCTCCTTTTGCTGCAGAATAATTGGTTTGTCCCGCTGTCCCTTTTACCCCGGACACTGAAACCATATTGATAATTCTTCCATATTTATTACGCAACAACTTCTGAATAAAGAAGTTCGTTACATTGAAAAATCCATTTAAGCTTGTATTGATCACACTATTCCAGTCTTCACTTTTCATCCACATAAACAAGCCGTCTCTTGTAATACCCGCGTTATTTACAATAACCTCAACCAGCGCATCAGCATTATTCTCCTGCCATTCCCCCAACACCTTCAATGTTTCTTCAGCATTTCCTACATCAAATTTAAGAATCTCACCTGTAGCGCCAAGCTCTACAACTTTAGCCAGCGTTTCTTTTGCTGCCTCTTCATTTGAGGTGTAATTAATGAGTATATGATAGCTTTTTTCTTCAGCCAGTTTTAAACAGATTGCCCTTCCAATGCCCCTGGAACCTCCTGTTATAATTGCACATTTCATGTCTTAGTGTTAGTTTTAATTGTGAAAAAGCTCTGCGTTATAGAACCATTTATTTCCTAATAAATTTCCTTTTGTATCAATAAATCCCCATTTACCAGATTTTTTAACCCTGGAAACTCCGCCATTAAAACCTTTATTCTTTTCAGTAAACCCAAAGCTTATAGAAATATCATATTCCATTGGAATAACTAATTTCCCGGAAGTATCAATAAATCCCCAACTTTTCCCTTTTACAGGTGCCAGACCATCATTACTGAAAGATTCGGCATCATTATAAGATGGCTCAACAACATAGTTCCCTTCAATATTGATGTATCCCCACTTACCTCCTTCGAAGACAGGAGCTAAGTTTTGATTAAAAGCTCTTGCTTTAGCAAACTTGGGTTCTATAATCCATTTCCCTGCCTTATCAACAAAGCCTACCTTCCCATTTCTACGGGCATAGGTAAGGGTTTGATTTCCAAAATCCCATATTTTATCGGCTCCTTCTACTACTGTAAATACATTCCCATCAATAACGCCATATGATTTTTCTTTTTGTGCCCAGGTTACCCCATTTACATATTCTCCTACATCTTTATATTCTACAGGAACAATCACTTTTCCGTTCGTATCAATTATTCCCCATTGTCCGTTTTTTGAAGCTCTGGCAAAGCCATTTTGAAAAGGCTTGATCACATCGTATTCTGCAGGGATCGTAACTTTTCCGGCTTTATCAAATGCTCCGATCTTATTTCCAACCTTCATGACGGCTACGCCACTGGTAAAATCATAGATCTTATCAGAATAAGGCATTGTTTGTTTTTCCCCTTTCTTATTAATATAAAACCAAGCTCCATCACGTTCAACAGCACAAAGACCATCATTAAAATCTCTTGTTCTTGAAAATGATGGTTCTATTACCATTTGGCCATCTTTACCTATAAACCCCCAACTATCTTTTACTTTTACAGCAGCCAATCCATCTGAGAAATCTTTTGCACTATCATAGGTGGGTTGCACACTGTAGTTTCCGGATTTATCAATATATCCTATCTTGGCCTTTTCTTTTACTAAAGCCAATTCCTGAGCAAATATGCTTTGCCCTAAAATCATTAATGAAAGAATTACAATTTTTCTCATGCTTTTGTATTTTTAAGATACTGCTTTACTTCTTCCAGATAAGGATACATAATCATATCATCAGAGAAAGCAGGTACTATTTTTCTTATATCATCATATAGTTTCTTTGTAGAGGTGGACACTTTATCCTGAAAGCCCAGATATTCAATTGCCTGAACAATAGTAATCACCTCTATACTTAACACTTCAAAAGCATTTTCTATTACTTTTCTACAAATAACGGCAGCATTGGTCCCCATACTTACAATATCCTGATTGTCATTATTATTAGGAATACTGTGAACGTACATTGAATTGGATAACATCTGACTTTCAGCTGTGGTAGACGTTGCCGTAAACTGAACCCCCTGCATACCAAAATTAAACCCTAATTTACCTAAATTAACGAAAGGAGGTAAAATTTCATTGATCTTTGAGTTCAAAAGATAATTTAATTGCCTTTCAGCAAGCATTGTCAGTTTCGTAACAACCAATTTCAACTTATCCATTTCCAATGAGATATAGTCCCCATGGAAGTTTCCACCATGATAAACATGTTGATCTTCAACATTAATGATCGGGTTGTCATTGGCAGAATTGATCTCATTTTCAAGCACTTTTTCAGTATATTCCAGTGTATCCAATACCGGTCCCAGGATCTGCGGAACACATCTTAATGAATAATATTCCTGAACTTTTTCTTTAAATACTTTTTCCTGTTCTTCAAAATGGGTATATAAATGATCTTCTCTCTTTCTGATCAGCTTGCTATCGGATAAATGCGCACGCATCTTTTCAGCAATCTTTTGCTGGCCATAATGTTTCTTAGTTCCATTTAAAACTTCTGAGAAATGATCGTCATAAGCCTGAACGATTTCATTAATAGCACAAGAAAGTTCTATGGATATTTCTGTAAGCTGATTCGCTTTATATGCATTGACAGCTCCGATACCAGACATTACGGATGTCCCGTTCATCAATGCCAGTCCTTCACGGATTTCAACTTTGATAGGCTCTAGTCCTTCGATCTCAAAAACCTTTTTAGTGGATGTTCTTTCTCCTTTATAGAAAACTTCACCCTCACCAATTAATACAAGAGCCAGGTGAGCCAACTGAACCAAATCCCCACTTGCACCTACACCTCCGTGTTCAAAAACCAATGGCGTAATACCCCTGTTTATTAATTCTTTAAGTAAATAAACCACTGAATTATGGACTCCTGAATTTCCTAGTGACAAAGTATTTAATCTTGCCAGCATACATGCTTTAACTTCCTCAGCAGGTAAAGGGTTTCCAATTCCTGAAGAATGGCTTCTTATTAAATTATATTGAAGCTGATGAGTATCTTCGTCGCTTATTTTAAATTGAGCCATTGGCCCAAATCCGGTATTCACACCATATATTATTTTATTCTTTGAAAATTCTTTTAAAAACTGAAAACTCGCTTCCACCCTGGTTAAAAGTGATTCATCCAGTTCGATTTTTTCATTTTCAATGATAATTTTTTGAAAATCCCTCAGTGCTAAAAAGTTGTCTATTTTCATTAATCAGAAGTAATAGGAGATAATTTTATAATATATTAATTATTTGTCACTAATTTTGCGGCAAAGATAGAAGTTATTATTAAAATAAAAAATCAAAGATGACTAAAGAGTTTGTTGACGTTCTAGTAATCGGCGCCGGTCCATCTGGATGTGTATCTTCCTCATACTTAAAGAAGAACGGCATCAACGTAAAAGTTGTTGAAAAAACAAAATTCCCGAGATTGGTTGTTGGCGAAAGTCTGATTCCCCGGGTCATGGATCATTTTGATGAAGCCGGACTGTTTCCAGCTTTGGATAAAATGGGCTTTGAAAAAAAGCTGGGTGCCCGTTTCTTAAGAGGAGACGAAGTATGTCTATTTGATTTTAGTGATAAGTTCGGAGAAGGCTGGGACTGGACCTGGCAGGTTCCGAGAGCTGATTTTGATAATACATTAGCTAACGAAGTTATTCATAAAGGAATTGACCTTGAATTTGAAACAGAAGTTATCGATATCAAATTCGAAGGAACAGATTCTGTAACCACTGTGAAAGACAAAGCGGGTGAAACAAAAGAGATCAATGCAAAGTTCGTTATTGATTCCAGTGGGTATGGAAGAGTTTTACCACGTTTACTTGATCTGGAAAAACCTTCAAAATTATCTCCTCATTCTGCTATTTTCTCTCATGTGAAAGATATCAATAGAGAAGAAGGAACAGAAGGCACCTTAATTTCCTTTGATATTATTGAAACGGAAGTTTGGCTTTGGGTAATTCCTTTTTCAAATGGAAATACAAGTGTTGGAATTGTTGGGCCGACAGATTATATTGAGGATCTGATAAAAAACGGAGATACAGCAGATGCATTGAGAAAAGCGATTTCACTATCTGATTATTATGTAAAACGTTTCGGAAATGTTGATTTCCTTTTTGAACCAAGACATTTGAAAGATTACTCTTGTTCTGTTAAAAGTTTATTCGGCGATGGATTTGCATTGACAGGAAATGCTTCTGAATTCTTAGATCCTGTTTTTTCATCTGGAATGGCGTTTGCAACAGAATCCGGAATGTTAGCCGCAAAATTAGCCATCAGACAATTAAATGGCGAAACAATAAACTGGCAAAAAGAATATTCGGATTATATATTATATGGTGTAGATGTATTCACTACCTATGTAAAAGAATGGTACACCGGAAATCTTCAGGAGTTATTCTTCCATCAACCGGAAAACCCTGATGTGAAAAAGAAAATCTGCGCAGTTTTAGCTGGTTACGTCTGGGATAAAGAAAATCCTTTTGTAAAAAAGCATGATACGGTTATAAAGAATCTTGCGAGCCTCATCAAAATGGAGAAGCAACAATAATAAAAAACGGTCTGAAATTCAGACCGTTTTTATTTTATTTTAAAGCTTTTTTGATTTCTCTTCCTAAATATCTCCCGGCAGATTCATAACCTGCGCCAATTCTTACATACTTCATTACAAACTCTTTTTAAACAGTTCGCAAATATATGCAAAAAGAGAGGCCGGTATGGGAAATCTTCTTTATCTCAGATCGACAAAGGTAATCGGCTTTCTGCTGTTCGGATTGTAGACTATTTTAGATAAAACATCAAAATCAACAATTTCAATTTTCGGACTTACCCTCAATTTTGCACGAAAATGATCTCTCACCTCATTTACAAAATTTTCAGACTCACTATCTGTACTTATTTTAATGATAATTTCATCCAACCCAATTTCATTAGAATGGATAATGATCTGATAACATAAAAGATTATTAAAATCATTTAAAATATCATTCATTGCAGGTGGATACAGAGTGGTTCCTTTATATTTGATCATATGTTGCTTTCTTCCAAGCACAGGGCCAAGTCTCAATGTATTTCTTCCACATTGGCAGGGTTCGTAATGGGCCTTTACAAGATCTCCGGTTTTAAATCTGAGAAGAGGGATTGCTTCAACTCCAAGAGTAGTAATTGTCAATTCTCCGCTTTCTCCTTCTTTTACAGGATTTTCTTCATCATCGAGAATTTCTGTAATAATTAATTCCGGGTGATGATGCCCTCCTATTTGATGTTCGCATTCTGTAAAAGCTGTACTCATTTCTGTTGAAGCGTAGGTAGAAAACAGCTTAATATTCCATTTTTCTTTAATTTTCTGGGAAAGAATATTATCGGTAAAATCCTGATTCTTTATACTCTCACCAATACAAACAGCTCCGTAAACACTGGAATTCTTATAATCAAGTCCGTGTTTTTCAGCATAATCTATCATTTTTAACAGAAAAGAAGGAACTGTAATCAAGTATTTGGGTTGATATCTAAATATAGAATCCCATTGCAATTCCGGAATCCCAGGTCCCATTCTCACTACACTTGCCCCCATCTTTCTTAATCCTAAAAAATAAGCAAGCCCAGCCATAAATCTTTTATCAATGGTGGTAATCATCTGAACGACATCTCCTTTTTGTATTCCAGCACAGGCAAAAGAGATTGCTTCATTATAGGCCAGTCTTTCAAGATCACTGTCTGATAAACCAAACGTAACCGGGTCCCCTAAGGTTCCGGAAGTAGTACTATAATCTACAATTTTATTGGGTGGAATACAGAAAAAGTCATGATTATACTCCTGTAGATCATTCTTTGATGTTGTGGGGATTTTCTGTAAATCCTCTAAAGACTGAATATCACCAATGTTGATATTATTTTCTTTAAATAGCCTTTGGTAAAATGGTGAATTCTTCTCAAGATATGCTAAAAGCTCTTTGAGCTTTTTCTCCTGAAATGCTTTAATTTCCTGAACTTCTGATTTTTCAATTGACGGATAGAATTGCAATGATATTAATTTTAAGTAGCAAATTTATTAAATAAAACTTTGTAGAATGTATTTATGTAAAATGTATTCATGATTTTCAATTTTGCCTTAAGCTAAACATTATCTCTGAAAAGTAAAAGTTTGTGTATTTATGTTTCCTGCGGTATTCATCGTTGTCACTTTTAAAGTATGTAAACCCGATCCTTTTGGACAATTTTCATCAAAGACATATACAAAATTGTCTTTTACACGGGCAAACCGAAGCCATTTCTCATCCAGTTCTGCTCGAAATGATTCAATATCTCCAATTTTCGTTGTTCCCTTTAATTGCAGTGAACTATTTCCTACAAACATTCCTTCTTTCCAATTGGGAGAAACAGAAGGCAAACTAGTATCCAAAAGAAGTCTTGCAACTCCCAGTCTCTTAAACTGTCCTTCCATCCCGTTTCCATTCCATTTTCCTTTCACAAATTCTTTATCGCTTCCATAATTAAGCTCCATCACCGTTTGATTCTTTTCTTCTCCAGTTAATTTTCTATTTGGTTTTATCTTTAAAGAGTAATTGTTATGAACAGGGACATAAAGATTATGTAAGATGACAGCATTGGAAACAGCATCAGGATCGGATCTTTCAGACATAGAAAAATTGACGGCATCATAAACCGCATTTTTATCAAAATTGATTTCTGCGTTTTCTGTTTTAACCATTTTTCCCTCATTAGGTGTTATTGTTCTAGAACCGGACGACACTCTGTCTAAAGTTTTGTTCAGCTGAATCTGCGTTGTTAACCTGCTTGTGTTTCCGTTAATATCTTTTATAACGATTTCGATATTGTGAATGGCTTCATCCGGGAGTGTTATAATTCCATTTGAACCGAAACTATAATCAGGTAGTTTCATCCCAGGTAATACAGACAAATGCTGAATGCTCATTTTATCGCGAATGAATTTTGCATAATCAATGCACCCATTGATATAGCGCGTATCATCATAACTTACTTTATCAATCTTGAAGCCGTATATTAAATGATTATCTATCAGCAATTGTGCTTCATAAATCCCTAAATTAAATCCCTTATTTGCTTTATCTACAGCTTTTATAGCCAAACTTATCGAAGGTGAGCTGACGTACACAATATCAGTTTTATAAATATTACCTACTTTTTTAACCGCAATATCATTGGCACCTGGCTCATAACTGCTAAAACGCCGGTCATACCAATATAACCCACTGATAACAGGTGCAACACCATCCGGAATATTAAAACCAAATAGCAAAGGATTGAGACATTCTTCAGTTTTAGTATCTCTGATTTCAAAATGCAGGTGAGGTCCTGCGGACCCCCCTGTATTACCACTCAATGCAATCATTTGACCTTTAGAAACAGGAAATTGTCCGGCAGAAAAGGTAATGTCCTGTTCCCATTTCTCATCCTTGTATTGTCTCTGCTTTACATATTCATCGAGAGAATCAAAATAGGAATTCAGGTGTGCATAAACAGTTGTGTATCCATTAGGGTGTGTAACATAAACAGCATTTCCAAAACCATAACGCTCTACTTTTATTCTGCTCACATAACCATCTGCAGCTGCAACAACCGGAAGATTTTCCTGACTATTGGTTCGTATATCCAGCCCCATATGAAAATGATTGGAACGGACTGCTCCAAAATTGGCAGCCAACTGTATCGGAATATTTAAAGGATTCCTAAAGTAGTTTTGAGGATAGTTATTTTGAGCAAAGATCAGGTTTCCAATGGTATAACAAATAATGAGTAAAGATTTTGAAAAGGTTTTCATTCAAATGGTTTTTATGTGTTATCCTAAATTTACAAAATTTTTCCTTACCTGTCTGAAAAGGTCTTTGTTTTTCCAGTGATTTCAAAGGTTTTACGGATGATTATTTTTTATTTTAACGCAAAGATTTTATTTGGCTAACTTTTTATTTTAAGAGGTAAAGGCAGATAAATCTGCTTCGCGAAGCTTGAAAACATAGCTTCGTCTGATCAACTTGTTGATCACTTCTTTGCTTACCTGAAGCTTAATAATAATTATATTAAAACTTTGCTTTAAAAAAACTGTATAATCTTTCAAAATCTGCGTGAGGATATTTTTAAGTTTTTGGTTAAAACCAAATGATACAATGTATAATTTGAAAGTGAGCTAAAGCCCACTTCTATTGATATGGTAATCAATTTTAATTAGTAAAAGTCATAGAGATATCTGGAAAAAACCTTAAAAAAAATCTCCCTTTTACATTTTAAAATTCACAAATAATTGATCGCTTTATTTATATTTCTGAAATTGAACTTTTTAATAGATGATATCAAAATAAAACATATATTATAAACCGACAAAAAATCACTAAATTTGCCAACTTAATTAATCAACGATATTGAGATAGTACAATGAGCCAATTTAAAGAATACAAAAACCTCAACCTTATTGATATAGCCGACAACGTTTCGGAATTTTGGAAACAAAATAAAACATTCAATAAAAGTGTTGAAATTCGCGAGGGTAGCCCTGAGTTTGTATTTTATGAAGGTCCGCCTTCAGCAAACGGTATGCCTGGAATTCACCATGTAATGGCAAGAGCGTTGAAGGATATTTTCTGTCGTTATCAGACTCAGAACGGAAAACAAGTTTTCCGTAAAGCGGGTTGGGATACGCACGGACTTCCTGTAGAGCTGGGTGTTGAAAAGGAATTAGGAATTACAAAAGAAGATATTGGCAAAAAAATTTCTATTGAAGATTACAATAAAGCATGTCGTGAAGCAGTAATGCGTTACACAGACCTGTGGAATGACCTTACAGAGAAAATAGGATACTGGGTGGATCTTGATGATCCTTACATTACCTATAAGTCAAAATATATGGAAACTGTTTGGTGGTTGTTGAAACAATTGTACAGCAAAGAATTGTTGTATAAAGGTTATACCATCCAACCTTACTCTCCAAAAGCAGGAACAGGGCTTTCTTCACATGAATTGAACCAGCCGGGAACGTATCGTGATGTTTCAGACACTACAATAGTAGCTCAATTCAGAGTTAAGAAAGAAACCAGTGATCTGTTCAATGATGTAGATGGTAACGTAGATATTTTAGCATGGACGACTACTCCATGGACATTGCCTTCAAACACTGCACTAGCTGTAGGAAGAGACATTGAATATGTTGTTGTTAAAACTTTCAATCAATATACTTTTGAGCCTATAACAATTGTATTGGCAAGAGTTCTTCTGGAAAAGAACTTTGGTAAAAAATATGTTGCAGGAACAGAGGAAGATTTTGCGAACTATACATCAGAAAGTAAAACAATCCCTTATCAGATCCTTAAAGAATTTACAGGAGAAAAACTAGCTGGTACTCAATATGAACAATTGATCCCTTGGTTTACTCCATCTGAAACTCCTGAAAAGGCATTCAGAGTAATTCTTGGAGACTTTGTAACTACGGAAGATGGTACAGGTATCGTACATATCGCACCTACTTTTGGTGCGGATGATGCAAGAGTGGCTAAAGATGCTGGTATTCCACCAATGTTGGTAAAAGATGAGAATGACAATCTTGTTCCATTAGTAGATTTACAAGGTAGATTTATAAAAGGAAAAAATGTTCCTGAAGTATTTTCAGGAAAATATATCAAAAATGAATACTATGATGACGGAACTGCTCCTGAGAAATCATGGGATGTTCATTTAGCCATCGTATTAAAAGAAGAGAATAAAGCCTTTAAAGTAGAGAAATACGTCCACAGTTATCCTCATTGCTGGAGAACTGACAAACCTGTATTGTATTATCCATTAGATTCATGGTTTGTGAAAATGACGGCTGTAAAAGACCGTTTGGTTAATCTGAACAAAGAGATCAACTGGAAGCCAAAAGCTACCGGAGAAGGACGTTTTGCCAACTGGTTAGAAAATGTAAACGACTGGAACCTTTCACGTTCACGTTATTGGGGAATCCCGTTGCCTATCTGGAGAACGGATGACCTGAAAGAAGAAATGGTGATCGGCTCAGTAGAGGAATTATACAACGAGATCGAAAAATCTGTTGAAAAAGGATTTATGAAAGAAAATCCTTTCAAAGGATTTGAAATAGGGAATATGTCTGAGGAAAACTATTCTTTGGTTGACCTGCATAAAAATGTAGTTGACAAAGTTGTTTTGGTATCAGCATCAGGAAAACCGATGAATCGTGAGAGTGATCTGATCGACGTTTGGTTTGATTCAGGTTCTATGCCTTATGCACAATTGCATTATCCTTTTGAGAATAAAGAATTAATAGACAATAAAAAAGCTTTCCCGGCAGACTTTATTGCAGAAGGAGTTGACCAGACTCGTGGTTGGTTCTATACTCTTCATGCTATCGGAACAGCTGTATTTGATTCAGTTGCTTATAAAAACGTAATGAGTAACGGACTTGTTTTGGATAAAAACGGTCAGAAAATGTCTAAACGTTTAGGGAATGCAGTAGATCCGTTTGAAACACTTTCTGTTTACGGACCTGATGCCACACGTTGGTACATGATCTCCAATGCGAACCCTTGGGAGAATTTGAAATTCGATATTGAAGGAATCGACGAAGTGAGAAGAAAATTCTTCGGTACACTTTATAATACCTATTCTTTCTTTGCGTTATATGCGAATGTGGATGGATTCAACTATTCAGAAAAAGAGATGGAAAACCGTCCAGAAATTGACAGATGGATCCTTTCCGAACTGAATCTTTTGATCAAAGAAGTAAAAGCATTCTATGAGGATTATGAACCTACAAGAGTAGCAAGAGCGATAAGTAATTTTGTAAACGATAACTTAAGTAACTGGTATGTAAGATTATGCAGAAGACGTTTCTGGAAAGGAGAGTATTCTGATGATAAGATCTCTGCTTACCAGACTTTATATACTTGTCTTGAAATAGTTGCTAAATTATCAGCACCAATTGCTCCATTCTTTATGGATCAGTTGTACCAGGATCTGAATAAGGTAACAGGAAAAGAAAACTGTGAATCAATACACCTTACAGACTTCCCGGTTGCTGATGAAAGTTTAATCGATCAGGATCTGGTTGAAAAAACTCATTTGGCGCAGCAGATCACAAGTATGGTGTTCTCTTTAAGAAAGAAGGAGAATGTAAAAGTACGTCAGCCTTTACAAAAGGTATTGGTTCCTGTATTGGATTCTAAAGCTGAAGAACAGATTTTAGCTGTCGCAGAACTGATCAAGCAGGAAGTGAATGTAAAAGAATTACAATTAATCAATGCAGAAGAAGCTTCTCATTTAATTGTAAAGCAAATCAAACCTAATTTTAAGGCTTTAGGGCCTAAACTTGGAAAGGATATGAAAGTGGTTGGAAATGAAATTGCTGAATTTTCAGCAGAACAAATTTCTAATTTAGAAAAAGAAGGTAAAATAGATATCCAGGGCTATGAAATAACAATGAACGACGTTGAAATTTCAACAAAAGATATTCCGGGATGGACAGTAACTTCTGATGGGAAAACAACTGTGGCATTAGATTTGACGTTAACAGACGAATTGAAATCTGAGGGTATTGCAAGAGAATTCATTAATAGAATTCAAAACCTAAGAAAAGACAAAGACTTTGAGTTGACTGACAGAATAAATATCTTCATAGAAGAAAATTCACCATTCCTTGATAATATCAAGAAAAATGAGGAATATATTTCTGCAGAGGTCTTGTCAAATAAAATAGAAATTGTATCTTCACTTTCAAATTTTAACGAAATCGAGATAGATGAGGTTAATTTTAAGGTAAATGTTGAAAAAAATTAACATATAGTTATTGCATTTCAAATTCCATTTCATAATTTTATTAAAAAAGAGAAAAGAACATGTCAGACGAAAGAGTAAGATATAATGATTCTGATTTACAAGAGTTTAAAGCGATCATTAAAGAAAAAATAGAGAAAGCTGAAAAAGATTTACAACTGATAAGAGAAAGTTTTATCAACGACCAGAATAACGGAACAGATGATACATCTCCTACGTTCAAAGCGTTTGAAGAAGGAGCTGAAACTTTAAGTAAAGAACAAAACTCCATCTTAGCCGGAAGGCAGGAAAAGTTCGTTCGCGATCTTAAAAACGCTTTAATCAGAATAGAAAATAAAACGTATGGTGTTTGTAGAGTAACAGGTAAGCTGATTCCAAAAGAAAGATTATTAGCAGTTCCTCACGCTACATTAAGCATCGAAGCGAAAAATATGCAGAAATAACCGTAAGGTTTGTAAAATAAATTTGGGTTTATATTGTATTAGAAGTAATACTTTATAAACCTAATTTTTAATTTATATCCATGAGCGAATACTTAATTTTAGGGATTATCCTTATTGCAGTTTTATGGTTTTTCAACAGAGACAGAATTAAGAATAAATTCTTTCCTGATCAACATAAAAACTACACAATAGATGATCAGTTTAATTCAGATAAACGCGAAAGGGAAAAAGAAATTGACAGACTCTTAGGTAAGATGGGTAAAAACGGCATCAACGATCTTTCTCCAAAAGAAAGAAAAAGACTTGACGAGTTATCTAAGAAGTAAAAATAAAATATAAGAAATGGAATCTATTATAGTACATCCTAAAAATCCGATGGAGCTGAGCGCACTGAAAAGTGTTTTGAAAGAAATGAACATTAAGTTTGAAAAAGCTCATGTTAAGAGTTCATTTAATGGACAAAAAGTGATCAAGAAAGCAAGCGATAATAAAAATGTAAAAGCAGCTGCAAAACCTTCAAAACCTAAAGGACAGTAATGAAAAAGATATTAGCTATTACATTTTTGGTATTGTTAATAGACCAGGCTTCAAAAATTTATATTAAGACCCATTTCAATCTGGATGACAGTGTTTCTGTTCTTCCTGGTTTTAAACTTACTTTCGTAGAGAACCCGGGAATGGCTTATGGCCTTCATTTCGGAGGTGTTATTGGCAAGTACTTTTTAGTTATCCTTAGAATATTCCTGATTGGCGGAATGGTTTATATGTTTAAAAAATGGCTGCAACAAGGAGCTTCAAACTATTTGATCATTCCGATGGCTATTATTTTTGCAGGAGCGATTGGTAACCTTATCGACGGAATGTTTTATGGTTTAATCTTCGACAGTGGAACAGTTTATGATCCAAGTATCGACAGGTGGATTGGCTATGGAGGTATTTCAAAAATAGCATCTGCCGGACAAGGATATTCTTCTTTCATGAGAGGTTGCGTTGTAGATATGCTTCATTTTCCTATTGTAGATTGGAATGTTCCTGAAAGCTATCCATTAATTGGTGGAAAACATATTGAATTTTTCAAGTACATCTTTAATGTTGCCGACTCTGCAATTACAGTAGGTGCCATCTTTCTATTGGTTTTCAGAAAAAAAGCCTTTCCAAACGGACTGGAGTTCTAAAAAACATATTGAATGAAAAAATTGACAAAAAATATATTTAAAATATTCCTGCTTCTTATGGTTGCAGGAATTATTTTTGTTGCCTTTGCCAACTATAATATTAAAAAGCAAAGTGAACCTTATCTTACTAATAACATCTCTACCCTTCCTAATACCAAAACTGCAGTACTCCTCGGCACTAGCAAGATATTAAGTAACGGAATGCCTAATGCTTATTTCTACAATAGAATACAAGCTGCAATTGACCTGTATAAAAGTGGTAAAATACAATACATTATTGTAAGTGGTGACAACAGCACAAAGGATTATAATGAACCTGAAGATATGCAGCTTGCTTTAATGAAATATGGAATTCCAGAAGATAAAATAATTCTTGATCACGCTGGTTTCAGAACCTTGGATTCCGTGGTAAGGGCTAAAGAGATTTTCGGACAAACCAAGTTGATCATTATTTCGCAAAAATTCCATAATGAAAGAGCCGTGTTTTTGGCCCGAAAAAATGGAATTGAAGCTTACGGATATAATGCAAATGATGTGAATAAATACGTAGGGTTAAAAACCAATATGAGGGAGTATGCTGCTAAAGCTAAGGTATATTGGGATCTTTTGTTTGGGGTACAACCGAAATTCGGGGGAGAAAAGATTGTGATTCCATAGATGTATTAAAAGGGGGTTGTTTGATTTTTTGTAAAAAGTATTCATGTAAAATGTATTCATGAGATTTACCATAAGATCTTTTAATCTTTTAATCTTTTAATCTTTTAATCTTTTAATTCATTATTCCCCCAAACCTCGTAAATTTGTAATTCACTAATTTTTTATAAATAATAAAACAAAATGTCAAGAATTCTTACCGGCATTCAAGCCACCGGAACCCCGCACCTTGGAAACTTATTAGGTGCTATTATTCCTGCTGTTGAACTATCAAAACAGGAAGGAAATGAATCATTTTTATTTATTGCTAATCTGCATTCTTTAACACAGATAAAAGATGCGAAAGAGCTCAAACAAAATACCTACGAGATTGCTGCGGCTTGGCTTGCTTGTGGTTTAGATACTGAAAAAACATTCTTTTACAGACAGAGTGACATCCCTGAAACCTGTGAACTATCTTGGCATTTATCATGTTTTTTTCCTTATCAGAGATTAACGCTTGCTCACTCATTTAAAGATAAAGCAGACCGTCTTCAGGATGTTAATGCGGGTCTTTTTACTTATCCTATTCTAATGGCTGCAGATATTTTATTGTATGATGCAGAAATAGTACCTGTAGGAAAAGATCAGCTTCAGCATTTAGAGATTGCCCGTGATGTTGCCTCAAGGTTTAATAATCAGATGGGAGAAGTTTTAGTACTTCCTCAGGCTGAACTTCAGGAAAACACAAAATACGTTCCTGGAACCGATGGCCGTAAAATGTCTAAATCCATGGGAAATATTATTAATATTTTCTTATCAGATAAGGAATTGAAAAAACAGGTAATGAGCATTGAAACAGACTCTAAATCTTTAGAAGAGCCTAAAGATCCGGAAACAGATAAAGTTTTCGCTCTTTATGAGCTTATTGCTACTCCGGAACAAACAGAAGAATTAAGAGCAAAATATTTAGCTGGAAACTTCGGATACGGACACGCAAAAACTGAGCTTTTAAATCTTATTACAATCCGTTTCCAAAAAGAAAGAGAAACATTTAATTATTACATGACCCATCTGGATGAATTGGAAGCAAAGCTTCAGGAGGGAGCTGCAAAAACAAGAGTGATTGCGGTAGAAACGATTAAACGAGTAAGAGAAAGTTTAGGACTTTAACCGAAATACAGAATGTTATCTTTTATTCTTTGAAAGAATGAAACAATGCATTCCATCTTTAAATTCATAAGCAATATCCCATCCGGGGTATTGCTTTATTATTGTCTTAATGATAGAAAGTCCTAATCCTGTGGAACTATTATCTGTACTCTTTTTGTAAAATCTATTAAAAATTTTATCCTGATCCAATGGATTCTCTGAACCTGTATTCTGAAAGATCATGCAGTCTTTTTCTGTAACAATATTCAAAGTCCCATTCTGACGATTATATTTAATTGCATTATTAAGTAGGTTGGAAAGAAGAATATGAGCTAAATCCAGATTAAAAACGGCTTCAAACAGTTCTTTTTCCAAAACATTGACATTAATATTTTTGTACTCTATAAAATCGTCATAGCTATCGGTCAATTCGTTGATTAACATTGAAAAATTCACATTTACCAATGTGTTGAACTGGTTGTTTTCAATTTTAGAAAGCATGAGTAAAGATTTATTTAAACTCACCATTCTTCTCAAATCATTCTTTACTTCGGTAAAGAAATTCATATTCTTCTCATCGAGATCATCATTTTGAATAGCAAGATCCAGCTTATTAATAGCAATAGCTAAAGGGGTTTGCAACTCGTGGGATGCATTTTCTATAAATTGTTTTTGCTGATGAAATACCAATTCATTCCGATCAATCATTTCGTTGATCTCCACATTAAGCTCCTCAAATTCTTTTATTGAATAGTTCTTAGGCTCTTGAACAGAAGAAATTCCAAACTGATACTTTTTAAGCCTCTCAAGAATCTCATAGAAAGGTTTCATAGCCCTGTGAAGTAAGAATCCATTGATTCCTATAATGCTTACAACTAATAAAAGATACAACACAATAAGTGCTGTTGTCAGGTCATAAACCAACTCATCTTCCTCTACCGTAGAAGTTCTTATGGTCAGTTTCTGATATTTTCCAAACTGATCTATAAAATCCGTTTCAAGAACCCTGTACGGTTGCTCCTCATCATCATATTCCATATAATACATTTTATTATACAGCCTGTTTTTCTCTTTATGCTCTGCAACAGAAATAGGATTGATTTTAAATTCATTGAAGCCAAACTCATTATTCTTCAATAGGTTCTCATCAAGATATACAGCCTTAATAATTTGTATTTTCCTATTTTTCAATCCATCATCTACATTATCATATACTTCATCGAGGATATACGCATAGAACAATGCAGCCCACACCGCAATAATCAATAACAGGATTGTTATCAGGTACTTTATGGTATAATATTTCAGTGATACTTTCATTAAACAAATTTATATCCGATTCCGTATACCGCCTGAAAATCAGCTTCCGCTCCAAGTGTTTTAAGCTTTTTACGAAGGTTCTTTATCTGTGAATAAATAAAATCAAGACTGTCTGCCTGATCTATATAATCTCCCCAGATTGCTTCTGCAAGCATTGTTTTTTGTAATGTCTTTTCCGGATGTATCACAAAATAATACAACAGATCATATTCTTTGCGATTAAGTATCAATTCTTCATCACCGATTTTCACTTTCCTGTTGTCGGGATCAATGTTAATATTTTTATAACTGATTATATTCTCACCATCCTGATTTTTCCTTCTGATCACCGATTTAATTCTTGCCATCAGTTCAGCCAGATGAAAGGGTTTTGCCAGATAATCATCTGCTCCTATTTCTAGCCCATTTACTTTATCATCAACTGAATCTTTTGCAGATAAGATGATAACGGGATCTTTTTTGTGCATGTTTTTAATCTCTTTCAGAAGATCCATACCATTTCCATCCGGGAGCATAATGTCCAAAAGAATACAATCATACTCATAAGAAATGATCTTATCAAGACCCGAACTATAATCAGAAGCGTACTCTACAATAAAGTGCTCTGCCTCAAGAAAGTTTTGTACAATATTCCTTAACTCCGGTTCATCTTCAATAATTAAAATTTTCATAGCATGTAATTCTTCTGATCTTCTTATCAAATATATAAAATTATAACCTCCTGTTTCCGGGAGGCCATAATTTAACAAGATTAAAAATTATTTTTAATGAAACTTCCATCTGTACGAAAACTAAGTATTTTCCTATTCAACAGATGAATTTCGTATATATCCTTTATTCTTTCGATAGATTCAACGACCACACAAGGATGGTATGTAGTAATAAAGGCAAGTATATTTCTCCTGCTCTCTTTGCTGATTATATTCCAATTGACCATAACATAAAAAATTAAAGATTAAAAAGTAGTCTTAGTCATCAATCCGGTTAAAATTTCCATCTTTATCGAATTTCAGATCAACTCCATTAGAAAGCTCAGCCTTGTAAGACCATCTTTCTTTCTCAATTTTTATGACATAAGTGTTTGGAAAACTCTTAGCTACATAATTTCTTATACCTGCAGGAATAAAACCATAAGGAAGCTTCTGATGCTTGCCGTCTACCTCTTTCCAGTTTCCTTTACTGTCAAATTCTATTTTTGTTCCATTGGACAAATACACCTTATATTCATCTACCCCATATATTTCACGATCTTCTATAACCGATCCTACAGCGATTCCCTTAAAGTTTCCTGCAATAAAATTCTTGGCTGTTCTTGGTAATTGATTAGCATTGATTGCACGATCCTGAGCAAACAGGAAGCCTGTTGACAGCAACAAAATAAAAGTTAATGCCCTCGTGATTTTCTTTACATTTTTCATAATACAAAATTTTATTCATTGATTATGAAGCAAAATTCTATATTAATTTAGGAAAGAATTAGGAAAGAAAATTCCAAAAGCAATTTTATAAATATTCTTTGATCTGCAAAAGATGCTTAATGGTCTTTACATTCTCTTCTGTTCTGTTTTCATTAAGTACATCAAAGAAAATAATATCGATCCCAAAATTCATTGCTCCTACGGCATCAGCAATCCAATCATCTCCGATCAAAATACTTTCATCTTTATTTGCCTGAGCACGGCCCAAAGAATATTCAAAGATTTCCGGATTAGGTTTCCGAACTCCAACAGCGTCTGCACTCGTAATGGTATTAAAATAGCCATCAATTCCTGATAAGATACATTTTCTTTCAGTTACTTCTTTGAAGCCATTGGAAATAATGTGAAGGGTATAATTCTTAGCTTTTAGATAATCCAATATATATATCGCCCCTTCTACCAATTCATTATGATTAAGGATTTTATCTAAAAAGTGTTCTTCAAAATAATCGGAAAGCTCCTCATTTTCTACTCCAAAATGTTTGAAAGTATCAAAAAAACGATGCTTTCTCAAATACTCTTTACCAATGATACCATCTCTTATTTTCTCCCACAAGCTTTCATTAATCTCATGATAAATCGCATGAAACTCCTCAAAATCTATATTATAATTAAGAGTTATTTCCTGTTTTTCGAAAAGATCTTTAATGGTACGGTAAGCGTTCTTACGATGATCCCAGAGCGTATTGTCCAGGTCAAAAAAAATGTGCTGAATTTTCATACAGCACAAAATTAATACTTTTAATTTTTGGAAATCGAATAATTCTTGTCTTTGATTTTTACTATCCCAATATTTTTTGAAAAGCTCAGTAAAAAATCAATAGTTTTCTTTTTTGGTTTCAAAGTTTTCACTTTTAAGGAGTCATTTTTTTTCATAAGCGAAATATGTTTATCCTTAAAACGGGAATTTTTAATAATTATTATCTTGTTAGGATAATATTATTCTCTTCCATGATTTTTCTAAGATTGATCAAAGCATACCGAACGCGTCCCAGCGTAGTGTTGATGCTCATATCCGTGTGATCTGCAATCTCTTTAAAACTTAAACCATCAAAAAATCTTAGTTTAATAACCTCCTGCTGATTCTGGGGTAAATATTGCAGCATTCGCAATAGATCCTCCTGAATCTGATTAGTGACTAACTGATCTTCGATATTTTCAGAAGGTTCTCTGATGAGATCAAAAATAGAATATTCATCAGTTTCAAAAGTAGTTTCTGAAACCTTGATATTTTTTGATTTTAATCTGAAATGATCGATGATTAGATTATAGGCTATCCTTTTTGCCCAAAGAATAAATTTTCCTTCTTCGTTATAACGACCTTCCTTCAACATCACAATAATTTTCATGAATGTATCCTGGAAAACATCGTTGGCAAGGTCTTCATCATTAATTTTGTAAAAAATGAATGTAAACAGTTCTCTCTGATGACGATGAATAAGAGTTGATAAAGCTCCTTCGTCTCCTTTTTGGTAAAGGGAAATTAATACGCAATCCGATTTTGATTTCATTTCTTTCTTCTCAATATATATTTTTGTCGACAGTTCACCTTCCAGATATTTTACCTGGTTTTCGCTGTAAATACAAAACAGTTTTCAAGAGTAAAGTCCAATCAATAAGCACCACGTTTATTTATGGATGTAAATATAATAAAATTTTAATAACTGTTAACCTATTATTAATATTTCAGAATATTTTTTAAAAAAAATTACTTAAACATGTCATGAATGAAGACAGTTGGTATATTTAATGAAAAATTTACATTAACTCCTTTCAGTCGTTTTCCGTTCAATTCTGCGTCTCCAATAGGGAAAGCATAGCCTGCAGTTAAATCCAGCAAACCGAATAAAGTTACGCCTACCTTTGGCGCCACATATTTATTTGTTCCTTCTACTCCAGCTAAAAAATAATACGAATGATAGAAATCTACATTCTTTTCAAAATTAAGCAGAACATCAGCCTGAAGCTTGGGCATTATCGCAAACTTAGAATTTGTTGCTCCCATCAATGCAGACCCTCCAACCCGGTAAATAACATCATCATTTTTAAGAAAAAGTAATTTTCCTCCTAGCTCTCCAAAACTTTGGTTTTGATATACGTATCCCACATTAATCATTTTATGCATTGTATATTGGGCACTTGCAAAAGTGGATAGGAAAAATATACATACCATCGTTATTACCAATCGAAAATTAGCCATCTCTTATTTATTTAAGCTGTAAAATTAAAAAAAACTGCTTTACCTAATGAAAGATAAAGCAGTGTAAATATCTTAAAGAAAAAATTAAATCCCAAATGCAGTTTTAATCTCTTCTACTTTGTCTAATTTCTCCCAAGTGAAGAATTCCAGACCTTTTAATGTAAGTTCATTTTTATGCCCTTTATTGAAGGTTTTATCAGCGACATAATGTTCCTTACCCATATGTCCGTAAGAAGCTGTTTCCTGATAAATAGGATTTCTCAATTTTAAGTTCTCCTCAATCGCATAAGGTCTCAAATCAAAAATCGTAGAAACTTTTTTAGCGATTTCACCATCATGAATATCAACCTTTGAAGTTCCGTAAGTGTTGATGTATAAACCACAAGGCTCAGCAACACCAATCGCATAAGAAACCTGTACCAATACTTCATCTGCAATACCCGCAGCTACAAGGTTTTTAGCAATATGTCTCGTTGCATAAGCAGCACTTCTGTCTACCTTTGAAGGATCTTTTCCAGAAAATGCACCACCACCGTGAGCACCTTTTCCTCCATACGTATCTACGATAATCTTTCTTCCTGTAAGACCTGTATCTCCATGAGGACCTCCGATTACGAATTTACCTGTTGGATTGATATGATATTTGATCTGATCATTAAACAGCGCTTTAATCTCCTCTGTTTGCTGTGCAACAACTCTTGGGATCAAAATATTTTTGATATCCTCACGGATTTTGTTCAGCATTTCTTCTTCAGATCCAAAATCATCGTGTTGTGTAGAAACCACAATCGAATCAATTCTTACGGGTTTGTGATCATCAGAATATTCAATAGTAACCTGACTCTTTGCATCAGGACGCAAATAAGAAATTTCCTTACCTTCTCTTCTTACTGCAGAAAGCTCTTTAAGAATAGTATGCGCCAAGTCTAAAGCCAAAGGCATATAGTTAGCCGTTTCGTTCGTTGCATAACCAAACATCATTCCCTGGTCACCAGCTCCCTGTGCATTTGCTTTACTTTCAAAAGTTTCATCTGCCACTTTTCTGTCAACACCCTGGTTAATATCCGGAGACTGTTCGTGAATCGCAGAGATCACCCCACAAGAATCACCATTGAACATGTATTCTCCTTTTGTATAACCAATACCATTGATTACTTCTCTGGCGATGGTTTGTACATCAAGATAAGCATCTGATTTTACTTCTCCGGCCAGTACTACCTGTCCAGTAGTAACAAGTGTTTCACAAGCTACTTTTGAAGCTTTGTCGTATGCTAAAAAGTGATCGATTAAAGCGTCAGAAATCTGATCTGCAATTTTATCAGGATGCCCTTCTGAAACAGATTCAGATGTAAATAAATAAGACATATTATTCTTTGTTTTTATTAAATTAAAATTGGAGGAATAATGTGAATAATTGCATGGAAAGCTCAAAAAGAAATACTGTTTTAGCTTTTTTTTATAGAGGTTGCAATCAGGTCAAATTTTTCCTCGTTCGTAAACATGGGCAAAGTTAAGGACTATTTTTCAATACCCAAAACTTTTAAGAAATAATTATAAATTTCTTGAAACTAACATTTTATCCGGGTTATGGATAAAAAACTATTGTGGTTTTATGCTTACGAAATCCTTTGGACTTTCATTATAATTAAGCCTTTCTTTCAAAGAGGACTGGATTGACGAAGATAATTCATCAATTATTTTTTGTTTGAAAGTCGGTTTATAATAAATAATACTTATTTCTCTAAAAGGGAAAGGTTTTTTAAATCTGAAAACTTTACCTTTCTGTTCTTCAGAAAGCTGACTTAAAGCCAATTCAGGTAAAATACTGATTCCTCCCACCTTATCAACCATATGAACAAGAGTCTGGATATTAGAAGCCAGAAAATCTAAGTTTTTAGGCTTTAGTGTATTTTCCTTTAAATGACAAATATTTTCAAATTGGTTTCTTAAGCAGTTCCCTTCTTCTAAAAGCCATACTTTTTCAACGTTCAGCTCTTCTGGGATGATGTAAGAATTCTTTTTGTTCGCTTGTGTATCCGAACTGTAGATCATCAATTCTTCATTAAAAAGGAAATCCTGATAGAATTCATCTGCCGTATCGTAAGGAGTTGAAATAATTCCGGCATCCAGTTCACCAGCCTTTAAGGCTTTGATGATACTGTCTGTGGTCATCTCTTTTACATTCATCTGAATTTTTGGATTTTCATCAAGGAATTTGAAAATCTCAGTGGGTAAAATAAAGGAAGAAACAGTAGGGATAATTCCTAGATTAATGGTCCCGCCCAGAATGTTATTAAGCAGGTTCGCCTTGTTTCTCAACTCATTGACAGATTCTATAATTACCTTCGCCTGATCAATGATCTGAAGCCCAACATCAGTAGTACGGATAGGGTGTGTAGTCCTGTCAAATACCTTTACATCCAGTTCATCCTCAAATTTCTGTATCATCGCACTTAGTGTAGGTTGCGTAATGAAGCATGCTTGAGCTGCTTTTCCGAAATGTTTGTACTTATCTACAGCGATAAGATACTCCAATTGCTGAATGTTCATCTGATTAATATTATCTATTACAAAGATATGATGTTTTTGCTATAAGCAATTAAAAATTCAAGTAAATTTGATATTTCTTATACCCCAAACAACACAATAAATAAATCAAATCTAACTATATGGATTCTAAAAAATTAACATTAAGCAGTGGTGCTCCGTATTTCGAGCATCAGGATTCTCAGACCGTTGGTCCGAGAGGTCCGGTTTTATTGCAGGATTTTATACTTCAGGAGAATTTAGCTCATTTTGTGAGAGAGAGAATTCCGGAAAGAATTGTTCATGCGAAAGGAAGTGGTGCTTATGGAACATTCACAGTTACACATGACATCAGCAAATACACGAAAGCTAAATTATTTTCCAAAGTTGGAAACTCTTGCAGAATGTTTGCAAGATTCTCTACAGTAGGAGGTGAAAAAGGAAGTGCAGACACAGCAAGAGATCCAAGAGGTTTCGCTTTAAAATTCTATACAGAAGATGGCAATTGGGATCTTGTTGGGAACAACACCCCGGTATTCTTTATAAAAGATGCCAAGAAATTTCCGGATTTTATCCATACGCAAAAAAGGGTTCCGAAAACCAACTTAAAAAGTGCCACTATGATGTGGGATTTTTGGAGTCTGAACCCGGAATCATTACATCAGGTTCTTATTCTGATGTCTGACAGAGGTACTCCTCATGGCTACAGACATATGCATGGTTTTGGATCTCATACTTTTTCTATGATCAACGAAAACAACGAGAGAGTTTGGGTCAAGTTCCATTTTAAAACAAAACAAGGTATTAAGAATTTCAATAACGAAGAGGCTGTTAAGCTTTCAGGAGAAAATCCTGATTTCGCACAGGAAGATCTTTGCAATGCTATCGAAAAGGGTGATTTCCCAAAATGGACTTTATATATTCAGGTAATGACCGCAGAGCAGGCGAAAGATTTCAGATGGAATCCTTTTGACGTTACTAAGGTTTGGTTCCAGGGAGACTTCCCATTGATTGAAGTCGGAGAAATGGAACTGAATGAAGTTCCGGTTAATTATTTTGCTCATGTTGAACAATCTACTTTTTCTCCAAGCAATTTAATCAACGGAATCAGCTTCTCACCAGATAAAATGCTTCAGGGAAGATTATTCTCTTATCCTGATGCTCACCGATACAGAGTAGGTGTAAATTCTCACCAACTTGAAGTGAACCGTTGTCCTTTTGCTACTAACAATTACCAAAGAGATGGCTATATGGCAGATTCTAAAGATTATGGTGATAAGCCTAATTATCATCCGAACAGCTTTGATGACATCAAACCAGATCCTGCTTACAAAAGCTATGAATATGAATTAGATAGTGCTCATGTTGCGTACTACAATCGAAATGAAAATGACGATGACCACTATACGCAACCAGGTTTACTGTACACTAAAGCAATGAATTCTGAAGATCGGGAACACCTGGTTCATAATATTGTTGGAAGTATGAAAGGAATTGATGGACCGAAGAGAGATGAAATTATCAATCGCCAGTTATGCCACTTTTTTAGAGCCAACATTGAACTTGGCATGAAAGTAGCATCACAGCTAAATATCAATATTGATAGCAATATGATGAATCATATCAAATAGTCAAACAAAATAATATTTCAACAAAAAAGGAAAAAATATCAACTTTTTTTCCTTTTTTTTGTAAAAAAATGATAATTTGCAACGGTTAGTATTTTAAAGTGGAAAAATGAGTTACGAAAATATATTATTAAAAAAAGAAGATAAATTAGGTATTATTACAATAAACAGACCTGAAAGTCTCAATGCATTAAATGCTAAAACCATTCAGGAAATAAGTTCAGCTTTAGACGAATTAGATGTAGACAACAGCTGTAGAGTTGTTATCCTCACTGGAAGCGGGGAGAAATCTTTTGTTGCCGGAGCTGATATTAAAGAATTCAGTGACTTTGGACAGGAAAGAGCTGAAGAATTAGCAAAGAATGGTCAAAATTCTCTTTTTAATAAGATAGAAAATCTTTCTAAGCCCGTAATTGCAGCCGTAAACGGCTTTGCATTAGGAGGTGGTTTAGAGCTTGCTATGGCGTGCCATATCAGATATGCATCGGAAAATGCTAGATTAGGACTTCCAGAAGTAACATTGGGATTGATTCCAGGTTACGGAGGCACCCAAAGACTTCCAAAGCTTGTCGGAAAAGGCCTTGCCAACGAAATCATCTTCTCTGCTAAAATGATTCCTGCCCAAAGAGCAAAAGAAATCGGATTGGTAAATGAAGTATACCCTATTGAAGAATTATTAACAAAAACAAAGGAATTAGCAAACGTTATCGCTTTCAACTCACCGATGGCAATATCTAAGGCTATTCATGCTGTAAATCTATCAGATACGGATAAAGGTTTTGAAACTGAAATTAAATATTTTGGCGAGCTTTTTGAACTAGCGGATAAGAAAGAAGGGGTTTCTGCGTTTCTTGAGAAAAGAAAGCCTAACTTCTAAAAAAAATTATTATTACAAATTATTTCGAAAAAAACAATGCTGCTGTATGAATAAGTTTGATAAAGCTTATCTAAAAATGGCTCAGGAATGGGCAAAACTTTCCTACTGTGAGAGAAAACAAGTAGGAGCTCTTATCGTAAAAGATAGGATGATTATTTCAGATGGTTACAATGGAACTCCTTCGGGATTCGAGAATTGTTGTGAAGATGCTGACGGAAAAACACACTGGTACGTATTGCATGCAGAAGCTAATGCTATATTAAAATTAGCTGCTTCTACTCAATCTGCAAAAGGAGCTACGTTATACTTAACGCTTTCTCCATGTAAGGAATGTAGTAAATTAATTTTACAGGCAGGGATTACAAGACTGGTGTACATTAATGAATATTCGGACGACGACGGGATATCATTCCTGAGAAACCATAATATTGAAATAGAACAAATTTCTGATTGTGAACTAAAAAAATAACACAAATGACTTGGGATGAAAAAATTAAGGATTTTGAAATCTTTCTTCGCTTCGAACGAAATTTTTCAGAAAACACTCTTGACGCTTACGTTAGAGACATTAAAAAATTAAAAGAGTACGCAGAAGAAGATCTGGAAAACATCGCTCCCGATGTTATCGGATATGAAAACTTACAAGAGTACATCTTCAATCTTTCTAAACAAAAATTCAGCGAACGATCACAGGCAAGATGGATTTCATCCATTAAAGCCTTCTTCAAATTTTTGCTTGAGGATGAAGCACGTGAAGACAATCCGGCGGCATTACTTGAAGGCCCCAAATTAGGATTGTACCTTCCTGACACGCTCAGTCTCGTAGATATCAATAAGATTATAGGAGCCATAGAGGTCTCGTCAGATCTGGGAAGAAGAAATCAATGCATTGTAGAGGTACTTTACGGTTGTGGACTTCGGGTTTCTGAACTTATCGATCTGAAAATCTCCAATATTAATTTCAAAGAAAATTATATTAAAGTACATGGAAAGGGAAATAAGACCCGTTTCGTGCCCTTAGCGGATTATACAGCAGATCTATTGGAAAGTTATATCAAAGAAGTACGCAGTAAGAATAAAATAAATAAGAAATATGAAGATTCTTTATTTCTTAATAGCCGAGGTACATCTATGTCCCGAGTTATTGTATTTCTTATCATAAAAGAGCTTACAGATAAAGCTGGAGTAAGCAAGAAAATATCTCCGCATACTTTCAGACACTCTTTTGCTACACACCTATTGCAAAATGGAGCTGATTTAAGATACATCCAGGAAATGCTTGGACATTCCAGCATTACGACAACTGAAATATACACACACTTAAAGACTGAAGAACTAAGGGATGTAATTTTAAATTATCATCCTAGAAATATTAATATCGCTTAATGAAAGTATTGAAATATTGTCCAAACTGTGGCAAAGAATCTCTGAATTGGGATGGCGAAAAAAAATGGAGCTGCCCTCATTGCAATTTCACGCTCTATAATAACGTTGCCGGTGCGGTAGCTGTTGTTATAAGACATGGTGATGAGATCTACCTGACAAGGAGAAATCAGGACCCTAAAAAAGGAAAACTGGATTTGGCCGGAGGTTTTGTGGATCCAAGAGAAAGTGCCGAGGAAACCTGCAAACGAGAACTTTTTGAAGAACTACAGTTAGATATTGATATTTCAAACTTACAATATATCACAAGCTTACCAAACATTTATCAATACAAGGAGATTGATTACAATACAATCGATTTATTCTATGAATACCGTGTTCAACAAAAATTTGAAGTTAATCTTGCATTATCTGAAATTTCAGAAACACAGTGGATTCCTTTAAGTCACATCGATCTGGATGATATTGCTTTTGATTCTCAGAAAATATTTTTTGAGCAATATCTAAAGAATTTGTAATCACACCTTTGAAATAAAATATAAATAGCAGAACCCAGGTTCTGCTATTTGTTTTGTAATTGATAGTAAGAATTTAATAAGACTTTGATTTCAGCATTTCCTCAAAGTAATTGATCAATAATTTTCTTTCAGCTTCAGATAGGTTAGCCTCCTTGTGATAAACAATATAACCAGGCATTGGCATTGTTTTGCTTTGAAGCGTCGGAATAATACTGTTAAGCATACTTTCCTTCAAATCTGAATTGTAGGTTTGCCATATAGAAAAGTTAAGGTGTTCACGCCCTTCGTTGACATGGCTCTTTATAGACCAGGATACAGGTGCAATGTATGAATATTTTGGATAAACTGTTTCATTGGAATGACAATCATAACAGGCACCTTTAATCAGCTTACTGATCTTTTCAGGTGTCTTTTTAGCATCCACAAAATTCACTTTATGATCAACAGGCTTGTTTGCTCTATCGATAGGCACAAACTGGATAAGTGCAAAAACAACCAGGCTCCAAAATACGATCTTCTTTACCATCTTCATAATTTCTATCTCACAGGTTGTAACACTGAATTACCTGACTTCAATGCCTTATTATCTTTTTCAACAGGCTTATTTTCAACAGGCTTTGGAATATTCAACGTTTTAGTATCTAATACTCTGGTATCCTTTAAATCCCAATCTTCGTTACTATCCCACAGAGGCCTTACTACAGCAACCTTATGGAAAATATAGGAATCTTCCGCAAAAGTTTCATTCTGGAAATCTGCTTCATCCCAGAATTTATTATCATTATTATCAACTAAAATCCTAACAATATATTCACCCGGTTTTAATATATCAAATTTGACAGCATCTCCTTTCGTGTACTTTTGGTAAATAACCTTTTCTGAGGTATCTAATAATTGCAGCCAATAATTCGAAGTTGGGGCATTTTGAAGTTTAAATGTCAGACTTCCATAATTTTCTATCTTATCTGTTTCAAAATCAAAACGCTTAGAGGCCGGGTTTTTATCATAGAAGGATAAGACTGTTGTTTTTGGGACTACCAACTGATACTTTTTACCTTCAATAAAATCCGACTGTATCAGGATCTGATATGGATTTGTTTCAGAAATCTTTGCTGTAAAATTCTGAGTTGTCAAGCTATCGCTTTTCAGTACCCATTTATCCGTATTGATCTTGTCGATAATATAGTTGGAAGTTATTTTAAAATCTGTTTTTGGAGGTAAGAGCGCACCATCATTATTATCAAGACTCATGGCGTTCTTAGCATTGTATTTGTAAAATACAGAAACCGTATCTTTTTTGTTATCTGCATCATAACTGAATTTTAAATTATCAGTTCCCGTCTGCCCTACATTGCTTTTCACCGCATCAAACCAAATCTTTACAGAATCTGATTTAGGACGATGTGTTATTTTTATATCTTGTAATTTATCATTGATCGAAAGTACTTTCACATCATTTGGACGCCCCTCAAATGTCATGGTTATTCCGCCTGGTGTTTCCTTCATTTCCACATATTTCAATGGTTTTTTAGACGGATATACCTTTAGATTTAATCCTGAAATCGATTTTTCAACTTCTACAGGTTCTTTTTGAAAACCTACTTTTTCTTTTCCGGGGTCGTACATTGAATTCCCATTCTCATCTTCAAAAGCAATGATCTTATATTTTCCAGGGGATAAATAATTAAGCTCATAATAACCGTCATCATCAACCTTTGTGATGTAATAAGGTTTTTGCTTATAATTCATAGTATCCTGAACCTTATACAGGCCTACAACCATTTTATTATCTGTTGTTGATGCTTTTTTAATAGATACCGCATCCCTAACATCACCACTGATATACAAATCATCCAACTTATCCCCCGTCGAAAAGGCGAAATTGAAATAGCGTAGTACATTGGCTTCGTTATTATCTACAATAGAATTCCCGAAATTGAAATTATATGTTGTATTTGCTTGTAAAGTATCTTCCCATTGAATCAAAAGATATTTATTGGCAATATTAGAAGGCAGAATTCGCTTGATCTTCTTTATAGGAGGAGAAATAATTAAATTCTTATTGACATCTTTTAATGTTACATATTCATCAAAATCTATGCGTAATTGCTTAATATCTCTTTTGACATTTACTCGGGTTGTATCTATATTTGAGCTTAAAAACTTTGGCGCCAACGTATCTTTAGGACCTCCGACAGGAGAACCTACTCTCGCACAAGACTGTACAAGGAAACCGATAATGAATAGTAAAAGAAGTCTTTTCATGAATATGTTTAAGCAAAAATAAACATTATTCTCCAAAAACTTCATGTCCGTTTTTTAAAGAATCCTGATTATCATTCATTACACTGTGAAGCTTGTCTTTCTGTACTGGAAAATCTTCAAATAATCCTGAAAGAGCCAATGCTGTATACACCCTGTTTGAGTATTTGTTTCCAATAGCCACAATAGTCACTTTTGAATTGAGCAAATGAGCAAAAACAGAATTCGTTCCATGCCACCATCCGTTATGATAGGTCAGTTTCTCACCATTATCAAAAATCTTCATTCTGAAACCTAAACCATAATTATTCATTCCTGCTTTTTCATTGCTATAAGGAGTGAAAACCATCTGCATTAATTCTGGTTTCAGGAAATCTTTTGAATACATCGCTTTAGAGAAATTAAAAAGATCTCTTGGTGTTGTGTATACGTTTTTGTCCCCATAAATAAGATCGAGTCTATCTAAAGGATATAGTTTTCCACGTCCATAGTAGAAGGATTGTGCTGCTGTTGGAATATCTTTTTCCTGAAAAATATATGTATTCTTCATTTTTAATGGTGCAAAGACCATCTCTTTCATTGCCTGAGGAAAAGGTGTTTTCGTCACTTTTTCTATTAACAATGCCAACAGAGCAAAGTTTGTATTGCAATACATAAATCCTGTATTCGTATCTCTTGCCAAATCAGGTTTATATTTAATAATCATATTCAGCACATCCTGATTGGTAATAAATGCTTTTGAAAGCTCAGCAGGAGCCGGCTGAATCTTAGTAATAAAGTATTCATACTTCGGAAGACCACTTCTTTGTGATAATAAATTTTGAACAGTAACATTAGGATATGGAAATCCAGGGAAATATTGTGTTAAATGATCTGTCAGTTTTATTTTACCCGCTTCGATCAATTTCATCATGGCCATTGCCGTCATCGTTTTTGAAACTGAAGCGACATGCAAAGGTGTATTTTTATCGATCGGCATTTGATTTCCTTCCCTTCCGAAACCTCTGTAGTTTTCGTATAGAATATCATCGCCTTTCGCAACCAATATTCCACCACTTAAATCACCCGCATCCCATACCTTTTTGTAATACTGATCAATATATTGAACCAAAGAAGCTTTATCAGGAACCTGATCATCTGCTTTTGTAAAAACCTTACTTAGATCTACATTTCCATAATTGGGAAGATTGGTAGTATTTTCAGCTACAGATTCTTTAGTTTCGGATTTATTTTTACAGGAAAATAGAAATGCAAAAACAGTTAAAAAAAGGACAAAGTTATGCTTCTTCATGAGTTTCAAAATGAGCGGCAATTTAATAAAACTCAAAATAAATAATGAATAGCGGGAACAAATTATGAATTATTTAACACAAAATGAGGAAAGGGGCGAAAAGACTAAAAGGCTGAAAGGCGAAAGCGCGAATTCGCTGAATCGTAAAATCGTTCAATTGTGGATTTGTAAAATCGTGAATCTGGTTGTTTTTAAGAAAAGTAAATGATTTTATAAAAGGAGATATTCCATTATCAGGGTCTTTTGAAAATTACAATACCTCAGTGAATTCTTAACCTCAAAAAGCGATTTCGCAATTCAGCAATTTTGCAATTTCACAAACCCACAATCAATAAAGAAAAACAACTTTGAAAATTGCACCATAAAGCGAATCCTCAACCTCAAAAAAGCAATTTCGCTATTTCGCAATTTTGCGACTTTACTTTTAACTACCTAAAATCTTATCCACAATTACCTGTGCCAGTTTCTCTTTACTCTGATGAGTCCATCCTGCGATATGCGGTGTTACAATCACCTTTTCGGATTCTAAAAGATACTGAAGGTCTTCATTTTCTCCGATTTCTAAATTTTCGAAAGAAGACTTTTCATATTCAAGTACATCCAGACATGCTCCTTTTATTTTTCCCGCCTTCAAAGCTTCAACTAAACTCTTAGTTTCAATATTTTTTCCTCTTGCTGTATTTATGAAATAGAAATCATTTTTCATATCAGAAATAAACGGGCCATCGATCAGATAGTACGATTGATCCGTTAAAGGAATGTGCAGGCTTAAAACCTCTGCTTGCTCCTGAAGTCCTTTTAAAGAAACCTGTGTAGCGTATTCATCAGAAAGACCTGGTAAAATATCATAGAAAATCACTTTACAGCCAAAACCTGAAAGTCTTTTTGCTGTCGCCTTTCCCATGTTTCCGTACCCTATCAGACCAACTGTTTTTCCAAGCAATTCATCTCCTCTGTTTTCTTCACGAAGCCAGATTCCATTTTTAACTTCCTGGGAAGCAATGAAAAGGCGGTGCATTAAAATCAGCAGCATCCCCACAACATGCTCAGCTACAGAATCTCTATTTCCTTCAGGAGAATTGATCAGTTGGATTCCTAACTTTTCCGCAACTGGAATATCAATATTTTCCATTCCAGCTCCTACCCTTGCAATAAATTTGAGGTTCTTCCCTTTTTCAAGAAAATTTTTATCTAAAGGAATTCTACTCCTTATAATTACACCATCATAATTGTGAATTTTATGGCAAACCTCTTCGTAAGAAGATGAAAAGTCTTCTTCCAAAATAAAGTTTTTGGCAAGAAGCTGTTCTGTGATAAGAGGATGGTTTTTATCTAAAAGGAGGATCTTCATAATATTTAAACACTAATGACACAAATTTTATTCACAAATATCACAAATTAAAATTATAATATTCCGTTAATGACTCTTTTAACCCCATTTTTAAAATGAAGGTTATTGAAATTCATTAACATCCCAAGCTTACAATTACTTAGCCTAAGATAAGTAAGAATTTGTGCCATGTGAATATCGTTTAAAGTTTCAACAGATTTTATTTCTAAAACAAATTTATTTTCGATTAGAAAATCCAATCTGTAACCTACATCTAATTTCACTTCATTGTAAACTAAAGGCATAGGCTTTTGTTTTTCAATAAAGAGTTTATGCTTTTTAAGTTCGTAATACATACATTCTTCATAAGCACTTTCCAAAAGTCCAGGACCTAGGCTTTTATGAACCAAATATCCAGCTTCATATACAATTCTGGATATTTCATTCTCAGAAACATCTAATTTCATATTTTTTCATCTTACGTTCGCATAAATCATTTGTGAAAATTTGTGCAAACCATTTGTGTTATTTGTGTTTATTTTGGCTCCTGGAATAATTTCTTAAGTTCTACAGATTCCAATGGTTTCATTCTTCCGGAAAGAATTAATGAAAGTTCTTTTCTACGGAAAGCCGCAGCGAATCTTTCTTTTTCTTCATCAGTTTCTGGTATCATTTCAGGAATAGGAATAGGACGATTAAATTCATCTACTGCAACAAAAGTGTAAATACCTTCATTCGTATGAATTTTTTTCTGATTGATCGGATCATCCAACCAAACATCTACATAAACTTCCATAGAAGTAGAAAATGCTCTTGAAACTTTAGATTCCAGAATTACAATTCCTCCCTCTGGGATCGGGTGATTAAAAGAAACATGGTTTACTGAAGCTGTTACTACTCTTCTTTCACAATGTCTTGCTGCAGAAATAGATGCACAACGATCCATTTTCGCAAGAAGCTCACCTCCAAAAAGGTTTCTTAAAGAGTTAGTTTCGTTTGGAAGAACGATATTAGTCATAATCGTCAGGGAATCTGACGCTTTTTTTATTTTTTTTGCCATGTTGCCTTAGTGTTGTTTTGAGTGGCTTTAGGGTTAATTGCTTTTCCAGGAGGCTTTATTAAAGAATCTTTTTTCAATGAATCCGAAACTTTCATTTGTGTAGAGTCTTTTTTAACTTTTACAGTATCCTTTTCTATCCTTCTTGTTTTAGTTTGCACTGAAACGGTATCGAAAGATTTTTTACCGAACAAAAGCTCCTGTTGAGTAAAAGCTATATAAATTATACCCAGAACCGGAATGATGAAAAGAAAAATCCAAAGGATTGACTTATTGAATTTATAATCCTTATTTGTTTTTTCTGAACTTATTGTCCTCTCTGCATTACTTATATCTGATAACTTAATCTCTTCCAAACCATAATAATCCGGATGATTAAATTCTAATCTGTTTCCTTTGAAGTGAGTCTCTCCATCTTCGATAAAAATCGTTCCAAGATTTTGAATTTCTAAAGCGTGATCTGCCTGAAGTTTCTTTTTCCAAAAATCTGTCTGAATCTGTAATTCATTCTTAGCAGATTCCACTGAAATTTGTTTTTGATGACTTATAAAAGATATCAATTCCTCAGATTCCACCTCATAATCCGATGTGAATGCAATCTTACTGGATGGAGGAAGTATACTGCCATTTTCAGAATTGATGACGGCTTTAGAGTTCTCCAGAGAAAACACACCAAAAGCTGGAACTGTAACAGTACCAAATTGTTTCAGATATTCTAGAATGTAAGCTGAAATATTCATTTGGCAGCAAATTTATAACTTTTTCAGGACTTTTAATGACATTTGTTTGCATAAAAAAAGACTGCATAAGCAGTCTTATAATCTATAATTCCAGGTTTAAATATGATTTTTATGTATTTGAAAATAAATACACCTTATTTTTACATTATCCTTATTGAATTTTCCAACTTATTCCAAACATAAAATTCGTTCCTGCTTGTGAAAAATAATATGGATCACTTCCATAAACGGCACCATTGTTTACATATTTTTTATTAAAAATATTATTCACCAACAGCTTTAAGGCGATGTCATTGTTTGCAATTTTAAATTGATATTGTGCGTTAAAGTCCGTTAGAAGATAATCTTTAAGTTGCAAATTCTGATCTTCCGTGTTATCAAGATACTGTTTTCCCACATATTGATTCATCAAAGAAAACTGGAAATTTTTATTAGGATTAAATTTTAAACCTAAATTAGCAACAACATCCGGAGAGAATGATATCTGTGTATTTCCCAACTCTTTAATGAATGTACTATTCTCTATTTTGAAATCCTGATTTCTGTTTTGACTCAAACTAACATTACCTGAAATCTCCCATTGTTTTGAAACCTTTGCAACAGCTCCGATTTCAATCCCTCTTCTATAACTCTCACCTGAGTTTGTTCTGATAAATGCTCCTACATTGTTCAGTTCACCATTTAAAACCAACTGATTCACATAATACATATAGTACAAGTTAGCTGTCAACGAAACCATTCCGATCTGTTTCTCAAATCCAGCTTCAAAATCATGCAGCTTTTCTGCCTTCACATCATTATTTGCAATAAGATCATCTCTATTAGGCTCTCTTTGAGCGTGTGCATAAGACAGGAATATTTTTCCATTTCCAATTCTGTAATTCACACCAGCTTTAGGATTAAAGAATAACCAATTTTTCTTGATATTAGCTCCTTCATCATCACCTGCCAATATGATTTTCGTATCATAATCTATATTTCTCAATTGCAAATCACCGAAGAACTCAAAATCATTTACTCTATACAAAGCCTTGGCAAATCCTGCCACTTCATTTTTTACAGATCGCCCTCTGTAATATTCATGTTCATCAATAGGATAGAAAACGCCTGTCACATTTCCATAATGTCTTCCATAATATTGATTGGCTACTGCTCCAAAATTAAGATCCAGATTTTCATATTTCCCATATAATGTGGAAACAATTCCATAGAAGTCATTATTCAACCATTTTTTTCTGATAAAATCAGAGTCTTTTATCAATTGTCCTCCATCTAAAATATCGGGCAGATTGTATCTTGAAAAAGGATCACCTTGCTTATAATTTTCATAATATCCTTTCCCTTTGGTATAATGCAAAGTGGTCTCTAAATTCCAATGATCATTAAACCCTTGCTCCCATAATAACTGATAATGATTCTGTCTGTAATTATCTGTTTCATTATTATAAAAACTTGAGATATTTCCGTCAGATCCATAAATCGCGCCTGAATAGTTGAATTTCGGATCGGTTTCCCAAGTTTTTCTATCTATCCCATTCCAGGCCTGATACGTTTTCTCCTTTCCTCCAAAAGCCATTAAACGAATCCTCGTTTTTCCTTCTTCAAATAAAGCAGTAAAATTATAAGAATCCAGTTTTGAAAAAGCTCTGTCTATGTACCCATCAGAACTTATGTGCGTATACCTACCCATTAAAGAAAGACGATTGTTCCAGAATTTTCCGGAACCAACTTCCGCAGAATATTTGTAGGTGCTAAATGATCCATAGCTATCATCTGTTTTTACATAGAACTTATCTTCCGGATCTTTAGAAATAACATTGATACTTGCTCCAAAAGCAGAAACCCCATTGTTAGATGTACCAACACCCCGTTGAATAACGATTTGTGAAGCTGAACTTGTTAAATCAGGAACGTTCACAAAAAAAGTACCCTGACTTTCTGAATCATTAAAAGGAACTCCATTCATCATTACATTGATTCCTCTACCAGCAACACCTCGAATTCTGAAACCCGTATAACCTACCCCATTTCCAGCATCGGAAGTTGAGATAACAGATGTCTGATTCTTTAAAAGTATGGGTAAATCCTGACCAAGATTTCTACTATCGAGATCTTTCTGAACATTAATTATTTCCTTAGCAACAGGAAGTCTTTTGGTAAAGTTGACGGCCTCAATTTCCTTTATTTTTAAGGAATCTGGATTTTGGGTTTGTGCGAAACCCAACGAGCTTGCAGTAAGCCCTAAAAAAAATAATCCTTTCATTCTATAAATATTAAAATTTAATGAATAAAAGGGGATCAATAAGATATTATACAATTCCGGTATAAAACCAGAGCGTCCCTAAACAGCATTACCTGTTCCAGGTTCAGTGGGTATAATCTCAGCCTGTAAAAGCACCCCTTTATTTCAGCCGCGAAATTACAAAAAATATATGAGATGGGGTATGAGGTGTGAGGTGCGGGATTCGGGGGTAACAGTTTCGGGATACGAGGTGCGAGGTTCGAGATGCTAGATACGGGATACTAGACAGGAAATCGCGTTATTTAATCCAGAGAAAAAAAATATGAGTTACCACAGAGTGCAGACAATTCATATCCTAAACCCCGAACCTCGCATCCCGAACCTCGTAACCCGAACCCCGAACCTCGCACTAATACGCTTTATTCTTCGAATCTATATAATAATACGTAGTACCATCCTTTGTTACCTCAAACATCTTACCCAGCTTCCAACTGAAATTTCTTTTGATATTGGAATACTCGAAAGGGATAACGATTTTATTATGTACGTCGATCACTCCAAATCTGTCATTATGAGATGCCACAATCATAGGGTTTGACACATCATCTCCTTCCATAATATGCAGGTATTCATACTGAGGATAGATCTGATAATCTCTGTAATCTGCTGCATTTACGAATTTTGACGGCTCAATGATTCCATAAAAGCCATTTAGGATATAAGCCTGGTATTGCTGCTGCTTAAATTCAATCTTACATTGTCCTAAATCTGAGTTTTTGTACTGATAAACTCTTTTCCCTGATTGATCTACTCTATAAGAAATAAGATCTTTTTCCACGGTACCATATTCTTTTGTTCCAAACTTTCTGATTTTTTCATTGGGAGAATTGAGTAGATTACAATCCTCGGCAAAAAATACAGCAATATGATATTCCGGCTGAATAATAAATTTTCCTTTCTGGTTAACATAACCAAACTTCCCATCTTTCTTTTGTGGTATCAATACAGGAACATCTTCGTTGATAACTACCAGATCGGGATTGATCTTAGGTTCTGCCTTCTTTTTCAGAACTGTTTTCACTACTTTTTTGGCAGGATATTTTTTCACAGATTTAGTCTGGGAAAAAACAAAAATCGAAATAAAGAGAGACAAAAGTCCCATTGTGTTTTTCATTTTCATCATTCTTTTTGCAAAAGTACAGCCAAAATAGAAAATATAAAAATCATATTTATAAAGAATCTAAATAATTTCATCTTCATAAAATAGTAAAAATTCGTATTTTTGGGATCATTTTTAAAAGTTTGATAATTTTAAAAACATTTTTGCGATATTGATATGATCAAAAAGTGTACAAATGTTATCCAAAGGGAGTTTTTGCGGCAAGACAAATCACAGGTAAGCCAGCTACACTTTCATAGAAAGTCCTTTATACTCATCTTTGAAACAAAATATTATCTTACAATTTTAAACGAGGTGTAGATTATACCGGCTTTACACCAGTCCGTATTGCGTATCAAAATGCGATAACTCAAATAGCATTACATTTTTACAGACTGGAAGAGAAGAACAGCATTTATAGTTGTTTTTAATCTACCTATAACATTTAAAAGACTTCTATATGAATATTTATAAGGATTACATCAAAGAGATTGAAGAAAGAAAAAACCAGGGGCTTCATCCAAAGCCAATAGATGGTGCTGAATTATTAAGTGAGATCATTTCACAAATTAAAGATTCAGGTAATGCAGATCGATCAGATTCTCTTAAATTTTTCATTTATAATACCCTGCCGGGAACAACAAGTGCAGCAGGTGTAAAAGCTAAATTTTTAAAAGAAATCATTCTGGGTGAATCTACAGTAGAAGAAATATCTCCTGCTTACGCCTTTGAATTATTATCTCATATGAAAGGAGGTCCTTCCATTGAAGTGCTTCTTGATCTTGCTTTGGGTAATGATATTTCTATTGCTAAAGAAGCTGCTAATGTTCTTAAGACACAAGTTTTTCTTTATGACGCAGATACTAACCGTCTAAAAGAAGCATTCAATAATGGTAATGAAATTGCACAGGAAATTATTGAAAGCTATGCAAAAGCAGAATTCTTCACCAAACTACCAGATGTTGCTGAAGAAATAAAAGTAGTTACATATATTGCTGGCGAAGGTGATATCTCTACAGACTTACTTTCTCCAGGTAATCAGGCTCACTCGAGATCAGACCGTGAACTTCATGGTAAATGTATGATTACCCCTCAAGCACAGGAGGAAATTAAAGCTCTTCAGGCACAACACCCTGACAAAAGCGTTATGCTTATTGCAGAAAAAGGAACTATGGGAGTTGGATCATCAAGAATGTCAGGAGTAAACAATGTGGCTTTATGGACTGGTAAACAAGCAAGCCCATACATCCCATTCGTAAATATTGCACCAATTGTTGGAGGTACCAATGGTATTTCTCCGATTTTCCTTACTACAGTGGACGTTACCGGAGGTATTGGTCTTGACCTTAAAAACTGGGTGAAAAAACTGGATGAAAATGGAAATCCTATCCGTAATGAAAATGGTGACATTGTTCTTGAAGAAGCTTATTCTATTGCAACAGGAACTGTTCTTACGATCAATACAAAGACAAAGAAATTATATAATGGAGATCAGGAGCTGATTGACATTTCTAAAGCATTTACTCCTCAAAAAGTAGAATTTATAAAAGCTGGTGGATCTTATGCCATTGTATTTGGTAAAAAGCTTCAAACATTTGCAGCAAAACTTTTAGGAATAGATACACCAACTGTTTTTGCTCCATCAAAAGAAATTTCTCATGAAGGCCAAGGTCTTACAGCAGTAGAAAAAATATTCAACAGAAATGCTGTTGGAACCACACCAGGAAAAGTTTTACATGCAGGATCAGATGTTCGTGTAGAAGTAAATATCGTTGGATCGCAGGATACAACAGGTCTTATGACTTCTCAGGAACTGGAATCAATGGCTGCAACTGTGATTTCACCAATCGTTGATGGTGCTTATCAATCAGGTTGTCATACTGCTTCTGTATGGGATAAGAAGGCTCAGGCTAATATTCCAAAACTAATGAAATTTATGAACGATTTCGGTTTGATCACAGCACGTGACCCGAAAGGTGAATATCATGCAATGACGGATGTTATTCACAAAGTTCTTAACGATATTACAGTTGACGAGTGGGCGATCATCATTGGTGGTGACTCTCATACGAGAATGTCCAAAGGAGTCGCTTTCGGAGCTGACTCTGGAACTGTTGCACTAGCACTAGCTACGGGTGAGGCTTCAATGCCGATTCCTGAATCTGTGAAAGTAACATTCAAAGGAGATATGAAAGAACACATGGATTTCCGTGATGTCGTTCATGCTACACAGGCTCAGATGCTTAAACAGTTTGGTGGAGAAAACGTATTCCAGGGTAGAATCATTGAGGTTCATATCGGAACTCTTCCTGCTGATCAGGCATTTACATTCACTGACTGGACAGCAGAAATGAAGGCAAAAGCTTCTATCAATATTTCTGAGGATAATACTTTGATCGAATCATTGGAAATTGCAAAAGGCAGAATCCAGATTATGATCGACAAAGGAATGGATAATCACAATCAGGTTCTTCAGGGATTAATAAATAAAGCTGACAAAAGAATTGCTGAAATCAGATCAGGTGAAAAACCGGCTTTAACTCCGGATGCCAATGCTAAATACTATGCTGAAGTAGTTGTTGATCTTGATGTGATCGTGGAACCTATGATTGCAGATCCGGATGTAAACAATGATGATGTTTCAAAAAGATATACACACGATACTATCAGAGCGCTTTCTTACTATGGAGGTGAGAAAAAAGTAGATCTTGGTTTCGTTGGATCTTGTATGGTTCATAAAGGAGACTTGAAGATCGTTTCTCAAATGCTTAAAAATATTGAAAAACAACAAGGTAAAGTTGAATTTAATGCACCACTTGTAGTTGCGGCTCCTACTTACAATATCATTGATGAATTAAAAGCAGAAGGAGACTGGGAGTTTTTAGAAAAATACTCTGGCTTCGAGTTTGATGACAATGCTCCTAAAGGTGAAGCTCGTGTTGAATACAAAAACATGATGTACCTTGAGCGTCCTGGCTGTAACCTTTGTATGGGTAACCAGGAAAAAGCAGAAAAAGGAGATACTGTTTTGGCAACCTCTACCAGACTTTTCCAGGGAAGAGTGGTTGAAGATTCTGAACGTAAAAAAGGAGAATCACTACTAGCATCAACACCTGTTGTAGTTCTTTCAGCTATTATAGGAAGAATTCCTAACATCGATGAATATAAAGCTGCAGTTGAAGGTATTGACCTTACTAAATTTGCTCCACCTATTAAAGAGCTTGTTCAGGTTGGTCATTAATAGCATCAGATGATAAGTCGAAAGACTGTTTTACACTATACTAAGAAAGATTTTAAATCCAATGGATTTAAAATCTTTCTTTTTTATTTAGAACCTTTCCATTTAAGAGTAAGGAGAATTATTTTAACCTAGGTCAACGAGTCAAAAATTATTTTTTCCTTAACTTGATAGGTATTAAAAATTGTAACGATTCATCTTATTAATACTATTTTTAGAGGGTAGGAATAGAATTTGATGATTGCACTTGAGGAATTTCGGCTCCTGATTTTGCATTAAAGTCCGACAAAAAATTATTGAAAAAAGAAAAATTAAAATAGATATGACTTTCGACATTGATATGATTAAAAAAGTGTACGAGCGTTACCCGGAAAGAATTGCTGCGGCAAGACAAATCGTGGGAAAACCTCTTACTCTATCAGAAAAAATATTATACACTCACCTTTGGGAAGGAAATGCTACAGTAGCACATGAAAGAGGAAATTCTTATGTAGATTTCGCGCCGGACAGAGTAGCAATGCAGGATGCGACTGCGCAGATGGCTCTTTTGCAATTCATGCAGGCTGGAAAAGCTAAAGTTGCTGTTCCGTCAACTGCTCATGCAGATCACCTGATCCAGGCAAGAGTAGGTGCAGAATCTGACTTACAGGAAGGGATCAATAAAAACTCTGAAGTTTTCAACTTTCTAAGTTCCGTTTGTGATAAATATGGAATTGGTTTCTGGAAACCAGGAGCTGGTATTATCCACCAGGTGGTATTAGAAAATTATGCATTCCCGGGAGGTATGATGATTGGCACCGATTCTCACACGGTAAATGCAGGAGGACTTGGTATGGTGGCTATCGGAGTTGGTGGTGCCGATGCTGTAGACGTAATGGCAGGAATGGCGTGGGAGCTTAAAATGCCTAAATTGATCGGTGTAAAATTAACCGGTAAAATGAGTGGCTGGACTTCTGCTAAAGATGTGATCTTAAAAGTGGCGGGAATCCTTACCGTAAAAGGAGGAACAGGGTGTATCGTAGAATATTTCGGAGAAGGAGCAGAATCACTTTCAGCGACTGGTAAAGGAACTATTTGTAATATGGGTGCTGAAATCGGAGCTACTACTTCGACTTTCGGATACGATGATTCCATGAGAAGATATTTAGCAGCTACAGGAAGACAGGATGTAGTAGATGCAGCTGATAAAATAGCAGAGCACTTAACCGGTGATGCTGAAGTATATGCAAACCCTGAGCAATATTTTGATCAGGTCATTGAAATCAATCTTTCTGAGTTGGCCCCACACTTAAATGGACCTTTTACTCCGGATTTAGCAACTCCGGTTTCTGAATTCAGAGCAAAAGCAGAAGCTAACGGATGGCCATTAGAAGTTGAATGGGCTCTTATCGGTTCTTGTACCAACTCTTCTTATGAAGATTTGTCGAGAGCTGCCTCTATTGTAGAAGATGCGGTAGCAAAAGGAGTAAAACCTAAAGCAATCTTAGGAATTAACCCTGGATCTGAGCAGGTAAAATTCACAGCAGAAAGAGACGGCTTCTTAAATTCTTTCAGAAAATTTGAAAACGCAAGAATCTTTACCAATGCTTGTGGGCCTTGTATCGGACAATGGGACAGAGAAGGAGCTGATAAGGGAGAGAAAAACTCTATCATCCACTCTTTCAACAGAAACTTTGCGAAAAGAGCAGATGGTAACCCAAATACCCACGCATTTGTAGCTTCTCCAGAAATGGTAGCAGCGGTAGCAATTTCCGGAAGATTAGACTTTAATCCTATTACAGATACTTTAACCGCAGAAAACGGCGACCAGGTAAAACTTGACGAACCTAAAGGTTCTGAATTACCGGCAAAAGGATTTGCTGTAGATGACAATGGATATCAGGCTCCGTCTGAGGATGGTTCTTCAGTAGTAGTGAATGTAAGCCCTACATCAGACAGACTTCAGTTATTAGAGGAGTTCCCGGCTTGGGATGGTAAAAACATTACCGGAGCTAAAGTTTTGATCAAAGCTTTCGGAAAATGTACGACTGACCACATCTCTATGGCTGGACCATGGTTGAAATACAGAGGACATCTTGATAATATTTCAAACAACATGTTAATTGGAGCAGTGAATGCTTATAACATGGAAACCAACCATGTTAAAAACGAATTAACAGGTGAATATGGCGAAGTTCCAGCTGTACAAAGAGCTTATAAAGCTGCAGGAATTCCAACTATTGTTGTGGGAGACCAAAACTATGGTGAAGGTTCATCAAGAGAACACGCAGCAATGGAACCAAGACACCTTGGCGTAAAAGCAGTATTGGTAAAATCATTTGCAAGAATCCACGAAACGAACCTTAAAAAACAAGGTATGTTAGGATTAACTTTTGCTAATGAAGCTGATTATGACAAAATTCTGGAAGATGACACTGTAAACTTCTTAGATTTAGATCAGTTTGCTCCCGGCAAACAGTTGACATTAGAATTTGTACATGCTGATGGAACAAAAGACATCATTATTGCAAACCATACTTACAATGCTCAGCAAATTGACTGGTTCAAAGCAGGTTCAGCATTGAATCTTATTAAGCAACAAGAAAATTAATAATTTAGATCAATAAATCATAAAAGCAACTTCTGAGAAGTTGCTTTTTATTTTATTCTATTAAGAAGATTACTACGGTAGCTATCCCCTATTGGGATCTCGTGCTCCGATAGCAAGACTATTTTCTTTATTCCAATATTTCTGATTTTATCAAGATTAATGATAAATGACTTATGAACGCGGATAAATTTTTCTGAAAGTTGATTTTCCATAGACTTAAGAGTATCCAGCACGATGTATTCTTCATTCAAAGTTCTTATATTCACATAATCTTTAATACTCTCAATATAAAGAACATCATTGAAGTTGATACGGTGTTGCTGCCCGGAAGATTTTACAAAGAAGTATGACTCCTCGTGATTTTCCGAAAACGAAAAGCGATCCTGAGCTTTTAAAGCACTTTTGTGAAAGCGGTCAAAAGAAACAGGTTTAAGAAGATAATCTACAATATTATGCTCATATCCCTCCAGTGCATATTCAGAATAAGCGGTCGTTAAAATATACTTTTTTTTATCCCCTACAATTTTCATGAAATTGATTCCCGTAAGCTCAGGCATCTGAATATCCAGAAAAATTAAATCAGCATCATTATTTTTCAGATATTCTAATACCAAAATAGGGTTTTCAGAAGAAAAAACTAGTTCCAGAAAAGGAATTTTCCGCACATAATTCTCCAGAAGCGAAATTGCCAACGGCTCATCATCAACAATAATACATTTAATGGCTCTCATGGGGAAAAGTTATTTTCAAATCTACTATAAATTCGGATTCCATATCTTTTATATTCAAATTGTGGCTTTTAGGATACAGGATTTCGAGTCTTTTCTTTACATTTTCAATCCCAATTCCAGAGGCGGTATCTTTCGCCCTTTGGTTTTTAAAATTATGAAGATAAAAATGCAGGACATTATTTTCTTCAGAAACTTTAAGATTGAACCCTTTTTCTCTAAAATCTCCGTGCTTGAAAGCATTTTCTACAAATGGAACTAACAACATGGGTGAAATATTGAACTTTGGATTCTGAACTCTCTTTTCGACAACTAATAGTTCGGGATTTTTGATTCTGAGTTTTTCAAGCCCGATTAAACTTTCAATATATCCTATTTCTTTATCGAGGCTGATTACATCTTTCTCAAGGTCTTTGGTACTATACCTCAGTAATTCGCTTAGCTTTTCAATGGCTGGTAATGCCTTGTCGGAGTCTTGATATACCAAAGAATAGATATTATTTAAAGAATTAAAAATAAAATGGGGGTTTATCTGTGTTTTCAAAGCCTGAAGCTGTGCATGCTTTCTTTCTTCAATAAGTTTTGTGCGTTCATTTTCAATTTTAAAATAGTACTTAAAGAACCATAGGTTGGTGCTTACAAAAACTGTTAGGCTGGAGTAATAGATATTATCATAGAAATAGTATAGAAGAGTAGTTCCTTTTCCATAATTCCTCTTACCCGTAATTGCAGGAAGTATAATCTCCTCAATGGAATACCTGAACAATACAAAAACAAATACCCCAACAAAAAAACCAATAATCATCATATAGAATTTCTTAGGATTAAAAAATTTTGGTACTACGAAGAAATAATTGGCATAAAACCCAAGGAGACTTGCCAAAAAGATGGTGATCGTAAAAATGCTGAAACGGGCATTATTATGCACAAGTATGGACATCAAACCATTTCCAATGACCAACAGCCAATAGGAAAAATGCATGAAAAGAATTTGTTTTTGCTTCATGCCCAAATGTAAGACTCTGATCATTTATATTCTGTATGTTTCCGATGAAACCCTGTTTTTTTTCGATGAAAATCTTTTGAACGGATTTATTCATGCTAAAATCTAAACGTCATTTCATGAAAAAATGTTTAAAAATACCTTTGGATCAAGAATTTAAACTATGAAACTCAAGTACATACTTATCATCAGCCTTTTTTCTTCAACTCTATCTGCACAAATCCAAAAAGACAGCATCTATCAGGTAGAACAGATCAATCTTTTAGTTAAGAAAAAACTACTTGAGAGAAAAGCAGATCGCCTTATCTTTAATGTAGAAGCATCAGTAGCTTCACAGGGAATGGACGCTGTAGAAACACTCGCTAATGTTCCTATGTTAAAAATAGATGAAAATATGGGATCAATCTCTATTGCAGGAAAAAGTTCGGTAAGCATAATGATTAACGGAAGAATTCTCAACCTTTCCGGAACTGGCTTACTAAATTACCTGAAATCCATTCGTTCAGAAAATATTCTGAAAATAGAAGTCATTACCACTCCACCTTCAAAATATGAGGCACAGGGAAACAGTGGAATCATCAATATCATACTGAAAAAGAATCCAAACATTGGCTTTAGTGGAAATATCAATTCCGGATTGATTCAAAGAACCTATTCGGGTTTCACTTCTAATGGAGCACTTAATTATCAGACGGAAAAATTCAGCAGTAGCCTGAAATTAATGTATTATGATTCAGCTAAGCGAACAGACGAAAATTATACGATTCTGGGAGCTTCTCAAAATTATAGCAATTCGATACGAAGAGATATGTGGAATGAGCTGACTCCCACCCTCAATCTTTCATATAAGCTTAGTAAAAATTCGGAAATCGGAATGGAATATACGTATGCCCGCCAAAAGTCAGGAATGGACATCGTCAATACAACAAAAAATATTGGCTCAGATCTTAAAGAAGAAAATCTTTTAACTAATACCTTTCACCGTGGGAAACTTCCTACCCACACTTTAAGTGCCTATTATGATGTAAAGCTTGATTCCTTGGGTAAGAAATTGAGTATTGCCGGAAATTTTTATAAGAACAATTCTGATACTGAAGTAAACTTTTCCACATTACAATCTTCAGATAATTCTGTTAAGGATGTGAAAACCATCTCTCTGGTATCTCCTCAAATTTTTTCTGCTCAGGCAGATCTTGAACTTCCATTTTCGTTTGGAATTATTGAGACAGGAATTAAATTTAACCAGTTTAAAAACAGTTCTGACCTCCGGTATTTCAACCTGGTGAACGGACAATATATTCCGGATAATCTGAGAGCCAATCTATTTCAATATCAAGAAGAAAACTATGCAGGATACATCAGCTATGCCAAAAACTTTGGAGAGCACTGGGAAACAAAAGCAGGTCTTCGATATGAAAATACCAATGCAAAAAGCTTTACTCCTTCCTCTAATTCAGGCAATCAGTACAATTATGGACAATGGTTCCCTTCTGTTTATGTTTCTTATAAGGAGGATAAGAATGTATTCAGCTTATCATACTCCAGAAGAATCAACCGTCCAAGCATGGGAAACCTCAATCCATTCCGCTGGTACCAAAATCCTTATTCTTACTCTTCAGGAAATCCTTTGCTTACACCAGCGTATATTAACAATTTAGAGTTGGGATATACCTTTAACAATAAGTTTTCAGCAAGTATTTATTACCTGAGAATGAAAAATGCCTTTGGGCAGATTTCGACTATAGAAGGTTTATCTCAAATTGGAACCTATCTGAATTATTACAATAATAACTCTTTGGGACTTAACGCATCGTACACAGATACTTTTTTCAAATTCTGGGAAACAACAATTTCTATGACGGCTGCTCTACAGAATTCAACCGTTTTTAATATTCAGGCAGAAACTCAGAAAGGAAATTCATTCGATTATTCTATTAATAATACTTTTACTTTGAATAAAAATAAAACGTTTGCCTTATTCCTGAATTACAGCCACAGTTTGCCTTATAAAAATGTGAACTATTACTTTTACGCTTTCCCTGAACTCACTTCGGGACTAAAATTCTCTCTTATGGAAAAGAAACTTCAGATCAATGCCACGGTGACTAATATTTTTGCGCAACGATATCGTGGTACTATATCTTTTACCGACAGTACTCAACGTATGGATAATTATTGGGATGGCAGAAGCTTTCGTTTGAGTGTTAATTATACTTTTGGAAGTGGAAAAAACAAAATCTCCAAAAAAAACATCAAGTTTGATGAGAAAGAAAGAGTACAATAATGAAAATTCATTTCACGAAAATAAAAAGCAGAGATTGATCCTCTGCTTCTTATTTCGCTCTCTATTTTAGAATTTAAATTCTACCCTTGCAAATAAAAATCGCCCCCCAATTCCATACTGCGAAACCTGTCTGGAATAGACAAACTGATTATCCGCTGTTAAAGAATTGATCAATGGATTTCTGGAAGGCATTACATTGAAAATATTGTTGCTTCCAATGGTGGCTGATACATTTTTATTAAAATCATATCCCACGGAAAGATCTGTTACAAAGCGGCTATTCAGTTCAAAGTGTTCTTGTTTTCCAATTACACCGTCGAAGTTAGCATCTAATACATCCGCATCAGTTACTTTACCGAAGAATGAGTTTCTCACAAGAACATTGAAAGCAGAAAATTTTAAAACATTCGAAAGAGTCGCCTTTATGCGGGGTACGGCCTCTTCAAAATAAACTCTGTTGGGTTCAGAAAAATAATTATTAATCTGACTTACAAGCTTAGGAGATGCATGTATATCCCCAATCCTTTTTGTCTGGTTAAGGTTAAGACCAAAGTAATTTTCCAGACTAACTCCTGAACCTAGTTTGGAATTCTGAGAAATGGTAACATCCAGTCCTTTAGTTTGTGAATCTACTGCATTCGCAAAGAAATTAGCCGCACTCGCTCTGGCCAAATCAAAAGCATCCTGTAGAACCGCCTGATCTGAGCCCACTGGGAAATCTACTCCTTTAATACCCTCAGGTCTGAAAAACAAATCAGTTAGAACTACTCTATCTTTGATTTTAATATAATAGACATCTGCTGTAACAACCAAATTAAGTTTTGGAACTTTCCAGGTAACTCCCGTGCTATAAGATTGTGATGTTTCCTGTTTCAATTTCGGAATTCCTAAAGCTTGTGCTGCTTCAGAATTGTTTCTGAAGGTTCCAACCTGTGTAGTATTCCCTTGCTGGATCAGCGTAGAGGTCGAACTATAATAGATCTGAGCCAACGATGGTGCTCTAAACCCAGTAGAAATGGCACCCCTCCAATTGAAGTTGTCAACTAATTTTACATTCGTTGCAAACTTGTAATTAAATGTAGATCCAAAATCTGAATAGTTTTCATAGCGTAAAGCTCCCTCTACCAACCACCAGTCTGTTGGTTCCAATTCCACGTCGACATATCCTGCAACACTATTTCTATTACCCGAAACAGCATTATCAGGGCTGAATCCAGGAAATACTTGTGATCCGGCAGGTCTTGTAACGTTAAAGAAATCTGTTACCAAATTATCCTTAGGAGTATTGGCCGTCACTACATTTCCATAAATATCATAAGAAGCATATGAATTTTCATTCCCTGCATTGACTTTATAGTTTTCATAACGGTATTCTCCTCCAAATGCCACATTTAGTCCGTGTAATACATCATATTTTTTTGATAGATCAAGGTTGACCGTATTTTGTAAAAATTCTGATCCACCAGCTTTAAAGGTACGAGGTGAATTATTTGCCAAAGATGAGTTGAAAGTATTTACAACACCAAAATCAAATGTGTTCTTACCAAAAGTATTACTCAAATCTACATTCCAATCGTTCCATTTTCCCTTAATACCAGCAGCGTAAGAATAGTCATTGATAGTGGATTCAATCTGTGGTAAATATCCGTTAGGAGTGATAAAATTGACATTCCTCTCCGTATTTGGCAAACGGAAAAAACCGCCTGCATTTCCTAGTCTGTAACTGTATCCCCCAAAAGAATAGACTTTCCAATCATCATTAATAGGAAGTTCTGAATTGTAATAAAGTTGTGCCGATTGAAGTTTTGATTGTCCTGCTCTAATGCTGAAATCTTTTCGCTCCAATCCTCTATAAGCAAGCTCGTCATTGGTAACATCTCCTCCTAATAATCCCTGAAGTGCTGTTATGCTATTTGCGTTAGATATTTGAGATTGGAAATTTGAAGAAAAGTAATTTACTTTTGTTGCGTATTGCTTGATTGTGTTAATAATCTGTTGGTTATTGGGTGTATTTCCAATATTTCCATACAATCCATCTATGTCTACTCCGTCTTGTGCAGCTCTGTAGTTAATAGCATTATACGCATTGTAGATTGACCCATTTCTTACCCCAGCTCTGGAATAAGGATCACGAAATTGGGTTGATGTAGTAATATTAAAAAAACCTTGTTTACCCAGTTTAAAACCATAATTAAGATCTAAAGAAATAGTCTCGCCATCCAATCCTCCAGAAAAATTATTGGTAACAGGTGAAGCATATCCCCCTAAGAATAGCTGACCTGAGAATCCTAGTCTCTTTTTAAGCCCTAAGTTGACAACTCCTGCGATCGCATCAGATCCATATTGTGCAGAAGCACCATCTCTTAATACTTCTATTTTATCCAGAGCAAAAGCTGGAATAGCATTAAGGTCAGTCCCTACAGAGCCCCGTCCCGGAGTAAGAGTTACATTGATCAGTGATGACTGATGTCTTCTTTTACCATTCAATAAAACCAAAACCTGATCGGGTCCTAATCCTCTCAATTGTGCAGGATCTACAAAGTCGGTTCCATCATTTACAGTATGTGATGTAGAAGAAAAAGAAGGAACGATATAATTAAGAGCCTGGCTGATATTATTGACCGGACTTTGTTTCAATATTTTTGAGATATTGATGACATCTACCGGAACTGGAGTATCTGTTAATGATCTACCCGATCCTCTTGATCCCAGCAAAACAACCTCATCTATTTTTTTAGATTTTATAGTATCTGACTGTGCGTAGTAAAATGTCGAAATAAGTATTGCCGAAGTTATAATACTTCTATGTGTGAAATTGCGCATGTGTTTTATTTTAAATTTTTGTATTAATGATTAGCTGCTTAAAACTTTTAAGCAATAGAAATTCCCTAACCCTGAAATACAAGGCTAAATATGGAAACGATAAACGGTTTTGTTAGTTAATAGAAACTAAAGAAAGCTAAGAACAGCAACACATACACATCGAGTAGTGATATGCATATTGATAGGAACAATGAAGTCTCGTTTCATTATCCGGAAGACAAAAAGTCAAATTTGTTGTGGTGTCATTTCCCATGTTCTTAAACATTGATTTTTACTTTAAAACAAAAATGATAAGATGAGGAAGAATAGAATAAACATTTTTTCCGAAGCTGAGTCGGCTTATCTATTTCAGCACCTTGCTTGTTTTGCAGGTTGCTATCCCATCTTATGAGATTCTTGATAATTATTGGGCAAAGATATACATATTTTATAAATAAACAAATAATACGGAAAAAAATTAGATTAATCGCAAACATCAACTTTAGATTTATGGATCCATATTCCCTGATTTTATTGGGTATTTAGGGAATTACAATAAGACTATAAAAATTTTCTTGTAACAAAATTTCTTTTTAAACGTCTAACTGAATAGTAGTAAAAAAACATTATGAAAAAAATTGTATCCGTTTTGTTTCTTCTGGGTATTATAGTCACACATGCTCAGGAAAAAACTAATAATCAGGTCAAAGAAAAGCAGATTGAAGAGGTTGTAATGACCAAAACTAAAAAAGCCGTTGAACAAAAAGCTGACCGTACTATTTTCGATTTCTCTGAGCAACCTCAGCTTAACAATGGAAATGTATTAGAAGGAATTAAAAAACTTCCGGGACTTGTTTCTACTGATATTGCAGGAATGATGTATCAGGGTAAAATACTTGACGTGTATCTTAATGGACGTCCTCTAAATATCACTTCCAATGAACTTAATTCTTTTTTAGAAGGAATGCCAGCCAATTCTGTGGACAGAATTGAAGTGATTACTCAGCCAGGAGCTGAATTTCCTGCAACTTCGGGTGGTGCAATCATGAATATCATTACGAATAAAAATGCTAATAAATATTTAACCGCTACTTATTCCGGTAATTACTCATTCACTAATTATGATAAATTCCGAAGCAGAACAACCCATTCTCTTAATTTAAACGCCAGAAACAAATATTTTGGATGGCAATTAAATATTGGTCAAAACTATCGTGAGAGCATGATGAATTCTAATCAGAATGATTTATTATTAAGCAATACAGATAGAATCGGTCGTGGTTATTTTGCCAAATCAGGATTAACATTTGATCTTGGGCAAGACAGACTATTGGTGAACTATGATATTTACCATAATAAAAATACCAATTATACCAATAGTGATGGTTTCGCTGATTTACCATATCTTAAGATTAAAGATAGTATCAGAGAAGGGCATTTTGGAGCATTTGATGCTGCTTACACAAACAATTTAAGACAGGAAGCTGTTGTAACTTATCAAAAACGTTTTAGCGATAAGTCTCAAAAACTGGATTTTCAGTTTGGATATACGAAATCGACCAGTAAATTTGATCAGAACAATGTTTACAGAGATATTACCTATATTAATCCCACAGAAACAGTTTCAAGGTTTTCAGATGGTGTCTTACTGAACAATGAATCCGATATGAGAATCGCTAACTTCAAAGTAGATTATTCTCAACCGATCAAAATTCTTGATGGTGGCAAAGTAAGTTTGGGTGGATTATATGAAAAGCAAAATTTTGATACTCAAAGTAAAGGGTTAACCAATCTTGATTACCAGAGACAGACAGCATCTACTTATTTAGAATTTCAGGCAAAGGTTAAAAAATTTGACTTTACCTTAGGAGCACGTGCTGAGAATTATGACATTTCCGGAATAACGAGAGTAATTGATAGTACTGGCGCAGTGGTTCAGAAAAACCTACTTCCTTTTAATAAGTTTAAATTGTTTCCTAATGCCAGTGTACAATATAGTTTAATGAGTCAGGTTTCTCTTTCTGCTAATTATAATAAGAAGATCAACCTACCAAGTATTTCTGCACTTAACCCGAATAACGTAACATTCCAGGGACCAAACACTCAGGTTACTGGTAACCCGAATCTACAACCAACGATCTTTGACAATTATGAAGTAAAGCTTTCTGCTTTCGATTATGCCTTTATTGGATATAGTGTGAGTTCAGCAAAAAATCAGGTTGCACAGATCATCAGAAAAAATGGAAAGAATCTTTTCAATGAGCAGATTAATATTTCTAATATGAAGATTCACAACTTTAATGTTGGTCTTCCTATACCTTTTATGATTTTCACTAAACCATTGAGTGAAATCAAGAAGTTTAATTTTAATCCTGATAAAATCAATTTCATGTATGTATATGCAGGATATCAAAAACATGACATTGATAACTTAAACAATAAAGGATTCTGGATTTTCAATGTCTCTACACAGTTAATATTACCTAAGGATATAAAGCTGACAGCAAACTATAGCTATTTGACTCCAAAAGCTGGGTACTTTTATTTTACCGCAGAAAAACCATTCAACAACAACGTGGATATTACTTTGACCAAGAAGTTTATGGACAACCGTTTAACAGTTTCTATTTTTGCCAATGATATCTTTAACGGGCAAGTAATGCAGGTGCGTTCTAATCCACCTACAGGAGAAGCAGTTACTTTAAGAACCAAATACGATTCAAGAAACTTCGGAATTTCTATTAACTATAAAATCCCAACTAAAAATAAATTAGCTAAAGAAGATCCAAATATTTTGAATAGTACTAAGAAAGAGGACAATGGAGGAGTGATGCAGCAGGATGGGAAGTAACTTGCTGAAAGGCGAAATCGCTGATTTGCTAAATTGCAAAATCGTCAATTGTAGCCTTGGATTCAAAGGAGGTTTGTCATTTCGACGAAGGAGAAATCTCTGAGTGATTTGGCAGTTCACATAGGATTAAGGAAAAACTAAAATGAGGCAGTAAGAATAATCTTACTGCCTCACTTATTTAAAACAATATAATTTAAAAATGGATGGTTTGGAATCTCCATTCTAACGTATCGATAAGGGTTAACTGATCGATATTTAAAGGTAAATCTGTAATTATTTTTAAGGCAAGATGTGCCATCATACTTCCAATCATCCCTGGTAATGATCCCAAAACACCTAAACTATCACAATCCGGAAGATTTTCTTCAGATGGAGGCTCAGGAAAGAGATCTCTTAAATTCTTACTTCCATTGTAATTGAATATAGCTATCTGACCGGAAAAACCCAATATACTTCCATATACCAATGGCTTTTCTAATTTCACACAGGTATCATTAATTAAATATCTGGTAGTAAAATTATCCGATCCATCTACGATAATATCATATTCCGAGATTATTTGTTCAATATTCGTTCTATCTATTTTTTCTTCAATGGGAATAACATTCACATGACGATTAAGACCATTAACAAATTTTACGGCACTTTTTACTTTTGAAGTTCCAACACTATTTTCATTATGAATGACCTGTCGGTTTAGATTATGTAATTCAACAGTATCAAAATCTGCAATCCCCAGTATTCCAACTCCTGCTGCAGCTAAATATTGGATAACAGGACTTCCTAAACCTCCGACTCCTATCACCAATACTTTTGCTGACATAAGCTTTCGTTGTCCTTCAACTCCTATTTCATCAATAAATATCTGACGGCTGTATCGGGAAAAAATATCTTCTTTTTGCATATTTATTCGTTGAACCCTTAAGAGAATTGAAGTTGTTTAGAAAATTTAAGATGAGCTTCACTTTAAGCATTAGTTCTTAAAAAATCTTTTATTTTTTCTTAATTAAACTTAACTTCTTAATAGATCTTAATAGTTAAAATTTTTAAAATTAAACTCCACAGTAAACAGAATCCCAGTCTTTCATCACGGGATCATACCCTGCTCCTTTGATCATATTTTTTATAACCTCCATACTTCTTTCATCACTAGTTTCAAATTGTTCAAGAGATTGTGGATCCACTGCATAGCCACCGGGATTTGTTTTTGAACCGGCACTCATGGACGTAGCACCAAGCGAAACAATATGATTCCTAAAATTCTCATTTTCTCTGGTAGAAATAGATATTTCAAGATCTTCATTCCAAATCCGATACGCACAAATAAGCTGTAGCAGATCTTTATCTTCCATGATAAAATTGGGTTCAATAATACCTTCCGCTGGTCTTAGTCTTGGAAAGGACACCGAAAATTTACTCTTCCAGTATTCTTTTTGGAGGTAATCGATATGGGCTGCATTGAAAAAGCTGTCAACCCTCCAGTCTTCAAGTCCAAGTAAAACCCCTAACCCCATTTTATGAATTCCAGCCCTCCCCACTCTATCCGGTGTATCCAGGCGAAATTGGAAATTCGATTTTTTACCCTTCGGATGATATTGCTTGTATACTTCCTGATGATAAGTCTCCTGGTATACAAGAATAGAATGAACTCCTTCCTGGTGTAATAATCTGTATTCATCTTCTGACAGGGGCTGTACTTCAATAGAAATATTGGCAAAATGAGGTTTTAACAAACGAACTGCATTTAGAAAATAAGTAATTCCGACAGTCTTATTCGCTTCCCCACTTACCAGTAATACATGATTCACTCCCATTGTTTTCAACACTGAAGCTTCTATCATGATTTCCGTATCAGAAAGTGTTTTTCTTTTCAACTTATTATCTAAACTAAAACCACAATACGTACAAATATTCTGACACTCATTGCTAAGATACAGCGGAGCGTACAATTGTATCACCTTACCAAAACGTTTTTGAGTAATGGCACGTGTCATCCTCGCCATTACTTCCAGTTTTGATGCAGCAGCTTTTGAAATCAGATTAAGGAAGTCATCCAATGTTCTCTGTCTCTTTTGCAGGCTGTACTCTACATCAGATAAAGTCACGTTATCCAATTTTTGTTTGATATCATCCCATTCATAGGATGTAAAAACCGCCTCGAAATTATTCATTCTACAATCTTTATTTATTCAAATAAAAATGAAGTCAGTGGACTTGATGCTTCTGCATGGGAACTTATTGATCCTAACCCCGCTTCGTAGGCTCTTCTTCCTGCAACCACTCCTTCTTTAAATGCCAATGCCATACTGATAGGATCCTTTGCAACAGCAATTGCAGTATTGACTAGTACAGCGTCGGCACCTATCTCCATAGCTTTCGCGGCATCGGATGGTGCTCCTATTCCAGCATCAACAACTACTGGAACTTTACTCTGACTGATAATAATTTCAAGAAAATCCAATGTCCGAAGACCTTTATTAGTACCAATCGGAGCACCTAATGGCATCACGACCGCCGTTCCTGCATCTTCAAGACGCTTACATAATACCGGATCAGCATGAATGTAAGGCATTACGATAAAACCAAGTTTAGCAAGTTCTTCTGTTGCATATAATGTTTCAATAGGATCAGGAAGTAAATATTTGGGGTCGGGATGAATTTCCAATTTTACCCAGTTTGTTTCCAACGCTTCTCTCGCCAACTGTGCAGCTAAGACAGCTTCTTTAGCCGTACGGGCACCTGATGTATTGGGTAAGAGATGAGTATTCGTAGGTTTCAACGCATAAAGGAGGTCATCGTCTTGTGAATGGGTATCAATCCTTTTTAGTGCCATGGTCACCATATTACTTTCAGAGGCGATAATAGACTGGGTCATTTCTGCTAAATTCCCAAATTTACCTGTTCCCAGGAAAAGTCTCGATTCAAAAATTCTGTCTGCTATTATTAGTGTTTGATTCATTTGAATGATTTTATAAATTCATTTGCTATTGATGGTTGACTTGTTATCTGTCCTGAAACAGCCACTCCATAGATTCCTATCTGTTGTAATAATTCTATATCTTCAAGACGCACTCCTCCAATTGCATAAATCATAGGAATGTCAATTAATCTTGCTTTTAAATCCTCAATTAATTGCTGATATCCTTCAAAACCTAAAATCGGACTTAGTTTTTCTTTGGTTTCAGTGAATCTTAAAGGACCTAAACCTATGTAATCACAAGACTCTTGAACTCTTTGGAGAACATGTTCCAAAGTATTGGCTGTTCCACCAATGATTTTATTTGCTCCTAAAATTTGTCTTGCTTTAAGTATGGAGTCATCATTTAATCCCAAATGCACTCCATCAGCTTCAATCTCTTTTGCTATTTGTATATGGTCATTAATAATGCATATTGCCTGATACTCATTACACAGTATTCTGGCTTTTTCACATAATTCAACCAACTCACTTTCAGAGGCATTTTTCCATCGAACCTGTACCCATTTTACCCCAGCATCCAAAGCGTTGTAAATATTGAATTCCTGTTCTTCTTTTGTATTCCCCTGGGAGATATATTGTAATTTTTCTTTGATCAATTTCTATATTTTTTGATAATTATACTTCATCACACCCTCTCTGCACTTATGAAAAACACTCACAGGCTGCTCATTTTGCCAGATCGCTCCCAACAAAGCAACCCCTTCCGCTCCTGAATGAAGAGCCCGCTCTACGTTCTCTTCCTGGATTCCTCCTAAAGCAATCAGTTTTACATTCTGGTTATGTCTCATTCTTACTTCTTCCAAAATAGTGGATGCTTCTCCATATCCTTGTTTTGAAATGCTTGGAAAAAACGGGCTTAGAAAGGCATATTCCCAATCTTTCTCCAAGGCATTAAAGGCATTGATATTATGTACTGAAGTAGAGGTCAAATAATTTTCAGCATACATTGCGTGCAATCCATTAATACGATCATTTTCTCTAATATGTAACCGGGAAATACCATATTCACCAGCCAATTCAAAGTGACCATGCATAACTAATTGCGAATGGAATGATTCATTAATCTGATCTAAAAAAAGGATCATTTCCTGATCACTGATAAAAGGTTTCCGGATATGAAATAATTCCAATCCTTCCTGAAACATTTCATTAACAATATCAACTTCATTTGGAAGGATTTCTTCAGGGCTTATGACAATGATCATAAATAAATTTCCTTCCCATTTTCAATAAACTCCTGCGACTTTTCCAACATTCCCATTTCAGCTGATTCCCGTATTTCCTGTGTGATTTTCATCGAACAGAATTTAGGACCACACATCGAACAGAAATGAGCAATCTTCGCTCCCTCTGCTGGCAACGTTTCGTCGTGATAAGCTTTTGCGGTCTCCGGATCTAAAGAAAGATTGAACTGATCTTCCCACCTGAATTCAAATCTGGCTTTACTCAAAGCATTATCTCTGTATTGAGAGCCTGGATGTCCTTTTGCAAGATCTGCAGCGTGCGCTGCCAATTTGTAGGTGATCACACCATCTTTTACATCTTTTTTATTCGGAAGCCCTAAGTGCTCTTTAGGTGTAACATAGCAAAGCATAGCACAACCAAACCACCCGATCATTGCCGCTCCAATTCCAGAAGTAATGTGATCATAACCTGGAGCTATATCCGTTGTTAATGGACCCAACGTGTAGAAAGGTGCTTCATGGCATTCTTCCAATTGTTTATCCATATTCTCTTTGATCATATGCATCGGTACATGGCCAGGACCTTCAATCATTACCTGTACATTATGTTTCCATGCAATCTTGGTAAGTTCTCCCAGCGTTTCCAATTCTGCGAACTGTGCTGCATCATTAGCATCTGCAATGGAACCAGGGCGTAACCCATCACCAAGAGAGAAAGCCACGTCATACTTTTTCATGATTTCACAGATCTCTTCGAAATGAGTATATAAAAAGTTTTCTTTGTGATGATACAGACACCATTTAGCCATAATTGAACCGCCACGGGAAACAATTCCGGTTACTCTGTTAACCGTAAGATGAATATACCTAAGCAGTACTCCTGCGTGAATAGTAAAATAAGAAACTCCCTGCTCTGCCTGCTCTATCAAAGTATCTTTAAAAACTTCCCAGGTAAGATCCTCAGGAACTCCTTTTACTTTTTCGAGTGCCTGATAAATGGGAACTGTTCCAATAGGCACCGGACTGTTTCTGATAATCCACTCTCTGGTTTCATGGATGTTTTTACCTGTGGATAAGTCCATAATCGTATCTGCTCCCCATCTGCAAGCCCAAACTGCTTTTTCTACTTCTTCATCAATGCTGGAAGAAACTGCACTGTTTCCGATGTTGGCATTGATCTTCACCAAAAAGTTTCGCCCGATAATCATTGGCTCGCTTTCAGGATGGTTGATGTTATTAGGAATAATTGCTCTTCCGGCTGCTATTTCATCCCTCACAAACTCTGGGGTAATTTTATTTTTAGGAGTCCTGGCTCCAAAGCTATTTCCAGTATGTTGAGAAGCCATTTCTTTCGAAACGGAATCAAGCTGTTCTATCTTTTGATTTTCACGGATTGCTATATACTCCATTTCAGGAGTAATAATTCCCTGTTTGGCATAATATAACTGGGTAACTTCTTTTCCTTCCAGAGCTACTTTGGGTTTATGATTATAGGAAAAACGCAATTCATCGAGTTTCGGATCTGCCAAACGGGCTTTACCATATTCCGATGAAATCCCGTCTAATATTTCTACATCTTTTCTATCTAAAATCCATTGTTCCCTTATTCTAGGTAAACCTTTTAAAATATCAATCTCTGCATTTTCGTCGGTATATGGTCCCGAGGTATCATAAACAGTTACAGGTGGATTATGCTCAAAGCCACCTTTACTAAGCTTGGTGGGACTTAAATGAATTTCACGCATTGCTACATTAATAGGATGGATTTGTCCTTCCACATAAATTTTCTTAGAATTGGGAAATGGTGAACATGTAATAGAATGTGCCATAAAATTTGGGTATTGTTGTATAAGATTAACCGCCCTGTGTGGCGATAATAATTAATATTGAATCTTGATCCTGAAGTAAAGTATGCTGCCAGGAAGAAATAGGAATGATACTATTGTTTAAAGCAACAGCAATTCCTTTTTTCCGGCCAGGAGCTTCCAAAGCCATAAGTTCCTCCAGGTTCTCCGGGAGGATATCAAAAGTTTTTCGGGTGTGGTTGATTATAAGTTCCATTCCAAAGTTTTTGTTTAACAAATCACTTTAGGAATGGCTATAATTGTACAATAGAATGTACAACAAAAAGTCATTTCACTTTTCCCTACGCTGGTATGATCCAGATCAGGTTCAAAGGGTAAAGTCTCAGTCTGTTTGTGAACAGACACCCCTAAAGTATGGGACGAAGTTAGTTATTTTTTCAGAATGAGCAAAACTTCAAGTCCTTTATTGAAATAAAAAAGTCTGCTATCACCAGAATAACAGACTTTTTTATTTTTAAGAACAGCAATGTATATTACATCTCCTCACAAGCTCTCCAGATCGCATCATTCAGGGGAACAGGTGCTACAATCTCAATCTCTTCTTTAGTGACAGGATGAATAAATTTCAGCATTCTAGCATGAAGATTAATTCCTCCATCAGGATTAGACCTTGGAGCACCATACTTTAAATCTCCTTTGATAGGAACTCCAATTTTGGATAATTGTGCACGAATCTGGTGATGCCTTCCTGTTTCCAAATCAATTTGAAGCAACATATAATTATCAAGGGTTTTGATAACATTGTAAGTTAAGATTGCCTCCTTTGCCCCTTCGGTTGCTTTTGGAAAAACGATAGCTTTATTTGTCTTTTCGTTTTTCTTTAAATAATTAACAAGCCTTTGATTATGAGGAATCATTTCTTTAGGAACTACAGCCCAGTAAGTTTTTTCAACTTCTCTGTTCTTCACCATCTGAGTGAGGCGCGAAAGAGCTTTTGAAGTTTTGGCATAAATGACTAACCCTGAAGTAGGGCGGTCTATACGATGAACTAAACCGAGAAAAACATTTCCCGGTTTAGCGTCTCTTTTCTTTATAAAGTTCTTTATTGATTCTAATAACGATTCATCGCCAGTCTTGTCACCTTGTACAAGCTGTCCGACTTTTTTATTTACAACCAAGAGATGGTTATCTTCATAAGCAATCTGCTCCTCCATTGTATTTAGTTAACCTGTCTTCTATTCGATAAAGAAAGGATAATCCCTCCTAATAAACCAAGTGTTTTCATTCCAGCCAACCTGGACTCCAATGGTAAAAATGCTCCTACAATGCAAAGCCCTGCAGCAGCATACATCGGATATACAAAATTTCTATTGGAAAGAAATGGTGCCTGAATGGCAAAGCTGATTCCTATAATAATATAAAACACTCTTTTGGAAAGAAGATTATTTATTTCCGGTGAAAAGAAATTAAACCATCCTGTTGCCAGGCAAATTAGAGCGATAACGGAAATTACTCCCTGTATAGTTTGTTGATTTTCTCTCATTAATTAATAACTTTCTGTTTCATTTGGAAAACTCACATCTTTTACATCTTTTACATATTGAGCGACAGCTCCTGTAATTTCAGTATAAAGATCAAGATAACGTCTTAAGAATTTTGGGCTAAATCCCTGATTCATTCCTACCATATCATGATACACTAAAACCTGCCCATCACAATCAGCACCTGCCCCGATTCCGATTGTTGGAATAGAAATACTTTCTGATACTTTTTTAGCTAGCTCTGCCGGAATTTTTTCTAAAACAACAGAGAAGCAACCTAATTCTTCCAAAAGTTGTGCATCGCTAATCAATTTTTCCGCCTCTGCTTCATCTTTGGCTCTTACTTTATAAGTTCCGAATTTGTAAATAGACTGAGGAGTCAATCCCAAATGTCCCATTACAGGAATTCCTGCATTTACAATTTTCTTAATAGATTTTGCAATCTCCTTTCCCCCTTCAATTTTCACAGCATGAGCACCTCCTTCTTTCATCATTCTAACCGCAGACTCTAATGCTTTTTCAGGATTACTTTGGTAGGTGCCAAATGGCAAATCTGCAATTACTAAAGCTCTGTCTACCCCACGAACAACACTTTGAGCATGATAAATCATCTGATCTAAAGTGATCGGTAAAGTAGTTTCGAAACCTGCCATCACATTCGCAGCAGAATCTCCTATCAAAATAGCATCTACTCCTCCGGCATCTACCATCTTTGCAGTGGTAAAATCATATGCAGTAAGCATTGTTATCTTTTCCTTGTCAAATTTCATCTTACGCAAGGTTTCAGTCGTAACTTTTTTAATTTCAGAATGTACAGACATAATGTATCTATATTTTAAAAGTTAAAAAGTCGGCTTCCGCCGACTTAAATTTTGTATGATTTATAAAACTACGTGACCTAGTTTCATTAATTTGTCGTGATTGAGAATTTTAATATTTCTACCATCTACCTCTATGAGATCATCCTGTTTAAATTCAGAGATCAAACGAATGGCACTTTCAGTAGCGGTACCAATAATATTAGCAATTTCTTCTCTTGTCAAAGAAATTTTAATAAACCCTTCGGGATCTACTCCTAATTTCTGCTCCAAAAGCAAAAGGATTTCAGCTAATCTTTCTCTTACTGTTTTTTGAGCAAGGAATGTAATGGTATTTGAAGACTCCCCTAATTCATAAGCGATTTTCTGAAGCATTACGAAAGATAATTGAGAATCCACCTCTAAAAGATACATAAAAACATCTGCAGGTAGAAAAGTACATTCAATATCAGTCATTGCTTCAGCCTTAGCCTGAAAGTTTTCTCCACAAAGTAAAGATCGGTAACCAATGATATCGCCTTCTTTGATAAATCTTAAAATCTGATCTTTTCCGAAAGCTCCGGATTTAGAAAGTTTAGCAGCACCACTTTGTAAAAAGTAAACTCCTTTTGGAGTTTCTCCGTCCTCAAAAATAGTGTCGTGTTTTTGAAAATTTAATTTCTTTTTTGTGCTAATGTATTTTTCAAAATCTGCGCTTGAAAGTCTTTCTTTAAATGATTTATCATTAAAAACTCTGGCGAACCTCTCTTCAATTGCAATCTGTTGTTCCTGCGACATTTTAATATGACATTTATCACAAAAATAGAACATTTTAACTCGATAAACAAAAAAATTTGTTATAATTTTGTACCTCAATAATTTATGGAGGTGAGCGAGAACTGTTTTCATTGTGGTCAAGGCATAGAAAAAGAAAGAATTCTTTTTGACGAAAAAACTTTTTGTTGCAATGGTTGCAGATCCGTTTACGAAATTCTGAATACCAACAATCTAAGTAATTTTTACGAATTAAATAAAAGAGCAGGAATTCGTCCCAGTGATGAAAATTCTTCTCAATTCGATTATTTAGATACTCCAGAAATTTTTGAGAAAGTTACCGACTTTTCTGAAGGAAGCACAAGCTTAATAACCTTCAAGGTTCCAGTGATACATTGCTCTTCTTGTATCTGGCTTTTAGAAAGTCTCCATACATTAAATGAGGGTATCAAATATTCTCAGGTTAATTTTACAAGAAAGACCCTACAGGTCTCATTCAACCATAACGATTTAAAATTAAGCGAATTAGCTAAGTTTTTAACCAATCTTGGCTACAAGCCAGTTATCAGTCTGGAAACCGCGGAGAAAAACGTTGACCATCTTGACAAATCACTTTTGGTAAAGTTAGCGATTGCAGGTTTTGCTTTTGGTAACGGAATGTTCCTTGCCTTCCCCGAATACATTGGAGGAGAGGATTATTGGATGCAGCATTACAAAGGGCTTTTCAGAACCCTGATGTTTTTACTTGCCATTCCGGTAGTTTTCTATTCTGCCTCAGATTATTACAAATCTGCCTGGTATGGTTTAAAAAATAAAATTGTCAATATCGACGTTCCTATTGTATTAGGAATTTTTGTCCTTTTTGGAAGAAGTGCCTATGAAGTATTGACAAATTATGGACCTGGTTATTTCGATACGCTATGCGGACTATTATTCTTCATGCTTTTAGGAAAAACCTTCCAAAAAAGAACATACAGCGCCCTATCTTACGACCGTGATTATAAGTCATTTTATCCAATTGCTGTTACTAAAGTAGATTTTGATGGAAAGCAGGATAATATTTTACTTTCTGAGGTAAAAGTGGGAGACCGAATTCTTGTTAGAAATCAGGAAATAATACCGGTAGATGCTATTCTAATCAACGGAGAAGGAAACATTGATAATAGTTTCATTACGGGAGAAAGTGAAAGCATCAGCAAACAACCAGGGGATAAAATTTTTGCAGGCGGAAAACAAATTGGCTCCTCTCTTGAGCTTGAAGTCATAAAAAATGTTGACCAGAGTTATCTGACCCAACTCTGGAACAAAGAAGCATTCAAGAAGTATGAAACAGGACTGGATACACTTACTAATAATATAAGTAAATACTTCACATTCATTATTTTGGGGATTGCTTTAATCTCAGGAATTTACTGGTCGTTCGTGGATCTTGAAAAAATGTTTCAGGTAGTTTCAGCAATACTTATCATCGCTTGTCCTTGTGCACTGGCACTTTCTGCACCATTTACTTTTGGGCATATTATGAGAATTCTTGGTAGAAATAAATTCTACGTAAAGGATACTTTGACTATTGAAAAAATAGCAAAAGTTGACACACTGGTATTTGACAAAACGGGAACCATTACCCACAGAAAGAAGACCAATATTAAATATGACGGTTCTGAAATATCCGAGTTTGATTTACTGAATATTAAAACATTACTAAAAAACTCCAATCACCCTCTTTCAAAATCATTATACGAATTCATCGATGTAAATGATGATTACTTTCCTGTTGAGCAATTTTTAGAAATCTCAGGAAAAGGTTACGAAGCTAGTGTACGGGGAAACAGCTATAAAATAGGATCTGCCAGGTACAACAACCAGGAATCTAAAAACCTTGAAACAGCGGTCTATATAAGTAAGAACAATGAATTCCTGGGTAAATTCATCTTCAAAAATGAATACAGAGGTCATCTTAAGAATTTATTCAAAACCCTTACCAATTATAAAATCTTCATCTTAAGTGGAGATAATTCTTCTGAAGAAAGTCAGCTAAAGGACATCATTCCTAATTGTCAGGCTATGGCTTTTAATCAGAGCCCTGAAGACAAGCTTAATTACATCAAACAACTGCAGGATAAAAACTACAAAGTGGCGATGCTTGGAGATGGTTTAAATGACGCCGGTGCACTTAAGCAAAGTAATGTCGGAATAGCAATCGCGGATGATACAAATAGCTTTACTCCCTCTTCAGATGTTATCATGAATGGAGACAAAGTTGTTACCTTAGACAGATACCTGAACGTTTGTAAAGGCTCAATAACAATTGTGAAAATGACATTCATAATCAGCTTTCTGTACAATATAGTTGGTTTAAGTTACGCAGTTACAGGCCATATGCATCCGCTCTTCGCAGCGATAATCATGCCAATAAGTTCTATCACCGTAGTCGCATTCACTACAATTTCAACCTGGATCTTAGGTCGGAAATACTTTACCAAAGAGGCGTAGAAGCCCTTATTTAGACTGATTTTAAATTAGCAAGAATCGGTATTTCGTGATGAATGTCATTATTTTTCACTAAATTTGAACCCCGAAAATAGGTTAATTTTGTTGTCTGATGGATATTCTATATTTAATGATCCTATGCAGTGTTTCTTTGGCTGCAATTTTCTTGGTCGTTTTTATAGTCAACGCCCGAAAAGGACAGTTTGAAGATGATGAGTCTCCAGCTGTTAGAATTCTTTTTGATTCCGGTGAAATAAAGGAGAAAAAAGAAGATGACAACAAAACAGACGAGAAAGAAAAAGGAGAAAATAATAAAATTGAAGAAAAAAGTGAATAGTTGATATGGAGACACAAAAGTTTAGTTATGACAACAGTATTGTTCGGGCATTTCTTTATGCGACCATAGTTTTTGGGCTTATAGGGTTTACGTTCGGGCTTACCGCAGCCTTAATGCTTTTCTACCCTGAGCTTCCTGAATTTTTATTTGGTACAGATGATACTACCATTCAGAGTTTAAAGAGTGGTAATATTCAAGGGCTAATTAATACTCATGGTGCATTTGGTTTTGGTAGAATCAGAATGTTGCACACCAACACTGTAATCTGGGCGTTCGTATGTAATATCGTTTATACCGGTATTTATTACTCTCTACAGAGATTATTGAAAGCAAGAATGTACAGTGATACGTTATCTTGGATACATTTCTGGACTTGGCAATTTATGATTGTTGCTACGTTCATCACATTCTTTATGGGTATTAATACCTCAAAAGAATACGCTGAACATGAATGGCCAATCGATATTTTAATTGCTTTCTCGTGGATCATTTTCGGTGCCAACATGTTCTTAACTATTGCTAAGAGAAGGGTAAGACACCTTTATGTAGCTATCTGGTTCTATATTGGTACTTGGATCGCAGTAGCAATGCTTCACATTTTTAACAACTTAGAAGTTCCATTATCTTTCACAGGATGGAAATCATATTCAGCATATGCTGGGGTAAAAGATGCTATAGTACAATGGTGGTATGGTCACAATGCGGTTGCATTCGTATTGACAACTCCGGTTTTGGGTCTGATGTACTACTTCTTACCAAAAGCTGCTGACAGACCAGTTTTCTCATACAAACTGTCTATTATTCACTTCTGGTCATTAATTTTCGTATATATCTGGGCTGGTCCTCACCACCTTCAGTATACTGCTCTTCCAGCTTGGGCTCAGGCAGTAGGAACAGGTTTCTCAATCATGCTTATCGCACCATCTTGGGGGGGTATGCTCAATGGTCTTCTTACCTTAAGAGGAGCATGGGATAAAGTAAGAGAAAATCCTATTCTTAAATTCTTCGTAGTAGCTGTTACTTGTTATGGTATGGCAACTTTTGAAGGACCACTATTAGCAACAAAAAACATTAACAAAATTGGACACTTTACTGACTGGGTTATCGGTCACGTACATTTAGGTGCTCTTGGATGGAATGGTTTCATGGCATTTGGGGTAATCTATTATCTGGTACCAATCTTGTGGAGAACAAAAATATGGTCTGTAAAATTAGCTAACTGGCATTTCTGGTTAGGGACTTTAGGAATTATTTTCTATGCAGTACCAATGTATATTTCAGGATTTACTCAAGGATTGATGTGGAAACAATTCAACCCGGATGGAACACTATTGTGGAAAAACTGGCTGGATACTGTAACTGCTATTATTCCTTACTTTAAAATGAGATTCTTAGGAGGTTTCTTCTATATTTCAGGAGCAATCTTAATGATTGTAAACGTTGTTGCAACGGTAAGAAAAGGATCATTCCAAAAAGAAGTTCCGGCAGAAGCACCTGCTTTAGCTAATATCAGCAAAAACAGAAAAGAAGGAGAAGGAACTCACCTTTGGTTAGAGAGAACTCCAATACTATTAGGTATCTTATCTTTCTTAACAATTTCTATCGGTAGTTCAGTTGAAATTATTCCTACCCTATCTCTTAAGAAAAGTGTGCCTACCATTTCAGCAGTGAAACCTTATTCACCACTTGAATTAGAGGGTAGAGATATTTATATCCGTGAAGGTTGTAATGCTTGTCACTCTCAGATGGTAAGACCATTCAGAGATGAGATCGTAAGATTCAACGGTAAAAATGGACAGTATTCAAAAGCGGGAGAGTTCGTATATGACAGACCATTCTTATGGGGATCTAAGAGAACAGGACCGGATTTACATAGAGAAGGAGGTAAAAACCCAAGTTCTTGGCACTATAAGCATATGTATAACCCAAGATCAACTTCAGCAGGTTCTATCATGCCTCGTTACCCTTGGTTAATTGCTACGAATTTAGACAGATCAAAAATGGTTGATAAAATGTTACTGATGAAAAACACTTTCGATGTACCATATACAAAACCTCAGATAGACTCTGCTAACAAATGGGCAGACAATCAGGCAGCGAAAATTGTAAAAGATATCTTCTCTGAAGCAAATGACTTGAAAGTAGCTTATGCAAAGAAACCTAAAGGTGAATTAGAGAAAAAAGAAGTTGTAGCTCTTATCTCTTACTTACAAAGATTAGGTACTGATATTAAAACAACAGAAATAAAAACAGCAAGTAATAACTAAAAACATTAAGGCTCAATGATTCCTCAGAACTTTAAAGATATCTTATCCAATACAGAAAACGCTGGTTTTTACCAGACGCTGGCTCTGATTTTCTTTATGCTGTTCTTCGTTGCTTTGGTTATCTATGTTTTTAGCAGGCCTAAAAAATATTACAAAGAAGAAGAAGAGGCTCCTCTGCAGGATGATGAAGATGACTTTAATTTAAAAAATTAAAAATTTATTATGAAACAAAGAACACCGGTTGTTATAAACATTTTAATAATAATTGGACTTTTAATAGTTTTTTATTATTTATTTGTACAAAGCTACTCGTTTTTAGCTTCACCATACTTCTGGGGAACTGTTGTGATAAGTGCTATCTTAGCTTATATTCATAGCTCTATCGGAGATCTAATTGAGAATAATAAATTCAAAAAATTATCTCCAGAAGAAAAAGCAGCTTACTTGTCTGAGAAAAAGATTCCTTTCTTAAGAAGAATGTATGACAGTGCATTTAAAAAGCAATCTGTTACTGAAGAGAAAGACATCCTTATTGATCACGGTTTCGATGGTATTATGGAATTAGATAACCAGTTACCAAAATGGTGGGTAGGTTTATTCTATTTTGGGACTGCTTTTTGTATTGTATATATATGTGCATACTCTTTCACAGATTTCGCTCATCCATTAAGCGAATATGAAAAAGAGTATAAAGAGCAAATTGCAAGTATTGCAGAATATGAAAAATCTCAACCTCCTGTAACTATTGAAACAGCTAAATATTCAGCTGATAACATTGCAGATGGTAAAGAACTTTTCAAAACAAACTGTGCATCTTGCCACGGAGAAGACGGAAGAGGGGGAATTGGACCAAACTTAACGGATAACTATTGGATCAACCAGCCTGAGAAAACTTTATTTAAAAACGTTTTCCACATGGACTGGAATGGTTCTCCAACGAATCCTGCTATGAGACCATTTGGTAAAAATGGAGAGGTTTCAGGTGCCGAAATTGAGAAGATTGCAGCTTTTGTATATCACATCAATCAGGAACAACCTCCAATTACACCAGCTCAAGGTGGAGCAGCTCCTCAGGGAACAGAAGCTCATTGGGAAAAAGAATAATTTCAAAAAAATTAAAACATATGAAAAGCATAATTTGTTATTAAAAAAAGTAGTAACCAATTATGCTTTTCTTTTTTTAAACATATCATAAAATGTCAGACATAGAAGAAATAGAAGCACGCGGTGGACAGGGACAGGTTCTGGACCCTGAGACTTATAGAGATTCTATAGGGACAATGGAACAATCCGGAAAAAGGAAATGGGTGTTCCCAAGAAAACCTAAGGGAAGGTACACCAACTACAGGAACATTGTAAGCTATATTTTATTACTTATATATTTTGCAGTTCCATTTTTAAAAATTAATGGAAATCCTTTCTTGTTGTTTAATGTTATTGACAGGCAGTTTTTTATCTTTGGACAACCCTTCTATCCTCAGGACTTTTTTATCCTTACTTTAGGAGCTATAGCATCTTTAATATTCATTATCGTTTTTACGATTGCATTCGGAAGAATTTTCTGCGGGTGGATATGCCCTCAGACAATTTTTATGGAATCCATATTTCGTAAAATAGAATTTATTATCGAAGGTGACAGAAATAAGCAAATGAAGTTGGACCGTCAGCCCTGGAATAGTGAAAAGATCTGGAAAAGAAGCTTAAAGTGGTTTGTATACATTGTGATCTCACTGATCATTACCCACTTTATGTTCATGTATATTGTCGGATATCAAGAAGTTTTCAGAATTGTTTCCGAAGGGCCTTTTACCCATCCTACCAATTTCATCGTAATGATTCTTTTAACCGCTGCATTCTACTTTGTTTTTGCATGGTTCAGAGAACAGGTATGTACATTGGTTTGTCCATATGGAAGGTTGCAGGGAGTTTTAATCGATAAAGATACCATCAACGTTTTCTATGATTTCAAACGTGGTGAAAACCGTTCTAAATGGAGAAAAGGTGAAGACAGAAAAGCTGCAGGAAAAGGAGATTGTATAGACTGTCATCAGTGTGTTGTTGTTTGTCCTACAGGAATCGACATCAGAGACGGACAGCAACTAGAATGTGTGAACTGTACAGCATGTATCGACGCCTGTGATGAAGTTATGGAAAAAGTAGGACTTCCGAAAGGACTCGTCCGCTACGCTTCAGAAAATGAAATTGAGAACCAAACTGAGTTTAAGTTCACAGGAAGAATGAAAGGTTTTGCTGTAGTTCTTATATTTCTGGTTGGATTCCTGGGTTATCTTCTTTACAACCGTGGTGAAATGGAAGCTAAATTCATTAAACCTGCAGGAAGTACATTCTTTGTAAGAGATGGAAAGATCACCAATACTTATAACTATACCTTCTTAAATAAAACAAACGATAAAAAAATCGTAACTATTAAAATAATAGAACCGGCAAAAGGTGAAGTGATCTACAGTGCATCAAGCAAGATTACCGTAGAAAGAGACAAAATATCAAAAGGAACAATCAATATAAGCTTTCCTGAAGATGCCATGAAGCTATCCAAACAAAATATTACGATAGGAGTTTACGATATGAAAGGAAAACTGGTGGATTCTTATAAAACTTATTTTGAGGGACCATTTAAATTAGATTTTTAAATTTTAGAAACCTCTGTAATTTAAAAATCTAATCATAGAGGTTATTGACAACCATAAAAGACAAAAAAATCCGGAAGAAATGAAAAATTTTAGTTGGGGACACGGTGTTGTAATTGCATTAGCTGCATTTATCATATTTATTTTATCAATGTTATTTCTATTCCCTAATGGGCAGAAAAACTCTGAAATGGTAACCGATAATTATTATGAAGAGGAATTACAATACCAGGATGTAATAGACGCTAAGAAAAGAGCAGATGATCTACAGGAGAAGCCTACGTATAGTCAGGATACAAACGGAATAAAAATAGTATTCCCAAAAGATTATAACAATTCTAATACGACTGTAAAATTTGTTTTAAATAGAACTGATGATCAGAATTTAGACATTAAAAGATCTGAGCAGTTGGACGAAAATCAATCATTCATCGTTCCGGCCAAGGTATTGAAAACCGGAGGCTATACTTTAAGATTGATGTGGACTAAGGACAAAATCAACTACAGAATGGATTATGATGTGATATGGAAATAGCACTTATTTTATCGGCAATTGGTTTAGGCTTCGCTTCTGGTTTTCACTGTATCGGAATGTGTGGTCCTATAGCATTATCGATGGGATTAACGAAGAAACAAGCTACCAATTTCTACCTACAAAATCTGACCTATCAGTTCGGTAGAATATTTACCTATTCTCTTTTAGGGGGTATTTTAGGTATTATCGGGCAAGGCTTCGAAATGGCCGGATTTCAGCAATATTTAACAATTGCCGTTGGAGTTCTTCTGATTATTATGGCTGTTTTTTCTTTTGGTGGAAAAGATTTTGCTTCCAAAATCCCTTTTTTCTCAAAATTTCTTTTTTCAGTAAAATCAAATTTAGGAAGACTTCTTCAAAAGGCTGACTACCGTTCAAGGTTTACAACAGGTATTCTTAATGGCTTTTTACCATGCGGAATGGTTTATATGGCTCTTACAGCCAGTCTGGCAAGCGGAGGAATATGGCAGGGAGCTTTATATATGGCTTTATTTGGATTAGGGACACTTCCATTCATGTTTGCTGTAGTTCTTGTCGGAAACCTAATGAATCAGGCTTTCAGGGTAAAAGTACTAAAAGCTATTCCAGTTATCATGATTATTCTGGGAGGGTTATTCATTATAAGAGGCTTGGAATTGGGAATTCCTTATATCTCTCCGAGATCAGAGGCAATGACTATTTCTAAAGATAATCAGGGAGATTGCCATTTACCAGGAGATCACAGCACACACCAGCATAGCTCAACAAATTGCCACTAATAACTATATCTATGAAAAGAACATTACTTTTTTTCGTTATAAGTCTTATAACGCTTCATTCCTGTACCATCAATTCTGAAATAATATACCATAAAGATGCTGCTTCATCAACCATTATGGATATCGATGTAAAAGAATTTATGGCAGAGATGAAAGCAATGAGTCCAGATTCATTAAATAAAAAAGAATTTAGTGAAATGGATAAAATGCCAATTACCTGGACAAGTATGTATGACCTCGATAAGAAAGAAGGTACTTTAAAGGTCAAGGATCCGGATTCTATAAAGGTCATGAAGAAAATTTTCATGAAGTCTAATAAGGAAAATAATGAATATTCTGGATTTTCTTTAAAATTAGATCATTTTACAAAATCAGATCTTAATTCATTGGATGGCTTAACAAAAGGAGAAAAGCTTCCCATTGATCAAAATATTTACAATGACTGGGATGGTAAAACACTAACCATACATACTGAAAATTTCAATCTTAAAAATATCGAAGAAGCCCTACGGTCTAAAACCTCAAAGGAAGAAACTCTTTCAACAGACGGTATGGTTCCCATGCTTTTTAAACAAATTGGAACTACATTAAAATTTGAAAATAAAATAAAATCGATCACAGGAAAACATGATTGGCTCAAACAGATCGATGATCACACGGTACGATTAGAATATGATATTAAAGCGTTGTATGATAAGGAATCTACATTCAAACACGCTGATAAAAAGATCCTCATTATTACAGAATAGAATAAAATAAAAAACCACCGAACTTTCGGTGGTTTTATTTTTTATCATTTAGTTGATCAGCTCAAATTTAGCATACTCAGCTACTTTCTTAGGAAGCCTGATTCCCTCCTCTGTTTGATTGTTTTCAAGCAATGCAGCCATAATCCTTGGTAATGCCATTGCAGATCCATTCAATGTATGAACCAGCTGAGACTTACCATCTGTTTTATAACGGCATTTCAAACGATTAGCCTGGAATGTTTCAAAATTAGAAACAGAACTTACTTCTAACCATTTTTCCTGAGCTGCACTCCATACTTCAAAATCATAAGTCATCGCAGAAGCGAAACCTGTATCTCCCCCACAAAGTCTCAATACTCTGTACGGAAGCTCAAGATCTGTAAGGATCTCTTTAATATGCTCTACCATTTCTTCCAAAACAGCATAAGAGTTTTCTGGTTTTTCAATTCTTACAATTTCTACCTTTTCGAACTGGTGAAGACGGTTCAACCCTCGTACATGAGCACCATAGCTTCCCGCTTCCCTTCTGTAACATTGTGAAAAAGCAGTGTTCTTAATCGGAAGATCTTTTTCTTCCAATAAGACATCTCTGTATAAGTTTGTTACGGGAACCTCTGCTGTAGGGATTAAATACAAATCATCTGCACCAATATGATACATCTGTCCTTCTTTATCCGGCAGCTGACCAGTTCCATATCCTGAAGCTTCATTCACTACATGAGGCGGGTTCACTTCCATATATCCGGCATCTACATTCTTATCAAGGAAATACTGAACCAATGCTCTCTGCATTCTCGCTCCCTTTCCTAAGTATACAGGGAAACCTGCACCAGCAATTTTAACTCCTAGTTCAAAATCGATAAGATTATATTTTTTTGCAAGCTCCCAATGTGGAATTGCTCCTTCTCCAAGGCCTTCAACATCATGAGACTGATAAATGATTTCGTTATCATCTGCAGATACTCCACTCTTCACAAGCTCATTAGGGATATTTGGAAGCTGGTATAAAATATCCAACAACTTTTTCTCCTTTATCTCCAGTTGTGACTGTAATTCTTTACTCGACTCTTTAAATTGTGCTGTTTTAGATTTTGCGGATTCTGCTTCATCTTTTTTTCCTTCCTTCATTAAAAGTCCAATTTCTTTGGAGATTTTATTGATTTCGGAAAGTTGAGAATCTAATTCAAATTGGATTTTTTTTCTGTCATCATCAGTAGCAATAGCATCGTCTACCAACTCAAGATTTTTGAATTGTCTTTTTTTCAGACCTTCTAAAACGCGTTCTTTGTTTTCGCGTAAAAAATTGACTTGTAACATTTTATTTAGATGTTAGTTTATTAGAATGTTAGGCATTAGATCTTCTAGGCTAACAGTTTTGCAAATTTAAAAAATTATTTTACGATTCTGACAACATTGGGTTCACCAGGCTTCTTCGTAAACTCTAGTTTATCATTATAGAATACCTTTGATATCTCGAATACTGTTGGTGTCCAGTGATATTGTATTCTTAGCACATCATCAGTAACATCATTAGCAGATTTTGTAAGCCTTAATCTTATTCTGGACTCGTAAGTTCTATCTTGTGGACTAATAGAATCAAATCTTGGTCTTCTTGCTCCATCGATATATTCAATATAAAGAGTAGAATCTGCAGTCGCTTTTAACGCGAAACTTACTGGTGCAACATCACTAACTCCATTAAAGTCATTCATCGCAATCGAAGTATAAGATCCTGCTTTTTTAGGATTCAATAGATCCTGTCCGGCAGCATTTTTCATATAAAGATTAAAAATCTGATCGATTCGTTGAACATCATTATCATCACTTCTACAGCTTAGAAGCGCAAAAACAACAACCAGAATTCCAAATGCAATATTTCTCATTTCGAACAAAGATAAAACTTATTTTAATTATTCTTTCTTAATACCTTATTGAGTAACAAATTAATTTCAGATTTTGAAAGCACAAAATCACGGATGTGAAATTCTGTCAGCTCATAAAACTTCCAGAACAGTAATGCAGATGATATACAATAGGATCCGGATGTTACAATACATGCCCCCGTAATTCCCCAACGTGGAATAACTAAAAAGGATGAAATTAATGTAAAGACAAGGCCTATTACAGACTTGATATTGAGTATTCTTAGTTTATTGATTCCAGCAAAATAATAGCCGATAATATTACTTACTGCAATCGCTAAAATTCCGGGAGACAAAAATAATGTGATTCGCTTGGTTTCGTGAAAATCTTTACCAAAAATCATAACATAGAATTGTGCAGGTAAGAGTAAAATACCAATGATAAATAATAAAGTGATTAAAAAACTAATCTTTAAAGATATCTTGGTCTTTTCAATAGCATCATTATGATCATTGCTATTAACAACATCAGCATACAAAATAATAGAGAGACTTCTGCTTACGGTCCAAATAGCTTCAGAAAAAGCAATACCTATGGAGAATATACCCACACTCGTAATACCTTTAAAAAACTCTAAAAAGTAGAATGATAGTCTGTAATTTAAAAACTGAAGAAAGGAACTTACCTGTATCTTCCAGCCATAGTCGAATAATTTATTTCGAATCTGTTTAGAAAAAGAAATATTGACCAGTTTACAATGACGTAAGATCTGAAAACAGCTCATTATAAACAAAAGTACATAACAACTGATTTGCGCAATAAAATAGGCTCCTACAGAAGTTATTTTGATGCCATATACGATTATTACAATAAAGAAGATATGAATCACTTGTTGTAAGATGGTATACAGGTTAAACATCTTGATATTCTTTTGACCGACAAATAAATTAACATTTGCTGCCAGAAGAGAAGATAAAACCGATAAACCTATAAGATAATACGGATACTCGAGAGTATGGATGGTGCTAAAAATCAGGGGAACAGATATCCCAATAAGTATGGACCAAAGATAGGCATACAATAGAATTTGCTCAGTTTTATACTTTGATGCAAAATAAGTAACACTACTTCCAACAAAGATGTTGCAAAAAAATCCTATAATCGTTAAATCAGCTATAACAATTGAAATAACGCCCTTTCCCTGACTACCCCACATGTTTGTGGTATAAATCACAAGTCCGAAATTCAATATCAATATTAAAAAACGGGAAATAAAAGTTTTTATAATGGTATTCTGCTTCATCTTATTTACGTAATGACTGCTTGATGAAGTCAGTGAAAATATTTTTTATGCTGTTCCAGTTGTATTTTTGTTCATATTCTTTTCGGGCATTATATGCATGCTGATCATACAATTTCGGATGATCAACATAGTTTACGATTGCCTTTGCAATGGATTCAGCATCTTCAGGATTTACCAAAACTCCAAACTTAGATACATCAACATGCTGCCTCGTCGCCTTTAGATCGGTGTAAATCACTGGTTTACCGGAAGCTGCGTAATAGAATATTTTAATGGGTAAACAGTGATGATTCTCATAACTCATTTCTCTTAAATCAAAACAAATATCAGCATCAGAATAGGTTTCTGTAAAACTTTCAAAAGAAGATGGCTTTTCAATTTTGATATTTTCCCATCTATAGGCTGACAAAAGGCTTGAGAAATGCTTTTCATCTTTTTCTTTTCTTGAAGAGCCTACGATGAGAATTGAAATCTCCAAATTGGGTCTCATCTTCTTCAAAGCTTCAATAGCTTTAAAAAAATTTTCAATTCCTTTCTCTTTTGAAATCTGCCCGGTGTAGCACAGTGTTATTTTATTGGGTTCTAATTGTTTAATATTCTGATAAATATAAACATCACTTGGAAAATAGGGTAAAGTAATTTCCTTTTTGAATGGAAAAACATATACCAATGGAAACCTCTTCGTGTTTTCTCCAAAAATAAAATGGCTACTTATCCACCCTGCATACAATTGAATCATGAAGAATTTAATCGCATGAATCCCTTTTAAAAGAAATGAGAAATTCTCAACCATCCTTTTCGAAGGATACCATTCTGTAATGTCATAAATAACACTTAAATTTTTCTCTCTCTTGATTTTTTTTGAAGCAATAATGGCGAGCGGTTCCGAACAAATAATACAATCGGGCTGGAAAGTATCACAAATCTTTTCAAATACTTTTACTTTTTCGCTTGTACTTTTCTCTAAAATAGAATAAGATTCGATCTCAATCCCATCAATAATACCATGATACTCTGAACTTAAACTGCAAATTTTCACTGTATAACCAAGGCCATTAAGTTCTTTTGCCTGATGATAAAAGATCCTGTCGTCGTTGTACTTATGTGCAGTTGTTAGAAAAAGTATTTTAGGCATGGTTTTCTGAAATGGAATACAGGCAAAAATATAATTGATTAAATAATTATATGGTGCTGTACAAATATACTTTAAAAAGAAAAAAGCGGAAACAATCCACTTTTCTTTTTCTGTTTAGTTATCAAATAAGATTATTTTATAGACGCCGCCCAACTTTTCTCTAATGGTAAAAGAAAGTGACTTAAAAAATCGAGATACGTATTTTTTGAAAAATCAAATACCTGAATATCTTTAGATATTTCTCCACTTCTAAGCTTTGTTTTAAAATCGATTAGTTTTAAAGTTTTAACTTCTCCTTCTTCAACAAAACTGGCTTTCATTCTATCGAATAACCCCAGTTGATATTCTTCATCGATTTCTCTCATCATCTTTCCTAAAGCATCAATGCTGCATCCTGAAGCCATCTCCTTTTCCTCATCCACACATACCACAATAAATTGATTTTTTTCAATTTTAAAAGATGATGAAAGTGGCTTTCCATGTGCTGCCCAACCCGCTAAAAAATCATACAGCTTTTCTGTAACTACTTTAGCTTCTTTTGTTGTAAAAGGTCTCGAAGCCGGATATATGATAACTCTATAATCGTTTGTTTCTACTATATTGGATTCTTCAATCTTCATTGTTGTAAATTTAAAGTATAAAATTAAGAATTATAAATGACTTTATCTTTTTATATAAATAACAAAAACTCAAGAAGATTCCTGAGCTTTTATATAGAATTTAAATCGTTTCATTAAAGATCTTCCGCTTCCGCAAGAAGTTCTACAATATCTTTCACTGCTACTTCTTCGTTCTTATTGAAGTGTTTTACTCCATCCGTCATCATTGTATTACAGAAAGGGCAACCAGTAGCAATTACTTTAGGTTCAAAAGAAAGCGCTTCTTCGGTTCTTTCAATATTGATATCTTTATTTCCTTTTTCAGGCTCCTTAAACATTTGCGCCCCTCCGGCTCCACAACAAAGACCATTGGTTTTGCAACGCTTCATCTCAACAAGCTCAGCATCCAGCTTTTCCAAAAGCATTCTTGGTGCTTCATATTCGTTGTTAGCTCTTCCTAAATAACAAGGATCATGGAAAGTGATTTTTTTTCCTTTAAAAGCTCCTCCTTCAATTTTCAGTCTACCTTCCTCCATTAATTTTTTTAGGAATTGAGTATGGTGTACCACCTCAAAGTGCCCACCTAAACTCGGATATTCATTCTTAAGGGTATTGAAACAGTGAGGACAAGCAGTTACAATTTTCTTTACCTCATACGCGTTCAATACTTCAATATTGGTTAATGCCATCATCTGGAAAACAAATTCGTTCCCAGCACGTTTTGCAGGATCTCCGGTACAGCTTTCTTCCTGACCTAAGACTCCAAATTCAACCCCTATTTTATTTAATATTTTGCAAAATGCTTTCGTAATTTTTTTTGCACGGTCGTCAAAACTACCAGCGCAGCCCACCCAAAATAAAACTTCCGGCGCTTTTCCTTCGGCAGCATATTCTGCCATTGTTTTTATAGTGAAATCCATCTTTTTCAAATTTACCAATATTCCAATGTACCAGTTTACCAATGATTGCTACATTGTTACATTATTTTACATTGTTACATTAATTCTCGTTTGCCCAGTTCAAACGGTCTGCCTGGTTATACTGCCAAGGGGCAGCATTATTTTCTACATTGGTCATCATCAGATTCAATTCCTGTGGTGCAGCAGACTGCTCCATCACAAGGAATCTTCTCATTTCAAAAATAATAGAAAGTGGATCTAATAATATTGGACAAGCCTCAGTACAAGCATTACAAGTAGTACATGCCCAAAGCTCTTCTTTTGTTATGTAGTCGTTCAATAACTTTTTGCCATCATCTACAAACTTCCCATTTTTATCAATATTTTTTCCTACTTCCTCCAGACGGTCTCTGGTTTTCATAAGGATCAACCTTGGTGAAAGCTTCTTACCTGTAATATTTGCAGGACATACAGAAGTACATCTACCACACTCTGTACAAGAATAGGCATTAAGTAATTGAACCTGGTTTAAATCAAATATATCTTCAGCACCAAATTTAGAAGGAACATCTGTCTCAGCTCCTTCGGCAGGAGCAGCATATGGATCTGCATTAGGATCCATCATCAGCTTAATTTCTTTGGTAACAGATTCCAGATTGTTGAACTTTCCTTTTTTCTCTAAATTGGCATACCATGTACTTGGAAATGCAAGAATAATATGCAAATGCTTTGAGTAATAAAGATAGTTCATAAAGAACAGGATCCCTACAAAGTGGAACCACCAAGCAGCTTTTTCTGTGAAGAATAAGAAACCATCACTAAAGTTGCTGAATATTGGTCCTAATAACGTAGAGCTGATCGGAAAGCTTCCATGTTCCGGAAGTAATCCTCTTTGCTGTAAAACCCAATCTGCAGTATTCATTTTTAGAAAAGCCATCATTAAGGCAAATTCAATAATCAGAATCCAGTTCGCATCATGTTTTGGCCAGCCAAATAGCTCTTTCATTGTTAGCCTCTTCACTCCATAAAAATTTCTACGGATAAAGAAAACAACAACTCCAATAATCACCAATAACGCAAGTACTTCCAACGTCGCCGTGAAGAAACTATAGAAACTGTTTCCAAAAACTGAAGCAAGGAATCTATGAGTACCAAATATTCCATCAACAACGATTTCAACAAGCTCTATGTTAATGATAATAAAACCGACATAGACGAAAAGGTGTAAAATACCCGCTACAGGACGTTTCACCATTTTACTTTGTCCCATTGCAACACGTGCCATGGTTTCCCAACGTTCTGACTTATTATCACTTCGATTGATTTCTCTACCTAATTGAATATTTCTGTAAATCTTCAACAGGCTTTTAGTAAACAATCCAAACCCAGCAACTAATAAGATCAGAAAAATAACATTATCGATATACTGCATAAGGTGTAATATTAGTCTTTATTATTCTTACCGAAAACAGAGAAGTTGATGTATCTTTTAGGATTCGCCTTCATGTCTTCAATTAATGAATTAAGGTTCGTAGATGCGGAATTTAAGTTATTGTAAAGCTGCTCATCTTTCATCAGCTTACCTAAACTTCCTTGTCCGTTATCAATACCACCAATAACCTGATTAAGCTTTCCTACTGTAGCATCTAAATTAGCAATCGTAGCATTTAGCTTTTTGGTGTCAATACTTTCTGCTAAGTTTCCGTATTTATCTAAAGTAACTTTTCCACTTTGCATCGTAAGGCTAGCATCATCCAATACTTTTTGAAGTTTTGGATCGTTGTGCCCAACTAAATTGTTCACACTTCCTGCAGTCGTTTGTAGTGCACCAACGGTTTTATTAAGATTGGAAAGCAAAGCTTTAATTTCAGCTCTATTCTGCCCGTCAACAATTAGATTAGCATTAGCCATCAGGGAATCTACACGATGTAGAACAGACTGCAACTGATCTTTAACAGGTCCCACCTGAGAAGAAAGACTTCCCAATGTTCCCAGTTTAAAGGCACCCTGTAATGTATCGCCATCTTTGGCTGTGGCACCTCCATATTGAAGATTTACTCTCATTTCTTTACCAGACATTAATCCTGGTTCAAAAATTTCAAGAGTAGAGTTTTTTGAAAACTCAAACTTATTATCAACAGTAATTTTAACTACGAAATTGATCTTACCTTCTTTTGTTCTTTGTGGGATAATTTTGTCAACCTGTCCCACTTTTAAACCATTGATAGATACCGGTGAAGACTGAGACAGACCTTCAACATTATCATATTTTGCGTAAAATATATTATCGGTAGTAAAAAGACTTCTGCCTTTCATGAATTGAAATAATAACACAAAGCCTACAATAGCCAAAAGTGCAATTACACCAGCTTTTAATTCTTTACTGAACTTCACTTGCTAAATTTTTTCTAATGAGCAAATATAGCACATTTTAAATTAATGTTTCTGTTTATTGCTCTGCGTTAAATACAAAAAAAGCGGCATTTTTCATGCCGCTTTTTTTATCTATAAAATTCTTTTTTTATTGTTGCTGATTTCCTAGCTTATTCCAGATCTCAATTCTGTAATCATCGATCTCTGCATTATCCTGTAAGCTCTTTAACCAAGCCTGACCGAACATTCCAGCATTTCTCTGATTTACAGACTCTGTAAATTGTTTAAGGTCACCAGGTTGTTTATTTACTGTTTCATTCTTCTTGATTAAAACATAAACACCAGTTCCGCCTTCAACAGGATTTGAAAGTTTAGATTTCTTAACTCCAAAAGCAGCACCTGCAACTTTAGGTTCCATTGATCCAGCTACAGATGGATTCAATAAGTTTACCTGTGCAGATTGTTTTGTTGTTGCAAACAATTTAGCGATCTGATCTAAATTAGAAGCTTTAGCAGCTGTAATTTTATCCGCGATTTGTTTTGCAGCCAGTTTATTTTTAACAATAACCTCGATTTGATCTCTTACAGATTCCGGATCAGCAAGACCTTTTTCTTGTTTACCGTTTAGATATACAACAATCTTATCACCTGTTCCATCTACTGTAAAGAATTCAGTATCTCCTTTTGTTCTTTTCTTATCAAAAGCCCATGCAAGGATATCTCCATCTTTTTCAGTACCTAAACCTTGCAACTGACCATCAAATCTTTTTGCTGTTTTAGGATTCGAGAATTGATAATTTCCTTTTTTAGCAATGTTAACGAAATCATTAAATGATTTTCCTTGAACCTGCTGAATGAATTTTCTTGCTTTTTTATCAACATCTGCTTCTGTAGCATCAGAAGGTTTGATTGCTTTTACAACATTAGCAACTTTATATCCTAATGCTCCTGGTTTTTTATCTTCGATATTGATAATGTGGTATCCAAACTGAGTCTCTACAACACCTGTTGCTCCTTTAGGGTTATTCGCCAAATACGTTAAGAATTCAGGAACAAAAGGAGTCTCCGGAGTTGTCCATCCTAAACTTCCACCTTGAGCAGCAGAGTTAGGATCACTTGAAAGCTTAAGGAATTCTGTAAACTTAGCAGGGTTTGCTTTTACAATAGCTCCTACTGAATCAGCCAATTTCTTAGCTTGTTCTTTAGTTCTTGTAACACCTTCTCCTGCAGGACTTCCTTTAAATGCAATAAGTATATGTCTTGATAATGTAGAATCTGAAGTCTTTTTACCTAAAAGCTTAGAAACAACATAGAAGTTTTGTTCTTTATAAGGACCAAAAATCTGTCCAACCGCTGCAGTAGCAATTTGCGACTGAAGCGTTTGTGGCAATTGATTAGGTTTCAAATATTGATTATTGAAAGGCATATCAGAGTTTGCCATTACAAACATAGAGTCATTGGTTGTATTTTGGAAATTCTCTTTACCTCCACTAGCATCAGTCCCTCCTGAGAAAATTTTAGTAATTTCTTTTTGAGCTGCTGCATCATCTGCTGCACTTGGTTGAGAAGGGAAAAAGGCAATACCAATATTTCTGCTTGCTTCAGCTTTAAACATCACAGGGTGCTGCTTAATATAATTTGCTAAATCTTCAGTTTTAACTTTGATATTATTTTTTTGAAGATATGAAGTGTAGTCCACTTTCACAAAATCAATATCTGCCATCTGATCTCTTTGTTTCATCAACTCCTCTGCCTCTTTCTTACCTGTAGTAATACCTGTAGAAATATTAGCAAAGACCTGTCTTGCCATAATTCTGTACTCAACAGATTTTCTGGTTTTCAACCATTGGTTGTACCCTTCAGCACTTGTAGTTTTTAACTCCTCGATCTGTTTTTTAAGCTCCTGAGTTTTGAAATTTCCCTTTTCATCAAAGAACTGTTTGTTTTGAGCAAACATCTGATCATACTGAATCTGACTCCAGAAATAGTCATCTGTCATTTCAAAACCCATTTTATCAAACTGCTGCTTGATAAGCTTTGATTGAACCAACAACTGCCAAGCTTGTTCTTCAAGACCATTTTTTGGTTGACCTTGTTGTTCTGCCTGTTGTTGCAACACGAAAAGTTGATCATTAAACTCTTCACGGGTAATTTTTTCACCATTTACTTTTCCTAAAACATCAGGATTTTTTCCAAAAACCTTATCAATGCTATCAGGATTAACTAAAAACGCTAAAAGCGCCAGTGCAATTACTCCCATCAAAAGCCAAGGTCTATTCCTAATCTGTCCTAAAATTGCCATTTTATAAATTATAGTTTTTTATCAGGTTGCGAAAATACACATTTTTAAGAAATTACAGAAATCCAAGCGCTTTTTTTAATTTTTAAAATTTAAATTTTATAAAAAAGGAAATTTTGACCATATTTTTTAGCGAAAAACAAATGGCATAGGTATTGTGTATTTTACGTTAACATAATATTCTAAGTGTTTTCTAAGCATATTGTGCACAATCACTTTAACGATTTAAAACGAGAATGACAATTTGTCATTTGATATACTATGACAGAATTTGAAGATATTAGTTTGGAGGAAATGATTAGCGATGGATTTGATATTGTAGCAGAAGAGATTAATCTTTCCGACTTCTCGGAAACCGATAAAAATTCCGAACAAAAGATATTTCCTATTCTTCCGGTAAGAAACATGGTTATGTTTCCCAACGTGGTAATTCCGATTACTGCTGGAAGAAAGGCATCTATACAACTTCTGGAAGAAGCTCAGAAAAACGGAGACTTCATCGGAATTGTAAGCCAGAAAAACTCAGAACTTGAACAACCTACCGAAAAAGATCTATACCAGACAGGAACTTTAGCAAAGATCATCAAGATCATAAAACTTCCCGAAGGTAATATTACAGCTATTACAAAGGGGTTCCATAGGTTCAAGGTTAAAAAATTTATTGAAACTCAACCTTATTTTAAAGCTGAGATCTCTAAATTAAAAGATACAAAAGCCAAAAATGAAGACGAGTACGAGGCTTTACTGGATAATATTAAAGATTTAGCTTTAAAGATAATCGAGCTTGATCCGAATATTCCAAATGCAGCAAATTTCGCCATAAAGAACATCAATAATAATGATGATTTATTAAATTTCATTTGCACTAACGCTAATTTTCCTTCACTTGAAAAGCAAAAACTGCTTGAAGAAAAAAGCTTGATGGACAGAGCGAAGAATTGCTATGAAAAGATGCATGAAGATTATAGAAAACTGGAATTGAGAAATCAGATCCATCAGAAAACTTCAAAGGATCTTGACAAGCAACAAAGAGAATATTTCCTTAACCAACAGATCAGAACTATTCAAGAAGAACTTGGAGGAGGCTCTGAAGGTGATGTTGAGGATTTAATCAACAAAGCAAAAGCAAAAAAATGGAGCAGCGAGGTCGAAGAGCATTTCCAAAAGGAGATCAACAGGCTTCAAAGACAAAATCCAAATTCACCAGATTATAATGTTCAAAGAAATTATCTTGATTTCTTTACTGATCTGCCTTGGGAAACTTATACAAAAGATGTTTTCGATATTGTAAAAGCTGAAAAAGTACTTGAAAAAGCACATTTTGGCTTGGAGGATATTAAGAAAAGAATACTGGAACACATGGCTGTTTTGAAATTAAAAAACAACATGAAGTCACCGATTTTACTTTTAGTAGGTCCTCCGGGAGTTGGTAAAACCTCTCTGGGAAAATCTGTTGCTGATGCCTTAGGAAGAAAATACGTAAGACTTTCTTTAGGAGGATTGCATGATGAGAGCGAGATCAGAGGACACAGAAAGACCTATATTGGCGCAATGGCAGGAAGAATCCTTCAGTCCATTAAAAAATCGGGAACATCCAATCCTGTTATTGTTTTAGATGAGATCGATAAAGTAGGACAAGGCATACACGGGGATCCAAGTTCAGCACTGCTAGAAGTCCTTGACCCTGAACAAAATAATGCATTTTATGATAATTTCCTGGAAATGGGATATGATTTATCTAAAGTAATGTTCATCGCTACAGCAAATTCACTTTCAACCATTCAAACTCCACTTCTCGATAGAATGGAGATTATCCAGATCGCTGGTTATACCATGGAAGAAAAAACTGAGATTGCTAAAAGACACCTCATTAAAAAACAACAGGAAGAAAATGGTTTAACTGCTAAATCTTTCAAACTTGGAAATGCAGAACTTAAGCATATCATTGAAGCTCATACTTCAGAAAGCGGAGTAAGAACACTGGAAAAAAGAATTGCATCTATCGCAAGATGGGTTGCATTACAAACTGCTTTATTAAAAGAATACGACCCAAAAATATCTCTTGAAAAAGTAGATGAGATCCTTGGCGTTCCAAGGCCCAAAAGCTTATCTGAGATTACCGGTGTTCCTGGGGTTGTTACAGGTCTTGCCTGGACAAGTGTAGGAGGTGATATACTTTATATAGAGAGTATTTTAAGTAATGGAAAAGGAGCTCTTACGATGACCGGTAACTTAGGAACCGTAATGAAAGAGTCTGCAACAATTGCATTAGAATATATTAAGGCTAAGCACAAAGAATTAGGAATCGATCAGGAAGATATCGAAAAGAAAAATATCCACGTTCACGTTCCTGAAGGTGCCACACCTAAAGATGGACCATCCGCGGGTATAGCCATGATTACTTCAATGGTTTCTTCTTTTAAAAATAAAAAAGTGAAACCACATTTAGCCATGACAGGTGAAATAACTTTAAGAGGAAAAGTACTTCCAGTAGGAGGAATCAAAGAAAAACTTCTTGCAGCAACAAGAGCCGGAATTAAAGATGTCATTCTTTGTGAAGCAAACAGAAAAGACGTAGAAGAAATTAAAAAAGATTATTTAAAAGATCTCAATGTTCACTATGTAAATAAAATGGAAGATGTTATTGATATTGCTATTGAAAAATAACTTATCAACATTTACTAATAAAAAATGACACGCCTCAAATTTGAGGCGTGTTTTTTGTTACAATACTTTTGTCATTTTCTAACAGGTGCAATAAGTATAAATTACATGCTCTTGTGAGAAAAAAATAAATCATAAAAGTCAAATCTCTTTCCAATTGGAAACAGAATTGTAGACATTATGAAAAGAATTTAAGTTAATTAGATAAAAGACCCTTCAATTCAATGGGTTTTATTATTTTTATAATACAGATTATGAGTTATGAATTTTTTTAAGCTTCCCTTCCTTTTAAAGTTAACCCTTGTTATCATTTCCATTATAGGTCTTGGCTATCTTTTAGAGTTGGGACAAAGCATTTTAGCTCCTTTTTTCCTGGCATTTTTAATGGCCATGTTATTCTTACCTTTTTCTACATTTTTAGAAAGAAAACTAAGGTTCCCGCGCTCTGTTTCCACCATCATATCCGTGCTTTGCATGCTAATGATCATTGCAGGATTAATATTTTTCTTCGGGTCACAGCTTTCAAGCTTTACCAAAGATTTACCTCACCTAAGAATGCAGTTTGACACGGTTTTCAATGGTCTTCAAAATTGGGTATACCATACCTTTAACGTCAAAATCCATGAACAATTAGACTATATTGATCAGGCACTCAACAAACTTTTGTCGTCATCAGGTGTTATTCTTGGATTTACTTTTGGAATATTTTCCACAGGTTTAGGCTTTCTGATATTTTTTATCCTATTCTTTATTTTCATTTTAAATTATAGAAGGATCTTAAATAACTTCATCGTCAATGTTTTTAGCGAAAAACACAAAGCAAGTGTACAGGAAGTAGTATCTGAGGTTCGTGTAATGACTAAAAAATATATTATTGGTCTTTGCATTCAAATTATTATTGTATCAAGCCTGACTTCAATTATTCTCGCAATTTTGGGGGTTAAATATGCCATCCTACTAGGAGTCCTAACAGGTTTATTAAATGTTATCCCTTATTTAGGAATATGTATCTCACTTTTGATTTCATGTTTTATTGCTTTTGCAACCGCTACTCCGTCAACCTGTATTTATGTAATCATTGGTTATATAGGAGTACACGTAGTGGATGGAAATATTGTACTTCCATTTGTGGTGGGATCAAAAGTTAAGATCAATGCATTATTTTCCTTTATAGGAATTCTTGTGGGCGAACATCTTTGGGGAATTTCAGGGATGTTTCTCTGTATTCCGGCAATTGCTATCATTAAAATCATTTTTGAAAGAGTAGATGGACTGAAGCCTTGGGGTAAATTACTCGGGGAAGATGAGAAACCCCACAAAAAGAAAAAGAGCTATAAAATTTCGAAGAACATAACTTTAAAGGAAATGGATTAAAAGTTATCAAAAAACAAGCCCTCTGTGTTCAGAGGGCTTTTAATTTTATCCTATTGCACAAAGAGGGCTCATCCCATTAGGACAAGACTGGTTACAAGGAATATAAGTATGGCTATCCGGACAATATCCAATATCAGTTCCAGGGCCTGGATCACCAGGACCACCTCCTCCTCCAAGACATGGGTCACCAGGAGGGATTTTACATGGACAACCAATAGGACCAATATCACATGGACCAATACCTACTCCACCTATAATTTCTTTTAGATCATTACGATCCAGTTTCTGAAGATTTTTTAACATAAGATTATTTATTTAATTTGCTTAACAAATATATAAATTCAAATAACAACAAACGAATAGATTTAGCCAAAAACATATATAATATTCAATTTTGACATCAAATATATTTATTAATAATATTTTTGTTTTACATTTGATAAAAATCCATCAATCATGAAAATAATCAAATTCATTCTTTGTCTGCTTTTTGGACTTATGTTTCTGAATGCAGGACTTGACAAATTTCTTCACTACAATCCAGTACCTAAATTAACTGATACGCAAATGAAATTATATGCAGCTTTTGGTGAAATTGGCTGGCTATTTCCATTAGTGGGGACTGTAGAGATTATTGGAGGACTTCTTTTCATCTTTCCAAAAACGAGAGCATTAGGAGCTATTGTTATTTTACCTGTAATGGTAGGAATTGTATTGCATAACGCATACAGAGATCCTTCAACACAAGGAATTGCAATTTCATTAGTTCTTTTCCTGATCAATATTTGGATAATTATTGATAATAGTAAAAAATACAAAGCTTTAGTAAGCTAAAAAAGACTGCATTTTGCAGTCTTTTTTATTTTCTATTTATACAAATGCACTAAAGCCCGTTATAGACCTGCCCACAATTAAAGAATTAATTTCCTTCGTTCCTTCATAAGAATATATAGCTTCTGCATCGGCTACAAATCTTGCCACATCATATTCTAATAAAATTCCATTTCCACCCATAACTTCCCGTGCCCTTGATACAACATCTCTTGTTCTTAATGTACAGAAAACCTTAGCCAGTGACGCATGCTCATCTTTTAAAATTCCCTCATCCTGCATCTCAGATAATCTGAAAACCAATGTCTGCATCGCAGTAAGATTTGATAACATTTCTACCAAATGTCCCTGGATCATTTGAAATGAAGCAATAGGTTTTCCAAACTGCTCCCTTTTTCTCGTATAGTCCAGAGCGCTTTCGTATGCTCCCCTTGCACAACCTGTCGCCATCCATGCAACACCAGCTCTTGTCATTCTTAACACCTTAACTGTATCTTTAAAGGAGTTGGCATTTTGCAATCTATTTTCTTCTGTTACTAAACAATCTTTTAAGGTAATATGTCCATTTTGTACAATACGCAAAGCCATTTTCCCTTTAATTTTCTCAACCGAAAAACCTGGATTGTCTTTTTCTACTATAAATCCTTTCACCTCACTGCTGTCAATATCTCTTGCCCAAATAATAACCAGATCTGCAAATGTTGCATTCCCAATCCATTTTTTTTCTCCATTTAAGATCCAACCTTCGGGTGTTTTTTTGCATGTAGCCGTTAATCCTCCTGCTGCTCCTGATCCTACTTCTGGTTCTGTTAACCCAAAAGCTCCAATCTTTTCAAACTTTTGCATCTGCGGAAGCCACTTTTGTTTTTGCTCTTCAGAACCACAAATGTAAATAGATCCCATTGCCAGCCCTGATTGTACTCCAAAGAAAGTAGCGATTGAAGCATCAATCCTTGCCATTTCCATAGCAATGACACCTTCCATTAAAAATGGCATTCCGGGACAGCCATATCCTTCATAAGTCACCCCACAGATATCAAGTTTCTGAAATTTTGGAATGAGTTCGAAAGGAAATTCATCTCTTAACCAATAATGATTAACCAAAGGCTTTACTTCTTTTTCCATAAAAGCCCTTACTTTAAGCTGAACCTCTCGTTGCTCTGGAGTCAAAGTATGATAGATATCGTAGAAATCACCATCAATCGGAGGAAGCTCTTTTTTCTTTTTATCTGAATCAAGCATCTTCATAAGCCCTCCCAATTGCTTATCATCTAATTTAGAAAAATTCTGCATCAGCTTTGGAAGATCTACTTTTCGGGATATAGCACTTAATTGATCAAAATCTATTGATCTGAATAATTCTATTGCGTTTCTTATTTTGGAAAAAGTATTAGACATAATTATAGATATGGTTTTGATTTGTAAAAGACATACAAAAATCACTCCGAAATTTAATTCAATAATCCAATCACATTTTACAAATAATTGATTTACAATAGATTAATTTACATTTCTTGTTTACAAAATTTTTATCCGCGTTTTTCAAACATTACAAATAATTCAGACTGAACTTTGAATCAACAAAAACATTAAAAATCAACGTTATGAAAACTACTTACATTCAATTATCATTATCTGCAGTTCTCTTATTAAGTATATATTCATGTAAAAAGGGTGAAGCAACAGCAACACAATATGAAGCTTCAGCGACTGCAGATTCAGCTGCAGTTATGGTTTCTGATAGTGTTTCTTCCGCTGCAACCATGAGTGTGAAAGAGAAACAATTCATTAAAACAGCGGATGTAAATATGGAAGTGAAAGATGTTTATGAAACAACGATTTCGATTGAAAAATCCGTACAGGATCTCGGAGGATTTGTTACTCATAGTAATTTACACAGTAATGTAGTCTCAGAAGATACATACAATACATCCAGTGATGAGGCCATGCTGGTTAAAAAATATCAAACAGAGAACACCATGCAGGTTCGCGTTCCCACTGTAAGACTGGGTGAACTCTTAACACTAATCAACGACAAGAAGCTTTTCCTTAATTCCAGATCTATCAATGCAGAAGATGTTACTTCAAGTATAAAGTATGCTGAACTCGAAGGTAAAAGGATCAAGAAAACAGGTGAAAATATCTCTCAACTCAAAACGAATAAAGACAAAGTGAAAATGGGGAACGATAACATGTCAGAAGAAAACCTACAACAACTTGCCAACCTAAATGTTACCGACAATCTCAAATACAGCACTGTTGACATTTACATTAAAGAACCTAAAATCCGTATCGCTGAAATAGCAATTACCAATACAAAGAATATTGACAATAAATATAAATTCAATTTTATCTATGATGCTAAGAATGCCTTTGTAGAAGGGTTTTATCTGATTCAAAAAATAGCTGTAGGATTGATCACCATCTGGCCTGTTCTATTAATTATGGCAGTGATCATCTATTTTATCAGAAGACGAAAATCCATTCAAAAACCAAATCAATCCATTTCAGAATAACACAATGCTATCCTAACCTTTGGGTTATCATCATAGTTTTAGATTTTAAAAACCTCCGATTTTATTCGGAGGTTCTCTTTTATTTGCATTACTCTTATCTTTTTATAACAATCTTTTTGGAAGTCACTCCTTTCTTGTTTTGCATTTTAACAAAGTAAGTCCCTTCTGCAAGCCCTGATAAATCTATAGAAAATCGATTCGTTAAAAAATTATATTTTTTTAATTCCTGTCCACCTATATGATATACAGTTACAAAATATGGTTTTTGATCCGCATCTAATTCAAAATTAAAAATGCCACTTGATGGGTTAGGAAAAATCGTTCCAAAATTTAAATTTTCATTGGTTGTAGTACCTAATTTGGGACTATATTCACTTGCTCCTATATCGATTATTGTATTTGAAATTCTCCCTGCTCCATAAAAATCTAATTCCCCTGAAGCAATTGCTGTGGTTGGTTTTCCTTTATTTATACAAACACTTGCTGCATTTAAATGAACATCAGGTGCCGTACTTGAAGTCGACACTAAATTTGGATTAGCATAAAGAGAATTGGCATCCTGGCCAGTTGCTGATCTATATGCTGAAAAAGTATCATAGCTTGTACCTCTCCAATTGACTGTTATATCATTTTGATTATTGTTTGGAGTATACCAACAATTATAATTAAAATTATTATTCGATTGTGGGCTCATGTTATCTATAGACATTAACACATTTTCAGGACCAGTATAGAAAATATTGTTTTCAAAAACACAATTTGATGCCTTGGTCATAGATATTTCCCCGGTACCATCATTTAGGGTATTGTTTTGTAGAAACGTATTATTTCTGATAGTACTGTTAATTACCTGACCTGTAGTTGCATTATTATAACCTCCTATTGAAAGGCCAGCCTGTATATTTTTGTAGATCAAATTATTCTTAACCGTAATTAGCTTAACAACTCCATTAAGCTCAGCACCAACTTCAATTCCCCAACCATTTTGGTAGGTTTTATTTCTCTCTACTATAATATTACTAGCCCCATCAACATATATCCCGGCAGAAGTCGCATATTTTGAAACATTATTATAGCATTCGTTATTAATCACTACCCCATTTCTTGCCTCATCTAATGACGCATTTGATGCAGTACCTTCATGTCCTAATATATCAATCCCAATATTGGTATTATCATGCACCACACAGTTTTTTACTGTAAAGCCATCTACATTTCCATTTACGGCCAGAGCTTCACTATACCCCAAAATATTATTAAATACCTTACACCCATCTATCGTAAGATTTGTAATTCCTCCATTTCTTCCATATACAATCAGCCCCTGAGCATTATTATTGGAATTAACAGGTTTGTTTTTATCTGCATTCCAATTGATATTCTTTATCGTTATATTTTTGAAAGTGAGATCTGTAGATGAGTTTGCCCCTGTTGTCTGAACAAGGACCCCTTGTGCGTCGTTTACTGTTTTGTTCTGAATGGTTAAGTTTTCAAATTTTAGATAGCTTTTATTTGTAACAGTTAGTAGGGTCTTGCCTGAAGTACCTGTTCCATCAATAATAACATTATCATTTGAATAATTTTTAAAAGTGATATAGTTTCCACTAGTTCCACTGACGTTAATGACTACATTTTCGTTGTAGGTGCCTGCTTTAATATTGACAATACTGTTGGGCAAAGCTTTATCAGCTGCTTTTTGTATGGTTTTCCATGGTGCTGTAATGCCATTATTATTGTCATTTCCGGATGTTTTATCCACATAGTAATTAGTTTGACCAAAACCCATGTTGCACATAAGTAACAACACTGTGATCTGAATGATCTTTTTCATTGTTTAATTATATTTAAGTGATGATTGATTTCACAATTTTCAGCTTTGTTAACAGCTTAGTGATGAATGCGAGAAAAAGCATTTTATTGAATCGTAACGGTATGTAAATATACAAAGTTATCATAATATCAATGATGATATCCAAAAATAAATTAAAAAAAAGTCTCAATTCCTAGTAGAACAACAGTACAGCGATTATAACTTTAAGCTATCATCATAATTTTAAATTTTACAGGGATCAATTTTTCTCTTAGGTTTTATTTTTCCTTAAATTTGCATTTTAATTTCAAGATTCCATTAAATTTATTGATTTCCAACCTTGAATTTTAACTTTGAATATATGCTATCAAAAATAAATCCTATACAAACGAACAGCTGGAAAGCACTTGATGAACACTTTGCAGGAAATGATTTCGACTTAAGAACTCTTTTCAAGTATAATGAAAATCGTTTTGAAGAATTCTCATTAAAAAGGGATAATTTTATTTTTGATTATTCTAAGAACCTCATTGACTCAAGAACTAAAGAATTGTTACTAAACTTAGCTGAGGAATGTCAGTTAAAAGATGCAATTTTCAAAATGTTTACAGGAGATAAGATTAATGAGACAGAGGGAAGAGCGGTTCTTCATACTGCTTTAAGAGATTTTTCTGATAAAGCGATCATAGTAGATGGTGAAAATATAAAACCTCAAATCAAAAGAGTACTTGATCATATGAAATCTTTTTCTGAGAAAATTATTTCAGGTGAGCACAAAGGTTTTAGCGGAAAAGAAATAACAGATGTTGTAAACATCGGGATCGGAGGTTCTGATCTTGGCCCTGTAATGGTTTGTTCAGCTTTAAAGCATTTCAAAACACGATTAGATGTTCACTTTGTATCTAATGTGGATGGAAATCATATTGCAGAGGTTGTTAAAAATTTAAATCCAGAAACAACTTTATTTATTATTGCTTCCAAAACTTTTACAACTCAGGAAACAATGACCAATGCGAATTCAGCAAAGGATTGGTTTTTAAAAGTAGGAAAACAAGAAGATGTTGCAAAACATTTTGTAGCCTTATCTACTAATATTGAAGCAGTTAAAACATTCGGAATTGCTGAAGAGAACATCTTTGAATTCTGGGACTGGGTTGGTGGAAGATATTCCCTTTGGAGTGCTATTGGATTAAGCATCGTTTTGGCAGTTGGTTATGAAAATTTTGAAGAATTATTAAAAGGAGCTTTTGATACAGATCAACATTTTCAAAATACTGATTTCTCTGAAAACATTCCTGTTTTAATGGGACTTATAGGTATATGGTACCGTAATTTTTATGCTGCTACAACCTATGCTATTTTACCATACTCTCAATATCTTGATAGATTTGCTGCTTATTTACAGCAAGGCGACATGGAAAGTAATGGAAAGTGTGTTGACAGAAATGGAGAATTCGTTGAGTATGAAACAGGTCCAATTATCTGGGGTGAGCCTGGAACAAATGGGCAACACGCCTTTTATCAATTGATCCACCAGGGGACAGAATTAATTCCAGCAGATTTTATCGCTTATGCAAAAAGCAGCAATAAAGTTTCTGATCATCAGGATAAATTATTGGCTAACTTTTTCGCACAGACAGAAGCACTTGCATTTGGTAAAAATGAAGAAGAGGTAGAAGAAGAATTAAAAAACTCAGGAAAATCCGAAGAAGAAATTGAAGCATTATTAAACTTTAAAGTTTTCCACGGAAACACTCCAACTAATTCAATATTATTCAAGGAGTTAACTCCTTTTTCATTAGGACAACTAATTGCATTATATGAGCATAAAATTTTTGTTCAGGGCGTGATTTGGAATATTTTCAGTTTTGACCAATTTGGAGTGGAACTTGGAAAAGTTTTAGCAAACAAGATTTTACCTGAACTGGAAAGCAATGCACCTATACATTCTCATGATAGCTCAACAAATGGGTTGATCAATTATTATAAAGGAAATAAGTAAAAGAAAGTAAATATCTAATAAAAAAGTAAAATGGCAGAAATTCTTGACGGACTAAAAGTATCCAAAGAAATAAAAGCAGAAATCAAAGTTGAAGTTGAAAAGATCCTTGAAAGCAAGAAAAGAGCTCCACATTTGGTGGCTATTCTTGTAGGAAACAATGGAGCAAGTAAGGCTTATGTAAATGCTAAAGTGAAAGACTGTGAAGAAGTTGGATTTCAATCCAGCCTGATTAAATTTCCTAGCACAGTTTCTGAATCTGAATTATTGGAAAAAATAGATGAATTGAATAAATCTAAAGCAGTTGACGGATTTATTGTTCAGTTACCTTTGCCAGACCAGATCGATCAGGAGAAAATCATTAATGCTATTGATCCTAGAAAAGATGTAGATGGTTTCCATCCTGAAAACTTTGGAAAAATGGCATTGGAAATGGATACTTTCTTACCTGCTACTCCATTCGGAATTCTGACATTATTAGAAAGATATAATATTGAGACGAAAGGTAAAGATTGTGTAATTATCGGAAGAAGTAAAATCGTTGGAAGACCGATGAGTATTTTGATGGGAAGAAAAGATTTTCCTGGAAACTCTACCGTTACACTTACTCACTCTTATACTAAAGATATAGAAGAATACACTAAAAAAGCAGACATTGTGATTACAGCATTAGGAGATCCTCATTTCCTAAAAGGTGAAATGATCAAAGATGGTGCTGTAATCGTAGACGTAGGAATCACAAGAGTTGATAACGACTCTCCAAAAGGATATTACCTTGCAGGTGACGTAGATTTTGACAGCTGTGCTGCAAAAGCAAGCTGGATTACACCTGTTCCTGGAGGAGTTGGTCCGATGACACGAGCTATGTTGATGAAAAACACCATCATTGCTTATAAAACTTCAGTCTATAATGACTAATTTAAAATGAACAAAGAAGAAGATATTTTATTAAATGAAGGTAAAATGCTCCCTGTAATGGAGCATTTTTACACTTTACAGGGAGAGGGAGCACACACCGGAAAAGCAGCCTATTTTATAAGATTAGGAGGCTGTGATGTTGGGTGCCACTGGTGTGATGTAAAAGAAAGCTGGAATCCGGATTTACATCCACTCATGAATGCGGAAGAGATTGCAGAAACGGCAGCAAAACATTGTAAAACAGTAGTATTAACAGGAGGCGAGCCTTTGATGTGGAATTTAGATATTTTAACATCCAGATTAAAAGAGTTAGGATGTACGATTCATATTGAGACTTCAGGAGCATATCCTACAAGCGGTCAATTGGATTGGATCACGCTTTCTCCTAAAAAGACAGGACTTCCGAAGGAGGATGTGTATGCAAAAGCCAATGAATTGAAGGTTATTATTTTTAATAACCATGATTTCTCATTTGCAGAGGAGCAGGCTGCGAAAGTTTCAGAAAATTGTAAATTATATCTTCAGAGTGAGTGGAGTAAGCGTGACGAAATGTATCCTAAAATAACTGATTTTATTTTAGCCCATCCGGAGTGGCAGGCATCTGTTCAGACGCATAAATACCTTAATATCCCGTAAAATTTACGTACCTTAGCTCTTCATATCCCTTATATAGCGATAGATGCAGAGAATTCGATACTCTAGATATTTAAAATCGATTATCCTTTTGCTTGACCTTGTGGTTATTGCAACTGTTTTTATATTCTTTTTTTTAAGCAGAAATCGGGATCTTATACATGATAAAGAAATCTGGTATGAAAATTCTTTTCCTTTGCTTCTCCTTATATCCTTTTGGATTTTATTAAGTGGTAGAACCAAAATTTACAATATTCAGAGAAATATTACCTATACGGTTTTTATTGAACGTATTGTAACTCATTTTCTATTATTTGTAATTGGTTTGGTACTGATAAGAAAGGTAAGCAATAACAAATTTTTCAGTTCAGAATTATCGTGGCTTTCACTATATCTGTTTTCTTTTATACTTATTACCAAATCACTGATTTATTTTGGAATAAAATATTTAAGATCCTTAGGTATCAATAACAGGAATGTGATGTTTCTGGATGAGAACAGTTCTACCAATATTTTAAAGAATATTTTAAAAGAAAGGAAAGATTACGGTTATAGAATTTTCGAGTATAATACTGACAACATAAGTATAGACGAGCTTCAATCTTTTTGGAAAACGAATGGTATACATACATTATTTTTACCTCTGGAAAATACGTTAGATCTAAAGACAGAAGATGACGTCTTCAGATTAGCAGAAGCAAACAAGATACATATCTCCCTTATCCCCAACATATCACAATCTGATTTATTCTCTTACGATTTGGGATATGTGGAAACACAACCTGTTTTAAACCAGGCAAAATACCCTTTAGATTATTATACAAACTATAGTATAAAAAGATTATTTGATATTGTCTTTTCCCTTTTAGTGATTGTTTGTATTTGTTCCTGGTTATTTCCAATAGTTGCTATCCTGATCAAGCTATCATCAAAAGGACCTATTTTTTTCATCCAAAAAAGATATGGATTCCATGAAGAAGTGTTTAGCTGCTTAAAGTTCAGAACGATGGTGGTGAATGATGAATCAGCTACAAAGACAACATCAAATAACGATTCCAGGATAACAGGAATAGGTAAGTTTCTAAGAAAAACAAGTCTGGATGAAATGCCTCAATTCTTTAATGTCTTGAGAGGTGAAATGTCTATTGTTGGGCCACGTCCACATATGTTGGCTGTTGATAATTACTATAAACCAAAAATCGGAAGATACAGCCTCAGAAGTACAGTCAATCCCGGAATTACTGGTCTTGCACAAGTAAATGGATTGAGGGGAGATTCAGGGGATGTTGAAATTCAGATGAAGAAACGTGTTCTTGCAGATGCCTTCTATGTAAGAAATTGGAGCTTTGTATTAGATATGATCATCATTCTGAAAACGATTTTATTAGTTTTAGGTGGAGATAAAAACGCAAAATAGAGAATGCTTAATAAAAAAAAGTCTAATTTAGCAGAATGTTAAAAAAGTTTTTTACAGCCGTAGGAGAATACATGATTCTTCTTGGTAAATCCATGCAAAAACCTCAGAAAATGAGGGTTTTCTGGAAGCTGTTCATGAGAGAAATCAATGATTTAGGAGTCAACTCATTCGGGTTGGTTATCTTTACATCTATATTCGTAGGAGCTGTTGTTGCCATCCAAATGTTCAACAACTTTGACGCTTCATCGTTTCCTATTCCGACTTCCTTTGTAGGATATGCTACAAAAGCAGTATTAGTTTTAGAGTTTTCCCCCACTATCATCAGTTTAATCTTAGCAGGTAAAGTTGGCTCATATATTGCTTCGAGTATCGGAACAATGAGAGTATCGGAGCAAATTGATGCATTAGACATTATGGGTGTTAATTCTCCCAATTTCCTGATCCTTCCTAAAATAATTGCTTGTGTCATCTTTAATCCACTCCTTATAGCAATCAGTATTGTATTTGGTATCGGAGGAGGTTATATTGCAGGAATATTAACAGGAAACTGGACTGAGTCTGACTATGTTACAGGGATACAAATGTATATGCCTAATTTGTTTGTCTACTATGCATTTATAAAAACAATTGTTTTTGCATTTGTCATTGCAACGGTTCCTTCTTATTTCGGTTATAATGTAAAAGGAGGTTCTTTAGAAGTAGGTAGAGCAAGTACACAGGCTGTGGTTTGGACAATGGTGTTTATTATCATCTCCGAGTTAATATTAACCCAATTAATATTAAGCTAATGATTGAGGTAAAAAATCTTAAAAAAAGTTTTGATGATGTTGAAGTGCTTAAAGGAATTTCAACTTCATTTGATAAAGGAAAAGTAAATCTTATTATCGGACAGAGTGGATCGGGAAAAACAGTTTTTCTTAAGAGTTTGCTGAATGTTTATCAGCCTTCTTCAGGAGAAATTCTTTTCGATGGTAAGGATATTAACGTCATGACTCGGGAAGAAAAGCAGCATTTACGTTCGGAAATCGGAACTGTATTTCAAGGAAGTGCGTTGTTCGACTCTTTGACAGTAGAGGAAAACATCATGTTCCCTCTGGATATGTTTACTAATCTAACTTTCAGAGAAAAGAAAAAAAGAGTTTTTGAGGTTATTGGTAGGGTACATTTAGACAAAGCCAACAAAAAATACCCTTCTGAGATTTCTGGTGGTATGCAAAAGCGTGTAGCCATTGCGAGAGCGATTGTCAACTATCCAAAATATTTATTCTGTGATGAACCCAATTCAGGACTAGATCCTTATACATCTAATGTAATTGATGATCTACTGCTTGAAATCACAAAAGAATATAACACGACTACGATCATTAATACACATGATATGAACTCTGTAATGACGATAGGTGAAAAGATCGTCTATCTGAGATTAGGGATCAAGGAATGGGAAGGAAATAAAGACATTCTGATTACTGCGGGCAATAAAAATCTTATTGACTTCGTTTATTCTTCAGAACTGTTTAAGGAATTGAGAGTGTATTTACTAGAAAATAATAAAACGATTGATAATACAATCACAAAACTAGATGAAAATGAAACAGATATTTAGTGTAGCACTATTAGGTCTATCCATGTTTGCTTCGGCGCAGTTATCTCTTGCAGCTAAAGCAAATTTAATTTTTCCAACAGGTTCACCATCGTGGAAAAATATTTCTAATACAGCAAGTGCAGCAATAGACAACACAGGTAAGAATAATGTAGGGTTCAATGTGGGACTTTCTTTGAAAGCAAATCTTCCTATGGCTTTTTTCTTAATGCCGGAATTGTATTATACAACTTTCAGAAACGAATTTACAGATCCTGCATCCAATACCACTTTCAAGATTAAAAACAATCGTATTGATTTACCAGTTCTTGTGGGACATAAGGTATTAGGAGATATGCTGGGAGTATTTATTGGACCTGTTGCAAGTTATAATCTAAGCAAAGAAGATACTTTCAATGATTTTAAAGAAAATGCAAGAGACAACTTTACTGTTGGGTATCAATTCGGAGCACAGGTTGAAATAAAAAAATTACTGATCAATGCAAGATATGAAGGTGCATTCAGTAAAGATCAAAGAAATTTTATAAACAGAGTATCTGGTGAAGAGATCAGATATGACAACCGTCCTAATTTATTTATGGTAGGTTTAGGATATAAATTTTAATCGAAAGAAAATAACAACTATTAAAAAATCCTCAAGTATTATACTTGAGGATTTTTATTTTGATTTTCCAATTCAACCTGTCGTTTTGCAATTTCAGCAGCTTGTTTTTCAAGCTCTTCTTTATCTTTTTGCAACTGCTTGAATTCTTTTCTTTTTTGTTCTTCTTTAATAGCACTTCCCTTACTAAGATATCCTACCATTCCTCCGATAATGAGACCAATCCCAATTCCACCCATAATTCCCATAATATGAGAGAGCTTGATCTGTTCTACAGCAAAGTCTGTAGTTAAGTAAAAGAGTAATGCCGATACTGCTAAAAGTATAAGCCCAGTAATTGATATACTTTTCATAACGTTGTGTTTTGGTGATTAAAGCTTTACCAATTTACAAAATTTTAAATAAAGCTATTTCCGACTATATTTTCCCTCCAGCACTCTTATAATATTCCAGAGCTTTTGGTAAGTTTTTCTGAATATCTGAAATTCTTGTTTCCGGATTTGGGTGAGTAGATAAGAACTCCGGCTGTCTGTTTCCTGAAGATGCAGCCTCCATTCTGTTCCAGAAAGGAATAGCTTCTCTAGGATCATATCCCGCCATTGACATTAATAATAATCCCATCTGATCAGCTTCCGACTCCTGATTTCTTCCATATTTCAACAAGGCTACCTGAGAACCGATTGGATATACTTTCTGGAAAATACTTGCCCATTGTGAATTAGAGATTGTACCTCCTAAAATACTCCCGCCATATTGAGCAACCATTGCCTGAGAAATCCTTTCATTTCCGTGACCTGCCAAAGCGTGAGAAACTTCATGTCCCAAAACAACCGCAAGGCCATTATCATTTTTAGTTACAGGTAATATCCCTGTATATACGGCTACTTTTCCGCCTGGCATACACCATGCATTCAACTCATTACTCTGGAGAAGATTGAACTCCCAGCTATAATTAGCAAGATCCGCTGATCGGCCTATACTTTGATAGTATCTTTCAGCTGCGCCTTTTATTCTGCTTCCAACGCTTACTACTCGTTTTGCATCTGCAGTACCAGAAATAATTTTAGATTTAGCCAATGTTGTTTTATACTCCTGAGAGGACATTGTTAATATTTCGGAATTATTCGCTATCTGCAAAGAAGATCTACCCGTAATAGGGTTTGTGGTACAAGCTACAAGTGATAAAGCAATTGCTCCTACTCCTAATAGATAAGTTATTTTCATATTTTAAGTGTTAATAATTCAACTTTAACAATTATTATTCCAAAAAGTTTTACAACCTCTATATTTGCATACATTTTGCTATTTAAATTTAATAATATTTAAGGTTATGAAAAAATATATTTCACTTATATTCATTTTAGGACTTGTGTTCTTTTTCCAAAGCTGCTCTTCTCAAAATACCGGAGATCCTAAAATGGTAGATGCCTTGGTAAATTCGAAGGAATTTACATTTCATGCGGAAAGAGCAAACCCTACCAACTATGATGTTATCAACATCATGAACTCTATGCCAAATTCAACCTCTACGAGAATTCTTCAGCTTAATGGCAATTATACTGTTGAAATCAGAAAAAATAATTTAGAAGTTACCTTACCTTACTTTGGCAGATTATTTAATCCAACATATGGAAATACAAGCAATAACAGTTACCGATTTACTTCAAAGGATTTTACATTAACTCAATCACAAAATAAAAAAGGAAACTGGATCGTAAGGATCAAACCTAATGATGTAAATAATGTGGATGAAATTAATATTGAGGTGTATAAAAATGGAAAAGCTTTTACTTCTGTACGAAGTAATGACAGACAGCCAATAACGTACGATGGATTCATATCTAAAAACGAGCCGACTACTCCTTAACCTTTATCATTTTCATTAGATAAAAATCGCTCTACAAATAATTTTGCTTCGGTACTTGGATTAGAAACCATTGCCGAAGCATTTTTTTTGTGTTGAAGATAGGCTTCCTCCACAGTGTCACTTTTCTTCATCATTGCTAAGATATATTCCTGAACCCAGTATTCAAATCTTTTTTCCGCCTGCTGAATTCTGACATTCTCAAAACTTCCTATATTTTTTTTCAAATCAATAAATTCATCAATGGTATCATAAATACCTTCCAGTCCTTTGTTATGAAGGGCAGATCCTAATAGAATAGGAACTTTCCATCCTTTTTCTTTCGGAGGAATAAAGTCAAGAGCTCTTTTGAGTTCAAGTTTTGTATTTTTAGCTTTCTGCAAATTACTTTCCTCAACTTTGTTGATGAAAATAATATCAACCATTTCCATTATCCCTCTTTTGATCCCCTGCAGCTCATCTCCACCACCAATAATCTTAAGAAACAAAAAAACATCAGTAATATCGGCGACCAAAACTTCGGACTGCCCCACTCCTACTGTTTCAATAAGAATATAATCATACCCTGCTGCTTCACAGATCATCATGGTTTCAAATGTAGTATTGGCAACTCCTCCTAAAAAGCCAGAGCTGGGAGAAGGTCTTATAAATGCATTTTCTTCTTTTGCTAATTCTTCCATCCGGGTCTTATCCCCTAAAATACTTCCTTTATTGATTGCAGAGCTTGGATCAATAGCAAGAACAGCTACTTTTTTGTTATGAGTAATGGCTAATCTCCCAAAGTTTTCGATAAAAGTTGATTTTCCCGCTCCCGGAACTCCTGTTATCCCAATTCTAATGGACTTCCCAGTAAATGGCATTATCATTTTAAGCAATTCTTCAGCCTGTAAACGATGTTCAGCTTTTTTGCTTTCAACTAAAGTAATAGCTTTTCCAATCAGGCGCTTGTTTCCTGATCGTATCCCATCTATTAAGTCTTTGGTAGAAAATTTCATTGATTCAAAAATATAAAAATATGTTCCAAAACACCTCACAAATACCCTTTAATTTTATTTCTTCTAAATTAAAACTACGGTTGATTTTATCAATGATATAAGGAATTTATTACATTTGTTATCAATCAAATAAAAGAAACAATGAAAAAAATAATCGCTATAGCATCTTTTGCTGCTGTTTTGTTAGCTTCATGTACTTCAAAATCATCAACAGCAACTTCAGCTATAGGGCCTGCAGTTTCTACTGCCGAGCAAATTGCTCAGGGTAAAACCATTTTTGAAAGCTCTTGTACAAGATGTCATAAGTTACCAGATCCTACATCTCACAATTCAGTTCAGTGGGTAGGAATTATGAATTCGATGGCTCCAAAAGCAAAATTGACGGATGAGCAGCACCAATGGGTTTACGATTATATCGTTTCTGTGAAAAAATAAATCACATCTAAAAATATTACAATGAAAAAGTTAGTTTTAAGTATTATTCTGGGTTCAGTCTTCATGGTTTCCTGTGGTCCCAAAAGTGTAGCCGTAACAGGGCCAAAGTATACTGCATCTGAACAGCTAGCTCAAGGTAAAACCATTTTTGAAAACTCATGCAACAAATGCCATAAATTACCGGATCCGGCAAAACATGATGATCAAGGATGGATAAAAACTTTAAGTAGAATGGCTCCAAAAGCTAAACTGACTGATGATCAGCACCAAATGGTTTTTGACTATCTGATTTCCGTAAATAAAAAATAAGCTTTCAATTGAAAGCTTATTTTTTTAATTCTATTCCTAATCCGGGTTTTTCAGACAGTTGTATTTTCCCGTTTTCTACAAAACTACCCATTGCATAATCATTGGAAATCAGATTGGCACCATCCAGATCTGTATAATCAACAAGTCCCGTTAATACACAGCCAGCAGAAATTCCTACTGTAGATTCTGTCATACAGCCTATCATGATCTTATAATTCAGCTCCCGTGCTTTTTTTATCATTTTCAGTGCGGGTGTTAGCCCTCCACATTTCATTAACTTGATATTTACACTTTTATAATAAGGTCTTAATTCATCTAAAGAATCTAAATCCTGACAATCTTCATCAGCCATCCAATTGGCAAAGCCTTCTTTTTTCAAAATTTGATAATGATCGATTGGCCTTGGCTGTTCCAGATATGAAAATTTGTCTACTCCCTGCTCTTCCTGAAGCCAGACACAATCTTCGTTATTAAAACTGGCATTGGAATCTAAAGCAATATGACTGTTTAACGCTAATAGCTTTTTGATATCATTTTTATTCAAACCCTTACATTTTACTTTAAACCTATTCCATTTGCTTGTTTCAATTTCCTCAATCTGTTTGTAGATATCTCTTATAGAAATTGTAATGGAGCTTTCTACTAATCCGGCTGATGGAAGATTATTAAGTTCTATAAAACTCTTCCTTTCAAGCTTTCCAAAAATATCCCAGTAGGCACAATCCAAAGCTGAAAGTAAAAAAGGATGCAGATCCAAAAGAACCAAAAATCTATAAAACTCTTCAGGATGCTCTATCTTTCTGGCTTCAATTTCTTCCTGAAATCTTTTTAACTTAAAAACGAAACTTCCGAGATCTATCTTGTAATAATCTATTGCAACGCATTCTCCATATCCATGACAATTCTGATAAGACAGTTCTATAAGTAGGCTATCTCTCATATCATAATTACCATAGGCAATGGAAAATGTTTCTTTTAAATAAAGTTTTTTAAGTTCAAAGCGAAGTTTCATACATAAATTTACAAAAAAGGAGACTTATTCCGCCTCCTTCTTCTTTTTAGGTTGTTTTTTCTTCGGCATTTTAGATTTCACAAATCTCTCACGTTCTTTTATTAATTCAAAACTGCCATAAGTAAAACAATACTTTCTGGCTTCCTTTAAAAATTTCAATGCGTTTATTAAACTTCCTCTTTTCTCAGAAAGCAAGGATCTATAAAGCCATATAGTTGATTTATCAATCCCTTTAATTTTCAATGAAAATCTAATGAGCTTTTCAGCTTCATAGAAATCTTCATTATCTAAAAGACATTTAATATAATACTGTGGAACATTTAAGTTCGTCACATCGCAAAGCATGGCTTCTTCAAAATAGAGCTTTGCTTTTTCATAATCTGTCAACATTTCGCTGTAAATACGTCCCATTAAACAAAGACTGTCTGCATCTTCCGGGTCGTAGGACAACGCATAGTTCAGAGCTTCCAAACAATCTGGAAGACTGTAAGGATAATTATCTAAGGCCTCAAAGTAATATTTATTTTTAGTTAAGGTCATTTTTTAAGTTTTTAAGTTCGTTTTTAAGGGTATTTCTTGTTTTCTTGAAAGATTTATCCTTATAATTATTTTTAAAATCAGTTCCGGAAAAAGTACGAATCGGATTTCCTCTTTGCACCTGCAAATGGTTGTTCCAGGTTTCCTGCATTCTTTTTTCTAATTGTTGAATATGTAGCTCCATTACCTTTTCTTTTAAGCGGATGATTGAAAGCTTTTTATTTTCCAACTGAGAGCGGGAGTTCTGCGCAAAAACACTTTGTCCGGTTGGCAAATAAGTCGCCCGAACAGCAGTATTTACCTTGTTTACATTTTGTCCGCCACTTCCCTGGCTTCTCGCTGTCTGAAACTGGATATCTTTTTCATTAAAATCAATCTTTGTAATATCCTCAATTTCAAAAATACCAATGAACCAATTGCTTCTTTTATGTAGTTTTCTGAAAGTACTTTTCCCTGTCCAGCAAATGCTTCCTAGCCAGCTTTTCAAAAATTCAGAAGTCTGTTTCCCTTTTAAAATTAAAGTAACTGATTTCAATGTGAGGTTTTCATCCCCATTTTCTCTGTGGATGATTTCGTATTCTATTTTTTCCTGTTTTATTTCTTCAAGAAAAACCTTCAGAACTTTTGCGACTACCCATTGGCATTCTAAAGGTCCTCTTCCTGAAGTAATCTGTATGATTTTGTCCATTTTATTTAGGTATTTCACTCAACCTGGGGTGACCAACCGGATTAATTCCTTTTTCCAGTAATTCTTTTGCGGCCATAACTGCCCAACATTTATCACTGGAATGAATGTTTCTGTAAAAAGTGAGTAACAATTCTGGTTTAACGACTGTAAAGCCATTAGCTTCAATCGTTTCCAGATCATCTCTCTCAAAAAAATCGATGGTAATTCTATGGAATTTATTGTTTTCCATTTCGATTGTTTTCTCATACCTTCTGAAGTTTTCTTCACTTGGTAGATGGTCATAACGAGTCCAAACCTTTTGAAAGCCTTCTTCTTGTAAGATCATAACAACCTCAGCAACATTTTCTTTTTTTACAAAAACATCAATATCCTTATGATCATGTGCATGTTTGTATTCCGTATGTCCTATTTCTGACATATAATGCCATGCCCAACCTCCAGATAGAATGATTTTATTTTTTAATTTTTCTAAAATTGCAAGTCCGTATTGAATTCTGAATTCCGGCCAGACCTCACCGTATCTTTTTATATTATGTGGTGCTCCCATTTCTTTATTTTTTAGTTTTTTTAATTTGTCATTTCGAATACAGGATGAAATCCTGCGAACATAGTTCAGAAGTGCAACGAGAAATCTTTATTATTGAGATTCTTCATTTCGCTCCGCTCCATTCTGAATGACAGCCTACTTTCCTAGCCCTGATTGCAATGAAAATCCTTTTGCTTTTCTTTGACGTAAGGAAAAGCAAAAGATTGTAATGGAAAGCAGGATTAAGCTTCTGATTTTATTTATCCATTCTCACAATTCGTGGTTGAAAAGTTCCGAGGATATCGACAAGCTCGCTTTGTGCATTCATCACTTCATTGATATCCTTGTAAGCCATTGGTGCCTCTTCTGTATTTCCACCCATCAAAACTACATTCTTGAGTTTTAACTCCTTTTTAATGTCATTTTGCGTGAACAGATTTCTACATTCTCCTCTCGAATGTGCTCTTCCGGCACCATGTGAAGCAGAATTCAGGGATTCAGGATTTCCTTTTCCCCGGACAATGAATCCTTTCGCCGTCATGGAACCTGGAATCATACCCAATTCATTTTCATTAGCTGGTGTAGCTCCTTTCCTGTGAACAATCACTTCTTTTCCATTATGGATCTCTTTCCATGCAAAATTGTGATGGTTTTCGATCCTTGCCTTTACTCTTCCACCAACTGCTTTTACCAATCTTCTATGGATGTCATCATGACAAGCGGAAGCATAGTCTCCTGCAAGATTCATCGCTGTCCAATATTCCAATCCAAGGTGCGTGCTGAGATCCAGCCATGCAAAGTTCTGTGCTTCTTTAGGTAATGGACATTGCTCTGTTGCCACTCTGGAGTAATATTGAGCTATTTCAGCTCCTAATCCACGTGAACCGCTATGCGATAGGATTCCAAGGTATTTTCCTTTTGGAAGTCCTATCTGCACATCTTCTTCGGTAATTTCTACCTCCCCAAATTCTACAAAGTGATTTCCTCCACCTGAAGATCCCATTTGTTTGATTGCTTTCCCCTTTAATCTTCTTAAGATGGGTATCATATCAAATGTATCTCTATCGAAAATCTCATGTTCTACTTGAGATTTATGGGTTTCATACATCCCGAATTTGGTATGTTCTGCGAGTGCTTTTTCATATTTATCTTTAGCACCATCCAGATATGAAATTGGTGTATCCAAAATACTAAGGCTCATTCTACAACCGATATCCATTCCTACTCCATAAGGAATCACGGCATTTTCAACAGCCAGAACTCCTCCAATCGGGAGCCCATATCCACTGTGAGCATCAGGCATTAAAGCACCCTGAACGGACACCGGTAATTTTAAAGCAGTGTATAATTGATTCATTGCTTCTTCTGAAATATTATCCCCAAAGATTTGAAATGAAGCACGTTGTGTATTCAACATCCGTTTTTCGGTTTTCTTTGACGAAAGCAATTCTTCAGCAATTTGCCCAAATGTTAAATCCTTTTCGAAATTCTCAGGATTGAGCATGATTTCTTTTAAAAGAGATTTTACATAATGAATATTTTTGGTTGCGAAGTTTCTCTTCATAACTTCCAAAGCGATATTAACACTCTGATTGTTTGGATAACCAATTTTTAATATATCTTTTCCTTTTAGTTTTAAATTTCCCATTGTTTTTGTTTTAAACATTGTTGGACTCTCGGTCCTCTAAATAGTCTGCAAATTCTGTTGCAGACATTGTGTAGTGGAAGTATTTTATACTTTCGATAAGATTAATTTTTTCATCGTCATATCTCCATTTACGCGATTTCCCATATATTTTTTTACAAATAATACCCCTGACCTTATATTGATCCAGATAGGATTCCAGTGCATCATATTCTTTTTCTAATTCCAGGTCTAAAGGCTTATAATGGGTAATCATATAAGGCCTTACTCTTAAAATAAATCGCCAGGATTCGATGAATTCGTAGTAGATTTCATATGATTTTCGGATGGGACAATAGCTTTCTCTTTTCAGGAAATATTGTTTCTCCCTGACGGTCAATCCCAGCTTTGGATCATTCCACTGATAGAGTGAAAGCCGAGCCAGTTTTTGCTCTCTTGGCACATATATTCTTCTACCAAATTTTCTTTTCTTTTTTAAAAATTTTCGGTTTTCAGAGTAGGTATGTGTGTTGATTTTATTGAGAATGCCATCAAAGAAGTCTCCATCTTTAGATCTCTTCACATCGTCCCTTACAATAAAGGATCTTACAAATCCCTTCTGATAAGGTTTTTCCAAAGGAATCAAAGGAATTTCTCTTCTTATCTTACTGAGCTCCTTACTACGTTTATATTTTTTTCTTATCTGCTTTTCTACATCTTTTTTAATTATTCTTTTTCTACTTCTAACAGTTCTTAGCCGGTAAAAGAGAAGGTGATCATTTTCCAATACTGTTTCGATATTAGATGCAAGCTTTTGAATACCTCACATCAAATTCTATCCAACTAGTATTTTAGTTGAACCGGTTTATAATGATGAACGTTTTGTGAATTCAATCAATCGAGATTTTTTCACATCGTTCGGAATAACACTAAAAAAGATTTCGGGGAAACTGGAAGTTTGAAATATTGCGCAATAAAAAACCCGAAATCTCTACGACTTCGGGTTTTGATATTTCAATATACTATTGTTCTATGAGTGTACCAAACCACGAAGCCTTACCACCATAAGGGGTAATCCAACTGTAGAATTCTTTTGAAATTTGAACATTGCTTCGTTGTTTTTAATTGGTTAAACTTTATTTTCAGCTGCAAATATATACATTTTTCTGAAACTGAATTATTTTTTTAATAAATTCTCAAAATATTAAGGAAACTTATTGTATTACTTTTTATGTAAAAACATATCCAGGATCTCTACAGCACACTTTGGAAGATTGGTTCCCGGGCCGAAAATAAAATCGGCTCCGTTAGCATATAGAAATTCGTAATCCTGTTGTGGAATTACACCACCTACTACAATGGTAACATCATCTGCTCCTAGTTTTTTTAATTCTTCTACAACTTGTGGAACTAAAGTTTTATGACCTGCTGCCAGTGAAGAAACACCTAAAATATGAATATCATTTTCAACAGCTTGTTTTGCTACCTCTTCAGGAGTTTGGAATAAAGGAGCAACATCCACATCAAATCCCATATCCGCAAATGCTGTGGCTACTACTTTCGCTCCTCTGTCATGACCATCCTGTCCCATTTTGGCAACCATTAATCTCGGACGTCTTCCTTCTTCTTCTTCAAATTTTTGAGTCAGATGAAGGGCTTTTTCAAAATATTCATTCTTGCTGGCGTTCATAGCATATACTCCTGAAATTGTTCTAATATTTGCTTTATATCTACCAAAGCTTTCTTCCATCGCATCACTCATTTCTCCAAGTGTTACCCTTCTCCTCGCAGCTTCAATACATAATGCTAAAAGGTTTCCTTTTCCTGTTTTTGCACTTTCTCTGATTTCGTTTAGGATCTGATCAACAGCTTCAGTATTTCTTGTTTCTTTTATAGAATCTAATCTTTCGATCTGCTTTCTTCTAACCTCCGTATTATCAATATCCAGGATCTCTATAGGCTGCTGTTTCAAAGAGGATTTAAAAGAATTAACACCTATAATAAATTCTTCGCTGCTATCAATTTTAGCCTGCTTTTTAGCTGCCGCTTCTTCAATTCTCATTTTAGGAATTCCGGCTTCAATAGCTTTTGTCATTCCTCCTTCCTGCTCTACCTCATCGATGTATCTCATCGCCTCTTCAATCATCTGCTGTGTAAGGCTTTCCACCAGATTGCTTCCTCCCATCGGGTCTACAACATCACAAATCCCGCTTTCCTGCTGTAAAATGATCTGTGTATTTCTGGCAATTTTCGCAGAATAATCTGTCGGGAGAGCAATGGCTTCATCCAATGCATTCGTATGTAGAGACTGTGTTCCGCCCAATGCTGAGGATAAAGCTTCAATAGCTGTTCTGGTAATATTATTAAAAGGTTCTTGCTCTGTCAGAGACCAACCGGATGTTTGAGAATGGGTTCTTAAGGCTAACGATTTCGGATTTTGAGGATCAAATTGTTTTAAAAGATTAGCCCAGATATATCTCGCTGCACGCATTTTGGCAATTTCCATAAAATGGTTCATCCCGATTGCCCAGAAAAAAGAAAGTCTTGGAGCAAAATCATCCACATTCATACCTGCCTTAATTCCTGTTCTCACATACTCCAAGCCATCAGCTAATGTATAAGCCATTTCTAAAACCGGAGTTGCTCCGGCTTCCTGCATATGATATCCTGAGATAGAAATCGAGTTGAATTTTGGAATATTTTTAGAAGTATATTCAAAGATATCCGCAATGATCTTCATAGAAGGTGCTGGCGGATAAATATAGGTATTTCTTACCATGAACTCTTTCAAAATATCATTCTGAATAGTTCCTGAAAGCTGGTCTTGTTGTACTCCCTGCTCTTCAGCAGCAACAATATAAAATGATAAAATGGGAAGAACAGCACCATTCATTGTCATGGAAACTGAGATTTGATCTAAAGGTATTTCATTGAATAAGATCTTCATATCCTCCACAGAATCAATAGCAACTCCAGCTTTCCCAACATCACCAACTACTCTTGCATGATTGGAATCATATCCTCTATGGGTTGCGAGATCAAATGCCACAGAAAGTCCTTTCTGTCCTGCTGCTAAGTTTCGTCTATAAAATGCATTGGACTCTTCTGCTGTAGAAAAACCTGCATACTGACGTACAGTCCAGGGTTTTTGAACATACATCGTGGAATATGGTCCTCTCAAATAGGGTGAGATTCCCGGAGATGTTTCTGTGAGCGCTTTATTTTTAACATCTTCATGGGTGTAAGATGATTTGAGCTCTAATCCATCTTTTTCGAAATTATAAATTTCGCCCTCTTTAGGTAGTATATGTAGATCCAGTTTTCTTACAGAAATTGTCTTTCGCATTTCAATAATTTTATCCCCGTAAAGTTAATTTTTTTGAATGAAACATGAAACTACAGTTAATCACCTCATATTAAACTCACTAACAAAATAAAAAGCCGGACAAATGCCCGGCTTACTCTAATTTTATAGACTCTTATTATTTCTTAATAAGCTTAGTGTTATATGTTTTATTTTCACCTGTTATAGTAATGACATACATTCCTTTTATAAGTGAAGCAACATTAATTCTCTGACCATCCAATTTACCACTTTGTACTAATCGTCCTTCAGCACTGTAAATTTTGTAATCTGCTTTTCCTTTTAAGTTTTTAACTTCAACAAAAGTGTCTGCAGGATTTGGATAAATCTCTATTTCAGATTTCGTTCCTTTTACTTCATCCACGGCAAGTGCTCCTGTAATTTTTACAGGGAAATCTCTGAAAGATCCTGCTGAAACAAATTGGCCTCCTCCTGCCGAAACAGATGGGCTTCCACATGGATCACTCACTGCATTAAAGAAAGTACTTGCTACTCTCATTCTTAGAGTTTTATCCCCTGAATATGCAGTTGCTGGTACTGTAAATACTACTGTTCCTGTGTGTCTTGCATTAGCATTAGGAATAGCACTCTTAGCAGCAATCAATTCTGAAGCTTCAAAAACTCCATTTCTATTGTAATCAATCCAAACCTGGAACCAGTCATTATATTGACCACCTGCTCTGTTAGCATAATCAGTGTACGATAAAGTATATTGAGTTCCTTTTGTTAAATTAATTAATTTAGTAGGATCTTCACTATAATCTTTATATGTTTTAGATATTGCAGGAAGGGTTGTTCCTTCAGAATGATTAAGGTTGGATAAGGACATAGTTAACAATGTACTATAAAAAGTGCTAAGCATATCATTTCCACCTGTAGTCATTAAGCAATAATCTACTCCTGTTTTTAACCCTTTAGTTTTGAAACTATAATTATTAGAGAATGTTCCAGGAACGTTATTTACTACTGCAGCAATCTGTACTTCATAATTTGTTTCATCTTCAAGGTTATTTAATACAACAGAATTTACAGGACTTGTTGCGTTCGACCAGTTTGTTGTCCCTGTTTTTCTATAGTTGATTGAATAATTAGCACCTGGCACACTGTTCCAATCCACTCTTGCAGTCGTTTTGAAAACCTCTGTATCAATAGTTGCTACTCCTGTTGGAGCATTAGTCGTTGAAGTTGGTGCTGTTCCAATAGTAACCTGAGGAGACACAGCATAAAATATATTTCCAATTGCTGATATTCTAAACTTAACAGTACCAGTTAAACCACTTGGCATTTGTGCAGAATAGCTACCTGTATTAGGAGCAGAAGCTACCAGATCCGTCCATGTAGTTCCATTATTGGCTGTATAATCTATTTTTACATTGGTAACATTATAAGGAGCCGCATTGGTATTAGCTACCTCCCATTGGATTGTATTTGAAGCATTATTGTATAATACTGAAGAAGCAGTTAATCCATTAAATTTAAATGGTCCGTCATTACCAACTGTTACAGTGGTTTCTGATGAAGACAACATTGGTCTTACTGCATTTTCATCCCTTACAGTTACTGCGTAGTGCAATGTTCTAGGTACATAAGGAACCGTTTCCCACGTCGCTTTGTTGGTAAGAGTTCCATTCATCACTAAAGGCATACTTGGAAAATATCTTCTTCCGCTTGCTGTTCCAAAGAATGATCTGGCCAGAGATCCTTTAGTATTATATCCCCATCCACTGTCCCCAGAAATTGAAGTAAAACTATCTACACTGTCGTATTGCTCCCATGTATATTTTAATGGATCATTCTGAGCGTCTGTAGCAGTCGCATCCAGATAATAAGCTGTTCCTTTTGGAATGCTGTAAGCGGTAAGCGGAGCAATTACCGGAGGAGTATTCGTTGTAATATTCTGAGACACACCACAAGAAGCTGGTTTACCTTCAAGATTTGTCAAGATCTGATCAATTGAAACATAATGGAAATAGGCATCAGAATTCATCTGAACATTGTCCTGTGTGATTCCGGCATATCCCATAATCGTAGTACCTCCTCCAGGTTCTACATTCACCCCTGACCTTTCAGTGCTTTTTGAGAAAGTATGGTTTGCACCTAATTGGTGTCCCATTTCGTGAGCTACATAGTCAATATCAAAAGTATCACCATTTGGATTTCCATCTGAAGGAGAAGTAAATCCGGAACCTTTACCTTCTGGCTCTGCAGTCGTAGGATCTACACAAATACATCCTATACATCCTGCATTTCCACCACCTCCCGAAGCACCAAATAAATGCCCAATATCATAATTAGCATTTCCTACATTGGCTGTCAAAGTGTTTTGTAATTCCAGGTTCCAGGCACCTCCTGATCCTGCATCAGCATCAGAATAAGGATCTGTGGCAGCATCAGTGTAAATAATTCCTGGTAAATCCTGAACAGTTAAATGAATTCCAAAATCTTTTTCGAATACTCCATTTACACGGGTCATGGTTGTATTAATCTGTGCCACTGCCCCAGGAACTCCTCCAAAATGCTGAGTGTACTCTCCAGTAACAGATACCGCCAATTTATATGTTCTATATTTTGTACTGGAAGGTCTGCTTGTAATTCCTACATTAGAAAGGCTTTTTTTCCCGTTTTCTAATAAAGATTTTATATCCTTAATATCTTTTTCTTGCGTAGAGCAATCAAAGCCATGTCCAGAACTTGTTCTGTTGCTTTTATAGAAAACACCATAGGTCTGCTTATCAGCACTGACAGGCTCAATAAACTGATACTGACCATCTTTAACAATCATGGCTTGCATATCAGTTGGAGAAGTACTGAATCTAAGGTATTTCGATGGATCATCAATTCCTACTCCTACATAAGAGCCCAATTGATATCTTTCGGCCATAGATTTTGCCATAACAGGATTGTCATAGACTGCAAATCTTTCAATTTTACCATCCACAGTAGGTAAAGAGATAGTAACAGCTTTTGCTCCGTTTCCGGTTTCAACAGCGTCTTTTAAAAGACTTCTCAGTGACGCTAAATCTACTCTGTAAGCATATTTAACATCAACTTCTTTTCTTGTTGGAGTCACTTTAGAAGCGGACTCCCATCTTTGTGCATACGTGCTGGTAAACCCAGCCGCCAGTACACAAGCGAATAGAATTCTCTTTTTCATAAATTCATTGAATGAAATTAAATTAATAAATTAAAAACGTTATCAACAAAAATAACAATTTCAAACAAACAACAGTTAAAAAAAATAACTATTTTTTATAGAATCTATTATTTTTATAAAATATTCACTTTTATGTATAAATTTTATAATCGTAGGTATATCTCTTGTAAACAAAGAAATACACACATAAAACAACATTATATGATATTATTATATTTTAAATAAAAGATCAATATTTTAAAATATACCATAAAAAAAACGGCCGATATTAGAATCGGCCGTTTTAATAAATAAATACTAATAATTATTTAATATTTTTAATCCCCATTTCAAAAAGAGCAAAAGATAGTAAATCTGCATTTTCTCCTATCACCTGCTCGGTAGATCTACCAGCTCCGTGACCTGCATTTTTTTCAATTCTCAACAAAATAGGATTTTTACATGCCTGTTTTTCCTGAAGCTCTGCACCAAACTTGAAAGAATGCGCAGGAACCACTCTGTCGTCGTGATCACTGGTAATAATCATGGTAGAAGGATAACAGGTTCCAGCTTTTACATTATGCACAGGAGAATACGATTTTAAATAATCAAACATTTCTTTATTATCTTCTGCTGTACCATAATCGTAAGACCATCCTGCTCCTGCTGTAAACTTATTATACCTCAGCATATCCAGTACACCTACTCCCGGAAATGCAACTCTTGCCAGGTCGGGTCTCATCGTCATAGCTGCTCCAACCAGCAATCCACCATTCGATCTTCCTGAAAGTGCCATATATTCTTTTGAAGTATATTTTTTACTTTGCAAATATTCTCCGGCTGCGATAAAATCTTCAAAAACATTTTTCTTCTGCATTTTAGTACCCGCAATATGCCATTTTTTACCATATTCACCACCACCACGGATATTTGGAACCGCATAAATACCTCCATTTTCCATCCAGATTGCATTTACTACTGAGAACGAAGGTTGTAAGCTGATATTAAAACCACCATAAGAATAAAGAATCGTTGGATTTTTACCATCTAGCTTTGTTCCTTTTTTATAGTTGATCATCATTGGAATTTTTGTTCCATCCTTTGATGTATAAAATACTTGTTCTGAAATGTAATCTTCTGGATTAAACTTAACTTTTGGCTTTTGATAAACCTCTGATTTACCTGAATCTACATTGAATTTATAAATAGTACCAGGGGTAATATAGTTGGTAAATGAAAAATATACTTCTTTCTCTTTTTCCTTTCCTCCAAAGCCTGAAATATTCCCTTTCCCCGGAAGTGAAATCTCTCTCACTAATTTCCCGGTTTTGTCATATTGTTTCACCTGATCAATAGCATCAATCATGTAGGTAGCAAAGAAATAACCACCACCCGTAGAGACACCTAATACATTTTCAGTTTGAGGAATAACATCTTTCCAGTTTTCAGGAGTAGGATTCTTGATACTTGTTTTTACCAACCTCTCATTGGGTGCATCTTTATCAGTGGCAATAAACAGATCATCTCCTTCGGTGTCTACTATGCCAGCACTAATATCAAATCCTTTATTAATCTGTATGAAATCTCCGCCATTCTTAAGATCCTTAATATACAATTCGTTTCCGCTTGTCGTATTGGCTGCTGATATAATAAGATATCTCTGATCTTCAGATACACTTGCACCAATATATCTTCTTGGCGTTTTTTCACCTCCAAAGATCAATTGATCAGAGGATTGTTTAGTCCCTAATTTATGGAAATAGACTTTATGTTTATCTGTCATTCCGGAAAGTACAGTTCCTTCCTTTGGCTTATCATAACTGGAATAATAGAATCCTTCATCTCCCTGCCATGAAATACCACTAAACTTCACATCTACCAATGTTTCATCGATCTGTTTCTTGGTGATAGCGTCTATGATAATAATTTTATTCCAATCGCTACCGCCTTCAGAAATAGAGTAAGCTGCTAAATTTCCTTTTTTATTAAACGAAAGCTGCGAAAGAGAAGTGGTCCCTTTTTCAGAAAACTTATTAGGATCTAAAAATACTTCTGTAGCTTTGGTAGTATTATTTGTTCTGTATAAAACAGATTGCGCCTGCAACCCATCATTTTTAGAGTAATAAGTGTAATCACCTTCTTTGAAAGGGGCAGAAATTTTTTCATAATTCCAGATATCTCTTAACTGGTTTTTGATCTTTTCTCTAAAAGGTATTTTAGAAAGATAATCCTGACTGAAAGTAACTTCTTCATCAACCCATTTTTTTGTTGGCTCAGAGTCATTTTCCAAATCTCTAAACGGATCTGCTACAGCAGTACCGAAATATGTATCAGTTTGATTTCCTTTTAAGGCTTTAGGATAAGTCATTTTTTGTGAATAAAAAGACGCTGAAAATAGAACTCCAGCTGTTAATAAGATAGGTTTAAAATTCATTTCAAAGGATTTTATCAAAAATACATAATATCATTAAATAAAAAAAACCTGCACGAAATGCAGGCCTGTATGATCATTATTAACAAATTAAGGCACTATTTAATATTGAAACTATCAAAATAGAAATCAATAAGTGTTGACGCAATTTGATCCGGACTTCCATTCCAATAATACACCTTCCCATCTTGCTTAAGACCATACAAACTAAATTCCTGCTCTGTAGTGACTGTTTTATCTGCATTTTTAATTTTTTCCAACCCTTGAAGTAAAAACTGTTTTACATCTTCAGGTTTCGCTTTTTGAGGATCCGGAACAGCTATTTCTGATAATTTGGAAACAACCAGAAAACTTACGGAGTAAGTTATGTTTGCAATTTTTTGATCTGCAACATATTCGTTTTGTACCAGTTCTACTTTTTTCACAGACATCTTTCCATCCTTAAAATTTTTATATAATGCCGTGAAGTAATCTTCGGATTCTTTTTTACATGCAGCTGCCACCTTCTTAGGAAATACTGATAAAAAAGCCTCCGCGCTTTTCTTTACCATATCTTCTGAGACATCTTTTAGATTAACCTGATAACCATCTTTTCCCTCCATTGTTGGCTTCAGATAATCATTAAGTTTAGGAAGTGCCTGATCATCATATCTGACAAAAACATCGAAATAAAGTCCAAAAACCTCTGCTGGCTTTTTAACTTCCTGCGCACTCAGATGCTGTGCAAAAGTAGCTAGTAATAAAAATAAAATAACCTTGTACGTTTTCATAATGCTTATTTTGATTTTGGTTTGTTTAAAGTAGATATTTAAAAACAAAAAGTCTCTGTTTTCCAGAGACTTTAGTATTTATTTAAGAAAAAATTAAATAATTTTCGTATCAATAATGAATTACGTTATTTTTTACAGTCCCTTTGGCCCACCTCCAATTGTATCTGATGGTTTTGTATCCGGTAAATTTATATTACAATTTGCCAAATAAAGAGAAATATTACAAGCCGACAATACTGTTTTATCATTAACTATTTGAAATCTTCCCTTTCTAATAGTCTTTACCTTTACAGATACGGTTTTCCCACCGCACCCATACAGTTGAATCATATCATAAGGATTAATTTCAGCATAGTGAGTATTTGCTGGTAAATAAATTGTAGGAACAATACCAAACACCTGATTGTTTCCAATAAAATATTCTAATTCAAAAGTATATCCTTCATTGTACAGTTGTGGTGAATAAATCTGAATATAACCGCTAACATAATTTGTTGGAGTACTATTAGGTACAGCATCAGATCTATCACTTAAGATAAAATCGTAATTTTCAACAGCAGTTTTACTAGTAATGCTTTTGGACTGACTTTTCGTCTTCTGAACACCTGACGACATTTCTTCATTTTGAACATCGCCAGCACAAGATGAAATAAATAGTAGCACTAAAAATGATAAAAGAATTTTTTTCATAAAATTGAGTTTGGTTAAATTAAATATTAATAATTATCTTCCTCGCCCTTCATTTTTTCTGCATTTTCGGCCATAATTACAGCATCAATCATTTCAGAAATATCACCATTCATATAAGCATCCAGATTATACATGGATTTGTTGATTCTATGGTCTGTTACTCTACCTTGAGGGTAATTGTATGTTTTGATCTTTGCAGAACGGTCTCCTGTGGAAACCATTGATTTACGTTGTGCAGCGATATCCCCTTGAACTTTTTGTAATTCGATATCGTATAATTTAGTTCTCAACATCTCCATTGCCAATTCACGGTTAGCTAGCTGAGAACGAGCCTGCTGACAAACAACAACCATACCTGATGGTTTGTGTGTCAACTGAACTTTTGTTTCAACCTTGTTTACGTTCTGTCCTCCAGCACCTCCTGAACGGGAAGTCTGCATTTCGATATCGGCAGGATTCAGTTCAAAATCTACTTCTTCAGCTTCCGGTAACACAGCAATAGTAATTGCAGATGTGTGAACTCTTCCTTGAGATTCAGTTTCAGGAACACGTTGTACACGGTGAACTCCAGACTCGAATTTCATGATTCCATATACTCCTTCTCCTTCAACTTTCATGATCAGTTCTTTATACCCTTTCGCAGCTTCATTAGAATCAGTTACCTCATGTCTCCAACCTTTCGTTTTGAAATACATGGTATACATTCTGTAAACATCTTCCACAAAAATCGCAGCTTCATCACCACCCGTTCCAGCACGTAGCTCAACGATAACATTTTTATCATCTGCAGGGTCTTTAGGAATCAATAAAACTTTCAATTCTTCTTCAAAAGTCGGAAGTTTTGCCTGAGCTTCTAATTTTTCCTCTTTTGCAAGATCTACTAAATCTCTGTCTGAACCATCAGCAATGATTTCATCAGATTCTTCAATTGTATCTAAAGCACCTTTATACTGGTCGTAAACTCTAACAATTTTCCCCAAATCACTATATTCTTTGTTCAGAGAAGAATATCTTTTCTGATCAGAAATAACATCAGGCTGTATAATAAGATCTGCGACCTCATTATATCTTTGTTTTATGGCTTCTAATTTTGGAATTAATGACTTAGACATTATAGAAATTTTGTGGCTGCAAAGATATGAATTATTAATTCAATTTGAAACCCATTTAGTTTTCTGATTTAGAAAGTCTTTGGTTCTGGAAATACATAATCTTCCCGAAGCAACAATTTGCAATCGAAAAAACTCTGACCCTCTCATTTTTCCCATTAGGTTTTTAATCATCCGGTTTTACACTTTTGTGCTTAAGCAACTGAGTCCATTATCTATTTAACAATCATTTTCTGAATAGCAACTCCTGTATCAGATTTCAAATGAACCAAATAATTTCCAGAAGGATAGCTGGTTTTCAACTCATAAGTCCCATTCTCATTTTTAAGTTTAAAAGATTCCATTTTTTTGCCCGTCATATCATAAATACTAATTTCTCCATTTTTAGCTTTATAATACTTTAACCTCGCTATTTTATCTTTTACAGGGTTATCTATTATCTGAAGTGATAGTCTCTGGTCAGCATTTTCGTCTATAGTTGATAAATTTCCTGTATAGTTCCCAAAAATTCTAAATTCGCCTGGCTGTAACGTTATAGGAGCTGTAGTCGAAGTAATATTTGAAATGCTATTATCCATTAAATTCTGCCATTGACCCGTATATGGAAAATAAGGAACTACATTTTTGGCCGATGTATTATAATTTGCCAGCACAACAATATTCTTCACTCCGTTCGTAAGTAAGTTATCATATACATAGATTCTTGTGATCAATCCATCCGGATCATTGGACAAATTATTTGATTCTACAGTATAGGTTTTTGATGTAAATACGGGATAGGTATTTCTGATGTTAATAATTTTTGCCCAGGTATCATACACAGCTGTTCTGTTTGTATTATTATCATAGCCCAAAGTAAAAGCAATTGGTTTCTCATCTGTCCTGCATCCATTGTTGATCGAACCGTCTGCACATCTGTTGATACTGAATTCATAACCGAGCTCTCCAAATTGCCAGATCATTTTCGGTCCTGGTATCGTAAAGAAGGTTGCTCCAAAGGTTTTCATTCTTTCCAGGGCGGTATTTAGATTTTTCACACTGTATGCTCCATTGATTGCTCCGTATTCAAGATTCTTAAACATTAATCTCTCTTCGTCATGACTTTCGCCATATCCAACTACATTCATCGTATTAAAACCATGAAGTTCATGATCCATTCTATCAAAATTGCTATTATCCTTATACCCCATTGTGTTTTGATTATAAGGCTCTGTCTGCTTATTCCAGAGCATTACTCCTTTTCCTTCAGCAACCCTGTAATTTGCCCATTGCTGTTCTTCAGCATCGGTTCCCAGATGTTCAAAAATCATATAAGAATTAGGATCAATTGCCCACTGTTTATCAGCATAGCTTTTTAAGATATCTACTCTGTCCTGTTGATAAGCATTGGTGCAGTTTTCATCATTTTCAGAACAGTTTTGGGTAAAACCTTTGGTAAGGTCCCAGCGAAATCCATCAATTTTATATTCCGTCAGCCATTGCTTCAAAGTTCTTTCAACGTAATATTGAGTTGCCGCACTTGAATGATTGAAATCGTTGAAAACATTGTAAGAATGTTTAGGAACCTGATTAAAATATGGATTATTTGCAGCAACATTTCCATATCCATCTCCATCAGGATCAATATTCCATAGCCTTACCAACGGTGATCTTCCTGTTGCGTGGTTAAATGCGATGTCTAAAATCACTGCAATCCCATTTTGATGACAGAGATCGATAAACTCTTTAAATTTCTCAGGCGTTCCATAAGCTTTATCTAAAGCATAATGAAAAGAAGTATTATAACCCCATGAAAGGTTCCCTTCAAATTCCATGATAGGAAGAAGCTCGATAGCATTGATATTCAGATTCTTTAGATAAGTAATTTTGTTGATCAAAGACTGCCAGTTCTTTTCTTGTGTAAAATCCCTTAGCAGTAATTCGTACACTACCAGATTTTCTTTATTAGGCCTTTGAAAATTCGTTACCTGCCAGTTATAACCAGCTTGTCCGGTTTTAAATAATGAAACTTCAAAATCCTGTCCTGCTGGAAAAGGAGGCAAATTGGGATAGGTAGAAGCCGAGATCCACTGATCATCATAAGAAGACAGAATCTGCGGAGAGAACGGATCAGCTACTTTTTTCAAATCATTGGTTCTGTACTGAAAAGTGTATAATTGAGAGGGAGTAATTCCATTCAGCTCAATCCAATATAAATCCGGATTTGTCGTGTCCCTTTTCATCAGATAAGTATCGTTGACCACCCAATTATTAAAACTTCCAATCACGTGAACAAAGTTTTTGTGGGGAGCATATAAAGCCAGCCCTACTTTTGTATGATCTGTTGGGTGATAATTAATCCCTTGCTTTATCCAGGCTGGAATTGCTTCACTAACAACGTTTCTGGGCAATTGCAATATAAAAGCTGCATTTTTAGAATTTGAATTAGTATCTGTTGCAATCAGTTCCATATTAGCATCTGCTGAAACTGTATAGTTGTAAGAATATGATGTACCAGGAGCAGAAGTAGAATTTACGACAACTCCATTCGCTTTTAACTGGAAGGTAGCATTTACATTTGTGGTTGCTGTAACTGAAACAGAACTTCCAGAAGGCACCGATGTAAGGCTATTGGGAAGAGGATTGGTTAAAGTAAGATTAAGCACCCCCACATTAACAAAAATATCAGGGGTGGTTTGATGACTTCCTGTTTTATTTTTTAAAAGAAAACCAAATCTCCCAATTCCCGTTCTTCCGAAAAAAGCAGTGGGAGTAAATGTAAGTGAATAAGTATCTGTGGTTGTGTCATAATTTAATTTATTTAAGTCATCGGAATTATCCCAGCTCCCATTCGTCGGGCAGTTTTGGCTGTTCCCATAATTGGTATCCAAAGACCAGGACCAAATATAAATCGTATGATTGCTAACTCCCCAGGCAGATTCATCAATCTGATCACCGGGAACTGTTAGCGTAATCTGATCGGTTTCATTAAACGGATTAGGGGTAATGGTATAGTTGATTTGCCCAAACACGAAAATGGTAATCAACAGTAATATACCGGAATAAAATTTCTTCATAAAAGCTCGTTTTTCTATTAATATTTATACTAAAATAGTTTATTTCCGGAAATAGTCATTCTAAGATATACTGCTTCACAATATTTGATTGATCTGATCTGCAAATTTTTCAGGTTTTAAAATGACAGGTTCACACTTAATATTGTCCAGCTCACCTGTTTATCAATTGTTTCCCCTCAATAGCAGTCCTACTTTTGAATCAGAAATTAAAAACTCACTCTAAAACAATTAAAAACCTACGCTATGTTTACAAAACCAATATTCAAGTTTCAGTATATGATTGAAAAAATAACAGTAAGCCTAATCCTGATGATCCTTTTCAATGTGGGATTGGCTAATGCTCAGCAAAAAAGCTATCTGGGTACTTTAAAACAAATTGATGCCGGTGTCCTTAATATTGGATATACAGAAGCGGGGCCTACAAATGGCACCCCTGTTATCCTACTTCATGGATGGCCATACGACATTCATAGTTATAATGAAGTAGTTCCTCTTTTGGTATCAAAAGGTTACAGAGTCATCACTCCTTACTTAAGGGGATTTGGAACCACTCGTTTTATCTCTGACAACACCATGAGGAATGGTCAGCAATCAGCTGTCGCTAAGGACATTATTGCTTTGATGGATGCTCTTAAAATAAACAAAGCAATTGTTGGGGGATTTGATTGGGGCGCAAGAACAGCAGATGTTATGGCTGCGCTTTGGCCTGAGCGCGTAAAAGCCCTGGTTTCAGTAAGTGGCTACCTGATCACAAATTTAGACAGCAACCAAAATCCATTGAATCCAACCGCCGAATACGGCTGGTGGTATCAATATTATTTTTCTACTGCACGTGGCGAGAAAGGCTATGGGGACAACACCTATGAATTCAATAAGTTGATCTGGAAACTTGCCTCTCCGAAATGGAATTTTGACGATGCAACCTATGATCAGACAGCAGCTTCTTTCAAAAACCCGGATCATGTAGCTATTGTTATTCACAATTATCGCTGGAGACTTTCTCTTGCTAAGGGAGAAACTCAGTATGAAGATTTAGAAAACCGACTTGCCAAACGACCTGTCATTACCGTTCCGACCATTACAATAAGTAGTGATTTTGATGGCCTGGCAGCAGATGGAAAAGCGTATGCAAATAAATTCACTGGAAAATATTCTCACAAAATCCTCAATGGGATTGGCCATAATGTACCGCAGGAAGCTCCAAAAGCATTTGCAGATGCCATTAGTGAGGTCGATTCTTATACCAAATAGGCCTTTCTCAAATCAAGCCTATTCAAAAACAAAACCCGCAATGTACTACATAGGATACACTGCGGGTTTATTTAACTAAAAAATGAACTATCTTCTTTATGACCACACTATAAATTGTGATCTATTAAAAACAAAAGGTCTTTTTTAAGGACCTTTTTAAATAATCAATCAATATGCGAACATTAGTTTTTAATGATCTTTTTTGAGAAAGTCTGACCATTCTTTAATTTCAGCTGCACCACATAAACTCCGTTTGGAATTCCCTGCATGTTAATGTGATTCGTAAAGAATGGTACATCAATTACCTGCCCAACAACATTCGTCACCTGTACACTTTCTATTACAGAATCTACTTTGATGTTAAGAATGCCATTGGTAGGGTTAGGATAAACACCTACTGTATTTAGTTTGATTTCAGACGTACCCAGTGAAGAAACTTCCTTGATACATCTTACAGATTGCCCCTGACCTCTTGGGCTTCCGGCATTTGGATTTCCAATCGTAGTTCCAATATAGAAATATTTAGCTCCGAATGATGACGGAGTCGAACTCCAGTAATACCCTCTTTGCCCTACAAACGTATAATCACCACTACTTGGGCTTCTATATCCTGCTGCCGGCAATTTTAGGGTACTGCTATAAGCTGTAGCCGGATTATTAATGATCTCAGCGTTTTGTAAAGCTGTCCAGTCTGCCTGATTGGGCATTTTCCAACCCTGACCTATTGCTTTACAAGGATCGTATCCGTCGCCGGAGTTTACCGAGGCCATTGAATTTGCAGACCATTGATCTGTTAAAGAATTTGCAGACCACCACGATCCTGTAATAAATGAAGCGATTCCCGCCAGTCCATCCGGAGAGTTTGGTGTTGGAATACCTACGGTTAATGAATTTTTTTTCTGATGTCCATCGTCCCATCTTCCCCATTGAAATAGATCTCCATACGAATCTTCATCCGTCATTGATGTTGCCACCTGCGTACTTCCTAAGTTTTGCTGAAGCCATATTCTCCCATCTTTTCCTCTTACCGTATTGTAAGAAACAGAGCTCCCTTTATAAATAAAAGAGACACAACCAACATCTCCCGGATTATTTCCCGGATCCGTATTATTGCATACTGGTGTTGTTTTGGTAGTTGAAGTTCCAGAAACAGCTTGTACTCCACTACCATTTGCCCATTGTTGAGCATATAAAAAACTATTGGCAATGCTGAGCAACCCTAATCCCACTCCCAATTTCCGCATTGCAAAATGTAAATTTTTAAACATAACGAATATTATTTTTAATTATTCTAAATTTAATTTAACTTTGCGCAAAAGTACTGTACTCTATTAACCTTAAGTTATCATTTCCAAACTTTTTGTTATCTGAGGTTTCACTTTAGCTTTAAATTGTACCATGACCGTAAAAAGATTGTCGCATGAAAGACCAATCTAGAAAGGGATTACTATTCCAATCCGAAGACATTAAAATAATAATGCAGGAAGAATTATGTTCTGAAAAATCTTCAAAATCAAGCATGATTGAAGAAAAATCAAGCTTTAATCTTCTCTTTTTGCTAAGCCCAAATATCCATTTGGAAGCCCAGGATTGCAACACAAGCTTTTTGTTTAAAGAAAATCAATACATTCTTCATTATTCGGCACAGGAAAATACTTCGGAACTTTGGGTAGATAATCACGAAATATTGAAATATTTTCAAATTCAGATCAATTATCAATATATCTTCAATTTGATCAATCCTGATTCCGGTTTAGAAAGCAAAGAGATATTGGAAGGAATGCTAAACAACAGGTATATTTTCCTCCACAAGGAAACTCCGGCATACATGACCGCTGAAATGCATATAATCCTCAAAGAAATCATGTCCAATTCAAAAAGAGGGGTGATGCAAAAATTGCTTATAGAAGCAAAGATCATCAAGCTTCTTATTTTAGTCATTGAACAGTTTCACGAAAAAAACATTCAAGACACTTCTCCCAAAACAGCAACCCTGATCAAAAAGTTTGTGGATGAAAATTTCCATAAGAATATCAGGATAGAAGAAATGGGTAAGCTCATCGGAATCAATCAGAGTACAATGAGGAAAGAATTCAAGTCACAATACAACATTACAATAACTGATTATATTTCGGAGCTCAGAATGCTCAAGGCAAAAAAAATGATCATCAATAAAGAGATTATGATCAAAGAAATCTCCATCGAATGTGGGTATGAATATGTACAAAACTTTACAAGAGCTTTTAAAAAGAAATTCGGATTGTCTCCGGAAAAGCTCAGAAATACATAAAAAAACCACCTAATAAATTAAGTGGTTTTGTATATGTTGTTTTGCTTTGATATTACTTTTTCAGAATTAAGGTGAAAAAGCAATGACAATCAATTAATGATGTCCGTGACTATCGTGTAAGAAAGGACCGTTACCTTTAGGCTCGTTGAAGATCACTTCTACTCCTTCCTGCTCATATACTTTCTTTCTTCTAATATCTTCCGGATCAAAAGGCTTCACTTTACCGAAGTATTCCATCAAACCTTCACTTAACCACATTGGGATTACTAATCCAAAAAACATAAAGATACACCAGAATCCTACCAAGAACATTGTAAAAAAGTAGATGGTCCAAAGGAACTGATAAAACGGCCAAAATGCTGATAACATCATTTTTCTTAATATTTTAGGCAAAAATAGAACTTTTTTCCTTTTTATACAAAAGATAGAAGCCTATTTTTATTATTTATTTTTATTTTAAACTAATTAATGAGCAAGGTCTGCAAAGAAATCATTTCCTTTATCATCCGTAATGATGAATGCTGGGAAGTCTTTGATCTCAATTTTTCTTACAGCTTCCATACCTAATTCCGGGAAATCAACTACATCCACCGATAGAATATTGTCTTTAGCAAGAATAGCTGCCGGACCTCCGATCGATCCAAGATAGAATCCACCATGCTTCTTACATGCCTCCGTTACATCCTTACTTCTATTTCCTTTTGCCAGCATAATCATGCTACCACCATGGCTTTGAAATTCGTCTACATACACATCCATTCTTCCTGCTGTTGTAGGTCCAAAACTTCCGGAAGGCATTCCTTCAGGTGTTTTTGCGGGCCCCGCATAATAAACAGGATGATTTTTGAAGTATTCCGGCATTGGTTTCCCACTGTCGATCAATTCCTTAATTTTTGCGTGAGCAATATCTCTGGCAACGATTAAAGTTCCGTTTAGTTTTAATCGGGTTTTGATCGGATATTTAGAAAGTTCAGCCAGAATTTCAGGCATTGGTTTATTCAGATCAACTTCAACTGCCTCTTCAAGATGAGGAGCCGTTTCAGGTAAGAATCTCTTTGGATTTTCTTCCAGTTGTTCAAGGAAGATCCCATCTTTGTTGATCTTGCCTTTGATATTTCTGTCTGCCGAACAGGAAACTCCCATCCCAACAGGGCAAGATGCTGCATGACGAGGTAGTCGTATAACTCTTACATCATGTGTTAAATATTTTCCACCAAATTGAGCACCAATAGAACTCTCCTGGCAAATCTTCTGAACCCTTGCTTCCCATTCCAGATCCCTGAAAGCCTGACCTCCTTCATTACCTGAGGTTGGAAGGTTATCATAATATTTTGCTGATGCTTTCTTTACTGCAGCCAAATTGGCTTCTGCCGAAGTTCCTCCAATAACCAAAGCAAGGTGATAAGGTGGACAAGCCGCAGTTCCTAAGTCTGAGATTCTCTCTTTAATAAATTCTTCAAGCGACTTTTCGTTGAGTAAAGATTTTGTCTTTTGATATAAAAATGTCTTATTCGCTGATCCACCTCCTTTTGTTAAAAACAAAAATTCATAAGAATCTCCTTTTTTAGCATACAAATCGATCTGAGCAGGTAAGTTTGAACCGGAATTTTTTTCTTCAAACATATCAAGAGGAACGATCTGAGAATATCTCAGGTTCCTTTTCTGGTAGGTATTGTAAATCCCTTTACTTAAATACTCTCCATCATCTACACCTGTATAAACGTTCTCTCCTTTTTTACCCATAACGATAGCAGTTCCTGTATCCTGACAAGAAGGAAGAGCTCCTTCTACTGCTACAGCTGCATTCTGTAATAAATTGTAGGCAACAAAACGATCATTATCAGTCGCTTCAGGATCGTCTATAATTCTTCTTAAGCTTTCAAGGTGAGAAGAACGAAGCATAAAAGAAACATCTGCCATCGCCTCTTCAGCTAATAACTCCAACCCTTTCGGATCGATTGTTAAAATCTCCCTGTCTCCAAGTTGGTCAACTTTTACATAATCTGACGTAAGCTTCTTATACACCGTATCATCTTTCTGAATCGGATACGGATCCTGATATCTAAATTCCATTCAATTTTTTCTTTGTGCAAAAATAAAACATACTGAAAAAAACATGAGTAAAATCACCAATATCCGTTGATATTTATAACCATTATAAATTGCGAACTTTCCAGTTTATGATTAACTTTATAAAAATTTCAATCACAATGAATTACAGAATAGAAAAAGACACCATGGGTGAGGTGCAGGTACCGGCTGATAAATTTTGGGGTGCGCAGACAGAGCGTTCCAGAAATAATTTTAAGATTGGCCCCGAAGGTTCAATGCCACATGAAATTATAGATGCTTTTGCCTATTTAAAAAAAGCGGCAGCTTATGCTAACACCGATTTGGGAGCTCTTCCTGCTGAAAAAAGAGATATGATTGCGAAGGTTTGTGATGAAATCCTGGAAGGAAAATTAAATGATCAATTTCCATTGGTTATCTGGCAGACAGGTTCCGGAACACAATCGAATATGAATATCAATGAAGTGGTATCCAACAGAGCTCATGTTAACAATGGAGGAACCCTTGGGGATAAATCTGAAATACACCCAAATGATGATGTTAACAAGTCACAGTCTTCTAATGATACCTATCCAACAGCAATGCATATTGCAGCTTATAAAAAAGTAGTGGAAGTGACCATTCCAGCTGTTGAGAAACTAAAAAATACGTTAGCAGAAAAATCAAATGCTTTTAAGGATGTTGTAAAAATTGGTAGAACCCATTTGATGGATGCTACTCCTTTAACTTTAGGACAGGAGTTCTCTGGTTATGTGGCTCAATTGGAATTTGGTTTGAGAGCTTTAAGAAATACACTTCCCCATCTTTCGGAATTGGCATTGGGAGGAACTGCGGTAGGAACCGGATTGAATACCCCAAAAGGATATGATGTTTCCGTTGCCGAATACATTGCAAAATTCACCAACCTCCCTTTTATAACTGCAGAAAATAAATTTGAAGCTCTTGCTGCACACGATGCTATTGTAGAATCACATGGCGCATTAAAACAATTGGCAGTTTCTTTGTTTAAAATTGCACAGGATGTAAGATTATTAGCTTCCGGACCACGTTCAGGGATCGGAGAAATTCATATTCCGGAAAATGAACCGGGATCTTCTATCATGCCAGGAAAGGTTAATCCAACACAAAATGAAGCACTTACGATGGTTTGCGCTCAGGTTTTAGGAAATGATACAACTATTTCATTTGCCGGGACGCAGGGGAACTATGAACTAAACGTTTTCAAACCGGTAATGGCTTATAACTTCTTACAATCCGCTCAGCTGATTGCTGATGCATGTATATCATTCAATGATCACTGCGCAGTTGGAATTGAACCAAACTATGAAAGAATCAAAGAATTGGTTGATAAATCTTTAATGCTGGTAACTGCTTTAAATACACACATTGGTTATGAAAATGCAGCAAAGATTGCAAAGACAGCCCACAAAAATGGAACGACTTTAAAAGAAGAAGCTGTAAATCTTGGACTTTTAACTGCTGAACAGTTTGATGAATGGGTAAAGCCTGAAGATATGGTAGGAAGTCTAAAATAGTAGTCTCATCAAAACAATTATATACCAAAAGCCTCGTTACAATCTGAGGCTTTTGCTTTTATAATCAATAAGATATATTTTTTTCAAAATAATTAATTTGCGTTTGAATTTTTCATAAATTAGTGACATAAGTACAACTTTTATAAACAAATTACTATGAAAAATCTAACAAAGCTAAACAGGGAAAATTTAAAAAAAGTACTCGGTGGTCACACCTGCCCAAGCGGGACACGTCACATTATCTATAATGGATATCACGGCTGTTGCTTATCTGCTCCTTCCGGAAATCCTTGTACTTCAGGAATGTGTTTTGTAGAGGCAGATATGTGCTCGGAAGAACCAACATAAGAAAGCATAGATCATAAAAAAGATTTCAAAAAGAGAAAGGTCGGATAATAATTTTCCGACCTTCTTCAATGTATATATAAATGTTTATGTGTTTTTTACCACCATAGCATAACTCCAAAAACCAACGCTTTATCGTTTTTAAAGGTGTCATCTTTAAAGAAGTTACTGAAATCTTTTTTCACAAAAATACTATAGTCATTATAGGACAACGTAAGCTGCGCACCATAAATCAAAGGATTTACCTGATAGTTTCCACGATTTCTCGAATTGACATCATCTGCACTTATAATATTATTGCTGGACATTCTTACTCCTCCATACACATTAGCTCCAACTTTAAATCCTTTATTATAATCCCTGTATTGAATATCCATACCGGCACTTTTTAGCTTTGAAAAGTTATATTGTACACCTAGCGGAACAATAATGTAACCGGTTCTTAACTTACTTTTCTCTACGTCTCCAGCAAGTTTCTCAAGATGAACATTGGAATTGTTGCCTCCTTTGGCAAAAATCATATTATTATCTAAACGAATAGTTCTCCAGGAAAACCCGATTCCAGATATGATACCCCAAGGGCTTGTTCTGCTTAGTTGATAATTAAACTTCAATCCAAATTCCAGATTATTGGAATAGCCCAGGTTTTTATCCAGTTCGTTATCAGAAAGATTGTTCGTAAGTGCCATAGCTCCATAAGAAATATATCCACTCACACTCTTTGTAGCCCGGAACTTTTTCAAAAGCTTAGCCTTCAATTCTTCTTTGGACATAACATCTGAATTAAGAAGTGAATATCGTACCTGCTTCTGAATAACCTCATCCAGGTCAAAACCCAATGCTTCGATTCTCTGATCAATCTTCTCTGAGAATCGATCAGCTATTTCGGCTTTTCTTTTATTAAACTCTGCTTTATCCAGCCCCTTACTCTGAAGATCCAAAAGCTCAGTTTCCATCAGCTTTTTCTCTTCCTGAATAATGATGTTGATTTTTGTAGCATACTCTTCTACTTTTTCCTTTACCATAGGACTCACCTCTGTTTCTTCTTTTGAAGGAAGGTTAAATGCCGGTGTTTTTTGTGCATATGCTGAGGCAGAAAAAAGGCACACGAATCCTATCAGGATAAATTTCTTGATCATAGTATTATTTTTTTATAGTTAAAATTTATTATCTCCCGTTCAAATTGATGGTCGCGACATTGCTCTTGTCTTTGGTCTTTTCAATGACATCTTTATGTTCGACCGAGAAAAGCAAGGTTGAAGGATCAACGTATCTTTTCTTTTTTACGGGCATTTTTGAAGAATCAGCTTGTGCAATAATTGGTGCAGATGTTTCTGAAATATTGGAGCTTACTTCTGAAACATGCTCTCTGATTAAAGGTTGTTTTTTATTTTCTGTAAAAGCTTTTACTTCTGGTGTTTTAAGCTTTTCATCTTGATTCGCTTTTCTTACTTCCTCCACTGGCTTTTGCTCTTCCTGAGCAACTAATACAGGTAATTCTTTTCTTATTTCCAGTGTCTTTTTTTTGACATCAGAACCTGAATTATCTTTTTTTACAACCTTAGGACTTGACTGATCAGGTTTATTGTAAAATACAAGTACAGAACCCAGAGCAAATAATAACATCAGACATGCGGCCACCAACAGCCAGTTAAGTTTTGACTTTGGACGTTCTGCCTGAGTTTGTTCCTTAATTTCAGACCATAAATCTCTGGAAGGAGCAATCTCTCTTTCTTCTATTTGTTTTCGAATCTGATTTTCGAAATTATTTTTAATTGTGTTCATTTTTTAGCTTTTTCTGTTGTTGAAAGTAGATCTTTCTCAGTTTTTCTTTGGCTCTGAATAATTGCGTTTTGCTTACAGTCACTGAAATTTGCAAAACATCTGCAATCTCCTGATGGGAATATCCTTCCAAAACATACAGGTTGAAAACCATTTTGTAAGCATCCGGCAATTGATCCAAAAGCTCCTGGGCATTAAAATCAAACACGAGGTCTTCCTCCTGAATTTCTTCCATAAAAGACTGATTGATTTCGTCAAGATAAAAAACTGTTTTATGACTTTTAATAAAGTTTAAACATTCATTAACAACAATTCTTCTTGCCCATCCTTCAAGATTACCATCTCCTCTGAAGCTTTCGATATGTTTAAAAATCTTACAAAATGCTCTAATAAGACAATCTTCTGCCTGATACAAATCGCTGACGTAACTTTTACTTACACTCAGCAATTTTTTCACATTCTGGTCATAAAAGAATTTCTGCGCAGCCGGATCCTGTTTTTTCAGGCGGCTTAACAAATCATCTTTTTTATTTCCGAACAAAAGTTTCATTTTTTACTAGTTTCTACTTTAAAGACAACAAGAAATTAAAAAGGTTACACAAAAAAATATTTTTTTTGATTTTTTTCTGATTTGATATAAAGAATAAGATTGTAGAGTATAGATATTATCAGCTGTTAGCCTGAAAAATCATCCAACATTTCTCTCGTTGGAGCAAAGAATAATGTTCCGGTTTCTGCGGTACTGAAATCTAAAATCCTGTCATAGTTTCCGACCGGATCACCTACAAACATGTTAGTCAACATTTTTTTCACGGTGGAAAATGTACTTGCGTACGCAATAAAATAAGTCCCAAATTCATTGGTTGATGGATTTCCAAATGGCATATTATCGCGAACGATCTTTAGTTCCTCTCCATTTTCTCCCTCTATATTAGCCAAAGCGATATGGGAATTTGAAGGTTTCACTTCATCTGACATTTCGATGTCATTTTCCTTAGATCTTCCAATCACTTTCTCCTGCTCTTCTGTTGAAAGACCTTTCCATGCATCCATATTATGAAGGTATTTTTGAACAAAAAGATAACTTCCTCCTTTATATAATGCATCTTCATCTCCAACTTTTGCAAAATAATCACGATCATCACCATGCGGATTTTCGGTACCATCTACAAACCCAAGGATCGAGCGGGCATCCCAATATTTAAATCCATGAATTTCTAAAATACTCTCAGCAACAGAGCTTAATAGTTTTGAAATTTCAATTGCCATATCGAAGCAGATGCTGTTGTTATCTGCTCTGAGATGAAAATGAAGATCACCGGGAGTAGCTACGGCTGTATGTTTTACTCCTTTTATTTCCTCGAAATTGATCAGTTCCTTAGGCAATGGTGTTGGTAAATCCAGTTTTTTCCATGCTTCATATCCGATCGACATTACACAACTGGCCCGGCTATCCGGAAATCTATTAAAAACGGAATTATTGAGATTTAAAACCAACGCACAAAGCTGCTGAAATATGTTTTTTAGCTGCGGGCTTTCATCTTTTAATTTCCAAACAATAAATATGGTATTGCTGTTTGGGTAATCAGTAACGTTCTGCGATTCTTGCTTCATATATATTCATTTAAATTCGAATATACTAAAGGGAAACCTGATCTGCAAAATATTGTTCCAGTTCCTGAAGAGTTTCAGGGCTTGTCTGAATATCTTTAACCATATTCCCTTTATTTACCACTACTATCCTATTACAGACCTCTGTTGTATGTGATAAATCGTGACTGGATATAAGAAACGTTACACCATCCTGCTTAGATAATTCTTTGATTAGATTTTTTAGTTTTATCTGTGTAGAAGGATCAAGGTTTGCAAAGGGCTCATCCAGAATAATGATTTCAGGATTGCCGATAATAGCTCCCACAATACCCACTTTTTTCTGATTCCCTTTTGAAAGATCGCGTACATATTTTCCAGAGTTCAATATCTCTCCATTAAATAAGTCATGAAATGGTTTTAAGAATTCATCTACAGATGCTTTATTTTGTCCCCTGAGCTCTCCGATAAAGTAGAAATACTCTTCGGGAGTTAAGTAACCAATTAAAAATGTATCATCTACAAAAGCAGAAACCTTACTTTTCCACGCTTCAGACTCATTTACTTTAATCTCATCAATACTTACAAAACCTGTTGTAGGCTGAATCAGATCAAGCATCAAACTGAAGAGGGTCGTTTTTCCGGCTCCATTATTTCCCACCAGTCCAAAAGTTTCTCCTTTAGGGATTTCAAGATTTTCGATCTTAAGAACAGTAGCTGTCCCGTATGTCTTAGATAAATTATGTATAGTAATCATTTTTATTAATCTTTATTTTTGAATGCGTCCAGTGTACTGTATTTTTCTCTTTTGTAATGTCTTACGATAATATCAAAAATTTTCTCTCTGAATAAGAATCCTATCAAACCTAAAATAGCAATACTGATTACCCCACCAGTTATTCCAAAGAATTGTTTTGAGATTGCAAATACAACCATTGGTAAAAGCATTTTAGGGATCAGTAATAGCATTGCTTTTAAGTTAAAACTGTTTCTTTGTCCCATTCTCTTTTCTTTTGAGTTGAGATCAATTTGTGTTTTATTAAACGCACCTGACCAAAGCGTAAATTGGGAATTAACACCCATATTATATAGCCCGGCTGCGAGAAAGGTAACATATATATCCCATCCAAAATAGGCGTAAAACAAAGCAACCACCATTGAAAGACAAGTTATAATATTCATTAACCACCACTTTGCTTTTAGGTATTCTTTGTATGGAACATTCAGTGTCATCATCAGTGGATAATAAGAACTGTCGAATGCGGGAACTCTTTGTCCGAATAGAAACTGAAATCCACCAGTTACAAACAGCCCCATAAACATCATCATAGCAGGTGTTTTATAAACCGAATTCGCAAACATTAATAAGCCGTAAAAAACGAAAAGGAAACTTCCCAATAAAATACCTTTGGTTACTTTATTCCTTCTGAGCATCTTAATATCATTATTAATAAATGTACCTAATGCACCGTACTTATTAAGAAATGCTATATTTTCAGTTTTACCTATTGTTTTTTTTGCTTCGAGACCCTGGTCTAAATAAAATTCCTGATGAACATGCCTGAAACAAATCCACCACAATCCAAAGAATAATATCAATGGTATTACAGCGAAGTAGGGTTTTTCATAAAAACTATAGAAAACAGATTCCGAGTAGGATAATACCGGAACAATCTGATAATATCCCAATATCCCTACCGCACCAAAAATAATTGCGATTACAATGGCAACCTTTTCATTATCATTGAAAAAAATATTGATGAAATTATTAAGATAGAAAAGTGAAGAGATTCCTATAAACCAGGCAAAGACTTGTAACAAACCATATCCATTAAATACCGCAATAATAGAAAATGTAATAAAGAAAAGAGAATTCAACCAGCTAAAAGCAGATAAAAATGTCTTTATCAGCATATAGTTAACTAATGTTTTCTTTGGAATATTAAGCGTAAGAAAGGGCTTAATGTTTTGTGTCGGCATTTCCTGCCAAATGTATTTGACAATAAGATCTACAACCCAGCCAATAATCAAAAATCCTGAAACTATTTTCAATGGATCCTGGTGAAGTTCTTCCTGCACGTAAAAAAAAGCGCCAAATGCCCCACCCACCAAACATGCCATAAAATAAAGTATCCCCATCAAGCGGAGAATCTTCATCACCATATTAATCCCAACGGAAGTACCACGAAAAAAACTCTTGATTTCTAACCTAAGGAATTTTAAAAACATATCGTATTCTTTTTTACATTAGTAAATATAATGTAAAAAATGTTACAAAAAATTAACCTATAAGCTCTTTTGCTTGTGCTAAAGCGGCTTCTGTAATCTTACTTCCGGAAAGCAGTTGGGCAATTTCATTTAGTTTTTCATCATCGCTTAAAGGAATAATAGTAGACTGAGTTCTTCCTGAAACATCCTGTTTGATTACTTTGTAATTATTATTCCCTTTTGCAGCTACCTGTGCCAAGTGTGATATGACGATAAGCTGCATATCTTCTGACATTTCTCGCATCAGATTTCCAATTTCTTCAGCCACTTTTCCGGAAACCCCCGTATCGATCTCGTCCAAAATAAGTGTTGGAAGCTCATCACTTTCTGCAATAATTTTTTTGACAGCCAACATCACCCTGGATCTCTCACCTCCTGAAATGGCAGTTTGAATTGGCTTTAAAGGGAATCCAGAATTCGCCTGAAATAAAAGTTGAATATTTTCCTTACCAAACATATTGAAATCTGGTGATTCCTGTAGTTCAATATCTACTTTCGCTTTTTCAAGACCTAATTTTCTTAATAATTCTTCTGCTTTTTTTATGAATACAGGAACACTTTTCTTTCTGTTTTTGGATAATTTTTCAGAAAGTGATTGAAGTGATTTTTCTTTTTTTGAGATGTTTTCTTCAATTTCCAAAATAAGGGATTCAAGTTCTGAAGCTCCTTTTTGCTCACCTGATAATTGATCCCGGATTTCTTTCAACTCATTAACATCTGAAACATTATGCTTTAGCAGTAGAGCATTTAATTTATTATTAAGCTCGGATAGCAAAGCCAGATTCTCAGGATTAGCCTCAATTTTCTCGGATTCGTGCTCTAATTCGGAGATAATATCTTTTAACTCAACAAAAGATTCGTCCAGTCTTTTATCCAATTCAGAAAAGCTATGTGAAACGTCTGCTATTCTGGACAATTTATTTTTAGCTTCATTAAAAAAAGATAAAATACCAATTTCTTCCTGATGGAATCTTGATAAAATCTGAGCCAGGTTTTCAGAGATCATTTCTGCATTTTCCTGAATTGAAAGTTGATTCTGAAGTTCTTCATAATCCACATCATCCAATCCCAGGTCTTCTAACTCGCTCAACAAAAATTGTTTATAATCGCTTTCCTTATTATTTTCAGAAAGTTGAATCTGTAATTTTTTAAGTTGATTTTTTAAGCCTTGAAATTCTGAAAACTCATATTGGTAATCAGAAATAAGCTGTTTATTTTCAGAAAGCCCATCTATGATTTTAAACTGATATTCTGAAGTGAAAAGATTTGACGTTTCAAATTGAGAATGAATATCAATAAGCTGTGAGGAGAGCTCTTTCAAAATATCCAAGGTCACCGGAACATCGTTGATGAATGCCCTGGATTTTCCTGAAGGTAATATTTCTCTACGAATAATGGTCTGGTGTTCATAATCCAGATCATTTTCTATAAAGAACTTTTTGAATTGATTATTGAGAGCAAACTCTGTCTCTACAATGCTCTTTTCTTCTGTTTTTGAAATAGATTTTAAATCTGCTCTTTCTCCTAAAATAAGTCTTAAAGCTCCCAGAATAATAGATTTCCCGGCGCCCGTTTCGCCCGTAATCACCTGCAATCCATTATGTAATGAAACTTCAAGTGTATCAATCAGGGCAAAATTTTTAATAAAGATTTTAGAAAGCATAAATTTCCAGCAGATTAGTACTGCAAATATAAATTTTAGAATTAAGAATTCAAGATATTTATGTTCTTAAACTCTATTTCCACTTATTCCATTTATCATTAAACTTTGGTGCAAAGGTCATCATCATTTGCTTGAGATCATTTAAGACAATCCCCCCATTGTTATTAGAATTGAAAATATTGAAAATCTCGTCACTCTTTACTTCAAGGAAAAGGTTCAATGCATAGTTCTGTTGAAAGCTATTTTCATAGGTCTTTAATTGGAGCAAAGCATCATAAATTACTTTCTTTGCCTGGGTTTGATCCTGATTGTACAGATTGTCCAGTCCGGCTCTGTGATAGGTATAATATATAGATCGTAACTGACTTAAATTGGGACCTGTAAGTTGATTAATCAAAATCCCTCTTGACCTTGGGCTCTTACCTCCAATTTGTTCCCAACCATCAAAACCTCTATTTTGAGCATTTTGAGCAATTTGCTGTGCTTTTGAAAACCACGGTGTTCCTCCCATAGATTGAAAGCTGTCAGCATCATAACCCAAAATAAGATAAACATAGTAGCTTATTACGTCAATTAAATTTTTTCCTGAAAACTGTCGGTCATTGAATATTAGATTTTCATTTTCTACATACTCAAAAGCAAAATTGGTGTCCTGCAAATTAAGTAACGGAGACTCATAATTTGAATTATAAACAGGTCGAACTGCCTGAATCACAATATTCCCACCATATCTGTTTCCATCTTTGGACATCAATACAATGGCAAAATTGGATTTGATCTTTTCAAAATTCTGAAGTTTTTTACCTGTCCAGCTTGTATTATTGATAAAATCCTTAAGACTTTTTTCCAATGTTTTAAAAGCCTGTTGGTTACTTCCAGCCAATTGTTGGGCATTCACCTGAACAGTAGACAACAACTCCTGAGAAAAGCTGATATTATATATGAAAAGCAGTAAAAATAAACCTATAAGTTTTTTCATTATCTATTAAAAATTGAGAACGGAAATTTATTAAAATTATTTTAAAAGTTGATACTCAACGAAATTGAGAATGTCTTTTGCTACATCATCCTTAGACTTCAGTTCAAATTCTTTTCTTTCTGTTTTGGTGAATATTCTTACTTTATTGGTGTCATTTTTAAAGCCGGCTCCTGTATCACGAAGAGAATTCAAGACGATCATATCTAAATTCTTTTTTTCCAGCTTCCCTTTTGCATTCTCCTCTTCATTCTGGGTTTCCAGAGCAAATCCAACTAAAAACTGATGGGTCTTTTTCTCTCCCATTGTTTTGAGGATATCAGGGTTTTTAACTAATTCAATGGTCAGATTATCATCATTTTTTTTGATCTTCTCTTTGGCTACTTCTTTAGGAGCATAATCGGCTACTGCTGCACTCGCAATGGCTATATCCACATTGTCATAAAACTGAAATACTTTATCCAGCATTTCTTTTGCGGAAGTTACTTTATGCAATTCTATATTTTGAGAATGAGTCTGTTGAGAACTCGGTCCGGAAACCAAAATAACCTTTGCTCCTCTTTTCGCAGCTTCTTCTGCTAATGAAAAGCCCATTTTACCAGACGAATGATTCCCTATAAATCTTACCGGATCAATAGCCTCATAGGTAGGTCCTGCAGTAATCAGAACTGTTTTGCCTTTGAAAGTTGTATCTTGATTAATTTCAGTGAAAAAATCATCAACAGCCTTGAAAATGGTTTCTGGTTCCGCCATTCTTCCCTGACCGATCAGACCACTCGCCAATTCTCCACTTTCAGCAGGAATAATAAAATGTCCAAAGTCTTCCGCCAGTTCTAAGTTTTGTTTTGTTGTAGGATGCTCATACATATCCAAATCCATTGCAGGCGCAATAAAAACAGGACACTTTGCTGACATATACGTTGCCAGTACTAAATTATCACACATCCCGTGGGTCATCTTAGCCAGCGTATTAGCAGTGCACGGCGCAACGATGATTACATCTGCCCACAACCCTAATTCCACATGACTGTTCCAACTGCCATTTTCATTATAAAAATCAGTATACACAGGTTTCTTGGACAATGTCGAGATACTCAGTTTAGTCACAAAATGTTCAGCATCGGGAGTCATGATAACCTGTACCTCAGCTCCATTTTTTATAAAGTCTCTTATCAAAAAATGAATTTTGTAAGCAGCAATTCCTCCAGAAATGGCAATAAGAATCTTTTTTCCGGAAACACTCATTTAGTTTTAATTTTTTAAAATACTAAATTACTTATTTTTTCCCACAACAGGTTTACAAACGACAAAGGTCATAAAGAAATTATTCCCTTATGACCTTCATTTATAAAAAATACAAATGATTTTTATTTTCTTTCTTCAGTCTTTCTGAAGTACACGTCTTCGTTCAACCATTCTTCAATTGCAATAGAAGTTGGTTTTGGAAGTTTTTCGTAATGTTTAGAGATCTCAATTTGTTCTCTGTTTTCGAAAACCTCTTCCAATGTAGAATTGTGAACAGCAAATTCGTCTAATTTGTTATGCAATTCAGTACGAATTTCTGCATTAATCTGCTCTGCTCTCTTTCCCATGATAACAATAGCTTCATAGATTGAACCTACTTTATCTTCAATCTTGTCTTTATCGTAAGTAATTGTATTTACTTCTGCTTTTGTATCTTTTACACTCATTTTGAGAAAATTATTTATTTATAAGGTGGCAAATTTACGAATTATCTTTTGATTTTGAAAGTGGCAGCAGGAGGAGGTGTCTGTAACTTAGCACTATCTCTCTGAATCTGCATTGCTTTTTTCTCTGTATCAACCTGATCTTTGATCTGTTGATCGGTCTTATTTCTCGCTTCCAGCTTGTCTGCTTCTTTCTTTTGCCTTGCAGTTAATGTTGCTAATCTAGCTTCAGTTTGCTTCTTTACAACTGCAAAATTTTGTTTTTCTTTGTCAAGTTTTTCTCTAAGATCTACTGCAGTTTTAGAATATTCCGTATTCGGAAGGTCTTTTTCGACTTGTTTTGTAAAAGCTATTGCACTTTCTATACGTTCTTCTTTAAGACCATAAACAGAATTTTGTGCAAGCAGATAACGAGACTTCATCATATAATCATAGATCTTCGGACGAAGTTTTGTACTTGGAAAGTCTTCCAATACATTTTCCAACGCAACAGTGGCTGATTTATAATCACCCATTTTATAGTATTGTCTTGCGTTTTCGTAAGATTTGAATTCTAGTTTATAGGTCAACTCGTCAATAAGCTGATTGATATTCTTAGACCTTTCTGAATTAGGATAATTATTAAGGAAGTCCTGTAATTCATTTACAGCTAACTCAGTACTTGTCTGATCCAAGTTGTAATCCATAGATCCTTCATAGTAACATAATGCAGACATATAAGCTGCTTCTTCTGCTCTTGGATCTTTTGGAAAGCTTACAGCAAAGTTTTTAAACTGATGTCCTGCTAACTTATAGTTCTTATCATAATAGTTGGCATAGGCGGTATTAAATCCAACATTAGGAAAATCATCAGTACCTGCAACGAGGTTAGCAAGCCTGTCGTAAAGAGCTAAAGCATTCTTCCATTTCTTTTTAGCAAAATTTTCATTTGCTGCCTTTAAGATGAAAGCTTTATCAGCACTTTTCAATGCTTTTTCCTGCTGACTTGCACATGATGAAATTACAGCTATGGCAAAAAGACCTAAAATATATTTTTTCATATAAAAATTCAACCATTCCCGGATTATTCCGATCTATTAATTTGCAAAAATATAACTTTTTTATCAATAGATTTTTTTTTATGATTATTTAACGTAATTTTAGTCCGCAGCGTATCCCAATATTGCAAAAACACTTAATAAAAGATTCATTCTTACTTTTTTCTCGGCCTCCTTGGCATAAGCTTCTTCATTTTTACTAGGTACATAGAGCTCGTAAAAGTTCTTATTGCGAATCACAAATAATGTAGACCCTATAATTGTTGTAAGGATATCTTCCGGCTTTGGAGTAAATGTAAAAACACCTGAAGCAACCCCTTTTTTGATTACCTCATCTAATTTTTTTACAAATAGCTGATAAAAATCCAATAACTCGACCTTCAGATTTTCTGTATGCCGAAGCTCCTGAGTGACAAACCCATGAAAATAATTATACTTAAACAATTGAGATACAATGTACTTTATGATTTCTTTCATTTGCATTTCGGGTTTACCATCTTTAATGGTATCTGCAAATTCTGAAAAGTTCTCTCTGGTTTTCAATACTCTGTATTGATAGAGATAGGACATCATTTTTTCTTTTGAACCAAAATAATAGGAAATCATTGCAACATTAATGTTTGCTTTGGAGCAAATATCCCTCACCGATGTTCCTTCATACCCTTTTTTCGCAATTAGCTCCTCGGCAATATCCAAAATATGGATTTGTTTTTCCGTAAATTTTTTTTTCATAAAGTGTCGATTTGAGTAAAGTTAAGAAATTTTTAACATATTTATAAACGTTCGTTTAAGAATTTTAAATTAATTCTAAATAATAGTATTTTTGACCATGGAATTTTTTGATTTTCACCATCATAAAAAAAATGTAACCTATGGCATTTACAATGTAGATATTGAAGATGTTATACCCACAGGTCCTTATTCTGTGGGGATCCATCCAAAAGATATTAATCCGGATATTCTTGACAAACAATTTAGCTGGTTAGATTCTGCAATCCATGAAAATTGTTTTACCATTGGAGAATGCGGCCTTGATGGTTTGGTACCCATTGATATGAAAATTCAGGAAATGGTATTTTTGAGACAAATCAAAATTTCCAATGAATTGAAAAAACCTTTGGTCATTCATTGTGTAAGAAAATTCTATGAGATTATTTCTTTCAGAAATAAGGCAGAACAGGCAATGGTCATCCATGGTTTTAATAAAAAACAAAGCATTGCAGAAGATCTGCTAAAAAATAATTTTTATTTGAGTGTTGGAAAACCTGTTTTGTATAATTTATCTTTGCAAAATACTTTGAAAATAGTTCCTTTAAACAGGATCTTCTTAGAAACTGATAATGAATACTTTAATATAGAAGAATTGTATCTGAAAGTTTCAGAAATAAAAGGAATTACATTGGAAGAACTTACTCAACAAATTAAAGAAAATTTAGAGACGATAAAAAATGGATAAATATTGGCTGGAAAGAACGGAACTGCTTATTAAAGAAGAAGGATTAGAAAAACTTAATAAGGCAAAGGTTCTGGTAGTAGGTTTAGGAGGTGTGGGTTCTTTTGCAGCAGAATTTCTGGCAAGAGCTGGTGTTGGCAGCATGACTATTGTAGATGGTGACACTGTAGATATTACGAATGTCAACAGGCAACTTCCCGCATTACATTCTACCGTTGGAAAGCACAAAGTAGATGTGGTTGCTGACAGGCTACTGGATATCAATCCAGGTCTCAATCTGATAAAGATCAATGAATTTTTAAATCCTGACCGAATGGATGAAATCCTTGATTCAGAAAACTTTGATTATGTTTTGGATTGCATTGACAGTGTAACGCCCAAGGTATACCTGATGATAGCTGCCAGAAAAAGAAAAGTAAAAATAGTGAGTTCAATGGGTGCTGGTGGTAAGATAGACCCAAGTAAAGTTCTTGTAAGAGATATCAGTAAAACTCAAAACTGTTTTTTAGCAAAGCAAGTGAGAAAAAGACTGAAAAAAGAAAAAATAGACAAGGGTATCAGATGTGTCTTTTCTAATGAATTACAGAATGAAGAAAGCTTAAAACTGACAGACGGAGCTAATTACAAAAGGTCTTTCTATGGTACAATAAGTTATATTCCTGCCATCTTTGGCTTGTATGCTGCAGCTGAAGTTATTAATTATTTAGTAAAAAAAGATTAATGCAAAACTTCGGATATCCTAAAGAGGAAAAGCTTAAAAAAACAAATGAAATTTCATTACTTTTCGAAAAGGGTAAATGGAGAACCTGTGAAAATCTGAGAATTATTTTGCTTAAGGATAAACCAAACCTACCAATAGAAACTTCTAAGTTCGGAGTTTCTGTTTCGAAGAGATACTTTAAAAAAGCAGTTAGCAGAAATAGAGTAAAAAGATTATTGAGAGAATGCTATCGTTTACATAAAGATCTATTCAAAGCTTCTTTCGGAGAAAAAACATTTGCCATGCTATTTTGGGTTTCGCCTGAAATGCCAGAGAAGTTCCAGGACGTTGAGTCTCAATTCATAAAGCTTTGTCAGGCTCAGAAAAAATAACTAATTATTTCAGGGGGTCACATCTTTTCATTTAGGAATAGAAATTAGATAAAAGCTTACAATAGTTTTTGTAACTTTATGGGAAACCAATCTGAAAATTAATATGTTAGATAACATTCCCTACTTTCCTTATATATTAAGTGCATTTATTGGTATCGGGCTTTCTGCAGCAACAGGCTTTAGGGTTTTTCTACCCATTTTTGCTGTTAGTCTTGCTTCTTACTTACATTGGATTCCTATGAGTGAACAGTTTGAGTGGCTCGCCGGACTTCCTGCACTTATAACAACCGGTATCGCGACCATTGCCGAGATTTTGGCTTACTACATTCCCTTTGTTGATCATTTACTGGATACCATTTCGGTTCCAATGGCTACGGTTGCAGGATCTATATTATTTGCAAGCCAGTTCGCGGATTTTGGAACATTTCCCCAATGGGCATTAGCAATAATTGCTGGTGGTGGAACTGCAGCAACAATTAGTTCGGGATTTGCAGGGCTCAGAGCAGCATCAACTGCAACCACCGGAGGACTTGGTAATTCTGTTGTCGGAACTACTGAAACTGCAGGAGCTGGGATTATGTCTGTTCTGGCTATGGCTCTTCCCATTATTGCAGCGATTTTGGCAATCATCTTAGTGATCCTCGTTATTGTATTTGGACGTAAAGCATGGCGAAAGTTAAGACGTAATAATGGTGTAATAGATAAAGTATAAAAATAAAAGGGTTGAATTTACATTCAACCCTTTTAAATATTTTTCTTGTCTGAGTAGAACTCTAAGAATTAATTTTTCCCTCTAACATCTTTTACTTCCTGAACTTTATCTTCAAAATAAGACTTCTTTTCAGGGTGCTTAGTAGCTAATATTTCAAATGCTTTTATCGCTTTAGTATACAATTTTTGTTCAAAATACAGTTTAGCAAGTGTTTCCGTCATCAAATGTGAGATATCATCATTTTTTTCTTTCACCACAAAATTGCTTTCATCTTTTAGCTGACTTATTTTGGGATTATTCTCTATGAAAGATTCGATAACTTTATTTTTAACCTCAGCCTTATCCTTTTCAGGTTCTTTCTCTGTACGATCTATTTTCAGCCAGCTCTGCCAAGTATTGATGAAGCCTGGAACATTGCTATCAACAGGATCGGAAGATATTTCTTCCTTCTCTACAATATCTTCTTCCGGACTTTCTTCTTTTTCTTCCTCATTATGTGTCCAACTTGAAATATCTGAGCTAAAGAAAGAAACATTCATTACCGGTACTTCTTCCTTGTTGTTTTCTACAGCATTTTCTGTATCAGATATTTCTTCTTGCGCTTCCTTGGATTCCTCTTCTACGTCCTCGATTGGTTCAGAAACCACCTCTATTGGTGTTACATTCTTCTCTATTGGAAGCTCTTCTTTTATTATTTCTTCTTTTGGCTTAGAAGGTTCTATCGGTTTATTGAGTAACGAATCCGGAACATTAGATTCAAAACTCATTGGTTTCCAATCAGATTTTATGTCTGCATTAAAATCAGTGCTCGCAGTTTCGTTTAAAACTTCTGTTTTTATTTCGGAATCTTCTGAACTCTTAACATCAGTAGTTTCCTGAACGACCTCTTTTTTTTCTTTTTCTTCTTCTTTAATTACCGGATGAAAGCTCTGAGTTTCAGCAAAGTTGATATCATGACTTACCATTTCCGGTTCGTCTTCTTTTTTCTGGTCTGCAATTACTTTGCTTGCCTTCATCTTTTTCTCAACTTCTTCAATCAGTCTTCTCATTTCATCCTCATGTTTGTTGAAACTTGGTTGAGAAATTTCAGATACAGGAAGTTCACCTCTCGTACCAGATTCTATTTTGACATCAGGCATGAAAGAATCAGTTCCATGGAAACTTAATTCAGAATTATCCGAAACCTCTTCTTTTTCAATTGGAGAAGTGATTTGATCTTCATTGATAATTTCTTCAGGAGTAAATTCTGTTGATTCATTATCTTTAAAATCATTACCTACCTCTTTCGAAGGTTCCTCTTCCTGAATATCATTTACCTGATTTATATTTTCAGAAGCTCCTGATTCAGAAGAAATAGCCAGTTCAATATCTTCAGCAGAGATGTCCTCCGATTCATCAGGTTTAACAACTTCATCTAAATCAGTATTTCCTTGAAGAGATTCAATTTCCTGAACTGGTTCTTCTGAAGGAATAATATTCTGTTTTTGAGTAACAATCGTTCCTGATTCTAAGGTAGATTCAAGATCAATTGTTTCATGATTATTTTCATCAAGGAAATTTTCCTCGCCTTCAAATAAGATTCTATTCCGTTCTCCATTTACATAAATGTGCTTGATTTCAGGTAATGCACCTGGAAGTTGAGAAGGAACGGACTCTTTTATCTGCGATTTTCCAGACAGTTCTTCTCTTTTGATAGGGAAACTCTTACTCTTCGGAAAATATCTTGATCTATTTTCAACTTCAGTTGTATTCTTATTTTCTACAATTTCAGGCTTTGTTTTCTGTTGGATTTTTCCGTTAATTAACTGATACAGAATCTTTTTATCTGTAGTATAAGCAGCTGTGGTAGATAATTCTTTTTGATAATTTTCCTGATCATAAAGATGAACACCATACAGATGTAAAGCTCTTATATTTTGAATATAGGGAAAAGAATTAATTTCCTCTTTCAGAAGATTAAGATCTTCTGATTGAATGTTTTTGGGGTTCTTTAATAATTCTAAAACTCTATTATTCATCTTACCAGTTCGCTACAATATCGTTAAATATCTTATTAATGATTCTATCGTTTACAATTTTCACCTGTGAATTTTCTATATCACTTTGAGATAAACTGCTGTTAAATACAGCCTCATCTGAATAGGTTCTATCAAAACTTAATTCAGAATGTAATTTATTCTCATAATGTACCTTTACCGTAATGGTAAGCTTGTTTTGTGATTCCTGTATGACTCCACCAGTGGATGTTGTCTGTGTATTGGAACTAATTGTAGTAGGAGTAATTGAGTAATCTGTAATTTCTCCTTCTACCAAAATATCAGCATTTTCTTTTGTTCCTTTCAGGGTTGTTCTTTGTAAGAAACGATTCTGAATTGCCGTAGAAAATTGTTGCGCCAAAGTAGGATTTACCAAAGCAGCATTATTTGGAAATTCATTAATCTGAATTGTTTTTTCGTCCTTCAAAGAGGATCCTGTAAAACTATAACACGAGTTTAAAGTAGTCAGGCAAAGCAACAAAAGACCAACAATTTTCAGTTTCATTATATTGATATTCTTAATTTTAAAATTCATTTTTTGATCCGATTTCTTTTATTTCATCATATTCGATTTGCTGAAGAGCATCCTCAAATGCAAAGTAATGGGTTGTATAAAAATAAGGCATTGTAATCAAAATACCAATCCCACAAAGAAGTATTCCTATTTGAGAAAGAAATCCAACAACAATCGCAAATAAGAAAATAGACAGCAAATTATTTTTTGTCATAATCCTGGACATACTCCATGCAGTCTTGATATCACGAATCCCCTTTAAGGAAATCAGTGCTGGTATATAAAACCCAAGTAAAGCTACAATAAAAATAGCGATAAAAATTATGAACATATACGGCATCATAAATATTGCGACAGCAGCGGAAGCATCATCTCCACCTGCCATTGAACTCACTGGAATTAATATAAACAGTGGAATATACAGAACTATAACCGCCGCTATAATGATCAACTGTACGATAAAATAAGGTAAAAAATCATCAAAATTAAAAATATCACCTACGTTTGCTTGCTCTCCTTTGTTTACTTTTCTGCAATATTTATAAAAATTTCCCATTGCCAGGAGTCCACAAAAAGGTATAATAGCCATTATCATACATACAATGTAAGCTACTAAGAAATTCCCAAAATCTTTTTTTAAAAGTTCCAGACCTTTATTCAGGTATTCATTTAATTTAAATTCGATAGGCTTTGCCTTACTATTCATCATAATTAATCTTCTAGATTGTATTGTTTTATTTTCCTATATAAAGTTCTTTGTGAAATACCAAGCTCATCGGCGGCTTTATTTCTACGTCCCTTATGCTTTTCCAAAGCCTTGATAATCAAATCCTTCTCGTTGTTTTGCAGCGAAAGAGACTCAGGTCTATTTTCCTCGATTTCTATATCTTCTATATCTTCATAGCTATCATCCGGAGTAGACATAATAGTTGGTGTTTGAACTACCGGGTGACTGTCCTCAAAATACAATAAAGAATTTGAATTCCCATTTTGTTGGGTTTCCTGGGTATATAGTCTGTTTATCAGTGTCTTCTCCTGAGAACTCAGATCATTAGCCCCCCTGTTTTTGATTAATTCTGAAGTCAGCGATTTTAAATCATTGATATCGTTTCTCATATCAAAGAGGATTTTATACATAATCTCTCTTTCATTCCCAAAGTCACTCTGTTTCTGCGAATTGGGTGTATTAACCACCATTGGCAAATGAGTTTCCATAGGTATATACTCTGACAGCTTTTCAACGTTTACAGTTCTTTCACGCTCGACAACGGTCATTTGCTCAACTAAATTCCTTAGTTGACGTACATTTCCAGGAAAGCTATAGTTTTCAATATAGTGTACAGCACTTGGATCTAATACCAATTCCGGCATTCTGTATTTTTCAGCAAAATCTATGGCAAATTTTCGGAATAGTAAGTGAATATCTCCTTTTCGATCACGTAAAGGAGGCATATCGATTTGCACTGTATTCAAACGATAAAATAAGTCTTCACGGAATCTACCATCCTGAATGGCTTTCATCATGTTGACATTGGTAGCTGCAACAATTCTCACATTGGTTTTCTGCACCTGAGAAGAACCTACTTTCATAAATTCTCCACTCTCTAAAACCCTCAATAGACGAACCTGTGTCTGCAAAGGAAGTTCTCCAACCTCATCAAGAAATATCGTTCCACCATCGGCTACTTCAAAATACCCTTTTCTGGTAGCTGTAGCTCCGGTAAATGCTCCTTTTTCGTGTCCGAATAATTCTGAATCAATGGTTCCTTCTGGAATTGCTCCACAATTGACAACGATATAGGGCTGATGTTTTCTTCTGGATTCTGAATGGATAATTTTAGGAATAAATTCTTTTCCAACTCCACTTTCTCCAATTACTAAAACGGAAATATCTGTGGGTGCTACTTGAATAGATTTTTCTAAGGCGCGATTTAGAGCTGGAAAATTTCCAATTATTCCAAAACGATTTTTTATATTTTGTAACTCGTTACTCATAAGTAAATTAGATTATTGATCTTAAGTTTCGTCCGTATTTAAAAATCATACAGACTTCGTTTAATTTGTTAAATAATAGTTGTAAAATTTTGAATTCTAACTTATTATATCCAAATAATCTTTGTTTCTGATCTTCGAAACTTTACTTTTGAAATAGGTTCCTTCGACGAACCTGTATACTTTATTCTCTTTCTCAAAATTTACTAAAACCTGTTCATATTTCCTATTCTCAAGGTTCCCTCCGGAATTGTATTTATGCGCAGTGAAGTTATATTGTTTTTGAGAAGATATTTGAATAAGATCCCCAGCATTTTGCTTATGATTGATTGCATAACAAGGGGTGGTCTTTTTTCTTTCAGAAAGGAAACAGTCTTTAGTATCCTGAGAATTAAAAAACTGGGAATAGACTTCATGCAGTCTTTTATAAGCCTCATTTTCAACGGAGCAATGGTTGCTCTGTGCTGAAATATTACTGCAAATTATTACCAATAAAACACTCAGGCAATATTTATGAAGCTTTTCCATTGTCTATTTTAAGGTTATTGATAATAATTTATTTATAATTAATGATTTCTATCCAATCAGAAGAAGGGTTATTTTACGGTCTCCCCTAAAAGCGTGCCTTGTGTATTATCAAATACAAAAACATCCACAATGTCACCCATCTTTTGCCCTTCCAGCATATCAAATACGCAAACAGCATTCTGGGAATTTCTTCCTTTCCATTGCTTTTTATTCTTTTTTGAAATTCCTTCAATTAAAACCTGATGAACTCTTCCTACATAAGATTTCATACGATTTTTCGAAAGTTCTCCCTGTAAAGCAATAACTTCTGCCAAACGTCTTTGTTTAACATCTGCAGGAATATTATCTTCCATTTTTTTATGTGCCGGAGTTCCAGGTCTTTCAGAATAAGCAAACATATAACCATAGTCATACTCTACTTCTCTCATCAGACTCAAGGTATCCTGATGATCTTCTTCAGTTTCATTACAGAAACCAATGATCATATCCTGCGAAAAAGAAATATCAGGAACTATTTGTTTAGCTTTAGCAATAAGCTCTAAATATTCTTCACGGGTATGTTGTCTGTTCATTGCAGCAAGCATATTATTGCTTCCACTTTGTACAGGAAGGTGAACGTATTTACAGATATTCTCATGCTTTGCCATTATCCTGAAAACATCTAAGCTCATATCCTGAGGATTGGATGTTGAGAATCGTATTCTCATCTGAGGAACAGCCTTAGCAACCAGATCAAGCAAGTTAGCAAAATCAACAGCTGTAGCTTTCTGCATTTCAGAGGCTTTAGCAAAATCTTTTTTAGGACCTCCACCATACCATAAGTAGGAATCAACATTTTGTCCTAAAAGGGTAATTTCTTTATAACCATTGTTCCAAAGGTCTTTACACTCTTCAAGAATAGAGTGCGGATCACGGCTTCTTTCTCTTCCTCTGGTAAAAGGAACAACACAGAAAGTACACATATTATCGCAACCTCTTGTTATCGTAACATAAGCAGTTACACCATTTCCTCCCAGACGAACCGGGTTGATGTCTGCATAGGTTTCTTCTTTGGAAAGGATAACGTTAATAGCATCTCTACCATCTTCTGTTTCTTTTAATAGATTAGGTAAATCTCTGTAAGCATCTGGTCCAACCACAAGATCAACCAGTTGCTCTTCTTCCAGAAATTTAGTTTTCAATCTCTCAGCCATACATCCTAAAACACCAACCGTCATATTTGGACGTTCTTTTTTAAGATTTTTGAACTGGGAAAGACGCATTCTTACCGTTTGCTCAGCTTTCTCACGTATAGAACATGTATTTAAAAGAATTAAATCAGCCTCTTCTACTTTTAACGTTGTATTATATCCTTGTTCATTTAGGATAGAAGCAACAATTTCAGAATCAGAGAAATTCATCTGACAGCCATAGCTTTCTAAAAACAATTTTTTAGAATTCCCGTCTCTTTCAGCAATAGCAAAAGCTTCTCCCTGTTTTGTTTCGTCTATATATTTTTCCTGCACTATAATCAATTTAAGTTTTACATCACAAAGTTAAAGCACTCTTTTCACAACTTTGAATTTTGAACGCTAAAACTTTAAGTAATCAATTTGCAAAGATACAAAATATTGTGACAGAATGGCAGAAATTATTCACCATATGAAAAACTTAGAGGAAGTCTAAATCTATAATTAACAGGTTCTCCATGAATAGTAGCTGGTGTCCATTTCTTTCGTATACTTCTGATCCCATCTAAAATTCGCTCATCAAATTCTTTATTACCAGAAGATTCTACTAATTGAAGATCAACCAGCTTTCCTTCTCTATTGATTACAAAAGTTACAACCAATTGAAAAGCTTTATTCCATACAAATCCTCTTAAATCAATATTCTTCACAACCTCCGCTCTAAAAGCATTAATACCTCCAGGCATTCCTTCCTTTTTCCCAAATCCTGCTATCTCTTCAAAATTTTCTGCAACATATCCTTCTTTATACTTATCAAACAAGGCATCAGGAAAAATAATGAATCTCGTAAGTGCCGGTTTCTTAACATTATCAAGAACAGCTGGTTTCCATTTATCCATATACTTTAAAACTTCCAGGCTCAGTTCAAATGCACATTTACTTTTAATGGTAGAGTCAGGATTTAATTCATCTATTACATATTTGATAGAAGCATCCTCAAAAACCACCAGTTTAAGAATGTGGACCTCATTTTTATTTTCACATGGTTTTAGACCTTTATCCTTTAGGATCTGATGAAAGTCCTTATAAAATTGAACATCTCCGCCTTCATAAGCATCTTGCCCTTTTGGATAAAAGTAATATTCAGCCCCAGTCGATTGACTAAATAGTGATAAAGAAAAACATATTAGAAAAACAGAGGTAAGAAATTTCCCGATCATATGCGTTTGTAGCAATTAATTTTCTGCAAAGAAAAAAAATTAAATTACCGCTTTCTCATTATGAATAAAAAAAGATAAAATTTAATATTAAAAAAGCCCCATATTAAAAAATGGGGCCTATAAATATTTCAATAGATCTTAATTACAACAATCCTTTAATGTGCTTGTAATTGCTTTTCACTGTTTCCAAAACTTCCTCCATTTTTCCACCCAGCATCAGTTGTGCCATGGACCTGGTCATTCCTATTACCTGATCGAAATCTATTTTTGGAGGTAAGGCCAAAGCATTAGGATTAGTGAAAATATTTAAAAGGTATGGTCCGTTATGATTTAAACACTCTTGTATAGCAGATTCCACTTCCTCTGGTTTGTGAACATTTTTTCCGGGATATCCCATTGCCTGAGCAACCATAGCAAAGTCAGGATTGATCATATCCGTTTCATTATCCGGCATTCCTCCTACTTCCATTTCCAGCTTGACCATTCCCAAAGTCCTGTTATTGAAAACGATCAGTTTTATTGGTAATTTATACTGAAAAATAGTTGCCATGTCTCCCAATAACATTGATATTCCACCATCTCCACACATTGCAATTACCTGTCGATCCGGATGAGCTAATGAAGCACCTATTGCCATCGGCATCGCATTAGCCATGGAGCCATGATTAAAAGATCCAAGCATTTTACGCTCCCCGGTTCCTGTTATAAATCTTGCTCCCCATACACAACACATTCCTGTATCAACCGTAAAAATAGCATCTTTCGTTGCTAAACGGTCCAACGTATTTGCTACATATTCCGGCTGAATAGCATCTTCTTTTCCAAAATCTTTCACATAAGCAAGTTGGTTTTCTTTTACCTTGTTATAAAATTCCAGTTGTTGATTAAGAAAATGCTCATCCGTTTTTTCTTTTAATAAAGGTAATAATGCTTTTACGGTTTCTTTTACATCTCCGGTAAGTCCAAGCTCCAGTTTGGCTCTTCGTCCCAGTCTCTCAGGACTTTCATCAACCTGAACAATTTTATTTTTTACCGGCATAAATTTTTGGTAAGGAAAATCTGTTCCCAAAAGAATAACAAGATCCGCTTCATGCATCGCATGATATGCTGAAGGAAAACCTAATAAACCAGTCAATCCAACTTCATTTGGATTATTGGGTTGGATCGCCATTTTACCTCTGAATGAATATCCTACAGGAGCTTTTAAGAGTTTTGACAATCCAACAACCTCAGAATTAGCATTTTCGGCTCCGATTCCACAATAGATCGTTACTTTTTCACTTTCATTAATAAGCTTTGCTAAATGAGTTAATTCTTCATCCGAGGGACGAACAATTGGATTTGTTCTGAATATTTGATTGGATGTTGTCGCTACTTCTGCATCCATTTCTGAAACATCACCAGGAAGACCAATAACAGCTACACCCTTTTTGGATAATGCATGCTGAATTGCTGTTTGAACAGTTCTCTGGACCTGCTCTGGTCTTGTGATCATTTGATTATAATAACTGCAGTCATCAAATAATTTTATGGTATTCGTCTCCTGGAAATAATCTGTTCCCATCTCATCGCTGGGAATCGTGGAAGCAATCACCAACATAGGAACATGCGAGCGGTGTGCCTCATAAACTCCATTGATAAGATGAACATGTCCTGGCCCACTACTTCCTGCACAAACAGCAAAGCCATCAAGCTCCGCTTCTGCCGCCGCTGCATAAGCACCTACTTCCTCATGACGAACATGAATCCATTTGATACTGCTCTTCTTCACCGCTGCATTTAAATGATTGAGACTATCCCCTGTTACTGCATAGATCCTTTTCACATTTGCTTTTTCAAGCATTTCAACAATTTGTTCCGCTATATTTTTTGCCATAATTAATGTTTTTGTGCTAGTTATTATATCTCGAATACAGAAAAAGAATAGAGGCAGCCCATATTCTTTTCTGTCTAAAAGCTTATACTCCTATCAAATTTAATTAATTATTTCAGGACCTCTATTGAAACTTACTGTTAATTTTCTATAATTAACATCAAAAAAAACTCCGCAATTTCTTGCGGAGTTTCTGATATTTTAGTTTAGATTACTTCAATCTGATTTCTCAATAAATCTTCAAATTCATCTCTCTTACGAATAAGATGAGCTTTACCATCTAAGAATAATACTTCAGCAGGCTTCAATCTGGAATTGAAATTAGAACTCATTTCAAATCCGTAAGCTCCTGCAGTGTGGAAGGCAAGGATGTCCCCTTCTTTTACTTCATTTAATTTTCTGTCCCACGCAAAGGTATCGGTCTCACAAATGTTCCCGACAACAGTATAAATTCTTTCAGGTCCTTTTTGATTTGATAAATTTTCAATCGTATGGTAAGAATCATAAAACATTGGACGGATCAGGTGATTGAATCCTGAATTAACACCAACGAAAACTGTAGCAGTCGTTTGTTTGATCACATTGGCTTTCACTAAAAGGTATCCACTTTTCCCTACCAAAAATTTTCCAGGTTCAAACCATAATTCAAATTTCCTACCTGTATCTTTAGAAAAATCGGAAATTACTTTCTCTACTTTCTTGCCTAATGTTTTCACATCAGTTTCCATCTCACCTTCCTGATAAGGAATCTTGAAACCACTTCCCATATCAAGATATTTTAAATTAGGGAAATGTTCAGAAAGCTCCAGCATAATGTCCAGCGCCTGTAAGAAAACATCCGGATCTTTGATTTCACTTCCTGTATGCATGTGAAGACCTTCAACATTAAGGTTGGTACTTTTCATTACTCTTTCGATATGACGCACCTGATGAATAGAAATTCCAAATTTACTATCGATGTGGCCTGTTGAAATTTTATAATTTCCTCCTGCAAAAATATGTGGGTTGATTCTTACCAGAATTGGATATGTATTCCCGTATTTGTTTCCAAACTGTTCAAGAATAGAGATATTATCGATATTGATATGAACCCCGTGCAGCATAGCCTCTTCAATTTCAGCCAGATCTACACAATTGGGTGTAAATAATATTTTTTCTTTAGGAAACCCAGCCTTTAAGCCAAGCTTTACTTCGTTAATAGAAACACAATCCAAAGAAGCACCCAGGTTCTTGACATACTTTAGAATATTGATGTTGGTTAATGCCTTTGCGGCGTAAAAGAACTTAGTGTGTTTTAAAAAAGAAGATGTAAGTTTTTCGTATTGGGTTTTGATGGATTCAGCATCGTAAACATACACCGGGGTGCCAAACTCATTGGCAATCTTTAATAATTCTTTTGAATTCATAATTTCATTTTAACATAAAAAAAGGCAGAATCTTTGCTCAAGAGTCTGCCACATTAATTATTTTTATGCAAGACAACTCTTTTACATATTCCAAACCTTAGAAAACCTTACGGCTCCCTTTTTTCCAGTTTTGATTTGTTTAAAATATTGCATTGCTTATTTTTTTATTTTGGCAAAAATACTATTTATTTTTTACTTTAGGAAAAATGATTTTTATCATTTCGGCAGTGGGAGTGTCTCAAAATCACCGCGAAGCAGCGCCAGTTGCAATTCATTATTCAAATCAGCAGAAGACAAAGGCAAATCTATTTTCAATTTGGAAAGCCTGCTTAATGTCTGAATCTGCGTAAATAATTCATAAAAACCATAAGAAATAACTTTTCCGTTTTCAACAATTAAAAATAATTTTTCACCAAGTTTTCTTCCTGGTCCCAGCCAAAGTTCATTCCTCTTTTTAAAATCTATTTTCTTTTTAAAAACGTTTACGTCATCATATTCTTTCTGGCTTCCAATAAATTGAATAGCTTTTGCTCCCTGAGTAAAAGATCTGAATCTTAATAAAGGTCTGTCATCTTTATTCAAAGTATTCTTCTCAACAATATATTTATTATTTTTATAATAAAGCCCAAAAGGCAGCACTTCTCTTTTCTTTATATTTTTTGAATTGAGTATAAGTTTAGCTATAATATCATTTCCAGTTAGTTCAAAACTAATCTGTTCGACATTATTTTGGATAGCTTCCCACTTTTTTGATTTTGAATTAAAAACCTTTTTTGAAAATTTATTGATATCCTGAACATATTCAGACAGGATAATTTTCCCTTTTTCACTCTGAAAATAAACAAAACCTTTCTCATTAGGCAAATCTTGCGTTAACTGCTTGATTTTATTAATATATGTTTTCGCATTGGTTTCGTCATGATGCTCCTGTATAATTTCATTTTCCGTGTCTTTTGAAACCAGGAGTTTAAAAAGTTCTAAAGTAGCCCTCGCATCTCCATCAGCCCGATGATGATTCGTTAAAGGAATTCCTAATGATTTTACAAGCTTTCCAAGAGAATAACTTGCTTCATCTGGAATTAATTTTTTAGCCAGTGGAATAGTATCTAAAGTATTGATTTTAAAATCATAACCAAGTCCTTTGAACGATTGGCGAAGCATTCTGTAATCAAAATCAATATTATGTCCAACAAGGGTGGTATTTTGAGTAATTTCAATCACTCTTTTTGCTATTTCATGAAATTTCGGAGCAGTCTTAACCATTTTCGGAGTAATACTGGTTAGCTTCTGCACGAATGGTGTAATATCACTTTCAGGATTAACAAGAGAAATAAACTGGTCGACAATTTTCTGCCCATCATATCTGTAGATGGCAATATCTATAATGCATTCTTTTCTATAACCTGCACCATTACTTTCTATATCTATAATTGAATACATTTAATTTGATCTTAAAATAATATTTTTTCTTCGACTCCACTTAACAATTCCAGTCATTAAAAGACTGAACACAAGTGTTAAAAGGCTAAGTACATAACCCATGCCATATGTCCATAAAGGCTGTAACTCTTTATTTTGAGCATCTTTAACTGTTGAAACAAAAACAGCAAAAATAATGTATACACTAATGAAAGACATAAGCCCTCCAAATAATTGATACATCCACTTTTTATTGATCAATAAAGGCAATCCGGCTAAAATAACAAAAATTATGTCAAAAAAAACAAAGTTCCCATTAACGGAGTCCATAATCAGATTAACAAGAGCTAATCCGATAAAATAAAATGATGATAAATTTTTCATGGTTATTAGGTATGAAATTACATCAGTATGAGATTATCTTCTTCTGCCTCCCAGTCCAAACATTCCGAGAACCGCTTTTGCTCCTTCTCTCATCAAAGTGGAGGTAAATGTTCTTCCAGCCTGACTTTGCAGTACCTGTTCAAACATCCCCGGCTCTTCTTTTACCGGTTTGGCCTTTTGTGTTGGTGCTGGATTTTGGGCAGCCTGCTCCATTCTGGAGGTTAGTATCTCGTAAGCTGACTCTTTGTCTATAGCTTGCTGATATTTAGCAACTAAAGCTGATTTCCCTGTAAGTTCAGAAACCTCATTCTCATTAAGAACATCCATTCTTGATTCCGGAGAGATTAAATAGGTATGAACCAGTGGTGTAGGAATTCCTTTTTCATCCAGTGCTGTTACAAAAGCTTCTCCAATTCCTAAATTCTGAATTAAATTTGAAGCATTATAAAATTCTGTTGTTGGATAGTTTTCAACAGCTTTTGAAATTTCTTTTTTATCTTTTGCAGTAAACCCTCTCAATGCATGTTGAATTTTCAATCCTAATTGAGAGAGAACATTTTCAGGAACATCACCAGGAATTTGTGTGATAAAATAAATACCAACTCCTTTTGAGCGGATCAATTTCACCATTGTTTCAATTTGAGAAAGCAATGCTTTAGAAGCCTCATTAAAAATTAAATGGGCTTCATCAATGAATAAGACCAATTTTGGTTTTCCACTATCACCTTCTTCAGGGAATGTCATATATATTTCAGCAAAAAGAGAAAGCATAAATGTTGAAAACAACTGTGGTTTATTTTGAATATCTGCTACTCGTAAAATATTGACAACCCCTTTTCCATCTCTCGTCTCAAGCAGATCTTCAACATCAAAGCTCAGCTCTCCAAAGAAGCTTGCTGCTCCCTGCTGTTCCAAAGCTACAATCGATCTAAGAATTGTTCCCAGAGAAGATGGTGCTATTGAACCATAGTTCGCAGTCATCTCTGCTTTACCTGCTGCATTATCAGTAACGTATTGTAAAACTTTCTTCAGGTCATTCAGATCAATCAATGGAAGCCCTTTATCATCACAATATTTAAAGATAATTGACATAATGCTCTGCTGAGTATCATTTAATTCTAAAATTTTACTCAACAAAACAGGTCCAAATTCTGTTACTGTCGCTCTTAATTTCACTCCAGCTCCGCCGGAAATGCTCATCAGTTCTACTGGAAATGCCTGTGGATTATAAGGCAGCTCGGTCTTTGCATATCTTTCCTGTATTATAGAATTCATTTCACCTGCTTCAGCAATCCCTGAAAAGTCACCTTTAATATCGAGTACCAAAGAAGGAACTCCTGCATGAGATAATTGTTCTGCAAAAACCTGTAATGTTTTGGTTTTACCAGTTCCGGTAGCTCCGGCAATAAGACCATGTCTGTTGATCGTTTTTAAAGGAATCGTTACATTCACCTCGTTTACGACTTCACCATCCAGCATTCCTTTTCCTAATATAATGTGTTCTCCCTTTGGAGTATATCTCGCGCTTAGCTCGTCAATAAATTGTTTTTTATCTGCCATTTGATTTTTTTAACATATAAATATAAAATTTTTTATAAAATATCAGACCATTAAAGTTGGATTCTTAGAAACAAGATCAACAATCTTTTGGGTAATTCTCTGAAAGACTACAATGTAACAACTGCTCAAAAAATAACATAAACTCCATCCACTATGAAGACATATTGAAGATTAAAACCCCTTTACGTATTTATTTTTGTTTTTAAAGCATGACAAAAAACAGTCTACTAATTTGGTGCGTTTATCACAAATCCTTTCTATTTGAAAACAAATCACTTTCGTTCTCTACCTATACGAAAAAGCCTCTAAATTGAAATAAACTATTATTCAGATTTAACATTTCGTTTACAATTCATCTAATACTTTGTATCTTTAACTCAAATTTAATTTTAAAATCTAGTCAATGAAAGTTGAACAAATATATACGGGCTGTCTAGCTCAGGGAGCCTATTATATTGTATCAGAAAACGAAGCTGCAATTATAGATCCTCTACGAGAGGTAAAACCATATCTGGATCGTCTTGAAAAAGACAATGTAACTTTAAAGTATATTTTTGAAACTCATTTCCATGCTGATTTTGTTTCGGGACATTTGGATTTAAGTAAAAAGACAAATGCTCCTATTATTTATGGCCCGACGGCCAATCCTGAATTCGAAGCAATCATAGCAGAAGATCATCAGATTTTTGAAATTGGAAAGGTAAAAATAAAGGTTTTGCATACTCCCGGTCACACAATGGAAAGTACAACGTATCTTTTAATTGATGAAAACGGTGTTGAAACTGCAATATTTACAGGTGACACTTTATTTTTAGGTGATGTTGGAAGACCTGACCTTGCACAGAAAGCAACTAATCTTACACAGGAGGACCTTGCAGGAATTTTATATGAGAGTCTTCATAGTAAAATTATCCCATTAGATGACTCTATTACGGTTTATCCAGCACATGGAGCCGGATCAGCTTGTGGAAAAAACATGCAGAAAGAGACAGTAGATACGCTTGGTAATCAAAAAAGAACGAATTATGCTTTAAACCAACCTGATAAAGAATCTTTTATAAAAGAGGTTTTGGATGGTTTAACTGCTCCTCCTAAATATTTCGGAATGAATGTAGCCCTAAATAAAGGAGGCTATGAAAGCATAGACACCGTGATGGATAAAGGACTGAATCCGATTTCGGTTGAGGATTTTGAAGGTTTTGCAGAAGATTCCGGAGCTTTGATCTTAGACACAAGAGGTGCTGCAGAATTTCACAAAGGTTTTATTCCTAACTCTATAAATATAGGTTTAAAAGGAGATTTCGCCCCTTGGGTAGGAACTTTAATTGTAGATGTAAAGCACCCACTGCTACTGGTTACAGACGAAGGTACCGAAGAAGAAGTAATCACCAGATTAAGCAGAGTTGGATTTGATAATGTTTTAGGATACCTGAAAGGAGGATTTAAAGCATGGCAAAATTCAAATAAAGAAACAGATGAAATTAAAAGAATTTCTCCTTCCGAATTTGTAGAGCAATTTGATGAAAAGGCGACAATAATTGACGTTCGAAAACTTACAGAATACGCAGCTGAACATATTGACAATGCATTCAATAGGCCACTTGATAACATCAGCGATTGGGTAACTTCCATTGATGATTCAGAACATTTTTTCATTCATTGTGCAGGAGGATACCGAAGCATGGTTGCCGCAAGCATCCTTAATTCACACGGAATCAGAAACTTTACTGAAATCGAAGGTGGTTTTAACGCAATTAAGAAAACCGAAAAATTACCTACTTCAGATTTCGTTTGTCAGTCAAAAACATTATAAATCAAAGAATGAGAAGTAAGGGTTGGGGATTTATATTTGCTGTATCAATTATTACAAGTGCATGTAAAACAGCACCCATTGCACAAAACAACACTCCTGCAAATATTAAGGAAATAGTTAATAGCAATGATGTTACTTTACTGGACGTGAGAGTTCCTGAACAATATAAAGAAGGAACGGCAAAAAATGCAATCAACATTCCTCTTGCTCAAATCCCAAATAATATTGATGCTCTAAAGGGTAAGAAGGTAGTTGTTTTTTGTAACAAAGGAATACAGGCAGATCAGGCTATGGAGATTTTAAAGAAAAATGGAGTGGAAGCCTATGATGGAACAAGCTGGAAAAATGTAAAAGCCATTCAGGACGAAAATACGACTAAACCATAAACACCAAAATCATGTCAGAAAAATTTAAAGAACTTATTAACTCCGAAAGACCAGTTTTAATTGACTTTTTTGCCACATGGTGTCAACCATGCAAAGTGCAGTCTTCGGTCTTAACTACAGTAAAAGAAAATGTAGGTGAAGGAGCAAGAATCATAAAAGTAGATGTAGACCAATATCCTGCTATTGCATCGCAATACGGAGTACGTGGAGTTCCTACTTTAGCAATATTTAAAGATGGAGAACTTCTCTGGAAGGAAAGTGGTGTACATGATGTAAACACTTTAACTCAACTTTTGAAACAATACGAATAAAACTGTGAAAATCTCACAGTTTTATTTTTATGGAATGAGTCTGATTCATTTCTAAACTTGAATCTCTGGTCTACATTTCAATAGAAAAATGATCTCTATCATTTAAAAACTGAAAATGTTTTCTGAAATCCTTTAATTCTTCTAAGTTCAATTCTGCTGAAACAATATTCTTGTCTTTTTGGGAAATCTCTTTACCATCAGCAAAAAAACAATGGGTGCTTTCCTGATAAAAAAGATTATTTCCGTCTGTTCCAATTCTATTCAATCCAAAAACAAAAGATAAATTTTCAATAGCCCGGGCTTTTAATAAATGCTCCCATGCTCCTACTCTCTTCTCAGGCCAGTTAGCCACATATAGAATTGCATCATAATCATCATTATTCCTTGCAAAGACAGGAAAGCGAAGATCATAGCAAACCTGTAATAAAAAACGGATTCCTTTATGTTCAACAATTACTCTTTCTTTTCCTGGTGTATACACTTTATCTTCACCTGAGAAAGAAAACAAATGCCTTTTATCATAAAAAATGATTGTGGAATCAGGTTTTACAAAATACATTCGATTGTAGAAATTACCATTCTCTTCAACCGGAGCGCTACCACAAAATGCAGTATTTTTCTCTTTTGAAATCTTCTTCAAAAATTCTAATGTTTCCTCATTTCGATCTGAAACTTCAGAAGCATCCATACAAAAACCTGTAGAAAACATTTCCGGCAGGAGAAACAGATCAGCCTCCTGATTATTTAATTCTTCTTCTATTAAACGAAAGTTTTCATTTTTATCTTTCCAGACAATATCTAAATTTAATCCCTTAATTTTCATAAAATCATTCAAAATCTTGTATAAAAATAGGGTTTTTAATCGATTTCGGTTCTATTTTTGTTGCTCAATATTTTTAGTAAATACATCAAAAGTTTAAATTTTATGAAGAAATTGGTTTTTATATTTATGGTTATCTTCTTTGGAGCTACCGTAAATGCTCAGGCCTGGACAGGAAAAGGAGATCAGAAAATACAACTTGGCTTTAGTGCCTGGGGATATGGAACAGGAGTTACAGGAACCTATGATTACGGACTGAATAAGCTCATTTCTGTAGGAGCTGGGTTAAATGGTTATTTTAGCGGATATAAAAACAATGATAATGACAACAGGGTTTTCATCTTTGGAAGGTTGAATTTTCATTTAAAAGAAACTTTACAGTTACCGGAAAAATTAGATATCTATCCGGGAGTAGATCTTGGTGTTCTTGGAAAGGATTTTGGAATTGGCGCTCATATTGGAGCACGCTACTTTTTCACGGAGAGAATCGGGGTATTTGCCGAGGTTGGTAACAATGGCAGTCTTGGAGTTTCTATAAATTTATAAAAACAGTCTGATTATATGACAAAGCTTCTCTATATGAGGAGCTTTTTTATTTGGCATAGTTTTGATAATTGTTACCTTTGCAAATTAAAATCTAAAATTTATTAATGGAATTAGCAATTAAAATTTTTCAATTCATATTAAGCATTTCTATCTTAGTCGTTCTTCATGAACTTGGGCATTTTTTACCTGCCAAATGGTTTAAAACCAAAGTAGAAAAGTTTTATTTATTTTTCGATCCTTGGTTTTCTATTGCAAAGAAAAAAATCGGTGAAACGGAATATGGTATCGGATGGCTTCCTTTCGGAGGGTATGTGAAAATTGCAGGAATGGTGGATGAAAGCATGGATACAGAGCAATTGAAGCAGCCTGCACAACCGTGGGAATTTCGTGCAAAACCGGCTTGGCAGAGATTAATCATTATGATGGGTGGAGTTACAGTTAACTTTTTCCTTGCCTGGTTAATTTACAGCTGCCTTTCTCTTTTTAATGGAGAGATGTACACAGACCTTACAAAATTTGATAACGGTATCGGTGTAACCGAAGCTGGTAAAAAAATGGGATTCCAAAGTGGTGATAAAATTGTCTCTATAGATGGAAAACCAGCAGAAAGATTGGAAAATTCAGCTATTAATATACTTTTCAGTGATCATGTGACTGTTCTTAGAAATGGAAAAGAAGTAACATTTAAAGTAAATGAAGATGGTGTAGCTGATGTTATCAAACAAAGAGAAGCAAAACTATACATCACTCCAAGAATTCCAATGATCATTGATTCTTTAGCGACTCCTTCTTCAAAAGCATCAGGATTAGCTAAAGGGGATAGAATTATAGCCATCAATGGAAAATCAACACCTTTCTTCGACGAGGTAAGTTCAACATTAGCTGAAAACAAAGGGAAAACAGTTAACATTGAGGTAACTCGTGGTACTGAAAAGCAAACCATTTCTGCACCAGTAGATAAAAATGGTAAATTAGGAATCGCTGTTGACCAAAAAAGCCTTGCAAGTGTAGTAACTGATAAAAAATATTCTTTTGGAGAGTCTATTCCAAGAGGATTTGAGAGAACAATTGAAGCTTTAACCATGCAGGTAAAGCAATTCAAAATCATGTTCAACTCTAAGATCCAGGGATACAAAAATGTAGGGGGCCCAATTGCAATTGTGAAATCTATGCCAGTAAATAAAGCTGCGGATGGTAGTTTTGCAATCAACTGGCCAGCTTTCTGGAGTTTTACGGCAATGTTCTCAATCTGGCTAGCATTTCTGAACCTTATTCCTATTCCGGGACTTGATGGTGGACATGTTATTTTTACATTATATGAAATTATTGTCGGAAAACCAGTTCCTCAAAAGGTGTTGGAAAACGCACAGATGATTGGGGTTATCTTCCTGTTAGGCTTGATGTTACTGATTTTCGGAAGCGACATATTTAAAATATTTACAGGAAAATTATAAGATTTTTCAAATTTTCAAAAGAAAAATTTGTGTGGTATAGATATTCGTCCTATATTTGCACCACTTAAAAACAAAGGACATTCCTCCTTAGCTCAGTTGGTTAGAGCATCTGACTGTTAATCAGAGGGTCGCTGGTTCGAGCCCAGCAGGAGGAGCCAAAAAGACTTACATTTCTGTAAGTCTTTTTTTTGCTTTATATCTTCAAATTCCTACAATTTAATTGCTTTAAGCTCTAAACATTTTTCAAAAATATTAGATATTTGTAACTTATTATTAAGTTTTCATACTCTTTAGTAAAAAGCTTTAGCGACTTCTTTTATAATCTTGTATACATATTGAAATATTCCATGAGAAAAATCTTCATTTCGTTAGCAGTAGTTTTTGCTACTATTCAGGTTTCAGCACAGGAGAAATCTTTTTTTTTATCTAGTCCATCATTAAGTCCTGACGGAAAAACTGCTTATTTCGCATATGATGGGGATATCTGGAAAGTGGATTCCAATGGCGGAAATGCTTCAAGGGTCACCGCTTTAGATGGAGAAGAAATTAATCCACGTATTTCTCCAGATGGAAAATGGCTTGCATTCAGCTCTAATCAATATGGAAACTATGATGTTTACTTAATGCCTGCTGAAGGTGGAACAATTAAACAGCTTACTTTCCATACCGGAAAAGATGAAATAGAAAACTGGGGATGGGATAGTAAAACCATTTATTTTACGTCTAACAGAAATAATAATTTTGGAAGTTTTAAAACCAGTATTGAAGGAAAGACTCCACAAAAACTTTTCAACAATTATTTCAACAATACCAATGGGCTTGCTGAAACCCCTTCAGGCGAATATCTTTTTACCAGTTCACCTGAAAGTGCTTATCAGGTACATCGAAAACATTATAAAGGAGAAAACAATCCTGATATTTTAGGGTTCAATCAAAAGAATAATATCTTCAAACAGTATACGAACTACGAAGGAAAAGATTTCAATCCAACGGTCGATAAGAATGGAATCATCTATTTTATTTCTGATGAAAATAATAATGAATACAATCTCTATAAAATTGAAAATGGCAAAAAGACGGCATTGACCGAATTTAGCACTTCTATTAAAAAGCCATTTGTTTCTGCAAATGGCTCTAAAGTAATTTTTGAAAAAGATTACCAGCTTTATATTTACGATGTAGCCACCAAGAATACAAAGGCACTGAACATTAGCTTGAACACCAATAAAACATTGGAAAAAGAGCAAAATTTCATGACAGAGAATAATATTTCTTACTACGACGTTTCACCAGATGGAAAAAAAATGGCATTTGTCAGCAGAGGCGTTTTATTTGTGTCTGACATTGAAGGGAAATTTACACAACAAATTTCCGATGGAAAAGAGCGCGTAATGGAAGTAAAATGGCTGAAAGATAATCGCACCTTACTTTTTAATCAGACCGACAAGGGATATCAAAACTGGTTTAGCATCAGTGCAGATGGAAAAGGAGAATTAAAACAGCTGACAAAAGATTTGCGAAACAACCGTAATATAACCCTTAACAATGACCTTACAAAAGGAGTTTACTTAAGTGGCCGGGATGAAGTAAGATTAATAGATCTAAAAAATTTCAATTCTACCACTATTGTAAATGATGAAATATGGGCTTTCCAAAATTCAACACCTTCATTTTCTCCTAATGATGAATATGTGCTATTTTCAGCAAAAAGGAATTTTGAACTGGATATATTCATTTATAACATCAAAAAAGCTCAAACTATAAACCTCACCAACACGGGCGTTTCAGAAGAGGATCCTTTCTGGTCGCCAGATGGTAAGTACATTTATTTTACGAGTGACAGAACCACCCCTTCTTATCCTTTGGGATTGCAGAAATCCAACATTTACAGAATGGCTCTTGATTGGTTTGACGAACCTTACAAATCTGAAAAATTTGACAAACTTTTTATCGAAGAGAAAAAAGAAACTAAAACAGATGAAACCAAAAAGGATAGCAATGACAAAAAGGGTGAAAAAGAAGAAAATAAAGAGAAAAAAGAAACAAAAGAGCCTGTCATCAAGGAATTAAAAATTAACCCTGAAAATGCATTGGAAAGAATCGAAATGGTTACTGACAGGTATGGATATCAGGATAACCCTATGGTTTTTACTGATGATAAAAAAGAAATCTTGTTTTTTAATTCCAATCAGGATAACGGAAAGAAACAGTTGTTTAAAAAAGTATTTACGGATTTTGAACCAGCCAAATCCGAGAAGATTTTCGATAAGGCTGCTAATTATATTACCAAAAACGACAAGAATCTTTTTGCGTTGATAGAAGGTAATATCTATAAAATGACATTAGCCACTTTAAAACCTGAAAAAATAAATATTCAATACACTTTTGATAAAGATCTTGCATCTGAATTTACCCAAATGTTTGATGAAGCATGGACAGGTGTTGAAGAGAATTTTTACGATCAGAAGTTTCATGGCATTGACTGGAAAGCAAAAAAGGAACAATATGCCAAATACCTCCCTTATGTAAACAATAGAAATGATCTGAGAATATTATTAAACGACCTTTTAGGTGAACTCAATTCTTCGCACATTGGTTTTTCCTCTATGGGAAAAGAAGAAACCAGATATTTGAATTACTTTACAAACGAAACCGGAATTATATTTAAAAAAGACGAACCTTATGTCGTAGAAATTATCGTTCGTAAATCTCCGGCGTTCCGTTCCGGTGTCGATATTAAACCGGGAGACAAACTACTAACGGTAAATGGCAAAAATGTCGATTCCAATGAAAATCGTGAAGCCTATTTCACGAGTCCGAAAAAACAGGATGAGCTTATCCTTACTTTTAATCGCAGTGGCAAGAACATAGCAACTAAAGTGCACCCTATCTCAAATGGGGAACTGAAAGGACTGCTCTACGATGATTGGATTTTCAACAACCGCCAACGTGTTAATCGACTTAGTAACAACCGTATCGCTTATTCTTATATGAAAAACATGTCTACTGATGAATTGGATCATTTCCTTTTAGATATGGTAGAACAGGAAAACAGAAAAGATGCCGTCATTCTTGATTTACGCTATAACACAGGAGGGAATGTACACGATAAAGTATTAAACTTCCTTGCACAAAAGCCTTATTTACAATGGAAATACCGCGAAGGCAAAATGACTACACAACCCAATTTTGCACCTGCAGCAAAACCAATTGTTTTGCTTGTTAATGAAGGCTCATTAAGTGATGCTGAAGTAACAGCCGCTGGCTTCAAATCTCTAAAACTGGGAAAAATTATAGGACAGGACACTTATCGTTGGATCATCTTTACTTCAGCAAAAAGCCTTGTGGATAATTCTTCTTATAGACTTCCTTCATGGGGAACCTATACTCTGGATGGCCAAAACCTGGAAAAAACAGGTGTAAAACCTGACATTTACGTCAAAAACACCTTTCTGGACAGGCAACAAGATAATGATCCACAGCTTGAACGAGCGATTCAGGAAATACTCAAAGATTTAAAATAAAAACTGGACTTACAGAAATGTAGGTCTTTTTTTTGCATAAATTTTGCTTGATAGGATTGATTTAGTAAATAAATGGACACAAGACCTTACCTATCCCGGATCTATTTAAAGGATGACCATCCACAAGGTTTTCCATTCAATCTTCCTTTTCTAAGTAATGGTTTAGATTTAAAATTGAGAAGCAATGTTACTTTCTTCGTTGGTGAAAACGGGATTGGAAAATCAACGTTGTTAGAAGCGATTGCTGAAAAATGCGGATTCAATGTATCTGGTGGGAATCGAAATCACAATTATAATTTTCATAAAACAGAATCACCCCTATCGGAACATCTTACTCTTTCCTGGAATACGAAAACCGCTCAAGGATTTTTTATGAGAGCTGAGAGCTTTTTTAACTTCGCAACATATATTGATGAAGTAGCAGAAGAAGACATACGTGTCTTAGATGCTTATGGAGGAAAGTCTTTACATCAGCAATCTCACGGTGAAGCCTTTCTATCATTATTTCATAATCATTTCCAAAAAGGAATTTATATCCTTGACGAACCCGAATCTGCACTTTCTCCACAAAGACAACTTTCGCTATTATCCATAATCCATAAATTGGAAAAGGCCAACAAAGCTCAGTTTATCATTTCCAGTCATTCGCCTATTTTGATGAGCTACCCTAATGCTGAAGTCTATTTGTTGGATGATAAAATTCAGCGCACTCATTACAAAGAAACGGAGCATTATCAATTAACAAAGAGTTTTTTAGAATCTCCGGAGCTTTATTTTAGGCATCTATTTGAAGATATTTAGATTTAATTATAAAATTGATTAAATATTTCTTATTGAAATTCAACATATTTAGCCTAAAACACCTTATAATTAGCAGTAAAATTTGCTTCATATCAATATTCATATTATATTTGCAGCACTTAAAACAAAGGAAAATTCCTCCTTAGCTCAGTTGGTTAGAGCATCTGACTGTTAATCAGAGGGTCGCTGGTTCGAGCCCAGCAGGAGGAGCAAAAAGACTTACAGAAATGTAGGTCTTTTTTATTTTTATTCAATTGGCTTTTTAGCCTCTTTCTTCTAAAACCATAGGCAACAATTAACCAAATTCGTCCTATAAATTTCATTACATTTGCATTTTTGTAAACAAACACGAAATTTTTTTAACCGTTATCCGTTCTAAATACATAAACAGCATACTTTTTGTTTATGCTAAATGCTTGATGAAATACCTAATGTTAATTAATAACCCCAAATACCAGTACCTCTATCTTTTTCTATTCTTTTCCGGCGTCGTTTGTGCACAAAATGCAGCAAGTGGAAGAATTGTTGATGCTAAAACAAATAAAGAAGTTACTGGAGTAGATATTTTCATTAATGATAGCAACGATCCTCTTTTAACAACTACGACAGGAGCTTTTAGTGTTCAATCAGATAGCATTATTTATAAATTAAAGTTTTTAAGAAAGAGCTATGCACTGCAAAGCATTGATATTACACCTGAAAATGCTAATAATATTTTTGTAAAACTGTCAAAAGAAAAGGTAGAGAATATTCAGGAAGTTGTTATTCACAACGAAAAAACAAAATATAAGAGCAAGAAAGAAAATCCAGCTTATGCAATTATGCAGGAAGTATGGAAGCGGAAGAGAAATAATGGTCTGGATAAATTCGATACCTATACTTACAATGAATACGAAAAGATCCAGTTTGACGCCAATAATCTGGACAGCACTTTCATGAAAAGAAAGATCTTTAACAAGCTGGATTTCATTTTTGACTATGCAGATTCAACAGCAAGTGGTAAAATGGCACTTCCTATCTTTCTGAATGAGGCTGTTTATAAAAATTACGGTGAGAATAAGCCTGGAAAAAAAACCAAAAGACTTCTGGTAGCACAGAAAACCTCAGGGTTCCAGGATAATCAAATTGTTACGTTAACTGCCAAAAACCTTTACCGCGATATCAATATCTATGACAATACATTGAATTATTTTGATATTGGCTTTCCAAGTCCCGTAGGAAGTGATGGTTTTAGTACGTATGATTACAATCTTATTGATACCATTTCCATGCGAGGTGAAAATGCCTACAAAATAAGATATCAGCCTAAAAGAACTGAAATTTTGGCCTTTCAGGGCTACCTCTATATCGACACTGATACGTATGCCGTTTTGGGAGCGACATTAAAATCAACCCAAAAGATGAACGTTAATTTTGTCAATGGAATTTCCACAGAGCTGGAATATGATAATCCAGACGAAAATACATTCTTACCTAAAAAGTTTGTAACGGTTGTAGAAATGACTCCTTTCTCCAAAAAGAAAACATCGAAAAGTATTATTGCCAAAAGAACTGTCGATTATTCTCAATATGAATTTAACAAACCTCTTGCCGCTTCAGTTTTTAAAAGGAGTGAAGAGGAGTATGATAATAAATTTGTAGATAAAGATGATTCTTATTGGGTAAAAGCAAGACCAGATTCACTATCCAAATCAGAACAGGGAGTCTATGACATGCTGGATAAGCTTCAACAGGTGCCAAAATTCAACAGGATCGTAAAACTATATGAAACCCTTGGATCGGGTTATTATAATGTCACTAAAGGAATCGACTTAGGTCCTATATTTTCTGTTTATGGTGTAAACGAAGTTGAGGGAGACAGAATAAGATTAGGAGCAAGAAGTTATTTCTCTATGAATGATCCATGGAGAGTACAATTCTATACTGCTTATGGGTTTAAAGATCAAAAATTCAAATATGGTGTAGAGGCAAAATACATGTTCAATAAAGTTAACCGATTCATGATCGGAGCCGGAACAAGAAGAGATGTTATGCAATTAGGTGTACAGCTGACAACAGATGATGGAATCATGTCCCGAACTTTTGCATCTTCTACGGTGTTTGCAAGAGGAAGTAACGCTTCCTTAAGCTCTTTAAATCAAACCAATATTTTCACATCCATAGAGCCCTGGAAAAATTTTCAGATCAGAATTGATGGAACCATGCAAAGCATTAAATCGGCCAATCCTGAGGGATTCAGTCTGATGTACTACCGAAATGGAGACCTGAGAAAAACGGTTAATGATTCACATGTCACCGTTAGCTTAATAGCAAGACCAGGAGCCAAATTTTCACAAACCGGAGTCGACAGACATGAACATGGTACCTTGGCACCCACAATTGTTTTAAAGTACACCAGAGGGATTGAGGGGCTTTTTAATGCGGATTTTAACTATAACAAATTACAGTTTTTATTTTATAAACCTGTTTTAATTGGAAGCTGGGGCAAGACTTTAATTAATTTTGAAGCCGGAAAGAATTTCAATACGGTTCCATTAGCATTGCAAAATGTAATTCCCGGAAACCAATCTTATAGTTTGGTGGGAAATACATTTGCACAATTGAATTATTATGAATTCGTTGCGGACACTTACACAACGCTTCATTTAGAGCACCATTTCAATGGTAAAATCCTTTCTTACATTCCTTTAATAAAGAAACTAAAATTAAGAGAAATAGCCTTTATCCGAAGTGCTTATGGGACTTTAAGTAATGCCTCTAAAGCTATCAACGTAGAGGGCTTCAAATACTCTGCTCCAAGTGATCATATTTATTATGAATATGGGTTCGGTATAGAAAATATAGGATTTGGAAATCTTAGAATTTTTAGAGTCGATTTTAACTGGCGAGGAAATTACTTAAACAGACCAGACATTTCTACATTTGGAGTAAAGGCAGGGTTCCAAGTTGGGTTTTAAAAAATAAATACTTCAAGAATTATCGTATCTTTTTAATGTCTATTGTAGATTGATGTCATTTACTACAATTCTCTCGATATAATATTTTTTTTAGTTCCGCTTTATTTAAATAATGTTAAATTTTTAAATATCATTGATATTTCGAATCGATCATAAAAGAAAAGCACTACTTATTCTCCGGATAAACAAATTATAAAACACAAAAAAGCCTCAACAAATTGTTGAGGCTTTCGTTTTTTTATAGAACGCTTAGATTAAGCGTTTGGTTCTACAGATACAAAAGATCTGTTATTTGCTTTCTTTCTGAAAACTACTTTACCGTCTACTAATGCAAACAAAGTATGGTCTTTACCCATTCCCACGTTTTCACCTGGGTGGTGTTGTGTACCTCTTTGTCTGATAATAATATTACCGGCAATAGCTTCTTGTCCACCGAAAATCTTTACACCTAATCTTTTAGAGTGAGATTCTCTACCGTTTTTGGAACTACCGACTCCTTTCTTGTGTGCCATTTTATTTGTAGATTATTATTATTTATTAAGAGCTTTAAATTGATCAATGTTCTTAACGATAGCAGCATCTACTTCTTCGTGAGTAAGAACTTTCTTCTCTAATTCAACTTTAACAGCTTTACCTAAAGTAATTAAAGTCTCTCTGTTTTCTTTAGACTGAGACAAGTTGTTTTTCTTTAAGTGATAGTTCAATTCATGATCTTCACCAAAGTTAACAGTTGCGTTGTCTGAAAGAACCTCAGCCTTTACAGTTTCTTTTTTAGCTGCTTTCTTTGCACCTCCTTCAAATCCAGTGATTCCTGTAATTTGAATTTGAGTTAAAGATTGTCTGTGACCATTTTTAACTTCGTATCCTTTTCTTCTTTTCTTTTTGAAAACGATTACTTTATCAGCTTTTACATGATCTAAGATCTCTGCTTCTACAGTGATCCCGCTTACAGCTGGGGCGCCTACAGTGATTGTACCATTTACAGTAAGAAGAACTTTATCGAAAGAAACTTTTCCTCCTTTGTCTCCTTTTAAACGGTGTACAAACAACTTCTGGTCTTGCTCAACTTTATATTGAAGCCCTGCTATTTCTACAATTGCAAACATTGTTTATAAATTTTTAGTTATTTCAAGGTGCAAATATACAAATTATTTTATAAATAGCTTACAATCAAAACCATATTTTTATTAAAAATACTTTTTCACCGATATAGGAATAATTTTAACTATTTATATATTAATTTATAAAAAATAATTTATACCTTCGTTTTCACCAAAAAATATTTTATATGAAAAATTTAAAATTCTGCTTTTTAGCAGGAGCTGTTGCTGTATTATCACTTACAGCTTGTAACGATGACAAAATGGAAGACAATGTCTTACCAAATTCCCAAACTGAAAACGCTAAAATTGAACAGCCTGGAGACTTGCAAAAGAGTTGCTCTTATGTAGATCAATACTGGAGTTCAACAGCAGTGCTTTTAACAGGTTTGCAAACATCAGCTGACACTAACTTTATGAATGGTCAGATGACTAAGATTGCAAGCATGTGGGGAAGAAGTAATCCTACATTACGATTTGTAAATGATCCTTCCAATTTCAATTCTACTTACAATGCTATTTCCTATTCTAACGGAAAAATCTATTATGGTTATGCCATCTATGCTGACGCAAAAAATAAGGGCGGAGATATTGTAAATGCGATGATTCTTGCACACGAATACGGACATCAGTTACAGTATGCTTTTAATTTACCTTCTGTAAATGAATCTACAGCCAGACCAAACGAATTGGAAGCTGATGGTTTTGCCGGATATTATTTAAGAAGACCAAACGGGTATAATAAAACCCAATTCTCTGAAATTGCTTCTGCTTATGAGTTTGCACAAAGCATTGGAGATTATCAAACATCAAGCGCTAATCACCACGGAACTCCTCCGCAAAGAAGATCTGCTGTTCGTCTAGGTTTCTTATTAGGACAATACAGCCTTTCTGCAGCTGATTTTGATTACAACTTCTTCTATTACTATCAGGGAGTTTTAAATGGCACTTACAAAATGGGTAAAAATTCCAGAAATCCTGAAATTGATGCTTATATGAGTCAGTATATGGATGAATTAAGAAAAATTCAATCTGGAGAAATTTCTGCTGAAGAGTTCAAAAAACTGTAAACATTCATTTTTCACATATTTAGAAAAGGAGGTAAAGAATTGCTTTACCTCTTTTTTTATTATCAATAATTACCAAACTTTATTTATTTTTGAGGTTTATCACATATCATAATGAATAGAGATCTTTACATTGATTTTGCAAAAGGATTAGCAACGCTATCCATTATATTTATTCATACTGCTTTCTGGTCTGGTCAATTTTACATTTCTGCAGAAACCAGAGTGTTTTCATTGGTATTTGATGTAGCTCTCTTCTATGCTCTTAGTGGAATTACTTCCGGAGCTAATATTGAAAAAACACTTTATAGATTGCTGAAACTTCAGATAACCTATATGATCTTTGTAACATTTCTGTTTTTCTTAGATTACTTTTTTAAGGTTTTTGGATTGACCTTCTTCTCTATGGAATGGTTGCAAAATTTTTATTCGACATTTGGTTCCAAATATGCAACAACAAGTATCTCAGCAGTACCTCAATGGCAGAATCTAGGCAACTGGTATCTTCATCAGTATACCAATGCCGATACGTTCCCTGTAGTGATGGGAAGCTTTTGGTACCTTAAGGTATATTTTATATTAACTGTTTTTGGAGTTTTAATTTTAAGGTTTTTTCCGAAACATGTTCATTGGTTTATTGGAATATGCATCGCTTTAACCCTAATATTTAATTGCTTTCCGTGGCTTTATCCAACTGGGCAGGTCGGTTATGTTGCTTTTTATCTTGGTGTATTTCTTATTGCCAACAGAATGAAGGGTAAGAAAATCTCCCTCAAAATGATTCCGGTACTTTATGTAATGGTTGCAGCACTCCTATTATGGATGTTCTGGTATTATGGAAATGAAATATTTTATAAGATCAATAAAAATAAATTTCCTCCGCAAGCACCTTATATTATATGGACACTGTTCTCTTTAGTGACTTTATTTGTTTTTTACAACCGTTTAAAAATTACAAAAGAGAATTTCATTACTTACATTGGGAAGAATGCCATATTCTTCTATTTTGCACAAGGTATAAGCTCCTCTCTTGTTTATTTTCTTGTGGTTTATCTAAAGGAAAAAATGGTATGGTGGATCTTAATGATTTTAATCTATATCATAAATATTATATTAGCCACAATAATAGCAAAAGCTTTAAAGAAAGTAGACCATTTAGGTTGGGATGTTTTAGAATTTCTTCGAAGAAAGACGGCATCTTAAATAACTGAAATAAACAATATTTATTATTGTAATTTACTTTAAATTTACAGAAATTTTAAAACATGTTTAAGTTGAAACTTCCTACTGATCCAAGGTGGGCAAATATCGCAGAGGGAAACATAGAAGAAATTTTGACCGATCATGCTTGGTGCGAACAAAAAGCAGCAACCAACGCGATTGGATTGATCACCATGCTTCCTGAATATCCTGAAATTGTAACAGAACTTCTGGCTATCGCTCAGGAAGAACTTGACCATTTCAATCAGGTTCATGAGATTATTAAAAACAGAGGATATAAATTCGGAAGGGCACGAAAGGATGATTATGTCAATGAATTGATGAAATTTATTATCCAGGGAAGCAGAGAAGATCTTATTGTTGACAAAATGCTGTTCGCAGCAATGATTGAAGCGAGAAGTTGTGAGAGATTTAAAGTCTTGACAGAAAATATCAAAGATGAAGAGCTTAAAACGTTCTATAAAGAATTGATGATCTCTGAAGCTAATCATTATACGACCTTCATTGGTTTTGCAAGGCAATTGGGTAATCCCGAAAAAGTAAACAGTCGCTGGGAAGAGTGGCTTGAATATGAAGCCAGTATTATTAAGTCCTACGGAAATAAGGAAAGCATACACGGCTAAACCAATTATCATATACAAAAGTTGAAAAAACTAACATTCGAAAATATTGCTAATTTTTTCCTGAAGAATTTTTTTCAGGGATTGGTTATTATTGGACCTATCGGACTTACCATTTTTGTAATTTGGTATATTGTCACATCCATCGACAATATCATCCCATCTGTTGCAAAGGAAATTCCTGGGTTAGTCTTTGTATCTACCATTTTAATTACTGCTCTTTTAGGTTATTTAGGAAATAAATTCGTTGTGGGAAGATTCTTTTTTGACACGATGGACAGTTTGCTAGAAAAAACTCCTGGAGTAAAGCATATATATACACCCACAAAAGACGTCATGTCTTCCTTTGTAGGTGATAAAAAAAAATTTAATGATCCTGTATGGGTAAAAACCAATGAGAATCCTGAAATCTGGAGAATTGGGTTTTTAACTCAGAAGGAAATGGCTGATGTAGATAAACATAATTATGTAGCAGTTTATCTTCCTCATTCTTATGCTATTTCCGGATGGGTAATTGTTACCGAAGAAAAAAACATCAAACCTGTAGTGGGCATGTCTGCTGCTTCAGCAATGAAATTTGCTGTAAGTGGAGGAGTCGCTGGTTTCCACTCTGATGAAAATATATTTAAGGCACCTGAGTAGCATTCCACTACTTCTTTAAATATACTTGATGAATTGAAATTATTTTCAAACAAATTTTCTTTAAAAAACAATCAAATAAATACTTAACTCATGAATTTACCGTACGCGGAGCCTTTCCGCATTAAAATGGTTGAGGAGATCCGTCAATCAACAAGAGAAGAAAGAGAACAATGGCTTAAAGAAGCCAATTACAATTTATTTAACTTAAAATCTTCACAGGTCTTTATTGATCTATTAACTGATTCAGGAACCGGAGCGATGTCTGACAGACAATGGGGAGCATTGATGACAGGAGATGAAAGCTATGCCGGATCCCGTTCATTTGAAGAACTTCATAACACTGTAAAAAGCATTACGGGTTTCCAATATCTTTTACCAACTCACCAGGGAAGAGCCGCTGAAAACGTTTTGTTTTCCGTTCTTGTAAAAGATGGTGATGTCATTCCCGGAAATTCTCACTTCGATACGACCAAAGGTCACATTGAATTCCGTAAAGCTCATGCTATTGATTGCACGATTGATGAAGCTTTTGATATAAATGATCTGCACCCATTCAAGGGGAACATCAATCTTGAAAAACTGGAGGAAGTTTATAAAAGCCATCCTAAAGAAAAGATCCCTTTCTGTTTAATCACTATTACTTGTAATTCGTCAGGAGGTCAACCTGTTTCTTTAGAAAATATGAAGGCGGTAAAAGAGCTTTCCAACCAATATGGAATTCCTGTTTTCTTTGATTCAGCGAGATTTGCAGAAAATGCTTATTTCATTAAAAAAAGAGAAAAAGGTCAGGAAAACAGAAGTATTAAAGAAATCTGTAAGGAAATTTTCTCTTATGGAGATGGAATGACAATGAGCTCTAAAAAAGATGGATTGGTAAACATTGGAGGTTTCATCGCTTTAAACAGTGAAGAGATTTTCAGAAAGGCTTCCAGCTTTACTATTATTTATGAAGGGTTCATTACTTACGGAGGCATGGCAGGAAGAGATATGGCAGCATTGGCAGTAGGACTCAATGAAGCAACAGAATTTGCATATCTGGAGAGCAGAATTTCACAGGTTGAATATCTTGGAAACAAATTGATAGAATATGGAATTCCAGTTCAAAAGCCAATTGGTGGACATGCTGTTTTTATAGATTCTTTAAATTTCCTTCCTAAAGTTGCCCGTGAAGAGTATCCAGCGCAGACTCTAGGTCTTGAAATCTATAAAGAGGCAGGAATCAGAACTGTGGAAATTGGTACTTTATTAGCCGATAGAGATCCCGAGACAAGACAGAACCGTTATCCAAAACTAGAACTTGTTCGTCTGGCTATCCCTAGAAGAACCTACACCAATAACCATATGGAATATATCGCTGCAGCGATTAAGAACGTTTATGAAAGACGTGAAGAAATTGCTAAAGGATATAAAATTACATGGGAACCAGATCTTTTACGACACTTTACTGTACAGTTAGAAGAAGCATAAAATTAAAACCGGGATTTAGCTCCCGGTTTTTTATTTGATAATAACCAGCACATCGAATAATTAAAAATATTCGTCACAATTCAACATCTTATATATTTAGTATTGACATTTTTATATTTTAACTGATTTTTTGATTTTAATTAATTTTTTTCATTTAATTATGCTTAACATTTATTTTTCATAATACTTTTCAAACAATAGTGATTTTTTTTGTTGATTTAAAATCAAAAATCAATACTTTTGATCAAATTACCAATCACCGAAACTTGATATATATGAAAATTAAATACCTGAGTGCCTTATTTCTTGGCACGACTGCAGCTTTATATTCGCAGCAAACCAATGATACCATTTCAAAGGAAGCTAAAATTGAAGAAGTAGCGATTACCGGAAGCCGAAATAAAAAAAGAACTGTCATCGACACTCCTGTTCCTATTGACGTCATTGATATTAAGCAAGTAAGTCAATCCACAGGACAAATAGAGGTCAATCAACTTTTACAGTTTGCAGCTCCTTCTTTTAATTCAAATAAACAATCAGGCTCCGATGGTGCGGATGCAGTAGATCCCGCTACCTTAAGAGGGCTGGGACCAGACCAAACTTTACTTTTATTAAACGGCAAAAGATACCATCAGTCTTCTCTTATCAACCTTTTCGGTACTAAAGGAAGGGGAAATACGGGATACGATATGAATACAATTCCAATCGGGGCAATCAAAAGAATAGAGGTTCTTCGTGACGGAGCATCTGCCCAATATGGTTCTGATGCTATTGCTGGGGTTATCAATGTCATTTTAAATGACCGGGATAAAGGATTTGAAGGAAATGTTTTTTCCGGAATGAATTTATTTAAAAGCCCTGGCAACAATGATGTTGTTTCCGATCACAAAATAGATGGGCTTACATTCGATTTCAATGGTAATCTTGGAACAAAAATAGGTAATAAAGGAGGTTTTGGAAATTTCACAGCCGAATTCGTGAATAAAGAATACGCAATCAGAAATGCAAATCCTGCCATTTATGATGCTCCAAGACAAAGATTTGGAGACGCCAAATCACAGAATGTTTATTTCTTTGGTAATATACAACTTCCCTTATCAGATAATCTCACGTTCTATTCACGTCAAGGATTCTCCAATAGAAATACCCACGCTTATGCATGGACGAGAAAAGCTGATGACGATAAAAATATTCCGGAAATCTATCCAAACGGATTTAACCCCATTGAAAATACTAAAATAACAGATTTCACTTTTGATAATGGATTAAAGTTCAAAGTTCTGGATTGGGATGTTGATTTTTATAATGCTTTTGGAAGCAACCGATTCACCTACCAGATCGATAATACATTAAATGCAACTTTAGGAGTAAAATCCCCAACTAGTTTTAACGCAGGAGGACATTCTTTACTGCAAAACACAACTGGATTTAATGCCACAAAACAATTCAATGTTTTAGAAGGACTTAATATTGCTTTCGGTTCCGAATTCAGATATGAGAGATTTGAAATTATAAAGGGTGAAGAAGCATCTTATGCTGCATATGATATCAATGGAAATATTGTAACTAATGACACTCCTCAAAACTTATTGGTCCCAGTTCCCGGATCAGATCCAGTCCGATATAGACCAGGTGGCTCACAGGGATTTCCAGGATATTCGGTGAATTTAAATAAAAACAGAAATAATTTCGCTGCCTATGTGGATACTGAACTTGATATCACTAAAAAATGGATGGTTAGCGTTGCGGGGAGATTTGAAAATTACAACGATTTTGGAAGTACAATCAATGGAAAATTTGCGACAAGATATGCTATAACTCCTCAATTCGCTCTTCGAGGTTCTGTTTCTACAGGATTCAGAGCGCCTTCTTTAGCTCAAAAATACTTTGATTTACAATTCACCAATTTCCAAGGTAATAAACTGGTTACTATTCAGTTGGCACCCAACGACAGTGATTTAGCAGTAAGGACTGGAATCCCTCAGTTGAAGCAGGAAACCTCAGTAAATGGAAGTGTTGGATTTACCTTCAATACAGGAAAATTCACCGCAACAATTGATGGATACTACATTAATGTTAAAAATAGAATTGTATTGACAGGTAATTTTTCCAGAACCGATTTACCACCAGATGTTCAGGTAGATTATCCTTATATTGATCAGGCACAATTCTTCTCTAATGCCATAGATACAAGAACAAAAGGAGTAGACGTTATATTGAGTTATAACGAAACAATTGGAAATGGAAGGCTTTCTGCAACTTTAGCAGGAAACTATAATGATATGGAAATTACTTCTGTCAATGTTTCAGAAAAGCTGAAAGGAAAAGAAGATATTTATCTTAGTGCTCGTGAACGCGCGTTTATTTTAGCCTCAGCTCCTAAAACAAAAGTCAACTTGAGCTTAAATTATAAAATCTCAAAATTCAATGCCAATTTACAATTGGTGAGATTCCATAAACTGACCCTAATTGGATACAATGGGCCAGATGATTTTCAAACCTATAATGCAAAAATCACGACCGACTTATCTTTTGGATATGATTTTTCAAAAAATATTAGCTTAACAATTGGTAGTAAAAATCTATTTAACAGGTATCCTACACTTCAAAGAGAAGCCGTTTCGGCTGGAAATACTGAATCCGGGGGGATTTTTGATCCAGTACAAATGGGCTTTGCAGGAAGACAGGTTTTTGCCAGATTTAACTTCAGGTTTTAAGCGTAAAAAGGCTCCGAATATATCCGGAGCCTTTTTTACTTATTTTTTAGAAATTTTATATAGTTTCCCGCTATCAGTCACCGCATAAATATTACCATCCATTCCATCTAAAACATCCCGGAATCTTTCCTTCTGATCGGCCAAAAGTCGCTCTTCTCCAACTACTTTATTATCTTTCATCACGATTCGATTAATATGCTCACCACTTAAACAACCGATGAATAAATTCCCTTTCCATTCATCTATATTCCCGGTATAGAAAGTAACCCCGCTTGGAGAAATTACCGGATCCCAATAATACACAGGCTGTTCCGTTCCTTCTCTTTGGGTTATTCCTTCTCCTACTTTTGCACCAGAATATTCAATACCATACGTAACATCACCCCATCCATAATTTTTACCGGGTTGAATAAAATTAATTTCATCTCCTCCCCTTGGTCCCATCTCCACATCCCAAAGGTTACCTTTTGGATCAATAGCCAATCCCTGAGGGTTTCTTACACCATAAGCATAAATTTCAGGTTTAAATCCTGCTTTTCCAATAAATGGATTCCCGGGAGCAGGCTTACCATCTTTTGTTATTTTGAGTATTTTTCCTAAATAATTATCTGTTTTCTGAGCATACACTCTCGTTTCTTTATCTGACCTTTCTCCCGTACTTACGAATAAATTTCCATCTTTATCAAAAGCCAATCGGCTACCATAATGTTTATCTCCATTATAAGAAGGCTCTGCACGAAAAATAACCTTTACTTCATCTATTGTTTTTAAATCTTGTGAAAGCTTACCCTTTGCAACAGAAGTTAAATTCCCTTTTCCAAATGGTTCAGAAAAACTAAAATAGATTATATTATTAGTTTTAAAATCAGGATCAAGAGCAACATCCAACATTCCGCCCTGACCTTTTGAATCAACTTTTGGAAAGCCTGAAATTTTAGAAATTTGTTTTCCATCGGAAGAAACAACACTCATATAGCCTGATTTTTCGGTAATTAAAAATCTACCATCTGGTAAATTAATAATACCCCAAGGCCTATCGAAGTCTTTACTCAATACTTCTACTTTATAAGGAGTTGAAGTTTTTACTGCTTTAATTCTGGTTTGCCCTACAAATGCTGGTTTGTAATTAGAATTTGGTTTTTCAGTTTCTACTCCGCCATCACTGCTGACTCTTTGAGCACTTGCGTTATTTTTTTTACATGAGGTCAAAACTAAAAAAAGACTTAAAACTGGTACATAAAACTTATTGAATTTCATAGGATTGTGATTAGTGGTTGAAAAAAATAATGGAAAAATAGTGCCACAAAAATTTGTTAGATTAAATTTTTATTCTACATTTGTAGAACAAAGTATCAAAACGTAGAATATGAAAGAAATAAAACTAACAGATTCTGAAAAAGATCTTATGGAAATTCTTTGGGATAAAAAGAAGGTTTTCATGAAAGACATCCTGGATCTTTACCCAGACCCTAAACCAGCAGCAACAACTGTTGCCACACTTCTCAAAAGAATGCAGAATAAAGATCTGGTGGGCTATACATTATATGGAAATTCTCGCGAATACTATCCAAAGGTAGCTAAAGGAGAATATTTCAAGGAAGAAATGACTTCCATGATTGACCGTTTTTTCAACAGCTCGGTTACGCAATTTGCTTCATTTTTTACATCAAATACCAAATTGACTCAGAAGCAGTTGATAGAACTTCGCGAAATAATTGATCAACAAATAAAAGAATAAAAATGCTCTACATTTTTCTTAAAATAATTTTGTGCTCTTCATTACTTATTGTAGTCTATCATTTGTTATTGGAAAAAGAAAAGATGTATCGTTTCAACAGGTTTTTCTTACTTTTTTCATTAGCCTTTTCATATACAATCCCTTTTATATCAATTACAACAGAAAGACCTGCTTCGTCAATAGATTCACAATTAAGATTTGAAGAAACCACACAACAGATATTAACCATTCCTGCAAAACAGGAAACATTTGACTGGACAACTATTCTTTTGATCATCTATGCAATTATCACTTTATTGCTTTTAGTAAAAGCTATATTATCGATTGCAAAGATCCTGAATATCAAAGGAAAAACACTCTATCATGATCACTGTAAAATCGTGGTAACCCCAAATAATTTTTCACCATTTACTTTCTGGAAAACAATTTATCTGGGTGAAAATTATATAATCAATGGCCAAATAGATCCCAGAATATTTCTTCATGAGAAAAGCCATTTGGATCAAAAACACAGTTGGGATCTATTCCTGATTGAGTTTTTCAAAGTAATTACCTGGTTTAACCCTGCCCTTTATTTTTATAAAAGAGCAATGATCACCAATCATGAATTCCTTGCTGATGAGAATGTTTTGGAAAGCAACATTGATATTAAAGACTACCAGCATCTAATCCTTAATGAAATAGTCGATTCTCAAAAACTTGAATTCACCCACTCATTTAATTTTACAAATACCAAAAAACGATTTATTATGATGAATACTAAAAAATCCAAATTTATTGGACTAAAAAAGGCCGTAAGTATCCCAATATTAGTAACAGCATTCGGACTGTTTGTACAAAAAACTTATGCTAATAACCACAACCCGATTTCAGATATTTCAAAAGAATATACAAAAGCTTCTTCGGTTTTATTAAAAGAAATAGTTCATCAAGCTAAAAATACAGATAATAAGATAACAGCTTTTGATACAATTCGTCCAACGAAAAAAGCAGTCTCAAAGAAAGGGAAAATAAATAAAAATCTTGCACCTCCTCCGCCTTCTCCCCCTCGTGTAGAAAAAAATGTACCTAAGAAAGCAAACATGAGTGGAGATCATGACATTCCGCCACCTCCACCCCCAGCAAACAATTCTTTTGTTCAGGCAGAATTCCCAAAGGGAATTAATGAATTCCGAAACAAAGTAGCAAAAAATTTTAATGGCAGTGTATTTAAAGGAGATGAAGGCCGGCTTCAATCCAATGTATACATTTCAATAAATGCAGAAGGCACAGTAGAGAAAGTAGTAGCAGACGGAAATAACAAAGTTTTTAATGACGAGAGTGTAAGAGCCACCAAGGTCTCCACAGAAAATATCAATTGGAAACCTGCATTGGCAGATGGAAAACCTGCAGCGACGGTTTTTAAGCTTCCACTAGCCATGATATTTGAAGGTAAGAAAAAATGATAATAATTACGAGAGTCCTGAAAAGGACTCTTTTTTTTTATAAATTTGATGTATGAACTTCAATCTTCACTCAGAGTATAAACCAACCGGAGATCAACCTCAAGCCATTGAAAAGCTTACCGAAGGAATTGAAATCGGTGAGAAATATCAGACTTTATTAGGGGTTACAGGATCCGGAAAAACATTTACAATTGCAAACGTTGTCAATAATGTTCAGAAACCTACTTTAGTTTTAGCACATAATAAAACTTTAGCAGCACAGCTTTTTATGGAATTCAAAGAGTTTTTTCCAGATAATGCTGTTGAGTATTTTGTAAGTTATTACGATTATTATCAACCCGAAGCCTATATTGCTACTACAGGAACTTACATTGAAAAAGACCTAAGTATCAATGAAGAAGTAGAAAAATTACGTCTTTCGGCCACTGCAAGTTTACTATCTGGAAGAAGGGATGTATTAATTGTAGCTTCTGTTTCATGCATCTATGGTATTGGAAACCCAACTGAATTTCACAAATCGCTCATTTCTATTGGAATTGGAGAAAAAGTAACGAGAACAGCACTTCTCCATTCTTTAGTAAGTGCACTTTATGCAAGAACACTGAATGAGTTTCAAAGAGGAACGTTTCGGGTGAAAGGAGATGTCATTGATGTCTTTCCAGCTTATGCTGATGATGCGATAAGAATTCAGTTTTTTGGCGATGAGATTGAAAAAATTCAAAGTTTTGATCCGGTTACCGGAAATGTAACTTCGAGTTTTGAACAGATACAGATTTATCCTGCTAACCTCTTTGTTACCTCAAAAGAAACACTAAATGGGGCAATCAGAGATATCCAGGATGATATGGTAAAACAAGTGGATTTCTTCAGTTCGGTTGATAAGCCCCTTGAAGCTAAAAGACTACAGGAAAGAACGGAGCTCGATCTTGAAATGATTAAAGAGTTAGGATATTGTTCCGGAATCGAAAATTACTCAAGATATCTTGATGGAAGATTACCAGGCACAAGGCCTTTCTGTCTTATTGATTATTTCCCTAAGGACTTTCTTATGGTTATTGATGAAAGCCACGTAACCGTTCCTCAGGTCCATGCAATGTATGGCGGTGACAGAAGCCGAAAAGAAGCATTGGTGGAATATGGCTTCAGACTACCTGCTGCGATGGACAACAGACCATTAAAATTTGACGAGTTTGAGACCATGCAGAACCAGGTTATTTATGTTTCTGCAACACCAGCAGATTACGAATTAGAGAAAACAGGTGGAGCTTATATTGAACAAATTATCCGCCCGACAGGGCTTCTTGATCCTGTAATTGAAGTGAGACCATCTCTAAATCAAATTGATGATCTTATGGAAGAGATCCATAAGAGAGCAGCTGCGGATGAAAGAGTTCTGGTGACGACACTAACAAAAAAAATGGCCGAGGAGCTCACCAAATATTTTACAAAATTCGGTATCAGGACAAGGTATATCCACTCAGATGTTGAAACATTAGAACGTATTCAGATCATGCAGGATCTGAGATTAGGCGTTTTTGATGTTTTGATTGGAGTTAACTTACTCCGAGAAGGATTGGATTTACCGGAAGTTTCATTAGTTGCAATCCTGGATGCTGACAAAGAAGGAATGCTAAGAAGCAGAAGATCAATGATTCAGACAGTTGGACGAGCTGCAAGAAATGTCAACGGAAAAGCGATTATGTATGCCGATAAAATCACAAAGTCAATGCAGGCAACTTTGGACGAAACGGAGTACCGTCGTACAAAGCAGATGAAACACAATGAAGAAAACGGCTTGGTACCAACCGCTTTAAATAAAAAGATTTCAGAAAATCTTGTTGGTAGAAGCAAAGACTTTCCTGATTCAAAATATACCCAAAAGGAAATTATTCAGAAGGTTGCTGAAGCTAAGGCAAATTACGCCACTGAAGATATAGAGAAGATGATTGAGCAAAAGCAAAAGGAAATGGAAGCAGCGGCGAAAAACCTTGATTTTATAAAAGCAGCAAAACTTCGGGACGAAATTGCAGGTTTGAAAAACTAGCCAAAATAACAATGGAAACAATCATCACTATTTGCGGAATTTATTCTCTACTACTTGGTGTGTTTCATTTATTTTTCTGGATTTTTTTTAACTGGAAAAAAGATTTGTCAAAACTTTCTCAGGTTAATAGAGCCATTATGCAAATCTTAAATATCCAGCTCATTTTCGTTTTCTTCGCCACAGGATTACTATGTCTTTATTTTAATAAGGAAATATTAGAAACAGCCTTTGGCAGATATTTTCTATTAACGAATTCGGGATTTTGGGCTTTAAGAATAATCAATCAGTTTCTTTTTCTAAGAATCAACGATTATAGGGTTCATTTTTTGACTTTTGCCTTTTTTATTGGATGTGTTCTTTTCCTGATTCCTGTAATTTATTGAAATAAAAAATTGGCAGTCCCTTTTTAAAACTGCCAATGATTTTTTAGTTAAAGAAATAAATTAATCCAACCCTATAAACATCTCTTCGAGCTTGATAGTAGGTTAATGCTAAATCATCATATTGCCTTGTAAGTCCTTTAGAAAAACTTCCTTCTAAGAGAAAATGGTTTGAAAGTTTATAATCTACACCTAAGTCTACACTCAAGCCAAATCTTCTTCTAAAATAATAAGGTTGACTAATTTCATCATCTGGGATATAATTTAGTTTTGGGCCAGCAAAAAAAGAAAACTTCTTATAAAAATTATATTTATAATAGATTGGCAATTCTAAAAATGTGACACGATCTGTAAAAGACACAAGCAAAACTGATTGTAAATATGACTTTTCTAAAACCTGTTTTTCAAATGCAAACCCAACATATGCTTCATCAATAATATCACTTCTGTAACCAGAACGATCACCATTTTCATCTATAGCTCTTACATTTGAATAATTCCACCCTCCTTTCAACCCAAACTTTAAAGGATACTGTTGTGAATAAATAGCAATTGATAACAACAGAAACAAAGCATTGAGAACTTTATCTTCAATGCTTTTATGATTAATATTAATATACTTCATTTTGATATGAATTTCCTTCTTGTTTATGCACACTAAAAAATACATTCTTTTTTACTGATACATTTCCTATAATATAACTTCTTTCTTTTAATTTCTTTCTTCTTTTTTCTTTGCCTGTCAAAGGTTCATCTCCCACATCAGTACATTGAATAGGTTTAGCCGTTTTACCATAATAGCCTGTAAAAATAGTTGCTCTAAATTTTTTCCAGCCCCCATCTTTCTTTCTATATGATCTTGTATAGGTTTTCATTAATGTCGTTCCTGGAGTATTAGGAAAACGTGCGTCTTTTAATTTATGTTTCCAAACTATTCTTCTTTGAGCATTAAATACATGTTGCCCTTTATTTTTAACCTGTCCTCTACATTGACCTGTTTGTGAGTTTGTAGGATTAGTTGCAGTAATTGTATACTTTACCTCTCTGTATGGCTTTAATCCAGCTACAACCTGGTCTTGTGTTGCTCCATCAATATTAATTGGCTGCTGTGTAGGATTTGTAATATCATTTAAGATTGTCAGTACTTCGCTGGTAGTACCAATATCAGTTATAGGAAAACTGACATATCCCCAATCATATCTTTTATACAGGGTATACCCATTCTTACAATCTCCAACTATAAATTCAGAACCGAAACTTAACAATGTTCTTTCCGTATCATCATCAATGTAATACTCATCAGGCGAAGTGTTTAAATCCCAAGTATTATCTTTTTGCTGGCTCAGCCAATTATCATCTAACCCAGACAAATATTCTCTTAAAGAACATAAATTCAATTCCCTTTCGAAATCAATCAATGGTTTGTTCTCATCGAATGAGATAAGTTCAGCATAATCATCAGCTTTAACATCTGTCATGTTTCCAGTTTGTTGATCAAAACCATTATTATTCTCTTCAATCTTTTTGTCTAGTATGAGTATAGCTTCTTCATAACTCTTTAAAGTTGGAAAGATTAAAATATTATTCTTGCAGGTGCCCGCAATACCATTATCAAGATACACTGCCTTGACCCCAGAAAGCATTGAGCTTTCAACTGCTGAATTAAAGTAATCACAAGGAGAATCCTTAGAACCTCTTTTTGCTAAAGATACATCTTGTGATTTTACGTTCTCACTTTCCAGCTCTGAAGAACAGGAATAAAATAGTGAGCCTGCAATAAGGCCCATTACCATAAGTAAATAATTTTTTTTCATACAAAAAGTTTAAATGTTTCTGCCCAATGTATACACAAAAAACAATCTAAACAACACTAACATCTTAATTGACCGATAATTACAATCACAAAATTCCTTTTATACAATAATATATATTTGAGTTATAAAATATTAGAATAATATACTGCAAAACGAAAAAGAACGACATCGATAATGTCGTTCTTTTTTTAGTTTTTAAAACTTATGATTTATATCTTTTCCTTTTAAATGCCTCACAGACTTTGCCGATACAAACACCTAATTTAGCTATCCTCCAGCCTATTCAACTTTAATTGATAGATTTCTCAATGCGTAAACTCTTCAATCACTTCTTTTAAATCAGGATATTGTTGAAGTAGTACATTCCTTTCTGCAAGTTCAAAATCTAAAAAATCAAACCCCGGGGCAACTGTACAGCTAACTAATGAATAGCCTGTACCTTTTGAAATTTTTGCTGCAAACCACAAACCTGCTTCTATTCTTACTTGTGGAACTTCTCCGTTTTCTAAAGAATTTCCCAATATTACAGTATGCAATTTTCCATCTTTAATAAAAATAATTTCTAATGGTTCTCCCTGGTGAAAAAACCATAATTCATCAGACTTGATTCGATGAAAAGAAGATTTATTTTCATTTTCAAGCAAATAATAAATAGCGGTACTTACATTTCTTATATTCCCATCTTCAAGGGTTAATGTTTGCTCACTTCTGTATGTTTCTTTATAATATCCTCCTTCAGGATGTGGCTCTAATTTTAGAATATCAACCAGTTTTTTAGAATCCATCTGTTATAATTAAAATTTGTAAGTCTTATTTTTTATTTTGTCGTAGTTTACTGTTCCTCCCCGAAGTGGCGCAAGTAGATCCATCAAACCATTTAATTTTATTTCATAAATAGTAGATAGCTGCATACCAAGCTTTCCTTTAGGCATTCCTTGCCGATGAAACCATTCAAGGTAGCTTATTGGCAAGTCGGCGAGTATAGTTCCTTCATGCTTCCCAAAGGGCATTTTAACTACACATATTTCTTTTAATATTTCCGGGTTTATTCCTTCCACAATTATAGTATTAAATCAACTTTATTATCTGCATCATCATCTTTATCTGGCAGTTGAAGCTCCGGATGCGTTTCATTGTCTGAAAATTCATTTCTATACACCTGAATAAGCAAAAGGGTAAGAGAGATCAAAATAGGACCAAATATCAATCCCATAAAACCAAACAAGTTCATTCCCATAATAATTCCGAATACTGTATTTAGAGGATGAATATCTTCGAGCTTTTTCAGTAAGGTAAAGCGTAACAAATTATCCGTTAATCCAACGATAACAAGACAATAAACTGCAAGACCAAGACCTGGTCCGGTATCTCCTACTGCAATCATATAAACACAAACAGGAACATACACGATTGCTGCTCCAACCACAGGAATCATAGACCCGGCAGCCGTTAATGCAAATAACAATACAGGGCTTGGAGCACCAAAGATAAAATACCCTATTAAAGCAACTACCCCCTGCCCAATAGCTACAACAGGAATTCCAATTGCATTCGCTATGATCAGCTTTCTCATTTTATCTCCGATCAAAGAGACATTGGCTCTCTTTAAAGGAGCAGATGAAGTAAGTATTTTTTCAAATAACCTTGGCTTTTCCAACATGAAATAAAGAATAAAGTACATGGACATGATAACGGTAAGCGTGTTAAAAGTTCCACTAAGAGCCACAGTAGAGATCTTTCCTACTGAACCCTTTACTTTATCCATATTTTCTTTACTCAAAATATCAAACCCGAATTTATTATCGATATAAGTGTGTATCTTCTCCAGAAATATATTGAATTTAGCCATATAAGCCTGAGCATTCCCTAATTTATCAATTAAAAGGTCAGCAATAAAATAGATCGGCAAAATGAGGATAATCAAACTTGCTAGCATTAATACAAATGAAGCAAGCCAGGGCTTCCATTTTTTTTCCTCCTGAAGGTAAAAATTATATTTCCTACAGACAACATAAATGGTAATAGCCCCCAATACTGAAGGTATGAAGAGTGCAAGATTAAAACAAATCAGCCCCGCCAACACTAAAATAATAACAAGCAGGAATACCTGCTTTATGGCAATACCACTTATTTGTTTTTCCTTGTTAATCATATACTTATTTAAACATTATTTGTCTTGGTTTTCCTAGGAAAGCACAATACGCTGAATACATTACGACCATAATAAAAGGAGCAGTAATGATAACTCCTATAAAACAAAGCACGATGCCCGCAGCAGATATTAAAAGCCCTACAATAGTAGTGCCAAGGGAAGTTCCATAATTCTCTTTTGCAATATTGAATGATTTTCCTAAAGCCTCAGTAGCAGAAGCATTCTCAAACAATAAAATAGGATATCCTAATAACAACAAAGGATACACAAAAAAGAAAGGAATAACACAAATAGAAAGAGCTATACTGGATATAATTCCAGATAACAAACTATATATCAGTATATTCACGAAATTCTGACGATATCCAATGAATAGATCTGAAAATTCAATTGGATTCTTTGTATTGTATTTATTAACGATAAAAATTAGTCCTACATACAATGGAGCAAGAAGAATACCCAATAACCCTGATAAAGTAAGGTATAAAGGAAATCCCGGTGCATTCCAATAACTGAATGCAGAAAAATCATCCCCGGCATTTCTCATCTCTTCCATCATAGAAGCCGAGTTAACACCAGTAACCGTTTGAATAATAACCCCACCGATAAGATACACTATCATTGCGACAATAGCATAAAGAAAAACCCCTTTATACATTTCGAAAGCGTGCGAAATAATTGAACCCGTATCCCTATTAGGAACAGAGCCTTGCTGATCAAATTCGTCGAATCCAGACATTGTTTAGTTTTTTTAATGTTTTATCAAATTTAATTTTTTTTGATAAAAAAAGCATTAAACAATGCCAAAATTTAATTTTTTTCTGAAAAAACGGTCTTATATAGTGAATATATAATAGCATTCCAAAATGGAAAAGTAAATAACCCGCCTACAAGAAACAAGGCAAAACCAGCATATTTGAATATAAACGCAACAATAACGCAAACCATTATTTCCACAAAATACATTTTCAATGCTTTAAAGTTTAAACTAATTGCTTCAAAAATTCTCTTATCAGCAAAAAACATTAATGGAGCAACGAAAATGGTTACAAAAACCCATACAACTCCAAGGATAATTGTTTGTGCTGCCAACAGATAGACAAAAAACCAAAACAAAAAATAGCTGATATATTTAAAGAAATTAAGTCCATTGTATCCGGCAAACAAATCACCTAACACGATCTTCTCATTAAGATCCATTTTTCTGAAGATCTGAAAAAGACCAAGATTTAGAGGATAAAGAAAAACAATTGTTCCCAATATAGCGTAGCTGAAATTCTGATATTCTTTGGTTGCACTTATTGCTGCTGCTTTTTCCATATAAGCTTTAGTTCCCAGCTTAAAAGCTTCCGCCAACTCCTGGTTTTGTCCCCAAATCCCAAAGCGGGAAGCGAAAAAGAACATTCCCGTAAAAAATATCGCAAAGTAAATGATGGAAAACATCAGTTGGAAAATCAGAGTCTTATTCCAATAGAAAAATGCCTGCTTCAGTATAAAATCAATTCCCGGTTTCTGTGGATATTTGTTCTGCATGTAAAAATATTTTGTGCAAAAGTAAACATCAATAAGTACTTTTGTCGAATGTTTTCAGTGAATCATCAAAAATTTATGGAAATGGATGAGCTTTCTCGCCAGAAAACTCCCTATTTCTTTATCATAGACTTTCTAAGCGAGAATGTTGAAATCTATTTAGAGCATGAAATAGAAAAATCAGGTTTATTAGTTGATTTTCAATCATTTTCGACACCCAAACAAACCAAGGAACTCCATAAAAAAATCGAATGGAGATCCTATCCAGAAACCTTGGAAGACTTCAAAACAGGATTTGATCAAGTTCAGAAAAATATTCGTCTAGGAAACTCTTATCTAGTTAATTATACACGAAAAACAAGAATAGAAACAAATTTATCCTTAGAAGAGATATTTCTTCACTCAGATGCGAAATATAAAGTTTTTTATAAAGATTTTTTCGTATTTTTTTCTCCGGAAACTTTTGTAAAGATCATTGATGATAAAATTTTTACGTATCCGATGAAAGGAACAATTGATGCGTCAATAGAAAATGCAAAGGAAATCCTGAAGAATGATAAAAAGGAAAAGGCTGAACATTACACCGTGGTAGATTTGCTTAGAAATGATCTTAGTATGGTTTCAGATGAAGTTACTGTAAATCACTTTCAACACATTGATCTTATCAAAACACAGCAAAAAAACCTGTATGCGATGAGCTCTGAAATTGCAGGAAATATAAAGCCGGAATTTGTAGGAAAGATAGGAAGCATAATGAAAAAACTTCTACCAGCAGGTTCTATTTTAGGTGCCCCAAAGCCTAAAACCCTGGAAATTATTCAGCAAGCGGAAGGTTATGAAAGAGGATATTATACCGGAGTTTGTGGTTGGTTTGACGGCAAAAACGTTGATAGCTGTGTAATGATCCGCTTCATTGAAAAGGAGAATGACACATTATATTTTAAAAGTGGTGGCGGAATCACACACATGAGCAAATTAGAAGACGAGTATCAGGAAATGAAAAATAAAATTTATGTTCCAATTTATTGAAAGCATTAAGGTAGAGGATCAGGAAATCTTCTTATTGGACCTTCATCAGAAAAGAGTCAATGAAACATTTGCCCATTTTGGAAAAGAAGGGTCTATTGACCTGTCTAAATTATTTAAAAACCTTGATCATGATGAGGACGGCCTTTTCAAATTGAGAATCGCTTATGACCTGGACAAAAAGGTTAGAACACAAATGATTCCCTATGCTATTCCGGAAATTCTGGATTTTCAATTGGTAGAAAATAATACATTCGATTACTCTTTCAAATTTGAAGACCGTAAAGAATTGGAAAAAATGAAGATGAAATCAAAGGCTGAAGAGATTATTATCGTTAAAAACAATCATATTACCGACACTTCATTTTCAAACCTTTTGTTCTTAAAGGGTAAAGAATGGTTTACCCCAACTACTTATCTTTTAAACGGCGTTCAAAGACAAAATCTTTTAAAGAAAAAGAAAATAAAAGAAATGGAAATCACCTTACAAAACATTAAACAATTTTCACATTTCCAATTGATTAATGCTTTGAATGATTTCGATGATATGTTTATTTATCCCATTGCTAAAATCAACAACTTACCTGGTAGCGAAGAATATCTGGAGATTTAACCCTCATTCATAAACTCAAAATAACCTTTCAATACATCTGCACTATTTGTACCGTGCGTATTTATTTCAAGTATTTTAGGCTGGTTATCGGGTTTGAAAAAGTTATCCAAAACTCTGTCCAGGGTTCTGTCATCTTCTACTTTGATATATGAGAATCCAAAGTGCTTAGCTAAGTGCTCTGCGTTCTTATGATGCTTGGTTGCAATAAACTCATCTAACGTATTTGGATTAGCATTTCCAGGTCCTGGAATAATTTTAAAGATATTTCCTTCCCCGTTATTAAAAATAATAATTCTTACAAATGGAGGAATATATTGATTCCACAGACCATTGATATCATAGAAAAAACTTAGATCACCTGTGATCAGCAGAGTAGGATTAGAATTTTTGATTGCAAATCCCATCGCTGTAGAGGTAGATCCATCTATCCCACTTGTTCCGCGGTTACAATACATTTTTCGCTTTCCAAAATCAAACAATTGCGCATATCTGATTCCAGAACTATTACTGAAGTGGATATTGTAATTTTCAGGTACCGTTTGTGAAGCTTTATTGAAAAAATAGAAATCAGAGAACTCTACAAGGTTTAAAAACTTCTCATGCTTTGCATCTTTCTTATCCCTCAAAACATCCCAAAGGTTAAAATAAGCCCTTGGCTCCAGATTAATAAATTTCAATAGCTTGGAAAAGAATATTTCTGGCTTTACTTCAATTTTTTCGGTCAAAGAAAAATAAGTATCCGGCTGCCAGACTTCGTCCAGATGCCAATGCTGCTTAGGACGTGCTTTTCTTAAAAACTGTTTTACCTTTTTAGAAACTACATTCTGCCCTACTGTAATCAACAAATCGGGAGCATATTTTTTATAGTCTTCTTCAGTAAAATTAAAAATATAACGATCTATGAATCTGAAAAACTTTTCATGATACACATTCGAATTGGCTTCACTTAAAACCACTACAGAATGATTTTTAACCAGCTGAGATAATTGATTTTCCAATTCGGGAATATAATCTTTTGTTCCAACCAGGATCATGATTCTTTGTGAAGTATTCCAGTCCGCTACGAGATTAGATGGAATTTCATATTCTTTCTTTTTAATGGTTTTTTCAACCGTTGGAAAGGTTGGCAATTCAGAAACCAAATCATATAATGGTTCTTCTAAAGGAATATTAATATGAACAGGCCCTTGCTTTTCAAAACAAAGTTCGATCGCCTTTTTAATGGTTTCAAAATTAATATCTTCCGCATTCTCTTCTTTATCTTCTAAAAGCTGAAAGTCACCATAAGAATGTTGATGAAAAACATCCTTTTGTCTGATCGTCTGTCCGTCAAAAATATCCACAAAATCCACTGGTCTGTCAGCAGTTAACACTAAAAGCGGGACATTCTGATAAAAAGCTTCTGTTATAGCAGGATAGTAATTCACCGTCGCAGAACCACTGGTGCAGGTAATCGCAACCGGCTTCTTCTCACTTTTCGCCATTCCTAAAGCTACAAAAGCGGCACTCCTTTCATCTACAATACTAAAACAGTTAAAATGATCTATCTCTGAAAAATGAATTGCAATGGGTGCATTTCTCGATCCGGGAGAAATAACAACATCTGAAATCCCGTACTGCTGGAGAAGGTTTGCAAGTATCTGAATGCTTCTCTTAGAAGAATATTTTTTCATATCACAAATGTAGTTCATAAATCCTTAATTGTAAAATCATTTAATTTAAAAAAGCCGTAATTTAGCGCCACGTTAAATTTCTAAAAATGGACAAAATACCTAGTGTAGACCTGCGTGATTTCCTTTCGGACAACCCGGAACGCAAACAGAAATTTGTAAATGAAATCGGAAAAGCTTACGAAGAAATTGGTTTTGTGGCCTTAAAAGGGCACTTTCTTGACGACCAATTAGTAGGTGATCTTTATGGTGAGGTGAAAAACTTTTTTGAACTTCCTACGGAAACGAAACAGAAGTATGAGATTCCCGGAATTGGAGGACAAAGAGGTTATGTAGGATTCGGTAAAGAAACCGCAAAAGGTTTCAAAAAAGGAGACTTAAAAGAATTTTGGCATTTTGGACAGTATGTGTCTGATGATTCAAAATACAAATCAGAGTATCCGGACAATGTAATTGTCGAAGAGCTTCCTAAATTCAACGAAGTAGGTAAAGAAACTTACCAGATGTTGGAAAAAACAGGAAAGTATGTGTTAAGAGCCCTGGCATTGTATCTTGGTTTGGATGAATTTTATTTTGACGATAAAATCGCAGAAGGGAATTCTATTTTAAGACCTATTCATTATCCGCCAATTACTCAGGAACCGGATGATGCTGTAAGAGCTGCCGCTCATGGGGACATCAACTTAATTACACTTCTAATGGGTTCCCAGGGAAAAGGGCTGCAAGTGCAGAACCATAAAGGAGAATGGATTGATGCTATTGCAGAACCAGACGAGTTGATGATCAATGTTGGAGACATGCTTTCCAGACATACCAACAATAAATTGAAATCTACAATTCACAGAGTGGTAAATCCTCCTAGAGAATTGTGGGGAACTTCAAGATATTCAATTCCTTTTTTCATGCATCCAGTAAGTGGAATGTCATTGAACTGCCTTGAAAATTGTGTAAATGAAAACAATCCGAAATTGTATGAAGATACTACTGCAGGGGAGTTTTTACACGAGAGGCTTATTGAATTGGGATTAATTAAAAAATAATTTCAAAAGTTCGTTTTTCATTTCAATTTTTAATTATATATTTACTTTACTATCAAAATTTTAATTAAAACAATATGAAAAACTTAAAAAAACTAAACAATAGTCAGTTAAAGACTATTTCTGGAGCGGGAATCAAGCCAGTAGAAGACTTCTGTATGTATTACTGTAATGGTGTTGTGATTTGTGCGACATGCAGTGATGATTTCAAATGCCCGGATGATACAATGTAGAATAAAAAATTCTACAATACATTATAATAAACCGTTCCATTATGGAGCGGTTTTTATTTTTCATCCATTGTAAATCCGGATAAAAATAATTCAAAATCAATTGATTTAATAGATAAATGATTATCTTTATTTAATATCAAAATTTATTAAATCAATATGAAAAATTTAAAAAAACTAAGCAAGAGCAAATTGAAAACAACTTTTGGAGGAGAATCGCATCCATTTCCGGGTTATTGCTTTTACGTTTGCAGTAATGGACTTACTTATCAGGAATTGTGTCGATACGAATTTATCTGTCCTGAAGATCCTATTTAAAAATAATTAACTTCATAAGAAAAAGAAACTCATTCCTCTTAGGTTTGGGTTTTCTATTATATTGTCAAGATTCAAACAAAGCTCTAGAATTACCCAATCTATAGAACTAATCAAACAACCTCAGCTGTTGCTCTTTTGTTCCAGTGAAATTTTGCGTAGATAGCTTTGGAAAACCTCTCTTTTCATCAAAAAACTTTTTCCTTCCTATTTTAAAAGTATTGTGAATCATCTCTGCGATATTGCCCTCCCCTCTTTGTCTGTCAAAATATCTTTTTTCTCCTAATTTTCCGCCACGCATGGAACGAATCAGATTCAGCACTTTTTGAGCCCTGTCCGGAAAGTGAGTTTCAATCCATTTTACAAATACAGGTTCAACCGCATCATTCAATCTAACGAGAGTATATCCGAAACTTAATGCTCCTGCATCTGATATTGCTTTTAAAATCCCTAATGATTCATCACTGGTTAAACCAGGAATTACTGGAGCAACCATAATATGAACCGGAATTTTATTCTCTGATAAAATTTCAACTGCTTTTAATTTGTTTTTAGAAGAACTTGTTCTTGGCTCCATCTTTCTGCGTAAATCCTCATTCATGGTTGGAATACTTAAAGAAACAGAAACGAGATTTTGTTCGGCCATTGGTTTCAATATATCCAAATCTCTTAACACCAACGCATTCTTTGTCAATACATTGACAGGATGTCTGTAATCAAGACAAATTTGCAGTAATTGCCGGGTGATCTCAAATTGCCTCTCTGCCGGCTGATAACAATCGGTATTTCCGGAAAGCAAAATGGGCTCAGGTTTATATCCCTTTTTTTGAAAAAACTTCTCCAATAACTGAGGAGCATTCTTTTTCACCATAATCTTCCGTTCAAAATCAATTCCAGCACTATATCCCCAATATTCATGAGTAGGCCTGGCAAAGCAATAGGAACATCCATGCTCACATCCCTGATAAGGATTCATAGAATATTCCATGGGGAGATCTTCACTTTTTACCTGATTAACAATTGTTTTAGGAAAGACTTCTGTGAAGGAAGTTTTCATGGTTTCGAAATCTTCATCTTCAGGTTCAAAGGTATACTTGTCGAAACGATTAATTACGTTTCGCTGAGCTCCCTGACCTTTTATGATATTTTCGTTCTCCATCCTGATGTAAAATTAGAAAGGCTTGATTGAAAAATAATTAGTTTTAACACTAAAGTTTTCCACAAAAAAATCCAACACCTTTGATAGTGTTGGACTTAAAACATAATTAGATATATTGTTTTACTACTTCATTGCATAAAATTCGACACCATGATATTCATCTTCATGCTCCTTTCCATCAAAGTGTCTGTGATAATCTGAATAATAATCACTGTATTTTTTATCTTTTTTATTTAAAATCTTTTTTATTCCTAAGAAACTTAATACTGCCAAAAGTCCAACTCCTCCTGCCAATAAAACTCCAATTTCCTTTTTCATATTCTGTTCGATTTATTAATCTCTTTATTGCAAAAAATGTACCTTTTCTATTTTATTTAATTATAATTTTTGTTAACATTAAAAAATAAATTTCTGCTGTTAATATTTTATTCAGATAAGAATTCCATAATGATAATGGTTTAATTATTGTAGTACCAAAGAAAAGTATAACTATGGATAATTCAGAGAATATCGACAGAATGAGCACTTTAAGCCAAGTAATGAACACCCTGTCTGAAAGAGGAATAAAAAGAGAGTTCAGAATGAATGAAGCCTGTGAAATGAAGTTCGAAAATTCAGACAAAAACTATCAGCCATCAGATTTAACCATTATAAAAACCTATCGTTTTGAGGGAGAGAGCGACCCTGATGACAACGCTGTTCTTTACGTTCTTAAAGATTCTGCAGGAAATATAGGAATGATGATAGATTCTTATGGGGCAGACAGTAATTATCCTGGTGAAAAATTTGATGAATTCCTAAGAGATATTCCTGTTAAGGAAAGTGATGAATTCAATTTTTAATACATATATATAAACCCGAAATTATTCTTTTTCGGGTTTTTCTTTTTTCTTAAAGATCCCTTTTAGAAATCCTTTTTTCTGCTTTTCTTCTTCAACCTTTTGAATACTTACTTTATCCTCCTGTGTTGTTCCTTTAATTTCTTTAATAGATTCTTTTACATCTTTAACAGCAGAAACTGTTTTCTTAACCGCTTTTTTGGCTTTATCAGTATTAACTCCTATTAAAGTTTTCTTTAGGCCCTCCTGAATACCTTTCCAGAATAAATTGAAAAATGATTTTGTCGGATCTCTTTCTACATTTTCTACTGTTACAGAGTCTGGAAACTGACCTGAATCTGATTTTAAAAATAAGTTAGCAACAGCTGTTAATAAACCTTTCTTTTCTTCATTATTCTTATTTAAAATTGCAATTTTAAGGTCTTTATGTTTAAGATTAAAAGTCCCTCCCAATCCCTTCGGATTTCCTTTAAAATTGAAAAGCATCTCCTGAATGGTACCTGTTGCAGTAATATGAAGATAGGGTCTTATGAAAGGATTGATCCCCTGTGCCGGAAGATTAACAGCTTTACCGGAAATCGTAAAATTATCATGCTGATCTGCAACATTAAAATTCCAATTAACAGATAATGGTGCAAGGTTCATAAATGAGCAATCAATTTTTATTTGTACCTGGGTTGGTTTTCCTTTAAACTTTGCTGAGTTGAGATTTTTAACATTCATATTAAAATTGCTGAATGTCAATTTTCCCGGTCCGGAACTTTCGGGGGTATCTTCTTCGTATACCAGAATTGAATTCTTTAAATCAAGATTATTGATATACATCGGAATTTTTATAGATCGAAGAAGCCTGGAATACAAAGGCTTTTCTTTCGGATCATCATTGGGAATTTTACTTCTGAAAATATTAGCATCCGCTGATTGAATGACCACATCAGAAGCGTTAATGAACTTATTGTTAGAAAATAGGTCCCAACTTCCATTAATTGTAACCTGGCCAGCTTTCAGGTCGTACAAGTCTCGCTCTACCGGAATCATTTTAATAAATTGAGCTCTCGAAACGAGCGGCTTCATTGCAAAATTATTAACCTGAGCTGTATTCTTACCCACTTTCAATAACCCTACGGTCATGTTATAGAACTTTGTTTTGTAGGCGAAATTTCTCGTTGTCAGCTGATAATCTTTTACAATAGCTCCAAGCCCTGACTGATCTGCTTTTGGCTTAAGTTCTATATTATTTATGGTAGCATTGAGATCATTAAGAGTTAACGGTTGCTCTCCTTTATCATAAATAATATTTGAATTTTTTACAGTCACCTTCCTTATGACCAATGGGAACTGAATTCCTGTAAAATCACTTTTCTTTTTTTGTACAGCTTCACGGGCTTTAATCTTTCCATGTATCCCATCCACAAGAACATCTTTGACATCAAGATTAAGCTTTTTGTCAATAAATTCCCATTTATTAATATTAAAAGCAATATGATTAGCCTTAAGATCCATTGATGTGTTTGAGCCTGTTGGTAATGCTACAATATTTCTTATTTCCCCACTTTTAGGATTCAGCGCCAGGCTTCCAACAGTAATATTTTGCTTGTCTGTATAATGAATATTCTTCCCAGAAAAATTAAAATCTTTGTAGTTGACCGGGATTATATTTTCAGATGATTCTTTATTAAATGCAAACTTATTAATATTCAGATTTAAACTTTGTCCGTATAAAAGGTTATTTCCATCCGGCTTGATCACCTGAATCGTTCCATTACTTAATTTAATATCTTCAAGGTTCAATTCAAAGCTCATTGGTTTATCAGCCTTCTTTACGACAGCTCCTGTCGTATAAACAGTCAGTAATGGGTTTTGAAAATTCGCGTTGGCTAGAGAGATGTTATTCTTCTTTACAACAACATCTTTAAATTCCATTTTCTGGATATCAAACTTGAAGAGTTTGTTTTTTCCAGGGTAGAACTTTTTAAACTGATCAAAACTTAACAAGGGGATGAGTTTAAAATCTTCAATGAGCATCTTCCCGTTTGCCGTATTTATTTTTCTGATTGTCAAAGCATAAACAGCATCAGGGCGAAAGAAAAAATCTTTGCCTTTAATATCATATTTATCAAATACAATGGGTAATTTATCTTCTACTGACTCTTCTGTCATTTGAAGATTCTCAACAAATAAGTTGAACTGCTTTACCCCTAAAAATTTTTGTTTATTATATTTAAAAATATTAATGTTACCACTATTGATCCTGATGTTTTCAAACAGGACAGGATTCACTTTTTTTCCGGCCTTTTTATCAATAGGTTTTGCTAATGTAATATTCAGATTAGGATTTGCCAGCAACAAATCTTTAGAACTTATAGTCTTATTAAATACAGCATCATAAATCCCCAATCGACTGATCTTCAAAGTATCTATTGTTCCTTGAAGACCTATAACATTAGTGTTTTGTGGATTTTTGCTATTTACTGTAATTCCAGTTGCTAAAATATTTCCACTTCCCAGGTCTACATCCAACACTTTATAAGAAACTTTATAATCCGTATTGTTTTTAATATATTTCGGAAGCTGGGTCTTGAGCCAGATATTTAATCCAAAGTTAGCCAGCAAAAAAATAATTGCTAAAACTCCGAGACCGATTAATGACTTTTTAACCCATTTTTTCATATTTGTGATTTGGACTAATTATATTTAAATATAATATTAATTTTTTACATTTAGCTCGATCACATATCCCTCATGTCCCCTTACATTGATAAAGTTTCCTCCTTCAAATCCCAGATACTGCCCTTTAATCCCTGTTAATTTCCCAGTAAATTCCGGTTTTTTATCTAATGTGAAAGAACTCACTTTTTCAGGTGTATCAAAAGGATAATCAAATCTCCAAAGCTCTTCTCCTTCACTGTAGAATTTCTGGAAATCTTCCGGAAAGTATTGTTTTATTTTTTGCTGAAAATCTGCAAGGTCCATTTCACCTTCAAAATCATCCTGCAACATTTTTTTCCAATTGGTTTTATCTGGTAAGTGATCTTTTAGCGCAACTTCAATCATTCCAGCCTCGTAACGATTTTCTGTTCTCGCAATAGGTAAAGCAAAGGTTGCTCCCTGATCGATCCATCTTGTTGGAATCTGTGTATTTCTGGTTACCCCTACTTTCACATCTCCTGTATAAGCAAGATATACAGTGTGAGGCTGAAGCTGGATTGATTTCTCTATCTCTAAATCCCGTTCTGCAACTCCCAGGTGAGCCGTAGAAAGTTCCGGACGAATAATGGTATCACTTGCGTAAGGACTTTCAAAAAAACAGTTTTTGCAGAATCCCATCCTGTAGATTGGTTTATTTTCTCCGCAGTTTACACATTGAAATCCGGTATGTTTGATAGTAAGCTCCTTTCCAAACAATTCATTCATATGAATCAAATCTCCTGAAAGATTAAGATAGTACTGAATGGGTTGGGCATCATAGCTTGTCATTTTTAAAATTTGTCCTTGAAACTGCATATTATCTTTATATTACTTTTTTAAGTAAATTTAATGATTATATTTTCAAGAAGTAAATTTTATATTTTTGTGCTAATAAAAAAACGCGAATGACATATCTTATAACTGGAGGGAGTGGATTTATAGGTTCTCATTTAATAGAATACCTATTGAAAAATGGACAATCTGTCATAAACGTAGACAACTTTGATGACTTCTATAATTATCAGATAAAAATTAAAAATACATTAGAATCCTTAAGCAAAGATTCAAGTTTTGATTTTTCTGATAAAGAAGATGACATTAATAAGTTAATTTCAGACACAAAATCAGAAAATTACACCCTGTATTACGAAGATATCAGGCACAAAAATAAACTTGAAGAGATATTTAAGAGCCATAAAATAGATATGGTAATTCACCTTGCTGCCCTGGCAGGAGTACGTCCTTCCATCGAAAGACCATTGGAATATGAGGAAGTAAATGTTAGAGGAACAATGAATCTTTGGGAACTTTGTAATGCATTCAACATTAAAAAATTCATTTGTGCTTCTTCTTCAAGTGTTTATGGAAACAACACAAAAATCCCCTTCGCAGAAACAGACAGTGTAGACCATCCTATTTCCCCGTATGCAGCAACGAAAAAATGCGGAGAGATCCTTGGCCATGTCTACCACCACTTATATGGCATTGATATGATTCAACTCAGGTTTTTTACCGTTTACGGCCCCAGACAGAGACCTGACTTAGCCATACATAAGTTTACTAAATTAATTTCTGAAGATAAAGAAATCCCTTACTATGGGGATGGAAATACAGCAAGAGACTATACTTACATTGATGACATCGTGGATGGAATCATGAAGTCAATAGTTTACTTAGAAAATAATTCTGTGGTATACGAGATTATCAATCTGGGAGAAAGTGAAGTGATTTGTTTATCGGACATGCTTTCTGCCATCGAGGTGGCACTAGGGAAAACAGCTCAAAAGAAAATGCTGCCTATGCAGCCCGGAGACGTAGAAAAGACCAATGCAGACATTACAAAAGCACGGACTTTAATTGGCTACAAACCAGCCACAGACTTCCAAAATGGCATAAAAAAATTTATGGAATGGTTTTTGAGAAAATGACAACAAATGATTTGCTGGCAGTCGTTTTTTACAAGAATTACTGCACGCTATGAACAAAAGTTAACAAAAAGAATTGAAAATCAAGTATAAAAAAGTTTATTATATAAGCTATTTTTATACTTTTGCAAAAAAAATAGAAAATTATGTACTGGACATTAGAATTAGCTTCGTATTTAAGTGACGCACCTTGGCCAATGACAAAAGCTGAGCTTATTGATTATGCAATCAGAACTGGTGCACCTATGGAGGTCGTAGAAAATCTTCAGGCGATTGAGGATGAAGGAGAGATCTATGATGCTATAGATGAGATCTGGAGCGACTATCCAACGGATGAGGATTATCTTTGGAACGAAGACGAATACTAAAATCACAAAAGCTTTAAGCTCTACGTTTAAAGCTTTTTTAGATATACCATAAACACCGGTAAGGTGTAATAATTAAATGCTCAAGGCTTAAGTTTTGAGCCTAAATCAAAATTTTTATGAGTTTTTTAAATAAAGTTCTTAAGGGGTTTTTGGGAGACAAGAAAGCGCAGGACCTAAAAGAAGTAAAAAAAGTTGTAACAAAAATCAAATCTGTTGAATCTGGTATTCAGCAACTATCTGATGATGGTTTAAGAGAAAAAACTGCTGAGTTTAAAGAAAAAATCAAATCAGCAACCAGCAGCATTACCACACAGATAGAACAGATTAAAGAGCAGATAAAAAACTCAACAAACGTTGATGAAAAGGAAGCTCTTTTCACCAAAATTGAGTCTCTTAAAAAAGAATCATACGAAATTGAAGAAAAAGTTCTTGCTCAGGTTCTTCCTGAAGCCTTTGCATTAATAAAGGAAACCGCAAGAAGATGGGCAGAGAATGGAGAGATCCGAGTAACTGCTACACCAATGGATAGAGAATTAGCAGCGGCTAAAGATTTTGTAGAAATACAAGGAGATACAGCAGTTTGGAAAAACTCCTGGGATGCAGCCGGAACTCCTGTCGTTTGGGACATGGTTCATTATGATGTTCAGTTTATTGGAGGGGTTATTCTTCACAGTGGTAAGATTGCCGAAATGGCAACCGGTGAAGGTAAAACTTTAGTAGGAACATTACCTATTTACTTAAATGCACTTCCTGAAAGAGGAGTACACGTGGTTACAGTAAATGACTACCTTGCAAAAAGGGACTCCGCATGGATGGGACCATTGTATCAATTCCATGGGATGACTATTGATTGTATCGATAACCATCAGCCTAACTCGGACGGAAGAAGAAAAGCATATAACTCAGACATTACCTATGGAACTAATAACGAGTTTGGTTTCGATTATCTGAGAGACAACATGGTAACTTCACCTTCAGAGCTTGTACAAAGAGAATTGAATTTCGCAATCGTGGATGAGGTTGACTCTGTATTAGTAGATGATGCAAGAACACCATTGATCATTTCAGGTCCGGTTCCTCAGGGAGACAGACAGGAATTTGATGTTCTAAAACCTTCTATTGACAGAATTGTAGAAGTTCAAAAAAAAACAGTTTCAGTTATTTTTAACGAAGCTAAAAAATTAATTGCTGCCGGAAATACAAAAGAAGGAGGATTCAAATTACTTCAGGCTTACAGAGGTCTTCCAAAAAACAGACAATTAATCAAATTTTTATCAGAAAGCGGAAACAGAGCATTGCTTCAAAAAGTTGAAGGTCAGTATATGCAGGATAACAACCGCGATATGCCAATTGTAGATAAAGATCTATACTTTGTAATTGAGGAAAAAAACAATCAGGTTGACTTAACGGATAAGGGTGTAGAATACATGTCTCAAGGAAACTCTGATGCCAACTTCTTCGTTCTTCCCGATATCGGAACTGAAATTGCAGAATTAGAAGCTAAAAATTTATCTAAAGAAGAAGAATTTGAAGCTAAAGAAAGATTATTCTCTGATTTCGCTGAAAAATCTGAGCGAGTTCACACGATGAGCCAGCTATTGAAAGCATATACATTATTTGAAAAAGATGATGAATATGTAGTAATTGATGGTGAAGTGAAAATCGTTGATGAGCAGACAGGACGTATTATGGAGGGACGTCGTTATTCAGACGGTCTTCACCAAGCTATTGAAGCTAAAGAGAACGTAAAAATTGAAGCTGCAACTCAAACTTTTGCAACAGTAACGCTTCAGAACTACTTCCGTATGTACAACAAACTTGCGGGGATGACGGGTACTGCTGAAACGGAAGCGGGTGAGCTTTGGGAAATCTACAAATTAGATGTTGTGGTAATTCCCACAAACCGTCCTATTTTAAGACATGACAGACAAGATTTAGTTTTCAAAACTAACAGAGAAAAATATAATGCCGTAATCGAGGAAATTGAAAAATTAACTGCAGCTAAAAGACCTGTTCTTGTAGGTACAACTTCAGTTGAAATTTCTCAATTACTTTCAAAGGCACTTCAATTAAGAAAAATCCAACACCAGGTATTGAATGCTAAACTTCACAAGAAGGAAGCTGAAATTGTTGCCGGAGCAGGACAGCCAGGAGTGGTAACTATTGCAACCAACATGGCAGGCCGTGGTACGGATATTAAACTTTCTAAAGATGTAAAAGAAGCAGGAGGTTTAGCAATTATCGGTACAGAAAGACATGATTCAAGACGTGTTGACAGACAGTTAAGAGGTAGAGCAGGACGTCAGGGAGATCCAGGTAGTTCACAGTTCTATGTATCTCTTGAAGATAATCTTATGCGTCTATTCGGTTCTGAAAGAATCGCTAAAATGATGGACAGAATGGGTCATAAAGAAGGAGAAGTTATTCAACACTCTATGATCAGTAAGTCTATTGAGAGAGCACAGAAAAAAGTAGAGGAAAATAACTTCGGAATCAGAAAGAGACTTCTTGAGTATGATGACGTAATGAATAAGCAGCGTGATGTAATCTATAAAAGAAGAAAGAACGCTCTATTCGGAGATCACCTGAAGTATGATATCACGAATATGATCTTCGATGTTTCTAATTCTATTGCTGCAAGAGGTAAAGCGAACGGAAACTTTAAAGATTTCGAATTTGAAGTAATTAAACATTTCACAATGGGATCTCCTGTTTCTGAGAGTGACTTTGGTAATAAATCTGTTCAGGATCTTACCAATATCCTTTTCAAAGCAGCTCAGGAGGATTATCAAATGAAATTGAATCTACTGAAAGAGAAATCATTCCCAATCATTGAGAATGTGTATCAAAACCAGGGATCGATGTTCAAAATGATTCAGGTTCCTTTTTCTGATGGACATAAAACTCTTACCATCGTTACTGATCTTAAAGAAGCTTATGAAAGTCAGTGTGACACATTGATCAACGATTTCGAAAAGAATATTACTTTATCAATCATCGATGAGAACTGGAAACTTCACTTACGTGAAATGGATGATCTGAGAAGATCTTCACAGGGAGCTGTTTACGAACAAAAAGATCCGCTTGTTATTTATAAGCAAGAGTCTTTCCACCTGTTCAGTGAAATGGTAGATAAAATGAACAAAGAAATTATTTCATTCTTATACAAAGGAGAGATTCCAGCATAAGAAAGAATTAACATCATATAAAAGCCGCATCAAGAGTACTTGATGCGGCTTTTTGGTTATTCGGTACATATTATAATGTGATAAAGATCAATTGAATATTTTATTTAGAACAATTAAAAACAATATATTTGCAAAAAATCTACTCTTTGTTTTCATGGAACTAAAAACAGCCAAACGTTGGTTTAATTGGCATAAATGGACCAGCCTGATTTGTACCATTTTTTTACTGTATCTCTGCTTAACAGGGCTACCATTAATTTTTCATGAAGAAATTGAACACCTTCTAGAAGATCAAAAAGAGGTAATTGCAAGAGATCAGCAAAAATTAGACCTTGACCATCTTGCAAAAATAGCTGAATCTAAATATCCCGGTGAAAAGGTTAGATATGCTTTTTGGGACGAAAACGACAAGAACAAAGTGCTTTTCGACGTCGTAGATAAACCTGATGCTCCCTACGAAAAAAGTAAGTACCTGGTTTTAAATGAATACACTGGCGAAGTACTGGGAGCTCCAAAAACTGATGGTTTAATGGGTATAATTCTTAAGCTCCACACGGATATGTTTTTAGGAATTCCCGGAAAGCTGTTTCTTGGATTAATGGGAATCCTATTTATGATATCAATTATCTCAGGTATTGTTTTGTACGGTCCAATTATGAAAAAATTTGATTTTGGGATGGTACGTAAAAATAAATCCAAAAGATTAAAATGGCTTGATACTCACAACTTACTGGGTATTGCCATTACGGCATGGATGGTTGTTGTCGGTTTTACAGGAATTATCAATACATTATCAGATGTTATTCTAGGATTATGGCAGCAAGGGCAATTAGCTGAAATGACCGCTCCCTATAAAAATCAAAAACCTCTTACAGGAAACTTCAGCTCATTGGAAGAAGCAAAGAAATCAGCTGAAAATACCATAAAAGATATGAAAGTTTCGGTAATAGCCTTCCCTGGAACACCTTTTACCAGTAAGCACCATTATGCTGTTTTTATGCGTGGAAACACAGAACTTACGGCTAAACTTCTAAAACCTGTATTAATCGATGCTAAAAATGGAAAAGTCACTGACACCCGAGATATGCCTTGGTATGTGAATACTCTTTTCCTATCAGAGCCTTTACACTTTGGAAATTATGGAGGTATGGTATTAAAAATTATTTGGACTGTTTTTGATGTATTTACCATCCTTGTACTGATTACTGGCTTGTACTTATGGATTGCAAGAAGAAAAGCAGAAAGACAATGGAAACCTTTATCCAAAAAAGCCTTATCATGAAAAATACATTTCTAAAACTGTGGGGAATGCCTCTATTCCTTTTTATATTAACAATATTTGGACTTGTTTCAGCTCTTCTTGGCGATGGCATATGGAATTTTTTAGGATGGATTTCTTTGTTAATCCCTTTATTTCTGATTATTAAACACTATTATAAATAATTTTATCAATGAAAAAGATAATACTAACTGCATCTATACTTTCAAGCATAGTTGTTCTAGCTCAGCAAAAAGATACCGTAAATACTAAAACCAAAAGTATTGATGAAGTAATTATTAACACTTATATCAAAAAAGATAGCGAATATTCCAATAAAATGCCATTAAAAGCTATAGAGGACCCACAGGTATATTCTTCAATTGATAAAGGAATATTGGAAAACCAGCTATTATTTACTGTTGACGATGCCTTTAGAAATGTAGCAGGAGCACAAAAAATGTGGAGTGCTACTAACAGAGCTGGAGATGGAGGGGTCTATCTGAACCTAAGAGGTTTTGTAGCAGGAAACTCAATTAGAAACGGGATGGTTGCTCCAATTACCACTTCAATGGATGCTATCAATGTAGAGAGAATAGAAGTACTGAAAGGCCCTTCTGCTACACTTTTTGGTAGTAATGTTACGTCATATGGAGGGGTCGTAAACAGAGTCACTAAAAAACCATTTGAAGAATTTGCAGGAGCTGTTTCTCTGGCTGGAGGAAGCTATAATTATTATAGAGTACAGGCTGATGTAAATGCACCACTCACAAATGATAAAAAATTATTATTCAGATTAAACACTGCTTACACAAATCAGGGAACTTTTCAGAGAACAAACGCCAAGAATTCTTTTTATGCATTTACTCCTTCCCTTACATATCGCCCAACTGATAATTTAGAGATTAATGCTGAATTGGAAATGTTTGAAACAAATGCTTATCCTGAAACAGCATTCTTCTTTTACGTTCCAAGCGAAAAACTAGGTGCAGACAATATGAACCAACTTGAAAAATTTGGTTATAATTATAAGCAAACTTATGCAGGTGATGGACTTAAAACTATTGGTAAAGCAAGAAACTTCTTCGGACAGGTTAACTATAAAATCAATGAACATATTAAATCATCTACAAATGTAAGCACAGCCTATTCTTTTTCTAATGGCTTTAATCCCTATTTCTATTTTGCCCCCAAAGCATTTGTAACTCAAAATCCAAATGACACAGAATTAGGAGTGGTTAGGGCAGACCAATCGACTAAAGATAGTAAAAGGACCTATTTTCAAGTTCAGCAAAATTTCAATTTTGACTTTAACATAGGAAGTGTAAGAAACAGAACTGTGGCAGGTTTTGATTACATGAGATCGAATGACAATCAATATTTTATGTTCACTAACTTCGATTGGGTTCCTTTTAATGGTGCTGACTACTCTAACATGAATGGACAAACATTGGGAGCAATGTATTCTAATTTACAAAGCATGCCGAATTTTGAAAAAAATAACACATATGTGAGTACGGGTAAAAAAGATATCTACAGTGGATATATTTCCAATGTTATTACACCAATAGCTGGCCTAAATATCCTGACTTCTCTAAGATATGAATCTGTGAATTATAAAGGTGGTCAAGTTGGACCAAACAAGACAGCAGCTTATAGTCAGGCTGCATGGTCACCGAAATTTGGGATTGTTTATCAAATTGTTCAGGATAAGGTGTCGGTATTTGGAAATTATCAAAACAGTTTCACTGTAAACGGATATTATACTTCAGATAAAACAGGAAATGTTAATCTGGCTACTCCTGAAAGAGCTAATCAATTTGAAGGAGGATTTAAGACGAACCTCATAAAAGGAAAAGTTACCACTACTTTAAGCTATTACAACATTAAAGTAAAAAACACGCTTCTGAATACTGGCGAGATGACCGGAACAGGACAGGCGGTACAAAACCAGGCCGGGTCATTAACAAGTCAGGGTGTAGAACTTGAAGCTAATGCTTATTTGGTTAAAGGGTTCTCGGTAATCGCCGGGGTAAGCTATAACGACATGAAATACACTGACGCCGATAATACGGTCATTGGAAGAAGACCTGCTACAGCATCCTCTCCCTGGTTAGTAAACTTTAATGCCAGTTACCAATTCCTGGATGGTAATTTAAAAGGTCTGGGCTTTGGTGTAGGAGGAAATTATGCTAGCGACAATAAAATCGTAAATTCTACGAGTATGGGAACCTTTATCCTTCCAAAATATTTAGTCTTAAATGCTAACGCATTCTATGACACGAAAAAGTTCAGAATAGGAGTAAAAGTGGATAATTTCACAAATGAACATTACTGGAATGGCTTTACAACATCGAATGCACAACCCTTAGCTAATGTTATAGGAAGCGTAACCTACAAATTTTAATTTCTTTCATAAAAGGAACCATCTAGTAAATAATAATCAGCATTGCAATAAAAGCCATTTCAGTAATACTGAAGTGGCTTTTATTATTTTCTAAATAGCTTTTACATGATAAATATCAAGGTGCTAATTTATTTAGAATAATTAAAAACAATATATTTGCAAAAAATTTGCGCTCATGAATAAAGTACTGATTGGTGTTTCAATGTTAGGTTCTATGTTGACTTTTGCACAAGAGAAAGATTCTACTAAAGTAAAAAAGATTGATGAAGTTATTATGAATACTTACATCAAGAAAGATAGTGATTACTCTAATAAAATGTCTTTAAAGGCCATCGAAAACCCTCAGGTATATTCAAGTATTGACAAAGCAATTTTAGAAAATCAGGTTATTTATACTGTTGATGCAGCATTTCGAAATATCCCAGGATTACAAACCATGTGGACGGCAAATGGAAGAGCTGGTGATGGAGGTGCTTATGTAAATCTTAGAGGATTTGTTGCTTCAAACTCTTTAAGAAATGGTGTGCTGGGATCAATTACCGGAACTATAGATGCTGTTAACCTTGAAAAAGTAGAAGTACTTAAAGGTCCATCAGGAACACTATTCGGAAGTCTATTGACAAGCTATGGTGGTGTTATCAACAGGGTAACTAAAAAGCCATTTGATACATTTGGTGGGAACGTGAGCTTATCTGGAGGTAATTATGACACTTACAGAGCTTCAGTGGACATCAACACTCCCCTTACAAAAGATAAAAAATTATTATTCAGATTAAATTCTGCCTATACCAACGAAGGAACTTTCCAAACTGAAGGTTACAGAAGAAATTTTGCTGTAGCACCAAGTCTTACTTATAACCCAACAGATCGATTGAATATTAATTTCGAGATGGAATTGTTCAATATGAAAAGTATGAGTGACCAGACCTTCTTCTTTTATTCCGGAGATTACTTAAAAAAAGTGAACAATGTCAAAGATCTTAATCTGGATTACAAAAACTCTTATCTAGGAAAAGACCTTAACAACACAGGAAGAAGCATCAACTTTTTCGGACAGGTGAATTATAAAATATCCAACACAATCAAATCATCAACGAATATCAGTACATCTTCCAGTTACTCCGATGGATTTATGCCTTATTTATATTTTATGGGGGATGATCCTACAAAAATGTACAGAAGTGATCAATCTACGAGAGACAGTAGAAAGAAAGCGATTAATTTCCAACAAAACTTTAATGGTGATTTCCGTATTGGAAATTTAAGAAACCGTGTGGTTTTAGGGTTTGATTATTTAAGAATCAACAATGATCAGAATTTTTATGATGTAAATGGGTTCGATAAAGTGAATGGAGTCTCTGTACCTGTTCCACTACATCAGCCTGGATTTGATTATACTAATTTCAATGGTACTGCACTACAAGCACAATATGATGCAATGGCAGGAAATGAAACTCCTTACTTGATAAAAAGCATACAAAATAATTATGCTGTATATCTTTCCAATGTATTAAATGTTACAGATAACTTAAGTGTTTTAATGGCTTTAAGAGTTGACCATTTTTCCAATAAACCAGGAGTTGTGGATTCTCAAACTTTACAAACTGGAGAAAAACTAAATCAAACCTTTTTCTCTCCAAAGCTTGGAATTGTATACGAAGTAATAAAAGATAAGGTTTCATTCTTTGGAAATTACCAAAATAGCTTTAAAAATCTTGATTATTATACCAATAATGAAGGTTTAACAGCTATTCCGGTTCCTGAACAAGCTAATCAAATGGAAGGTGGTATTAAAACCAGTTTATTCAATGGAAAAATTTCGTCCACATTAAGTTATTATAACATAAAAGTAAAAGATGTTTTAAGAAGCACACCACGAGATGGTAATTCACGTGCACAAACACAAGATGGTACTATTGTAAGCAAAGGGGTAGAACTTGAAATCAATGCTTATTTAGTAAAAGGCTTTACAGCGATTGCAGGTTTCACTTATAATGATTCAACTTTCACACAAGCAGATGCTTCTGTTCTCAATAGAAGACCAAATACTTCTGGGTCTCCTTATTTAGCAAATTTATATGCCAGCTACCAATTTTTAGATGGGAAACTTAAAGGTTTAGGTTTCGGGATTGGTGGAAATTATGCGAGTGAAAATAAGGTAGTAAATATGCTGGACATTAACCCTGAAACAGGGGTAGGAACAAACAACGTATTCACTCTACCTTCTTACATCGTATTAAATGCTAATGCATTTTATGACACTAAGAAATTCAGAATAGGTGTGAAAGTAGACAACTTTACGAATCAACATTACTGGATCGGCTATACTACTGCTAACCCACAAAGATTACTTAATGCTTTAGGAAGCGTGACTTATAAATTCTAATTAAATAATTCAACACACATAAGGATAATATAAACAATGAAAAAGGTAATAATAGGAGTTGCTTTACTATCATCAATGATGGCATTCGCTCAGGAAAAAAAAGATACGATCAAATCAAATGATATTGAAGAAGTTGTAGTGAGCGGAAAATACTACAAAAAATATGTAGAAAAAGAAGGTTCTTCTTCGATGCGTTTAGATGAAGCGCTTATTAAAATTCCTCAAAACATTTCTATTATTACGAATAGAGCTTTAGAAGATCAACAAGTAACGACTTTAAGTGATGGAGTTCTAAGAAACGTTGCCGGAGCACAAAGATTGGAGCACTGGGGTGATATGTATACAAGAGTTAACATGAGAGGTTCAAGAGCAGCCGCTTTCATGAACGGAGTAAATGTTACTTCTAACTGGGGACCTCTTAGTGAGGATATGAGCTTTGTCGATCACATCGAGTTCATCAAAGGACCATCAGGGTTCCTGATGTCAAACGGTGAACCAAGTGGTATTTACAACATCGTAACCAAAAAGCCAACCGGACAGTCATTAAACGGATCTGCAAGAGTAACTCTTGGAAGCTTTAATATGTACAGAGGAGAAACCGATATTGATACTAAGATTACTGATAAAGTTGCTTTCAGATTAAACTTAATGGCTCAGAATAAAAACAGTTTCAGAGACTATGAGTTTAATGACAGATACATTATCAACCCTTCATTAAAAGTTAATCTTTCTGATAAAACGACTTTAACTGCAGAGTATATCTATCAAAAAGCAAAAATGTCTGAAGTAGGTTCTGCTTATGTCTTCTCTTTTGAAGGTTATAGAGCGAAGCCTGTTGGATACACCGTTACCGATCCAAGCATTGACCCGACTAAAGTAGATAATAATACTGTTAATATCAACTTACAGCATAAGTTCAATAATAACTGGAAATTAACTTCTCAGCTAACTTATGTAAATGAGTATACTATGGGTAGTGACATTTGGCCAAGTAATTTCGAAAATGGCTACATGATCCGTCGTGTAAACTATTGGGAAGCTGATAACACGATGAAATTTGGACAGGTTTTCTTAAATGGTTATGTAAAAACAGGATCTGTTTCTCACAAAATTCTAGCTGGTCTTGATTTAGGAAGTAAAAAATATATGGCAGACTGGTCTCAGGGATATAACTTAGATAAGTTTAATGCTAATGGAGATGCCTCTGCTACCAATACAGTTGCTGACCATAACTATTGGTACAATACCAATACTAGTAATTATGATATCAATGGAATAAATGGGTATTCCGGACCTAATAATACGGAGAATTACAAAGCCTTTAATAAAAGTACTCCTCTTTCAACAAGAGCAGGTGCTGGAAGTACCATAGATCAAAATTATACAGGTTTGTATTTACAGGATGAATTAGGGTTCTTCAATGATGCTCTAAGACTTACTCTTGCTGCACGTTACACTAATGTAAAAGAGATAAACTATGGAACCAAATCTGAAGCTAACAGAATTACTCCTCGTATTGGATTAAGTTATTCAGTAAATGAAAGCTTAGCAGCTTATGCTTTGTATGATCAGACTTTCGTACCACAGGCTGGTCTATTTAGAGACGGAACAACCGCTACTCCATTAACTGGTAGTAATATAGAAGTTGGTGTTAAAAAAGACTGGTTCGCGGGAAAATGGAATACTACTTTATCATTATATAACATCAACAAAAATAATGAGATTACAGGAGATCCTGACCAAACAAATAATCCAAACGGAAGATATTCAATTCTTCTTGGAAAGACAAGAGTGCAAGGGGTAGAGTTTGATCTTAAAGGTGAAATTGTAAAAGGGTTCAATGCGATCTTTAATTATGCCTTTACAGAAAATAAATTCACTGAAACTACAGCAAAAGCAAAAAAAGGAGATAAAGTTCCAGGATATGCAAAACACACAGCAAATGGTTGGTTAAATTATACATTTACTAATGGCATATTAGAAGGTTTTGGATTAAGTTTTGGGGGTACATACCTAGCAGGCAGAAGCAGCTGGGATTGGGGAGCTACCAACTCTTTACAAATGGGAGATTATGTAAAGTTTGACGCGGGTGCTTCTTGGGAAAACACCAAGTTTAGAGTAGGAATAAATGTATTCAATGTATTTAACAGATACTTGTACTCAGGTTCTCCTTACGGAAATTACTACTATTACCAAGCAGATGCTCCAAGAAACTTCAGACTATCAATAGGATACAAATTCTAAATAAAACAAAAGTTAGCCGACTGCTCGGCTAACTTTTTACTATGCATAAAAAACATCATCATAAAAAGAAACCATCTGCTACAAAGAAATGGTCTTCCAAATTACATTTGTGGTTTGGTTTATCTGTAGGTCTTATTGTATTTATTGTTTCTTTATCTGGGACTTTGTATGTTTTTAAAGATGAGATTCAAAATGTACTTCGAAAAGATGCAATTGAAATCAAAAAAGAAACTATAAAAGATCAGCCATTATCTGTTGAGCTTCTTCGTGAAAAAATAACATTGGAACTTAATGAAAAGTATCCCATCAACTCAGTTGAAATTCCATTAGACAAAAGCAAGTCTTATAGCTTCTTATATTATAAAAAAAGTAAGGAGGAATGGAATTATTTTCAAGGAATTCTTATTAATAAACAGGTATATGTTAATCAATACACCGGTGAAATTTTAGGAGTCTATAACGAAAAATATGACATCTTTCCGATTCTAAAATCACTTCACTGGAGTCTCCTTCTGAAATCTGAATGGGGTCCTTATGTTGTTGGAATACCTGTCGTTCTTTTTATTATCATGTTGATTACCGGAATTATTCTTTGGTGGCCTCAAAATAAAAAAGCCAGAAAAGGACGTTTTTGGTTCAACTGGAAAAATGTAAAAACCTGGAAAAGGAAAAACTATGACCTTCACAATGTTTTAGGTTTCTACGCCTCATTTATTGCCTTGCTAATGAGCATTACGGGTATTTACTTTACCTATCCTTATGTAAAAAATGCTTTCAACTTTGCACTATCCGGTTCCATTAATCTTCCAAAGGAAAAAGAACTGGCTTCTCCGGACTCTTTACTACAAAAAAATAAGGCTGTTTTCGATCTGGCTATCTACGAAACAAGAAAATTATATTCGACTTCTTCAAGCTTCAGAATGCCATTGAATGGAAAAAATAAAAAAGGAAAAGATCTGAAAAATATTCCTGTCACCATTTACCAAAAAGACGGTAGGTTCAGTGACAGAAATGTTCTCATATTCGATAAACACTCAGGAAAACTATTAGCAAACAGACCTCATCAGAAGTTAAATACTGCTGAAAAATATTCCAATGCCAATTATGATATCCATACAGGATCTTATTTTGGTCTGGCAGGTAAAATCATCTGGTTTATAGCAGGCCTTATTTGCACTTCATTACCCGTAACCGGCTTTTTGGTTTGGTGGGGAAAAAGAAAGAAACAAGGGAAAAAAATATAATGAAAAAGGTACTTTTATCGGTAGCATGTCTGGGAACAGTTGCTGCTTTCGCTCAAGTCAAAGACACATTACAAACCAAGAATGTTGAAGAGGTAGTACTGACTGCCTCCAGAAAAAAAGAAAGTATCAAAGAGGTACCAAGCTCTATTACGATTGTTGGAGAAAAACAGGTTCAATCTCAATTAACTGTTAATTCAGATATCACAAGTATCCTCCAATACACCGTTCCAAGTTTGGGAACAAGTTCAGGACAAACTTCCAATTCTGGACAAACATTAAGAGGACGTCAGGTTTTAGTGCTTATCGACGGAATTCCACAATCAACTCCATTGAGAAACGGAGCCAGAGATATAAGATCAATCGATCCATCGGTTATTGAAAGAATTGAAGTGATCAAAGGAGCTTCATCTATTTATGGAAATGGTGCAGATGGAGGTATCATCAACTACATCACCAAAAGAAGTAAATCTGATCAAAAAATATCAGGGGTCTCTCAAATTGGTATTACAGGCCAACCATACGGCGGGACGTTAGGCTTCAGAGCAAGTCAGCTTTTATCTGGAAAGATCACAAACAAGTTCGACTACGTAGCCTCTCTAGCTTATGAAAGAACAGGTTACATGAAAGACGGTGATGGAGTAAGTCTAAGTCCTACATATAGCACGGCAAAAATGGACAATTATAATGGAATGCTTAAATTGGGTTATGATCTTAATCAAAATCAAAGAATTGAGGCTTCATATATTGGCTATGCATCAAAATCTGATCTGGATTTAGGTTTAAAAACCGGGAAGTACGGAATTACTCCCACCATTGGTGAGGGAAGAGGAAAGAATCTGGAAACGACTCCACAGGGAACTCCAAGAAACCACAACTATAAATTAAGCTACGATAACAAAAATCTTTTCAACGGAACATCATTAAATGTAAACCTTTATTATCAGGATTTCAGGACAGTATACGGATATAGTGACACTTTCCTGAATGGAGGTCAATCTAATGTTATTTCAAAGAAAAAAGGAGCCAGAGTAAATCTGGATACCCAATTATGGAATGCTCAAAATTCACAGGCAGAAATTATTTATGGAATGGATGTACTAAATGACCAAACTGTTCAGAAGCTGGAAGATGGTCGTTATTGGACTCCAGATATGGACATGACCAATATTGCTCCTTTTGCTTTAATTAAAATTGATTTACTTAAAAAGCTAACCATCAAAGGAGGAGTTCGATACGAAAATATAAAAGTAAAAGCCGGAGACTTCAATACATTATCATCCATCAAAAGTGATGGAACGTTCACACAAAGTATTTTCGTAACCGGAGGAACATTAAAATACAATGCCTTCGTAGGAAATATCGGAGTACGTTATAATATTGAGAATTATCTGAATTTATTCGGAAGCTTCTCACAAGCCTACTCTATTAATGAACTGGGAAGGATTTTAAGGACTTCAACACAAGGAACCATACAAAACCTTGAAACAAAGCCTATCATCGTCAACAATTATGAATTCGGGGCAACAGGACAGATTTCAAAATGGATCAATTATGAGATTACATCATATGTAAGTACCTCAAAACTTGGGGCATCATTTGTTCAAAGTCCAGATCGTGCCTTAACTATTCAACGGTCTCCTGAGATTGTATATGGTGTAGAAGGATTTTTACATTTTACGCCTGCAAAATGGATCAATTTCGGAGGAAGTTACAGTTGGATGGAAGGAATTACTTCTATAAAAAATGACGGAGATTATTCAGTGAAAATTAATAACAGCCGTATTTCAGCCCCAAAAGTTTTAGCTTATGTTCAGGTAAGACCAACTAGAACTTTATCATTAGGTGTGGATATGCTGCATTCTTTTGCTCAGGATAGATTTGAACCTAATGCAAAGACCGGACAGTATGCTTATGGAGAAGGAAAAGTCGCTGAATATACTGTTTTCAACTTCAGATCAAGCTACGAAGTCAGCAACAACTGGAAAGTTTCTTTAGGAATTGAAAACCTGTTTAATAAATTATACCAGCCTTCCATTGCGTGGTGGTCTGCACGAGACAGTGAGTTCATCAATTCTTTAGGGATGAGAGGAACTTTCATGATTGAATATAAATTTTAATTAAACTAAATAAAAGTTAAGCGTTATCTTTGCCAGACGTTCTGTTACGATATGAAGAAAAAACATCATAAGAAAAAGCCGGGATTCTTTAAAAAATGGTCAGCCAAACTGCATTTGTGGTTCGGGCTGGGGATTGGATTTTTAATTTTCATTATCTCCATCACAGGAGCACTATATGTTTTTAAAGATGAAATTGAAAACATTACCCGAAAAGATGTTATCTACCACAATGAGCAAAATATTGATCAAAAACAGATATTACCAATCAGAGTTCTGGAAAGATCTGTCACAGAAGAGGTAAAGGAGAAATATCCTGTGCATTGGGTGAATATTCCTATCGATAAAAAGATGTCATATATCTTCTACTGGTATGAGCATAACAATAATGCATGGAATTATTTTGATGAATTTCCTGTCTACAAAGCAGCCTATGTAAACCCTTATACCGGAAAAGTTCTAAGAACGTATGATGAGAAAAATGGATTCTTCCAGATTGTAAAGATGATCCACTGGAGCTATCTTCTAAAACAAGACTGGGGAACTTATGTAGTAGGTATTCCTGTTATTATTTTCGTCATCATGCTGATCACAGGAATTATCTTATGGTGGCCTAAAAATAAGGCTGCAAGAAAACAGCGCTTTTCTTTTAAATGGAAAAATATCAAAAGCTGGAAAAGAAAGAACTACGATCTTCATAATATACTTGGTTTCTATGCTTCTATTTTTGCTTTAATATTTTCTATTACAGGATTATTTTATGCATTCTTTGTAGTACAGGCCGCTATTTATGTTATATTCTCAGGTGGAAATACCGTTTATCCGGACTTCTCGAGCATCAAAACAAAAGCTCCTATAGAACAAAGAGCAGAAGGCACTTTAGATAAGATCAGCAATACTGTTAAAGCAAAATATCCTGATTCTTTTGGTTTTGCCATCGATCTTGGGCATGAACATATGGATGATCACGAACATCCGAATTTTGAAGTCTATGTAAAGCACCTTTCTTATTCTTATCACAAAAGCAGCAGCTTAATCTTTGATGAAAATTCTGGTGAACTTCTTCATACTCACGATCCTAAAGACAAAAATTTTGGAGAAAAAACGGTTGGAGCCAATTATGATATCCATGTAGGATCTATTTTAGGACTTCCAACAAAGATCATTGCCTTTATTGTGAGTCTCATATGTGCCTCATTACCAGTAACTGGATTCCTGGTTTGGTGGGGAAGAAGAAAAAAGAAAACACCCAAAACAGCTTAAAAACTTTTTTTAATAAATTCTTCGTTAATAATTCATTAATACAATCTTTTTTATAATTTTAACCCTTTAGAATTATAAGAATAGAAATGTCATTAATAGATTTATCAAAACATGTTGCCCTAGGAATTGATATTGGAGGAACCAATACAAAGTTTGGAGTGGTTAATCATAGAGGTGAGGTCCTTGAAAAAGGAAACCTGAGAACGGACGAATATGAGAAGGTAGAAGATTTTATCGATGCTTTATATGGGAAAGTTCATCCTTTAATTGAAAAATATGGCAATGAAATCAACTTCGATGGAATTGGAGTAGGTGCGCCTAATGGAAACTATTATACTGGAACTATAGAACAAGCCCCTAATTTACCATGGAAAGGAGTTGTTCCCTTTGCGGAGCTAATGACAGCCAAATTCAATATGCCATGCACGATCACCAATGATGCCAATGCTGCAGCTTATGGAGAAATGCTTTTCGGTGCGGCACGTGGTATGAAAGATTTCATTATGATTACTCTGGGAACAGGTGTAGGAAGTGGTATCGTAGCCAGTGGAAAATTAATTTACGGACACGATGGGTTTGCTGGAGAGCTTGGACATACTATTGTAAAACCTGGTGGAAGAAAACACTGGAGTACAGGTTCAGAAGGAAGTTTAGAAGCATACGCATCTGCAACAGGAATTGCGATCACCGCTAAAAAAATGAGAGCAGAATTTCCAGAGTCTATGTTAAATCAATATCCTGAAGAGGCAATTAATTCTAAAACAGTGCACGAATGTGCTTTAAAAGGAGATCCTATAGCTATTGAAGTATTCAGATATACCGGACAGAAATTAGGAGAAGCTTTAGCTAATTTTGTAATGTTTTCTTCTCCGGAAGCAATACTTCTATTTGGAGGTGTTATCAAGGCGGGAGACTTTATCTTAAAGCCTGCTAAACTTCATATGGAAAGAAACCTTCTTTCTATTTTCAGGAATAAAGTAAAACTGGTTTTCAGTGAACTTGATGAGGCGGATGCTGCTATTCTTGGGGCAAGTGCTTTAGTTTGGGAGAAATAATTGAGATTTTATTTATAATATGATATAAGCATCCTTATGGGATGCTTTTTCTATCCCACAGATTTCACGGATTTACACAGATTTTTATTCTTTTTTTATTTGTGTTCATTTGTGAAAAACATTTGTGCGATTCGTGTTTAAATAAGCTCTCGCGGATTTCGGAGATTACGCAGATGTTTGTGTTTTTATTTGTGCTTATTCGTGAAAAACATTTGTGATATTTGTGTTTAAATATGCTCAATACTCTGTTGAGATTCCACACTACGCTTCTCTCCGTTCTGAATGACAAACTTTGTGTGTTTATATTTTTATTTGTGCTCATTTGTGAAAAACATTTGTGCTATTTGTGTTTAAATAAGCTCAACACTCTGTTGAGATTCCACACTACGCTTCGCTTCGTTTTGAATGACAAACTATGTGTGTTGGTGTTTTTATTCGTGTTTATTTGTAGAAAGCATTTGTGTTATTTGTGGTTAAACTGAAAAAGTTTTTCTTATTTTTGATTAGATTTTTCTACTATCCTATCATGGATAAATAAAGAAAAATGTAACTTAAACAATCAACCTAAAATGGATAACAATAATTTAGAGCAGATCACTTTCGGTGGCGGATGCTTCTGGTGTGTGGAGAGTTGTTTCAATATGCTGAAGGGTGTTAAATCTGCAATTTCTGGATATTCCGGCGGTCACAAAGATAATCCGACTTATGAAGAAGTATGCACGGGAGAAACAGGTCATGCAGAGGTGGTACAAATCACTTATGATCCAAGCATAATATCTTATGAACAATTAATGGATGTTTTCTTCTTCCTTCATGATCCAACTCAACTCAACAGACAAGGAAATGACATCGGTACACAATATCGTTCTGTTATTTACTATAAAGATGATGCTGAAAAACAAAAGGCAGAGGAAGCTATCAAAACATCACAAGCATCAGGAAGATGGGCAGGAGAATATGTTACAGAATTAACGAAGTTCGACAAGTTCTGGCCAGCTGAGCAATACCACCAGGGATATTATAATGAAAACCCTACACAACCTTATTGCAGTGCAGTCGTAGGTCCTAAAATTCAAAAATTTAAAAAATATTTCGGGGAACTGGGAATGTTGAATGAGGAATAATTTTAAGATTGGTTAAAATCTATTCTTATTGGTAGAAACCTCATCACCAGGTTTGAGTTTCTATGGAGTAATAGCCTTTATGAATAAAATAATAAAAGCGAGGAGATCAATCTCTTCGCTTTTATTTGCAAAAATAATCGTTGTATATGAAAAAACTAGTAGCCAGGATTCTGTTTAAAATCAGGAGATGCATCAAGCGTTGCCTGAGGAATCGGGAAGATTCTTTTGTAAGGTTGAGAAGCTGGTTTAGCTGTTCCCGGAAGATCAAATTTGTTGAATCTGATCATTGCCTTTCTTCGGTACATTTCCCAATATAACTCGTATCCTGATTCCTTAAATAAAGTATTGGCATCCACAGAAGCAATCGCAACACCAGGAGCATTATTATATAAAGATTCGCGGGTTCTGCTTGTTCTTAACTTATTTACGTCTGCCAGAGCCGCTCCTGTATTTCCATTTCTGAAATAAGCTTCTGCTCTCATTGTATAGATCGTTCCTAATCTGTACAATGGCACATCCATTCCACTTGTTCCGTTATTTCCATAACCCGGATCAAATTCAAATTTGAAGTTTCTTACCCCTCTGTTGATCTGAGCCTGTGTAAATACAGATTCTGAAGGATTATCAAAATTCAGCTCAGGAGTAAAGTCCGCAGCAAGCGTTGTATTCTTTTCTGTAAATAATTTATATACTTTAATTCTGCCATCTGCAGTCATATCAAAGTTTCCATTCTGAAGAATTTTAGGACCATACTGCTGGCCAACCTGCAATCCTCTGTTGAAATGGAACCAAGGCTTCCCTGTTCCCTCTACTTTACTTGTTGACGGTACACTTACGTCTGTTCCGTCATTTTTAAACCATGTTCCGTCTTCATATTGATAGGTTCTCTGGAAACGTGGATCATCATGATTTCCATTCCATGAATAATAGAATTCCGGAGTGATACAAGATGCATTCGTTCCTCTGTTATCCGGTGAAGGTTTTTGAATTCTTTCCATTGACATATAAGCTAAGTCATTATCCGAGCCTTTATCTGAATTCGCAATTTTCTTCTGAACGATCGTAAAGATCATTTCCTTACTCGTATCATTATTAATGTCAAAATTGTGGAAATAATTAGATTCCAAACTGAAATTTGGATTGTTAATCAACAAATTAGAATATTGAATTACTTTATCCATATCATTTCCTCCTCCATTCACAGCAGGTTCCAAAAAGTTGAAATTACTTGTCGCTTTATTCTTTAAAACAGTTCTGTTCAGATACATATCTGCTAAAAGAGCGTATGCTGCCTGTTTTGTGAATCTTCCGGCATGTGTATTTTGAGTTTTGATCTCTGCCAAATCAGGAATAAGTCCTTCAACCTCAGTGATTAAAGCATCAATTGTAGTTTCCGCTTTTCGGATCTCAATCGGTGCATTGATATTATTAGGATCTCTATAAGGAGCTTGTCCGAACAGGTCAATCGTTGTATAAGTATAAAAAGCAAGTAGTCCTTTTGCTTCTGCTAAAAACAAAGCCTTATTGTTTCCGTTACTTTTGCTCGCACTAGATATTGCGGTTAGTGACTTTGTGATCCCGAAGTTCAATTGATTCCATGTTGTTTTTACAACATCACTGTTCGCATCCCAGGAAAACTCGTGCATTGCTCTCCATTTTCCACCATCACCCCAGTCACTTCCTCTTGTTGGTAGCAAGGCCTCATCCGTAGAATATTCCTGTAAAGCAAAAACACTCCCATGATCTACAAAAGTTCCTTCTCCAAGCTGGCTATAAGCTGCGGCCAGGGCAGCTTCAGGGTCTGCAACTTCAGAACCTAAAACCTCATCGATTACTTTTTCATCCAGATTTGTACATCCTACTAATGCCAGTACAGAAACGGATAAAAGGATTGTATTAATATTTAAAAATTTAGATTTCATGATTTCTTTTAACTTAAATTAAAATTTAACAGTTGCCCCCAAAAGGAAAGTTTTAGCAGACGGATATGTGGTATAATCAATTCCCAAAGACTGATTTCCTCCCACTTGCTTGTTGGTATCGACAAGTGGATCATAACCTGTATAGCTGGTAATTGTAAATAAATTCTGTGCACTTACATAAAGATTGATGCTTTTCAAGAATTTCAATTGATTGATATCGAAAGTATATCCCAATCTTACGTTGTTCAAACGAAGAAAGTCTGATTTTTCCAGATATAAAGAAGACAATTGAGGCTGATTGGTAAAGCTTGCCCCTGAATCATAGAAGTTTTTCAAAACGTTCCTGTCTGAAGCTAAGTTGTTGATATTTAAATCTAAAGCAGTATTATTTACTAAATAACCACCTGTCTGTCCGATGAAAGAGAATGAAAAATCAAACTTTTTGTATTTCATGTACGAATTGATACCAAAAGTGAAGTTTGGAATAGCTCCTTCAAAGATCTTTCTATCATTCTGATCGATCCGTCCATCACCATTTACGTCTTCATAAATATATTTTCCATTCGCATCCACTCCCAGATAATTATACATATAGAAAGATCCTGCTTCATATCCGTTTTTATAAATATTGGCAGTAACACCGGAAAGTCCAGGTCCTGAAACCTCACCGGAATAAATAGCTGAAACCGGAAGATTCTTCACCTCATTATTCACTGTCGCTCCGTTTACATCCATCGTCCATGTAAAATTCTCATTTTTAATAATTTCTGAACCTAGAGAAAATTCAAATCCTTTATTAACAATTTCAGCATCAACATTTTTCCAAACCGTACTTGTCGGACTTAATGGTCTTGAAGGGATATTCAGGATAGGATCTTTGGTTATTTTATTATAATATTCCAATGATCCATACAATTTGTTTTTCCACAGACTGAAATCAGCACCAATGTTAGTTTGCTCTACAACCTCCCATTTCAAATCAGGATTGACCGTTCTGTTGATTGCAACTCCATTGATCAAATCTAAATTTGGATATAAATAATATCCTGAAGCCTGTGTCAATGAAGAACTCGCTTGCGTAATTTTATTCGGAACTTCCTGGTTACCGGTTTGTCCCCAACTTCCTCTCAATTTTAATTCATTAACGATTTGAGAATCTTTCAGGAAATTTTCATTGGAAATCGTCCAACCTACTGCAACAGAAGGAAAATATCCATATTTGTTGTTCTTTCCAAAACGGGTAGAACCGTCTGCTCTTAATGAAGCTGTTAGTAAATATTTTTTATCAAAATTGTAATTTACTCTCCCAAAATAGGACTGCAATTCATTTTCCTGAGCATAACCAGCACCCGGAACAAAGGCCGTTCCAGAATATCCTGGATTAATTTCCGGAGCAATTCCCGCTCCCTGCGCTGCAATATCTTTTACTCCGAAATATGTTCCTGTAGATTTGAATTTCTGATAAGAGAAACCACCTAACGCACTAAAGTTATGTTTGTTGAAGCTAAAGTCATACGTTAAGTAATGTTCCAAAAGTATATTATAAGAATCAAGATTTGCCTGAACGTATACTCCTTTCGGCGTTCTGTCCGTAATGTTCGGATACATCGTTGTATTTCTCTCAGACGTTGTTTTATCGATTCCTAAATTGAATTTATAATTTAATCCCGGTAAAATTCTTAACGTTGCTTCCGTATTCCCCAACACCCTGAATGTATTGGTTTTATCATTATAAACACTCAATAAGTACAAAGGATTGTAATGAGCATTCATATTGAAATTCGTATAATTTCCATTCTGGTCATATACAGAACGTGTAGGATTCGCCATCAAGGCATGAATAATGACCTGACCATCAGATCCTGCATTTCCTCCATTAGGAATTCCTGTTTCCTTAATATCACTCGCCGTAAGATTTAGTTTAATCTTTAATCTCTTATTATCAAAGAAAGATTCTTCCGCATTTAAACGAGCTGTTGTTCTTTTGAAACCACTATTCAGAACGATACCATCCTGATCCATATGGGAAATTGAAGCAAAATAATTCCCTGTATCTGTAGATTTTGAGAAAGATACTGAATGATTCTGAGAAACTGCATTTCTGTAGATCTCATCCTGCCAGTCTGTATTTCCGCCATGATCGTAGGATTTATCTATTCCTGCTGCCCTGTATTGATCCGCTGACATTAAATCGAGCTTTCTAATAACTGAAGAAAATCCAAGATATGTATCATAAGTAAACATCGGATCTCCTTTTTTTCCTCTCTTCGTTGTTACCAAAACAACTCCATTTGATCCTCTTGCCCCGTAAATGGCCGCTGCAGAAGCATCTTTTAAAACAGTAATGGATTCAATGTCACTGGTATTTAAAAAATTAAGTGGATTTTTTGCCCCTGCATTCCCTAAACCAACGTTGGGTCCTGACGCACTTACCGCATCATTACTCAAAGGAACTCCATCTACAACGAACAAAGGGGTACTTCCACTTCTGATAGATCCAATCCCCCTAATCGAAACGTTCACTCCTGCTCCAGGTTCCCCACTCGACTGTACAATACGAACACCGGCAATTTTTCCCTGCATTAAGTTGTCTACAGAAATATTCATTCCCTCCTTGAAATTTTCAGCCTTCAACTGGCTTACGGCTCCCGTCAGGTCAGATTTCTTCTGTGAACCATACCCTACTAAAGTTACCTCCTCAATAGAAGTAGCTTCTTTCTTAGATTTTAAATTAATCGAAATGGTAGTGCTTGAAATTTTCACTTTTTGAACCTCATATCCATCATAAGAAATGGATAATGTCTGGCCAATGGAAGCGGAGATCGTAAAGTTTCCGGAAGCATCAGAAGTAGCAGTCACTCCAGTTTCTGCAACTGTGATTTTTGCACCTTCTATTGGTGTTCCCTCTTGATCCAGAACGACTCCGGAAATGGTCTCATTTACCTGTGAGAAAACAGGGCTAATTCTGGTAAATCCTTCTGCATGAGCCTGATTGGCAACCAAAAAGATTAACGCTATTGGAATTAGCTTTTTAAATTTAAAAAAATTAATTTTGTGGTACATATCATTAAGTAAATTGTAATAAACATTGCTTAATAAAAAGCCGCTGTTGTTCCCGCAACAGTGGTTTTTTTTCAACTCCTACACAGTATATTTTCGGCATACAAAGTAAATTGATTTCCCTAAAAAGCATTTTAACATAATATTATCTTAAAGTGAATAAAATATAAATATCCCAAAATGAGAAAATAATATCAAACTAACTATCAATAGATTACAAACACCAAATTTTATCCTATTCACATAATCTTAAAAAATTATTAACATAATATGTAAATCTCCTCATGTTAAGACTCGTTAATTTCGCTTCAATAAAAAATGACTCGAAATGAAAAAGACAGGGGCTCTACTTCTTTCAATAACTCCACTTTATTTACTATGGTCTCAAAAGCAGAATTTAGATCATCTGAAGATCAATGAAATTCAGGTCATCGGTTCACACAACAGCTACAAAAAAGCAATTCTTCCCGAAGTATATTCTTATTTAGCTAAGAAAGATTCTTTACATGCCCTGCCTAGAATTCAATATGAACATATTGCAATACCTAAACAATTAGATTTAGGATTGCGTAATCTTGAAATTGATGTATATGCAGACAGTAAGGGTGGAAAATATGCGCATCCTAAAATTTTAGATCTCGTGAAAACAGTGCAGCCTTTCGATCCGGAAGGAAAAATGAAAAAACCGGGGTACAAAATGATTCATATTACAGATATTGATTACCAGACATGGTATTATACTTTACAGGATTGTTTAAAAGATTTAAAAAAATGGTCTGATGCTCACCCTGATCATGATCCTGTATTTATAACTCTGGAGCCTAAAGACGGACAACCCAACAGATTTGGAACAGAACCTGAACATTACACCACAAAACTGTTTGATGATCTTGATAATGAATTGACAAAGTATTTAGGTAAAGAAAAGATCATAGCCCCAGACGATATTCGTGGTTCTTACAACACCTTAAATGATGCTGTTCTTCATAAAAACTGGCCGAAAGTAAAAGATGCTAAAGGAAAATTTCTTTTTGTTCTCGACAATGATGGAGAAAACCGGGATGTATATATGAAAGGGCATCCTTCATTAAAGGGAAGAATGGTATTTACCAATTCAGCACCAGGAACGCCGGAATCCGCAGTCTTATTTATGAATGACCCAAGTCCGAAAATCAATGAGCTGGTACAACAAGGTTACATCATTCGTACGAGAGCAGATGCTGACACCATGGAAGCAAGAAGCGAAGATTATTCAAGATTTGAAAAAGCAAAAAAAAGCGGTGCTCAAATAATCTCTACTGATTATTACCTGCCAAGTAAGCTCTTCAAATCCAATTATAAAATCAGTTTCGAAAACAATACCTATGAGAGAAAAAACCCGATAAACACACAATAATTACACACGTTTTCATTCATATCAAATGGGAAAGGCAGTCTTATTATAAGGTTGCTTTTCTTTTTTCTCCCGGATCCCAAAAATTTGACACAAGATTAAACATAAAAGATCTGCGTCATCTGCTAAATCTGCGAGACAGAAAATATATAATCTGTTAACTTTTCTTTTTTTTCACTTGCAGATCATGCAAATTTCGCAGATGATTGCGTATAAAAGAAATCTGTATCATCTGATAAATCTGTGGGATATAAAAAACTATAATCTTTTAATCTTCCGGTTTTTCAGGTCAATTTCAAAATGATCTGCTGGATCTCCATTCGATAAAAGCGATAAAATCCTGAAAACAGATTGTATTTGTAAAACAAAATGATCCTGAGATTTATTTTGTTCAAATGATTGTATAAGAACCTGATACTGTTTCCATCTTTCTTTCGATATATCCTTCCTTGCCAATTCATCCGCAGATTGAAATTTGTACAGATCAAATAACAGATCTTCAAAATTCCATTGCTGAAATGAATCCATATCAATTCCGTTTACTTTCTGTTGAGATTTTAAATTTCGAGAAAGTAAAAGCAGATCTTTTCCGGTTATAGATTTTGTCTTTTCTATAAATTCTTTTGGCCAGTCATCTGGAATCATTCGTAACCGAACAAGCTCTTTCAAATGAAACAACATGAAGTCATGATAAGATTTTGTCTTTAGGATATCTTTATTCCACAAAATTTTATCATGGTTTTGCTGCAAAGTTCCATATTCCTTTTCATACAAAGGAAACAGTTCATCAAAACGGGGAACATTATTTAGAACTTCTGTCTGAACTTCCATGACATCCTGAGAATGAATCGTAAGTATTTTATAACTTGGTAAATAAGCAGCTAACGAAGGAACCTGAACATTAACAAGCATTTTATCTCCTAACTTCTTAACTCCTGTATCATTGATGTGCATGTGCCCAGCAAAATGGATCTGTAGTCCGGCATCTAGAAATTCTTTCGCAACTTCCTCTTCAGGCACTCTTTCCAACTGCCATTTCTTTTCGCCCAAAAGATTTTTAATCTCATTCGTTGCTCCATCATTAAAATCGATCATGGGATAATGAGTAAACGCAATTAAAGTTTTTCCATTACTTTTCGCTTCTTTCGCAATCTTCTTTACCCATTGAATCAAATGTTGCTTATGGGTCAGAACATTATTATATCCAATACTTGCTCCGTTATAATTAGTCGCATCCTCAGAACTACGATGAAGATCTTTAGGAATATAAGTGTTTCCATCAATCGCAATCATCCAAACCCCTTTCACAGGCTCTACCACATAGCTAAGGTCAGGAACTGAAAACCCTTTGGAAACCTCATACATTCTATTCGAATAATCTGCATAATGCAACGCATTACTATAGGAATAATTGGAATAAGAATGATCATCAAAAGGAGTACTCCAATACAGGTTTTCTTTTCTAGGATAAAAGCCAAAGTCTTTCAGTTCATCAAGAATTTCAATATACCCTGACTCTGCAATATCTTTTGTAATAACATGCTGCTTTTTCTTTGCAAGATTTTCTTTACTGTAGATTTCTAATGGAGATCCATCCTTTCCCATGAAATCTTCTTTTCCTGCATCCTGATGAAAAGGGCCAACCGGATCATGATTACCTGTTGTCATATAAAAATTGATCCCATATTTTTTATGATACGCTTCCAGAATCCGGTGCAGTCCACGTAAATTATAAGCCTGCCCATCATCAGAAAAATCTCCGGGCATCGCTACGATCTTAATTCCTTTTGCAGCAATATCATCCAGCGCTTTCAGAAAAGCAAAATAGTTCTCATTAAAAACTCGTGTGGAATGCAATTGAGAATCCATTGTCCTCAAAATGGTCGCTTTTCCTGTTTTAGGATTAACAATTCCATTAAAATCATTATCTGAAAAATTCCCATACAAATCCTGAAAATGAACATCTGAAAGAAAAGCAATTTGGACAGGCTTTTGTTGGGCAGATAAGCAAGTAAAAGCAATAAGTAAGGTAGAGAAAATTCCTTTTTTTAGCATGGTAAAAATAACCTGAAAAATATGGGATTATTTTAGGAAGTGGTTTAAGAGAATTTTAAATAATTGTGAAGGTAGTTATTCTTCGACTTGTATTGAGTCCTCTGGCTTTCCAGCATATTTAAAAATAATAAAAGGAGTCGACTTCCTAAGTTCCCTTCCATTATTGGGATCTGTCCCATCACCCGTAAAAAATTCTACATTCCCATTATACTTTGAGTACCATGTCGTTCCTAGAGCATTTTCTTCTGTCAAAGTATCTTTACGGGTAATTCTTTTAAAGTACTTCATATCAACAGTATCAATAGGTTTTACATTGATATGAGGGTTTTTATTCTTGCAATCAGTCAATCTATATTCACTTCCATCCCAATACATACATTCCATTGGTCGAACATTATCAAGGTCTGCAAACCCTTGAGGGGCTTGTTTACTATTTGAGAAAACGACATTTCCGGTAACCAGGCACAACACTAATATCATTTCCATAATACCCATCCCATTTTGTTTGATGAATTCAGGCATTTTAAAATGCTGCTCGTTAGTGATATTGATAATAATATTTGAGAGCTTTTCTGTTAAAGACTCTTCATCTTTATCAACACTTATCTTCACTGTTGTTTTATTAGCGTTTTCATCATTTTTAACAAAAGTTCTAGAAAAATCTAAGAAATCTTTGTATCCAACATATTGACTTAGCTTATCCTGTTTAAGTGGTTCTATATTGGTGTCTCCTCCATTCTCTATAAAGGTTTCATAATAACGACTAAAGGTTTTGTCTGAAATTTTAAAGTCCAATTTATCTTCAAAATAAGACCACAAATAAGCTGCTAATCCGTTTTTTGTGTCTTTTCCGGATTCTTCTCTAGCTTGTTTGAATACCTCATCAATAAGTAGTTTTCTTTTGGACATATTTAGTTTTTAAAGTAATTACAAAATAGCTGCTTTTCACTCATGTCGCATTACGGATTACCGTAATCATATTCCTGTCCATTTCTTGTCTATCGATGTCTATGTTTTGTCTAACACATGCGTCGCCCTTTGTCGCATCTTTGTTTCAGAAAATCAGTGATAAACAAATAATTAAAACAACAGACAAAAACAAATTTACAAAACTGATTTCTAAATCACCAGATAAAACGGAAGAAAACTCCGGGTTGGGAAGCAGATGTTTCTCTTCCGTTTTTGAAGGTTCTACTTCCCAAAAAATTTAAGAAGCGCTTCAAATTTTTTTAACCGTGTAAAACTATCTGCGATCTGTTTCGCAGGGAAGAACACGAATGCTTTAACATTAAATTTTTTGACAAATGATCCAGTTTATATTAATGCTACTAGGTTTAGCATTTCCAAATAATAACGCGAATACAGCAACATGTCCACATAATAGTGAATCGCAAATTACAACACAAACAAGTAGTAGCCCAGGTGAGGGATTAGATCCGGGAGGGTCAGAAAGTGATACGGGAGGCGAAACAGGCCAAATTATTCCACCAAGAAAATAACTATAGAGCGAAAGAATGATCTTTCGCTTTTTTTATTAAATTTGATAAAAAACACCTTGAAAAATCTCAATTCCCTTTTCTTCATTTTACTCCTAGCTTTCACCTCATGCTATAAAAAAGAACTCTCAAAAGCTGATAGAACGAATTATGACAAGGCATATAATTTCCTAGATGCATCAAAAAAAGATAGTGCATTTAAATATTTTAATAAAGCAAAAGATAACTTCATAGAAAAAGGATACCCTTCTTATGCTGGAAGCAGTTTAGTTAATATGGGTATTATACAGTGTGATGGGGGAGATTATTATGGAGCACAAGAAACAGCTCTGTCAGCCATAAAGTTTTTAGATGAAAAAAAAGACGCAATAGAGCTTACTTCTAATTATAATAATCTTGGTGTCTCGTATCAGAACATGAAGGACTTTAATAAAGCTGCATATTTTTACAATGAAGCAGCAAAATTTACAACAGATTCTATCTATCAAATGACACTGTTAAATAATAAAGCTGTTTCTTATTCTCATTTAAAGAAATATAATTATGCAATTAGTATTTTTAATGAGCTTCTAGCTTCTCCAAATATTAGAAAACACCCTATTGTTTTTTCAATGGTTTATGACAATTTAGCTTTTACAAAGTTTCAACAGAATATTAATTATAATGCAGAACCTGAGTTGAATGTAGCTGTTCGAATCAGAAAAATTATAAAAGATGAGGGTGGGTTAAATGCTAGCTTTTCTCACTTAGCAGAATATTTTGAAAATCGCAATCCTCAAAAAGCATTATCATATGCAAAAGAGATGTTCAAAATAGCCTCAATAAATAAAAGTCCTGACGATAAGTTAAGTGCCTTGCAAAAAATTATCTTATTAGAAAAACCTGAAAACACAAAAATATACTTTAATGAATATCAGAAGCTTAAAGACAGTCTGGAAATAGCCAGAAACAAATCCAAAAGCCAATTCGCACTCGAAAGATTTGGCTCCGAGCAATTAAAAGCTCAAAATGCAGAAAAAGAAAATCAATTATTATGGCAATATCTCCTTTTAGGAGCATTAGTAGCTGCTGTAATAGTCATTATTGTCTTATATAATAGAAGACAGAAGAGACTAAAACATGAAAAAGAAATTGAAATCAAAAATACCCAGCTTAAACTTTCAAAAAAAGTCCATGATGTAGTAGCCAATGGTATTTATCATGTTATGACCAAAATTGAAAATCAAGAGCATTTTGATAAAACAGAAGCCTTAGATGAATTAGAATTTGTTTATGAAAAATCAAGGGATATTTCTTATGAAAAGCAAGAGCACAAAAACAACAATAATAGCTTCAATGATGAAGTATCTCACTTGATCGGGTCCTTTAAAAATGAAAGAGTCAAGACCTATACTGTAGGAAATAGCAAAGAAATTTGGAAGGGATTAACAGACACTACAACAAATGAGATTTATCAGATAATCCGTGAACTTTTAGTCAACATGAAAAAACACAGTCAAGCAGATAAGGTCATTTTTAAATTTGAAAAAATTAATAATCGCATCAATATTCAATATACGGATAATGGGATTGGTATTTCAGGAGATCTAATTCGTAATAATGGTTTAACAAATACGGATTCCCGTATTGAAAATATCAACGGGAAAATTATTTTTGACACCAAAACCGAAAAAGGATTGAAAGTAAATATCTCATTTCCTGTTTCCTAAAAAAAGAAAAAAAATGTTCAAAAAAATTTTAATAGCCGAAGACCATGAAAGTATGAATCTTTCTGTACAAAAGACATTAGAAGAGCTTAAAATCACCAATTTTGATTATGTATATTATTGTGATGATGCATTAGCAAAGACACAAAAATCAATCCGTGAAAAAAATGTTTATGATCTGCTAATTACAGATCTTTATTACGAAGAAGATCATCGGGAACAAAATATAAAAGATGGCAGGGATTTAATACAAAATATTAGGAAAGAACTTCCACATCTAAAAATTATTGTTTTCTCTGCAGAACATAAATCAGGGATTATTGATTCATTATTTTCAGAATACAAAATTAATGGCTATGTTCGAAAAGCACGTAATGACTCCAAAGAATTAAAAAAAGCAATATCTTCTGTCTTTGCAGGGGAAAACTATCTCTCTCTTGATCTTAAGCAAGAAGTAAAAAAACTTAACAGCTATGACTTCTCCGATTATGATATTACATTAGTTTCTCTTCTTTCTCAGGGAGTCCTACAAAAAAACATCCCTGTTTTTCTTCAAAACAACAACATCAAACCTAATAGCCTAAGCAGCATAGAGAAAAAATTAAACATTCTAAAAGAGGAATTACAAGTTACCAGCAATGAACAATTGGTCGCTTTTTGTAAAGATCTAGGAGTTATTTAAAATATCCTATTAATCATTCTTTTTATAACCTTTCATTTTTTTGAAAGGTTTTTTTGTTTTACGGGTTCCCGTAAGGATTGGTTTTTAAAGGGTTATACTTTTGGAATATTAAACCAATTAAAATTAAACGTCATGAAAAAAGACTATTACATCAACACAAATCTACAATCAAATGGAGACTATGAAGTTCATGAAAGTTCATGTAGATATTTACCAAATATATCGAATAGAGTCTATTTAGGAAGTTTTTATTCTTGTCAAGAAGCAGTTGATGAGGCAAAAAGATTATTTCCTTCTCAAAAAAATAACATTAATGGTTGTTACTATTGTTCAAACACCTGTCACACGAGATAGTTAATATCTAAAAAACGAACATTATGGAAGCTCAACATGAAACCACATTTTACCAGGATAATTCAGTTTTAGTTACTCAATCTAGATATATAACAGAATCAAAAACTTATGCTATGAGAAACATTTCTTCTGTTCACATTTTTGAGATTGAAAAAAATAGAATTGGACCTGTCCTAATAATTGTTTTTGGAATACCTTTTCTCTTTTCCAGAGATGTTTTCTGGATAGGATTAATACTTATTGCTGTAGGAGTACTTCGTCTCTTTTCTATAAAAAATGAATATTCAGTAAGAATCAGCACTAATGCAGGAGAAGCAAATAGCCTTGTCTCAAAAAATAGAGAATACATTCAAACTATTGTCAATGCGCTCAATGAAGCAATCATTCATCGAGGATAATCAATTAAATATTAATACAAATAAATTCATTATGAAAAAACTAATCTTTACAAGCCTGCTAGGCTTAGGTCTATTATTACCAGCAAACTTTTCAGCATCAGAAAACAGTACAGCGTCAAAAACTGAACTCTCATCTAAAAAGCCAAGGAAAAGTAAAATCAAAAAAAACCGAAAAAGTAACAAAAGAAGCTCAAGATCATATACCAAAAGTAAAGGCTGTACTTATAATGGATCTCCATTAAATGTAGGCCCAAGAGGTGGTTGTTACTACTACTCTGGAAGCAGCAAAGTATATGTGGACAGAGCATATTGCTCAGGTTGCAATTAATCTTTTAAGAAGATAATTAAAAACTAAGATCATGAAATACCTAATCATTGTAGCAGCACTCTGTTGTTTCATAGGCATAGTCGATTTACCAATGGGTTACTACACATTCCTTCGAATAATAGTTTCCTTCATGACATTCGTTATTATTGTTAATGAATTCAGGAGCAGACGTTTTTGGTTCATCGCTTTTGTGTTGATTTTTATCTTTTTCAATCCATTCATTCCAATCTATTTCTATTTAAAACCTTATTGGATTGTCCTTGATATTATAGTTGGCCTTCTGCTTTTTATTTACTTCTTAAAATTGATTCCGAAGGCTAAAATAAAACAACATGAAACCATTGATATCGAACACGAAGAAATTCCCAGAACCCGGGACAGAATAATTAAATAAAAAATTTATGGAAATAATACAAATCCCTGAAAATCTCAAAGCCCATTTTTTAAGGTTATACCAAATGGCTATATGTGATGATGACTTCAGTGCATCAGAACTAAAAATGCTCTATAAATCTGCAGAAGAGAGAGGCATTTCACCCAAAAATCTGGATGAAATTCTTATGAATCCTATTAATTCAAAATCATTAATTCCCGAAACGCTCAAGGAAAAAGTAGAATATCTATATGACCTTACTGTAATGGTATGGGCAGATGGGGTAGTCTCTCCTAATGAATATTCAGCATTAAAAAAATATATTGCAATGTTTGGATTTTTAGAGGAAAATGTAAAAGATATTGCAGATTATTTCATTGAGGCTGTAAAGCAGGGAAAGACTAAAGATGATATTTTCAATGATCTACAAAACTAAAAGTTATGAATGCTATGACAACCAATATCAAAAATCTCTTCCGCTTAAAAGCTGTTCCACTTGATGATCCTCAGGATCAACTTTCGAGAATAGAATCTTTAAACAGCGAATCGACTGAGGAAAGCAGAAAAAGAACTTACCACGAAACCGGATATAGAGACAGCACCAGAAATAATGGAAACCATACCGCTTTATCCATTTGCCTGGATGCCATTTATTCGAAATTTCAGAATGAGGAAAAAGAACTTGTTGAAAAACAGAATAAACTAAAAGAACCTTACCTCAACGAGCAGAAAAATAAAGAAACCGAGATCAAAGGATTGACAGTTTCTTTAGACAACAAAGAAGATCAATTAAAAAATAATGGAACAGACATCGAAAATGTCCAGGATAAAATCGAAAAACTGAAATTCGAAATCAATGATCTCCCAAGAAATCCAGAGATATATAATGTAAAAGCAACTAAAGGAGCATCTACAAAATTCTGGATTGGATTGATTATTCTTATTCCGATAAGTTTATATCTTTTTACCTTTTACATTTCAACATCCTTCTCTGCTTTCTTTAAAAACTTTGATGCAAATGGTAATATTATTCAAAGTGTTTTGGATGCACAGGCATTTAATAAAGCTTGGGATGAAGGACCTCTTGAGGGAGCATTTGTTACTTTAATTCCATTTGTGTTTCTGGGTCTGGGATATTTGATCCATATGTTTGGGGAAAATAAAAGTATGGTGAATTACTCCAAAGTCGCTTTGCTTTTCATCATCACTTTTGTTTTTGATGCTATTTTGGCTTATGAAATAGAATCCAAATTATATGAACTAAATAGAACTTTCAACTCCCCTCCGTTTGATCTTTCTATTGCATTTACAAAGAACCAGTTTTGGGGGATTATTTTTGCTGGATTTATTGTTTACATTATTTGGGGACTCGTCTTTGATTTTGTAATGAAAGAGCATAAAGAAAAAGATAAAATCAGGCACGAACAAACCAGAAGACAGAAAGACATTCTTATACATCAGGAAAGGATTGAGGATTTAAAAAAGCAGAAAGAAGAAGTAAGAAATAATATAGGAAGTATAAAAGAGCTGATTGCAAAAGCTAAAGGCAGAATTGAAGAACTTCAGAATATTATTGATGGCGTCATTATTCCCACCAAAGATTACACACTGTATGCTTCAGAATATATGCAAGGCTGGATCACCAATATCAATGAAAGAATTCACTCTCAAAAACTAGTAGATGAATGCATGGAAAAGTATAATGAAAACCTCAGAAAGGTTGGTGCAAATTCAGACAGTCAGAACTCAGTTTACATGTCCATTTTATAAAAACAGTTATGAAAAAAATATTTTATCTACTCATCACCTCTTTTCTTTTCATCCAATGTGGAAAGCCAAAAGAAAAGATTTTAGTTCAATCAACACCCGTAAGTAATTCTTCAAAAAATTTAAACATTAGCGTATTGATTGATCTTTCTGATAGAATTGATCCTGAAAAAAATCCGAATCCTACCATGGAATATTTTCAGAGAGATGTCGAATACATCAAAGCAATTGATAAGGGATTTTTAGATCATATTAAAGGAAAAAAGGTTATCCAGCTTGATGATCAGATGCAGGTATTTTTTAATCCCGAACCATCAGATCCTAAAATGAATGATCTTACTAAAAAACTAAAGGTTTCATTTGATAAAAATACCACCAAAGATAACATCAGTCTGGTAGAAAGTCAGTATTCATCACTTCCTTTAGAAATCTATCAATCTGCAATCCAAGACAAACAATATGTAGGGTCAGATATCTGGGAATTCTTTAAGAACAAGGTAAAGGATTATTGTATGAAAGACAATCATAGAAACATCCTTTTTATTTTAACAGATGGATATATTTATCATAAAGACTCTAAGTTTTCAGAGGGTAAAAAAACATCCTACTTAACACCTGAATTAATAAAGTCTTTAAAACTTACTTCCTCCGATTTTAAAACAAAAATTCAGGATAATGGTTTAGGCTTTATTAAAGCAAATGATGATTTAGAAAATCTTGAGGTAATTGTACTAGGAATCAATCCAGTCAAAGGAAATCCTTTCGAAGGAGATATTATCAAAGAATACTGGGAAAACTGGTTCAAAGAAATGAAAATCAAAAACTATCAGATCAAATCTGCAGATCTTCCTTCCAATCTGGAACCTATTATTTTAAAAGCCATCACGGGTAAAAACTAAAAACACTTTATTATATAACCACAAAAAAGGCGAAGATTAATCTTCGCCTTTTTTATTTTCTTATCATTTCCGTATGTGGAATATCATCTTCGAGATATTTATTTCCTGTATCTATAAAACCAAAGTCTGAATAGAACTTAATGAGATAATCCTGCGCAGAAATTTTGATTTCAGAAGTGTGAAAACGATTTTCTATCGTGTCAATAGCATATCGTATCAGCTGTTTCCCTAAGCTTTTCCCTCTTGCCTGCTCTGTTGTCAGTACCCTCCCAAAAGAAGTTTCATCATATTTTACTCCTTTATCAAAGACTCTGCAGTATGCCAGAACCTCTCCGTCTTCTTCCGCCCAAATGTGAATACCCTTTTGATCATTATTATCCAGATCAGGGTATGGGCAGTTTTGTTCAATGACAAAAACATCAATACGGGCTTTCAAAACCTTATACAATTCAGGAACAGTAAATTCCTCAAAAGTTTTAATTTTCCAGATTATATTACTCATCGAAGTTTACGCTATTATTTTTTAAAAATTCATTAGTCTTTTGGATAAAACTCAAAATCTCGTCCCCTCCTTCTTTCTTTTCCGCAGAAGTAACATACAATTCCGGCAGATCCTCCCATGTTTTGTGAAGTTCAGCCTTATAAGCTTCCACATTTTTCACTACAGCATTAGGTTTAAGTTTATCTGCTTTGGTAAATACGATTGAAAAGGGAACGCCGCTTTCTCCACACCATTGGATAAATTCTAAATCTATTTTTTGTGGAGTATGTCTGGAATCTACCAAAACAAAAAGGTTCACCAGGTTTTTTCTGTTGAGAATATAATTCGTGATCAGTTTTTCAAAATCCTTTCTGATCACTTTTGAAACTTTAGCATATCCATAACCAGGTAAATCGGTAAGGTACCAGGTCTCATTAACTAAAAAATGATTAATAAGCTGAGTCTTTCCCGGAGTCTGTGAAGTTTTTGCCAGATCCTTATGATTCATCATCGCATTGATCAATGATGATTTCCCGACATTTGACCTTCCAATAAAAGCATATTCGGGAATATTCGGTTCCGGGCATTCCTGCCACTTTCCGCTACTCTTTACAAATTCTGCAGTTTTAATTACCATTTTTGAATATTTTTTAGAAAAACAAACCATTAAGATAGCTCTTAATGGTTTAAGTTATTTTATACTTTATCTTTTAACCAGCTGTAAAGAATTTCATTGAATTCATCTGGTTTTTCCATCATTGCTGCGTGGCCGCATTTATCAATCCAGAACAAATCCGAATTAGGAATAAATTTATGCATATCCTCCGCTACTTCAGGAGGAGTTACATTATCCTGTTTTCCCCAGATCAGACAGGTTGGTGTCAGGATTTTGGGAAGATCATTCAGCATATTGTGTTTGATGGCACTTCTGGCAAGCATTACCGTTTTAATCCCCTTCATTCTGTCATTTACCACATCAAAAACTTCATCCACCAAATCCTCTGTCGCTACTGCAGGATCATAGAAAACCTCTTCAGTCTTCTTTCTTATATAAAGACGGTCACTCTTTCTTGGAAAGCTGTCACCGAATGTTCTCTCATACAAACCAGAACTTCCGGTCAAAACAAGATTTTTAACAAGATCAGGTCTTGCTAAAGCTAAGATAAGCCCAACATGTCCGCCCATTGAATTCCCCACAATCGTTACCGGTTCGGAAATATGGCTCTCTATAAACTTGATAATATATTTTGCGATGGTAGTAAGATTGGTATTAAGTACCGGCAAATCATAGATTGGCAGTTGAGGCACATACACCTTAAACCTTTTATCCGAAAAAAAATTCACCATCTTATCGAAATTACTCAAACCACCCATTAAACCGTGCAACAGCACCAATGGATGTCCTTCTCCCGCCTCTACAAAAGTATATTTCTTTTCTTTTTTTGTACTAAATATCATAAAACGCCTTAATAAAGCCCTGCAAAAATACAAATTAAACCTCAAAAATATTTTGATATTCCTAATTTAAGATAAAAATAATATAATAAAGGCTTTTTGCTGATCTTTTTTAACATCCTTTTTGTTATGGCCTAAATAACACCAATTCCAATATCCGAAATATCAAGCACTTACCCCCGCAATCTTCAATCTTTGATAAAACTTATTAACATTGAGTCAAAAAGTGGGAAAAAGTGGGAAGTTTTGGAAATAATTATATAAATTTGTCCCAAATGAAGAATTTCATTGGAACATATGAGTGTAAAATAGACGACAAAGGTCGCTTAAAAGTGCCTGCATCGCTGATCAAGCAGATGGAGAACTTTGAAGACAAAGCCTTTGTAGTCAAACGTTCCGTGTTTCAACCTTGTCTGGAAGTCTACCCTATGAAAGCATGGGATAAACTGATGGACAAAATTAATAAACTAAACAGATTCATTAAAAAGAATGCTGATTTCATTAGAATGTTTACAGCAGGTGTAAAAACTGTAGAGTTGGATAATGCAGGAAGATTGCAAATTTCAAAAGATCTCACCCTTTTCGCAAGTCTCCAAAAAGATATTGTGATCACAAGTGCAGGAGAGCTATTTGAAATCTGGGATAAAGATGCTTATGAAAAAGTAATTTCAACCAACGAAACCGATTTTGCGAGTCTGGCTGAGGATGTGATGGGCTCTTTCGATGAAGAATAACTGCGCTAATTAAAAAAAGGCACAAAACACAAATTAAAACATGTATCATAATCCCGTTTTGTTGAAGCAAAGTGTTGATGATTTGGTGACGAATCCAGACGGAACATACGTGGACTGTACTTTTGGTGGTGGGGGCCATTCAAGAGAAATTTTGAGCAGACTTTCCGATAAAGGAAAACTATTCAGTTTTGACCAGGACTTAGATGCTCTTAAAAATAATATTGATGATCCAAGATTTACTTTGATCAATCAGAATTTCAGATTTTTAGAAAACTCTTTACTGATGTATGGAGTTTCTCAGGTTGATGGGGTTTTAGCAGATCTTGGAGTATCCTCTCACCAATTTGATGAGGCTGAAAGAGGATTCTCTACAAGAAGTGACGCTCCTTTGGATATGAGAATGAATGTCATGCAAAGCCTTGATGCTAAAAGGGTGATCAATGATTATGAAGAGGAGCAGCTGGCCGATATTTTTTACTATTACGGTGAATTAAGAGAAGCCAGAAAATTAGCCAGAGATATCGTTCATCACAGAAAAAGCAAAATCATCAATACAACGGAAGATCTGAAAAAATTGTTCAGTTATCTACCACCGCATAAGGTTAATAAATTTTATGCACAGCTTTTTCAGGCGATCAGAATCGAAGTAAATCAAGAGCTTGAGGTTTTGAAAGAAATGCTTGTTCAGGCTTACCAGGTTTTAAAACCTGAAGGAAGATTGGTTGTGATTTCCTACCACTCTCTAGAGGATCGTCTGGTTAAAAGATTCCTGAAGAACGGAATGTTTGAAGGAGAACCCACCAGAGACATTTATGGAAATTATAAAAAGGCATTTGAACTGCTTAAGAGCAAAGCAATTATTCCTGACGACAAGGAAATTGAAGAAAACTCAAGAGCGCGAAGTGCAAAGATGAGAACAGGAATAAAAGTATAAATGATAAAACATTATTGATAAATGAGATCGACTCATCAATCATAATTTATCAATAATCAATTATAATAAGGTTTGGCTAAAAGAACAACAAATCGCCCACAGAAGAGATTAACTTTTATAGATATTATAAAAGGAAATTTTCTTAACCGTGATGAGATAAAAATACATTACAAGTATTTTTTATTGCTATTTGTTCTCATGATGGCCATGATCTACACCAATCACTTAGTGAATAAGAAGATCAAAATTGTAAATGCTTTAAAAGAAGAAACAGAAGAATATAAGTCCCGAAATGCATACGCACAAAGCAAACTGATCAAAGTAAAAATGGAATCAGAGCTGGGAAAAGAAGTGGCACGGGATTCTTTAATGACATTAGAAAACCACCCTCATAAACTGCTAATAAAATTAGATAGTACAGATGCAAAAGCAAAATGAATACGACAACAAACGTAAAAAAACGTTAAGGTGGGGCTACCTCTTCGCAGTGGTAGCTTTGTCCGTGTTTGTACTTTTTTTAGCAAGGATCGTCATTCTACAAAACACTAATGTTCAAGAAATTAAGGACGATTACATCAATAAAAATTATCGCGAAGCCACTTTAAAGGCTGCCCGTGGAAACTTATTTGCTTCAGATGGTTCTATTCTGGCTACTACCGTAATGCGTTATGACATCTATCTTGATTTCAAAACAATGAAAGACACGATCTACAGCAACAATATTGGAGCTTTAACGGATTCTTTAAGCAAGATGTTTGGAAAACCAAGAAGTGAATTCAGACAAAAATTTGACGAGCAGAAAAAAAAGAAGAATCAATACTATACTTTAGCAAGAGGACTTGATTTTGATGAATACGATAGAATCCGAAACTTCCCGATCTTCAAAAAAGGGAAAAATAAAGGAGGATTTATCGTAGACAGAAACTATAAAAGAGAGCTAGCCACTTCTGAAATTGGTGCAGGTACCATCGGAATGGATAACAGCGAATACAAATCCGGATTGGAAGGCGCATTCTCAAAATATCTAACAGGAACAGACGGTAAAAGACTGGAACAGAGGATCAACTCTTCACAATGGAAACCTATCGACTTCTGGAAAGTACAGGAACCTGTGGACGGAGAGGATGTATACACCACCTTAGACCTTAGAATTCAAGACATTGCACACTCTGCTTTAGAGAAGCAATTAATCAATTTTGAAGCAAAACATGGTACTGTGATTGTCATGGAAGTAGCAACCGGAAAGGTTCGTGCAATGGTTAATCTACGAAGAACAGATTCCGGAGATTATGAAGATGCCTACAATTATGCTATAAAAGATAATATAGAGCCAGGTTCAACTTTCAAAACGATCTCGCTTTTAGCAGCAATGGATGATGGTTTTATTGATGACAATACGACTGTAAATGTTGGGAACGGAGTCTGGACCTATGCTAAACAAAGAATCTCAGACGGCCACGGCGGCGGAACCTATGATATCAGTGATGTATTGGCAAAATCGAGTAACGTAGGAACAGCAAAACTGATTACAAAATATTATGCTGATAAGCCTCAGATATTTCTGGATCACCTAAAACGCTGGAAATTATTTGATAAAATGGACATCGAACTTCCGGGGATCACAAGACCTAAGATCGTAACTCCACAAAACAAAAGATGGAATGCAGCAACGCTCGCTTCTATTTCTTTTGGATATTCTTCGAACATCAACTTATTACAATTAGCAACTTTCTACAATGGAGTTGCTAATAATGGTAAAATGCTTAAGCCTTTATTCATCGACAAAATCATGAAAGATGGAAAAGTGATGTATAATGCTAAACCGGAGGTAATGGTTAATAAAATGGCTTCAGAAAAAGCCATAAAAATGATGACCAATGCTCTAACCAAAGCTGTAGAGAAAGGAACCGGTAAAAGTATTTTCACGCCAAACCTCAGGATGGCAGGAAAAACCGGAACTGCAAGATTTGAATATTGGCTTCCTGGCCCGATGAAATACCGTGCATCTTTTGCAGGCTTTTATCCGGCAGATAATCCTAAATATACTTGCTATGTAATGGTCAGTGAGCCAAATACGGCAAAAGGGTTTTATGGAGCTACTGTATCAGCCCCTGTTTTTAAAGAAATTGCTGGAAAGACATTCTTAAAAACACCTCAAAACATTGAAAAAGAAATGCTTGTTGACAAAAAGGTAAACCTCAATAAAATGGTGGAACCGAATGTTAAAATAGCAGTAAATGATAAGCAAATGCCTAATGTGGTAGGATTAATTGGTAAAAATGTAATCCCACAATTGGAAAATTTAGGATACCGTGTAGACTATAAAGGAGTAGGAAGAATAAAAGAACAATTTCCTTTAGAGGGTACAAGTATCAGTAAGAACCAGAGAATATATTTATCTCTACAGAATTAAAAATAATAAGCATCAAAGAAATGCAATTAATTGAATTATTAAATAGAATCCCAACTCTAGACATTCACGGTGACAATACCCGTGAGGTTTCCGAATTGGTTTTCGACAGCAGAAAGGTTACGGAAAACTCACTTTATATCGCAGTGAGAGGAACGGTTGCAGATGGGCATTCATATATTGCATCTTCTATTGAAAAAGGAGCAACGACCATTGTTTGTGAGGAGCTTCCAGAACATTTAGAAGAAAATATCACTTACGTTAAAGTAAAAGATTCTTCTAAAACTTTAGGACATCTAGCTTCCAATTTTTATGGTAATCCTTCACAAAAGCTGAAGCTTATTGGTGTTACAGGAACAAATGGAAAGACATCTGTTTCCACACTGCTATTTGATGTTTTTAAAAATTTAGGATTTGACTCTGCATTGCTTTCAACAGTAGAGATCAGAATTGGTAATGAAATAATTCCGGCAACACATACCACTCCGGATGTGATTACGATAAATCAGATTCTGGCTAAAGCAGTTGATGCAGGATGTGAATTTGCCTTCATGGAAGTAAGCTCTCATGGAATCTCCCAAAACAGAATTGAGGGGCTGCATTTCAAAATAGCAGGATTTACGAATCTTACGCATGATCATTTAGATTATCATAAAACATTTGATGAATATCTGAAAACGAAGAAAAGATTCTTTGACGAATTACAAGATACCGCTATTGCAATCACCAATGTTGATGATAAAAATGGGAATGTGATGCTTCAAAACACAAAGGCTACTAAAAGGTCTTATGCTTTGAAAACAATGGCTGATTATCACGGAAAAGCTTTAGAAATTGATTTCAATGGAATGTTATTGAACTTCAATGGAAAAGAATTCTGGACTACTTTGACAGGGAAATTTAATGTATATAATCTGTTGCTTGTTTTTGGGATTGCTTCTGAGCTTGGATTTGAGCAAAGTGAAATCCTTCAGGCTATCAGTATTTTGAAAAGAGTTTCCGGAAGATTTGAAACCTTTAAATCCGATGGCGGAATCTTCTTTATCGTGGATTACGCTCATACTCCGGATGCATTGGAAAATATTCTTGATAGCATTAATGACATCAGGACAAAAAATGAAAGGCTGATTACCGTCTTCGGTTGTGGAGGCGATAGAGACCATTCTAAAAGACCAGAAATGGGAAATATTGCGACAAAGAAATCCACGTTAGCGATTATCACTTCAGATAATCCAAGAACCGAAGATCCGGCAATTATTATAAAAGAGATTGAAGCAGGCGTTGAACCTCAAAACTTCAGCAAATACACTTCAATTCCAGATAGAAAAGAGGCCATAAAAATGGCGATCAAGTTTGCAGAACCGAAAGATATTGTTCTGGTAGCCGGAAAGGGCCACGAAAACTATCAAGAGATTAATGGTGTAAAACATCATTTTGACGACAAGGAAGTAATTAATGAGCTTTGGAAATTAATGAGCAAGTAATTTATCAATCACCACTTATCATTTATTAACAATAAGAAATTATGCTATACTATCTATACGAATACTTAACGAACCACGGAATTCACATCCCGGGACTTGGAATGTTAAAATACATTTCATTTCGTGCCGGAATGGCAGTTCTGTTGTCCTTAACAATTGCTCTTATTTACGGAAAAAGGATCATTAACTACCTAAGAGCTAAACAGATGGGCGAATTGGTTCGTGATTTGGGACTTGACGGGCAAAAGCAAAAAGAAGGAACTCCTACCATGGGAGGTCTTATTATCATCCTTGCGACCCTGATTCCCGTATTGCTTTTAACCAGAATAACCAATGTATACATTGTCCTTTTGACAATTTCTGTTTTATGGATGGGAGCCATCGGATTTGTAGATGATTATTTAAAGAAAGTTAAGAAAAATAAAGACGGATTAAGTGGCAAATTTAAAATTGTAGGCCAGGTTGGTTTAGGGCTAATTGTCGGAGTTACAATGTATTTCCATCCAGACATTACCGTAAAGAGAAAATATGCAGATGCAAAAGTGGTGAACAGAAACAATGTAGAGCAGAATTTTATGCCTACCGAAAAAATCACTGTTTCAACCGTTCCCTTTGCCAAGAATAATGAATTTGATTATAGTGGAATGCTATTCTGGATGAATGATAAAGATGCTCATGAATGGGCATGGATCGTTTTCATTCCGATTGTTATTTTCATTGTAACGGCAGTTTCCAATGGAGCTAATATTACAGATGGAATTGACGGACTCGCTGCAGGGACTAGTACTGTCATACTGTTAGCACTGGCGTTTTTCACCTACGTTTCCGGGAACATCATTTTTGCGGATTACCTCAACATTATGTTCCTCCCCAATATGGGTGAAACCACCATTTTTGTCGTCGCCATGGTCGGTGCAGTAATTGGTTTCTTCTGGTACAATACTTACCCTGCACAGGTTTTCATGGGTGACACCGGAAGCTTAATGTTAGGTGGAGTAATTGCAGTGTTGGCCATTATTTTAAGAAAAGAATTAATGATTCCTGTTTTATGTGGAATCTTTTTAATAGAAAACATGTCTGTTATGCTACAGGTTGTTGTTTTCAAATACAGAAAAAGAAAATATGGGTTGGAATATGCCCAAAATAATAGATTATTTAAAATGTCTCCATTACATCACCATTATCAAAAAGACGGTTTCCACGAAAGCAAAATCGTTAACAGAATGATTATCATCGGTGTAATGTTGGCTATAGTATGTCTGATCACATTAAAAATGAGATAAAACTTTGTAAAAAGTAAAATGTATTAACGTACAATGATTTTAAAATAAATGAATACAATGTACTTTAATACATAAATACAAAAAAGAATATGAAAATAGTTGTTTTAGGAGGTGGAGAAAGTGGCTGTGGCGCTGCTTATTTGGCTAAAAAGAAAGGTTTGGAAGTATTTCTTTCAGACAAGGGAGCTATTAAAGATAACTATAAGCAGTTTCTTACTGAAAACAACATTGAGTTCGAAGAAGGAAATCACGATGAAGAAAGAATTTTAAATGCAGACTGGATCGTAAAAAGCCCTGGAATTCCCAAAAAAGCAGATATTATTTATAAAATACATCTGAAAGGAATCCGACTTTCATCTGAGATAGAATTTGCATCAGAGTTTACCAATGCTAAAATCATTGCGATCACTGGAAGCAACGGAAAAACAACAACCACTTCATTGATCTACTACATCCTGAAAAATGATGGATTGAAAGTAGGTTTAGGAGGAAACATAGGATACAGCTTTGCCAAGCAGGTTGCAGATGAAAACCATGAATATTATGTATTGGAGGTAAGCTCTTTCCAACTGGATGATATTCAGAATTTCAGACCTTATATTTCTCTGTTATTGAACTTATCTCAGGATCATCTGGATCAGTACAATTATAATTATGAAGAATATGCCCTGGCAAAATTCAGAATAGCTGAAAATCAGGAAAACGACAATTTCTTCATCTACAATAAAGATGATGAGATGAGTAAGAATATTCTTGAGAAACTGGAAATAAAAGCAAAAATGATCCCTTTTTCAACAAAAGAAAAATTGTCTGAGGGAGGGTTTATAGATAACGACAGTATTGTGGTAAAATTAAAGGATGCGTTCTCAATGAAAATTGATGAACTTTCTTTATTAGGAAATCATAACGTCGCGAATAGCCTGGCTGCTTCAATCGCAAGTAAAATATTGAATGTCAACAATGAAAGTATTAGAAATTCATTAATGACATTTCAGGCAGTAGAACACAGATTGGAATTTGTTTCTGAAATTGATGGAGTAAAATACATCAACGATAGCAAAGCAACGAATGTGAATGCGACCTATTATGCATTAGAAAGCATGAAAACACCAACCGTTTGGATCGTTGGCGGACAGGATAAAGGAAATGATTACAGAGAGATTGAAGATCTTGTAAAAAGAAAAGTAAAAGCGATTGTTTGCTTAGGAATTGATAATCAAAAAATTATCAACTTCTTTAAAGACAAAAAAGAGTTTATATATGACACTTCAAGCATGGAAGAAGCCGTAAAAGTATCAAAATCAATTGCCAAAAACGGAGATACAGTTTTACTATCTCCTTGCTGTGCAAGTTTTGATCTCTTCAAAAGCTATGAAGACAGAGGAAGACAATTTAAAGAACAAGTATTAAAATAATTGTATCCATGCAAAATGTACCAAAGTATTAATGATCTCAACGGTCAAAATACATGAATACATTTTACATCAATACATGAATACATAACGTATGAACGAACAGGACACAGAAGAAAGCAGATTTGAATTTCTAAAGGGAGATAAAGTACTTTGGATGGTCATTCTTGTGATCTCTATTTTCTCTATTTTCCCTGTTTATTCAGCAAGTTCAAATTTGGAATATATCGTAAATAACGGAACCACCACGGGTCACGTTATCAAACATATGTTCTTTGTGGTATTAGGATTAGGAATCATGAGATTGGTAGGAACCGTAAAATATGAATACATAGGAAAACTCAGCAGCATCTTGCTGGGATTGATGATTATTTTATTGGTTGTTACCATGTTCACAGGACAAACCATTGATGGGGCAAGTGCTTCAAGATGGTTAAAAATCCCGGGAACTCCGATCTCTTTTCAGCCCTCATCATTTGCTTTCCTTATGCTGATTATTTATTTGTGCAGGTATTTAACAAAAAAAATAACGAGAGAAAGACTTCCGATAGAGAACATTATGTACATCTTCGGACCGATCCTTCTGGTTTTCGTATTAGTAGCAAAAGATAACGGATCCACTGCCCTAATGATATTAATGGTATCTGTTATTGTATTGGTGATTGGACAGCTTCACTGGAAATATATTGCAGGCTTTATTTCTGCATCCTTTGTAGCTATTGTGCTGTTTTTACTGATCGCTTTAAACACCAACTTAATCGGTGGAAACCGTGTTCACACATGGATGAGCCGTGTAGAAACATTTACATCCAGTAAAGCAAAATCAGCTGATGTAGATGATGAAAGTGTAAAAGCCAAAAACTATCAGGTTATGCAGGCTAAAGCAGCCATTGTGCATGGAGGAATTACAGGAATGGGGCCAGGAAAAAGTGCTTTAAAGCAAATGCTTCCACAGTCTGCTTCCGACTTTATATTTGCTGTAATTGTTGAGGAATATGGTGTGATTGGAGCCGCATTTTTGATCAGTATGTATTTGATTATGGTCATCAGGATCGTGATGATTGCCAGTAAAATGCCCGCATTTTTTGGGTCCTTACTCGTCCTCAGTCTTGGTGTGATGATCTTCATTCAGCTATCGGTAAATATTGCCGTAGCCATCAATCTGATCCCGGTAACAGGACAGCCTTTGCCATTAATTAGTTATGGAGGAACATCCATGCTGGTTACTTATTTGCAGTTAGGAATTATTTTAAATATAAGCTCAAGGATACAGATTTATGATGAAGAAGGAATGGGCAAAAAACAGAGTATTGCTGAAATAAATGATATCGCTTAGGTCATTACCCGAAGCGGAATGAAAAAGCAATTTCAAAATTAAAAAAGATGAACAAGAAACTAAAAGTACTATTATCTGGAGGTGGAACAGGAGGACATATCTTCCCGGCTATCGCTATTGCAGATGAAATCAGAAAAAGGTTTCCGGATACAGAATTCTTGTTTATTGGTGCCAACGGTAAAATGGAAATGGAAAAAGTTCCTCAGGCTGGTTACAATATTGAAGGAATTGATATTGCCGGAATCGACCGTGGCAACATGCTATCCAATTTGGGATTGCCTTTCAAAATTTTAAAAAGCTTATCCAGATCCAAAAAGATCATTAAGCGGTTCGCTCCTGATTTCGCAATCGGAACAGGGGGTTTTGCAAGTGGACCGGCTCTTTATGAAGCCAGCAAACTGGGAGTTCCCATTTTCATTCAGGAGCAAAATGCACATGCCGGAGTAACGAATAAAATTTTAAGTAAAAAAGCAAAAGCTGTTTTTACAGCCTACCCAAAAGTAGAAGGCTTCCCTACTGAAAAGATCAAATTTCTAGGCAATCCTATCCGTGAAAATATTATTTCAGGAATGGAAGAGACTTCTCAGGCAAAGGAAAAGATGGGGTTAGACAACAAAAAGCTGACGATCCTTTCTGTAGGAGGATCTTTAGGCTCCAGGACTCTAAATAATGCATGGAGATCACATTTTGATGAAATTGTAAATAAAGATTATCAGCTCATCTGGCAAACCGGAAAGCTTGATTATAAAGATATTATTGAAGAAACAAAAGACAAAACAAGTTCCAATATCCAGATTCTTGAATTTATAAAAGATATGGAAAAGGCTTATTCTGCGGCAGATATCATTGTTTCAAGAGCAGGAGCTATTGCTATTTCAGAACTGGCTGTAGCACAAAAACCTGTTTTATTGATTCCATTTCCGTTTGCGGCAGAGGATCACCAGACAAAAAATGCATTGAACCTTGTTGAAAAGAATGCAGCACGAATGGTAAAGGATTCTGAAATGCAGGAAAAGTTCTGGAACACGCTTATGGAGATTTGTGACAACGAAGCCCTGAGAAAAGAAATGTCTGAAAGTTTAGAATATTTTGCTAAACCAAATGCAGCCAAGGAAATTGTGGATGAAATTTTTATAAAACTACAATAACCAACACCAAAAAGTATGAAAACTAAATTACTAACAGTATTGCTCTTTTGCTTCTTTACCCATTGGGTAACAGCACAGACACTTATAAAGCCTGCTGACTTTAAAATTGCGGCAGTAGGTGCTTTCCTGAAAAGTAAAGGGTATGAAATACTGGAACAGGAGGAGACTTTTATTAAAATAGGAAATAAAGACAAAGCCACCCTATTTATGGATGTGGACTCAGGTAAAAAGTTTATCAATCTTAATGTAAATATCCTTTTAAATAAAGGAGTAAGCCAGGATAAGATTGATAGTTTATTAGCTGAAATTAATAAGCTTGCAATGATAAAGGCAGAATATCTGCCCACTCAAAATTCAATTGGTTTCAAATACTATTTCTGGATAACCAACGGATTTACGAATGAAACTTTAGAAGATGCAGTAATGGAGTTCTTTTTGTATCAGGGAGATGCTTATGGGCTTGATAAAGAAAAGATTTTCAATTATCAATAATTAAAATAGAAGATGAAATTATTAGAAACATATCAGACTTTTTACTTCGTGGGAATCGGAGGCATCGGCATGAGTGCCCTGGCTCGTTATTTTAATGCCTCAGGTAAAAAAGTTTTAGGTTATGATAAAACCAATACCAAACTTACTCAACAATTGATAAGCGAGGGAATTGATATTGTTTTTGAAGATTTGATCGATGAAAAAGTGACCTCTCTTCAAAAAGAGAATACACTGATAATTTATACGCCAGCCATCAAAATATTGGGAATTTTAGATTATTTTAATCAAAATGATTTTAAAGTTTTAAAGCGTGCAAAAGTTCTGGGGTTAATTACTGAAAATACAAATTGTATCGCAGTAGCAGGAACTCATGGTAAAACCACAACCTCAACTTTGGTATCTCATCTATGCAAAGAAGCCGATTTACCATTTTCATGCTTTTTAGGAGGGATCTCTGAAAACTTTAAATCCAATTTCCTATACAATGGTTCGGAATATTCGGTGGTTGAGGCTGATGAATATGACAGAAGTTTTTTAAACCTTTCTCCGGATTGGGCAGTAATAACTTCTACAGATGCAGATCATTTGGATATTTATGGAGATAAAAGCCATATAGAAGAAGGATTCCGCCAATTTGCAGCATTAGTTCCTGAAGATAAAAAGCTTTTTGTTAGAAAAGGCATTGAGATCGGAAGAGATCATAAAACCTATGCTGTAAATGAAAAAGCAGATTATTATTCCGACAATCTTCGTATGGATTATGATAAGATCTATTTCGATTTTCATACTCCGACTGAAACGATAAAAGATTTTGTCTGGGAAATTCCGGGAATCCATAATGTAGAAAATGCAACAGTTGCTTTAGCTATTCTTCACAATTTAGGAGTAGATTTTGAAACATTGAAAAAAGCCATTGCCAATTTCAAAGGTATCAAGAGAAGGTATACAAAGCATATTTATAAAAACGGTAAAAGGTATATTGATGATTATGCCCACCACCCTACAGAGATCAATGCTGTGGTTGGATCCATCAAAGCTTTCTACCCAGATAAAAAGTTATTAGTCGTATTCCAGCCCCATTTGTTCAGCAGAACAAGAGACTTTGCCGATGGATTTGCTGAAAGCTTAAGCAATGCTGATGAATTGATCTTACTGGATATTTATCCTGCAAGAGAACTACAGGAAAATTTTGCTGGGATTACATCAAAATGGCTGTTGGAAAAAGTAACATTAGATAAAAAAGAAGGATCAACATTGGCAGAAGCTTTTGAAAAAATAAAAGAAAAAGATTTTGATATTCTGCTTACCGTAGGTGCAGGAAATATAGACACCTTGTACGATCCGATTTGTGAATGGTTAAGTTTAAATGATAAATAGTAGTAGTGTATATAACTAATGTACCTCATGATCATCATGAATACATTTTACTTTAATACATGAATACAATAAAATATGAAAAATAAATACAGAATATTAAAAATTGCTATCACAGTAATCCTCCTTGGGGTTCTGCTGAGTTTCTCTTTGAAGAAATTCAGTGGCCAGAAGATTACGGATAATAAGATTTCTGTAAAATTAAGTGAAAAGACTCCTGTTTATTTTGTTGATGAAAAAGATATCAGAGAGATCGTAAAAAAAGAAAATCCTTCCGGAAAAGTGGGTGATCTGAATATTCCAGCTTTAGAAAAAAAGATCAATGCTCTTCCTGCAGTAGATAGTGCTAATGTTTATTTAAACTTAAATGGAAAACTTAATCTGGACATCAAACAAAGAGTTCCGGTTTTCAGATTAAATAAAGATGGAAGAGATTTTTATGTAGATGAGAAAGGGGTTGAATTTCCCATTTCAAAAACATATTCACACCCTTGTATGCTTGTTACAGGAAATGTGAAACCGGATGAATATGAAAAACTGGCAGAGCTGGTTGGGAAAATTGACAAAGATGATTTCAGCAAGAAATACTTCATCGGGATTTCAAAAGATAAAGATGATTATAACCTTCTGACAAGTGAGGGAAATTATAAAGTAGAAATTGGAGATTTAGATAATATCGAATTTAAGGTTAAAGGCTTTAAAGCATTTGTTGAAAAATATCTTGTGTATCAGGATCCTCAGAAATACAATATGATCTCTGTGAAATATCAGAATCAGATTGTGACCACTTTAAATCCTTATTTTAAAGAGAATGATAGTATTTTAAATGCCGGACGTAAGGAATTAGCAAAAGCTCCGACAATGGTAGTTGCAAAGAGAACAGAAACCAAAGTAAAACCAACGGAGATAAAAAAACAAAGCAATTCTTCTAAACCGAAGGAAAGCACAAAACCAAAAACGAAAACCAAGCCAAAGGAAACAAAAAAGACATCTGAGAAAAAGGCAACAACAAAGCCTAAAGGAAAAGTTAAAATAGAATAAAAAATCAAATCGATATAAACAAATGGAAAATCAAGAGTATTCAGTAGGTCTGGACATCGGGACAACAAAGATAGTCGCGATTGTCGGAAGGAGGAATGCACACGGGAAAATAGAAGTTCTCGGTGTAGGAAAGGCCAAAAGTCTTGGGGTTCATAAAGGTATTGTGAATAATATTTCACAAACCATTAATTCAATCAAGGCGGCCGTGTCCGAAGCACAATCAAGTGCGGGAGTTCCTATCCGCAAAGTCACGGTTGGTATTGCAGGAAAACATATCCGTTCACTGCAACACTCCGATTATATTATGCGTGAGCATCCGGACAAGTTTATTACAGATGACGACATCGAAGCATTGAAAGACCAGGTCAAGAAGCTGGTTATGCTTCCTGGTGAAGAAATTATTCATGTCCTTCCTCAGGAATATAAAGTGGACTCCGAAGGTGAAATACAGGAACCTGTCGGTATGCACGGAAAACGTTTAGAGGCTAATTTCCATGTGGTGGTTGGCCAAATGGGCAGTATCAGAAACATTGCAAGGTGCGTAAGAGAGGCAGGATTAGAGATGGAGGCACTTACATTGGAACCTTTGGCATCTTCTGAAGCTGTTCTTACAAAAGAAGAAAAAGAAGCAGGTGTCGCTATTGTAGATATAGGTGGTGGTACTACGGATATCGCTATTTTTAAAGATAATATCATCCGACATACATGTGTTATCCCTTATGGTGGAGGAATCATTACAGAAGATATCAAAGAAGGTTGTTCAATTATCGAGAAACATGCAGAGCAATTGAAAGTAAAATTCGGTTCTGCAGTTCCGGAACTGGAAAAAGACAGCACATTTGTTACAATTCCAGGACTTCATGGCAGACCAGATAAAGAAATTTCACTTAAAACTTTAGCACAGATCATCAATGCGAGAGTAGAAGAAATTCTGGAAATGGTCAATACTGAACTTAAAGCATATGGTGCTTTTGAGCAAAAGAAAAAGCTGATTGCAGGAATTGTTCTTACAGGAGGTGGTTCTAATCTTAAACATTTACGTCAGTTGGCAAATTACACTACAGGTTTTGACAGCAGAATCGGTTTTGCCAATGAATATATTGCCAATGACAAGAACCAATACCTAAAAGGCCCTGAATTTGCAACATCTATCGGGTTGCTAATGGAAAGTTTGAAGATCAGAGATAAAAAGCAGGTGATCATCGAGGAGGAAGAACTCGTTCAGGAAAAACAACCAGAAGCTACAACAAGTTCTGTTGAAACCAATACAGTGAACCAACAGATCACTCCGGTTCAGGAACAGGAAGTTGTAAGAGAACAGCAAGAGCACAAAAAGGCGGCAAGATTAACTTTTGGTCAGTCGCTAATGGAAAAAGTAAAAAAATTCTTTGAAGAAGTAGAATAAATTATAAAATGATGAATGATAAGCGATATATGATTATTCCTTATCACTTATCATGAGTCAATTTTAAAAAATATAAGTTATGGAAAATATAGGTACACAAGGGTTTTCATTTGATTTGCCAAAAGGAAATTCATCAATCATCAAAGTAATTGGTGTTGGTGGCGGTGGAAACAACGCCCTTAAACACATGTACGAGAAAGGGATTCACGGTGTTGATTTCGTGATCTGTAATACGGATGCTCAGACTTTAGATAATAACCCCGTCTCTAATAAAGTTCAGTTAGGTACTACCATTACTGAAGGACTTGGAGCTGGTGCAGATCCTGAAGTAGGAGAAAAATCAGCTATTGAAAGTATCGAAGAAATCAAGGCTGCGATGGGACAAAATACCAAAATGGTATTCATTACCGCAGGGATGGGTGGTGGAACCGGAACAGGTGCAGCTCCCGTTATTGCTAAAGTAGCTAAAGACCTAGGAATTTTGACGGTAGGTATTGTTACGGTTCCATTTAGCTTCGAAGGTAAAAGAAGATTGGAGCAAGCTGAAAATGGTCTTGATAAATTAAGAAACAATGTTGACTCTCTAATTGTCATCAATAACGATAAACTAAGACAGCAGTTTGGTAACCTTGGTTTCAAACAAGGTTTCTCAAAGGCCGATGAAGTGTTGACCAATGCTGCAAAAGGTATGGCAGAGGTTATTACCGGTTATTTCGATGTGAATATTGACTTTAGAGATGCTAAATCTGTACTTCAGAACTCCGGTACTGCTCTTATGTCAACCGGTACAGCTTCCGGAGAAAACAAAGCGGAAGAAGCCGTAAGAAAAGCGCTTGACTCTCCGTTATTGAACGACAATAAAATTACAGGAGCTAAAAATGTATTGTTATTGATCAGAAGTGGTGCTGAAGAAGTTACTATGGATGAGATCGGTATCATCATGGATCATATTCAAAAAGAAGCAGGACATACCGCTGATATCATTTTTGGAGTTGGAGCTGATGAGGAATTGGGTGATGCAGTAAGTGTTCTTGTTATTGCTACAGGTTTTTCAAATGACGATAAAAAATTTGCTGGCCCTACTGAAAAGATCAGAATCGGCTTAAATGATAAATTAGATTCTTTCAAAACCTCTCCATTTAAAACCAGAGAAGAAAGAGAAGTTGCTCCAGAGCAAGGCTATACTTTTGGTGGAAAAAACCTTTTCAAGCTAGATGATGAAGACCAGGATGCTCCTCAATTCAATACATCTACTGAAAAAAAAATGATTATTGAGCAAGAAGAGGTTAAAACAGAAATAAAATTCTCTCATAGAGAGGAAGATACGATAGACAGCCCAATTCAGGATTGGAGAAACGAGGAAGAAGAGCAGGATGCATACAACCTGTTTTCTTTTGACGAAGATCATGACCCGAATGACCTGGAGATCCAATCTTTCTCATTCGAAACAGAAGAAAGAAAAGAAGAATCAACTAAAAATTCTTCCGTTCAGTCTTTTTCAGAAGAGAAACCTGTTGAATTCAGCTTCTTTGTGAATGAACCGATCAATGAGCCTAAAGCAGATTATGGACAGCCTAAAGCAGAGTTCAACCCTTCTGCAACTGCCGTTAGTCAAATAACAGAAGAACCTGCTCAGAAAATTGAAAGTTTCTTTACACCTACAAAAGAAGTTCCAGCAACTGAAAATAAACCAATTGTTGAGAATAAAACGGAAATTGAAACTCCAAAGCCAGCAGAAAGTGAGTTCACCTTTGTGAACAAAACAATGGATCAGGAAAGAGTAGTAGAAAGAAGAAATAAATTAAAAGAATTCAACTCCCGTTATCAAAGTTTTGATAATGTAAATGAATTCGAATCTATTCCTGCCTTTAAAAGAAAGAATATTTCAATTGACGGAACCAATGCCTCAGATCAGAATATAAATACCTATTTATCTGACAATAATGGTTCTATGCAAGTGAGAGAAAACAGATTTTTAAATAAGGACGTAGACTAAATAATATAACAATGTAGAAATGTACCAATGTAACAATCTTCCTTTAAACAATTATTGGTAAACCGTTACATTGATACATTGTTAAATTAAAAAAAATGAGCTTAGAAAATATAATTACAGAAGCTATAAAAACGGCAATGAGAGCAAAAGACAAAGTTGCTTTGGATTCCCTTCGTGCTGTAAAATCCCAAATTCAGCTTTTAAAAACAGAAGCTAAAGGAGCAGAAGTTTCGGCAGAACAGGAAATTGCCATTCTGCAAAGAATGATTAAACAGCGTAAGGATTCTTACGAACAGTTTACTGCTCAGGGAAGAACAGATTTAGCTGAAGTAGAAGATTCTCAGATGAAAGTAATTGAGAAATTTTTACCTCAACAGCTTACTTCTGAAGAGCTGGAAACAGAAATTAAAAATATTATCTCACAAACCGGAGCTGAATCTATAAAAGATTTAGGAAAGGTAATGGGATTAGCTTCAAAAGCACTAGCTGGAAAATCAGACGGAAAAAGTATTTCCGAAATGGCTAAGAAGCTGCTTTCATAAAAAGATACGCGATGCGTGTTTCGTGGTTTAAGATGTACATATACAATTAAACTTTAAGCCCGTGATCAAGATCTTGAAAGCTTTTAAAAAGGATATTCAACCTTTGCATATCGATTTGATTAACGAAGCCCGAAATTAATTTCGGGCTTCGCTTTATGCATAAGATGCTTGAGTGTCTGTAAATGACAGACTTAACTAAATGCATCTTTTAAGTCGAGGGAATGACGTAAAAAATGCTTTTTCATGGTTGGTTGTTTTTAGAATCATTTCAAATTTAATAAAAAATATTCATTATACATGTGTTTTATTCATATTTTTTCTAATATTACTAAAGCATTAACACTGTGTAACATTTCTGTTTCATCCACATTTCCTAATGCATCAATAGTTTTTATAAGTTGATGAAACCTAAATAATTTTTTACCTTTGTAAGGATTTAAAAAAACAAAAAATGTATCCATCAGATTTAGTAATGCCTATGAAGGCTGAACTTACAGATAAAGGCTTCGAAGACTTGACAACAACATCTCAGGTAGAAGAAGCATTAAAACAATCAGGAACAACCTTATTAGTAATCAACTCAGTATGTGGATGTGCTGCAGGAGCTGCAAGACCAGGAGTTGTTTATTCTTTAACAGGAGATAAGAAACCTGATCACTTAACAACAGTTTTTGCTGGTTTTGATACTGAAGCAGTTTCAGAAGCTAGAAAACATTTAGCACCATTCCCTCCAAGCTCACCATGTGTAGCTCTTTTCAAAGACGGAGAATTGGTTCATATGTTAGAAAGACATCACATTGAAGGAAATCCTGCAGGAGCAATTGCTGCAAACCTTCAGGCTGCTTACGACGAATATTGCTAGAAAAACAATATATTCAGATAATCAACCGTTACAATATTTGTAACGGTTTTTTATTTTAAGCCATAAAAAATTCTCTAAAAATTCAAATATCATTATATTTGTTGGAATGGCAACGAAAGCACTTTTCAATACTGTGGTGAATTGGTTTATCCGTCAAAGGATAGATCAGATCCAGAACTTCATGAACCATCCTATTGAGACACAGAAAGGTATATTATTCTCTCAGTTGTTTCATGCAGAAGATACGGAGTATGGTAAAAAGTATGGCTTCAATTCAATTTCGAGTTATCAGGATTTCAAGAATAAAGTTCCCGTTGTTACTTACGAAGATTTTGAACCTTATATTGAAAGAGCAAGACAGGGCTATAAAGATGTAAGCTGGCCTGGTTATATTAAGCATTTCGCTAAATCCTCAGGAACAACAAATGCGAAAAGCAAGTTTATCCCTATCTCCGCTGAAAGCCTCGAGTATTGCCATATGAAAGCGGGAAAAGATATGGTATCTATCTATGCGAATAATCATCCTGAAAATCAACTTTTCACCAATAAAAACTTAAGGCTAGGAGGAAGCTCTGAACTTTATGCTGATTTCAATACAAAATTTGGGGACCTTTCAGCGATCCTTATCGATAACCTTCCTTTCTGGGTAGAGATTACAACAACACCCAGCAAAAAGGTATCCCTTATGTCTGAGTGGGAAAGTAAATTGAGAGCCATTATATCTGAAGTTAAGAATGAAGATGTTGGAAGTCTCTTAGGTGTTCCAAGCTGGATGCTGGTTTTACTGCAAAGGGTTTTAAAAGAAACGGATGTCCAAAATATATCTGAGTTATGGCCTAATTTAGAGGTCTTTTTTCATGGCGGAATAAGCTTTAAACCCTATCGGGAACAATACAACCAGATCATCGGGAAAAATATCAATTACTACGAAATTTACAATGCTTCTGAAGGCTTTTTTGGAATCCAGGATAGATCCAATAGTGATGAAATGCTTCTTATGCTGGATTATGGGATTTTCTATGAATTTATTCCCATGGATCAGTTTAACTTTTCCAATCCTCCGGTAATAAGCCTTGAAGATGTAGAAGTTGGGAAAAACTATGCCATGGTTATTACTACCAATGGTGGACTATGGAGATACCTTATTGGTGATACAGTCGTATTTACTTCCGTTAATCCGTTCAGAGTAAAGATTTCAGGAAGAACAAAACACTATATAAATGCTTTCGGAGAGGAATTAATGATCACGAATGTAGAGCTTGCTCTTACAAAAGCCTGTGAACAAACCGGAGCTGCCATTACAGACTTTACAGGAGCCCCTGTTTTCATGAAAGAAAATGAAAGTGGTGCTCATGAGTGGATATTTGAATTCAGTAAAAATCCAGACGATTTAGACTGCTTTGTCAATGCTTTTGATGAAAGTCTCAAGGCTGTAAATTCTGATTACGAAGCCAAAAGATACAACAACATCACACTGAAGAAACCTATCGTCCATATTGCTAAGCCCAATTTATTTTATTGCTGGCTGGAGTCTAAAGGAAAACTTGGTGGACAAAACAAGGTTCCAAGATTAAGTAACGACAGAGAATACATAGATCCATTATTGGAACTCAACAAAAACTAACACATAAAAAAACCGCAGTTGTAAACTGCGGTTCTTATTTTATTTCTTCAAATCTTCTTTTAATTTTTTAGCCCCTTCTTCTACTTTGCCGGCTCCTTTTGCTGCAGCGTCTTTTACATCTTTACCGATTTCTTTGGCTCCAGCCTTGATATCTTTTCCGGCTTCTTTCAGATCTGCTTTCGTCTTATCTGCAGCATTATCTATTTTATCCCCGGCAGCATCAACTTTAGCTTTTACATCTTCTTTTGCCTTATTAATCTTAGAAGAATCTACTATTTCAGAAGGGCTTTGCGTTACAGTAGTACTGGTTGTAGTTACTGATCCATCTGGATTCTCAACCGTCTCTGTTTTTGTTGTTGACTTAGTGCAAGAAATTACTACTCCTGCAACCATAAGTGCTGTTACAATTTGTTTTTTCATATTGAATTTTTTAAGAATGTATCCAAATTTATAAAAAATATCATAACGTTTTTATTTTTAAGGAGAGGTTTTTGGTGCTTCTGTTTTTTCTTTATCCTCCTTTTCTTTTTTCTTTTTTTCCTCTTCCTGCTTTTTCTTATTCTCTTTCTCCAGCTCCTCTTTAATACGTTTTTCTTCCTTCTGAATTTTTATTGCTTCTTTTAAGGAATCCTGGTATTTTTGAGAAGACATCCTGATCTGACGTACGATATCGACAGATGTTGCTCCATTTGAGAAAGAATCAATAGCAATAGTATCATAATGTACTTTCATATCCATATCTTCCTCTGCATGAGCGGGTTCTTTTTTGGAACATGAAGTAAATAGGATAGAAAAAATTGCAGCTACAAAAAATAAATTTTTCATGGAACTAATTTAACAGAAATTCCGCAATTACCGGATAGTGATCAGATAATTTTACAGATTGATCTATTTTATAGCTTATCGGTCTGATATCTTTTGAAGTAAAAATATAATCTAGTCTCAAAGGGACTTTATAATCATGAAAACTAGTAGAAACTCCATTTCCTACGGTTAAAAAAGCATCATCCAGGTTTTTACCTAAATTATAATACTCATAGGAATTAGGTACAGAATTGAAATCTCCTGCCAATATTACAGGATATGGAGAGAAATCGATTGCTTTTCTTATTTTCTTGATTTGCTCTTCGTGCGCTCTGAAAGTAGGAGTCATATGAGACAAAAGAAGATGCAGTTTGTTCGATCCTTTTCCTAAGTCAAACATAGATTTATTCAAACGGAAAGGCTCCAGATATACATTGACAATTCTGATGATCTTTCCATTGATATCAATATCAGCATAAAATGAATTTCCTCTGGATTTATCTTCTATTAATTCTGCCTGTCTGAGAATTTTGTGCTTTGTCTTTAATATGACCACCGGATATTTTATCATATCCTTTCTTATTGCTCTGTTTGTATCCTTTTCCTGAACCAAAATGATATCAGCATTCTGATCCTGGATGTATTTTTTTACTTTATCCCAACCAAACTCACCATACTTAACATTGAATGTCAATATTTTAACATCCCGTATTGATTTGTAATTTTCAGTTTTAGGAGAAAAGTTCACCCATCGTCTAATCGGGTTATAGAAAATAAAAGTACTTAGAATAAAAACAATTGCAATTTTATTTCTTTTTATGATCCATACCAAAGTCAGTAAAATATGCAGTAATATAAAATACGGAAAGCCGAGTGAAAGAAGATTTAAGCCGCTGATAAAGTTCGGTGGAATCCATGCATTCCCTAAGGTGCACAGTAATAATACGATAATTGCAATATGCAAAAACAACAATATCTGGTTCGGCTTCATGAAAAAAACGGTCTAGTCTTTCTTTCATCAAAAATCCTACCAATAGGAAAACATTTAACTTATTTTATGAATATTATTTTTTTAATTTAAAAGTAGCAATGACAGGATAATGATCTGAAATCCTGACAGAACGGTCTACTTCATAGCTTAAGGGCAGTATAGAGTCTGATGTAAAAACATAGTCTATTCTTATTGGGAATTTGTAATCATGGAAACTTGTTGCACTTCCTCTTCCTGATTCTACAAAGGCATCTTTTAGCCCTTTTCCTAAATGATAATACTCGTAAGAATTCGGCACTGAATTGAAATCTCCAACCAGTATAACAGGATAAGGAGAGTCATCTATTCCTTTTCTTATGGATGCTACCTGTTCCTGATGCATTTTAAAAGTAGGGATCAATCTTTTAACAACGTCTTTCACTTTTTGTTCATCTTCATCACTGTTTCCTTTAAGTTTTACCATATTCTTTTCAAACTTGAACGGTTGAAGATAGACATTGATAAAGCGATAAATACTCCCTTTTATTTCAATATCAGTTTGATTGGCGTAAGCATTATTTGTTTCAGAGTTACTCTCGATCAATTCTTTTTGGTCAACAATTTTATATTTTGAAAAAACTGAAATAATATCATCTCCTTTTCCTTCATTGAACCCTTTTAAATGATACCCTTTCATATTACCATGTTCTTGTAACAACACAATATCAGCATCCTGAGTATTTATATATCTTTCAATATTTTCGTATCCTAAAGTTCCGCCCTTAGCATTAAATGAAACAATTTTTAAATCAGAACCCGCTTTTTTATCAGAGGAAAAATTTACCCATCTTTTAATAGGGTTCAAAAAAAGTAGCCCTAGTAAAATAAATGCTACAGCTCTTTTCTTCCATAAGAATATCCAGAAAATTGTTAATACAATATAGGCAATAATTAAAACCGGAAACCCTAAAGAGAGCAGGTTAAACCATGGATATACTTTTGGGGGAACGTATGCATTCATTAATGTTCCTAATAGAAGAAACAGTATTCCCAAATGTGCAATTAAAAATATAAGACGAACTACTTTCACAGGGTTATTTTAACGGAATCTATAAAGATGTTTCTTCCAGATCATTGCCAATAAAAATCCTACAAGAGCACCTCCCACGTGTGCAAAGTGAGCAATTCCACCTACATTTCCTGATACTCCTAAATAAATGGAAATCACAAGAAGTATAGGCAATAAATATTTTACCTTAACAGGAACCGGAATAAACATGATCCCGATTTTTGCATCAGGGTATAGTGTAGCAAAAGCAGCGATAACACCAAAGATAGCACCTGAAGCTCCAACCATAGGAGTTCTAAGTGCATTATAAAGATTTTGCGAAAGTTCTTTTCCTTCAGCTGTTGTTGCACTGATATTCATATCTCCTGTATATCCTATTGCTGACTTCTTATAAATTTCTGCAGCATTTAATCCTAAACTCTCCAAACCAGAAGTAATTTGCTGGATTTCAATAAAATTCCAGAGATTAAATAAGAAAAACGCCCCTAATCCACTTACAAAATAAAGAATCAAATATTTTTTCTCACCCAGCGACTGCTCTAATATAGGTCCAAAACTCCATAATGTTAACATATTAAACAAAATATGCATATAACCTCCATGCATAAACATGTGAGTGATAATCTGCCAGGACCTAAAGTTTGGGGAAAAAGGATAATACGCAGAAAGCGTATTATATAGTTGAGGAAATATAAAAAATGATACAATAAATACAATAACATTTATTATAATTATATTTCTTGTGATCGGTGGTATACTGTTAAACATTTTTAAAATTTGTTTTTAAAGTCATTGAACGGAACTTCATAATAGCATCTTTTCCCGTTCGGTAAAAACTCAGGAAAGCCTAATGCCGTAAAGTCCTTAATTAATTGCTCAGCATCTTTTTTATAAATAAAATCAAACCTCGACTTAGATTGCATCTTGGTCCACTGATTTTGATAATATTGCGTAAACTCTTCTTCTGTTTTATAGTCCAGGATATCAAACAAATCTTCAAGAAACTTCATTACCTGAGTTTCTTTTAATCCTTCAGGAACAGCATCTATTCTTAAAACACTTTCATGAGCAATCTTCATATCGAATCCCAACTCCGGAAGATATTTTTTAATTGATTTATATTTATTTTTCTCAATTTCATTCATGTGATATTCCAAAGAGAAAAGAAGAGCATGACTATTGGTTGCTCCTTTTTTAGTAGGCTTATTATTTTCTGAAACGAAAAGCCTGTGCATTCTTCCCAGATCCAGCATCAATGTCCGATCTCCTTTATTGAAAAGCCAATATCCATTCGGAAGCCTCATCAAATCTTCGTCAAAATCTTCATCTTCAAACAAATTGATTTTTGAAGGTTCCGCAGAGATATTCTGGTGATACATTTCAGCCAAATTTTGAATTTCTGCCTGCTTTACTCCTCTTTCTTCCAAAAATGGATTGTAATCTTTATCAACAACAATTTCCGGCATCTTTATGACTCCTCCACTACTCCCCTTACTGGAAAAAGTTTTCTGCATAAGGTCATCCAACTGGGGATCTCTTTCAAAATCAAGACTTGGTGCAACATTATAAATTCCCAAAGATCTTTTTATTGTAGAGCGGATAAGCGCAAAAATAAGATGCTCATCCTCAAACTTCACTTCTGTCTTTTGTGGATGAATATTAACATCTATTTTTTCAGGATCAAGTTCAAGAAAAAGGAAAAACGTAGGAATATATCCTGGTAGAAGCAATCCTTCAAATGCTTCCTGAACCGCTTTATTAAAATATGGACTCTTAAAGAATCTTCCATTCACAAAAATAAACTGTTCTCCTCTTGTTTTCTTAGCCCCCTCCGGTTTTGCAACAAAACCATGAAGCTTACACCAGATGATATCTTCTTTGATCGGAATAAGCTGTGGTTGCAACTTTCTTCCGAAAATATCTACTATACGCTGCATCTGGCTTCCTTTCCTTAATTTAAAAACAGGTTCATCATCATGAAACAAAGAAAATTCTAAATTTTCATGAGCTAAAGCAACCCGTTGGAATTCATCGATAACATGTCTGAATTCAATATTATTGTTTTTAAGGAATTTCCTTCTTGCAGGCACGTTAAAGAAAAGGTTTTTTACAAGAAAATTAGACCCTTCAGAAGTTTGAACGGGATCCTGAAATTGGAAAACACCCCCTTCAATATAAATATTGGTGCCGATATTGGTTTCTTTTTGTTTCGTTCTTAATTCTACCTGAGAAACAGCGGCTATAGAAGCTAATGCTTCTCCACGAAAACCCTTTGTTGCGATTTTAAAAATATCTTCTGTCCCTCTGATTTTAGAAGTTGCATGTCTTTCAAAAGCCATTCTTGCATCTGTCTCAGACATTCCTTTTCCGTCATCAACAACCTGTATCAGATTCTTCCCGGCATCTCTTACGATCAGTTCAATTTTAGAAGCATCTGCATCGATAGCATTCTCCAATAGTTCTTTCACAATGGACGCAGGTCTCTGCACCACTTCTCCTGCCGCAATTTGGTTGGCTACATGATCCGGTAAAAGCTGAATAATATCTGACATAAAAACGTTAAATCAACTTACAAAAATAGTCAATGAAAATGGGAATAAAAACAATAAATCGTGAATTAAAATTAAATTATCAACATGCAAAAATTCTGCCTTTTATTGTTTATTCAAAATTCTCTTTATTTTCTGACTTTTTTAAAAATACAATCCCCTAATTGTACGACACAAATAGAGGATTGATTCACAGCTTGTTTACACAAAATTAATACTGATAGTTTCTTTATTTATTCTTGTATTTTAATCATCAAATACAAGTGTTCTTTTTTCTTTCGTTTTAGGCTTCCCATGGATCTTATCATACATCTTAGCTAAAAAGCTTGGCTTTTTGTAGATCTTATTATACCTGTATCGGGTATTGAAGTGTCTGATATTGATGGTATAAAAATCATATCCAATTACCACTAAAAGACAGACGCTGATTACATAAAACACTCTGAATTCCAGATAATAATATGTTAGTCCCGAAAATACTGCCCCTAAGACATAGGCTACCATAATACTTGACAGCAATTTCGCTCTTGCGATCAACTCTGGGTTTCTTCTGTATTTCTTATGGGTAAACATAGATACCAAAATCCCCAAGTCGGTAGTTGTACCTGTAAGGTGAGTTGTTTTTACGGAAAAGTTGGAAATACTTGCCGTCAGTCCATTCTGTAGTCCTGTTGCAAACAGCATTAAAGCCACCAGATACTCTGTTTCTTCAACTGTTCTTTTGTAAAAAAACTGTCCGTAAATCCCTACAAATAGTAAACACATGATCTCCAATATAATTGGCATTGCATGGGCAAAATATTTACTTTTTTTATTGAAATTGATGACAAAGAAGTTGGCTACGAAACTTCCAAAGAAGAAAAGAAAAATCCATCCACCTACTACTGCAACCTGAGTCCAGTTTCCTTTACTGATCTCAGCCGCAAAAATAGCATAGTGCCCTGTTACGTTTGAGGTAAAAGAAAGAAATATTAAGAGAGATGCTATATTTATAGTTCCTGCTGTAAAAGCAGTCAGCGTCCCCAGTCTAATATTGTCTCCCAATGTCCTGCTGTTACTATAATTTCTTAACATTTTTTTAATTTTAAAGTTTGTGTGTGTTTTTTTTAGACCTCGACAAAAATCTCAGCAAGTCTTCCTCTTTCAGGAAGTCTTTCAGAAATCTCAAGAGTAATTTCATGAGATTCAAGACTTTTACACTTCCTGATATATGGAATGATGTCGAATTTCCCTTTACCTTTGCTTTTAATAGATGGAGAAAAATAAGCTTCGTCAATATTTTCTACTGTCACATAATTATTAAAAGTTCTTTGAAAACTTCCCGTAAAAACATCGCATGTCATCTTATTGATCAGATGCGGATATTTATTTTTTACAATACTGAACGCATCACAAAATTCGAGAGGTCTTATTTTATTGAATATTGCGCTTTTAGTAGTGAACAAAAGATCTCTTATAGAATCCCCCATATCATATCCTGATACGAATAATATATTGTATTGTGTTTCTTCCTGTTTTCCATCTTTCTCTTTAAGTACTTTTTTTAATATATTTAATGACTCAAGAGAGTAATCTGTAGCAATTAAAATTGTTTTGATCATATCTTATTAGATTTAGTTGATGTGTATCTGATTTTGATATTACAAAACTATAGCGACCAAATTAGAGGATCTTTGGAATGGAATTAAAATGTCATTAAAGAGATTAAAATGAGATTAGAAAATTGTTAAGCGGAGTTAATATTGGGGAAAGGGAGGAATGGCAAATGGGTGAAAAGGCGAAATCGCAGATTCGTAAAATTGCCAAATTGCGGAATCGTTAATTTGTAAAAATGCAAGGCATTTAGATAAAAGATAATGAATTACCACCTAACTGCGAAAATTATAATACTAAATCGAATCCTCAATCGTGGAAAAGCGATTTTACTATTCTGCAATTTCAAAAACAAATCAATTTATAAAAACGAAGGCTACCCGATAAAGATATTGAATTAATATTTATACAAATCAAAATCTAGTCGATTGTTATTCTTTTTTAAAGCTTCTTTAAAACGTTCTTTATTTTTTCTCATCTCTTCATTTGCATCTAATTTGTGTCCAGATGCATCCACAAAATTGAATGTAGAATTCCCTTGAGCATCATGTTCAGAACTTGCTATTTTTTGCCTTGTTATCTTATTGGGATCATTAACATATTCTTTCCAGAGTTTATTAAATTGAATATTATTTACAGAAATTTCATTCTTTATTTTATTAAAAACCATTTCATCTGAAACTTCTTTAACTGTTCTATTAGCAATCAAAGTCATTATATGGCTTTGTTTCTTATCTTCTAGTTTTACAATTAAACCAGGTAAACCATAGAATTTATATGGTCCATCCTGAAAAGGTAAGTCGGTGGAAAACCATGCTGTCCATTCTCTTCCAAGATATTTTGTGGTTGCTTTTTGACTGGAATAATTTCCGATTTTTATTTTTTCCGGATGTATTTTCCAGATAGGTTTTTGATCTTCCTCCACTTTATAAAAGTCAAAACTCAAATTTGTGTGTAAATAAGTTTTATAATCAGGATATTCTTTTGTGACCTTGCTTCTAATTGCCCCTTTATAATTGCCTGGTTTTATAAATGCTATAGGATTTCCTTTATCCCCTTGTTTTACAAATTCTGAATTCAGAATAGAATCTGTTACAAAAACATCATAACTATAATATTTAGAACCTTTCTCTTCAATATCCAATAACATTAATTCCTTTTTCACATCGGCACGATTTGTAGAATCTGTAATATATTGATATTCGTATGTAAAACGCTGTATTTGGGATGAATATAATACAGAAAACAATAAAAATAAACATGCGTAAGTTTTCATAGAAGCCAATGTTTTCACGAAAATAAGAATTTTATAAATCATATTCAACAAAAAAAAATCATTTACAACATTTTACGCTTTTTCATTAATATATAATTATAATACGTTTCAAATTTTACAAAAAATTCATTCAAAATCAAAAATTATTTTTATTTTTGAAACAGCGGAATCCGAAAAGCTAATGAGTAGGAAAAATTAAAAAATTAAAAATTAATGTCAAATTTTGAAAAACTTGAAAATTTTGAACTTGAAAACGAAAAGTTAAAAGTGGTAATTGGAGGCAATGGACCTGTAACCTCAACTGGTGGAGGTTCAGCTGTAGCACAAGGTGTCCCAAGTGCTGGACAATCTACAACTGTAACATGGACTAGTGATACTTGTAATGAGGATGGTTCAACAAGCTATCAAGGAAAAACTACTAGCGTAAGCCCTTCTTTTGATATAAATTAATTTATATTAAGGATTACAAATTTATAAAAACCAAAAGAGAAGTATTATTTACTTCTCTTTTAATTTTTGTTTTATAATAGACATATTGTTGATTCACATTTAAAAATGTATGGTGCTTTTGGTAAGTAAATATAATGATTCAATTACAGATGAAATTTGTTCTTGGTTATTATCAGAAAATAAAAAATTTATCCGCCTAAATGAAAATCAAGTAATCTCTTCAATATATTTTGACTTCAATCAAAATATATTTGAAATTTCTGTCGATAATATTTCGTATAATTTAAATGAAATTAAATCCGTTTTTTATAGAAATGGAAGTATTTCATATGATACAATTCATTTTAACAACAAGGAAGAAATTGATATAGAGATAGGAGAGTTCTATAAAAAGGAGTATAAATCAATTACAAATTTCATATTCTATTATTTGAAAGCAAAAAACATTTCTATGTATGGAAATTTTTTTGTTAAAGAAGTAAATAAATTAGAAGTTCTGCATTTGGCAAGTTTGATTGGTTTTAAAATTCCAGAAACCTACATTTTTTCAGAAGTTTCAAATATTAGACAAACTATATCACAAAAAGAGTATATTACAAAAGCAATATCTGAAATGCAACCTATTATTAATGATAAAGATCTTTATTTAAATTATACCTGTCAAATTTTTCAAGAAAAAATTCCAAACAAAAAAAGTATAGTGCCTACTTTATTGCAGAATATGATTCAATCTGATTTTGAAATCCGGACGTTTTTTTTTGAAAATAAAATCTGGTCAATTGCAACTTTTGACTTTGAAAATAATGTTGATATAAGAAACATCAAAGAAATTGATAAGAAATATATTCCATACGAGCTGCCAAAATCTTTGAAAAATAAGATTTTGAAATTAGCAAAAGTATTAAAATTAAAATGTGGAACGATTGATTTATTAAAGACCAAAAATGAATTTCATTTTTTGGAAGTGAATCCATTGGGCCAATTTCATCAGGTCAGTTATTTTGGCAACTATAACATAGGTAAATACATAGCAAATTTATTATGAAAGAAAAAATACAGTTAAAAGGAACACAATATTCACTACAAGAATGGATAAAATGTAAGAATATAGTTCAAATAAAACCAATTCATAATAAAAATGTAAAAAAAGTTACCACTCATATTTTACGTTCGCCTAAACAGTATTCATTATTTTGAAAATATGTATTTAAAGTTATTTGAATCTGTAAAGATTACTAAAGGTTTCAGTAGGTCAATAATATTTGATACCAATTCCGGGTTTTTAAAATTCATACCAAATATCTTATATGATCTGCTAGTAAATGATAATCAAAATTATCTTCTTTTAAAAAAAAGTTTGGATGATGAATCTAATAAAATATTACAGCAATATATTGATTTTTTAATATCAAATAAACTTGCAATAATTATTTCCTCAAAGAAAGACTTAAATAGATTCAAAAATTCAAATAATAAAATTGACGAACCAAACAGTTTGAATTATTTAATTATTGATCTTGATAATATTAATATTTTGTGTGAAAGAATTATTCCACAAATAATAGAAAGTAAGATTAGGTTTATTCAAATTCGGACAACACCTTTGTTTTCTAATACAGAAATACTAGAACTATTTTCATTACTTAGGTTGTTTAATGAAACATATATTAATGAAATTTCAATTGTCATAAAATATACCCCTGAAATATTCTCTTTTATTATAAATGGCAATATCGATTCAGAAAAATATTTACAATTTATAATGCATTCTTCTGATGAGAATCTAAGAAAAGATTATGGCTCTATTGAGATTATCAAAAACAAAGAAACGATTAAGATACCCATTAGTTGTGGTTCAGTCAAATTAGAAAATATGAATTCGAGTCGTTCATTTTATTATGAATCTATACATTGTAATTCATGTCTTAACAAGAAAATATCTATTGATACAAATGGAAATATCAGAAATTGTCCAAGTATGTCTCAAAATTTTGGCAATATAAAAGATACAACATTAGAAGGGGCATTAGAACATCCTGATTTTAAAAAATATTGGAATCTCACAAAAGATCATATCGAAGTCTGTAGAGATTGTGAGTTCCGTTACATGTGTACAGATTGTAGAGCTTATACAGAACGGACACATACAAATTCGGAAGGTTTGGATACTTCAAAACCGTTGAAATGTGGTTATAACCCTTACACTAGTGAGTGGGAGGAATGGAGTAAAAGTCCTCTGAAAGAAAAAGGTATAAAACATTACGATATGGAATAGGTATTGAAAAAAAATTAGACCATGGATAATACGACGCAACTCTGAAAGTCATAATAGTAGAATAAATCCTCAACCTAAAAAAGCAATTTCGCAATTCAGCGATTTTGCGATTTTACTAAATACCCTCTTTACATTCCCGGATCTTCCGCCTGCATAGTATAGAAATTAGGAAAACGAAGCTGAACAGTTGTCCCCTGATTTTCGTGAGAGCTTACAATCAATTCTCCATGATGCATTCTTACAATATTTCTGGCTAATGGTAAACCTATACCATACCCTTCATAGTTTTTTGTATTAGAAGCCCTAAAGAAAGGATCATAAATTTTATTCATTTCCTCTTCGGGAATTCCGATTCCATTATCTTTTACAATAATGTAAACATCAGTATCTGTTGCTCCTAATGAAACTTTCACCTGTTGGAAATTAGAATATTTACATCCGTTATTAATAATATTGGCTACCGCAAGATGCAGCAATTGCTCATTTCCGCGAACTTTCAGTTTTTTTGGATTTTCAGGCAACATACTGATATCTAAATAAATGTTATTTCGGGTATCAATTCTCCTCAGGGTTTCAATTACATCCCAAAGCAGCTGATCGATCCTTACTTTATCTATTTTCTGAATTTTACCATCAAACCCTGTTTGCGCAATCATCAGTAGTGCTTTAATTTTTTTATCAAGCTTTTCTGCTTCGTCCAGAATAATTTCCAATGTTTCTTTGTATTCTTCAGCAGTTCTGTTGATAGAAAGGGCTACATCAGCTTCCCCCATAATGGATGTGAGCGGGGTTCTTAATTCATGAGAAACATTTCCGATCAGATGATTTTGGGTTTCAAATGAAGTTTCAATACGGTTCAGCATATCATTGAAAGTGTCTGCTAACTCATTAAGCTCTTTATTATCAGGATGGGATTCCAGTCTCAAATGCAGATTTTCAGAACTGATCTCTTTTACTTTTCCTGTGATCTTTAAAATGGGTTTAAATAAAGTTCTCGACAAATAGAAAGAGAAGATCATACTGAAGAACAATGAAAGTACAATACAGGTAACTAATGTTCTTTTCAGAAATCCCAGGTAATAAATGAGATAGTGATTTTTAGCAGAAGCTATTGCTATATAATCTTTATCATGAAACCTGAAAGACTGACCTATATAGTAAAACTCTTTATCATTATAATTGTCCTCGCCTTTTTTCATGATATTTTTGAAAAAGGTATCGGGAATATGAACCTCCTGAGATATTTTCTTGAAATTGGAATCTGTTGGAACCATAAATACATAATCCTTTTCCATTGGCAGCTCTTCATCATTCAGGCTGTTCAGGATATAATTTTCAGGAAGATCCAAATGTTCTTTTCCTTTTTCAATTTGTACAATAGTAGTGGTCCTGATCTTCAGCAATTCATAAAACCTCTGATGCGAAAAGTTGACAATTGAGAAATATACCAGCCCTCCAAACAATAGTATAATGGTTGTAAAAACGACCATTAAAAGCACCATTGTCTTGGTTTGAGTGGTAACAACTTTATTAAACATCTATATTATGGCTTTTTTAAAACATACCCCATTCCTATTACTGTATGTATCAACTTTTGATCATCCTGGCTATCGAGCTTTTTTCTTAGATAGTTAACATATACATCTACCACATTCGTCCCCAATTCATAGTTGACTCCCCAAACAGCATCAAGAATTTCAGCCCGGGAAATTACTTTTTCGGGATTATTAAGAAAATACATAAGTAGTTTATATTCAGTTGAAGTGAGTGTAACTTCTTCTCCCGCACGTGTTACTTTTTTAGTATAGTCATTGACAACAAGGTCAGAAACTTGATAAATATATTCACTATCTTCTTCCGGTTCTGCAGTTTCCTGTGTTGCACTATTGGTAACACTTCTTCTTAGTAAAGATTTTACGCGAGCTACCAGTTCAATAAATTTGAAAGGTTTTACAAGATAATCGTCTCCGCCACTTTCAAGACCCAGAACTATATTTTCTGAAGTCCCCAATGCGGTCAGAAATAAAATCGGAACATGCTGATTGGTCTTTCTAATCTCTTTACAGACATCCAACCCATTCATTTCCGGGAGCATAATATCTAAAATTACCAGATCGAATTCATTGGCTTCTACCAGCTGTACTCCAGTACGCCCGTCAAAAGCGACTGAAATCTCATAGCCTTTTTCCTGAAGCCCTTTTTTAATAAAAGAAACAACACTTGTTTCGTCTTCGATCAGAATAATTTTTTTCATAAGTAACGAATTTCACAAAAATAACAAAAAGAAAGCAAACGCCCCGATCGTATAGATGATATGATTTTAAATGAAATGATTTCAAATTTGGTGAAAACTTTAGAGAATAATACTACATTTGCTGTAATTAGCAAATACTGAAAACAGTTTAGGTTAAATTTTTAATTATATGAATGATTTTTTAATAGGTATCGGGAAGAGATTAAAAGATATTAGAAAGAAAAACAATTTAACCATTAATGAACTGGCTTTTAAAGCGAACGTGAGCAATGGTCTTGTATCAAGAATTGAAAATGGAAGAACTATTCCTTCACTTCCTGTTCTTTTGGATCTTATTCAGTCATTAGAAATTGATGCCAGCTTCTTTTTCGAAGGAGTTGAAAAGAAATCAAATGCTAAATTCATCTATTTACCTAAAGACAGCCAGCAGCTTATCGAAAAAGAAGTAGAAGCTGAGGGCTTTAAATATCTCCATATTTTTAGCAAAAGTCTTCATTCATTAGGTTTTGAAGCGGTGCTATTAACCTTGGAACCTAATTCTAAAAGAGAAAAGGTAATTACAGATGCCTGGGAGTTCAAATACATTCTAAAGGGTGAAGTAAAATATCTTATAGATAATGAAGAAGTAATTTTACACGAAGGAGATTCACTGTATTTCAATGGTAAATTACCGCACGTTCCGGTAAGCATCAGTAATGAAAGCTGCATTATGTTAGTATTATATTTTTATTCTGATAAATAATCACCTTATTCTTCATTTCTTCTTTTGACAAATTTCAGCCTAAATCTATTAAGAAAGTTTACAAATATTCAACTTTTGCTTTTTTGAAATTCATTAAAATGAATCGAAAGTAAACTCATTTTACGTTCTGCATAGTCCAGGTTTTTAAACATTTTTATTGAATAAAAACATCAAACTACCTGTTTTACAGCATTAATTAATCTTTTATCCTGTTTTTTAAGTATGATTTTTCGTAATACATGCTTAACAAATTACGCGTATTTGTTAATCATTACTTAACACCAAATATTTACATATATTAAAATTATTAGCTTGATTTGCATAAAAATTTAATATTTGTAAAAATGAAAACAAAATCGAAGAAATTATTACTCCTTATTTTTCTTTGTTTCATTGGTTGGGTCTCGGCCCAGAAGAGATCTGTTACGGGAATTGTATCAGATGAGAATCAGCCTCTCCCGGGGGCATCTATAAAAATAAAAGGTCTATCTAAAAATATTGTCACAGATCTTGATGGAAAATTTACCATTACTGATCTTCCAACAGGCGAATATAATTTGCAGGTCGGATATATTGGATACGAAAACAATAATATTACTGTACAGGTAAAATCTGAAGAGAACACTGATCTGGGTGTTATTACATTATCCCAAAAACATAAAAATATAGATGAAGTCGTTGTTACTGCTACCTTGAAAAATAGTGAAGCAAGGGCTTTAAGTCTTCAAAAAAATGCAATCAACATTTCCAATGTTATTGCTTCTGATGGAATCGGAAAATTACCGGACAGAAATGCTGCAGAAACTGTTCAACGTGTTCAGGGTGTTTCTATTGAAAGAGATCAGGGTGAAGGAAGATTTGTATCCATCAGGGGGCTACCTCCTTTTTGGGCATCCACAACGATCAATGGAAACAGGCTGCCAACAGCAGAAGAGGAAACCACTTCAAGGGCAACTGCTTTTGACTTTTTTCCAACAGAGCTTATCTCGTATGTTCATGTAAATAAATCTTTCACTCCAGATATGGAAGCCGATGGAATCGGTGGTGGAGTGAATTTTATTACAAAAACACCTCCGATGAAACAGGAATTAAAAATCACAGTTGGAAGTGGTTACAATGCTAAATCCGACAAAGGAGTTTATAACCTTGGGCTATTGTACGGAGGAAGAACAAAAGATAAAAAATTCGGATACCTGCTTAACGTTGCTCATTTTACAAGAAACTGGTCTACAGATAATTTTGAGGCAAGAAGAAGTGGTGATGAAGGGGTTTTCCGATTAGAACTTCGTGATTATAATGGAGTTAGAAAAACAACCGGGATCAATACTGCTTTCGAATACGTGCTGTCTCCAAAAAGTACTTTATATGCAAAAGGAATGTTCGGAACACTATCTGATGATGAAACACATTATAAACACAGAATCAGATTTGATAAATTCAGTTCTGCGAATAATACAGCAAGAGTTGAATTGCAAAACATTCATAACCTTTTAATTACTGAAATGACTTCTGTTTCATTGGGTGGGATCCACCAATTGAACAAAGGAAAAATTGACTGGGATGTATCTTATTATGATAACAGATTCAAATACGGAAACATTCCCGACAAACAGAATAACTCTTATTACGTAATCAAATACACTCAATCTGGTGTTGGTATTAACCCTAATTATATTGCGGATCATGGAAATGGGCCAAGAGCCTACTGGAAAGCTGATGGAGGGAAATTAGATTATAAAGACCCGGATGCCTTATTTGGATTCTATAGTGATCCTAATTTTAAAATGGATGCTTCACAGATGAGATTTACTGATCTTGAATTTTACAAAGTTTTTGTTGATGAGAAAGATAAAATTGTAGCGGCATTCAACCACGAATTGAATATTTCTGATCGATTGACTTTAAAATATGGTTTTAAATACCGAGATAAAGAACGTACTGCAAAGTTTTCAGATATTTTCTACAACTGGAGCAACGGAACAGCACCGCTTTTATCACAATCCGGTCAATACATCACCACTCAACCCAACGGACCTAAATATCTAAGCGAAATGAATGCCCATATCGGGAACACTTTCGGTCCTGTTTTATCAACCACAGGAATGGATCAGTTCTGGTTTCAGAATCAGGGAAATTTAAAGATAAATCCTGCAGATTCCGAAGCTCTGGAATACAATAAAGCTCTGGGAAGAAACTTCGATGTATTTGAAAAACATGCAGATGCTTATGGGATGGGGACTTACAAAATAAATGATAAAATTACAGTATTAGGAGGAATCAGATTATCCAATACCAACACGAAAGTAAAGGGTTACAACGTAATTGATGACAAATTGGTTCCCGTTGAAAACACTAAAAAATATCTTGCTGTTTTACCCATGCTGCATATCAAGTATACATTAAATGATAAAACAAACCTTCGTTTTGCAGCAACAAGAACTTTTTCAAGACCTAATTTCGGAGACCTGACTCCAGGAGGAACTTATATTGAAGCAGATAATGAATTTAAAGGCGGGAATCCAAACCTGAATCCTACCTATTCTATCAATCTTGACTTAATGGGAGAATACTACTTTTCCAATGTAGGTATTTTGAGTGGTGGAGTTTTCTATAAATCAATTACAGATCCCGTTTTTCAGGACTCTTTTATTGGGACTTATAATGGAAATACAGGCGTGCAGTTTACAGCACCCAATAATGGAAAAGCAGCTTCTTTGGGTGGTCTTGAACTTGGTTTGAACAGAAGATTCGATTTTCTTCCAGGTTTTTTACAATATTTTGGAACACAGTTGAATGCAACTTTCATGACTTCAAAAATGGAAAAACCAAGTGGCAGAAAGGTTGCCCTTCCTTACCAGGCTAAGGAATTATATAACGTTCAGCTTTTCTTTGAGAAAAAAGGATTCAATGCAAGGCTAGCTTACAACTATAAAGGAAAATATGCAGTTGAATATGCTGAGGATGACATCAATGATACCTATTACGGGAAATACAGCAGTTTAGATTTTGGAGGGTCTTATCAATTTACCAAATATTTAATGTTGTACGCAGATGTCAATAACATCTTGAACAAACCGCTTATCTATCATTTCGGAAAAAATGAAGATCGTCCGGAACAAGTTGAATACTACGGGGTAAGATTTAATCTGGGTATCAAGCTTAATTTTTAATACGATCAAAATGGCTGATACAATCAAAAAAAACACATTAGTAACACTGAAAGCAGCATTTTCTGCTTTTGGTGTTTACTTCTGCATGTATGGTTTTAGAAAACCTTTTACGGTGGCATCATTCGAAGGCCTTGCTTATTTTGGGGTCGATTATAAAGTATTGATTATTATCGCTCAGGTTGCCGGATATTTTATTTCAAAATTTATTGGAATCCGATTTATTTCAGAATTAAAGCCAGAAAAAAGAATCTTCTATCTTTTTACTTTCATTGCCATTGCGGAACTTGCGTTACTGGGTTTTGCAGTCGTTCCTGCACCTTACAATATCATTTTCATGTTTATTAACGGGTTCCCGTTGGGATTAATCTGGGGGATCGTTTTTTCATATATCGAAGGAAGAAAAACAACCGAAATCATAGGGTTGTTCCTATGCTCAAGCTTTGTCGTTTCTTCCGGATTCACTAAATCAGTTGGAAAATTTATTATGGATACGTTTGGGATCTCAGAATTCTGGATGCCTTTTACTGCTGGTCTGGTTTTCATTATTCCTCTGATCGTCTTCGGTCTTTTATTAAACCGAATCCCTAAACCAACTGAAGAAGATATTTTATTAAAAAACAAAAGACAACCTCTTGATAAAGCAGCAAGAAAAGGATTGATCCATCAGTTCTTTATCCCAATGATCTGCATTACTGTTTTGTACATAAGCTTAACTATTTTAAGGGATTTCAGGGATAATTTTAATCGTGAGATCTGGGATAGTATCAACTTCAAAACTAATAGTTCTGTATTTACCCTTACGGAAATTCCCATCGCCATTGTTGTTCTTTTAATTTTAAGTTTCATGGTAAAAGTGAAAAACAATAAAAAAGCTTTTGCTTACTATCATTACATTCTTTTTACAGCCATAGGAATCGTTGGGTTTTCGACTTATTTTTTTCAGCACAACATGATCTCTCCTTTTTTATGGATGATGTTGTCAGGGCTTGGAATGTATTTGTGCTATATTCCTTTCAATGGTATTTATTTTGACCGGATGATAGCTGCTTTCGATATTAAAGGTAATGTAGGATTTTTAATTTATTTCGTAGATTCATTTGGCTATCTGGGAAGTGTTTTAATACTGCTTTATAAGAACTTTGGTTCTGCACAGACATCATGGTTGAATTTTTATATTCATCTCAATTATATTATCGTCATGATCGTTTTGATTTTTTCGGTCATTGCCTATTTAGCTTTCAAAAAAAAATCGAAACCAAAATCCAATAAAAATAATCAGTACATCAATTTCGATACCTCGAAAATGATATAAAATAGAATAAAAATGACAACAAAATTTGATTTAATCGTTGTGGGAGGAGGGATCCTAGGAACATTCCACGCTTACCATGCATTAAAAAGAAACCTAAAAGTAGCCCTATTAGAGAAAAATTCTCTTCCTCAGGGAGCTACGGTAAGGAATTTCGGACAGGTCGTACCATCGGGAATGGATCTTAAATGGCAGAATTTCGGAAGAGAAAGTTTAGCAATATATAATGAGTTACAGTCTCAGACAGATTTGACGATAAGAAAGAATGGTTCTGTCTATTTAGCTTCTAATGAAGAGGAGCTTCAGCTGATCAACGAACTTTATGAGATCAATCAGAAAAATAATTACGAATCTGTTCTGCTATCGAAAAATGACTGTATGAAAAAATTCGATGGTCTTCGTTCGGATTATTGCAAAGGAGGTTTATTTTTTCCAGAGGAACTGTCTATAGATTCTGCTGAAATGATTGTGAAACTTCATGGCCTTTTACAGGAAAAACTGGATCTGAAGATTTACTATAACACCACTGTTGTTGAAACTTACGAAACTGATCATCAATGTGTTGCAATAACTGCAGACGGTCAGGAACTCAATGCTGCAAAAATAATTATCTGTGGAGGACACGAGTTTAAAACATTATACCCTAATGTATTCAATGAAAGCGACTTAGTAGTCACTAAACTGCAGATGCTACAGACAAGACCTCAGGGTATTTATTCTTTACAGGGAAATATCCTTACCGGATTATCCATAAGAAGATACGAGTCATTTCAGGAATGTCCTTCTTTTGAAGGAATCAAAGCTTTAGAGGATCCTAACTCATTTGAGAAAAAATATGGTGTCCATATTTTATTTAAACAAGCTCTTGATGGATCTGTTATTTTAGGCGATTCTCATGAGTATGCGAGTGCAAAGGATTCTGATGCATTAGGATATGACCTGAATATGGAAATTGATGAATTCATGATCAACGAGGCTAAAAAGATCATAGATCTCCCTACTTATGAAATCCAAAGAAGATGGTTTGGGATCTATTCACAATGTAAAACAAAAGATATCTTCGAACATAATCCATCCCCTAACATCCACATTGTAACCGGAATTGGTGGAAAAGGAATGACCGCAAGTGGCGGATTTTCAAAATTTAATATTGATAAAATTTACTCATAAAATAATGAAGAACATAGAATTATTGGTTCTGGATATGGCCGGAACAACGATTAATGAAGATAATGTAGTATACAAAACCTTAATGCACGCTGTGAATGATTACGGATATAATGTTTCTCTTGAAAAGGTATTATCGAGTTGTGCAGGAAAGGAAAAATTAGAAGCAATCAACAGTTTATTACAGGAAATCGGAGGAGACACGAATGAAGCGCTTCCTATTTTTGAAAACTTCTCTGATCAATTAAAAGAAGCTTACCAAAACTTAGAAGTAAAGCCCATTGAAGGAGTGGAAGATTTTTTACTGAAAATGAGAGCAAAAGATAAAAAGATTGTCCTTAACACGGGTTACACTACCGAAATCGCCCAACAGCTACTGGATAAGCTAGGATGGAAAGAAAATGTATATTATGATGCGCTTATAACTGCAAATGATGTTTCTGAAAGCCGTCCAAGCCCTGAAATGATTCACCTTGCTATGCAGAAATTCAACATCAATGAGCCTGAAAAAGTGTTGAAAGCCGGCGACTCTGTCATCGATATAGAGGAAGGAAAAAATGCAGGATGCGGACTTACAATTGCTGTACTTTCCGGTGCTCAAAAAAGAACAGAACTGGAAAGCTCCAATCCGGATTACATATTCAATACCATCTCTGAGGCTGAAGAAGTTATCTAGTATATTCTTTCATCTTTCTACTGATCATTCAGCCTCAGTTTCTTATTGTTTTTTTATCCTTTAATTAACTTTAAGTTCATACATGTTTACAAATAGTAAATTAATTTTACAAATAATAAAATATAATTACTATTTGTAAACATTTTCATTTCTAAAAACAAAAAAATTTCTATGAAAACAAAACTATTTTCAATGGCCGTCATAATGAGCTGCTTTTTAGGAGCTCAGACGAAAAAAGTTCTTTTTATTGGTATTGATGGATGTCGCGCGGATGTCATGATGTCTTCCAACACTCCCAACATTAAGAGTCTTATTACAAAATCAATTTATTCCCTGGATGGCCTTTGTGCTGCGACCACATGGAGTGGAAATGGCTGGAGCACTATGCTAACCGGGGTATGGCACACAAAACACAACATTCAGGATAACAATTTTACGAATCCCAATTATATCAATTATCCTGATTTTTTGACTCGTGCAGAAACCTATAATCCAAACCTGAGAACAATTTCATTAGCACATTGGGCTCCTATCAACGATATTATTATCAAAGATGCGGATATACAAACTAACTTAAGCACAGATTTAGCCGTAAAAAATGCAGCGGTTGCAGCTTTACAAAATGATAATCCTGATATTCTATTTGTTGATTTTGATGATGTAGATCACGCAGGACACTCTTATGGTTTTTCTTCAAGCGTTCCACAATATGTTTCTTCTATGCAGACAACAGATACCTATATTGGTGAAATTGTAAATGCAATGAAGAACAGAGCAACCTACAACAATGAGGACTGGCTGGTTGTTTTAACAACGGATCATGGTGCTGTAAGTGATGGACATGGTGGAGGAAACCTTTCCGAAAGAAATATCTTTACCATTTATTCCAATCCTAATCTTACCCCTCAGCAGATAAGTAAGACTGAAATTAATTCAAGTGTTACCCATAACCAGCTTAATTTCCCTGCAGGAACTTATGCTAAACCTGCCAACCAAACCCCTTTTAATTTTGGGAGTACTCAGGATTTCACAATTGAATTTTGGGTAAAACCTAATGCTAATTTTTCAAGTGATCCGGTAATGATCAGCAATAAAAACTGGAACAGCGGAAAAAACAAAGGATTCGTTATTTCAGGATATTCGGGGCAAACCTATAAAATAAATATCGGTGACGGTACCAACAGAATTGATCTTGTAGGTGGTAAAATGGAAACCAACAAGTGGAAACATATTGCAGTAAGTTTTGATAGAGATGGTCTTGTTACGCTTTATGAAGATGGTGTACCTGTTACTTTTGCTAAAATGAATACGATCGGAAATATTGATTCCGGCCTTCCTCTTACAATCAATCAGGATGGAACGAATACCTACGGACAGAATCTGGCCGCTTCTTATAAAGACATCAGAATCTGGAAATCTGCTCTTCCAAACAATGTTTTGGTAAACTGGGCAACTCAGAATATTACGTCTTCACATCCTTATTATTCTCAATTGCTGGCTAACTGGAAATGTGATGAAACTTCAGGAAATACATTAACAGACTCAAGTTCAAACAGTAACAACGCTACGATCACAGGAAGTCCAACCCGTAACCTCAACACGGTTAATAACTTTAAAATTTATAATTACTTATCTACCACAAGAGAAACAGATCATTTACCAACGGTATTAAACTGGTTGTGTATTCCTGTTCAAAGTTCTTGGGGAATAGATGGAGTGAACAGATTACCCAATTGTGATCTTAACACATTATCTGCAAAAAATATTGAAAAATCAACAGAAGATTTTGCGATCTACCCTAATCCTGCCGATCAGAAGGTCAATGTAAAATTCAAATCTGATGAAAAGGAAATCAGCATACAGGTCATTGATACCAAAGGGACTATTGTTTCATCTAAAAAATCAAAATCATCAGATGGACAATATGGCGAAACAATCGATATCAACACCATCCCAAGTGGAGTATACTTTATAAAGATTATAGGAGCTCAGAAATCTTTAACAAAAACTTTTATCAAAAAATAATTTCATCATATCATTAGTAGATTTAAATTGGATATTAGAACGAGGATCACTCCAAGTTCTAATATCTTTTTTATTTAATCCTTAAAAACTAATTCCATCTGTGTATCACATCGGTCGTACGCCGAATGAGTAATCGCAATGTGTTTAAAACCTAGCTTTTCGTATAATTTAATGGCAGGTACCAAAACAGAATTCGTTTCGAGAAATATTTTTTCTGCATTGAGTTCTTTTGCTTTTTCTACCAGTGCATTTCCCAGAAGATATCCAATCTTTTTACCCTGAGCTTTAGGACTTACCGCCATTTTAGAAAGTTCATAGGTCACAGGATCTGTTTTTACTAAAGCACAAGTTCCTACCACTTCATTATCCAACAAAGCGAATACGATGTGGCCTTCTTTATTAATAATATGTTCTTCAGGATTATCAAGCAGCTTATAATCTCCGCTTTCCATCACAAAGAATGTTTTGATCCATTCTTCATTTAGGGTTTTAAAGGCTTCTTTATACTTTGGATCATAAGCCACTATCTTTACTTCAGTATTCTGGGCATTCATATTTTTATCGTATTAAATATTATTTTTTATCATGTTACCAAGTTTCTCAATATCACTCTCCACTCTATCTGTCCATTCTAAAGCATAATTCAACCGCATGCAATTCCTGTACTGATCATATTGAGAAAACATTCTTCCGGGAGCAAAATTGATCTTCTGACTAAAAGCTTCGTCAAACAGATCTTCGGTGCATATTCTTTTATCAAGTTCCAACCACAGCATAAAACCTCCCTTGGGTTCAGAAACTTTAGTGTTATCGGGAAAATAGGCTGTGACTGCTTTTTGGATCTGCAGATAATTGGAATACATTTTATTTCTAAACGTTCGCAAATGGTGATCATACCTTCCAAATTCAAGAAAATCTGCAATCACATCAGAATACAGGGATGGACTACAAACAGTCTGAATCAATTTCTGGCGAATAATCCGATCTTTAAACTGACCTGGCGCGACCCAACCTACCCGAAATCCGGGAGCCATTGTCTTGGAAACCGAGCCTACCCACATAACCAAACCTGCTTCATCGTAAAACTTACATGGTTTTGGACGTTCTGCTCCGAAATATAAATTTCCATAGATATCATCTTCGATCAATGGGACATTATAATGAGTGATCAATCTTACCAATTCCTTTTTGTTTTCATCAGGCATTTGAAATCCCATAGGATTATTGAAATTAGTAACAAAACAACACGCTGAAAGCTTAGGTAGTACTTTTTTCAATGCATCCAGATCAACTCCATATACAGGGTGTGTAGGAATTTCTACAGTTTTTAATCCTAATAACTGGATAGCCTGTAAGATTCCAAAATATGCAGGACTTTCCACAGCGACAGAATCACCCGGTTTTGTGACGGCCATCAAACTGTTATAAATGGCATTCATAGCTCCGGAGGTTACCACAAGATCATCTTCCGTAATTTTTCCTTCCATTACCAGTGACCATTTAGCAATTTCACGACGAAGGTTTTGACTTCCTTGTACAGGCTCATAATTGGTTCCACTGTCATTCTTGCTTTTTACCACATTGATAATTGATTTCTTCATTTTGGCCAACGGAAGAAAGTTTTTCCCGGGAATTGCCAACGCAAATTGAGTGATCGTAGAATCTGAAATGGTTCCAAATACTTTATCAATCAGATCTTCATTAGGTCCTTCTATTTCAGAATCTTTTATTTTTGTTACAGAAGGAAGAGCCAGCTTTCGTTGTGAAGTATGGCTTACAAAATAACCGAACTTTGGTTTAGACTCAATAAGAGAGTGGCTTTCAAGTTCCATATAAGCCAACTTTACGGTATTCAGGCTTACATTGTATAATTTCTGAGCACTTCTGAGAGAGGGTAATTTATCCCCAAACTGAAGGGTTTCTGTCTGGATTTGCTCTTTAATTGTTTTCGCTATTTTGAGGTATAAAACTTCTTTGCCCATAAGATGATCATTTAAAATAAAGCAAGTACGAATCTGTATTCACTACACATTAATCCAGTCGATAATTCTGCTGGTAGTACTTTTCAATTGTTCAGGATCACGATAGTTATCTGAAGGGCTTTTTCTAAAGTAGTCTTCAACATACCATCTAAAATCCTCTTTTTCCTCCTCACTCAAATCTTTCGATTCATAAATTACAAAATCTATTTCATTATGATCATTGATAATAAGACTGGCAAAAGCTACAATAGCATTGGCTTCTTTAGCTAACAAAAAAGGTAGTCCAAAATCTTCATTGACGATATCCGAATCCTTCTTTTGCATAAAGATCTGTTTTAAAAGAACCAGATCGGAAAAGTAAACCTCACTATATTTAAGGTCATTCGAGTGCTGAAGGCGCGTTTCCATAGTGCTTGTATTAGGATGTAAAGTTATGGAATCACCTCAAAAGGGTACAGATACAGAAGTTGCTATTTTTGTGGATACAGCAAAATTATAAATTGAGAAAATAGGATCGGAATATAAATGGAACCGTTAATTAATCTTCTTCTTTGAAAAGTCCGTAATAAATTCATCAACCTCTTTTTTGTAGGTTCTTCCAACAGGAATTGAGTACTTGCCCAACATCAGTTCATCATTGTTGAAAGCAGTAACAAATTGGGAATTGATCAGAAAAGAACGGTGGACTCTTACAAATCCTTTTTGTGACAATAGCATATCCAGTTCGGAAATCTTATCCTTCGCAATGATACTGGTGTTGTCTTTTACAATCACCTTCACATCATTCCCACAGCTCTCAAAATATACAATATCCTCCAACAGAATTCTTTTGTTTAATCCTCCTGATTTAAGAATAATAAATTCTCCCTCTTCTTTCGTCGCAGTATTCTTTCTTAGTACCCTATCTACTGCTTTGAAAAAACGTTCAAAAGAAATGGGTTTTAAAATATAATCTACCGCTTCCAGCTCAAATCCTTCAATCGCAAATTCACGATATGCAGTTGTAAAAATGGTCTTTGGTTTTTTGTGAAGTGATTTTAAAAAATCAATTCCGTTCAGATCCGGCATTTCAATGTCTAAAAACATGAGGTCTATGGGTGTGGATTGTAGTATCTTATAGGCATCCATTGCATTTTTAGCCGTGCCTATCAGTTTCAAACTTTCTATTTTTGAAATATGACTTTCCAAAAGCTGTATCGCCAGAGGCTCATCGTCTACTATGATGCAATTAATCATGATGTGCAGGTATCGTTATCGTAATGGTAAACCAATTATTTTCTTTTGTTGTGGTCAACTCAAACCGGGTATCAAAATACAACTTTAGCTGCTCTTTAATATTTTTTAATCCCAATCCCTCTTTTTCAAAACTGTTATTTCCATTGAACGTATTTTCTACCTTTAAAACAGAATGAATTTTATTCGTTTCTGCTGAGATATGAATCTCTGCTTCTCCTGACGTTTTACCCGCCCCATGTTTAAATGCATTTTCCACCAAAGAAAGAAACAATAAGGGTGGAATTGTATTTGAAGATTCCAGCTTTTCGAATGTACGCACTTTTAATCTTTCATCGTAGCGCAATTTCTCAAGTTCTACATAATCATTAATGATCTCAAGTTCATCGGAAATGAGAACCGTTTTCCTCTGTCCTTTATATAGAATATAGTCCAGGATATCTGAAAGCCGATGAATCGATTCAGAGGTTCGTTCAGAATTCGTAAGAGAAAGAGCATAAATATTATTGAGTGTGTTGAACAAAAAATGTGGATTCAATTGGGATTTCAATGCCTTTAATTCAAGTTCTGCCTTTTCTTTTAAAAGCCGGGCCGCATTCTCTTTTTCATTCCTGTACCTCAACATAAACATGGTGGCTATAAAAATAAATGCTCCGATGATAATAGAAAATACATAATGAAACAGCAAATAATTAAGATCTGTAAAAATATCATAAAAGCTATCCTTAGGATAATTCATGAAAAGAGGTTCAACCCCATACACAATAAAGATTCTGTTGACCACAGAAATGGCATAAAGACTTACTACAAGTGACAGCGAAAATAAAAGATATTTCTTCCGGTTAAAAAAATATTCAATCAGCACATAATAAATAAAATTAGCTGCTGCGATCTGAAAGATCCAATGACTGATCTCATAGATGATGATTTCTTTGAAATTGGTTCCGTCATATTGCCCATAGTTTTTGGCTATCCCAAACAAAAACAGCCCTACCCAGAAAATAATCTGGTATCCAATATCCTGTTGTATTCTTTTCTTTTTTACCATTTCCACAATATCCAAAAATATAAAATCCATTCCTATAAAAAACTGCATATCTCCTTAATGCAATGAAATTATTGGTCAATGTCTCTACTTTCCATTTAAACAGCAAAAATTGTTTTCTACCATCAGTTATCCCTATTCTGAAACAACAGCTCCAATAAAAGCCCAATTTTAGAAACATTTGCAAAAAAAATAAATAATGAACACCTTTTCTGAACGGTTTTATGGGCTTGATCATTTAAGAGCCGCTGCTATAGTTCTGGTTTTATTTTATCATTATCGCTCGTTTGATCATCCGGAATGGGTGGATGAATATGGACGATTTGGCTGGACCGGAGTAGATCTCTTTTTTGTACTCAGTGGATTCCTTATTTCCAATCAGCTTTTTAAAGAAATTAAAGCCCGCAATACGATCGATCTCAAATCCTTTTTTATCAAAAGGTTTTTTAGAATTATTCCACCTTATCTGTTCACCGTTTTATTATATTTTTCTGTTCCCTTTTTCAGAGAAAGGGAGAGTCTGGCTCCTCTCTGGAAATTTCTCACATTTACTCAAAATTATGGCCTGGATGTGATCAATAAAGGAACTTTTTCACATGCCTGGTCCTTATGCATTGAAGAACAGTTTTACCTGCTTCTCCCTTTTTCATTGTTATTATTTATAAAAACAAGAGGCTTTAGATATTTAAAATATATGATATTATCTCTTCTTATTTTCTGTATTATCATCAGATGTTTTATATGGTATCAATTGATTGTTCCAAGCCTCAATACCGATGACTTCTGGAAAGAGTGGTATATGAACCTCTACTACCCTACTTATACCCGTCTGGATAGCCTGGCTGTAGGGGTTTTGGTCGGTTATCTTTTCCAGTTTTCGCCAAAATTCAAAGCATTTATCAATACGTTTGGCAATCTCCTTTTTGTATCAGGTATTGCACTTCTGGGTTTTTCGTTCTGGGTTTGTAATGAGCAAGTCTCAAAGAATGCTTCTATTTTTGGTTTTACATGGGTCGCTATAAGCTATGGACTCATTGTAATGTCTGCTATCTCCAGCTCATCTGTCCTTTCCCGATCCCGTTCTTCTGTTACCAGCCAGCTCGCCAGTCTGTCATATGCCATCTATTTATCTCATAAAGGGATTATTCATATGGTACAAACAGGGCTTACCTCATTAGATATTGAGATTCCGGAAAATCTCCTGCTTTTGATCTGTTTATTGACTTGTATTATAGGAGCACTATTTTACAGATATGTTATTGAGAAACCTTCGGCAAAGTTTAAAATAGCTAATCTAAAGAGATTATAAAAAGTTAAAAGCACTAGCTATTTTGTTTCATAAAAAAAATGATTTTTTTTATTTGGGAAACACCTAATAATACTAGTGTTCTCCGGTGTTTTTGTTTTTGTATTTATTCCAGGATTATTAAATTTTATTAACACTATTAACTTTTGCAAAAAAAATCAATCAAATGATTGTTTTTCCATTGAATTAATACGTAGTGTTTTTTTAAGAAGTTTTTAATCCATAATCCGGGATCATAATGATCTCCTTTTTGCTATGAAAATACCCAAACAACTCAATGCTATCAGAAGGAGGATAATGCGGAGTCTTACCAAAAATATTGGTAAATCAAATTCCATCATTAAGCAAGGAAAAGAAGTAACCATCAAAAGAATACTAATATCCCGTCCTAATCACAGATTAGGAAATCTGTTACTGCTTTCCCCAATCGTTCAGGAGGTCATCGATACTTTTCCAAATGCCAAAATCGACTTATTTGTAAAAGGAACCATTTCTCCCATCATTTTTAAAAATTACGAAAATATTGACCGCATCATTCAGCTTCCAAAGAAGCCGTTCAGTAATTTATTGAAATATATAAAAGGATGGTTTACCCTCCGATGGAATAAATATGATCTGGTTATCAATACAAGCCACAGTTCTTCATCAGGTAAGTTATCCACACAGCTGGCCAATGGTGATTACAAGTTCTTTAATGAATGGAATGATGAACTTCATCTGCAATATCCAGACTATCCACATGCGGCAAAAAATGCAATTTACAATTTGCGAAGATTTCTTACCCATTTGGGATTTCAGGAGAATGCTGATAAAATGCCCGATTTAAATATAAAACTGGATAAAAACGAGATTGAAACAGGTAAAATAAAACTTAGTGAAATCATCAAAAACGACAAAAAAACCATTTGTCTTTTTACAAACGCTACGGGAGATAAATGCTATTCCAGAGATTGGTGGATTTCATTTCATGAAAAATTACAGTCTGAGTTCCCGGATTATAACATCGTTGAGCTCCTGCCTGTAGAAAACATCTCCAGATTAGATTTTAAAATCCCGTCTTTCTACAGTACAGACATTCGGGAAATGGGGTCTTTCATTGCTAATACTGATCTTTTTATTGCAGCAGATAATGGCGTGATGCATTTATCCAGTGCCTCAGGAACTCCTACTATAGGACTGTTTATGGTAACTGATGAAAACGCATACAAGCCTTACAACGATAAGAGTTTTTCTATCAATACCAATCACGTTAATGAGCTTCAGATAAGGGACCTGATAAAAGCAGCCCTTAATTAACAGATTGTATCAGATACTGAACTGAGAACCTACTGACCATTTTACACAATTACCACAATTATAATAGTATGAATCTTGTTCTTACACCCGAATATTCTCATTATAAGGATGAAATAATTCGAATTATAAACAATTTCCACAGTGAGGGCACGTTAATCGGACCCGGAAGCAGAAATATTGTTAAATCGTTTACCCTCAACGGGAAAAAATTCAATTTTAAATCTTTTAAACAGCACAATTTTATCAACAGGCATGTTTATAAATATTACCGGAAATCCAAAGCAAGGCGGTCTTTTGAATATGCAAATATGCTGATTGATAAAAATTTCCACACTCCACAACCCATTGCCTATGTAGAGTTTCATGATTGGCTGGGCCTGACTAACAGTTACTATATAAGCGAACAATTAGAAAACATCCATACTCTAGAACATGTCTTTTATTCTGATAGGCCTTTTGAAGATCTGAATGAAATCATCAAATCATATACTCAATTAATTTATCAATTGCACGAAGAAGGAATCGAGTTCATTGATAATTCTCCAGGAAATTTCCTGCTTGAAAAGATCAACGATGTATCCCGTTTTTTTATGGTAGATCTTAACAGAATGAACTTTCATGACGAATTTGAACTTCCAAAAAGAATCAAAAACTTTTCACGGATCACCAATGATCCGAAGATTCTTCAGCTTATCAGTTCAGAATATTCACTGCTATCAGGAATTTCCTCAGACTACTTTTTAAAGCAAATCGTTAAAGCCGCCAACAAGCTACGAACCAAACGAAGAATAAAAAAGGTATTGAAGTTTTATAAATATATTTTTAAGCTACGTCCAACTCCAAAAGACATGATCATCTTTTCTATCATCAGCTTTCTGGATTTTGACTTTGATTTTCTTCTTTCGGCGCAATTGTTTTAAGGGTGATTAATAAATAAGCATATAGCCTATTATAACCTACTGTAAACCTAAAGATCCATAATCTGTTTTGAGCAAAATCAAAAATCTCAAAATACAAATGACAGTTTTCTTTATATTTGTGGAAAACACATATAAAAGATTACTATGGAAAATTTGAGAAGCGGGAACTAAAACCCCATTTTCTTTTTTATCAGGTTTGCATTTTCTTTATCTGTAAGTCTTTCGAGTAACAGAAATGCAACATTCATTGCCGTCGAAGGATTCCAAGAGGTAATGATATTGTCGTCGTCAACAATAGGTTCGTTAATAACATTTACACCCATATTTTTTAATTGCTCTTGTCTTAATGGATTTTGATTGTACGTTGTGCCGTTTTTATCATTTAAAATCCCGCTTTTTGCTACCGGAAATGCTCCTGTGCAAATTGATGCTATAATCTTCTCTTTTTCGTGAAATGATTTTATTATTTCAGAGAACTTATGATTGTAAGCATCTGTGTAAAAATTATACTCTTCAAAGCCACCTGGAATTGCAAGTGCTTCAAAGTCGTCAATTTCTATTTCGTCTATTACATAGTCAACGATAAGTATCTGATTAAAAGTGCTTTTAACTTCCTTTTTCAGTCCACAAGTAAATAATTCTGTCTGACCATTTCCTGCCGTTAAGTTCCAGCCGATTACATCTATAAATACACTTGCTTCATAAATCTCAAATCCTTCTGCAAGTAATAGTAAAACTCGTTTCATAAATATTTTTTCATTGAATATTTGGTACATCCCCCTAATTAATTGCTCGCTGCAAACTATTTGTATATTGCCAAAAACAGGGATTTAACGCACTTCCGTGTAGCTAATGTACAAATTTCAATAGAAGCCTAAAAGTAAAATGTTAAGCCAGGAATAGAATTATTTATAATGGATATGCTTTTTAACTCTTTGCTGCTAATCTGTATATAAATATCGTTTAAAAAAAACTAAGGAAAAGTCAAAAAGTAAGACCAATATTCTGTACATCAAATAAGTATTGTAGAACCAATTTTAACTAAGTTTTATAATCTACCAGCTAAGATACCCCCTTCCAAATCTCATTAAACGCTTCCATCTTCTCCATTATACCCCATACTATGTAAACTTTAATTACCCTAAAAGCATTTTCCCACCACCCTTACCTGTTAAAAGGATATTCATTGATCCAGTGAAAACCACGTTTATTTAGCTTATAATCTTCCTTCTTCTTTCTTGTTGTTTTTATTCTTACAGAGTCTCTGCCAATATTTCCTGTAAAAATGATGCTGTCTTTTTGAACATGGTAATGCAGATAAGCATATGGATTATCCGGTTCTGTTTTACGAAGTATTAATGTATTTTTCCCTGTATCAATAACTCCCTTAAACGTCTTAGTACTGTCATTGTTAAGAACTATACCTGCGCGACCAGAATGACTAATTATTAATTTTTTCCATCCAGCAGAATCTTGACTACAGGAAGGTATTTCCTTATTATTCATCATAAATTCTTCAACAGTATATGCACCCTCCATTGGTACGGCAGGAGCTGTATAGAACAATACTGGGGAAGAAGTGAGTATAAAATAAGCCACGACAAGCCCTTTGAGGACAATAAGTGTAACGCGCTTCCATCTTTTGTCGGCTGTCCGTTTTTGAAAACGTAATTGCGATGGCTGATGTAAAATAAAAAAACGATACAACGCAATCGCATCACCGCTTACAATAAATACGCAAAACAAAACAACATGGCTGGAAAATATTTTTACGGGCACATCATAGAAAAAATTCAGCAGAGCCACATTGATCATTACTGTCATGGAAAAAAGTGCTCCAAAAGTTTTGGTTCGTCTGAAAAGAAGCAAAAGTCCACCAATAGTTTCCAGGAGCCCTGAAACAAATGTATAGCCTGAGGAAGCACCCATCATGGTCCATACTACACCCATGGGCGACATATCGCCAACTTTTTCTTCTAGTCTTCCAATTGAGTTCGCGGGAAACTGCCCATTATTCAATTTTGCAAAACCATACGAGATCATGATCATAGCCACATAATAACGTGCGACTACTACTGTAAACCAACGAAGATCTTTAAATGTACGCTGTTTTTTATCTGCAAGAAGTATAACCAGTGCGGCTACTGCAGCTAAGCAAATATTGACGACTACTACCCAATAATCTAATGTCGTATCGCCACTGCCGGTCATCTTAATATATTCTACCTTCTGTTGCTGAAAAACATTTTTACACAACCACAAAACTCCGTTTTTATATATTCCCTCTAAAGGCGAAAACTGTGATGTGAAAATAAAAAGATACACATAAGAAATACCGCATAAATGCAGGAACCGTAATATAGGATTATGCCTTTTTTGATTAGGAGATTCGATGATTTTCGTATCCATGGACAAGTTATTTTTTACTAAGAAGATTTGATATAGCTACCAACATCAATTATTCTCTATCTCCAATACTTATAGCTTAAGTAAAATTATCAAAAAATAAGTGTAAAATTGAATAGAAATGAAAAAGCATTTATGTGACGATGAATAAAGCCACCATATAAAAAAAGAAAAACCCTCCGTAACAATGTTACAGAGGGTTTTGTACCCCAGACGGGACTTGAACCCGTACGTCCTTGCGGACACAGGATTTTAAGTCCTGCGTGTCTACCAGTTCCACCACCAGGGCGTGGAGTGGAGCGAAAAACGGGATTCGAACCCTCGACCCCAACCTTGGCAAGGTTGTGCTCTACCAGCTGAGCTATTTTCGCAAACGTTGTGCGGATGAAGGGACTCGAACCCCCACGCCTCGCGGCACCAGATCCTAAGTCTGGCGTGGCTACCAATTACACCACATCCGCTGGTTTTAATGATCTGTAATTACAGATAACATCAGCATTCTTATCACAAATATAAGAAATCCATTGTATAAAAAACAAACTTACCAAAGCAAAAAAAATCCTCCGTAACAATGTTACAGAGGATTTAGTACCCCGGGCGGGACTTGAACCCGCACGCCAAAAGAGGCACAGGATTTTAAGTCCTGCGTGTCTACCAGTTCCACCACCAGGGCATGGAGTGGAGCGAAAAACGGGATTCGAACCCGCGACCCCAACCTTGGCAAGGTTGTGCTCTACCAGCTGAGCTATTTTCGCAAAACGTTGTGCGGATGAAGGGACTCGAACCCCCACGCCTCACGGCACCAGATCCTAAGTCTGGCGTGGCTACCAATTACACCACATCCGCATTGTTTTGATAAGTCGTATTTTAAAGAACTTCTTTCGTTTTTGTGAGTGCAAATATAGGGCAATTTTCTATAATTGCAAGGCTTTTCTCAAAAAAAATTAAAATTTCTGTATTTTTTTTTCCTGACCCCTTTTATTACATTTCATTTTCTTACTTTTACATCGTTAATATATACGATATGGAATTACAAGGAACGGTAAAGAAACTTTTTGATGCTCAGACATTTGCGAGTGGATTTCAAAAGAGAGAAATGGTTATTTTAACTCAGGAACAGTATCCACAGCCGATAAACATAGAATTTTTGTCTGATAAAATCAGTTTATTGGATAACCTTAAAGAAGGAGAAAATGTAAAGGTGGGAATCAATATCAGAGGAAGAGAATGGACTTCTCCTCAAGGTGAAACCAAATACTTTAACTCTATTACAGGATGGAGAGTAGAAAAAGTTTCTGATATGGGATCAGAACCAACTCAGGCTAGCCCATCACAATCTGCATCTCCTGTTTCAAATGAAAATCCATTTGCTGCAGATGAAGACGATGATTTACCTTTTTAATTAAGAATACAACGATTAAAAATATAAATCCTGCTTTTTAAGTGGGATTTTTTTTCCTCACCATGGTTCGATTAGACGAAAACGAGATTTCATTTCCTGATCCGGAACTTTATGACGGACACGAAGGCATTATCGCTTTTGGAGGAGATCTATCGGTAGAAAGGATTTGGTTTGCTTATCAGTTGGGTATTTTTCCCTGGTTCAATCCGGGGGAAGAAATCCTTTGGTGGAGCCCAGATCCCCGTTTTGTTTTGTTTCCTGAAGAATTAAAGGTTTCAAAATCGATGCGGAAAATACTCAACCGGGGTGTTTTCACATTTACAGAAAATAAGAACTTCAGAGGGGTTATCAAAAGTTGCCAGGAAATAAACAGAGTCGGACAGACAGGAACCTGGCTATCTGATGAACTTATGGAATCCTTTATTACCCTTCACGAATACGGACTGGCAAAAAGCATTGAAGTATGGAAAGATGATGAACTGGTAGGAGGCTTTTATGGCCTTCTTATCGGGAATGTCTTTTGCGGAGAAAGCATGTTCGCTAAAGTAAGCAATGCCTCCAAAGCTGGTTTTATCCATTTTGTGGAAACCCATAAAGATCAGCTGGATCTTATCGACTGCCAATCTCATACGGATCATTTGGAAAGCCTGGGCGCAAGGATGATTCCGAAAAAACAATTTTTACACCATTTACACAAAAAATAATAATGAAAGCAGAAAAAGAAAAATGGATCCTCTTATTGGTGCTCAGCCTCATTTGGGGATCTTCTTTTATTTTAATTAAAAAATCTTTAGAACATTTCAACCCTTTCCAGGTAGGTGCATTAAGGGTTCTTATTGCGGGAATCATATTATTTCCTGTTGCCATTTCAAAATATAAGCTGTTTCCCAAAAAGCATATCAAGTGGCTTATTTTAGCAGCAATCACCGGAAATTTTATTCCCATGTTCCTCTTTCCAATTGCGGAGACAGAAATAAGCAGTAGTATTGCCGGGATCATCAACTCCATGATGCCCATTTTTGTGATCATCGTTGGGGCTCTTGTCTGGAAATTTGATACTACGAAACAACAGATTATCGGAGTTTGTATAAGCTTTGCCGGAGTTTGTATACTTGCCTTTGGAGCAGATGATGGAGGACGATTTAAACTGATTCCGATCTTATTACTCCTTCTCGCTACTTTATGTTACGCAATAAGTACCACAACAGTAAAATCAAAGCTTATGGAGCTGTCTTCAATTATTCTGTCGGCATTTGTATTCTCTTTTGTTTTGGTTTTGCCTTCTATCATTGCGCTGGCGCTTACCGGATTCTTCTCGGAATTTAGTTTTTCAGAAGATAACATGATGGGGTTGCTTTTCGTGGGATTGCTATCCATATTTGGAACCGGGCTGGCCATGACCATGAATTACCGTTTACTAAAGGTATCTTCTCCCTTATTTGCATCAACAGTGACATTACTGATGCCTATTGTAGCAATTATTTGGGGCATTTTAGATGGTGAAAAATTAACTTTTTTACAATTTATAGGCGCTGGTATCATCATTGGTGGATTGATCTTCTTAAGAACCAAACCTGCTATAAAAAAATAAATCCTGCATTACTGCAGGATTTTTATTTAATTGATCATTTACTGATCGTTAATTCTTTTTCTTCACTTTAGCTTTAGCCTTTTTCACGCCATCTTTTATGAAAGGATATTTTTTCTGCATATCCTGAACAAGAGTCGGATCTAAGTCTAGCGCCTGTTTAAGCGAGTCAATTCCTTTTTCCTGTTCTCTCAGGTTAAAATAACAGTTACTCAACTGATAGTATAATTCTGCTCTGTTATGATTTTCAATAGCTTTATACAAAATCGTAACTGCTTCTTCATATTCACCTAAAAGCATCAATACTTCTGAGTAAGCATACCAATTGTAAAACCTTGAAGGTTCTGAAACTACCAGTTTCTTTAAACAAGAAAGGCTTTCTTCAAACTTTCCTGAATCTATGAATAAAAATGCCAGTCTTTTCTGATAATCAAGATTGCTGTCATTCAGGTGAGTCGCTTCTTTTGCAAAATGAAGTGCTTCTGCCATTCCCCCCATTTCTTCATACAAATAAGACTGCTCCATCATGGAAAGATAAAACTGAGGATCTTCTCTCAATGATTTCTGAAAAGAATTCAATGCTATAATCGGCTGTTTCATTGCTTTATAGCACAATCCGATTTTATAAAAGGTAAATGCTTTTGTGTATTCCAGCTCAAGCATCTCTTCATATACTTCGATTGCTTTTTTATATTGCCCTAAAGCTTCGTAACAAGCTGCCTTATTCGCATATACTCCTACAGAAGATGAATTGATCGCTAAAAGGTAATCAAATCCTTTGATCGCTTCCTCATAATTCTTTCTATTGAAATAGAACTGCCCATATTCGTACCAAGCGGTCTCAGAATAGGCAAATTCATCTAAATATTCATTCAAAAAGGCAATAGCCTCCTCACTCTTTTTCAAATCATTAAAGCAGATCATACAGTTTTCCAACGCATATTCATCCGTTGGGTCCTCTTTCAATGCTTTTCTATAATGTTTCAGAGCGTTGAAAGGATCTCCTAAATTCACATATTCGTCCGCAATAAAGTTGTGAAGGAAGTTTTCTTCTTCTTTCAGTTCTAGTGCTTTCTTGCAAATTTCAATGGATCTTTTAGGGTTTCCCAGGTTCGAATAATACTTGGCGTAGCAAACTAAAAAGTCCGTGTGCTCCATGGATGAAGCCTTCAACTCGTCAATTAGTTCTTTTGCCGTATTATAATCTTCCCATTCCAGCAGGACTTCAAGCTTTTTAATCTTGATATCCAGTGAATTAGGATGAAGCTTTAGACCATAATTAACAGCATTATCTGCATAGTTAAAATCGCCCAGCTCCAGATAATAAACAATAATATCTTCCAGTTCTTCTGTATCGAAATAGAATTCATCATTGTTCTCAATCATTTCTTCGAACTTTTTTACAAGTTCATTTCCAAAATATTCTTCCAATATAGTGTCTACTCTGTCAGCCAATGCCCGAATTTTCTTGCGAACCTCGGCAAACTTATTTAATTAATATACTACTTCTGAGATTGTTATTCAAAATTACTGCAAATTTGCGACTTTTTTTTGAATTATGTTTTTGTAATTTTCTATCCTAAAGATAGTAAAAAGAAGAATATAATAAAAGAATTGTGGATAAAAAGAGAGATTCACATTAAATTAACACTACTAACCTTTTTCTATTAGGAATTTCATTATGCCAGATTGATTCAATATCTTTTAAATCAACGTCTTCCGTTTCCATGATAAGCTTTCCGTTTGCGGCAGCCTGAAACATTTCGGGGATAATTTCTGTCAATAATAATTTAAATTCATCTTGCGTCCAGCTTCCTAATCCTGAACCTGAAATCTGCAGGTCTGTACCTCTGAGAATCTGGGATGATAACTGAATGGTATCACCACTCATTCCACCTACAGAAACCAGCCTTGTTTTATGGGAAAAATTTCCATCTCCCTTTATTGCAGATAAGAGAAGCTCAACCGAATGTCCCCAGATATAATCTAAAACAACATCAATAGGCGTCTCATTATGGCTATCTTTAATCCTTTGTTTAAAATCCTCATCATCCAGTTTCAAAGAGATTGCTTCATCAGCTCCTAATTCGTATAGAGACTTTAATGCTTCTTCATTTCTTCCGGTAACAATTATTTTTTTAGCTCCATATAACCTGGCCACCTGAACTGCAATCCTTCCTGTTATACCAGTCGCTCCATTGATAAGGACTGTTTCTCCTTGTTTTAATTGTGTTTTAAACTTAAGCCCCATTGCAGAGCCCATAACCGCATTTGGCAGCGCTGCTGCTATAGAAAATGTGAGGCCATCAGGAATAGGAACCATCATTTTCTTATCTGCTACGACTTTTTCAGCTACTGTTCCTTTTTTACTGAAAAAATAGACTTTAGAGCCATCTTCTAATATTCCGGCTCCGTCACTTCCGATTATTTTAGGCTGGTGTTCTTCATTTTCCGTGGAATAGTGTTTTCCACTTGCTCTTGCTCTATCAAGATGCTTAATAGACGTTGCTTTTACATAGATCAATTGCTCATCATCCTGAATAATTTCGGGTTCCGGGAAATCTGCATATTGAGGAGTTCCTCCTTTTTCAAATACGACTGCTGCTTTCATTATCTTTTATTTTAATACAAAATTAGGATGAAAGCATTTCCTGTTGCAATAACATTTGTTATCAGATTATACTCACAGCTTTTCTTTCAGGATCTTACTTTTTATTCTGCTCAGATGCACGGTAGTAATTCCAAGATAAGAAGCAATGTAGTGTTGGGGAACTCTTTTAATGATCTCCGGTTTTTCTTTTGTAAGATTAAGATAACGTTTTTGGGGACTGTCTTTAATAAATGAAAAGAAGTGTTTCATGTAATCAAATGTTCTTTCAAAAACAGAATCCATTAACTGATCTCTTAACTGAGGATCATCATATATTTCAGCTAAGATTTTATCGACCGTTGGTTTATCGATTCTCCATAAAATGCAGGGTTCTATTGTTTCAAAAGAAACCATGCTTGGTAAGCCCTTTCTAAAACTTTCAAGAGAGGAGAACATGGTATTTTCCATAAAAAACTGAAAAGTAACGTCTTTCCCATCATTATTGTACCAGGCTCTGGCCATCCCTTTTTCAATATAATAAGCATGGAACGACACCTCATTCTCTTGTAAAAGAATGGTCTTTGCAGGAACTTCCATCCGTTTGAAGTCCTTTATAAATTCTGCACATTTTGCTCTTGGAAAAGGAAATCTGTTTTTTAAATGCTCAAACATGTTACAAGTATAAAAAAAGAACGGAACTCAATGCTCCGTTCTTGTTATTTTTAGATCAAACTGTTTATTTTCGCTATAATCTCGTCAGCAAGCTGATCAGCTTCTTCCTGTGACTTAGCTTCTGTATACACTCTGATAATCGGTTCTGTATTGGACTTACGAAGGTGCACCCAGTTGTTTTCAAAATCTATTTTTACTCCATCTATTGTAGAAACCTCTTCATTTTGATATTCTTTCTCCATTTTGGATAAGATCTCATCTACATTGATTTCCGGAGTCAGCTCAATTTTCTTTTTACCCATGAAGTAGCTTGGATAACCTGCTCTTAGTTCTGAAACGGTTTTATTCTCTTTTGCTAAATAGGTAAGGAAAAGAGCAACACCTACTAAAGAGTCTCTTCCGTAGTGAAGATCAGGGTAAATAATTCCTCCATTTCCTTCACCTCCAATTACTGCATTTTTCTCTTTCATTAAAGTAACAACGTTCACCTCTCCCACAGCACTTGCGAAATACTCTGAATTATGATTCTGAGCAATATCTCTTAATGCACGGCTTGAAGAAAGGTTAGATACTGCTACTCCATTTTTATGTTTCAATAAATAATCAGCAATAGCAACCAATGTATATTCCTCTCCGAACATTTCTCCTTTCTCATCGATCAATGCCAATCTATCCACATCCGGATCTACAACTACTCCGAAATCTGCATTTTCTTTTTTTACGAGCTCACAGATATCTCCTAAATGCTCTTTTAATGGTTCTGGGTTGTGCGGAAATTGTCCGTTCGGTTCACAGTATAATTTTACTGTTTCACATCCTAGCTTATTCAACAGCATTGGAATAGCTATCCCTCCTGTTGAATTCACCGCATCTAAAACAACTTTGAAATTTTTAGCTTTAATAGCTTCGACATCTACCATTGGAAGATCAAGGATCTGCTGAATATGAATGTCAAAAGCATCATTTCTTACTTCATATTTTCCTAAATCATCTACCTCAGCATAGTTGAAGTCCTCACTTTCAGCAATCGCCAACATCTCTGCTCCATTTTCCCCACTGATGAATTCTCCTTTCTCATTGAGTAGTTTAAGAGCATTCCATTGTTTTGGGTTATGAGAAGCAGTAAGGATGATTCCTCCGTCTGCCTTTAATTCAGGTACCATGATTTCAACAGTAGGTGTTGTAGAAAGTCCAAGATCTACAACATTGATTCCTAAACCTTGTAAAGTGGCACTCACCAGGGAAGAAACCATTTCACCGGAAATTCGGGCATCTCTTCCTATTACAAGTGTTAAATCTTTTTTGTTTTTATTATTCTGAAGCCAAGTTCCGAATGCTGAAGCGAACTTTACCACATCAAGTGGCGTTAAGTTATCATTCACTTTTCCTCCGATAGTTCCTCGGATTCCTGAAATACTTTTTATTAATGACATTCTATATTTTACTTATTTTTCTTTGTTTCTTTTAAAATTTTCTTCTCATCATTTTCCAATTGCCTTTGAACTTTTTTTACATCCTCTAATGCAGGCAGCGTTTCAGGTTTTACCCCTCTTTCGCCTAACATTTTTCTTACGGCTAAATTATTTTCGACATGTTCATTTGTAATCTGAACATCGCCATTTAAATCTTTTTCTACAACATTATGACTGGTAAGTTCAGTTGCAAAATCTTTAGCCTTTATAGTTAATGTAGGAAGAAAATCAGCAAGAGGTCTGTTTTGTGGAACTCCTATTTTCTTCTTCATATCATTTGTAGAGAATCCTCCAAATAATGCCTTGTCACCTTTTGAACGAATCAATGAAAAACTTTTCTCATCAACTCCTCTTTCATAAATAATTCCTGAAAGTTTTTTTTCTGTCTTGGATAGTTTTTCTCTTGCCGTTACTCTTGCAACATCTAAAAGTCTTTTTTCAATAATTTCCTGTTTTCTAGTTTGAACAGCAAAATAAGTTTGGGCAAAAGCAATCTCAGATTTTGAAGCGTCTCCATTCTGAGCCACCAAATAACAACCATAACGAGTTAAAGCTATATCGGCTATCTCTCTTTCAGAACCACTTCCGATCAGAACCATTTTCCCGAGATCGGCAAAATGGTTTTGAACTTTTTCTCCAGCGTTTTCGCATGACTTCTTTGCCTTCTCAATAACTTTCTGAAAGTTATCCCATTTAGTATAATTTAATATTTCTTGCAAATCTCTGGCACTCCAGCACTCAATATTATTATATAAATGTGAGGCATTTTCGAATTTTAGAAAGAGCTCTTCTATTAATTCTTTTTTCATATTCTATTTATTTGTGTTTTATTGCAAACAAAAATAGGTAAAAATTGAATTTAATAGTCTTGCCTTTTCAAAAGGAACATTATTTTTTTATGAACAGCCACAATCTTTGTCGCAACTACCTCCTTTAGAGCTGAATTTTTTAGGGGCAAAGTTTTTTCTAATCACTCTGAATAAAGAGTAACAGGCAAACCCCACAATGAGGAATACAATAATGTATTGAAAAATTAATGAAGAATTCATTATTTTAGAATTTGATAAATAAACATCGACACAAAGTATGCCAAACCAGTCATCATTACTACCTGAAAGCCCGTCCATTTTAAGCTTTTGGTTTCTCTATAGACTACTGCAAGTGTAGAAACACATTGCATTGCAAATGCATAGAAGAAAAGTATAGATATTCCTGTTGCAAAATTAAACACTTTTTCACCATTTGGTTTTATATCATGTCTCATTTTGTCAATCACCTTTACTTCCGGTGCATCATCGCTCAAACTATATAATGTAGACATTGTTCCTACGAAGACTTCTCGTGCAACAAAGCTTGTTATAATTCCTACTCCCATCTTCCAGTCATATCCCAATGGAGCAATAGCTGGTTCTATTGCCTTACCCATTTTTGCAAGATAGGAATGATCCAATTTCACATCGGTAGCAACCATTTCTTTTGGTTTCTGTGATGGTCCGAAATAACTCAAGAACCAAATGATAATACTAACAATAAAGATAATTTTTCCCGCTCCTGTAATGAAATCCCACACTTTTCCCAATACCATTTTAAAATCATATCCGAATAGTGGTTTTTTATAGGTTGGCAAATCCATTACGAGATAGGTTTTACCTTTATCTTTAATAAATCTTTTTAAAATTGCTGCTGAAAATAAGGCAACCAGAAATCCTAATAAATACATTCCCATTAATACCAGAGCCTTATATTTTATTCCTAAAAAACTTTTGTCTGAAATAACCAAACCAATGATGATACTGTAAACGGGAAGCCTTGCAGAACATGTCATAAATGGTGTTACTAAAATAGTAAGTAACCTTTCTTTCACGTTTTCTATATTCCGGGTTGAGATCACAGCCGGAATAGCACAGGCCGTTCCTGAAACTAATGGCACAATACTTTTTCCATTTAATCCAAATGGTCGTAAAAATCGGTCCATCAAGAAGATAACCCTTGCCATATACCCTGAATCTTCTAACAGATATAAGAAATACAACAGGATTCCAATTTGTGGAGCAAAGACCATAATTCCTCCTAATCCTGGAACAATTCCATTTGAAATTAATGAATTTACGGGTCCTTCCGGAAGATGTTCCCCAGTGAAAGCTGATAACCATGAGAAGAAACTTTCAATCCAGTTCATTGGATATTCTGCAAGAAAGAAAACGCTTTGGAATATGATCAATAAGATCAACATAAAAATGACATATCCCCAGAATTTATGCACCAAGACCTTATCCAGTTTTTCGGTCAACAGTTCCTTGAATTGTGGCTTTTTAGTAATTACATTGGCTAAGATTTTATCAACATTCTGATATCTTCTTACTGTTTCCTGAACCTGCAGTCTTTTAGGAACCAAACTTTTAGTGTCCGGACCATTGAGTATATCGTGCATGGTTTCTATTTTACTAAGCTCCACGCCGGATGATATACTCATCCATGCTTTATACTCGCTGTCTAGACCTTTATGGTCTACAATTTTGGTAATAAAATCTTTGTGTTCAGCAGGGGTTTCGAAAGAAGCTTTATTTGTTTTTTGAAAATCATTATTAAAAACAGCTTCTCTAATGGCATCTATTCCAATCTGCTCTTTGGCGTTGGTTTGAATGATCTTAATATTCAATGCCTTTGAAAATTGCTGGATATCAATATTGATTCCGCGTCTTTCAGCCTGATCTATCTGGTTAACAACCAGAATTAAAGGAACTCCCAGATCCTGAATCTGCTGAAACAGAAGAAGTCCTCTTTTTAAACTTAATGCTTCAAGGATATAGATTACACCCACATAGTTTTGCTGTTCATCGATCAGATATTTAGAAAAAATGGCTTCATCTTCAGAACTTGGATAAACGCTGTAAGAGCCTGGTAAATCTACTACCTCAACCTCTTCGTCCTTATAATTATAATTTCCTGAATAACTTGCAACAGTGACACCTGCATAGTTTCCTGTCTTCTGCTTTTTATTGCAAAGTGTGTTGAAAACCGTGGATTTTCCTACATTAGGATTTCCAACCAAAAGCACCTGTTTTTTCTTATTTTCCTGCATTAATCCAAATCTTGTACAATGATATAATCTCCTTCTTCCTCTCTAAGAGCAATACGGCTTTTTTCCTCTCCAAATTCTACATACATGGGACCATTAAACGGAGCCTGGTACAAAATTTTAAAAACGGTTTCCGGTAAAAGGCCCATTTCTATAATCTTGTTGGGCATCTTTAGATGGTCGTTATCATAACCCAATATTTTCCCCATTTTGTTTTTAGGGAAACTGCTTAATTTATGTAAATCCTTCTCTTTCAAAGCCTCTTTTTTGTACATGCAAATGTACGCTATTTAAATTTAATCTAAATAACATCTTCCCTAAAAAAAATAAACCCAAATGCGTTAAACATTTGGGTTTATTTGATAAATATAATTTAGTTAGTTGAATGTCTATTTTTTCTTTTTATCAGCTACCTCCACCTTTTCAATTGGGTTATCATTAGCATTAAAGAAATCTTTGTATTGTTTTTCCTGCTTTTTCATCATGTCTCCAATTGTACCATCCATTCCCGGTATCGACTTTGAAAGCATTTCCTGAGTCATCATAGGTCTTACAGTAGCAAAAGGATCTTTCTTGAAATCATTATATGTTTTTTCAAACTTTTCTCTGGTCAGTTCATTTACTTTTCCTCCTTTTGCCTGCATCAGATTTTCAACATATGAATATTCTGAGTAGTCTTTTACTTTTTTATTCCCTTGAAGCACCCAAGAATAATCTTTTGCATCATCTTCTATTTTTACAATTAATCCTGGAAGTCCGGAAAACTTGTAAGGTCCGTCAGGGAAAGGTAAATCTGTACTGAACCATGCAGTCCATTTTCTTCCTCCAAACTCTGTTGTTGCCTTTTGGGTATTATAAGCTCCTATTTTTTGCTTGTCCGTCAGGATGTTCCAGTTAAATTTCGGTTCTTCATTATATCCGATATTACTTGGTGTAAATCCGCTGGCAATTTTATCTACATATTGAACTTTCATACTTGGATAAAACTTATAAATCCTTGCTGAAATCTTTGGCTGTCTGATCGATTTGGAAAGATCTTTCATTACTCCTGCTTTTTGCATCGCTTCTATTTCTACTTTTAGAATAGAATCCTGAGCAATAATTGTATAATCCTGATAAATGGATCTGTTCTTATCCGTAATATCCAATATCGTTATTACTTTATCTACTTTGGTCGAATCCTTTTTAGGTTTAAAGGTCAGTTCGTAAAAGAAACGGTTCGCAGTTTCTTTAGACTCCTGAGCATTTGCAACAGCAAAAAGAGCAATTAAGAATACTGAAAGCAACTTTTTCATTGTGATAATGTTTACTTATTAGTTACCATTTCTTTAAAAATGTTACACTTTTTTTATTTTAATTTATAACACACTCAATTTAAGCTGATTGAAAAACTCAAATTGCTCTTCAATCTGAATGACTACAACTTAAGAACAAACGCTTATATCCGTCTCGCTTTGCGTGTCTTTAAAGATTAATATTTTATTAAAACAGTTTTCTGCTCAAAATCTTTAACTTTAAATACCTAAAAAACAAAAATTAATATGGACACATTAGCTCAATTAAAATCTGAACTCGATAGCGAGTATCAGACAACCAGAAAGTTTTTCGATATTTATCCCGATAACCAAAATGATTATGCTCCTCATGAAAAGAGCATGAAAATGAAGTCTCTTGCGAATCACCTTGCCGATGTTTTTGAATGGCCTAATACCATGTTGAAAACATCAGAGCTTGATTTTGCCGACGGAGATCAACCTGTTTTATCTTCTACAAAAGAAGATTTGCTGAAAAAGCTCGATGACAATTATAAGTCTGGTATTGATGCGCTTGAAAATGCAAAAGAAGAAGATCTGGATTCAACCTGGGCATTAAAGTATAATGGAAATGAATTGGCAAAATGGACCAAATATGCTTCAATCCGACACAGCTTAAATCAAATTACCCATCATAGAGCACAGTTGGGTGTTTATTACAGACTGAATGATATTCCTTTACCAGGCAGTTATGGACCATCAGCAGATATACAGAGTTTTTAGAACATTATAAAGAAAAAGCCAATCTCTAGAGATTGGCTTTTTCTGTTTATATAGTTTATTATTTGAAGTTGAATTTTACGGTAAACATAACCTGACTTGGGCGGAGCTGATATCTTGTATATTTGATATCGGTGGTTCCGATGTCATAAGTTTCGAATACTTTCTTATTCGCAATATTCATCCATTTCAACTCAAAATCAATTTTTTTCTTAGCCCATGTAAATTGATAAGATACATCATAAAATCCATTATGGTATTTCTGGTCAACAGCATTGGTATTCACCTGATCCCAATTGAATCCAATCGTATGGTTTTCTATTGGATAGAAGAAAAGTCCCAGGTTATGGTTAAATCCTGTTCTCGTTGCTTTGGAATTTACCTCCCCTTTACTTGATTGCTTTGTTCTGGAAATGCTTGCATTATAATCTACACTCATCCAGCTGAAATAGGTATTGTTGAATTTAATTCCATAGGACTGGCTATTGTTTTTATTGTTATAAGCCCTATCATCCAAAAATGCATCAGATTTCACTGTATTATTGCTGTAACTAAGGGAAGCATTTGTTTTAAATTTTGGAAAATATTTTCCAACTTCCATACTGTACCCATTATTTAATATATGATTGTCCTGTTCTTTATAATTCATTACGATATAACCAGCTTCAACTGTTGGGTTGGAAATTAAGTTTCTCTTAGCATCAGAATATCTGTAATTAATATTAAAGAATAAGTTATTCAATGGATTTCTATATTCAATTCTTGTTCCTGCAGATTTATTATTATTCTGAGGAATCGGATTATTAGGATCCATCACATTGATTGAACTTGGAGAGGTCATTAAAAATCCTGAATAAGCTGTATTGATCTCCCCAAAATTGTTATTAATATTCGCATTTACTGATGCCTTCCAGAATGATGCAAAAGTATATTGAGCAAAAACACTTGGTTCAAAAGTAACTTTATTAACTGTTTTAGAAACACTTCTCAGAGGATCTTCTGCTTTAATATTATTAGAATTTACCGGAAAATTAGCATATAGCATCCAGGAGTCATTTTTGTAATTTACTCCCAGACTTCCATATGGTGTTGCTGTTGTATATCTTAAATCATTGCTATATTTTGAAATGGGAGGTTGGGAAGCCCCAGACCCTTTCATATTTGACAAATCTGAAACCAGATCAGTTGTTTTAAAATTAAATCCAACTTCAGGAGTAAAAGTCCATCCTTTTGTAGAAAAGCCTATGTTTGCAGAATGGTTTGCTTCAAAAGTCTTAAGCCTTAAATCCTGTCTTACAATATTTGAAGATGCAGGAACGAATCCTGGAATAGTCAAATAAGATGAAGGGGAAACATCTAAGGTTTGTCTGTCTGTTTGATAACTAATAAAAGATAAAAGATTGACCATTTTTTCTTTCCATGGAATAATGGTACTCAATGAGTTCTGGAATGATGTTGTTGGCGACTCTAGAGCCTCATTCCCATTTCTTTTTGTTCCATTTTTAACATCTTCTCTATCAACAAGTCCTCTATCTGCATTCCAATACTGGGAAAAACTTGTGGTATTTTTAAAGAATCCCTTTTTGGCATTTTTGGTAAAAATAAGCTCCCCTTTTGCTTTATCAGTATAAAAATTATTAAGGATATTCGTAATATTGGAACCTGCTCCATCTCCAAAATAATCCTGTCTGCTGTAAGCTTCCCGCTCCACAGCATTATTGGTATAATTAGCATTGGCTTTTAACTCCCATTCTTTTTTCTTGTCTATGTTTGTTAAGTAGTTTGCTGACAAATAATGAACATTATTCATCAAATATCTTTTAACAGGGAGGCTTGGTGTACTTGCATTATCTACATTAAGCCAATCATTTTGAGATGCATTTATTCTTCTGCCTTCGAATCTATTCCCAAACGCTAATATGTTCCCTTCATTTTCTACCTGCTCTCCCATATTATTGGTTTTATAGTTAACTACCCATTGACTTTTTTGTCCAAAGAACATAGGTGTTAATTTTACATTCCAAAGCCATGGATCACCAAAGCCAGTTCCAACTTCCCCTCTACCGGTCATGGTAACAGAGTTTTTAAGTTTAATATTGATCGCTGCCTGGTCAGAAGGCACTTTATCCTGAAGTATTTTTACGGGCTGGTGGTTTTCAAGAACCTCAACTTTTTGTACAGCATCTTTCGGAAGTGAGTTGTTGATGGTTCCGTACCCTCCTTCCATCAAGTCTTTTCCATTAACATAGAATTTATTGATGGCATTTCCCTGATAAAGAATGGTTCCATCCGTATTGACTTCAATTCCCGGAATCTTTTTCATTACATCTGCCAAGGTTCTATCACTTTTACTGTCAAAAGCTTTAAGATCATAGGCAATGGTATCTCCTCTGGCTGTGATCATTTTTGTTTTTAGCTGAACTTCTTTTATTTCAGTCGCTTCAGATTCCATTTTAAATGCCAATGTCTGGTCACTATTGCTTATTTGCTTTGTTAATGGTTTCTGGTTGAATGCTTTTACTTTCAGGTCTACATTCGACTCAGCTGTGGTAAAGGTTACTTTATATTCCCCTTTTGAATTGGTAATTCCATAGGCTAAAATGGCATCTTTTCCAGGTTCTTCCACAGTTACACTGGCACTGGGAATGGGAACACCATCTTCATCTGTGATCTTTCCTGTAACAGTCTTCTGCGCATAGGTAAGCACGGAAAGAAAAATCATCAGAAATAAAGTAATATTCTTTTTCATAATTCTAGTTATTTGCTTAATTAGTTATGGTTGTGTATTTTTTGTTACACATGTATAGAGATGCATTTCAAGCGTGTAAGTTAAATTCCTGTATTTCACTATGTTTTTAGTGATATTTTTTTTAATCTTTTTTCTTCTTAATCCTTTTTTTAATTTTTCATTTAATATTTAATCTTATTTATTCCGATCAAACAAAACCCCGATAAGAGTAATAGATTAATAAAATATTAATTCATTCATTGTAAATATTAATTTAATAATTTTGCAGCATAAAATTTAAAAAAATGGGAGTCATTTTAAGGCCGATTGATATCGTAGACGACATTACCAAAGAAGAGTTCTTTGAAAAATATCTAAAGCCGAGAAGGCCAGTCGTCATAAAAAATATGGCAAAAAAATGGCCTGCCTACCAAAAATGGACGATGGACTACATAAAGGAAGTGGTAGGTGATGTAGAAGTTCCGTTATATGACAGTGCCAAAGCAGATCCTTCAGCACCCATTAATACTCCTACAACCAAAATGCAATTTGGAGATTATATTGATCTTATCCGAAAAGAACCAACTGATTTGAGGATTTTCTTTTTTGACCCGATAAAATATGCAAACAAATTATTAGCAGATTATATTTCCCCAAAAGATTTAATGGGTGGTTTTCTGGATAAATATCCATCGATGTTCTTTGGAGGAAAAGGTTCTGTTACTTTTTTACATTATGATATAGATCTTCCTCATATCTTCCACACCCATTTTAATGGGAGAAAACATGTTATCCTTTTTGAAAACAAATGGAAAGAAAGGTTATATAAGATTCCGTATACGACCTATGCTTTAGAAGATTATGATATTGAAAATCCGGATTTCGAAAAGTTCCCTGCATTGAATGGTATAGATGGAATTGAGTGCTTTCTGGAGCATGGTGACACTTTATTTATGCCTACCGGATGGTGGCACTGGATGAAATATCTGGATGGAAGTTTCTCTCTTTCTCTGAGAGCCTGGGACAAATCATGGGCTGTAAAAGCGCATTCTATTTGGAATCTAACAGTACAACGAAAATTTGACGATATCATGAAAGTCAATTTCAAGAAAAAATACATGGACTGGAAGGAAAAACGAGCCATAAAAATAGCAGAAAGTGCCCTAAGAAAGGGTCTACCAAAATAAAAAAAATAAAGCGTATAGTTTCCCTGAAAATTATACGCTTTTTTAGTTATTGATTTGACTCTTCTTTAAATCCCTTTCAAAACATATTCTGAGAATTTGTAAATTCTTGTTAAAACTGAGAAATAATTAAACATAATGGATAAGTTTTGGAGACTTACTACTGAAATTATTTTTTCCTCTTCTTATTCTTATCACTGTTTAACAACAAAAGAGGATTTATAAGCTATTTTATTATTTTTGTTTAGACTAAATATTGAAATCTGTGATTTGAATCATAGATTAAAAAAAACTTAAACATCCCATTATATTTATTTATTTAATAATTTTGTAATATAAAATTTATAATAATGGGAGTAATTCTAAAACCTATAGATATTGTAGACGACATTACTAAAGAAGAATTCTTTGAAAAATATTTAAGACCCAGAAAGCCTGTTGTCATCAAGAATATGGCAAGAAAATGGCCCGCTTATCAAAAGTGGACGATGGAATATGTAAAGGAGGCAGTAGGAGACGTTGTTGTTCCATTATATGACAGTGCGAAGGCCGATCCGGCAGCTCCAATCAATGCTCCGACAACAGAAATGAAGTTTGGAGACTATATAGACCTTATCCAGAGAGAACCTACTGATCTGAGGATCTTCTTTTTTGATCCAATTAAAAAGGCCAATAAATTATTGGATGATTATATTTCTCCGAAAGAATTGATGGGGGGATTCCTAGATAAATATCCATCTATGTTTTTTGGAGGGAAAGGTTCTGTTACTTTCTTACATTTTGATATTGATTTAGCTCATATTTTCCATACTCATTTCAATGGAAGGAAACATGTTCTTCTTTTTGACTATAAGTGGAAAGACAGATTGTATAAACTTCCTTATGCAACATATGCATTAGAAGATTATGATATTGAGAATCCTGATTTCAAAAACTTTCCGGCACTAGATGGTGTAGAAGGAATTGAGTGTTTCCTTGAGCACGGAGATACTTTATTTATGCCTACCGGATGGTGGCATTGGATGAAGTACCTGGATGGAAGTTTCTCTATATCTTTAAGAGCTTGGGATAAATCATGGGCTGTAAAGGCAAATTCACTTTGGAATCTTACAGTACAAAGAAATTTCGACAATTTTATGAAGGGTCGCTTCAAGAAAAGATATATGGATTGGAAAGAGAAAAAAGCTATCGAAAGAGCAAATTATGCTTTGAAAAGAGGCTTACCAAAATAAAAAAAGGCGTTTCAATTGAAACGCCCTTTTTGTAATTATTTCTTTATAATTTTATAACTCTTTTCAGAACCTCCTTCTTTAATCCTTACAATGTATGTTCCTGTTTCCAGCCCTGAAAGATCAACTCTGGCATTTTCAGAATTTATATTTTCCTGTTTTTGTAATCTGCCGGTTAAGTCATAGATCTTAATATCAGCCATTTTATTTTTACTATCAATATGTAAAACATCAATAACCGGATTAGGATAAATAGATGCTGTTTTTTTATCTATCTCGGACACACCAAGCGATCCTGAAACCTGAAAGTCATCTATACCAATAAACCAAACATCCTCCGTTGACGAATAAAATGCTATGTAAATGGTTTGCCCGACATATGCTGATAAATCATAGGTGTACTGGGTCCAGGTTGTTGGTGGCTTTACAGCACTTGCCAGTGTATTTGTTAATCCTGCAGCAGTAGGCGTGGTTGTAGATATTTTAACATCAAATTCCTCTGCCAGGCCTGTCCCCCCATTTTTACTCCAAAAAGTTAATTTATCAGAAACTCCCGCAGTAACTACTATTGCAGGGCTTACTGCATAATCATCATGGGCGGTACTTCCATATTCCAATCCCAAATAATGCGATCCCGAATGTGGATCAATATCTGTAGATGCTGAATAAGTATCCCATGTTTCCCATGTTCCCGGATCACCTCCGTTAATTATGGTCCAATCTGCCGGCATGGTAGCCGAATCAAAGCTTTGTGTATATTGCCCAAAAATGCTAATAGGCAAAAGTCCCAAAACAATTACTAACTGATAAATTTGCTTCATTCTTTAATATTTTCTAATAAATTTACAAAATACTAAGAAATAAATCATCTGTTTCGCAATAATTTATGATTTTTATAAGATCCTGTAAATAGGATATTGCTTAAAAGTCTTTTCTTCAAAGTACGGAGAATGCCTGTACACCCAGTCTAATTGTGCCGAGCCATCTTCTGCAAACTTTTTATCCGATGATTTTTTGTCATCAAGTTCTTTTTTCAATGTCTTGTCTTTTTTCAACAATTCAGCTGCTGTATCTTCAAATATATAGGCTGAGAAATATTCTTTTTGTGCTAGAATTCCATCAAAAAAGTTCCAGTTAAAAAAAGAATCTAAAGCTTCCGGTTCCAGGGTTTCAATAATGTATTTAACTCCAGCTTGTTGAGTAGGAATAATATAATCACCAGCCGAAAAGGTTATTTTTTTATTTGTTTTTTCAACGGTTGTTTCGTAATGCAGATAATGTCCTTCGTATGGATTTTTTACCGTTTTAAAATCATTGATCTTGTAGGACTCCACTGCTATTACACTATCCTTCTGAATCGGCTTCATCTCTATCTTATTCCTTTTAAACTCTTCAATAACGCGGTATTGAGATTGCGGAATGACATAATATTCAGGGATGGTAATATAACCTGTGGGTACCGCCGTTGTAAATAATTTTATCTTTTTAGTAAAGGGCTTATTTCGGTCATAATATAATCTTGGTTTTCCAGAAATCTCACTCGGTTTATACTTCCCTTCATAGCCTTTGAAATCCATCGTGGAAAATTTTGTAGAATCTATCTTCCAGCGGATGCCGTATTGTTTTCCTGATTGATATTGTTTTAAATTTTCAATACGGTATTCTTTGATCTTTTTGTAATCTTTATCCAGGTTCTGAAGATTAACAAGCATATATTTATACGTCGCATCAACCCTCTTGTCATAAGGTTTCAACATATGCGTTTCCGGAACCGTCCCCAATGAATTAAATAAAGAAGTATATCCTGTGGAATATCTCGGTGAATCCTCAAAAGAAGCAAATCCTATTTCGGGAACATCACCATGAATATTGACATATGGAGTACTTTCATATCCTAATTTTTTTAACTCTTCAAGGTTCTTTGCCTGATAATCATTGTAAAAATAATTCCCAAGGATATTTCCCAAACGTTCTTTAAATGTCGAAATATAGGTAAATGTATATTGATAATCTGCCCCATTGCTGACATGGTTGTCGATAAAAACATCTGGCTTTAACCATTGGTAAATTTCCTGAAAGCTCCGGGCATTTTTAGTATCAGCTTTGATAAAATCCCTGTTCAGATCATAGTTTCTGGCATTTCCCCTGAAACCATATTGTTCAGGACCATTTTGATTGGCCCTGGAATAAGAACCTCTGTTAAGCATTCCACTCACATTATAAGCAGAAATGGCAGCAATCATAAAGTTCTGTGGAGTCTTTACCTTTTTCGTTGCAAGATCCCGCATCAGCATCATGGTTGCATCAATTCCATCTGGTTCTCCAGGATGAATTCCATTATTAACAAACAATATTGCTTTATCCTTTCTTAATTTTTCAAAGTCTTTTTCCGGAAATGGATTGTAAATGACCACATAGATTGGTTTTCCGTTATCATCCTCTCCCTTTTTTACATATTGAATAGCAGGAAACTTTTCTGCCAGACCTTTATAATAATTATTCATTTCATCATAGGTAACGGTCTGGTTACCATTTCCTTTTTCAAAAGGTGTTTGAAAAGACTGTTGAGAGAAAAATAGAGAAGAACTCAGAAATAATAGAAGATATTTAAGTTTCATGGAAGTAAAATTTCAGGTTTCAAAATTACTGAAATTATTGATGAATCTTTTGGTTAATCGCAAAGACGCAAGGTTTCCTAAAATTTTGCGTTTTTAAGGCGCAAGAAAATCAAAGATTTTAGTAATAGATAATTTCTACATTTTATTTTATCTTCTATGTCATTCCGTAGGAATCTAAACTAGGCTTTAATAATAGACTATAGAGATTCCTATGGAATGACAATATTGCGTGTAAGCGCTCTAAAATAGTGTCGAATAAACTTGAATAAACAAAAAATTTTTTATCTCTGATAAAAATCCTTGCGCCTTAAAAACAGTATACTCTCAAAACATTTGCGCCTTTACGATTAACTACCACACATTTCTACCATTTTCGTCAGGATATAAAGCAGGAAGCGGGTCACTCTGCCAGAATTCTTTCGTATCAATATCCATAATAGACAAAGCTCCCGTATAAGCAGCTCCTGTATCTAAATTCCAGATATTTGCCTTATTCAAAGGTTCTTTGCTCCCCAGCTCAATTGTTGGTGTATGGCCAATGAAGATCTCTTTAAACAAAAGCAACCTTTTAGGATACAATTCTGAATTTTTACTCAGTTTTTTATCCATAGAAACGGCTGTTTCCCAAAGCGTTCTATCCCATCGGTAATTACTGGAATACACTTCTTTTTCCGGGCCATGCATAGATGAGTATCCTGCATGAATAAACAAACGGTTTTGATCATCTACATAATAGTTTTTCATACGTTGAAAAAATTCTAAGTGTCTTTCCAACTCTTCATCCGAATAATTATCATAGCTTTCAATTGTCTTTTGCCCACCGTTTGAAAGCCACACACTAGGAGTTCCACCCAAAGAAAGCCAGTCTTCACACCATGCATCATGATTTCCTTTAATGAAAATACAATTTTGTTTCTCGGAAAGTTCTATTAAAAATTGGATGATATCAGAAGATTGACTCCAGCCATCGACATAATCCCCAAGGAAGATCAACTGATCGTCAACACTTACTTTCGCCCGATCCAAAACCTGTATTAAGGCTTTAAAGCCACCATGAATATCTCCTATTACTAACTTTCTTTTCATTTTTTACTTTGAAATATATTGAGCATCTACAAAGTCCGTCAACCAGACTCCATTATTAGAAAGGTAAAACTGAATCCCTTCTTCAAACATTTTGCCTGTCCGGATAGTCAAAATTACAGGTTTTCCATGACGCATTCCCACTTTTGTGGCTGTATCTTTATCTGCGCTCAGATGAACATGCTGTCTGCTTCTTTTTTCAATTCCCTTATTCATAATTGAACCGATATTGATTTCAGCGGTTCCATGGTAGAGAAATTCCGGAGGTTGCTGAGGAATCAATGCCAGATCGATATCAATAGAGTGACCCTGATTGGCTCTTATCTTCGTTTTATCTTTATTAAAGGCAAACCTTTTTTTGTTATTCGTTTCTACAACCTCATCTAATTCTTCTATTGTAAAATGCATTCTGTTATGAGCCGATTTTGTGATCAGTTCTTCAACATCTGCCCAGCCATTTTCATCCAATTTCAAATGGATTGTTTCCGGCTGATGCCTGAGTATTAGACTCAGGAATTTACTTATTCTTTTATTTTCTATTTCGTTCATGATTTTGTTTTAACAATTATAAAATTCAGGGCCAAAGACAACCTTAACTCCAAGTTTTTCTGATATTTCATCTGCATAAATATCAAAATTGTAGGTATCAGACATACTTATATCAAATATTTTACTATTCAAAAGACGAATTGAAAAATACCCACACCCATATCCTTTTGCAGGAAGCATATTTGTTATTTCTAAATTCTTTACATCACTTAGAGAAAATAGTAAGCTCTCTTTCTTACTTGAAATCCCCATTAGATTGTTCTTTTCATCAACCCACATCAATGTTTTATTATTTAAAATCTTCAATATTTCTGGTGGTGTTATAAACGAGTATTCTTTTGAGTAATTAACAGAGTTATTCCCAAGTTCTACATATTTATTGACTTCAATGTTATCCTTGTGTACTTTTAGAGATCGGTTAATATCATTATTATTCAAATTGCTTTCTATTGCATTGCTACTTCCAAAAAAAAGTTTCTTCAAAATATTTAACATTACATTATTTTTTACAATATTTTATCTCCAACTTCTGACAAACTTTATCTATATCCTCTTTTCTTACCAATTCTAAAACCCATTCTTCAGGAATGCTTTCAAAACCATAATAAATTCCAGCGATTCCGCCTGTTATAGCTCCTGTAGTATCAGTATCGTCACCAAGGTTAACTGCTTTCAACACAGCCTCAGAATAACTTTCTGAATTCATGAAACACCATAAAGAAGCTTCAAGACTGTGTAGAACATATCCTGTACTCTTAATTTCATCTTCAGCATACTTCGAAATATCATTTTTTAAAATCCTTTCAAATAAGTCCATTTCATTTTGAGAGCAAATCGGATTGTTATTCAAGAACTCCTTTATCGTAACCTGCATATTTTGATATGCTTCTACTTTGTTTTTTCTATTCAATATTTCCAGTAAAAACTCTAAGTAAATGAAACATGAAATTATTGAGCGAATATGAGCGTGAGTGAGAGAAGAAACTTCTTTTACTAAGTCAAACCTTTTTTCTACAGGAAAATCTTTTATATAAAACAATAAAGGTAGAATTCTCATTAAAGAACCATTTCCATTATCTTTTTCACTACTTCCTCCGCATAGTTGAGGAGTATACCCTTTACCTATTTTATGAATCGCCTGCCTTGTTGCAATCCCTACATCGAAAACTTTTCCATGTGGAGTCCAATGCCCATATTGATACCACTTGACAAAACTCTTTCCAATTTTCTCTAAATTATATCCTTTCACAAGCTCTTCCGCAAGGCAAAGCGTTAACGAACTATCATCACTCCAAGTCCCAGCAGGCTGATGATGTGTCCCAAATGCTTTCATTCCTGTAACTGGTGAATGTTGCAATTGTTCTCTACTCTTAAATTCCACAGGAACACCTAATGCATCTCCAATACAAACCCCAAAAATTCCAGATTTCACTACATTTTTCATTACGCCATATTTACCAGCTTATCATACAATAATTTCATTCCTCTTGTTGCACTCTCTTTCATCACAACTGCTCTTTTCCCATATCCGAATTCTGTTTCATTGGGATTGATCACAATCAAAAGACAATCATCTTTAATTTCATGAATCAAACCTGCTGCTGGATATACCTGCAAAGAGGTTCCGATAACGATTAAAATATCTGCTTCTTTTACCTTTTCTCTTGCTACATTATACAAAGGAACATCTTCTCCAAACCAAACAATAAATGGCCTTAATTGCGCTCCATCTTCGGCTTTATCTCCCTCATTAATATCATCTTTTTGTTCATAGATCAGATCCTTATTATTACACGAGCACGATTTAAACAGTTCTCCATGAATATGAAGGATATTGGTAGATCCGGCTCTTTCATGAAGGTCATCTATGTTTTGAGTAATGATCTGCACATCAAAATACTGCTCTAAATCTGCCAACAATTGATGGGCCTCATTAGGTTGTACTTCATGAAGCTGGCGACGTCTCTGATTGTAAAACTCCAAAACCAATGCTCTATCTCTCCTCCATCCTTCAGGACTTGCCACGTCGGTTACATTATGATTTTCCCAGAGACCATCTCCGTCCCTGAAGGTTTTTATTCCACTTTCGGCACTGATTCCTGCACCGCTTAATATGGTTAGTTTTTTCATTGTTTATCTTTTAATAGTTCATTATAAATTGCCTCATTTTCTTCATCAAAACAAACGAAAATAATTTTTTCAATCTTTTTTGTTTGAAAATTTTGAACTTCATTAATGGCAATTTTTGCTGCTAATTCCTTTGGGAAATGATAAATTCCTGTGCTAATATTTGGAAAAGCTATTTTTTTAATGTCCAGACCTTCCGCAAGCTTTAAAGAATTCTTATAACAATTGGCCAAAAGCTTTGATCCTTTCTCTTCATCGCCGTTCCAGACAGGACCGACGGTATGAATAACATAAGTTGCGGGAAGGTTTCCTGCGGAAGTGACAATCGCTTCACCTGTCTTACATTTACCTTGTCTATTTCTTATCTGAATACATTCATCTAAAATCTGCTTTCCTCCAGCCCGATGAATAGCACCATCTACTCCACCGCCACCAAGCAGAGAAGAGTTAGCAGCATTCACAATAGCATCAGCTTGAATTTTTGTGATGTCTCCTTTTATTAATTCAATAAGTGCTTTCATCTAATTTCTTCAAACAGTTTCATTAATCCTTCATTTTTAGTAAGAACCGCAAAAACCACCCTTTTAAATTTATTTTTATATTTTCCTTCTAAATGTTTTCTGAATAATTGAGCAATGTCCTCAGGATTATTTCTAAAAACCCCACAGCCCCATGCACCTAAAATTAGAGTTTCATTTCTTTTCATTAAAGCTAAAGCAAACATTTTATCCATTCTTACATCCATTGCGTCTATAATTTCATCTGCTCTTTCTGGCTCCTGTCTTTTTACGACTCCAGCATTTACTGCTGCCGAGGTAATAAAATTACACAAAACTGGCTTTTTCAATAATTCTCCTTTGTCTTTTCTAAAAACCGGAACACTTGGGCTATAAATCATACTGTCTGTATAAAAACATGACTTCATTCCACGATGTGTTTTATAAAAATTTTCCGCTTCAAGCTGGCTGGCATATAGAGCAGAAGTTCTTGCCAGACTTTCTTCCTGAGCTTCCGCCCCACTTATAAATCCACCTCCTGGATTTTTAGCAGAGGCAAAATTGAGGCACATCAACCTTTCCTGATTTTCTTCATTTGATAATTGTAAAATCGCTTTCAATGAGCTGCAATTCCAAGCTTCAATCTGTGTTTCAAAAATATCTTTTCCTTTTATTGTTTCTGATAGTCTTGATAATTCATCTGAACTTAATAAAACAGTTTCTTTTTTACAAATTTCAATCTCTTTACTTAGTTCTATTTTTTCTTTTTCCGTATTTATATAATATTTCTTAGCTAAAATTTCCAATGTGTCTTTAGCCATTCCTTTATTTGTCATTATTTCTTCTTTTTTAATTCTGATATCAGGTTTGTTATTTCCTTATATTCAGATTGAAGGTAATCTGCTCCAACAAATACTTTTGTTGCTTTAATTCCCCCAACAATAGCCTGATTAAATTCATTTAATTTTTCTGCTGGCACCCACAACTCATTATGATTTTTTGCACCTACATTTTCAGTTGGATATTTATCAACCTCACTTTCGAGAACTTCAAATTCTGTTACAAATCCAAGATAATTACCGGCTTGATCTCTGGTATTCCACTTTTCAGCAATTTCTGAAGCATAATCCTCGTTCAGTACTGGATAGAAAATAGGCTGCCATTCCAATCTCGATGGAAATTTTTTATTGCCACTTGAAATGATTAACATCATTTCTTTTTCTCCTACGGGCCTGTAAAGTGTTATTGTTTTCATTTTTTAATTAATTAGTTTGATCCTTATTCAAAATCGTAGACATATACTTCAAAACCATTCTTCACCAATGTTTTTTGAATAATCAGTTCAATTTCCTCCCATTTCGCTCCTGCTAACCCACAACCAATTCTCGGCATGTGAATACTTGCATTTAATTTCGAGGCTTCGATACTTAACTTTTCCAGACATTCTTCTACAGCTTTATATCGTATTGGAGGTATTCCTTGAGAATGGGTATTAATTTTATGCTGTCCTATCATATTGGCAATCCATATTTCTGGTTCAACATTAACCAATTGGATTTCTCCAAGATCAAAATTCATCCCTGACTTAAACCAATTCCTGTATTCTTTTTCAGGAGCCTTCCACTTTTTAGAAATAGCCAATACAAAGCCTTTCCCCCAACCTCCCATATCATTACAAATATGTGCAATAATTCTATTTCCTTCCACTTGGGGATCAGTTGCATCTCCCTTTAAATATTGAATCATCTTTGTTTAATTAATTACCAAAACCGCCTCTTCATCAGACAGTTTAATTTCTGCTGTTGCTCCACTATTGAACTGCAAAAAATCCTGTTCAATTCCATCACTAAATATAAAACCATTATTTGGCATTAATGATTCTATGACGAGCTTATTTCCTCTTTTTATACAGCCACTGCAAATCTCAGTCTGTGTTGCTTTACTTTTGAAAGGCTCCCTCACCGCAAAGTATAGATCATCTTCATTGAGCTCCGGATATTCTAATTCTTTTGATCCTAAAATACCATAAGCCATGTTGAAAATTGAACTCAGCCATCCGGTACTTCCTGTCTTTGTAGAAACAATAATTCCACTGGAAGAATGCATCTCTTCTTTTCCGTTCACAGCCAGTTTATACCTCGCTGAACTATGGGAAGATACCCCAATGAAAAGATCATTAACAGCTAAGAGCCTTTGTCCGTCATTCAATACTGCTTCAGCAAACTTCATTCTCTTTGAACTAAAACTTTCGTTTATTACGGAATACACTCCATTTAGAAAGTTTTTTTTGTTAAAAGGAAGCAGGATTCCATCGTATCTTTCCTGATCTGGATTGATTGCTACAATAGGAATATTTTTAGAATATTTTGCCACGTTTGCTACCAATCCATCCTGCCCCACTACCACAATCAAATTCTTTTCGGAGAAAATAAAGGAGGGAACAAACTCTCTTTCCACCACTTTGTTTTTAATCACCTTAGAAAGCTTCGTCTGAACATCAAGAAATGATTGATAGAATTTCTCATGTTCAATAACATATTCCTGAAAATCTCCTCCCGAACTTTCAATATAAAACTGAGCCTGAGCTTTGGTATTGAATCTTTCAATCAAAGACTCCAATCTTGTTTTATTCTTGATGATGATGGCGTATTCTGGTTTCATGGCTTTTCTTTAATTGTAAAATGTACAATGTATAATGTATTAATGATTACATTGGTTGGATTTCTAGCTATGTGCTTCTTGCTTTTCTTCCACTACTAAGTAGTGTTTTAATGCTCCTTTAACAGATTTTCCAATAGATCCGGGCTGATGTTTAAGTTTCCGATTTTCCCTGCGTTTTCGGCAAGCTCTCTGAAAGCAAGGGCAATATTTGATCTTGCATCCTGATTTCCACTCAAAGCACTGAGAACCCTCCAATCCATTTCTTTATAGGGTCTCAATGAAGTCTCCAATACATAGCCCTGGGTTTCCGCCTCTTTTCTATCGTTTTCTGTCTTTTGTTCGATCAGTTGCTTTCTTTGATTTTCAACGGAAATATCAGCAGAGATTTTCATCTCTCTTAAGATTTTATTATTTTCTTCCTGCTGAATTTCCGTTTCCATTCTTTTTTCTTCGATCTGTTTTTGTTTTTCCTCAACTGCTATTTCGGTATTCAATTCAGATTCTTTGATCTTTCTCTCTTGTTCTACAGCAAAGTTTCTTCTTTCATAAATCGCTTCATCTGCCTGCTGTTGTAATTTCTCTCTGGTTTCTGTTTCCAGCGCTCTAGCCATCTCAGGGGTAGTTTGAACTGCCAGAATACTGGCTCCTAAAATTTCAATCCCCATCGTCTGAATCGTCTCTGAGACCTTAAGTCCTTCTAAAATGTGATCTTCAATATTTTTAGCTGAACGGATGGCGTCTTTTAAACTCATTTCATGGATAAATGATGACGTAGAAGTCTGAGCAAGATTAATAATCCGCTGGTTAAGCTTCTCAATATCATTTTTCTTATATACACCTGATTCATTAACTGTAAAATCCAATGTATCAGATAAAGCTTTTGGATCAATAATTTTATAACTGATCTGTCCCTGAATTTTTACGGTTTGATAATCAATCGTATTTTCATTAAAAATAAATGGCAGATCATTACTTCCCATCGGAATTGCTACGATAGAACTGTTTGGAGCAAAGTAGAAGAATGATAAGCCCCTTCCTTCTCTTACGGTTTTTCCATTTTTAAAATGAAGAACGTAAGTCATTGAATCGAATTTGATGTGTCTGAAACCAAACATAGCTTTACGTTTTAAAAATTAATATTTGTGTTGTTTTTACGCTAATTGAAATAGGCATGAGTTTGCCTGTTTTTTACAAACTATTTTTCATTGATATACATAACATCTGTTCGAAGTACGTACTTTTCTCCGCTGATTAATGCTTTGCCTTCATGCCTTAAAGGATGATAGAAAACCAATGCAGTTCCTTTTTTGGGAGTAATTGTAAACAAATTTTCAAATTCCGTTTCCCCGCCTTCAAAACCGTCATTTAAATACATTAAAAAAGTGTACAAGCTCTTTTCATTCTCGTTTCGGATATAACTTCCATCCCTGTGCATTTTAAACCTTTGTCCGGAAGAATATTTATAAACCCGAAACATCTCATTAAAATCCAGAATCTTTCTATCCTCATGATCTTGAGGAAGAAATTCTACAGCTCTTTTAAATAAATGATCAGCCAGCTCTTTATCAAAGATCATCAAACGATCATTATTTCGAATTCCCTTATTCATAAGCTGTTGTCCATTCATGCTTATTTTTGCTTCCTCAAAAGATTTCTTCTCTGCCATTCTGATGTAATCTTCGCATTCCTGATCTGTAAGAAAATTTTCTATCAGAAAGATCTGTGGGTGTAATTCGATCTTTTCCATGATTTCTATTTTGTGATTGTAACTTATTATTTTCTCAATTCATCTCTAACTTCCATTAAAGCAAAGCCTAAAAGGTTTTCTCCTCTCCATTGATTTGGATTCTTTGCTTTAGGGTCTGACTCCAGCATTCCAATTCCCCAGATCGTATCATAAGGACTTGCTTCAACAATAACCTTTTGATCTGTTGATAAAAGAAACTCTCTGAGGTCAGCATTCTGTGAAAATTTTAAAAGATTTCCTCTTTTTACAATTTCATATTTCCTCTCATCCCAAATCTGATGATCAAAGTTCTTTATTTTTCTTCCTAAGCTCTTTGCTTCTTTAGGGTCGTTTATTTCTATGATCAGAGTCCGGATTTCATTATCATTAAACAATCTTGCTTTTTCTGCCATCATATAATGCTCTGCGGTTCTATACAATACCCCATTTTCTTCAAACTGAGCCGGAAACCATTGACTAAAACAAGACTTAGTGATCTTGTCTTTAGTACTATGTCCCCAAAAAAACAAAAAGTCAAGTTGTTCTTCAGTTTGAAATCTTTCGATGGTATTTTGCAAATTGTATTTCATGATTGCGTTATTATTACACAAATGTAAGAGAATAAAATATTCCGTTCCAAATTTATTTGTGTTAAATTTACACTAATTAATTTAAGTGGTTGATTATCAATAAATTTATTTTATATTAAAAACACAAATGACACAAATGTTTTTCACAAATGGCACAAGGCATAGGTCTGTATTTATTTTTTGGCTAAAGCCAAATGGATGGTTGATTCATAAAAAAACGGGCTAAAGCCCGTTTCTATTGATATAAGCTTCTATTTATCGATATAATGTTTGTTTGCAAATATTAGTTTCCTATTTCATCTGCCTATAATATTAGCGTCTATTTGTGAAAAAATATTTGTGCTATTTGTGTTTCAACTCCTATTTGATTTCAAAATAAAATCCTTGTTCTTCAAGCTCTTTATATTTCTCCTGATTGAAGGTAAATAATTTCCCTGGCCTGCCACTTCCTTCTTTTTTAAGATTATTGGTTTCATTAAGAAGACCATAGCTCATGATTTTCTTTCGAAAGTTTCTACGGTCGATCTCTTGTCCTACAATGGTTTTATATAAGTTTTCAAGATCTGAAAAAGGAAATTCCTCACTAAGAAGATTAAAGCCAATCGGCTGATACTGAATTTTTGTACGAAGTCTTTTCAAGGCAATATCTAAAATACTTTTATGATCAAAAGCCAGATTTGGTAATTGATTCACACTGAACCATTGTGCATCTTCTGCATCTGAATCTGCAAACAATTCATGATAAGAAGGGTTCACCAACCCCAAATAAGCAATAGAAACTACTCTATTTCTTGGATCCCTACCCACATTACCAAAAGTATAGAGTTGTTCTAAAAAATCAGGCTTTATGCCAGCTTCTTCATACAGTTCTCTTTTTACAGCATCATCCAGATTTTCATCATCCAAAACCAACCCTCCCGGTAAAGCCCAACCTCCTTTAAAAGGATCAATTTTCCTTTTTATTAAAAGAACCTGAAGATCTTTTTTATCAAAGTATCCAAATATAACAGCGTCTACCGCTACTTTAATATCCTGCATAATATAGTTTGCGTTATGAATACACAAAGCTACAATTTTGAATTAAAAATCAGGACATTAAAAAAATAAAAAGTGACAAAATAAAATTCCTTACCTTTAAGATAAGATTATAACCAACTTAAAACTAAATATTTATGAAAAATTTATTGTTCATTTTCTTCACTGCTTTTTTATTAACTGCATGTGAAAAAGGAAAGCCCACTATGGGTAAAGAATCGACCGGAACTGATTCTACAGCATGGAAACCTGTAGATTCTGCTGCTGCGGCAAAAGCATGGATGGAATATATGACTCCTGGAGAAATGCATAAAATGTTAGCTAAATCTGACGGAGTTTGGACCGGTGAAAACACAATGTGGATGGAAGAAGGAGGAAAACCAATGAAAAGTACTTCTGAATGTACCAATAAAATGATCTTTGGCGGACGCTATCAGGAAAGTACACACAAAGGTAATTTCTGGGGTATGCCTTTTGAAGGAAGAAGCATCGTAGGATATGATAATGCAACTAAAAAATTTGTAAGCACATGGATGGATAATATGGGAACAGGAATCATGTATACCACCGGAGAATGGAATGCTTCAAAAAAATCAATCGAATTTAAAGGTAAAATGCCTGATCTTACCAGACCTGGAAAAGAATGTGATGTAAGAGAGGTCTTTACTTTTGTAGATGACAATACTCAGATTATGGAAATGTACGGCCCTGGTTCTAAAACAGGAAAAGAAATGAAAACGATGGAAATAAAATTCACCCGTAAGAAATAAAAAAAACCGCTTCTTTTTGAAGCGGTTTTTTATTTTAGTTTGTTTCTGAAGAACTTGTTGCCGGAACACTGAAATTATTGTTCAGATAATTAACATTATAGACCTGGCCAGTCCATGTTCCTGTTTTCGAATTGAAAACATAGACTTTCCTGTCGTACTTATCGGTAAAGATAAAATTACCATTTGAACCAGTTACATCAGGAATAATCATATTGTTATTGTAATAGTTAATGTTGAATACCTGAGAAGCCCAGGTCATTGTCTTGGCATTGAATACCGAAACCCTATGGTCATATTTATCAACGAAAGCAACATTACTTCCTGAAGTTACAGCCACAGGTGTACTGCCATTACTGTTATAATTACCATTAAAGACCTGCGATGACCAGTTTCCACTTACATAGTTGAAAACATACATTTTATGATCGTATTTATCAGCAAACATCAGATTTCCATTGGACAAAGGAACTAAAGCCGGAGTCGAAAAATTGCTATTTAAATAATTAATGTGATAGATCTGCGATACCCATGCTCCGGTTCTGGCATTAAAGACATATACCTTTCTGTCGTATTTGTCGATAAACATAAAGTTTCCGTTGGTAGAAGTTACATCAGGAACTGCATAATTATTATTCGCGTAATTAACGTTATAGATCTGTGATACCCATGTCCCCGTATTAGAATTGAATGCATATACCTTGCGGTCATATTTATCAGTAAATACATAATTGACACTTTTATTTTCGATAAGATCCGCTCCCAAAGAAGAATCTGAAGAAGAAAGGTCCATCTTTTTAGCAACATAAGCATAAGGTACGCTCATAAGCTGATTGACTCCAACATTCGTATAATTACTTCCTCCTGCTGCATCCATTTCTACTTTAACAAACTTAGAATTAGCCGTCCAGTTGATTCCTGAAAAGACACCGGAAACAGGAGTTCCCTGCCCAATATTGAGATTGATAAGACCTTTTGAATTCGTCGTTTTTGAATGGGTCTCCGTATAAAGATTTGTTCCCGTTGCAGAATTATCCAGAATACTGATCTTTAAAGATATAGGTCCATTAACAACCGGGTTTCCTGAAGAGTTAAAGGCAACCGCCTGGTAAGCAAACCCATTTGGAACCTGAGCGAATAAAGCGGTTGTAAAAATTGCCGCAAGAAGTGAGTATATTTTTTTCATGGTATAGTTTTATTTTTTAATGATTTTAACTGGTTTTAATTCAGAGTTATTGAATTTTAATAAGTAAACTCCCTGGATCAGAAAAGATAAATCCAGTCTGTTATTAATGATTTTCTGCTGAGAAACGAGTTTCCCGGATACATCATAAATAGAAACCTCTTCAAGTTTTGTGCGCGAAGAAACGGTAAAATTAATATAGTCTGAAGTTGGGTTTGGATAGATACTTACTGCCTTTTCAGTAACAATTTCATTTACCCCTAAAACAGTCAAAACAGTTTGATAAAGAACTCCCATTGTGCCGGAATTCTGATCATTGGGATTGGTAGGAATTACATAGATCTCTCCTACGGTATGCATGAGGTTATCATTAGAAACTCCTCCAGAGTTCACACCACCAATAAGACTTTGGGAACAAACGGAAACAGAAACTAAAAAACCTCCTAACAAGTAGATTTTTTTCATTTAAAATAAATTTTTCACAAATATAATACAAAGACAGTCAGTTTAGCTAGTAAAAGACATTAAGTTAACAACAGTAAAAAACACACCTCATTTTCAGTGAATTAACTGATCTTATCCATTATTTTATTATAGAAATTTGGTATAACAAAAGGATCAGGCCGAAAACCTTAAAGAGTAGGCAAAAAACTAACTAACAATATCATGAATGCAAAAAACTTATTAAGAGTACTTATCGTAATTATCGTCATTATAGGCGGAGTAATTATTATTGTAATAGGTAAGAAACCATTTCCTGAACCGGAATGTATCGTATGCGGAACTAAACTGATTACTATGCTTGGAATCGTTGAAGTGATTCTCGGTTTAGGAGCATTAGTGGTTCAGAGAAATCTGTTTGATAAACAGAGAAATCTTTAAAAATAAAAAGACCGATATGGTATCGGTCTTTTTTATATTAGTCGTTTAGTTTTAAAACTGCCATAAACGCAGATTGCGGTACTTCTACCCTACCAATCTGTTTCATTTTCTTTTTACCTTCTTTCTGCTTCTCCAAAAGTTTACGTTTTCTGGAAATATCCCCTCCATAACATTTCGCGGTAACATCTTTTCTTAGAGCTTTAATTGTTTCTCTTGCAATTACCTTTGCTCCTAAAGCAGCTTGCACTGCAATGTCAAACTGTTGTCTAGGAATCAGTTCACGTAATTTCTCACACATCTTTTTACCAATGTGGTACGCATTACTGTCATGAATTAATGAAGAAAGTGCATCCACCATATCTCCATTGATCAGAATATCCATTTTCACCAATTTAGAAGAACGCATTCCGATCGGTGTATAGTCAAACGAAGCATATCCTTTCGATATCGATTTAAGACGGTCATAGAAATCAAATACAACTTCTGCTAACGGCATATTGAATGTTAATTCAACTCTATCAGCTGTTAAATAACTTTGGTTAACAATTTCACCTCTCTTTTCAATACAAAGGGTCATTACCGGACCAACAAAATCAGATTTTGTAATAATAGAAGCCTTAATAAATGGCTCTTCTACTCTATCAAGGATTGATGGATCCATCATTTCTGATGGGTTATTAATTAAAATCGGAGTCTCAGGGTCTTTTTTAGAGTATCCATGATAAGAAACGTTAGGTACCGTAGTAATAACGTTCATATTGAATTCTCTATCCAAACGTTCCTGCACAATCTCCATGTGAAGCATTCCCAGGAATCCGCAACGGAAACCAAATCCAAGAGCCGCTGAACTTTCCGGTTCGAAAACCAAAGAAGCATCATTCAATCTTAGCTTTTCTAGTGAGAATCTTAATTCTTCAAAATCTTCAGAATCAATTGGATAAATACCCGCAAAAACCATTGGTTTTACTTCCTCAAATCCGTCGATTGCTTCAGCAGCCGGATTTTCAAATGATGTAATCGTATCTCCTACTTTTACTTCTCTTGCATCCTTGATCCCTGAAATAATATATCCTACATCTCCACATTCAATCTTCTTCTTAGGAACCTGCTTCAGTTTTAAAGTACCAACTTCGTCAGCACCATATTCCTTCCCTGTTGCAAAAAACTTAATCTTTTCATTTTTGGAAATACTTCCATTCACTACTTTAAAATAAGCTTCAATTCCTCTAAAAGGATTATAAACAGAATCAAAGATCAAAGCCTGTAATGGCGCCGCAGGATCTCCGACCGGGGCTGGAATTCTGTTAACAATCTGCTCAAGCAAATCATGAACTCCTTCACCTGTTTTTCCTGATACTCTCAATACATCCTCTGGTTTACATCCTAAAAGACCAACAATTTCGTCGGTTACTTCTTCCGGATTAGCCGAAGGAAGATCTATTTTATTAAGAATCGGAATGATTTCCAAATCATTCTCCAATGCTAAGTAAAGATTACTGATAGTCTGTGCCTGAATACTTTGAGCAGCATCTACAATAAGAAGCGCTCCTTCACAGGCAGCAATTGATCTTGAAACTTCGTAGGAAAAATCCACGTGTCCCGGGGTATCGATCAGGTTTAAAATATATTTTTCCCCTTGGTATTCATAATCCATCTGGATCGCGTGAGACTTAATCGTAATCCCACGTTCTTTCTCCAAATCCATATCATCCAATGTCTGAGACTGTAATTCTCTTTGGGTAACTGTATTGGTGTATTCCAATAAACGATCCGCCAAAGTACTTTTACCGTGGTCAATATGAGCGATTATGCAAAAATTTCGTATGTTTTTCATTTAAGAACCTTGTAATTTGCAAAGATAAAAAAAAGCAAGACAATTCCCTCTCTTAATTTTAATTATCGATTTTAGAGCGTTTGTCTTTATTTTTCTTTATTAATATTATTTAGTTTTATCAAAATTTTCAGGTAAAATATATTCTCCTGTAAGCTTATCAATTCCTACTCGATAATACAGAGCATTTTGTTTGCGGATTTTTGAGGCAGCAACGTCTACTATTGCAGCTATTAAGCCTCCAATAGCACCAGCTGCTCCTGCTCCTACGATAACCGGTGTATTGTTATACTGCGGAAAGATTTCTTCCTGAGATGCCATTATAAAAATTCCTTCACTGTCTTTTTCAATTTCAATGATACTTATAGGCGTTTTTTTATAAGCAATTCCGTTATCGATGATTGCAAAAACATCTTTACTTAGATTATCATAACCATCGACTCTTTTCACACCTTTAATCACGCCATCTTTATTCTTCTTTACTGTAAATTCTTTATCCGGCTTTTGTTCTGCAAATGATTTATAATCCTTATAGACTCCATCTGTAAAAGACTGGGAGCTATAAACCGGTAACTGTTCTGATATTACTTTTTCGTAGTTTCCAAGATCGGTCTCAGAAATAGGAACATTCAAGCCAGTTTCAGTATATGAATCCTTTACAATATTGGATAATTCTGATGATATTTTGGCTGCTATGACTCTCGTAATATAAGCATGATCTTTTTGTGGGTAGTCCTTTGAAATACTACTTTTCTTTAAAAAATAGTATTGATCATTTCTTTTTAAAAAGGTAGATATCCGCATTTCCAGATGTCCCGTAACTGATCTTTGGGCAGGTATATCTTTAACCTTTAACTCTTCCAGCATAAGGAAATATTGAGTCTTCCCTCTTTCTTTATTATCCTCTAGAAACCAATCTGAAAATAATTTTTCCAGATCCTCTTTTTCAAATTTTACCTCAAAAGGCTCTTTTCTATGAGAAATTATTCCTATGGTTTTATCTTCTCTTTTATCAAGCAAAGTAAGAGATTGGGCACCATGCTTTTTATCTTTTATACTACCCCTAAGTTCTATAAATTGATTTTTCTGAGCAAGTAATGATCCCGAGAATAAAAGGAATAATAATATTTTTTTCATGTTCTTCAAATTTTTCACAAAAATATAAGATTAGTTTAAAATCAAACGACTCTTACAAAATGATTCGTAAGAGTCGTCCAACATTAAAAAAATAAACTATTATGGGTTTTGTTTAGGTGTTGCCATACTGTCTTTATTATCGTGATCGTGAGGTTTTCTATCATTCATTTTATCTCTCATCTTCCACTCCGATTGAAATAATTTCAATACTTTCTGGCAAGGAATCACCTGCTGCATTTTTTCAGCATATTTTTTTCTATTATCTAATAACTTTTGTCCAAGTTCAAAACTTTGCTGTAGCTTGACCTTCGCTTCTTCATCCGTCATCTTGTCCGGATCAAAATCAGGATTAAACTGGCTCTTTATTTGTTTTTGATTGTCTATATACTCATTATATATAGCGGTAAAAGCAGCTTTATCTTTAGCATCTACATTCAGGTTGTCCAACATCATATTATCTCTGAATTTCTTCAAAAGCTCTTTTCTTTCTTCCGGAGAAAGGTTATTTATTATTTCTTTTCTTTGTTTAGGATCCATTTTCTTCCAGTCATAGTCCGTCCTTTGAGCATGTAAAGAAAAACCGTAAATAATAAAAAGGGTAAATAATATCTTTTTCATCTTTCTTATTAATTATATAAATCTAAATAAACGTCCTCAGTTGAATTCTTAGCTAATTCTGCAATTTCTGAATTAGAAAATGAATCCAAATAGTCGTTCATTTTAGCATCTGTTTGTTTTGAAGCAATCTTCCCTGTTTGAGATTTTACCCCATCTTCTGCTTCATTATCCTCAGAATACTCTGTATTTTCAATTTTCTTATTTTCTTCAATTTGATCTGTGTTGTCCACTGAATTTAAATCAGATTTCAAAGTCTCATAGGCAATCTGGCTTTCACTTTTTGGAGTTGGATCATTCTGAGCATAGTTCACTTCTGAAATACCCGTTTCTTTTATTGTTTTCTGATCTGAATTAAAAACAAAGGTAACTCCAAAGATGATCGCTAATGACGCAGCAACTGCATACACCCAATTTAATTTAAATACAGGTGCTTTCTTGTTTGCTTTTACGTCATTCATTACTCTTTCCTGGATTGTATTAAACATATCATCGGGAACTTTGTAAATGTTTTTACGTTCTAATTTTTCTATATCGAACTCTTTCATCTTAATGTCTGTCAAAAATTATTTTCGTAATTTTCTTTAATATATTCTTCTATCTTTTGTTTGGCATAATGATAATTTGTCTTTAAAGTACCTACGGACATATCTACAATTTTTGATATTTCTTCGTAAGGCAAATCATCATAATACCGCATCATAAATACGAGTTTCTGCTTTTCAGGCAGACTTTGTATAGCGTTCTGTAATAAAATTTGTATTTCATCAGAATCTTTTTCTGCATTATCAGCTATAAGATTCTGCATATGATATTCAGCATCTTCATCAGTTTTTTGCATTTTCTTCATTTTATTAATTTGCTGTAATGCTTCGTTGGTAGCAATTCTGTACAACCAGGTGTACAATTGACTATCATTTTTGAACTGGTGAAAATTCTGATATGCTTTTATAAAAGTATCCTGCAAAATATCCTGAGCAAGATCTCCATCTACAATAATTCTTCTAATATGCCAATACAATCTACTTTGATAAGCATCCATCAAGGCACGAACTCCTTTATCTTGAGTTCGTGGGTTTTGCATCAGCGTAATAATTTCCGCGTCCTTAATCTTCATTAATGCTTTCACTGTTTTGGATTACAAAAATATCTAAAAGTTAAATACTTTGTTCAATTTTCAGTCCAAAACTCATAAAATATTATCTTTGTTATATGCAAATTGTAATTATAGGTTCCGGAAATGTGGCTTACCACCTGGCAAAATCCTTTGTCCTGAATAACATTCCATTAGCTCAAATTTTTGGAAGAAATGAACAGGATTTGGAAAAGATAGGTAAAGAGTTACATATTCATTATTCAATTGAAAAACTGGAAGACGCCGATTTATATATTATTTGTGTCAGTGACAATTCATTAGAAGATGTTTCTAAAATCATTACTAAAAAAGATTGTCTTGTTGCACATACATCCGGATCACTTCCTAAAGAACTTCTGACCGGAGAATACAGAAAAGCCAGCTTTTATCCGCTGCAAACTTTTTCAAAATCTAAAGATCTGGAATACAAGAAAATTCCATTTTTTATAGAAACAGAAAATGAAAAGGATAAGGAACTTCTTTTTGAATTGGCCTCTAAAATTTCTGATAATGTAATGGAAAGCAGCCATGAAAAAAGAAAGTATATTCATCTTACAGCAGTGTTTGCCTGTAATTTTGTCAATCATCTTTTTTCCAGGGCTAAAGAAATTTCAGATTCTCAGGAAATTCCGTTCGATTATTTTTTACCTATAATTGATGAAACAATACAGAAAGTTCATGAAATTGAACCAAAGCTTGCCCAAACCGGGCCTGCAGTAAGAAATGATGTAAGGGTTCTAGAACTCCATGAACAGCTATTAAAAGACGAAAGTCTTGAAATATATAAAACAATGAATCACTCTATTAAAAAAATGTATGAGTTATAAAGAGAAATTAAAGGATATCAAAGCATTCGTATTTGATGTGGATGGTGTCTTTACAGACGGAAGTGTATATCTGATGCCAGGTGGAAATATGAGTAGAGTTATGAATGTTTTAGACGGCTATGCGGTAGTTAAAGCATTAAAAAACAACTATTTAATAGGAGTCATAACAGGTGGAAATGATGAGATGGTAAAACATAGAATTCATTATCTTGGTATAGAAGATTATTATGCTAAATCTCATGATAAGATGGCTGATTTTGAAGATTTCAAAAAGAAATACAATCTTAAAAATGAAGAGATCCTGACAATGGGAGATGATCTTCCGGATCTTCACATTATGGAAAATTCTGCAATAGCTGCCTGTCCTGAAAATGCGGTTCCTGAGATCAAAGGAATTGCGGATTATATTTCAACAAAACAGGGTGGAAGTGGAGCAGTACGTGATGTCATTGAACAGGTAATGAAAGTACAGGGAAACTGGCATGATGATAACACACAATCTGTTTAATAAGTGGATATGAAGTTACTTTTAGCATCGCAATCTCCGAGAAGAAAAGAACTATTATCCAGTCTTGGGTTTGATTTTGAAGTCGTAAAAATAGATTGTGAGGAAATTCTGCCTGAAGACATCAGTATAGAAAATGCAGCAGCTTATCTCTCTAAATTAAAAGCAGATACATTTCGTCCCCTTGAGGAAGGAGAGGTCTTACTAACAGCGGATACAGTAGTTGCAATCGAAAATCAGGTACTTGGAAAACCCAAAGATGAAGCAGATGCAAGAAATATGTTGAAATTGCTTTCAGGAAAGACACATCAGGTTTATACAGGAATTACTATACAAACTTCTGATAAAGTCTTTACAGAAACGGATGTAGCAGATGTAGAACTGGATGAGATTTCTAATGAAGAAATCGATTTTTATATAAAAAATTATAAGCCTTTCGATAAAGCCGGAAGCTATGGTATCCAGGAATGGCTGGGAATGGCAAAAATCAAAAAACTATCCGGTAGCTTTTACACCATTATGGGGCTTCCTACTCATTTAGTTTACAAAATTTTGAAAGAAATATAAATTTTTTCAAAATAAAATTTTATTATTTTTACAAAATCACCAAATCGCTGATAATAAAAAGTAGATTAGCGAGTTATATTGAAATAATGAAAAAGAATATTTTATTCCTTTTAACAGCATGTATTGTTGTTTCCTGTGCTACCAAAGTAAAGAAGCCGGAACAACGATCAAAGTTTTTAAAGGGTTTTTCCACATATTATAACACTCTTTTTAATGCAAAAGATGCATTAGATAGTGAATTTACGAGTAGAGATAAGGGTCATAAAGATAATTTTTATGCTCCCTATATCCCTATACTTACTTATGAAAACCAACCGTTAGGAAGTGATTTGGGACAGTCTTCAGCTTTTGCAGAGAACACCATGAAAATGGCTGAAGTTAATAAGTCCCCATCCGGTAGATCAGCCAATGCAAGTGGGCCTCCAGGTAAACCTGGATTACAGGAAATCCCTGGTATAGTAAAGGATAAAGTAAATTCTGCAATAAATGGTATAACAGGTAATGACCCTGGCCAACCTGAAGTAAAAGGAGCTACCACATTACAAATTGCTGAAGCAAAAGCATTAAAAGCAATCAACAAATATTCTGTAATAAGAAACGGAGAGGAGAAAAATAAACAGATTTTTGATGCCTATATGATCCTTGTTCAATCAAGGATTTACCAAAATAAATCATTGGAGGCTCTTGATGCACTGAATTATGTTTTTACCCATATGAAAGAGGATAAAAGGCTTCCTTTAGCTAAAATTTATCAGGGAGAAGCATATGCTCAGATTAAAGATTACCACAAGGCTCAGGAAATTTTTTCTAAAATAAAAGGGGAGGGGGTCAATAAAAATTATGATAAATTATTAAGTATCTACAATTCTGAAGCGCTTCTGGATGCAGGTAAAAAAGAAGAAGCGGTAAAGGAACTTGACCGTGCTTATGAGCTTAATAGCAACAGAAAACTAAAAAGTAGAATTGCTTTCTTAAGAGGCCAGGTTTTAGAAGGTTTAGGACAGAATGAAAAGGCAAGAGAAAGTTTTTTTGCAGCTTATAAATATGCGAATGATTTCGAATTTGAAGTTAAATCTCAAATAGAAATCGCCAAAACATTTAATGGAAACGGGGATTATAAAGGCGCCAAGGATTACTTGGAAAAGATCAGCAATAAGGGAACCTATATGTCCAGAAAAAATGAATTTTATTATGCTTTAGGCTTAATCGCGAATAAAGCAGGTAAAAAGGATGAGGGTCAGCAATTCTTTAGAAAATCTTTAACCGAAAAGGTCTCAGATCCACAGGTTCGTGGTTTGGCTTATTATGAAATAGGGAAGCACTACCTGGATAAGAATGACTATATAGGTGCAGGAAGCTATTACGATTCAGCCCTTGCTGTGATGACTTATGAACCTTCCAAAGTTCTCTTACAAAGTCAATCTGAGAATATTAAAAAGATCTCAAAGAATTATTATCTGATCAAGAAAAATGACAGTATCCTTTCTTTAGCAAAAATGACTGATGCTCAAAAAAATGAGTTTTTCGCCAAGCATATTGCAAAATTAAAAGCAAAAGAGGAAAAAGAAGAACTGGAAAGAAGACGAGCTGAAAGAAGTAAGGGTTTTGATACAGGAGATTATAATTCCAATTCGATTTTTGCCAATAGTTCTACTTCTTTTGAAGATTTTGGAACAGCCCCAAAAGGGTTCTATTTTAGTAATACGGGAACTGTAAGCAAAGGAACATCTTCGTTTAAACAGGTTTGGGGAGACAGAGCATTGAGTGATAACTGGCGTTATTCAAAAAAGATGGCTTCTATTGATGATATGAAGAATGAGGCGCTGGGAGTAACATCTGCACCTGATCCAAGACGTTTTGAGCCAGCCTTTTATATTGAGCAGATTCCAACAGATGCTGGTAAGCTGGGCCAATTGAAAAAAGATAGAGATACCGCTTCTCTAGGCTTAGGAATTATGTATCAGAATTATTTTACCAATACACCGTTAGCCACTAAAACACTATACGATCTGGTAGAGGTAAAACCTGAAGAAAAAGTTATGCTACAGGCATTGTATGAAATTTTTGCCATGAATTATGAGAAAACACCTCAGGCAGGAGAGAAGGCAAAACAAATCCTACTGACAGATTATCCTTATACTTCGTATGCAGAATTCGCAAGAAATCCTAAAAATAACACGTTTGTAAAGTCTTCGGACGAAGTACAGAATGAATATAAAAAAGCATATGCATTATTTGAATCGGAGAAATTTGGTGAAAGTAAAGATATCATAGATCAGGCGATTCAAAAATATCCTAAGGATGCATTAGTACCAAAGCTCTATTTACTGAATGCTTTTAATACTGGAAAATCCAGTGGAAAAGAAGTAATGATTCTGCAACTGGAACAGATTGCTTTAAATTATGCCAAAACACCAGAAGGTATTAAAGCTAAAGAAATGCTGAATTATCTCAAGAGCGATCTTGCATTTCAGTCAACAGATAATAAAGGGAATGTAATACCTCAGAATCAAAATAATGCTCCTACACAACCTGGCTTACAAATGAACAATAGTGTTCCTGTAACTCCTGATACTAATAATATTCAGAATGTTCAGAATATTCAGGATCAAAATGCTCAGCCTCCGGTAAACAAGAAACCTAAAAAGACTGGCAGTAATAATCCGGGTCAAGCACCGAATCCTAATTCACAACCAGCAAGACCAAAATAAAAAAGAAAAGCGAAGATTAATCTTCGCTTTTCTTTTTCTTTACTCCGTGAAAATCCTTTAAATAAAAGGGTTCGAAGTAAGCAATATCTTCAAATTCTTGTGTCTCTATTTTCTTCAGCGTTTTCTTTATTAAATGCTGCGCAGAAGGGTAGACATCTCCATTAAACTCAGCATTGGGAAGCTGTAAAATCTCTTTTGCTTTTTTAGCACCATCCCCAACAAAGATCACTTTTTTATCTGCAAATTCTATAAAAGACTGCTCATCAAGAATCTTAGCCTCTGTAGCTGAAATTTCTTTTCCCGTATTACCATCATATAGGGCTGTATAAACCTCCATCCTTCTTGCGTCGACTAGAGGTATTATAAAGTCATAGTTTTGCCCTAAAAAAGGCTCTATCATACTTTCAAGTGAATTTACAGCAATGAGCGGAATTTTTAATCCATAACAAAACCCTTTAGCTGAAGCTGCACCAATTCTTAATCCTGTATAAGATCCGGGGCCTTTCCCTAAGGAAATTGCTTCAATTTCTTTTATAGAAATACCAGCACCTTCCAATGCCCATTCTACAAAAGTGTGTAAACTTTCGGATTGTTTATAGTTTTCAGAAACTTCTTCACAAGAGCATAACAGCTTTTCACCATCTGAAATAGCAACTGAACAGTTTTTAGAAGAGGTCTCGAGATATAATATTTTCATTTTTTGTAAGCTTAATTGCAGATTCGCGAAAAGGCAAAAATACTTTTACAGAATCTCTGCAAATTTAATCCTTTTAAATCTATTTTCTATAGATTGTTCTCGGCTCACTTTGTGCGCTAGGGTAGATGGTCATATCTGAAACATTCACATGCTTTGGAGCATTCACACAATACGCAATTGCATCTGCTATATCTTCGGCTTTTAAAGGTTCATAACCGGCATATACTGTAGAAGCTCTTTCGTTATCTCCTTTAAATCTTACCAAAGAAAAATCTGTTTCCACAGCACCAGGCTGGATATTCGTCACTCTAATTCCAAACTCGGTAAGTTCTAATCTCATCCCTTCAGAGATGACATCCACAGCTTTTTTAGTTGCACAATATACAACACCATTTATATAGGTTTGTCTTGCAGCTACTGAACTTAAATTAACGATATGTCCGGAATTTCTTTCTTTCATACCTGGAATAATCATTTTAGCAACATATAAAACTCCCTTTACATTTCCATCAATCATAGAATCCCAATCATCTGTTTTTCCTGCTGAAAGAGGATCTAAACCATGCGCATTTCCAGCATTATTAATCAGAACATCAATATTCTTCCATTCTGCAGGAAGGGAGTTGATGGCATTTTCTACCTGCTCCAGGTTACTTACATCAAATTGTAAACTGAATACTTCTGTAAAAGCAGATAATTCAGTTTTTACAGATTCTAATACTTCACTTCTTCTTCCACAGATAATGACTCTGTTTCCTTGTTTTGCAAAAAGCTCTGCTGTTGATTTTCCAATCCCGGAAGTCGCTCCGGTAATTAATATCGTTTTCATAAGATTTTTAATTTTTTACATAACAATCTAACGTTGAAAAAATCACTGGTAAACTGCTAAATTGATACATTGTTACACTAGCTATCAGTTGGCGTCAAATGCTTCGAACGCATCATCTATATGTTCAATCACTAATTTTCCTTTGTCATCCGGCATAACTGAAATAATGTCGAAACGGACTTCTTTATCTTTGTTAAATTCTTCCAAATAATGATTTGCTGCAGAAACGATGGATCTGATTTTTGTTTTTGTAACAGCTTCCTGAGGTAACATAAAAGCATCCGTAGAACGAGCTTTTACTTCAATAACAATAATTAAATTATCTTTTTCCGCGATAATATCGATTTCAGCCTTTTGAAAACGGAAATTTCTTATCAGAATTTTGTACCCATTTTTTCTTAAATATTCAACGGCTAAATCTTCTGCTAAGATACCGAAGTCGTTGTGAGTTGCCATAATAAATTTTGTATTTTTGCGCTTATTTTTTCAAACCTATGAAATTTAAATTACTTTTTTCTTTTGCTGTATCAATATGTTTTATTGGTTGTTCTTCATCTGATGATATTGTTGAAACCCCAACAAATAATAATCCTAAAAATATAATGTTCATTGGTGGAATAAATAAATATTATGCTCTTGATTCTGGAACTGGTCAGTTAAAGTGGTCTTTTTCAGTTACTAATGGAACTTTTCAATACAGTACTGCTTTTTATAGTAATAACGTGTTATATGTTGGCTGTACAGACAAATATTTATATGCTCTAGATGCAACTAGTGGAAATTTAATATGGAAATTTAAAACAAATGAATCAATAGAATCAAGCGTTTTTGTTTCTAATAACACTGTTTTTTTTGGTAGTGATGATGATAATTTCTATGCAGTAAATGCTACAACCGGAGAATTAAAGTGGAAGTATTCTACTGGGTTTAATGTTAGTTCTAGTCCGACGGTATCTGAAGATATTGTATATTTTGCTAGTGATGATGGTAATATCTATGCCTTGGATCAGAATAATGGAAACCTAAAATGGAAATATTATGCTGGTGATATTTTTAATTCTTCTTCAGCTTCCATAGTTCAGAATAATCTCTATATTGGAAACAGAAATGGTAATATTTACAATATTAATAAACTTACAGGAGAATTGATTTGGGAAAAGCAACTAGGTAGCTCTATCGAGAATTCTTCCCCTACAATTTTGGATGGGTATTTATATACTACTGATAAAAATTCATTATACAAAATAGATGCTTTAACAGGAAATATTGTGTGGCAATCTTATTCAACTAGTTATTCTAGTAGCCCATATGTTAATGAAAACTATGTTTTTGTAAATTCCAGTTCGGGAAATATCATTGTTATAGATAAACAGAATGGGAATATAAAATGGCAAAAAACAATTTATTCTAATAGTGCAGAAGCTGTCGCTACGAATGCAACAGTTTTTATTGGCGGCGGTGGTTCAAATTATATATATGCTTTATCCGAAAATGATGGTACAGAGAGATGGAAATATCCAATAAACTCAACCACTACTTCAGCTCCTGTAATAATTAATAAAGATGGAAACTTAGTTTATCCAAGTAAATCCGGAGGTAGGAATTAATTTTACTAAAACTCAATCTTTACCTTATTCTCAATCTTTAATTTCACAGTTCCTCCAATAATCAAAGGTCTGTTGTCTTTGATATGTCCGTTCGGAAAACCAAAAACCACAGGGAATTTATATTTTGCAATTCGTTCTGAAATCAATTGATAGGCAAATCCATCAAAGCTTTCCTCATAATTTTTATTCTCCTTTTCATCACCCATATTGGTCATTCCACCTACGACCAGTGCTTTGATTTTTTTGAAAACTCCGGCCAATTCCAAACTCATAATCATTCGATCCAAGGCATAATAATTTTCACCAATATCCTCAATGAATAATATTTTATCTTTAAAATCAAAAGAGTAGGGAGTACCTAAAAGCGCATAAATCAGAGCTAAATTTCCTCCAATCAATTCGCCTTCAATATTGCCTTGTCTATTCAATTGATTGGTCTGTAAGTTATATTTAGGAGCTTTTCCTTTAAGAACATCAAAAACCAAATCATAGCTTTCTTCTGTGACTCCAAAACTGGACGTTTTAATTGTCTGGCCATGAATAGATACAAATCCTTTTTTCAGTAAAAAACTTTGGATTACTGTATTATCTGAATAACCGATATACCATTTTGGATCTTTTAAAAACTGTGTAAGTTTTATATGCTGAATAAGATGCTGACAACCGTATCCTCCTCTGGAAGCCCAGATTGCAGAAATACCAGAATCATTGAATGCCCAATTGATGTCTTGTAACCTTTCCTTTTCTGTTCCTGCATAATTATAACCATTGGAAAATTTGGTATAAAGATTTTCCCCTAAAACAGGTTCAAATCCTTTTTCTTTTATCATTGAAATCCCTTTTTCAAGTTGGGTTTCATCAACAGCTCCTGCAGGAGAAATAATAGCTATTTTATCCCCTTTTTTAAGGGATTTGGGAAAGACCTTTTTTTTCATTTGTTTTTTTGAAATTTGACTTCTTTTTTCTCTGCCTCTTCCAGCCTTTTATCAAACTGATTGAATTTTTTAAAGCTCTGTAAAAAGATAAAGAAACTAAAAATGATGAGGATACATCCAACAACCCGTCTGATTTTATTAGCTAAAGTCTGCGTTAATCTATCATGGAATTGCTTGGCAAGAAATATTTTGGCGAGATCAATACAGAGATAAGTCCCGATTACTAAACCTATATAAAGAATAAAATTACTGATATCCGGATATTGATTTCTAACGGAAATTACGGTTACCAGCCAGAAAAGAATAACACCTACATTCAAAAGATTAAAGAAAAAACCATTAATAAAAGTTTTAAAATAATTTTGATTAATGATTCTTTCCTCTCCTGGCATATGCATCTTGGTCTTAGTAACCAGCATAACGATCCCGTATACAAAAATAAGAATGGACGTAATTCTGTAAAATCCTGGATGCTTATCTATTAAACTAACTAAATCTGCACTCGCATAATAAGCAGCAACAATACAAAGTAGATCTGCTGTAATTACACCGAGATCAAGCGCTAAAGCATGTCGGGGGCCTCGCGAGAAGCTGGTTTCAATTAAAAGGAAAAAAATAGGTCCTATGAAAACCAGGCTTAACATGAATCCTAATATGACAGCAGAAAGTACAAGTTCAAACATTTAATGTGGCTTTAAAATGGAAAAAAATCCATCTCATTTTGTACAAATTTAAACTTTATGATTTAATTATTCAACAATCTTGAAATCCAGTTGTTTCTGAATTAAGTTAGCTTTCACTACTTTGATCCGAACCTGATCTCCCAATTGATATTTTTTACCTGTTCTTGAGCCATATACAGCATGAGTTGCTTTATCATACATATAAGAATCATCCACAAGATCTCTTAATTTGATCAATCCTTCTGCACCATTTTCAGGGATTTCTACCCAGAAACCAAATTCTGCTACTCCGGAAATTACTCCTGTGAAATTTTCTCCAAGGTGTTTTTCCATGAATTTCACTTGCATAAATTTGATAGAATCTCTTTCTGCATCAGCGGCAAGCCTTTCCATAGCACTGCAATGTTTTGCTTTTTCTTCTAATTCATTTCTATCCGGAGATTTTCCTCCATCCAGATAATGTTGAAGTAATCTGTGCGCAAGTAAATCCGGGTAACGACGAATAGGAGAGGTGAAGTGAGAATAATATTCAAATCCTAACCCATAATGTCCTATAGGTTCAGTAGAGTAGACCGCTTTGCTCATACTTCTCATAGCCAGAGTTTCGATCATATTTTCTTCTCCTTTTCCTTTTACATCGTGCAATAATTTATTTAAAGATTCTGCAACTTTTTTCGTATTGGCAAGGTTCATCTGGTATCCAAAAGTAGATACAAAATCTCTTAATGCTTCTAATTTTGCTGGATCCGGATCATCATGAACTCTATAGATAAATGTATTATTAGAAACATTTCCTTTATTAGTTAATGATACAAATTCTGACACTTTCTTGTTAGCCAGAAGCATAAATTCTTCAATCAAATGGTTAGAATCCTTACTGATCTTGAAGTAAACACCTATTGGCTGATTATTTTCATCCAGATTAAATCTTACTTCACTTCTGTCAAAAGTAATAGCCCCATTTTTAATACGTTCGTCACGCATTATTTTAGCAAGCTTGTCCAGTACCAAAATCTCCTCAGTCAGATCTCCCTGTTGAGTTTCAATACGCTCTTGAGCTTCCTCATAGGTAAACCTTCTATCAGAATGAATAACTGTTCTACCAAACCATTGTTTCTGAATTTCTGCATTATCATTTAGTTCAAAAACAGCTGAGAAAGTATATTTATCTTCATTCGGGCGAAGCGAACAAACATCATTACTTAAAACTTCTGGTAACATAGGAACTACACGATCCACCAAGTACACTGAAGTTGCTCTCTGGTAAGCTTCATCATCCAAAATAGTTCCCGGAACTACATAATGAGAAACGTCAGCGATGTGAACACCAATCTCCCAGTTCCCATTTTTTAATTTTTGGATTGATAGTGCATCATCAAAATCCTTTGCATCTTTAGGGTCAATTGTAAATGTGCAGACATTACGCATATCACGGCGTTTGGCAACTTCATCATCCGTAATTTCTCTGTTGATCTTATCTGCATCTTTTTCCACTTCTTCCGGAAACTCATATGGCAGACCATATTCTGCTAAAATAGAGTGGATCTCAGTTTCATGTTCTCCAGGAGATCCCAGAACTTTGATGATTTCTCCTTCCGGATTTTTATCACCTGGTTTCCATTCTGTCATTTTTACAACAACCTTATCACCATCTTCGGCTCCTCCAAATTTTCCTTTTGGAATAAAAATATCTGTATTGATCGTTTTTTTATCGCAAACAACAAATCCGAAATCTTTATGAGTAACCACTTGCAAAGTACCTACAAATTCTGTTCGTGTTCTTTCCAAAACTTCTAAAACAGAACCTTCCAGTTTTTTTCCTTTATAAGTATAGGTTACTATTAACACTTTATCGCCTTGTAAAGCATCCTTCACATTTTTTGAATGGATAAAAATATCATCTTCCATTCCCTCTACATTTACATAAGCATTTCCGGACTGGTTAAAATCAATAACTCCGGTTAATGTTCCTGCAATATTTAAATTGATAATGTATTTTCCTTTATCAGTTTCTTTAATTTTTTCTGAAGATTGTAGCTTATGTAAAGCCTGGATTACCATTTCCCTTTGTCTTGGGTTTTTGTAATCAATTCCATCAGCGATCTGCTTATAGTTATAGATCTTTGATGAATTTTCGTTCATAAATCTCAGGATCAATCTTCCAATCTCCATTAATTTATGGTCATTTTTTTGACTTATATATTTTCTTTTTTTTGACATTTTAATTTTCTTTATCTTGTTTTTGTTTCTATCAGTATCCAATGATTGTCAATGTATTGATATGTATTTAAAAAAGTTTTAATATTTCTAAAATCAGAATCAGTATATACTTTTCTTACTTCAACTTTATTTTCAAAATCATTCTTGATGATACTTAAGAGTAAACCATTATATCTATTTATTTTTGTTTGTATTTTTTTATGTTTGGGATATATAATAGCATCCTTTTCAATTCCATAAAAAATTTTGACTTTTTTACTTATATTATTCAGTATAGGTTCATTTTCAAATTCTATTCCAGCTGCTTCTCCAAAAATTCGTTTTGCAAAAATTATATTTTTTGGGATCTTATTATATAGTTTTTTACTTGTCTCTTCGGTCAGTAAATCATCTGTCGAAAAAACGGGTGATTCAAAATTATAATTAACCGGGCAATAATATGCACTTCCTGTTCCACAAGTAAGGGTTGTAATTTTATTAAAGATTATTACATTATCAGAAGTAAATAATTTCAAATCTATATCATCTATTATTTTTTCTACTAATTTATTATAGTCAACATGTTTTGATTCATCCTGAAATATTTTTAACCTTGCTTGTCTTTCTTCTTCCAGTTTTTTACAATCTTGTTTCATACACCCATTTTTTGAAGGAATATCAGAGGCATAACCAAAGACGGTTGGACAGGCATCATCTTCATCTAAAACTCCATCATTATCTATATCCTGGGCATGGAAAAAGTTTATTGTAAATAATAATACTATAAATAACTTTACTTTCATTCAAATTTCAATATCGTCCCTTTAATTAAATTGTATCATTTTTTCTTCCAATCTTTTAATAATGGGAGCTTTAGTTCGTATAAATTTAATACAAAAAAGGAGAAGAGGGGAAAAAACCTATTATAAATATATTTAATATGAACAGTGTAGGTTCTTGAAGAAGAATATAGAATATGTTTCTATTTATTGGCACAAAGATAAGTAATTTAAAATAAATAAGGCTTGTAATTTGATTTACAAGCCTTTATATTTTTTTTAGCAAAATGCTATTTTATCAACTCTTGTCTGGTGTCTGCCACCTTCAAAATTAGTAGAGAGAAATCTTTCGACAATTTCAATTGCTAATTCTTTTGATATGAATCTCGCTGGCATCGAAATCATATTGGCATCATTATGTTGTCTTGCCAACGACGCAATCTCCGGCATCCAACAAAGAGCACAACGGATCTTCTGATGCTTGTTAGCAGTAATCTGTACACCATTTCCACTTCCACAGATCAGGATCCCTAATTCGTTTTCCCCATTTTCTACGGAAGTTGCTGCAGGGTGTACAAAGTCAGGATAATCCACACTGTCTGTGGAAAACGTTCCAAAATCTTGAATATCAAATTGTTCTGAAAAATGGTTTTTAACAATCTCTTTATATTCGAAGCCTGCGTGATCCGCTGCGATCGCAATTTTTCTTTTCATAGTTCTTGTATTAAACTTTATATAGATTTATTTCCTTACAAATTTAAGTATTAAATATGAATTGTTAGTTCCTCACTAGTTAATTGTGAAAAGCATTGTGAATAACTGTGGAAAACTTTCACAAACTAAATAATTTTCCATTATGAAAATTTACTAATGAGAAAAAACCATGAAAATGCAATCCACAATTTTCAAATTTTTTTTTGAGGCTATTCGATAGTTTTTCCATAAATCAGTAATTAATATTCTAAATTGTTAACAACTACAGGATTTTTGTTAGTAACCCACTGAATAATCAGATTTACAAGAAATTATATTGTGAATTAATTATGAATTAAATAAAAATTTAGTGTTATCAACTTTTTGCCATAAAGTTATCCCCGAAACTCACAACACTCAACAACAATACTCATTCTTATTTTTCTTTCAAAAAAAAATTGTTGATTAATGAGTGTTGGGCTTGTGGGAAGTTTTTTGAAAACTTTTTTTGATTCCATCTTTTTCCAAATGTTTAAAATCTTACATTTGTGAAACGAAAATTCAAAGATATTTATGAAAACAGTCAATGATTTCAATTTTAAAGACAAGAAGGCTTTAGTGAGGGTGGATTTCAATGTTCCGCAAGATGATCAACTTAAAGTTACAGATAATACAAGAATTGTGGCAGTAAAGCCAACTATTGATAAAATTCTTAATGATGGAGGATCTGTAATCTTAATGACTCACCTGGGAAGACCTAAAGGAGAGGTAAAGGATGAATTTTCTCTAAAACATATCCTGGAGGAAGTCTCCAATGTTTTGGGTAGAGAAGTAAAATTTGTAGAGGACTGCGTAGGAACTAAAGCTGAGCAGGCTGCTTCTGAACTGAAACCTGGAGAAATTTTATTATTAGAGAATTTACGTTTTCATAATGAGGAAGAAAAGGGAGACCAGGGCTTTGCTGAGCAGTTATCTAAATTGGGAGATGCTTATGTGAACGATGCATTTGGAACAGCACACAGAGCTCATGCTTCTACAGCTGTAATTGCTCAATATTTTAATTCAACTAAATTTTTCGGTTTATTAATGGCTAATGAATTAAAAGCTATTGATAAAGTTTTGAAGAGTGGTGAAAGGCTTGTTACTGCGATACTTGGAGGATCTAAGGTTTCAACTAAAATTACCATTATAGAAAATATATTGCCTGCCATAGATAATTTGATCATAGGTGGAGGAATGGCATTTACATTTATAAAAGCACTGGGAGGTAAGATAGGAACTTCATTGGTAGAAGAAGATAAATTACCTTTAGCACTTGAAATATTAGGGAAAGCCAAAGAACATAATGTAAGAGTATATCTTCCATCCGATACTATTATTGCTGAGAGTTTCAGTAATGATGCAGAAAGAAAAGAAGTTGATATTTATGCTATACCAGAAGGATGGATGGGCTTAGATGCCGGTTCTAAATCCAGAGATCAATTCAATGATGTTCTTTTAAATTCTAGAACTATTTTATGGAATGGTCCTATCGGAGTTTTTGAGATGTCTAACTTCGCTGCTGGTACAGTTGCTTTGGGTGATAGTATTGCAGAAGCAACAAAATTAGGAGCTTTTTCTTTAGTAGGAGGAGGAGATAGTGTTGCTTTCGTTAAGCAATTTGGATATGGTGACAAAGTAAGTTATGTTTCTACCGGTGGTGGTGCTATGCTTGAAAGCTTGGAAGGATTGGAACTTCCTGGGATTGCGGCAATTAATAAGTAAAAACTGTTATTATTATATATAAATAACCCTCTCAATTTTGAGAGGGTTATTTTTGTATGAACAAATTTCTTATTGAACGTAAGCTACATAGCTCTCATTAATAGCACCATTGTTGGATTTTGCGAAGAATGAATAATCTATCCAGAAATATCCGTTGCTCCCCCAATTAGTACCCCATTGATTTTGCACTTTGAATGCCTGTTTTGCATCATCGTATCCTATTACGGCAATGGCATGTCCTCCTCTGACATTACCAGAGTGTGACTTCCATATATATCCGTTTGATGAACTTAAATGATCAAAACTGTAATCTACTGAAACTGCGATAACTATAGGCAAATTCATACTTAAAAGCGTTTTTACATCGCTTAGATCTGTGTTGTCTACAGTAGCCCAGGTTGTAAACTTATGTGTGCTTGCTGCACTTTTCTGAGAGGAATTAGGTTGTGTAGAGCAGCCTGTATCAGTATAAGGCATTTCACTCCAACTACATACGCCCTGATTTTTGATGAGATTTAGTCCATCTGTTACATAAGCGCCTGCATCACAAGACCCTAGCTTGATTTGGTTGTAAACATACTCAGGACTTCTTTTTGCTGTTACTCCTTTAAAGTTATTTTCCAGACTACTAGCGGTAGTATAAGCTGTTGCCCATGCCACGCAAGAACCTTCTGCACCTTGATCACCAATTGCTGGCAGACCAGGAATAAAATAGCTGGATGCTAGGGCATTTTTAGCAACTGATTCACTTTTCCCTTTTAATTTCAAAGTAAGTTCATTGATGTTTACTTTTGCAAAACTGTTGTAGGTGGTTTGATCTATGAGCCGTGCTCCCAATGCGTGTTCTTTTTGAACTTCAGGAGAAGTGCTGTTTTGATCGTCATCTGTTTTTGCGCATGATGTAACGGATAGCATTCCTATCGCTATCATTACGAGTTTAAAATTTTTCATTGATTAATATTTAAAATGGTTCTGTGAATGTATAAATTATTTTCACATATCAATGAGTTATTTTTAGCATAACATATAATTTAATGAATTAAATGCAATATTTGATTTTTTTTACTTCATTACGTGTATTTTTGTTTATTTTATTTTAAAATAATTTTCATTTGTATTATTAAATTCAATATTTAATGTGTTTTTGTTATTAATTAACTATTTCTATAAATAATTTTTTAATGATTTTAATATTTTATTAAATTTTTTATTTTAATTGAAATAATTATTGTAATTTTTTTTACTGATTTTTCATTGAAAATTGAATTTTGTCAATGATTTGCGAGTGAAAAAGCGAAAAAAATGACGTCTAAAATCTAATTTTGAAAATATTTTAAATATCTCTAGTAATTTAGTGGTGTTTTTGAAGTCAAATTTAAATTGATTTTAAAAAGAATTGTTCTATATAGAAATAAAGAAATTATAATAAGGATAATTTTAATTATAAAATATTTTGTAATTAGAATTTTATGAGGATTGTATAAAATGATATGATGTCATATAGGAGAGATGAAGAAAGTACATGAGTATAGGATGAAATTGTTATTGACCTAAGAAAAAGAGTTCGATGAATTTCGAACTCTTTATTATATCGTTTTATTTTTATATGCTTGTAGATGGAGCATCAATTTGTAAAGTTTTCTTTTTTTTGCTGAAAAACGTCGAAAATTGACCTTCAGAAATACCTCTAAAATCGATTTTCTATCTTTTTTCGATAACGTATATCAAACTTGAAAATTCGTTTGAAAAAAGTGCCTTTACGTTAGAAATCGTTCCGTAGATGATAGCTTTTAGCCAAAAAAGTGGTGATTTCTTGTATTTTTCGCTTAACATCGAGATGTAGTAGGAGTCCAGGACAAGTGGTTTGATCTTTCTGATTTTCCAGTCTGGATTTTTTGAAATTAAATTTTCCATTCCTTTTTTTGAGAAATGAAAGATATGTCTGGGTACATCATAAGCAGCCCAGTATTCTTTATAATGTCTGGCATCATATGAAGTAGGGTTGGGCACAGCTATTATAAGAAGACCTTTTTGATTAAGTTTGTTATGAAATGTCTTTAGTGTTTCTTCTTGGTTTTCTATATGTTCAAAAACATGCCATAATGTAATGGCATCCAAACTATCATCTTGAATCAAATTAATATCAGCAATAATTTGGACATTCGATGTTTTACTTTTAGCTGCTTGTCTGGCATCAGCATCAGGTTCATATCCGAATGTTTTAAAATCCTTTTCTATAAATTTTACAAATTCTCCTGCACCACATCCATAATCTAGAACTCTTGAGTTCTTCTTTATTCTATCAATTAGAATATTTTTTTTGTATTGAAGATTGAATGATTGTAGAAACTTATACAATTTTTCTTTAAGACTTCCTGAATCCTGATGATGAGAAATATAATCTTCGCTTTCATAATATTTAGAAATATTGGATGGAATAGGGGATGTTTTAAAAACTCCTTCAGTTTCTGTTTCCTTGATTTCAAATATTTCCTGAGTAAGAAAGTGATCTTTAATTTTCATTAAATTATTCTTTTATATTAAAAATTAAGATATTCAGAGTTTATTAGAAGCTCATAAATACCTTAATTTTTGTTTTAATATTAAATATGTTTCACGTGAAACATAATGTAATTAACGTCCTAAATAGACCAATAAAACATTAATATCAGCAGGGGATACACCACTGATTCTTCCTGCTTGAGCAATTGTTTTTGGTCTTACATTATTCATTTTTTGTTTAGCTTCAGCCGATAAACTAGATAGTTTAAGATAATCAAAATCCTCAGGGATTTTAATATTTTCTAAACGGTTTAGTTTAGCGACGTTTTCTTTTTCTTTCTCAATATATCCTTTATACTTGATATTGATTTCAGCCTGCTCTCTTACTTCATCATCAAATTGTGAAGTAGTTTCCTTGATCACATCAATATTCTCCAGTTTTTCCAAGGTTATATTAGGTCTGGTAAGGAATTGTGAAGCTCTGTAAGCCTGATCTACCGGATTGCTTTCTTCACTTTCCAGAATAGGATTGATCACTCCTGGCTTTAAAGAAGTTTCTCGTAAAAAGGTTTCAAGTTCTTCACTTTTAGCGATTTTTTGTTCAACCTTTTTTAGACGGTCTTCCTTAGCAAGCCCTAATTGATATGCTTTTTCAGTTAATCTGATATCTGCATTATCTTGTCTTAAAAGTAATCTGTATTCAGCACGTGAAGTAAACATTCTGTATGGTTCTTCAGTACCTTTTGTAATCAAATCATCAATTAAAACTCCAATATATGCTTCATCTCTGTTTAAGATAAATTCATCTTTATCGTGTACTTTGTTATGAGCATTGATACCTGCCATTAATCCTTGTCCGGCAGCTTCTTCATATCCTGTTGTACCATTGATCTGACCTGCAAAATACAGGTTATCTATCAGTTTCGTTTCTAAGGTATGCTTTAATTGGGTAGGAGGGAAGTAGTCATATTCAATAGCATAGCCTGGACGGAATACTTTTACATTCTCGAATCCTGATATGTGTTTCATTGCTTTGATCTGAACGTCTTCTGGTAATGAAGAACTGAATCCATTCACATATATTTCTACAGTTTTCCATCCCTCTGGTTCTACAAATAGCTGGTGTCTGGTTCTTTCTGCGAAACGATTGATCTTATCTTCAATACTTGGGCAATATCTTGGTCCAAGACTTTGAATGGTACCATTAAACATAGGGCTTCTATCGAAACCTTCTCTTAAGATATCATGTACCGTTTCGTTGGTATAAACAATATGACAGCTTAATTGTTTAGTTAATTTAGGGGTATCTAAGTAACTGAATTTTTGAGGTTTTTCGTCTCCTTTTTGTTCTTCCATTTTAGAATAGTCAAGACTTCTTCCATCTACTCTCGGTGGAGTACCGGTTTTCATTCTTCCTGCTTCAAAACCTAAGGATACGAGTTGTTCAGTGATACCAAATGCTCTTGGTTCACCCATTCTGCCACCTCCTAATTGTTTGTCTCCAACGTGGATTAAACCATTAAGGAAGGTTCCGTTTGTAAGTACTACAGACTTAGCTTTTATTGAAATTCCTAACGAAGTTATAACCCCAGTTACTTTATTATTTTCAACGATAAGCTGTTTTACCATATCCTGAAAGAAATCAAGATTTGGGGTATTTTCTAAAGCTAAACGCCATTCTTCTGCGAAAAGCATTCTGTCATTCTGTGTTCTTGGAGACCACATTGCAGGTCCTTTGGAAAGATTAAGCATCTTAAATTGGATGGCAGATTTGTCCGCCACAATACCTGAATAACCACCCATGGCATCAATCTCACGAACGATCTGTCCTTTTGCAATACCACCCATTGCAGGGTTGCAGCTCATTTGACCAATGGTCTGCATATTCATTGTAACCAGAAGGGTTTTTGATCCAAGGTTAGCTGCTGCAGCTGCAGCTTCACAACCCGCATGACCGGCACCTACTACTATTACATCATATATTTCTGAAATCATTTTTCTTACCTGTTTTAAGGCTTAAATTTTAATCTTTATATTAAATGTTTCACGTGAAACATTGTGTTAAAATACGACTCAAAAGAGCCTGTATCGCGCGTTATTTGCCTTGTTGTATTACTGTTTATTGCAGAAATGTAAGAGACAAATAAAGATTATAATTGCTAAAAGATGTTAGTCTTTATACTTAGCTAAATAAAAATCTTCTTTACTTCGCATTTCTTTTTCTTCTTCTTCTGTTTTATCCTTATATCCGCAAAGATGTAGAATACCGTGTCCTAAAACTCTTCTCAACTCTTCTTCATAATTTTTGGATAGGGTAGAAGCGTTATCTGAAATGCGCTGCAAAGATACGAAAATCTCTGCGCTTATTGTTTTGCCTTTAACATAATCGAAAGTGATGATATCCGTATAGTAATCATGCTGTAAATAATCCTGATTTATCTTAAGTAAATATTCATCATCACAAAAGATGTAATTAATCTCTCCCAGTTTTTTTTCTTCTGAAAGAATAATATCTTCCAGCCATTTTGTATAATCTGTATTTACCGATTCGGGTAAGTTTTCGTAAAAGAATTGTATCATTGTTTTAAAACCAGTGCCCTAATATAACACTGAATATGCCTTTTTGATTGTTTTTTAATGAGTGGCTGAAATTTACTTTGATCTGTCCAAAAGGAGACTTGTAACCTGCCGTTATTCCCAGCGAACTATAATTGAGCTTGGCAGCATTTTCAAAAGTAATATCGTTAGAGAGATTAGCAAAAGAGAAATTTCCGCTTATGAAATAGTTCTTATTGAATTTGAATTGTAGGTCATTAGAGACCAGAACAACATTATTTGTATTTAATTGAGCAAAGTAGAATCCGGCGAAGCTTTTAAAATTAACAACATTTTGTTCGAAAATCCCACCTAATCTGTATTTATAAAATTCAGGAAGATGTTCGCCTATTGTTATACCTCCATATAAGTTCAGTCTGAAAGTAAATTGTTTGGCCAGAGGAATATTGATTCGTATGTCTGCTTTTACCTGGACTATTCTTTTTTCCAGCTCAGATTTCATCAGATCGATTACTTTTCCTTCCGCAGATATGTAAATTCCTTTTGTTGGAAAGTCTTTATCATTCTGTGTATCGCTTTTTACAAAAACATAGGGATTCAAAAAACGACTTACTCTTTCATTTGTTCCATTTGTATCAGCATTAAAATAATCATGACTGATACCACCACCTATTGCAAATTTATCTTTCCAAACCGATTGAATATATGCCTCATTTCTTAACCATTGCCAGCTGTCAGAAATATTATTGTTTACGTCTTTCAGGTCTAAGTTCATTCCGGAAGAATAAATTCCGAATCCAGGTATATATCCGTTATCAATAAAATAGTTCAGATAATATCTGGGCTGATCTCCCACAATAACATCTAGAGACAGGTTTGAGTTTTTGAATAAAAGACGTTTTGCAGAATAGTTAAGCAATAATCCTGTTTTAAATACATTATCGTAATGTAAGCCAAATTTAAAAAAGTGACGAGCATCATCTTCCGTTACGTAGAGCTTAAGTTTATTGGCATTATTTTCTGTGACAATGTCATAATTGATAAACTTGTAATTATTAGTCGCAACGAGCCTGTCAATTTTTTTATTGATACTTCCATAGGTTTCTAAAGAGGGGAGATGCAATCCCATTTTCCCAAGGGTGTAGTTTTTACCGTAAATTTTGCTTCCAATTAATGAAATGCTGTCAATCTTATATACGTTGGAATAAATTGGATTTACGTGCTCCCTAAGGCGGTCAAATGAACGCTTAGGTAATTGATTTAATATATCTACATATTTGAGACCTTCTACATAGCCACTATCGAGAATTTTTTTCTTTTCATCGTAACTTGTTGCAGACATTCCTTTCAGATTTGGTTTGATATTGATATCTGTATATTTATACTGACGTTTAGTATCTTTATGAATATTCATATCAATGATCTGATTAAGGATCGCTATAATGTTGTTTAAATCCTCTCTTTTGGATAAGTCCTGATTAAGGTCCACCCCTATAACGATATCGATTCCTTTGTCTTTTAATGGCTTTGAGGGAAAGTTTACCGTCATTGCTCCATCTATGTAAATGCTATCACCAACTTTTACAGGATCCATTAAAGAAGGAAATGCGGAACTTGCCATAATGGACTGCACAAGATCTCCCTTTTCGAAAATCTGCATATTCCCGCTTTCAAGATTAGTTGCGACACACATGAAAGGGATAGGCAGTTTTGAAAAGTCATCAATATTGGATACGTTTTTAAATAGCTCTTTTAATAAATAGACATTCTTTTGACCTGTACTGATAGAAGAGGGAAGATTAATTTTTCCATTTTTTATAGGAATAGATAAAAGATATTTGTCTACAGATTTATTAAAAAACGTACTTTCTTTTCTTGATTTTGGATCCAATATGAGTGAATAGAAGTCGGTATCCATTACAATCTTTTCTATTTCTTTTCCGGAATAACCGGAAGCATATAATCCACCTACAATGGCACCCATACTGGTTCCGGAAATGTAATCCACCTTTACACCCAGAGAATCTAATACTTTAAGAACTCCAACGTGAGAAAAACCTTTTGCTCCACCTCCGGCAAGAGAAAGTCCTATTCTCGGATTTTTTGGAATTACCAATCCCTTTTTTACCTGCGATTGCAGCATAAATATTTGGAATACGAGTATAAGAAGCAAGAGTTTTCTCATAGGGTTAATCTTTTATATAAATCCTTTTCACCCGGGGCGAAATGGAGGTTAATACTTCATAGGTTATCGTTTTGCAGTAGTCTGCAAACTCTTTTAAACTTGGTTTGGAATTAAAAACAGTTACTGTATCGCCTTCCTGTACATTGGGAATGTGATCCACGTTGATCATCATCATATCCATACAAATACTTCCAACAATTGGGGCCAGAGTCTTATGTATTCCCACATTTCCGATTTCATTCCCTATTAATCTTGGAATTCCGTCTGCATAACCGACAGGAATTGTGGCAATTTTTGTTACGTGATCTGTCTTATATCGTCTGCTGTATCCTACTGATTCTCCATTTTCCACGATTGAGATCTGAGAAATTACTGTTTTAAAGCTTACAGTAGACTGCAGCTGTTTTTGTATTTCACTATTTGGTGATTCTCCTAACATTCCAATACCGATTCTCACCATGTCATACTGATGATCTGTATAACCTGTAATTCCGGAAGAGTTAAGAATATGTCTGATAGGTTGATAGCCTAATTTTTCAATAAGATAATTAGAATTTTCCTCAAAAGTTTTAAACTGATTTAAAGTAAATTCTCTCTCTTCAGGGATATCAGAAGAGGATAGGTGAGTTAGGATACTCTGAACTTTTAAGTTTCTGTTTTTTAAAGTTTCACTTAACTCATCTAATTCAAATCCTTTAAAACCAAGTCTATGCATTCCTGTTTCCAATTTGATATGGATCGGAAATTTTTGATCATAACCGGATCTCTGAACTGCTTCATCGAATAATTCTAGTACCCGGAAACTATAGATTTCCGGTTCCAGATTATACTGTATAATGGCGTCGTAGCTGTGCTGTGCCGCATTCATTACAACAATTGGTGTTGTAATTCCTTTTTTACGAAGCTCTACTCCCTCATCTGTATAAGCCACACCCAGATAATCAATATGATGATGTTGCAGGAATTCTGAGATTTCATAACTCCCTAATCCGTAAGCATTTGCTTTTACCATAGCCATTACTTTTGTCTCTGGCTTCAGTAAAGATTTATGATAATTGATATTATGCAGAATAGCATTGAGATTGATCTCCAAAACAGTATCATGCTTTCTGAGCTCAAGAATATCCTTAAGTCTTTCAATCTCAAATTTTCTTGCTCCTTTCAAAAGGATGATTTGATTTTCAATATCTGTAAGATATTTACTTTCAATTAATTCCTGAGTATTGATGAAAGTAAAGGTTTTTGATTTAAACAGGTTACTGAATGCATTGATTTCATTTCCAACCAGGAACACAGTGTCAAAATTCTGCTCATTCACCAGATCAGAAACTTCCTCATACAATTCTTTAGAATTTGAATTGACTCCCACTATATCGGTTAAGACAAGTGATTTTTTAGGCTTATTATATTCATTTAGAAATTGTAGTGCCGTTTTCAAAGAGTCAAGATCCAGATTAAAGGAATCATTGATGATAATATTGTTTTTATTTCCTTCAATGGCTTCCAGTCTCATTTCCACAGTCTTTAAAGCATTGATTTTTTCAACGATCTTTTGATTATTGATATTCAATTCTTTTAAGACTGTGATAAGGGCTAGGGCATTGGTTAAAGTAGCTTCATCCCTTTGATGAACCGGAAAGCTTATTTCTTCATTGAAATACTGTACAATGATATTTTCATTAGAGGTATTCTTTTTTATAAATACTTGATTTTCATTTTTAAATCCGTAACGAATTAATTTCTTATCTGAGTATAATTCTTTGATTTTATGATCAACAAGGGAATTGTCTCCATTGTAAATAATAACTTGAGAATCTTTGAATAATTTGATTTTTTCATCAATAAGCATTTCTTCAGATTCGAAATTGGCGGCATGCGCAGTTCCTATATGAGTAAGAAGGCCTATCTCAGGACTGAATATATTTTCCAGCTTATCCATTTCATTAGGCTTCGAAATACCTACCTCAAAAATTCCCAGCTCATAAGAATCATTGATTTGCAGTAATGAAAGAGGAAGCCCAATCTGAGAATTAAAACTTTTCGGACTTTTTACCGTTGCAAATTCATTCCACAGACACTGATATAACCATTCTTTTAAAATAGTTTTCCCGTTGCTTCCCGTAATTCCTATGGACTTTAGATTAGAATGTTCGAAATGATATTTAGCCAGTTTTTGAAGAAAGTCTACAGAACTTTCTACGATGATCCAGGTTATATTTTCAAATTGTGGATACTGATGCTCGGAAATAATTACATTTATTCCCCTATCAATGGCGGATTCTATAAATTTTTCACCAGAGTTTTTTTTGGTATTGATTGCTATAAAAGCAGTATTTTTTATCGAATAGATGATCCTGCTGTCAAAAGCTATATTTTTAATGATAAGCTGAGCATCACCAACAACTTGTGCATTGGTGATATCTGCAATTTCCTGTATCGTGTAGTTCATTGGTGCCTTTCTACTATGTTTTTTAGGCGAAATTGCTGAATTGCGAAACAGCAAAAAGATTTGATTGGTTAACTTTAAAACCGTTAAGCAATTCGGCCATTTTGCAATTCAGCGATTTTGCCTTTATAAATTTATCTATTTTTCTTCTTTAAAAGTACTTCGTCTATAAAAACCCTGCGGCTTACGGCTTCATAACTTTCGGTTTCTCCCAGTTCCACTAAATTATCTCCCTGGGAAGTTCTCATGGAATAATTGGCAAGATTACCTGTTCTTTTGCAGATAGCATGCACTTTGGTCACATATTCAGCAGTTGCCATAAGGTTAGGCATTGGTCCAAACGGACGTCCTAAGAAGTCCATATCCAATCCGGCAATAACCACCCGTATACCGCTATTTGCCAATTCATTGGCTATATCAACAATACTATCATCAAAAAACTGAGCTTCATCTATTCCTACCACATCACAATTTGAGCCCAACAATAAAATTTCGTTGGGATTTTCTACTGCGGTACTTCGTATTTTGGTTTGATTATGCGAAACCACATCATCTTCAGAATATCTTGTATCAGTTTTTGGTTTAAAAATTTCCACATTTTGCCCTGCCATTTCTGCTCTTCTCAGCCTCCTGATCAACTCTTCGGTTTTTCCGGAAAACATTGAGCCACAAATAACTTCCATCCAACCGCTTTGTTTGGAGTGATTAATTGTATTTTCTAAAAACATTTGTTAAATTAGCCGTAATATTTTAACATCAAAAGTAAGCAATTTTTAACAAGAATCTTATATGCAGAATATCCAAGATTTAAAGGAAAAAATTTTTTTCGAATCCAAGAATATCATTGATATTTTGGAAAAAATAAACAATGTGGATGAATTACTTTCCAAGCAAGATCTTGTAGATGAGCTTGCTAATAGGATTTCTTTTTTGAGAATGCTGGAAAAGAATATTGAATATTTTATCCCTTCTAATTCATCACAAAATACAGATAACCAAACGAATATAGGTTTGGTAAATGATGAGTTTGAAACTCAGGATTCAAGTCATGAAGTAACAGAAGAAGAAGCCATTTTCAACAATGAACTGAACGAGATTGATGAAAATGAAAATCTGGAATATGAAGAGGAATTATCTGATGAAAATGGCACGGAACAGGAAGAAATTTTCAATAATCAACTCTCTGAAATCGTTGAAAACGAATACCATGAGAATATTGTCAATTTTGCAGTAGAAGATGATTTAAAACAAAATTATCAGACAGAAGATGTTGACAATAAGGCAGATGATCTGTATGATGATGAGATTGAAGAAGAAGTAATTTTTACAAATCAGCTGAATGAGATCAATGAATTTGAAAACCAGCCTTCTGATTATCAGGAATCCAGTATGAATTCTTTTGATGAAGAAGAAAATATTCAGAATAGCATTGAGGATGAGACAAAAACTGACGAAGCAATAGCCTTTTCGAGTGATGTTAAAGATTTTCCTGAGGCTAATGAAAAGATTCCAAGCATCTTCGACAGTGAAGTTTTAGAAGATGATGAAATACTTATCGAAGAAAATGAATCACAGTTTATTTCCTCCAATGTATCCATCGAACAAGGCGAAATGGTAATGGAAACCTCTAACGTCGAAAATGTTCTGAATGAAATAAAAAATGAAGCCCAGGTAGAAGAAAGGCAGGAAGAGCAGATTGTTGCAGAAGAAAACAACAAGAGAAAAATTGTTGATATAGATAATGGACATCATAAATTTGAACAGGAAAGACATCCTTCAGATGAGAGTTTTGAAAACCTGGATGCTTATAATCAAGACAAAAAAATAAAACTGGCGAATATTAAAGGATTGAAATCGATTCAGTCATTATTTGACGATGATCCTTTAGAAAGAGAAATTCCTCAGGAGAAAGCTGAACCGGTTGTAAAAGAGGATAATGGAAGCTTGTTAAAATCCAACATTCCTACCAATTTTATGGAAGCTGAAAAGTCTAAACCTGAGTTCAGATTAGATCTGAATGACAGAATAGCATTTTCAAAAATGCTTTTTGACGGAAGCCAGTCCGAACTGAACGAAGTGATCTCTGAACTGAACAGCTTTAGAACGCTGGAAGAAGCAAAGGAATACCTGAGCGACTTATATTACTCCAGAAACTGGAGAAAAGTAGATGAATATGCCCAAAGATTATGGGTATTGGTGGAAAACAAATTTTTATAATTTTAATTTTGAGCGGAATCCTATATTTTGTTCCTACACCCGTAGGAAATTTAGAAGATATGACTTTCAGAGCGGTGAATGTCCTGAAAGAAGTAGATTATATTTTATGTGAAGATACAAGAACTTCCGGAGTTCTATTAAAGCATTTTGAGATCTCTAAACCTTTAAGATCTTATCATTTACATAATGAACATCAGGCAACAGAAAAAGTGATTTCTGACCTGGAAAGCGGCCAAAATATTGCTATCATTACCGACGCAGGAACACCTGGAATTTCGGATCCCGGTTATTTGCTGGCGAAAGCGGGCTCAGATCGTAATATTGAAATGATTTGCCTGCCTGGAGCAACAGCTTTTGTTCCAGCCCTTGTGGTGTCCGGACTTCCAAATAATGAGTTTCTGTTTGCTGGGTTTCTTCCTCAAAAAAAGGGAAGGCAGACAAAGCTAAAGCAGTTGGCAGAAGAGAAAAAAACAATCGTATTATATGAGAGTCCTCATAAAATAAACACAACACTAGAACAGATTAAAGAGTTTTTCGGGGAACATGCGAAAGTGAGTTTGAGCCGTGAGATTTCTAAAAAATTTGAAGAGACTAAAAGAGGAACGATCAACGAATTAATCGAATTTTCTAAAAGTAAAACTTTAAAAGGAGAAATTGTTCTTATTGTGAATAATTCTATTTAATTGAAAAAGCTATTTTTTATACTACTTTCATCAGTTTGTATAGCACAGCAAACTGATCAATATAAACAGATCTTATTATCAAAACAATTGGGTAAAGAAGTACGTTTTTACTCTAATGGATATGGAATAATTTCTGAAGCAGGAAAATCCACTATAGTAGACTCTTTGGGAGTGGTTACTGCTACTTTTCCGTACAAAAGTGAAATATCCCGGTTGGCTAAGGACCGATTTATCTTGAAAGCCAAAGAAGGAACCAATAATGGGAAAATAGCTTTAATTGATAGCAAAGGCAATCAATTGATCCCTTTGGATAAATTCAAGTTCAGGACCTGGGAAAATAAAAGCAGGCTCATCTATTCCAAAAATGGGAAGGACTCTTTTTATGACTTTAATGGAAAAGAGATCATTCCTTCCAGTGATCAAATTGAATTCGGAAACGAGAGCAGACTTTTTGTAAAAAAAGGGAAAGACTGGAAGCTTTATGATTTCGATGGGCAATTGGTATCTGATAGAGAATTCGATGATAATTTGCGCTTCTATAAGGGCAGGGTATATATTTATACAGGTGTCAAAGAAGGAGAAGTTATTGATTATAACGGAAGAACAATAAGTTCCATTTCTAATCATTACATTGATGGAATTGTTTCCTATCCTTTTCTTGTGACAAAAAATATAGCTAAGGATAAATATGGAATTGTAGATTCAAATGAAAATACATTGGCAGAAGAGATTTATGATCAGGCTTTTGTTGGCACGGAATATATTTATCTGAAAAAAGAGAATACAGTAAGTATCTTTTCTAAGAAGGATAAAAAAGTATATCCCACGGAATTTGGATATGTAAATCACCTGTTTGGTGGCTTATTCAGAACTGTCCCGGACACTAAGAATCCAAAAGTAGCCATAATCAGAACTAGTGGAGAAATTGTATTACCACAGGAATATGATGATGTAGATGCTCTTAAAATTTCGGGTGAAAATTTTGTTTATCTAAGAAAGAATGGAGAGGAAACACTCCTGGATAAAAATTTAAAAAACGTTTTAGATGAGGGGTATGATATCGAAAGGATATTCTCTAATTATCTGATTCTTAAGAAAGAAAATGTTTTTTATAGATTCTCACCAAAGGATAGAGAGTATAAAGAATTGTCAAATATTGTTTCCATAAAACCTTTTGTACTATTACCAGGAATCATTTATAAAGGTAAAGAGAATAAGTACGGAATGATTGATGAGAAAGGGGATGAAATAATTCCATCCGTATATGATGATATCATTACATTTCTTTCAGCAAATGAAGTCGTTGTAAAAAAAGGGAATAAATTCGGAGTAACCAATAACAGGAATGAACCCCTTAAAGAAGTAATATATGATAGTTATTCTTCGGATAGAAAAGGATTGAAGCTCATGAAAGGTAAAAGTTCTGAATATTTATACTTTACTCATTCAGAGGATAAAACAGGATGGTAATCATTGGGATAGAATAAAAAAAACTAAAATACCAAAGTAATTTATGATTAGTAAGGTGTTACATAACAAATTATAATATCTTTGCGGCTGTTTATTTTGTCAAAAATAAATATGCTAAATTAGCAACTAATCAATACGTTAGTAGATAGAAAGAAAAATAATTGTCATAGATATGAAACTATTAGAAGGAAAAGTAGCACTTATTACCGGAGCTACAAGAGGAATCGGAAAGGGAATTGCTGAAGTTTTTGCTCAACAAGGGGCAAAAGTAGCATTTACTTATGCTGGTTCTGTAGATAAAGCAAAAGAATTAGAAGCAACTTTAAGTTCTGTAACTCAAATAAAAGGGTACCAATCTGACGCATCTGATTATGATGCAGCTCAACAATTGGTAGATGATGTAATGGCTGAGTTTGGTACCATCGATATATTGGTAAACAATGCTGGTATTACAAGAGATAACCTTTTATTGAGAATGTCTAAAGAGGATTGGGATACTATTATCAGAGTAAATCTTGATTCTGTATTCAACCTTACAAAGGCAGTTATTAAGCCTATGATGAAGGCCAGATCAGGTTCTATTATCAATATGACTTCCGTAGTTGGAGTAAAAGGAAATGGAGGGCAATCTAATTATGCAGCTTCTAAAGCAGGTGTTATTGGATTTACAAAGTCTATTGCTCTTGAATTAGGATCAAGAAATATCCGTTGTAATGCAATTGCACCAGGATTTATTGAAACTGAAATGACAGCTTCTTTAGATGAGAAAACACTTAAGGCGTGGAGAGATGGGATTCCAATGAAGAGAGGAGGACAGCCTGAAGATGTAGCAAATGCATGTGTATTTTTAGGAAGTGAATTGTCAACTTATATTACAGGACAAACATTACACGTTGATGGTGGAATGTTAACATAGAAATAAAAAAAGCCAGATCAACGATCTGGCTTTTTGTTTATCTTAATCTTTAAAAATCTGATTTTCCTGTTCCTGAACCCTTATAAATGTGGTTCTTTTAGATAGTTCTTTCAGTTTGGAAGCCCCAACGTAAGTACAGGTAGATCGAACCCCTCCCAAGATGTCTTTCACCGTCTCTGAAACTGGACCTTTATATCCCACTTTCACCGTTTTACCTTCAGAGGCTCTATATTCTGCAACACCACCGGAATGTTTATCCATTGCAGTTTTAGAACTCATTCCATAAAAAAGGCGGTATTTTTTTCCGTTTTCTTCAATCATTTCACCGCCACTTTCGTCATGTCCTGCAAACATTCCACCCAACATTACGAAATCGGCTCCGCCACCAAAAGCTTTGGCAACATCTCCAGGAACTTTACAGCCTCCATCTGCAATGATATGACCACCTAAACCATGAGCAGCATCAGAGCATTCGATAATAGCTGAAAGCTGGGGATATCCTACTCCAGTTTTTACCCGGGTGGTACATACTGAACCTGGACCAATACCTACTTTAATGATATCTGCACCCACCAAAAGGAGTTCTTCTACCATTTCTCCTGTCACCACATTACCTGCCATAATGATTTTATCCGGAAAATGAGCCCTTGCCTGCTTTACAAAGCTCACAAAATGCTCCGAATAACCGTTGGCTACATCAATGCATAGAAACTCTATTTTTGGGTGCTTTCCGATGATTTGTCTCAGCTTTTCTTCATCAGCTTTTCCTGTTCCTGTACTTAAAGCAATATATTGATGAATACTTTCCGGCTGATTTTGTAAAAACTGATCCCATTCTTCTACAGAATAGTGTTTGTGGACTGCTGTAATGATTTTATCTTTTGCAAGCTCAACAGCCATTTCAAATGTACCAACGGTATCCATATTGGCCGCGATAATAGGAGTGCCTTTCCATTTCTTTTTCGTGTGACGAAAGGTGAACTCTCTTTCCAGATCTACTTCTGAACGAGATTTTAAAGTTGATCTTTTAGGGCGGAACATTACGTCCTTAAACCCTAATTTTATGTCATATTCTATACGCATTGTGATTATTTAGAATATTAAAATTAGCAAATAATATTAAATATAGTAATTTTGAAAGTATGGATTTTCCCATTACTTTTCAAATATTTGGTAAAACAGTACTTGCGCATCCTCTTTTTGAAGCGTTGGGAATGTTTATGGGAATGCGCTATTACTTTTATTTAAAAAGAAAATCAACGGAAAAGCTTTCTTTCAATACTTCAGCAGCTGTTCTTATTGGTGCTACTGCCGGAGCTTTAATAGGTTCGAAATTGATAGGGAACCTCGAAAACCCCTATACTTTTTTTGAACATTTTGATTTTAAACATATCTGGTCCAATAATACAATTGTTGGCGGTCTTGCTTTCGGCCTCATAGGAGTTGAATTAGCAAAAAAAATAGTAGGACACAAAGAAAGTACCGGAGACATGATCGTATATCCTTTACTTCTGGCAATGATCATTGGGAGGGTCGGATGTTTCCTTACAGGAATCTATGAGGAAACTTATGGTTTACCAACCAATTCGATTTTTGGTATGTATCTGGGAGATCAATATCTCAGGCATCCTGTGGCTCTTTATGAGATTGTATTTTTAATCAGTCTCTGGGTTGTTTTGAAAATTAAACAATGGACGGAAGACTATCCATCAGGATATATTTTTCAGCTTTTTATGTTGAGCTATTTTACTTTTAGATTCTTTCTGGACTTTATAAAACCAAGAGTAGATGTTGTTGGAGATCTTGGAACCATTCAGCTTGTATGTGTTTGTGTAATTATTTATTACATTTTTAAAATTAAGAGAACAAAAAGCGTAAATTCACATTAAAATAGTAACTATATGAAACCGTTAACTCTTTTAGAAGTTGGTGATCTGGGTGGAGTGGTTATAATGTTTATTATCATAATGATATTGGGAGGATTATTTATCTCGTTTATTATTACATTGATAGTAAAGATTTCTTATGAGTGGAAAGGGGATAAAAAGTTTACCAAAAAACAATTTATTCAAAGTATGCTCATTTGCCTTTTGATATGTGGTTTAATCAGTGGATACATTTGTGGAGGTGGAATTTAAAAAACTATTATGCCAGTAAGAAACTATACTTATTACGATTATACGATCAGCCTTTGTCCGGAATGTCTGAAAAGGGTTGGTGCAAAGATAATTATCGAAGATGAGGCTGTTTTCATGACAAAAAGATGTCCTGATCATGGCTTTTTTAAAACAAAGATTGCATCTGATGTGCACTATTATAAAAACATCAGAAATTATAATAAAGCATCAGAAATGCCGCTGCATTTTGGAACAGATGTAGAATATGGATGTCCTTATGATTGTGGGCTCTGCGTGGATCATGAACAGCATAGTTGTTTATCTATTGTAGAGGTTACAGACCGTTGTAACCTGACATGCCCTACCTGCTACGCCATGTCATCTCCTCATTATGGAAGTCATAGAAGTTTAGAGGAAATAGAAGCCATGTTTGATGTGATTGTAAAAAATGAAGGACAGCCGGATGTTGTTCAGATCAGTGGAGGGGAACCTACCATTCATCCCGAATTTTTTAAAATCATGGATATTGCCAAGTCAAAACCAATCAAACATTTAATGTTAAATACAAACGGGGTAAGGATTGCCAACGACCCTGGCTTTGCTGAAAAGCTGGTAACTTATGCTCCTGAATTTGAAGTTTACCTTCAGTTTGATTCTTTTAAGCCAGAGGTTTTAATGGATTTCAGAGGAAAGGATCTTACAGATGTAAGAATGAAAGCTTTGGAAAAACTAAATGAGCTGAACCTTTCTACTACGTTGGTTATTGTTCTTCAACAAGGAAAGAATATTGATGAGATCGGGAAAATTATTGAATTTGCGTTAAAGCAAAAATGCGTGCGTGGAATTACATTTCAACCTGTAGAAATTGCAGGACGAAACAGAGAGGATTCTGCTCATGAAAAAATTACCTTAACAGAGGTGAGACAAGAAATACTCAATCAATTTCCGCTATTGAATTCAGATGATATCATTCCTGTTCCATGCAACCCGGATGCTTTGGCAATGGGCTATATTTTAAAACTTGAGGGTGAAATTATTCCTTTAACAAGATATATTAATCCTGCTGATTTACTGAATAATGAATCGCGAAATACCATCGTTTATGAACAGGATGCAGGTCTTCAAATGCAACTTTTGGATATATTCAGTACCGGGATTTCTGTAGATAAAGTAAAACCTAAAGTAAACCAGTTACTTTGCTGTTTACCTGAAGTTTCCGCTCCTAATTTGGATTATGATAATCTGTTTCGAATTATCATCATGAATTTTATGGATGCTCATGACTTTGATGTTCGTGCAGTAAAGAAATCGTGTGTGCATATCGTCAATAAGGATCTTAAATTAATTCCTTTTGAAACGATGAATCTATTTTACAGAGATGGGAAAAAAGAATATCTGGAAGAACTTAGAAGGGAAGATAAAGTCTTGTTTTAATCATATTCAAAAGGTTCTTTTGGATTAAAAATTTGCTCAATCAGCGAGAAATAAAAAAGGGTGAAAAACTATCGTTTAACACCCCATAAATTGATCGTTCCTCTGTGAAAGAAACCGAGTTTTTCATAGAGTTTCTTTGCTCCGGTATTAGTTTCCGCGACATGGAGGAAAGGAGTTTTATTATCTTCAAATATTTTATCAGAGACAAAAGCTACAAGTTGTTTTGCGTAGCCTCTTCCAAGATAATCTGTATCCGTAATAACAGCGCTTACTTCCGTCATATCATCCATCTGCATCCTTTCACCTGTTACAGCAACCAGTTTGTTGTCCTTAAAAATTCCAAAATAACGACCCAGTTCAGGAGTTCTGTTTTTAAAATAATAGGGATAAAACTTCTTAATAAAATCAAGGAGCTCCGTCTGGTTTTCTTCTTTCAAAAGAAGAATATCTTCGGTAATGTCCAATTCAATTTTATTTTCTAAAACGTATTGATGACAAACAAGTCGAGATAACTCTGTTTTAAAATTACCTACAGGTTTAGCTCCAAAAACAAGAAAATCATCACAGATTTTCGAGTATTCTGCAATGTCTTTTTCTTTTCCAATATCAGATGAGCCCCCAAAAGCAGCCACTTCAGGATTGTAAAATTTAGAATCGCCAAAGTTTAAGCAAAACTTTTCGTGGTATTCATTAAGTGAATGATAAACAGGATTATCTAACTTACTATACATGACTAGAAATTCATTACTTCCTCTAAAGTCTTCATGTACTCGTAAGCCGTTAGATCAAACTTTACAGGAACAATAGAGATATATCCATTAGCAAGAGCTGTTTCATCAGCATCCTCAGATTCGTCCATATTGTTGAAGTAACCTGTGAGCCAATAGTATTTTTTTCCATGTGGGTTTACACGCTCATCAAAACTTTCTTCCCATTTGGCGTTAGCTTGCTTGCAGACTTTGATTCCTTTTATTTCTCCCGCAGGAAGTTTAGGAATGTTTACATTCAGAACAATCCCTCTTGGCATTGGCTTTTCTAATGTTCTCTTTACAATATTTTGAATAAATTCTTTAGCTTGTGTAAAATCTGCTTCCCAACTGAAATCAAGGAGTGAAAATCCGATCGCTGGAATTCCTTCTACTCCTGCTTCCACAGCCGCAGACATTGTCCCTGAATAAATCACATTTATCGATGAATTAGCCCCATGATTGATTCCTGAAACTACGATATCAGGTCTTCTTTTCAAAATTTTGTCAAGGGCCATTTTTACGCAGTCTACAGGAGTTCCGCTACAAGAATAATCGGTTTGCGGGCCGTCAAGGCTTACCTCTTCATAGCTTAGAGTAGAATTAATGGTAATAGCATGTCCTTTTCCACTCTGTGGGGAGTCAGGTGCTACCACAATCACTTCTCCGATTTCGTTCATAAAACTGATAAGATTTCTGATACCAGGTGCTGTAATTCCATCATCATTAGTAACCAGAATAAGTGGTCTTTCCATAAAATATTTTAATTTTAACAAAAATAATCAAAACTATCCGATATTTGTAAATAAGGTATTAAATTTGATAGTTTGTAACAGTAATTTAAATATTACTACTAATTGAAATACTTTTAAAAAATTTAATAAAATACATTACCGGTTTATGTGGAAAAATTTTAAACTCAATAAATTTTTGCTTCTTATTCCATTGACAAGTCTAATGTTTTGTTTCAACTCACCTAAGAATGATGATGAAAAGATGCAGACGATAATGGTGAGCGTGAAAAATACACTTTCTTATTTACATTACAGCCCAAAGCCTATCAATGATGCCTATTCAAAGGATGTTTACAAACATTATTTTGAAATGGTAGATCCGGGAAAAAGATACTTCCTTCAATCGGATATGGATGAATTCAGCAAACATGAGACAAAGCTGGATGACTATCTGAACCTTGGGGACTTAACTTTCTATAAACTTACGATTGATAGATTGTACCAGAGAGTAGATGAAATTGATCAGATTACTCAGGACATCTTTAGTAAGCCTATTAGCTTAGATGAGGACGAAACTCTTACTCTTGAACCTAAACTGAAGAAAGTTCCGGGTAACAAGCAGGAGCAGTATAATGAATGGAGAAAATTCATAAAATATAATATTCTTCAGGAAATTGAGTCTATGAACAGCAAAGAGCAGGCTCAAAAGGAGAAAAAAGATTCGGTACAAAAATACAATCTGAAAGATACGATTAAGCTTCAGATCCTTACTCCGGATCAGAAAAAGGTAAAAGCAACCGGTGAAGTAAAAGATCTGGTAAAAGAAACTTTTACAAGGTTCAAGAAAAGAAAGAAAATGGATTGGTTCACTGTGTATATGAATGCATATACAGAAGTTTTTGATCCACATACAAATTATTATTCTCCAAAAGATAAAGAAGATTTCGACACACAATTTACCGGAAAGGTAATTGGGATCGGAGCTATCATTCAGGAGAAAAAAGGAAATCTTTATCTGGGTGCTTTAACGATTGGAGCTCCGGCATGGAAATCAAAACAGCTTTCTGAAGGTGATAAGATTCTAAAAGTAAAATCTAAACCAAAAGAGGATGCCGTAAATGTAGTAGGAATGCTTTCTGATGAAGCGGTAAGGTTGATCAGAGGGGAAAAAGGAACTCCTGTAACACTCACAGTTCAGAAAAAAGATGGTACCATTAAAGAAGTTACCATGATTCGTGAAGAAGTAGCTATTGAAGATACTTTTGCGAAAAGTGTAGTTGTAAACTCACCGAATGGTAAGAAATACGGGTTTATCAATTTACCAAGCTTTAATGCTGATTTTGAAGACTCTAAAGGAAGAAATGCTTCAGATGATATCAAGAATGAGATCATTAAACTAAAAGCTCAGAATATTGAAGGGATTGTTTTAGACCTAAGAAATAATGGAGGAGGTTCATTGACTGAGGTTGGTGATATTATGGGACTTTTCATGAATGCTGGACCTTATGTTCAGGTAAAAGATGGAAATGGAAAAATCCAGACTCTGAAGAATAAAAATGAAACTCCGATCTGGACGGGACCTTTAGTAATCATGCAAAATGAGCTTTCAGCTTCGGCTTCTGAAATTTTAGCAGGAGTAATGCAGGATTATGGAAGAGCAGTGATCGTAGGAGCACCACAATCTTTCGGAAAAGGGACAGTACAGACTTTTGTAGACCTGAACAGGTTCTTGAATACAGAAGATGATTTCGGGTCTTTAAAATTAACGATTCAAAAATTCTATAGAATTACAGGAGAGTCCAATCAGAGAAAAGGAATTGTTTCAGATATTCAGATGAAAGACTTCTTTACGTATGCTGAGATAGGAGAGCGATATGATGACTTTGCATTAGCCTGGGATAAGATTCCAAGTGCACAGTTTCAAAAACTCAATTATTTTGACGTAAAAGCATTGGAAAAAGCCAGCAATGACAGAATGACTAAAAATGCAAACTATCAGTTATTATTGGAATCTGCTCAGTGGAGAGAGAAACTAGACAAAGAAGAAACCATTACGCTTAATATTAATAAATTTAATGAAGTAATGAAGCAGAGAAAAGCTCAGATTGAGAAGTTCAAAGCGCTTACTAAATTTGTAAATGGACTTCAGTTTACGATGTATCCAAACGAAATTGAAAGAGAGAAAAAAGACGAAGCATTCAAGAAGAAATCTGAAATGTGGATCAAAAATCTTAAAAAAGATGTCTACCTTCAGGAAGCAATGAACATTATTGCAGACATGAGCGTAAAATCATAAATAAAAAACCAGCCTTTAAGGCTGGTTTTTTATTAGAAGAGATATAAAATAAGGGCGGAAACCTTAGGTTTCCGCTCTTATTTTTTTGATCATAGAATATATGATCAATCACTTTTGGGTATTCTGATTTTGGAAATTATTTAATTTCCACACATCCTACGCGACCACCAGCATTTCCTGTCGGTTGAGTATGGAAATCATCTGCAGCAGCATGTACAATAAGCCCTTTTCCAATGATATTCTTAGATTCATCAGCACATCCTATACACCATTTATTGGTTTTGAATGTTAAAGTAGCTGTTCCAGTCTGATCAGCAACCAGGTTACCTATATCTCCCATATGGAAATGTTCAGCGCCCCATTTTCCGTGGTCATCTTTTGCCGGATTCCAGTGTCCTCCCGTAGAAGTTCCATCAGCTGCAGAACAATCTCCTTTTTCGTGGATATGTACCGCATGGATTCCCGGGGTTAAATTCGTTACATCAAGCTTCATAATAACTTCATCTCCTTTTTGAGTGAATTTAGCAGTTCCTCCGGTGTTTGTTCCGCTTTTAGCGTTTACCATATACGTATTTGTTGTTCCACAAGAAACAGCAAATAGGGCAATCCCTGTTAATAATACTAATTTTTGTAGCTTCATTTTGAAATGATTTTAAGTGATTTTTTATGATTAACTAAATTAGACATAATTTCTCAAACCACTTTATGATTCCAGTCTGTTTTAGAAGATTCCGCAATAAAAGACAAATCCGCTCTATTTAATCTTTCTATTTTTGTAGCTAAAAAACAATAATTGGAAGAGTATAAAAAAAGAATTATAAAGATTATTCAATATATAGAGGATCATCTTGATACAGAACTCAGCCTGGAAAAAGTGGCAGAGATAGGTGCATATTCACCCTTCCATTTTCACCGGATTTTTAAACTTATTACTGGGGAAACGCTCCAAAACTACATTATCCGGAAAAAGATAGAAAAAAGCGCTCTTTATCTTTCTTTACGAAAGGGAGTGGATATTAAAGAGATCTACATGGATCTGGGTTTTGCCAATCATTCTGTTTTTAATAAAACATTTAAAAAATATTACGGAAAATCTCCATCCGAATTTCGAAAATCAGCGCCTGAAAGTTTTCACAAGATTTTACAAGTCGAAAGCAAGAACGGACAAATCGATACGGTTTTTCGCCAATACCTTTGTACGATCGAAAACCTATTAAAATGGAGAACAATGAATTTAAAAATTAAAGTAACAGCTCTTGAAGAAATGCATCTTGCTGCTGTAATGGGCCTTGGGCTGAGCCAGGTAGAACCGTCTTATACTATTCTTCTGGATTGGGCAAAAAAGAAACAATTATTCCCACGGGATAATGTCAAAATGATCTCTGTGTATCATGACAGTTTTAAAATTACTCCTCCGGATAAAGTGAGGATTCATGCATGTATGCTTTTGGATGATCAGCTTAAAGAACAAGAAGGAGAGGTTTTTCCTGAGACCCTTGAAGCAGGGAAATTTATCATCGGAAGTGGGGAGGTTACTCTCGATGATTTTGAACAATGCTGGGCATCCTTATTCTTATGGATGAACGAAAATCATTACTCCATCAGGAAATCTTTTCCTTTTGAAATCTATCATTCCAATTTTAAAGATCATCCGGAAGGTAAAATGATCGTGGATTTTTGCATCCCGATACAATAATTCTCCACTCAGGATGTAAACTTTACCTTTCAGTAATATTTTTTTTACTGAAAGGTATTTTCTATAGTATTTTTGATCCGAAAATTAACAACCATGAAGACCCAAAAACAAAGACTGTTATTTCTTATTGCCTTTCTCTCATTTTTTCTGAGTTATGCTCAGGTGAAAATTATCGGGAAAGTGACTTTCAGAAATAGAGGAATCAGTGAAATAAATGTAACCTTAAAAGGAACCTATGATGGGGCAACAACGGACGCCAATGGTAAATTCTCCTTTGAAACCTCCGAGAAAGGAAGCCATGTGCTTACTTTTACTCATCCAAAATATATTGATGTTGAAAAGGCAATTGTCATCGAAAATCAAGATCTGACAGTAAATGCAGAATTAAAAGAACAGATTAGTGAAATTGATGCAGTTGTGATTTCTGCGGGATCAATAGAAGCAAGTGATAAAAAAAGAGCAACAGCGCTGTTGACACCCATTGATGTGTATACAACGGCTGGAGCTGATGGGCAGATCTCATCTGCATTAACGTATCTTCCGGGAGTACAGAAAGTTGGTGAATCAGAAGGGTTGTTCATCAGAGGAGGTACAGGAACGGAATCTAAGATCTTTATGGATGGAAGCTTGATCAATAATTATTTTTCAAGTTCAGTTCCCGGGATTGCTGGTAGGGATAGGTTTAATACCTCTCTTTTTAAAGGAAATGTGTTTTCAAGTGGTGGATATTCCGCTTTATATGGACAGGCACTTTCTGGTGCGTTAATGCTTGAAAGTGTTGATCTGCCGGATCAGAGTTCTTATGATTTTGGTATTTCGCCCATCTTTTTGAGTGGAGGGTTTCAGAAATTGAGCGAAGATAAAAACCATTCTTATGGAGCTACTTTGGGGTATTCCCTTTTAAGTCTAATGCAAAAGGTTCTTAATTTCAATACAGATTTTATAGATGCACCCCAAGGACTGAATGGTGATGCTAATTTTAGAATTAAAACAAAGTCTGGCGGATTTTTCAAATATTATGGAATGTATGATACCAACAAAATGGGGGTAAGAACAGAAAGCCTGGAACCTGATTCTGATTATGCATTGGTTAGATTGAGTGGAAAAAATACCTATCATAATTTATCATTTAAACAAAAATTCGGAAGGTATCTTTTAAATACAGGTGCTTCTTATTCATACAACAGATCTGATCTGAACTTTTCAGGGGAAACAAATGATATTGAATCCGCTAAGACCCAACTTTTGACCACAGGGAACTATATCAATTTTAAAGCGGTTTTGGAAAGAAAAATAAATAAAATAAGTGCAGTACGTGGAGGATTTGAATTAAATAATACGGACGAAAAACTGAATTTTGAGGAAGTAAAAAAACACTATCAGGATTTTATATCTTCTGTTTTTGCAGAAACGGATCTTGGGTTTAGCAATCAACTCTCAGCAAAAGTCGGAGTACGGGCAGAAAATTCCTCTTTTTTACATCAAAGTAATATCGCACCCCGTCTTGCACTGGCTTATCGTTTAGCTCAAAATTGGACTACTTCTTTTGCCTATGGACTTTTCTATCAAAACCCGGAAAGTAAATATATTAATGGGCCTGCTCATTTAGATTTCCAAAAATCACAACACTATATTCTGCAGGTACAAAGAACATCTGAAGGAAGAAGTTTGAGATTAGAAGCTTTTTATAAAAAATATGATCAGTTGATCAAAGTAAAGAATATTGCAAATATTGATAGCCAGAATCAGCCTGTACAGACAGCGATTAATAACGATGGGTATGGATATGCAAAAGGACTTGAACTTTTCTGGAGGGATAAAAAAACATTTGAAAATATAGACTACTGGATCAGTTATTCATTTTTAGATTCTAAGAGAGATTTTATGAATTATCCGGTTAGCCTGAAACCTAATTTTGCATCAGAACATACCCTTTCGGTAGTTGGTAAGAGATTCATTCCGGAATGGAAATTAGGAGTAAATCTTTCATATACGTATGCTAAAGGACGTCCATATTATGATATTGCAACAAAAGACGTCAATGGAGAGGTGGTTAATTTTACCAGAAGCGAGGGGAGATTGAAAGATTATAATGCTTTGAACCTAAGCTTTAATTATCTTCCTAATCTGGGGAAAAAAGACTCTAAAGTATTTACTGTTTTTGTGTTAAGTATATCCAATGTGCTGGGATCAAAAAATATGTACGGATATAATTTTTCACAAGATGGATCACGAAGCTCAGCAGTGGTGCCTCCGGTCAATACATTTGTTTTCGTAGGAGCATTTATCAGCTTTGGAGTAGATAAAACGCAAGACGCTATCAATAACAATTTATAAAAATAAATAAGAAGTATTTTAATTATATCATTGTGTGAATGAAATACCTACCTTTCAATACAATAAAAAAACAACCATAAAAAATAAAAAAATGAAAAAGTATCTATTAAGTTTTGCTTTAGCTTTTATGAGCTTAACCGCTTTTGCTCAGGCTGATTACGAAAAAATTATGTCTGAAAAGATCGCAAAAATAGAAACCTGCAAAACAACAGAGGATTTCCAGACTCTCTCAAATGATTTCCAGAGAATTGGAAGTAAGGAAAGTGGAAAATGGCTTCCAAGCTATTATGCAGCATTTTGTTATATACAGAAAGGACGTGTGATGATGAGAGAAGGGAAAACACAAGATCTTGATGAGGTAGCTAATCAGGCTGATAAACATTTGGCAACAGCTCAAAATCTTGCAGGAGCAGATAATTCGGAAATTCATTTGCTTAGAAAAATGGCTTATTCTTTGAGAATGATGGTGAACCCACAACAAAGATATATGACAGATGGAATGAAGGCGGCAGAAGAACTTCAGATTGCTGAAAAGCTAGATCCAAGTAATCCTAGAATTGCTTTAATAAAAGCAGAAGATATATATTTTACACCAGAACAATATGGAGGAAGTAAAACAAAAGGAATCGAGATGTTTAAAAAGACATTGGAACAATACAACGCATATAAACCAAAATCTTCAATGGATCCAAATTGGGGGAAAGGAGAGGCAGAATATTTTATCAGCCAGCCGGCGAAATAATACAAAATTTCAATTCAATAAAAGTCTTCCCAATCGGGAGGACTTTTATTTTGCCATTCAGTATATGAAATTGACGATTCAGTGAAAAATAATTTTCGGTACATTTAATATAGACTAATTTTGAATAAAGAAACTGAAGCATGAAACGTAAAAGCATTATCGTACTACTTTGGGTAGCCATAGGAACCGCATTATTTTTCTTTTTATTTTTTACTGAAGATAAAACGATAGATAATTTTATGCTTTCTTTTCTTATTTCGTCTCTGTATTCTTTCGTTCTGGGGATAGGAAATGGGGTAATAAATGACTATTTAAATAAAAAGATTCCCTGGTCTCAGGCAACCACCAGAAGAGCGATTATAAGCGTTGTTTCGATTCTTATCGCTAATATTATTTTAGTGTATGTCTGCAATTATATCAATTTTGTAATTTTTCAGAAAGCAGCGACCTCAGAAGAGTTTTTTTCAGGGAAATATAATGCTACCAATTGGTTTATGGTGAATATCGCCCTCCTTATTTCCGCCTTTCTTCATGCCAGGGGATTTATGGAAGAGCTTAAAAAGACCTCTAAAAAGGAGGTTGTTGAGCAGAAGCTAATAGCGAAATCAGCAAATGCCCAGTTTGAAACCCTTAAAAACCAACTGGATCCACACTTCCTTTTCAATTCTTTAAATGTGTTAAGCTCTTTGATTGATGAAAACCCAAAGCAGGCACAGAAGTTTACTTCCTCAATGTCAAAGATTTACCGCTATGTTTTAGAACAGAAGGATAAAGAACTTGTTACAGTGGAAGATGAGATAGAATTTGCTAAAACCTATTGTGAATTGCTAAAAACGAGATTCGAAGACAGTGTAGATTTTGTTTTTGATGTTCGAAAAGAAGACTACAGAAAATATGTGGTTCCTCTTTCTCTTCAGCTGTTGCTGGAGAATTGTATCAAACACAATTTTGCGACCTCTTCAAAACCTTTACTGATTAGAATATTTTCAGAAAATGATGATTTATGTATTGAAAATAATTTACAAGTAAGGGAGCAGATCAAAGAAAGCGCAGGAATCGGATTAGCTAATATTGTGCAGCGCTATTCACTACTTACAAAGAGAAATGTTTTTATTGAAAAGTCTGAAGATTATTTTAAAGTAAAGCTTCCGGTTTTATCAGATAAACCAAACGATGTCAGTATCAAACCTGAAGATCATGATAAAGCTTATAAAAAGGCTCAGAAAAGAGTTAAGGAGATCAAAGGATTTTATGCTAACCTCACTTCTTACTGTATTATTATTCCCTTTTTAATTTTTATTAATCTTTATACCCAAAACAATTATCATTGGTTCTGGTGGCCAATGTTAGGATGGGGAGTTGGCGTCGCCTCTCATGCATTTCAGGTTTTTGGGGTTGGAGAGCCCTGGAAAGAAAGAAAGATTCAGGAAATCATGAATAAACAAAAAAACAAAGACAATGGAAACTTTTGACGAAAATGATATTCGATATCAACAGGCCAAACGGCAGGTAGAGAGATTAAGAGGGTTTTATGCCCACCTATTCTCTTATGTTGCTGTAAATATTTTGATTGCTTACTTTAATTACACCAATTTAAACCCAGGAGAAAGCTATTTCCAGTTTAAAAACTTCTTAACTGCTACATTCTGGGGAATAGGTCTTCTTGCACATGCATTGTTTGTTTTTCTACCAAGCATGGATTTTGCAAGGAAATGGGAAGAAAAGAAGATCAAGGAGTTGATGGATAAAGATAAGTAGATGTAACGTGTAAAATCGCGGAATCGCGGATTTGCAAAATCGCCTATTATCCCGAAAGTTTTTATTGGCCGTCTCTATTACGATTTTACAGTTTTACAGTTTAACAATTTTACGATTTAGCAATTCTGCTCTTTCGCCTTTTTGCCCTCAAAAAAACAACACTATGAACTTACAAGTATTATTCTACATTTCAATGGGAGCATGGTTCCTGAGCGAAATTTATTACAAACAAAAGCTGAAGTCTGCGGATAAAGATCAGAAAAAGGATCGCTCCACGCTTGGTATTCTTTGGGTAGTTATTATCTTTTCAATTGTAGGGGCTGTTACCGTATCCCATATTTCTAATTTTATGATTACAGATTCAGTCTGGATCTTGTATATTGGATTGGCTCTCATTATTATTGGAATTGTCTTCCGATGGCTTATTATAAGGTCTTTGGGTAAATACTTTACGGTAGATGTGACAATAAGAGAGGATCATGAAATTAAGAAAGATGGGCTTTATCATTACGTGAGACATCCCTCATATACTTTTGCATTATTAACCTTCCTTGGGCTGGGCTTATATTTAAATAATTGGCTTTCTCTTGTTGTGGCTTTTATTCCTCCATTTATAGCATTTAGTTATAGAATTAGGATAGAGGAACAGGCTCTTGTTGAACAATTTGGAGATGAATATATTGAGTATAGAAAAATGACTAAAAGGCTGATTCCGTTTGTGTATTAAGAAGAGATAAATTGATGATTGAATTTTGAGCTAAGGTTCAGGGATGGCCTTTTTAATCATTATTTTATCATTTTTACAGTAATCACATATAACTTATTGATAACAAATGCTATCTATAGATATTAAAAAACCCCATATTTTAGTATGGAGTTTTTATTAAAAAGAGAACTTGCTTTATAAGATTAAATTTTTTCTATAATATGAATACGTATACAGGGTGTTAATTCTAATACTCAATGGCAAATTGAATTCCTCCTGAAGCACAAGCGCCTCCTATAATAGCACCAACTACTGCACCAACTCCACCAGCAGCAAAGCCGATCGCTCCACCAGCTAAAGCTCCAAAGGCATCAGCAACAGCTCCTCCAAATATTCTACCCCACCATGATGCTTTAGTTACCCCACTATTCTGTGTATCCGTTGGATAATAAGCAATCCAATAGGACATACTGGCTCTTGCAATTGCAATTACAACAAGCAATTGGTTTTTTTCCGCTGTAGGTAATTGAGCGTTTATGTATCTGATTTCTAGATTAGCAAGATCATTTAATATTTGGTCTGTATCAGTATAGTTTGTAGCATTAAAAAAATTGGCCAATTGATATAGTTCGTTTTTATATGCACCGGAAAAACCATATTGGGCACCTAACTGATCAATTTTTGCCTTTGTGAAACTAGTATTCATAGCATCATTAATGGCAGCTTTCATTTGTCCGACGTTATAAAGGTTTGTATTATAGCCATTTTGTTGTGCAAAAGCTACCCCCGCGTTATAGATGTCATTTTGAGAGTTGATAGTTGAGTTATTATGCATTTGAAGCATGAATTCGTTATGTAGAGTCCCAATATTACTATAGGGGTTTGCATTGTTTACAACATATTTGGCAGTTGAAGATGAAATTGTTTTATTTTCAGTTTGATCTGCTTGATTTACGTCATCTCTACTACAAGAAAAGAAGAACATTGAGATAATGAAGAGGAAGAATAGATTAGTTTTTAGCTTTTTCATGTTATTAATTTTTAAAATTATAGTTATGATTTTTTAGGAATTCTAAAATTGATTTTTATTAATATTAAAACAAACAGAGAATTAATAACTGTATTTGTTCGCCTTATATCTGTCTGTGATTAAGCCGTAAGTGATTATAATAATGTAAAATTTATAATATTGATTTATAATAGAATTATATAGATTTCAGACTTGTTTTTTTTTTACACATTACATTATATATAGATCTTGGTCTAGAGTCGGTTTTTTTTGCAACTCAGAACCCTTATTCTACGGTTCGGTAAGATATAGTTGATTAGAGGACGTTTTCTGACATACATTTGATCCAAGAAAAATAAATAAATCAAAACTTTAATAGTATGGAAACATTATCATTCAACAAAGACAATCGTGCTTACGAAAAAGCAGCAAAGAGAGTAAAAGAGCTTAAAGGGTTTTACGGAAATCTTACTTCTTATTGTTTAGTAATCCCTTTTCTGTTAGTTTTAAACCTTTTAACATCCCCTTATCATTTATGGTTTTACTGGCCAATGTTAGGATGGGGAATAGGCCTGGTGGCTCATGGAATAAATGTCTTCGGAATTGGTAAGAACTGGGAAGAAAAGAAAATAAAAGAACTAATGGACGCAGATAAGAGAAATCATGGAAAAACACTTTAATACAAATACAATGGACTATAATCAGGCATACGAAAGAGTAAGAAAATTAAAGAGCTTTTATAAAAGCCTTACCTGGTACGGTATAATAGCTGGGATCCTGTTTTTCAATGAATATTTTGAAAATGGAACAATTGATTTTTCTTTCTATCATGGCTCAATACTTCTATTAATTTGGGGGATTATTCTGGTTATAAAAGGAGTGAAGTTATTTCTTTTCGATGCCAGTTGGGAGCAAAGAATTTTAGATAAAGAGCTGAGAAAAAGCAAACCCAATTTATAAGTTGAAATTAAATTCTTTTATATACTTTTAATTTTCAAAATTTTTAAACTAAAACCAGTACGTTATGATCAAAACTGTCATTATTGAAGACGAGAAACCTGCTTCAAGGAAATTAGAGAGAATGCTAAGTATATTTCCGGACATAGAGATCGTTGCAAAGATTGAATCGGTAGAAGAGGGGATTGCCTGGTTTTCTGAAAATGAGCATCCCCAGCTTATATTTTCGGATATTGTTTTGGGAGATGGATTGTCTTTTGATATTTTTGAAAAAGTACCTTCGAAAGGGTTTATCATTTATACCACTGCTTTTGATCAGTACACATTAAAGGCATTTAAATTAAATAGCATTGACTACTTATTAAAGCCTATTTTAGATGAAGATCTGGCAGGAGCCATAGAGAAATTCAAGTCATTCCTTCCTTCAGATAACTCGGTTAGTTCGCAAGATATTAAGCAGTTAATTAAAAAAGATAAATCTACTCTTTCCAGGATTTTGGTTAAAATAGGGTACAACCTGAAAATAGTTCAGACCCAGGAAATAAGCTGCTTTTTCAGTGAGAATAAAATTGTTTATCTTCAAACCAGAGATAGAACATATCCTTCAGATTTTACATTGGATGAATTGGAAGAGACTTTAGAAGAGAAAAAATTCTTCAGGGTGAACAGGCAATTTATAATCAATTCTGATTATATAAAGAACATTCATACATCCCCAAACTATAAGGTCGAATTGGAATTTCAACCCAATGAGGAGATTACAGTAAGCAGGGATCGTGTCAAAGATTTTAAAGAGTGGCTGGTTGGATAGCTAAAAAAATGGAAAATGTTGAAAAGAAGGCTGTTTATTTAGGTCGGGTATAACTTTAAATAGAGTTGATATTGAAGCTGTAAAACATTTAACTACATATAAAAAACGAGTTTTGGGATTCTCCAAAACTCGTTTTTATTTTACTTATCTTTTGTTTCCTTATAACCATATTCCCGGCACATAAATAATGTAATTGCCAATAGAACAATACTAAGTACAAGATGTGATCTTTCGGGATGAACAATCGCCATATAAAGATTATATCCGAAAACAATTGATACTAAAAAGATTAAAATTTGGTTGGGCTGAGCATACTGATTTTTCAAAGAAGTTTTCATAGGTGTAATTTTTTGTTATTTATAGAGTAAGTATCATCTCCTAAAATATGTTACAAAAAATTTAAAATTATTCCTATGCAATAACTCCGCTTCCCAAAAGCTCATCATCAATATACCATGAAGCAAACTGTCCTTCTGCTATAGCAGATTGAAGTTCCTCAAACTCCATATAAAAAGCATTTTCAAATTGATAGATAGTAGCCTTCTGAAGAGTCTGTCTGTAACGGAATCTTGCCATTACTTCCATAGATTCTCCATTAGCAAGTTTTAGATCTTCACGAACCCAATGAAGTTCGGAATTATCTACTTTTAGTGCTTTTTTGTGTAATCCAGGGAAACTGTGGCCTTCTCCAACGAAGATGATGTTGTTTTCCATATCTCTTGATACGATAAAACAGCTTTCTTTGTGGCCGCCTATTCCAAGGCCTTTGCTTTGTCCGATCGTGAAAAATTGAGCACCTTGATGCTTTCCAATTACTTTTCCATCGGATTTTTTATAATGGATCTTTTGAGATAAGAATTCGAGTTCATTTTCTTTTGACGAAAATTCAGGTTTTTCTTGTGTAAATAAAGGAGAGTCACTGAAAATTTCAACAATTTCACCTTCATTGGGTTTTAATTGTTGCTGTAAAAATTGGGGAAGGCTTACTTTTCCAATAAAACATAATCCCTGAGAATCTTTTTTATCAGCAGTAACCAAGCCAATTTCTTTTGCAATTTCTCTTACCTGAGGCTTTGTAAGTTCTCCGATTGGGAATAATGCTTTAGATAACTGATCCTGACTCAATTGGCAAAGAAAATAAGACTGATCTTTATTGTTGTCTTTTCCTGCTAAAAGATGAAAAATTTCTTTTCCATTTTCATCGAAGGTAGAGTTTACCCTTGCATAATGTCCTGTAGCTACTTTATCAGCACCCAGTGACATTGCCGTTTTCATAAATACATCGAATTTTACTTCTCTGTTACATAAAACATCAGGGTTTGGAGTTCTCCCTTTTTCATACTCTGCAAACATATAATCAACAATACGTTCCTTATATAGTTCACTCATATCGATAACCTGGAAAGGAATTCCTAATTTTTGGGCTACCATCAGGGCATCATTACTATCCTCAATCCAAGGACATTCATCTTCTAACGTTACTGAAGCATCGTTCCAGTTTCTCATAAACAATGCCACCACTTCGTGACCTTGCTGTTGCAGCAAATATGCCGTAACACTAGAGTCTACACCTCCGGAGAGGCCTACTACTATTTTCATTATATTTCAATTTTACGAAACTCTTAACGGGAGTTCTTAGTTTGATGCGGCAAAAATACAACTAAAAAATTCGTAAAAAAACCATAATTTTAAACATTGATAAAAACGATATTAGTAAGAAATCGCATTATGTCTGTGAAATTAAGCACTTATAAAAAGGGGTTGATTTTGCAATAGATTTAAAAACAATTAATTATCTACATATGAGAAAAATAATTATTCCATTGATGTTGATGTTTTCAATATCAATATTTTCCCAGGTTTCGGTAGGAACTCCTTCTGTGGCGGAATCCAACCGATGGACTTTTGGAGGAGGTATAGGTTTAGGATTTGGTAGTAATAGTGCATTCTCCCTACAAGCGGCCCCAAGAGTTGGTTATAGATTGACTGAAGATTTAGAAGCGGGGGTAATTGGAAGTGTTTCTTGGCAGACCTCAAATTATTACAGATCGACAATGTTTGGAGTAGGTCCTTTTGCGAACTATTATTTTGCAAGATCGTTTTATGTAGGAGCCAACCTTCAGCATTATTTTATTAATTATCATGATAAGTATTACGACTATAAAGATAATAGAGAAGAAACAGCTCTTTATCTTGGAGGAGGATATATGCAGCGAATAGGAGGGAATTCATTTATGCAGTTAGGATTGATGTACAATGTTTTGTGGAAAGAGAACTCAAGTATTTTCTCAAGTGGATTGGTTCCTAACATAGGTTTTGTTGTAGGATTATAGTCACAAATATCTCTGATCCTAATTCATTTATAATAAGAATTCAAAAGGATATAACTAAAAATAAAAAAGCACCGGAATGTAATACCGGTGCTTTTTGTTTTAACAAAATTATTTATTTATTGAGAAGACTTTTCAGTCGTCTTTTTTGTCTTATGGGCCTTACCGGTTAATCCGTCTTTAGCTTCATTTACATCCAGTACGATGGTTTCTCCTTCGTTTAATTGTTTGTTTACTAGCATTTCTGCTAATAAATCCTCAATGTATTTCTGGATTGCTCTTTTCAATGGTCGTGCACCGAAGTCTTTATCCCATCCTTTTTCAGAAATAAAGTCTTTTGCTGCATCAGTTAAATCCACTTTATATCCTAATTTCTCAAGTCTGTTGTAAAGCTTGTTCAATTCAAGATCAATGATTTTCTTGATATCAGTCTGCTCTAGAGAGTTGAAGATCACAATGTCATCAATTCTGTTTAGGAATTCAGGAGCAAATGCTTTCTTAAGAGCATTTTCGATAGTACTTCTTGCTCTTGTATCTGAATTGGTTTTCTTAGCAGAAGTTCCGAATCCAACACCATCCCCAAAGTCTTTAAGATCTCTGGTACCAATATTGGAAGTAAGGATAATGATCGTGTTTCTGAAATCAATTTTTCTACCTAAGCTATCTGTAACATGTCCCTCATCCAAGATTTGTAAAAGAATGTTGAATACATCAGGGTGTGCTTTTTCAATCTCATCTAAAAGAACCACAGCATAAGGTTTTCTTCTTACCGCTTCAGTTAATTGACCCCCTTCTTCATATCCTACATATCCCGGAGGCGCACCCACCAATCTTGATACTGCGAATTTTTCCATGTATTCACTCATATCAATTCTGATCAATGCTTCATCTGAATCGAAAAGCTCTCTTGCCATTACTTTAGCAAGTTCAGTTTTACCAACACCTGTTGTTCCAAGGAAGATAAATGTTCCGATAGGACGGTTTGGATCTTTAAGACCTGCTCTGTTTCTCTGAATAGCTTTTACCACTTTTCTTACAGCGTCTTCCTGACCGATTACTTTACCATTAAGATTGTTGTCCATCTGAGCTAATTTATCAAGCTCATTTTTACCAACTTTAGTTACCGGAACACCACTCATCATAGAAACCACCTCCGCTACATTTTCTTCTGTAACAGTTTCTTTTTTCTCTTTTACATCCTTATCCCACTGATCCTGTGCTGCATTAAGTTCCATTTGAAGACGTTCCTCTTCATCTTTAAGCTTTCTGGCTTCAAGGTAATCCTGAGCCTTTACAGCTTTCTGCTTCATTTCTTTGATATCTTCAATTTTCTTTTCGAAATCAATGATTTCAGTAGGTACTTTCATGTTTTTAATATAAACACGGGAACCCGCCTCGTCCATTGCATCAATCGCCTTGTCTGGTAAGAAACGATCTGTAATATATCTTGATGTCAAATTAACGCAAGCTAATATAGCTTCTGGAGTATAAATTACATTGTGATGTTCTTCATACTTATCTTTGATCTGATTTAAAATCTGAATGGTTTCATCAATAGAAGTTGGCTCTACCATTACTTTTTGGAAACGTCTTTCTAAAGCGCCGTCTTTTTCAATATACTGACGGTACTCATCCAGCGTTGTTGCTCCAATGCATTGGATTTCTCCTCTTGCTAAAGCGGGTTTGAACATATTGGATGCATCCAGGCTTCCTGTAGAACTTCCTGCACCAACGATGGTATGTAGCTCATCGATAAACAAGATCACATCACGGTTCTTTTCAAGTTCCGTCATAATAGCCTTCATTCTTTCTTCAAACTGTCCACGGTACTTTGTTCCCGCAACTAAACTTGCAAGATCCAATGTAATGACTCTTTTTCCAAAAAGAACTCTTGAAACCTTCTTCTGCTGAATTCTCAAAGCTAATCCTTCTGCAATAGCAGACTTACCAACTCCAGGCTCTCCGATAAGAAGTGGATTGTTTTTCTTTCTACGAGAAAGGATTTGAGACACACGCTCAATTTCTTTCTCACGACCGATTACAGGATCCAGTTTCCCATCTCTTGCCAAAGAAGTAAGGTCTCTACCAAAGTTATCCAATGTAGGGGTTTTGCTCTTCGCGGCACCTAAGTTACCTGCAGGCTTTCTCATTTGCTCAAATTCCTCTCTTTCATCATCATCATCGTATGCACTCATCTGAGGTGATTGACCGGAATTTTTAAGCATTGTTTGATACTCTCTTGAAACTCCTTCGTAGTCAATGTCATAAGCTCCTAATATATTAGAGGTTGGGTCTTCATATTTATAAAGAATGCCTAAAAGTAAATGAACGGTATTGATTTCATTACTTTTATATTGTCTGCATTCTAACTCTGCACGTTTAACAGCGTGATCCGCCATTTTGGTGAAAGAAATATTTGTTACCTCCTCAGAAATTGGATTAAGACTTGCTGTATTTAAAGTTTCAATTTTTCTTCTGATTTGTGTTAAATCGGCATTAAGGTTTTGAAGGATTTCTTTTGCAGAGTTTTCTGTTTTTATAATACCTAAAAGTAGATGTTCTGTATTAAGAAATTCACTTTTCAGCCTTTTAGCTTCATTTTTGCTTTGTTTGAACACTTGGCTCAAACCTTGTGAAAACTTATAATCCATAATATATCTCAATTAGAATAAAGATCGAATTATCTTTTATTCATTTATCTAAATTACAAATATTCTACCAAAAATCAATTAATGACTTTATGGCAGAAAAAAGTTTTATTATCTTATTGAAAATGACTAAGTTTGTTTCCCTTAAATTTTTCTTATGAGTCCCGAAATTGCTACATATGTTGGATATTCTGCTTCACTTTTTATTGTGTTGAGTTTTATTTTAAAAGATGTAAGAAAAATTAGAATCGTTAACATGATCGGTTGTGCTTGCTTTGTCATTTATGGTATCTTTAGCGGAATGCTTTGGCCGGTTATCATACCAAACGGATTGATCTGTTTTATACAGATTTACCATCTGACGGCTGGAAAGAAAAATTAATGAAAAAAAAAATAATTACTTCTGCTTTTAGTAACCTTTATACAGATCAGCGAATAGAAAAGGTCTGCAGAACTCTGCATGAAAATGGATATGAAGTTGAGCTTATCGGAAATGACTGGGCTGGGGCAGAAGAAATGAAGCGACCCTATCCTTTTTCAAGGATACCTTTGATTTCTAAAAGTTTAAAAACTGCTTATTTTGAATTCAACTGGAAGTTATATCAGGAATTAAAAAAGAAAGCAGATCAGCATACTATTCTTCATGCAAACGATATTGATGCTTTACTTCCCAATTATCTTATCGCTAAAAAATTAAACATCCCGTTGGTTTTTGATAGTCATGAAATTTTTTCCGAAATGCCGGCGATTCAAGGCAAAATGTCACAAAAAATGTGGCGCAACCTTGAACAAAGAATGCTTCCAAAGCTAAAATTCATGATAACGGCAAGCGGAAGTTACGCTCAATGGTTCAAAAAAAAATATCATGTTGATGCTGTGGTTGTACAAAATGCACCCAGAAAAATTGATTTTACAATAGATATTCCTGACAACGAGCCTAAAATAATGTTGTATCAAGGCGCAATAAATCCATTTCGTGGAATTGACAAAGCGATTTTAGCAATGCATCATCTTGATCATGTTATTTTTAAGATTGCTGGTGATGGGCCAATGAAAAAGGAATATGAAGATTTGGTTATCAAGGAAAACCTTCAAGATAAAGTTCAATTTTTAGGGAAGTTACTGCCTGAAAAATTAAGGAAAGTTACGATTACTGCTGATATTGGGATGAGTATTGAGGAGAATGGAGGTGAAAGTTATCTGTATTCTCTTCCGAACAAGGTATTAGATTGCATCCAGGCTAAAGTTCCTCTTATTATGGCCGGCCTCCCTGAAATGCAGAATATCAAAAATCAATTTGATGTCGGAGAGATCATTAAAGATCATCAGCCGGAAAGTATTGCTGCAGCTATTAATAAAGTTTTAGAAAAGGGAAGAAGGGGCTATCAGAACGAATTAGAAAAAGCTTCAAATGTGCTTTGCTGGGAAAATGAAGAAGTGAAATTATTACAGGTTTTTCAAAAAGCATCTCAATAAATTATCGCTGTAAAATTGGTATCTTTGCACAAAGAATTGTTAAAAAATGACCATTAAAGAAAAACAGCAGGAAATAATAGACGAATTTGCATTTCTTGATGACTGGGAACAGAAGTATGAATATATTATTGACCTGGGTAAAGAATTAAAAGGACTTTCTGATGATAAGAAGACGGATGATAACCTAATTAAAGGTTGTCAGAGTAAAGTTTGGATTGATGCTGAGTTCAAAGAAGGGAAGTTGTTTTTTGATGCGGATTCTGATGGTATCTTACCCAAAGGAATTGTTTCTCTTTTGGTAAGTATTTATAGCGGGCACTCCACTCAGGAGATTTTAGACTCCGATTTTGAGTTTATTTCTGAGATTGGATTACAGGAGTTTCTATCTCCTTCCAGAGCTAATGGTTTAATGGCAATGACAAAACAAATTAAATTTTATGCGGTTGCCTATCAACTGAAGCCGTAGTTGTGACAAGAATTTTAGCATATCGTTTTTCTGCTTTTGGTGATGTTGCGATGACAGCACCTGTTTTTCGTGAATTTTTAGAACAAAACCCGGATGTGGAGATTGTGATGGTTTCAAGAAAAAATTTTGAAAGCTTATTCATAGATATTCCCAATGTCATATTTAAAGGGATCAACCTTGACGACTATAAGGGATTTTTTGGTCTGAACAGATTAGCCAATCAACTCATAAAAGAATTTCATCCCGACTATATAGCCAATTTGCACGATGTTATCAGAACGAAGGTTTTGGATAAGATCTACAGAAGAAAAGGATATAAAGTATTCAAAATTAATAAAGGTAAAGAAGAAAAAGAAACCCTGACTGACATTTGGAATCTGAATAAAGTGCAATTAAGACGTACCGTTGAACGATATGCCGACGTATTCAGAGAAATGGGATTTGAGGTGACTTTATCCAATAAACTAAGGCCGATCGCTAATGAAAAGTCCGGAATAGGATTTGCGCCTTTTGCACAGCATAAAGGAAAGATGTTGCCTTTAGAGAAGTCATATGAACTTGTCAAAGTTCTGGCTAAAAAAGAAAAAGTATACTTTTTCGGTGGTGGAAAAAATGAGACAGAAACCCTTGAAAAATGGGAAAACGAGATTCCTAATACCCAAAGCTTATCCGGAAAATTAAATCTTAAGCAGGAGCTTGATAAAATTGCAGAGCTGGAGCTGATGATCTCTATGGATTCTGCCAATATGCACCTTGCCAGTCTTGTTGGGACAAGATGTGTTTCTATATGGGGTTCTACGCATCCATACGCGGGGTTCTTAGGTTTTGGACAAAGCGAAAATGACGTTGTTCAGATAAAAGACTTAACCTGCAGGCCTTGTTCTGTATTTGGTGATAAAGAATGTTTTAGAGGAGATTGGGCTTGCCTTGAGGAACTGAATATTCAGAAGATTATAGAAAAAATCTGAGTAAATGAAGGTTTCCATCTGTATTCCTGTGTATAATTTTGATGTTAGGGAACTCATCTCTGACCTGAACAAAGAAATAAGGGAATGTGGCCATGATGCAGAAATTATACTCATTGATGATGGATCTGAAATCCAATATAAGCAAATAAATAAAGAACTCCAGGAGCAAGTCAATCAATTCATTTATCTCGATAAAAATATAGGGAGATCACGGATCAGAAATCTATTTCTTGATTATTCTAACGGAGATTATTTACTTTTTCTTGATTGTGATGGGAAAATAACGGAAAGGCAATTTATTGAGAACTATATCTTATTCATCAATGAAAATCCAGATACAAAAGTTATTTATGCGGGACGAAAAGTTTCCCATACTCCTCCAGATCAGGAACATTTTTTGCGATGGAAATTTGCTGTGGAACGAGAAAATTTACCAGTAGAAAATCGATTGGAAAAACCATATTTGAGCTTTCAGACGAATAATTTTCTGATTAAAAAAGAAGTCTTTGAAAAAGTTCAATTTAATCCTGATTTTCAAAAATACGGATATGAAGATTTGCTTTTTGCAATGGATCTAAAGGCTAAGGATATAACAATTGATCATATCCAAAATCCTATTTTCAATAACGATTTAGAAACAAATAAGGTATATTTGGGGAAAGTAGAGGAATCAATTGAAAGCTTGGCTCAAATGCTTAAAAATATAAGTCTGAATCCAAAATTATCTGAGATAAAGCTCGTCAAAATCTATAATCTGATACATAATAATCCACTGAAATTATTGATTAGATTATTTTTTAAATTCCAAAAAGAAAATATAAAAAAGACTCTCTTAAAAGGAAAGGTAAATCTACGATATCTCGATTATTATAAGCTGGGATTGCTGTTGCAAAAAATGGAATAGAGGTGTTTTAAAATATAATCTGTCCCACTTGGGCTTTTATTGCTACCAAGTATAATGTCATTCAGTTTATGTTCACTATTTTTTTTAATACAATCTAATGGGTGTAATACAAGTTATTTATAATCCTTTTTCTCTATAAAAATTGACTGTATTTTTTACAAGATTTAATTTAACAATTCCACTCCGCATTCCAATAAAAATATTTTCTTCATCGAATACAGCGACAGAATTTGGATATAAATTACTCCAAAATTGATTTCTAAAAATAGTAATTGCTTCTTCATTCACTACTTTATAAAAACCATGATGAGAAGCAATATAGATAATGTCATTGAATACAGTTGATGCTTCTAAAGCATCTCCAAAGGATTCTATTCTTTTATATGTGAAATCTTTTTTTAATTCATATAAACTTCCCCAAATACCTGAGCCTTCAGTGAAATAGATTTTATTTTGAAATTGGAAAATATCAACAATGTTTCCGAATTTTATTTCTACAATCTTTTCTTTATCTTTTTTAGGTTGAAAATATAGTGCACCTCCCCATTCTCCTTTATTTTCTCCAATCAATTTTCCTTCCTCGATTTCTAATACAGAATTTTCTTTATAATAACTGGTCTTTTCAACGATCAATCTATTATTCTCTTTTTTTACAGCATAACAATCTTTGGAATGATTGAGAATAGACCACTTTTCAGACTCTACTTCTGGAATAGAGTGCTCACTAAAATTATCTGGAATTTTTATTTCTTGTCCTGTACAATAAAAACAAAAATTGAGTACAAACATAATAAGCAATTTTTCCCCCATTGTGAGATCTATTGATAACTTAATTACTGTTTGGTAAATATCAAATCCTTTGTTTCAGGTAAGTAGATATTTATATCTGTACCGCTTGGACATTTACTGCTATCAAGTATAATATCATCTGGACGATACTCCCATGAAAGTTGTGTTGTACTTATTTTCTTTAAAATAATATCACCCCAACCAACTCTACAATTTGTCCCACTATATGTAAATAATACTGCACTATCTGTTGATCTAATCTTTCTACTGTATATATAAATTTTAGGAAGGTTATTGTTTTGTGTGTTTTGTAAAATGGCTCCCGCAGAATTTTTTACAATATATTTTACTACTAGTGCATCCCTATAGAATTTTTGCTCACCATAATCTATAAGTTTATCATTTTCTTTTGTAATGAATAAGGTGACTTCGGTTCCATTAAAATTGGCTTTATAATTGCCAATATACGGTGTTAATTCATTGTTTAAATCTTTTACATGAGCATTGTTGGGAATATTTGATGTTGCTGTAATCAAAGGTAATACCTGTGATTGTGCTTTACAGCAGATAATACTTGCAATAAAGCTAAATAGTATAATGTTTTTTAAATTTATCATTTCATTGTAATTTTTATTAATTTATGAACAAGTTGCAGAAACCGGCTGATTACTAGCATTTAAAGTGATGTTATTTATTGTGCCTTCTTTTTCTATTCTTTGTAGATTGACTTTTCCCTCTAAGTCCATATTTTTTAATGTTTCAAAAAATAAAGTTTCTACTCCTAAATTGTTTATTTTACCACTGCTATCAATGTATTTATTTCCATATAAAATAGGTTCTATTAAATCACTTGCAAAATCTCGATATTTATCTGAAAATTTGTCTAATTGAGCTTGTGAAAAAGTTTTAGTAGCATCTGCATAGTCTCCATTAAACCAAATAACATAATGCATGCCATTAGGAGCTACCATACCTAAATAAGCATTGTTTACATTTGTGGGATTAGAAGTAGGTTGGGCTCTTGCAAAACCTAATAATTGATCTATATCTGCAGGAGAAAGCATTGGTATACCCTTTGGTGTATGGTTATGATATCCTCCTGCATATCCTGTTTTATCTCCTAAATTAACACTATGGTCACCACCAGGAATTGTTTCTGAAGGTGTTCCATCTGCTTTAAATTTTACACCCATTTCTCCTCCTTTAGGAGCTTGGTCTTTAAGTTCTTTAATTTTTGATTGGACATTTGGCTTAGACAACACACTTAATATTTTATCACATGGGCTTAACTGAACAGGATAGGGATAACCTGTTCCACCACCACTACTGCCGCCGCCATTACCATTACTTCCTCCTGTAGGACCTCCACAATTATCATTCATTCCTACACTTTGACAAGGTAAATAAGGTCCCGATTGTCCACATCTTTCTTCAAAAAACCTATATGTGGGTCCTGCACTACCATCATCATTAGTCCATCTCCATGTCGTTTCTACAGTATAATACCTTTTGACGTATTTCCCAAATTATCATTATCTACAATTTTTCCTGTAAGCTGATTCCTGTCTTTGAAAACGAGAACATTAAAAAATTCATTAGACTTTTCATCTTCTTTTCTTTTAAAATAAACCCTATCTCCTTCTCGATAAACAATCAGAACAAATTGTACTTTATTGTTTTTTATTACAGGTACTTCAAGAAAACTTTCGTCAAAAGTTCCCATCGTTAAGGCATAATCCCAATAAACATTTCCGAAGTTTGTTGCAAAATAATCTTTATCGGCATATTCATCAAACACCTTTTTTACATTATTGATATATTTTTCGTCTTCCTTCCAAAGGCTTTTATTGGTATATTCTTTCGATGTATGGTCAGATGACGAGCTGACTTCATCATGAATACAGGAGTATTGCGAAATGCTGAGAACTACTAATAGCAGTAGTTTGAAAATAAATTTCTTTTTCATTGTATATTCATGTTTTTGTGTCCAGCTAATATAAAAATATTTTTTAATTCACAGTTTGGGGTTTTCCACTTGTTTTGATTGAAGTGTTTTATTACTAGAATCTTTATTTTATTTTCAATCAGATATTGTAGTAAAGTAAAGCATTGAGTGCGCCCAAACTTAACATTTTAGATTTTGATTTATAATATAGGAATAAAAGAATCCATCCTACAAAAAGTAAGATTGTGTAAAGAGGAACTACTTATAGAGGGATAAAAAAGAAAAATCTCCCAGTTTCCTGAGAGATTTTCTGTGGGCCCTGAGGGATTCGAACCCCCGACCCTCTGGGTGTAAACCAGATGCTCTGAACCAACTGAGCTAAGAGCCCTGAATTCTTTTGAAAGGCTTCAGTGACCTTTTGTGGGTCCTGAGGGATTCGAACCCCCGACCCTCTGGGTGTAAACCAGATGCTCTGAACCAACTGAGCTAAGAACCCTCTATACTTGTTTTCTCGTTTAGAGTGGTGCAAATATACGACTTATCTGGAAATCTCCAAATTTTTTTCTAAAAATTCTCCGACTACAAAGTTACTTCCACCAATAAAAATCATTTCTTCATTTGTACATTCTTGTTTTGCAGATAAATACGCTTCCTGTACAGAATCGAAAATTTTATAAATTATTTTTGCATTAATGAGTAAATCTTCATAATCCTGTGGATGTCTTCCCCTGTGAATGGCAGGTTTTGCAAAATAAAATTCAGAATTCTCCGGAAGTAAATTCATTACTTCATCAATTTTCTTATCGTTTACAAAACCTAAAATAACATGTTTATGACGATCTATAGAATTAAGTTGTGAAAAAACCTGTTCCAAGCCAGCCTGATTATGGGCAGTGTCACAAATTGTTAAAGGGTTTTTTGAAAATTCAAACCAACGGCCTATAAATCCAGTATTCTGGTGTACGTTTAGTAATCCATTCTTGATATTCTCAGGAGAAATTTTAATATCTAGCTTGGCTAATTCATCAGTTAAAGCTAAAACGACCTTGATGTTTTTTTGCTGATAGTTTCCTTTGAGGTCTGATTTTAAATCTGATTGTAGAAGAGTGGCATCAACAAAAGGAGCATTATTTTGAATCGCTTTATCGCGAATGATATTCTTGACAACCTCATTTTCATCCCCGGAAATAATGGAGATGCGATTTTTAACAATACCCGCTTTTTCTACTGCAATTTCTTCAACGGTATTGCCTAAAATATTCTGATGATCTAGCTGTACATTGGTAATTGCAGAAACCAATGGCCGTATGATATTTGTAGAATCTAATCTTCCTCCTAATCCTACTTCTATAATGGCAAAATCAACTTGTTGCTGATAAAAATATTCAAAAGCCATTATTGTTGTAAACTCAAAAAAAGAAGGAAGGATATCTTTGGGAAGCGTTTTGAGCTTTTGAATAAAATCAAATACAAATTCTTTATTACAATTCTGACCATTTACTTTTATTCGTTCTGTAAATTCGATAAGATGGGGTGAATTATAGATTCCGACTTTATATCCTGCCTCCTGGAGAATAGAAGCGAGCATATTGCTTGTTGAGCCCTTTCCATTTGTGCCTCCGATATGGATGCATTTTAATTTTTCCTGAGGATTATCAAAAAAGGAACAAAGCTTTGTTATATTGTCCAAACCGGGCTTGTAGGCCTTCTCACCATCGATCTGGTAGTTGGGTGCTTGTACGAAAAGCCAGTCAACGGCTTCCTGATATTCTTTGGTTGTCATGATGCAAAATTCTCAAAAGTTTTATTAAAATGAAACAATAATTTTTAAATGTGTAACTTTTTTATATTTGGTACGTCTAATATGGTAAATTCTTAATATGAAATCGCCGTGGTTTGCATGTGCAAATACTGATTAAATGATACGATTCCATATGGCCATTAAAAAAACAAATAAACATATACATATGAAAAAAGTTTGGATCTTCGTTTTTGGATTAACTTGTCTGGGTATCAATGCTCAGAAAAAATGGTCCTTAAGAGAATGTGTGGATTATGCAGTAAAGCATAACCTTCAGGTTATCCAAAATGAATATTCTAAACAAGTTCAGGACTCTAACCTTAGAATTGCTAAAAAAGGATATTTACCTTCTGTATCAGCAAGTGTAGGAAACACAGTCAGTTTTGGACAGGCTTCATTAGGTACCGGAAGTATCAGGAATGATAGATTTAGTAATAATGCAAGTCTATCAGCAGACATTTTGGTGTACAACAATGGTAGACTGGAGAAGAACATTAGAAAATCACAATTTGATGTAGAGGCAAGTCAATATGACATCGAAACCATAAAAAATGACATCTCTCTGCAGATTGCACAACAATATTTAACGACCCTTCTGAATAAAGAGATTGTAAAGATCTCAGAAAGTGCTGTTGAAAATGCGCAAAAGCAGTATGACAGGGCTAAAATAACGACTAAAGTTGGGACAACTGCTGAAACGGTTCTTGCTGAAGCTCAATCAGCATTAGCCAGAGAAAAACAAAACCTTAAAACAGCAGAGATTAATACGGGCAGAAGTTTATTTGCCTTAGCCCAGTTATTGCAATTGCAGGAATATAAAGATTTTGATGTTGAAGATGTAAACGTTCCTGATGAACTTACTCCACAACTGAAATCGGTAGATGAGGTTTTAAATACTGCTTACGATAATCAGCCACAAATAAAAGCAGCAGAAAGTAGAATCAGATCGGCAGAAGCACAAACGGAAGTTTCAAAAACAGCATTTTGGCCAACAGTAACAGCGAGTGCGGGAATAGGAAGTTTCTATAATAACCTGCTTAATACTGATAATGTAGGAAATTCATTGGTATATATTAAAGAGCGTAATCTTTTCCAACAGTATAAAGATAACTTTGGTCAACAAGCCGGATTGTCTGTGAGTGTTCCCATTTTCAATAAGGGAGTAACAAAATTGCAGGTTGAACAATCGAAGATCAATGAAAGTTCTGCTAAAAATACATTGGAGCAACAAAAACAAGCTGTAAGACAGAATGTGCAAAAAGCCCAGTTTGATGTGGAAGCCAATTATGAGGCTTATTTATCAGCTGTAGAAGCTGCCAAAAGCACAAAGCTTTCATTGGATTTTGCCGAAAAGAGCTATGCTGCAGGAAGAACTACTATTTTTGACCTGAATGTGGCGAGAAATAATTATGCTAATGCACAAGGTTCTGTAGCTCAGGCTAAGTTTAATTATCTTTTTAGTCTTAAATTGTTGAATTTCTATGCAGGAATTCCACTAAGTTTGTAAAATGTCTATTCAGTCACTAGAAAAATATTTACCACAGAACACACTTCAGTATTTAAAAATATGGTTTTCAGATTATTATATCCATATAAAAATTAGACGAAATAGGAATTCTAAACTGGGAGATTACAGAAAACTCCCAGATAATTCCCATGAAATAACGATCAACTCTACGTTGGCTCCACAGCTCTTTTTCTTTGTTCTGACTCATGAGCTGGCACATCTTATTGCCTTTGAAAAATATGGAAGACGTATTTCCCCGCATGGAAATGAGTGGAAAGATACATTCAGAAGAATGCTTCTGGAAAGTGTTGAGGTATATGATGAAGACTTAAAGCCCATTATTGTGAAATTTTCACGATCTCCAAAAGCCAATTTTATGGCAAGTCCTGAACTGGTAAAGTATTTCCATATTGAAAAACAAGACGATAAGCTTCAATTCATAGAAGAGCTGAAAAAGGGAGATTTTTTTATGTACCGAAACGAAAAGTATTTTTTAGAAGGTCTGATTAAAAAAAACTATCTTTGTAAGAACCTGGCTACTGGGAGGAAGTATTCATTCAAGCCTTTGGCACGGGTAGAAAAATGTAGTTAAGCATGTCAAAATCAGATAAGTATTGTGTTATTATGGCGGGTGGAATTGGTAGTCGATTCTGGCCCATGAGTACACAAAAATTTCCAAAACAATTTCAGGATATTTTAGGTGTTGGACGTACAATGATTCAGCAAACCTATGACAGGATCAGTAAGATTATTCCTAATGAGAATATATTCGTCATTACAAACAAAGAATATGTAAATCTTTCTCATCAACAGTTGCCTGAAATTCCAGAAAATAATATCGTTGGCGAGCCTCTGATGAAGAATACAGCTGCCTGTAATCTTTACATGGCAAATAAAATTGCAGAGATTGATGCAGACGCTACGATAGTTGTTTTGCCTGCTGACCATTTAATATTAAAGGAAGATATCTTTCTTGAGAAAGTAGAACTTGCTTTTGATCTTGCTTCAAAAAATGATTACCTCGTTACACTTGGAATTACACCAACCAGACCTGATACAGGGTATGGATATATCCAGTTTGTAGACAAGAAAAATGCTGAATATTTTAAAGTTAAAACATTTACAGAAAAACCTATTTTAGAAATAGCCCAAAGCTTTTTGGAAAGTGGAGATTTTCTGTGGAATGCAGGGATTTTTATCTGGAACGTCAAAAGCATTCATAAAGCATTTGAAACTTACCTTCCTGAAATGACACAACATTTTATGGCATGTGAATACAATGCCGATGGGGAGAATGATTGTATTGAGCTTATTTATCCGAAAGTTCAGAAAATTTCAATTGATAATGGAATTTTAGAAAAAGCTAAAAACGTATATGTAATACCTTCCGATTTAGGTTGGAGTGATTTAGGGACCTGGACTTCTGTTTATGAAAATGCTGAAAAGGATGAGCGTGAGAATACAATGAATCTAAAATATCTTTTATCATATAATTCAAAGGGTAATATTGTGCGGATGAAAAGTAATAACAAAGCTGTTATTATAGATGGTTTGGAGAATTACATCATCGTAGATACAGATAAAGCTTTGCTTATTTGCCCACGGGATAATGATCAGCTTATAAAAGACTATGTTCTCGATCTCAAAAACTTCAAAAAAGGAGAAAAATTCATGTAATAATTGATCCTCATTTGTTAACTTTCGAATTATGGACAAACTAATTTCAAAATGTATCATATTCGTCTTTATTCTTTCTGGAGTATTAGGCTATTCTCAGGTGAAGAAAAAATTTTCAAGTATTCCGAATATTCTTCAGGGAATTGAACCAAATGATAAGATAGATTTCTGGGTATTAAATTATAATACCTATGGAAAAGATCAGGAAATCAAAGTTTCAGGAACTAAAAAAGATTATACACCGCAAGTCTCAGGATTTGATATGTTTCCAGATGAAGATAGCTTTTATTATATTGTTTATTCATCAGGAGGAAAAACCAATTATGTAACTGATCTTGATGCATTGAAGAGATTTTTGGGAAAAATTGACAATGTACAGGAGGCTGCTATTGCTGCCACAGCAGATGGATATATGATAGATGAGGAATTTACAGATGTAGCAGGGAATTATTATGAAGACCAGTCAAATTATTATTTAGATTTAGGAAAGCTAACGTCAAAAGAATGTCCTTATCAGAAAACACATTATACAATAACGGTAAACAAAACTACTGGAGCTGTTACTAATGTAAAAGATAATGGAACATATATTGAGCTTTATAATAAGAAATGTGCCAATAATCCAAGGCTTTTAAAAATCGGAAAAAAAGAACAACCAAAAGATGAGCCTAAAAAATCAACCAGAAGAAAATAATTTCTACGAAACAGAAAGATTAATCCTTCGTCCAATATCTCTGGATGATAGAGAATTTATATTTGATCTTTATAACAGGCCGAAATTCATTCAGTTTATTGGAGATCGTCATCTTAAAACTATTTTAGATGCCGAAAATTATATAAAGAATAGATTTCTTCCTCAATTGGAAAGATTAGGGTATGGGAATTATCTGGTTGTTACTAAAGGTGAGAATAAAAAAGTGGGTGCTGTCGGTATCTTTGAACGGGAAGGACTTGATGTTGTAGATATTGGATTCTCTTTACTGGATGAATTTGAAGGAAAAGGTTATGCTTATGAAGCTGCTATAAAAGTAAAATCCATAGGAATGGATGAGTTTGGTTTGAAGAAGATATCCGCAATTACTTCCAAGGATAATTTTTCTTCTCAGAAGCTGATTGAAAAACTGGGGTTAAAATTTCAAAAATATATAACGCTTCCTGATGATAATGAAGAGTTAAGATACTACGAAACAGAATAAATAACACAAATTTCTAAACTAGGTAAAGCTAATGCTGTAGGGGGGAAATTTGTGTTATTTGTATTGAGAACTTAACCTTCTAAAATTTGTTCTGCGGCTGTTTTGGATGTCACTTTTTCAATGACTCTTGTACAAACACCCTTTTCATCAAAAATAAATGTAGTTCTTACAATTCCCATATACGTTTTACCAAAGGTTTTCTTTTCCTGCCAAACCCCGAATTTTTCAATAATATCTCTACTTTCGTCGGCAATTAAGTCATAGGGGAAAGCAAATTTATTATGGAAGTTTTTCTGTTTTTTTACAGAGTCTCCACTTATACCTAAAAGCTGGAATCCTGCTTTTTCTAATTGCGAATAATTATCACTTAGGTTACAAGCTTCTACAGTACACGTTGGAGTATTGGCTTGCGGATAAAAGAATATAACCAGCTTCTTTCCGATTAATTGAGATGAGGTTACTTTTTCTCCATCTTGATTGATTCCTTCAAAATTTGGTAATTTATCTCCTACTTTCAACATAATGTTTATTTTTGTTCAAATTTAGTGGTTAAATGACAAAAAAACAAAGGGCTGAACTTGTTCAGTTTGAATTAGAGAAACTATATCCCGAAGTCCCTATTCCTCTTGCTCATACAGATGCTTACACATTGATGGTTGCTGTAGCGCTTTCTGCGCAGACTACTGATAAGAAGGTGAATGAAGTTACCCCTCAACTATTTAAAGTGGCAGGAACGCCGGAAAAGATGGCTCAGCTGGAAGTTTCAGAGATCAAAGAACTCATCAAAGAAATCGGGCTTTCCAATACCAAGGCTAAAAATTTGAAAAGAATGGCTGAATTGTTATTGGAAAAACATAATGGAGTAGTACCACAAACCTATGAAGAACTGGAAGCATTACCTGGGGTCGGACATAAAACAGCATCAGTCGTGATGAGTCAGGGGTTCGGCTTTCCGGCTTTCCCGGTCGATACACATATTCATCGATTAATGACCCAATGGAAGCTTACTTCAGGAAAAAATGTTGTAGAAACGGAAAAAGATGCCAAAAATATTTGGAAAGAAGAAGTATGGAATAAACTTCATCTGCAGATTATTTTTTACGGAAGAGAATATTCTCCGGCCAGAGGGAAAGGAGAAAAAGATTTCATTACAAAAATGATGTTCGAAAAATAAAAGGATTCTTATTTGGAAGGCTTATCAAAACAATCAAGCTAGCTCAATTGTATATAACATAAAACTAAAAAGCTCACCTAGGTGAGCTTTTTTAAGTTTCAAAGAAATAAACTATTGTTTTTTGAGATAAGTTTTATTTCCGTTTTTATTGATGTAGTATTTACCACCACGAGGGCCGGTAAGAACCTCTTCTCCGTTTGGCCCTTGCAAAGTTCTATCTCTTGTAGGAGTGTAGTTACCTGTGGTCGTTGGGCGACTCTGATTACTAACAGTTTTAGTTGGCGCTGGTGGCACATTTTTCACATTTTCTTTGTTACCACCATAACGTTTGTCGGGAGTTCCATCCTTTTTGAGTTTTACACCACCCGTATTTGAAGTTGGTGCAACCTCGTTTGCAGCAGTTGTTTTAGATGCATAGCGCTTATCTGGGGTACCATCTTTTTTTAATTTTACACCTGTGCTATTAGCTGCTGATGTTACTTTTGCGGATGTAGGAGCTTGTGAATTAGAGGAGTAACGTTTATCTGGGGTGCCGTCTTTCTTTAATTTTACACCAGTTGTTGATGCTGATTCTTTTTTTGCTTTAGCTTCCTTTTTTGTTTTGGTTGGAGTGGATTGTTTTGATTGGGTAGTTTGCGCAATACTTAAGTTTACACAAAAGACCATAATAGTGACTAATGATAATAGTTTTTTCATGGTTTTTATTTTTTTATGAGTTAGTATTCATTTTTAACTTAAAAAAATCAATACAATTTACCAAATTTTTCTCATTCCAAAATAGAATAATACACGAAAATGAAAACTTTAATTGTTGGAAGCCAGTTATATAGAAAAATTGAGTAGAACGAGAGTTCACTAAACTACATACTTTTAAGAGCTGCCATGTTTACTGCTTTGTCTTATACGATTGACAGAGATTAAAATTTTAGTCTTAAAAGAATACTTATAAGTCCATCAATCTTCTGTGATAATTGATCTGACCCAAATGGTAATCCAAATGGGCAATGAGATGAATCAGAAAATATTCAGTACTCATCTTATATCCCAAAGGTTCAATAGGATACTCTTTCTCCAGATCAACCTGAGTCAATTTATCAAGAGAAGAATTTACAATTTTAATTGTATTTTCAATTTGTATAATTAATTCAGCTCGGGGAATATCTTTTAAGGAGAATTCAAGTTCTCTGTTTCTGATATATCCGGAGTTTCCTAGTATTGCACCAATAAAATGACTTAGGTTTCCTACCAAATGAAGGCAAAGGTTTCCGGAAGAGTTCAAGATGTTCCCATCTATCTTCCAGATTGATTCTTCGTTTTGATAGGCTTCAATTTCTGTTTTTAATTTACTTAGGTCCCTTGTATAAAGAGATTTTAGAGATTCTGTTATCATTTTTATAGTTTTGTCCATTGTTGATTTGCTTTCATTTGAGAAAAGATGTCATAAAGTTTCTTTAAACCCCTCGTTCCCATAAGTCCATAATCTTGTATTCTTTTTACTTTTAAATTATCATAAGTGATTGTTAAATATCCTGTCTGAGAATCGGTATATGCAACATTATATTCGTCATTTAAGTTTTCAAAATCAAGATAATTTACGAGGTCAATAATTTCTTTAAAATCTTTTTCTGACAGTTTTGAAGTATAAACTCCAGATACTATATAACCATCATCTTTAGTAGTCCAAAATGCATCTTTGTTTGATACTATTTCCATTTTAAAAGTGTAATAATTTCTATAAGAACCTGAGGTTTCAAATTTTATTTCTAAAATATTATGTCTTTTTGGAGATGAATTTTCTTCAATAAATTCACCATTTTTATAAACAAGATTTTCTTTAATTAGATTGCTCAAATATCCTTGTCTGCTAAGTATTTTTATACTCTGATATTCTATTTTATTATCTTTTACGGATGAAAATGAACATTGCTCATATAGCTCTCCTTTGCTTATATTTTTTGATTCGAAATGATTTCCTTTGTCTAAAATATAAATAGTTTCAGGCCCTTCAGAGGTCGTCCCACTTACCAAAAGATCTGTCAGCCCATTGTTGTCAAAATCCGCTTTTCCCCAGGTTTGCTTTAATTTCAAACTGTCTGCAATCACATTACAATACCAATCATAATTTATTTTATCCTCAACCTTTAAGTAGTAATTAATTTTATTTTTATCATTTCTAATAAAATCTTGAATATCCTTTGTTGAGGTTAACGAGTCAATTTTGTTAAATATTTTTTTATTTTGGCCATGAAAAAAGGATAGACAAATAATTAAGGTTATTAATAGAATTTTTTTCATATTTATAAGAATAAAAAATGGAGCAATTTATTAAACTGCTCCATCAAAAGTATTGATTTTTATATCTTTTTAAAAAGATTACTTCTGCTTTTTAGCCCAAAGTTCCATTTTCCTATTCAAAACATCCAATGGGAGACATCCCTGGCTTAAAACTTCATCGTGGAAATTGGCTAAACTGAACTTACTTCCCAATTGCTTCTGATATTGATCTCTCAATTCGCGGATTCTTAAAGAACCAATCTTATACCCTAAAGCCTGCCCTGGCATTGCCATATATCTTTCCACTTCTGCTGTTGCTCCCGCTTCGTCGTAAGAGATATTGCTTAAGAAATATTTTATAGCTTCCTCTCTGGTCATTTTACCAGTATGTAATCCCGTGTCAACAACCAGTCTTACGGCTCTTAACATCTGGTCGCTCAGATAGCCCATTTTTTGGTAAGGGTCTGTATATAAACCGAATTCCGGGCCTAAGGTTTCGCAATAATGTGCCCAACCTTCTCCATAAGCTCCAAACCAACCAAATCTCATGAATTTGGGTAGCTTAGTATTTTCCTGCTGAAGAGAAACCTGATAATGATGTCCTGGAATCGCTTCATGCAAGAAAAGAGATTCCATTCCGGAAGTTACATTAAATTTGGTCGGATCGGGAAGTGGAACATAGAAAATACCAGCTCTTTTTCCATCCGGAGTTCCGGGAGTATACTCAGCACTTGCACTTGCTTCTCTGAATTTTTCCGTTTGTCTGATTTCAAATTTTGTCTTCGGTGTTACATTGAACATCGTTTTTAACTTCGGTGTAATTTTAGATAAAATTCCATTGAAACCTGCCAAAACCTCTTTTGAAGTTTTATACGGCATTGCTTTAGGATCTGTTTTTACATAATTGATAAATTCTTCAAGGGTTCCTGTAAATCCAACCTGTTGTTTTACTTTTTCCATTTCAGCACGAAGCATAGATACTTGCTGAAGCCCTATTTTATTAATTTCTTCAGGAGTTTTATTCGTTGTAGTCCAGCTTTTTACATAGTATTGATAGATTTCATTTCCTTTTGGAAGGCTGTTGTAACCATCTGTATCTCTACCTTTTGGCAAATATTCTTTTTCTAAGAAATTACCCATTTTAGTATAAGACGGAATAATTTTTTTCAAAATAGCATCTTTATAAAGGGCTGTAAACTTTTCCTTTTGCGCTTTTGAGAAATCTTTTGGAAATTTCTTAATAGGACCATAGAAAATATTTTTCTCAAAATCCGGTGTGATGATTTCTTCAGCTCTCATTTGAGGAATCATCTTTACAATAAGTTTTTTTGGCAAAACAACCTTGTTAGTGATTCCATCTTTGAAGTTTTCTATTGCAGTATCCATCCAGGTAGGAAACTTATTCATTCGCTGTAACCAATCTGTATAATCCTTTTCTGTTTTAAAAGGTTGGCTTCCTTCTCCACTGCCAAATAAAGGGAAGTTTAAAGGAAGGCCTGTAAACTGGCTAAATGGAATATATTCAGGATGATAGGCATAAGCTTCAATTTTATCTTTTAAAGTGTAGTCTAAAACATCATAAACCACTTTATCTTCATCTGAAAGACTTTTGTAATCAACCTTATCCAATTGATTTTGAATTGAATTATAAAAGGCAATTTCTCCCGAAATAAAATCTTTATCAATGTTAATCGGCAACTGATCGTTGTATCTTGTATCACCCTGTGAAGTTGCATCCAGAGGGTACAATTTAAGATATTGTTCATAATAGTTTGAAGCAATAGAATCTAAATTCGTGGGAGTTACTTTTGTAAGTGGGGAATCGGATTTTTTGCAGGCTGTAAGACCTATGGCTAATCCCAGGCATACAATACCTTTAGATAAAACATTTTTCATTTCAGAATCTTTATAATAACAAAAGTAGTAATATTAAAAGATCCGAAAGGAATGGAATGTGATTTTAGAAAAAATAATTTTCAAAATATTTTTCAAATTCAATCTATTTTTTATCTTTGCTTAAAACAATTAACAATCATATTATTACAGCTCTTTTTTAAGAAATAATGAAAGGGATTTTAAAAATTTACCATCCGGACGAAACATTAAAATACAATATAAGAAGCACTTATTGCAAGGCTATTTATAGTAATCAGCAACATTTTCTTGAAGTTGAAGTCATAACGGATGATGGCTTGGATCACGTAGACGATGATTCTTTACAGTATAACTTTCCACAACTCTCACTAGAAGTTTTCGATTTTCCAATTGATTCTGCTGATCTGGAAGGGAAAACGATTAATATCAATGACTCTGAAGAGGACACCTATACAGAGGTAGATCTGTTCGATGATGAAGATGCTTTTATCTATGATAATGAGCTTTTCTTTGAGAAAAATGAAGAAGGTGAACTCGATTTGATCTGGAAAGGAACAATTGATGATTTCTATACAGGATCAGATACTCCAATTGCTTTTAGGCTAAAATGCGAACTTAAACAAGATAATATTGAGGTAGACGAAGATTAAAAATCGTCTTCTTATTATTTTATATTCAATTTCTTTTCAAAATTCTTTTTGGAAAGAAATTTGCTATTTATGTCTCATTGGAAAATTTAAGTTGTTTTTAAGCATTTTTTAAGAGATCAATTAATAATATTCCATTACTTTTGTCGTTTAAAATCATTATAAAATATTCAAATTAATGCTGTTAACGGAACTTACTCAGATCTTATTTGCACAAATTGCTACACCTGCAGTTGCCACAGACAATTTAGAATTTTCATTTTGGAACATCATGTTCCATGGAGGAGCTTTCGCTAAGATAGTGATGGTTACCGTATTACTGCTTGGTGTGTTTTCGGTATACCTGTTTTTTGAACGTTTTTTCTTTATTAAAAGATTGTCTTCGAAAACGGATTCCAATTTTATGAATAATATTGAAGACTTTATTAAAGAAGGAAAAATTGAATCTGCTGTAGACTATTGCAGAAGACAAAATTCTCCTGAAGGCAGAATATTAGAAAAAGGAATTTCGAGATTGGGAAGACCCGTTTCAGATATTGTGAGTGCAATGGAATCTCAGGCTCAGGTCGAAGTTGCTAATATGGAAAAAAACCTTAACCTATTGGCGGTTGTTCCAAGTATTGCTCCGATGTTGGGACTTTTAGGAACTGTTATCGGGATGATTATTGCTTTCTTTAATTTATCTCATGCAACAGGATCTTTTTCTCCAAAGACACTTTCGGAAGGTATATATACTGCTTTAGGGCAAACAGCAGTCGGTTTGGCAGTTGCAATTCCAGCTAACTTCTTCTATAATATACTTTTAACAAGAATTGACAAGTTTGTTTTGAAGGCTCAGAATATGTCTGGAGAATTTTTAGATCTTATCAATAAACCTTTATAAATCTTTCTTATGAAATCGTAATCAAAAGAAGTTCATATTGAGAATTATTAATTGAGCGATTCCATCTGACCATTAAAAATCTTAGAATAAACAGATGAAAATTCAAAGAAGAAATAAAGCAAATCCGGAGTTTAGTTTAGCAGCAATGACTGATGTTATTTTGCTAATGCTAATCTTTTTTATGATAACCTCTTCTGCGGCTAATCAAAGTGCAATTGATGTCAATTTGCCTAAAACGAGTACAGAAGATAATAATATACCTAACCCGCTGACAGTAAGTATCAAGCCGGATGGTTCTTATTATGTGGATGACAAACCCGTAGCCAGAGAGCAGCTTGAGCAAACTATAGTAAATAGTTTAACAAATCAAACGAATAAGTCTTTTACGATTAGAGCAGACGAAAATACATTACACAAGGATGTGGTTTATGCAATGGAAATTGCGGAGAAGCACAAATTTAATATTGCTCTGGCAACTATTAAAGACAAATAAACCAAGAAATTGGTAAGCATTAAACAAATGAAAAGTTATACTGTAGACAAAAACGAGGAAACCAGAGATCGGATAAAAAGTGGAATACTTTCTATTTTGGTTTGGTCTGCAATCCTGCTTTTTGTTTTTCTTTATAAATTAAAACCCGAACAGAATAAAGAACCGGAAGTGGTGACTACGATGCTGGTCAACTTTGGAGATAACCGTAATGGAAAAGGTATAGAAGAGCCTGCAGAGCAAGAAGGAAGCGTTGCGGCTAAAACGGAAGAAATTACCCCTGAACCAGTTGAAAAGGCAGTTCCTGAAACGAAGACTGTTGTAAAAAAACCTGAACCCAAACCTGAAACTAAAAAAGAAGAACCAAAAGAAAAGGTCATTACGGGGAATAATAAGAAAACAAGTGTTCCTAAAAAAGAAGAATCTAAATCTAATAAGAAAGAGACAACAAGTTCTTCTGCTTCCAAGAATAACAAAAAAACTTCTGGAGCAACAGCAAATTCCAAAACTGGAAACGGAGATGGAAAAGGAAACGCAGCTATTGGAAATCTGATCAAGGGAAGAGGAACTAAAGCTGGTAGTCAGGGAACTGGTACTGGTATTGGAAATGCTGGAGACCCCTTGGGAGGAGACGGAAATGGTGATAGTAAAGTAGGAATCGATCGAAAACTAATTGGCTATATCCCAGGAACAATGGGTAGAGGAGGAGCGCAACCACAACATAGTTGTACAGCTAGTGGATCTGTTACAGTTGCTTACACAGTAGATAAAGCTGGAAATGTGGTTTCAGCCAGAAGAGTAGGAGGAATATCTGATCCTTGTGTTTCTTCAACATCTGTAGCCTGGGTGAAAAAATACGTAAAAGCTGAAAAGGCAAGCACTTCCTCAACGGGAACTTATAAGATTACATTCTAAAATATAAAAAGCACTTTATTCAAGTGCTTTTTTTATTTCATTGATTCTGTTAATAATGGGAAGGGCAAAAATTCCACTCGTCTGAAGATAGAATTCATAAAACGTTTTTGCTTTGTCAAGAAAGTCAGTATTGCTGGTTTGCTTTCCTGTAAAGTAAAAAAGATTTCCAAGCATTTCATAGTAATCTTTATGATCTCTCTCTTGTCTTTCGTTGACGATTTCAATAATCTCTTCTTTTGATTTTGATGATATTTCTACAAAGTCTATCTTGAAAATATCTTTCATTAATGAATCAAAATCCAGTTCTTTCTGCATTAAACTTTCCTCAGGCTTGTCTAAAATAAGTTTTTCTAATGCTTGAGTTAACTGACGGATGAGTCTTAATGTGAATTCTTTATCTGTTATCATATGTTTTAATTTTGTTGCTAGTTGCTAGTTGCTAGTTGCTAGTTGCTTGTTGCTTGTTGTTAGTTACTGGTTGTTTAGGTACGCCAACTAGCTTGGACGTATTTTATAAAGTTATTTATTTTTCCTCCTAAAAGTTTATATTGTTCTGCTTTTTTCAGAAAATCTGAATTTAATTCGGGATAGAGTTTTACAATTTTTGATAAATGGCTCACTGTTTCATCACAGCTTCCTTGGGAATAAACTAAAAATCGGATTAGCTCACCTTTATAGATTTTTCTTCCATAACCTTCTGCAATATTGCTGACAACTGAATCGGAAGATCTTCTTAATTGGCTCCCTAATTCATATGTTTCATGTTTCGGTAATTTGAATGAAAGCTTATGGACCTCAATAAATAAGTCAAAAGAAATATTATAAATATCAAGTTTGGTGTAGCTCATAGTCTTTCATTTTATTAAAACATTAATAAATATAACTATTAACTAGCAACCAGAAACCATCAACTATTATGCAAAAAATAAATATGCCAGAGCAATAGATGTAATAACACCCACTAAATCGGCTAAAAGCATAGCAATAACGGCATATCTTGTGTTTTTCACAGCTACGGCCCCGAAGTAAACGGCAAGCACATAAAACGTCGTGTCTGAGCTTCCTTGGAGAACTGCAGCTAATTTACCCTGGAAACTATCTGCTCCGAAAGTAGACATGGTGTCAACCATCATTCCACGAGCTCCCGAACCCGAAAGAGGTTTTATTAAAGCAGTTGGAAGGCCATCTACAAATCTTGCATCTAAATTGGCTGTATTTGCTATCCATTTCATGCCATCGATGATTACATCAAAAACACCGGAAGTTCTAAGAAGTGAAATGGCAATCAACATTCCTACTAAATAAGGAATGATCTTAACACAAGTGGTAAATCCTTCTTTTGCACCATCAATAAAGGCATCAAATACATTGATTTTTTTATAAACAGCTCCAAGGACGATTGCTAAGAAAATAAAAAGAATGAGCCCATTGCTTAAAACCTTACTGAATGTGTCCAGCTCATCTTTGCTTAATCGAACAAGATACAGTACCAATAGCCCTATAATTGCAGAAATCCCTCCTACATATGCGATTACTATTGGACGCAGCAGGTTGATCTTTTGATATAGAGAAACAATGATCATTGCTGCTAACGTTGCTGTAAAAGTAGCAATCATACACGGAAGAAAAATATCAGTCGGGGTTTTTGACCCCATGGAAGCTCTGATCGCAATAATAGACACTGGGATCAATGTCATTCCCCCGGCGTGAAGACACAGAAACATGATCTGAGAGTTACTTGCAATGTCTTTATTTGGATTTAGGGTTTGTAAGCTTTCCATTGCTTTCAGTCCAAATGGCGTTGCTGCGTTGTCAAGACCTAAAAGGTTGGCACTGAAATTCATCAGCATATGGCCAAAGGCAGGGTGATTTTTAGGAATGTCAGGAAATAATTTTGAAAAGAAAGGTTGGATGAGCCTGCTTAACAGGTTAATTCCGCCTGCTTTTTCAGCAATACTCATAAATCCCATAAACAAGGTCATGATACCTATTAGTCCGATGCATATTTTTACAGCAGTTTCTGCGGTTCCAATAACGCCGTCAGCTTCTTGCACGCGATATACTTTAACGTTCTGCTTTAATGAATCTGTTTTATAATGAATTCTGCTCTCAGAAAAATCAGATTTCTTCATCAAACTATCTCTAACGATTGGAGAGAGGGTATTCATTTTTTGCGAAGCAATCTGTACAGTATCTCCTCCTTTTCCAACTACCATATCATTGAAAATGGTATTATAATGACGGGAAGAAATATATTTTATACTTGCAATAGCAATAGCGACGATAATAAAAGCGGACCAAATTCTGCTGAGAACCATCTGTTTAAATTAAATTTTAGAAAAGATAATAAATTAAATGTTATGAAAAACTATTTTTCATCAAGATAGACCAAATACCCCTCAAAATGATCATCCAGATTTTTCAGGACTTTTGCTTCATCCATTTTTTTAATTAAAGCATCAATAAAGAAGCTTTTTTCAAAAAATTGACGATGAATACCTGGAAGGATTTCCATAAAATAATCCATCCCAATCTTATTGTTATGAAGGTCCATTTTTGTTTCCAAAGGCTTGTTCGGAAAAAGTTCTTCATGCAGATCGGTTATCCTTTTACAGAAATCGAGCGCTTTTTGGGGTGAAGAAATTTTAGAACAGTACATCAGAATAAAACAGCACCAAAGGGCATGTCTGAATGCATTGCCTATTCCGTTATTGGATGCAGTGTCAGGAAATCGTTTTTGAGCAATAGTAAAAGCCTTTACAGTGGCATGAAAACTTAATATAGAGAATAGAGGATGTGGCAAAACGAGAGATAAAAGACGCATAATCTTTTTAAAGCTCATTGCCCGAATCGTATTAAAAAATATTTTGAAAGTTCTCATAAATAAAAATCTCTCCCTAATTAGAGAGAGATTATACTGTATTTGTTACAAATTTTAAGCATGTACTGCTAATAAATTTACTGTTTTAGAAACAACGTCTTTAATTTCAGTTCTTTTCACGATAAAGTCTACAAATCCTTTTTCCTGAAGGAATTCTGAAGTTTGGAAACCTTCCGGTAAGTCTCTACCGATCGTTTCACGAATTACTCTAGGACCCGCAAAACCAATTAAAGCTCCTGGCTCAGCCATAATAATATCAGCTGTCATTGCAAAAGATGCAGTGATACCACCAAAAGTTGGATCACACAAGTAAGCAATGTATAGAAGTCCTGCTTCTGAAAGCTGAGCTAATTTAGCCTGTACTTTTGCTAGCTGCATTAGGGAGTAAGTTGCTTCCTGCATTCTTGCTCCTCCAGATTGACAGATGATCATATATGGAAGTTTATGAGCAATACAGTAATCTATAGCTCTTCTGATTTTTTCACCCATTACAGAACCCAATGATCCTCCGATAAAAGCGAAATCCATACAAGAAACTACCATTTCAGTCCCTTTTACAGTTCCTACAGCATTTCTTATAGAATCTGTAAGTTTTGTTTTTGCTTTTACCTCTTTCAGACGATCTGCGTATGGTTTGGTATCTTTGAAGTTTAGGATGTCTATACTTTCGACATTAGCATCTAGTTCAGTGAATTTGCCCTCATCAAAAAGGATCTCAAAAAATTCTGCACTTCCTATTCTTACATGAAATCCATCTTCAGGAGAAACATAGTTGTTTTTCCTAAGCTCTTCGTGTTCCACTATCTTTCCTGATGGAGTTTGGTGCCAAAGACCCTTTGGAACATCCTTTTTTTCATCAGTAGAAGTGGTAATGTTTTTTGCTTTTCTTTTAAACCAGTCGAATGCCATTTTTGCGTGTATTAATGTATAAATGTAAAATGTATTAATGTAAGTGTATTCATCATGAATATTCTTACATTAATACAAATGTACAGTTCTTATTTTAAAGTATTTACGTTATTTAAATCTTCAAAAGCTTTAACCAATCTTGTTGAGAACGTTTCTTCACCTTTTCTTACCCAAACTCTTGGATCATAGAATTTTTTGTTAGGTTTTTCTTCTCCCTCAGGGTTTCCGATTTGAGATCTTAAATATTCTATATTATTCACCATGTAATCTCTAACGCCTTCTGTATATGCGAATTGAAGATCTGTGTCAATGTTCATTTTGATTACACCATAATCGATCGCCTCTCTAATTTCTTCTAAAGTAGAACCAGAACCTCCATGGAATACAAAGTTTACAGGTTTCGCTGCCGTTCCGAATTTTTCCTGAACAAATTTTTGAGAGTTGTCTAAGATTTTTGGTGTAAGAACCACGTTTCCTGGTTTGTACACTCCATGTACATTACCAAAAGCAGCAGCTATAGTAAAGTTATCAGAAATAGCTTTTAACTTTTCATAAGTATAAGCAACGTCTTCTGGCTGTGTATACAGCTTTGAGTTGTCTACATCAGAGTTATCAACACCATCTTCTTCTCCTCCTGTAACTCCTATTTCTACTTCTAAAGTCATTTGCATTTTAGCCATTCTTTCAAAATATTTAGCAGAAACTTCAATGTTTTCTTCTAAGGGCTCTTCAGAAAGATCCAACATGTGAGATGAATAAAGAGATTTTCCTGTCTGTCTGAAAAATTCTTCATTAGCGTCCATTAAGCCATCGATCCAAGGCAATAATTTTTTTGCACAATGGTCTGTATGTAAAATTACAGTGGCTCCATAAGCTTCCGCAAGCGTGTGGATATGTTTTGCTCCGGCAATTGCTCCTAAAATAGCAGACTTTTGTCCATCGTTGCTCAGTCCTTTTCCTGCATTGAAAGCAGCTCCACCATTTGAAAACTGAATAATAACAGGAGAGTTTAATTTTGCTGCAGTCTCCATAACAGCGTTTACATTGCTGGAACCAATAACGTTTACAGCTGGTAACGCAAATTTATTTTCTTTAGCATACTGAAAAATATCAGTAACCAATTGACCTGTGGCAACTCCTGCCGGAAAAATTCTGCTCATGTTTTACTTTTTAAATAAATTATTAGGTGTTTTTAAAGTTGTGTAAAGGTAAGAAAATTTGCTTAATTGCTAATTTCTTTTATCCCGACCCCAAAGTAATTTTTGACGGATCGTTTCATAGAAACTCAAGTTGTTCGGTTGAACCAAAAGGATTTGAAAATCAGCTTTTTTAATGATAATTTCTTTATCTGTTTCTATATGTATTAGTCTTGAATCTAAAGAAAGAGAGTATTGAGATACACGGCTTTCTACTTTAAACTTGATCTCAACACTATCATTAACAACTAAAGGCCTTACATTCAGATTGTGAGGAGCAATAGGAGTAATGACAAAGTTTTCGTTATTGGGAGAGATAATAGGACCACCACAGCTTAGAGAATAAGCCGTAGAGCCTGTAGGAGTCGAAACGATCACGCCATCTCCCCAGAATACATTTAAAAATTCATCATTGATAAATGAATCCACAGTAATCATAGATGTCGTTTCCTTTCTTGAAACGGTAACATCATTTAGAGCGTACGGAAAAAACTCGTCTGATCTCGGTGAAATCACTTCAATCACAGAGCGGCGACTGGTTTTTACATCTCCTTTTAAGATGGCATCCAGCTCTTTGAAAGCTTCTTCTTTAGTAAAGCTCGCCAAAAATCCTAATCTTCCCGTGTTTACCCCCACAATAGGGATCTCAAGATCTTCAATAAAAGTAAGAGAATTCACAATAGTTCCGTCTCCTCCAAAAGTGAAGAAAAGATCTACTTCTTTCTCTATAAGATCCTGCTTATTATTGAATGTTTCGAATATTTTTGAAAACTGAAGAGCTTCAGCCATTTCATCAAATAGGACAGATTTTACGCCTCTGCCTTCAAGTTCTGAAACGAATTTGCTTAAGTATAAAAAAGTATCTAGATCTTTTTTTTGAGAATATATAGCTGCCTTCATGTTATATTTCTATAAATTTTTGGAAAAAGCCAAACCGGTCTTTAAACAGATCTGTTTTTTCATCCGAATAGAACTTTTCTACGATTCTATAATCATATCGATCGAAAGTTGCATCAATGGATGCTAGATTTTCATTGCTGATCTTTACAGTAACACGAACAATTTCTTCAGACATAAAACTAATAAAACCACCATAAAATTTTGAGTTGTTACTCTCTACAATATTGGCAATCTCTGTCATCGAATATTTTCTTGCCGGAGCTTCTACCGTTAGAATAGCTCCTGATTCTGAGAATAGAGGATAACGTGACAAATCCTGAAAAACATCCTCACAGGTAATATATCCCAGATATTTTTCAGTTTTATTGATCACAGGTATCACGTTGGAATTAAACGTATAAAATAAACGAATACTATCCATGATATTGTTGTCCTCAAGAATAGCAAATCGCTCGACCTGATGCTCCAGGTCCTTCAATGTTCCTTCTGTTTCGTAAAGAAAATCTTTAGCAATAGCCCCGTAAAAGTGATGGGACTTTTTAATGAAAATGTGGGTATATCCAAAGTCTTCTAATGTACTTCTTGCTGATTCTATTGAGTCAGTCAGGCTAAAACATGGGAAATCCTTTGAGATATAGTCCTTGATAAACATTGTGCTAATTTATAAAAAATTAAACGAAACTGTTTTGTAATATTCGGGTTTTTTTTTCGAAAAATAAAAAATGCGAGTCCAAAATTTGTTTGTAAATAAAAAAAAAGTATCTTTGTCGCCTTTCATTTTTACTTTTTATTAGATTTATTTCAAACTGCACTGTCTTTTAGGCATATGCAGTTTTTTATTTTAAGGCCTTTGCGAATTCCCACATAACGAGACCTCCGCATACACTTACATTTAGAGAATGCTTTGTTCCCAGTTGGGGAATTTCCAGAAATACATCAATATTTTCTAAAGCTTCATCACTGATTCCATCTACCTCATTACCTAATATTAAAGCATATTTTTTAGACTTGTCAATCGTGAAATCTGTAATCATTGTACTATTACTGGTTTGTTCTATACCAATAATCTCAAATCCCTGACTTTTTAAATCCTGAATTGTGGTATTAATGTCGCTTTCGTAGCCCCAATCCACACTTTCTGTTGCTCCTAATGCTGCTTTGTGAATCTCACGATGGGGCGGTTGCGGTGTTATTCCGCAAAGGATTATTTTTTCAATTAAAAAAGCATCTGCCGTTCTGAATGTGGCTCCCACATTGTGCATACTTCTTATGTTATCCAAAATGACGATCAAAGGAAGCTTGTCAACTTTTTTAAATGTTTCTACATCTATTCTGTTTAGTTCTTCCAGTTTTAATTTATGTACCAATATATTATTTTGTAGAGATTAATTTTCCGTCCTTGTATATTTCTGTTTTTTCTACGCTTCCATCTTCACGATAATGAACTCTGGTTCCATTCCATTTGTCATTGGCGAATTCAGTTTCACGCTGAACTTTTCCAGATGGATAAAGCATTTTCCATTTTCCGGTGGCTAATCCGTTTTCATAATAACCAATCTGTTTTACAGATTTTCCATTTTCATAAAAAACTTTGCTTTCACCATTGAGTTTCCCGAATTTATAATTGGAGATTTCGGTGATATTTCCAGTCGGAGAATAAAAGGTACCTGTAGAGCTATTATCATAGACATTTTTTTCACCATTTCTGAAAACCTCCTTAGAAGTTAAAACGCCATTTTTATCATAATAAGCCCACTCCTTTATTTTGTAATCTTTCTTGTATTCTCCTTTAGCCTGAGTTTTTCCATTTTCGTAATAAAAAATAGCATCACCGTCGAGCTTTCCTTTTTTCCATTCTGCAATTTCTTTTACCTGGCCATTTTCAAAGAATTGCTTACAACTCCCTTCCTGTAATCCATCCTTAAATCCACATGGTTTTTGTGCGATTGCTAATGTGGATGTAGAAATTAATAAAAGAAAAATGTATTTCATAGATATTTTTATTTCAAAAATAGTAAAATAGTTATATTTGATTAAAAAAATATGACATGAAAAATTTACTTATAGTTATAACATTACTATCGTCTTTTATATTTTCAAAAGCTCAGAATACGTATTACCCACAGGCTTTTTTCGATAAAAAACTAGCCCAGACCATGATCGGCTTTGGAAACTCTACCATTGAAGGAGTAGCATCAACCAAGCAAAAAAACAACTGGGGAATCAAACCTTTACTGGGACAGAAACATTATGCCCCAGAAGGGACTGTTGTAATGCTTTTTCCAGTGACTCCCTATTTTGAAGAGTTTTATAACATGAGAAGGAAATACGAAAATAGAAAAACAACAGTTTATATGTCTGAAGAAGCTTTTAAATATAGGATAGATGCTTTAACAGATGCTCATGGAAGATTTAAGTTTGAGAAATTAAAGCCAGGTAAATATTATTTGGAAACTATCGTAAACTTTACAGCTACCGCAAGTTACCAACAGCAAACGGGACAGTCGGATGCTTATAATGCTTATGGAGGGTATCTGTATTCAACACCAATATATCAAACTTTTTTCTATAATTACTCTTCAGCAAACAGAGAAAGTAAATTCGTAGAAATAAAGCAAGATGGCGAACTAAAAGAAATCAACCTTTAAAGGTTGATTTTATTTTTTAATCCCATGATTTGATGCACATTCTTTTCAATATTCTGAGCTATAGTTTCCATCGGGATATCATTCTCGTCATTATTGAATGGGTCTTCAATTTCTTCAGCAATAAGTTCCAAACTCATCAAAACATAATAAACGAAAACCGTAAGCGGAATCATAAATAAACCAATACTGATCACATAGGCAACTGGCAAAGCCAATACATAAAGTATGATGAATTTCTTCACAAAAGACGAGTAGGAGTAGGGAATAGGAGTGTTTTTTATCCTTTCACACCCACCGCAGATATCAAGAAAGCCTGAAAGCTGGGTATCCAGATATACCATTTCAACATCAGAAATTTTACCTTCTTTTTTTAATTGGTTCAATTTGTAACTTAGGAGAATAATGATTTCGCTGGGTCCATGATGTTTAAGCGATTTTTCAATTTCAGAATAATCTTCATCCAGTGCTAGTCTCGTAGATTCTTTGGAAAGATGTTTAGCCAAGAAATGAGGAAAAAACTTTAAATATCTCGCGATCTGTTCTGCATTTTGTCTGTCATCCTCAAGAAGCATATTGATTTTTATGGCAATGTTTCGGGTATCATTAACCAATTTTCCCCATAGTTTTCTTCCTTCCCACCATCTGTCGTATGCGGTGTTTGTCCTGAAAACCAACAACAAAGAGAGAACGAAGCCGAGTAAAGAATGAATCATTCCAACATTACTTACCGCAGATTTGGTTGTGAGATGTAGGTACTCAACCTCCAGATATTCTATTCCATAAGAGTATATTCCTACCAATACCATTGTAGGAAAAAGTATTTTTAAAGTATCACTTTTATGTAAACTGAAAAGTATCTTCAGGAAATGTTTGGTGTTATAGACTCTCATAAATTTAGTTGGTGATGCAAATATAATTTTTTTCGTTTTATCCTTTGTTTATGGAAAACTGTAAAATTACTTTGGAAGAGTCTCTTTTCTTTGTAAGAAAATAAAATGGGATACTACAGAAAAGGACACTTTAAAAAAGATGGAACTTGGGTAAGTGGGCATTATGTCAATAAATATAGCAGAAAGAAAAGTTTTAAAAAAAATCCGAAAGGATGCGTTGTCATTGTTTTGGGAGGAATGATTTCTATACTGGTTTATTTTCTATTGTGACTTTTTGTGAGTACAAGGAAATCATTTTAGTATTAAAAAAATGTAAATGGTAAAATTTTTCTAAATTTCAAAAAAACATTACTTTTATTTCGCATTAAATCAATCAACAAATGATTCTCGAAAAAGTAGATGTTGTCAACGATATTAGTAAAGAAGATTTTCAAAAAGATTATTTCAAAAAGAAGAAGCCTTTATTGATCAAAAATTTTGCGAGTCGCTGGGATGCTTTTGATCAATGGAACCTTGCTTATATTCGTGAAAAAGCAGGGGAGCAGGAAGTTCCTTTGTATGATAATAAACCGGCAAACGCAGCCAAAAGCTCAGATGCTCCTGTGACACATATGAAAATGAAGGACTATATTGATACTATAAAAAGCAAACCTTCTGACCTTCGTATCTTTTTCTACATTATTACTGACAGGCTTCCGGAATTATTGAAAAACTTTACCTACCCGGACCTAGGAATGAAGTTTTTTAAGAGACTTCCTACATTATTTTTCGGTGGGAGTGAAGCTCATGTTCTGATGCACTACGATGTAGATTTAGGAGATTTTATGCATATCCATTTCGAAGGGAAAAAGAGAATTTTATTATTCGATCAGGAACAATCTGCTTTTCTGTATAAAGTTCCTTTATCTGTTCACACCATTTATGATGTAGATTACGAAAACCCTGATTATAAAAAGTTTCCGGCGTTGCAATATGCCAAAGGGTATGAAATATTTATGGAGCATGGGGATGCACTTTTTATACCTGGAGCATTCTGGCATTTTAACAGGTATCTCGAGCCGGGCTTTTCTTTGTCATTAAGAGCACTTCCCAATAAACCAAAAGTTTTTGCAAATATGCTATATCATGTATTTATTATGAGGTATACGGATAAGCTTTTCAGAAAACTTTTTAAAATAAAATGGGTAAATTATAAACAAAAATGGGCTTACAAAAAAAGCACAGAAGCATTAGACAAACATTTAAAAAAAGACTAACAGAAATCACTTTTGGGATTCTTTACTTTTTTATAAGTCCAAAAATCGTAGCATCTACGAATTTTCCTTTTTCAAAAAAGAAATCTCGCATGGTTCCCTCTTCCTTGAAGCCTTGTGATAACAAAAGTTTTTCCGAGGAAATATTAGCAGGATCAATAAAAGCTTCTATTCTATGGAGATTCATCTTTTCAAATCCGAAAGAAAGAATTGGCTGTATTGCTTCTTTCATATATGCTTTTTGCCAATATTTTGGATTCAATTCGTATCCTATCTCAGATTTAAAGTGTTCATGAAACCAATTGTGATATCCACATGTTCCGATTACTTTTTTCTCATCTTTCAATTCGATAGCCCATCTGAATCCTTTTTTATTTTCGAACTCAGTGTTGAATGTTGTAATCACTTCCTCAGCTTCTCCAATATGAGTAAATGTTGCCAGATCATAATATTCCATAACAATATCTAAAGAAAAATATTCAAATAAATCTTTAGCATCATTTGGAGTGAGTTGTCGTAAAATTAGCCTTTCAGTTTCTAATATTGGAAAATCCATTACATAATTTTGCCGAAAAATACGACAAAAAATTAATTCAAGTAAAGAGGATATTGAAAAGATTAATCCTGAAACAATTTTCTAAGCCTGAAATTATTTTCTAAATTTGACCTTCATTTTTTATTATGGCAAAAACGAAGAAGGAAACTCCATTAATGATCCAGTATAATACCATCAAGGGAAAATATCCTGATGCTCTTTTATTATTCAGGGTCGGAGATTTTTATGAGACTTTTGGACAAGACGCGATCCGTGCCTCTCAGGTGCTGGGAATTGTTCTTACCAAGAGAGCAAATGGAGATGGTCATATTGAGTTGGCAGGATTTCCACACCATTCCGTAGATTCTTATCTTCCAAAATTGGTTCGGGCAGGACTTCGTGTTGCTATTTGTGATCAATTGGAAGATCCGAAAATGGTGAAGGGAATTGTAAAAAGAGGAGTTACCGAATTGGTTACTCCTGGAGTTACATTTAATGATCAGGTATTAAGTTCGAAAAAAAATAATTTCCTGCTTTCACTACATAAGGAGAAAGAGAAATTTGGGATGGCATTGGTCGATATCTCTACCGGAGAATTTTTAGTAACCGAAGGAAATCTTGAGAAGCTTCTACATATTGTAAGCACATTTGATCCCAGTGAGATTATTTATCAGAGAAGTGTTCAGATTCCGGAGCAATTAAAGAATAAAAGTGCTTTCAAACTTGAAGATTGGGCTTTTCAATATAATTTTGCCTATGAAAAATTAACGAGTCATTTTAAAACGAATTCTTTAAAAGGATTTGGAATAGAAACTCTTTCACTGGCGATTACAGCAGCAGGAGCTATTTTTGCATATTTGGTAGAGGATACCCATCACAACTTATTAGCGCATCTTACCAAGATCAAAGTTATTCCACAGGACGATTTCCTGATGATGGATAATTTTACGTTAAGAAATCTGGAAATTGTTTATCCAAGTAATCCTCAGGGAAAATCACTATTGGATATTATTGATAAAACAGCAACTCCAATGGGAGGAAGGTTGCTAAGAAGAAGAATTATCCTGCCATTAAAATCAGTTAATGAGATTCAAAGAAGATTATCACTCATCGACTTCTTAAATGAGAATGATGGTTTAAAATATGAAATTTCACAATTGCTAAAATCCATTTCTGATTTAGATCGTCTAATGGGGAAATTGGCAGCGGAAAAGATATCACCGAAAGAAATCGGATATCTCCGTCAAAGTTTAGTTAATATCCATACAATTAAAGAGTTACTTCATCCGTTTGCAGATGTGTTAGCCTGGATAGAACCTTTGTATGATTTGGATGAACTTATTAAGTTTTTACAAAATCGCCTGAACGAAGAACTTCCAGTGAATATTTCAAAAGGAAAAGTTATTAAAGAGGGTATTTCAGAAGAATTAGACAGACTAAGGAACCTCCAAAGTAAAGGAAGAGGCTTCCTGGACGAGATGTGTCAACGGGAAATTGAAAGAACAGGAATAACAAGCCTTAAAATTGATTTTAATAATGTGTTCGGATATTTTATTGAAGTTCGAAACACCCATAAGGATAAAGTTCCAGGTGATTGGTTGAGAAAGCAAACATTGGTAAATGCAGAAAGATATATTACGGAAGAACTAAAAGAATATGAGAGTCAGATTCTTGGAGCAGAAGAAAAAATAAGTGTCCTGGAAAATGAGCTTTATAGGAATGTATGTTCTGAAACAATGGTTTACATTGATCAGATACAGGAAAATTCAAATATAATTGCCCAGTTAGATGTAGCCGCCGGATTGTCTGAACTTGCTGTTTCTGAAAGTTATACAAGGCCGATATTGAATGACAGTTATGTAGTTGATCTAAAAGAAGCCAGGCATCCTATTATTGAAAATGCTCTTCCGTTAGGAGAAAAATATATTCCTAATGATATATTTCTGGATAAAGATTCTCAACAGATTATAATGGTTACCGGGCCAAACATGGCAGGTAAGTCTGCCATTCTTAGACAGACGGCAATTGTATGTCTTCTTGCTCAGATTGGAAGTTTTGTTCCGGCCAAACATGCTGAGATCGGGGTTTTAGATAAGATCTTTACCAGAGTAGGAGCAACAGATAATATTTCAGCGGGGGAATCAACTTTTATGGTTGAAATGAATGAAGCTGCAAACATTTTGAATAATATTTCAGAAAGAAGCTTGATTTTATTGGATGAAATAGGTCGAGGAACTTCAACATATGATGGGGTTTCTATAGCATGGGCTATTGCAGAATATCTCCACCAGCATTCAAGTCAAGCTAAAACTTTATTTGCAACCCACTACCATGAATTGAATGAAATGACGGTTAATTTCGAAAGAGTTAAAAATTTCCACGTTTCAATTCAGGAGAACAAAGGAAATATTATATTCCTGAGAAAACTTGTTCCGGGTGGAAGTGAGCATAGTTTTGGAATTCATGTAGCAAAGTTAGCGGGAATGCCAGCAAAAGTGGTAAATAGAGCGAATGAGATTCTGAAAACTTTAGAAGCAAGCCGAACTCAAGGAACTTCATCAGAAAGCATTAAAAGAGTGACAGATGAAAACATGCAGTTGTCATTCTTTCAGTTGGATGATCCAGTTTTGGAAAATATTAGAGAAGAGCTTACCAAAATAGATATCAATACTTTAACACCTATCGAAGCTCTAATGAAATTGAATTCGATAAAAAAGATGATTGGAGGTTAATTATAATAGAACAAAAAAAGAAAGCTATACGGCTTTCTTTTTTTATGATATAATGAGTTGCTTATAAGCAACAGTCTCCTTTGGAAGTACACACTCCAACTTGAGATGAACCATCCGGGAACATGCAGATACATTCCATAACGCAATCAAATCCTGCTCCTCCGTTAATTTCTTTCAACTCTTTCTTAGTCAGTTTTCTTTTCTGAATATTTGATTTTTTCATAATAATAGATATTTAATTTATTTAGGTTTAACATAAAATCATAAAGTCCTTATAAAAATGAATAAGAGCTATTGAAGTACTTTACAAAAATATGTCTGATTATTAGAATGATAGCAATTAAAGGACTAATGAAAAAGAAAGCCCTTGAGCTTTCTTATATAATATTGTGAAGTTTAACAACAACCTCCTTTTACGCTACATACTCCGATATACCCTTCACCATCAGGTGTCAAACAAAAACACTGTGCAAGACAATCAGGGCCACCAGCTCCATTAATTTCTTTTAATTCTTTTTTAGTTAATTTTTTGATTTGAATGTTTGACTTTTTCATAATAAATTATTTAGTTTCGTATAGTTTGATTAATATGTATTTTGCTTATTTGATTGTTACAATAATTTTACATATAACAACAATCTCCATTTCTGTCACCTGCTCCAGGAATCCATTCTATAGAACCTGGCATATGACAGAATCCTTCATAACAAGGTCCTTCTCCTCCTTTAATTTGCTTTAACTCTGTTTTACTGAGTTTCTTCTGTGTCTTTAATTTTTTCATGATAAAGGATTTTATTTAGCAGCAATATCCATCCTGGATTCCCTGAACTCCTATCAATTCTTCACCTGTATTACGATCAAAACAGCTAAATACTATGGGGCAATCATGACCGATTCCTCCATTAATTTTTTTCAACTCTTGTTTAGTTAATTTTTTGATTTTGATGGTTGATTTTTTCATATTTATAACATTTAATTTGTTTAAACTAAAAATACATTATTTATTTAATAAATCAAGTTAATGTGATTAAAATTGCAGCAAATTTTTACTTTATATAAAAAATGACACCAAAATGTAGTGTCATTGCAGATTTGTTATAATGTAGCTAATTAACAGCAATAATCATCTTGAACTCCTGGAACTCCATTTCGTTCCTGACCTGTACGACGGTCGATGCAGCTGATTACTCTTGGACAGACTACTCTTCCCCCGTTAATTTCTTTCAACTCTTTTTTAGTTAATTTTTGGATTTTAGTGTTTGATTTTTTCATGATAAAAACTTTTAATTTGATTAAACTAATTTACATTTTAAATTCTGATATATCCATTATTCGTGAATGAAATTCATAAAAATACCTGAATTCAGGTATATTAACTGGTTGAAAATCATAGATAAATAAAAGTTTTTATTACTTTTGGATATGAAGCATTTATTTACAATTGTATTTTTGTCATTAGGCGTTACAATTTCCAAGGCACAACAGACTATTGTTTCTTCATTAAAATATGAAGAGCTTGAAAAACGCATTCAACAGGAGAGTGATAAGTTTCTTGTGCTGAATTTTTGGTCAACAACCTGTGCTCCTTGTGTAAAGGAACTTTCTTATTTTATAGAAGTAAATAATAAAAATAAAAACAATCCAAAATTTAAAATGATCCTCGTTTCGCTGGATAGATTGGTTGATAAAGAAAAAGTGATTAAGTTTATTAAGAGCAAAAATCTTACTGCCGAAGTTATCTTATTAGATGATATTAAAAGAATGAATACATGGATACCTCGGTTTGAAAAAGACTGGGATGGAAATATTCCGGTAACTTTGTTTTATAAAAATGGAGAAAAGGTTTTCTTTAATGACGGAGAAATGAACCAGACTGAATTGGAGAATACAATCAATAAAAACTTATTTTAAAAAAGACTATGAAAAATTTAAAGGTTATTATAGCAGCACTCATCATAGGTGCCGGACTGTTGAGTTTTACTGAAAAGAACAATAGTAAAGTGGATGAAGAAAAACAGAGTATTTCTACATCGGATAAAGGCTATGAAGTAGGAGATGAGGCAACTGATTTTAAACTGAGAAATGTTGACGGGAAAATGGTTTCTCTAAGTGATTACAAAACAGCAAAAGGGTTTATTGTTATTTTTACGTGTAACCATTGTCCCTACGCGAAAAAATATGAAGACAGAATTATAGAGTTGAATAAAAAATATAAAGATCAAGGCTATCCTGTAATTGCTATTAACCCCAATGACCCTAATGTACAACCTGAAGATGGATATAAGGAAATGATTGAAAGATCAAAGCAGAAAGGATTTACATTTCCATACCTGGTGGATGAAGGGCAAAAAATTTATCCTCAGTATGGCGCTACCAAAACACCGCATGTATTTATTTTACAAAAAGAAAATGGCAAGAACATAGTGAAATATATTGGAGCTATAGACAACAATTATGACAATCCAAATGATGTTTCTGAATATTATGCTCAGGATGCTGTAAACTCATTATTAAAGGGACAACCAATAAAAATGACGAAAACAGTCGCGATAGGGTGTACTGTTAAGGTAAAGAAATAAATATCAATTATATACATTGATCTAAAGAAGCGGGCTTTAGCCAAAATATACCATAAATGAGTTTAAAATTCAACCTGAAATATGTAATCCTTACGATATTATTGTTTTTAACGGAAGTTCTGATTGCCACAGTATTAAAAGATATTTTCTTTGTAAGAGCCTACCTCGGGGATGTCATTGTTGTAATCCTTCTCTATACTTTTGTCAAAAGTTTCATTGCTGTGAATAATGAAAAACTTATTCTAGCGATTTTCATATTTTCCTGCATGATTGAAATTGCCCAATATTTTAATATTGCAGAAAAATTAGGCTTCCAAAGAGGAAGCCTGATGTATGTTGTTATTGGAAACTCATTTTCCTGGATTGATATAACCTGTTATGCTATAGGATGCTTATTGCTATATGTAATAATAAAGCTGAATAGCTTAAATAGGAAATAATTATTCCAATCTGAAAATAAGGGGTTGCTTCATTTTCATTCTTACCTTCTCTCCTTTTATTTCTCCAGGCGTCCATTTCGTATTGACGCTTTTAAGAGATTTTAGAAACTCTTTCTTTATAATTTCATTTTCATAGGATTCTATTTGTATATCGCCCATACTGCCATCTTTTTCTACTACAAATGAAGCGACAGCCTTTGCGCTGGTGATGTTGAGTCTGGAAAGGAGCGTGGTTTGAAAATTACTTAATATTTTCCTTACAAATGCCTGATGACCTCCTGGAAACTCCGGGTTTTTGTATTCCGCAATCTCAGAAGGAGAAACGACTTGTGGATTTTTTTGTATTGATGTAGAATCCTGCTGCGCAGAAAGCAAAATGGTGCAGAAGAAAGATACGATACATGTTAAATATTTTATCATCATCTTCTGTTATCTTCCAAAGCTATCATATTTATCTTCAGCGTATTTGATAAAGCGATTTAGTAATGCAACATTGTCTTTTTCCATGGGAGAGAGAGCATTATCTACATTGTTTGATACAGGGATATACCAGTCTGTGCGTTCAAAAAAGTTTCTATAGGTGGCTTTTTTGAAGGAATATCCATGTCTGGCAAAAACAGAGTTTTTAATAATCTCCATATCAAGTTTTCTTAAGTTTTTAATGTCCTTTTCAGTGAGTTTTTGTTTAGAAGCATTGATTTTGAAAATTGCTTCTGTAGCTACTCTGTTTTTTGAAGTAGTATAGCTTTCTGTTTTTCCTGTTTCTTCATCTTTGAATTTTTCAACAAAGCTTTTAGGATTTGTCCAGTCAACCAGATCGGAGTCTTTGTCTAACATAAAATTGGGGTTGTATACAAAATCCCTTTTCGCCAATTCCAGAGATTTAGAAGGTGCTTTAACAACACTTTTATTAAAAGCAGTCCATTTTCCTAATAAGCTGTCATTCTTTATTTTTACCTCAAACCTTCCATCTGTTTTGTCGTTTCCTGGTTCATCCAAAATAAAAGATTGAGTATTTTCATTAAATATACCCCGAAACGGACGCTGATTGCCATTTACGATGCTTTGTCCGTATACGCTGTCTTTGGTAATTTTATTTATTTTTAATGATATTTTTTTATTTTCTTCATAATCGTCCTCACTTTCCATTGCAGTTGCAATATGAATGGCACCAAAATTACCGGTATAAATTCCATAGTATTCTTTGTGGACTTCAGGAACGACAATCGAGTCTTTCTTTGTTTTCAGAGAATCTGTCGTTGAACCAATATTTTTAGCATCTTTCTTACAGCTCAATAAAGATATAGTGAGTAATGGGACAAGGAAATAGTTTACAATTTTCATAGTATTTTTTTTGTGATTAAGAATTCAATTAACAGGATATTGGGGATCCAGCCCAACCATGCAATGATTTGATAAACGTCCATTGGATTGGGATGAAATAAATATACAATAATAACTTTCCACATTCTTAATGTGATCGCAGATAATGTTAGCGCAAAACTACGCCACATCCATTGTTTGTGAGGAGCAAATTTTTTTTGTTTCGCGAGTTGATAAGCCTTGTAGGTAGTAAACCACCAAAGACAACCAAGAATTACAAAAGAGGTTTTGGAAAAGAACCCGCCATTGGCAAATAGTCCCATATAAATTCCGGCTGGTGCTGAAAAGATTAAGAGAAGAAAAATATAGGCTTTTCCAACACTTCTATGAAAGTTTTGTACACCAAAATTTTTTCTAAGAATAGCGAAAAAGCCAAAAAGAAGTACAAAAATACTGGTGTAAACATGAGTATAAAAAAAAGGAAGATATTCTGGTCTATCAGTAACCTCTGTTTGTTTAATCATTAAAAAGCTGACATCAGCTTTCAATGGAATATATTCTACGGTAATTTGAAACATAAGCCAAAAGAAATACCCAAACCCTAAAATTAAAAGGATTTTAAGAGCATTGGAATATTTCTTTTTCGTTAAAAGCACATTTTACTTATTAGTTTTTATGTTTCTTTTATGGCTATTTAATCTTCAATTATTAAAAAATCAACATTGTTATTTTAAATTCAAATCCTGTGCAATCAGCCATGCTTCACTCCAGCAAGCCTGAAAATTGAAACCGCCAGTTACGGCGTCAATATTTAAAACTTCACCGGCAATATAGAAATTGGATAAAATTTTTGAAGACATATTTTTAAAATTAATTTCTTTTAAATCTACACCTCCTGCAGTAACGAACTCGTCTTTAAAAGTAGATTTACCCGTTACTTGTAATTTCTTTTTACATAAGTTTTCCAGAATCATCTGCATTTCTTTTCCCGAAATATTAGAAACCTGCTTGTTGAGGTCCACTTTAGAGATTTCAAGAACTTTCTGCCAGAATCGATTAGTTACTTCAAAAATTTTTGATTGTCCGATCGTCTTTTTAGGATTGCTTTGTCTGAAGTTCTGAAATAGTTTCTCAGCTTCGTCTATCGTTTTCGAAACAAAATTGACTTCGATTTCAAAATTATATTTTAACCTTGCTAAATTAATGGCTTCCCACGCCGAAATTTTCAATACCGCTGGTCCGGAAAGACCCCAGTGGGTAATGAGTAATGGTCCGCTTTCTTCCGTTTTTAATTTCGGAATAGAAACTTCGGCATATTCAAAACTTGTTCCAGGAATATCTTTTATCAGGTCATTTTTAATATTAAATGTGAAAAGAGAAGGAACAAGGTCAATGATTTTATGTCCTAAGTTTTCAACAATTTTCAGTGATTTAGGAGAACTTCCGGTAGCATAAATAATATAATCTGCTTCAAATTCTCCTGTACTGGTCTTTACAATATATTTTTCATTTTCCTTGATGATTTCCTTTACTACACATTTTGTTTTTACTTCAACGTTTTTCTTTTGGATTTCGGTAAGGAAAGTATTAATAATAGTTTGTGAAGAATTGCTTTCAGGGAAGATTCTATTATCGTTTTCTATTTTCAACGAAACATTTCGTTTGTCGAACCATTCCATAGTATCTCCAGGTTGAAATTTTGTAAAAACACTTAGAAGTTCCTTATTTCCACGAGGATAAAACTGAACCAGTTCTCTCGGATCAAAACACGCATGGCTCACATTACAACGCCCTCCTCCTGAAATTTTTACTTTCTGAAGGACATCTGAGTTTTGCTCAAGGATGATAATTTTATATTTTGTTTCGTCCAGATTGGATGCACAGAAAAACCCTGCTGCACCCCCTCCGATAATGATAATTTGTTTCATGTATATGCAATCCTATGCTGAAGATTATTTTTCCAAAAGTACAATTTTTATAAACCATCTTATTTGAGTATTTTTGAAGATTATAATTTTATTATTCTAAATACGATTTTTCAAATGAAATTCTACCATACATTCGAAGTGCGTTGGAGCGATCTTGATGCCAACAAACATTTAGCAAATTCATCTTATGTGCAATATTGTGCACAGGCCAGGATGGCTTTTATGACAAAAGAGAAAATGGGTGTGACCCAGCTGAGCAGATGGGGAATAGGTCCTGTTATGCTACATGAAAGATATTCTTTTTTCAAAGAGATCTATGCTGATCAGACTGTGATCGTAAGTGTGGAAATAGGGGGATGTTCAGAAGACTCGTCGATCTATCGTTTTGTTCATAAATTCTATACACCAGACGGGATGCATTGTGCAACATCAGAAGCTACCGGGGTATGGATCGATATGATGCTAAGAAAGATGACAACTCCACCAGATGATATCGTAGAGGCTATGAATAAATATAAAACAGCTGAAACGGAAGTTTTGAGCAGAGAGGATTTTAAAAAATTCCCTTTCCATCCTCAGAATATTGATCCATCGGAATTCACTAAATAATCCAGGAGCAAAAACAGAAGGTTCAAAGTTAAGATGGATCCCATTAATTTACGATGATATATTTCGTCTTTAAACGAAGGGATCATTAATACATTTTACTTTGTACATTTTTACAATAAAAAAGAAAAGATATGTTTGAAGATAAATCTCAGGAATTAACACCGATCTCTAAATTGGGAGAATTTGGATTGATTAAGCATTTAACGGAGCATTTTCCTTTATCCAATGAATCTTCGGAGGTTGGTGTAGGAGATGATGCAGCAGTTATTAATCCAGGGAATAAAAGAGTTGTTCTTACAACAGATGTTTTAGCAGAAGGAGTTCATTTTAATTTAGGATATGTTCCTTTAAAACACTTAGGGTATAAAGCAGTAGTTGTAAATCTAAGTGATATTGCTGCGATGAATGCTACACCAACACAAATACTGGTTTCACTTGCAGTTTCCAATCGTTTTCCGGTGGAAGCTTTAGAAGAACTTTATGCTGGAATTCAGGCAGCTTGCTCAAGATATAAAGTGGATTTAATAGGTGGAGATACTACCAGTTCAAACACGGGATTGGTAATGAGTATTACTGCCGTGGGGATTGAGGAAGAAGAAAACCTTGTAAAAAGAAGTGGTGCGCAGCCTAATGATCTTTTGGTTGTAAGTGGGGATTTGGGAGGTGCTTATATGGGACTTCAGATCTTAGAAAGGGAACATGCTGTTTTTTTAGCAGATCCAAATATGCAGCCTGAAATGGAAGGGTTTGATTATATCTTGGAAAGACAATTAAAGCCAGAAGCAAGAACAGATGTGAAAGGAATCTTGAAAGAATTAGATATCAAACCAACTTCAATGATCGATATATCTGATGGATTGGCTTCTGAAATTTTACACCTTTCTGATCAATCAAAAGTTGGCTTCAGATTATATGAGGAGAAAATTCCTATGGACAGCCTTACGATTTCTACAGCAGATGAAATGAATTTAAACCCTGTAATGACAGCATTAAGTGGGGGAGAAGATTATGAACTCTTATTCACTATTTCGCCGAATGATTTTGATAAAATTAAAAACCATCCGGACTTTACCATTATTGGACATGCTGTAGACAATGGGGAAGGAAATTTTATGGTAGCGAGAGGTTCAAATCAGTTAGTTTCTCTGACCGCACAGGGATGGGATGCTTTTTTAGGCAATCAACAAGAAGAATAAGTTATACTTAATTTTGAATATTGTTAAAACCACTACAAACCTGTAGTGGTTTTTTTATTGTCATTTCAAGGAACAGAGTGACGAAGCAATCTCATAATCGAACGTAGGAAAATCTTATGCATTCCAGATTTATTCCATTCATCATAACATATAAGCACTTAATCAAGTAATTTTTGTTTAGGCTTACGAAAGGTCTCTCTTTGTGAAAAATTTAAGTTTATGAAGAAAGGTCTTTTGACGGTCTTTTATGGTCTTGCTCATCTTAGTTGTTGGGTAAATGCTCAGTCTGGAATATCCGGAGAATTGAAAACGGAATATATTCCTCATTCTAGTTATATCCGTCCTGAGGATAGTGTAAAAACAGGCTCTAAAAGTGATTTTAAGAGAGTGGATCTAAGTTTTAGCATTCCGCTATCCATGAAGAAGTTGGAGAATGGGAAAGTAAAATCCTGGTCATTATTGGTTAATGGTGCTTATGCAAAAATGTCCCATAAGAATTATGAAAAGAACTTGTTTCCCTATCAAATGTTGAACGCACAAGTTGGTTTACAGCATTTAAGGCCTTTGGGTGGAAAATGGAGCATGATGGTTACTGCTTCCGCCGGGGTTTATACAGATATGGAAAATGTAAGCTTTGATGATGTGCTTGGACAGGGTGGAGTATTATTTATCAGGAACTTTAGACCCAATCTGGCTCTTGGTGCAGGACCGGTATTAACCACAGCTTTTGGTGTGCCTATGATCATGCCCTGGATTTATTTTGATTGGAAAACAGGGAATAAAATCAAATTTAACATCAATTTTCCACAAGGGATGGAAGCTGGATATCAGTTCACAGACAAATTTGCGCTAAAAGCTGTAGTAGATCTAAACGGTATGACTGTAGAAAGAAACAAAGGTGGAAAATCTACATTATTAGGGTATCAACAGATTACAGCAGGTTTACGACCGGAGTTGCAGATCAACAAAAATTTAAGTTTGCGGCTTACCGGAGGAACAGCGCTTCTAAGGAGCTTTACTGAAAACGATCGTAAGATCAAAAGCATATTTAAATCTAAAAAAATGGAAGATCCTCGTTTTGCCAGCACCTTTTATATGGCAGTATCATTACGCTGGAACCTGCCGTAGATTATTTGCTGATGAGCTTCTTATAGACAACCTGATTGAGTAATTCTTCTTTTCGGGTTCTAGAAATAGGAAGCTCTGTTTTATTGATATAAAGCCGTCCTCCGGAAATCATTTCAATATGAGTGATATTAATTAAAAATGATTTGTGAATTCTAAAAAAATGCTCTGATGAAAGAGATTCTTCAATAGCTTTCATAGTTTGATGGATAATAATAGATTTGTCTTTAAAATGAAGCTTGGTATAGTTCTGCATACTCTCAACGTATAAAATATCAACCCAGGAAACCTTAATAAAGGTATCGGACTGGCGAACATATAAAAAAGGATCATCCAGTTGGGTGTTCTTTTTTGATTTTTCAGACAAAATAAACTGTTGCTGGGCTCTATTGACAGCCTGATAAAAGCGATTAAAAGTAATAGGTTTAAGAAGATAATCAGCAACTTGTAATCTGTAGCCTTCTAGTGCATATTCTGAATAAGCCGTCGTTAAAATGCATAATGGCGGATTTTCTAATTGCTCCAAAAATTCCAGACCTGTAAGGTAGGGCATATTGATGTCCAGAAAAATGAGATCAATAGGATTGTCCTGTATTTTGGTATTAGCTTCTAAAGCGGTAGCACAAGTATCTACAACTTCCAGAAAGTCAATTTGATCTGCCATATCTTTTAGATAAAATCTTGCCAGAGGCTCGTCGTCTATGATCAGGCATTTCATTTTGGGAATATTATTGTTTATCATCTTCCTGAGATAGTTTTAGGATTAAAGAAATTTTGTAAATGTGATTGTCTGATTCTACTTGTAAAGAATGAGAATCAGGATATTGGAGATCCAGTCTTTTTTGTACATTCTTGAGCCCGATCCCATGAGCGCCATCTTTACTTTTGTGAACGCTCATGGTGGAATAAGAATTTTCGACATAAAAAGAAAGTTGGTTATCCTCTTCTTTACATGAAATGATAATATAACCTTTATGTCCCGGCAAACGGCAAACATACTTAAAGGCATTCTCAATAAAAGGAACGAGAAGAAGAGGGGCAATAGTAGCTTTATCATTAGAAAGCTCCCAGGTTGCCTTCACATCCAGTTCATTCCCCCATCGCAACTTTTCAACTTCTACAAGATTTTGTAGATATTCAACATCTTTTTTCAAAAGGACTTGATTTTGATTGCAATGATAAAGCTGGTACCGGAGGATATCTGAAAACTTTAGCAACAAAAATGAAGCAAGTTCCGTATTGGTTTTCATCAGGATATGGATATGATTAAGAATATTGAAAACCAAATGCGGATTAATCTGGTCTTGCAATAATTTAAGCTGATTTTCCAGATGGGCTTGTTGTAATAAGATGTGATCTCGTTCAATTTTTCCGTGTTCCTGATAAAACTTTATTCCGCAGGCGGTTCCGTTAATGAGAAAGGATGCCGGAAGGGCCAAATAAAATCCTTTCCATAAAAAAGGAAGATGGCTTTCAAGACCGGGAGAGATGGTAGTTCTTGAATCTATTTCTATATAGGCAAAAACGAAAGAGTAAATGAAGCTTAGTAGGAGAATCATAATCGTTGCCTGAAGCAGGAACTTTTTCATTTTCCTTTGTTTTAAAGCTTGCGGAAGTAATTTTTTTGTTAAAAATTGTGTAAAAATAAAAGAGCTTGCTACAATAGCCAATGTCTGAATGAGTGAATTGTATCTGCCGGAATCTGCCTGGAAATTAATCCACATGGTTATTCCGAAAACCAACCAGAAGCTAATAATGAACAAATGTTTTCTTACGATGAGAGATTTAAGCATATTTTGATATGTAAAAAATTAGAAACCGCAGGAAATGCAGTTTCTAATGGGTAAAGATAATTTAAGTTTCTAGAATAGGAAGTATCCGATTCCAAGCGAGAAGCTATGAGGTTTCGATTTAAATTCCTTGCTGATGCTGGTAAGGCCGGTTTCATATCTGAGATCCACAGTGAAATTCTTATAATCTACACCAACTCCACCAGTAATTCCGATGTTGGATTTATCAAATTTTTTAAATCCTTCCCGAAGAGCGTTGGAAGTAGAGATATTGTCATTGAATCCATAACTATACACTCCTCCTGCAAATGCCCGTACATTAAAATCTTTTGAGTTTACAATTTTATAACCGATTACTATGGGAACATCAATTGAATTCCATTTCAATTTTGGAGATGTTCCATCTTTTACATCATAAGAAGTTTTTCTTTTATTAAATATAGCTTCTCCCTGAAGGTATAAACGATTAAAATCTACTCTGGTCATAATCCCAGCTTGATATCCCAATCCATATTTTCCAGTGAGATCTGAAGATTCAGTGGAAGTTTTGGTAAAGTTGGTTCCGGCTTTAACTCCGATGTGAATAGCAGGAGTTTGTTGTGCGTTAGCCTCTACAGAACATGTAATGCAAAGTAATAACGAGCTTACGGCTAAAAAACGTTGTTTCATAAAAATTAAATATTATTAAATCTGATACAAAACAACGAATGTGAAGAGGACGGTGAAACTTTATTTGATGAATGGCGTGGATGTTTTGATAAAAGGGAGTTTTATTTGAAAGAAGAAACGTAATCCCCAAGCCATTGATTAGATGAAATAAAAAATCGGAATGAAAATTCCGATTGATGATTCTAAAAAGGTTCTTCGTGGCAAATGACTCCTGCCGGGCATCCGCCTCCAGGATTTCCTCCACCTCCAGGGCTTCCAACACTTACGCAGCTTCCGGGATTTCCATCATCAAGCATTTCACATGCTTTTCCGTGAGTACATTCACAGTCTGTCCAACAATAAGCTGAATCTCCGTTGCTATGGCACTCGTTTATACCATTACCTAAAATTGTTAATAGGTCTTTTCTTAAAAGCTTTTTCATAGTATAGTTTTATTTTAATGAAATAAATATAATAAAAATGAATTGATTTAAGTTTATTTTGCTATGTTTCAGTTTATTGGCGAGAAATAATAAAGTTTTGTTGAATGAAAAAAGCCACAGCAATTGCCATGGCTTCTCATTTTTATTTAAGTGATTGTGTTTTTAGAATACAAGTTCTTTGTGATATAGAGGATATTCTCTCTGGAAAAGAGGAATAGTTCCTTCAACCCTTAATGGGAAAACCCCGAATCCATAGAACATGTCTGCCTGAATTTTTGCTTTTACGTCCAAAATACCTTTTCGTTGAGGAATTAGCTGTACTCCTAAACTCGCTAAAGCTGAAGCTCTTCCTCTAAGTCCGGAATTAGCAATAGGAACGGTTAAGAATTGTAAGCCTACAGCTCCTTTGGCTTCTAAACCAACTTCTGCGGATAAATTTCCTTCAAGAGAGGTAATGCTAAAATCTGATTTTTTTTCAAGACTAATATGTAGAGCCGGATTTTTTGATACCAGAAAGTTGGCTGTTCCTCCAAGGTCCAGAAGGTTTACTTTTGCTTTTCCTGTTGCGGCAATTCCCACAAAAGGACCAGCAGATACCGTAGGACTTAAAACAAGCCCTGTTGGACCTAAAACAATCGGTGCAATTGGAATATTAAGGAAATCTGTAGTGCTAACAGTATATCCTACCGACGCCTGAATATTAGCTGTAGATTGTAATGCGATATCATCCAGGATAAAATTCACAGAGAAATTTGTTAAATGTCCCCATGAAAAGGTGATGTTATAGTCGATCTTAGGAGTAGCTCCACCTTTTACATTGACACTTGAAGCTAAAGCTACTGGTCCAACCTGTTGATTAAGAGGGAATGTTTTATCAAAGTTAAAACGGTTGAAAGTAATAAGCTTTTGATCACTTAGATTCTTAGCTTCAATATTGATGATTTTATTATTCAATTCCTGAGAAATAAAACCTTCTACAGGAATATAATTAACCATTTTACCATTAACATTGATGGGTGCTTTATCAGATGGATCATACACCCCACTTAGAGTCCCGCTGTAAATAAACTCTTCAAGTTTAGCACTTGAGGTTTGTACAAAATATTGATTGTTTGTTTTGGTAACAGCAGTTACTTTAGATAGGATCGTTTTAACGTTATCTCCTTCTATTCTTGTTCCAACGAGTACTGATCCTGCTTTGATCTCATCCGTTTGATCAGTCGCTTTATTAAATGTAATGCTTTGATCATCCAATGTTGAAATGGCAGATACAGATTCATCATCAAGAATAATTACATTTTTTTGTAATGTAAGGTTCCCTAAAGTTTTAAGATTACCTGGATCCGTTGGTGTATTAGTGGTATCTTCAGCTAAGTTATCCTGAGAACAGGATACAAAGATGAGTGCTGCGAATATAGAAAGAAATATAAAGTTGAAAAATCTCTTATACTTCTTAAAATAGTTAAAATTACTTTTCATAGGTGAAGGATTTTAGTCCTTCTAAGTTACAGATTAAATTTCATTATTCACAAAATAGAGAAGTAAAAATTAAAAATCGTTATGCTTGTAATGGTATATTTATGAGGTGGTTATAATTCGAAAGGATATTTAATACAGTTTTTTAAATGAAAAAGCCCCTGTTTTAAACAAGGGCCGTTTATCTTAAAAATCAATTATTGATTATTTTTTTACAATATTGATAATAACTTCAGTCGCTTTTTCCATGCTCTCGAGTGCAACGTACTCGTATGGTCCGTGGAAGTTGATTCCACCAGCAAAAATATTAGGACATGGAAGACCCATATAAGATAATTGTGCTCCATCGGTTCCCCCTCTGATTGCTTTAATCTTAGGTTCAATATTAGCTTTTTTCATTGCTTCAGCAGCAAGGTCAATAATATGCATTTTGCCTTCAAACTGCTGTTTCATGTTTCGGTATTGCTCCTTAATTTCTACTTCCGCAGTTCCTTCACCATGTTTCTGATTAAATTCAGCTACTTTTTGTTCCATGAATTTTTTTCTGGCTTCAAATTTCTCTTCATTATGATCACGAATAATATACTGAAGTTTTGCTTCTGAAATATCAGCAGTAATATCCATCAAATGATAAAACCCATCAAATCCTTTTGTTGTAGAAGGAGTTTCATTCGCTGGAAGTGATTGTGCAAATTCAGCAGCTAAAAGACTTGCATTGATCATTTTTCCATAAGCATAACCTGGGTGTACACTTAGTCCGTGGATTTTCACAACAGCTCCGGCGGCATTAAAGTTTTCATATTCTAATTCTCCAACTTCTCCACCATCCATTGTATAGGCCCATTCTGCGCCGAATTTAGCTACATCGAATTTATGAGCTCCTCTTCCGATCTCTTCATCAGGAGTAAATCCAATCGCGATTCTCCCATGCTTGATTTCCGGATGAGCAATCAGATATTCTGCAGCTGTTACAATTTCTGCACAACCAGCTTTATCATCAGCTCCAAGAAGTGTATTTCCGTCCGTTGTGATCAAAGTCTGACCAATATATTTTTTTAAGCTCTCAAATTTTGTCGAAGAAAGGGTAAATCCTGTTGTCTGATTAAGAAGCAAATCACCACCGTCATAGTTTTTCCAAACCTGAGGGTTTACATTTTCCCCGCTAAAGTCTGGAGAAGTATCATAATGCGAGATAAATCCAATCGTAGGTTGCGTATCATTTTCAAGATTAGATGGAACATAACCCATGATGTAACCATTGTCATCAATAGAAACATTTTCCAAACCGATTGTTTTCAATTCTTCAACAATATATTTTGCAATGTCCCACTGTTGCGGAGTGGAAGGCGTTGCGTCACTCTCGGCATCACTGGTTGAATATATTTTTACATAGTTAAGAAAACGATTCAATAACTTCTCTCTCCATAATGGGTTGAATTCTATAGTGCTCATTTAGATATTATAAATTTTAACAAAGTTAGCAAATTTGATGCTCAGAATAACTTATTTGCAATTGAATATCAATTATTGAAATTTTGAATCAGATATAAATAATTGAAAATCAAAATTATGTTAGCTTTGTGTTGATCATAGATAAACTTGTTTAGTTTTATTATATTTGAGAAAATCTAAAGTGAAAATGTTTCTTACTGAATGTCCTAGGGATGCCATGCAAGGCTGGGGAGAATTTATTCCCACAAATAAAAAAATAGATTACATCAACTCTCTGATGGAAGTAGGTTTTGATGTATTGGATAGTCTGAGTTTTGTGTCTCCAAAAGCGATCCCACAGATGGCTGACTCAGATGAGGTTGCTGAAAATATTGATAAATCTTTATCGAATACAAAAATTTCTGCCATCATTGGAAACTATAGAGGAGCTGAAAAAGCATTGAAGCATCAATCTGTAGATATTCTTGGATTTCCATTCTCTATTTCTGAAACTTTCCAACATAGAAATACCAACAAAAATCAAGAGGAAGCTTTTAATGATGTTGTTAAAATGGTGGAACTGGTAAAAACAGAAGGCAAAGAACTGAATATTTACTTTTCAATGGCTTTTGGAAATCCATATGGAGAAATGTGGAAATTGGAGGATGTAGAGTTTTGGGCACAAAGGTTTTCAGAGATTGGAATTAAAAATATCTTATTGTCTGATACAACGGGCGTTGCAACGCCGGAAACCATCGCTCTTTTATTTGAAAAAATACCGGTGAAGCATCCTGAAATCAATTTCGGAGGTCATTTTCATAATCGATATGAAGATTCTTATTCAAAATTAAAAGCAGCCTACGATAAAGGGTGTAGAAGATTTGATAGTGCAATAAAGGGGATCGGAGGTTGTCCGATGGCAGAAGATGATTTGGTTGGAAATATGCCTACAGAACAGGTGATTAACTTCATGAGCGTAGAAAAAATAGATCATAAGCTGAATCTTTTGAATTTTGAAAGCTCTTATAATAAAGCGAAAGATATTTTCCATTTTTAAGAATATAAAAATCAATAGAGGCGGGCTTTAGCCCGTTTTTAAGTATTGTATCATTTGGCTTTAGCCAAAACCTAATTAACAACCCAATAATATGTCTCCAATTATTTCAGCATCACAATTAAAAAATTTACCAGCGCAAAATCTTATCATCCTTGATGCAAGAGTAGGTAAAGATGTATACCAGAGTTATTTAGAAAAGCATATCAAAGGAGCAAGGTTTATCAATTTAGATAAGGATCTTGCTGAAATTGGTGATAATGCTGCTTTTGGTGGCAGACATCCTCTTCCAACAGTTGAAAAATTTAGCCAGGTTTTATCCAACCTAGGTGTTTCGGAGAACTCACACATCATTATTTATGATGATAAAAATGGATCCAATGCAGCGGCAAGAGCGTGGTGGATGTTACGTTCTTTCGGGTTTGAAAATGTTCAGGTTCTGGATGGTGGATTTCAAGCTGCAGAAAAAGAAGGCCTTGAATTTACATCAGGAGAAGAAACTTTTGATAAAGCTACTTCTATTAAAAAAGAAGGTTGGCTTCTTCCTGTTGTAGTCTTGGAAGATGTTGAAAATGAGCTAGAAAGCAATTCTTCCACTGTGATTGATGTGAGAGATGCTTACAGATATAAAGGGGAATCTGAGCCGATCGATTTAGTGGCGGGGCATATTCCAGGGGCAATCAATATTCCGTTTTCAGAAAACCTTGATGAAAATGGAAAATTCTTACAACCTGAAATTTTAAAAGCAAAATATGCAAAATTATTGATTGATAAACCTGAACATCTAATCATTCATTGTGGTTCTGGAGTAACAGCATGCCATACCATTTTGGCTTTGGATTATGCAGGACTACCGATCCCTAAATTATATGTAGGCTCGTGGAGCGAATGGAGTAGAAGAGAAGGAAAAGAAATTGCAAAAGATATTTAAAAACAAAAAACCGCAGAATCTCTGCGGTTTTTTTATGTTCTATTCTGATTATTAAAGCATTCCCAATTCAAATTTGGCTTCTTCGCTCATCATATCTTTATTCCAGCTAGGTTCAAAAGTAAGTTCTAAATCAACAGTATTTACTCCTTCTACGCTTTGAACTTTATCCTTTACCTCCTGAGGAAGTGTTTCTGCAACAGGGCAGTTTGGAGTAGTAAGGGTCATAATAATCTTAACGTCACCGTCTTCGGAAATCTGTACATCATATACAAGCCCCAACTCATAAATGTCTACAGGGATTTCAGGATCATAAACGGACTTAAGTACTCTTATAATTTCTTCTCCTATATCAGCAATTTGATCGTCTGTAAATTTCATTTTTTAATCTAGATTGATATTTCTTTTCAATAAATCTTCCTGACGCATGCGACGGAAAATATTTGCCAAAGTTAAGACATCTTTTTCACAATAATCAACTATTCTTTGCAAGTCTTTCTCTATGTAGTAGATTGATGAAACCATTGAGCCGTCAATGTCATCTTTTGGAGTAGGGATTCCAAAAACATGAGCTAATAACTCCAACGAAATAAAGCTTTTATAATCCCCGAACTTCCAAAGTTCCATGGTGTCAATATGAGGAATTTCCCAGGGCTTTTTTCCGAACATCTGAAAAGGTGAAGGAGGCTGCATTCCATTAATGAGAAATCGACGGGCAATCCATGGGAAATCAAATTCTTTCCCGTTATGGGCACAAAGAATAACATCCCGAAGTCTTGGACTATTGAATATTTCTCCGAATTCAACGAGAAGTTTTCTTTCGTCATGATGGGCAAAGCTTTTGATTTTCAGGGTGTCATTTTTTTCGACCATTCCAATCGTAATACAAATGATTTTACCAAATTCAGCCATAATACCGGCTCTTTCCGGGTAGAATTCTTCTGCAGAGATTTCTTCTTTTCGTTGAAATCTGGTTTTTTTATCCCAAAGCTTTTGATCTGTTTCAGATAAGTCATCCCATGATCCTGCATTTGGAACGGTCTCTATATCAAGAAATAAAACCTTTTCTAAAGGAATGTGTTGTATCATAAATGCGTTGTGTTTTTTATCCTACCTGCATTCCATTTTTTACGGGCAAGGAAGGAGCTAAAAGAGTGACATCGGCTTTGTCTTCTCCATAAAGGCCTAATACTAAACATTCACTGAAGAAGTTAGCGATTTGTTTTTTAGGAAAATTGACTACAGCTAAGATCTGTTTTCCTATCAGTTCTTCTTTTTTGTACAATGCTGTGATTTGAGCGGAAGATTTTTTAATACCTAAATTTCCAAAATCAATTTCTAATTGATAGGATGGATTTCTTGCTTTCTCAAAGTCATTAACGGAAACAATAGTTCCGCATCGTATGTCTATTTTTTCAAAGTCTCCCCAGGATATTTCTGGTTTTATAATCATGATAATTTGTTTATTAATTGTTCTACTTCTATTTTCTGTTCTGCATATTTTTTCTGTAAATCAGAATCTTCACCCATTCTTTTATAATATTCCAAAGCTTTATTTGCAAAGAATTTTTTATGAAAATCCGAAACTTCAGGTATTTGTGGGAAAATCCGATGAAAGAGCATTTCTGTGTAGGCTTGAAATTCCCGTTCATTCTTGTCTTCAATAAAATTGCCCGAAGCTTTCTGTCGTACATGAAGCATCTCATGGGCAACCATATTCAGAACTAGGTTCAGATCAAAATCAAATAAATTTCGAGGGATCATTACTTTTTGAGGTTGTCCCAATTGTCCCTCTGCTGTTAAAAGCATTGAATTAGGTGATAGCTCTTCCCGAAAACAAAAACCTGCAAAGTTTTCATGTTCCAGATTAAAAGATCGGATGAGATAGTTAGCCGCGTCTAGTATCTGATCATTTTCTTTATAGGCTTCAAGATGTAAATTGATCTGTTCAAAGTTCATTCACAATATGTTTTTAACAAATGTATTAAAATAATAGAAAATCACATTTGAATAACAATTTTTCCCTTTGTGCCATGAGTTTCAATCTCTTTATGAGCCTCTCTTATTTTATCCATTGGCAATGTTTTTCCTACGAAAACCTTGAGGAGATCTTTTTCAAGTAATTCCGAAATTGCTAACAAACTTTCTCTTTTAAAGGTGAGCATGGTCCACATCAAATCAACATTCCCTTTTTGAGCTAACTCAATAGCTTTAGGATCATCTTTTGTATACGATGGAAGACACACTACTTTACCACCAGGCTTTACACAGCTAATTGATTTGTAAAGGACTTCTCCCCCCATAGTATCCAAAGCAGAATCAAGATTCGATAGTATTTCTTCAAATCGTTCATTCTTATAATCAATGGGCTGATCTACTCCGAGTTCTTTTAAAAACTCTATGTTTTTACCTGAAGCGGTACCACTGACAAAAGCTCCAATTACTTTAGCAAACTGTACAGCCAAATGACCAACACCTCCGGCGGCTGATTGCACCAAAATATGGTCACCAGAATGAACTTTTAAATGATCATGAACAGCCTGATATGCCGTAAGTCCAGCCAATGGAACAGCTGCCGCTTCTTCAAAACTAATGTGATCTGGTTTTTTGACAATAACATCAGGGCTTACTGCTATATATTCGGCATAAGTTTGACTGGCGAGTCCAAAAACAGCATCTCCTACTTCAAAATGTTGAACATTCTGGCCAATGGCTTCAATAATTCCACTAAAGTCTTTTCCTAAAATTGCAGGAAGCTTAAGCGTTTTAGAAGAAATATGTGATCCTGCCCTGATCTTGGTATCTACAGGGTTGATACCCGCTGCTTTTACTTTTATTAAAACCTGATCATCTGTGATTAAAGGTTTTTCCATCTCTATAATTTCAAGCTGGTCAGCGGTTCCAAATTCTTTTATAACAATTGCTTTCATAATGATTTTTTATGATGCTTTTAAATGATGATCTAATGTAAGGATTTATTCATTTTTTGTTAGTAGAAAAGAGACATTTTAACTACTTAAAAGATCAACACTGTAGTTTTAATTGAAAATTAAAAGAATGAATTGATTGTTTAAGTACATAATATGCGAAATAAATTTATTTGATAATCAGTTAGTTGCATTAATTTTTAATTCTTTTTTAAAAATACATGCAAGATTTTATGAAAAGGGGATTTATATAGATGAGTACTCAAAGTAAAATAATGTGTAATAGAACAAACTTAGAAAATGAAAAAATTTATAGTACTTAAAGCTTTTATGGCTTTGTTGGTTGGTTTTGTAAGTCTAGGCTTACTTTCATGTAATGATAATGATGGGCCGGACATTCCACCTGTAAAATTGCAAGATGTAATCGGAAATTATAAAGGAAAATTAATTATTAGCCAGGGAAATAACAAGAATGAATCAATAGTAGGATTTGCTGTTAAAAAAGATACGATAAAGTTTACTGACCTTCCTGTAAAAGAAATTGTAAAGGCAGTGGTAAAAGATCCTGTGAAAACAGAAGCAGCGTTAGTAGCATTGGGAAAAATAAAGTATAACCTAAATTATACTGGTGCAATAAACACTTATTATAATGCGGTAGAATTAACATTCGCCCCTAAAACATTAGAACTTAATATTCCTATGGATGGAGCCATTAAAAAAACAATTGTGACATTTGCAGCTAAAGAAAAAGGGTTTTACGTAGGACAGAACTATGCAATGAAATTTGGTTTGGTAGCAGAGAAAATAACAGTTGATGGTGCCGTATTGACCCCTTATGAAATGATTAAATATGATTTTCCATATTGTATAAAAAATTAAGTAATAGTTAGATGCAAATTAAAATAGGTTGCTCTTTGCAATATTGCAACCTATTTTTGCATCAAGATTAGTCAATCAATCATTAAACTGAAGCGTGAGTGTAACATAATCAATGGAGGCAAATAAGGAGCAGATTTTAGTCAATCGTCTTCTGTTAAAAGAAGAAGCTGCATGGAAGGAGCTTTTCGGAGCATACTCCGGAAACCTTTCTTATGTATGCTCCCGCTATATCATTGGAAAAGATGATGTTCATGATGTATTACAAAACAGCTTTATCAAAATGTTTCGTTCGATAGATTCATTTGAATACCGCGGAAGTGGGTCTCTTAAGGCATGGATTACCAGAATTGTGGTAAATGAATCATTAAAACACATAAGACAATATTCAGATTTTAAAATAGTGACAAATGATTTTGAGATTCCTGATGTGACGGACGATGAAGAACCGGATTTTGAAGAAATGTCTCAGGAGGTCATTATGGAAATGATCCGTTCACTTCCGGAAGGATATAGGACAGTTTTTAATCTGTATGTATTTGAAAATAAGAGCCATAAACAAATTGCAGAATTGTTAGGAATAGCTGAGAACTCTTCCGCTTCACAATTTCACAGGGCTAAAGCAATGCTTGTTCAGAAAATTAAAGAATATAAAATGTTAATAAAAGCGCAATATGAATAATCAATGGTTAAACGATCTGCGCAGGAAGATGGAAGATCATACAGATGATGTTCCGGATGGATTATGGGATAATATTAAAGGAGAGATATTTGAAGAGAATGAAGAAAATAATGTTGTCGGACTTCCAATAGAAAAGGAAAGTGAGAAAGAGAAACAATCTTCTGTTAGAAGGATTAGACCACTTGTATATCGGATTGCCGGAATAGCTGCTGCAGTTGCATTGTTTTTTGTTATTGGTAAGCAACTGCTTGATGTAAACAATACAATAGAACCTGGAAAATCAAAAAGCGTTACTAGAGAAAATGACCAATTATCTGATGCTAGTACTCCTTCTATTAACAAAAAGACGAATTCCGGATCTGATCAAAATGTTTCTGGTAAAATCACTTCAGATGAACCCGTGGTTTTAAGCCAAAGGAGTCTTTCGGGAAGTACATATAATAAAGGCAAAGAGAATAGCATCACTTATGGGAACCGATATTTGAATGATAAAGCGATGGAATTATTTGTTGGTTTAAAAGGAAAAAACGCTCCTATAATACAGAATAAAATCCCAAGTATTGAAGACGGGAACAGATCAATTAATCGTAATGATGAGATCGACAGACTTATTTCTGAAACGGATATAGGTTTACAAAATAAATCTATAGCGACAACGGTAAAAGAAAAGAAGCAGAAAGCAAAAAAATCATGGATGCTGAGCCTACTTACGGGAAAGGCATCTTCCAATTCACAACAGTTTCCGGGATATACGACAATAAGCGGAGAACCATTAAGATATGATCAGGCGTTTAGTGCCAGTAGTTATGAAGATGATCCTTTTATGCAGGTTCTGGTTGCCAACCAAAGTCAAAATGTTGAAGCTACGGTAAGACATAAGGTGCCCCTTAATTTAGGAATATCATTGTACTATAATCTAGGTAAAAGATGGGGAATCGGAACAGGAGTGAATTACACCAAATTGTCATCTGAACTTCATTCGGGGAGTCAGTCCAATTATGTAAAAAGTGAACAGACTGTACACTATATCGGAATTCCTGTACAAGTCAATTATAATGTTATACAAAAAGGGAAGTTTACGGGATATGTTACCGGAGGGGCCCTTGTAGAAAAGTCTGTAGCAGGGACTTTTAAAACGAAATATATTGTAGATAATGTAGTGAATGATGAAACAAAAGAACGTCTTCCGAGTCAGCCAGTGCAGGTTTCACTCAATACGGCATTAGGCTTACAATTAAAACTTGTCGATAAAATAGGGGTGTATGCAGAGCCTGGTGTGGGATATCATTTTAAAAATGATGGCTCCCTGAATACCATTTATAAAGAAAAGCCTTTCAATGTTAACATCAAGTTCGGAATTAGAGTATTGCTTGATTAATATTAGTAAAAAGAATAACTAAACAACCATAAAATAAAAATATATGAAAACAAAATTAATTTTTTTATCACTGTTCTTATTTTTAAATATTTTGAAAATAAGCGCGCAGTGTACATTTACCCCTACCATTACAAGTCCTAGACTAGGAACTCAATTCCCCAATAAAATCGTGTTTTGCAACACAGAATCTGAAATACTTTCAACACAAACTTATGGAAGTTACCAATGGTACAAACAAGCGTGGACATCTCAGTCCCCCAATACTAATCCTTGGGTTCCTATTTCTGGGGCTACTTCTCAGACCCTTACTATTAATGGTAGTGATGTACTTAACTATTTTAAAGTAGAGGTTACCCTTAATGATTGTACAGCACAAAGTGCTTCAGTTATGGCTGATGGATATGCGTATGCCCTTCCTGCAATGATGACAACACTTACACCGGGAACATATGAAAACATAGGTCCTGGCGAGTATAATGTTTGTAATGGAGCATCGGTGCAGTTCGATGATGTATTTCCTGTATTGTATGGAAATCATACATGGTATAAATGTGCTCCAAGTAGTATCCCTCCCGTTCAAGGAGACCCTTGTATTGTGGCTGGAGCCACTGGTGATACGTATGTAGCAACTCAGTCTGGTGAATATGGTTTTTATGCATGTACAGCCTATTGTCCCGACCAATGTGAATTTTTGGGACTTAATTCATTCGTTAAATTAAATTTTGGAAACTGGAGCTTCTGCAATCTGGGAACCGGAGAGACAGATCCGAAAAAAGGAAATGAGATGACTGTATATCCAAACCCTGCAGTACAATTTATCTTTATTGGAAGGGAGTCAGATAAAGTATATAAAGAAGTTTCCATTATCGATGCATCAGGAAGGCTTGTATTGCAAAAAAAGAATCATACCTATAATCAGCCAATTGATGTAAGTGGATTAGCTACAGGGAATTATATCATCGTTTCTAAAGATTCTAAAGATAAAATATATAAAAATAAGTTTATTAAAAAGTAAAATATGAGTGCCCCCTTATAAACTCATGTTAGTTTTTTCAGTAATTGTGGAGTCGGTGCAGGATTTGTCCTGCACCGGTTTTTTTCTACCGGTAAACGTATTTATGTGAATAAATGGTTATTAGAAATTAAATTGCTGTAATATAAATTCTTTGTATTTCAATAAGTCAGATAAGTATGATTGTAAAAAAATGATATATTTACATTAAAACACACTTATGTTGATTAAAATTTATGGAAGCGCAATTCATGGAGTTGCAGCTCAGACTATTACTATTGAAGTCAATATTGATACAGGTGGAGTAGGCTATCACTTGGTAGGGCTTCCCGATAATGCCATTAAAGAAAGCAGTTACCGAATTTCAGCGGCTTTAAAAAATGTAGGCTTTAAAATTCCTGGTAAGAAAATTACAATCAATATGGCTCCTGCTGACCTTCGGAAAGAGGGGTCTTCCTATGATTTAAGTATTGCTATTGGAATTTTAGCTGCCTCAGATCAGATTCTTGCTGAGAATATTCAGGATTATGTTATTATGGGTGAACTATCATTGGATGGAAGTTTGCAGCCTATTAAAGGTGTTTTACCCATTGCGATTCAAGCTAGGGAAGAAGGCTTTAAAGGAATTATTCTACCAAAACAAAATATCCGAGAAGCAGCTGTTGTAGAAGGGCTTGATGTGTATGGTGCTGCCAATATCAAAGAAGTAATTGATTTCTTTAATGAAGGAATACCTATTGAAAAGGTCATTCTAGATATAAAAAAGGAATTTCAGGAAAAGGTGAATCAGTTTCCTTTTGACTTTTCAGAAGTAAAAGGACAGGAAACAGCAAAAAGAGCAATGGAAGTAGCTGCTGCTGGTGGACATAATATTATTTTAATAGGGCCGCCGGGAAGTGGAAAGACGATGTTGGCAAAAAGAGTCCCTAGTATTTTACCACCTCTAACTTTAAAAGAAGCATTGGAAACTACAAAGATTCATTCTGTAGCAGGTAAAATTGGAACGGAAACTTCTTTAATGACCATTCGCCCTTTCAGATCACCTCATCATACAATATCCGATGTTGCTTTAGTTGGTGGAGGAAGCTATCCTCAACCCGGAGAGATATCTCTTGCTCACAATGGAGTTTTGTTTCTTGATGAAATGCCTGAATTTAAACGTACTGTTCTTGAGGTCATGCGCCAACCTTTGGAAGATCGCGAAGTGACGATCTCAAGGGCTAAGTTTACGATTAATTATCCTGCAAGCTTTATGCTTATTGCATCAATGAATCCCAGCCCTAGTGGATATTTTCCCGATGATCCCAATAATACTTCAAGTATAATGGAAATGCAACGATATATGAATAAGCTATCTGGTCCTCTTCTCGATCGGATTGATATTCATATAGAAATTCAAAAGGTTGAGTTCGAGCAATTAACAGAAAAAAGGAGAGGCGAAAAAAGTGAAGATATCAGACGAAGAGTACTAAAGGCACGTGAAATACAGCAAAAAAGATATGAAAACTTGGAAATAAGTTACAATGCTCAAATAGGACCTCAACAGATTGAGCTATTTTGTTCGTTAGATCAAACATCATTTTCATTAATAAAACAGGCCATGGATAAATTAAATCTTTCTGCCAGGGCCTACGACCGAATTTTAAAAGTTGCCAGAACTATTGCGGATCTTGATGAGTGCGAAAATATTCTTTCCCAACATATTTCTGAAGCTATACAATACAGAAGTTTGGATAGAGAATTTTGGAATGGCTGATTATAGAACAAAAAGGTTTAATCAAAAAAAGAATGATGTTAATAATTGTTTTGCTCGTTCGGTAAGCAAAATACATTATCCTTTTTTATAATGGTTATATCATCAAAATAAAAGTCTTTTTGTAGGTTTTGTACCTGTGCTATTCTATGACCACTTTCATTCTTGCATATCAATGTAAAAGAGTCCTGAATAACTCGTCCTAAATGCCATATTTGAACATCTGAATTTAAATTGGCTTGCTCATCGAGTATAATATCGAATAACCAAAGACAGTTTTCAAAATTGGCGATATCATTAATCCCTTCTGTGAACTTGTAGTCATTCTTGTAATCAAGTAGTTCTACAGAACCTGAATAAACATTGTATAAATCATTAGCGGAGTTTCTGCGGATATTGTTTTTCATGAGGTATTTTTTTTTAATTTCAAAAATTTGTATTGACTAAAGGCGTAAAAAACGGTAGTGGCTTAAAGTGATAATAATCATCATCACCTTGCATGTAATTTTTTATATTTTAATATTTTGTTTTAATTTTGTTTTATATATTTGCACAAATATAGTCAAAATTTAGACCAAACAAAATATAAATGGACAAAATAACAACCATAAAAGAAAGAATACTGTTTTATTTGGAAATAAAAGGTATTAGGAAAGAGTCTTTTTATAGGGAAACAGGTATGTCAGCTTCTAATTTTAAAGGAGCTGGACTTAAAAGTGATCTGGGAATCGATAAGGTTGTTAGGATTTTGAATGTGTATCCAGAGTTGAATAACCACCTGCATTGGTTGGTAAAAGGTGAAGGAGTATTAGATTTGAATACTCATGAGAAAGAGAGCATCATAGAACAAAAGGAAATACAATCGGACAATATTTTGTCCAGTTTTAATGAAGAAATAGGTGATTTATTAGCTAATATTTATGCTCAATATAATACCCAAGACAAAAGCTTACTTTTCATTCAGAACCAGATGTCAAAAATGGAAAAGAAGCTAGAGTCTTCTATTGTAAAACAAAGTAAGTATTTAGAAAAGATCTTGGCTCAAGTACAAGAAAATGCAACAGACTCAAAGCAAGCCTAATTTTTATTTATTATAATTTTTTCAGAATTTGAAATTAACGTTTTAGTAGGAGCATTCAGAATGAGGTATCCCAGTTCATTGGTGAATATTTCCAAATCCTGCATGGTACCAATAAATCCATTATTGATCTCCTTTTTTACTAATCTCATTTTTTCTAAATATTGCTCTTCAGACAAGATCTCTCCAATGTAATCTTCCCACAGTTTATCGCTGAGAGCAACAAGAATCTTTAAACTTTCTCTATGGCTACTCATCTTTCTTGGTGTCATTACGTTTAAACAATATGGAAGAAAACCTTTCTAGTGTACTATTGTTGAATTTATCAATTACACTTATTTCCCTGTAGTAATTATCTAATCGATAAATCAGGTAAACTATCAAAGCAATTATCACGATGATCGCAATATCGGCATATCCGGATATAATATTTTTATTAAAAAATATAAATTTAATATAGGTTGCCAAATGAAAATATCCGGATACAAGAACAACATAGAATGTGTATCTATGTGCTTTAAATAAACCGCCTAATGCCACCAGTATAATGCATGATGGAATTGATAAAAAGTAAATAGCCGAATCTAAATCCAGACGTCTTTCACCTGCATTATTAGCCAACTGAACATTAACGTCAGTAAAATAACCAACGATATTATTCAGAAACGGTAAAATTGCAGATATCAGCACAAAAGCTGACATAATAATCTGAATAGCTAATTTACTTAGGCCTATCCGGCTTCGTCGGGTCGATTGTTTCGTTTGAAGATTGTTCATCTTTTGAATCTGATCCATTTGGGGTTCCTGGTGTTTTCACGGTATCTCTTACTGCTTTAATTACCTTTGCCCCTTTTGTGTCTAACTTATTGATAGTCTGAGGTTGTAAAGCGGCTGCGTCTTCATCACTTCTGTCAGCACAAGCTACCAAAAGAGATGTCAAAGCGATCCCGGATAAAATTAGTTTTAGGTTCATAACAATATATTTTTTTAACAATTAAAGATAGTTCATAAAACTTAAATTTTGTTAAAAAAAGTAAAGTAATATTTTTCTTCCTTATTTAGTGATAATTAAGCATTAAATCTTATATCACTATATAATGAAATCAAAAATAATAAATATATATTTATAAGCTACTATATTTTTGGAATATTTTCATTTCAATATGTGTTAAATCTGTTTTAATTTATTAAATAATCTTTTTCACGGAATCAAAATTATTATTAAAAATCATTGTCTAAATCCCTAATTGTATTAATTTGATAATTCTTTATTTTTAAATTAATGTACTATAGCTTAGACTTTCTGTCAATGATCTGTTTTGTCGGATAGTATAAATTTAACCTAGTAATCTTGAGAGTAAAACGGTATCTTGCTTATAATGAATGTTTTGAATTTTTCTTATGCTTGTTGGTTTTTTTTGAAGCATAGTTCAGATACCAATACGAAAGGAGAGGAAGGACTATTATCTGAAATAATAATAAAGCTAATGACGGTATGCCCTGCAACTGATTGCTATTAGCTTTTACAAAAAGTTGCGCGCCTAGTGGACCGCTTGAAAAAACAACTATATTAAACCAATTCCAGCCAAAGTGTAAAGCAATAGGCAAATAGAGAGATTGTGTTTTACCAAAACTATATGCCAGCAATATTCCAAATATAGCTGTCATTGAAAATATAATGACCATTTGGACTGGATTTCCTAATGCATTGTAAGAGACTAAATGATAGATGCCAAAAGCTATACCTGATAATAAACATCCTGTTTTCAATCCTAGTCTCTTTATTAGAAGATAGAGAATAGCACCTCTGAATATCAATTCTTCGAAGATAACAGACTTAAAGGTCCACCACGAGCTTTTTAATAGTAAAGGCAGTGTTACTTTAGGATTTAAAACCCAATTGTTGTCAATAAAAGAGGTTTTCAATAAATGGTAAATAGTACAGCAAAAACCAGATAATATTAATCCAACCCATAAATTTTCAAGTCTGTTTTTATTCGGTTTAAAGCCTAAGATATTAAGATTGTTTTTAGAGAAAAACCATAATAATATCCAAGATATAGCTAATTCTATTAAAATACCGACCATAGTATTTGATTTAGGGATTATCAATATTGTTTATAATTACCAAGATGAAGTGAAGGTTTGGTTTATATTCCTTTTTTTCCATCGAGAATCATTTGGATCATCTTTGTTTTTCTATTTTCCCGGGTTTCTGTTTTCTTAGCCTCTTCGATCCATCGGATATATTCTTTTTTATGCGTGTAACTCATTGTATCGAACAATTCCTTTGCTTTTTCATTCTCATTAAAAATAACTGCAATATCCACAGCAATCTCAACTATTCTTTCTTCTTTATCCTCAACAATAGATACTAAAATCTCGTCCCCAAAAGTTTTCCCTAATTGTTTTCTTACTTCTTGAGTTAGTCCTAAAAGATGGCAGCTAGACTTCATCTTGATGAGACTTCCACGATATTCAACTTTATTATCAAAAATAGCTTTAATTTTAACTTGCCCTTTTTTATTAAACAATTCTTCAGTTGAAAAAAGAAACTCTACAAATGCAGCATTCATTTCTCCATTTTGTCTGATAATACCTGAAAATTGAATAGGATTCATTTGAATTTATTTAATATTAAAAATAAAAATATTTTTGATCCTTCTGATCTGTTTAAAATAAAAAAACCGTGAAACTTGTTTCACGGTTTTTTTTAATATGTCAAAGATGACTATTTCTTTTTAGCAGCTTTTACATGCTCTGCTTTTGCAGGACGTGTTTTTGTATCAGCAGGAGTGTTTTCACTTCTTACTAATTTCAACTCGTCAATTAATCTTCTTGCTCCAGCATATTTATCGATAGTCCAAAGAACGAAACGCACGTCAACGTTGATTGTTTTTTGCCATTCTTGTTCGAATACGATATCTCCACTTAATGCTTCACTATTTCCGTCAAATGCGATTCCGATAAGGTTACCGTCACCATCAATTACCGGAGATCCAGAGTTTCCACCTGTAATATCATTATTAGAAAGGAAGTTTACTGGCATGTAGCCTGCAGCATCTGCATACTGACCAAAGTCTTTCATATTATAAAGATCGATCACTCTTTGAGGAAGGTCAAATTCTTCATCTCCTTTTTTGTATTTACCAACTAAACCTGTCATATCAGTGTAGTAGTTATCAGTAATACCAAAGTAATTTCTATCTGTTCTGATCGGTAATTTATCAACTGTTCCGTAAGTTAATCTCATTGTAGAGTTAGCATCCGGATAGAATTTCTTTTCAGGCATTGCTTTCATTAATCCTGCTAAGAACATACGGTTGTTTTTAGCAAAGTTATCGTCAATCTTAGAGAATTTTTCTGAAGATAATCTCTGATCTGTAGCTACTCCGTTAGCAATTTTTAAAAGCGGATCTGCATCTAGCTTTAAACGATCTGGATTTAAAATAAAGTTGGTAACAGAAGTCTTAGTAGCAAAAATAGATGAATAAGCAACATTTGAAAGATTCTTAGAATCTAAAGCCATAATTGTAGGAGAAGCAACATCTTTATCTACTCTTGACTGGTAAAGACCAACCATTGAATTAAGCATTTCTCCTTCAAGTTTAGTGTTGAAGTTTTCATAAGCCGCTTTTACAGCTGCATCTACTTTTGGTTTCATTGCTAATCTTCCTGCCATATCTTGCGCTGCATAAGATTTAAGTACAGAACCTACCTGATAAGCAAGGCTGATGTATTTAGCGTTTCTTGAAAGTTGAGAAGCATAATTTCTTTCTACATTTCTATTAGAAACTTGCTTATAATAGATAGAAATATCATCTAATACACCATCATATTCTATATTAGCTGGTTGTAAAGCCCACTGCTTGAAATTCGCTTCAATTTTTTGCTTATCTGTAATCGTTCCGTTTTTGATAACGGCATCAATTGTTCCTTGTCTGTTTTTCCAGTAGTTAGCTACAGAAGCATATTGAGATGCATAATTAAGTTGAGTAGCTTTGTCTTTATCCATGTACTTCTTCATCACATCCATTGCTAGTTTAGAGGCTTCTACCCAAGCTGGATAATCTTTGTTTACCATTTGCTGGATACCGTAAGATGTTAAATAACGGTTTGTTCTTCCAGGGTATCCTAAAATCATAGAGAAGTCACCAGGTTTAATTCCTTTAAGAGAAACTGGTAAAAAATGTTTAGGTTTTAATGGAGTATTGCTTGGAGAATATTCAGCTGGATTTCCCGCTGCGTCAGCATATACTCTGAAAACTGTAAAGTCTGCAGTGTGTCTTGGCCACTCCCAGTTGTCAGTATCACCCCCGAATTTTCCTAACGATGAAGGTGGAGCTCCTACCAATCTGATATCTTTGTAATCTTGGTAAACGAAATAGTAGAATTCATTTCCGTTAAAGAAATCTCTTACTACTACAGTATATTTCCCGTTTTCAGAGTTTTCAGCCTGGATTGCTTTAGTTTCAGCGTCAATCACAGCTTTTCTCTCCTCACCGGTCATTTTGTTATTCAGTTTAGAATTGATTCTTTGCGAAGCATCATCCATTCTAACCAGGAATCTAACGTATAGATCTTTAGCGTTAAATTCATCTTTTTGTTTCATTGCCCAGAAACCATTTTTCAAATAATCTTTTTCTGGAGTAGAAGCAGCTGCAACAGCGCCATAACCACAGTGGTGGTTTGTGAAAATAAGTCCTTTATCAGAAACAATTTCACCAGTACAAAAGCCACCAAAGCTTACAATAGCATCTTTTAAACTTGAATTGTTTACCGAATAAATTTCTTCAGGAGTTAAATGCAAACCTTCTTTTTGCATGTCAACACCATTTAATCTTTTGATGAGCATTAACAGCCACATACCCTCATCCGCTCTCATCTGGGCAAAGCCCAATAAAAAAGTGAATAGTAGAAATAGTCTTTTCATTTTATAAAATAATTTTGTGTCGCTAATTTACTAATTTTTACGACATTCTGCCCGGGATTGGTATGAAAATGGAAGGATTGCCCTCATGAAAAAAATATTTATAGGCCTTTTAGGAATTTTGTTTTTAGGAATAATAGTCAATTGTTCTTCAGTACCTGCTAAAAATCCATCAATTCAGAGAGAATGGATGCTTGTTTCTTTTGGGAATTTTAATAAAGATCAAATGGTTAAAAGCAGGGCAGGAATTAATCTCACAGGTAAAATGGAAGGAGATAAAATCCGTGGAGGAGCTTTTATGGGATGTAATAAAATGTTTTTCACTGGTGAATTTAGGAAAAATGGAAAAATGAAAATTTCAGGAGTAGGAAGTACTATGATGGCTTGTCAGGAAATGAAACTTGAAAGGGCTTTTGTAAATTCTTTTGAAAGAATTACCCAATATTCCATTGAAGGACATTTCCTTACTTTATCAGATGATAAAGGAGTTGTAATGAAGTTTGTAGCTTCTGATTGGGATTGATAATGAATAATTAGCATTGAATTGAATATAAAAAGTCCGCATATTTGCGGACTTTCTTTTGTTGAAAAATCTAGTTGGGTTATTAGTTTTTAGGGATGGTTTTTTTTATTTCCTGAAGGGTTGCTGTGTTGGGCAAGCCGGCAGTGGTCATATTTGTGTTCCCAGAATTGTTTGCCTTACGTGATGATTTCCTATTGGGGATTGTAGCTAAAACCTCATCAAAACTAGCAGTGTTCGGAATTAATTTCCCTGAATTGTCAGCTTGAGGTTTGGCTTTCGATTCTTGTTTCTTAACTTCCAGACCCTGATCAGATGCCAAGCCACTCTGTACCGGTTTTTTACTGGCTTTCTCCTGTGTTTCTTTTAAAATCTGAGCTTCATGTTCTTTTACATTTTTTAAAATTACAGTTTGATCTTGCTGTTCGGAAGTTTTATTTTCCTGAGCATACATGTTGAAACTTAATAATACGAATGCGATGATATATAGAGATTTCATAGTTTTTTATTTAATATTTACAAGTACTTTGATTTTTCCTGTTTCATTCTCGTTATAATCCTGAAGAGCTTTACCGATGATCTGTCCAAATTTTACTTTTTTAGGATTGGCTTTCATGGCAACACCTGCTTTTGACGAAGTCACTAAAAGGTCTCCTCTTTTGATTTTTCCTCCTTCAAGGCAGACTTTGGTTGGGATAACTCCAATCACTCCCATTGGAACTTTATCAGAAATGTCAGCATCTATATGTTCTTCTGTAAGTAATACACCAGGTCTGGTTGCGTAAACACCAGCAACCAGGTTAGAATATGGTTTCGAAGATTTTTCTACGGTTCTGTCTGAGTGTACTGAGATGGTCAAAACGTCACCAGTTTCATATTGCGAAATATTTCCTTCTACATCGAAAACTTCTGCTAAATCCGCTCCTCCGGTTTGTGTTCCTCCATTAAAGAATCCTCTTCCCGCAGAATTGATACGTGCAACATTTACTGTTCCGGGGTCTCCTGATTTGAATACAGCTAATGATCCATTACTATGAGTTTCTACAGTGAGTACAGGATTCGTGTTGCTAGTATTGAAATTAACTAGGCGAGCAGCTTTACCATTACTAAAATTAGGGGTCCATGCAAAAAGAGCATTCCCGGTTCCATCAGCAGTTGTTTCTACTCCATCTCCTGTATTGGAAGCATTGGCTGTAATACCGTTTCCGTTCCCATCAGCAATGGCAACCAGAGCTGGCCCATTTCCAGCAGGATTGCTCGCATGAAATAATCCGCCAAAACCACCGGTTCCAGATGAGATACCATATATCCCTGCGGTCCCAAAATTGGCAAATTGTGAGTTAACTTCTCCTCTCACAGCAGGGGAGGTTCCTGTAACCCTATCAACTTTAAAATTTCCGCCTATACCATTACCTACTGTGGTTACTGTAATTACATCGCTGGTATTGGCATTATTGAAGATGTTAAATTTTCCAGCACGTCCTGTTGCAAACGATGGAACCCATGCGTATAAAGCATTTCCTGCACCATCAATATTGGTTTCAACTCCATTTCCATCTTTACTAGCATTGGCCGTAATAGCATTTCCGTTTCCATCGGTGATTGCGACTAAAGCAGCGCCATTTCCGGCAGTGTTAGACGCATGGAATAATCCAGCAAAACCGCCAGTTCCTGAAGATACTCCAAAGATACCTGCAGCTCCGAAGTTTCCAAATATTGTTTTAACTTCTCCTCTTACAGCTGCAGCAACACTGTTGGCATTATTAACAAGAAATGACGACGCATTTCCTTGAGTGTTGTCCGGAATATTTCCATTTCCGTTAGTTTCTACTTCAAATGCATTGAAATCATTGGTTTGGCTTAAATTTTCAAATCTTCCTGCGCGACCTTTGCTGCTATTAAGTCCAATTTGCCCTAAAACACCAACTGCTGTTCCTGTTGTGTTGGTTGAGACAAATCCTCTTACACCGTATCCACCACCATCATTTCTTCCCACAACAGCGCCTGCAATATCACTAGTCGTTCTACCTACAACTGCTTCTCCAGCTCCGGTGTTGTCTCCAACGATACCTGCAGAGCTTTGTTGGCTGGTGGTACCATGAACGGCAAAGCCACCTACTGTAGAGCTTAGAACACCGGTTCCGTTTCCAGTAGAAGAAACATTTACTACAGTTCCATTTCCTACAGTTGAAACATTGAGGGCATTATTGTTATTGGCATTATTGAATATCGCAACGCTGGCAGCAATTCCATTATTACTTGTTGAGGTAAGTCCCGTTCCTGTATTACTGTTTGCGTATACACCAGTTCCACTTCCTGATGAGTTTCCGTAAACTCCAAGACCGCTTGGGGTTACTCCGTATACTCCCCATCCACTTCCATTTTGGCTTCCCCAAACTCCTACACCTAAACCTCCTGTTCCATTATTAATCCCCCGGACCCCTGATGAAAATCCTCCAGCAGAAGTACTGCTTACGGTACCTCTTACTGCAGCGATACTTGAAGTTGTGGTAGTATTGATTCCTTCAATTGAAACTCCATCACCATCATTGGTTAATGCAAAAAGGCTGGCTGCGTTATTTGCAGTAGCAGTGTAAGGAATAGTGAAACTTCCTCCGCCACCACCAGCAGATTTTGCATACATAGCGTAAGGGACACTAAGAAGCTGACTGGTTCCTGTTATCGTATAACTAGTTCCACCCAGTGGATCTGTTTCTGTTTTTAAATAATAATTTCCAGTAGACCAGACTATTGTATTAAATGTTCCGGTAAGTACAGTTCCTGTGCCTAGTTCGAGAGTGATAAGCCCATTGGCATTTGTGTTTCCCGTCAATCTTTCAGAATATACTACAGGTCCCACTGCGGAGCCTTGCAGAACACTTACTCTCATAGCGATACTTTGATTAACGATTAATTGCCCTGAGAGATTTCGGACAACGGCCTGATAGCTCATTTTTTCGGGTACTTGCGCGTAGACCGAAAGCCAGCCCAGTATCAGCCCCAGTATAAATAGAATTTTTTTCATGGTAGTTATTTTTTGATGATTTTGAAGATTTTGATGTTTTTACCTTCTTGATTGATTTTGATAATGTACATGGCAGATGGAAGATCAGAGAAGTTGAATTCTGACTTTGACTGATTGATTTTGTCTTTTTTGATCAATTTACCCTGTGCATCAAATAATTGATAATCTGAATTCTTGTAGCTATTTACAGTGAAATCCAGATATAAAAAATCTTTGAAGGGATTTGGATAGAGTAAAATTCCATCTTCTGTAGTTGTCGTCTCATTGGTTGAGAGTGTGGTGACTTCAAATGCTTGTTGTACACCTTCCATAATTTGAGAATTACTTCCTTTAGACAGATAAGCAATTTGACCAACACTGTAAGAGATGGAACCATTGCCTCCTGAAACACTTGTTCCCGTAGCCAGGACAGCAGATTGTGCTCTCAGATGTCCGGTTATAATAAACAAAATGAAAAGGAAAACGAAAATAAATGTTCTTTTCATGTTAAGTTTTTTTGTGGTTATTAGTACGTGAAATTCTGATTAGAAGAATTTAAGAAGACTAAATTACCACATATCGGAGACGGATATTTTGAAAATAGATAAACGACGAGATAAATCGACGAATGACATTTCCTTTAATTGTGCATGTCGAAAAAAGCGAGATTATCTTTATAGCTTCTACCAATAGGAAGCTTGATCTGATGGGTGAGTTCTACTTCATGAGTAGTTTTGCTTCTGATGAGATATTTTGGAACAGCGTAACTGCGATGTATCCTAATAAAGGAATCAAAATAATTCTGATGGAGTAAGTTACCGATAGAATCCAGAATACAATGCTTTTTTTCTGAGGTAACAATTCTTGTGTAGTCTTTTAGGGCTTCCAGATAGAGAATATCAGTGATTTTGATCTGATGGATTGTATTTCCCTCTTTTATTTTAATGTTGTTTTCTCCAAGTAGAATATCAAGACACTCACTCTTTTCTTTCATTTCAAGGAATTCGAAGAGTTTTTGTAATGAATGATGAATACGGTCTGCTTTTAAAGGTTTTTTAATGAAATCTAAAATATCCAGTTCAAAAGCTTCCGCAGCGAATTCACAATGTGAGCTTATGAAAATACAAAAGGGGATTTTATACGCTAATTTACTAAACTCTATTCCATTCATTCCTGGAAGATTGATTTCAATAAATAAAACATCTATAGGGAGATCAAGATAGGGGATTGCTTTTTCGGCTGAATCAAAAGAAGCAACAATTTCGATATTATCAAATTGATTGATATGATGTTGAAGAACCAGGCGATCTAGTTCGTCATCATCAATGATCATACATCTAATATTGGTAATCATGATTCTCTGGCTATTAATTAGTTTTTAGATTTAATGTAAATAAAACAAAAATATCTTTATAAAGTTATTAAAATTATATTAATATATGTTATTGCGTGTTGTTTTTAACATAAAAACTAATTACTAGCAAGAATATTCACAATTTAGTGAAGGGATGTTGCTTTATTGAACGCTGTTGATGATCCACTCATAATTTTTAAACCGATAATCCTTGTCATAAACATTATTCAATATGATCAGATTATTCGTTTTATAGAATGCTGCGATTTCGGAAAGCTGTTGACCAATTGTGTCTGGAGTGGCAATGATTATATTTTTCAGGACTTTCTGAAACTCAATGGTGTCTTCCGGAGCTGAGATTCTTTCTTCAACCTCATCAGGATGAATTAATGGCGTTGGAGCTAATCCTCTTCGTGCTTCTAAAAATTGATAAGCCATTGAATATGCATTTCTGAGAGCCATTTTGTAATCCTCGGCTACGGAAACAGAAAGAGCGATTTGCAGATGAGGTGTTTTTGTTATAGCACCAGGTAAGAATTCATTTTTATAGATATTTGTATTTTCATTTTCCCGTTCATCGATCAGGAAATGAGAATAAGAATAAGATAATCCATTTTTTGCAGCCTCTTTTGCCGAATTTTTTCCTGATCCCAGCCACCATACCTCAGGTTTTTGATGTAGATGCTGTGGCTGTGCTATCAGATCACCATAACGTTCCTGAGTAGAGGAAGTGTCATCCGAAAGATATCCTACAATATCCTGTAGCTTTTCAGTAATCGTACTTACTGTTGGTAGCTTATCGCTATTCAGAGCCAGCGAAGACATTTTAAGTCCGCCAGGAGCTTTCCCTAAACCTAAAACAAAACGACCAGGAAAAATAGAAGCCAACAGTTTTGCTGTCCCAGCTACTTTATACGCAGAATAATTGCGGAGCATAATGCCTGCAGTACCGACTTTTATTTTTTGTGTTTTTGCTAAAACAACTGCCGCAAGAATTTCAGGACTTGAACTGGCATAACCTGGTACGCCGTGGTGTTCTGAGAATAGAATACTTTCATAGTTGAGGTGTTCTGCCCACTGAGCCAGTTCGATACTGTTCTTTAATATTTCTTCCGGATGTTTGCCCAGAATAACAGGAGATTGATCTAAAATGCTCAGTTTCATTATTTTTTCTTTTGAATTGTTTTCTACTTGATCGTCCATTTCACCTAACTTTTAAAAGTTCATTTGGATATTCAATTTACTCAATAATTCAATCAGATTGTATTGATTATTACTAACGATTGTATATGTGATATCTAATTAGGTATTTAGGCACACTTTTCGTTTTTGTTGATTTAGCTGTTTTAATGTTTAAAAATAAAAATATGGCTTAAAACAATTATTAATTTTCCGTAAAACTATACGATTGCAAGCTTAAATTAACATTAAAATTTCCGGTTATTCCAAAAATCATTTTGTTTTTTATCCTTAAAAAGGGTAACTTGTAAATCTCATAAACATAGATAGAACTTAATGTTAGAAAAGAAAGAACATAATTACGAGAATGCTGTTTTAGTAGGTGTAATTACTCAAAATCAGGATGAAGAAAAGCTGACTGAGTATATGGATGAATTGGAATTTTTGGCTTTCACGGCAGGGGCGACTGTACAAAAGCGCTTTACTCAGAAATTAACTCAACCGGATTCTAAAACCTTCATCGGAAGTGGAAAAGCACTTGAAATAAAGGAATACGTAAAAGAAAATGAAATAGGGACTGTAATTTTCGATGATGAACTTTCTCCATCGCAGCTTAAAAACCTGGAAAGGGAAATGGAAGTTAAAATCTTAGATCGAACCAATCTTATTCTTGATATTTTTGCTCAGCGGGCACAAACGTCTTATGCAAGAACTCAGGTTGAATTGGCTCAATATCAGTATCTTTTGCCAAGATTGACGAGGATGTGGACTCACTTGGAACGTCAGAAAGGGGGGATTGGTATGAGAGGTCCCGGGGAAACAGAAATTGAAACCGACCGTCGTATTATCCGTGACAGAATTACCTTATTGAAAGATAAGCTAAAGACTATCGATAAGCAGATGGCAACTCAACGTAATAACCGTGGAAAAGTTGTTCGCGCTGCTTTGGTAGGATATACCAATGTTGGTAAATCAACTCTTATGAATTCTCTTTCAAAATCCGAAGTTTTTGCCGAAAATAAGTTATTTGCAACACTGGATACAACTGTTAGAAAGGTCGTCATAGGTAATCTACCATTTTTACTTACCGATACAGTAGGATTTATCAGAAAATTACCAACTCAACTAGTGGAGTCGTTTAAATCTACTTTGGATGAAGTTCGCGAAGCAGATTTATTAATTCATGTAGTAGATATTTCTCACGAGAGCTTTGAAGACCATATAGAATCTGTTAATCATGTATTAATGGAAATTAATGCTCATCAGAAGCCTATGATCATGGTTTTCAACAAAATTGATGATTTCAGCTATGAGAAAAAAGATGACGATGATTTAACTCCATCTACAAAGAAGAATGTTTCTCTTGAAGAATGGAAAAAAACGTGGATGGCAAAATCCAAGTATCCGACTGTATTTATTTCTGCATTGAAGAAAGAAAACTTCCCGGAAATGAAGAAGTTAATTTATGATGAGGTCATGAAGATCCATATTTCAAGATTTCCATATAATGATTTCCTTTTCGAGTATTTTGAGAATGATGAGGAAGAAGAAAACAACGATTAATGAAATATTACATTTTCCTTTTATCTCTTTTTGTTTCAGTTTTGGGCTTTAGTCAGAAATCCAGGATTGATTTTAAAAGTATAGAAAAAAATCTTAAAAATTCTGAATCACAGTATAACTATGATAAGTTGATTTTTAAATATAAAGGAATTCCAAAGTCATTAGATAGCATTGAGGCACAGTACCTTTACTATGGAAGGAATTTTGAAGATAATAAATTGACGACTTCGGATGAGGATTTTAAAAGCATGGCTGAAGCATTCAAAAATAACAATTTTGAAGATTGTATAAGAATAGGAAAGATTCTGTATGGTAAAGATCCAACCAATCTGGATGTTCTGTTGATTTTGCTTCGTGCTTATGATTACAAAAAAGATATTAGCAATTTCACTCACCATCTTGCCCAACTCAGATTGTTGGCAGATGCAATAAAGAGTTCCGGAGATGGAAAATCGGAGAAAACTGCATTTCAAGTCAATTCTGTTGGTGATGAATATATTTTTCTGAATATTCTAAATCTTGGAGAGGGATATACAAAGAGTTCAAAAACAGTGAAAGATGGGATTATCGATGTGTGGGAAAAAGAAAACAACAAAATCTATATCAAAGTCCTTTATTTAGACTTTTAATTTAAAAACAATTGAGTGGAATTATATTATTCATTTTCAGCATTAATAGTTTTAGCATCCATATTCGCCTACCTCAACTACAGGTTTCTTAAACTTCCGAGTACCATCGGAATTATGGTTATTGCCATTGTGGTTTCAATTTTTCTCGTTTTATTTGGAGAGACAGTGTTGCCAAGAACTTTTGGTCATCTTCATAAATTGATGAATAGCATTGATTTTACTGAGGTTCTGATGGGAGCGATGCTTAATTTTCTGTTGTTTGCCGGAGGAATTCATATTAATATTAATGATTTAAAAGAACAGTTTAGACCTGTTTTAATATTTTCAACAGCAGGAGTCGTAATATCAACCTTTATTGTAGGTTTTGGAATGTTTTACCTGCTTCCTTTAGTAGGTATTAAGCTTCCATTTATTTATTGTCTTGTTTTCGGAGCTTTAATTTCCCCTACAGATCCGGTGGCTGTTCTTAGTATTTTGAAACAGGCAAAAGTTTCAAAGTCTTTGGAAACTAAAGTTGCGGGAGAGTCTCTTTTTAATGACGGTATGGCTGTTGTAGTTTTTACTGTTGTATTGCAGCTGGCTGTTGGGAAAGAAGTGGACCTGGGTGTAGAGAGCATTGGTCTTTTATTGCTTAAAGAAGCGGGAGGTGGATTACTATTAGGTGTTTTGCTAGGATGGATAACTTCCAGATTAATGCGCGAAGTGGATGATTATATTATTTCAGTTTTGGTTACTCTTTCTGTGGTAATGGGAGGTTATCTTATCGCAAGGCAAATGCATATATCCGGACCGCTTACAATGGTTGCCGCAGGTTTATTTATGGGTAATTTCAATGTGAGATTCAAAATGAAATCGATCACGCAGGATTATCTCATTAAATTTTGGGAACTCATTGATGAAATCCTGAATGCTGTATTGTTCTTGTTTATCGGATTTGAACTATTGATGATCAAAGATCTGAATCATTTTATTATTCCGGGACTTATTGCAATTCTTGTGGTTCTGTTTGCAAGATTTATTTCAATTTGGGGGCCAACGAAGTTTATGTCTTTTAGAACGAGATTTAGCCCGCAAACAATTAAAGTTTTGTTCTGGGGCGGAATTCGTGGTGGAGTGTCTATTGCACTGGCGATGTCTATTCCTAAAAGTGAATACAGTAATATTATTTTAAGTATCACTTATTGTGTGGTGGTTTTTTCGATTGTTGTACAGGGGCTTACAATTGCTAAGGTTGCCAATCCTAAGAAAATTGCTAAAGAAGAATTGGAACAGGAAAGTATCGCTTTAGATGATAATGCTTAAATAATTGATTTCGATGAGTTCTATAATTAAAGAAATACACGAAGCATTAGCTGTTTTATCAATTCCTGAAAAAGCAGCATTTTTTCCTAAATTTTTCAAAACAGGAAAAGGAGAGTATGGTGAGGGAGATGTTTTTCTGGGAGTCAAGGTACCAGACCAAAGAGTTGTTGCCAAAGAATATTATTCCAAGATTACCCTGAAGGAACTTGGTGAATTGCTTTCCTCAAAATTTCATGAACATCGATTAACTGCATTGTTCATATTGATCACAAAGTTTGAAAAGACAAAAGATCCGAAGCAGAAAAAAGAGATTATAGATTTTTATCTCGATCATTTACCCCATATAAATAATTGGGATTTGGTTGACTCAAGTTGTTATAAAATTTTAGGACGATATGCATTTGAGAATCAACAAGAAGACCTTTTGAGAAATCTTTCTCATTCCGATGACATGTGGCACAAAAGAATTGCTGTTGTAGGAACAATGCACTATATAAAAAAGGGTTCTTTTGATTTGACTAAAGAATTTGTAACGAATAATCTGAAACACTCCCACGATCTCATGCATAAAGCCAATGGTTGGCTATTGAGAGAAATGGGTAACAAAAATGAAGAAGAACTGATTCTTTATCTGAATACCCATTATAAAGAAATGCCCAGAACTTGTTTGAGGTATGCTATTGAAAAATTGGACGAGGAAGTAAGACAAGATTATTTAAAAGGAAGAATCTAATGGATTGTTTATTTTGGAAAACATGTATGCATTATTTTTTGCACCTTGTGTTTCCGGTTTTTATCGCTTTGGCCTTTTATAAAGATAACTGGAAAAAAGTCTATCTTATTTTGTTAGCTACTATGCTGGTAGATCTGGATCATTTATTTGCTAGTCCTATTTTTGACCCTACAAGAAACAGTATTGGATTTCACTTTTTACATTCTTATTATGCGATTGCGGTGTACTTTTTGATGCTTTTCTTTAAAGGAAATATCAGAATTATTGGCATAGGGTTGCTGTTTCATATGTTCACCGATTTTCAGGATTTTAACTTCTGGTGCCATTAAAATATTATTAATATTTTCTTTTAATATTTTAATCTTCATTGATTTTTTGTATTTTGTAGACACTTATGAAATTAAAAGAACTTTTACACTATACATTCATTTTTCCTGTTTTAGCAGTGGGTTATTACTTCTCAGGGCTGATGGAAAATGGTGTTATTTATGAGATTATTGCTGGAATTTTACTTACTGGAAGTGTATTATCGGCTGTTCACCACGCTGAAGTGGTAGCTCATAAAGTAGGAGAGCCTTTTGGTACTATTATTCTTGCACTGTGTATTACTATTATTGAGGTAGCGTTGATCATTTCTTTGATGGTCGCAGGTGGAGATCAAGCGGTTACGTTAGCCCGGGATACTATTTTTGCTGCAGTAATGATTATTCTTAACGGGATATTAGGAATATGTATTCTGGTTGGAGGGGTAAAGTACTATGAACAGTTTTTTGCAAGAACCTCAGCTACAACCTATCTGGTAAGTATCGTTTCTATATTGGTTCTGACATTGATCCTTCCTAATTTTACGTCAAGTGTAAACGGACCTTTTTATAATACACCCCAACTCATTTTTGTTTCTATTGCGTGCTTGGTTATTTATGGAGTTTTCCTGATGGTTCAAACTGTAAGACATAGGAATTATTTTATTATCGCTGGTGATGATCCTGATTCTCATTATGTTCCTTCAAAAGCTGCAACGATCATTAGTTTTATATTCCTGATCATCTGTCTTATAATTGTTGTATTAATGGCCAAAGGTCTTTCAGCAACAATTGAGGATATGGTACAAAGCGTAGGAGCTCCAAAATCACTAGTTGGAGTTATTATTGCAGGAGTTGTGTTACTTCCGGAAGGAGTTGCGGCAATACGCGCAGCAAGAAATAATCAGATACAATCGAGTGTGAATCTGGCATTAGGATCAGCATTGGCAAGTATTGGATTAACGATCCCGGCTGTGTCTGTGGTTTGTATTATGTATGATATTCCTTTTGTACTGGGACTTGATAGAAAAGATATTATTTTGCTTTCCTTATCTGTATTTATTGTAATGCTTTCTTTAAGCAGGGGAAAAACAAATATATTGTATGGAACCGTTTTACTTGTGAACCTGGCAGCATACATTTTTACTGTAATAGTTCCTTAGTTAAGCTTTCTGGCCATTTCCATTTTGTAAGACATTAATTTGGCGATATTTTCAGATTTATAGATCGCCATATCTGCACTTTCACCAAAGAAATTTTCTTCGATGGTTTTTTTCCATAGGGAAAGCCACTGATCAAAGTGCTTTTTCTCCATTGCCTGAAGTTCGTTAATAGGGAAATGAACAGCCATTGGGTTTCCTTTGTAGCTCATTTGGCCAAATAGAATAGTTTCCCAGAAAGAATACATTTTCGGAAGGTGTTTATCCCAGTCTACCTTAATAATATCCTTAAAGAAAAACCCAATAGTTTCATCCTGAACTACTTTTTCATAAAATGAATTAACTAAAAGTTCGATGTCTTCTCTTGATTCAAGCTTTTTCATATCTCAAAGTTAACTTAAAATGAATTGACAAATTCAATCATTGACTTGATAAATTTCATGAAAACAATATTTTATCTTTGCATATTGTGATACACCCTTATTAATAAGAAAGAAATTAATTAAAAATGGCAAGAGGATTCAGGCAAAAAATTCGACAAAAAGATACCGATAGTAGTGGCTTTGGAACTAACGCCTCAGGAAGGTTTATTAATAAAGACGGTCTGCCAAATGTTCGAAGAAAAGGGGTCAATGTTTTCAATAGATTGAGCTGGTATCATACCATGCTTAATTTATCAACATTCCGTTTCCTTTCTTATCTGGTTGTTGCCTATATTTTGGTAAATATTATTTTTGCATTAATTTATTACTCAATAGGGGTTCAGCATCTTACGGGGATTGATAAAAGTGATCCGGTTAATGAGTTTATTGATGTGTTTTTCTTCAGCTCACAAACATTTACAACTGTTGGATATGGGAGAATTGCCCCGGTAGGTTTTCTTGCGAGCTTAGTAGCTACTTTTGAAGCCTTCCTGGGATTGCTTACCTTTGCGATTGCAACGGGTTTGTTTTATGGAAGGTTTTCGAGACCCAGGGCGTATTTAAGATTCTCAGATATTGCTTTAATTTCGCCCTTTCAAAATACAAATGCTTTAATGTTCAGGTTGGCTCCATATAAAAATAATGCACTTACAGATGCGGATGTTATTGTATCTGCTGCTATCGAGGTCATTGAGGATGGAGTGGCTAAAAGTAATTTCTATAGACTGGAAACACGGTTAAATAAGATCAATACATTGGCGCTGAATTGGACCGTGGTTCATATTATAGATGAAAATTCGCCGTTTAATGGCTTTTCTGAAGAAGACTTTAAAAATACGGATATAGAAATTATTGTACAGGTTAGGGCTTTTGATGAAGTATTTTCCAATACTGTAGTTCAAAGATCATCTTATGTGACCCGGGAAATAATTTATGGAGCTAAATTTGTTCCGATGTACTATCCGAATAAAGACAGCCAGTCTACCATTCTGGATCTGGATAAAATTAATGAATATCAACAAGTAGATCTTCCTGTTTTAGCTGAAGAGAAAGGATAATGAATATAGAATTGTACAAAACACAGGCTTTACAGAAGCAAAAAGAGCACAAGAAGTTTTTAGACGGATTAAAGAAAAAACCGCCTAAAAACCTTGATTATATTGTTCAGGAGACGCATGAGGAAGTCTTTGAAAAGGTGGATTGTCTTCAATGTGCGAATTGTTGTAAAACAACAGGTCCTTTATACACCGAAAAAGATATTGAGCGTATTGCAAAACATCTTCGGATGAAGCCCATGGACTTTGAATCAAAATTTTTGCGCGTAGACGAGGATAATGATAAAGTGCTGCAAAATCTTCCTTGCTTTTTTCTTAACGATGATAATACATGCTCGATATATGAAGTAAGGCCAAAAGCATGCAGGGAATATCCACATACGGACAGAAAGAAGATTTATCAGATCAATTCTCTGATGATAAAAAATACAGTTATTTGTCCAGCTGCATTTGAATTTGTAGAGAGAATTATGAAAAATTTAGGAAAATAACCTATAATCAAAAATCATCTTAAAATAATATAAAGTACGTTAAATAAGAAACTTAGATATAATTTAATATAATAAACGGCGTTCTAGAATTATCAAACACCTATTTAAAATATTAGAATATGAAAAAGTTAATCTTAACAGCAGCGTTTTCTTTAGCAGGAATCGTTGCCGTTTCTGCTCAGACAGAAACACCAAAGAAAGTTGATCCTAACCAGACAACAACACAAACGCAGCCGCAAACGATGCAATCGAACACCAATGCGACTACGCAGAATAAAACTCAGGATATGAGTTCAACAGCTACTGTAGATGCATCAAAAAACACTTCAATGACAACTGATGCAACTGTAAGTACTGATACTAAAGTAGAAGCGACCAAGCCAACAGAAATGACTAAAGAAGAGAAAAAGGCTAAGAAGAAAAAATCTAAATAATCAGTTAAAAAGTAGAAATGGGATCCTGAAATAATATTATTTCAGGATTTTTTTTGATGTATAGTTGCTATTTTAAACTGAATGATTTTCCGGATCAATGCTGAAGGGATTTCCTTATCAAGTGAAAACTGAACAGCCCCTTTTGAGAATTTATATTTATTTTCTAAAAAATCTTTCTCGAAGTTTTTAATGCCTTGATCACCGGGATAAAATCCAATGTGGTTTTTATAAGCTGCGAAATAAACCAAAGGCTTTCCTTTATATCTGAAAGCAGGCATCTGGTACCCGATATACTCTTCTATTTCTGGATTTTCAGAATGAATAATTGCTCTTAACTGGTCGAGCTTCTTCTGAACGTCTTCAGGAAACAATAAGATATATTCGTCAATATTTTTAAATGTATTTCCCATCTTATAAAAATAAAAAAAGCATTGAATATATCAATGCTTTCTCCTTTCACTTTTTACTTTTTTCCCATTTTCCCGGGAACAGGCTATAAGAAAAAAGGTCGGGAATTTCCCAACCTTTATATTTTGTTTTATACTACTCCTTGAGCTAGCATTGCTTCTGCAACTTTTACGAAACCAGCAATGTTTGCACCTTTTACATAGTTTACATAACCATCTTCTTCTTTTCCGTAGTCTCTACAAGCTTTGTGGATTCCGATCATGATTTCCTTTAATCTTGCGTCTACCTCTTCAGATGTCCAGTTTAGACGGATAGAGTTTTGAGTCATTTCTAGTCCTGAGGTAGCAACACCACCAGCGTTAGACGCCTTTCCAGGAGAGAATAATACTTTGCTGTCTAAGAAATAGTTGATTGCCTCAAGTGTTGAAGGCATGTTTGCAGCTTCTGTTACACAAAGAACTCCATTTTCAACCAATACTTTAGCATCTTCAAAATCTAATTCATTTTGAGTAGCTGAAGGAATAGCCACGTCACATTTAACCTCCCAAGGACGTTTTCCTGCATGGAATTCAGCTGATGGATATTTTTTAGCATAATCTTCAGCTCTGTTATTTCCTGAAGATCTTAACTCTAATAAATAATCAATTTTATCACCATCGATACCATCTTTATCATAGATGTATCCGTCAGGTCCGGAAATAGTTACTACTTTTCCTCCTAGTTCAGATACCTTCTTGATAACTCCCCAAGCTACGTTACCGAAACCTGAAACAGAAACAATTTTATCTTTAAATGTTTGATCAATAGTCTTAAGCATTTGCTCAGCGAAGTAAACAACACCATATCCTGTAGCTTCCGGACGGATCAATGATCCTCCGTAAGCAAGACCTTTTCCTGTAAGAACACCAGTGAATTCGTTTCTTACTTTTTTATATTGTCCGAAAAGATATCCGATTTCTCTTGATCCTACACCGATATCTCCTGCTGGAACGTCAGTTTCTGGTCCAATGTGCTTACATAATTCAGTCATGAAAGCCTGGCAAAAACGCATTACTTCCATATCAGATTTTCCTTGTGGATCAAAATCAGATCCTCCTTTACCTCCACCCATTGGAAGAGTAGTCAATGAATTTTTGAAGACTTGTTCGAAAGCTAAAAACTTAAGAACTGACAAGTTTACAGTTGGATGGAAACGGATTCCTCCTTTATATGGTCCGATTGCGGAGTTCATCTGAATTCTGAAACCTCTGTTTACCTGAATTTCTCCTTTATCATCAACCCATGGAACTCTGAAAATAATGATTCTCTCAGCTTCAGCCATCCTTTCAAGAAGCTTCATTCCTGTGTATTCTTTCTTTGTAGCGATAAACGGAATTACTGTAACTGCAACTTCTTTTACGGCTTGTAAAAATTCTGGCTCGTTAGGGTTTTTTGCCTCAATTTTTGCAATAAACTCCTGGATTTTCTGGTCAATATTATATTGTTCCATATATTAAGGTTGAATATTATTGCCAACAAATTTAATTTTTTTTTCAAGATTCACAACACCTTAATTGATGATTGTTGAAAATTTAATACTTTTGAGAGAAATTATTATTAAATTGATAATTTGTCTTTAATTTTTATTAAAAATTAAATGTTATTTGTGAAATAATGCAATATTAAGAAATAGTTAAATTTTAAATTACTTCAAATTGCCTCCCAGAAAATGATTTCACTTTACCTAAAAGCTCTAATTCTAAAATTATGGGTAAAATTCTATGTGTTGGAAGCGATATTTGCTGTGATAAATCATCTAAATTAATTTGTGGATTTTCTGCAATGTAATTATATATTATGCTCTGATTTTCAGATAATTGTATGGTTTCGGAAGAGTCAGGGAAAAGTTCTTCGATTTTTTCCTTTGGCTTATTAAAACCTAGGTTCGTTATAAGATCTTTGATCGTAGAAATAGTGGCTGCTTTATTGTGGAAAATGAGCTGATTACAACCTTGACTATAGGGATCCGTAATTTTTCCGGGAAGGGCAAAAACATCTCTATTATAACTATTGGCAAAAGTGGCAGTACTTATAGAACCTCCACCAAAAGCTGACTCTACAACTATTGTTGCCGGAGATATTCCTGCAATAATTCTGTTTCTTTGGATAAAATTTTCTCTATCGGGCTTTCTGGATGAATTAAATTCTGTAAAAAGCACACCGTTTTCTTGTAAGATTTTATCAGATAATCTTTTGTTCTTTGCAGGATATAGCGTATGAAAACCATGTGCTAAAATGGCTGCGGTAGGAATTTTGCGATGTAAAGATTGTTCATGAACTTCTTTATCCACTCCTAAAGCTAATCCGCTTATTGAGATGAATTGACTGGATTTGGCTTCTTCAAAAAAATCTTTTATAAACTGTTTGCCATAAGGAGTGATATTTCTTGTACCTACAATACTTAAAGGCTGTAATGTGTCATTGTATGTTCCTTTTTGATATAAAATAGCGGGAGCGTCATCGCATTCCCCAAGGAGGGAGGGGAGTTCTTTAAGGTGTCTTAATCTGATTGTAATAGAATTGTTTTCGCAGAATTTTAATTCCTTTTCAGCAAAGTGTAAATGAACAGATTTACCAATATCAGATATGACCTTCTGACCTAATCCATCTACTTTTCTATACTCTTTCTTAGCATGCTCCCATGCGTTTTTAGCATTTCCAAATGCTCTTATAAGTTTAAGGAAATTAATATCACCAATTAGATTACATTCGCGTAATGCGATTGCATAGAGATGTTCTTCGGAAACCATTTGTGCTTTTTATTCAAATGTAGCGAATTAAGATTTATCTTTTTCTTAATTCATCCAAATGATCCCAGATATCATCTCTTTTTTTATAAGGTAATTCTAAAAAGTCTTCAGGATGATTTTCTTTATACTCCTGCCACAGTTTATCATCTTTTTCACTGTAGTAATTCGGAAATTCCCAAATATATTTTTTCTTTTTTTCACCAATATTCTTAAATGCAAAAGCGATGATACTTCCTACTACAGCTCCGGAAAGGTGGGCTTGCCATGATATTTTGCTGGGTTCCTGAAGATTATAAAACAGCTCCTCTGGAAACATTCCCCAAACTAAACTTCCATAATAAAGTACAACCAGTAGAGAAATGGTCAATAGTTTCATATTCCATTTAAATACACCACTAAAGAACAGAAAAAATGCTAGAACATATACAATACCACTGGCGCCAATAGTGCATGTATACATATATTCACCTGTAAGTATATCGATTGGAGGAAGTAACCATAGTAGTAGTCCTGTTGCCAGCCAGCCTATAACAAATACCTTGTTTGCAACTAATGGATAAAATTGATATAAAAGAAACATCAGTACACCAATAGGAATGGAGTTACTGATAATATGATCCATATTTCCATGCAAAAGTGGAGAGGTGACAATTCCCAAGAGTCCTTCTGGCAATAAGGGAATAATTGCACCAAAGCAACTTTTAAAAAAACCTTGTGTCTGTAAAAAGTAGCCCAGCCACATTGCAGAAAGCATGAGCAATGGACTTATAATAGCCTTTTTGGAAATTGCGTTTTTAAACATGAAGAGATAATGTCAAATCAAAAGCCAATAATAAATTTCGGAAAATTTGGCGATGATTTTTAAATGGAAGGATAATTTTTAAGACAAAAGGTACTGATTTTAATCAGTATTTATATTTTAAAGAATTATTAGGGATTTAAATGCATAAAAGTGGCTCGTTTTTAGTAGGTTAAAGAATGATTTGTGAATTAAACAGGCTATTTGCTGTATAAATTGTCGGTCTGCACAAATTATATTTTATACTTTTGTAATGGAAAAATTTTTTATTTTATGAAGAAGTTTTTATTGCTTGTGGGCATTGCAGTTGAGATTTTCGTAAGTGCTCAGGATATAAAAAAAGATTCAGTAGTTGTAGACACTGTAAAACATTGGTCAGTTTTAGGCAAAAATACTTTAATGTTCAATCAGGCGGCCTTTTCGAATTGGGTTGGTGGGGGAGCTAATAATGTTGGCTGGCTAGCAGGAATTGATTATAATCTTACCTACGAAAAAGATAAAGATTTGTGGGAGAACATTATTATCATGGGATATGGACAGAATAATACAAAAGGGGTAGGAACTCGGAAGACCCAGGATGTTCTTAACATTTCTACAAACTATGGAAGGCAGTTTTCTAAAAGCTGGTATATTTCTTCGGGAGCAAGTTTGCAATCACAATTTTCGGCGGGATATGAAGATGGAAATAATCCTGAAGCCAAGAAGATATCTAATTTTATGGCTCCCGGATATTTTAACATGGGTTTGGGGGTTACATACAGGCCTGATGATAATCTAACCGTAACACTACGCCCTGTCAATGGTAGATGGACATTTGTTTTAGATACAGACCTTCAGAAAGCTGGGAATTATGGTTTAAAAGCAGATGGAGATAGTTCTTTATTACAATTTGGTTTTTTAGGAAATGCAGTGTATAAAGTGAAGCTGATGGAGAACGTAAACCTAACCAATACAGCATCTGTATTTTCAAACTATCTCGATCATCCTGAAAGGTTGGTATTGGCTTATGGAGCCGTTTTAAATTTAAAGATCAATAAGTATATTTCATCTAATATAACCGTTGATGTTCTATATGATCATAATCAAATTAAAAAGACACAGCTTAAGCAAACCTTGGGTATTGGTTTAGCCTACACGCTTAATAATGGGGTGAAGAGATCAGACAGAAAGGATAATCAATGGTGGATTAAGAAATAGAACATAGCGAATTATAAAAAAAAGCACTTCATTTGAAGTGCTTTTTTGGGTATCAATTTATTTTCTTAGAATTCAATGTCTACTTCTAATTTTTCTGCCAATAGTTTTGATATTTTTTCCTTTAAAGGTTCGATATCAATGTTTTGCATTGCATCATTAGCAAATGCATATAATAATAATGCCTGAGCTTCTTTTTTAGATATTCCTCTTGCTCTTAAATAAAACAAAGCATCTTCATTCAACTGACCAACGGTACAACCGTGAGAACATTTTACATCGTCTGCAAAAATTTCTAACTGAGGTTTTGTATCAATTGTTGCTCCTTCACTTAGCAATACATTATTGTTCTGCTGATAAGCATTGGTTTTTTGAGCTATTTTGTCAACGAAAACCTTTCCGTTAAATACCCCATGAGCTTTATCACTGAAAATACCTTTATAGTTCTGGTAGCTTTCACAATTCGGTTGATTGTGGTGAACCGCCGTGTGGTGGTCTACCAACTGATCTTTTCCAATGATTGTAATTCCGTTCATGAATGAATTGATATTTTGTCCATTATGAATGAAATCCAGATTGTTTCTTACCAGTTTTCCTCCAAAAGAGAAAGTATTGACTGTTGTTAAACTATCTTTTTCTTGTTTAGCAAAAGTATTGTCGATAAGATAAGAAGTATCATTATCATTTTGAAGTTTATGCCAATCCGCCTTTGCATTAGGATAAGTGAAAATCTCAGTTACTGAATTTGTTAAAACAAATGTGTCATCAAAGTTATGGTGACTTTCAATAATTTCTACTTTTGCTCCATCTTCTACGATCAATAAATTTCTTGTATTGTAGAATGTGTTTTCTTCTTGATTTTGAGATAGGTAGAAAACATGGATTGGTTTTTCAATAACTACATTTTTTGGAACTTTCAGGAAAAAACCATATTTGCAGTAAGCAAGATTTAGATCTGTAAAAGCAGATTTATCTCCCGCAATTGTATTGAAATATTTATCAAAAACTTCCTTATGTTTCTTATCATTCAAAGCATAGTTGAATGAAAGAAATTCTATATTTTCAATAGAAACCTTTGATAATTCTTTGTGAAGCTTACCATTGACAAAAACGATCCAGTCAAAATTTTCCTCGCCAAGATGCAATTGTTCCAATTGTTCCTTAGTGATATTATGACCTTCTTTCGGGAAAAAATTATAGTCTTTTTCCGTGATCTCTTTTAGGTTGGTATATTTATATTCTTCGTCTTTTTTGGTTGGAAAACCAATGCTTTCGAACTTTCGAAGAGCTGATTTTCTATCTTCATCCAGAAATCTGTGACGAAGACTTTCCAAAAACTTATCGTGGTTGTCAATAATTTGATCGTATAAAGCCATTACTGAAATTTCGGCCATCACACCTTTTTTATATTTTAAAAATTGTATTACTGTTTGCGGTTTTTCCGCTTTAATTTTTAGTGTAGATTGATAAAATCGCGACTAAAATTATTTCTTCTTAATTAAGAAGCCAATCATAACCTTTTGCTTCCAATTCCAAAGCAAGAGATTTGTCACCAGTCTTTATGATCTTACCATTAGCAAGAACATGTACAAAGTCTGGTTGGATATAGTTAAGCAATCTTTGATAGTGAGTAATCAAAAGAACTGCGTTACCTTCATTTTTAAAGTGGTTTACACCATCTGCAACGATTCTCAAAGCATCAATATCTAATCCTGAATCTGTTTCATCAAGAATTGCTAATTTTGGATTAAGCATCATCATTTGGAAGATCTCATTTCTTTTCTTCTCACCTCCTGAAAATCCTTCATTCAATGATCTTGAAAGGAAATCTTTTTTAATTCCCAATTGTTCAGACTTTTCACGAATCAGTGCAAGCATTTCTTTTGCTGGCATTTCTTCCAATCCGTTTGCTTTTCTGGTTTCGTTTAAAGCAGCTTTAATAAAGTTAGTTACAGAAACTCCTGGAATTTCCACAGGATATTGAAAAGAAAGGAAGATCCCTTTGTGTGCTCTATCTTCAGGAGCATCTTCGTTGATATTTTCACCTTGGAAAAGAATTTCTCCCTCAGTTACTTCATAATCTTCTTTTCCTGCGATAACAGAAGAAAGAGTAGATTTTCCAGCTCCGTTCGGCCCCATGATAGCGTGAACTTCACCTGGTTTTATTTCGAGATTAATACCTTTTAAAATTTGTGCGCCATCTTCAATTCTGGCGTGTAAGTTTTTTATTTCTAACATTTTATTTGCTTAAACAAATTATTTTTGAATTCTATATACTAAACTTTCCGGTTGGTCTGGTATATCATTAAGTTTTCCAGTTTGTTCCATCCCTGCTTTTTCCAGGACCTTGATCGAGGCTATATTATCAGGACGAACAACACCAAAAATTTCCTTTTTATCTAAATTATTAAAACCGAAGTCAATAGTTTTCTTTGAAAATTCTGTTGCATATCCTTTCCCCCAAGCTTCCGGAGCAAAACGATATCCAAGATTCAATTTTTCATCTTCACCATACATTTTATAGCTCAATCCACCAAAACCAATGATCTTTTCAGGATTTTCTTTTTCTAAAACTGCCCAGCCACCAAAATTATTTTGATTCCAATGCTCAAGCATTCTATTAAATGTATTTTCTGCTTTTTCAAGACTCATTGGCCCATTCGGATTATAAAGATTGGTTTGCGGATCTTTATTAATTTCAAAAAATCTTTCAAAATCTTCTTTTTCAGGTTTTCTTAAAATTAATCTTTCCGTAGTTTCCATCTTTTTATCCTACTGAACCTTCCAATGAAATTTCTAACAACTTCTGAGCTTCAATAGCAAACTCCATAGGAAGTTTGTTTAGAACCTCTTTACTGAAACCATTTACGATCAAAGCAATTGCTCTTTCTGTATCGATTCCTCTTTGATTACAATAGAAGATCTGATCTTCTCCGATTTTTGAGGTTGTAGCCTCATGTTCTAATTGTGCTGTAGGATCTTTGATCTCAATGTATGGGAAAGTATGGGCTCCACACTCATTACCCATCAACAGAGAGTCGCATTGTGAGAAATTTCTTGCTCCTTTTGCAGAAGGCATTACTTTTACCTGTCCTCTGTAAGAGTTTTGAGATTTTCCTGCAGAAATACCTTTAGAAATAATCGTTGATTTTGTATTTTTTCCGATATGGATCATTTTTGTTCCTGTATCAGCATATTGGTGATTGTTTGTCACTGCGATAGAGTAGAACTCACCAATAGATCCGTCTCCTTTCAAAATACAAGATGGATATTTCCATGTTACAGCAGACCCTGTTTCAACTTGTGTCCAGGAGATTTTTGCATTTCTTTCACAAAGACCTCTTTTCGTTACAAAGTTGAATACCCCTCCTTTTCCTTCTTCATTACCAGGATACCAGTTTTGAACTGTTGAATATTTAATTTCAGCATTATCCATTGCAATTAGCTCTACAACGGCTGCATGTAATTGATTTTCATCTCTGGAAGGAGCTGTACAACCTTCAAGATAAGAAACGTAACTTCCTTCATCTGCAATGACAAGAGTTCTTTCGAATTGTCCTGTTCCAGCTTGATTAATACGGAAGTAGGTAGAAAGTTCCATAGGGCATCGTACTCCTTTTGGAATATAACAGAAACTTCCGTCAGAAAATACTGCAGAATTTAGAGCAGAATAAAAGTTATCTCCTCTAGGAACTACTTTTCCTAAATACTTTTTCACCAGATCAGGGTGATTTTTTATTGCTTCAGAAATAGAGCAGAAAATAATTCCTTTTTCTGCCAAAGTATCCTGGAACGTAGTCTTTACAGAAATAGAGTCGATTACAATATCTACTGCTACTCCCGAAAGTCTTTTTTGTTCCTCGATATTAATTCCTAATTTTTCAAAAGTTTTAAGTAGTTCAGGATCTACTTCATCCAGACTTGCAAGTTCTGGATTCTTCTTTGGAGCTGCATAATAACGGATAGCCTGAAAATCTGGTTTTTCATATTTAATGTTTGCCCAGGTAGGCTCCACCATTTTAAGCCATATTCTGAAAGACTCCAAACGCCATTCTGTCATCCATTCCGGTTCTTCTTTTTTAGCAGAAATAGCACGGATGATATCTTCATCTAAACCAATTGGGAAATCTTCATAATCGATCTTTGTTTCCCAACCGAATTCATATTTTTTATTTTCTAAATCGACGCGTAAATCGTCTTCTGTGTATTTACTCATTATTTTTTTTTAGATTTCAGATGTTAGATTTCAGATTTCAGACTTGGTCTGTTTCTGCTATCCAGCATCTAATGTTTTTTCTCTATAGAGAAAAACTTTCTCCACAACCACACGTTCTGGATGCGTTAGGATTGTTAAAAACAAATCCTTTTCCGTTCAAACCTCCTGAATATTCAAGAATTGTTCCTGCTAAATAGAGGATAGATTTTTTGTCTACAACAATTTTTACGTCATTGTTTTCAATAATTTGATCTGTTTCTGCTTTTTCGTTGTCAAACTTTAAAACATATTCCAAACCAGAACATCCTCCACTTTTCACCCCCACTCTTATATAATCTTCAGCAGGGTTAAAGCCTTCTTCCGTCATAAGTTGGATGGCTTTTAACTTCGCTTGATCTGATACTGTTATCATTGTATTTATTTAGAATGATTTAATCCTGCAAAAATACGAACTAATTTCCGCAATCTCAAATTGAAGATATCTATTTTAATGATTAGAATCTTAGTAAAATCATTATACATATGATTGCTAGTGTTAAATAATGTATAAATTTTATTTCACAAATTTGTTGATTTTGTTTTTGATTTAACTTTGGAAAGCATTTTTTATCTATAAATAATATTATGAAGAAAAAATTACTCGTCATATTGATATTGTTTTTGTTAACAAAGTCTTATGGACAAACTACACGTTATATCTACGAAACGTCAGTAAATCCAGATTCAATTAATCTGGTCAGCATGAAGGTTGAACGGACTTTTTTAGATATTAAAGGAGATAAGTCTCTATTTATTAGTGAGCATAAATTAATAAAAGATTCTATAGTAAGTGCTTTTAAACAGGATGGTAAGATCGATAATAAAAAGGAAGAAAAAGATTTTTCAAAACTTGGAAGAGTGAAATTGGGCGAGCAGACTTTTTTTGATTTTTTTATTGTTAAGAACATTCCTGAGCAAAAAGTGTATTATTATGACAGAGCAGTAGGAAGACAAATTTATTATCTGGAAGACAGGCCTGTAAAATGGGAAATAACGAATGAAGTTGAAAAGCAAAACGGATATTCTGCCCAAAAAGCAACCGTAAATTTCGGAGGAAGAATTTGGACTGCATGGTTTGCAAAAGATATTCATATTTCTGATGGGCCATATAAGTTTTCTGGGCTACCGGGATTAATTGTAAAACTTGAGGATGATAAGGGAGACTATAAATTTGATCTGGTTCAAAAGATTATTGTAAAAAATCCTTTTGAGGAAACAATAAACACGAATGCAAAGGAAAGTTCAAGAATTAATTTTCATGGAGATAAGGCTGCACTGGAACTAGAGTTTAGTAAAAATAGAAAATCTATGGCTGGAAATGCTGGAGGAGATATGCAAGGTTTTGAAGGAGGAGGAAAACATGGCGGAGGAATGAATGGTGGTGGAATGGGCGGAATGAGAGGCGGTGGAGGCCATGGTGGTGGGATGCATCGCGGTGGAATGGGAATGAACGGAGGGAATAGTGGTTTTTCAATGCCGAGTTCCGGAGGAAATAGTGGGGCTTTGAGTGGAGGAATCCAGAACCCAATAGAATTACAATAAAAATATAATACAAATGAAAAAAATAGTCATTATTGCTTTAGCTTTTTGTATACAGAATGTTTTTGCACAAGCTAATAGATTTGTATATCAGGTTACAATGAAACCGGATGCAGCCAATAAAAATGATATAAAAACGGAAAATGCTTATCTGGATATCTCGCAGGAAAAATCTGTTTTCTATTCTGAAAATAGGGTTAAGAGGGATTCTATTATGCAAAAGACATTTCAAAGTGGCGGAGCAATCAGTTTTAACAGAGATCAAATGGAAGGGCTGAGAAGTAACATCAATTATTCTGTTGAAAAAGATAAAAAAAATCAGAAAACTTATTTCAAAGAAAGACTGGGTCGGGATATGTATTCCTATGAAGAAGATCGTCCGCTAAATTGGAAAATATTATCGGAGACTACAAAAATCGGAGAATATAAGGTTCAAAAAGCTGAAACCGATTTCGGAGGAAGAAAGTGGACTGCCTGGTTCACTACAGATTTACCATATCAGGATGGTCCATATAAATTCAGTGGGCTTCCCGGTTTGATTATAAAAGTAGAGGATAGCCAGGGTGATTATTCTTTTGACCTTATGAAAAACTATAAAATTGCTGACTTTCCTTCAATGAATCAATTTGGGAATACAATTAAGGTTAAAAGAACGGATTATCTAAAACAACAGAAGAAGTTTCAGGAAGATCCAGTTTCGTTCATGACACAAGGTGGAGGTGGATTTGCTCAAACCAGAATAGGTGGCGGTGGCGGAATATCTGCTCCAAGAGGTAATAGTAGAGGCGGAGGAAACCCCGGAGACTTTAGAAAAAGAATGGAAGAACGAGTAAAAGAAGATGCCAAGAAAAACAGCAATCCGATCGAAATACAATAAAAAAAATCCCTGAAGTAATTCTTCAGGGATTTTTTATCGAATATCTTATTTCAAAAGTTGATTGAACGTATCTCCTTGTCGGATATCTCCGGTATTAAATCCTTTCATGAACCATTCTTTACGTTGAGCAGATGAACCATGCGTAAAACTTTCCTGGTTTACATAGCCTTGTGCTCTTTTTTGGATATTATCATCACCAACTGCTTCAGCAGCATCTATTGCGGATTCAATATCACCGGGTTCCAGAATATGTTTTTTATCGTTGGTTTTTTTTGCCCAAAGTCCCGCATAGAAATCAGCTTGTAATTCTGTGGCTACAGAAACTCTATTCATATCTGCTTCAGAATATCTTCCGCTTCTTCTAAGTGCATCCACTTTTTGAGTAGTCCCTAAAAGAGTCTGTACATGATGTCCTATTTCGTGTGCGAGAACATAAGCAACTGTAAACTCTGTTACTTTGGCTCCAAACTTTTGTTGTAATTCATTGAAAAAGCTCATATCCATATAAACTTTCTGGTCTGCCGGGCAGTAAAAAGGTCCCATTGCAGATTGTGCTGTACCACAACCAGATTGTGTTGTATTTTCAAAAAGAACTATTTTAGGTGGAGTATAGGTCATTCCATTTTCTTTGAAAACTTCAGTCCATGTAATGGTGTTCCATCCATCCATCATATCTACCATTTCATAGATCTTTTTCTCATCGGCATTTAATTCTCTTTGCTCTGTTTGACTAGGAGCTGACATGCTTCCTGAGCTTAAAATACTGGATGGGTCACCTCCTAAAAAGAAGACAATCGCAGCAATAATAAGTGTTCCTAATCCTCCTCCTACGATCATACCTCCGTTTCCTCCGGAACCACGACGGTCTTCTATGTTTCCGCCTCTATCGTCTGTCCATTTCATAGTAAATAATTTTATAAGTAAATTTAAAACTAATATTGATATGTGGATATTATTTTTAAAACATACTCAAAAATAATACCTCAATGATCATTTAGCGGTTAAGCTGATTATTCTTTAACCAATAAGAAGTAGACTGATATGCAGAAATAGCATCGTCAACAATCTTTTTGTTAGTTTCTTTTAGCAGCTTTTCATCATAGTAAATACTAAATTCAGGAGTCAGCTTATCTTGCTTTTGAGAAAGAGTATATTGTTTTATTTTTTTTACCGGAGAAATTACAGTTAAATACCCATCCTTTACAAAGCCTAGATCCTGATAGGTCGCAATGTATGCTTTAGACTGAAACTCCTTCTTAAAGACATCCTGTCCCAAAAACTTAGATTGATAGTTAAAGTTGAGCAATCCCAAAACTGTTGGCATTAGATCTATCTGAGACATGAGTTTATCAAATTTTTGAGGCTGGATAAATTCTTCTGAGAAAACCATTGCAGGGATTCTGTATTTATCCATTGGTAACTCCGTACTTCCAGCGCTTGATGCACAATGATCCGCTACAATAACGAAGACCGTATTTTTATACCAATCTTGTTTTTTAGCCATTTCAAAAAACTTGCGAAGTGAATAGTCGGTATATTTTACGCCCCCTTCTCTGGATTTAGCGTCTCCAGGAATATCTATTCTTCCATTTGGATAAGTAAAAGGTCTGTGATTAGAAACAGTCATCCAATGATTGAAAAACGGTTTACCAGATTTTGATTCAGCATTCATTACCTGAATTGCTTTTTTCGCCATATCCTCATCGGCAACTCCCCAGACATTGGCGAAAGTGATTTCTTCCGGTTTAAAATTATTTCGATCAACAATTCCATATCCGTTACCTGCGAAGAAATCCTGCATATTATCAAAATAGCTATATCCTCCATATAAGAATTTCACATCATACCCTTTGGATTTGAAAATGCTTCCCGTGGTGAATTTATTTTTGTTATTTTCTCTTTTAATAATACTTTCTCCAGCTGTTGGTGGAATACAAAGTGTCAGTGCTTCAAGGCCACGAACTGTTCTGTTTCCGGTTGCATACAAGTTGGTAAATAAGATGGAACGATCAGCAAGACTATCTAAGAAAGGTGTTATTTTCTGTTCGTTTCCATAATGCTGCATAAATTCGGCAGATAGACTTTCTATAGATATCAGAACTACATTTTTTTTAAGTTCAGGCTGTTCTGAAGTAACATTTCTTGTTAAAAGGGGAGCGGAAAACTGGCTCAAAAAATTACTTTCAGCCTGCTTTTGATCTATCTGGGGATAAAACTGGAAATAATCTAATTCATTGTGAGTAAATGCCCAATAGAACTTAGGAAATCCGTTCGCTTCAATTTCTTCAGCAAATACATTCGATGATTTTATTTGTGTTGTAACACCTAAACAGACTAAGCTGATTCCAACAAGTAAAATAAAGGAGCCCAATAAGACCAATTTCTGTTTGAAATTGGGTAAACTTTTAAGTTCATCTTTTGTTTTCTTATAAATAACCCATGTGATAGCTGTTGTAATAGCAAATATAATCAGAAACAAAGGTACTACCGGATAGCTTTCCATGATGTTTCCAATTACTTCATTAGTGTAAATTAGATAGTCTACAGCAATGAAATTATATCGCAGTCCAAATTCATTATAAAAGAAGTATTCACTAACTGCGTTAAAAACAATAAGCAATACGTATAAAAATAAGGTAATAAAGTACAGAGTATTTCGGATCTTAATTCTTTTAGAGGGAAGAAAAAGCATTAATGCAAAGCAGATGATTTTCAACCCGATAAAAGCAAGAGCAACTTCTGCTATAGATCCTCCATATTGCTTGAAAATATTATTAGGAATAAGGAGAATGTAGAAAAAAAGGAGCACTAATGCTCCTAATATTGTGTGTCCATATGGTTTTTTATATTTCGAATCAGAAAGAAATAGAAAGTATAGAGCCAAAAATGTACTTGCTAAAATGAAAACAAAAACATCATTAGCGATCCCTATTACCAAGACTTTCAGTACCTCAAAAAAGCCAAAATGGGCTGTAGTTATCGGATGAAAAAAGAATACTATCCGTACAATCAATGATACGATGAGATAAAAAAATCCCAGGTATAAGAATGGTTTTATTTTTTGAGGATACATAGTGATAAGATATTAAGAATTTCCAAAACCTATATTAGTCTTCTTGTCAGATAGTTTCTTTTTGAAATCTATCATTCTTAGAGCTGTAACTGCAGCTTCTACTCCTTTATTGCCTAAATCGCCTCCGCTACGGGCAATAGACTGTTCTTTGGTGTCATCTGTAAGTACACAAAAGATAGTTGGAGTATCGGTTAAAATATTACAGTCTTTAATTCCCTGTGCTACAGCCGAAGATACGAAATCAAAATGAGGTGTTTCTCCTCGGATAATACATCCTATTGCAATTACGGCATCGAATTTTCGTTCTTTGCATAATTGCATGCTTGCGTAGTTTAATTCAAATGCTCCAGGAACTGTAAAAAGTTTTATATTTTCTTTTTTTACCCCTTCTTTTTCAAGGATTTCTAAAGCTGCATCACGAAGATTGTAAGTTACAAAGTCATTCCACTCAGAAAAAACAATGCCGATAGAAAAATCCTCGGCATTAGTTATATTAAGTGGCTTGTAATCGGAAAGATTAACTGTTGCCATTTTTTAATAATATTTAGTCATTTCAATATAAGAATCAGACATTCCGTTGTCGTAGTCCTGATATTTTTCGTCAATAGTTGAAAAGTATTTTTTAGCATCTGCATCTTTCTTTAATCCTAAAGCAACGATACCTGCTTTTCTTGTAAAATAATAAGAAGTATAAGGATCAGATGAAGTTGTAGCAGCTTTGTCCAGCAATGTTAAAGCCTCATCATTTTTGTTAAGACCAGATTTAGCATCAGCCATAGCCCCATACTTCATCGCCATTAATGTTTTATTATCTGATGAAAATTTATCTAAAAGATCATAAGCTTCCTGAAATTTTCCTTCTTTGAATTTTAATAAACCAGCATTATAAGCAGCAAGTTTACCTATTTCAGTAGAAGAAAAATCATTGTAAGTTCCTACAAAACCTGGGTTTGCAGCAGATTTTCCTCCTAAAGCTTCTTTATCTTTACCTTCAGTAAGATTTTTTTGTGCGGCAAGGAATGTTTTTACTGCTTCAGCGTTTTGAGGAGCAACAACAAATTGTTTGTAGGCGAAAAATCCTAAAACTCCCAAAATCAAAGCCCCAAAAACAATACCTAGTGGTTTTGAGTACTTTTCAAGGAATCTTTCTGTGTTTAAAGCCTCTCTGTCAAGATCTTTAAAAAATTCCACTGTTTCTTTACCTTCTTGCTCTTTTTGAGCATTCTTTGCAAGTTTTGCCATAAATTCTTAAAAATTGAATTGCAAATTTAATTGTTTCTGAGGGATTTACAAAATACTTTGAATGTATTATTTAATATTCTAAAATATGATAGATTTCCGCATTGAATTTTTTCAGTTTTTCATCACCATTTAAATCCTTTAAAGCGGTTAAAAAACTAAACTGAGTTACTTTAGCACCTTGTTTTTCAACTAATTTTGCCGCAGCTTCGGTTGTCCCTCCAGTTGCCAATAAGTCATCATGAATGAGAATTCGTTGTCCTTTCTTTATCTGTCCTTCACGCGTTTCTATTTCTGCGCTTCCATATTCGAGATCATATTTTTCTGAAATAATGGGAGGAGGAAGTTTACCTTTTTTTCTGATAAGAATAAATGGAACCTCCAGAGCAACAGCGATCGCAATTCCGAAAAGATATCCGCGGCTTTCAATCCCACAAACAGCATCTATCTTTCCTTTGCTGAATTTCACAAGATCTTCAATTACATCTTCATATAATTTTGGATTTAAAAAAATGGGTGAAATGTCTTTAAACTGGATTCCCGGAATAGGAAAATCAGGGACGTTTTCAATGGTATTTTCTAATTGTTGAATTAATTCTTGTGAAGCCATTTATGGATTTATTTTGTAGCTGGAAATTTTCCAGTCTCCGTTTACGTTCTTAAGCCCAAAAGTAACTTTCAGGGAAGTTGTTTTTCCGTTTTTATCTGTAACGTCATACGTTGCATTAACACTAGAGTTATTAGCATTAGTTGCATTGGAGGTAATATTTTTAACGGTTACATTTTTTACAGAACCGAAACCAGAAGTAGGATTTGCGAAAGACTCATAACTTCCCCAACTTGGGTTATTAGATGCTTCAAACGCTGCTTTAAGATTTTGAGAACTTACATTATTTAAAAACTTACTTACTGTATTTTTGGGATCAGCTACAGGTTGTTTTGGTGTTGCTGGAGCCGGAGTTGCATTAGGGTCTGCAGGGACAGGAACTGTTCCTGTTGGGTTATTAGGATCAATTACCGCATTTGGATCTGTAGTTACTGCTGTAGAATCTGTTTTAGGGGGAGCTGGAACTTTTAATGCAGATGGATTCACATCCAATCCGATTTTGGACATTTTAAAAGTTTTGGCTGTTGTTTTAACGGATACCGTAATATCTATTTTATTGTCTACCACCTTTGAAGCCAAAAGCGATGAAAATCTTAAATTAAAACCTTTGAAATTATTATCAGTCATTAGGTTTTTAGCTGTTGAAAGCTTTACACCATTACTAAATACTTCTAAAGTTGTTTCTAAGCCAGCACCTGTAAATGTAACTGGATTTCCTGCATTATCTACTAGTTTAGGGATGATTTGAATGGCAGTTGCTCCATTTCCATCATCTGCGGATGGTCTGGTAATGATACTTAATGAATTTGCCTTAACATCATTAGGATCACTTTCTTTTGCCTTTTCATCTCCAAAGATGTTCATTTCTCCTAATGAAGGAGGTGCTGTACTTGCCCACTCAATATTATTTTTTTGAGCAACTTCATCAGCCATTGCTAGGATTTCAGGAACTTTTTTCCCATTGATAAGTTTGCCAAGAGCTTTGACTTCATTTACGTCACCTTCAGCGTCTACTCCAAATGTTTTAAGGATATAAAGCGCTTCATTAAACTTAATCTGTTTAATAGTTGACAGGCTGGAAGCCATATCATTGATACTTGACTGTAAAGTTTTTGTACTCGTAGCATCTACATGATCTTTCTTACATGCTGTAAATAGCAATAAACTGAAAATTAGTAGAAGAGAAAACTTTTTCATTTTTATTCGGTTTGTTACAAATTTACTAAAACCTTTATTAATAGAAATTTTTATTTTTTATTTTCATCGTTAACCAACCCGACTAATACGGAAAAGAATAATTTTTTGATGCGCTTATTTCTGTTTTTCTATAATCTCTATGCGATTATTGTATTTATTAAAGTGCTCTTTAGCTCTTTTTTCTATTTCTCTCATTCCTTCCTGAATAGATGAGCCATCAGGTAAGGTTATACCAGACGGAAGAGTAGAAGCCATTTGTCTTGTTTCTGAAAAAGGATCTTTCTTATAATTTTCAAAATTTTCATAAAATTTCTCTTTGGTGATTTCTTTTGAGCCAGATTTTTGTAAATCCTCAAGATACAATGTATCCTTTATAGACTTGATTTTTCCATTGCCTTTTAACTCCCAGGAGAAATTGTTTTGCTCATCTTCAATTTTTATGATTAAACCAGGTAATCCGTAAAATTTATATGGCCCATCCTGTATGGGGATTTCAGAAGTAAACCATGCAATCCATTTTCGACTTCCAAACTCGGTAGTTGCTTTTTGAGAAGTATAGGAGCTTATTTTTTGTTTTTCAGGTAGAATTTTCCAGTCAAAATTGGGGTTTTCATAATAAAAAAAAGAGCTTTCAAATATTTTATCCTTATACATTATTTTACTTATCGGGTAGATTTTAAGAATGCGATGTGAAAAGCTTGCTGGTTTTTGTTGCGGCATTTTACTAAAGTCTGCAAAAAGTCCTGCCTTTTCAGTTTTGTCAAGCATTGTATTTAAAATTGAGTCCAATACCACAAGTTCGTAGGATTGATAAACAGATTGATCTCCATCTGTATCTAAAATCATCATTTCTTTTTCTGTATTCGCCGAATCCTTATTGGGTTTGAAGGTAAGCTCGTAGAAAAATCTGTTCGTCTTATTTTGAGCAAATGTTATGGTGAAAAGAGAAATTAGAATAATTTGTATTATTTTTTTCATTTTCGGAAGGGATTTCAAGATGCATCATACTATTTTTTGGTTTTATTTTCCTGCTCTTTCAGATCATCTTTAAAAAATGAGCTGAACACACTTTGCATATTGGGAAATGAAGGATCTTGCCAATATTGTGTTTTGTAGTTGCTATTATCTTTATCAAATTTCACTCTTTCAATATCATCATTATTATCAAAAGAGATCTCAGTAGGATAGAAGTTAGTATAAGATTGAATTTGGTTGTATTCTGGTTCACTTTTATGTTTTATTTTAATAAAAACCCGATCATTATATTCCAGAAAATCTTTCAGTCCTTTTTCAGATCCCTTTTCGAAAGAAAGGTTTACAATTGTTCTTATATCATAAAAACGGAAACCAAAGAATGCAAACTCTTTTTCCTGTAATGCTTCACCAGAGATTTCTATTTGATCTTTTTTGTCTCCTTTTAATTCTTTTATAATGTTTACCTTATTTTTATATTCATCGGGGTTTCCTATTTTTTTTAGTTTGGGGAGATTTAATGAGTTACCATAATCCCATGCAGATGTTTGTTTTTTTTCGTTTTTAGGATCTGTCAGCCTGTAAATTCTATATTGCTCTGCGTTGGTGCTCTTTAGTTTTTTAGTTTTATTATCAAATATATAAGTTACAACACCATCTGCATAGCAATTTAATTTATTATTTAGTGTGACATAAGAGTTGAAATTTCCTTTGATAACAATGTATTTCGCTGGTTTATTATTTTTAATGACTACGGTCTCAATCTCCTTTAGCTGGTCATTTAATTTTATAATATCATGATCAATTTCAGAATAGGAGAGTGTTGCTACGGGGTAGTTATCATAGACCAATTGAAATTTTTCCTGGGATGGAGTTAGGGCTTGTTTATCTATTTTTCCATCAATATCTGAATACGCTAAGATGCTTCCATCCTTTCCAAAAACAGAAACTTTCGGTAGAGGCTTATTATTTTTTTCGGAAATAAAAGTAATTGTCTGTGCATTGATAAAGTTGAATAACAGTATAAATAGGATTTGTAATAAATAATTTCTTTTCATAAATAGTCGATTTTGAAGATTTATATTACGGGCTTTATTTATAAGACATCAAACTTTTAAAAAGGTTGCACAAAAAGTTAAATTTTTTACATAAAAAAAGACTGATTACTAAATAATCAGTCTTTTTTATATTTTATCTTGTTACAAGTCCTTAGAAAGGATACTCATAAATTTCAGATTCGTGTAAGAAAGGGTTTCCTGTAGGAATTAGTTTCAGTTTAGATAATGCTGTCATTACAGTAAACATGAACAACCCAACTATAAATAGGATAGATCCTAGTATTAAGATGAATACTTCAGGAGTTTTCCAGTATGGTCCAACCGTTCCAGGCATTACCATATTGAAGTAATCTAAAATATGTCCTAAAATAACAACCACTGCCATTACAGTAACTACTTTGTAGTTTCTCTTAATGCTACTACTTACTAATACTAATAAAGGTAATAGGAAGTTGATAATTAACATTGGCAAGAATGTTGGCGAATAGTGTTGGAATCTTCCAAAGAAGTAGTTAACCTCCTCTGGTACGTTTGCATACCAATAAAGCATAAACTGTGCAAACCATGTGTACGTCCAAAGCATACTTGTAGCGAAAAGGAATACTCCAAGATCGTGTAAGTGATTATCATTGAACTGAGGTAAGAATCCATTTTTCTTAAGATATACACTGATCAAAATAATCACAGCAATACCACTAGAAAGACAACTTACCATAGAATACCAGATATACATTGTAGAATACCAGTGAGGGTCAATAGACATCAACCAATCCCAAGCCCAAGCAGCTGAACAGAATCCGAAGAATACGATATATCCTACTGCCCATCTGTAAAGAAATTGATACTCTACTTTTGATTTTGTATCATCTACTTTCTTAGATTGAGCTTTCAGTTTCCATGCAAAGAAAGATGCTCCAATTACATATAAGAAAGTTCTGAATGCATAAAAAGGTATGTTTAAGAATCTTTTCTTTTCAAATAATATGACATCAAAATGCGCTGAATTAGGATCTGTTAAATCCGGATCCATCCAGTGAAAAAGGTGTCCTTGGTGGAAGATATTTAATAGCATAAGGATAATCAAAATAGCTCCTCCATATGGAATATAAGAAGCAATAGCTTCCATTACTCTTGTAATAATGATTGGCCAACCTGCGTGAGCAGCATGCTGAATACAGTAGAAAAATAATACTGCACAACTTACTCCAAAGAAAAACACAGCTACAAAGTGTAGAGATGCTAAAGGTTGGTTGTGAACCTGTAATTCTGCATGTTCTAAATGAGCAGCATGATCCTGAGGACCTACCATCTCACTTGAGTGTGTAGGAGCATTATGACCTGAAGCATGAACAGCTTCCATCATCTGTTCAATTTTTTCTGTGCTGATTCCTTTGTTCAAGAAAAAACCAATACCAAATAGAACTAAACCTACAACAAGCAGTATTATAGAAGTTGATTTTAATTTTGGTGAAAAAGTATACATTTCTTTTCTTATTTTTTAGTTGCGGTAGTAGTCTCAGTTGTTGCTGCAGCTGGTGTAGCTGGAGCTGTAGTAGCTGCTGCAGGTGCTGCGTTTTTCTTGAAAGCACTTATCACATACATTGCCACTCTCCATCTATCTCCTGCGTTCAATTGTCCCGCATAAGAACCCATTGCATTTCTACCGTTTGTTAATACATAATGAACAGATCCCACAGTAATTTCTCTATCAGCGTAATTAGGTACACCAGAGAAAGCACCACTTTGTACAATTGGTCCTTGTCCATCTCCTCCTGTTCCATGACATGCTGCACAAGTATGATCAAACAACATTTTTCCTCTTTCAATATCCTTAGCTGCATTAGCTGGATTTAGGGGAGAAGCTGTCAATTTTTTTGATGCATCATATCCTGCATTATATTCATCTACATTTTTTGGAAGTAAACCTTCTTCAAAAATTCCGTCTTTATTTTGAGCAACACTTCCTTCTACTGGAGCAAGTCCTGTTGCAAAGCTATTTTTTACAAACGCTGGAATTTCATTCTCATGATCTGAATAAGCATCCTGAGCTTTCATCAATGGATCATAAGCTACCGGGAAATACATATCCGGGAAATATACCAGGGGTGCATTTTCTTTCGGTCCGCAAGAATTAAGTAAAACTGTTGTTAAACCTAAGATTGCAGTAATTCTTAGTACATTCTTTTTCATTTTAAGCGTCTTTAACAGTTATTTCTTCAACTCCAGTTTCAATAAGTAGCTGTTTTACAGATTCTACATCTTCAGTTACAAATTCCATCATGAATTTGTCATCCGTTGTTCTTGGATCTGGATTTTGCGCTGGAGCTCCAGGATACATCTTGTTTCTAGCTAAGAAAGTAAGAGACATCATGTGAGCAGCACAGAATACCATTAATTCAAACATTGGAACTACGAATGCAGGCATGTTGTGTCCCCAATCGAAAGCAGGTTTACCACCAATATTTTGAGGCCAGTCATGATTCATTACATACCAGGTTACTGTTGCACCGATGGTAACACCGTAAAGAGCATAGAAGAAAGCAGCATCAGAAATTCTTGTTTTCTTTAAACCTAAAGCTTTATCTAGCCCGTGAACAGGAAATGGAGTATAAACTTCGTTTATCGTTATTCCTTTATCGTTGAATGCTTTAACGCCGTTCATTAAATCGTCGTCATCAGCATAAAGTCCGTATACAATTTTAGTGGTGCTCATCTCCTTCTTTTGCTTTATAAGTTTCACCTGAGATTTTCAAAATCGATTTTAATTCAGCCTGTGCAATTACAGGGAATGTTCTCGCATATAATAAGAATAATACAGAGAAGAATCCGATTGTTCCTAAATATACACCCACGTCAATAATCGTTGGTTTAAACATCGTCCATGACCCTGGCAAGTAATCTCTTGAAAGGTTGATAACGATGATATCAAAACGCTCAAACCACATACCGATGTTGATAATTAATGCAACAATAAATGTCCAGATAATATTCGTTCTTGCTCTTTTGAACCAGAAAGAAGCCGGGATCACAAGGTTACAGATAATTAGTGACCAGAAAGCCCACCAGTAAGGTCCTGTTGCAGCACCTGGAGAAAGATAAGTAAAGTCTTCAAATCTTGATCCGGAATACCATCCGATGAAATATTCAGTTGCATATGCTACAGTTACCATCCCACCCGTTACAACGATTACGATGTTCATAATCTCGATGTGATACATCGTGATATAATCTTCTAAGTGGCAAACTTTTCTAGCAATCAACAATAGTGTTTGTACCATTGCGAATCCTGAGAAAATCGCACCTGCAACGAAGTAAGGAGGATAGATCGTAGAGTGCCATCCTTTAATAACCGAAGTTGCGAAGTCAAAAGATACGGTAGTGTGTACTGAGAATACAAGTGGAGTTGCTAAACCTGCTAATACCAAAGATAATTCTTCGAATCTTTGCCAGTGTTTTGCTTTACCACCCCAACCGAATGCAAGGAATGTATAAATTTTTCTTGTCCAAGGAGTTTTAGCTCTATCTCTGATCATTGCAAAGTCAGGGATCAATCCCATGAACCAGAATACTGTAGATACTGAGAAATACGTAGAGATCGCAAATACGTCCCAAAGTAGAGGAGAGTTAAAGTTCCCCCAAAGAGAACCAAACTGGTTAGGAAGAGGGAATACCCAATATCCTACCCAAACTCTACCCATGTGAATTACAGGGAAGATTGCTGCTTGTACAACTGCGAAGATTGTCATCGCTTCAGCTGAACGGTTTACAGACATTCTCCAACGCTGTCTAAATAATAATAATACCGCTGAGATTAGGGTTCCGGCGTGACCAATACCTACCCACCATACGAAGTTGGTAATATCCCAACCCCAGTTAATAGTTCTATTAAGCCCCCATGCTCCAATACCTGTTCCGATAGTATAAGCGATACACCCGAATCCATAGATGAATAGAACTAAGGCTGCATATAGTGATACCCACCATAATTTACCTGCTCTTTCTTCGATAGGTCGTGCAATATCTTCTGTGATATCGTGATAAGTTTTGTGACCAATAATTAGAGGTTCCCTTATCGGAGCTTCGTAATGTCCTGACATTTTTTACCTATTTATTATTTAAACTTTATTTTTCTACTCTGTTTCTTACTTTAGTGTGATAGAACACATTTGGCTTTGTTCCGATCTCTTCTAGTAAATAATATCTTCTGTTGCTAGAATATAATTCTCTCACTTCAGATTCTTTATCATTCATGTCTCCAAACGTCATTGCTCCGGTAGAACAAGCAGCAGCACAAGCACAAGAATTTTTGAATTCGTTGTCTGTTACTTTTCTGTTCTCTCTCTTAGCAGCTAAGATTGTAGCTTGAGTTTCCTGGATACACATTGAACATTTCTCCATTACCCCTCTTGTTCTTACTACCACATCTGGGTTAAGTACCATTCTACCTAAATCATTGTTCATGTTGAAGTCGAACTTATCATTCAGGTTATAGGTAAACCAGTTGAAGCGTCTTACTTTGTATGGACAGTTGTTTGCACAATATCTGGTACCAATACATCTGTTGTAAGCCATGTGGTTTTGACCTTGCTTACCATGAGAAGTAGCCGCTACCGGACATACAGTTTCACATGGAGCGTGGTTACAGTGCTGACACATTACCGGTTGGAAAATCACATCTGGACTTTCATTTGGTTCGATTAAGATGTCATATAGATTAGGAACATTTAATCCTCTGTCAATACCTTCTTTAGTTTCAATTTTCTCTTTAGCAGAGTAGTAACGATCAATTCTTAACCAGTACATATCTCTTGACATTCTGATCTCTTCTTTACCTACAACAGGAACGTTGTTTTCAGCCTGACAAGCAATGATACATGCTCCACAACCAGTACAAGAGTTCAAGTCGATTGATAAGTTGAAGTGAGGACCGTCTGTGTCATCAAAAGCATCCCAAAGATCTATTTTTCTAGCAGGAAGAGCTCCACTGATTGTATGGTACTCCAAAGGCTTGTTCCATCCTTTGTGCTCATCATCGAATGCTACATTTAGGTATTCTGTTAAAGGAACTTCCTTAGCAATTTCGTAACGACCCATTAGAGTGTTTTGAAGCTGGATACCTGCAAACTCATGATCTTCACCTGTTTTTTCTATTTTAGCGTTTGATACAACTAAATTAGAACCATCAAATAAAGGATATGCATTTACTCCTGTATCAGCAGTAGCTCCGGAATCTTTTTTACCATATCCAAGCGCAAGACCTACTGATCCGTCCGCCTGACCTGGTTGAATAAATACAGGAACATCTTTTATTTCTACTCCGTTTACAGTAAGATTTACAATAGAACCATCTAACTGCATTCTTGCATTAAGATCGTTTTCTATTCCTAATCTTTCTGCATCTTTAGGAGAGATTGTCAAATAATTATCCCAAGACATTCTTGTCAATGGATCCGGTAATTCTTGTAACCAAGGGTTATTAGCCTGAGTACCATCTCCAATAGATGTCTTAGTGTATAATACCAATTCTAAATCAGAAGCTTTAAAGTTTCCTAATTCAGCAAGAGCCTGAGCGGCGTTTCCTCCTGCATAAGATAACGTAGTCGCATTGTTTGAAGGAACGATACCATTGTATAAAGCCTTGTTGAAAGAAGTTGCTCCCAAGATAGAAGCTGCACTAGCTTTTAAATAGTCATAGTAGTTGTTTGCAGCATTGTTTTTTCCATTTTTCCAAACCAATAAAGATTCTTCGATCTGTCTTGATTTATAGATTTTCTGGATAGTAGGCTGCATTAATGTATAAACTCCAGTCTGAGGCTCCATATCACCCCAAGATTCTAGCCAGTTAGCTACAGGAATTACAGCTTTTGCTGCTTTATACATTGCATTTTTCTTATCAGCAACAGCAATTACATAAGGAACCTTTTTAATTGCTTTTTCAAACTCAGCACCTTTATAGTGAGAATAAATAGGATCAACATTGTTTGTAATTAATACACCAACTTGTCCAGCATTTACCCATCCAAGGAATTCCTGATATCTTGCTTTGTCAAATTCTTTTAAGAAGTTTGCTTTACCAGTGAAAGCAACTGATCCTAATTTCTGATTAATAAGGTGAGCTAAAACCTGTGCTGCTTTAGAACCATCTGCAAAAACAACAGCTTTGCTTCCTTTTGTCTTAAGTTCTTTTACAATTTCAGTAGCCGTTTTATCTGATGTAGCTCCACCTCCAACAATTGCATTGTAGACTTCAACTAATGTCTTGTTTACTGCACTTGGTTTTAGTCTGTATCTTGAATCAGCGTTAGCACCTGTTAAAGACATGTTTGATTCCACTTGAATGTGTCTCAACATGTTTGCTCCCGGTTTTCTTGCCTCGGCATAAGATGTTTCAAGACTTGCAGCGTTATATTCTCCTAAGAAATCTGCTTGGAAAGAAACAATGAGTTCAGAACCTTTAAGGTCGTAAATCGGTAATGCTCTTTGTCCGAATACTTCTTGAGCAGCATCTAATGCAGCAGAGTAAGGGAAAGCATCATATGTTACAAGTTCAGCTGTAGGATATTTAGCTTTAAATTCAGCGAAAAGCTTTTTGAAAGTTGGTGAAGCGAAAGACTGAGATAAAAGAACAATCTTTTTACCTGCTGCTTGAGCTTCTCCTAAACCTTTAAGAACGAAATCATCTACTTTATCGAAAGTTTCGTCTTTACCGTCTAGCTTAGGTTGTTTTACTTTATCATTATCATAAAGAGAAAGTACACTTGCCTGAGCTCTGGCGTTAGTTTTACCTAAATCACCTGCAGCCGGGTTTGGATCAATTTTAATAGGTCGTCCTTCACGTGTTTTTACTAAAACACTAGCGAAATCGAAACCATCAAAATATGTTGAAGCGTAGTAGTTAGGAACCCCAGGAATGATGTCATGAGGTTTTACCACGTAAGGAATCGTTTTAATTACCGGAGCTTCACAAGCAGCAAGTGTTACTGCTGCAGTAGAAAATCCTAATAACTTTAAGAAATCTCTTCTTGAAGTACTTGATCCGTTCTGTTCAGCATCTCCAAGGAAATCTTCTACCGGAATTTCTTCCTGAAACTCTTTTTGAGCCAGCTTATTATTTAAAGCTGGGTCTTTAAGTTCATGAATACTTCTAAATTGTATTTTGTTTGAAGCCATTTATACTTCTAATTTTTAGTTATTAATAATGACATTTACCACACTCAAGACCTCCAATCGCATCTACAGTAATCTTACCACCATCTTTAGGGTATTGCTTTTTAAGCTTGTCATGTAGATTCTTGAAGTATTCTTTATTATAACCGTTGTTCATATCAACTTCTGTAGTTCTGTGACATTCGATACACCATCCCATTGTGAAGTCATTAGCCATTTGAACAACATTCATTGTGTCAATTTTTCCGTGACAAGCTTTACAAACAACATCAATTTTGTTTGTTGGATTCTTTTTGTTGAAAGAATTGATAATCGCCTGCTCACCTGCTACAACGTGCTGAGAGTGGTTAAAGTATACGAAGTCTGGCATGTTATGGATTCTTGTCCATTCTACTGGTTCAGTTTTTCCTGTATACTGTTGTTTAGCAGGATCCCAACCTGTATGCTGATAAATCTTTTGGATTTCACCATCATAGAATGCCTTGTCTTTTCCTGGCTCCATATAGTGTTTTGCATTGTATTCAGAAATTGTTCTGTGACAGTTCATACAAACGTTCATAGAAGGGATTTCAGATACCTTACCATATTTAGCACTAGAGTGACATAATTGACAGTCAATTTTTTGCTCTCCAGCATGGATTTTATGTGAGAAATAAATAGGTTGCTCAGGCTTATATCCTTTGTAAACACCGATCCACATGATCCAGTTCCAAATTCCATAAGTAGCCAGGATAGCAAGAATTGCTAGTAATCCTTTACCTATATAATGGTATTTTTCATAGATTTCACTGAATGAACGAACTCTTGTTTCGTTTAATCCCGCTAAGTCTTCAGATTGACCTAACTTAACTAATTGTCTTAGTTTAAGTAAGATCCAAACCAATAAACCTGCAATCGCTAAAAGTGAAATGATTACAACATTGGTAGTTGTTTTGTCTGCTGGTGCAGCAGCAGCTGTGTCCGTTGCTGTGGTAGCAGCTGGCTCCGGTTCCGGAGCTGGAGGATTAGTTGTAAAAGCTAAAATATCATCAATATCCTTCTCTGTAAGATTAGGAAACTGTAACATTTCAGTTTTATTAAATTTTTCAAAAATCTCATTAGCGTATTTATCCCCAGAAGCTCTTAGAGCTTTATTGTCTTTGATCCACTTATGAAGCCAATCTCTGTCTTTACCACCCTCTGTCTTTACTCGTTCTACAACTCCTTTCAAAGGAGGTCCTATCACTTGTTTATCCAGAGCGTGACATGCAGTACAATTCGCTTTGAAAAGTTTCTCGCCGTTTTTAGGATCGCCGTCTTGCCCGTAAAATGAAGCACTGGTTGATAGCAATAAGCCTATTGCGATCAACGTTTGTTTATAATGCTTTCTCCAACTAATCATTTAAATTATCTTATGTTAGTAAAATATTGAACATTCAATCAATCCCGCAAAAATAATATTTTTAACAGGAATTTAACGGCATAAGGAAAGGGGAAAATATCATTTACGTTTAATTTGTATTGATTCTAAATAACTCTGTTTGGTATAATTTTTTAATTTGTATAAATTTGCGCAAACAAGTTTAAATGAAAAATTTAATCAAAATATTGTCACTATTATCCTTTTTTGGATTTTATACTATTGAAGCCCAGCAGGTTGTAAAGAAGGATACAATATCCGGAACGGAATTAATAATGTCTATGGATCCAAAAGTTAAAGACGCTTTAGAGAACCTGGAGGACAAATGTTCCAGAGTTGCAACGAATACAATTCCTAGAGACAATACTGAAGAAACTTATACAAAACCTACAAAAATATATGTTCCGAATAGGGAATTGACAAATGCTGAAATATGTAGAAAAAATCCAAGAATTCTTGGGTATAAGATACAAATTACTACAGTGAAAAGTAATGATGAGGCGAATGAAATTAAATCTTATTTTAGAAAAAGATTTCCAAATCTGAAAGTAGAAACGGATGCTTCATTGAGACCGAATTATAAGATTTTAGTGGGAAGTTATTTTACGAAACAAAGTGCCTCTTCAGATTTGTCTAAAATTAGAGAGTATTTTAAATCCGCAATTGCAGTACAATATAGAATATTCTGTGCAGAAGCTAAATAACTTCTGTTTTGATATAAAAAATAAAAAGCTGAGAAGAAATCCTTCTCAGCTTTTTTATTGGTAGTAAGAGTTTAAAAACCAGAAGAATTCTGTCATTCGGATGTAATTATTGATTATTAAGTAAATCAATAGTATTCCTATTGTAACAGTGAGGAAGGATAATACTCTCGGGGAAGAATGGTAAGAATAAAATAGCCATCCTAAAAGCAGAGGATAAACAAAAATAAAATGACCTCCATAAATATATGATGTGTGTAATCCGAATCTCATAATACAATGAATAACTATATCCAGGATGAAAGATATCATGATTATTTGTACGAGTTTATTTTTAAAATTCCTGAAATAACTCCAAAATATCAGGCCTAATAATATTGCAATAAACACATAAGGAATCCATGATGAATAAACATCCATGATTAAACCTTTGAAGTTGAAACCCTTCATATTGTTCTTATCACGAATAATAAAGTTTGAAAAAAGAATATTGCCACCAAAGAAATAGGAAAGAATCATGTCCCATGTTGGAGTAGATTTTACATTAGAGAACTTTTCATATTGTTCATTGGTCTTGTTAAAAATGTTTTTGTATTTAAAATCAATCCGGTTTAAATAAAGTAGAATATAACAAACGAATGTTATTGTAACTCTTAAAGCTGCATTTCCAAACTTTTTCCAACTCCAAAATAGTTTTTTTTCAAACAGAACTGGAATAAAAACTTTAATGATATTTGTAATCGTAAGTCCACCCACTGAAATTCCGGCAAAGACAAGTGCTATTCCTGATATTTTTTCTTCTTTTTTAAGCTTAATAGCTGCATAATGATTGTATAAGCAAAGAAGAAATAAGGTATAAGTGAAGTTTTCAGGGGTAAATGAAAGCAGAATATTTGTAGAGAAAAAACCGAAAAAAGATACCAGCAATAAGCTAATGATCAAAGGGAGTCTGATGATATTTTTTAGATATTTAAAAACTTGCAGGACACTTAAACTTACAGCTGTTGTACTTAACCAAGCTAAAACTAATCGAAATGTGGAGTCTGTTTTTCCATTCGATATCAGAAATGCAAACTCTCTTATCCAATTGAAAAAATAGTAAGAAAGAGGGTGTCTTTCAAAGCTTCCCCCCGTCATGACAATTGAACGATTGTCAAAGCTAAAATAAGCATCCCACGGTATTCTGTTATCAAAAATGATAGTATAATTAATAGCAATATATGATCCCAAGATTCCATAAAGCGTAATGAAGAATAGAAATACCCATAATTCAGTCAATGATGAAGGAAAGATGAGTCTGAAAAAATTGATCAGTTTTGATTTGAAATTCACTTGTTTAAAGTTTTTGCAAAAGTAAAATAAAAAACTCACCAATTTTGGTGAGTTTTAATGGAAGTATAAAAAGTTGTTATTCCTTGATTACTTTTTCTGTGGAGTAGATTGTCCTAAGGATGTTTTGAATTATACATATATATTATATAAGGAATACAGTAGAGAAGATAAACACGACGATTTTTGTCGCTTCAGAGAATTAGCTTTGCATAGTCATTGAGAGTTTTAATTAAATCTTATTCATAAGTCTTTCCGCCGTGATGTAAAAAGATTACTTTTGCGGAATTATAAACGTACTAATACTCAATTAAATATAAGGTATGAAAAAACTATACTTAAGTGCATTTTCTATGTGTATTTTCACAGGGCTGTCAGCCCAGGAAGTCGTGTGGCAAAAAGACATTAAATCTTCAACTCAGGATTTTTTAAGTCAGGTGACAGCGACTATTGATCAGCAGTATTTGATTACGGGGAGTGCTATACAAGCTGGAGGTCAGAAGCCGGATGCTGGAAGTAATGCAAAGCAAAATAACGGATATGATTTTCATTTGGTGAAATTGAACCAACAAGGTGATCAGGTTTGGGAAAAATATTTCTCAGGAAGCAACCATGATTATCTATCTGCAACAGTGACTACTCAGGACGGTGGGTTCCTTCTTTCAGGAACCACCTATTCTTCAAAGGGACTTGATAAAAAAGAGGAATCCAAAGGTGAATCTGATATATGGCTCATTAGAATCAATGAATTCGGTGATGAATTGTGGCAGAAAACTTTAGGAACTTCAGCGGACGAAGAAGCCAGAGCTGTTATTCAAACTACAGACTTAGGATTCTTTGTAGCCGGAAATGTGCAGAATGGATCAAAAGGATATGGGTCAAAAGATGTTTGGATCACTAGACTCGATAAAAATGGAAAAGAGATCTCACAATTGATTTTAGGAGGAAACGGATTAGATGAAGTGGAGAAAATGATTCCAACGAAGGATGGTGGAGCATTATTAGGGGTTTATTCGAGGAGTTCCGAGGTTCGGGGTTCGAGTTCTATGAATGAAACCCCAACAAAAGAAACCTTGAATCTTGTATCCCGCTACCAAAAAGTAACCACCAATGAAGGAGAAGGCGACTATTGGATCATAAAGCTTGACAAAGACGGAAAAGTAGAATGGGAAAAGAATTTTGGAGGAAAAGGTGATGATCATTTAAGAATATTGGCTTTAACTGCAAATGGATATATCATTGGAGGAGAATCAAGAAGTGAAAGATCAGGAAATAAGACTGTTGGTATCGAAGAAGGAACAGATCTTTGGTTGATTTCTTTAAACGAGAGAGGCGATGAACAGTGGCAGAAATCCTACAACTTTAAAAATAGAGATGTGCTGATGGGAATGAGCGTGATTCATGCTGCAGATGATAAAAACTCTAAAGGAATTCTATTAGGTGGTTATACTCAAGCTGAAGGAAGAATAGAAACTGATGATGAAACATTCTGGATGCTATATCTGAATCGGGATGGAAATGAGCAGTGGAGAAAATATGTAAAAGGAGAATCCAGAAAGAGAGAGGAAAGATTATCCGATATCAAACTCAATAGAGATGGATCGATAATTTTAGCAGGAACCAGCGCAGAGGAATTAGGAAAGGAGAACTGGAAGATTATCAAATTAGGAGATAAGCAATTGGAGTACTTGATTGAAAAACAAGATATCAAAATCTATCCGAATCCTGTATCTGATTACGCTTATGTAGAAATAGGGTTTGATTTCAAGGAGGCAGATATCACTTTGTATGATATGGGTGGAAGACAGCTACAGACTTTGAAAACGAAGAATAAGGTGACAAAGATTAATACTCAAGCTTTGATACAAGGAGCTTATTTGGTAGTAATCAAAACGGATACAAATAAAACGGCTAATGCTAAATTGATTAAGAAATAAAAATGAATATAAATATAAATTCCATGGGCAAATTATTACGCCTGTTGTTATTATGCATTTCTTCTTGGATATACTCTCAAATATCAAATGGTGCAAATGAAGAAAGTAATTTTTCCTACACTATTTTATCAAATATAAAATCCCCTCAAACTAGTGAATTTACAAGATATGGTAATATTCCTATTAACAAATTTGTTGGTGAACCCAGTCTTGATATCCCATTAATAAATGTTAGAACAAGTCAGTTAGGAGATAATATTTCAATGTCGCTAGGTTATAATTTTTCAGGCTTTATGCCCAATAAGAGGCCTGATATTGTAGGCTTGGATTGGCATCTTAATGTGGGAGGAGTTATAACAAGAGAAATAAAATCTATTGCTGATGATCAAAAAGGATCAAGTGCTACCTCAGGTGGCCTTTTTGGTCAATCCAAGGATGGGCTCATTGTTGGATTGAGAAGTAAGCAAAATTGTCTTCCTTTGCATACGAATGTAGGAATATTTAATTTGAGTTCTAGTACGGGGAGCTTTACTGGTGATCTTGATTACAAAATGAAAGGATGTGATATTTCTACAGCTTATGATGGTGATGCAGATATTTTCAGTTTTAATTTTAATGGAACTAGTGGCAAATTTTTTGTGGATAATGATAATCAAATTAGGATTCTTAGTGACAATGCAAAAGGATTTAAAATTGACATATCCAATGTAAGCACCCAGCCAATAACCAATCAGTGTAAGCCACTAAATTCTGAAATTAAAATTACAGATAGTAGAGGAAACATTTATTATTTCGGTGGTGAGTCCAAAAATTTAGAATACAATGTCAATCTTTCACGAGATCAGCAAAATCGTGAGAGCAAATCTGGTCTTCCAGTTATTACGGCATGGTATTTAAGAAAAATTGAATATAGTAATGGTGAAGAAGTCAATTATAATTATAGAGACGATTCTATATTAAGTGATTCATTTTGTTTTGGAAATACAGACATTTCTGATTGGCATGGCACAAATAATACAGTACAGCTTAGAAAACAGTTTATTCTTTACAATAAATTATATCTACAGGATATGAGATGTAATTTGATAATGCCGGATCCATGTGTGGGTAGTGAAAAGGCTTATTCAATTACTAAAAGAGTAATTTTGGACAATATAACAGGTACTAATTTTAATGTAAATATTAAACAGTCTCTACAACCTTATACTTTTAACTATGAGACAACTGACTTATCTTTTTTTCAGAGAATACAAAATACAAAAGTCGATTCTATTACTCTATACTCAGGCATAAAAAAGATAAACCAATATGTTTTTAATTATGAACTATCAGGAGGAACTTCAAGCCAAGGATCATTTCCAAGATTATTTCTAAAAAGTATAAAAGAAGATGGTAAAAATCCATATATTTTCAACTATGATATTCCATCCTCAACATTATTTCCCAAAGCAGTAACGATGCAAATCGACTACTGGGGATTCTATAACGGAAAAACAGGGAACGAAAATCTTCAATATTTAATACCACAAGAGCAGTATGATGCTGCCGGTGATTATTATTATACATCTGCTATTCGCGAACCTGATTTTAATTTTTCTAAATTGGGACTATTGAAGGAAGTTGTGTATCCTACTAAAGGCTTAACAAGATTTGAATTTGAAGAACATAATTATAATTACAGAATAGAAAGAAAAAAGAATAATAACTATTTACCTCAAGCACTAACATTTAGTGGAATTGCGGGAGGAGCCAGAATAAAAAGCATTAGCCAGGAAATTGATGGAAGTATTGTTCAAAAAAAGGAATACCTATATGCTGATGGTATTTTAAATCAATGGCCACGTTATACAATGCGTCTCAATATACCAGCTGGAGATTTTGCTCCTCCCCAAACTATTCTTTATTGGAGATCATCGTCATTATTACCAAACATACAGGAATCCTCGATGATAAACTATGGTAAAGTAACCGAATTACAATCAAATAAAGGAAAGATAGAATCTTATTTTTCCAATTATTTAACGAATCCAGATATCAATGATACGAATGTTCTAATTAATATAAATAATTCTTTACGTCTAGCAGATGATGTAGAACTCGCAAAAAACTATATTGGAATTTATTTAAATGATGTAAGTGAGGAAAGAGGAAAAATTAAACAAGAAAAAGTCTATGACAATCAAAATTTTTTATTGAGAAATGATATCTATACTTATAATGAGAATTCGAATAGATATAATGAATATTCTGCAGAAATACATTTATCCGGACCAGCCGTACAAGCTAACAAAAGATATTATTATCAAACCAATCTCAGTAAAAAAGAGAGTCATGAGTATTTTTTAGAAAATGGGTTAACAAAAGAAATCATGCAGACCGAAAATTTTGTATATAGCTCTGCACCAGATTATCAATTGACAGACAAGCAAACTATTTCTCCTGATGGCGTAGTGGATCAAGAGCAAACTATATATGCTTATCAGAATTCAAATGCCTTGATGATCAGTAAAAATATCATTTCTGTTCCTATTGAAAAAATTATTTTGAGGAAAGAAAATATTAATGCTAATGGGAAAATGATACATCATAGTAAAGATATTTATCCTACTTCATTGCCAACACCACAAACAGGGAATATTGTATTACCAACTTCAGTATTGTCTTATGATTTACAAAACCCAACATCTACTACCACAGAAATGCTTTATGATAAATATGACTTCAAAGGCAATTTACAGCAGTATACTACCAAAGATGGAATTCCGACAGCAATTGTCTGGGGATATAATAGTACACAGCCTATTGCTAAAGTACAAGGTGCTACTTACGATCAGTTAGTGAGCTTAGGACTTGTGACTGCTATTGTAAATGCTTCAGATCAGGATGCATCCAATTCTGCTAATGAACCTGCATTAATTACAGCACTGGATACTTTCAGAAAGAACTCAGGTTTGTCTACTTATCAGGTTTCTACTTATACCTATGATCCACTCATTGGCGTTACGAGTATTACTCCACCTTCAGGAATCAGAGAAGTATACATTTATGATACTGCTAACCGATTAAAAGAAATCCGTCAACAGGAAAAGGATACTAGTGGAAATATGGTGTATAAAGTGGTGAAAGAATTTAAATACAATTACAAAAACTAAGACACGATGAAAAAGATACTCATTCCAATAGGAACATTACTAATAACAGGCATGGTTCATGCCCAGCTTTCTCCAACGGAAAATTATGTATATTCAAAAACCTACCTTGATTACAATACCAGTAATGTAGCCACCAAAACTTCAGAAACCGTTCAGTATTTTGATGGACTGGGAAGACCTAAACAGGTTGTGAATATAAAAGCATCTCCTCAAGGGAAAGATGTGGTTACTCCTATTGAATATGACGGATTCGGAAGACAGGTAAAAGATTATTTACCTATTCCCCAGTCTAATACATTAAATGGAGCAATTGTTCCAACTCCTTTAGCTAATGCTACTCAACCTGGAATTTATGGGCAAGAGAAGATCTATGCTGAAAAGACCTTAGAAAATTCTCCTCTTGACAGACTTCTTGAACAAAAACAAGTAGGAACAGCATGGAATGATAAACCTGTGAAGTTTCAATATGATGCCAATATCCATGAGGATTATGTTAGAAAATATAAACCCACAACGACATGGGATCCTACAGGGAAAATGACAGTCACAAAGATTGAGTTGCTTGAGTATTTTTTACCTAATACCCTCTATAAAAATACCGTTACGGATGAAGATGGAAACAAAACCATAGAATTCAAAAATGGAAAAGGACAAGTTGTACTGGTTCGAAAAGTGATTAGCCCTACTGAAAATGCAGATACTTATTATGTGTATAATGAATATAACCAGTTAGCGTTTGTAATTCCACCAGGCTCTCCAGCCACACCAGATGATACCGCATTGAATAATTTCTGTTATCAATATCGATACGATGGAAAAAGCAGATTGGTTGAGAAAAAGCTACCTGGCAAAGGTTGGGAATACATGGTGTATGATAAAGCAGACCGATTAGTGATGACCCAAGATGCCAATATGAAACCATCAGGGAATTGGCTGTTTACCAAATATGATAAATTCTCAAGGGTTTTGTATACAGGTATTGCTGCTATTGGCGCTCAGTTTAGCAGAGGACAGGTTCAATATAGCACAGACTATTATATTGATCAAGGACAGCCTTCTAATGAAGAACGTAATACAACAGGTTTTACCAATAGTGGAATGGCTATTTATTATGGTAATGCAGTATATCCTACTACTATAGATAAAATTTTAAGTGTTAATTACTATGACACTTATCCAACATATGGTTTCAATCCTACCTTTCCTACCGATACTTTTGGAAAACCAATTTTAACAGATAACGCAACCGGAAGTAATATCAGTACAAAAAGTCTTCCTGTAATGGGTTTGATTAAAAATATAGAAGATGACAACTGGACCAAGAACTATACGTATTATGACACGAAAGGAAGAGTGGTTACCAGTCACTCGATTAATCATTTAGGAGGTTACACGAGGTCTAGTTCTGAATTAGACTTTGCGGGAATAGTAAAACAAACCATCATAAAACATAAAAGGTTAGCAACAGATACAGAGAGAACAACCAGGGAGATTTTCACCTATGATAATCAAAACAGACTTTTAACCCATACCCATCAAGTGGGCACTGGAGCTATTGAGTATTTAACACAGAACAAATACAATGAACTTTCCCAGTTAGAATGGAAAAAGGTTGGGGGAACTAGTACAGCAGCTCCACTCCAACAAGTAGACTATAAATACAACATTCGAGGCTGGATGACCCAGATCAATGATCCAACTGCTTTAGGAACAGATTTGTTTGGGTATAAGATCAAGTATAACCAGGTTGAAGGATTAGAAACACCTAATATGGATTATTCTACTCTAAAAGTACTTCCAAAATTCAATGGTAATATAGCAGAAGTAGATTGGAAAACCTCTACCATTCCTAATGACAATATCAGAAGGTATGGTTACGTGTATGATAATCTGAACAGGTTACTAGCTGGATTTTATCAAAAAGACACCAATCCATCAGGAAAGGAATATTTTGAAAAGATGGATTATGATTTGAATGGAAACATTACCAATCTAAAGAGATCAGCAGACCTTCTTTCTGGGGATCCTACTTCAAAATTAATAGATAACCTGAAGTATGATTATACGGGAAATAAACTCACAAAAGTTACTGATGAACAACAGAATCCATCAGGTTACCCTTATATAGTTACTCCATTCGAAATTACCTATGATAATAATGGAAATATGACTCGTCATCGAGATAAAGGGATAGATTCAATTGAATATAATTTTTTGGACCTTCCAAGTTTAATAAATGGAGCTCCGGGTAAAAAACAGAAAATTACTTCATATATATATAGGGCAGATGGTGTAAAAGTGTCTAAAATATATTTTCAAAGACCATTAGATACTACTACTACAGACTATCTTGATGGTTTTCAGTATGAATTTTATACAGATTCAGTTACTCCGCCAAATCCGAATGGACTAAAGTTTGTTCCTACATCAGAGGGGTATTATGATTTTGAAAAAAATAAGTACATTTACAATTATACAGATCACTTAGGAAATGTACGATTAAGCTATCAAAAGGGTACATCCGGAATAGAGGTCATTGAAGAAAATAATTATTATCCTTTTGGATTGAAGCATGAAGGTTATAATGGGTTGGCTGGAAATCCTGCATATCAATACAAGTACAATGGTAAGGAGCTTCAGGAGACGGGAATGTATGATTATGGAGCGAGGATGTATATGCCGGACTTGGGAAGATGGGGTGTAATAGATCCGTTGGCGGAAAAGTCCAGAAGATTTACACCTTATAATTATGCCATCAATAATCCTATTAGGTTTATCGATCCAGATGGTAGATCAGAATCGGATTGGATCAGGAAAGACGGGAAATGGCAGTATGATGCCAATGTAACTACTGTGGAACAAGCTCAGAAAATGAAGGATGTAGATGGCTTTGCTAAAAACGGGACTGTTCTTGCGAATGCAAATATTAATGGAGGAGAAACAGGATATGTGAGATTAAATGAAGGGGGAACTACCGATTTTAATCCTGTGTATGGCTTTGTAGATTCTCTCACAGACGCAATGCCCATGTCACTTGGCGGAACATGGACAACTTGGACCCATGAAAATTTTTTCAGTTTTTCAGGAGGAAACAATGATCCCGACAAAGAAACTCTTAATAAGCTCAGACCAGGAGATACATTTGAAAGTAATAATATGTTTGAGTATATGTTTGGTGGATATGGAAGAAATACAAAACTTAGTGGTGGTACTACAGGTTTTCAAGAAGCTCTTGTACAGTTTGGTCTTGATGTAGAAGGTATTGGAAATCCATTTGGAAAGTCATCAGAGCCTGCAAACTCCGACACACTTAGTTTTTCTGGTTCTCAAGCAGTTGGTCTTAATATTTATAGAGGATCTGGAGACAGAATAACCGGTGTTGGTGTTAAAACTCAGGATATTCATCTAAATGGTCTATCAAGAAGTCAAAAGGACTCTGTAAGTAGAAGATTTAATGCTGATGATGCAAAATTTAATAATCAAAAAGACTCTGTATTAAGAAGAATAATGAAATCAAGATAATATGAAAGCTAAAATAATTTGTATACTAATTTTATTCATTATTTTTTCTTGTAAAAAAGATGAAACCAAAAGTTTTAAAGAAGAATTAACCCAATCTATCCAAAAAAAGATTATACAAGAGCTTAAAGAAGACGGTTCTTCTTTAGAATCCATTCAGCTTGCAAAATATGATACTTTAATGGAATGGCAGGAAGCTGACCTATTATTGCAGTATTCTAATCAAAAATTAATACGTTTAAATAAACAACAGCAACAGTTAACAAAAGAGCTTGATAATGTTAAAACAATAAAGGATTTAGAACGAGTCGAGTCAAAATACACAAAAGTAAAGGACAGTATGAAACACGAAATAAAGATTGGAGAAAGTGTAAGTCATCTGGAACCAAAAAAAGATAGAACAGGTAATTATCAGGCAATCTTTCTTTTAAAGGTTCATGATAAAAAATCCAATACGGTTAAAAACGATTCTTTATTTATGTATGTAAATGACAAAAAAGTAATCTTCACACAGGCACAATTTATTGAACAGTGTATTAAGAAATTTAATAAAGATTAGTCCAATGTCGCATATTTATAATCTGTGATCAGATACAAATAACCCCACCGCATTGCAGTGGGGCTTGTATTTTATAATGCAGCAATATTTTTCTGGAGATAATCTTTAAACCGTTTTTGATAATCAGAAAAGAATACAGAAGGAAATATGTCAAGGGAGCAGTATGTTGTAGATTTTCATAAGAGTGGTCTTTATGTAGGAGGAATATTGACAAAATGCAGGTAATTATTTGAATTTATATAGAAAAAATTGTTGCTGCTCAAAGTTGTAACTTAATAATAAAACAAAACCCACTCACTGAGCGGATTTGTTGTTTATCTAAAATCTGTACAATGTGCTTATCGAATACAGTATTTTCCCTTCCTCGATTTATTTATCTGTAAAAGCTATTACTCTTTGATTACTTTTTCTGTGGATGAAGTTCCATCTGCAAACTCAACTTGCATTAAATAAGTTCCCTTAGAAAATGATGAAAGGTTTGGCTTAGCAGAAGTTGTTTTTAAAACTGATCTACCAGAAACATCGAAAATAGAAACTGATTTTATCTTTTTATCAGTTTTGATTTCAATTTCCCCTTTTGTTGGGTTAGGATAAATGCTTGTTTGGGTTTTAGAAGACACCTCGGAAGTAGATAAAGTACCAGTAGTGACTTTAACATCATCTACCATAAACATATATCTATTATCAGACATGTATTGGATACCTATTCTGATAGTTTGTCCACTATATGTATCTAAGCTTTGTGTTACCTGTTGCCATGCTGCATAAGGAGCAACTGAAGGACTAGCTCCGGAAATTATGGTAAAGTTAGCAGCAGAAGTAGGGGTTCCGCTACCAATATAAACTCCTATTTTATAGTTTTCTACATAGTCTGGAGAAAGAGCCTTTACCCAAAGGCTTAATTGATTACCTCCAGCGCCTAATGTTATAGGTGGAGAAACAAGCCAATCATTATTTGCTGTAATTGTAGGTGTTACAACAGCTGCCCAGGATACTGCCATTTTTTGGCCTCCATGTGGTGTGAAATTTCTTACCTCTTCATCTACACCAGGTATTGGGGTAAGATTGTTTGTAGCATTGCTTGCAGAAGGATTGAAGATTTGAAATGCCATCGCGGCTCCTCTATTTGGCCAGTTTGCAGTCCAAGTCGGAACTGTACTACCTCCAATTACGGGTCCTCCTCCTGTGTAAGTAGGTAAGCCATCTAGATCTAAAGTTTGCCAGCTACCAATACCAGTAATAGCAAAGTTGGTATAGGATTCGAAACCTTCGTCTAACAAAACGGTTTGGGCAGTACCCATCACGCTTGTTAATAATACTAAAGAAAGTAGAGTCTTTTTCATAATGCAATTTTATTTATGCATTAAAAGTAAGAATTTTTTTAATAGGTCTAGTGTATGTTGTTTAATATTATGAACTTACGAGCTGCAGGAAAGTGTGGAACATCCTGAAATATCATCATAATTACCTGGTCTCTTTACAGAGAATTCGGGGTAAATTTCATGATATGGATTTTCTAATGCGTGGGTTAATTTTTTCAACAATTCGGTTTTGCCTTCATTTACTTCATCGATGCATTGATACAAAAGATAATTTCTTAGAATAAATTTTGGATTTGTTTTTTGCATCAGATGTAGAGATTCTTCCTTTGAAATTGAATTTTTTGATAATCTTTCCTTATATTTTTCAATAAAGTGTGCAAGTTTTTTCAATAAATCATCGGTTAGGTCTGTGTAAGAAATGTCTTTAAACAATGACTTTAGATCACTCTCAACTTTCAGTTTTTCCAATTGATTAAAAAATAAAGTATGATCAAATTGCAATTCCTGCATCAATCCCTGCCAGTTGCTGAAAAATTCTTCATCTCCTTCCAATAATTCATCAAAACCGAACTTTTTACAAAGCATTTTATCGTGGGTTTCCCAGAAATAGGTGCCATAATTATTGAGTGTATCTTCCAGAAATTTTTCGTCTTTAATTATTGGGTGTAGTGCATTGGCCAACTGCCAAAGATTCCATTGGGAAATCTGCCCCTGTTTTCCGAATGCATATCTTCTTCCAGGTAAATCAGTAGTATTAGGAGTGAAATTCAAATCATATTCATCCATCATAGAATAAGGGCCATAATCAATGGTCAATCCGAGAATTGACATATTATCTGTATTCATTACGCCATGAACAAAACCCACTCTGAACCATTCGGTAATCATATCAGCGGTTCTTGTACAAACATTTTTAAAGAAATCTTTATATTTTTCGGTGTCTGAAGAGATGATTTCCGGGAAATAATTTTGAATTGTATAGTCAAGAAGTTCCTGCAAGGTATTATATTCTCTTTGGGCAGAAGCTAATTCATAATGACCAAATCGCAGAAAACTTTCTGCAGTTCTAATGATTACTGCTCCTTTTTCATTTTGAGGATTTCCATCATACATCATATCCCTGATGACATTTTCGCCCGTAAAGCATAAGCTTAAAGCTCTTGTAGTAGGAACTCCTAAATGATACATGGCTTCACTCATAAGATATTCCCTGACAGAAGACCTCAATACTGCACGCCCATCCGCATGTCTTGAATATGGAGTTGCTCCGGATCCCTTCCATTGGATTTCGGTTTTTTGTCCGGAACTATTTATTATTTCTCCTGCTAATATGGCCCGACCATCACCAAGCTGCCCTGCCCAGTTTCCGAATTGATGTCCTGCATAGGCAGTAGCATATGATTGAATATTTGCTGGAAGATTATTTCCAACCAGAAAATCAAGATCAGTATCTTCAAATTTTCCCAAACCAATTTCATCCGAAAGCTTTTCATTAAAAGCAATCAATTGAGGACTTTCAAATCCTGCAGGAAGGGTAGTGGAAAATACAACCTTAGGAGTGATTCTTTGCATTGGGTTTCCGGAGAAATCACCGGGAAAAGTTTCTATAAAGGGTTGTTTGATGTCTTTAATATTCATGATTCAAAGATACGATAATAAAAAAAGACCTTTCAAATTGCTTGAAAGGTCTCATATATTTCTAAAAGAGAAATTATTTATTAAAATCTATTTCTTCATTTTTATTTAGATTTTCATTTACATTTTCTTCTTTTTTAGTAGCATTGTTTTTCGGTGTTGGATCAGCAGGTTTTGGATTCTTGATCTCGTCAATGGTCTGTAAACCTCCATCATCACCATACCCTCCACTTAAACCTTTAAGATCTGAACAGCCGTCTTTCCAGTCTGATGGTTTTGTAAATTTGTCATCCGGAGTAATTCCTAAACTCTTATCCGCCCAAACTTTTTTCATGAAGATAGCCCAGATTGGCAATGCCATTCTTGCTCCCTGTCCTTCTCCTGTTCCAAAGAAGTGGGTCGCTCTATCTTCCCATCCAACCCAGGCTCCGGTAGCAAGTTTTGGAGTGATACCCATAAACCAACCATCAGAGTTGTTCTGTGTTGTACCTGTTTTTGCAGCAATCTCAACCGCTTTTGAGATTCCTCTTCTTGAAAGTTCTCCAGAAGCTGTCCCAAATTGTGCTACTCCTTTCATCAGTTCAATCATGGTGTATGCATAACGTGGATTCATTACCTCTTTAGGATCTACATTTACTTCCTTAATTACTCTGCTGTTGGCGTCTTCAATCCTCCAGATCATTTCCGGCTTGTTGTAGTTACCATAGTTAGCAAAAGTACTGTAGGCTCCTAGCATTTCATAAATCGTAATATCTGATGAACCTAACGCAATAGTATTGTTTCTTGGTATTTCTTCTGTAACTCCAAGATCTCTTGCTGTCTGTATTACCGCATCTACACCCGTCATTTCGATGAGTCGGGCAGCAACAGGGTTTTGAGAGTGTGCTAGAGCATCTTTTAATGTTAACATTCCACCTCTACCAGGGACATGCCAGCCATTGTGGTCGTAAGTTCCATTTGAAACTGCTGAACAAGGAGTCATCCCTAATTTCATAATTGCTGTTGCATATACGAAAGGCTTAAATGTTGAGCCCACCTGTCTCTTTCCTTGTTTAATGTGATCGTATTGGAAGTGCTGCCAGTCAATTCCTCCTACCCAAGCTTTAATTTCACCTGTTCCCGGAACCATCGACATTAGTCCTGCCTGAGCGATTTGTTTGTGATATCTGATAGAATCCCAAGGAGACATTTCAACTTCTTCTTCTCCATTCCATGTAAAACGAGATGTCTTTATAGGCTTATGGAACTCCATTAAGATGGAATCTTCTGATACTCCTGCTGCTTTTAATAGTTTATAACGCCCAGTTCTTTTCATCGCCTGAACCATTACACTATTGATCTGCTTATCTGTTAGATAATAGAAAGGTCTGTTTTTTCTTCCTCTTTGTTCTGCGTCAAATCTTTTTTGTAGATCAGTTAAATGTTCCTTAATAGCCTCTTCTGCATATTTTTGCATTTTTGAGTCAAGAGTTACATATATCTTAAGACCATCTTTATAAAGATTTAATTTTTTACCGGTTTCTTTTTCGTTTTCTTTAAGGTAAGAGTCTATTTCTTTCTTTAAATAAAACTTATAATAAGCAGAGTAGTCATCATTGATGTTTTTAATCGGATGATAATCTAAGGTAATAGGAGTTGCTACAGCTTTGCTATAAGTGTCCTCATCAATATAACCAGTTTTTTGCATTTGTTCCAAAACAACATCTCTTCTTGCTTTTGCTCTGGTTTCATTACGCATTGGATTGTTCTTAACCGGATTTTCCAGCATGGCAACAAACATAGCTGCTTCGGGCAAAGTCAATTGATTTGTATTTTTATTGAAATAGATCTTTGAAGCCATTTCAATCCCGTTTGCATTATATAAAAAGTCGAACTTATTGAAATATAATGTTACGATTTCTTCTTTGGTATATCTTTTTTCAAGACTTACAGCTACAATCCACTCTTTTAATTTTTGGAATGCTCTTGCAAATTTGTTTTGTGAAGCACCTCCAGTAAAAAGTAATTTTGCAAGCTGCTGGGTAATCGTAGATCCCCCACCTCTTCCTCCACCATAAACTACAGCTCTTGCAATTGATTGCAAATCAATTCCTGAGTGTTCTTTAAAACGTTCATCCTCTTTAGCTTGCAAAGCATAAACTAAAAAAGGAGGAAGGTCTTTATAGGTGATCGGCTGGGTTTTTTCTTTTTCAAATTTGCCTAGTAGTACCCCATCAGCAGAAAAAATTTGAGAAGCAACATAAATATCTGGATTCTCAAGTTCTTCTACGTCTGGCATTTCACCAAGGAAGCCTTGTGAAACAGCAAAGAAAGTTCCTGAAATTCCTAAAACAACTACAATAAGTCCAAGCCAAATAAGTCTTACCCATTTCTTCCAACCGGTATTTTTATTATTCTTTTTGGGGGGAAGAGGAAATGTTTTTCCTTTAGTCCCTGTGTTTTTTTTGTTTTCTTCCATTTATGGTTACGGTTTAGCCGTTTCTATTTTAACTCCAATATCTTCAATTCCCGGAAGGAAATCATTTCTCATTGCTTGTATCAATCCAATTTCATATTTTCCCTTTTCAGGAAATTTGTAATTTAATTTATACTGAAAGAGCGTTTCCTTCGTATCTCCAAAACCTGTTCCAAGCCATTCTCCATTGGGTTTTGTAAGAACATAATTCAATGTGTCTGTCTCTTTTTTCTTGTTTTGAAGATTGGTGAAATTAACAATAAACCTAATATTGCTGTAAGGATAATTATTGTTATTTCTTACAACAAATATAATATTTTTAGGATTCTGCGGATCTGAAATTTCAAGATTAAATTTTTGCTCACTCTTCTTATTCCATTTGTTATCAACAGAATTCATGGTGATGTTTTCTCCTGAAGAATTACAGCTCAAGAAAAGAATGAGGGATAATAATCCTAAAATTTTACGCATTGTTATCTTTTTTTGGAGGGAATTTCTTTTTAAATTTTTTCTTATTAGGAGCCTGTTGTGGTTTTTTCTCCTGATTAGAAGCTGCTTCTACTTTTTCTAACTGAACTTTGGGCTGCTGTTGCGGCCTTGGCTGCTTTGGATTGTGGTTAGAATTAGTATTTTCAGACTTCTCAGGTTTACTTTTCCTTGGTCCCTGATTGTTTTGTCTGTTCTGGTTATTATTATTGTTGTTATTGCTGTGATTCTGGTTCTGGTTTCTGTTTTTATTAAAACCACGATTCTTTTTCTCGAATCGATCTACACTGTTTTCCTGAATCAAATCAATACTTTGTAATGGGATATCTGGTTGTTTCAGATCTTCCAGAGGTAAAATTCTTTCTCCTCTTTTATTCTTGGAAATGAATTGTTTTACCAAATCAATATCAAAGTCGTACCATGCAACAGAGCTATCAACATAAGCAAACCACATTTTCTTTTTGAAAACATCAATTTTAATACAGAAGGCTCTTCCTTTTTCTGTATCTAATGTAGTTGATGAAGATGGGAAATTGCTTAATGCGTCTAAATAACTGTCCAGTTCATAATTAAGACAGCATTTTAGCTTACCACATTGTCCTGCAAGTTTTTGAGGATTAATACTCAACTGCTGATAACGTGCTACGTTGGTATTTACAGATCTGAAATCTGTAAGCCATGTAGAACAACAAAGTTCTCTACCACACGATCCAATACCTCCGATTTTTGCCGCCTCCTGTCTGAAACCAATCTGTTTCATATCAATCTTGGTTCTGAAAGTAGAGGCATATTCTTTTATTAACTGCCTGAAATCTATTCGATTATCTGCAGTGTAATAAAAAGTTACTTTTGAAGCATCTCCCTGATATTCAACATCAGTAACTTTCATTTCGAGTCCTAGACCATGCGCGATTTTTCTTGCCTGGATCTTGACACTATCTTCTTTTTTTCTAGCTTCTTGCCAAACTTCAATATCTTTTTGGTTGGCTAATCTATATATTTTTAGCGAGGTCTCTTCAGATGATTTTTTCTTTTTCATCTGAATTTTCACTAATTCGCCGGTGAGACTTACCACACCGACATCATGTCCGGGACTTGATTCTACAGTGACTACACTACCTATATGTAAAGGAACATTATTTACATTTTTATAAAACGATTTTCTGTCATTTTTAAATCTAACTTCTACAAAATCACACCTGTTAGATGCAGGATTATTGATGTTAGACAGCCAGTCGAAAACACTTAATTTATAACTATTACCACAGGTATTTACATTTTCACAACCATTCGCGGATTTCTTGGGTCCGCAAGAATGCGCAGAATCGCCGGATGTTTTACATCCACAACTCATATAACTAATATTTAATCTTGCAAATTTATATATTTTTATCTTTATGTAATTCTAAAAAATTCAAATATTCATCAACATGATTGTTTAATCTTAAACGGAAAACGCAATTACTCAATGAAATATTATCAATGTGCTAGTATATATGCCTTTAGGGTGAATTTTTTCTAAAGTGTTATTTTAAACATAATTTTCTTTTCCGTTATTGTTTAAAATATTAAGAAATATTAACAGACGTATTCAAAATAATTTTATATTTGGGTTATATAATAATAGTCTATGAAAAAAATATTAGTATCCACTGCTTTATTGGCGGGTGTTTTATCTTACGCTGGAGGCTTCAGAGTCTCTTTGCAGGGGGTGAAACAATTGGCAATGGCACATACTAGTGCTCATGCTGAAGATGCAAGTGTGGCATTTTTTAACCCAGCGGGTATGTCATTCATTCCTTCTAAACTGAGTATAGTTGCCGGAGGATTTGGAGCAAGTAATAAAGTTACTTTTCAGAATTTAAATACTTTACAAAGTTCAGAAACTGATAATCCTCTTGGGACACCAATTTATGCGGCTATTGCTTATAAACCGCTAGAAAATTTATCAGTTGGTTTTAGTTTTTCAACGCCTTTTGGTAGTACTATTCAGTGGCCAAATGATTGGGAAGGAAAAGAAATGGTTCAAAAACTTGAATTAAAGAGTTTTTATTTCCAGCCAATGGTTTCAGTGAAGCTTGCACCATGGTTAGCTTTCGGAGCTAGTTATATCTATGCAAGAGGAAAAGTGGACTGGGATAAAGCGGTTACTCAATTTGGAGGGCAAGTTAATATTAATGATGAAAAAGCGAGTGGACACGGATATGGTTTTGGTTTCTATTTCAGACCTGAAGAGAAATTGGATATAAGTATCGCTTACCGTTCACCTGTAGATATGAAAGCTAAGAATGGAACGGCAACATTTAAATTCCCTTCACAGTCTATTTATTCATTACTAGGTTTAGGAGCAAACGGGCAGGATAGCTTTACAGCTACCTTACCTTTAGTAGAAGAATATACTGTCGGATTAACTTATAAGATTACACCAAAATGGTTAGTGTCTGCAGACTTTAACTATCATGGATGGGAGAGATACAGTAAATTAACATTGGATTTTGCAAATGCTCCGATCGGAAATCAGGCAGATCCTACGGTTCTTGTGGCTCCTAAAAACTTCAGAAACTCTAAAACATTCAGATTAGGAACTCAATATGCATTTAGCAATATGATCTTTGGACGTTTAGGTGCTTATTATGATGAATCTCCTTATTCTGATAATAACTTTATTGCTGAAACGCCTTCATTTAATACCTATGTAGTAACAGGAGGGGTTGGATTTAAATTGAAACAATTTGGCGTTGATATCGCCGGTGGTTATGCAATGCCACAAGCCAGAGATGTCAATAATACGAATTTAGGTTTCGTTGGTCAGGCTAAAGCTAGAGCGTTTTATTTTGGTCTAGGTTTATCTTATAATCCTTTTTAATTGAAAGACTATGAAAAAAATTATAATTTCTACAATCGCTGTTTCTGCTCTTTTATTTACGACAAGCTGCGAAAATGATTTTGATACGGATGTAAAAGATATCCAGGTGACTAAAGGCGATGCTGATTTCTCTAAATATATTTCTTTAGGAAATTCCCTAACTTCTGGTTACAGAGATGGAGCGCTCTATAGCAGCGGACAGAATGAATCTTATCCAAGTATGCTTGCCATGCAGATGAAGCTTGCTGGAGGTGGAGCTTTTAAGCAGCCTTTAATGCCAAATGATACAGGAGGTTTTACAAATTTGTTTAATCCTACTACTGGTGACTATGCTGGAAAATATGTATTAAGTTTTGTAAATGGAGCTTTATCTCCTGGCCCTACTGCTCCCGGTGCAGCTTTAGATGATATAAAATCAGGTGGCCCTTACCAGAATATGGGTGTTCCTGGAGCTAAGGTAGCACATCTTATTGCTCCTGGGTATGGAAATCCAGCTGGATTGAATCCAGCAGCACCTACTGCAAATCCTTATTTTGTGAGATTTGCGAGCTCAGTAACGACTTCAGTAGTTGCGGATGCTTTGGCGCAGAACCCAACCTTTGTTTCACTTTGGATCGGGAACAATGATGTTCTGGGATATGCTACTTCTGGAGGAGACGGAAGTAATCCTATCACTCCGGATGCTGGAAGTTTAGGAGTTGGTTTCACAGCAACATATACTTATTTAGTAAATACTTTATTTCCTGCGGGAGCAACTAGAAAAGGAGTTGTGGCTAATATTCCAAACGTAACTAATGTTCCATTTTTCACAAGAGTTCCGGCTATGCCACTTACAAACTTGACAGATGCTCAGGTAACCCAGTTAAACGGGGGGTATGCACAATATAACGGTGGTTTAGCTCAGGCTAAAGCATTTGGATTAATCAATGATGCTGAATACCAAAGAAGACTTATCAAGTTTACGGCGGGTGCTGTAGCAAATGGAGCAGTAATTGCAGATAAGGACTTAACTGCTGTCCCAGGATTACCTAAATATAGACAAACGACATCTAAAGATTTAATTTTGCTTCCAGCTAGTAAGGTGCTTACTCCACAAGCCGGAGGAGGAACGTCTGTTCCATTAGAGGATAAACTTGTTTTAACTGAAGCAGAGACTGCGAAGGTATTAACTGCTACTGCAGCATACAATGCAACAATTAAAAGTGTAGCTGATTCTAAAGGATTAGCATTTGTAGATATGAATGCTAAAATGATAGAATTGAATTCCCAATCAGGAATTTCTTGGGATGGTGTAAGATACACGGCTACTTTTGTAACCGGAGGTGCTTTCTCTCTTGATGGAGTTCATTTGACGGGAAGAGGATATGCTATTGTTGCTAATGAATTTATTAAGTCTATCAACGCTAAGTATAAATCCACACTACCACAGGTAAATGTGAATAATTATTCAGGTGTAAAATTCCCTTAAAATATAAAGGGAAATAAAAACTTAGAAACCACAAGAGTAATTCTTGTGGTTTTTTTTTAAATTTGCAAAATCTTAAAAAGTAAAAATGGCCGATCAGTTAAGTTATCTATTTAGTACAAGAACCAGTAAGGACTTGGCAGAAAAAATTGCTCAGCATTATGGGCAAGGATTAGGAAAAATAAACTTCCAGGAGTTTAGTGACGGGGAATTCGAACCTGTATTAGACGAGTCTGTAAGAGGAGGAAGAGTTTTCCTGATAGGATCTACATTCCCACCTGCAGACAATCTTTTGGAGCTTCTTCTAATGATTGATGCTGCAAAAAGAGCTTCTGCAAAAAGTATAACTGTTGTACTTCCATATTTTGGACTTGCAAGACAGGATAGAAAAGATAAACCAAGAGCTCCGATAGGTGCTAAATTGGCTGCGAATCTTTTAACTGCTGCGGGAGCAACAAGAATTATGACTATGGATCTGCATGCAGATCAGATTCAAGGTTTCTTTGAGATTCCTGTAGATCACCTTTATGCTTCTACTATTTTTGTGGATTACATCAGGGATCTGAATTTGGATAATCTTACTATTGCTTCACCAGATATGGGAGGAGCAAAAAGAGCTAAAAACTATGCAGGTCACTTAGGTGCTGAAGTTGTAATTGCTTACAAGGAAAGAAAGAAAGCAAATGTTGTAGAAGAAATGTTCCTGATTGGAGATGTGGATGGTAAAAATGTTATTCTTATTGATGATATGATCGATACTGCAGGGACACTTTGTAAGGCTGCAGATATTTTAATGGAAAAAGGAGCAAAAACAGTAAGAGCGATGGCTACTCATGGAGTGCTTTCAGGAAAGGCTTACGAGAATATTGAGAACTCTCAATTGTTGGAAGTTATTGTAACTGACTCAATTCCTGTGAAAAATAATTTGTCATCTAAAATAAAAGTGCTATCTTGCGCCCCATTATTTGCAGACGTTATGAAGATGGTTCATGAGCATCAATCAATCAGTAGTAAATTTGTTATCTAATTGATTATTTGCGGTTTGCGAATTTTATATTAAACAAAATTTTAAATTTTTATAAATGAAATCTATTACAATTCAAGGTACAAAAAGAGAAAGCGTGGGCAAAAAGTCGACAAAAGCTTTACGTGATGCTGAATTAGTTCCTTGTGTTGTCTATGGAGGTACAGAACCTTTAAACTTCTCTGCAGAAGAGAGAGCTTTCAAAGGTTTAGTATATACTCCTGAAGCACACACGGTATCTATTGAAGTTGACGGACAAACAATTCCAGCAGTTCTTCAGGATATTCAGTTCCACCCAATTACGGACAAAATCCTTCACGCTGACTTCTATCAGTTATCTGATGATAAGCCAGTTATTATGGAGGTTCCTGTAAGAGTTACAGGTCGTTCTAAAGGTGTTGTAGCTGGTGGTGTTTTACGTCAGTCTTTCAGAAAATTAAAAGTGAAAGCAATTCCTGCAAACTTGCCGGATGAGATCGTAATTGATATTACTTCACTTAAAATTGGTAACAAATTATATGTTGGTGCCATTAAAACTCAAGGATATTCTTTCATGCACCCTGACAATGCAGTTGTTGTAGCTGTTAAGATGTCTAGAAATGCAATGAAAGGAGGTGCAGCAGCAGCTGATGATGACGATGAAGAAGAAGTTGTAGCTGAAGGAGCCGCTCCAGCAGCTGAAGAAACTGCAGCAGAATAAGAATTGCTGATAAACAATTATATAAAAACCTGTCATTTTTTTGACAGGTTTTTTATTTTAGATTGCATCTATAATGCAATTCATTCTTTATCCTTTCGAAAAAAAAGCTGTAAATTTGAAGTGTTCTAAATAAGAGCGCTATAATTTGTAAAATTTATAAAATGTTTGACATTCAAGAAATAAGAAGTCAGTTTCCTATATTAAATCAGGAGGTTAATGGTAAGCCTCTGGTTTATCTGGATAATGCAGCAACGTCTCAAAAACCCAATTCTGTTTTAGAAGTTTGGAATCAATATTATACTGAAATTAATGCAAATGTTCATAGAGGAATTCATACTTTAAGTCAGCTTGCTACAGAAGAAATGGAGCTTTCAAGAAGGAAGATTCAAAAATTCATCAATGCAAAACATGATTTTGAAGTGATCTTTACGAAAGGGACGACTGAAGGGTTAAACCTGATCGCCTATATCCTGACGCAAGAGCTAAAAAAAGATGATGAAATTATTATTTCATATTTAGAGCATCATTCCAATATCGTTCCCTGGCAGTTGTTATGCGAAAGAACAGGAGCGAAACTTCGTGTGATTCCTATCAATGAAGAGGGTGTTCTGCAGTTGGATTATTTAGATGAATACCTAAATGAAAAAACAAAAGTAGTTTCAGTAAATCAGGTTTCCAATGCTCTGGGAATTGTAAATCCAATAGAAAAGATTATAGCAAAAACCAGAAAGAATTCTAATGCTTATATCGTTATTGATGGAGCGCAATCTGCACCGCATTTTGAGATTGATGTTCAAAAATTAGACTGTGATTTTTTTGTGTTTTCAGGACATAAAATGTATGCTCCAATGGGCACTGGAATTCTTTATGGAAAACAAAAGGTTTTAGAATATTTACCACCATTCCATGGAGGAGGAGAAATGATTGCGACATGTTCATTTGATGGAACAACTTACGCAGGTTTACCATTTAAATATGAAGCTGGAACTCCTAATGTGGGAGGAAACATTGCATTAGGTGCCGCTGTGGATTTTATCAAAAAAGTTGGACAAGAAAACATTCAGAGGCATGAAAATGTTCTTTTGGAATATGCTCAAAAACAACTTTTGGAAATTGAGGGTCTTAAAATCTATGGAGAAAAGGCTCATAGAACGGGTGTTGTTTCTTTTAATTTGGAAGGTGTAGGTATTTCCTCAGATGTGGGAATGATCTTAGATAAAATGGGTGTAGCGGTAAGAACAGGACACCACTGTACTCAGCCTATCATGAATTTCTTTAATATTGCGGGAACGGTAAGAGCAAGTTTTGCAGTATATAATACTTTTCAAGAAATTGATTTGCTTGTAGAAGGAGTAAAAAAGGCTAAGAAAATGCTTAGCTAAAAAATAAAAAGCAGTTGTAAAACTGCTTTTTTTGTTAGTTCTTAATCATTAGGAACGCAGTAGCATCTTCCATTGATGATAACCTGATGATAATCATTGGCACATTCAAGACAGATTTCACGTCCTGCTACGATTGTTTTCATTCTTTCTTTGTTTAGCTTTTTCATGGTAATGATTTTAAAGTGTTAATAATCAAATATAAATATAAATTTTATTACAATAAGAATTATATTTTCCAGGCCTCTAAAACAAAGATATCGGTTGAAAAAGAGAAGTTAAATTAGTTTTTGATTTTCATTGAAATTCATTATTATGTTAAATTTAATAATTGATATTTATTTAATTGTTAAATTTGTTATAACTAATAAAACGAATCATGAAAAATTATTTACTTTTTTTATTTTTAATCTATGGAGTCTGTAATGCACAGATTTTCTCTGAAGATTTCAATGGAAATGTTTTGCCTTCAGGGTGGACGACCAATAACCCAAATACCACTTATAATTGGGGAGTGGGTACGCAAAATGGATTTGCCTCATTTCCTAGTGGTGCCGCTTTTTTTGATGACGACGATGCGGGGCCAAATGGCATCAATACGAATGCGAGGTTAATTTCTCCAGTAATCAATCTTTCGGCGGTTTCAAATCCAAAGCTGTCCTTTAAGTATGCTAATATGATTTATGATCTTGACTCTACATTGAAAGTTGAAGTTTTCGATGGGACATCTTGGGTTCAGGTATTTATACATGCAGGAGATGCTGGTGACTGGGATATAGATTTTAATACTTTTATGTATGTAGTGACGAGTTATGATACTGCAACTAATATAGATTTAACTCCTTATGCCAATGCTAATTTTCAAATGAGATTTGTATATGATGATGTAGGAGACTATTCGTATGGGGTCGTAGTGGACGACATTGTTATTACATCGGGATTATTAGGGACTTCGGATGTTTCTGTAGCGGATAAAATGGAAGTCTATCCAAATCCTGTGAAAGATTTTGTACATATCCAATCAGGAAATCTGAAATTTGACTCCAGGATTACTGTGCTTGATATGGCGGGTAGAAAAGTCAAAAGCTTTATTGGAGAAGCTGATGGGTATAATCTTTCTGATTTACCAAAAGGAAATTACCTGATTTTGATCGACAATAAAAAAGAAATTATAAGCAAAAAGATTATAAAAGAATAATATATAATCAACTTAAAAAGGATCCCTTCCAATTATTGGAAGGGATTTTTGTATATCATAATGCAATCTGTATGGATTACAATGTTTGTATAATTAGATATTTGGTTTCCAGTCGACTACAGCTCTGATAAATGCTTCTGCATTTTCTACAGGAATGTTAGGTAAAATTCCATGCCCTAGATTAGCAATGTAGCGGTCCTTTCCAAAACGATTGATCATTTCATTGACCATTTTCTTGATTGTTTCAGGAGTTGAGTGTAATCTTGCAGGATCAAAGTTCCCCTGAAGTGTCATTGTGTGATTGGTTAAAGTTCTGGCGAATTCAGGTTTGATCGTCCAGTCTACTCCTAAAGCAGAGGCTTTAGACATGGTCATTTCCTCTAAAGCAAACCAACATCCTTTTCCAAATACAACCACGTGAGAAAGTGGGCTTAAAGCTTCAACGATCTGGTTGATGTATTGCCATGAGAACTCCTGATAATCTTCAGGAGAAAGCATTCCTCCCCATGAATCGAAAATCTGTACCGCAGATACTCCTTTTTCTACTTTTCTCTTTAAATAGGCAATTGTAGTGTCTGTTATTTTTTGAAGCAACAAATGAGCAGCTTCTGGTTGCTGGAAACAGAATGATTTAGCAATGTCAAACGCTTTGCTTCCCTTTCCTTCCACGCAATAGCAAAGGATGGTCCATGGTGAGCCTGCAAAGCCGATCAATGGAATTTCATTATCCAATTTCAGCAATGTTAGCTCAATTGCGTCAAAAACATAACCCAAAGTATCGTCAACGTTAGGAACGGGTATATTTTGAACATCCTCCATTGTTCTGATAGGATTATCCAACCATGGGCCTACTGATTCTTTCATTTTAAAATCAATTCCCATCGCCTGAGGAACCACTAAAATGTCCGAAAATAAAATAGCAGCATCCAAAGGAAATCTTCGAATAGGTTGCATAGTGATTTCAGCAGCTAGTTCCGGAGTCTGACATCTTGTGAAGAAATCATATTTGTCACGAAGAGCAATAAATTCTGGCAAATATCTTCCAGCTTGTCTCATCATCCAGACAGGAGGTCTTTCTACGGTTTCTCCGCGAAGTGCTTTTAAATATAGGTCGTTCTTAATCATAATCTATTTAAGCTAATCTTTGATGGTTAATCTTATAATTAATGAATCAAAGGTTATTGTTAACTTCTCTTCTGATCATTTCTGTTATAGAAATCAGATTGTTGCCTTCAGAAGTAAAAATCTTTTCTTGGGTATATTTTCTTAATTCATTAGATGTAGTTTCTCCTATAGAGAAGAGTTTTAAATTGTCTAGTGAATTTTGTTTTGCAAAACTACGAACTCCGCTTGGACTGAAAAAAACTATAGCATGATATTTTTCAGTTACCAAAGGATTGGTCTCTTCAGTGTTATAAACTATTACTTTCTTGTATTTGATGTTCTGTAAAGGAAGAGCATTGTCTAAAACATCAATAGCCAGGTTTCCGCAAAAATGTATAAATTGCTCATGTGGGCAATGTCCAATGATAAACTCGGAAAGGGTTTCTGCATTTTTTAAAACTTTAAAAGTCCCAAAACCATTTTTTCTAAGCTCTCTCTTTGTTTTTTCACCAACACAATAGATCTTATTGTAATTCTTGGTTGTGAAATTTTCATTGGGTTTGAAATGATTCTTGAAAAAAGCGATCACACCATTTGCGCTGGTGAAAATAAGTGAATAGTTCTTAAGATCAAAAGGTCTTACCTGTATAGGGGTTGTTTTAATTACCTCAATACAGTCCACCAAAATATGTTCTCCTAATTCTTTGGATAAAACAGATGGGTCTATATTTTTGGTAAATAACATTTTCATTGAGATCAAAATAAGGGTGAACTGAAAAGTAGAAGTTTATATCTGGCTTTTTATTTCTGCCATCAACTCTTTACCCCCGTTTTCAAGAACAATTTTTGCAAATTTTTCTCCAAAATTCTCAGTATCGTTGTATACAAAATTTTCATCAGTAGCGATACAGTTCTTACCATCTAGTGAACAAAGAGCTGCCTTAAAGCGGATCTGATCATCAAATATTTCAGCAAAAGCTCCGATTGGGGCAGTACATCCTCCTTCAAGAGTGCTTAAAAAGTTTCTCTCTATCTCAACGCAGATCTGAGTCTGTTTATGATTGATCTTGCTTACGATTTCATTGATTTCTTTTTTATCGGAGTGCCCGGCAATGGCAATAACTCCCTGAGAAGGCGCTGAAATCATTAATGGAAGCATTTCATAATCAATATCCATCTTCATTCTTTTGATCCCTGCCAATGATAATATAGTAGCATCGAAATCCTGTTCTTCCAATTTTTGAAGACGAGTCTGAATATTTCCACGAATATCAGAGAAAGTGGCATCAGGATAGTACTTTAACCAAAATGCTCTTCTTCTCAAGCTACTCGTAGCCAACTTTAATTCATGGAACTCTTTATCCTTAGCAGACTCTTTTCTTATCAGAACGTCTTGCGGATAATCTCTTTCCAGATAAGCAATGAGCTCAATGTTTTGAGGCAGTTTAGTAGGAACATCTTTTAATGAATGAACTGCTATGTCAATTTCATCATTTAATAATGCGGTATCCAGGTCTCTTGTGAAAACACCTGTAATTCCCAATGCATAAAGAGGTTCAGTGAGATTTTTATCTCCCGAAGAAAGAATCGGGACGATCTCAGTAGTGTAATTATTATTCTGCAAATATCTTGCAACTTCTCTTGCCTGCCAAAGAGCAAGTGCGGAATTTCTCGTTCCTATTCTAATGCTTTTCATTGAATTCGTTGTTTGGTTGTTCAACTAATATTTCGTGCATTAATTTACTAATTTCTTCGGCTTTCCAAGGGTTGTCTATGATGTATTTTGCAAAACGATTGGTGATTTTCTGAATCATTTTCTCAGAAAGCGCCATATCGTCTATATTGATGTACTTATTTTTTCTGTAGAACTGGTGCATTTCATTACGTTCCATATTCTTTAAGACCGCTTTAAAATGGTGGATATTAGGAGCTAATTTTCTCTTTTTTTCCCATTCAAGAAAATCTTTTGCCATTTCCTTAATGATAAGTTCTGCTTTTGGAATTTCTTTTTCTCTTTGTTGAATGGTTTCCTGGATTTGCTTTGAAAGCTCGTCCACATCAATTAATGTTACATTTTTGTTGTTCGTAACATCTTTTTCAACGTTATGCGGAATAGAAAGGTCAATGACTAAAGTTTCTTTTCCATTTGGAAAATGAGAAGCATTCACAATTGGATGTTTCGCCCCTGTTGCAACGATCAGGATATCTGTATTTTTCAGTTCCTTATCAAAATCAGCATAGTCAACATGAGGAATTGTATATTTCTCGGAAATCTTCTCTGCTTTCTCCTGAGTTCTGTTTGTGATTTTTATTTTTGGCTGATAAACATGTTTTACTAGATTTTCAACCGTGTTTTGCCCGATTTCTCCGACACCTAAAAGTAAAATGTTTTTTTCAGTAATCCTTTTCTGGTTGTTAAGGATGTAATGAACGGCAGCATAGGAAACAGAAGCAGCACCATTTGAAATACCTGTTTCGTTTTTGATCCTTTTTGAAATCTGAATCGCTGAATTGATCGCTCTTTCCAGGTAAGGATTGGAATTTTGTCTTTCCTTCTTAAATCTGCTGTATGCTTTTTTGATTTGTCCTATAATTTCAAAATCTCCTATGATTTGGCTCTCAAGACCAGCTGCTACTCTGAACAGGTGTGTTAAAGCTTCCTCTTTGGTCAGAATATTGGCAAATTGTAAAAAGTCTGTGATATTCACTCCAATCGTTTTGCAGTATTCTTCAGCCACCAAAAGATAATTGGAAGTAGTGGTATAAATCTCAGTTCTGTTGCAAGTGGAAACAACAAAAGCGTCCCCTAAATTTTCATCATGAATTCGGGTAACGAAACTTTTTATGTTTTCATCAAAAAATGCAAACTTTCCTCGTGTTTCTCCATCAGCTTTTTCATAGCTTATAGAAAGTACGGCGAAATTTGAAGTTTGATGTGTATGAGAGTATTGTAACATATCCAGGCGCAAATTTACGTTTTTTTTAATTAAACGCTTTCTGAAATTATGTATGATAATTATCGTAAAAAACTATAAATTCAGCGGTATTTTAGGATCAAATTTAATATTATAGTGAAATTATATTAATCGTTAATAAAATATTTCAAATTTTAATAAAATTTTAACCAAATTATATGCTTGCCAAATTTCATTAGTAGTGTATAATTTATATCTTTGTAAACTTAAATCCGAAGAAAAATATGAGTTTATTCGATATGTTTACGCAAGAAATTGCGATAGACTTGGGAACTGCTAACACACTTATCATCCATAATAATAAAATTGTTATAGACCAGCCGTCAATTGTTGCAATTGAACGATCTACTGGCAGGCCGATAGCTGTGGGGGAACAAGCTAAACATATGCAGGGTAAAACCCATGAAGATATCAAAACCATCCGTCCTTTGAAAGACGGGGTTATTGCAGACTTTCATGCTTCTGAGCATATGATCAAAGAATTTATCAAGAAAATCCCTGGGATTAAAGGTAAATTTATTCAGCCTGCTTTAAGAATCGTAATCTGTATTCCTTCAGGAATTACAGAAGTGGAAAAAAGAGCAGTAAGAGATTCTGCACAGAAGGTAAATGCTAAGGAAGTAAGACTTATTTATGAACCAATGGCAGCTGCAATAGGAGTTGGAATCGATGTACAGAAACCTGAGGGGAATATGATCATCGACATAGGTGGTGGTACTACTGAAATTGCAGTAGTGGCATTAGGAGGTATCGTTTGTGATAAATCCGTGAAAATTGCAGGAGACGTATTTACAAATGATATTGCTTATTTCCTGAGAACACACCATAACCTTTATATTGGTGAAAGAACTGCAGAAAGAGTGAAGATTGAAGTGGGGTCTGCTGTTGAAGATTTAGACGTAGATATTGAAGATATCCCGGTACAAGGTAGAGACCTTATTACAGGGAAGCCAAAAGAAATTATGGTGGGTTACAAAGAGATTGCCCGTGCATTAGACAAATCTATTATTAGAATTGAAGATGCTGTAATGGAAACTCTGTCTCTTACTCCGCCGGAATTGGCCGCTGATATTTATAAAACAGGTATTTATCTTGCAGGAGGAGGTGCATTATTGAGAGGTCTTGCAGACAGATTGCATAAGAAAACCGGTCTTCCTGTTTTCGTAGCTGAAGATCCTTTAAGAGCCGTAGTTCGCGGAACAGGGATTGCACTTAAGAATATGGATAAATTCAATTTCTTAATTAAATAATTTTAACTTTTTACGATACTATCTGAATGGGATTTTTGCTGAGATTATTTTCGAAGAACGCTCTTTTTGTCTTCTTTATTTTCTTGCAAATTATTGCTCTGATTCTTATATTCTCTAAAAATGCCATGCAGAAATCCTGGATCGCTGGTCAGTCGGCCGCTTTAAATTCTTGGGTTTCGGGGTATATTGATGAAGGGGTTTCCTATTTAAAACTTAAGCAGATCAACGAAGATCTTGTTGCACAGAATAAAGCTTTAATGATTGAGCTTTATGGAAAAGATGGGGCTAAAAAACCAGTTTTCAGAAAAGTTCATGATACGTTAGGAGGAGGGCAGATCTATACATTTGTAGATGGTGAAATTGTTTTTAACAGTATCAATAGACGTAATAATTATTTTACAATCAATCGCGGCCGAAGAGATGGAGTATTTCCTCAAATGGGTGTTATGGCTCCAAAAGGAGTAGCGGGGATTGTTATTAATTCTACAGATAGTTATGCATTGGTTCAATCGGTTTTAAGTGTCAACAGAATCCGTATCAATGCATCTTTAAAAAAATCAGGATATTTTGGAACATTAACTTGGAATGGTGATAATTCCAGAATAATGCATTTATCAGATATTCCCAAGTATGTAGCATTAAAGATCGGAGATACTATCGTTACTGATGGTAAATCTGCAATTTTCCCAAAAGGGGTTATGATTGGTACAATTGCGGGATATTCCGTAGATAACAAAACAGGATTTTGGGACATTTCAGTAGAACTTAGTGAAAAGATGGGACCTCTAAACAAAGTATATGTTGTGAAGAGTCTTAAGAAAGCTGAGGTTCAAAAGATTCAGGATACGTTACAGGCAGTAATAAAAAAGGAAAATGATTAGCAGAACACTATTTACTGATATTTTAATCATGATTTTTCTTGTTGCATTACAAATTTTTGTTTTGAACAGGATTACGCTGTTTGGAAAATACACACCAGTGTTATATCCTGTGTTTGTCATGTTCTATCCTTTTTTCAGAAATAAATTTCAATTTTTGGCATTAAGTTTTTTAATAGGACTTTCAATAGATGCTTTCTTATATTCATGGGGGATTAATGCTCTCGCGACAACGCTCATTGCGTATTTCAGAACATTGATTTTCAGGACATCCACTGACACGTCTACGGATTTCTTTTCTTTCCAATCCCTTCAATGGGGACAGTTTTTACTGTTTCTTTTTTCAAGTATTTTCTTGCATCAGCTTTTAGTACAATACATTGAGTTCTTCAAGTTCAGCAGATTTTTTGAAATATTATTTAATGTGTTGGTAACAAGTGTAATTTCCTTTATATTTATAGTTATTTACGCATTAATATTTAAAATCAAACAAAAAGTTTGAACACACGTTATTTAAAAATCTTTGCCGTTGTCGCTGTTATTGCCCTCATTTTTGTGGCGAGGCTTTCTTATTTACAGTTATTTACAGATCGTTATGCCCTGAATGCGGCGAATACATCCATTAAAATAGAATACGTTATTCCGCAAAGAGGTGTTATTTTTGACAGGAATGGTAAAATAATGGTAGGTAATCAACCTGCTTATGAAATCTCTTTTACCCAGGCATTAATGAAACCGGATTTTGATACCCTGGGATTTTGTAATTTAATGAAAATAGGCAAAACTGATTTCATTAATAAAATCAATGCCATTAAAAAAGAGAAATACTATTCCAAGCTGACTCCTATGACATTTATCAAGGATCTTAGCAGAGAAGATATTGCAAGGGTTCAGGAAATCATATTTAAATATCCTGCTTTTAGTATTGTTTCAAGACCTCAGCGTCAGTATGAAGTTTCTACTTCAGGAAATCTTTTAGGTTATACGAGTGAGGTGAATGAAAGAGATATAAAAAAGGATTCTACCTACTATCTTCCTGGAGATTTTATTGGAAAAACGGGAGTTGAAAAATCTTATGAAAAGCAACTTCGAGGGGTTAAAGGGCTGAAATATATCCAAAAGGATATCAGACTTCGGAATATTGGATCATACAAAAACGGATCACTGGACAAAGATGTAATTACGGGAAAAGATATTACTTTAACTATTGATTACGATCTCCAGAGAATGGCCGAAGAAATGATGGTGAATAAACACGGAGCAATTGTTGCCTTAGATCCGAATAACGGAGAGGTTTTAGTTGCTGCAACTGGACCGGATATTGATCCAAATCTTTTTACAGGACCATCAAAATCGAAAAACCTGTACGCTTTATCTAAAGATACAATATACGAAAATAAGCCTACCTTTGACAGATCACTTCAAGCAGCATATCCTCCGGGATCTACTTTTAAACTACTAACTGCTTTAGCAGGTATGCAGATGGGGGTAATGGATGAGAATACTGTTTTTCCTTGTGGAGGAGGATTTAATTACAGAGGTTTAAGAATTAAAGGTCATGGTGGAGCAATTCCTTTGATTCCTTCCATACAGGTTTCGAGTAACTGTTACTTCTCTTACGCATTTTTGGCGATTGTTAATAAATATCCTGGAAACCCTTCAAAGGGGGTTGATGAGTGGAAATCTATTATGAGTAGCTTCGGAGTAGGAGAATTCCTGAATAATGACTTTGCTGTAGGAGCAAAAGGCAGAATTCCATCAGGAGAGTTTTATGAAAAAAGAATGAGCAATATCCTTAAAGCCAGTGGTTCCAAAAAGGATGGTAAGAACTGGGATGTTTTAGCGACTGGTGCTGTTTTCAATGGAATGGGACAAGGGGACGTTATGGTTACACCCCTTCAGCTGGCAAACTATGTTGGGGCTATTGCTAATAAAGGATGGTATTATACGCCACATATTGTAAAATCTATTGACGGGAAGCCTAATCCTGATCCAAGATTTAAGGTGAAACATAAAACTTTAGTTGATCCTAAACACTTTGGTCCTGTTTTAAAAGGGATGGAAGCGGTGGTTTTAAATGGTACGGCACGAGGATTAAAATCAAATGACTTTACCCAATTGGCTAAAACAGGAACAGCACAGGTTCCACAAGGAAAAGATAATTCAATTTTTGTATTGATTGCACCTGCCGACAAACCTAAAATTGTTGTCGTTGCTGTAATGGAACATGCTGGATTTGGTGCTACTTGGGCAGGACCTGCCAGTACTGTAATTGCAGAAAAGTATATAACAGGAGACTTAAAAAGAGAAAATCTTTATAAGAAGATGACCTCAGCGAGTTTCATGCCTGAATATAAAAGACAGTGGATTGTTGATTTAAAACGTAAAGGATTGTATAAAGATCCTAAGCTAGACTCTGTAAAACTCAAAAGAGCACAAGACAGCCTGGATTTTATCAAAAAGCAGAAAGAAAAATTACAGAAACAGATAGACGCAGAAGTTCAAACTAAAAAAAATAAAGAGCAATGAAATGGACAGAGGGATTAGATAAGTTAGGTCTTGGTCTGTATTTCCTGCTTTGCATTTTTGCGATAGCAAATATTTACAGTGTGGAACCAGCAAGTGGAACCAGACAAGCTGTATGGTTTGGGGTTTCAGTTTTTGTTGGTTTGATTATCTTTTTTACCCGAACAAAATTCTTCGAGAATATGGCGGGGATTATCTATATCATCGGAGTCTTATTGTTAATTGGTTTATTCCCTTTTGGAAAAGAAGTTCTAGGTCAGAAAAACTGGTATAAGTTTGGACCTCTAAGTTTACAGCCTGTAGAATTTGCTAAATTGGGAACAGCGTTAATGCTGGCCAATTATGTTTCCGGACCTGATTTTAATTTAAGTAACAGAAAATCTCTTTTAACATCCTTAGCCATCGTGGGAATTCCTGCGATAGTGGTATTGGCTATCCCTGATGTAGGATCATTACTTGTTTTTGTTGCATTTTTCATTGCTTTATATCGAGAGGGCTTAAGTGGATTATTATTCGGAATCGGGTTTCTTTTTGCTTCTGTTTTCCTGGTCTCACTGGCGATAGATCCTATTTATGTAGTGATTGCTATTTTAGTGATTGCCGGAATTTTGATCGCGATGAATTACTATAAGATGTCCTGGAATATCATTTCAATTTCGAGTATTGCCGGGTCTATTATACTGTTGTGTGGTTTGGCTTTTGCGACACCCTACATTTTAGAAAAATTACCTAAACACCAAAGGGAAAGAATAGAGGTTCTTTACAAAGGAGAAAAAGCTTTTAGAGATACTTCCGGATATAATTTGCTTTATTCTAAAACAGCAATTGGTTCTGGTGGACTGCTGGGAAAAGGATATCGCGAAGGTTCTGTGACTCAGGGTAAATTTGTACCCGAACAAAGTACCGATTATATTTTCTGTACTGTAGGTGAAGAATGGGGATTTGTTGGAAGTGCAGCATTGGTTTTATGTTATATGCTTTACATCGGTAGAATCTACTATCTTGCAGAAAAGCAGAAATCCACTTTTAACAGAGTATTCGGCTATTGTTTCGCCTCGATCTTACTGATGCACTTTTCGATCAATTTAGGGATGGTTATGGGGCTTTTTCCAACAGTTGGGATTCCGTTGCCTTACTTTAGTTATGGAGGCAGTTCTTTGCTTGCCTTTTCTACGATGACTTTTATCTTTTTTAAACTTAATTATTCGGATAAGAACAGTTTGGTGTAGCGGGATTTAGGCTGAACTGCAAAATGGCAGAAAAGCTGTTGTTCTTCTGTTGTTTAAAAACTCTGCCTAAGGGTAGACTATCCTTTTGTTTACAAATCTTATAGTAATTATGAAAGACATATATATTCTTGATCAGAACTTTGATAACATAGACTTTACTCTGCAACCTTTGGATAAAGGAGAATACGAAAATTGTACTTTTAGGAATTGTAATTTTGAATACGCTGATCTTTCCGGATTCAATTTTAATGACTGTGAATTTACCGGATGTAATCTAAGCATGATAAAACTGGTATCTACTGCTTTTAGAGATGTTATTTTCAAGGAATGTAAGATGCTAGGACTTCAGTTTAATGAATGTAATGAGTTTGGCTTATCTTTCAAATTTGATGGTTGTGCTTTAAACAATTCTGTATTCTATAAAACCTCACTTAAGAAAACAGTATTTAAGAATTCGAAACTAATAGAAGTTGACTGGGCGGAGTGTGATTTATCAAATGCATTCTTTATGAACTGTGATTTATCCGGAGCTGTCTTTGAAAATACAAATCTGGAGAAAGCAGATCTTAGAACTTCCTTCAATTATACCATCGATCCTGTTTTTAATAGGCTAAAGAAGGCTAAATTTTCACTTTCTGAAGTACATGGTCTTCTTTATAAGCTAGATATTGAGATCGATAAGAATAGCTAGTTATGTGAGTGGAAAGTGGAAAGTTCCTGGTTTGAGAATGAAAGAATAAATTTAATTCGATAAGGCTGTCAGAGCTTCTTATTGGTTTTGATTCAATAGCTATAATACAAAGAAAAAGCCATCAAACATTTGATGGCTTTCAGTATTTAGATCAATTATTTAAAATTAAAAACTTGTCGCTGTTGATGCTGTAACTGCAGCTAGGTTGTTATATGCATCTCCTTCTTCGTTGATTACTCTTTTCGCAAATCTGAATTTAGGTCCCCAATAAGAATCATTAAGTGAAGAAATCATAACTCCTTTCGAAGTAGCTGCGTGGATAAATTTAATTTCACCATCTTCAGAAACACTTTCTACAATACCTACGTGAGAGATTCTTCTTCCATGTGAAAAGAAAATCAAATCACCTTTCTGTAGGTTTTCCTTTTCTATTCTTTCTCCTTCCTGAGATTGAGAAGCGGCTACTCTTGGTAAGCTAAGACCTGCTGCAGCTCCGAATACAGAAAGAACAAAAGCTGAACAATCTATACCGTTTCTTGTTGTTCCTCCGTATCTGTAAGGAGTTCCCAGGTATGTTTCAGCTTCAGTAAGGATGTTGTCGATCGTTTTATTGTGTTTGATTGCTTTTGCAATCTCAGAATTTCTTAAAGTATTTTTTGCGTTAGATAAAACTGCTGCCTTTTCAGAGATGAAAGAGTTGATCAATTGCTTTTTATCTTGTTCCATTTTCTTGGTGTCGATAGAAGCTAGTTTGGCATCTGTTTTGTATTCTTTAGTGTAAGTTGCTGGTTTTGATACCACATAGTTTGTAACGCACGATTGCAGAGAAACTGTAGAGACTAAAGCAACTAAATAAAACAAAACTCTTTTCTTCATATATATTTGATTATCCGTGTTAAATAAAGGAATATTTATTTCCAAAAGCATTACAAAAGTAGAGATTCCGACCAAAAGAGCTTTGATATGATTAATGTCAGGTTCTTACTTTAACACATTTTAACATATTATTTACGTATGTTAAAGAAAAACAAACCGCAACATCCCATTTTTGGTGATACTGCGGTTTTTTTTATTAAGATTCTTTAACAAAGTGGATAGTCATTTCTTTGCTGCTGGGATTTTTTTGTGTTTAATCAGAAAATGGTTAAAAATTATCTTTTAACATCGAATTAAGATTAATTTATTTTGAAAGCTTTACTTGAATACTTTGTCCATCACGGATTTCTTCTGTAGCTGTTTTGATAATCACATCATTAGGACTCACTTCACCAATGATTGTCGTAGTGTCTCCATTTGAAATACCAGCTGTAACGGGTACCCATTTAGCGATGTTTTTTTCTACTCTGATTACGAATACCCCCAATGTAGAATTTAATACTGCTGAAGTAGGAACAGATAGTGCTTTATTATTTTCGCTTAAAGGTAAAATTACATTAGCGACCATTCCAGGGAGTAATCTTTTGTCTTTATTGTAAACATCCATTTCTACTGATTGGGAACGTAAGCGGTTATCTAGAGCACCGGCAAATCTTGATACCTTTGCGGTAAAAGTTTCTCCGGGAATAGATTGAACAGAGAATTTGATATCTCCGTTTTTATTAAGACTTCCTGTATAAGATTCGGGAACATTCACTGTTAAACGTAATTTATTTTGCTGTACCAAACTAAAGAGAGGAAATTCAGATCCTTTTCCTGATGGGCCAACATATGCTCCTGCACTTACATTTCTAGTTGCAATATTTCCACTGAATGGTGCTCTGATCTCTAAATAACTTTTAACATCCATTACTTCTCGATAGGATGCTTTTGCTGCCTCCAGCTGAGCGATGTCGGACTGCTGGGCTGCAAGAGCCTGTTCCAGATCAAGAGCAGATATTGTTCCTGGTGTTTTGCTTGTTTCTTTTAATCGGTTATATTTTGCTTTACTTGCAATGTATATGGCTTCTTTTGATTTTAATGTAGAAGCGGCTGCACTTTGCTGTGCGTTAAGTTCAGGTGCTTCCAGAGTTGCAAGGAGCTGCCCAGCTACCACTTCATTTCCCACATCCACATATAATTTTTTAACAAAACTGCTGATCTTAGCATAGACATCAACTTTTTGAAAAGGTTGAAGTTCCCCCGGAATCGTAGTAGAAGATGCAAAATCTCCCTGTTTAGGATTTACAGCTTCTATTTCAGGTGCTGAAGGAGTTGTTGTTTTTTTTACTTCTGCTTTGTTTTGCTCACAACTTTGTAAGCTGAAAAGTAAAACTACTGCCGGAATGAAATATTGATATAATCGGTTCATATTTAAATTTTTAATAGCCGTTAGGTTATTTTTATTTTGAAAGTTCAGGAATAAAATGGATACTCTCTTCGTCCTCAGGGTCAAGTGATACACTTTGTGTTGAGGTTTTTCCTTGTCCCCAAGCAAATGCTAGCGGAAGAATGAATAATGCCGCGAATGTAGAGGCTATTAGTCCTCCAATTACTGCCCGCCCCAGTGGTGAAACCTGATCTCCGGCTTCCCCTAATCCTAAAGCCATAGGAACCATTCCTACTACCATGGCCAGAGCTGTCATTACAATCGGTCTTATCCTTAACGCTGCGGCTTCTTTAGCTGATAATAAAGCATCTCCATTATGTTTTCTTAATTGTTCCGCGTTGGTGATCAGTAATACTGCGTTTGAAATAGATACCCCGACAGACATAATGATCCCCATATAGGATTGAAGGTTAAGAGTAGAACCTGCGATCATCAGTAAGGCAAGGGATCCTAATAATACAGCGGGTACTGTAACCAATACAACTCCGGATACTTTAAATGACTGGAAATTGGCTGCCAGCATAAGGAAGATCACTAATATAGCAATGATCAAACTGCTTTGTAAGCTACTTAGAGTGTCGTTAAGTGTTTGGCTCAACCCAATTAATCCAACATTTAATCCTCTTGGTAATTCTCCGAGGTTATTAATCGCTTTCTGAACATCTTTTGATGCTTTTCCTAAATCCGTATGATTTAAGTTCGCTGTTACTGTCAACATAGGCATTGCACCCAAATTGTCGGTCTCACCATAAGTGTAGCTGTTCTTTATTGTTGCAACGTCTCCTAAATTGGGTCTGTTAGAATTTTTCTGTAAAGGGATTCCGGCAATTTCAGCTTTGCTATTCATTTTGTTTTCTGGAATCTGCACTTGCACATTATAACTATATCCAGCCTTTTCATCGGTCCATATATTCTTTTCAGTATATCTCGAAGAAGAAGTAGATGCTACCAATGAACGTGAAATGTCCGTCATGTCTACTCCTAGCTGTGCTGCTCTGATTCTGTCTACATTGATATCAATAGAAGGATATTTAATCGATTGCCCTATTTGTACGTCTCTTAAATAAGGAATCTTTTTAAGCTCTGCTTCTATTTTTTTTGCATAAGTTTCGTTCAGCTCTTTGCTTCTTCCCGATAACCGAACTTCAATAGGAGTAGGAGAACCCTGGCTCAGAATTTTTTCCGTTAATTCGATTGGTTCAAATGATAGCTTCATCTCTGGATTAATGCTTTTGGCTTTTTCCCGGATCTGATCTTTGAGATCATCTAAATTAGCATGAAAGCCTTCTTTTAATCCTACCTGCAATACTGTTTCGTGAGATCCTGCCATCCAAAGATATATTGGACTCACAGAGAATAAATTAGGATGGTTTCCTACGTATGCTGATGTGATCGAAATATTATCCTTTCCTACAATATCTTTAATTCCATCCAATAGTTTTAAAGTCTGAAGTTCTGTTTTTTCAATTCTGGTTCCATCCGGAATACGCATTCGTACCTGGAATTGTGTACCGTTCACTTGTGGTAAAACGTCTCTTCCTATACTGTTAAGAAGTAATGCAACAACTGCCATTGCAACTAAAATATAAGCTGAAACAATTATTTTTCGGAATGGCATTATTCGATCCAGGAATTTGAGATAACGGAATCTCATTTTTTCGAACATGCTGACTTTGCCATCTCTATTGCTGTCAATATTTTTCAGTAATATTTCTTTTTGGCTCCAGGTATCATTTTCATCACTTAAACCTGCTGCTTTTAATTCCTCGGCTTCCGACATGATGTGCCCGTCCTTTGCTTTGTGATGTTTTACTTTCATAATCCAGTTAGCCATTACCGGAACGAAAGTTTGTGCCAGAAAATAAGAGATGATCATGCTGAATCCAATTGCTAAAGCAAGGGGAAGGAATAATGATCCTGGAATACCTTCCATGGTGAATGCCGGTGCAAAAACAGCAAGGATACAGAATAATATTAATAGTTTAGGAAATGCAATTTCCTTACAGGCATCCCATATTGCTAAAGCTTTCGGTTTGCCCATATCCAGATGCTGGTGTATATTTTCTATGGTTACTGTACTTTCATCGACGAGAATCCCGATGGCAAGTGCCAGACCACTTAAAGTCATAATATTAATGGTTTGCCCAAAAAGATTAAGGAATAATACGGCTGAAATAATGGAAATAGGAATCGTGAGGATTACGATTATAGCTCCCCGTATGTCTCCAAGGAATAAGATTACCATTAATCCTGTCAGTAAAGCTCCAATAGTTCCTTCGCTCATCAAACTTTTAACAGAATTGATTACATACGTAGATTGGTCGAATTCAAAACTGACTTTTACATCATCAGGAAGATTCGATTGGATCTGTGGAAGTTGTTTTTTAAGATTCTGAACAACGTCCCAGGTTGATGCATCTGCACTTTTGGCAATACTTAAATAAACAGAGCGTCGACCATTTACCAATGCATAACCAGAAGTCATATCAGCACCGTCGGTTACGGTTGCCACGTCTTTTAAATAAAGATTTTGTACTCCACCCTTATATAAAGGAATGTTTCCAAAATCTTTTACATTTTTGATCATGGTATTCGTAGGGGTGATATAATATTTATCACCAATACGAACGTTTCCTGAAGGAGCAGTTTGATTGTTTAATCGCAATGCTTCTACCAGCTGATCGGGAGTTAAATTATGTTGACGGAGTAAATCCGGGTTTGCATTGATCACTACGGTACGGATGTTCCCTCCAAAAGGTGGAGAAGAAACAATTCCGGGAATTGATGTAAATGTAGAACGCACATAAACATTGGCCAAATCGAGTAGTTCATTATTACTTCTTTTGTCACTGCTTAAAACCAATTGCCCAACAGGAAGGGTAGAAGCATCAAAACGAATGATAAAAGGAGGGTTGGAACCAGGAGGAAATGCTGCCTGGATCCTGGTTGAAAATGAATTGAGCTCGGCTGCCGCCTGTGCCATATTAGTGCCTGGATAGAAATTGATTTTCATCAATGTCAGACCCTGGATATTTTTGGTTTCAATACTTTTAACTCCATTTACAAAGAGGAATATATTGATATATTGCTTCGCGAAGAATGCTTCCATCTGTTGAGGAGTATATCCACTAAAAGGGTGCGAAACATAAATAACCGGTAAATCCAGTTTTGGGAAGATGTCGACTTTGATAGAGCTTGCTGACCGTATTCCAAAGAAAAACAGCCCTGCTACAAGTACCAGAATCGTAATGGGTTTTCTTAATGCAAATCTTATTAAGTTCATTGATCTATTATTGATGTAATTTATATATAGACTTACAGCTCACTTTCAAAAACTGTAAAATCACCTGTTGCTGCTGCTTTTAATAATAGGGCGTTCCACACATTGCTCACAGCAATATCTCTATCAGTTTCAGCCCTGATGAGTGCGTAGATAGCCTGGGAGAGATCAACCAAATCGGTTAACCCGTTTTTGTAAAGTACAGATCTTTGTGTGTAGGCATCTGTAGCGGATTTTAGCTGTGTAGGAACCTGATCGTAGACTATTAATGCATTGTTCCATTTATTTTCAGATAAATCCAATTGGGCTTTTAGCTGTTGCTCTGCCAAATCATATTCATGTTTTAATCCCTGGCTTACATAATCCTGAGCATTTATTTCTTTAGATAGTCTAAAAGTTTGTGTAAAATTCCAGGATACACCCAATCCGATGAGATAATTGCTTCTGGTAGGATGGATTCCATCCCAATATGACGTGGAGTAGTCATTCTGATTTTGAGCATATCCATTTCCAAATCCCGATGCTCTGGTCTGTATAATTCCTACCATAGAAAATGATGGATAGTATTGAGTTTTCAAAAAGTGTTTTTCTTCTTCACTTACATCTATTCTGCTTTTATAAAATGCTAAAAGCGGATGGTCTTTTAAAACAGATGTTGTTTCTGATGGAAGGTCGGCAGGAATCCTTTTGAGAATAGTGCTATCCAATACAAATTCCTGAGCTGGAATACCCATAAGTTGAGCCAATTTATTTTCCTGTTCCTGTTCATTATCTTTAGATTTTGTGTAGGTGATCATGGCATTGGCATAATCCGCTTTAGCAAGGGATAAATCAACTCCGGGAACCAGTCCGTTTTTCTCTTTAACCTCAACGATCCTTCTTATGGTATCAGTTCTTGCTACATTTTTTTCGTAGGAGAGCTTTAGTTTTTTAGCGGCTAATACATTAAGATAAGCGGCAGCCACTTTTATTTTATGCTGAAATATTTCATCGGAAAGATCTTTTGTATCTCTTTGATTTTTAAATTCGGCGACTTTTACTCTCTGTTTAGCTTTGCCAAATGAGAAGAATTCCCAGTTTACATTGGCAAGATACAGGGCACCAAATGATGCATTCCAATTTTGTTCCGGAAGAGGAAGTCCTGATGAGGCTACACCTAAACCCCCAAATCCATATAAAGGCCCGTTTTGCCCATTTACAGTTCCGAAATCCTGCTGTACACTTAAATTAAGATTCGGTAGATACTGCCTCTTCGCCAGTTCTACAGATTCCTTTGATGATAGTCGGTAGGATTCCTTTGCTTTAATAGTTCCGTAGTTATGAACGGCTGTTTCAAGTGCAGATTGGAGTGAGATAACTTCTTGTGCACTCACTTTGTTGATTAAAAAAATCGTTGAGATGGATAGAATGAAAGCTCTTAAAAGCATCGAGTATATTTTTTCTTTATTCAAAGTAAAAAATACATTTTGAAGCAAATTTGAAGTTACCTATAAATTATTCAAGTTAAATATTAATGAAGGTGAATTTTTTTATTCGGCGAAATTAAAAGTGGGTTGTATAGCTCCAATTTCTGCTACCGGGTTTGGCTGAGTGCTGGTGGAACGGAAAAATTGTGACTTCCTATTATCAAAGTATACAGTAATAGAATGCCAGCCATCCGCAAAATCATAATGAACAGGAAATGTATTCACATCACAAATCTGTTGTACAATAGATAACCCTAAGCCGATACTTTCAGTAGATTGATTGCTCTTTTTGAATCTTTTGAACAGTTCCTGAGTCGGAATGTCAGGAGGAAGTCCGGTGTTGCTGATCTGAAAGAATTTGCTGGTCAGTTTAATTTCTATTTTACCATTTTTAAGATTATGTCGAATAGCATTGGATAAAAGATTATTTAAAAGAATTTCCGCTAATGCAGGATGTATTTTTACAAATACATCTTTTTCACAATGCCTGTTCAGGGTAATGTTTTTTAATGCTAAATGATCGGAATAAGCCTGGATTACTTCTTTTTCAACTTTACAGAATTTTAATTTCTCCTCAGTTAAAAACTCATGATTGTTGAGCTTGGTCAGTAAGATCAGGGATCTATTGATCCTGCTTAACTTATCAATAGAATTTTGGATATCAGTAAGTAAAGCAGCTTGTTTTCCATTGATTTCTGTTTCGGCTAAAAGTTCAATCTTGCTTTGTATAATGGCCAATGGGGTTTGTACCTCGTGAGAAGCATTTTCGCTAAACTCTTTAACCGAAGTATAGTCTTCAATTGCTTTATCTGTCATTAACCTAAGAAATTCGTTAAGCTTTTTAAATTCATTGGTGCTTGTGGGAAGCAATTGAAGCGGTTCTCGTTTTTGAATATTAAATTGATGAATATTATCAATGGCGTGATGAAAGGGTTTTAGTATATACCGGGATAATATTCTTGCAGTAATGAAAACAATTGCAGTAATGAGAAGTACCTTTAATATCAAAGCACTTAGCATGCCCTTCATGATTTGTTCTGTAGATGTTATATAACTGTACGAAGAAATTTTATAAGTTTTGTTAGCGGCTGTTACAAAGGAGTTGATCTGTATTTTACATTCATTCTTCGAAACTCCATTGTTATCAAGGCAGGTATGAATGATTTCGGGGTTTGTGGGAATGATCCCGCTTCCTGCGTATGGTTTGATTGATATGGGTAAACCCTGAGATGTTTTTTCTGGCGTTTCACCTCTTTTTAACTGAGCGGCTACATAATTGTTCACTGATCTGAGACGCTCTATTTCAACATTATCCAGTCGCTTTTTGATGTTAGTATACGATATATACATACTGAGAGGGGTGACCAATAGTACAATGGCGATAAACCAAATGGATATTTTATTTAATAGATTCACGGACTGGTATATTTTAACGCGTTGAACTTGTATCCCAAACCATAAATAGTTTCAACATAATCATTGCCTTCTGCAGTAGCTATTTTTTTTCTGAGATTTTTAACGTGCTGATAAACAAAATCAAAGTTAGCTAAATTATCTGTGTAATCACCCCAAAGATGATTAGCGATTGACTGCTTGGATAAAACCCGGTTTTTGTTGACCAGAAAATAAAGCAACAATTCAAATTCCTTTTGAGTTACCTCTAGTCTTGTTTCATGGATGAAAACCTCAAGTGTGTCTGTATTCAATAAAATCTCATTAAATCTTACATCATTATAACCGTCCATTTTTTTTCTTCTGTACACTGCTCTTAACCTTGCGTGTAATTCTGGTAAATGAAAAGGTTTGGTAATATAATCATCTGCTCCTTTTTCAAGACCTTTAATTTTATCATCTAATGCATCTTTGGCAGATATAATTAATACACCGCTATTGATCTTTTCATTTTTGATATGGTTAAGAAGATGTAAGCCGTTGCCATCCGGAAGCATAATGTCCAGTAATATACAATCATAAGTATTGAAGCTCAGGCGTTCCAAAGCTTCATTGTAATTATATGCACACTCGCAGATATAATGCTCTTCTTCAAGATAATATCCCATGCTCTGGGCAAGTTCTCTATTATCTTCGATGATCAGGATTTTCATGAGGTACAAAGTTAAATCTAAATTTTATACGAATTTTGAAGTTGTGTAAATTATTGGTTTTGAGAATGAAATTAATTTAAATATAATAAAAAACTCCCCGAATACATCGAGGAGTTTCACTAATATGGACTATACAAATGTTACTTTGTAAATAACATTTCTCTGTATTTTGTCATTGGCCAAAGCTCATCATCCACCATCATTTCAAGATTGTCAGAAGCTTCTCTGATTCCTTCAAATAAAGGGATTACTTTATTACAATAGTCTTCTGCTTGCTTTTGGCTGTTTGATACTGCTTTTGCAGCTTCTCTTGCTTTGATTAGAGCTTCAACTCCCAATTTGATTATAGAAACGTTTTCAGAAATGTGGCTGATCAGACTCATTTGCTCTTTCGCTAATGTTTTGAATTCTTTATCTCCGAAGATTTCTTTAAGACCTTTTACATTCTCAATTAATCTATTTTGATATTTCAATGCAGAAGGAATGATGTGGTTTCTGGCGATATCGCTTAGAACTCGTGCTTCAATATCGATAACTGTAGAATATTTTTCAAGTTTGATCTCGTTTCTTGCTTCTACTTCTCTGTGAGTGAATACTCCTATTTCTTCATATAATGCAAGGAACTTTTTATCCATCTCCTGTTTAAGAGCTTCCGGAGTTGTCTTCAAGTTGTTCAGACCTCTCTTTTTAGCTTCTTTTGCCCAGTCATCAGAATATCCATCCCCTTCAAACATAATGTTTTTACACTGCTTGATGTATTCTCTTAACACATTGAAGATCGCTTCATCTTTCTTCAATCCTGTTTCGATAAGTGCATCAACTTCTTTTTTGAAGTCATTTAATTGTTTTGCAGCGATCGTGTTCATTACGGTCATAGATTCTGCACAGTTTGCAGAAGATCCTACTGCTCTGATCTCAAATTTATTTCCAGTAAATGCAAATGGAGACGTTCTGTTTCTATCCGTATTATCTAGTAGGATTTCAGGAATTTTTCCAACTACATTTAATTTTAATTCTGTTTTTTCTTCAGGAGATAATTTTCCGTTTGTTACTTTCTCCAATTCTTCTAAAACTCTGAACAGCTGACTTCCAATAAATACAGAAATAATTGCTGGCGGAGCTTCATTAGCACCTAATCTGTGATCGTTACTTGCAGAAGCAATACTTGCTCTTAAAAGGTCAGCATATTCGTGAACTGCTTTGATCGTGTTAACGAAGAATGTTAAGAACTGTAAATTTTTCTTAGGGTTTTTCCCTGGGCTCAATAGGTTTTCTCCTGTATCTGTTGCCAAAGACCAGTTATTGTGTTTTCCGCTTCCGTTTACTCCTGCGAATGGCTTCTCGTGGAATAAGATATGGAAGTGGTGCTTGTGAGCAACTCTTGCCATGATATCCATCAATAAAGAGTTGTGGTCTACTGCAACGTTTACTTCTTCAAACATTGGAGCCAACTCAAATTGGTTAGGGGCTACCTCGTTGTGTCTTGTCGTTACAGGGATTCCCAATTTCATACATTCTATTTCCAACTCTTTCATGAAGTTCATTACTCTCGTTGGGATAGATCCGAAATAGTGGTCATCCAGCTGCTGTCCTTTTGCAGGTGAGTGACCCAATAAAGTTTTACCTGTCAATACCAAGTCCGGACGCGATTGGTATAGTGCTGAATCCACTAAAAAATATTCTTGCTCCCATCCTAATGTAGGAGTTACTTTTGTTACGTTTTTGTCAAAATACTGCATTACGTTTGTTGCAGCTTCATCCACAGCGTTTAGAGCTCTTAAAAGTGGAGCTTTATAATCTAGTGTTTCTCCTGTATAAGAAATAAAGATCGAAGGAATACAAAGTGTAGTTCCCATAATGAAAGCTGGAGATGTTGGATCCCAAGCCGTATAACCTCTTGCCTCAAAAGTGTTTCTGATTCCTCCGTTCGGGAAAGAAGAAGCATCCGGCTCTTGTTGGATAAGTAAGTTTCCACTGAATCTTTCAATAGCTCTTCCGCCTTCAATCGGTGTGAAAAAAGAATCGTGCTTTTCAGCAGTTGTACCTGTTAAAGGCTGAAACCAGTGAGTGTAGTGTGTTGCCCCTTTGCTCATTGCCCAATCTTTCATAGCTACTGCTACCTGATCTGCAATATGTCTCTGGATTTTAGTTCCTTTCTTGATAGCATCCATAATAGAATTGAATGCTTCTTTCGTTAAATATTCTCTCATTGTTTCCTCAGAGAAAACATTTAGACAGAATAGCTCAGACAATTTTGCAGGAACTTCAATAGAATTATCTTTTCTAAAGTCCTTAAATGGTAATGTTTCTAACGCTTTGAATCTTAAAGTTGACATAATAGGGTTAATTTTTACAGGGCAAATTTACAAAAAAAATGAATTCAAAATACTTTAGCCCTAAAAATTTTAGGGGTGTTGTTGAAAATTTATGAATTTTAATTGAGAATTTAATTTTTTTTGGACAGGGATGTCTCAAAAGGGATCAAAGTTCAGGGCTTGAACCCATGAATATATTCTATATTGGAAATGTACAAAAAATATCCAAATTTTAAACTCCTTATTAAAAGATAGTTAAAATAAGTTGGGTGGAGATTTTGTATATTTGTGTGAAATTTATTTTATGACAAATTCTAGAGCAAGAGAGACAACAGAGGCTATTGAAAGATTATACATCTCTATGAGACATTTATTTTATAGAGGATTTTTCAAGCCAGGTGGTGTTTCAGGAGAAAGTATAAGAAGTTTGTTAAAAACAATCAACCCTGAGATTTATGGTACCATGAATGTTCCTAATAAACTGGAGCTTGATGGTTTGATGTATGTTTTGGACAGACTTCCTGAAGGAATTGAGGAATGTGCTTTTATTCATCTTACATCAGATGAGGGTTTTGATAAAGGAAGTTTCGAACCTATTGTTCCTAAAAAGAGAAGAAGAAACTGTTATAGAATTGATGAACACCAGATGAATATCGAGGTTCTTTTGGGGCGTTCAGAGATCTATGATATTCTTACTCACTTAACATTCTTATTTATAGAAGCGGACAAGATCCGTAACCTGGCTTTCATTCAGGATGAAAACTGGAAGCCAACACGAGCTTTTAAAATTATCGAAGAGGTAGTAAAAGGAGAAAAGAAATTCAGCAGAAAAGAAAAAGAAGTAGCACTTATTCATCTTTCTTCTTTAATAGGAAGAACTTTCGAAGAGACCTTAAGAGCTTACAATACTTTTGGAGATGATGAAAATCCTGACCGTTTATTTAAGATCATCTATAATTTAGGAAAAGTAAGTTTGGACGATGCTAAACAAAGCAGAGAAAGAGAAATTCATTTCAGTGCTATATTAAAGGAAAGAGTAGGACACCATTATTTTGGTGAAAAATGGGCCAATAAAGTAAAAGAAGTTTTATTTGAAAACGATCTTCATATGCGTCCGCTGCATATTATTTCTGCGAATATGCACTCCGTAAAAAATATGCTGTATGCCAATGATGCATTAAAGAAAAAAGATCATAAGGAAGTTGACTATAAGTTATATGGTGATATTTCTGATAAAAAAGACCTTCGGGATAAAGTTTCAAAATATGCTGCTGATCAAGGATTAATCTATATTGATGACAAAAGTGGAAGTAATATAGACGTTCAGATCATTGACCTAAGCAAAACGGATCTTAAAAATACACCTTTCGGAAATACTAAATATTCAGGAGACGATGTGATCATGGTCTTTGATTATGCATTCGGAGAGCAGGCTTATGAGGTAATGGATGAACTTTTAAGACCTTTCGAACATAAAGGAGAAGTCTATATGATGAAAGTGAAATCTGTTTCCATTATGGGGAAAGCGGGAATTCTTAGTGGAGAAAAAGGAGATATTATGATTCCTACATCTCATATTTTTGAAGGAACGGCTGATAACTACCCTTTTGAAAATGCTTTAAAATTGGAAGATTTTAAGGATGATGAGCTGAAAGCTTTCGAAGGTACAATGATTACCGTTTTGGGAACTTCACTTCAAAATAGGGACATTCTTTCTTATTTCATGAATACTTCATGGAAGGCAATAGGTCTTGAAATGGAAGGGGCGCATTATCAAAAAGCGATTCAGGTGGCATCTAAAATAAGACATCATATTGCGCCGGACTTATTTGTGTGTTATGCTTATTACGCTTCGGATAACCCACTGGAAACAGGAAGTACACTTTCTTCAGGAGGGCTAGGTCTTACAGGCGTAAAGCCAACCTATCTGATTACTTTAAAGATCCTTGAAAAGATTTTACAAAGTGGAAAGAAAGAAGTTTCTGCAAAAAAATAATCTTATTTTATATTAGATATAAGCCTTGAGTATAAAAACTTGAGGCTTTTTTATGTTTTAAACACGAATGGCACTAATATTTTTTCACAAATAACACGAATATATTTGTGCTTAAAATTGTGTAAGCATTTGTGTTATTGGTGGTTTGAAAAAGATTTGCTAAATCAGCGAGAGTTTAAAAAATCCAAATTATTATCTTTAGGAAAATAAAATTAAAACAATGAGTTCAGCTACGCAATTATCAAAAAGATTCAGAGAAGTTCTGCTTGATGGTTTTTGGATCGCCAATACCAATTTTAAAGATCAGCTTTCGAATGTAACCTGGGAGCAGGCTACGACAAAGGTTAGTTCCTTGAATACGATTGCTGCTTTAACTTTTCATATTGATTATTATATTGCAGGGATTGTCAATGTATTTGAAGGGGGTGACCTTGAAATAAAAGATAAATACAGTTTTGATCTTCCTCCTATTGACTCACAAAAGCAGTGGGAAGATTTGCTGGATAAATTGTGGATGGATTCTGAAAAGTTTGCTACATTACTTGAACAGATACCGGATGCTCAATTGGATGAAGTTTTTGTGGATGAGAAATATGAAACTTACAGAAGAAATATAGATGGGATGATTGAACATAGTTATTATCATTTGGGCCAGATTACCCTCATCAGAAAATTATTGAATTCACAATCATAGATTTTTTAATCTCTTGTAGATTTTATGAGGAATCATTTGAATGATCTGTAGCCGGATTAGATCGTACAAACCTCAACATACCCCACATTGTTGAGGGTCTTGGATAATTTAACTACCTTTAAAAAAAATAAATTTTAAATGAAAAAGTCGATTGCAATCATTTTTGCGTTTATCATTTCACAATTTCAGGCGCAGCAAAATCCTTATTATCAGCAGGCTGCGAAGTACAAAATGGATATTGATGTTAATGCAGAAAAATTTACTTACCAGGGAAATCAAACATTACAATACACGAATAACTCACCGGATGAGCTGAATGTGGTGTATTTCCATTTATATTGGAACGCCTTTAAACCCAACTCAATGATGGATCAAAGAGTTGCCAGTCAAGGTAAAAATGGTGATTCAAGATTGCAGAAAGACGGAATTTCAAGATTAGCTTCTATTCCTAAAGATCAGGAAGGAGCGCAAAATATACACTGGATCAAACAGAATGGGAAAGATCTGAAGTTTGAGGTTCAGGAGACAATTATGAAGGTGTATCTAAATGAATCCATTAAACCGAATTCTACTACATCTTTTACAATGGAATGGGATGCAGTGATTCCACAGCAGATCAGAAGAAGTGGTAGAAATAATAGAGAAGGAGTAGATATGACCATGACCCAATGGTACCCGAAAATTTCTGAATACGATTATGACGGATGGGCTACCTTCGATTATATAGGAAGAGAATTTCATGCACCATTCTCAGATTTTGATGTTACCATTAAAATTGATAAAGATTATGTAATTGGAGCCGGAGGAATTTTGGAGAACCCGAAAGAAGTTAAAGGTTATGATGCCAACGCCAACATTAAGGCTGAAAAGAATAAAAAGGCTACCTGGAAATGGACAGCTAAGAATATTTTAGATTTCGCGTGGAGTGCCGATAGAGATTACATTGTTAAAAGTTTTGATGTTCCTGATGGACCAAAAGTTTATCTGGTTTATCAAAAAAATGATAAAACGAAAGTTTGGGAAGAGGCTCAACCTTATGTAACCAAATATTTCCAAATCATGAATTCTCACTTTGGAAAATATGCTTATCCTACATATGCCTTTATCCAAGGAGGTGATGGAGGAATGGAATACGGAATGTGCACGATGATTTTAGGTGAGTCAAAAAGTATGGAAGACTTAATGGGGTTGATGGCGCATGAAGGATCACATTCATGGTATCAGCAAATGCTGGCAACTAATGAATCGGTACGTCCTTGGATGGATGAAGGATTTACGAGCTACGCGGAAGGTTATGTGATGAATCAGTTATTTCCTCCTAAAGATAAACTTCCAAATCCTTTCGTTGAAAGACTGGAGGCTTACAGAAACTTTGTGAAAAAAGGGATAGAAGAACCTGCTGTTTGGCTAGGAGATCACCATGATAATGGTACATCGTACACGTATGCTTCTTATATAAAAGGAGAATTATTTTTGGTGGAATTAGGATACATCGTTGGTGAAGAAAATCTATCAGAAATTCTGAAGCAGTATTTTAATACCTGGAGTTTAAAGCATCCAACAGATAGAGATTTTCTGCATATCGCACAAAAAGTTTCCGGAATGGATCTGAAATGGTTTCATCATTACTGGATCAATACAACAAAAACAATTGATTACGGAATTAAAGACGTGAAATATGATGCTAAGTCCACAACTATTACTCTTATCAATAACGGACAGGTTCCTATGCCAATTGACTTCAGTATATTGACCAAAGATAAAAAGATCGTCACTTATCAGATTCCTACGAATCTTACACATACATGGAAACAGAAAGATGAGTATGGCGATTTCAAAACAGAGAACTATTGGCCTTGGACACAGAAAGAATATACCTTGACAATTCCATATACCCAATCTCAATTGCAGTTGTTAGGAATTGACTTTAGTCAGAGATTAGCTGATGTAAATATGAAAGATAATTTTGTTGAAGTCAAATAAAAATAAATAAAAAAGGAGTATTAAAAAATACTCCTTTTTTATTAAAATCCACCGTTGGGAGCACATGAAGCCGGAACGATGCAGTTGAGAGCAGTACAAGGGTTTGCGGGACATCTTGTTCCCGGGCATATTGCAGGAACGCTGCTTCCTGGTACCGGACAGTTTACATTTCCTCCTTGTATGGATTTCAATGCAATTCTTGACATTTTCTTAAAATTTTTCATAGCGTAATGTTTTACATTGGTTTTAATAATCCAAATGTATTGTAAAGCACTTGGTCATAATAGGACAAATTGATAAGCGTATTCATAATCTTTATAAGTGTAATCTAATGATGGTTATTTGTAATTATGCATAATGAAATGAACTTATTCAAATAATTTTCGATTGTACTGAAAAGGGAGTTACAAAAAGAGAGCTGTATTAAAAAATACAGCTCTTTTTTCTTACTGAGAAATTAAGAAGTTTACAATGGCTCAGGGTTGCCACAATCTTCTGAAGATCTTAAACAGAATGGTCTCGCTTTACAGGGGTCCGGTGGACATACTGTTCCCGGACATAATGCAGGAGTTCCGCTTGGCATAGGGCAGGATACATAACCGCCACCATTAATTGATCTTAAACCACTTCTTGAAAGCTTTTTTAAATTTTTCATAGTATATATGTAAATTAGGTTAGTTGTTTTAAATGTAATACATTTTGAAGAAAAGAAATAGAATAACTGCACAGCTGTAGTGTGTTTTTTAGTAAGTGTAACAGGAATAAGATTAAATGTTGGATAATTTTACGAGAAACAACCTCAAATTAATATACAGTTTCATTGAGCTTTTGATCATAAAGCTTTATTTTTACAAATATTTTCAAACCCTTTTAGTTTAAAAAAGTAAATGAATTCTATCGTAATTAATGTAGGAAACAGCAATATCAGATTTGGCCTTTTTGACGATGACAACTGTGATATTTCATGGGTTATTAATACAAAGCCTTATAGAACGGCTGATGAATTGTATGTTCAGATGCTGATGCTATATCAAACCTATAAAATAGAACCGGACGCCATAAAAAAAGTGATTATAGGTTCCGTAGTGCCTCAGCTTACAAAAGTAATAAGCTCAGCCATAAAGAAGATCCACGGTATCTCTCCGGTTATTGTAGATAGAAATACACCTTCCGGAGTACAGGCAAAATCTAAGCAAATGGGAACGGACATTTATGCTAATCTTGTGGCAGCACATACCATGTATCCTGATCGAAAGAAAATTATCATAGATTTTGGAACGGCGCTTACGGCAAGCTGTGTTACTGAAACCGGAGAAACACTGGGTGTTATTATTGCACCGGGAATTGTAACTTCATTAAATTCTTTAATCAGTCAAACAGCTCAGCTTCCTGAAATAGAGCTGAAAAAACCGAAATCAGTTTTAGGTCTTGATACGGTAACCTGTATGCAAAGTGGTATGGTGTATGGCTTTTTAGGAATGGTAGAAGGATTTATAGACCGCATTAATGAGGAAGTAAATGATGATTGTTTTGTCATTGCAACAGGAGGGGTCTCTCATGTTTATAAACCTTTAACCACTAAAATACATATTACAGACAGGCTTCATACGTTGAAAGGTTTATATTTTTTAGGAAAAGATAAATAATGAAAAAATTTCCTGCAATAGAAACAAAAAGGCTAATTCTCTCCCAACTGGAGGAGAGTGATATTCCTGATGTAGTTGAGTATCTTCAGGAAAAAGTTTTTTCAGAACTTACTAGCAATATTCCTTATCCTTATACCCAAAAAGATGCTGAATTCTGGATTAAAATTTCACATGAAGCTTTTGAAAACGGGTCAGGATATACTTTTGCTATCCGCAATAAAGAGCATCAGATTATTGGAGCTATAGGAATTCATGATAGAGGGGATGATAAAGCTGAATTAGGATATTGGCTTGCTGTTCCTTTCTGGAATAAAGGGTATGTGACAGAGGCGGCTTCTGCAGTTGTAGAATTTGGTTTTAAAGAATTAGGGTATAATAAAATATTTGCTACTCACTTTTTTCATAATCCATCTTCAGGAAGGATCATGCAAAAAATTGGAATGGAGCAGGAAGCTGTATTAAAACAACATCTTAAAAAGGATGGGGAGTACTTTGATATTCCCATGTATTCTATTTTTAAGAAAAAGTAATTTTTTCTGTATATTAGGAATGGCTTTCTTTTTTGAATTTCATAAACTAATCTCATGAAAAAAATAACGAATTGTTTCTTCGTATTATTTACTTTACTCATCAATGCTCAAACAAAAGTTGCCGGTACTTATCATGTCGATTCAGGGAATCCTGATGATGGTGGATACAACTGGATGCTTTTAGAGAATCATACTTTTGCAATGGTCACTTTCGGTCAGATTATTGCAGGAACGTGGAGTATTGATAGCAACAATATAATATCCTTCACACCGTCTACTCCCAAGTATCCTTTTGATGTGTATGGAAGATATGATGCGGACCAAAAAGGGACCAAAATCATGTTTGATAACTTTGACCGAAGCTCAAAAGCTTACATGGGTAATACTGAACAAGGATTACAGCCTATATTAAACGAAGATGCCAACTGTTTTTCTTATCCGATGGTTAAGGAGTTTAACAATAACTTTAATGATATCGTGCTGTCGATCAAATTGTTTGATCAGGTAAAAGACGTTTTTTATGTAGCAGAAAATAAAAAGTATAATAATTTTATTATTATGTATTATGCATCTACAGCGAGACAACGCCCTTTTACTGCACGTTTGAAAGAAGGACGACTGTATTTCAGAAATGATGACCGTCCATCTTCTCCCCGAAAGGATGTACAACCACAGGAATTAAAAGAAATGGGAAAGTTTGTCGCTAATGGATTATCTGGCTTTTCCAAAGAATCTATTATAAGCAATAAAGCATATAATATCGAAGCCTATGGACCAGGTGAAAGATCTATGGAAGAAGACTTTGATGAAGAGTCCTACCTAACATACAATTATAATTATGACCGTCCAAAAGAGATTTATACTGCAAAGTATCCCCGAGGAGCTTCGGAAGATGATGCATACCATGATCTTGATACCATGTATAAGTATAATCGGATTGAGCTTAAACCTAATCAGAATTCATATAAAAAAATAGAAAAGAGCATTTTTACGATTACCTGTAAAGAATAAAACTTATCTCTTGGATCTGAAGAATTCTTTAACAATCGAAGAACATTCGTTTTCCATAATTCCTGTTACAACTTCTGTTTTAGGATGGAGGCTAAGGTGTTTATTAATGAATCCTCTCTGCTCATCTCTTGCTCCAATCACAACTTTTGAAATTTGTGACCATGAAAGAGCTCCAGAACACATCACACAAGGTTCCAATGTAACATACAATGTGCAATTGATTAAATACTTTCCTCCTAAAAAATTAGCCGCGGACGTAATAGCCTGCATTTCTGCGTGAGCGGTAACATCATTCAGGGTTTCTGTAAGGTTATGTGCCCTCGCTATAACACGGTTGTTAGAAACGATTACACAGCCAATAGGAACCTCATCTTTTTCAAGAGCTAATTCTGCTTCCTGAAAAGCCATTTTCATGAAATATTCGTCAGTAAACATTAGTCAAAGTTCATTGTTAAAGGAAGCTTAAAGCGATATCTCACAGGATCACCATTAATGATCGCAGGAGAAAATTTTTCTGAGAGAGAGTATAACGCAATTTGGGCTTGCCTGTTGAAAGTAAAATTATCTCCTTGTGCCTCTACATTGCTTATACTTCCATCCTTTTCAACAATGAAAGCAACATTAGCCTTTACTATTTTCGTGTCGGAAAAGACCCCATCTATGTAGAAAAGATGAGCAACCTCTTGGCGCAAGGCATTCATGCCTCCTGGATAATCAGCTGACTGATCAGTAATAGGAAATACCTCTGTTAGTTTCTCTGGGAAAGTTTTTTTGTTTTCTAATTGTAATCTGCTGAGGTCCTCTGTGTTTTTTACTCTTAATAAAGCACCAATTAATGCTACATTTTCAATACTGTCCATTTTCTTCATGAACAAAAGAAAATCTTGCTTTATGGATGCCTTTTGAAAATTACCGGTTTCTGCATCAAACTTCTTCTTAAACTCAGTATTCAGCATATTCCGATGCTGGTTATAGTAAGATTTTACCATCTTAAACTCTTCTCTTTGCTGAGAAAATAGGATGGTAGAAAAAAGACAGCATAAAAAGAGAAATAGCGATTTCAATTTTGAGATATTTATGTAAAAGTAATCAAAATAAACTAAAATTAAATGATCATAGTTTAGTCTTCCAGGTAGCTGTTTAATGATTCTTTCAGATGATTGCGGATTTCATCAACTAAAGATTTAGGCTCAAGAACTTTTACTTCTTTTCCGTAGGAAAGAATTTCCTGCATAAAATCATAAGTAGGGTGCAAAAAGAACTCAAAGTATATATCCTCAGGAGTTTCTTTAATCTCATTTTGAGACTGGTGAAGCGGAAAACTTTTGATGTATTCTCCCTGATGACGCGAGCATTTCAATGTGATTTTCTGAGGTTTTTGTTCCGTTAAATTCATAACCCCGAATGCATTTTTAAAATGTTCGCGAAAGTTATAACGATATTTTTCCCGGAACTTGGTCTTGCTTACATCCAGATAATTGATTCTATCCAGCCCAAAAGACTTTAATAGTTGATCATTTGTATCGATAGCAATAAGATACCATCGGCCTTTAGACTCCTTCAAGGCTAAAGGGTGTACTTTCCTGGAAGTCATCAGTTTGTTCTTAAAATTATAATGCTCAAAAGTAACTACTCGTTTATTACGGATGGCAAAGAAGAGATCATAAAAATGATCTACTCCGGTTGGTTTTCTGGATTCAAAGAAAATGTAACCTGAAAAATCCGGATGAACATTCAGAGCATTACTTACCTGAAAGGATTCCAATAGTTTTTGATTGTATTCGTCTACTTCCATCGTCGGACGACTTTCAATATAATAACGATTATCACCTTTCTTTTTATTGTGGATGGAAAGATTGAATAGATTTGAAATTTCGCGAATATCCCTCTGTAATGTACGGATCGAATAGCTCTTGATATCCGCATCTTGAAATTCAAAAGAATTCAAAAGATAATCTTCCAGCTGGGCATAGGTAGCTGGTGCACTTTCTAGTTTCTTTATAATTAAAGCATATCGGGTAAGGTAAAAGTCCTTTTTCATTCGGTTATATTTCTATAACAAATATAGAATGTTCTGACGACAAAATATGTCGTAATTTATTTTTGTGGATAAGTTTTGGAATTGGTTGTTTAAAAAGTTCCGGCTATCCAATAGATGTGAATGGTTGTTCAAAGGTATTATGGAATTAAGATGAAAAATTATTGGATAGCTCAGAACTTGGTTACTAACATGTGTTTATAAATAAATATCCCCTTCGAGGGCTTCATTTTCAAAGTCTTCTTTGAAAAAGAGTTCAATGTCGTTAAGATAGTTTTCATAGTCTATCTCTACGTTTTCGATATCACTCCACTCAATAGTATAGAGATCTGTATCGAAAATTATATCTGGATTGTGATTTGGCGTTTCCATGTTTGGTGTTTTAAAGGTTGAACATATTTCAGGCTGTCCAGCATTAATTAATGTTGAATTCAATAGCTTTTAAAAGTTTTTAAAGATTGTTTTTTTGTGTCTTGGTTTATATTTCAAATGTAGGGAGGAAAGGCGACAAAACTTGACGTAATAAAAAAAATAACTCAAAAAATTGAGCTATTTTAGTTTTAGGAAAAATCTTTGATATCTATCTCATCTCCGATCAACAGGATGATGTCCATTTCTGAAAGCATTGATTTAAGCTTCACGCCTCCTACATTCAGATCTGGATTTGAAAGGATATACCACCAGACTCTTTGGATAAAATCCTCAAAATTCATTTCAGGACTATAGTGCTGGGTTTTTGTTTGTGCTGTTAATACCAATAATTGTTTTGTAATATCCCGGCATTCATTCATCTTTCCTTCATGAGGAAGTAAAACATTGAGCACACAATTTTGTGCATTATAAAGAAGGTTGGCTGCAATTTTAATCTGATTCTTTTTACCATTAAATCCTCTTTCGTCGCTGATCTTTCCAGCGAGAATATTAGCCCTGAAGCCAGCTATTTCTGAAACTTCGCTGATGTTGTTATTAGAGAAGATCTCTTCTGCTGACTTTAGCCATGAAAATGTTTTTTCAACAAAAAAAGGATCTTTTTTTTCTAATGAAGAAACAATGCCTGGAAATTCCATCAGCTTTTCTTTTAGCTGGCTAACTAAAATAAATTGTGATTTTTTCATCATATTATTCAGGAATTAAAGTTTCTATAACATTTCCATTGATATCTTCATATCTTGACCATTCCATACCTGCTTCACTAACACTCATTTTAGCATAGATCAAACATTTTACATCTAACTGCATCAGTTTGCTGGCTTCTACTATAATATCATAATCTTCAGTTTTTTCAATCACTTTTCTTGCTTCACGGATCACTCTGTTTGATATGCTTTGTTGAAAAAATTCCGGATCAGTTTGTACCCATTTGAAATTAGGCAATGACCGACAGAATTCTTTTGTATATTTTGGAATGATCTCAAAATATTGTATTTGTGAATCAGTAATCGTTGTGGTATTGTCATCACGTACTTTTTTAAGCGCATCGTTATAATACACTTCCAGATCAACTATAAAAGCTTTCAGACTTTGGTCATTCTTTGTGTCAGACGGATCATAATCTGTTTTGGCGACTTTGATGATCTCATCATAGAGAAAATCTCTAAAGACCATTGGTGTTGAACCTCCTGCAGTGGCAAACGGAATGGTGAGGTCTACCGTTCCTACTTTCATTCGGGGAATAGAGAAATGTTTTAATAAATCATCTTGTGCATATTCCTTTGCAATCTGTACGGTTTGCAAGTCGGCCATTTTTCTCGCAGTGGCAATTTCAGAGACGATTCCTCCCAGGTATTCATTCAATTTTGGCATAATAAGTTTTTTTTAATTAAAATAGTTTGTTTAAAAAGGATGGCTGCCGGAGCAACCATCCAAAAAAGAAGATTAAGCTGTAGGCGCAGCGTTAGCTACAATAGCATCTTCCAACATATCCATAATTCTTGCAAGACCAGCCGGCAATTCATCATTCACAGCTTTTACATGTACACCCAAAGTGTATGTTTTTTCTGTAGTAGATGTACTTGAATTCGTCTTCTTGTAAGAAGCAGAAGCATTAAACTTAACTTTCCAGATTTTTCCACTTACAGAAGCACTTCCTGTAAATTCACTTGAGATAGCCTGCGTTTCTACTGAATTTAGTTTTGCATTAAAATCAATTGTCATTTCGTCAATTCTCAATGCAGGGATGGTAAGCATTGAAAGAAACGGAACCTGTAATGTAACAGTAGATTGTACTACCGTATCATTATCTCCAGGAACTGATTTTTTATACTTAAAATCTACATATCTAAGCTCTCCGGGAGCCGTAGCATGATTGGCTGGATTAAAGCCGACTTCCTTGATGAAGTTTACCTGCGAAATAGAAGCATCGTGTTGCGCTTTAATAGCGGCCTGCATAGGCCCACCGATGTATACGCTGAAATCTAAACTGTTTAATTCTTGTACTAAATTTGCCATAATTTAAAATTTTAAGGTTATTAATAATTGGTTAAATAATATATAGTAGTGCTAGCAGACTAATATTCAGTAAGGGGAATACATATCCTGTTCAGTATTTTGTAAACTGAAATTTCTTTATTCATTAAAAATAAAATGGATAGTTATAAAGTCGGGGCAAGTTTATTTAGCTCTTGTTTCCCTGGTTATTTTGTTAATTCAAAGATAGTTTTTGGTGACGTCAAAACTCGTCGTATTATAATTTTTTTTCATCAATGTATTGTATCAAATTGATGTCTTAGCATCAAAACCTGCGTATTATATCAGAGTTATATTTAAATCATTATTATCATAAGCTAAAAAACTTATATTGATTAATTATAAGCTTTTTAGCTTATATTTTATTTCTAATGAGTTTTTGTACAATCTGATTGAGTGTTTCTCTATTATCATCAATATAACTTAATCCGGCCTGGATCAGGTTTTCGATATTGGAACGTCTCACGTTATCCATTGATGGAGAAGCATTTTTCAAAGATGGGTTAATGCGGTAATAATTCTTTTGATTTCTCAGTCCCAATGTCTGAAACATTTGGCAAAGCTGATAATCAACAGTTTCTGCATTCGCAGACATCAAAATATCAATTATAGGTGTTACCCAACCGATTTTTCCGGCTTTTTCCAACTTTTTGAAAGAATAACTTCTCGCCTCAATTCCTGTTCCGATAGATACTATGATCATATCATTTACCATTGGATGATTGGCTTTCTGATGATTTTTCAATACTTCTGCGAAGGGAATTTTTCTTGCTTCTGCATAAGCACAAAGTGCAGGATTATTAGCAAACATCCCTCCATCAATAAGGCTGAATAACTGCCCATACATCGATTTAATCTGAACCGGACTGAAATAAGTAGGCGCTGCTGAAGTAGCACGACAGACATCTTTTACATAAAAATTGTCGGTACTTAAACTAGCTTCCCACGAATTGAAAAGTTTTGCTCTTCTGTTTTCTATATCATAACTGGTAATTAAACAAGGTTTTATTAATTCTTTTAATTCAAGATGTCCAAAAAAATCATTCAGGTTTTTTTCAAGCGCTTCCTGAGAAATCTTTTCATTAAGAAGCCCAAAAGGGTTTACTAATTTCTCCCAAAAAGAAACCTGAAATATATCGCCTCCTTTTTCAGCATATAACTCTAATCCTTTCTGAATAGAATACTTTGCTTTTCGATGTTCATCCGGGCATAAAATAATAGACGCAATAAGTCCTCCCGTGCTGCTTCCTGCTACCAAATCAAAATAATCCCCAAGTTTAGCCGTGGGCTTATCATAATATTGTAATTGCTCTTCTATATACCGCAGAATAATACAGGTGATAATACCTCTTATTCCGCCGCCGTCTAAAGAAAGAATGGTTGTCTTTTTCATTGTTATAGTATTAATTGTTAATGGGACACTTACAATCTTTAATAGTCAAAACCAATTGTCATTCTTCTGGATAAAACAATTTCTTTTATCATGTAGATTTTATTGTTTTTTGTTGTTTTCTTGTAAAGCAAAGGTATAGTATCATAGCGACAGAACTTGTCGTATTATAATTATTTTCAAAAAATAGAGAATTAATTTACAATGTATCCGGCCTTATCCCTGGCCATTTTAGAGAGTGTTCTCCAGTTGGTTTTTACCAGACCTTTTTTTGTAGGAAAGTTCTTTTTTTCAAAGTGAGGAAGGTCTTTGAATGTTTTCCAGTTTCCACCCCAATCCCAACCATGTTTTGCAAAAATCTTTACACATTCATACCAATCGGCAACGCCATCATTGTCCCAATCTTTTGCTGTATCCCAGCTTGCGCTCTTCCCATCGATCATTAAACAGATGTCAACAGCCAGTCCATAGTTATGAATACTTTGTCCTGCTTTTGCATTGGTTACCTTCTTTGCTGTGGTTAGCCGCCCGATTGCATATAGTTTTTCCTGCTCTTCAAAAGAGCGTAAACCCTGAGTGATTCTCACTTTAGCTCTTCCGGTTAGGGCTTCATCACATTCTTTAATGATTTGTTTCACTTCTTCTCTTACCAGGGGGTGAAGCTTTTCTATTCGTTCTAACGTCACTTTATCCATAATCTCAAACTTTTAGTATTTTTAGAAAACAAAAGTAGGAGTGGACCACGCCAAAACTCGACGTATTTGAAATAATTAAAGTCTAATTTATTTCTTAAATATTATATTTCTAAGTTCTGAAAAGTGGATTTTTTTTAGAATGCTGATAATGGCTTTATCCCGATTAAATTATATAAGACAAATGAAATCTTTACAAAAAGAAAATTTTCATGTTGTTAGTAAAGCAGCAATATACTTATTGGCTACTTTGATATTCCAGAAAAACAATTATTTGTAGATTAAGCAATCAGGACAATCTATTTTCTTTCATATTTCCAGTTTCTTGCCTTCCCTTCTTCAATCCACTCCAATGCCTGTTCCATTCTTTTATTTCTGGTAGCATCAGTTTTGGCATCTGTGATCCACATAATATATTCTTTTCTAAAAGATGGAGATTTTGATTCAAATACTTTTAAAGCTTTTTTATTTTGCTGTAAAGCTTCCTTGAAATAATCCGGGATTTCAGTTTCAGTTTTTGTAGGTGCTGCTTTTTTCAAGGTCACTCCCATATCTGTTAATTCCATGGCTTCAAGAATTGCTTTTTTTAATATAGATTTTGAAGGAAGCTCGTCCATTTTGGTAATCTTACCTAAACTGAACATTGAGCTTTTTTCAGCTGAGGTTTCAAGTTCCTTTATCGTTTTCATTTCTCCATGAAGCCAGAATCCAAGACTGCAATATTGTTTGAAAGAGGTAATTGAACAAAGGATTTTCCCTTTATACATAAAAGTGGGGAATTTCCATTTGATGGCTTCTTCCGTGTCAGGGCAATACTCGTGAATTGTTTCGCGAAGGTAATGCAAAATAGGTTTGGCAAAATCCGGAGATTGCTCAATATATTCGTCAACTTTACTGCTGTGTTTTTCCATGATTTTAATTAAATAGTTTTACGGTTTCATTGACAAGAAATTTTACCTGGTCTGGTCTTCCTCTGTCATTTTTAGGAGAGTTCTCATAGCTACCCGTTCTTACAATAACCATATTGTAATCTGGTACCATAATGATATACTGACCTTGAAGTCCCAGAAAATAATAATGTTTAATAGGATTGTCATGATTGATCCACAATCCCATTCCATAAATTTCTTCTGATTTTTCTGTGGGAGTTCTCATTTGTTCAATAAAATCAGAATTGAGAACCTGAATCCCATCAGCTTTACCATCGTTTAGAAATAATTGTCCAAGTTTTGCAAAGTCTCTGGAATTTGAATGAATACAGCAGTATGTTTTCTCCATTCCATTTTCATCTACACTCCATTCTGCATTTTGTTCCATGCCCAGAGGGGTCCAGAATTTTTCTGATAAATAGGTGGCTAGTGGTTGGCCTATCATCTCTCTTACTGCAAAACCTAATAATTGAGTCGAGCCGCTTTGGTATTCAAACCTGGTTCCCGGTTCTGTTGTAAATCTTCTTGAAAAAGTAGCTTTGATCAAACTTCTCCCATAATATGCCTTAGCATTGGGGCGGAAAGGATTTTTGTAATCTTCATCCCAGTCCAGGCCCGCTTCCATTTGGGCCAGATTTTTTAAGGTAAGCAGATTACCCAGTTCTCTATTTTTAAATGCTTCAAAAATATCCGAAAACTTCATATCAATGGATTGTATCTTTCCTTCTTCCAGAGCTTTTCCCAAAAGCATAACAGTAACTGCTTTTGCCATAGAAAAAGAATTCGTTTTAGAAAGTTGATCATATCCGTTCCAGTATTGTTCGTGGAGCAATTTACCGTTTTTAACCACTAAAAAAGAAGCGGTTTTAGAATGAACAAGATCGTCAACGATATTTTTAGGTAATTCTGTTTTATTGTACGATGCATCCTCTTCCCAAAGTTTTGGAGACTCTGTTACAATGATATTACTGGGAAACAGTTTTCCATCATCTATGTTTGCACTTGATTTGCCTTTCAAATACGTTTTAGCAATCCCGCTAAACAAATAATCATATCCCAAAAAGTAGGAGAGTGCTACCGTGGCAGCTGCCCCACCAATAATATATTTTAGCATTTTGTTCGAATGTGTCTTAAACAAATTTAAAATAAATTTGACATGAAAATAAAAATCTAATAGCAAATAAGTTATTTTTGCGCTTATTGATGAAAAAAATGATTAATAGATTTATTGTACTCATAGTATTAGTATTCTTCGTAAACTGTTTTTCGCAGGTCTATAAGCCAATTGATACTGCTGATTATCAGCAAAGAACAGCCTTTTTAAAAACGTTTAATATTAATAATGAACTTTTTATTAAGAATCTAAAAGCTAATTATTCAGGAAAAACCGGGTCAGAATTAGCCAAAATTTATAAAGAATTAGGGACTGATTTTGAGAAACAGGTTAAGAATAAAGACTTCATTTTCAAGTCGGAATTCGATCCTATGATCAAATCCCTTATCCAACGGTTACGAAAAAATAATCCACAGATTCCTGATAACCTAACCATATTAATTGCCAGAGATAATACACCCAACGCTTACTGTCTTGCGGATGGGACTTTTGTGATCAATATGGGACTGTTTAACTGGATGACTAATGAAGAGCAGATTGCTGCTGTTATTTCGCACGAATTAGGGCATAAGCTTAAAGAACATTCCCTTAAGATTGTAGTTGATATTATCGAGCAAAATCAGCTGGATAAAATTGAGGTGAGGAATCTGAAAGCCACCAATGATAATTTAAATAAAAAGGCATTTGATATCCTTAAAAAAAGAATTTATAAGAAGGGGATTGAAAAAAGGCAACAGGAAATACAGGCAGATTCTTTAGGCTATGCACTGTATAGAAATGGAGATTTTAAAAAGGAAGATTTTATCAATACCTTAAAAAGACTGGAAGATTTCGATACCATCTCTCCAAGAAAACTAAAAATAGAGACCTACAAAAAGTTCTTTAATTTACCTAAACAGGCTTTCAAGGAACAGTGGTTGAAAAAAGAAGATTTTTCTTTATATAACTATAATTTCTATAAAGAAAAGCTCAATAAAGACTCCGTGGCATCGCATCCGGAAATTACTACGAGGATCAATAATTTAAAGAAGATATTTCCTGAATTAGCAAAACCTGGTGAGCCGCAAAAAGCATCTGAAAATTTTACAGCCCTTAAGAGGAAGGCAAGGATGGAAATTCTCCCAAACTTTAGGCATTCTGAAGATTACGGGTTGGGGATCTATACCTCTTTACAGTTTTTGCAGGATGGTGAGGAAGAAGAGTATTATAAAAAATGGCTTGGAACCTGCTTTGCAAAAATATATGAAGCAAGAAAGAATTATAACCTGAATCGCTATCTCGATCGCGTAGAATCAAAAGATCAAAGTGAAAGCTATCAACAATTTCTGAACTTCATGTGGAATCTGAGTTTAGATGAAATCAAAAATATTGCGGATTATTATCAATCCTTTTATCAAAATAAAGAATCCTGATCACTGATCAGGATTCTTTATTTTTAGTAATTAAGTTTTTCTAAACGGATTTTATTGAATTTCTCTTTTTCGTTGTATTCCCGAAGAAGGATATAGCCTTCTTTTCCTACATAAGGAGTTACAATATAGTTATCTTTTTCAGAGATAGGAACTACCTCCTGTTTGAAGTTTCCGTCAATAACTGTATTGATGAAAAGATTCCATTTTTTCTGTTTGGTTACTTCATCCTTTTGATAGTCACGGTAGAAGAACACCACGTCTTTGCCGTTGTTGAGGTATTGTGAAAAAAGATAGTCGTTATTAGCCCATCTTGTTTTCTCTTTTTCAAAGACTTTAAGCTCTTTTATTTTAAAATCTTTATCAGTATAAACGTAAACCAGGTCTGTAGTTTTAGGCGCATTGTATTCTCCCTCAGGTTTGAATTTTTCCGATAAGATTCCGACACTTCCATCACTCATAAAATACAAGTCTTTTGTCTGAAGTCTATACCCACTTTCTACAACACCATAGGCATTGATTTTAGGAAGATATTTTTCAAAATTTGGCTTGAAATTTAAAGTTTTGGTATCAAAAGTAAAATCAGATTTATTGATCATAAATCTTGCAAATCCCACAGAGTTTAATTTTGCATAATTTCTTCCCACCATTACGATTTTATCGTCAAAGGTTTTATCATTGTCTATTCTCGAGCCATACCCGGAATAAAAAGAGTCAATATAATCAATGGATTCATCAGAAAGACCTGTTATAGGCTTATTAGCCACCTCTTTTCCGGTTTTCATATCGAGAACAACAAGATTAAAAGATGCTTTATCATCATCTACTTTTTTCAGAATAGTATAGATGTTATTTTCATCTTTTTCCAGAACAGATAAAGTGGCAAAACTTTTTTTCGTACCGTTTGTATTGTATTGATACCTCCAGACTTCTTTTTTGTTATCGTCAAACTTGATCAGGCTGTTGTTGCTGACATATCTTCCGTAATCTTTATATTCAATAGCGAAATACCCGCCTTCTTTTATTTCTCCTACTGCAGAAACATAATTGTATCCTTTTTCTTTTTTCTCTTCACGATTTTCTTTGCGTTGTTCCTTCCAGTTTTTAGGCTGGTCGATTTCTTTAAAAGTTCCATCTTCAAGATAGTCGTAATATACTTTTCTCTTAATTGTATTGGTTTTAGGATCAATGACCATTGAAACCGGAGTGAAGAGTTCCCTGTTTTTAACCAATGAATAATCCATTCTTGTAGGCTTCAGGATGATTTGTCCTTTAAAATCTACATAACCACCATAAGAAGCTGCTGTGATATCTCCTTCAAATTCTTTATTCGCAACCGGGTTGAGGTTTTTATCTAAAATAACGTACTCGAATTTCTTGGTTTTGTCTCCGGATTTTCCATAAGAATATACCGAAACATAGCCATAAAGATTTTCTTTATCATCCAATAGGGCATTCATCCCAACATGCTCTCCTGCTGCCAGTTTCGTTAAATCTTGTGTTTGTGAATGGTATAACGTCTGAACAAGGCCAAAAGCCATTAATAAAAATTTTTTCATTCTTCTAATTTGCGCCAAAAATAATAAATTATGGGATAGAAAATAAAAAAGCCTTGAAAAAATCAAGGCTTCGTTTTTATATTTTTGAAAGTAAATTTCTAAAGTTGGTTTTCTCATCAATGATCCTTCTCAATTCAGATACCGGAACTCTTTCCTGCTGCATCGTGTCCCTGTCTCTGATCGTTACTGTATGATCAGTAAGAGAATCGTGATCTATGGTGATACAGTAAGGAGTACCAATGGCATCCTGTCTTCTATAACGCTTTCCGATAGCATCTTTCTCTTCATAGAATAAATTGAAATCATACTTCAGATCGTTGAAGATATTTTCTGCATATTCTGCTAAACCATCTCTCTTCATTAATGGAAGAATAGCAGCTTTAATTGGTGCTAATGCCGGAGGAAGGGATAAAACTGTTCTTTCAGAACCATCTTCCAATACTTCATCTTTAAGACAATGAGAGAAAATAGAAAGGAATAATCTATCTAAACCTACAGAAGTTTCCACCACATAAGGAACATAGTTTTCATTTCTTTCAGGATCGAAGAACTGAAGTTTTCTTCCTGAATGTTTTTCGTGAGCTTTTAAATCGAAATCAGTTCTTGAGTGAATACCTTCCAGTTCTTTGAAACCAAAAGGGAAATTGAACTCAATATCAGCAGCTGCATTCGCATAATGAGCTAATTTTTCATGATCATGGAATCTGTAATTGTCGTTTCCTAGACCTAAAGCAAGGTGCCAGTTCAGACGTTTTTGCTTCCACTGCTCATAGAATTCTAATTCAGTACCAGGAGCAACGAAGAATTGCATTTCCATTTGTTCAAATTCACGCATTCTGAAAATAAACTGTCTTGCAACGATCTCATTTCTGAATGCTTTTCCGATTTGCGCGATACCGAAAGGAAGTTTATGACGGGATGTTTTTTGGACATTTAAAAAATTAACGAAGATACCTTGAGCCGTTTCAGGTCTCAAATAAAGATCCATTGCAGAATCTGCAGAAGCTCCCAATTTAGTTCCAAACATCAGGTTGAATTGTCTTACTTCCGTCCAGTTTTTAGAACCTGTATCTGGATCAGCAATTTCCAATTCCTCAATTAATGCTTTTACATCAGCAAGATCTTCATTCTCTAAAGACTTTGCTAATCTTGAAAGAATAGCTTCTCTTTTTGCGCGGTATTCTATGATTTTAGGATTGGTCGCTTCAAATTGAGCTTTATCAAAAGAATCTCCGAATCTTTTGGCCGCTTTTTCGATTTCCTTATTCTCTTTATCTTCAATTTTGGCACAATAATCTTCTACCAAAACATCTGCTCTGAAACGTTTTTTAGAATCTTTATTGTCGATCAATGGATCATTAAAAGCGTCTACGTGGCCTGATGCTTTCCAAGTGGTAGGGTGCATAAGGATCGCCGAATCAATACCCACAATATTTTCGTTAAGCTGTACCATAGCTTTCCACCAATATTGCTTGATATTATTTTTTAGTTCAGCTCCATTCTGCCCATAATCATAAACAGCGGATAACCCGTCATAGATCTCACTTGAAGGGAAAATAAAACCATACTCTTTAGCGTGAGAAATCACTTTCTTGAAAACATCTTCTTGCTTTGCCATAATTTTTTTTACGTCTGATGTGCAAAAATAGTGAAAATGTAGGAAGATGGAAGCGGGAAGATGGAAGTTTTTATAATGCAGAAAATCAGGAGCCGGGAACCTGCTTTCGCTACTCGCTATTTTGATATTTTCATTTCGGCGGCGAAGCCGCCGAAATGAAAATATCAAAATGAGCTCAAACATGCCGCTCAATCAGGGCTAAATAGGATCAAAAAATAAAATTCAGTCATTAATGTCTTATTTTGAGACAATTTAACGAGATTTGTTTTCAATTAAAGTTTTACAATGAAAAGAAACGGATTCATACTTTTAATTTTTGTTTTACTGGCTCAATTTTTAGGAGCGCAGAAAATTCCTGAAGGAAAAGTGGTTACAACTTATATTACAGCCAAAACTTTACAAAATAAAGCAGGAGAAAATCCTAAGCGAAGAGTTTCAATATATCTGCCACCGGATTATGAGAAATCTTCAAAAAGATATCCTGTAATTTACTTTTTGCATGGTTTTTTCTGGAGTGATAGTTTGTTGGTTAGTAATGATAAAATTAATCATATTGTTGATCGTGCTATCCATTCAAAGAAAATAAAGCCGGTTATTATGGTCATGCCGGATGAAAGTACGGTTTTCAAAGGAAGCTTTTATGCCAATTCAAAATCTTCGGGAAATTGGTCGGATTTTACGTCGATTGAGTTGGTGGATTTTATTGATAAAAATTACAGAACCATCGCGAATAAAGACAGTCGCGGAATCACAGGACATTCCATGGGAGGAAATGGCGCGTTACGAAACGCTTTCCTGCATCCTGAAATTTTTTCATCTGTTTATGCGCTTTCCCCAGGGGTTTTAGATGCTCAATATTTTGCACTAACAGAAATGGATTTATATAAAAATGTAAAAAATATTAAAGAAATCAAAGACCTTTCAAAACCTGAAAATGCGGGAACAAACATTATTTTTGCCATTGCAAGAGCATACAATGGAAATGAAAACAAATCTCCGTTTTTTGCAGATCTTCCCTTTTCTTTTGATGGAGAAAATGTAAAAGTAAACGCTTCTGTTGCAGAAGAATTAAAGAAAAATTCTACTTCCGAATTAATTTTCTCTCATTACAATAACATCAAAAAACTGAAAGCCATAAAATTTGACTGGGGCAGGAATGATGAATTTAAACATATCCCTGTAAGCTGTATGAATTTAAGCAAAAACCTTGAAATGCTTAGAATTAAACACGAGGCAGAAGAATATATCGGAACCCATGGAAGCGAAGTCAGCAGAGAAAACGGAAGAATAGAAAATCAAATGCTGCCCTTTTTTAATATGAATCTGAAGTTTGAGGAATAATCAGAAAACTTCTACTTTTGCCAGATGTTAGAAATTCTTTATCGCGACGAACATCTCATTGCTATCAATAAACCCAGTGGATTATTGGTGCATAAGTCTTTTTATTCCGGAGAAGCAGATACCTATGCTATTCAGGAATTGAGAAATCAAATTGGGCAAAAAGTTTATCCGGTGCATCGATTGGACCGAAAAACTTCGGGTGTTTTATTGTTTACTTTAGATAAAGATACGTTGAGAATAATGAGCACTCAATTTGAGGAGAAAATTGTTGAAAAGAAATACATCGCCATTCTTCGTGGTTGGGCGAAAGAAGAGGAAACCATCGATTATGATTTAATTAATGAAAATGAAGTCAAGCAAAACGCGATTACCTATTATCATCGTTTACAGACCTCAGAGATAGAATTACCTTTTTTAAAACATCAGACTTCAAGATATTGTCTGGTTGAAGCCATCCCTGAAACAGGAAGATTTCATCAGTTGAGAAAACATTTTAAGCATATTTTACATCCTATTTTAGGCTGTCGTAAGCACGGATGCAACAAACAAAATAAGTTGTGGCTTCAAACATTTGGCATCAATAAAATGACGCTTCACGCCCATCAATTGGCTTTTAATCATCCTGTTTCTAACGAAAGAATTACGGTAAATGCAACTATAGATGATGAATTCAAAAGAGTAGGAGACATTTTAAATTTCGATTTGGCCTTATATTCCTAACATGTTTATAAGACTTCTCAACTTTCCACTTTCCATTTTCAACTCTCTACCAAAACCCCTATCTTTGTATTCCAAAAAAAGGCATGTACAAAACCCTGATCCGTCCCATTCTTTTTAAATTCGATCCTGAAGAAGTTCACTATTTCACTTTTTCAATGCTTAAAAATTTTCCTTTCTTAACGAAGCTTTTTCTTCCAAAACCTATTGAAGACAAAAGATTAGAAAGAGAAGTTTTTGGACTGAAATTTAAAAATCCGGTAGGATTGGCAGCTGGTTTTGATAAAAATGCAGTGCTTTTTGAAGAGCTTTCAGATCTTGGTTTTGGTTTTGTAGAAATCGGTACACTGACTCCAAAGGGACAGCCAGGAAATGATAAAAAAAGACTTTTCCGTTTAAAAGAGGATTCTGCGATCATCAACAGAATGGGGTTCAACAATGAAGGGGTAGACGCTGCGGTTGAAAGGCTTAAGAAAAACAAAAGTGTATTGATTGGTGGAAACATCGGAAAAAATAAAGTAACCCCAAATGAGGAAGCTGTAAATGATTACAAAATTTGTTTTGAGGCACTTTTTCCTTATGTAGATTATTTTGTAGTCAATGTAAGTTCTCCCAATACTCCAAACCTTCGCGAACTTCAGGATAAAGAACCTTTAACACAGCTTTTAGGTACTTTACAACAGATGAACACAGAAAAATCTAATCCAAAGCCAATTCTTCTTAAGATCGCTCCGGATTTATCCGATGATCAGTTGTTAGATATCATTGATATTGTGAAAGACACAAAGATTGCTGGAGTTATTGCTACGAATACAACATTGTCTCGTGAAAACCTTACTTCTGAAAATAAATCTGAAACAGGAGGCCTTTCCGGAAAACCATTAACAAAAAGATCTACGGAAGTCATTCGTTTTCTTTCTGAGAAAAGTGGAAAAGCATTTCCTATTATTGGGGTTGGAGGAATTCATACTGCAAAAGATGCAATTGAAAAACTTGATGCAGGAGCAAGTTTGATCCAGCTTTACACAGGATTTATCTATGAAGGCCCGGAATTGATCAATGAAATCAATAAAGAATTGTTGGTAAGAGCTTCCAGGTTACCGAGATAAAATCGAAAACATTATCGTATCAAACTATAAAAGAATTTCTTCTGTTATCAGAAAGAGATCGATTACTAATTCCCAAAATTTAATAACTCCTTTTGTCATTTTCTAGATCTAAACAAATTTATGTGAGGGTGCAATTCGTGTTGAGATTCTTTCAGAATGACAAGGTTGCGTTTTGAATATTCTCTCCGATAACTAAATAATGTTTTGAGATTTCTCCAACATATCGAATGTTTTGAATAATTCTAATTATTAATAAAAAGTTGTGACAAATACAAAAAGTTTAGGCTGTTGCTAAAATATCTATGATCATTATTAATCTCCAACATTTTATCTCCCTTTTTGTCATTCCGTAGGAATCTAAACAAAGCTTCGTGAGGATGCAATTCGTGGTGAGATTCTTTCAGAAATCAAAGATTCTGCGAAGTCAATGACAAAATTGGGTTTTTACGCTGTTTTAATCATTCTCTTTTTTATTTTGATTTTACAACCGAAGCATGATTGACATCTACAATGAGCGTGTAAGCAGGATTTGTCGTCGTTTTCTTTATGCTAAACTTTAAAATTTTCGGATCTTTATTTTTACTGACCGTAGTATCATAGATATTATTGATACAGCTTTCTGTAAGAAAATCTTCATGTCTTTTATAATTCCAGTCATTGGTAAAATATAAAACCCTGTATCCCTTTTCTCCTTCGCTGGCACCACACATTCCGCATGCATTAAAATTAGAAGTATGTTCAAAATACAGTAAAACCCTGTTTCCCGTTTTATCTGAGCTGTAAGATAATAATTTGTTTCCACCATAACGATCTATAAAATCATACGTGTTGATCTTCTTGTTATTAGGAAGAGTAAGGTAATTATTAAATCTGTAGATCATGCTATTTTTCGTCAATAGCTTTGCTGGTTGTGTTTTACTTCCTAATATAAAAGAACCTGAAATTTCACGATCCGAATGGTCGTTTGTAAAAGTCAAGGTTTCTTTAGGGTTCAGCGTTTTAGCAATACTATCAGTTTTCTCAATCAGTCGGGGTGAGGTGATCTTCTCACCAAGTATTTTAGAGTTCTGTTTTTGTTTGTTTCCAAAATGATACAGATATAAACTTCCATGATCGTAAATACCAGTTAGAGGGATTTTTTTCTGATACTTGTCGTAATAGTACCATCCGTCTACAAAATGTTGGTATTGGTTACAATCCACGATTCCGGTGTAACGCAGCTGAATAGTAATTGGAATGTTTGCAACTTCTCCTTTGAAGATTTGTGATGAATCGATACTGTTTTTTAATTCAACATGTTGAGCGAGACAAAGAAAGCCTGTTGAGCACAGGAATAGTAGAATGAGTTTTTTCATGATTGGTGGATGGTTAGTTTTTAGTTTTTTATCATATAAAGAAGTTGGCAATTGTATAAATAATCAAACCGACCAATCCTCCTACAAGTGTACCATTTACGCGAATAAACTGAAGATCTTTTCCAACTTCCAGCTCCATTTTCTCGCTGAGCTCTTTACCTTTCCAATTACCTACAGTAGAGCTGATGAGGTTTCCAAATTGATGGGTGTTTTTCAGAATATATTTATAAGCAGTGACACGTACCCAATGATCTATTTTATTTTGAAGCTTTTCATCGGTTTTTAGATTCTGGGAGAATTCATTTAAATTTTTAGAAATATAATTTTTTAATGAAGAATGATCCTCCTGTAGTTCTTTGGTGAGCGTGTTTTTGATGGAGGCCCAAATGTCATTAGAATATTCATTCAGCTTATCATTTTTTAGCAGACCATTTTTAATGTTGTCAAATTCTCCTTCCCATTTTGGATCTTCTTTTAAGTCCAATGAAAATTCATAAATCTTTTTTGTAATTAAAGATCGTATCTCATGTTGCGGATCTTCTTCCACTTCTTTGAAAAAATCTGACAGGCCGCTAGCAATTTTTTCGGCAATTTTATTATCAACAAAAGATGGGATGAAAGAATAGCTTCCTTTTTTTACCCGTTCTTCAATCATTTCATCATTCTCGATAATATAATCTTTGATCTGCTTTGAAAGATTGGTAATGATTCTCTGATGATCATTTTTATCCAAAAGATAATTAATTCCATTTCCGATAATAACATTAAACTTAATTCCGTTCGTCATTTCAGAGACTTTCTTACTGATAAAATCACTTACCACAGAATCATCCAGTTTATTGAGAATGTCCAGAACAATGTCTGAAAGGTTTTTAATTAAAATTTCCTGATTCTTTTCCTTTACCAACCATTCGCCTACGAAATTTGATATTTTAAGTTTCTGAATGTAGGGGCGTATATTTTGGGGTGAGAGAAAATTCGTCACTACAAAACTCCCAAGGTTATCTCCCAATCTTTCCTTGCTGTTTTCAATTAAATTGGTATGTGGAATGGGTAGCCCGAGAGGATGACGGAATAAGGCAGTCACGGCAAACCAATCCGCTAAAGCACCTACCATAGCTGCTTCAGAGAATGCCCGGACATAACCGATCCAGTGAGAAGTATTTGTTTTCTGGAGAATAGTGGTAATGATAAAAATAATCACCATTAACACAAATAATCCTGTAGCAAACGCTTTATATTTTCTTAATTGTTTTCTTTTGGCTTCATCGTTCATATAGTCAAATTTAGTAAATTTGATTATGAAATTTTAATTTCAATCATACTAATCATTTTCTGCAATCATGTTCGCAGAATCATCAACCTATCAAAATTACATCTATGGAAAACCATGCAAAAAACAATCCATACTACTCACGAACAGATACCACAAAATTGGATGTATCCAACGAAGAATGGAAAAAGATTCTACCTCCGGATTTGTATGCTGTGTCAAGAGAAGCAGCTACAGAAAGGGCCTTTACTGGAAAATATAATGAATTTGATGAAATAGGGGACTATTATTGTGCCGTCTGTGGAAATCACCTGTTTCGTTCCACATCAAAATTTGCGAGTAGTTGTGGTTGGCCAAGTTTCTTTGAAGCGGATAAAGAAGGGGTTTATTATAAAAGAGATACAGCCTACGGAATGGAACGGGTAGAGGTTCTTTGTAAACGATGTGACTCCCATTTGGGACATGTTTTCGATGACGGACCAAAGCCTACAGGATTGAGGTATTGCATGAATTCAGTAAGTCTGGAATTCGTTTCTGATTCTATAGTTTAGATTTCTATGGAGGGGCTGCAGTATCTTGATGAACGGAAATTAGTCTGGGAAGCATTGTCAGAATTATATCTGGATACAGAGCTTCAGGATTCAGATTTTCAGTATGTTATCCGAATCTTAGTTAAAAGTCCCTTTACTTTTGAAGAAATAAAAAAGATAGATCAATATGAAGTTTTCCCTGTGCTATTTTCCAATCTTTTAATTCCCGCCGGAGAATGGGCAGGATTTGATGGAAAAAGATTAGCTAAAAATATCATGAACTGGATTGGAAGCAGAAGTCAACTGGATATTTTTGCCATCAAATGCATTTATGTTTTATATGAGCCTATAAACAAAGCATATTGGGAAAAACTTGAAGAGATGTATAATCAGACAGATATTTCTGATAGTCATTAGAATTTCTATAATTGACTTAAACTAATTATTTGATAACGAATAAATTTCTTAAAAGAAAGGGATGACTTACGGATATGAAGAATTTGGCTATTTTTTCAAGGATATAATTCCCACTAAGACATGTTTTCGATGACAGCTTAAAGCCCATAGTAACTACAGAATCGTATGAATTTCGTATGTCAGGTATTCGGTTAGAACTTATGAAAATAAGTCGTTTAATTCACAGAATCAGGACGTTAAAGTTTCTTAAATAGCGTTAAACTTAGATTGATTTTAACCTTCGGGTGGCTATGTTTTTATAATTTTGCCCCACTAATTTATTTTTACATAGTTATTGAATGAAAGGATTATATAGCCTGTTAGGCTTTGCGTATATGGTTACCACTTCATTTTACATTTCCCCGGAGAAAGGAAATTTGAGAAGTGAAACCATAAGCACAGAAAAAATTGAAAGATTATCCGACACGAAATCTGAGAAGGCAGTAAAGGCTGTATCTTCATCAGAAGCATTATATAAATCAATTACATTTGAACCTGGACATGAACTGAATGAAGAAGTATTTTTAAAAGCTGTAACAGGTTTTGAAAATTTAAAAAAAGCGGGATTACTAAGCCAGGATTCGCATTTATTAACAGTTTGTGATTTTTCTATGTCTTCCAATACCAATAGACTGTGGGTAATTGATACACAAGAAAAGAAAGTTTTATTTAACTCCCTGGTTGCTCACGGAAAGAATACGGGAGAAGAATTTGCAACCAATTTTTCAAATACTGAAAGCTCACTTCAGAGTAGTATGGGATTCTATATCACAGATGCTACTTATAATGGAGATAACGGATATTCTTTAAGATTGCTGGGAATGGACAAGGGATTTAATGATGCAGCTTATAAAAGAGCAATCGTAATGCATGGAGCGAATTATGTAAGTGAAGAGTTTGCAGCAATGCATAAAAGAATAGGAAGAAGCTGGGGATGTCCGGCAATTCCTAAAGATCTTACAGCTCCGATCATTAATACTATAAAAGGAAGAAATTGCCTGTTCATTTATTATCCTGATCAGAATTATCTTTCTTCTTCAGAATGGTTAAAGGCTTAAGAAGGGTATTGCCATAAAGGCGATCCATCAATAAAAGTAAAAGTTCGTATGAAAAGTACAAGTGAGTTTGTTCCAGCTTTTAGGTTACTCAGTAATTCTGATGGAACGAGCAGGTTCGAAAAAGGTAAAATACCTACTTTGAAATCCATGAACACAACTACTTTTTGGATAAGTACGATAACAGAAGAATGGGAAAAAAATACACATCCGGCTCCGAGGAGACAGTATGTGGTAACATTAAAAGGAAATATTTTATTTAAAGTTAGTGATGGTTCCACATTTCTAATTGAACCGGGAATAATTTTAGTAGCAGAGGATACAGATGGTGTTGGGCATAGTTGGGAAATAATAGAAGGAGATCAGTGGGAGAGGCTTTATATTCCAATTGAAGAGGAAGCAGATGATTTTTTTATTCCTGAATCCGAATAAAATAGAAAAGCAGTCAATTTTGACTGCTTTTATTATTTGTAATTGTTAATAGGTTGGTTAATCGCAAAGCCGCAAAGAAATTTTTATTTGAAGTAATTTTTAAGGCGCAAGAAAATCAAAGATTTTCAATGTTTTAAATTCTTGGAAAAAATATTTTTATCGGAGATAAAAACCTTGCGCCTTAAAAACGTTAGATTAAAAAAATTAGCGCCTTCGCGATTAACTAATTCTTTAGCTAAACTTCTTAAAGATTAAGGTCGCATTATGTCCTCCAAATCCAAAAGCATTACTTAAAGCATAAGTAATATTTTTCTCTTTAGCCTCATTGAACACGATATTAACATCTTTAGGAATGTTCGGATCAATATTGTGCAAATTGATTGTTGGTGGGATAATCCCATTCTGAATCGCTTTTATAGAAAGAATAGCCTCCGCTGCGCCAGCTGCACCTAATAAATGTCCCGTCATCGACTTTGTTCCACTGATGTCAAGTTTTTTGCTTCCTTTGAACAGACTATTGATTGCTTTTAATTCCACGATGTCTCCCATAGGAGTTGAAGTAGCATGAGGATTAATATAGTCAATGTCTTCTGTATTGATCCCCGCTTCCTGAAGAGCAAGTTGCATGGCTTTGATAGCACCGGTACCTTCCGGATGCGGAGCAGTCATATGATAGGCATCCGCAGTCATTGCTGCACCTACTAATTCTGCATAAATTTTTGCTCCTCTGCTTTTTGCGTGCTCATATTCCTCAAGAACTAAAGATCCTGCACCTTCTCCGATGACGAATCCATCCCTGTCAGCATCATAAGGACGGCTTGCTGTTGCAAAATCATCATTTCTGGTAGACATCGCTTTCATAGTAGAGAACCCGCCTACAGAAGCCGGAGTAATACCTGCTTCGGAACCACCACTGATAATGACTTTTGCCTTCCCTAAGCGGATATAATTAAAAGCATCCATTAAGGCTGTATTCCCTGTAGCACATGCAGAAACTGTCGTGTAATTAATTCCCTGAAGTCCATATTTCATGGAAATCATCCCGGAAGCCATATTTGCAATGAATTTTGGAACAAAGAACGGGTTAAAACGAGGCGTTCCATCGCCAGTATAATATTCTGCGACTTCATTTTCAAAAGTTAGCATACCTCCTTGTCCTGTTCCCCAGATCACACCAGTATCAAAAGGATCCATATTTTCAAGATCTAATCCTGAATCCTGGATCGCTTCTGCAGATGCATACATTGCGTACTGTGTGAAAAGATCACTTCTTTTTATTTCATTATGAGTTAAATGTGTTTTAGGGTCAAAATCTTTTACTTCACATGCAAAATGAACTTTAAATTTCTCTGCATTGAAATGTTTGATCAAAGCCGCTCCGCTCACTCCATTAATACTGTTTTGCCAGAAATCTTCGACATTGTTTCCTAAGGGTGTGACTGCACCCATTCCTGTAATGACAACTCTTTTCATACCTAGTTATTGATTTTAAATAAATTAGAGGTTCCTCTAGCAATTAATCTTGTTTTATCTGCGTTCCATATTTCGCATTGGGCATTTACAAATTGCTTCCCTCTTTTAATGATTATAGTTTCGGCTACAATATTATCATTTTCTTTCGCAGTTGAAAAATAATCGATGACATTATTTATCGTTGTTATGAAAGAATTTTCGTTTAATGAAAACATGGTGGCTCCAATGATGTCGTCCACAATAGCTGCAGTTACTCCGCCATGAAGATTACCAATAGGGTTCAGCCACTCTGGCCGTACAGTATATTGGAACTCCAGCTTTCCTTCTTCTACAGAAAGAACAATGGGATTCAGCCATTTCATAAATGGTGAAGGAGACTGATCAAATTCTTTTCCAATAAACTGTTTTAACTGTTCTAATCGATCCATATTGCAATTCTTATTTTTCTAAAATCATGGTGACTCCCTGTCCTCTGGCGGCACAAATAGAAATAAAGCCTTTTCCGCTTCCTTTTTCATTTAAAAGTTTGGCCAGAGTAGCTATAATTCGTCCACCTGTTGCTGCAAATGGATGGGCAGCTGCAAGGCTTCCTCCTTTTACATTCAGCTTGCTCCTGTCAATTTTACCTAAAGCTTTTTCAAGACCAAACTTTTTAGCGAGGTCATCATTTTCCCAGATTTTAATAGTTGCTAAAACCTGTGCTGCAAACGCTTCATGGATTTCATAATAATCAAAGTCTTCAAGATTCATTCCTGCTTTTTTCAGCATTCTATCAGCGGCAAACACAGGGGCGAGAAGTAAATTTTGTCTGTTCTCGACATATTCTATCCCGGCTATTTCTGAGAAAGTGATATATGCTAAGATGGGCAAATTATTGGCTTTAGCCCATTCCTCACTGGCTAGTAAGACTGCAGAGGCTCCATCTGTAAAAGGAGTAGAGTTTCCTGCAGTCAGTGTGCCGTTTTGTTTATCGAATGCTGGTTTTAGTTGAGCTAATTTTTCCAGCGTAGTATCAAGACGAAGATTATTATCTTTCTCTAGACCAAATGCAGGTGTGATCATATCATTGAAAAATCCTTCATCATAAGCTTTTGCCATATTTTTATGACTTTTAAAAGCTAATTCATCCTGATCTTCACGGGATATCTGATAATATTTAGCGGTGATTTCTGTATGTTCACCCATTACCAAGCCTGTTTTAGGCTCTTGTCCTTTATACGGAATAGGCATCCAGTCTTTTAGGGATGGGCTTAAGAGGTATTTTAATTTTCCAAAAGCTGATTTTTCTTTATTAGCTTTTAGAAGAGCTTTTCGTAGTCTAGCGGAAGATTCAAAAGGGATATTGCTCATAGCTTCTACACCACAGGCGATTCCACTTTCTATCTGTCCCAGCGCTATTTTATTTCCGATATAAATCGCTGCTTCAATTCCCGTGTCACAAGCTTGTTGCAGATCACACGCAGGCGTTGCTGGATCGAGAGAAGTATTCATTACCGTTTCTCTGATGAGGTTGCTTTCGGATATGTGTTTGATTACAGCTCCGCCAGCAACTTCGCCAAGAAGTTTTCCTTTCAGGTGGTAACGATCTATTAATCCATTTAAAGCCGAGACCAGCAAATCCTGATTTCCGGCATCGGAATATGCGGTATTCATTCTGGCAAAAGGAATTCTGTTGTATCCTACTATAGCCACTTTTTTTGTTTCCATATGATAAAATTTATGATGGAATAATGTTGAGTTCCTGATCAATAATTGACAGTATTCTGTCCAAAGCAAGGTTCAGAAAACTTTCATCACCTGTCGTTTTTGAAAGTAAAATTCCACCTTCCGTCAGCATAATGAATAAAGATGCTATTTCGTTAGCATTGGCTTTTTTATTCAGTTCTCCATTTTGCTGACCTTCAATAATTGTTGTTGAAATTTTTTTGATCCAGCCTTCAAAAGATAGGGTTACCTGTTTTTTAAGTATAGGAAAAGTATCATCTGCTTCAGTGGCGGCATTCATTAAAGGACATCCTCCATTTAAAAAAACAGCTTTCCAGCTTTTGCGGTAAAAATTGACAAAAGCTTTTAATTTATCTGTAGCAGAAGGAAAGTCTTCTCCCAAAGATCTGGCCATACTTTTAGTCAGTAATGTTGCATTGTATTTGTAAGCTGCAAGTGCCACTTCATCTTTGTTTTCAAAATTACCGTAAATACTACCTTTTGTTAATCCTGTCGCTTCCGTAATGTCCGAAAGTGTCGTTGAGAGATAGCCCTTCTTATTAAATAAGGGAGCAGTAGTCTCAATGATAAACTGTTTGGTCTTTTCTGCTTTTGACATGATTATGAAATTATATGCAAATATACAAAAATATACCAAATGGTATATTTAGGTTAAAAACTAAGTCTGAGTAATTGATCACCCAGACTTAATGTAATTTATTTAAACAGAGCTTCTTTTATCGTAGAAGCAGCATGAGTGATGGATTCCTGAATTGCCGGAACATGAGCTATAGGGTTTAGTAGTCCATAATCATGGATGAATCCTTTGTAAACTGCCAGTGTTGTAGCAACTCCTGCTTCATCAAGCTTTCTTCCGTATGCCACTCCTTCATCATGAAGGATATCATTTTCAGCAACATGAAGTAATGCAGGGGGTAATCCTTTTAATTCTTCAAGTGATGCCTGAATAGGAGAAGCATATTTTTCCTTTCTTTTTTCAAGATCTGTAGTATAATTATCCCACATCCATTTCATTAATGGAGCTGTTAAGAATCTTTCCTGTCCATATTTTTCATAAGAATCTCTGGTAAAGTCAGAATCAGTAACCGGCCATAATAAGATTTGATATTGAAGCTTGGGTCCATTTTTATCTTTTGCCATCAATGCAACTACTGCTGCCATATTTCCACCGACGCTATTTCCAACAACGGCTAGTTTTGAACCATCAACACCGATTTCTTTTCCATTTTCAGCAACCCACTTTGTGGCGGCATATGCCTGATTGATCGCAGTTGGGTACTGAGCATCCGGTGATGGAGTGTAGTCAGGGAATACAGCTATCGCACCACTTTTTACAACTAGGTCTCTTACTAATCTTTTATGAGTAGGAAAATCTCCTAAAACCCATCCGCCACCATGGAAAAACATAAATACCGGAAGATGATCTTGTGCTCCTTTAGGTTTTACAATATGGATATTTACTGTAAGCCCATCTTGTGTAATCATTCTTTCAGATTCTTCAATATCTGAATAATCAAAACTTACTGATTCTTGCGCTCCTACAAGAACTTGTCTTGCATCTTCAGGAGACATTTCTTCAATTGGTTTTCCACCTCCACTGTTAAGATCCTTAAGAAAAGCACGGATGTCTTTTAAAATTTGAGGATCGTTTTCTGCTGGTTGAATTGGTAGTGACATAATAATTGATTTTTTAGGTTGTTAATTGGTTATAATAGTAAGGTTGTTTTAAGCTAAAGTCGCATTCAATGTAATTTCAAAATTGAAAGCTGCACTTACAGGACATCCTTCTTCTGCTATTTTAGCATACTTTTGAAAATCTTCCTCTGAAAGACCAGGAACTTTTGCTGTTAATGTCAGTTCTGATTTGGTAATTTTCCCAATGCTCGGGTCAAGAGTAATAACAGAAGTTGTTTTCAGTTCTTCAGGAGTAAAACCCGCCTGTGATAATTCTGCGCTTAATTTCATGGTAAAACATCCTGCATGAGCAGCTGCTAAAAGTTCCTCAGGATTTGTTCCTACACCATCAGCAAATCTGCTGTTGAAAGAATACTGAGTTTCATTTAATGTGGTGCTTTGTGTTGTTAAGCTTCCTTTTCCTTCTTTGATGGTACCGTTCCAAACGGCTGTTGCGTTACGTTTCATAATGTTTTGTTATTGAGTTAATATTTAAATTGATTTTTGATATGACAAAGGTATATCGTATGTGAATCGATTTCAATAGATAAAAAGTACTAAATATTGTACTTTTTTCCCGAAGAATAATTTTTTTTGAAATTTGCAGGAGTGCTTCCGACCTTATTCGTAAATAATCTATTAAAGTAGGCCGGATCTTCATATCCCAGATCGTAAGCGATTTCCTTTACAGGCTTATCAGTATAAAATAAAAGTCTTTTTGCTTCTAATAAAATTCTATTAATGATCAGCTGGTTGGGAGATTCAAGATTTAAATGCTTGAATTTATGAGTGAGTGTCTTTGGAGCGATACGAAGAATTTCAGCATAATCCACAACATTGTGTTTTTCTCGGAAATGAATTTCAAGATTTCTGCTAAAATCCCTGAAAACATCCAGTTCGTTATTAGGAATATTAACGACATCAGTTTCCAGATTTTGTTTTTTCCATTTTCTTGTCGAATGAATGATGATCTGTTTGAGATAAGTTCTGATCATTTCTTCATTGGAAGATTGTTTCCATTCCAGCTCATCCTTTATATTGTGCAATAAACTTTTGATGATCGTGGCTTCATCTGAATCCAACTCTACTTTTGGAATTTCAAAAATATTATGGAAAAGAAGTCCATCACAGGCTACTTCTTTATCATGAATCTGAATACAGTAAAAATCCCTGTTATAGTACAGAAGAACAGACTCATCTATGCCTCCTTTTTTTACATCTAAATATTGATTGGTAAGAAAAAATAAAGTAGGAACTTCTGTTTTATAATGATTGAAATCCACGCTCAATTCATATCCTGAAGGAACAAAGAAGATTTTAATTTCAGAATGAAATTTATTTTCTTTAAGTGTATTTAGATTTTCCTGAGTGAAAATGTTGAATCCAAATTTCTTATAGGGGTCTTCAAAAATAAAACTTTGTGGCAGCATTGATAAACTTTAAAACTAAAGGTACAAAAAAGCCTGGTTTGAAGATGTTAAATCAATGAAATAGAATTTTAATTTAAAATGAATAGGCTTTTAATAAGAAGAAAGGTAAATGAACTATGTAAGATGTGGTTGAGATGTGTAAGTATTTGTTTTATAGATTTTTATAAAGGGTGTGAAAAATAGTACTATTTAATGATAAAATAGTATTATATCTGTTTCTCTGCAAAATTTAGATTTGTTAATATGAATTTAATCTTAACAATAATTTAAATATTTCTTATGTATTGAATGCAATGTGCAAGAAATTAAAGCTCTATTTATTGATGTGTTAAAAAACCAAATAAAAAATGTAAAGATGAAAAAACAAACAAGAATTTCTTTTTTAAGTGTATTACTAATTCTAATAAATCTCAGTTTTATATCTTGTAATGATGACGAAACAACCCCAAACGAAACCACTCCGATTGAAGTGATTAATGGTAAAAAATTTAAGGTAACAGGGTATTTTAATGGATTGACAAGAGGGGGAATGGTACCTGATTATTATAATTTAAGAGATATTCCGGAAGGGGTGGATATTGTTAATCTCTTCCATCGCTTTTTAGGATTAAGTAATTTGAAGCGAGGTGACAGGGCTCCGGGAGCTACAGGAGAAGATGCTAAAACACTGACTGAGATTATTAATGACGTTCAATTCCTTAAGGCCAGAGGGACAATTGTTGTTCAGACACAATTTGGTAATGAGATTTTTGAGAATTATAAAGATGAAAGGAAAACCATAAAATTTAAAAACACGACTGAAGATTACAATGCCTACGCTAAAAAAGTTTCTGATTCATTAAATAAATGGGGAATTGATGGAGTAGATTTGGACCTTGAGCCGGGGTATACAGACGTTGGCTTTAATGACGGAGATTGGGACCTCTATGTTCAGGCTTTTGCTAAATATTTTGGACCCAAGTCAATGTCGGGAAAATTGTTGATTATTGATACCAATGCAGGATTCTCGGAATTGAAGCTGTCAAAAGAAACACTTGCTAAAATTGATCTTATTTATATTCAAGATTATTGGGGAAGTGAAGCAGACACAGATGGCAAAATCGATGGCTACTTGCAGGCTGGTTTCCCAAAGAAAAATATATTCCTAATTTCCGCCGATTTTGAATCTTCATATTCCAACAGTAGCACTAGCCAGGGACCTTTGAGGTTAAAAGAATATTACAGCTCTTCAAAATATCAGGACAAGGCAGGCGGATATGGGGCTTATGGTTTTAATTTTGATAAAAAATTAGATTATAAATATTATAAGGAAATGATATCAAGCTTAAAGCTACTAAATAAAAAATAAAAATAATAGCTTTTGCTAAAATAAAGCCGTTTCTACACCTTGTGATACGGCTTTATTTATGAACTAAAAGATGTAGTGAATCTGGATCAAAGAAGCCGATCCTAATCTTTTATAAAAATAAACGTACTTTAGTCATTCTAATTATAAGGACAACTGGGTATAAGGATTACAACCTTGAATTTTCATATAGTGACTCCAATTCAATGATTTAATTACTGTAAAATACATGAGCAGCTTAGAAAATATTTTAAGAGAAATAACTCCGCTATCTCCGGAAGATAGTTTTCTTGTATTTGACAGGATAAAAACATCTTTTGATTTCCCCTATCATTATCATCCTGAAATTGAAATCAATTTTATCTACAAGGGAAAAGGCTACCGCCGGATGGTAGGTGACCATACAGGAGAGATTGGTGATATAGAATTGGTGTTGGTGGGACCCAATCTTCCGCATTGCTGGGCTAACTATAGATGCAAAAACAAGAAGACTTATGAGATCGTAGTTCAATTCAATCAGGACTTTTTTAATCAGTCCATGATGCAGAAAAATATTCTAAAACCCATCAACAACCTGATCAAAGAATCTATCAGAGGAATTATGTTCTCAAAGGAAACAGCTGAAAAACTGAAAGAATCGTTTCTTAATTTATCGAAGATGAATAGTTTTGAGTCTTTCATAGAGATCATGAAAATTCTTAATGAATTAGCGACTGCTGAAAATAAGACCTTATTATCTTCTTACAGTATTGAGCTTGAGACGTTTGTAGATAGTGATAAAATGAAAATTATCCACGATTTTGTCCATAAAAACTTTGAAAATAAAATAACACTGGAAGGAGCGGCCTCATTGGTCAATATGAGTAATGTGACATTTAACAGATTTATCAAAAAAAGAACGGGGAAAACTTTTGTGAATTACCTGAATGATATAAGAATCAGCTATGCAGCCCGCTGGCTGATGGAGAAAAATCTTACGATTTCTGAAATTGCTTTTGAAGCGGGTTTTAATAACATCGCCAATTTTAATAAAGTTTTTAAATCAATCAAAAAAACAACACCAACAGAATTCAGAGAACAATTCAAGGGAGTAAAGAAAATAGAATGATATTTTTATTTTAAAAGAGTTTTATATTCTAGAGTCCGGATTTGGTGTCCGGATTTTCTTTTTTTACGTCTTAAATTGACAGGAATAATAAGAAAAATTGAACATAAATCACTATTTGCTTATAAAAATCATTGAAAATAAGCAAAATGATGAATTGTGAAAACTGATATAAAACCCTGTATTTCAGCGTAAAAAAAGGTCGTTGAGAAAACGTTAGAAAAAATAATATCGTTTTATGACAAAATAGTATTATATCTAATTGTGCACAAAAATTAGATTTGTCAATATGAATTAAATTTTAACGAAACTTTAAATGTTTAGTATTTATGATACATAAATGGTAAGCAAAATAAAAGTCAATTTGCTTTATAAGTAAAACGAGTTTCAAAGTAGACTTTTGATTCTAAAATTAAACACTATTTAATCTACCTATGAGAAAAACTGCTATACCGGTTTTATTAGCTTTTTCTGTGTTTGGATATGCACAAGTAAAAAAGCCTGCCGATTCAACTAAAACAGCCGATATTGAAGAGGTTGTTGTGACATCTTTGGGGATCAAAAAACAAGCACGCTCACTTACCTATTCAAGCCAGCAAATTGGCGGAGATGAGCTGACGGCGGTAAAGACTCCCAATCTTTTAAATTCCATTAACGGAAAAGTTTCCAATGTGCAGATCAATAGAACCAATGGTGTAGGGAGTTCCGTAAGGGTAGTGATGAGGGGAAATAAATCTGTATCCAATAGCCAACCGTTGTATGTGATCGATGGTATTCCGATTATTAATGATGCAGGAAAAGCACCTGAAATAAGTCAGTACTCAAGTATGCCAGATGCAGGTGATGTATTAAGTTCCATCAATCCAGATGATATCGAAAGCATGAATTTTCTTAAGGGAGCTTCAGCTTCGGCATTGTATGGTTCTGCAGGGGGTAATGGTGCAATATTGATTACAACAAAAAAAGGAAGAGCGGGTAGAAGTTCTATCAGTTACACTTCCAGCTTTAGTGTAGAGCAGGCATATAGTCTTCCCAAGTTGCAACATAGCTATCTCTCTTATGATCCTTCTGTATCAGGTGATGCTCCAGGAGCCTCTGTACAGAGCTGGGGAGCAAAAGGTTCTTCTAAAGATTATCTGAAAGACTTTTTGCAAAATGGAACAACTTGGGTCAATAGCCTTTCTTTTCAATCAGGAAATGAAAAGTCAACGAATTATTTCTCTCTTGGAAATACAACCAATAAAGGTGTTGTTCCACTGTCTTATTTTGATCAATATAATGTCTCTTTCAGAAACTCCAGTAAATTTCTGGATGATAAGTTGACATTAGATGCTAACTTTATTGGTTCTATACAGAACAGTGTAAACAGACAATCTCCAGGAGTTTCCTTTTCTCCTTTAACAGGTTTATACTGGCTACCAAGAGGGGTAGATTTTGATCAGTATGGACCAGATAATTATTCGTACATTGATAAAAATCGTTTACTTCCAGCACAAAATTGGTGGGAGGTAAAGCCAGACGGATCATTTAAAGGGAATCCGGCTACACAGAATCCATATTGGATATTGAATAGGGACAAAGTTACAGTAAATAACAAAAATACATACAGTGCAGTTGCTTTATCTTATCAGATCAATCCGTGGTTGACAGCAAGAGTACGCGGAAATTATAGTTGGAGCATATCAGATAGTCAGAGAGGGATTTCTGCCTACTCTGATCCAGCATTACTAGTCAATGGCACTAATGGCAGATTGCTTAGAAATACATATGAAAATTCTTCTACTTATGGAGATGTTTTATTGGTTGGTAGTCCAAAATTGAGTGAGGATATTTCTTTAGACTTTACAGTAGGAGGAAGTATTAACACAACAAGAAATAAAGTAACCCAAATTGATAATGCCAGTCTTGTAACACCCAATTTATTTTCATTAAATAACCTTTTGTGGCCAGGAAACAGAGCTCCAGGAGATGGGTATCATTATATTTACTATAATTTAAAAAAACAGGTACAATCATTTTTTGCCAGTGCGTCCGTTGGATATAAAAACATGTTGTATCTGGATATGACATTCAGAAACGATTGGGATTCAACTTTGGCTTTAACCGGCAGAAAAGGGTTTGATTACGAATCAATAGGAGCAAATGCTATATTATCATCAGTCTTTAAACTTCCAGAAGTCATTAATTTCTGGAAAGTAAGAGCTTCTTATGCTACGGTTGGACTAGGACTTCCACCGAACATTTCGAACGCTATGTTGGAATATAATAAAGGATATTCTTTTGGAGTAGATGCCGGGACAATTGTTTATCCTAAGAGTTCATTTGTTACTGATCCACGTTATAAAGATTTGTTTCCAAAGCCTGAGTTGAATAAGACTTTTGAAGCAGGTACAGAATTAAGATTACTTAGAAACAGACTTAATTTTGATTTTACTTATTATGATTCTAATGCGACTAATCAATTGTTAGAAACATTGATCTCTTCCAATTTAGGTGGTATTCCTACAGGTTCATACTACATCAATGCTGGAAAGATACAGAATACAGGTTTTGAATCTTCATTGTCATATAAGGTGTTCAACACAGGGAAATTTGACTGGACAGCTACATTAAATGGATCTGTGAACAAGAATAAGATCGTTGAGCTATTTCCTTCAAGTCTGAATATTCCACAGGATCAACTGTTTTCATTAACAGGAGGAGGAAACTATACAAAAATGAAATTAGGGGGATCATTTGGGGATATTTATGGAATTAAATATCAAAGAGATGAGCAAGGACGCATTTTAGTAGATAAAGATGGTATTCCGTTAGCAACTACAGGAAGTCTTGGCTACTTAGGAAACCCAAATCCTAAATTTATTTTGGGCTTCAATAATAGCTTTAATATTGGTAAATTAGGTATCTCCTTCCTTGTTGATGGGAAATTTGGAGGACAGGTATTATCCCTTACTGAAAAAGCAAATGATGTATATGGTGTGAGCCAGAATTCTGCGAATGCTCGTGATGCAGGCGGGGTATCTATTCCAAATTCAGTATATGCACCGGGAACACCTAATGCAGGGCAAGCCTATAATGGGAAAACTGATCCAAAAGCATATTATAAAGCAGTAGGAGGGATTGAAAATAATACAGGGATTGATGAAGCCTACATGTATAGCGCTACAACAGTACGTTTACGTCAGGCATCAGTCTCATATACTTTTGATGTAAATTCAAAATATATGAAAAGTGCAACGCTAAGTCTTGTAGGAACCAATTTGTTTTTCTTCTACAAAAAGGCTCCGTTTGATCCTGAACAGGTGTCAGGAAATACACCTGGTGGGGTGGGAGTAGATTCTTTTGGATTACCAATCACCCGCTCTATTGGATTATCATTAAAAGCTAACTTCTAATTTTACAATACGAAAATGAAAATCATTAATATAAAAACATGGGTACTAGGTGCGATAGTATTGGCTTCTGCTTCCGGATGTACCAGTGAACTTGATCAATATAATCAGGAAAAATTAGGAGGCCCTGAAAATTTTTATGCTGACTTTAAACTAGTTGTAGACCCTTTGGTATCTATGCAAAGAGGACTTCAAGCAGATTATCAGCTGTATCCTAATTTGAGCGCTGATATGTTCAGTGGTATGTTTAGTACAGCATCACAATTTAATGGGGGAAAAAATAATATGACCTATTATATGATGGATGGATGGAATAACAGAATTATTGCCAGACAACAGGATATTTTCAATTATTCTATCAACATGGATAATGCTGCAGAGAAAATCTATCCAGGTATAAATTTTAAAGGGACATTTGCAGTTAAAAAAATATTGAGGGTTATTACTGCTGCGAGAGTCTCTGATAACCATGGTCCAGTGGTGTACAGTAAATATGATACACCAAATGCGAATGGTACAACAGATTTTGATTCTCAGCAAAATGCATATAATCAATTTATTATAGATCTTACGGCAGCTATTAATGACCTACAAACGGTACAGACTAGCCCAGCGACACAAAATGTTGAAGATAAATCTGCATTGAAAAAAGCAGATCTTGTATATCAGGGGAACATGGCAAAGTGGGCAAAATTAGCTAACTCGCTTAAACTGAGATTGGCGATGCGTATGAGTTATGCCGATCCTGCTAAATCTAAACAATATGCAGAAGAAGCGCTTGCATCACCTGCAGGATTAATTAGTGAAAATGATGATAATGCTTTGATCAGTGTTGGTCAGTCCGAATTGAGCTTTATCATCTATTCTTGGGGAGATTGCCTTATAGGAGCACCATTGATGGCTTATATGAACGGATACAATGATCCTAGGCTTCCTGCCTATGCGATTCCTGCAACAGATAGTAATCCCCTTATCAATGGTAAATATATTGGAATCCGTCAAGGAATTGATTTACTAAATGGAAAATCGACCTATGGAGGGTTTTCTCAGCCACAGGCAAAATCAGCTAACGGAGATTATTTCTCAGCTACAGACGGTAAAATGAAGCTGTTCACGGCTGCCGAAACCTGGTTCCTGAAAGCAGAAGCTGCGTTGAGAGGTTATACAGGAGCAGGAGAGATCAAGGCAGATTATGAAGCAGGGGTTCAACGCTCATTTGGAGAGTGGGGAAAAAGTGCAAGCGTTGCTACATACCTGGCCAACACAACAGATACAGAAGCTCCATATGTGGATCCAAAAAATGCAGCTAACAATATCGGGGTAGGACATCCTGAGCTGAGTACTATTACTATTGCATGGAACAATGCCGATTCTAATGAAAGAAAATTGGAAAGAATTATTACTCAAAAGTGGTTGTCTCTTTATCCGAATGGCCCGGAAGCTTGGGCAGAACAAAGAAGAACAGGGTATCCTATTCTTTTCAAAGTGAGACAGAATGATAGTGGTGGATTGATCAGTACAGATGCGATGATCCGCAGAATTCCGTTCACTGTAGATACTAAGAATTCACTATTTAATTATCCTCAGGCTTTACAATATTTAGGTGGAGCGGACACAGGAGGAACAAAACTATGGTGGGATAAAAAACCTTAATTTTAATTCAATAATTTAAAAGTACAGAGGCCGTCTCAAATGACAGATATGAATTGATATTTTTCATTTCGGTGTAAAAATCTACAGTATTTTTTATTTCTCACAATGTTTCGTTTATGCCGGAATAGAACTTTTGAGATGTCCTCTTTCTTTATCATCTATAATTTAACATGGGAAAAAACATTTCCGGAACCCGTTCAATACAGCCTATTCTGTGGATTTCAACGTTATATTTTGCAATGGGGGTACCCTTTGTGACGATTAATGCGGTTTCCGGGATTATGTATAAAGACATGGGAGTTTCGGATTCAAAGATTGCTTTTTGGACGGCTCTCATTTTGTTTTCCTGGACCCTGAAACCTCTTTGGAGTCCTTTTCTTGAGATCTATAAAACGAAGAAATTCTTTGTCGTTTTTACCCAGTTTGCTATAGGAATTCTGTTTGCTTTGATTGCATTAAGTCTTCCTATGCCCAATTTTTTTAAATACAGTATTGCTCTTTTTGCTGTTGTAGCATTTTGTGGAGCAACTCATGATATTGCTGCGGATGGTACTTATATCAATTTTTTGACCAACAAGGAGCAGGCAAAGTACATCGGATGGCAAGGCGCATTTTATAACCTGGCTAAAATTATCAGCAGTGGAGTGTTGGTTTATTTTGCCGGAGTTCTCGAAAAAACAAAAGGAGTTACCCACGCCTGGATGATCATAATGGGAGTCTATGCATTTCTATTTTTTGTTCTGGCTATTTATCATTATTCTATTTTACCAAAAGAAAACAAATCGGAAAAGCAGAAAAATGAAAAAACTGCTGGAAATGTTCGCAAGGAACTTCTGGAAGTGATCACTTCTTTTTTTACCAAACGAAATATTCTCTGGTCTGTATTGTTCATTATCCTGTATCGTTTTGCAGAAGGATTTGCGATTAAGATTGCACCTTTATTTTTCAAAGCTCCCAGAGCTTCGGGAGGTTTAGGATTATCTACTTCCGATATTGGACTTATTTATGGGACTTACGGCTCAGCAGCTTTTATTTTGGGATCTGTATTAGCCGGATATTTTATTTCTGCACGAGGATTAAAAAAGTCATTGATCTGGTTATGTTGTGCATTCAATATTCCATTTGTGGTATATGCTTTATTAGCCCATTATCAGCCGGACACTCTTCTTCCGGTAAGTATTGCCGTTGTGGTAGAGTACTTTGGTTATGGATTTGGCTTCGTTGGACTTATGTTGTACATGATGCAGCAGATAGCACCTGGTAAACATAAAACGGCTCACTATGCATTTGCAACGGGTATTATGAATCTTGGGGTGATGATCCCTGGAATGTTCAGTGGGATGATCAGCGACTGGATAGGATACAAAATGTTTTTCATCTGGGTTCTGATTGCTACGATCCCTGCATTTTTGGTCACTTTAATAGCACCTTTTCCGCATCCGGAAAAGCAAAAAGAAGAATAATTCACTTATTATAATAATTTAAATAAAAGTAAAAAATACTTTATGACACCTCAATCAGCAATGATCCCTTGGCAGGATCGTCCGGTAGATAGTCACGATATTATGTGGCGTTTCTCCGAAAACCCAATCATCAACAGATATGCAATTCCTACATCAAACAGTATATTTAATAGTGCTGTAGTCCCTTTTGAAGATGGGTTCGCAGGCGTTTTCAGATGTGATAATAAAGCGGTGCAAATGAATATTTTTGCAGGCTTTAGTAAAGATGGTGTTCATTGGGATATCAATCATGATCCTATTGAAATGCAGGCTGGTAACACCGAAATGATTGAATCCGATTATAAGTATGATCCTCGAGTTGCGTTTATAGAAGATCGTTACTGGATCACTTGGTGTAATGGATATAATGGTCCTACAATTGGGATTGGTTATACGTTTGACTTCAAAGAATTTTTCCAGTGTGAAAATGCTTTTCTGCCTTTTAACAGAAATGGAGTTCTTTTCCCTGAAAAGATTGATGGGAAATATGCCATGTTGAGCCGTCCAAGTGATAACGGACATACGCCTTTTGGTGATATCTATATCAGTTACAGTCCCGATATGAAATACTGGGGAGAGCATCGTTGTGTGATGAAAGTAGCTCCTTTTGAAGACAGTGCATGGCAGTGTACAAAGATTGGAGGAGGTCCTGTTCCTATAAAAACTGAGGAAGGATGGTTACTTTTCTATCATGGGGTAATCAACACATGTAACGGTTTCAGATATTCAATGGGAGCTGCATTGCTTGACCTTGAAGATCCATCAAAAGTATTGTACAGAACAAAACCTTATTTATTGGCTCCGGCAGAATTGTATGAGCTTACAGGAGATGTTCCGAATGTGATTTTCCCTTGTGCAGCTTTATCAGAAGGAGATAAAGTGACTGTATATTATGGTGCTGCAGATACTGTGGTTTCCATTGCCTTTGGATATATTTCAGAAATCATTGATTTTATGAAAAAGAATTCTCTTTAAAATTAAATAGACTTAAAATTGTAATGAAAAGCGTCATTTTCTCGCTTTTAAAATAAAATTTTCATTTTTTTGTGTTGTCTTAAAAATGTTCAAGATCTCTCTATTATGAAAAAAGAACTGTTTATCTATATTTTTGTTGCTCTGTTTTTTCAAACCAGTAATGCCCAATTACCGAAAGGTGATGTTCTATCATGGGTAGATCCATTTATCGGAACGGGAGGACATGGTCATACATTCCCCGGGGCTACAACGCCTTTCGGAATGATACAGCTGAGTCCGGATCAAAATACCAAAAGTGGTGACTGGGACTGGTGTTCAGGTTATCACTACAGCAGCAAAACGATTATGGGATTCAGCCATAATCACTTGAGTGGAACAGGCTGGGCAGATCTTGGAGATATTTTGGTGATGCCGACTACCGGAAAAGTAAAAATGGTTCCAGGGTCAGAAGACAATCCTGAAACCGGTTATCGTTCCAAATTTACTCATGAAAAAGAAACAGCATCGCCGGGATATTATTCCGTAATGCTGGATAGTTATGGTATAAAAGCTGAACTTACGGCTTCTCCAAGAGTAGGATTTCATAAATATACTTTTCCAAAGAGTGATGAAGCTAACATCATCATTGATCCAACCAACAAGATCTTTGGAAATATTTACCACACGCTGGTAAGAATCGAAGGGAAAAACAAAATTTCAGGATATTGTTACAGCAATGGTTGGGGAGGTAAAAGGTTTGCTTATTTCGTAATGGAGTTTTCAAAACCTTTTAAATCATATGGAACTTATTCAGGAGGAAAAATAAACGACAATGAGAAATTTGCCCTTGCTAAAGATGCAAAAGCCTTTGTGAGGTTTTCTACAGAACAAAATGAAAGCATTGAAGTAAAAGTTTCTTTATCTCCGGTTAGCACAGAGGGAGCTCAGGAAAATTTTGATGCAGAAGCAAAGAATGTTGATTTTGCTAAAGCTAAAGAAACAGCTCAAAATACATGGAGAGATCTTATCAACAGATTTCAGATAACAGGAGGTACTGATGACCAGAGAAAAATCTTCTATACCGGAGTTTACCATACTTTCATTGCACCGAATCTTTATATGGATACCAATGGAGATTATGTGGCGGCTCAGGAAAATATGAATACGAAATGGTTTACCAATTACAGTACCTATTCATATTGGGATGGCTTTAGAGCAACACATCCGTTGCTTACCATTATGGATCAGAAGCATACAAAAGAATTTGCAAATTCTCTGATCAGCAGGTATACAGATCGTAAAGATCATATGCCAATATGGGAGCTGTGTGGATATGACAACTTCTGTATGCTCGGGTATCACAGTGTTTCTGTTATATGGGATGCAATTTCTAAAGGAGTTCCTGGAATCGATCAGGAAAAAGCATTTGATGCCATGAAAGACGCTTCATTAACAGATAAAATGAGTAGCAGTGATGGCGGAGGAGGCCTCAATGATTATATTAAACTGGGCTATTCCCCATCAGAAAATGGAGCTTCTGTTTCTGCGACACTGGAATATGCTTATGATGACTGGTGTATCCAGCAACTGGCTGAAAAATTAGGTAAAAAAGAAGATGCTGAGGTCTATAAAAAACGCTCCATGAACTTCCTTAATACTTTCAATAAAGAAAATAATCACTTCTGGCCTAAACAAAAAAATGGACAGTTTCTACCGGATTTTCCTCTAAACGATTGGAAAAAGCTTCAGCCACATTGGGTTTCAGGAAATATTTGGGCATATGACTTCTTTGCTCCTCACCAGATCGATGAAATGATGAATCTGTATGGCGGGAAAAAAGGCTTTGAAGAAAAACTAGATAAAACATTTACAGAAGCGCTTAAAATGGAAGGTGAACAGCATGTGGATATTTCTGGATTTATTGGATCTCTTGGATTTGGAGACGAACCGGGACATCATGTTCCTTATCTTTACAATTATGCCGGAGCACCATACAAAACGCAGAAAATGATCAAATTTATCCGCGATAATATGTATGCTGCAAAACCTGATGGAATTGTGAACAATGAAGACTGTGGACAAATGTCGGCATGGTATATTTTCTCTTCATTAGGATTTTATCCGGTTACTCCAGGTAAGCCTGTCTATGCGATTGGAGCACCACAATTTCCAAAAGCTTCTTTGAAACTTGAAAATGGAAAAACATTCACCGTGATTGCAGACAAAATATCTGATAAAAATATCTATGTTCAGAAAATGTTTTTAAATGGTAAAGAGTTTAAAAGTTGGGAAATCAATCACAGCGATATCATGAACGGAGGAGAATTAAAATTTGTCATGGGAAGTAAGCCTGTAAAATAGAATTAATAAAAAATAACGAAATAAACGTATCAATGGAAAGGAGAAAATTTATTAAAACAAGTGCATTGGCAGGAGCCGGATTATTATTTGCGCAAAATACTTTTGCAAAAGGATTAAGCGTAGAAGAATTTCCTATTGTCCGTGTTCCAAAAGATAAAAGACATTTTACCAGTGAAACGGTAGAAAGTGCCATTTCGGCTTTCAAGAAGAAAGTTAAAAATAAAGAATTAAGCTGGCTTTTTGAAAACTGCTTTCCGAATACATTAGATACAACGGTTTTCTATACAGAAAATAATGGAACACCAGATACTTATGTTATCACCGGAGATATCGATGCAATGTGGCTTCGTGATAGCTCTGCTCAGGTTTTCCCTTATTTACAGTTTTCAAAAAAAGATGAGAAACTGCACAAATTGATATCAGGAGTAATCCATAAGCAAACCCAGTTTATTTTAAAAGATCCTTATGCAAACGCATTCTATAATGACGATCAAAAAATAAGCAAGTGGAAAGAATATGATCACACAGACATGAAGCCGGGTATCCACGAAAGAAAGTGGGAAATCGATTCATTATGTTATCCTATTCGTCTTGCCTATCACTTCTGGAAAACAACTGGAGACATCAAGCCATTTGATAATAATTGGCTACAAGGAATTAAACTGACTTTGCAAACTTTCATAGAACAACAGAGAAAGACAGGTTTAGGACCATACCAATTTGAGAGAACAACAGCTTGGGCTACCGATGGAATCCCAATGGGAGGATATGGCTATCCTACGAACCCGGTTGGTCTTATCAATTCTATGTTCCGCCCAAGTGACGATGCTACGATTTATGCATTTCTTATCCCTTCCAATTTGTTTGCTGTTGTAAGCTTACGTCAGGCCGCAGAAATGGTTTCGGATATAAAAAATGAAAAAGCACTGGCAAAGCAATTAACCAGCCTTGCCGATGAGGTAGATGCTGCGATCAAAAAATACGGAATCTACGATCATCCTCAATATGGAAAAATATATGCTTTTGAAACGAATGGTTTCGGGAGTTATAATTTAATGGACGATGCGAATTGCCCAAGCCTTTTAGGATTGCCTTATCTGGATGCTGTAAAAGCAGATGATCCGGTATACATCAATACCAGAAAATACATATGGTCAAAAGATAATCCATTCTTTTTCAAAGGTAAATTGGCTGAAGGAATTGGAGGACCTCACATCGGTTTGGATATGATCTGGCCAATGAGTATCATCATGAAAGCGCTTACGACTAAAGATAAAGGTGAGATCAAATGGTGCATTGAAACGTTACAGAAAACCCATGGTGGAACAGGTTTTATGCATGAATCTTTCCATAAGGATAACGATAAGAAATTTACCAGAGAATGGTTTGCATGGTCCAATACTTTATTCGGAGAATTATTGTGGAAAACCTTTAATGAAAATCCTGAACTATTGGCATAAATACAAAGCTTTATAATCACATTTAACACAAATACAAAGTTTTAAGATGGAAAATAACAAAATTTTCACCCCTGTAGAGCACACCTTTTTGAATGATGTTCCAAGAAACAATAAGGTGAATGTTCCCTATATCGTTGTCGATAATTTTCCGAAACTGGGAATGCTTTCTGCGTTCCGGTTTTTGGAATGGGTACATAAAAATCCAAAAGGAGTCATCAGTCTGCCAACCGGAAAGACCCCGGAATATTTTATCTATTGGACGAAATATATCCTGGACCATTGGGAAGAAGAAAATGTTGTCAAGCTTAGAGAAAAACATCAGCTGTTATTTGCTGATAAACCATCACTGGCTGATCTTCATTTTGTACAGATTGATGAGTTTTATCCCATTAAATCTTCACAGGGTAACAGCTTTTACCATTATGTAAACAAATATTACATTGAAGGTTTTGGGCTCAAAAAGGAAAATGCGTTGCTTATTAATTGTGACGAAATCCTTTTGGCTGAGGGTAAAAGTTTTGAAGAAGTTTTTCCGGATAGTAAAGTAAACCTTGAGCTGAGATATCGTGAAGCTCAGAATCCTACAGAAAAACTGCAAAAAGAATCCATCTTTCTTATTGATAACTGGTGTTCGGAGTACGAGCAAAAGATCCGTGAATTGGGGGGGATTGGTTTTTTCCTTGGTGGAATTGGCCCAGATGGGCATATTGCCTTCAATATCAAAGGCTCTGATCCTTATTCTACAACTCGATTAACTTCTACGAACTTTGAGACACAGGCTGTTGCTGCCGGAGATCTGGGAGGAATTGAAATTTCAAGGGAACGCTTAGTCATTACAATAGGATTAGAAACTATTATTTATAACAAGGATGCTGTGGCTATTATTTTTGCTGCAGGAGAGGCAAAAGCTCCAATGATAAAAGATGCATTGGAATTACCTCCATCTAATTTATACCCGGCTTCCGTTCTTTCCCAACTTCCTAATGGAAGGTTTTATATTACCCTGGGTGCAGCCAGTATGCTGAATGATCTTGTTGATTATTACTATCAGTCAGGGAACTGGTCTCAGGAAAAAACAGATCGGGCAGTTATGTCCCTGACACAGAAACTCAACAAATATGCAGAACATCTTACCTTAGAAGATCTGAAACAGGACGAGTACACAAAATTAATTCCCGGACTTAATGATACAACTGTACAGCAAGTCATTACATCCATTGAAGACAAAATAAAAATTGGGACAAAACCATTGAGTAATGAAGTTTTTTATCACACAGGACCCCATCACGATGATATTTCTTTAGGGCTGTTGCCATATATTCATTATCAATCCCGTAACGAGACCAATGCGTCTCACTATTCGGTTCTTACCTCTGGATTTACAGCGGTTACCAATAAGTTTTTAATAAAGATCCTTCATGATACGCTTTCTTTTATTGAAAGAGAAGAAATAGAAATGCTTAATTATCCGGACTTTTTTGAAATCGGATATAAAAATAAAAAAGACAAAGATGTCTATCATTACCTGATCAATATTGCCTCTGAAAACGAGGAGGAGAGATCGAGAGCTGTTTCCCATAGAATGGTCAGAAATGTTGTTGAACTCTGGAACTTGAAAAGCAAGTCAGGCTTAACTGAAAAGATCAGAGAGATAGTAGATACAGTCAACTCCAGCTATGACGGTCAGAATCCTGAACCTAAAATTCAGACCCTGAAAGGGATGATCCGGGAATATGAAGAAGAACTGGTATGGGCTCATTTTGGAGTGCGCACAAAGAATGTCAGCCATTTGAGGCTTGGTTTTTATACAGGTGCTATTTTCACAGAAAAACCAAAAAGGGACAGGGATGTTCTTCCTATTTTAGAACAGTTAAGAGAGATTAATCCAACGGTCATAAGCTTAGCTTTTGATCCCGAAGGCAGTGGTCCAGATACCCATTACAAGGTTTTGCAGGCGATAGCAGAAGCGGTAAGAGAGTGGGGGAAAGAAAAAGATCTTTCGGGTCTTAAAATCTGGGGGTACAGAAACGTTTGGTATCAATTTAATGCAGCAGATGTTTCTCACATTTTCCCAGTATCACTCAATGCGATGAGTACGATGGATGAGAGTTTTACCAATAGTTATCTGAGCCAGGTAGAGGCATCTTTCCCAAGTTACCGTTACAATGGAAAGTTCAGTCATTTGTCCATACAGACCTGGGTGGAGCAACTCAAAGCAGTACAATTGGTATTAGGGAAACCTTATTTTTATGATAATGACAGTCCAAGGCTTCGGGCTACTCACGGATTGCTTTTCTTTAAAGAAATGAATGTAGAAGAATTCCTTCAGTCTGCGAGAGAACTTGAAAAATCAACAGAAGGAGCTTTCTGATTGTTCCGGTATTGCTGATTTCAATGATGAAAATTTTAAACAGATCAAAAACAAAACAAACTATACTATGAAAGGAAAATCTATTCTTATTGCTTTGATCATATTGATCTTTCAGGCAAAATCATTGTTGAATGCACAGCTTAATCCTTTAGGAATATGCTATGTGGAAGTGAATAACAGCAATATGCTGAATGCTGGATCTTATACTTTACAAAACACGAATAAACAGCTCTTTGATGTAGCCATTATTTTTGCGGCGAATATCAATTACGATGCTTCCAAGAGCAGAGCTTATATTTCCAGCAATAACAATGTCACAAAAGTATTGAATGATGTGAATACCTATGTACGACCTTTACAGCAGAAAGGAATAAAAGTGCTGCTGGATATTTTAGGAAATCACCAGGGAGCAGGTATTTGTAATTTCCCAAATAGGGAAGCAGCACGTGATTTTGCTTTGCAAATTGCAAATACTGTTTACACCTATGGTTTAGATGGAGTTGACCTTGATGATGAATATGCAGATTATGGAAATAACGGAACGGGACAACCAAATAGCAGTTCTTTCGTTATGCTGTTACAAGAACTTAAATTAGCTATGCCAGATAAATTAATTACCTGGTATTATATTGGCCCTGCAACAACAAGACAAGCTTATAACGGGGATAATGCTGGAAATTATATCAATTATGGATGGAATGCTTATTACGGAACATATAGCGCTCCTTCGATACCACCTCTTACCAATTCTAAGATTTCTGCAGCAGCAACATGGATACAAAATACTTCTGCTTCTACACTTTCCACTTTAGCAACCAATTCAAAAAATGATGGTTATGGAGTGTTTATGTGGTATGATCTTAAAGGAACCAATGCTGCCAGTTATTTGAGTACAGGATCAAATATCCTTTATAATGAAAATACACAATTGAGCGGTCAGCTTTATTCGTGGACTCAAGGAACAACATGTGATCCTCCATTAGGTCTTGAAGTTACTAATGTTACAGGGACTTCCGCTAAATTGAACTGGACGTCTAATGGTTCACAGACTTATAATATCGATTACAAAGCGGCTGGTTCAACAACATGGACAAGTGCAGCAACAGCTTATTCCGGAAGTAATATTACCATTAACAACCTTGCGCTGAATACGGATTATGATTGGAGGATACAATCCAACTGTTCTTCGACATTAAAGAGTACTTATCTTTTTGCACCGAGATTTAACTCCGGAAGTGGATGCGAAATCCCTGCCAGCTTACAGTCACAGAATTATTTAGGGACTTCTACGAAATTATCATGGACTGCCGGAACTGCTTCTTCCTTCAATCTGCAGTACAAAACCACCGCAGCTACTACGTGGACGACAGTGCCTAACATTACGACAAATACATATACTTTACAGAATTTAACAGAAAATACAAATTACGTCTGGAAGGTGCAGTCTATATGTGGTACTTCAAATACTAGTGCCTACTCAGCTGAAGCTTCATTTAATAGTGGTTTTGCACCTGTTCAAAGTCCTGGACCAAGATCTCTTTCTTTTAATGGAAGTACAAATTATCTTAATGCAGGACAATTTAACCTTAGCGGAAATGCTCTGACATTTGAAGGTTGGGTAAAAGTGAATGCATTCAAATCAGCGTTCCCTTATATTTCTTCAGTGATGGGTATTGAAGTCGGAGATAATAATTCTGCAATTCTGAGATTTGGAGATGCTAATCTTGCCAACAATAAATTACAATTTATTCTGAGCTTCGGTTCTTCTCAAATCAAGCTAAACAGCAGTACGGGGTTGAATACCAACACATGGTATCACATTGCTGCGACCTATGACGGAACTGCAATGAAACTTTATATTAACGGGACTCTTGATGCAAGCATTAATGCTACAGGAAACTTTAATGCCAATGGTATTCTTTATCTCGCAAGAAACTATGATAATTCAAGAACATTGAACGGTTTTCTTGATGAATTCAGAGTTTGGAAAAAAGCACTGACACCTCAGGAAATTACGGACAACAAATGTAATATTGCGCCAACTACTCCAAATCTTGAAGCCAATTGGAAAATGGATGAAGGAAGTGGAAACGGAGCTTTAGATGCTACCTCAAATACCCATTTTGCTACTTTGACCAACATGTCAAATGCTAACTGGAGTACAGATGTAGCTTGTAATTCTAATTTGTCTACAAAGGATCTCGCTTTTGAAAAAGAAAACAATGTTTATCCAAATCCTGTTAAGAAGGGGAATGATATTCATTTTATGATTAATGATCGCTCTGTAAATGAAGTGGCACTCTATGACATTTCAGGGAAACTGATAAAAAAACAGATTGTTGATAAAAATAATGTTACCATAAATACCCAGAATTTATCAAGTGGAATTTATGTGTATAAAATGAAATCCTCGAATGATCAAATAAAATCTTCAGGAAAAGTAATTGTAGAATAAATATCAGAAATAATTAATAAAAAGTATACAGTTAGAATTAAATTAGGATCTAAGATGGGCAGACAAGTGGCAGAATAGGTTAAAAAAAGTTTGATTATTTTGCTTTATTAGCTCTTGTTTTCTTGTTTGTCTGTTTTTGGATTATAAGATGATTTAATTATTGACTGGAAGTAAAAGTAAAAGAATTATGCAAAATGTAGTAGGAATAGACATTGGAGGATCACATATCACAATGGCTCTGGTAGATCCTGAAAAACGTGAAATTATAAGTTCCACTTATATCAGGGAGCACATTGATTCTTTTGAACCGAAGGAAACTATTTTTTCAGCATGGATTTCAGCCATCAAAAAAGGGATGGTTGATCTTTCCAAAGATGATCTTCTAATAGGGATTGCAATGCCGGGACCTTTTGATTATGAAGTAGGTACTTCTCTTATGCAACAGGGTAAATTCATTGATCTGTATCAGGTTAATGTTAAAGAAGAGCTGGCAAAAAGATTAGCCATTTCTCAAGACCAGATTCATTTTGTAAATGATGCTGCCGCTTTTTTGGAAGGTGAAGTTTTTGGAGGCTGTGCACAGGGATACCAGAGAGTTTTCGGAGTGACCCTTGGGACAGGACTTGGCACAACATTTTATGATGGTACTACTTCAACTGATGAAGATTTATGGGATTCTTCTTTTAAAGATTCTATTTGTGAAGATTATCTGGCAACCCGCTGGTTTGTGAATCGATATGCAGAATTAACCGGAGAAGAAATTTCCGGAACCAAAGAATTGCTGGATAAACCAAAAGAGATTCAGTCTCAGGTATTTCAGGAATATGCAGATTCTTTTTCAGAATTCATTGTGAAATATGTACGGGATTATAATCCTGAAGTCTTAGTAATAGGAGGGAATATTGCGAAAACGTTTCCTTATTTTGAACAAAGATTTAATGAGAATTTAGCAAAAAATAACATTAACTTGCCTGTTAAAATTTCAGCTATTTTTGAAGACGCAGCCATATTAGGAGCTGCTAGCTATGCTTTGAAGAGAATCTTAATCAACTAATACAACGATACGATGAAGTCTTTATTTTCAACTTTTTTCCTTTTGTTTAATGCACTGGCTTTTAGTCAGAATTCCTCACCTGCGGATTATGTGAATCCATTAATGGGGACCCAATCTAAGCCTTCGCTGTCTAATGGGAATACGTATCCAGCCATTGGTCTTCCGTGGGGAATGAATATCTGGACTCCCCAGACAGGTAAGATGGGTGATGGATGGGCTTATACTTACGATGCAGACAAGATCAGAGGATTTAAACAAACGCATCAGCCTTCCCCGTGGATGAATGATTATGGAGCTTTTGCGATCATGCCGGGAGTAGGAAAACTAAAGTTCAAAGAGGAAGATCGTGCAAGCTGGTTCAGCCATAAGGCTGAGGTTGCAAAACCTTATTTTTATAGTGTTTATTTGGCTGATATTAATGTTACGACAGAATTTACACCTACAGAAAGAGCGGCATTTTTTAAATTTGATTTTCCTAAAACGGATAGTGCATATGTGGTAATTGATGCCTTAAATAAAGGCTCTTATATCAAAATTCTTCCTAAACAAAAAAGAATCATAGGATATACGACCAAGTATGCCAGAGGAAAATATGAGAATTTTAAAAACTATTTTATCGTTCAGTTTGATAAAGATTTTGATATAACAACAGGCTGGAAAGACGATCAATTTGTCAATAACCAATTGGAAATTACCAGTGATCACGCCGGAGCGGTAGTTGGATTTAAACTTAAAAATAAAGAATCTGTCTATGCAAAAGTAGCATCGTCATTCATTAGTTTCGAACAGGCAGAATTGAATCTTAAAAGAGAAATCGCCGATCGAAGTTTTGATCAGGTAAAAGATAATGCCAAAGATGTTTGGAATAAAACACTCGGTAAAATTGAAGTAAAGGGCGGAACTGATCAGCAAATGAGAACCTTCTGTTCCTCTTTATACAGAACCCTGTTTTTCCCACAAAAATTATATGAGATAGATGCTCAGAATAAAGTAAAGCACTGGAGTCCTTACAATAGTAAAATACTAGATGGAAAAATGTTTGCGGGAACTGGTTTTTGGGATACGTTCCGTGCATTGTATCCATTTCTGAATTTAGTATACCCAAGTATCAATGCAGAAATGCAGGAAGGCCTTGCAAATGCATATAAGGAAGGAGGATTCTTGCCAGAGTGGAGCAGTCCTGGATATTCCGATATTATGATTGGAAACAATTCAGCTTCCGTTGTTGCTGATGCTTATATTAAAGGATTACGCGGATATGATATTGAAACATTATGGCAGGCTGTAAAACACGGAGCAAATAATGAGGGCCCTATCGAAGCTGTTGGCCGTAAAGGAGTAGAATATTATAATACTCTGGGGTACGTTCCATATGATGTGAAAATTAATGAAAATGCTGCCCGTACTTTAGAATATGCATATGATGATTTTTCTATTTATCAACTAGGAAAAGCTTTGGGAAAACCAGCTTCAGAAATTGATATCTATAAAAAACGGGCTTATAACTATAAGAACATGTTTGATCCTGAAACAGGTCTGATGCGAGGGAAGAATAAGGACGGAAAATTTCAGTCGCCGTTTAATCCTTTTAAATGGGGAGACGCATTTACCGAAGGAAACAGCTGGCATTACACATGGTCGGTTTTTCAGGATATTGATGGTTTGACAAAATTAATGGGTGGACAAAAGAAATTCGAAGCTAAACTGGATGAGGTATTTTCTCTTCCACCGGTTTTTGATGATAGTTACTATGGAAGTGTAATCCATGAGATCCGCGAAATGCAGATCATGAATATGGGACAATATGCTCATGGTAACCAACCTATTCAGCATATGATCTATTTATACAATTATGCGGGAGCACCGTACAAGACACAGTATTGGGCTAGACAGGTAATGGATAAACTCTATCAGGCAACACCTGACGGATATTGCGGAGATGAAGATAATGGACAAACTTCTGCATGGTACGTTTTTTCTGCATTAGGATTTTATCCGGTAACACCTGCAACAGATCAGTATGTTTTAGGAGCTCCATTGTTCAAAGAAGTGACGGTGCATTTGGAAAATGGGAAAAATATAACAATCAAAGCTCCGGAGAATAGCAGTCAAAACCTGTATGTAAAATCTCTCAATGTAAACAATCAGCCTTATTCAAAAAACTGGCTAAGCCACAAAGAGCTGATGAAGGGGGCTGTTTTGGATTTCAAAATGAGCAATCAGCCAAATAAAGAAAGAGGATCACAGGAAAAGGATTTTCCTTATTCGATGTCAAAAGAATAAATCATTTAACAATTAACTTAATAGCAATAAATATATGAGTGCGGAAAAGAAAGAAATATTTGATAAAGTAGAGAAGATGTTAGGGGCTCAGGGCTTTAATCTTGTTGCGAAAGACGATACAAGACCTTGGGGTGGCTTTTTTGTGATTGATGAAGTTCAGGCACAGGATTTTGCAAATCAATATTTTGATGGGATAGATGTGGAAAGTTTGAAGATTGGAGGGAAACTAAGCCCAAAAATTCTTCTGGTAGCACCACAGGCAAGATTGAGCTGGCAATATCACCACAGAAGAGCAGAGATCTGGCAGGTAGTGGAAGGAACCGTAGGGATAAAAAGAAGTAATACCGATGAAGAAGGTGAATTGAAGGAATACAATCCAAAGGATCAGGTAAAACTTCAGCAGGGAGAAAGACACAGGCTGATCGGGCTAGACGGCTGGGGTGTTGTTGCTGAAATCTGGCAGCATACAGATGCATCCAATCCTTCAGATGAAGATGACATCGTAAGAGTACAGGATGATTTCGGAAGATAATTCCAATAAGTATAATTGATCTCTGTCCGCCATTTTCTCAGGGAATGGCGGACAGTGTTTTTTTTAAGATGAATATAATGAAAAGAAAGACTATATGCTTTTGTATGAGTGTGCTGTTTGCGATTGTTACGAATGGGCAAATACTCTCATCACCCAATAATCAGTTTAAACTGAATTTTAAAATAGAAGGAGAAGGAACTCCATATTATTCGTTGAATTATAAGGATAAAACGATTTTAAAAGAAAGCCAGTTAGGATTTGTCTTAAAACCGGCTTATTCCTATTTCTCTGAATTTAAAGTGGAGGGTGTTGACTACTCATCTTCCAATAAAACCTGGAAACCGGTATGGGGACCGAACAAAGAAGTGGTTGATCACTACAACGAAATGTTGGTCCATTTAATACAAAATAAAACAGGCTGGAAGCTGGATATTAGGTTCAGGCTATTTGATGATGGATTAGGTTTCAGATATGAGTTTCCTGTTCAAAAAGATCTAAGGCATTTTACGATAAGCAGTGAGAAAACCAGCTTTAATTTAGGAAAAGATTATAAGGTATTTTGGATCCCAGCCGATTATGATACCAATGAGTTTCCAGTAACAACCTCCAATCTTTCTGAAGTTTCAAAACTGATCGATGATGTTCGGAAAGAACCGTTGGCAGCAAAAGCTCCAAGTGCAACTCTTGCCGTACAGACTCCATTAATGTTGAAATCGCAAGATGGCGTCTATATCAATATTCATGAAGCAGCTCTTACCAATTTTGCTGCGATGACGCTTAACCTTGATGAGAAGAATTTTATTCTTTCATCCAATCTGACTCCCGATAAAAATGGAGATAGAGGTTTTATTCAAACCGGTTCTGTAAGTCCATGGCGAACAATGATTATCAGCAGTGATGCAAGGGATATTTTGTCTTCCAACCTGATCGTTAATCTTAATGAGCCAAGCAAAATTGACGATACCTCATGGATCAAGCCTACCAAATACATTGGAGTATGGTGGGAATATTTTACAGGAGGTGGCTCTACATGGGCATATTCTGATGATCAGGATGTCAGAATTGGACAAACCGATTATAAAACACTAAAGCCAAATGGCAGGCATGGAGCGAATACCCAACATGTCAAAGAATATATTGATTTTGCCTCAGAAAACGGATTTGATGCTGTTTTAGTAGAAGGTTGGAATGAAGGCTGGGAGGATAATCAGGCATACAGAAAAGAACATATTTATAGTTTTACAAAAGCTTATCCCGATTTTGATGTCAAAGAACTTCAGGCGTATGCTAAAAGTAAGAATGTAAAGATCATTATGCATCACGAAACGACATCATCAGTAGTGGATTATGAAAAGCAGTTAAAAGATGCATTTCAGTTTATGCAAGATAATGGGTATGATGCTGTAAAAACAGGATATGTAGGACCGATCATTCCGCGAAGTGAATACCATGACAGTCAGTGGATGGTGAACCATTATAGTTATGTTGCTGAAATGGCGGCAAAATACCATATCATGGTAGATTCACATGAAGCAGTACGGCCAACAGGTTTGTACAGAACTTATCCCAACTGGATTGCACAGGAATCGGCACGGGGTACAGAATTTGAATCTTTCAACGGGAACCGTCAGGACCACACTACCATATTACCATTTACAAGGTTAATAGGAGGTCCAATGGATTATACACCGGGGATATTTGAAGGAGATCTCTCGGTTTATGGAACCAATAAAGCCAAGCTAAGTACAACGCTTACCAAGCAATTAGCACTTTATATCACCATGTATAGCCCACTTCAGATGGCTGCAGACCTGATTGATAATTACAAAAGATATCCTGATGCTTTTCAGTTTATCAAAGACGTTGCTGTGGATTGGGATTCCTCTTACATCCTTGAAGCCGAACCGGGAGATTATATTACCATCGCAAGGAAGGCTAAAAACAAAGATGAATGGTTTGTTGGAAGTATTACCGATGAAAATTCAAGAGAAGCCACTGTAGATTTTTCATTTCTGCCAAAAAATCAAAAGTTTGAGGCAATCATTTATAAAGACGGAAAAGATGCCAGCTGGAATCATCATCCTAAAAGCTATGAGATTTCAAAACAATCTGTAAAATCGAATATGAAGCTGAAAATCAAAGTGGCTCCAGGAGGAGGGTTTGCAATAAGTATAAAACCGATAAAATAGAAAAAGGATGATTGAAATTTCAATCATCCTTTTTTTATAAAGAATTCTCTATTTCCTCCAATGATTTTCCCTTGGTTTCAGGAACTACTCTCCAGATAAATAATAAAGCGATGACTGCAATTCCCATATAGAGCCAGAAAGTATAAGCGTTACCTATAGTCCCGATAAGAACTGGAAAAGTTTGGGAAACCAAAAAAACAGCTGACCATAAAAAGAAAGTAGCTACAGACATGGCGGTAGCACGAGCCTTTGTTGGAAAGATTTCTGCAATAACCACAAATGCAAGAGGACCCAGGGACATGGCAAAACAGGCAATGTATCCAAGAATTGCGATAAGTATAAGATATCCCTTTTGTTCATTAAAAAAGGCAAACCCAACAATAAACAAGCAAATAGCCATGCCGGAAATACCAAGAAGCAGTAATTTTTTTCGGCCCCATGTGTCTACGTAGTTTATCGCTACAAAAGTAAAAGCAACATTGATGATCCCCACCAAAACGGTTTGCATAAATGCAGAATCAGATCCCACACCTGTAGACTTGAAAATTTCCGGGGCATAGTACATAATGGCATTGATACCGGTAATTTGAGAAAATATAGCTAGGAAAATGCCTATAACCAACGCCCTTTTCAATTTGGGTTCCTTAAGTGTGCTGAATGAAAAAGGCCTTTCATCTTTCAAAGATTCCCGGATAGAATCCAGCTCCCACTGGGCAGTAACAGAATCGTTGATGGTTTCGAGGATGACTAAAGCCTCTGTTTCTCTTTTTTGTCCGGCCAGCCAACGAGGGCTCTCAGGGACAGTAAGGAGTAACAAAATAAAAATAATGGAAGGAATAATTCCTGAACCAAACATCCACCGCCATCCTGTAGAAACATTCCAGCTTTCGTCATGAATGCCGGCAATATAGGCATTCACAAAATAAATAACCAGAATGCCAGTAACTATGCCCAGTTGAAATATGGATATCAAACGTCCTCTTATAGCTGCCGGAGCCATTTCTGAAATATACATCGGCGACAGCATGGAAGCGATTCCAATACCCATTCCCCCTATAATGCGGAATACTACAAATATCCATAGATTTGGAGCTAATGATGTTCCTACTGATGAGATAGTAAACAATAAACCGGATAGCATTAATACTTTTTTACGGCCGATACGATCACTTAATGCTCCCGAGTACATAGCGCCTATGATGCAACCCAGCAGTGCACACGAAGCAACCCAGCCTGTCATCAGATCGGATAAATGATAATAGGTTCTCATAAATCCAATAGCCCCGGAGATTACAGCAGTATCATAGCCGAATAATAATCCGCCAACTGAGGCTACAAGGGTTGCCTTATAAATGATAGAAGAGTTTGATGTTCCTTGCATAAGGGTTATTTTAAAACTTTTTGAGAAATCATTTGGGTACGTACACTTGCTTTGATCGTCACACATTCTTTTCCTTCACTCTCTCCATGTGGGCTTATGGTATAGGCTCCGACATGAGCCGGGACAATAAATGTTTCCGCATAATGAATAACATAGGGCTCAAAAAGGTGATCAGGACTTTCGATAATAATTTCCCTGCCATCCACAAGATTGAGCACATTTACGACACCTTCAGTGTGATGAACTACTTTTTTAGTGAACCAATGTCTTCTTGTTTCAATAAATGATAATTTATCCAGGCCAGTGCGTTCTTCCCTCCAGCCATCTCCTTCAGCAACGGGCTCTCTGAGGTTCAATATATTTTCTTTTGTCCATGAAGTGGTTCGGTCCCATTGTATAACGTTTTTACCATGTGCCAATGATATCGAACGCGGTTTGCCATCCAGTCCCATACGTCCCCAATCCCATAGTTTAAAAGTAAAAATATAAGGGGTGGCACTGATTTCCAATACCACAGAATTCGCTCCCGAACAATGTACAGTACCGGCAGGTATAGATACATGATCATGCTTGCGGACCGGCCATTTTTGTACATGCTTTTCTGCATAAAAAGGAATCTGATTAGACTGTGCAGCTTCCAGCTCCTTCATCATGAGTTCAGGATCAACATTTTCTTTTAATCCCAAATATACAAAAGCGTCTTCCTTGGCATCCAGCATATAATAACTTTCATCCTGCGTATAGGTCATTCCAAACTTTTCTTTGATATATTCCTTCAATGGATGCACCTGTAAGCTTAGGTTGCCCCCTTCCATGGTGTCCAGAAAGTCAAAACGGATCGGAAACTCATCACCAAATCCCTCATATACTTCTCTTCCCAACAAAGCTTCAGGCTGAAAAAAAACAAGATTGGAAGATGGTATTTCCACAACATGATTTCCAAAGCCCAATAAAAGGCTATTCTCTTCAGGGACACAATCAAATCCCCATGCGTAATTCGGAAGACTTCTGTCCAGGTCACATACTTCCTTTAGCCACTGTCCTCCCCACGGTCCCGGATCAAAAAACGGAACAACTCTGAAAGGAGTATTTACCGTTTGCTTAAGCGCATCAAATAAAGCGCTTGTACTTATCATTTTGGGCTGATGAGGTATGGTCGTATCCAGAAGAAACTGACACTTACTCAATATTTGTTTTTTATAATGGTCGCTTACACGCCAGTCTACAAAATAAGCATGTTTGTATTGATAGGCAAAAGAATCTGTATAATTGGTTCTGCCCAGATTGCAGGCTGTATCTTTTCGGAAGCGCATTTGTATTTCCCAACGGGGCATATCTGCATAAAGGGAGAGATCTGCTTCGTCCGCAATCAAAGTAGCACCAGGCCCTATGATCACCGTGCAACCTTTGATCTCTGATATATGGCTTTTAAAATATTTAATCTTACCGAAATCGAAATAGTCTTCCAGTGTAAGAGAAGTCATATATCCAAATACTGGATCATCCGTTACATAAGGTTGTACCATTGCTGCAATTTGTTCTTCCGATTTCATGGCCTGAACTGTATTGATCAGCAACTCCGGGTTTAATCCCTCTTTCACTGAATTGATTAGCTCTTCCACATAGACACCTGGATAGCATTCAATCGCGATAACTTTAGGCTTGCTTTCTTTTAATTGTTCAATAATATGCTCCCAACCCGCAAAACAGGCGTGGCCTTTTATTTCAATGACTGGAAATTTATTAAAATTTGATTTCATCTTGTGCTATTTTATCTGTCATTATTATTTGATTAGTTGTTGATGAGATGGGCTATTCCCAATAGTGCAGCTGTACCGGGAAATTTTCCTTCAATGATGTTAACCTTCCCCCATGGAGTCCATGCATACGTTTCAATGTGCTGTTGTAAGTAAGGAATGATGAAAGAACTACTGGCCATAATTCCGCCAGTAAGTACGAGTATTTCCGGATCATAAGCATGAATAAGATTAACAGCACATGCAGACCATGCCTGGAGACTCTGATTTCTGATCTCTAAGGCTGTTGCGTTACCTTTTTCAGCCAGATTAAAAATCATTTCATAATCAATGACTGAAGAAGCTGGAAGCCCTTCTGATTTCCCAATGTTTACGAGGTTCCATGTAGAAGCTTCTGTCTCTACACAACCTTTATTGCCGCAATTACATATACTGCCTTTATAGTTGATCACTGAATGTCCACCAAGGATACCTGCTGTAAAATGTTTGCCTCTCAGTAATTTTCCTTCTATGACGGCTGCGCTGCCTATTCCTGTTCCCAGGGTCATAAGAACAGCATTGTCATGATCTTTGGCATTACCATATTTCGATTCTCCCACCAACGCGCTCCGGGCATCATTTTCTATGCAGAAAGGAAGGTTAAAGGTCTGTAAACACCACTCCTCTAAATTAATATCAGGAGCATCTCCAAATTTCTTATCAATACAAAGGACTCTTTTCCGATGACTATCTATAATACCCGGAGAAGCAATTCCCAATCCTCCCATATCAGATAAAGAAAGCCCTTGCTGTTTGAGTAAATTCTCTATGGCCTCCTGAATATATGGAAGTCTGTACCTTAGCCCCTTTCCAGAGTGAGCATCAATAGCAGTAGAGTCAAGTAAAATATCATGATGCACAATACCAATTTTGATTCTTGTCCCTCCCATATCTATGGCAATAATCGGTTTCGACATGACTTTAATTAAGGAATAAGTTTAATTTCACTAACATCCATGCCTGATAAACTAAGTTTTTCGTTAGGTGCTATTGTTTTACTTGTTTTTACATCAATAAGCTGAGAGGGTTTTAGCTTTTCCCAGGCAAATGTTGTTGTCTGTTCCTGTTCGTCCGGATTATATAGTCTGATAATAAAACTGTGATCTTCTTGTGGTGTTACACTTGTCACAACAATTTTGTCATTGCCTACTTTGAAAAGGCTTCCACTAATCTTGGATTTTTCATCGACAGGAATGGCAATAAGAGGTTGCGTAAAAGCAGCCGCATACTTCTCATTTTCTACAGAATCAAATGATCCATGTGGACGTAAGGCATAACGGTAATGCGCAGGACCTTCCTGATCTGCTTTATAGTTAGTGTGCCAATAGTTGTTCATCGCATAGCTGAACCAATTGGTAGTGCCGGGAGTTCCTTTGTCTTTCCATTTTTTGTGGCTGTTATCGATAACCATTCTTTCGTCGATCATCTCATTCGCTTCAATAAGGGGTGCTTCTAAAACCATCCATTGCATTCCCTTTTGTCCAAAAGAAGCATCTACCCATCGGCGGCTATACCAGTAATCCATGTTAGATCCAGGAAGCTGATCGGTAAGATACCTCATGATACCATAACCGGCATCTACTGTTATGTTCTTAAACCCAGCATTGAAAGGAAAACCAAAGTGAACCGCTTCTTTGGTACGTACAGGTTTTTTATCCACAATATTTTCCAATCCTACTTCATCACGATCCGCAAACAAAGTAAGAATTCTTTCCAGTTTATTAGCACCTGGTGCTTCTGATATCAGAGAGATTTTGCTCATAACAGGTCCGTTCTCTAATACTTTTACCTGTACATTCATATTCGATTGAGCTTCCTTTGGATCAGAACCCGGAACATACCAATAGCTGTTTAACCCTTGGTTATTAAAACTTCCTGCATAATTAATATTGTTGTTATCGGTGAACTGGGTAATGCTTCCGGTCTTATTATCCCAGGTCACAGCAACCTTTCCATTAGAAATACTATTATTGGTGACAGAAAAAGACTTTGCATAAGACACTTTTGTTTTAATGATAGTGTAGTTTGCTGATCCCAGTGGTGGAATATCTTTAGCGATGAACACCATAGTTCCGTCTTCCAGTTTTTGTAAAGGATTTGTACGACCTGATGCATCCTGAACGGCATTCCCCAATGTCGTTCCCGGAATGATTACCGGACCAGTCCGTAACCATGATGAGGTGTTGAAAACTGCAATGGTTTTAGATGCAAGATTGGTCATAGGCTTTAATAAATCAGCTTCCAGTTTATTGGCCAAAGAACTCCCATCAGTTGAAAACTGCTTTTTTACCTGCCATTGATCTTTCACGAACGGAAGGTCAGGAGCAGTAATACTGTTAAAAGCTCCCCAGGTATGCTCATGGAATAAAATCACATTTCTCCATGCTTCATAAAAACTTTGACTGTTATATTGAGCCGGGTTGAGCATAGAGTAGAGGGTGGTCAGCTGTTGTAATTTCAAACTGCTGTTTCTGTTAATTCCTTCTTCTTTAGCTGTAGACATTGCTCCATCTTCCCAATGAGGGCTGATATCCCCTTTTACGATAGGAAGTTGATCTCCGTATTTTTTTTCAAATACTTCAAACATCTTTTCATTCGTACTGAGTACGATTTTAGGTGAAGTATATTTTTTATTCCATTCATCTACAAACTTAGATATAGAAGGATCTATAGGACCGTTGTCTGAAACAATATTGTAGCGCCATTGCACGATATCGTATGGATAATTAGTTCTGGTTAGGTCATCGAGGTATTCTGCAATTTTTCTCTGCCCATTTTCAAATACACCGCCTGGATGAATACCATGCCACGAAGAATAACCTCTTCCGGCTGTCCAGAATAATATTTTTTCTTTACCAGATGGTGATTGCCACCATACCGGTTTATCACCCCAGTTTTTCACAAAGTTCCCAACACGATCTCCCAGATATGGATTCGTTTTTCCAAGATAATTGGGACCACTGGAAAAATATTTTACTCCTGATGCAGTAAGTGCGGGAACCAATGACCAGGCAAATCCCGGAACATCAGACATCATTGCACTGTTGATTTTCAATCCATATTCTTTCTCCAGCTTTTTCGCATATTCCGTATAGTGGTATAATTCTTCTGGCTGGCTAAGCCCTGTTAAAATATTTCCATACATAGCCGAAAGGCCAATGCCCCCTTCTTTTACAGCTTTAACAAATGATTGTTTATCCTGAGGAGTAGCTTTGCGCATAAAGTTTTCTACATCCCATAACGCTTCAACGTTATATTTAAAACGGGCTTCTTCAGGCAGGTTTTGCGTTTCCTCAATCATTTTCAGGGCATCATATATGTTTTGAGTATGAATCCTTTCTACTTCAGATTGTAAATGGGAATATCCCACATCAGTATGAGAATGGTGGATAAAATATAAGGTACGGGGAACGATGGCTCCAGCTTCAATCGTTTTACGAAGAAATTCCTTTTTACCAGAGGTAACTGATAATTCTACTTTACCTCCTTCTTGTGCAAGAGTTATCGGAATATCAAATGTTTTAATACCATCCGGCATCGTAAAGGAGAAAGAATCTTTATTATTTATTTTGGCTGTAATCTTTTGTTCCGGCCCAAAGTGTAATGTCGTAAGGGTAATAAGACGCTTTCCATCTTTTAAAATGAAAGGAGTCGGAGAAGCATCCATTTTCTCCTGAAAAGTAAATTTATAGGTCATAAACCAATCCCTGCTGTCCTGAGCTTGTCCTACAAGCTTCAGACGTAAAGGTTTTCCTGGAGTCACTTTATGGGTAGGAACTCTGAGATAGGCAATACCATAAGAGTCTTTTAATCCATCCATTTTTGTCTGATGGAATACGAAAGCGGTGCTGTCTGCTGCTTTCGAAATCCAGTCCGGGTATTTATTTCCAGGGTAAGTCGTAAGTGTTACTGCTTTTTGATCGTTGATGTACAAGTCAAAGTGACGAATACCTCCGCTGCTTCCTGACGAGTGAGAAACCAGCCAGTTAAAATAGATATATTGACCACTATTTTTTTGAGGTGCAGGAGCCGTTTCCCACTCAATAGTTTTAGCTCCGTCGGTCGTTCTGGTGAGCAAGGCACGCGTTGCGTGATCAGGAAATGCTGAGAAATAATCAATATTCTCACCACTTATTTCCTTTTCATAACCATTGGTAGACTGTATCTTACCAAAGTAGGGAACGGTTTTTTGACTATACACAAAATTGCCTGTCATCAGGAAGGACATCAGCAAAAGAAGATACTTGTTATACATGGACTTCATTTTATGATTATATGTTAGAATGTTTGAACATATTATTATTTAAAAAAATAAAACCTATCCTAAGAAGATTTATTAATATCAATTGTATAGGTAAATTTATCTGAGCGATAATATCCTATATTATATTCCACCGGTTTTCCATTGATATCATACACAAAACGTTCACGCTTCAGAACCGGAAAAGCAGCAGGTACTTTTAGTTTTTTTCCTATCACGGCTCCTGCCTGACAAGCGCTAATATTTTCGCGGGATCGGTGTACTGTTACGCCATGATTTTCCTGCAGCATGCTATACAAAGGCATATCGAAATCATCACTTTTATCAAGCCCTATTCTTGGGTGGAAATAGCTTTCAAAATAGACAATAGGGTCACCGGAATCTTCACCCTTTAATTTTGAAAGTTTAAATATTTTCTTTTCTGGTGAACTGTTAAAGAAATTGCACATTTCTTCATTCGGTTGTACCATGTCTGTCTTTAGTAATTGATTGACCACATGGATTCCCTTCTCCTGCATTTCTCTTGTAAAACTATACCAATGATCCAGTCCGGTTGTCAAGCTTTTGTTTTCTGCGACACGAGTTCCAACCCCTTTTTTGCGTACAATAAGACCTTCATGTTCCAGCTTATTGGTTGCCTGTCGAATCGTATTTCTGGATACTCCCCAAAGATTCGCTAAGTCAACTTCCTTAGGCAATAGCGCCCCTTTTTTGTAAGCTTCCATCTTGATAAGTTTACGGAAAAGTTCTTCTACCTGTACATGCAAAGGGAGTTTACTGTGATGATCTATCGTGAAATCTTTAGTTGGTATGTTCATACATATAAGAAAGTGTAAATATATAATTTTTTTTTAATGAATTGCTTTTTAAGTGGCAAAATCGCAAAATCGCGGATTCGCAAAACTGCTATCGACTGCCTTTAACACATCTTTGTCATTTCGACGGAGGAGAAATCTCTTTTTTCTCTGGCGAGTTTAAACTGTGTTTGAGTGAAAGGTGATGGGTATGCGAAACGTCTTTTCGATACGGTTTTTTACAAAAACCATATCGAGAAATTATATCTTAGAAAATATCTTCGTTAAGATTTTTTTCAAAACAAAAGCAGCACCAATCAGGTGCTGCTTTTTATTTTAAAGTAAGTATATTCTAGAATGTCACATCCAGCCCTACATAAACATTAGCTTTCATAATAGGAGCGTAGATAATTCCGCCATCAAAATAATTTCCGAAAGGATTTTTAAAATCTACAATCGCGTTCTTCTGGTAGTAAGAAGTTAAATTTTCACCACCAACATAAGCTCTCAGCTTTTTATTGAAATTCCTTGAGATCTGCGCATTTAAAATAGCATAAGATTCAGAGTATCCTGGAAGCTGAAATTCTGACGGATTGCTTGATGTGTTAGGAAGTCTTTGCTTTCCAACCCAGTTTACTGTGGTGTCAAAACTCCAGAAACCTCCTTTTTCACTTTTATTGGTAGAATAGGCAAGGTTGACGAATCCACGGTTTTTAGCCATAAAAGGAATTTCTCTTCTACCGTCAAGATAATCGGCCTGTACATCATAATATTTGTACGCTACTTTTACCTCAAAGTTCTTTACAGGCATAAAATCCCATTGTACCTGTAAACTATTAGCGAAAGATTTTCCTTCCAAATTATAAAAAACAAGTTGCTGTGGTGATCTGTCAAGGTCAACCATTACCTGATCCTGGAAATCTGTTCTAAAGAAATCTGCGACTATTGAGGATTTTCTTCCGAAAAGTTTAAATTCCTGCTGTAAACTTGCTCCGTAATTCCATGCAATTTCAGGTTTTAAACCATAAATATCTCCACCATTCTGTATAATCTGAATAGTACGGTTCGATGCAAAATACTGCTGATTTTCCGCAAAAACAGAAGCGGTTCTGAAACCTCTTCCTGCTGACAATCTTAAAATAGTTTGCGGAGTGAAATCATATTTGAAATTTAATCTTGGCGTAAACTGGGTTCCCGCAAGGTTATGGAAATCTACTCTTGCTCCGGCTACCAGGGTATATTTTAATCCTGTTAAAGTATATTCGGCAAAAGCTCCCGGTACAATTTCATTTCTTTTGTAAGGAGTGGTAAGGTAGGTCTCATCATAACCATCATACATAAAACTTGCTCCGGCTTTATATTTGTGGTTCGTATTTCCGATAATACTTTCAAATATTAAATTGGAATAAAATGTATTCTGCTTTCCTGAGTAATTTCTCAATCCAAAAAAGCTGTCCTGCTGAAGATATACATATTGATTCATCCAGCCTATACTTTGATAAGGTTTTCCTTTAAAAACATATCCGGTTTTGTTCCATACCTGAAATCTTGAAATATCAATACCTACTCCGTAAGCACTCTGCTTATCCTGAGCCAATCTTTTATCAAAATCAGTCTGTCCTGCTGTTCTGTTATCCTTCACAAAATTAATTCCGAAGTGAGACCCAAATCCGGATTTTTCAAGATCATTATAATTAAGAAGGTAGGCTGCATTGATTTGCGTTCCTTTTGGACGATCAAGAAATCCATCATCATTCATATCTGTATTCCCGAAAGTTCCATTACCATGCAATAAAAAAGTCTGCGACCATTTTTCGTTGATAGGAGAGACGCTTGTAATATTCGCTTCTGCTCTTCCATTGAAATCAGAAAAAAGGTTAAGTGATGTTTCAGGAGTCTTAGCATTTTTCAAAAGCTCAGTATTGATTTGTCCGGTAATGCTTTCATATCCGTTAGTTACTGTGCTTCCTCCTTTTGTCAGCTGAATGCTTTCGATCCATCTCCCCGGAATAAAATTTAATCCATAAGCCGAAGCCAAACCTCTGATTTCTGGTAAAAGTTCTTTTGTTAAGCTGGTGTATTTCTGATCAAGACCCAACATTTTAAGTTGTTTCGTTCCGGTCACCGCATTACTGAAAGAAACATCTACCGTAGCATTTGTTTCAAAGCTCTCAGATAAATTACAGCAAGCAGCTTTCAATAATTCTTTTTTATCAATATTAAAAACCAATCCCGCATCTTTTTTGCTTAATGAAGTAGAAGCTTTTGAAGCAGATAACTTTACCTCTTCAATATTCTTTTCATGATTTCCATGGTTTTGATTATCTGCAGAGGTATTACTTTCTTGATGATTCTCTTCTTCAAAATGTACATTCGGACCTTTTTCTCCTAACGCAACATTTCTGTCATAAAGACAACATGATGGAAGACCATTGTAAACGCTGTCGGTTGAAGTGTACTTTTCGTTATCATGACCTACATCGGCGATCTTTTTTAAAATTTTATCTGCTGAGGTTTTTGAAGCATCAAAGTCTAAAACAACAGATTGCTTTTCAGCACTCCATTCCGCAGAATTGGCTCCGGCATCTTTTGCTGCTTTTTCAATCCTTGCTTTACATGATGCACAATTTCCTTTGACATAAAATTCATTGTTGGCTTTGGATTTTTGTACTACCGCGCTTGTACTTGCATTGGAAGGTTGAAGAGTTCTCTCGTAATGACAACAGTCAGGAAGACTTTGATACACTTCATCAGATGCTTTGAATTTCTCATTATCATGTCCTGCTTCAGCTACCTTTTTAAGAATTTCATCCGTAGAAGTATTACCTTCCGTTTCTAAGGTTAAAGTTTGAGAATCGACAGAATATCTTGCTGCTTTTGCGCCTGCCATTTTGGCTGTGGTTTCTATTCTTTCCTTACACATTTCGCAGTTTCCTTTTACCTGAAACTGGCTTTTAAGATCCTGAGCGAATATAAAGGGTGCAGACAATAAGCATAATCCAAGAATCAACTTGGAAATAAATAATTTCATTTTGTTTAAAATTTAGATTAATTAAAAAACGGTCCATTAGCAGTCTAATGAACATACATATAATTAATTAAGCAAGTTTAGGCGGTTCCCAAATCTCTTTTAAACGGTCTGAAAGGTGAGGGTCACAATATTGGAATAATAGTTTCTTATTGGCTTTGTAATAAGACAGCTCCAATATAAAACTTTTAGAAAAAGGAGTTTCAATGAATGAAAAACAAGCTACGCATGTTGAGCAGCAATCATCAGTACACGATGATTTTGATTTTTCATGTTGTTTGTTGGATTTAGATTGATGATTTTTGCAACAATCCTCCTTTTTAGAATTTGATTTGCAGCAACTTTCCTGAGCTGCTTTCAGTAAGAAGTTATCTTTAGGAATTAAGAAAATCCCTAAGCAGAAAATGATGGTTAAAATCTGAACTAACTTCACGATGGCAAAATTACAAAAATTATGGCAAAGGATCGCCTACTTTTACTGAACAATTATGGAAAGGCTCTCCATGAGCCGGATTTAGCTTCGGTTTATCACCACTTGCAAGAGTTTGTTGTGGCGCTGGTGCAGGAGTACTTTGTACAACATTTTGAACTGGCTGAGGAGCGGGTGCTGGCTTGCTGTTTAATGGCTGTCCTACCGGAATATCACATCTGTGACCTGGTTGTCCGTGGGGTGGATTCATACCCGGAGCTGTTTTTACCGCTTTCCCTGTCTTGTTATCAACTGTGAATTTCCCCGGTTGCAGAGAATTCGGATCGATCTGGATTGTTTGAGATCCATTATTATTAACAGTAACATTTTGAGTGGCTTGAGCGGGAGCAGGTTTGCTATTTAGAGGCTGTCCTACCGGAATATCACATCGGTGTCCTGGTTGTCCATGAGGAGGATTCATGCCTGGAGCTGTAACAGCAATAGGAGTCACCGTATTCTGTGTATTTGTTTTAATTCCTGCCTGATCTAAAATTGAAGGTTTTGGAGTATTGTTAACAGCAACAGTAGGTTGTTGGATTGCTGCTTCCTCCTTAATATAGGTAGCTCTTTCATCTTTTTTACAGGAAACTGTAAACACGGAAATTGCCACAAGACCTAAATATATATTTTTCATATCCTATCGTATGAAACAAAATTAGCAAAACATTTTCAATTGTTTTGCTAATTTTATATTTATAATCTTGTTTTAGAATTAATTCTTAACTAAAAGTCTGAATCCTTCTCCATGAACATTAATGATCTCTAAACCTTCATCGTCTTTCAGAAGCTTACGAAGTTTAGCAATATAAACGTCCATACTTCTTGCAGTAAAGTAGTTCTCTTTTTTCCAGATCTTTCTCAATGCCAGGTCTCTAGGCATGAAATCATTTCTGTGGATGCAAAGAAGTTTAAGCAATTCATTTTCCTTTGGAGAAAGCTTATATTCTTTATCACCTACTCTTAATTGTCTTAGCATAGAATCAAAGAAAATATTGCTGATCTTAAATTGTTCCTGCTCTTCATTTTCCAGCGTAGAACTTCTTTGAAGAATTGCTTTGATTTTGTATAAAAGCAATTCCGTATCAAATGGTTTTGTGATATAATCATCTGCACCCAATTGATATCCTTTCAAGATATCTTCTCTCATATTTCTTGCAGTAAGGAAAATGATAGGTGTATTTTTATCTATTTTTTTTACGTCTTCAGCTAATGAAAACCCATCTTTTTTAGGCATCATAACATCGAAAATGCAAATGTCAAATTCATTTTCTGTGAATTCTTTTAGCCCCTGCTCTCCATCTGTTGCAAGAGTTACTTCAAAATTATTTATCGTTAAATAATCTTTCAAAACAGCTCCAAAACTCTGATCGTCTTCTACTAATAATATTCTGTTGCTCATAATTTTAAAAATTAAAAATTAATAATAAGAATGCACTTTCTCACTCTCTCTACTTTTATATTTGTTATTTGGTTTCTCTTTTACTAGGTCATTGGAAGTTTAATAGTGAATATACTTCCTTCTCCTTTGTTTGATTCTACGATAATTTGACCTTTATGCAGTTCTACAATCTTTTTAACATAAGATAGTCCCAGACCTTGGCCTTTTACATTATGGATATTTCCGGTTTCTTCCCTGAAAAACTTCTCAAAAATTTTCGTTTTATTCTGGGTTTCCATTCCCATTCCTTTATCTGAGATCTCAATGACATAGAAGTTTCCTTCATTCCTCGTTTTGATCTTGATATCTGGGGTGTCTGGAGAATATTTATTAGCGTTGTCCAATAAATTTACCAGCATATTTGAAATGTGGAACTCATCAATTTTAAAGTTGTATTTATCAGCGGTAAACTCTTCAGTAAGGGAGCCATTTCTCTGTGCTACAATGAGATTAAAAGATTCTGTAGTCTTTTTGATCAATTCTCTTACATTCGTTTCTTTTAAAAACAGGTTAACTTCATTTCTTTCAAGCTTTGACATATTAAGAACATTCTCAACCTGCTTTTTCATTCTCAGGTTTTCCTGCTTGATAAGAGTAGAATAATATCTTACTTTTTCCGGGTTGGTTGCAATTTTATCATTTGCTAAAGAATCTGTAGCCACGGAAATAGTTGCCAGAGGAGTTTTAAACTCGTGAGACATATTGTTGATAAAGTCAGTTTTTATTTCTGCCAGCTTCTTCTGTCTCATCATATAATTAATAGATATGATGTAAATTCCCAATATGGTTAATAGTGAAAGGAAAGTTCCTAATAGCATTGGCCAGTTATTCATAGCCAAAGAATATTCTTTTTTAGGGAAAACCAAAGACAGGCTGTATAAGGTTCGTTCTTTCTTATCTGTAAAAAGTGGATAGCTATATGTGTTATTATCCTTTTTCTCTTTATAAACTTTATTGAAAACAGTGGTAAGCGAGTTATTTTTATCTGTAACCCCAAAACCAAACTTAGCCGTAATTCCCTTCATTCTCAATTCTTTTGTAAGAACTGAATCCAAAATTTTATCATCCACTCTTTTTGTAATAGGAAGATTATTCCCGTATACTTTAGCAAACTCCTTCATCGAATAATCCCCACTTTCAATGTCTTGGTTGATATCCGCTGTAAGAAGTTGGCGATTAGTCGTGTCTCTTTTTAATTTATATGCAGCTTCGTCAGTATATAAAGTGGTAAGATTTAAAGAATCTCCCTTTTTAGAAATAGGAAGTTGTGTTTTTTCAATGATATTTTTGGAGTAAATAATCTGTCTCTGTGTGCCAGAGTCTTCTACCTGTTGGATCGTAGTTGAAGACGGTTGATTGTTGTTGGCAATTACGTTTTTCCTGAAATTTTTAAAATCATCATTCAGATATTTTTCGACTTCAATTTCGGAGATATTTTTAGCTGTGCTTTCCAATGCGGAATATACTTTATTGGAGAAATCCTGTTCTAAAGCTCCATAATATCCTTTCAACCAATAAAATTGGAGTGTAACAAAGACAATCAGTGAGATTGTCATAAACACTGAAATTATTGGGATGAATTTGTTATTCATTAGCGTATTTTAAGTTGTTCGGAATGATGAATGTTAAAATTAATTGTTTTAAGACTTGATAAACAAAAAACGAGCCAAAAAATTGTATTTTTTTTCTTAAAACGATGTTTTTTAACATTTTTTTATAAATCAGAAATTACTTGTCCTATGAAAAGCCTCGCCCGCAAATAAAGAAGTAAGTTTGTTAAAAATAATTACGTATGGAATCAAGTATCATTTTTAACAAAGATTTTGACTCGAACAGTGTGTATGTTATGAAAGTATTCAGCGCTGATGTTTCGAAAGTGTGGGATTATTTTACCAAATCTGAATTATTGGATCAATGGTGGGCTCCAAAACCCTGGAAAAGTGAAACGGTAAAGCTCGATTTTAAAGAAAATGGCATATGGCACTATGCAATGGTGGGGCCAGATGGGGAAAAAATGTATGGGCAGTTTAAATATGGAGAGATCATGGAACATAGAAGTTTCGATGGAGTAGATGCTTTTTGCGATAAAGAAGGAAATATCAATAATGACTTTCCACAGGCTCAGTGGCTGTTCGGATTTACTGGAATTGAAGAGGGAACAAAAGTAACAATCAATATTCATTTTGCATCACAGGATTCGCTGAAGAAACACCTTGAAATGGGATTTGAAGAAGGATTTAAAACGGGATTAGATCAACTGGAGGAAATTTTTAGAAATAAAAATTTATGAAACTTTAACCATTAAAAAATCATTAAGAATTAATTTCAGTTAAAGTAAGATCATGTGACAAGTGGAAAGATGTTTCTTTTGTCACATGATCATTTTCAGATTATAGCAGTTCTTCATCCTGGAAGTACTGAATAATTGCTTTTTTCATAAGCAATGTCTGCTCATTAGTTCTTAGTTCCGGAAGATCTTCCAGCTTTTCAAACTGAGGCCACCCATCTTCATAGTGTGTAAATTTATAATAACCAAAAGGTTCTAATAATCTGCAAACAGCAATATGAAGGATGTTTAATTTATCGTCTTTTGAATATTTTTGCTGACCACTACCCAACTCTTGAAGCCCAATTAAAAATAATATTGTTTCAATAGGTGGACTTGCTTCAGTCTCGAAATTATCTACAAAAAACTGTTCTATCTTTTTCCAATATTCCGCTTCGTTAATCATTTTTCTTGTTTTCTAATTTTAATAAAAATGCATATTCTAGTGCATCCTCTTTAAGAGATTCAAATCTTCCACTTGCTCCGCCATGTCCGGAGCTCATGTCGGTTTTGAAAAGTAAGAGATTATCATCTGTTTTCAGCTCCCGTAGCTTGGCTACCCATTTTGCAGGTTCCCAATATTGAACCTGGGAATCATGAAAGCCTGTTGTAATCAACATATGTGGATAATCTTTTGCTTCTACATTGTCATACGGAGAGTATTCTTTCATATAATGATAATATTCCTCATCATTGGGATTTCCCCATTCATCGTATTCTCCGGTAGTTAAAGGAATTGTTTCATCTAACATGGTAGTTACTACATCCACAAAAGGAACCTGGGCAACAATACCATTAAATAAGGTTGGCTCGTAATTAACAACAGCTCCCACTAATAATCCGCCTGCGCTTCCTCCCATTGCATAGAGATGCTTTGATGAAGTGTAGTTCTCTTTGATCAGGTATTTCCCTGCATCTATAAAGTCAAAGAAAGTATTCTTTTTAAATAGCATTTTGCCATCTTCATACCACTCTCTCCCTAAATATTCCCCACCACGGATATGAGCAATCGCATAAATAAAGCCTCTATCTAAAATAGACAGCCTTACATTTGAAAAACTTGCATCGACCGTATGTCCATAGCTTCCATATCCATATAGAAGTAAAGGTGTATTTTCAGATTTTTTAGTGTCTTTGTGGTATACTAATGAAATCGGGATTTTCGTTTCTCCATCTCTGGAGTCTGCCCAGATTCTTTCGGAAATATAATTTTGAGGAAAGAATTTTCCACCTAAAACCTCCTGCTGTTTCAGAAGTACAGTGGTTTTGTCTTTCATATTATACTCGTAAGTCGAACTTGGTTGTGTTAAGGAAGTATATCCATACCGTAAAACCTCTGTGTCGAATTCTAAATTAATTCCGATATAAGCCGTGTAAGTAGGATCTGAAAAAGGAAGATAATACGCTTCCTGAGTTTTTTCATCGATAATTTTTATCTGTAACAATCCCTGTTCTCTTTCCTCAAGAACAAGATAATCTTTAAAAATTTCGAAACCTTCCAATAAAACTTCTGCGCGGTGTGGGATTACATCTATCCAATTTTCCATTCCGCAATTGTCTATTTTAGCTTTTACAATTTTGAAATTGAAGGCATCATCAGCATTAGTGATGATATAAAATTCATCTTCGTAATGTTCAACAGAATATTCAAGATCTTCTATTCTTGGCTGGATAATTTTCCAATCTGCAAAAACATTATCAGAAGGAATGAATCGGTGCTCATCAGAAATAGTACTTGAGCTCGCAATGAAAATATATTGTAAAGATTTTGTTTTAAAAACATTTACATCAAAGGTGTCATCCTCTTCATGGAAAATTAAAATATCTTCTGAGGAGGGAGTTCCTAATTTGTGTCTGTATACCTGGAATGCGCGTAAACTTTCATCCTTTCTGATATAAAAAACGTGTTCATTATCATTAGCCCAAACTGCTTTACCCGTTGTGTTTTCTATTTTGTCTGAAAGAATTTCTCCCGTTTCCAAATTCTTGAAATTGATGGAGTAAATTCTACGTCCAACATTATCAGAAGAAAAGGAAGCTAATGTATTACCTGGGCTTACCGCTACGCTCCCAACCTCAAAAAAGCTTTCTCCTTCCGCAAGGATATTGACGTCAAGAACTATTTCTTCAGGGTTTTCTAAACTTTTATATTTTCTGCAGAAAATTGGATACTCTTTCCCTTCTTCATAACGAACCATATACCAGTATTCATTAAAGAAATAGGGGAGGGACTCATCATCCTTTTTATAGCGGGATTTCATTTCCTCATAAAGCTCTTCCTGAAAGGCCTCCGTTTCTTTCATCATGAAGTCTGAATAGGTATTCTCCTCTTCTATATATTTTGTGACTTCAGGGTTTTCCCTTTCATTAAGCCAGAAATAATTGTCAATTCTTTTATCTCCGTGTTTTTCAAGTAATTTTTCTATTTTTTTTGGCTGGGGAGCTTTCATCCGGATATTTTAATTTTTTTATTGATAGGATGGGACATCTTTTATATTTTCTACTATAGGAAATACTATTAGGAAATGTTCCATGCAATATTAATTTTTGTTCAAATTTAATTAAAAAAAAGCCATCTTTTCTTTAATCGAAAAGACGGCCGTTTTATATAGGATATTAAAAACTATTTATGAAGGCTTTTAATATATTTTTCAAGTGCCATTGTCATAGATGGTGTTTCCTTGGTAGGTGCCATTACATCTACTCTTAACCCAGCTTCTTCTGCTGCATTTAAAGTTGTGTTTCCAAATACTGCAATTTTCGTTTCGTCTTGTTTAAAATCTTCGAAGTTCATCTGAAGAGATTTAATTCCTTGTGGACTGAAGAAGATCAGCATGTCGTAATCTTTGATTTTAATATCGCTAAGATCACTGCATACCGTTCTGTACATAATTGCTCTTGTCCAGTCAATATTTGCGGCGTCTAATGTCTTAATCGTATCAGGACTTAAAACATCTGAAGACGGAAGTAAATATTTCTCAGTTGGGAATTTTTTGAAAAGAGGCAATAGGTCTGAGAAGTTTTTCTCCCCAAAACTAATTTTTCTCTTTCTGTAAACGATGTGTTTTTGAAGATAGTTAGCAATTGCTTCAGACTGGCAGATATATCTCATCGTATCCGGAACCGCAAAACGCAGTTCTTCAGCGAGCCTGAAGTAATGATCTATCGCATTTTTACTGGTAAAAATAATGCCTGTATATTGCGTTAGATCTATTTTTTGTGTTCTAAGTTCTTTGTTATCAACTCCCTCTACGTGGATGAACGGACGGAAATCGATCTTTATTTTTTCCTTCTTCGCAATATCCAGATATGGAGAAGATTCACTCGGCGCTGGTTGAGAAACCAATATAGACTTTATTCTCATCATTGACTTTTATTAAAAAAATAACAATTTCCAAAGCAACAACAATGGTGCAATTTGGAGGGTGCAAATATACAAAAATTTATAATACCATTTTTCAGGTAAGATCTTGTTCTTGTGAAATAAATAGAAAAAAACCTTAAAAATAAATACAAAAGAAAAGAATGCTAAATAATAAAAAAACATTTTATTTCTGTCGATTGGGAAATAATAGTGGGCTACACACAGAATTATTAGTAAAAAAGACAGGATGAAATAAAATTTGGTGGAGGTGAAGTAAAAAATTAACCACTTTTTTGTATCACCTATACTTTGATAAAATAAAAAACCTAAAGTTGATTTTACCAGATAAAAAATACTGATTGCAAACAAACAATATCCAAATTTATTCATTTGGTAACCTAAAATTTGTAAATCGGCAATATATTTTGGAACAATGGGTATGTATTGAGACAATAATACGGCAAAAGTAAGGGTGATCACGCAGGAGGTTACAATCCAGCTCGCTAAGTTATTGCTGGCATCAAAATACTTTTGAAGCAAGAAGTCTTTTAGATTGGCTCCTCTTTCTACGATATTAAACATAAAAAGATATAAAAATATACAGCCCAGCAATATAAAGATTACCCAATCATTGTTCTCAGGAATCCTCACATGGTTTACGAAATTTTGTGATAACAGCAACCTATTGTTTTTTGCAAAATTATAGAATATTTTGTATAAAATAAAAAGGTTAAATAAACTATCTTTGCAAACTGAAATGAAAAAACTTGTCATTATTCCAACTTATAACGAAAAGGAAAATATTGAAAATATTATTTCCGCAGTTTTTGCATTGGAAGATGACTTTCATATTCTTGTGGTAGACGACTCTTCTCCGGATGGAACCGCAGAAATTGTAAAAGATTTACAAAGAAGATTTTCCCATACCCTACACCTATCGGTAAGACATGTTAAAGATGGTTTAGGAAAGGCCTATATTCATGGATTTAAATGGGCTCTTCAAAATAATTTCGATTACATTTTTGAGATGGATGCTGACTTTTCCCATAATCCAGAAGATCTTCCTAAATTATACGAAGCGTGCCTGAAAGCTGATATGGCAATTGGTTCGCGTTATTCAAAAGGGGTAAATGTGGTTAACTGGCCAATGGGTAGAGTATTATTGTCTTATTTTGCATCAAAATATGTGAGGTTCATTTTAGGATTACCTATTCATGACACTACTGCCGGATTTGTATGCTTTTCAAGAAAGGTTCTGGAGAATATAGATTTAGACAATGTAAGATTAAAAGGATATGGGTTCCAAATTGAAATGAAATTCAGGACTTTTAAAAAGGGCTTCAAAATTGTAGAGGTACCTATTATTTTTACCAACCGTATTTTAGGAGAAAGTAAAATGAATGGTGGAATTATACATGAAGCTGTTTTTGGTGTTTTAAATTTAAAATGGAAATCATTAATTAACAAACTATGAAACGGAGTATGACCAAGTTTTCTTATACAGAGAAATATTTCTATACGAAGCTCGACGAGGTCATTAAAAATATAAAAATAAACTGATGAAAAAATTGATTTTTCTTTTTGTTTTGATGTTTGTGTTTTCCTGTAAGAAATACATTGATAAGCCTAAAAATCTTGTGTCTACTGATAAGATGTCAGAGATTCTAACAGACTTGGCGATCAATGATCAGGCGACATTTATGTTTCCGAGTACTAATTTAGAAAGCGGAACCAGATTTGTCCTTAAAACCCACAACGTAAAACCGGATGATTTTGTAGAGAGTTTTAAATACTATGTTGTGGAACAAAAGATGAATGGTATTGCTGATGAGGCACAAAAAATATTATTGAAAAAAGATCCGAAAGCAGATCAATATGTAAAAGATAAAATAAAGAAAAACCAGGTCCTCCCTGTTTTATCAAAATAATGTAGAAAGTATCCATCTGATGAAAATAAATTACAGATGGCAATGAATAATAAAATATACGAATGAAATTTTTTAATATAGAAAAAACCTCTGAGGGAAAGGCTAGAGCCGGAGAACTTATTACTGATCACGGTAAGGTACAGACTCCTATTTTTATGCCTGTCGGAACTGTTGCCAGTGTGAAAACAGTTCACCAAAGAGAATTAAAAGAAGACATTAAAGCCCAGATTATATTAGGGAATACCTACCACCTCTATCTTCGTCCTGGTATGGATGTTATGCAGGAAGCGGGTGGATTACATAAATTCATGAACTGGGATCTTCCCATTCTTACAGATTCAGGAGGTTTTCAGGTGTTTTCACTTTCAGGAAGCAGAAAAATGTCTGAAGAAGGGGTGAAATTCAAATCTCATATTGACGGAAGTTATCATCTTTTTACGCCCGAAAAATCAATGGAGATCCAAAGACAAATCGGAGCCGATATTTTCATGGCTTTTGACGAATGTGTTGCCTATCCTAGCGAATACAACCAGGTAAAAGCTTCCATGGAAATGACGCACCGATGGTTGAAAAGATGCATCGACTGGAATGAGAAGAATCCTGAATTATATGGACATAAACAAAGATTTTTCCCTATCGTTCAGGGATCTACATATTCTGATCTAAGAAAAATTTCTGCTGAAGTTATTTCAGAAGCAGGAGCTGAAGGAAATGCAATTGGTGGACTTTCTGTGGGAGAACCGGAAGAAGAAATGTACAGAATTACAGATGAAGTCACAGATATTCTACCTAAAGACAAGCCTAGATATTTGATGGGAGTTGGTACCCCTTGGAATATTTTAGAATCCATTGGATTGGGAATCGATATGATGGATTGTGTAATGCCTACAAGAAATGCAAGAAATGCAATGCTTTTCACATGGCAAGGAGTAATGAATCTAAAGAATGAAAAATGGAAGAAAGATTTTTCGCCTTTGGATGAATTTGGGACAAGTTTTGTAGATAGAGAATATTCAAAAGCATATGTTCGCCATTTGTTTGTTTCAAAAGAATATTTGGGAAAACAAATTGCATCCATTCATAATTTAGCTTTTTATTTAGATTTGGTAAAAGTTGCGAGAGAACATATTATTGCAGGTGATTTTTACGAGTGGAAAAAATCCGTTGATCCTATTCTTAGACAAAGATTATAATAAGAAATTATGTTTACAATTATAGATAGGTATATCATTAAAAAATATCTTGGAACCTTCGGTTTCATGCTCATATTATTGTCTATAGTTGTACTCGTGATCGATGTTCAGCAGAAGATTCCAAGAATAGAAAATGCTACTGCTATTGATGCGAAACTTAATCTTACTTATTTTCTTGTTCATTTTTACCCCTTCTGGATCATCAATCTGGTCATGACCTTCTTATCTATTCTGGTATTTATTTCAGTAATTTATTTTACCTCCAGAATGGCAAATAATACCGAGATTGTAGCTATTATCAGTAGTGGAGCTAGTTTTCACCGTTTTGCAAAACCTTATTTGCTTACCTCTTTATTTATTGCATTTCTCTCACTTGCTGTCAATCATTTTGTTTTGCCTTGGGCTAATATTAAAAAAAATGAACTGGAAGCATATACCTATAATGCAGCGAATAAAGAAAAAGTTTTAGGAACCGCACCAGTTACTGCGCAGCTCAGCAGAACAGAATATATTTTTATCAATTCATGGAATAAAAGAGAAAGAAGAGGATCTGGATTTATTTTTCAAAGATTTGATAAAAACAGGAAAATGCTTTATGAGCTAAAAGCTTCTGATGTATATTGGGATAAGGACAAAAAGCAGTTTGTACTGAATAATTACGCTGAAAAAAATATTAATAAAGATGATTCTGAGAAGCTGAGTAACGGTTCTGAACTGAGGAAAAGCTATGGCCATGCTCCTGAAGAACTCTTTCCTAATGAGCTTTTAGGACAAAATAAAACCACTCCCGAACTTTTGAAATTTATTCAGAGGGAAAAAGAAAAGGGCAACAGTAACCTGAATACCCATTTGAATGAGCTTTATCAAAGAACTTCAATGCCTATTTCCATTGTCATTCTTACATTTTTAGCACTCTCGCTTTCTTCTCAAAAGAAAAGGGGAGGGTTGGGAATTAACCTGGCAATAGGGATTTCGTTGGCTTTTATCTTTGTATTTTCATTTGAAGCCTTAAAAGTGGTTTCAGAAAATAAAAGCATGTCTCCAGCCTTAGCGATGTGGTTCCCGAATATTATCTTTTTTCCAATCGCATTGTATTTGTATATACGAAGAGCTAATCAATAGAGCAGTTTGACCTCTTTGTGATAAAAAGAACGCAGGCCATCTTCTAATTCAATCCAGATGGCTCCCTTTTCATCGGTAAATTTTATAATGCCATTTTGTCTCTTTTTGTCAATTTCAAAAACAGAGATCTCATCCTTTCTGAATAAATGTTGATTGAATTGTTTTAAAACTTCATCTTCAGAAGGAACATTCTTTAGCCTGTCAATCAGGAAATCGTTCAGCTGCATGGTAACATCATTCAGGTCGAATCTTTTATTGATTAGGCTTAAAATTGATCCAGCATTAGAAATTTCATCAAATTTCTCTTGAAGAATGTTGATACCTGCTCCTATAATGAAATAATTCTTTTGATTAATTTTTTTCTTTTCAATCAATATTCCCACTATTTTCTTACTTTTAAGAATAATATCATTAGGCCATTTTATCTTTACATCACAAGCAGTCATATTGGCAAGGAAATCCCTGATAATAATTGCGGTATAATAATTGAACATAAAATCGGAGAGCGTGAAATGATCGGTACTTACAGCCAATGTGTAAGCTAAATTCTTTTCAGCAGTGGAAGTCCACGTATTTCCATATTGTCCACGACCTTTAGTTTGGTTAAATGTATGCAGGGCAATAAAATCTGAATTTTCGTAAAGTAAAAACTTTGAAATTTCGTCATTAGTAGAAGAGCACTCTTTTAGGTAGAATAGTTGAGCCATTAAGAAAACTTTAAGACTTTAAAAGGGTAAAAGTAAGGTTAAAGTAAAGAAAAAACAATAAATTTGCAGATTATAGTATTTTTTTAATGAATAAGACAGTAGAAAAGCAAGAATTAATAGATAAAATCGTTGAAGCTATCCAGGATGTAAAAGGAGAAGACATTATGATCTTTGATCTTTCCAACATTGAGAATTCAGTGGCAGAAACGTTTGTAATATGTAGTGGAAACTCAAACACACAAGTTTCTGCATTAGCAGGAAGTGTAGAGAAGAAAGTAAGAAACGAACTTCAGGATAGACCTTGGCATGTTGAGGGTACAGACAACGCAATGTGGGTTTTGGTAGATTATGTTACAGTAGTCGTTCACATATTCCAAAAGCAGGTACGTGAGTACTATGATATTGAGGAATTGTGGGGTGATGCCAAAATCACCAAAATTGAAAATGAAATTTAATTTTAAAAAGTATAAATGAACAATAAAGGATTTAACTGGTTTTTTCCAATTGCAATCATAGCTCTTTTGTTATTTTTTGGATCCAATTTTTTAGGAGACAACAGTGCAAAAGCTATCGATGAAGATGGTTTCTTCAGAGAAATGCAAACAGGAAAAGTTCAGAATATTATTATATATAAAGACACTGAAAAGGCTGATGTATTTTTGACACAGGCTGCTAAAACAGCAATGGTGAGTAAAACCACCAAAGAAAATAATCCTTTGTCAGCATTCGAAATGGCTCCTAAAGCAGATTACACTGTGAAATATGGAGATCTTCAGCTTTTCCTTCAAAAATTTGATCAGATAAAAGCTGATAATGCAGCTATTAAGACAACCAAAGATTATGGTGCGGGTAAAAATCCTTTTATGGATATTTTATTCTCAGCATTGATCTGGATTGCTATTTTAGGATTATTCTATTTCCTTCTTTTCAGAAAGATGGGTGGAGGTGGAGGCCCTGGAGGACAAATCTTCTCTATTGGTAAATCTAAAGCGAAACTTTTTGACGAAAAAGAAAGAATTCAGGTGACATTTAAAGATGTTGCTGGATTAGAAGGAGCAAAAGAAGAAGTACAGGAAGTTGTAGATTTCTTAAAGAACTCTGAAAAATATACGAGATTAGGTGGTAAGATCCCTAAAGGGGTTTTATTAGTAGGGCCTCCGGGAACAGGTAAAACTTTATTGGCTAAAGCTGTAGCGGGAGAAGCAAAAGTTCCTTTCTTTTCTCTTTCAGGATCAGACTTTGTTGAAATGTTTGTTGGAGTTGGAGCTTCAAGAGTGAGAGATCTTTTTGCTCAGGCAAAAGCTAAATCACCGGCAATTATCTTCATAGATGAGATTGATGCGATTGGACGCGCCAGAGGAAAGAATAACTTCTCAGGAGGGAATGACGAAAGAGAAAATACCCTGAATCAGCTTCTTACTGAAATGGATGGTTTTGGAACTGACGTTAACGTAATTGTAATGGCTGCAACGAACAGAGCTGATATTTTGGATAAAGCATTGATGAGAGCAGGACGTTTTGACCGTTCAATCTATGTAGACCTTCCGGAATTACATGAAAGAAGAGATATTTTTGATGTTCACTTGAAGAAGATCAAATTAGATGAAAATGTAGATAGAGATTTCTTAGCGAAACAAACACCAGGATTCAGTGGAGCTGATATTGCGAATGTTTGTAACGAAGCGGCACTTATTGCAGCGAGAAATAGTCATACATCAGTTACGAAACAAGATTTCCTAGATGCTGTAGACAGAATCATCGGTGGTCTTGAAAAGAAAAATATGGCGATCAAGCCTTCTGAAAAGAAAAGAGTAGCTTATCATGAAGCTGGTCACGCAACAATTTCATGGTTGGTAGAGCACGCGTCTCCACTATTGAAAGTAACGATTGTTCCAAGAGGACGTTCTTTAGGAGCAGCTTGGTATCTTCCCGAAGAAAGACAGCTTACAACTACTGAGCAGATGTTAGACGAAATGTGTGCTACACTGGGAGGTAGAGCAGCAGAGGAGGTGATATTTAATAATATTTCTACTGGTGCATTATCTGATCTTGAAACAGTAACCAAGAGAGCTCAGGCGATGGTAACGATTTACGGATTGAGTCCGAATATTGGTAACATTTCTTACTATGACAGTTCAGGGCAATCTGAATATAACTTTGGAAAACCGTATTCTGAAGAGACTGCTAATAAGATTGATGTTGAAATAAAATCGATTATTGAAAATCAGTATGTAAGAGCAGTACAGATCCTTACAGGAAATAAAGATAAGCTGGATGCTCTGGCAGGTAAACTTCTGGAAAAAGAAGTGATCTTCCGCGAGGATTTAGAGGAAATATTCGGTAAAAGAGCATGGGATCCTGAATTAACAGAGAGACCTGTAACGAATACGATTCCTTTGATAAAGGATAAAGAAGAAGAAAGTGAAATTCAGGCTCCAGAAAGCCCGACTCAACTTTAAAATTCTTAAAAAATAAAAGAAATGAAACCTGGTAATTTCAAAATTGCCAGGTTTTTTCATATTTAAAGCTACATTTTTAGAATCTATTATAATTTATTTTCTATTTTTGTATAAAGTTGACTAAAAAAACATAAGTTGAGTTTATTTAAAAAAATTGTAAGCAAACTAACCAACCAACCTGAGGAGGATGATAGCCAAAGTTTGGAAAAGCTGGGAGATTCGTTGAAAAATGCGGATCTCGACTATAAGTTTGCGCAATTATTTACGCATTCGGGGGGATTTTTTAATTATTGTGCAGATGAAGCGGAAGCTCTACAAACTTTAAATCAAATTATTAAAATAGAAGGTATTCACAATATGTTCTGTTGGGACAAAGAACTTCAGAATTTTTTGAATGTTGTAAAGACTCCCTGTACCTCAGAGCTAGAGCATTCTAATGATGCCGCATTCATTACCTGTGAGTATCTTATTGCTTATGATGGAAGAATTATGTTGTCACATAATAATATTCTTCATTACCACTCATCAAGATTACCGAATAAAATTGTTATCATGGCTAATGTTTCTCAGATTGTAAATAATCTTAATGATGCAATGGGAAAAATAAAGCGGAATGGGAATATTAAAAATCTCACATCAATTAGTGGAAGTCAATCTAAATTAGATACATCTTCTAATTCTAATACAAAACTGTTTTTATTGTTGCTTGAAGATTAAGCATCAATTTCTAAATTATACATTTTGGACAAAAATCTCATTCAAAGAACCATCTCAGGGATTGTTTACATTGCAATTATTATTCTTTGTGTAACCCCATTAGGCGCTCAGCTTATCAATGGTATATCTCCTGGACTAGTTAAACAGGAATATTTGTATTACGGATTGATCACATTTTTAATGATAGTAGGCGCATGGGAATGTGTAAAAATCATGAAGTTTGGAAAGGGCTATGAAAAGTGGATTGTTCTTCCTGTAGTTGCCATTATCTTTTACATGTTCTCGAAAAGATTTTTTTATCACGATTTCTTTTTTGATTTTCGATTAAGTGAAATACTTGCATTGTCTTTAATAGCGATTGCTGTAGTTACTTTATTTAAATATCCCACCGAATTGTACTACGACAGCGGAAAACTGATTTTTACGGTCATATACGTTGCTCTACCGTTTAGTTTTGCATTGGGACTTCCAAAGTATTCCAGTTATGATAGTTCATTTTCTTTAGAAGTATTGTTTTTGTTTATTCTGATCTGGAGCAGTGATACCTTTGCTTACCTAACAGGAAAGTTTTTTGGAAAACATAAAATGGCACCCAAAATATCTCCAAAGAAAACATGGGAAGGATATGCTGGAGGTGTTATTTTAACTTTGGTCTTATCTTATTTTATAGAAAAATATCAACATGACCTTCGTGGAAACTGGATGGTTGTAGGTTTCTTAGTTGCTTCTTTCGCTCCTTTAGGGGATTTGGTAGAAAGCCAGCTCAAAAGAAACTTTGGAGTTAAGGATAGTGGAAACATCATTCCAGGGCATGGTGGTGTATTAGATAGACTGGATAGTTTTTTAATCTGCGTTCCTGTCGTATATTTGTACTTTATTTTAGAAAAATTTATTTAACTCATGAAATTACATAAAGAATCAAAAGGAACGATTACTGTAGCCACAATACTTTTCATTATAATTGGAGCCTTAGCAATTTATTTTCTTAAAATGTGGTCGCTGTTGATCATTTTACCTTTATTGGTTGTTTACAGTTTGGTATTTTGGTTTTTCAGAGTTCCTAACCGGGATATTCTTGATCATAAAGAGAATGTCATTGCACCTGTAGATGGAAAGGTAGTAATGATAAAAGAAGTTGAGGAAACAGAATTCATAAAAGGAAAAGCAATTCAGGTTTCTATTTTCATGTCTCCTTTGAATGTGCATATTTGTAGATACCCTGTTTCAGGAGAAGTGATCTATAAAAAATACCACCCGGGGAAATATCTAGTTGCATGGCACGAAAAATCTTCTACCGAGAATGAAAGAACAACAGTAGCCATTGAAAGTTTAACAAACCATAAAGTTGTTTTCAGACAGATTGCGGGTTATGTTGCCAGAAGAATTGTTTTCTATTGTAATGAAGGAGATCAGGCAAAAGCAGGTCATGAATTTGGTTTCATAAAATTCGGTTCAAGAATGGATGTATTCCTACCTTTAGATACTGAGATTATCTGTAAAATTGGAGATATAACAAAAGGAGGATTGGATGTTATAGCAAAAATGAAAGAATAAATTAATTCAAAAATATATTAAGGACTGTTTCAAAGGAAGCAGTCTTTTTTATTTAAACACAAATGACACGAATATTTTCTCACGAATAGTACAAAAACAACCAATCCTATTTCTGTTAATAAAGACGAGCACGGAAATTCGAGCTTAAAGGTTTGGCCCTTTTCCCTATATCCTAATTCCTAAGCCCTAATAAGCTTTTTCACCTCATTTATAAGCTCTAAAATAAATGGGACAGGTAAATCCTCCTCCATATCAATTAAAAGGATTTTAAACTTCTTTCTGCCTTCCTGCATTAATTCAGGAGCATCCAGTCGGTCGCCGTGATAAAAACTAATGTAATGTTTTTTATGCTTTTTGCTATAATACAGGTAGCATAGCATTTTCTTTTTGTATTTAAAAAATGGGAGACCAAAGCTGAGAGTTTCAGTAATGTTCTCCTGATCAGATTCCAGGATCTTTTTTCTTAAAAACAAAAGAGTACTTCTGGCAGGTTCTTCGATTCTGTAGAAATACTCTTGTATAGGATTCATTTTAAATTGAAATTTAAAAAGATTTAATCAAAATTTTGAAGCTCAACTAATTTGTGGTAAACACCTCTCTTCGCAATAAGATCATGGTGACTACCTTGCTCTACAATGTCTCCTTTTTCCATTACCACAATCCAGTCAGCCTTTTGTATTGTTGAAAGCCTGTGGGCAATAACTAATGATGTTCTGTTTTCCATCATTTTTTCCAAAGCATCCTGTACAAATTTTTCAGACTCCGTATCCAAAGCTGAAGTTGCTTCATCCAAGATCATAATTGGTGGGTTTTTAAGGACTGCTCTTGCGATGGAAACCCTTTGTTTCTGACCTCCTGATAATTTACCACCGTCATCTCCGATATTGGTATCATAACCATTTGGAAGTTGTGTGATGAAATTATCTGCATTGGCAACTTTAGCTGCTGCAATCACCTCTTCTTTGGTCGCTTCAGGTTTACCCATCAGAATATTATTGTAAACAGAATCATTAAATAATACAGACTCCTGAGTTACCATTCCTAAAAGCTTTCTATATTCTTGCAATTTTAGGTGTTTAATATCAGTGTTGTCAATGAGAATTTCACCTTCTGAAACATCATAAAATCTTGCTAAAAGGTTAGCAATTGTTGTTTTTCCACTTCCACTTTGTCCAACCAAAGCAACTGTCTTTCCTTTAGGAATTGTTAAATTGAAATTTTTAAGAATTAGATTATCTTTATCATAATAGAATCCAATATCTTTGAAATGGATATTATTCTGAAGGGTAGATATTGAAACCGGAGCAGCTACTTCTTCAATTTTTACATCTGCATCTAAAATTTCCAATACTCTTTTTAAAGAAGCTTCTCCTTTCTGAACATTAGAAATAGAGGTTGATAAACTTTTTGCGGGAGGTAATATCTGGAAGAACATTCCTAAGAAAACCAGAAAGTCTGCCGGTGAAATGCTTTGCTCCACAATAATTTGCTTTCCTCCATACCATGCAATGATCAAAAATGTGATAGATCCCAAAAATTCGCTCATTGGCGAAGCAAGTTCTTTTTTTCTGCCCAAACTTATGGAGCTGGAAATCCATTTATTCATAGATTTCATGAATCTGGTGTCCATTATTTTCTCAGCATTAAAGATCTTGATAACCTTTGAGGATTTTAAGGTTTCATCTACTATAGAAAATATATTTCCCATCTCGTGCTGAGCCTCATGAGAATCTTTTTTAAGGCTTTTTCCAACCAAAGCGATCATCGTTCCCATTACAGGCAGAACCAGTAATGAAAAAAGAGTCATTTCAGGGCTTAAAAAGAATAATGTTATTAATGTACTGATCAACATAAATGGTGCGTTGATCAAATCTATCAAACTGCCTAAAATATTCCCTTCCACTTCGCCAACGTCATTTGACATACGGGACATCAGATCCCCTTTTCTGCTTTCAGTAAAAAATGAAACAGGTAAGGAAAGTATTTTACGGTACATGGCTCCTCGCAGATCCTTGGTAACACCTACCCGGTAATTAATCAAGAGAAAAGATCCGAAATAACGGAAGGCATTTCTCAAAAGAAACATGAAAGCAGTGATTATACACAGCCATGCAAGTACTTTCAGTGAACCATACTCTGTAACCATACTTTGTACAAAGTAATTAGAATAGTCTTTTATGTAAGAAAAGAAATCAAGAATATCTCCTGAATAAACAGGTGCTGATTCATATTTCTCGGGTTTTATAGTACCAAAAAGCATTCCCAAAACCGGTAAAATAGTTCCTAAAGAAGCTATCTGAAACACAGAATACATAAGGTTGAAGAATAAACTTCCATAAATGTATTTCTGGTGTGGTTTTGCGAATTTTAGTATTTTTTTATATTCGTTCATTAATGAAAAAATTGGAAACGCAAAATTACGTAATTTTAAAAGAGTAGACGTTTTTAATTGAATTTTACCTTATCGTTATATTTTGGAGTAAAATTCTTTGGACTTAATTTTTCTAAAGTCTTCCCTAGATTATTGATGATTTGAGTAAGATTATTAAAATCTACGATGGATACATCATCGCTTTCGTTGTGATAATGAGTAGCTTTGGTCATATCAACTGTGGAAAATGAATGCGCAATTATTTTCTTTTTTACAAAACTTACATTGTCTGATCTGTAGAATAATTGTTGTGAAGCATAGGGGTCAGGATATATTTTTAAACCACCTGCTGCATTTTGATTAAATAATTCATCCAGGTCAGAAAATTCATCACCTGTCATAAATAAAGCATTTTTCCCAAACTGAGATTCTGTAGCAACCATCTCAAAATTGAAGAGAGCAGATAAATTATTGTAGATAGGGTCTAAGTTGGTATCCTTTGAAATAGCTCTGGAACCCAACATTCCTTTTTCTTCTCCATTAAATGCAATAAATGCCATTGAAAATTCAGGAGTCTTGTTTTTGAAATAATCAGCAATTCCTACTAGGGTAGTAATTCCGCTGGCATCATCATCAGCTCCGTTGTAAATGTTATCACCACTTTTTTTACTTGTCCCGATGTGATCAAAATGTCCGGAAAAACCTAGGTATTTATCTGTTTTCCCTTTTTTGATTCCGCAGACATTATACACTGTTTTTCCCTTATACTGGAAAGGAACGAGATAAGAATTTCCTGTACAGTACTCTAAATTGTTTTCTTTAAAAAGCTTGGCAATATAGTTGGCTGCATTATCATTTTCCGGTGTTCCTATTTCACGGCCTTTCATTTCATCAGATGCTAAGGTTGAAAGAACAGTAGTAACTGTACTGGTTTGTACTTCCTGAGCAAATGTAATTACAGAGAAAAGCGAGAAAGTAAGGTAAGCTATTTTTTTCATTGGAATCCTTATTATAAGTTTATATGTCGTTGAATTATAGAAAATGTTGCAGGCTTTTAAAAAAAATATTAAAAAGCCTTTTCATGAGAACCTAAAGGTAACCATTTAAATAGAGATTAAAAATAAAAAACAGCTCCAAAAGAAGCTGTTCTTACTCAAAAAATCGTTGTAAGGTTATCGAAGTCTGTCTACAGATTTTACGAGCCTCTCATCTTTACGGATATAAATGTTTGAAATAAACAAACAAATAATCGCAATCAAAGGGAAAGTAGGCTCAATACCCTTCTCAGGAAATTGAATTCCTCCGGGTAAGTTGAGTAGCCAATAAGCCAATACACCAATCAACAAAGCGTTTATAATAATGCTGATTGTGTTCAGCAAGATTTGTCTTTTTCTGTTTTTAAAACTAAATACACTAAGCAATCCAATCAAAACCAGTGCAATACTTGCACCATCTACAACAGGAATATTACCAAAAACAGCAACATCTTGTCCGGTGATGAAAAGAAAAACCGCAGCTAAAACTGCCAGAAAAGTCCATATAGTTTGTATTCTTTGTAACATGGAATATTAAATTCTGGGCAAAAGTAGCATAAATTTTGCACAATTCAAAAATAAGTGTAGATTTGCATTATACAATGTACTTGAAAACAAAAGTCACCGGACTTACTTTTCTTACTCACAATTAATTACATTTTTACATACATATGTTTAACATTGAAACGTTAAGGTCAAAATCCGTAACGGAATTGACTAAAATCTTAAAAGATTTAGGCGTTAAAGTTGCAAGAAACAGCACTGAAAATGATAAAATTTTTGCTGTTCTTGATTTTCAAGCTTCAAACCCTAAAGTCACCAAAGATTATTTCAACACCACAGAAAACAGTGTAACCACTGAGGAAAAAGCGGTGGAGAAAGAAATTAAAACCCCTGCTAAAAAAGCCGCTCCGAAGAGAACGGCAAAACCTAAAACGGAAAATAAAGTTCCAACAGAAACAGTAACGAGCGCTGAAGAAAAGGTAGAAGAAAAAGAAATTGTTGCTGAAATACCAAAGCAGGAAGAAACTACAGCTTCAGTACCACAAGAAGCACCTGCTTCATCTCAGGCAAAGAAAAAAAGAAAGAGAGTTCTTCCCAATACTGGTAATGCAGAAGCACCAGTTCAAGAAAGAACCGAAGCCCCAAAAAACACAGAGACTCAAGAATCTGCTCCAGCAGAAGAAAAGCCGAATAACCCTCAGCAGGCTAGACCTCAAAAAAGTCACAATCATCCACAGAACAGTGGAAACTCTCATAAAAATCAAAACCAGAATCAAAATCAAAGCCACAATCAGAACCAAAACAGGCATTCTGATAAGCAGGAAGAGCACCACGAATCTAAAAAAGAATTCCATTTTGATGGGATGGTGAGTATAGAAGGTGTTCTTGAGATTCTTCCGGATAATTATGGTTTCTTACGTTCTTCTGATTTTAGTTATATCTCCTCTCCAGATGATGTGTATGTGTCTACTGCACAGATCAGAAATTTTGGATTAAAGACTGGAGATACCGTTAAAGGTATTGTAAGACTTCCAAAAGAAGGGGAAAAATATTTCTCATTATTAAAACCTACTGAGGTCAACGGTCGTGATTTAGCATTTATCAAGGATCGTGTAGCTTTCGAATATTTAACACCACTTTTCCCTGAAGAGAAATTTAATCTGGCAGGAAGCAATTCAACTATTTCTACGAGAATCGTAGATCTTTTTGCTCCTATTGGAAAAGGACAAAGAGCAATGATTGTTGCGCAACCTAAAACGGGTAAAACAATGTTGCTTAAAGATATTGCCAACTCTATTGCAGCGAATCACCCTGAAGTTTATATGATGGTTCTTCTTATCGACGAACGTCCTGAGGAGGTTACTGATATGGAGAGAAGCGTAAATGCAGAAGTAATCGCTTCTACATTTGATGAAGCAGCAGAGAAACATGTAAAAGTTGCCAACCTTGTTTTAGCAAAAGCCCAGAGAATGGTTGAATGCGGACATGATGTGGTTATTTTACTAGACTCAATCACAAGATTGGCAAGAGCATACAATACAGTGACACCTGCTTCAGGAAAGGTTCTTTCCGGAGGGGTAGATGCTAATGCTTTACATAAGCCGAAAAGATTCTTTGGAGCTGCAAGAAAAATTGAAGGAGGAGGATCTTTAACGATTATTGCTACTGCACTTATTGATACAGGTTCTAAAATGGACGAGGTAATCTTTGAAGAATTTAAAGGTACTGGTAATATGGAACTTCAATTAGATAGAAAAATAGCTAACAGAAGAATCTATCCAGCTATTGATCTGGTATCTTCCAGTACAAGGAGAGATGATTTACTTCTTGATGAAGTTACTTCTCAAAGAATGTGGATCTTTAGAAAATACCTTTCTGAAATGAATCCTGTAGAAGCTATGGAATTTGTAAATAAAAACATCAAAGGAACTCTTAATAATGAAGAATTCCTGATGTCTATGAATAGATAGATTAATTTAATATTGTTACATAAAAAGCACAGGTTATAAAATCTGTGCTTTTTACTTTAAATAAGATATTTTGAATCTAATCCATCAATGTTAAAGATTTATTAAAATAATCCGCTATTTTTGATAATCGGTCAATTAATGGCTAACTTTGGAATATAACATTAAAAATAAAAATTATGTCATTTGAATTACCAAAACTAGGATATGCGTATGATGCATTAGAGCCAACAATTGATGCAAAAACTATGGAAATTCACTATACAAAGCACCATCAGGCTTATATAGATAATTTAAATAAAGCAATTGAAGGGACTGACCTAGCTGGAAAAACTATTGAAGAAATCTGCAAAATCGGAACTGATAAGCCTGCAGTAAGAAATAATGGAGGTGGACATTTTAACCACTCTTTATTCTGGGAAATTTTAACTCCTGGAGGAAGCAAAGAACCAGTTGGAAATGTAAAAGCTGCTATCGAAAATTATGGAGGTCTTGAGAAATTCAAAACTGACTTTTCAGAAGCTGCTAAAACAAGATTCGGTTCTGGATGGGCTTGGTTAGTGAAAAATGCAGACGGTTCTGTTTCTGTATCTTCTACTCCAAATCAAGATAATCCTCTAATGCCTGTTGCAGATGTTAAAGGAACTCCGGTTTTAGGATTAGATGTTTGGGAACATGCTTATTATTTAAACTACCAAAACAGAAGACCTGACTATGTTGCAGCTTTCTTTAGCGTAGTAAACTGGGATAAAGTAGAAGAATTATTCAATAAATAATTTTAACTATTTATAAAGCAAAAAGGTTCAGAATTTCTGAACCTTTTTTTAATATCTTGTAACATCACTCCCACTTAATCCATTCATCCGCAGTCCATATTTCCAGTTTACATAAGCAAAGACCTGATAAAGCTTGTACTCAAACTTCAATCCATAATTTTCTTTTGGATCATAACTTATAGATGATTCGATTACATTTCTGTATTTTCCGGAACTGAAATAAGAATTCCACTCACTCACCAATAATGTATTTTTTGATTTTAGATAAGATTCTGAATATTGATTCATTGGTTTAGCAATAGCGCTAAGGAAATAATCGTATTGAGTATCCAAAACATTAATATCCCATTCTCCATCGTCATTCTTCGATGGTTTGATTTCAGATTTCTCTTTGTCGGTTTTAGTCTTGTTTTGTGATGAACAGCTAAGAGGGAGACAAAATATGCATAGTATTAAGATCAGGGTTTTCATACTTATAAAGTTACGCAAAAGTACTTTATACTAAGGTTCTTTTTGAACAATTACAAATGCGGGGAAATGGTCACTGTATCCACCCGTGAATTGATCTCCATTCCATGACCTGAAAGGATAACCTTTATAATTTCCTTCCTTATTGATTAAATAAGGAGGAGCATAAATTTCCGTCTTATAAATAGAATATTCTTTGGTAACCTTATCGGAAATTAGATTTTGAGAGACTATAATTTGATCAAATAGGTTCGGAGTATCTTTGTAAGCTAAAGAGGCAATTCCTTTTTTATACAAAGGATACATCAGATTTAAATAAGGGGTGTTTTCACTTAAATCCTTCGGGTTTCCTACAGCCTTTAAATGATTTTTTAAACTTGAACTCACAGGATCATCATTAAAATCTCCCATTGCAAAAAGTTTCGTCGAAGGGTCAGCTGTTCGTACACTATCCATCTGTTGTTTTAAAAGGGTAGCAGCAGCATTTCTTTTAGGAAGTGAAATTGCTTCACCTCCTCTTCTTGAGGGCCAATGGTTCATAAAGAAAGCCACTTTTTCATTATCTAAAAAGCCTGTAACTACAAGAATATCCCTTGTGTATTCTCTTTTTCCATTTTCATTAAAAATTTTCAGTTCCTTTTTTAATGAGTGGGTTACCGTAAATCTTCTTTTTTGATAGATCAAAGCAACATCGATTCCTCTGTAATCATATGAGTTGTAATGGATAATCCCGTAATCGTATTTTAACAAAGCTGGCTCCTTAATGAGATCCTCAATTACTTGTCTATTTTCAATTTCTATCAGACCAACAATAGCAGGTGCTGTTTTGGTATATTGTGCACCTAGCTCAGAGATTACTTTTGCTTCATTAGCCAGTTTGGTTTTGTAGATTTTAGTGTTGTAATTCTTTGGACTTTTGGGAGTGAATTCATCAGATGCTCCTTGATATCTTACAACTTTTTTTCCTTTAAGCAAAACATCGCTCCACTGGCCACCATATTTTTCATGTTCTAAAAATTGAATGGAATCTATAGGAATACTTCTGTGAAATGCAGGGTTACCAATCGCTTTGGTTCCATCAATATAGTCTGCAGATGGAATAGTATCATATAAGTTTTCAACATTTAAAAAACCTATTGTAACAACCTTTCTCAGTTTCCCTTGCTGTGCATGAGTTATTACTGAAAAAAGAATAATAAAAAGGATAATAATTTTTTTCATCTTGTGTTAAATTAATGGGTTGTTATTACTTTTTAAGTCCTTTCACTTTTAAATATAAGTAAATTAAAAGTAATCCTTTGGCTAGCTTTTACAGAATGAGTTTTTAATTTAAAAATAATTTTAAACGGTTTTGAATTATAAAAATTTGTTAAATTTATGATACTCCATATTTTTAAAGAGTTGAAAATTAATGGGGAACTAAAAAAACACAAGCTTATGATGAAGAAACTATCATTAGTCTCTTTGTTTACTTTATTTCCAGCATCTTGCTATTTTTCACAAACCACAGTGTTTGCTTACTTAAAAGATGTCAATGGAAAGCCTATTGAAAGGGCAGGAGTAGATTTAAAAGGGAATGGAAATGATGTCATGGCCGATAATATTGGATATTTCCAATTTGTCGATGTACAGCCGGGGCATTATCAAATTGTAATTACGAAATCCAATTACGAAACTAAAGTAATGGAGTTCGATGTTTCCGATAAGGAAAAGAGAAAGGATCTGGGGACTATAACCTTGTATTCTAATTTGTTATCCAGTGTGGATCAGGGGTTAGCTATCATTGATAGTGACGACGATGATGGTAATAGCCAAACGTCGACAGTAGGCTTACTTCAATCTTCTCAGGATGTATTTAATCGGATTGCAGCATTTGATTTAGGATTTTATTGGTTTCGTCCCCGTGGGATCGATGGCAGATCTGGAGAAATAATGCTCAATGGTATTTCTATGATCAAGCTTGATAATGGAAATGTAGATTTTGGAAACTGGGGTGGACTCAATGAGATTACAAGGTATCCTGAAATCTCAGTTAACCATGCTCCTTCGGAATATGCATTTGGAGGTAATAGCTCTGTTGTTTATAAAAATACTAAAGCCAGTGAATACAGGAGAGGCTTTCAATTCACTCAGTCTCTCACCAACAGAAATTACAGGAACCGGACGTCTTTACGCTACAGCTCAGGAATGAATAAAAAAGGTTGGGCATTTACGGTAATGGGTGCAAGAAGATGGGCAGAAGAAGGAATACAGGAAGGAACTTTTTATGATGCTTATAGTGCCTATTTAGGGATTGAGAAAAAACTTAGTGATAAGCATAATTTAACATTCAATATTATTGCTGCTCCTTATAGAAGATCTACTGCCAGCCCGAGTACACAGGAAGTGTATAATTACAGGGGAGTACACTATAATTCTTATTGGGGATATCAGGAAGGAAAACAAAGAAGTGAAAGAGTAAGGCAAGGCTTTCAGCCAATTTTTCAGATCCAGGACTTTTGGAAAATCGATAAAAAATCAAGTCTTTGGACTTCTGTTTCTTATCAGTTTGGAAAAGATAGAGGTTCTCGTTTAGACTGGCAGAATGTACAGAATCCTTCTCCGACCTATTATAGAAATTTACCCAGTTATTATGATTCTTTAGATCCTAATGCATCAGAGCCTGCTGGTCCGGATGGAGTAGTGACTGGTATGCAACAGGCTTATCAGACTTCTCTGTCTGCGTGGACTTCAGGAGATCCAAATGTGACTCAATTGAATTGGGATAATCTTTATAGAAGAAATACCCAACAGCCTAAAGGAACATATTATGGGCAGACAGGAAAAAGAGCATTATATTATCTTGTTGATGATGTAAGTGATGATAAAATTTTTAATGTATCTACTCACTTTATCCACAACTTTAATGATACCACTAAGTTTTTACTTAATGCGTCTTATCAAAATTACCGTTCTCAGCTTTATAGGGAAGTAAAAGACCTTTTAGGAGCAGATTTTGTTTTAAACAGGGATCCATTTGCGGCAACAAACCAGCCTGGAAGATCAGGGCTGTTCAATGAAGGAGAAGAGAATGTGACTAAAAAGGTTGGTGACCGATTGACTTATGACTATATCTTTAGGAGACAAGAAATAAAAATTAATCCCGGATTAAAATTTGCAACTGGAAATTTTGATGTATTTGTTTCCGCTCTTGCGGGATATTCGACTTCAAGCAGAGAGGGATTATTCAATCATTATTTATATAAAGACTCTAAAGGGAAGAGTACAGATTACAACTTCTGGAATTACGGATTAAAAGGACAAATCATTTATAAACTGAACGGGCGGAATTTCTTTGTATACAACGGAGCTTACTATTCTCAATCTCCTTATCTGGAGGATTTGTTCATTAATCCCAGAGTTAATAATTCTGTAGCTCCTAATATCAGGAATATGGTCATTAATGCAAATGATGTAAGCTATGTCATCTCCTCTCCGTTTTTAAGGCTCAGATTAACCGGATATTTAGTGGATACAAGTAATGAAACTATGGTGCAAAGATTCTTTGCAGATGGAATTCAACTCAATAATGCAGATGATCAAGGAAATGAAACTTTGGTACAAAGCGCTTTTGTAACTCAGGTAATGACTGATGTTAAAAGAAGAAATTTAGGAGCTGAACTAGGAATTGATATCAAAGTCATACCCACACTTTCTTTACAAGGCTTAATAAGCTATGGACAGTTTACCTATCAGAATGATCCTGTTACTTATTTTGCTTCAGATGCTGCAGGTGTTTTCTCTAATGGTCTCTCTTATATGAATTTGGGGAAAGCCTATATTAAAAACTATCGACAAGGAGGAACTCCACAGCAAGCTTACTCATTAGGATTTAGGTATAACTCTCCTAAATATTGGTGGTTTGGTGGCAATTGGAACTATTTTGATGATAATTATCTGGATCCTTCGGCATTAATCAGAACAGAATCATTTGTTCAGAACAGTAATACTTCAACGCCTTATCATAATCTTACCGAACCTGAGTTAAGAAGAGTACTTGAACCCAATAAGTTGCCTTCTTCCTTGTTTATCAATGCGAATGTCGGTAAATCATGGGTTATTGGGAAGTATTACATTTTATTTTCAGCAACAATGAATAACATACTGAATAACAAAAGATACATTACAGGAGGTTTTGAACAAACCAGGAATGCCAAATTTCCAAATTTTGCCCAGGATAATGATCGGGAGTTTACTTTGTTTGGTCCAAGATATTGGTATACCCAAGGCAGGTCTTATTTCGCTAATCTGCAGTTTAGGTTTTAATTTATAATGCAAACTATTTAAAAAAAACAAAATGAATATAGAAAAATACTTTATTTTATTGGTAGGAGTTGCTTTTGCAGCAATTTCTCTTATCTCGTGTGTGCAAAAAGATGATTGGGAAACGCCTCCTATTAGATGTACAAATAGATTTCCTGAAGCCACAATGACAATGGCTGATTTCAAAGCTCAGACTCCTAAAACTGGTTTTATTTTGATTGAAGAAGATCAGATTTTTGATGGATATGTAATTTCATCTGATGAAAATGGGAATTTTTACAAAACCATTTCTTTTCAGGACAAACCGGAAAATCCAACAGTCGGGTTGCAAATTGAAGTTGATAAACCAGGTAACTATGCTGATCTTCCAGTAGGAGCTCATATAAGAATTAATGCTAGAGGACTGAGATTGGGACTTGATAGAGGAGTAGTGAAAATAGGTTCAGTAGATCCAACTTACCCAATAGGTAGAATACCGGGGGCCTTATTCAGTAGGTATATTTCTGGTGTTTGTAAGGGATCAGGATTGGATATTGCCAATATGGTGCCTCTGAAATTAGATAACTTAAAGCTTACCCAGGATGTTAATTATTTGAATATGCTGGTTAGGGTATCCAATGTCCAGTTTGCTCCTTCTGAATTGGGAAAGAGCTATATTAATTATGTTGCCGGATCTGGAGTCGATACGGGTAGAAGTGTTGTTGATGTCAAGGGAAATGCTACTGTACTGAGAAATTCTGGATTTTCTACATTTGGAGCAACTTTACTTCCTGAAGGAAAAGGGGACCTGACGTTTGTAGTCAACCGTTACAATACTTCGTGGCAAATGATGATCAGGAATTTGAATGATGTTCAATTTACTGGTAAAAGATTTTTCTTTGAAGGCTTTGATGGTGGGAACTTGGATAACTGGTTCAATGTAAGTGTAACAGGATCTCAGGTTTGGAATATACAGCAATTTGGAAATCCAAGACCTTGTGTTGTAATGAATGGGCTCAATAATGCTAATGAAGATTGGCTGATTTCTAAACCTATTTCTTTACAAGGGTTTACTGCAGCAACTTTATCCTTCGATACCGATGTGAGGTATAATGGAAATCCACTGGAAGTATTTATTACTGAAAATTATACCGGAGATCCTACGACTACGACATGGATCCCATTATCAGCTGTATTAGATCCAAATGCTTCTTTATTTAATACATGGACATATTCCGGAGATATAAATCTTAATGCTTATCTGAATAAAGATGTTTCTATCGGATTTAAATACACTTCTCTTCCATCCGCTGCTGCCACATGGCAATTGGATAATATAAGAATAGTAGGGGATTGATCAATAAATAATCAAAATTAAAAAAGCCACTACCTAAGTAGTGGCTTAATAATTTAAATTAAATTTTTAAAAAGATACTTCATTTACTTCTTTTCCACGTTGGAAATTCATTGCTTTCTGACTTCCTTTATAAGAGATCGTAACGATATTACTCTGTTTCGGAAAAGCGCTCAGAAGGATCGTATTTTTTATTTTTAAGGTATTGATATCTGAAACACCTCCGGTTTCAAAATATACCCATACAGTTTCTCCGCTTACCTGACTTCCTGTAAATGTTATTGTTTTAGGAGAGCCGTTGACGTACACATCAAAATTATTATTTACATATTTTTTTACTTCTGCTTCAAATCCGGCTGTATTTGGATTGATTTTAATAGCATCGGAAATATGATTCGTATTCATTTTCGTGGTGAACTTCAATGTTTTGCTTCCATCAATATAATCAACTTTTGTCATTGAAGAGAAAAAGTCTACATACATAAAACTCATTAACACAAAAAATGTTAAAATTCCTGATATATATAAAAGTTTTTTCATCTTAATTAATAGATTTACAATCATAATTGTTAGTTATAGGTCACAAATAATATGCCAATTAAAAGTTTACATTCACTGCATACTTGTCATAAAATGCTTTAATGTGTGCTACAGCCTCATCAGCAGTATCTACCACTCTGTAAAGATCCAAATCATCCTCGGCAATCATTCCTTCTTTTAGTAAAGTTGCTTTGAACCAATCCAGTAATCCACCCCAAAATTCAGACCCTACCAATACAATCGGGAACCTTCCTATTTTGTTGGTTTGAATTAATGTGATCGCTTCAGTTAGTTCATCAAGGGTACCAAATCCTCCCGGCATTACGACAAATCCCTGAGAATATTTTACAAACATTACTTTTCTTACGAAGAAGTAATCAAAATTCATTGAATAGGATTTATTGATGTAAGGATTAAAGTGTTGTTCAAATGGAAGGTCAATATTTAACCCAATGGATTTTCCTTTTGCATTAAAAGCTCCTTTATTTCCAGCCTCCATAATTCCAGGACCACCACCGGTAATAATACCAAAGCCTATTTTCGTTATTTTTTCTGCAATTTCTACAGCCATTTCGTAGTATTTACTCTCAGGCTTTAATCTTGCTGAACCGAAAATAGAAACACAAGGTCCTATCTTAGCTAATTTTTCATATCCGTCTACAAACTCAGCCATTACCTTGAAAACCATCCAACTGTCTTTTGTGATGATCTCGTCCCAGGTTTTTTGTCTTAAGCTGTTTTGTAGTTTTGTTTCGTTGATATCAAATTCTGGATTTATTAAACTTTCATCCTTTGTTCCCTCCATTTCCATTGTAAAAATTATTTAAAATGTTTTTCGGCCTCTATTACAGATTCTGGTCTTCCAACGTCTACCAAAAGACTGTTGTGCACAAAACCGTGTATATGCTCGGTTTGCATCAGATCCAGATATTCTTCCATAACAGAAAATTTACCCGTTCTTTTTATTTTTTTAAAGATACTAGGATTAATACAGTGTACTCCGCTAAAAGCTAATGCCTTAAATCCTTTGTTGAATTCAGCAAGTCTTTGTTCTCCGGTTTGTACATTGAGCCAACCCCTTAGTACCAAATCATCATTGAAAAGTAGTTTTCTTGAACTTTCTCTATCCGAAACAGCTAAAGTAGCAAAATCTTTTATCTTTTTGTGATAACTAACCAGGTCATTGATATTTATAGTGGTTAGAATATCAGCATTCATGATTAAAAAATCTTCTCCATGATCAAGGAATCTTCTAGCAAAAATTAAACCACCTCCGGTTTCAAGCAATTCCTGGCTTTCATCAGAAATTTCAATATGGCTATTGAAATTGTTGTTTTCTTTTAAAAAATCAACAATCTGATTTCCGAAATGATGAACATTGATCACAAAATCATTAATTCCAAAACTTTTAAGGTATTGAATATTTCTTTCCAGTAATGGGACTCCATTTACTTTTGCCAACGCTTTTGGATGATGATCTGTAAAAGGTTTAAGGCGGGTTCCCTTACCAGCTGCAAAGATTAAAGCTTTCATTTGTTACAATTAATATTGAATAAGGATTGAGAGAATATACATTGTGTAATTAATCCAGCAATTATGAATTCAGGTGATGTTGTTCATCGTGATGTAGACTCACTTCTGTTCCCTGAGGATATTTCTCATGGATAAATTCTGCTATTTTTATGGCAGAATATACAGATCTGTGCTGCCCACCGGTACAACCGAAATTGATCTGAAGGTTTTCAAATCCTCTGGAAAGGTAATTATCAATGTTGATCGATATGATACCTTTTACCAATTCTAAAAATTTAGGCATTTCAGTTTCATTTTCGAGAAACTCCTGAACTCCTATATCATTTCCGGTTTGGCTTTTATATTCTTCAATTCTGCCAGGATTAAGAATTCCTCTGCAATCGAATGTAAAACCACCTCCATTACCGGTTTCATCTTTAGGAATTCCTCCTTTCTTGTATGAAAAACTGTGGATGTCTATGTGTAGCATGTTTTTTTATTTTTAAACCATTAAGGTTTTATTAAGTTGTTAAGAATAAAATCAAGGTTATTTAGAAACTATTTCTATTAATGATTTACTAGCTGATTAATTTTAAATTTCGTTTCAGGTAAAGATAATTGCTGTACCACACTTTTAAGTTCGGGATAATCATTCATATTTTCCCATGTTTCAGCAAAGTGTACGATATTTTTGATTCCTTGTTCAATACTGGTTATAAAGTGCTGTTTTCTCTGAATAAGTCCCCTAAATCCATAGGCGCCTAAAACCTGCAGGAATCTCATCATCTGGATTGGTTTTACCGATTCTTTTAGTTGATGTTGAGTTTCTTCATTTTCAAATTGACTGATGTAAAAATCTAACATCTCATTTTTGAAATCTTCAGGGAAGTTGGCTTTTGCTTGAAAGAGAAATGAAATAACATCGTAGATAAAAGGCCCTTTCATTGCAGATTGATAGTCTATAAAAGAAACATTATTTTCCCCATCCACCATAATATTTCTTGCCTGAAAATCACGGATCATTAATCCTTGAGGAGTTAAATGCTCTATAACTTGGGCTATTTTTTTGAACTCCTTTAATAAAGTAGATTTATGATATTCCAATTCAAGAACATCCACGATAAAGTTTTTGAAATAATATAAATCATGAATTACCGGAAGTTCATCATAACTTTCGTATTCGAATGTTTTTGTAAAATCTATTTTACCTTGGGTCTGAATTTGTAGGTGAAAAAGTTTTTCTAATGTTTGTTTTACCAGAGATTTTACTTTGGTGGATAGGCCCTCCTGGGAGATAATTTCAGAGAGAGTATTTTCACCTAAGAACTCCTGAACGTATATTTTACGGTCATCTGAAATAATAAATATTTCAGGAGTATTGAGCTTGAGCTGAGAGAAAAGTTTTGAATAGTAGAAAAAACTTTCATTTTCCTGAATGTTCGCATTATAGGTGATAATGTATTTTGTATTGTCAACTTTCGCCCAGAAATTCACCCTCGCAGATCCGCTTTGAGCTAATGTGACGAACTCAGAAGATTTTTTACCAATATAGTTTTCAAAAAATCGTTGTGCCTTTTCAGAAGTCATAATATGAAAACAAATATACTAAATTTCCGGAAAGGAAGCTGGAGGCAGTAACAGGGAAGTTTTAGGTCCAAAATTCTATCCTGGATTTGAAAAAGGATTTGAATAAATAAGGAGATAATTTTTCAGGACTCTTAAAACATAGCATTTATATAAATAATCACAGCTTTGCACTTTCTGACTTTTCTTTATATTTGTATTATGCTAAAGGATTTTAAACCAGTTTTAAGTATTCTGTTGAGGTTCATCATCATCTATCTGGTGTTGCTTTTTTGCTATCAGTTTTACCTGAATAGTTTTAAAGAAACAGGGCTGGATCCTTTTTCAAAAATGGTTGCCAATCAGGTAAGCTCTATTCAAAATGCTTTACATTATCCTACACAGCTATATAATGATGTGGCAAAGGAGCAAGTATGGTTTTATGTGAAAACTGTTTATGTAACAAGAATGGTGGAAGGATGCAATGCTATTTCTGTGATGATCTTATTTACTTCTTTTGTTTTTGCATTTTATAAAGGACCTAAAACTTTTGTTTTTGTATTAGTAGGGCTCCTATTACTTTATGTGATTAACTTGTTAAGAATTGTTGGAATTAACCTTTTGGTTCGTGACTACAAAGAATATGAGAGGATAGCTCACGATTTTCTTTTTCCTGCTATTATTTATGGAACAGTGGTCGTGCTTTGGCTTGTTTGGATTAAATTATTTGCACTGAAAAATGAAAATTCTTAATTGGCTTGTTGTAATAATCGGAATCTTTGGATTAATAAGTGTTCGAATCTTTGAGCACAAATTATTTTATGATCCATTTCTGGGCTATTTTCATGAAGCTGATAAAAGTATTGCTTTTCCATCTTTTGAATGGGGAAAGCTTATTTTGGGACATTTGTTCCGTTTTATTCTGAATTTATTTTTTTCTTCGTTAATTATTTTTTTCATGTTTAAAAATAAGACATGGACGATACAAGGAATTATCTTGATCATAATAATTTTTCTTATTACTTTTCCGATCTATCTATATTGTATTCATGATAGATTTCAGATAGGTTATCTTTTTTCTTTTTACATGAGAAGATTTGTGATCCAGCCTTTAATATTACTTTTAATAGTCCCAATGTTTTACTACAGAAAACAAATGTTGAAACAAAAGTAAAATCTTTGAAGGTTTTATTCTGCGGTGTGTTTAACTTCCAAGGTTATATTTTCAGAAGTCCATTCCACTCTCTTTACAAAATCCCTTTCACGCACGGGGCAATCTTTAATCTGGCAAACAGGACAGGAAATGGTTTTACAATCGTCCATATGAAAATTAAATTCAATCGTACGTTTTATATTCTTAGCTAAAAGAATAATTACATTTTCCATTTCTTTATGAGCATCACGCAAACTGTAGTACCATGGAAGTGTAATATGCGCATCGATGTGCAGAGATGCACCAAACTGCTGGATTTTCATATTGTGAACATCTATCCATTCGTCTTTTCTATTATTTTCGAGAATGTGGACAATCTGAACAAGTATTTCTGGGTCTTGTTCGTCCATAATTCCGCTTAATGACTTTCGGATGATCTTATATCCCACAAAAATAATGTAAGCGCCAAAAATCAAAGCTACAACTGAATCCAGCCAGTATATTTTTGTAAAGTAGACAATGACTAAACTGAGAACAACTCCAAGTGTAGTTATCGTATCAGACTGTAAGTGCTTTCCGGAGGATATAAGGACTAAAGAATTATCTGCTTTTCCTTTTTTAATGGAAATATACCCCAATAAATAATTAACCACAGCAGTAGCAGCAATAATAGCGATTCCCCAATCGAGCTGGTTAAGTGTCTTACCAACGATTAAACTATTAACACCCTCGTAGATGATCATTATTCCTGCAATGGCAATTAAAGCACCTTCTATACCTGAGGTGACGAATTCTACCTTTCCATGTCCGTAAGGATGACCTTCATCTTTAGGTTTAGCTGCCAAATGTAGTGAATAGAGTCCCATGAAAGCACTGATGACATTTACTACACTTTCCATCGCATCTGAGAACACAGCATCTGAATTGGTGAGTTTCCAGGCAATCAATTTACCGATGAACAAAATGACTCCGAAAACAGCAATCCATCTTTGAAAGCCTATCTTATTTTTATTCATATTCTTTAATCTTCGTAGTTTGATAAAAAAAAGAATCTCAATTTTGAGACTCTTTTTTATTTTGTTAGTTTAAACTAAGTTATTTGATACTAAATATTCTGCGATCTGTACTGCGTTCGTTGCAGCTCCTTTTCGCAGATTGTCTGCTACGATCCAGAGATTGAGCGTTTTCGGCTGGGAGAGGTCTCGTCGTATTCTTCCAACGAAAACTTCATCTTTCCCCTCAGAGTTCAGTGGCATTGGATATTGATTGTTTTTCACATCATCTATCACAACGACTCCAGGCGTTTCAGATAAAATTTTTCTCACTTCATCCAGTTCAAATTCATTTTCAAATTCGATATTCACACTTTCAGAATGTCCTCCCTGAACCGGTACTCTAACTGCTGTTGCCGTTAAATTAAATGTATCGTCCCCTAAAATCTTCTTAGGTTCTTTCATTAATTTAATTTCTTCTTTCGTGTAATCGTCATCACTGAAAACGTCACAATGTGGTAAGGCATTTTTAAAGATCTGATAAGGATAAACCTTTGCTACAGAATCATCACCCTTAATTTCAGAATTTAACTGATCTACGGCTGCTTTTCCTGTTCCGGTTACGGACTGATACGTAGAAATAACCACTCTTTTCAGATCATATTTCTTATTAAGCGGGCCTAAAACCATTACCAACTGAATGGTAGAACAGTTTGGATTAGCAATGATTTTATCGTTAGCAGTTAATACCTCTGCATTGATTTCTGGAACTACCAGTTTTTTATCAGGATCCATTCTCCAGGCAGAAGAATTATCGATTACAGTAATTCCTGCTTCTGCAAATTTTGGTGCAAATTCTAGAGAAGTTGATCCTCCTGCAGAGAAAATTGCAATATCAGGTTTGGCAGCTATAGCGTCATTAATGCTTACAATCGTATACTCTTCCTGTTTATACTTCACCTTCTTACCAATAGATTTTTCCGATGCTACCGGAATTAATTCTGTGATAGGGAAGTTTCTCTCCTCCAAAACTTTAAGCATAACTTGTCCAACCATTCCTGTTGAACCTACTACAGCTACTTTCATCTTAATGATTACAATGTTTAAGTTAATATATTATGCCCCGAAGACTCTTGTCCAAGGGAACGCGAATGCGAATAAACCAACTGCAATTAATCCCATAATTACAATTCCTAAAGAAATCGTATCATTGGATTTTACTTTTTTATTGATGATCGTCATCAATACAGCTGCAATTAGCATAGAAAATGGATGTTCTACATACTGAAATCTTAGATCAGCATTTTTCATTACTGCTCCCATATCCAATCCTTTTGTAAAATTGGTGATCAACATAATGATCCCAATCAGAAACTGAACGTGGAAGAAAATCATTGTGAAGAGGGTAGTCTTCTTTAAAAATTTGTTCACTTTTCCACTGAAACCAAACATGGTTCCTAAAAGTGCGATAATAAATAATGCTACTAAAAGAAGCTCTAAATACCCAAATCCTTTATGGGCATTAAGTAAAATCTTGTAAAAATCCATATCCTGTTTTTTCTATTTTTCTAATCAACAAAGATAACAAAAAATCCCGGCGAAAGCCGGGATTGATATTTATAAAATCTAAATTTATGTTATTAATGTCTTAATACAATTGAAGCTCCTCATAGAGCTGTAAATATTAAGGATGAGTTACAATTGTAGGTGAATTGGTATTTGATTCCTGCCCTTGTTCAAGAGCAACTAATTTTCCGTCTTTAAAAGTTAGGATATTTGTTATTGAGCTATTTCCCAGATTGAAATTTTCTTTATAAAATAAAGATTCTTCCATCTCCCCGGTGTCTTTATTCTTTGTAAATGCGGACTTATAAGGTTGTCCAAATTTTGATATAACCTGTTCCTTGGTCATTCCAATGCTTACTGATTCAGAAGAAAATTTACTCCTTGTTGTGCAGGAAGTTAAAGAAGCTAAAATTAGGACTATAGATATTGTTTGAATCAAAAATAAACGCATAATTTTTTATTTAAAGATATAAAAAATATTAGATTTTCATGAACTTCATGAGTAAATGTGAACTGTAAATACTTGACAAGTTGTTTTTTGCATTTTTTGTATTTCTTTTAATGATAAAAAAATAATAACTGGATTAATCGGTATTTTGGAGAAATTGTTAATGAAATATAATATATGTTATTTCAGAATTTCAGATATAAATGTATATTTGATATTAGGAAAAATAAAAAATTATATGAAAAAGAAAAAAATCATTAAATTAGAAATTAACAAGGAAGACATTCTTAATCTATCACAAGATGAATCTCAAAAAATTATAGGAGGAGGGGGTGGAAACGTAGTTACCGTAGACCTTAGCCAGTGTCCAGGAAATGCATGTGATGAAACAGAGAGGTGTAATACAAATGATTGTACAGATGAAGATTGTACATATGGAGGTTGTACAGTGAATGACACAGACGATACAGGTTGTATTACAGACATTACACAAGATGGTTCAGGACTGTGTGATGACAGAACATAATATTTTTGTTATTTACGATTAAAATAAATACGGATAGTTTTTCTATAAAGAAAGATATCCGTATTTATCTTTATACCAAAGATGAATTGATTATTTATGACGAAGAATTTGATAAAAGAAATAAAGAATATAAAAAGTAAAATAGATAATTTATATCAAAGTAAAGATTTATATATTCCAGCACTACTTTATGAATTAGGGGGTATTTGTCTTTTTTATTTTTATTACGGAAAAACTTTTAATGATTCCAAAAGTTTAGACAAGGGAAATATATTGGTTGATCATATTTTGGAAGGTATTAAGACTAATATAAAATATAATAATTATAGATTTAGTACTGGTGTTTCAGGTTTAGGATGGTTATTAAAATTTCTTCATAAAGAAGAGTTTATTGATTTTGAAGTAGAAGATGCACTGTCTGATTTAGATGAATATATTTATAAGTATGCCATTGAAGAAATAAATCGGGGGAACTATGATTTTTTACATGGAGCTATAGGAGCTTTATATTACTTTACAGAGGGAGCCCATACAACAAACGAGTATATAGAAAATATTACTTCCAAAGTAACGTTGGGTAATGAAATTACAATCTATAATAAACCTTATTGGCCATCTTTTAATGTAAGCGAATCTAAAAGGCATGATGATATACTCAATTTCGGCCTATCACATGGACAGCCGGCTATTGTATCTGTTTTGTCTAAAATTTATGAGCTGAATTCTAGTAATGAATTGAAGATCTTACTAAGTGATGCAACATATGCAATGCTGGATTTTAAATTTAAAACGAAGAGGAATTCTCTTTTCCCTACGATGACATCTGCAACTGAAGATATTGAACAAAATATGAGTAAGGGATCTCGGCTTGGATGGTGCTATGGAGATTTGGGAATGGGTGTTTCATTGTGGGATGTTGGAAAAGCCATTCAAAATGAAGATTTTAAAAAGATCGCTTTAGATTGCATTAATTTTTCAGCACCTAAAAGAGATCTGAATCTTAATAGTATCAAAGATGCTGGGGTTTGCCATGGATCATCAGGCGTAATGTATATTTTTAATAAGTTTTCTTATCTTAATAAAGAAGTTGATTATTCTGAAACCGTAGAATATTGGAAGAACGTAACTATTGAAATGATTCATTCCGAGCAAGAAAAATATACAACGGGACACAGTGCTTGGCATAATGAACGGGGATATTATAATGATTTCGGTTTTTTGCAAGGTCTTAGTGGTATCGGGTTGTCTTTACTTTCTTTGATTGATCCTGATATTAAATGGGGTGATGTTTTATTAATGTAATGTTTTTTTATTATATAAACAACAATGTACGAGAGTGATTTTTATGCAATGAGGCAGCCTCTTCTGCCTTTGAAAAAACTTTTTGAATTTTATAAATTTTCTAAAACTTATCATGATAAGGAGATTCTTAATTATCTTGTTAAAGAATTTTCTGAAAACTATCAATTAAATGAGGCATTATATCTGGCATCTAATATTCTATATAATGAAACATTAAAATATTCTGCAACTCCCGACAATTTCTCAGATAAGGACAGAAAGAAACTGCTACATTCTTTAGCTAAATATTACATTAGATCTGCAAGCCGCTGTACTCCCTTTGGGCTATTTGCTAATTTTAGCCAAGGTATTTATAAAGAACAAATAGAAAATAAAGAAGCACTAACTTCATTACAGTATTTTCCGCGTCTTGATATGGAGGTACAATATCAAATAGGAGATTATATTTCTAAGCTTGACGGAGTTCAAGAATTCCTAATCTATAGAGTAAACAATAGTTTGTACGAAGCAGGGGGAAAATACAGATATGTAGAATACAGACTAAAAAAAACGATTCTAAGCCATCACTTAGTGTCTTTACAGTATAATGAAGTGCTATCTTATATTGTTAAGATATCCCGAAAAGGAATTGGCTATACTCTGTTGATCGATAGATTATTAAGTAAATATGATGTTTCAAAAGAAGAATTAGTACGTTATGTGGATGAACTAATTTTTAATAAAGTTTTAACAAGTAATCTGGACATAAATGTTTCTGGAAGAGATTATTTTGATCTCCTGTTAGAATTTTTGGAGCACCTGCATAAAGAAGGAATAAATGATAAGATTTCTGAAATCAGGAATATTTTATTAAACGTAAAAGGACTATTACTTCAGGTTAGTAATAGTCGATCAAATATAGAATTGTATAAAGAAATACATAAGCATGTTATTGCTGTATTGCCTCACATATCCGAGAAGAATCTGATACAATTGGATGTAATAGATTTAAAAAATGATGAGACCTTTAGTATTGAAACAAAGAAAGAACTAAAAGGTTTAATCAACATGGTCTCTAAGTTTTCTACACCATCTTCTCAAAACTCTTGGTTTGAAGTTTTTAAAAGAGCATTCAAAGAACGATATGAAGATGGAAAGGTTAAATTAGCAGAGGCGTTAGACGGTGAATTGGGGATAGGCTACAAGAGTGCGAGAAGCCTCAGAGATTTTTATGATACAGGAAAGAAAAGTGATAACAGTAAACTGACAACTTTTGTTCTATATAAGTATCATCAATATTTAAAACAAAATAAAGATCAAATTACTATTGATGCGACTGATATAAAAAATCATTTTAATGATACTGTACCAGTTGAATTGCCACATGTTAATTTTTTTTTAAAAATTTACCCTCAAAAGAAAGAGAACCTCATTCAAATTTCATCCCTTTCAAGTTCTTTAGGGAATAACCTTTTAGGGCGTTTTTGTTCTTCACACAATATGGTTTATAATAACTTACATAAACTAATAGATGAACATGAAGAACAGAATGAAAACTACATTTATGCAGAGGTTATTCATTTACCACAAGCAAGGGCAGGAAATGTAATTGCAAGACCTCATTTTGGAAAATATGAAATTCCTTATTTGTCTAATTCTGTGCTTCCTGAAAAACAAAAAATTTACTTAGATGATCTTTATATTCAGCTAATAAATAATGAATTATTTTTATTTTCCAGAAAGCTAAAAAGGCCAATTAAACCTCGTTTATCCAATGCCCATAACTTTAGTAAGAATGGACTTCCTATCTATCATTTTTTATGTGATATGCAGTATCAGGGTAATCCCAATATTAAAGTATGGGATTGGGGAATCATAGATTCTATTGAAGAGTGTTTTCCAAGGGTAATGTATAGGAATTACATATTAGAACCCAAAAAGTGGATGATTAAAAATGAAAAATTTCTTGAATTAAAAAAATGCAAAAGTCTTAGTGATTTCAAAGATAAATTTGGGAAGATCAAAAGAGAATTAAGTATTTATGATTTAATAGTCTTTAAAGATGGAGATAATACAATTTGCCTTGATATATCGACGTCCCTAGGAATGGATATGCTGTGGAAAATCATTGACAAAAAAGATAAATATATTACTTTATACGAAAGTTTATTGGAAGATATGAATGAATATGAAAGTTCTGCTTATCATAAAGAAATTATAGTTCCTTTTATAAACAAAGGTAAAAAGTATCCCAATATAAGAGCTACTATAGAAAGAAAACTAAATATTAAAGATGATTACAATACTACTAAAGTATTTATTCCGGGATCTCATTGGATTTATCTTAAAATTTATCTAGATTTTAAATTCATCAATAAAATACTTTTTCAACTTGTTGATTGTATTGAAAATAAATTTGTTAAAAAGGGAATTGTTGAAAAATGGTTTTTTACAAGATATTCAGATCCCAAACAACATTTGAGATTACGCCTTTATGTGAACGATTTGCAATTTCTTTCTCTAGTAATGAATGCTTGCTACAAAATATTAGCACCGTTGGTTAAAAAAGGATATGTGTCGAATATTGTCCAAGATACCTATATTAGAGAGTTAACAAGATATGGGGGTAAGAATATTATTAATTCGGAAACTCTGTTTTATTATGATTCATTATTGATATACAATATATATAATTGCCAGAAAAGTATAAATTACTCGGATATGTTTTTAGTTGGGTATTACCTGACAGAGAACTATCTTAATCTTTCTAATATTAGTGATGAGGTTAGGTTAAATTTTTTGGAAAGACAATTTAATTACTATGCAAGAGAGTTCGATTATACGAAAGACAAGATAATGAGAAATACTTTACATGAAGAGCAGAGGAGAATTAAAGATATTGTAATTGAAGAAAAACTCAGTGAAGATGTAATAAAACTTATCAAACAATCCAGTTTAAAACAAATTATTGACCAAGTTAAAACAAATGTTGAAAATGATTATCTAAATGTTTTATCAGGATATATTCATATGAGTATGAATCGATTATTTATAGAAAAGCAACGCTTTAATGAATTTAAGATTTATTTTTTCTTGTTTAAAAAGTATCAGTCGATTAAGGCACGGAAATCTTTTGAAGTATAAGTTTATTATTTTAAATCATTGTGAAAAAATTCCCCTTTTACCGCCAGCCTGATGCTAAAGATTGTGGTCCGACTTGCTTACGCATTATTAGTAAATATTATGGTAAGTTGGTAGGATTACAGTACATCAGAATGCTTTCCGAAACGACAAGAATAGGAAGTAGTTTACTAAATCTCAGTAATGCTGCAGAAAAGATGGGATTTAAAACGAATGGCGTAAAAATAAATTTTGATATTCTCACAAGAGGTATTCCTCTACCATGTATTGTACATTGGGATAAAAAACATTTTGTAGTAATATACGAAATCAAGAAGAAATCTAAAGATTATTTAATCTATATATCAGATCCTGCGTATGGGCTTGTCACTTACAAGAAAGATGAATTTATAAAGCATTGGATCGGAAATAATGCAGATGAAACATTAAAAGAAGGAGTTGCTCTGGTGGTAGAAACTACTCCAGCCTTTTATGATACAGAATGGGATGATGAAGGGAAAAAGCTAAACCTAAGGTTTCTTAGCCGTTATGCTATAAAATATAAGTCACTAATTATTCAATTGGCTGTTGGTCTCCTTGCGGGAAGTTTACTTTCTCTAATACTTCCTTTTCTTACCCAAAGTATTGTTGATGTCGGGATTCAGAATAGAGATATTAATTTTATTTATCTAGTACTAATTGCTCAATTTATGCTGTATCTCGGAAGAATGGGAGTTGACGTTGTCAGAAGCTGGATTTTGTTGCACCTGAGTACCCGAATTAATATTTCTTTAGTTTCAGATTTCTTTATTAAGCTAATGAAATTACCTATAAGCTTTTTTGATACCCGAATGACAGGAGATATCATGCAGAGGATTGGAGATCATTCAAGAATAGAGCAATTACTTACAGGCTCAACATTGAGTACATTGTTTTCAATTGTTAACTTTTTTGTTTACAGTATTATTTTATTGCTTTATGACTATAGATTGTTTCTTGTATTTGTAGTTGGGGCTACATTGTATTCAATGTGGATTCTTTTTTTTCTAAAAAAGAGAAAAGATCTGGATTATAAAAATTTCTCTCAAGTATCTCAGACCCAGAGTAAGGTGATTGAGTTGATTAATGGTATGCAGGAGATTAAAATGCAAAATGCTGAAAAGAAAAAGAGGTGGGCTTGGGAATCGTTACAGGTAAAGATATTTAGGATAAGAATAGAAAGTCTTTCTTTGGATCAATGGCAGTCTATTGGAGGTGGATTTATTAACCAAATAAAAGATATGATTATTAGTTTTCTTTCTGCTAAATTGGTCATTGATGGGAATATTACTTTGGGAATGATGATGTCTATACAGTATATTATAGGTCAGTTAAATGGGCCAATAGGTCAAGTTATAGGATTTATTAAACAACTACAAGATGCTAGTATTTCATTAGAAAGGCTTAATGAAATACATGAGAAGGATGAAGAAGAAACTGAAGAATCCCAATTTGCTCCTAATATATCTGGAGGAGATTTATTTGTTCATAATCTTAGTTTTAGATACACAGGATCAAATCAGAATGTTTTCGAGAACCTGAATCTGGTAATTCCTTATCAGAAAACGACAGCAATCGTTGGAGTTAGTGGTAGTGGTAAAACTACACTGATTAAGTTATTATTGAAATTTTACGAGCCTACAAAAGGAGATGTAAAATTGGGAAACCAAAATTTTAAGAATATTTCTCCAACAATGTGGCGAGATCATATAGGTGTTGTGATGCAGGATGGTTATATTTTTAATGATACGATTGCAGATAATATTGTGGTAGGAGATGATGATATTGATAAATCTAGATTAAAACATGCTGTGCATATTGCTAATATTAAAGAATTTATAGAAAGTCTTCCATTGACCTATAACACTAAGATTGGTAATGAAGGTATGGGAATAAGTGGAGGGCAAAAGCAACGCTTATTTATTGCTCGGGCTGTATATAAATCTCCAGAATATATATTTTTTGATGAGGCGACCAGCGCCTTAGATGCAAATAATGAAAGGACCATAATAGACAATCTTGAACATTTTTTTAAAGGGCGAACAGCTGTTATCGTTGCGCACCGCCTATCTACAGTGAAACATGCGGATAAAATTATTGTTCTGGATCAGGGAAAAGTTATAGAGGAAGGAACTCATATTGAATTAGTCGCTTTAAGAGGATCTTACTACCAACTTGTGAAAAATCAATTGGAGCTTGGGAATTAGCTCCTATATATCATTTTTTCAAAGTAAAATTAAAATATATTTTCCTCCCGCACCACTTCGAAATCTCTTCCTTCTATTTGTGTCATTTTTGATTGCAGATAACTGTAGATTTTTGTAACATTCTCATTATTATATTCTTTTTCTATGCAATCTATCCAAATTTGAATAAAAGTCTTGTCTGGATAATCCTGCCATAAGTTGATCTTTCTATAATTAGCATTATTTAATATTAAATCTGTTTTTACATCAATAAATGATTCGTAGCTTATAAACCATGAGTAGGTATGTAAGACATTTTTCATAAAGCTCATGTAATTATAAATGTAGAGCTTTGAAGATTCATTTTGCAATAAGTAATTATAATTAACTGATAATGAGTAGGTTTTTAATATGATAGCGTCTCTTTTATGCTGAACATTCCTAAAAGGGGTATTCATAAACTTTTGAGCAATTGTAACCAACTCATCGATTGCATCATCTTTTTTATACAGTATCTTTCCGATGCTAAAAAGCCTGGCTTCGAATTTTATATTACGTATAAAATCTTGTTGCATTCTTTTTTTTACTGATTCAATACTTTCGGCGAAATATGAAATTTTATTTTTTATCCCTTTCAGAGTTGTTTTTTGTGTATTATCAAATATAATTCTGATGTCAATATCAGAGTTCTCATTTTGTAGCCCTAATGCATAGCTACCAGTTAAAAGAATTCCAATTACATAATTTTTGGATTTCCAATGTTCGATAAATTCTTTAAGAGCTATATCCATTTTTTTAATAAAGATAAAGATAAACATATAAAACCCGCCATTGGCGGGTTTTATATGTTTATGTAATTTAAATTTTAGAATCTATAAGAAAGAGAAGCAGCCCAAGTTCTTCCGAATCCGAAATAAACGCTGTTAGCTGTATCCAATCCTTTGTAAACCCCTTTTGATTTGTCGTTAACAAATATACTTGATCTCAAATCAGAAATGTAAGTTGTGTCAAATACGTTGTAAACATTTCCTGTTATGATCAATCTGTTTCCATTTTTTAAGTTAAATGTATAAGAAGCTCCTACATCAGTTAAATTGTAAGATGGTGCTTTCAACGAACCATTTTGAGCTCCTGATGGAGTTACTCCAGGTGTTGTAATAATATAACTGCTATTGATACTAAAAGTTCCATATAAATTATCATAATATCTCCATGTTGCGAAAACATCAAGGTTTTTAACAGGTTTCACTGTTGCACCTATTGCTGCAGTTGTTTGCGCAGCATCTCCAACTTTCATTCCATCTAATGCCAATACAACTTCGTCTTTTCCGTTTGTGGAAATTGGATCTCCGTTTACGTCAGCAATTCTTCCTGTTGGGTTGTTTTTATATTTCCAGTTTCCTATAGAAAGCATTCCATTGAACTCTAACCAGTTTAAAGGTTTGTAGAATGTCTCTAATTCAACACCCATATGCACTTCTCGTACACCTGTCAAACTTGCAGTACCATTTGTACCAGTAGTATTATCAGGATTAGTATAAGTAATACCTAAAACACGAACAAATCTATCTTTCCAATCTGTATAATATCCATTCAAGTTTGCTCTGAACTTTCCACTTTTGAATCCATAACCGATTTCAGCAGAAGTTACTTGTTCGTTTCTTATATCTTTGTTTTCGATTTGTTGATACAAAGAACCGAATGTTTTTGTTGGCAAATTATAAGGGAAAATAGCATTTTGATTTGGTTGTTTAGAATAAATACCAACATTTACGAAAACATTGTGCTGTTCGTTGATATTATAATTCACACCGGCTTTTGCGTTGTATCCGAATCTGAATTTCTGCTCTGTTTTTTGGTTTACCACTTGTCCTTGCTGTGTAGTAGATATTCCAGTAGGAACGGTAGATGTTCCATCCCAAACCCACTTATCAATTCTTTGGTTGCTCTGCTCAGATGCAGAACCCTGTACGAAAGCTGAAATTTTATCATTCGTATATTCTAACTGTCCGAAAACTCCTCCCCAAAGAACTTTACCATCATAATTTCTGTATACAATCTGTGATTTGTCTTTTACTGCAGCTGCAAACGGGTTTGCAGAAGGTGTTGCATTGTATGATTGTGTAACTGTATAATATGGATATTGATTGAAGTTTCCAGCTTCACGGTATTCTGTGTTTCCTAAGAAGTCAGTAACAAGACCTGGGTGATAGCCATAGTAATATCTTGCGTCTATACCTACTGAGAAGTTCCAGTTGTCATTGACTTTATGTTGGAAATTGGATAGAATTCCATACCAGTCATGTGAATTTACACTAGCTCTTCTGGTAATACCATTAGAACTTGTACCAACAAATGGAGTTTTGTTATTCGCTCCGAAATCAGCAACTGTTTGTCCTGTATTCCAAGCATAAATATCATCAAAACGAATTAAACCGTCTGTACTTTTTGGTAAAGCATTGATACCCTTTCCATTGATAGAGCCTAAAATTCCAGTTCCACCACCTCTACCCCAAGATGCATATCCTACTGTAGATAATTTTGATTTTTCAGAAATATTCCAGTCCCAGTTAATTGATGCAACAGGTTTGCTATAGTAATTTACCGTTTGTGAATATTGTTGACCATTTAGATATCCCCAGTTAGAGTTATATTTTCTGTTTGGTTTATCAGATAAAACACCGTCTAACTTTCCATCACCCATATCTAAGTCGGTTGCGATGCTGTTATTAAATGTTTGATTATGCCATTGTGGAGCGCCTGTAAATGTAAATTGGAAATCGTGTTTTTTATTTGGCTGGAAACCTAAAGCGAAATAGTAGTTGTATGCTTCAAAATCTGAACCATCAATATACATTGCTCCCGCTGTTCTACTCATCAAAAATGAAGTAGACCACCCTTTTGCAGATTTTCCTGTATTATAAGAAAATAAAGTTTTAAGATAGCCATCATTACCAACACCTAGAGTTACATTACCCTCTCTCTTTTTATCTGCTGATCTTGTGATAATGTTAACAGTACCTCCAACTGAAGCAATTGCTAATTTTGAAGCTCCTAGACCTCTTTGTATCTGCATTGCAGAAGTTACATCAGATAGTCCAGCCCAGTTAGACCAATATACTGAACCTCCTTCCATGTCATTAACAGGAACTCCATTAATCATTACTGCTGTATTAGAGGTGTCAAAACCCCTTACGTTCATACGTCCATCTCCAAAGCCACCACCCCCTTTTGTAGCATAGATAGAGGGAGTTGTCGATAAAATCTCAGGGAATTCTTGGTTACCCAATCTTTGTACGATTTGTGCTTCTTTGATTGTTGAAACTGCTACCGGAGTTTTCCTATCTTTAGCGATATCAGCAACTCCTGTTAGTACAACCTGCTCAATGTCTTTCGACCTTGTGTCTTTAACAGTGTCCTGAACTTGTTGTGCGTAATAAACACTAGCTGTTGATAAAGTTATTATCGCAGTTAGCATCGATTTGTTGATTAATTTCATAATCGTTAGTAATAGTTAGATTTAAATTTTATGCAAAAGTCGATAAATAAAATTTAACCAATATTAACTCAATGTTAATTTTTAACGAATATTAAGAATAATTAACTTCCTGGTTTTTAGTATTTTAGTTGAAAAGGGTGTTTTTGTGTTAAAAAAATGCGTTGCATAATATGTAAAAAAGTGCTGTTATTTTTGTTAAAAATATAACATTACTTCACGGCTTTGAGGCTTAAATCTATGTTCTCAGCCGAATGGGTAAGGGCCCCAACGGAGATATAAGTAACTCCGGTTGATGCAATATCTTTAAGCTCATCTCTGGTAATTCCTCCTGAAGCTTCAGATTCACAAGCGCCGTTAATCATTTCAACTGCCTGCTTCATTGTTTTTACATCCATATTATCCAGCATGATTCTGTCTACCTTTGCTTTAATGGCCTCCTGAACCTCTTCCAAATTCCTGGTTTCAACCTCTATTTTGAGTTTTTTCTTATTTTTTTTGACGTAATCCTTGGCCATTTTTACAGCATTGGTAATACTTCCATTATAATCAATATGGTTATCTTTTAACATGATCATGTCGTAAAGACCGTATCTGTGGTTGGTGCCTCCTCCTATAGCTACAGCCCATTTTTCACATATTCTGAAATTTGGGGTTGTTTTTCTTGTATCTAATAATTTAGTTTTTGTTCCTACCAGTCTACTGTCCCAGTCGTGAGTAAGTGTTGCAATACCACTCATTCTTTGCATACAATTAAGAACAAATCTCTCAGTAGAAAGAATGGATTGTGCAGAACCAGTAACAATAAAAGCAATATCACCGACCTTAGCAGCTTCTCCATCTTTTATAAAAGTTTCAATTTTTAAATTTTTATCAAAAGTTTTAAAAATGATCTCTGCTAATTCAACTCCTGCAATAATACAATTTTGTTTTACCAAAAGTTTAGCACTCTGTTTTAGATCTTTGGGAATTGTGGATAATGTGGAGTGATCACCATCCTGAATATCTTCTTCCAAAGCAGATTTTATAAATGTCTTAAGTGCTTTATCTGTTACGTAGCTTGGCTTTTTCATATGCTTGTAGGCTTATTAGGCTAAATCTTTATTATAAAATGCTCCCTTATTTTCTGTCATTTCCATAGATTGGGTGATGATGAGGTGAGCAACGGTTGTTAAATTTCTCAGTTCGGATAATTGAGGGGAAAGAATAGAGTAGTGGTAGATCTCATCAACAGCAGCAGCAATTTCATGATGCTTTTGTAAAGCCATTTTGAGACGTCTGTTGCTTCTTACAATACCAACAAGGTCGCTCATCATTTCCTGTAGCTGTTTTCTTAGATAACTCACAATCACCATTTCATCTATAATTTTCATTCCTTCCTCATTCCATTCAGGAACAGCTTTTAAGTCATCAAAGTTGAAATTATTATTATTTAATAACTCAACAGTTTTCATTGCTGCATTATGTCCAAAAACAAGACCTTCCAATAAAGAATTAGAAGCAAGTCTGTTAGCTCCATGTAATCCGGAATTGGTACATTCTCCTACGGCAAATAGATTTTTGATTGAAGACTGTCCATCTCTGTCTACTTCGATACCTCCCATTAAATAATGACATGCAGGAACAACCGGGATGAGTTGTGTAAAAGGATCAATGGCTTCTTCTCTGCATTTTTTATAAATATTTGGAAAATGATCTAAGAATTTCTCCTGGTTCATTTCTCTGCAGTCTAGTCCTACATATTCATCACCGGAAATTTTCATTTCGTTGTCAATTGCTCTGGCAACAATATCCCTGGAGGCAAGTTCTTCACGCTCATCATATTTATGCATGAATTTTTCACCTCTTTTTGTTCTGAGCTTTGCTCCGTCTCCGCGCACTGCTTCGGAAATTAAAAATAACATTCCATCAATTTTGCTGTATAAAGCTGTAGGATGGAACTGATAATATTGCATATTGGAAACGTTTCCTTTCGCGCGGGCAACGAAAGCGATGCCATCTCCTGTTGCAATAGTCGGGTTGGTTGTGTTTTTATATACGTGTCCTGCGCCTCCGGTAGCAACAAGTGTTATTTTAGAAGTTATTTTTTTGATGGCTTTGGATTTTTCATCCAGAATATAGGCACCATAACAATGGATGTCTCCTTCATTTAATTCTTTTCCCGGAACATGGTGTTGAGTAATAATATCGATCACATAGTGATGATCTAAAATTTCAATATTGGGGCTGTTTTTAGCAGTTTGCAAAAGTGCTCTTTCGATCTCGAAACCCGTAATGTCTTTGTGATGTACAATTCTATTCTCTGTGTGTCCTCCTTCTCTTCCCAGCGCAAATTCTCCATTTTTCATGTCAAATTTTGCACCCCATTCTACGATTTCATTAAATCTTGCAGGGGCTTCCTTTACAACCATTTCTACCACGTCTCTTTTACTTTCTCCATCACCTGCACGCATGGTATCTTCGATATGCTTGTCGAAATTGTCTTTCTTAAAATCTGTAACTACTGCTAGACCACCTTGAGCATATTTGGTGTTACTTTCGTCCTCATCGGATTTTGTTACTATAATTATTTTGGCATCAGGAAGTTGTTCAGAAACTTTAATGGCATAAGAAAGTCCGGAGATTCCGGAACCAATTATTAATACATCCGCTTTTATCATATGCTTGCTTTAAGACAATGGTCTAATCATTAAATAAATTTAAACAATTTTTCGTTTGGTTTCCTTACTTTTTTCATGTATTGAAAGGCATCTTCTTCAGAACGGTAGCCAATTGCCAGAGTAACAGTTACTTTTTCTGTTTCGGGGTTTATACCTAAAATTTTCTCGATCATGTCTTCACGAAAACCTTCCATTGGGCAGGTGTCTATATTTTCAATAGCTGCAGCGTACATTAAGTTGGCTAAAACGATATAGGACTGTTTTTCGGCCCAGTTGAAAATTTCATCCTGGCTTTTTTGAACGATATGCTGGTTGATGCTCTTTTTAAATAGATCCAGATTTTCCAAGGGAATATCTCTTACTTCAGAAATATGATTAAAATAGCCTCTAATGTAGCTCTCATCAATTGTTTTTTTTGAAATAATAACAATAAGATGGGAACATGTGGAAATTTGGGATGGATTATAAAAAGCTGGAATCAGCTTTTGTTTCATTTCTTCGCTTTCTACAATTAAGATTTTGTAAGGCTGAAGCCCTAAGGAACTTGCAGACAGTTTTCCTGACTCAAGAATATTATGAAGTGTTTCCTGAGGAATAATCTCTTTATTGAATTTTTTTACAGAATATCTTCTGCTTAAAGCTTCCAAATAATTCATAAGCCAAATTTAAGAATAGAATATGAATAAAATAGAGTTATCACAAAATATCTGTTTATAAATAACCGAAAAAGGATTGCCTCGTTTATGAAGCAATCCTTTTGATATAGAAAGTGTGATTGTATTATTCTCTGTTTTTAACTAATATCCATCCAGAATATTTAATAGGGGTATTCTTTTTGTCATTTTCATTCCAGGTTACCGAAAACCAATAGCTTCCAGTTGAAACCTTTCTACCACTTATGGTTCCGTCCCATCTGTATTTATTGGATTTGTCACCCTGATGGATTTTGGCGCCATATCGATCAAAAATACTGAATGTCAGGTTTTGTTTACCAGCCAGTGCTGAATAGTCTATCACATCATTTACTCCGTCTCCATTAGGGGTAATGACGTTCACTAGATTTGGAATAGTTACGGTGATATCAATAGGATCACAGTCATAAGCGTCTTTTACATATAGTGTAGCTTCCCCTCTTGGTAAATTAGAGAACACATTAGAGGTTTGCCAGTTAATATTATCCAACGAATATTGATAAGGTGGTGTTCCTCCTATTACATTTACTGTGATTGTAGAACTTGAAATATCTACATTAGTGATCACAGGTTGTTCAGAAGGCAATACTTTTACATTTTGAGTGGCAGTACATTCTCCAGTTTTCAGTTTTACCCAATAAACTCCAACTCCTACATTGGTTATCGTTTGAGTTGTAGCTCCGGTGCTCCATAAATAAGATACAAAGCCAGGTCCTGCATCCAAAGTTGTTTTATCTTCAATACAGATTGTTTTATCTTTTAAAACTGTAGATAGTACAGGTGCTATTACGATGAGTGTTACTTTAGCTATTGCATAGCATCCGTTGGAGTTCGTTACTTTGATGTAAACTACTCCGTTTGGTGCGATATAGGCAGAAGGGTTTGTGATTTCATTGGTCCCATTGATAGCGTCTGTTAAAGAAGGGTAATACTTTTTAGTGACTCCAAGCTGTAATGTTACCGATGCTCCGGTTAGATTGAAAGTGCCGGTAGCAGGACTTGATTCTATGAAACAAGATCTTAGAGTAGTGTCATTTACCGTGACAATGGGTGCTACTTTTAAGGCTATTGTTGCGTCGTTGTTATCACATAATACTGATGTGGGATCTTTGATGACAACTGAAATATTAGTGTCGGCATTATATTCGAAGTTTGTAGGATTGGGAATCGGGGTTCCGCTTCCGGTAATATAATAGGTGAAGTTATAGTTACTCGGGGTTGCAGTAAACTGAGGATTGAATGTTGTTAAGTCAATATGTGCCATTCCAGCGAGGTCGGGGCAAATCGATTTGGTAATTGCTGTTTGTAGAAGAGGGATCTTATCCACATATACTTTTACATTTTTAATGGAATGTCTTGATCTTGCTCCTCCGGTGGAAGCTGAAAATCCAAAATATCCTACAGTCATTGCGGCTGCTGCACCTGAAGGGGCAAAAGATTGGTTGACGATTAAATTACCATCAAGTGTTATTTTTACGATCCAGTTGGCCGGAGCAGCGGGATCTACTTCTCCGCTTACTTCAACATGCTTATAAGTCGTTCCCTGAAACGGTTGTGTTGCATTGAGATCTGCTGAGTGGAAAGAACTCCCGGGAACATTGAAAAATTCCACATTGTTAGTATCAGTAGTATTTTGAACCTGTCCATAAGCTACATGTACTTTACTCATTCCTGAAGTGCCTGTAGCATTGTTGTAGGTGTCAAAACCGGTAATAAAACCTATTGCATTTTGAGATACACCCAATCCGGAACCAAGGATGCTCGCTACCGGAGGATTGGCTAAATACCAAAAAGCGATACCATCTCCGGTATAATTTTGATTTGAATCCATTCTGAAATCAAATTCTACGCGCCATTTATCACAATATTTAAGGTTTATGGGTTCGTTTAGTCTTATAGAACCTGATTTGTCATTTGTATCTGGTGTAAGCTGTACAAAGTCTGTATTAACAACGGTGGGTGCAACCATGGTCCATCCGGTTGTGTTGACAGGGTTTCCTGATAACTGGTAAGTCTGTGATGTGAGCTTTATAGGTAAGCAAAGTAAAATAATTAGAAGATAAAAGAATATAGATTTTCTCATAGTTATTAGATTTTTTATTTTGTAATGTTGTGTATATAGTGAATATGGGATTTAGATTATTTGGATATTATATTTTGATCTGATATAATAAAAAGAATCACTACAATTTTTTGGAGTGATTCTTTTTATGTTTTTAATTATTCTCTGTTCTTAACTAGTATCCAACCTGAATATTTAAAGGCCGTATTTTTTTTGTCATTTTCATTCCAGGTTACCGAAAACCAATAGCTTCCCGTTGAAACCTTTCTGCCACTTATGGTTCCGTCCCATCGGTACTTATTGGATTTGTCACCCTGATGGATTTTCGCTCCATACCGATCAAAAATACTGAATGCCAGGTTTTGTTTACCAGCCAGTGCTGAATAGTCTATCACATCATTAATACCGTCTCCGTTAGGAGTGATGACATTGATCAGATTTGGAATGGTTACTGTAATGTCAATAGGGTCACAATCATAAGCATCTTTCACATATATATTAACTATGCCCCTTGGTAAATTAGAAAACACATTCGAACTTTGCCAGTTAATATTATCTAAGGAATATTGATAAGGTGATGTCCCTCCCGTTACATTTACGGTGATTGTAGAACTTGAAATATCTACATTGTTGATCACGGGTTGTTCAGAAGGGAATACTTTTACATTTTGAGTGGCTGTACATTCTCCAGTTTTCAGTTTTACCCAATAAACACCCACTCCTACATTGGTTATGGTTTGAGTTGTGGCTCCGGTGCTCCATAGATAAGAAGCAAAACCGGGTCCTGCATCTAGAGTTGTTTTATCTTCGATACAGATTGTTTTATCTTTTAAAACTGTAGATAGTACAGGTGCAAGTACAATTAATGTTACTTTGGCTACCGAATAACATCCGTTGGCATTGTTTATAACCTTAATGTAAACTACTCCGTTTGGAGCGATATAGGCTGCTGGAGTTGTAATTTCATTGGTGCCGTTAAGAGCGTCGGTTAACGATGGATAATATTTTTTACTGATTCCTGTTTGCGTAGTTACAGATGCGGCGGTTAAGTTAAAAGAAGCCATTGCAAGATTTGATTCCAGAAAACAAGATCTTAAAGTAGTATCATTTACAACTACAACAGGGTTAATGTTTAAAGTAATTTGCGCTACGTCTACGCAGCCTTGTGGGGTTGTTACTTTTACAAATACAGAACCTGCAGGAGACGCATAAGCTGTTGGATTTAAAATTTCATTAATTCCCGCGTTAAGGTCGATCAATGAAGGATAATAGTGTTTCGTTACGCCAGGTACAGTGGTTACTGCAGCTGTTGTTAAGTCAAATATGGCTGTTCCTGCATTATTGTTGTTACAACCTGTTAAAGTTACGTCATCAGCGGAGAAAGGGGTAGGGTTTAGCTGGATGACTCCGTCTCCATTGTCACATAAAGTAGATGAAGGATCCCTTACTACAACTGTGATTGTTGTAGCGCCGGTATATTGAAAACTTGTTGGGTTGGCGATAGGAGTAGAGCTTCCCAATACATAATAAGTGAAAATATAATTGGCTGGAATATTTACAAATTGAGAATTGTAGGAAGTCAAATCTACTGTTCCATTTCCTGTGGCAGGGTTAACGCAAACAAATGGGGTAATAGTACCTTGTAGAATAGGAACTTTATCTACGAAAATTTTAGCATTTTTAATAGAATGTCTCGCGCTTGCACCTCCAGTGGCCGCTGAAAAACCAAAATATCCCTGAGTCATTCCAATGGCGCCTCCTGAAGGAGCAAATGACTGATCAGCAATTAATACCCCATCAATTCTGACTTTGATGATCCAATTGGTAGGATTGGTAAGATCTGTTTCACCATTTACTTCTACATGTTTGTAGTTTGCGCCGACAAAAGGTTGTGTCGGATTAAGGTCCGGTGAATGAAATGTACTACCAGGGGTGTTATTGTATTCTATATTATTATTGAGTGAGTTGTTTGTTCCGTACAGGATATGAACCTTACTCATCTGGCCTTCTGTGGTATTATTGAAAATGTCAAAGCCTACCATTAGACCGGATGCATTTGCCGGAATACCTAATCCACCACCCGAAACAAATCCTGTTGGAGGATTGGCTAAATACCAGAAAGTAAATCCGTCTCCTCTGCCAAATTGGGCTGTTCCATTTCCATCGATTCTAAAATCGAATTCTACTTTCCATTTATCACAATACCTTAGATTAATAGGGTTGGTTAATTTTATAGCTCCATATTGATTGCCTTGATCAGCTGTAAGTTGAATAAAATCAGTGTTTACATTGGCACTTGAAACAAGATCCCATCCGGTTGTATTTACAGGATTTCCTGATAATTGATATGTTTGGGATAAAAGAGTGTTGGGTAGATTAATTAAAATAATAAAAAGGCAGAACAGTAAAGTCTTTTTCATTGAAGTGAGGGGTTAAATTGTTAATGTTATCCATTTATTTAGTTTCAAGTGTTTTGTATTATAGATTAGGTGGTTATAAAAAAAAGACCACTACCAATGCTGGAGTGATCTTTTTTGTTATTCCCTATTTTTTACCAATACCCAGCCATTGTAAGTTGTTTGAGTATTGTTTTTATCGTTTTCATTCCATGAGATTGTATACCAGTATGTAGCGGTAGATATTTTTTTGCCACTAGCTGTGCCATCCCATCTGTAATTTCTTAATTTATCGGCTTCGTATAGCTTATTTCCATATCTGTCATAAACAATAAATGTCAGATTCTTTTTGTAAGCCAGAGCAGAGTAATCAATATAGTCATTAATGTTGTCTCCGTTAGGAGTAATGGCATTGATTAGATTAGGAACGGTGATTTGTACGTCAATAGGATCACAGTTGAAATAATCTTTTACAAATACTTTGTGTTCTCCTCTTGATAAACCTGCAAATACGTTAGAATCTTGCCAGTGGGTACCATCCAATGAAAATTTATAAGGAGGAGTTCCTCCGTTTACATTAATAGTGATTGTGCTGTTGGTAATATCTATGCTTGTAATGACAGGTTGTGGAGCTGCTTTTACTCTTACAATCTGACTGGTAAAGCAATTTCCGGTTTTTAAAATTACAGAATAAATTCCTACAGGAACATTTTGAATGGATTGCGTTGTTGCTCCGGTACTCCAAAGATATCCATCAAAACCAGGGCCTGCATCTAGTGTTGCAGTTTCATCAATACAAATTGTTTGGTCTTTAAGAACAGTAGAAGATACTGGAGGCAAAACAATTAGCGTAATTTTTACAATAGTATAACAGTTGTTGCTGTCAGTTACTTTTACATACACTACACCATTAGTAGAAACATATGCTGAAGGATTTACGATCTGATTGGTGCCACTCATTGCATCAGCTAAGTTTGTGTAATACGTTTTAACTAGTCCTGCCTGAGGTGTTACATTAGCAGCTGTCAGATCAAATAACGCAGAAGTAGTATTGGTATCAATAAAACAAGACCGTATAGTGGTATCATTAGCTATTACTTCCGGAAGGAAGGCAAGGGTAATTTGTGCTGTTCCGGTACATCCTTGAGGAGTAGTTACTTTTACATATACAACTCCCGGAGCTGATATATAGCTTGTAGGATTTGTGATTTCATTAGTTCCTGCGTTAAGATCAGTAAGGGTTTTGTAATACTTTTTAATAGCTCCCGGTACACCAGTTACAGGCGCTGTGGAAAGATTGAATGTTGCTGTTCCTGCTTTATTGTTGTTACATGCAGAAATCGTTACACTGTTGGCTGTAAACGGTGCAAGAACGAGTTGTATCTTGCCGTCAGGATTATCACACAGAATTCCAGCATTATCTTTGATGACGACAGAGATTGTCGTATTGGTGTTAAACTGATAATTGGTAGGATTTGCGATCGGTGTAGAGCTGCCAAGAACATAATAGGTGAAAGTATAATTAGCAGGAGTACTAACGAACTGTGAATTGAATGTTGTAAGGTTAACTACACCGTTTCCTGTAGAAGGATTAGGGCAAGAAGATTGGCTTACAGAATTCTGTAAAATAGATACTTTATCAGTATAGATTTTTACATTTTTAATGGAGCTTCTTGCTGATGCGGCTCCTGTAGATGCGGAAAAACCAAAATATCCCTGAGTCATTGTTGCTGCAGCTCCGGCAGGGGCAAAAGATTGATTGATCACAGAAGTTCCGTCAATTTTTAAAGAGATAATCCAGTTTGTCGGAGTTGCGGGATCCACTTGTCCGGTTACTTCAACATGCTTGAAAGTAGGACCAACTAAAGGGATAGTAGATGTAAGATCAGCAGAGTGAAATGAACTCCCTGCCGTGTTAAAGTATTCTATATTATTGTTGTCTGTGGTATTTTGTACAACACCATATGCAAGATGTACTTTATTCATTTGACCTCCTGTAGTATTGTTATAAAGGTCAAATCCTATCATAAGGCCGATAGCATTTTGTGGAATTCCCAAACCTGAACCCAATTGACTGGTTATTGGTGGGTTTTGTAAATACCAGAATGCAAAGCCATCTCCTCTTCCGGAAGATGTCCCGTTCCCGTCCAGTCTGAAATCAAATTCAATTCTCCACTTGTCACAGTATTTCAGATTAATGGGATCATTAAGTTTTATAGCTCCTGATTTATTGGTTAAATCATCAGTAAGCATAACGAAATCTCCATTTACTACAGCAGAAGGAACCACTGTCCATCCCGTAGTATTTACCGGATTTCCTGTAAGCTGGTAAGTTTGTGAGAAAAGATTTCCAGATAAGCAGAATACAATTAGAGAGAAATAAAATAGTAATTTTTTATTCATTAATTAGGATATTTAAAAATTGGACATGTAAATATATTAAATCCTAACTGATAAATGTGTACTCTGTGTTAATTATATGGAAAATATTAATAATTTTTTAATAAAAGTTAAGTTGAGTGATGAAATAGGTAATTTAAGGTAGGGAATGGTTCGAATTAAAAAGACAAAGTGGATTGCTTATTTTTAATTAAAAAAGGGAATTATTTTCGAGGTTTTCAAAAAAGGTATCAACTTCTAAATTTGAGGAAGCAGCAGCTGCTACTGCCAGTTTATCACATAATTCATTTTCAAAATGGCCTGCATGACCTTTTATCCAATGCATTTTGGGAGTATGTAGATTATAGAGTTCAACGAATCTTTTCCAAAGATCAGGGTTCTTTACATTTTTCCAGCCTCTTTTTATCCAGCCGGTAATCCAATTTTGATTAATAGCATCTGCGACATATTTGCTGTCGGTAAAAACATGGATATCATTATCTGTAGACTTCAGTTTTTCGAGAGCTGTAATTACAGCCAGAAGTTCCATTCTGTTGTTGGTCGTCTTTCGGAACCCTTTAGAAAAAGTCTTTTGATAATTTTTTTCAGGAACACGCATGAGAATCCCATAACCTCCTTTTCCAGGATTTCCACTACATGCTCCATCAGTATATATTTCGATTCTCAAAATTTCAGATCTTGTAAAGATATTTTATCATTTTAAAATGGGAAATCATCATCATCATCAAAATCATTCATTGAAGATCCGGAAAGCTGAGAATTATCCGGAAGGTCAAATGCTGCTCCAGGTTGAATTGTCGTTTTTATTTTATCAAATCCGCTTGGCTCATTAGAATTGAAGTTAGATGGGTATCCAGGAGCCCCACCCATAGCTGCTTCTACATCCCCGAATTTTGCGAAATGTTTCAAGAAAGATAGTCTTACATCTGCTGTGGCACCATTTCTATGTTTTGCAATGATAAGTTCAGCTTGATTTTCTGTAGAAGTTTCCTGTCCTTCTTCATCATTATCCCAAACTGCAATTTTATAATATTCTGGTCTGAAAATAAAAGATACAATATCCGCATCCTGCTCGATAGCTCCGGATTCCCTTAAGTCAGAAAGTTGAGGTCTTTTTCCAGGACGGGTTTCCACACTTCTCGAAAGCTGTGAAAGGGCAATTACGGGAACATTTAATTCTTTAGCGATTGCTTTCAATGAACGGGAAATCATGGATATCTCCTGCTCTCGGTTTCCTGTACCTTTTCCACCACCTCCGGCAGTCATTAGCTGAAGGTAGTCAACCATGATAAGTCTAACGCCGTGTTGCATAACCAGTCTTCGGCATTTTGCACGGAAGTCGAATATGGAAAGTGAAGGAGTCTCATCAATAAAAAGAGGTGCGTTTTCTAGTTCTGATACATTAGAGAATAGCCTTTGCCACTCTTCATCATCCAGAGTTCCTTTTCTTAATTTTTCTGAAGAAATTCTTGTTTCTGACGCGATCATCCTTGTGATCAACTGCACTGATGCCATCTCGAGAGAGAAAAGAACCATAGGTATTTTATGTCCTACTGCAATATTTCGGGCCATAGAAAGAAGAAAGGCTGTTTTACCCATTGCCGGACGTGCCGCAATAATAATAAGGTCAGAGTTTTGCCATCCTCCGGTTTCTTTATCTACATCTCTAAATCCTGAAGGTACTCCAGAAAGACCTTCTTTATCTTTTAAAGATTTAATAGTATCGATAGCTTGTTTTACTAATGAGTTTGCTGTATCAAATCCCTTTTTGATTGTTCCATTAGTGATCTCAAAAAATGATTGCTCTGCTTTGTCTAACAATTCAAAAACATCCGTTGATTCTTTATAAGAAGAATCGATAACATTGGCAGAAACATTAATCAAACTTCTTAGAATATACTTTTCAAGAATGACACGAACATGGTATTCTATGTGGGCAGAAGAGCTTACCCCCATCGTCAGATCTATAATATAATGATCACCACCAGCTAAAATTAATTTGTCTTCTTTTTTTAAGTCCTGTATAATGGTCATCAAATCAACAGGGTGGTTGGCTTCATATAGTTTTAAAATGGTACCAAAGATAACCTGATGTCTTGGGTCATAAAACACCTCTGGAGTAAGTAGGTCGATAGAATGGTCAAGCCCTTTTTTATCAATTAAAAAAGTTCCTATAATCAATCTTTCAAAATCCACCGCATTAGGAGGCATTTTTCCATCAGCAATTGACAATTCTTTCGCAAAGTTTCCGTGTGTAAGAGATGATAATGTTTCTTTCTGCGCCATTTTGCAAAGATAGTTTATTTAAAAAATAATTGGAAAATAGTATTCAACAAATTATCCGTAATGGGTAACAAAATACCACTAACAAAAGATAAGATATGTTGATAAAAAAATCACCTCAATTTTGAGGTGATTTTTTAGATTTTATTAATTATTTAAATTATTCTCTGTTTTTTACCAATATCCATCCACTGTATTTCGTTTCGGTATTGTTTTTATCATTTTCATTCCATGAAATAGTATACCAATAAGTTCCTGTAAGAATTTTCTTACCACCGGAAGTACCATCCCATCTGTAACCTCTTGTTTTATCAGCTTCATATAATTTATTTCCATATCTGTCATAAACAATGAAAACCAAGTTTTTCTTATATCCTAATTCTGAATAATCGACGTAATCATTTACATTATCCCCGTTAGGAGTAATAGCATTAATTAGATTAGGAACGGTTACCTGAATGTCAATAGGTGTACAGTCAAAAGAGTCTACAACATATATTTTGTTTTCTCCCCTTGGAAGTCCTGTGAATACATTAGAATCCTGCCAGTTGATACCATCCAATGAATATTTGTAAGGTGGAGTTCCTCCGGAAACATTTACCGTTATGGTATTATTTGAAATATCTAGACTGCTAATCACTGGTTGCTGAGAAGCCTTTACGTTCACTTGTTGTAATGTAAAACATTTTCCGGTTTTTAATTTAACCCAATAAGATCCCACAGGTACATTGGTAATTGATTGCGTTGTTGCTCCGGTGCTCCATTCATATCCATCAAAACCAGGACCGGCATCTAACGTAGCTTTATCTTCCAAACAAATAGTAACATCTTTTAAAACCGCAGATTTTACTGGTGGTAGAACCTTAAGTGTAATTTTTGCAATAGCATAACACATATTGGCATCAAATACTCTTACATATGCAGTCCCATTGACGGAGATATAAGCTGTTGGGTTTGCTATTGGATTACTTCCGCTAACAGCATCTGCCAATGTTGCATAAAATTTCTTAGTAATTGGACTTTGGCTTGAAACATTAGCTGTTGTTAAGTCAAATGCAGCTGTTAAAATATTAGTATCAATATAGCAAGACTCAAGAGTAGCATCATTAACAACTACAACTGGATGGAATTTTAGTGTAATAGAAGCAGTAGCTGTACAATTCTCGGGAGTTGTAATTTTTACATAGACTGTTTTTTCTACAGAAACATATGCATTAGGGGTTGAAATCTGATTGGTTCCAGCATTTAAATCAGCAAGTGTTGGATAATATTTATATGTTGCAGTTCCAGAATAATTATTCGCCAGTGTAAGATTGAATGTTGCAGTTCCTGCGCCATTATTATTACAGGAGTAAATAATATCATCTCTCGCGACAATTGGACCTTCTCTGAATTTGAATTTTCCTGTTTGAAAGCACCCATTAATTGGGTTGTCTGGGTCCGCAGGATCTGTATACTTTAATCGATAATAGTAAATGTCTGTATCGTTTACCATTATTGGTGCCGTAATTGGAGCATTTCCTGTGACCGCGTCATTGACATTTAAATGGTAAGTAACTGAAAAGTTAGGATTGCCATTGATAATACCAGTTGATAAGGAGCTAAAATCAAACATTGTTGGCAAAGAACACCTTATGATTTCATTAGGAGAGGTTGGAGTAGGACCAGGAACGCCAGGAGCAATGAAAGGAAATGGAGTAAGTGCGGGGTCAGTGAATGCAGAAGCTAAAGTAGCTGTGCCTCCCCATGTTAAAGAAAATCCAAATACATTGGTACTATAGTTACTTACTAATAATACATAGGTTTCACCTGCGGTAACATTCATTGGTGGATTATAGCCTCCATTGGGTGCATTTGGGGGGCTGGCTGATAAGCCTGTAGGATAAGGCCAAAGGCCACTCCGTGGGGCAAAGTTACAAGTTACCGGAGCTCCAAGATTTCCACATGTCGGGCTTGGGCCCCATACGGCCCAGTCATAATCTGCGGCATTATTGTTAGGGTCATTTGGTGGAAGATTTGGGTCCGTATTTGGAGTTATCTCAAAGGTTAATGTACCTGAAGTAGCTATAGTAAATGAATACCAAACGGAATATTTTTCACCGCCTTTAAGGCAAAGGTAATCGGGAACATTATCTGGGGGAGCGGGTATATCAACTACAGTTCCTGAACCTGTCGGTTGATAGGAAATGTTTGAGTTTCCACAAACAGGAATTGCTGTAATACAATCCGATTGTGAAAAATATAATTGAGATAAAAATAAAATAAAAAGAAGTAGGAATTTTCTCATTTTAAAATGAATTTTTATGTAACAAAAATAGCGAAAATAACAAAGTTATTACTTTATTATTCGTATGAATTGATAAAAACCGCTTTTTCAAGCGGTTTTTATCAAGAAATATAATTATTCTCTGTTTTTTACCATAATCCAGCTTGAGAATTTGATAGGAGTATTTTTCTTATCATTCTCATTCCAGGTTACAGAGTACCAATAAGTTCCGGTTGAAACTTTTTTACCTCCATTGGAAGAACCGTCCCATTTGTAACCATTTGTTTTATCTGCCTGGAAAATTTTAGCACCATATCTATCAAAAATACTTAATACTAAATTCTGTTTGCCAGCCAGCGCTGAATAGTCTATCACGTCATTAATACCATCATTATTTGGTGTTATCACATTGACTAGATTTGGAACGACTACTGTAACATCAATAGGGTCACAATCATAAGCATCCTTTACATATATTTGGCTGTCTCCTCTAGGAATATTATTGAATACATTAGAGTCTTGCCAATTGATATTGTCCAGTGAATACTTGTATGGAGGAGTTCCTCCGTTAACTGTAACTGTAATGGTATTGGTTGAAATATCTATATTGGATATTACAGGTTGTTCTGAAGGGAAAACTGTTACTGTTTGTGTTGTAACACATTCTCCTGTTTTCAATTTTACCCAATAAGTACCAACTGCTACATCGGTGATTTTCTGAGTAGTTGCTCCTGTACTCCAGAGATAAGAAACAAAGCCTGGACCAGCATCTAATGTTGTTTTATCCTCCATACAGATGATTTTATCAACCAAAACTGTAGATTTTACCGGTGGTAGCACAATTAATGTAATTTTAGCTACTGTATAACAGCCATTTCCGTTTGTTACTCTTACATAGACATAGCCATTTGGAGCAATATAAGCTGTAGGTGTAGTGATCTGATTGGTTTGGTTTACTGCATCAGTTGGTGATGGGTAGTATTTCTTTGTCATTCCTGTCCCAGTACCAGTTACATTGGCCGCCGTAAGATCAAATGAAGCTGTAGATGGATTTGATTCAATGAAACATGATCTTAACGTTGCTTCATTTACAACGACTACCGGATGGAAAGCTAATGTGATTTTTGCAATGGCAGTACACCCTGCTGTTGATGTTATTAAAACATATACAGGTCCGCCAGCGGAAGTATACTGATATGGATTTGTAATTTCATTAGTTCCTGCATTAAGGTCTGTAAGTGTTGGATAATATTTCTTTGTAACCGTAGGGTCTGCAATAACATCAGCAGTGGTCAGATCAAATACCGCAGTACCTGCATTATTGTTGTTGCATTCCGTTAAAGTAACATCCTTTCCTGTAATGGCTCGCTGTATAAATTTAAACTTACCAGGAATTCTACACCTGTTGATCGCGGTCGCAGGAGCACCGGGAACTGCATAGGTAATTGCATAGTAATATATATCTGTGGTATTTACAGCTATCGGAGTTGTTATTGGGCTATTACCAGATATCGCATCATTTGAATTTTTATAATATGATACCGAGAAATTAGGATTATTATTTATAATTCCTGCAGATAACGTAGTGAAATTAAAAATTGCAGGATCCTCACATATAATAACTTCTCTAGGGTCATTAGGATTTGCCCCCGGACTTCCAGGTTCCATAAAAGGATATGGTTGATAAGCACTGTTAAAAGGAGATACTAAAGTAGCTGTTCCTCCCCAGGATAGTACAAAACCATTGGCACTAGAAGAGAAGTTATCAACAATGAGATAATATGTTTGTCCTGCTACAACGTTCATGTAAGAGCAGAATGGAGGTCCTCCGGCGTTTTCAGATGTGCCGGTAGCAGTCATGTTTAATCCTGTAGGACCATCAGCGCCAGAATAATTACATCTTATCGGAGTTCCTAAATTACTACATGTAACATCCGGACCGTATACGGCCCAATCATAATCGTCAGCAAAAACATTTGGATCTATATTAAATGTTAATGTACCAGATGAAGCAATAGTGAATGTATACCAGATTGAGAAGTGTTCGTTACTAAGACAACCTCCTAAGCTTTCAAGTACATCTCCTGGGCCGGTAGGTGTGAAAGAAATAGGAGTATTTCCACAAACCTGAACATTTCCGCCACAATCAGAGCTATTTTGAGCAAAACTTATCTGAGAAATAATTATCAGAAAAATAAGTAGAATTTTTTTCATTTTGATCAATTTTAATTTTTTACTTGAATTAACTGTCTACCCCATGTAGGTGAAGGTTTGCCTGTAGAATTTTTGCTATCAAATCCGCTTGCTGCTTTTTGAAGCAATTTTTCAGCATTCGCTTTATCACCTGATTTTTCTTTTAATCTTGCTTTTAGAATAGCAAGCCTAAGGTTGTTAGGTGAAGCTGCTTCAGCTTTTGCAATAGATTTCGTAATGACTTCCATGTCCTGAGGGTCTTGAGATCCATTGATCTGCATTTTTTGAAAGTATATCAATCCAAGTAAAATATTAGCTTCTGCATTATCCTGCTGGGAGTTGAGTGCTCCTTTGGCAAATTTTCTGGCAACAGCATTGCCTCCTGGAAGATCTTCATGAACTGTTTGGTTCAATTGTCCTTCTATTTTAAGATACATAGATACAGCAGCATAATAATATGCTTCCCATCTTTCAGAAGTTTTATTTCCGGTAAATTTGGAAAATTTCTGAAAAAGGTTGTCATAATCACTTTTTGTTTTGGCTGTATTGATTTGTAAAACAGATTGTTGAAAGTCTTTTTCTGAGTAGGACTGAGCGTTCGCCCAAGAACCAACCACGAAGAAGCCTAAAATTAGTAGAAATTTTTTCATAAGGGGGATTTTATACGACAAATATAAAAAATTATTAACCTTCAATTAATGTTTTTAAGATTTATTTAATAGAACGGTAAATATGTATTTAATATTGCATTTTTCTTAATTTTGGATTTGTGCTTCCAACAATCAATGCAATAAGGACTGTCATACTTCCTCCAAATATTACAGAACGTACGACTCCCAGAAGCTTTGCAGATAATCCACTTTCAAATTGTCCCATTTCATTACTGGACATAATGAATATTGAATTGGCACTCAGGACACGTCCCCTTATGTGATCTGGTGTTTTCAATTGTACAATTGTTCCACGTATGACAACGGAAATGCCATCCAGCATTCCACTTAATACCAGGAACATGAATGAAAGCCAGTATATATTGGATAATCCAAATCCGATGATACAAAGTCCGAACCCTGTAACAACAGCAAGCAGTATTTTGCCCTGGTTTTTCCTTAGCGGGATAAGTGATAGAATAGTAATGATGCACATGGAGCCAATATCAGATGCTGCATTTAACAGACCGAAACCTTCCGCACCAACTTTAAGTATATCAGTTGCGTATACGGGAATCATGGCGACCGCACCTCCAAAAAGAACAGCAAACATATCCAAACAAAGTGCACCTAGAATTTCTTTGGTTTTGAATATGTAAGAAACGCCTTCTCTCATACTTTCTATGACACTTATATTTCCTTTTTTATATTCAGAATGTTGCTTTTTAAGTTGCCAGAAAAATAATGACGCAATGAAGATAAGAGAAATGATCACAATCAAAGTCCATTTTACACCAAAATAACCAATTAAAAAACCACCTATTGCGTGGCCACAAACCGAGGAAATCAAAAAAGTTGCCTGATTAAGTGTTACAGCGTTAGGTAAGTTTTCTTTTTTAACAATCTTGGGGATCATTGATGGAACAATGGGGCCGATAAAAGCTCTTGCTATTCCCGTAAAAAAAATCACACTATATATGTAATAGGTGATCTGATGGCCTGTGAAGTGCATTTCAACATTAAAAAAGGCAGGAATAAGTAACAATCCTATGAGAAAGATATATGCATAGGTACATATAAGCAAAAGCCTCTTCTTTTCATTCATGTCAATCACATGTCCAGCGTACAATGCGCAGCTTACAGCTGGAATAACTTCTGAAAGACCTATGAGTCCAATGGAAAATGGGTCTTTTGTTAATTGATATACCCACCATCCTAATAAGGTCGCAAGCATTCTGAAGGCTAAAACAATGAAAAATCTTCCGGTAAGTAGATTTCTGAATTCAAAATTTTTTAGTGTTTGTAACGGAGTAAAGGAAATCATACGCAAAAGTAGCTCTAAATATTTATTTAGAGCTACTCAGAAGTTGATTTTTCAAATGATAAATCAAATGTATTTTGAAAGATAAAATCTATTTAGTCGGCTCTTGAAGCGCTCACTACAATGGCAGCGGCGGCTGCAGCTCCTATTAATACAGCTCCTCCTGCTACTCTGGCTCTTGATCTGTCTTTAACTGCTGCAACATTTGCTTTAGGAATAATCACTTCTGTACTGTCTTTTTTTCCTGCAGTTCCAATAATGTTGTCACCTTGTATATTGCGGAATAACATTTTTTGTTTTTTAGAACCGTCTTTCATAGTGACAATGTAAATTCTTCCTGCTTCTAAATTAGAGTAATTATTTTTTGAAACATCTTCGCTGTATTTAGTAGTCGCACAAGAAGAAATTAAAAATAGAGAGGTCAATAGAGATGATTTTAAAAGTACAGATGCTTTCATTATTTTTATTTAGTTTTTCAAATTTATAATTTTTTTTGAATATATGTTTTTTGAATTGAAAAAATATGGTTAAAATTTATAGATTTCCAATAAATCGGCAATTTTTCTATCGTTTGCTAATCTAGGGGTTTTATTTTGACCTCCAAGTTTCCCCTGGGATTTTGCATATTCATGAAATGCATTTTTTCTCAAACGACTGATATGTAATTTCTGTAAAATATTTCCTGAAATAAGGTCATCATAGTAGTTATTTCGTTTTCTAAGCTGCTCATCCAGCTCATCTCTGAAAATTTGAAGATCAGCCGGTTCTTTTTCAAACTCAATAAACCATTCATGAAAAGGAAGTCCCTCAGCTGGATTTACCTGAGGAGCCAAATGAAATTCAGTGATTTGTGCAGAATATTTCTCTAAGGTAGCTTTCATAGCTTCCTCCACTTCAAATGCAATAACGTGCTCACCAAAGGCAGAAGTGAAATGTTTGGTTCTTCCACTTACCAAGATCCGATGAGGTTTTTTATCGATAAACCTGACAACATCTCCAATCGAATAAGCCCATAGTCCTGAATTGGTGGTGAGGATTAAAGCATAGTCTTTGTTAAGCTCGATATCTTTTAAGGTTAGCCTTCTTGCGCCAGGCTTTCCGTATTCCTCCAAAGGGACAAATTCGTAAAAAATACCATGGTTTGTCAGAAGGAGAAGGCCTTCTTTGGTGTAATCATCCTGAAATGCGAAAAATCCTTCAGAAGCGGGAAAGGTTTGAATAATGTCAACATCTCCACCCATGAGATCTTCCATTTTATCACGATAGGGTTCATAATTTACGCCACCGGTAACGATAAGTTGCAGATTGGGGAAAAGCTCTTTGATTTTTTTACCATGCTTTTCATTCAGTTTTTCGAAATACATGATTAACCAGGGTGGGATTCCCGAAATTAGGGTCATGTTTTCTTTTTCAGTTTCTTCTACAATTTTATCAACCTTTGTTTCCCAATCATCTATAATGTTAGTTTCCCAACTCGGAAGGCGGCTTTTTTGAAGGTAGTTGGGTATATGGTGTGCAACGATCCCGGAAAGTCTTCCTGTTTTTATTCCATAAACTTCCTCCAATATGGGACTCCCCTGCAGAAAAATCATTTTTCCTGTGACAAAGTTGGCGTTTTCTTTTTTAGAAATATAATGAAATAAGGCGCTTTGGGCTCCTGCTATCTGGTAAGGCATTCCTTCTTTTGAGATTGGGATATATTTTGATCCTGAAGTTGTTCCTGAAGTTTTTGCAAAGTACTCTGGTGTGTCTGTCCAAAGGATATTGGATTGTCCTTTTTTTACCCTTTCGATATACGGTTTTAGATCTTCATAGTCAGCTATTGGAACATTTTGCTGAAAATCTGTAATGGATCGAATATTTTCAAATTGATGTTCTCTTCCAAACAGCGTTTTTTTTGCGGTGGCAATCAAGGATAAAAGTAACTTTTCCTGGTCTCTTTCCGGATTATTCTTGAATTCTTTTGCTTTTTGGACATGTTTTTTTGCCCATGCAAGTGCTATATTTTTCTTAAGGAAACTTAACATGGTTCAAATTTATAAATAACTAAAGAATCTGATAGCATTTTATGAAATATGAAATAAAAAAAACCGATGATGAGTTCATCGGTTCTTCGAAATTTGATTATGAAAATAACAACTATATGTTGAGTTTACTTGTTGGCTTTGTACCTTTTGTCAGGTGTGCCGTCTTTTTTTAAATGTTTGTTTGCTTTATACCTTTTGTCTGGAGTTCCGTCTTTCTTCATTTTCATTCCATCCGCAGAGGTAGAGGCAACTGCTGGTTTTGCTGTTTTTACTTCAGCTGCTTTTAGAGTTTTTGGAGCTTCCTGAGCTTTCAAAGTTTTTGGAGCCTGCTGAGTAGTTTTGGTAGCCGTTGCCGGAGCAGTTTGCTGAGCAGTAGCAAGGCCTAATCCTAAGACTAGTGACATTGCTGTTAGTAATTTTTTCATAGGGATTATATTATTTTGTTTTGCTAAGTAAAGGTATACAAAAATCAGGCTGAAAAATCTAGCCTCTAGAAACTTAACTAAAGTTTATTACAGATTAAAAAAAGATTAAAGATCGTGGTTATACAAAGAAAAACCTGCCTCTAGTGTAAAGGCAGGTTTGATGAAAAAAAAGAATATTTTGTTTTATCGTGTACAATTTGCAGTCCACGTTTTTCCATCTTTAATGTAAAGGATTTTCAGTTCATTATTGTCTATTCTTATATATGATGTAGCTGTTGACCCAATCATAACTAAACTGTTATCTCCCTTTTTTTCGAATTCAATTCCATTAAGGTTTGGGATTCCATTGGAGAATGCAAAATTATATTTTGTTCCACTTGCTATTTTGGTAACAAATACACTTCCGTTATCGGTACTTGTATTCGTTGAGCCTCCATCATTATAAGAAACACTTCCACGGTAGGTGCCTGCAAAGAAGTCATTATTTGCCGGATCATCGTCTCTGCTACATGATGCTATTGTGAAAAGGCCAAATACCAGCATGCAAATTCCTAAAATCTTAATTGCTTTTTTCATAATACTATTTTTTTAGTGTTTAGTGTTAAACAGTTTTTCAAACATTATGCCATGAAGTAAAATGATACTTTTTTTAACTTTTAATTAGATAAATTGGCAAAGTGTTATTATTTGTTTGATTACGGGTTGTTTATTTTGTTTTTTGAATAATTCGTAATTTTTTTAATTAGAAAAAAATATGGTTACCTTTGTATAAAGTCTTGAACGGTTTCGGAGAACTCCCGAAATCGATTTTGTCGTTTACACCATTATTACTTATGCAGTTAAAACCCATCCACGAGAAGTTTCTTCCGGATTTATTACAAAAAGAATTTGGAAAAGAGATTTTCACCCAACTGGAAGCTCATCAGCATATTTCTGTAAAGGGAAGTGCAGGTTCTTCAGCTTCCGTTTTTGTAGCGGAGCTTTTCCTTACACAAAAGAAAAATATTCTTTATTTGGTAGATGATAAAGAGGATGCCCTATATGCCAATACGGAAATAGAAGACTTGTTAGGAAAGGATAAAGTTCTTTATTTTCCAGCAACCCATCTCGAGCCCTATCAGGTAGAAAAAACTCAGAATGCTAATCTTGTTTTAAGGACAGAGGTTTTAAATAAGATCAACTCAGGTAAATCCCCGAAAGTAATCGTTGCATATGCTGGCGCCTTATCAGAAAAGGTGCTTAAGAAAGAAGATTTCAAAGCAATTTCGCATCACATAAAAGTAGGTGATCAGTTGGATTTTGATTTTGTAGACGAGCTGCTTTCCCATTATCAGTTTCAACAGGCGGATTTTGTATCTGAACCAGGAGAATTCTCCGTGCGTGGTGGGATTGTAGATGTTTTTTCTTACTCTTATGAAAAACCTTATAGAATAACATTCTTTGGAAATGAAGTAGAAAATATCAAGACATTTGATATTGAAACCCAACTTTCAATTGATAAGGTAAAAGAGTTTCAGCTGGTTTCAAATATGAACTTTTCAGTGTCTGGAACTAAAGTTTCCTTGCTTCAGCTTTTGCCGAAAGAGAGTTTTGTTGTTTCCAGAAATGGAGTTGTAGGATTACAAAAGATAAAATCTTTTTATGAGAAGGCACTGGAAAAATATGAAACGCTAAGCAAAGATATTGCTCACCGGATTCCACAGGAGCTATTTATTTCTGATCAGGAATTTTTATTTGATTATAAAAAATTTAAAACAATTGATTTTACCAGTGTTGCGATTGATGAGCTGAAAACTTTTGATATTAATATAGATCAGACTCCTCAACCTTCTTTTCATAAAAATTTTGAATTACTGATCGAAGACCTTGAAGAAAAACAAAGTAGTGGTTTTGATACATGGATTTCTTTTTCAACAGAAAAGCAAAAAGAAAGATTGGAGTCTATTTTTGAGGAACTTGAGCATAAAACGGTTTTCAAAAGTTTTAAATCCGAACTTCATGAAGGGTTTGTGGACAATCACCATAAAATTTCTGTCTACACTGACCACCAGATTTTTGACCGTTACCAGAGATATAAGGCCAAAAACACCTTTGCAAAATCTGAACAGCTCACTTTAAAGGACCTGATGTCTTTAAAGATTGGAGATTATATTGCTCATATCGACCATGGGATTGGTAAGTTCATGGGATTGGTAAAGGTAAATAATGATGGGAAAATCCAGGAATGTTTTAAACTAACCTATAAAAATGGAGATTTATTATATGTAAGTATCCATTCTTTACATAAGATATCTAAATATAATGGACCAGATGGAAAGGAGGTCGTTTTAAGTAAATTAGGTTCACCAGCCTGGAAGTCTTTGAAGCAGAAGACGAAAGCGAAGGTAAAGCAGATTGCTTTTGACCTCATAAAACTTTATGCTCAAAGGAAAACGGCTCAGGGATTTGCTTATACTCCTGATTCTTATTTACAGAACGAGCTGGAGGCTAGTTTTATCTATGAAGATACTCCGGATCAGGAGAAGGCAACCATCGATGTGAAGGCAGATATGGAGGCCAGTACTGTGATGGATCGTCTGGTATGTGGGGATGTTGGTTTTGGTAAAACTGAAGTAGCGATCCGAGCTGCATTTAAAGCTGCAACAGATGGGAAGCAGGTGGCTGTTTTGGTTCCGACAACTATTTTGGCTTTCCAGCATTACAGAAGTTTCAAGGAGAGATTAAAAGATTTTCCGGTTACTGTTTCCTATGTAAACAGATTCAGAACAGCAAAACAAAAATCTGAAGCGTTGGAAGGTTTGAAAAATGGAAAGGTAGATATTATAATAGGAACACATCAATTGGCAAGCAGTAGTGTCAAATTTAAAGATCTGGGATTGCTGATCATTGATGAGGAGCATAAATTTGGAGTTTCTGTTAAAGATAAATTGAAAACATTAAAAAGTAATGTAGATACCCTTACTTTAACGGCTACACCTATTCCAAGAACGCTACAATTCTCTTTAATGGCTGCAAGGGATCTATCGGTTATTAAAACACCGCCGCCAAACAGGCAACCTGTAGATACTCAGATCATTGGTTTTAATGAAGAGATTTTGCGCGATGCCGTTTCATATGAACTACAAAGAGACGGGCAGGTATATTTCATTAATAACAGGATTGAAAACCTAAAAGATATAGCAGGGCTGATCCAAAGATTGGTTCCTGATGCCCGTGTAATTACAGGGCATGGTCAAATGGAGGGAAAGCAGCTGGAGAAAAATGTACTGGATTTTATGGAAGGTAAATATGATGTGCTTGTTTCAACGACTATCGTAGAAAGTGGAGTGGATGTTCCGAATGCCAATACTATTTTTATTAATGATGCTCAAAGATTTGGTATGGCTGATCTTCACCAGATGAGAGGAAGGGTAGGAAGAAGCAATAGAAAAGCTTTTTGTTTTCTGATCACTCCGCCTTATGATATGATGACTTCTGATGCCAGAAAACGATTAGAGGCTATAGAACAGTTTTCCGATTTAGGAAGCGGTTTTCAAATTGCAATGAAAGATTTGGAAATCAGAGGAGCCGGGGATTTGTTGGGTGCTGAGCAAAGTGGATTCATAAACGAAATGGGATTTGAAACCTATCAGAAACTAATGCAGGAGGCATTAGAGGAGTTAAAAGACGATGAAGATTTTGAAAACTTATTTGAAAATGAAGAGGACAGACAAAAACTTTTCAAATCTGTAAAAGAGGTTAATATTGATACGGATCTGGAACTTATGCTTCCTGACTTTTATATATCAAATACAGAAGAAAGGTTATTGCTATATCAGAAAATTGCAGAAATTGATAATGAAAAAGATCTTCAGAAATTTGAGGCAGAGCTTGTCGATCGATTTGGTCCTTTGCCTAAAGAAGCAGTTAATCTTTTAAAAAGTGTTGCTTTGAAGTGGTTGGCTGCAGACATTGGATTTGAAAAGATTGTCATGAAAAATGGTGTCTTTTTAGGATACTTTCCAAGCAATCCGCAGGACAAATTTTATCAGACAGACAAATTTAGACATATTATAAATTATCTTACCCAAAATCCTTCTGAAGCGCAACTTAAAGAAAAAATGGGGAAAGAAGGAAATAATTTGATGATGCGAAAAGATAAGGTGAAAAATGTAGATGAAGTAAATATTTTACTGAAATCTATATTGGAGTTATAGGTTGTTTTTTGCCCTGTTTTAAAGATAATTCTACCTTTTGATATAAGGAGTTCTATAAATATGTAGGCATATTTCTATGAGATAAATAATTAAATAATAGCGGGTTGTATTAAAATTTTGTACATTTGCACCGCTTATTATGAAAAAAACTATATATTTCGTCATGGCGGGACTATGTTCCTTCTATGTACACGCACAAGTGGGAATTGACACAAATGTCCCGAACGCGACTCTCGACGTTAATGGGAAAACAACCCTAAGAAAAGAATTAAGAGTAGGAGGAACTCCAGCTCTTGTAGGAAATGCCGGACTAAACGGACAAGTTTTAGTTTCGCAGGGAGAAAATTTACCTCCGGTTTGGAAATCAATCAATGTATCTTTTATGGAAGAAGGACAGTACAAATTAATTAATTCGTTCTTGTCTCTCGATCAAAAAGGAATTACAACTTTATCTAATGGTGTAGCAGGTGATAACATCTATACCAGTACGGTCGGTGATAATGTAACTGATACAGGAAAAGGTAAATGGGTAAAGATTGAAGGGCTAGAAAATAATTTTACGGTAAAAAATCCAAGAAATAGGATTACTTATCAATTTCAGTCAGGAATTGAAATGAAAGCTCCTGTGGCTACTACTTCTCAAAATATAAGCTTTGCATGTGGCGTATTTAGAGGGGGAAAACTTGTTGCTGTAAGACCTGACAAGGTTTCTACAACAAATAATAGTGCTAAAGGAGGATTCCAGGAATATATTTTCACGCTTAATTATACTGAGCAGAATGTTCCTTTAGGAGCTCAGAAAATTGAAGTAGCTTGTAGGAAAATTGAAACTTCTGATGTTAATAGCCAATTTACAATTGGACGTAACATTTCGAATTCCAATACAGTTTCCAATGCATTTACTTTAGAGTCAGATCTAAAGATTGACATTATTGAATACGTAACCTACAAAGCCAATTAATTCATGAAAAATATATTATCATTCCTATTTTTATCAATAGGGCTTTCTCTTTCTGCGCAAATAGGAATAAAAACAGTAACTCCTAAAGCAAAATTAGACGTAAATGGAGATGTAAATCTTCGTAATAAACTGGTTGTTTTAAATACAACAGACAATAGTCTTGTTCAGGGGACTAATGGTCAGATATTAGTTTCACAGGGAGAAGGTTATCCTCCAATATGGAAAACGCTTAGAATTCCTGAGTATGAACCTAATCAATTTTACTTGATCTTTAATAATTCATTCTCAGATAGAACAGGTGTTACTTTCACGGGTACTCAAGAATCTACTACAGCTTCTACAAGATCTGCTAGTTTTGTAAAAGGAAGTGACTTCAGTACTTTTAATAATTTTAAAAAGATTACTTCTTTATCTCAGCCTTTCCAGGTGAATAGTACAGAAAGCAAAACTTACTTTCAGTTTGAAACGGTAGTTCATACTAACTTTCCGGCAAATGCTGCTACAGATACTTCCATTGATTATGCTTGCGGAATTTTTGTAGATGATAAATTGGTGAACCTTAGACAAGGAAACATTAAAGCGAGTAGTGCAAGTAATACGTTTTTGACTCATAATCAAATTGGAATTGCTTCAAATCTTACAAAAGGAACACATAACATCAGTGTAGCTTGTTCAAGATTACAATCTTACAATACAAACAACGCTACCTTAGGGATAGGAATTAATGTTGCAACCAACATTGATAGCTTTATTGCTCAATCATCTTTAAAAGTAGATGTATATGAAATCCCTCAAGTATTTAACCCCATTTTAAATTAAATCATGAAAAAAATATTTTTAATAACATTATTATTAGGTATTGGTTTATCTAAAGCTCAAGTGGGTATAAATACTAACACTCCCGTGAATACGCTTGATATTAACGGAGATTTGAATGTAAATAAGGAGTTTAGAACAGGCGGAACTAATACTGTGAAAGGAAGTGCCGGAAATGCTGGAGAGATTTTTCATAACAATTCCGATTTGGTAGCTAACGATTGGAAAAGCATAAAGATTGCTGACGGACAAGGAAGTATGGCATTGTTTTCTATCAATACGGTTTCTGATAAGGTAGGAGCTACGTTTAGTGGTGCAAATGGATCAACAGCACCTTACGCTGAAAATGCTGCTTTAGATGCAACATGGACTGTTTTATCAGGAGCAGTAGATACTTTCTCTATAACTAATGCAACGAATAAGGTTGTATTTACTTTTCAGACAACGACACAGAAAACAGCGAATGCTGGATCCTCAATAAGTTATGCTTGTGGTATTTTCGTGGATAATACTCTTAAAGCTGTAAGAACTGACGTTTTGGTAGGAGGTGATGGTACGAACAAGATTTTTAATCTTAATGCAACCCTTACTAATCTTACTCCTAAGAATAATTATAGCGTTAAGGCTGCTTGTACAAAAAGAAACCTGAATTCGGGAACCTTAGGTACTGGAAAAGCAGTAAATATGACTTATTTAAATGATGATATGGCTCAATCAGTATTGACTACACAAGTATTACAACCGTATTAATTTTTATAAATACATTAATAATATTAAAAATCTAAAAGCATTGCTTTTAGATTTTTTTTTGATGAAAAATATTGAAATTTCTTTTTTCAGAACGTATTGTAAAATAAATTATATTTGACGACTAAGAAAATTAATAAACTATGAAAAAAAACTACTTCTTAAAAGTGTGTAGTTTGGCACTCTTTGGACTCTTTATGTCATGCGATAATACAACCGCAGATCCTATTAATAACAATAAAAATAATCCTAATAACCCTTCTAATGGAAATGGTGGTGGAACAACGATTACGGGACCAAGAATTCTTGAGAAAATTACCGTTAATAATGTTGTTAATGAAGAGTATATAACTAACGCAGGTTTTCTTGACAAAGCGATCTTTAAAGATGATAGTGGTCCCAATTCTTTTATTACAGGAAATGTTACATATACCAATAATAAGATCTCAAGGGTGAAATTTGTGTCAAATGCTTCCGGGAGTCTAATGTATGATTATAATATTACCTATGATGGAGGTGGTAAAATTTCAGGGACTACAAACAGTACAACGATGGGTTCGGTTACAGTATCTCAAAGTGACTATGTTTATTCCTATGATTCTACAGGAAAGATCTCAAAAATCCTGGAAAAGAAAAAAATGGCAGGGACATCTACCTATACAGGTTTTACTGAAAATGTAATCACTTATTCAGGGGATAATGTGTCTAAAGTTATCTGGACCATGGGAATTATGGATTCTAATGGTAATCCGGATATGTCTAATTCTAATTCCGCAACCTATAATTATCAGAATTATGACAGTAAAATAAATCCATATACTACACTTCCAAAAACGTTTTTTGTAGTATGGAGTTTATTCCATCCAGCTAACTTTTACACCCTTTCTGCAAATAATCCAGCAACATTAAACTTTGTTTTCCCTCCACCTGCACCTGCAATTACCGCTCCCAAGACGTATTTGTATGATTCACAGAATTATCCGGTGTCAGATCAAAGTCAGTTACAGAAATATATTTACAAACCTTTATAGGTTGCTAATTTAATTGCTAGTTTTATTATAATATGAATAAATATATACTTTTTGTTTAAAAAAAAATTATATTTGTGAAAAAATAAATAATCCCCCCTGGAAATGAAACAACTTTTCTATTTTATTTTACTGTTAGCCGGTTTTTCTTCCATTCATTCTTGTAAGGATTTAGTTGATGAAGAAGGAAATCCACTCATTGACTTACATAATAATACTGGTTTAAATGGCCCTAGAGCATTGTACAGAGAAATTACAGATGCAGATACAATTGCAGAATATCATTATAATGGATTGCTTTTATCCAAGGTACTTTCAAAAGGAAAATCTGTTACAGATATACAGTACAGTGGTAACAATGTAAGCAATGTTACGTTCAATGGATTTGTGGACTCTGATAATGATGGAACTCTGGATGCAGACAGCACATCGTATAAGCAAATTTTCACCTATGGTAATAATGGAAGACTGACAACTATTTCTGAAAGTCGTACTACTTATAATAGAACGCCAGCAATACCACCTACTACACCTCCGGGACCATGGACAGTTTTAGCAAAGACTAAAATACTTTATAATATTGCTTATAGTCCTACGACAGGTAAGTTGGCAAAGATTACGATGCAAAACGGACCAGATGCCGGACCAATATTTAATTTTACCGATTATTCTGAAACAACATATGATTACTTAGGAGATAATGTATCTAAAGTTGTAAGACAATATGGTACTATAGCAGGAGGGGTGTTCAGTCCACCTACAAAAAAACTGGGATATGATTATTCCAATTTTGATACTCAGATAAGTGCATATACATTGCTTCCTTTTGCATATAAGTTATCTGTTATTTTATCTACAGAAATGAATGATAGAAGAAGTTTGATACTTTCTCCTAACAGTCCTAAAAGAGTGGCGATAACCGACCTTACAACACCGATACCTGTGCCGGCTATTTTCAGTACAGATTATCATTATGATCCTCAGACCTATGTGACAGCAGGATTTGGTATCAATTATATTTATAAGCCTTTATAAAAATTCTTTTAATAATATATAAACTCAATTCCTAACAGAATTGAGTTTTTTATTTTTTATCTCTTAATTTTGCAAAAAATTTCAAATGAAATATTTAATAGTAGGGCTCGGTAATAAAGGAGCTGAATATGAAAATACACGTCACAATATAGGTTTCAAAGTTGCAGAAAAAATAGCAGAGACTCTTGAAGTTTCTTTTAATACTACCAATTTTGGTTGGATGGCTGAAGGAAAATACAAAGGGAGAAAAGTGTTGGTTTTAAAGCCTGATACTTATATGAATCTTTCTGGAAATGCGGTGAAATATTGGATGCAAAAAGAAAATATTCCTTTAGAAAATATAATGATCGTTACAGATGATCTAGTGTTGCCATTTGGAACATTAAGGATGAAAATGAAAGGTTCTGATGCAGGCCACAATGGACTTAAAAATATTAATGAGGTATTACAAACTCAGAACTACGCGAGGCTTCGCTTTGGAATTTCTGCTGACTTTTCAGAGGGAAGGCAGGTTGATTATGTTCTAGGTACCTGGAATGAAGAAGAGAAAGAAAAACTTTCTGAACGAATTGAAAAATTCTCAAAAGCATGTTTATCATTCGTTTTTGCAGGAATTAACAATACGATGTCTGCTTTTAATGGTAAATAAAGATTGGCCTGATTATAAATAAAACCTCTATTTTAGGGGTTTTGTTATTTAGTGACTACAATATCTCTCACTATTTTTTTCTCAAAGAAGTTTTTTTCACTTACAGTAAAACGATAAGTATGCTCCTGTTCAAAGAACTCTATCGGAGTAGTTGGAGAAGTGTCTGGTTTCCATTTAATAGTTAATGTGACCTCATGATCAGTGTTTATGTCTTTATTTGAAAATCTGAATGATGTACTAGGTAAAGGATTACTCTGATTATCTGTAATATCCGATTTCGCCTTCTGAGGTTGCAGTTGGGTCATATCTTTTAGCAATAAAGAAAAAGGTTTCCCAATATACTTTTCTTTATTTGTCTCAAATTTTCTAGCATAGGCAAGTGTATCACTAACTGTCTTTTGAGCTTTTATATGCCCATTTAAGAAAAATAAAGTTCCAATCAGAATTGTATTTGCCAGTGTTTTCATAAGTTTATTGGTCGTGCAATTTTGAATGTCAAATGTAAGTATTTTCAAAATGTATAAGAATTGACATTTAGTTAAAACTATATTAAAACCACTTGTAAACAATAAAAAAGACCACCGGATTTCGATGGTCTTCCAATGTGATTTAAAAATTAATTTATCTATCTTATAACGTATTTCACATTTAGTTTTGTCAAGATAAAATATAAGTATTTTAGCCTCTTATAACCAGGTTACAGCCCCTGTTTCAACATCGTAATTTGCTCCAACGATTTTGATTTTACCTTCACTTTCAAGGTTTTTAAGCGTTGAACTTTGATTACGGATATCTTCGATTGCATTTTTTACATTCTGCTGATTTAATCTTTCTAGTAGAGAACTGTTTTTTGATGAGCGTTCTTCATTTTCTTGGATCACGTCATTAATGATCGGGTCAAAATGGTTAATCAGGTGGTTGAGATTATCCATTCCCATTCCTTCGATTTGTGCTGCGTCAAGACCTCCTTTTAAAGCGCCACATTTTGTGTGGCCTAAAACCACGATTAATTTTGAACCTGCGACATTACAGCCAAATTCCATTGAACCTAAAATGTCTTGATTGACAAAATTACCTGCGATTCTGATGCTGAAAACATCTCCGAGCCCCTGGTCAAAAATAAGTTCTGCAGAAGTACGGCTATCTATACAGCTTAAAACGACTGCGAAAGGCCATTGTCCTTCACGTGTAGCATTTACCTGTTCAAGAAGGTCTCTGTTTGCCTTAAGATTATTTACAAATCTTTGGTTTCCCTCTTTTAAAAAATTTAATGCTTTTTCAGGGGTAATCGTAGATTGAGTTTCAGATGTATGTGCTTTCATATAATTGAGTTGTTTTGAATTTTAAAGTTAAAAAAAATAATTGTTAATAAATGAGCTTACATAGCTCTTCTGTGGGTAACCAAAATATGAGAATCCTGATTGGTTTCATAATCTCTGTAGGATGTTTTGAAGCCCAAAAGTTCTACATTGATATCTTCTTCCTTTGCTCGGATATTGGCAAAGTCCTGGATCATTTCCAGTACATCTGTTGCAATATACGACGTATCTCTTGCATCAATGGTTACCGAAGAATTTGGTTTTATATTTTTAAGTGTTTTTTTGATAGCTGCTTTATTTAAAAATGAAACTTCTTCAGCTAGTTTAATGTTAATTCCATCTGCATCATCCAGTTTTTCTCTACTTAAATAATAAGCTCTTTTCATATTTCCCTGAAGAATATAGAAAATAGAAATCGCAAGACCTATTCCGACTCCTTTTAATAAGTCCGTTGCTACAACTGCAACAACAGTTGCTACAAATGGAATAAACTGGAATTTTCCTAATTGCCAGAAATGCTTAAATGTAGCAGGTTTTGCTAATTTATATCCTACTAAAATTAATACCGCAGCTAATGTAGCAAGTGGAATCAGGTTTAAAATTACCGGAATAGAAAGCACACATATTAATAAGAAGATACCATGAATTATAGTTGATGCTTTAGAGGTAGCTCCTGCATTTGCGTTAGCAGAACTTCTCACTACAACTGAAGTCATAGGAAGTCCACCAATAAATGAACTGATGAGGTTTCCTATTCCCTGAGCTTTTAATTCTAAATTGGTATCTGTAATCCTTCTTTGTCTATCCAATCTGTCAGAAGCTTCAATACAAAGTAGTGTTTCAATAGAGGCTACAATAGCAATTGTAGCTCCTACGATCCATACTTTGGGATTCGTAAAGCCATTGAAATCTGGTGTAGTAATCAAGTTTTTAAAATCATCCAAAGACTGGGGAACAGGTAATGAAACCAAATGCTGTGTCTGGATGGCCAAAGGGCTTCCTGTAATTTTAAATATTTGATTTAAACCAATACCAGCAATTACAGCAACCAATGCCCCAGGTAACATTTTCATTCTTTTTAGCACATGGATTTTATCCCATGCGATAAGAATAGCTACAGACACTAAGGTAACAAGAATAGCTCCGGGATGAATTGCTCCAAATAATTCAGTGAAATATCCAAAGTTCAATCCATTATCAAAAATAGATTCGTGGCCTTCGTAATCCTTGTCAAATCCCAAGGCATGAGGAATCTGTTTCAAAATAATGATAATTCCGATTGCGGCAAGCATTCCCTCGATCACATTGTTTGGGAAATAGTTGGAAATACTTCCTGCTCTTACAAACCCCAAAACTAATTGGATAAGTCCTGCAATGATTCCTGCACAAAGGAAAAGTTCGAATGCTCCGAGATCAGTAATTGCGGTTAGTACAATCGCTGTTAATCCTGCAGCAGGACCAGAAACTGAAATGTTTGAATTACTGATTGTTCCTACTACCAAACCTCCTACAATACCCGCAATAATTCCGGATAAAGGGGGAGCGCCTGATGCTAAAGCAATTCCTAAACATAGTGGAAGTGCTACTAAAAATACTACGAGTCCTGAAGGGAAATTCTCCTTGATTCCTCCTATTAATGATGTCTTTTTCATGATGTAAGCTGTGAGATATAACCAACCTATTTGTCTTTAAATAAGTCAATTATAAAGATTGGAAATTTAATTTTTAAAGGACATGTATATTCCATATCAAAAACAGATATAGAATAGCTATCAAAAAATCTAACTGTAAAAATTAAGCTTCCGGAGGCGGAGAAAATATCGTTAACAGAGGTGACAGATGAAAAGAATCATCTATCAGGACAAATGATTTGTCTTCTATAGAGGGTTCAAAAAACTTCAGATAATCAAAGACATCTAAAGGTTTTGGAAGTGTTTTTTCGTAAACTATAAAAGAGGTAGGATGAGAGTGTGGCTCTTCTTCATTAAGTACTACATTGGTTCTCGATAAATCCCAGCCCAATATTACAGCAATGCTTGGCAATGCTGTAAAGTTTAGGAAAACCGTTAATACAATAATACTCCAGAACTTCATCTTATCTTTTTTGTGAAAAACTAATTGGTTTTTCTATTCATTACCCAATCTGATTCTGTCAGGTTATAGATTTTTTGGATATCCTTTAAAACTTTTTCAAAATCTATATCCAAATCAATAATTTTTCCTGTTCTCAGATCGAATACCCAGCCGTGAACAATAGGATACTCTTCTAAAATGTATCTTTCCTGTACACAAGCCATTTTTATTACGTTGATACACTGCTCCTGAACATTAAGTTCAACAAGCCTGTCATATCGCTTGCCTTCATCCTGAATAGAATCAAGTTCTACCTGATGCAATCTGTAAACATCACGAATATTTCTCAACCATGGATTTAATAGTCCTAAATCCTGAGGAGTCATCGCTGCTTTTACGCCGCCACAGTTATAATGTCCACAAACAATAATGTGTTTTACTTTTAAATGTTCTACAGCATATTGAATAACAGCTGTTGAACTCATATCCAAAGTATTAACAACATTGGCTATATTTCTGTGAACAAAAACTTCTCCAGGCTTGGCTCCCATTAATTCCTCGGCTGTTGCTCTGCTGTCTGAACATCCTATATATAGATAATCGGGATGCTGAGTTTTAGCTAATTCTTCAAAGAAAGTTGGATCCTGTGAAATTTTGGATTCTACCCATTTTCTGTTATTTTCGAAAATAGATTCGTACGATTGGGACATAAAATAAATTTTTAAGGTTTATAATTATTTATTTCGTTTAAATTATTTTCGAATTCAATAGACTGAATCAATAATTATGCAAAAATATAATTTTTGCCGAATAGTTGAACTCTTTTAACAAAGTTTAATATTAAAATGTGCTTAAAATCATACTTAGTTGTACAATTAAGCATCAGTCTTATGCTGTCTTTATTAATAATTTAAACATAATGAAATCAATATAAAAGTACGAACAATTACGTATAAGGAAATAATTTAGTAATTAAAATATTATTAAATGGGAAAAGAAGTAGTATTAGAAATAGGGAGATTTTTTATATTTTATTATTGATATAGCCTTCTGTAGCATCCTCCCTTGGATATATTTTTCCTGGATTTCCAACGACAACAGAGTTAGAAGGAATATCAAAATTAACGTATGAATTGGGTGCGATTAAGACATTGTTTCCAATAACTACCCCTCCAACAATTACGGCATTGGCTCCGATCCATACTTCATTTCCGATGGTTGGAATTCCAGTATTCTTTCCACGGTTTTGCTGCCCAATAGTTACCCCTTGGGCAATATTGCAGTTGATTCCGATTTTAGTTTTAGGATTAATGACAAGGCTTCCCCAGTGTCCTAAATAAAAACCTTCTCCAATTTGAGTTTCCGGATAAATTTGAAAACCATATTTTATCTGGTGATGTCTTAGTACAAACCTCCAAAATGCTCCAAGAACAGATTTCTTTTTGTAAGTCTGGGCTTTTCTTAGAATGTAAATGAAATGTAAATTGGGGTTTACACACTTTGCCCAGATTTCAAATTTTGAAAGCCATTTTCCATTTTCCCTGTAAAAATCTTTTTGGATGGTGGTATATTTATCTGACATGTGGCAATATGTATAAGATTGAGAAGATAAATTGAGTTACAATTCGTCTAAGATACTGGTTATTTTATTAACCGAATTCTCAAGATTAAATGGCATTTGATAATAATTTAATGCTTCTGAATATTTTACAAAAATTTCAGGTTGTAGTAATGCCTTTTTCATTCCGGAATAAATTCCTTCTTCTGAGTTTTCAATAATCAAGCCTAATTTTCCCTTATCTAACATTTCTTTTACACCAGAAACTTCTGTTGCAATAATTTTCTTTTTCAAAGTTATGGCTTCAAATAAAACGGTTGGAAAACCTTCATATCGAGAACTCAGGATATAAAAATCAGCATTTTTGAAATACGGGTAAGGATTATCTGTGAATCCTAACATAGTAGCCGTATCATCAATACCAAGCTCAGATTTTAATTTTTTAATATTTTCGAAATCATATCCATCTCCAATAATTAAAACCCTATGCTGTAAACCTTCATCTATCAGTTTTTTATGAACTTTTAAAAGTCTGTCAAATCCTTTTTGAGGAAATACTGTTCCTACAGAAACAAAGGTTAGAATAGTTTGATCAAATTGATATTCTTTGACCGGTTCCTCAGCTTTTGTAAGAATTTCGTAAGTATCTAGTGGATTATAGATCTTAACGATCTTCTTTCTCTCAGTATTATCTTTAGCTAAAGAATGAAATAATTGTTCAATTTTCTCAGAGATTACAAGTATTTTATCAAAGCCAAAAAATTGACGGATCTCATCATTGGTATATCCCTTTACTTGTGATAGGTCGTTGTGGATCCAAACTACTTTTTTAGATGATTGAAGAGGAGAGTTTAGAATTTCGTCCCGCATTCCATGAATAGCAGCAAATTCTATATCATATTTTTTATTTCTTAACTTTCCTTTGTAGAGAAGGTTAGGGAATTTCTTTAATGTATTTTGGTAAATGACTCTCAAAGTCTTTTTAGGTATATCCTGAAGACGATTGGTTGTAATCATCTCTCCTTTATTTAAGTAAATTACATTAATCCAATCTGGGATATCAGATAAATACTTTCCTGAATATAGGTTTAAAAGAAGGTCAATATCGTACTTCTCCCGAGGTAAATTTTTTAAAAAAGTAGCTAATACTTTTTCTGCGCCACCGTGACGAAGGGAACCAATTCGGATAAGGATTTTTTTCTTTGGCACTATTTCGTGGTTTTGAATTTTTCAGGTAAATTCAATTTCAGCCATTGATTAAGCTCTTTTCTGTTTTTTTCCAAATCAATAGGATAATCAACAGTGGTTTTTTTCAAAACGTCAGCATAATCTTCTATTTCGCATACGTATTTAGCGGGGTTTCCTGCATAGACGGTATGTTCCGGCATTGATTCTGACAGTACAGAATTTGCACCCAGAACACAATTGTCACCTATTTCTACATTTTGTAATATGACAGAATTGCTACCAATAGCACAATTTTTTCCAATTTTTATCCTTCCAAAGTTTCTTACTTCTTCGTAGCCCTTCAGTTTTCTTATGTTTGCTGTTGCTCCAGAATGAGTAACAAAAGTTACTCCTGACGCAATTCTTGTGTCATCTCCAACTTCCACTAAAAAAGGCTCAGAACCAAAAGAAACATTATTTCTTACCACTACATTTTTGCCTAGTTTTAAGCCACTATTTATGCAGATTTTGAGATAAACAGAATGCTGGAAATCCTGAGTGAGGGTAGATATTTTGTTAATAATTTTATATATCATCATAGTAAAAACAAAGTTAGAAATTATTTTATAAATTTGCCTGTTCAAATATTACAACACAATGAAGGTCGAACATTTTTGCGAACTGCTTAAACAAGAACTAAACGAAAAAGCTACAATAACTCCAGACACTAATTTTAAAGAATTAGAAAGCTATGGCTCTTTGTCAGCTGTATTGGTTATGCAGTTGGTTGAAAATCAATTTGGGGTGAGCCTTAATCCCCGATCTTTCAGAAATATAAATACTATAGGAGATTTAACGGAAGCCATTGGAAAGGAGAAGTTTGATTAATTTTTAAAAACTTTCCGTAAAATAACCTTTTTGATACAAGGATAAATCATATTTTCCGGAGTATCAATATCCATGATTTTGTATTCTGAAAATCCAAATTTTGAATAATATTGTATAAGGTGTGGACTATTTTCCAGTACATCTATATAAATTTCGTTAGCCTGATTTTCAACCTGTGTAATGATATGGTTTAATAAAAATTCAGCAATTCCTTTACCCCTGAAATGATCATCTACAAAAACGTATTGAATAAGATATTTGTTTTCAGAATAACTTTTGGTTTCAGGTAAACCTTTTACCTTGTTAATAAACGACTGTAAATGCTCGCCTTTTAAATGAATAGGAAATAGTTCGCTTTTATTCTGATAATAGTTTGAATCTGTAAAAATAAGGGCACAACAGCCTGCAGGCTTGCCATCCACTTCTGCAATGGTATATGAATTCAATGAAAGTTCTGTGTCAAAATTTTCATCATCCAAAAAAAACTGATTAAGGTATTCTTTTGTAGTTAAAGAATCAGTCCCGAATATATTACTGTAGGTATCAGATTGTGATATCGGATTGGTTTCAATAGCTATTATACCCTTTATAATTAATGGGATGTCAGTTTTTGTTGCTTTTCTGATACTAATCATGACAGTGTTTTTTTTAATTCATTCCGGTCTATTTTTCCAGATGTATTGACTGGGAACTTTTCCAGTTTAATAATTTTCGAAGGAATACAGTATTCAGGTAAGTTATCTTTCAGATGAGAAACGATTAGATTTTCATCAATGTTCATGTCATTAATAAAAAGGACCAGAAGATCGTTGTTGTTGTTATCTTTATGGATGAGAGCAATGCTGATGGAATTATTCAGTTTTTCATTTGCAAAGTATTCGATTTCAGCTAATTCCACTCTGAAGCCATTTATTTTAGCTTGAAAATCTATTCTATTCAGATAGAAGTAGTCTCCCTCAGTATCTCTTAAGCACCAATCACCAGTTCTGTAAAATATTGTATCATCTTTTTGAATAAAAGCCTCATTGGTTTTTTCTTCATTCTTCCAGTAAGAATTCGCTAATAATTTTCCTGACAATAATAATTCCCCTTCATTAGTATCATCATTAGAAAAACTCATCATAGAATTGATCATAGACTTTCCAATACTTATAATTCCATTTTTTTCTTTAATAGGTGACTCAACTTTATAATAGGTACAGAAAATAGTATTTTCTGTTGGCCCATATACATTATAGATATTTGCGTTGGGAATAAAGTCTTTCCAACCCTCAATCTGCTTTGTTAATAACGCTTCTCCACAGAATAAATTGAGCCTTAAACTTTTATTTTTTATTTCTGGATCCAGGTAGGGGATAATCAGATTTAAAATACTTGGAACCATGAGGGCTATAGTAATCTTATTGGCTTCTAATAAGTCCAGAATCTGTAAAAATTTAGTTTCTTTTTTATGAAGGCCTACTACTGCAGCTCCATTTAACCAGGGAATCATATAACTCATCACAGATAGATCGAAAGTGAGCTCAAACATCTGTAATATATGATCATCGGACTTTAGTTTTCCAAAAGTTGAATGAAAGGCTTCCGAAAAATAATATAAGTTTGAAAATTGGATAGGAACTCCTTTGGGGTTTCCTGTACTTCCTGAAGTAAAAAGAATGTAGGCATTGTTATTAATAGATGCTTCAGAAGGTAGAGTAGAGGGGTCTTTATCAAACACTTTTTTAGTGTCGATAAGTTTAATTTGATAATTTTCTATTATTTCCACTGAGGTTAGAATCACTTCTATATCCGCTTGCTGAATAACATTGATATTCTTATTCATTGGAAAATCAGGATGTATTGGAACATATGTTTTTCCTGAGAACCATACAGCAAGAATTGAAGCATACATATGCACATCATCTGTAAGATAAATTCCTACATTTTGAGAATCAACTTTCTGTAACTGGTATCTGATCTGATCTGAAATATGTAACACCTCTCCATAGGTGTAGTTTTTATCCTCAATGCTAAAGCATGTATTGGTCTTATGCTGAAGAAATGATTGGTATAAATTTTCGATAAAAGGATTCATCATTCGAAATTTGTGTTATGATGTAATTTAAAAAAATTACGGTGTGGGATTTTCATTTTGATAAAGCTTCTCAATGATATTTTCTACGGCTTTGAAAATTTTGTCGTTATCAAATTGTTTTTCAATATCTTGTAAATTTTCCTGAATATGCTGGATAAGGTTTTTATTCGTTAAAAACTCTTTAATACCATCATACAAGCCTTCCTGGGAATAATCTGTTAAGTAACCTGATTCCTTATGGGTAACCATCTCAGGAATTCCTCCTACATTGGTTGCTAATATTGGCTTTTGTAGAATCAACGTCTCTGCAATAATTAATGGCCATCCTTCACTTTCTGAAGGCATAATATAAAAATTGGCGTTGGAAACATATGGATATGGGTTCATTTGAGTACCCAGTAGTTTAAAACTATCCTGAACTTTCAACTCTTCAATTCTTTTAGAAAGAAGATCATAATCCTCTCCATCTCCAATGATTATGATATTATGTTTGAATCCATCATCGATAAGTTTTTTATGAACTTCAAGAAGTGTTCTGTATCCCTTTCGGTAATGGAGTCTTCCTACAGATACAAATGTAGGAGTGTCTCCAAATTCAGGAGTAAATGCTTTTGCTTTTTCTTTTAATTCTTTTATGGGAATAGCATTGAGGATTACTTCTCCTGGGGGAAGTTGGAGATCAGGAAATTTTTCAGCTAATACATCTTTGCACTGTTGCGAGCCGTAAATGATGTAATCAAACTGCTGCATGTTCTTAAAAATTTCCTCCCGATAAGGAGCGAATCCATCTAAGGATAGATCTGAATGGAGCCAAGCAATTTTTTTTGATTTTTTATTGGTTGAGTTTAGTACTGTTTTGTATACCCCGTAAGTGGTAGCTATTTCCACATCATATTCGTCTTTTAAAATACGATCAGTAATTTTGGGATTTTTATTGACTTTATCCAGTTTAAACTTTCTTCTGGCCAATTGAATTTTTTGAATCACTGTGTTTTTGGAGAAATCTTCTTTACCGTCTGCTATATATACTTTTCTAATATCGCTGGGGAATTCATTTCTTAGTTCTCCCTGGTTAAGATTCAGGCATATCGTAAGTTCAAATTTATCTTTATCAAGATTGTTAAGCATACTTAGTACAACCTTTTCCACGCCTCCCATTTCCATAGAGCGGTGCCTGAAAAGAACTTTTATTTTTTTATGAGGCCTCATTATTTTGAAAGGTTTTTAGAGGGAATTAATTTTTTTCTGTTGTGTTAGATACTAATTATTTTGAAGAAAAGTTAATATTTTGACTTTTAATCTATGTATTCTTTTTGTCTGATAATCAAGTAAGCTGAAAATATCCTCTGCATTTTGATAAACTTCTGGGACTGCTTTTTTATTTATGGAAGTAATATTTCTTCTTTTTAAAGTGTTGAAAATAACTTTTGCAAATGAATCCTTTGCTTTTCCTTTGGATGTAGCTTGGGACACTCCATTTGGATGAAGTCTGTATTTATAAAGATCTTTGGGGATAAAATAGGCATCTCCAAAGTCCAGAACTTTCAAGTATAAATCCTGATCAACTGCGCTTTTTAAAGCAGGATCGATACCATCAGTTTTTAAATATGCCTCTCTTCTGAATGCTACAAAATGAGCAATCTGAATTGGGAAGTTGAAAAAATAGGGATCTTTGTTAAGAACCTGTTTTGCACCCTTGAAAGGATAAAGAATATTTAAATTTTGATCACAAGACAGAAATCTTGAATAGGTAAGAACTACATTTTTTTTCTGTTTGAAAATTTCTATTGAATCTTCAATTGCCGTAGGAAAAATAGCATCATCAGGATCTACAAATCCACAAATTTCTCCTGTTGCTAATTCAACACATCTTCTTTTAGTATACCCGACTCCCTTATTAACTTCATTTTCAAAGAAAACAAATCTACTGTCACCAGCTATGAGTGATTTTACAATTTCTTTTTCAGTGTCATTGGAATAATCATCTACAATAATCGCTTCCCAGTTAGTATAGGTCTGTTTTTGAAGACTTTCGTAACAGTCTTTAAAGTAATTACCATTGTTATAATGTGCGATGAGAACTGAAAATTTCATTTGTATTATGGTTTGAAAATTAATTCCTGTTTATTAACAATGGTTGTATTTGAGGGGATATCTTTATATATAGTACACCCTGCACCTATGATGCAATTATCACCAATAGTCACACCTTTTAGTATGGTGACATTACTGCCCAGCCAACAGTTTTTTCCAATTTTTATTGGAGCCTTTGTAAACTCACTATGAAAAATTCTAAATTCTGGGGAGCTTTGATGAGCGTGATTATGATCATATAATTTTACATTTTCACCAAATAGAGTATTCTCACCAATGAAAATACTATCTAAGCAATTGATGGAACAAAAATTATTCATGAAAACGTTATCCTCTATTTCTAAAGTTGCATTATCCTGAACTAAGATATGAATGTAATTTCTAAAACGGATGTTGTTACCAAGTACTATTTTTTTGACGTTCTTATAAACAACAAAATGATTGCCGATCCCCAATTTTATACCCTGTACACTTACTTTGGGGTGTTTATGGAGTATAGAAATTTGTTTTTTCCTTTGAAGTGTTTCAAAAAGTTGGGAAAGCATGTTTTCTAAATATCTTTGTTTATTTGTGTATATAAAATTAGTGGCAAATATTTTGCTAATAATTTAAACTAATTTTTATTATTTAAACTATAAGAATTGATCTTATTTTAAACAAATGTAGCTAAAAAAAAATATATTTTTGCAGTAAAATAAACACAATGGGTGAATTAAACAGAGTTTTTAAAACATTTATAGCATACTTAAAAAGACCTGATCTTTATCCCGAACTTGGGCGGAAAATTTTGAAAAATACGGTAAACAGGAATAATGCTTTTAAAGGAAAAGAGAAGACAAATTCATGGGCGAAATCAAAAGCTATTTCTCAAAAGGAAGCAATAACCAAACTCTTTGGTGTCGACATGTTTTCGTTTACAACTGAATATCAGAATATTTTGAATAATGCTGCACAAAAAGAGAAGAAGTGTCCTATTAAAATGGGAGGTCCTGGAGCATTAGAACTTATTTATTATGCATGTGAGTTCTCTCAGGCAAAAAATGTAATAGAAACTGGTGTTGCATACGGATGGTCCTCATTGGCATCTTTGTTATCTTTAGAAAAAAGAAATGGAAAATTATATAGTTCTGATATGCCATATCTGGGTCAGAATGGAGATCAATATGTAGGATATGTAGTTCCTGAAAACTTAAAGACTAACTGGAAGCTTTTTCGTTTTGCAGATAAAGAATCTCTGCCGAAAATTTTCGGTGAGAATGGAACTTTTGATGTTGTCCATTATGATTCTGACAAGAGCTATGATGGGATGTTCTGGGCTTATAATGAATTATATACCCATTTGAGAAAGGGAGGAGTGTTCATTAGTGATGATATTGGTGACAATTCTGCTTATCAGGATTTCTGTGAAAAGAATAATATAGACAGTACTATTATTGCAATGGATGATAAATATGTAGGCGTTTTCGTGAAATAGGAATCTATAATTTATAAAGAAATAGCCCAACTTTACAGGAAGCTGGGCTATTTCTTATTTTAGCATTGATATTTTAAATAAATGATTTAAAGTAAATATCTTCTAAAATTAATATTATATAATCCAGATTTAATACTGCGATAATCTGTAAATAGGTATTTTGTAATCATTCCCCATTTTTTAGGAATAGAAGCTTCAGCAATCTGAAAACTGCGGAGAGTCCTTTCGATATGTTTCTTTATATCGGTTGGAATTGAGCCTTCATTTTTCGCCCAATTATTTACTTCTGTCCAAAGCAGAATCCTTGTAGAAGATGGTTTTATTTTCCCAATGTCTACTTGTGTAATTCTGTTATTTTCGTGAACGCCTCTCACTGCAACAGCATTGTTGAGTGTTCCGGGGTATAGATGAAGATAATAGGAAAGTCGAAAAATAAATTCTGTATCCTGGTGAAGTCTCAAAGAAGTTTTGAAGAAAGCTCCAAGCTTAGAGAGCGAACTTTTTCTAATTGTTAATCCATCAAGACTAAAAAGGCCAAAACTACCTCTCATATTAAGAAGCCCCGGAAAAACATCTTCAGGAGCATGTTCTTTATATACTGTCGTTAGACGTTCTTCAAAAAGTTGGTAATATTGTTCCTTAGCTCTCTGGGAATAGTAATGCACTCCGATAGCGCCATACACTCCTTCCACTTCAGGGTTTTGAAAAAGCTCTTTTTCAGCATCAAACCGATTGGATAGATAATAATCATCAGCATCTAAAAATGCAATAAAATCTCCGGTTGCTTTTTGCATTCCCAGATTTCTGGAGGCTCCGGCACCATGATTCTGTTTATCTGGGTGTTGGTAAAGTATTACTCTATCATATTCTTTCGCTAATTTCTGGCAAACTTGCAAAGCATTATCAGGAGATTTATCCTCTACAAGAATTACTTCAAACACTTCATCAAACTGAAGAGCTGACTTAACAGCTTGTAAAATATAATTCTCTGCATTATAAACAGGAATGATGACAGATATTTTCATTGTTGTCAATTAATTTAGCAAACAAAACGGTAGATACTAATATGCAAGATTACGAAATTAATGAATACCTGAAGTTAATATTATATAAACCTGATTTTATGCTCTGATAATCAACGACTAAATATTTAAGAATCATGGCCCATTTTTTTAATTTTGGAGCATTTGCAATCTCAAAACTTCGTTGCATCCTTTTAATGTGGATTTTAATATTTTCAGGGATTGTTTCTTCGTCTTTTACCCAATTATAAGTTTCATTCCAAAGTATAACCCTTGAAATGGCTGGTTTGGCCTTGTTTGAATCTACTTTGGTAATTCTGTTACTTTCATGTACTCCCCTCATTGCAACGGCTTCATCAATAATTCCAGGGTATAAATCCAGATAATAAGACAAGCGAAATAAAAATTCAGTGTCTTCATGAAGTTTCATTGGTTTGAATAAGAGTTTTACTTTCTTTATTAAGGATTCTCTCCTAATAGTTAGCCCATCAAGACTAAAAAGTCCGAAACTTCCTAACTTATGAATTAATCCAGGGAAAACCTGCTTTGGATCATGTTTTTTGTAAACTGTAGTAAGTGAATTCTTGAATAAATTATAATACTGTTCTTTTGCTTTTTCAGAATAATAATGTACTCCTAAAGCTCCATAGACTCCCTCTACTTTTGGATTTTTAAAAAGCTCCTTTTCAGCATCAAACCGATTGGCTAGATAATAATCATCAGCATCTAGAAATGCAACGAAATCTCCCGTTGATTTCTGTATCCCCAAGTTTCTACTGGGGCCTGCACCATGATTTTGTTTATCAGGATGTTGATATAATTTTACTCTATCATACCTTAGTTCCAATTCCTCACAAGCCTGCAAAGAATGATCTGGTGATTTGTCTTCGACTAAAATTACCTCAAATACTTCATCATGCTTAAGAGCAGATTCAACAGCATCAGCAACATACTTTTCAGCATTATAAACAGGAATGATTACTGAGATTTTCATTTCATCTATTTTTGATAGTTAAATCGATATTGTGTTTTTAGTATATTGGGATTTTTAATTGCTTCAATAAAGATATTATAATATTTTGAAACTCCAGTTTTCTGAGACAAATCAAAAGACTTATATCTTAAGTAAATTTTTTCTTTGTATTCAGAAGGTATATTGTTTTTTGTAGACCAATCATATAAAGAATTCCAAAAAAGAAGTTGCCTCTGATTATATTGGGGAGAATATTTTATGATTTTAGTAATTCTGTTATCATCATGGATTCCCCTTATAGCCACTGCCTGATCTATTATGCCTGATTTTAAATAACAATGGTAGGCTAGTTTAATAATGAAGTCAGAATCCTGATGAACTCGAAGAAGTTCATTGAACTGTAGATTATATTGGTCAATAGATGACTTTCTTATAGTTAGAGCATTGAGATGAAAGAATGTCCCGAAGGTTTTAGGCGTTAAACCCAAAAGGCCCTTAAAAACTTCTTTACCTTCTGCAGGATAATTTACTGTGGTAAGTAAAGTGTCACTAAATTTAGACTGGTATTCCTGTTTTCCTTTTTCGGTTAAGTATTCAATACCAATTGCCCCAAAAACTCCTTCTATTTTGGGGTTATTAAATATTTCTTTTTCGGCTTGAAATCTGTTCGGGAGGTAATAATCATCAGCATCCAAAAATGTAATAAAGCTACCAGTTGATTTTGCAATCCCTAGATTTCTTGAAGCCCCGGCTCCATGATTCTTTTTATCGGGATGTTGGAATAAAATTACTTTTTTATTTTTAGAAACTAAATTTTGACAAACTTCCAAAGAGTTATCAGTTGATTGATCTTCAACTAAAATAACTTCCTTAACTTCCTCAAATTGTAATGCAGAATGGACTGATTTTTCTAAAAACTCAGCAGCATTGTATACAGGTATGATGACAGAAACATCAAGCATTATAATACATTTTGATTGTTATAGGCCCACAGAGCAAGTTGTAGCAAATTCCAGTGTTTATGATCTTTAGTCAGGAACTTTTGAGTATTGCCAAAATCAATATAGTTAAAAATTTTCTGATTAGGATCTTTAAGTAGATCATTGGAAAGATTAACAAGGGATTCTTCCTCAAACCAAGCTTTAACACTCATTCCAAATCCTTGTTTATGACGGTTTCTTATTGTTTCAGTCCAATATGAGCCCATCGTCTCCCGAAGTATAATTTTGTCATTTTCATTGTCCAGTTTCAATTGTTCTGGCAATTGTATACAGAATTCAGCAAAATCAAGATCAAGGAATGGAGTTCGTACTTCTAATGAATTGGCCATGGCCATTCTGTCGGATTTCATCATCATATCACCTGGGACATAGTTTTCGAGATCCATTCTCATAATATCATTCAACGAATCAGAATTGGGTGTAAAACTATAAGGTTGTTGAAAGTCTGATGAAACTCCTAATAAACTTTTTTCTTTTTTGTTAAATGCTGTTCTAACAGAATTCTGATGAAAGTCTAGAATAGATGAATATTGTAAATTACTTTGTGTGACGAAAGAAGTCTCCTTGAATTTTTGATAGAGTTTTAGTCCAAATTGAGCCACCATGTTTTTATAACTAAAATGATGTCTTAACTGATTCTCGACTTTATAAAAATGATAACCTCCAAATAATTCATCTCCCACATCTCCTGAAAGAACTACTGTCAGACTTTTTTTTGCATTTCTACAAATCTCATAATGTGGAATATATGATATATTTTCAAAAGGTTCATCCAAAAAAGGAGAGACTTTTAAAAGTGATGCAGCTATATCCTGTTTTTTTTCATGAACTTCAATATGATTGGTATGGTATTTTTCTGCGATCTCTTTTGCATATTTTAGCTCACTATCTTTATGGTCGTATCCGAAACTAATGGTTGTTTGTTTTGGCAAAAATTCATTGACCAAGCCAACGATAGAAGAAGAATCTAATCCTCCGCTTAAAAAGCTACCTACTTCAACGTCTGCGATGAGTTGCTTTTTAACAGCATTTTTTAAAAGATACAAAAACTCTTCCTTTGCATCAGATAAGCTTATGTTCCTATCTTTTGCCGGCAGACTATAGTAACGTGAAACCTGAACTTCTCGATTTTTATAAATCAATTGATGAGCAGGAGGAAGTGTGAAAATATTGCTATAAATACTTTGATAGGTGTTTACATATCCATATTGCAAATAATGAGATAAGGCATCAAAATTTACCTGTGGATGAATTAAACCAGAAGCCAGAATCGCTTTAATTTCTGAAGCAAAAATAAATTCATTATTATGACCGATAGCATAAAAAAAAGGTTTTTCCCCAAAGCGATCCCTAGCACAAAACAATTGTTGCTTTTGATCATCCCAAATTGCAAAAGCAAACATTCCTGGAAGATCATGAATAAGATTTTCCTGTTTTCTCTGATACATTGCTAGAATAACTTCTGTATCGGAGCTTCCATGATAGGGATATTCTGGATACTTTTTTTTGATATCAAGATATCCGTAAATTTCACCATTCAGTACAATGCATTCATTTTTAGTATTTGAAAACATGGGTTGCTTGCCATTTTCCGAAAGGTCTATAATTGAAAGTCTGCGATGGCCTAATGCTGCCTTTTCATAAAATTCATGATGTGCAGAATCTGGACCCCGGTGTGCTAAAACATCAGTCATTTTTTTTATTTCATTTGCATAGTTTTTAGCATTAGAAGCTATTATTCCAGCTATTCCGCACATAATATTGTATTTTTTTAATTAAGATTTTCTTTTTTGCAAAAGAAAATATCTTCTTCAGGATTTACTCCAAATTTTTTATATTTATTAGAAATATTTACTCTTTCGACAACAAAACCAACGTTTTCTAATCTTGTAACATAATCTTGGCCATAGATTCTGACATGATCAAATTGCCCAAAAAGCTCTTTTCTCTTTTGAGGATCAGAAATTGTGAAATCTTCATGGGTTTGTATACTATTTTTAGAAATCGGAACTTGTAAAATAGCTTGTCCTCCGCGCTTTAATACCCTTGAAATTTCTTTCATCGCTTTTGTATCGTCAGGAATATGTTCTAGTACATGATTGCAAATTACCATGTCAAAGTATTCATTTTCATAGGGAATGTCTAAAACGTTGATGTTTTTCACATGCTCTGGGTAATGATAACTTTCTGTAAATAGGTCTCCACAAATGTATTCTTTTAAATTATGATCCAAAAGAATTTTAGATAATTTAGGTTCTGGGGCAATATGTAATACTGTAATTTCTTTTGGAAGATTCAACTCTTTAATAATAAATGCATATAAAAGTCTTTCTCTATCTCTTGAATTACATTTATAACAACCAGCAGCTCTCCTTCCTCCTCCTATAACATGTTTTTCTATTAAAACAGGTAAATTATGTCCCACTACCTCTAAATCTTTAGAGTTGTACCCACAGAATGGACAATGATAAGTAGAGCCCGAATGAGAGAAGAGGGTAAGCCTTTTTTTTATTCTTTCTAAGATTTTCATATTTGTGTTTTTTAGATTAATTTATAAATTCAGAAAGGTTGTACCAACTTGGATAACTCTTTTTCGTATTTCAAGCAGTTCTTTTTCTTCATCAGAAATCTTTTTATATTTTAAAGATAATTTCTTGTAATTGTCAAACTTTCCTGTTATTATATTTTTTAAAAGACTTTGTTTAAGTGATTTCTTCTCTAAATGTAGAGCATTATTTAGATTAGGATTGATGATTTTAGTTTCTATCCTCAGATCCGGATATTTATTGTAGTCAATCTTTGTTAAAAGCTGCTTCCCGTCATGAACGACCCTGCTATTGGGAACAAGTAATATTTTTTTCTTATGGAAAACTACGCGGTTGGTATATTCAACATCTTCCCCATAATGAAAAAAATAGGGATTAAACCCACCCACAGTTTCGATAGTATGTTTTGGAAGAAGCCAATGTGCAGCATTGATAAAACTAATCTCATAAAAGGGTTTTGTGGTTTGAAAATAAAGATCTGAGATCATTCTGGTTTCAAAATTGTTGGCTATATATTTATCTAAAAAAATATCCAGATATTTTTCTGAACCATCTACATGCATAGGACTTATAATTCCTACTTCTTTTTGATTGGGATGATTATTATATACTTCCAGAAGTTTTTCGAGACTGTCAGGATAAAGCCAGGCATCCTGATTCATTAAATAAAAAAAATCTGCCCCTTCTTTATAGGCTTTTTCGATTCCTATATTATTGGCTTTGCCAAAGCCTAAATTTTCTGAAGACTGAACAAACTGAACTTCTGGAAAGTTTGTTTTGATATATTCCTGAGTATTATCTGTAGACCCATTATCGACTACAATACATTGTACAGGAACAGAAGATTGCCTTAAACTTGTAAAACATCTTTCTGCCCATTTCATGGCATTGTAAGTAACAATAATAAAATAAATCTTAGGCATTATTTTTTATTTTTAAATATACTTTACTGCTAGAGTTTTCAAATAATTATCTGGTTGTACTTCGGCGAAAAATGCATCTGTGTTGTGATCAAAAGTTACTTTGTAAAAATCACCTTCATCTACTTCGTCATAATCAGCAACCTGCTTCATTCTATCCTCAATGGCATTGATGATCTCTTTTAAATTATAATAATATGGGAAAGCAAAATTGATAGTTTCGTTTTTTACAGATCTACAAGTACTATTTAAAAAGCCAGAAATATCATCGATGTCTAACAAAAGTCTTCTTGCATTACGATGAAGTACAAACTTATGATTGTCTTTAATTTTTGTTTTAAGAAAATTGAAAAGCGTATTTGGATTTCCTCCTTTTCCTACAATATTTCCAATTCTTAAGATAAGATAATTATCGGAATTGTTTTTTATATAATTTTCCATTTCAAGTTTATGCAGGACATAATGGCTGTTCTGCTTTGACCGGTCATGAACACTTAATGTAGAGAAATAAATGAATTTCTTTTCTTTATTATGTTCAAGGGTATTTCTTAAAAGGTTGAACTCTCTTTGAAATTCGGCATCTTTTGTTTCAAGAGAATTTGAAACTCCTGAAGCAAAATACAATATTTCTTTTGTATCAATATTTTTTAATGAATTGGCAATAAGTCCTGTTCCTATAATCATTTATGCTGTCTTTTTTAAAGTCTATACAAAACTATTGTTTTGTTTTTTTATATGGTATTTTTGTTTGATAGTTCGATAACTCCATTTAATGGTGTGATATAATTTTACGGGAACAAATGAGAATTTAGACAAAACGTTATAAAAAAAATACCCCGTACTGGCTTTGAAAAAATCAAACTTAGATATAACATTTGAATAAGTCATCAATGTGTAATAAAAATAGCTTTTAAGCTTCAGGCTACTGTAATCTGAACCATATTTTTTTATAAAAGGAATGATAGCGAAATCTCTTTTCATGACCTCGGATGTTACATTTTTTGAAATGCTGGCACTAAATTGTCTATAAGTACTCATTTGTTCGGGGAGTATTTTTACTTTGCCATAACAGCCAGCTAATAAATAAAGGCATCTATCTGCAGAAATAATATCCGTAGGAAAATCGTCTTTCAAAATATCTTTTCTAAAGAAAAATGTTGAGGTCTGGCATATTTTTAAATCTGTTAAATCATCTTTTGTCAGTTCATCTCCGGGATGGTCAGTGAAGCTATGGCTAGGTGTTGGAGTATCTTCATATACAACTTTGGAATCTGTCCCTACTGCTGAAAAATCAGAATGAGTTTCTAAAAAATCGAATTGTTTTTGAAGTTTTGAATTATTTATCCAAAGATCATCACCATCTAAAATAGCTATATATTTTCCTGAAGCTTTTGAAAAAGAAAATAAGGTGTTTTTTACATACCCTAAATTCGGAACATTCTTAAAATATTTGATTCTGTCTCCGTTAGGATGTGTACTGATAATATTATCAATTACAGCTTCTGTATCATCTGGAGAATTATCATTACACACAATGATTTCATAAGTACCTGAAAATTCTTGAGCAAAAATGCTCTCAAGACATTCCTTGATATATTTTTCATGTTTATAGGTGGTAATACAGATACTAATGTCCATGTAGTTTTATTAGATTGTAAATATATCAGTTAACTTTAAATCAAGATATTGATGACGAATACATTTTGCCATGTATATTTTCTTATCAAAAAAATTCATGGTTTTTAAGTATGAGTTTCTATTTTTAATGAATAAAGAGTAAAGCTCAGTCTTGTATAAATCCTCCGTTGGATTTATTTCCTGAAATCTTTCCGTAGCTTTTAAATAAGGCCACACATACTCTTTAAAATATTGCTGGCTCTTAGAAATATTTTCTTTGTTTTGATTTTCCTCAGATTTATATCTTAAACCATAAACCTGTCCCGGGTGTAATCTGTATGTAGACAGGGCTTTGGGAATAAATCCCAATGTATTTTTAATACTTAATTTTTGTACGATAAAATAATCATGGGCTATAGGGAAGTTTTTGATACTGTATTTTTCTAAAGCATTTTTTCTTATAGCAAGTGCACAGCCTAAAATAAAACTTCCTTTATTAACGAGTGAAACAAAAAGGTTATTCTCATGAATATCTTTAATAACACTATCATGGCTGATATATTTCCAATTTAAATAAGATGGCTGTACAATTTCATTATCCATTAGTTTTAAATCATGAAATACTCCGTCAAATTGAGGGTTATTATTAAAAAAATCAATTGTTTCCTTTATCTTATTTTTGTCCCAAATGTCATCCTGATCACTAATAATAATGATTTCATTAGAGCAAAGGTAGATTGCTTTTTCAAAGTTTTTTATAAACCCTAAATTATTTTCATTTGAAAATATTTTGAAAATTTGCGGGTGATTTTTCTGATACTCATTAAGTATCTCCATTGTTTGATCAGAAGATCTGTCATCACAAATAATAATTTCATCAGGCAGTAAAGTTTGATCTAAAATGGTATCTAACTGCTTTGATAAATATTTTTCTCCATTGTATGTACATAATGCTACTGATACTTTCATAGCTTGAAAAATTTAAAAACTTTATTGGCTAAAAGATATCTTTTGCTGTTCAAAACAGATTTCAAATGATTATTTTCAGAGATTAACTTTGTATTACGATCATATAGGCTTTCAAAACTTCCCAGTTCTTTCGTAAAAAACTCTATATGTTTTCTATAAATTATATTATGAGTAATTAATTTTTTATGATCACCATTTGCCGACATTTCTTTTATCATAGATACTTCCTTGATTCTATAATAAAAACCAATATCTTCTAACTTAAGTACTTCGCCACCTTCTTTTAGAATTGCGATCCAAAAATCCCAATCTTCCCAACCATATATTAAGCGGGTATCATATCCACCGACTTTTTTCCAATCTTCTTTAGTGAAAAAAGCCGTACAAAAAATCATATTTTTTACTGCAAGCATTTCTCTGCTATAAGTTGGAAGATTCCATTTTCCATCCTCTGATCCAAATTTTTCAGCTTCACAATAAATAATCGTGTATCCTTTATCAAATTCTTTTTCAGCTAATTCTAGATATCTTTTATTTATTTTATCATCTGCATCGAGGGGTAATATCCAAATACCCGAGGCAATTTCTATTCCTGCATTTCTTGCAGACGACAAACCTCCATTTTCCTTATAAAGGTATTGAAAACGACTATCTTTTTGAACCCAATTTTTTGCAATTTCTTCAGTATTGTCTGGTGAACCATCATTCACAATAATACATTCCCAGTTCTGATAAGTTTGATCGAGAACTGTTTGTAAGCAATCATCAAGATATACAGCCTGATTATAGCAAGGAACGATTATGGAAATTTTTGGATTCATTGTTTATATGATCTTATTTAAAAATTTATAAAGAAATACCGGAACTTTATACTGCAATGCTATACTTAATCTTTTTATATTAAAAGGATATTTTTTGTAAGCTTCAATATACTGTAGAGACATTTTTTCTCCAGCGATATATTGTTTTTGGGTTATACCATTTAATTTATCTTTCACATCTCCATCCTTGTCAAACATCATTTGAAGAATTAAGGTTTCTATATCAATTCTCTCTTTTTTAGAAGAAGAAAGATTGGATTCATGAATTCTGTAATAAGCTAATTTTTGAGGAATATAGGCGATATAGTAAAGAGCGTTGATCTTTAACCATCTAAAGTAATCCTCTGTAATAAAATCAGATTTATATTCTCCCGTTTTTATGAGCGCCTCCTTTCGCATAACAACAGTCAGAGCTGCAATTCTATTTCCCTTAATTAACTGTTTTCTAAAGATATCTTTATCAATATTCCCAAGAGAATCATAATCTGCAATATCCGGGATTCTATTTGAGTTTTCATCAACTCCATAAGTGTCTGTAAATACCATTCCAAAATTATTACCTAATTTTTCTAATTCTTCAACACTCTTTTCTATAGCTTCAGGGTGAAGAAAATCATCAGCAGCAATCAATTTTATATACTTACCTTTTGCAAGTTTAATACATTCGTTAAGAATCTCTGCCAAACCCGTATTCTTCGAATGAAATTTTTTTTCTGCTAAAAAATTATTATCAGATAACCAATTTTCAAAGATTGAGACAGAGTTATCTTGTGATGCATCATCTCCTACGATCAATTGGATATTACTATACGTTTGATTTTTTATACTGTCCAGACATTCTTTAATATAAGCAGAATGATTATAAGAAATGACGACAACAGTTACTAAGGGAACTTCCATCATTAATATTCATTTAGAGCCTTAATAATAGTGTCAATTTCTTCGTCTCTTAAAACAGAAGAAATCGGTAAACTTAATACTTCTCTATGTATTTTTTCACTAATAGGAAAAGAAAGCATATTCATTTCTTTATAAGCCTCTTGATGATGAGGGGGAATAGGATAATGAATAATCGTGTGAATTCCTTTTTCAGCTAAATAGGTCTGAAGATCATCTCTGTTTTCAGTTCGTATTACAAAAACATGCCAAACATGTTCTTTTTCGTTGGATGGATTTTCAGGTAAAATGATTTTTGGATTGGAGATCTCCTTGATAAATCTTTTAGCAATTTCCCTGCGAGCATCATTTTCTTCATGGATATATTTTAATTTTATATCCAATACAGCTGCCTGTATTTCATCGAGTCTTGAGTTAAGACCTTTGTATATATTGACATATTTTTGGTTTGATCCGTAATTTCCTAAAGCACGAATAGTTTCAAATAATTCTTTATTGCTGGTCGTCACAGCACCAGCATCTCCTAAAGCGCCAAGGTTCTTTCCCGGATAAAAACTAAATCCGGCAGCATCCCCAAGGTTTCCAGATTTTATATTGTTCCATTCTGCACCAATTGCCTGAGCGTTATCCTCTACAATTTTTAATTGGTGTTTTTCTGCAATACGTTTTAACTTTTCTGAGAAAATAATTCTTCCTTGTAGGTGAACGATAAGAATTGCTTTGGTTTTCGACGTGATTTTTTCTTCAATTTTTGAAATATCAATATTATAAGTATTGATTTCTGGTTCAACAAGGACCGGCAATAATCCATTGTCAGATAAGGCAAGAATAGAGGCAATATATGTATTGGCAGGGACAATTACTTCATCCCCCGGCTTCATAATTCCCAATTCTATATATGCGCGAAATATTAAACGTAATGCGTCTAAACCATTTGCTACCCCTAAAGCATATTTTGAACCAATATAATCGGATAAGTCGGCTTCAAAATTTTTAAGCTCGTTTCCTAATAGATACCACCCGCTTCGAAAAACTTCCAGAAGTTTATTTTCAATTTCTTCTTGATATTTTAGGTTTATTTTTTTTAAATCTAAAAAACTAATCATTTTCGTAACCACTTTTTAATTTCCAATTCTCAAATCCTTCTTGTTCCCAAGGCATATTTCTGGAGAAATTAATTGGCCAAGGGTAATGTGATGCGTCTGTTCCTTTTAATTTAAGATCACGAACATCTTTTATTCTTTTAGCTGGATTTCCTATAACTAAAGAATAATCTTCATGTTTTCCACCTACAAGTGATTGAGCACCAATGAGACAGTGCTTTCCTATTTCTGTGGCAGGAAGCAAAACGGTTCCTACGGCAATTTGAGAAAAATCGCCAACAGTTGGCCCAATACATACATCTGAAGGTGGTGTAGGGTCGTTCGTAAAAACAACATATGGGTAGATGAAAACATAGTTTCCTATTTTAGACTTTTGCCCTATGTGTACATTACTGTGTAGCCAACAGCTATCTCCAAATTCAACATGTCCTTGTATATCAGAAACTGTTCCAACTCTACAGTTATTCCCGAATTTAGAATTTTCCCGGATAGTTACACGGTGACCGGTTGAAAATTTCTTTCCAAAGCTGGAACCTGCATATATAATAGAATGACTTCTTATAAAAGCTTCTTCTGCTATAATAGTTTTGGGATTTTCATAATTATTATTAAAATAATAATCATTTAATGGTTCACCTATTACACAATCATTACAAATAATTGAATTGTCACCAATGATCACATTATCGTATATAACTGTATTGTCTCCTATTTTTACGTTTTTTCCTATTGTAGCTTTTTCGCTAATATATACATTGATATTGTTGAACTTCATAGGTAATATATGTTTTTGTTATGGTAGCTTGGTGTTTAGTAATCTTTAAAATCTGCGTAGTCTCTAAAATAATCGTTTTCATCATAAAACTGTGAAGCTAAGCATAATAGAACGGCATTATGTGAAAATTTGATGTCTCTCCAAATTAATTTAGGAATATATAATCCTTGTGAAGGATTGTCAAGGATAAAAGTTTTTTTGTTTCCTTCCTTGTCTTCAATATTAAATTCTATCATACCTGAAACGGCAAATATTATTTGTTCAAGGTTTTTATGAGCATGCCCTCCTCGCATAATATCCTGAGGAGTATAATAAGTCCAATATACTCTCTTAATTTCAAACGGAATGTTTTTAAGGTTCTCAGCTACAGTGATAAAGCCTAGTGATGAGCTACCTATCTTTTCTAAATTAAAATATTGCACTTTATTCATTGCTACCTATTTTATATCATAATTAAAATTGGGTCTAATAATTCCCGGTAAAGCATTAATATTTTTCCCCATTTTTACATTTTCAATTTCAAATCCAATTATTTCATTGGCAATATAAAGAGGAATTTTTTGATCTTGACCAAACATAATCTTAAAATAATAATTTCCTGCATTGAGCAGACTTGCAGGAATTTCAAATTCTACAGTGTATTCCTTTTTTCTGGAACTATTATTTGTTGTGACGAAAGCTCCGGTGTGAAAGACAACAGCTTCTTCATATGTTCTTAGCTCGAAAGTAGTATCCAGATTGATATTTTCTCTATAATTATAGAATCTCAATCTTATTTTTACGCCAGATTCAATATCTAAAAATGGACCTGAAGCCGGTTTGGCTGAAAACTCCAATATTCTGATGTTTTGATTTCCCAAAGCCGTTTCTAAAATCCCTTCATGAATGTAACTACTTTGTCTCTCCGCATTTTTTTGATACTCTGCTATTGTTTGCAGAATATTTCCTGAATAATCCAAATGTCCTTGGTTCAATAAAAGTCCGCTCTTACAAAGTTCTTTTATGGCTGTCATATTATGACTTACAAAAAGAATAGTTCTTCCTTCTCCTTTTGTAACATCACCCATCTTTCCAAGGCATTTTTTTTGAAAATCGGCATCTCCCACCGCTAATACTTCATCTACAATAAGTATTTCAGATTCAAGGTGAGCTGCAACCGCAAAAGCCAGACGAACATACATTCCTGATGAATATCTTTTTACAGGTGTATCGATATATCTTTCAACTCCAGAGAAATCTACAATTTCATCGAATTTACGTTTGATTTCTTTACGGGTCATTCCTAGAATAGCCCCATTTAAAAAAACATTTTCCCGGCCTGTCATTTCAGGGTGAAATCCTGTGCCCACTTCCAATAGAGATGCAATTCTTCCCTGAGTGTAAATTTTTCCTGTGGTAGGTTTGGTGACTTTACTTAAAATTTTTAATAAGGTAGACTTTCCTGCACCATTTCTCCCAATAATTCCTACCGCATCTCCTTGCTCAACTTCAAAATTGATATCCCGAAGAGACCATACATATTCGGAATTACCCTTGGTGGTTCTGTCATTAGTATCTCCAATTTTTAAATAGGGATCTTCTTTTCCTCTTACTCTATACCAAAATCTGTTTAGGTCATGGGTTAGAGTCCCTGTTCCAACTTGTCCCAAGCGGTATTGTTTTGATATATTTTCAGCTTTTAAAGCCAGCATGTTTTTTAATTTAAAGAAATTAGACTTTTATAATAAATTCTAACAGTTTTTACTGTTTTGCTTAGACAGTATCCATAAAAGTTTTTTCAACTCTGTTGAAAATAACAGTTCCTATTGCCAATAGTATCATAATTATGGCAGTACTTATCCCTAACATGAGCGGGGAAAAATTTCCGACACCTAACCATGCATATTTAAAGCATTCGAAGATCCCTGTCAAAGGATTATAATAAGCAATGCTTTTGAAACCAGCCGGAAGTGAAGAGGTAGGATATATCACCGGAGTGGCATACATGTACAAGCTTACACCAAATCCAAGAAGCATATTTAAATCCTTATATTTTGTAGTGAGAGAGGAAAATATCATTCCGACTCCTAATGCGAACAAAGCCATGAGTATTACTAAAAAAGGTGTAGCAAGTATCCAAATATTGGGATGTGCCTCTCCTCTTACAAAGTAATATCCCCACACGATCATAAATAGGATAAACTGTACGCCAAATCTCATTAGATTGGAAATAACTATTGATAATGGTGTTACCAATCGGGGAAAGTATACTTTTCCAAATATACCGGCATTTCCAGCAAAAGTATATGATGTCCCTGTTAACGAAGTTGAAAAATAATTCCAAAGAGTAATACCAGCAAGGTAAAACAATAGAGGAGGAGCGCCGTCGGTAGGCAACTTAGCTATTCTTCCAAAGACAATTAAATAGGTTATGGTAGTAAAAATAGGATTGATGAAAAACCAAACAGGTCCTAATACGGTTTGTTTAAAGCTTGATACGAAATCTCTTTTAACAAACATATATATGAGATCCTTATATCTCCATATCTCTTTGAACTTTAGATCAAACAGAGAATGGCTAGCCTCAATTGTTTCTGTCCACTTTTGTTGTGGTTCATTCATTTGTGTTATGTTTATGCAAATTTATAATAATTAATTTTCTCATAGTTCCTTTTATTATGAATTGTTATTCATGTAAAAACTAAAAATTATAACTAATATATTGATATTTCTTATAATAGACAAAAGCTGTAGTCGGTGAAGACAACAGCTTTATAGAATTTTTTGAGGGAATTATTTTTTTACAAGCTGGGTGAGGTACTTTCCATATCCACTTTTGCCATATTTTAAAGCAGTCTCTAACAACTTTTCCTCATCAATAAATTTATTTCTGAATGCAATTTCTTCAATACATCCTATTTTAAAGCCTTGTCTTTTTTCTATAACGCTAACAAATTCTGAAGCGTCATGAAGTGAGTCAAAGGTTCCAGTGTCAAGCCACGCTGTTCCTCTGTCCAGAACTCCTACTTCCAGTTTTCCTTTCTTAAGATAAACATTGTTTACATCAGTAATTTCAAGCTCACCGCGAGCTGATGGTTGTATGTTTTTTGCAATTTCTACGACTTCATTGTCATAAAAATATAATCCTGGAACAGCATAATTAGATTTGGGGTGTGTTGGTTTTTCTTCGATAGATACAGCCTTAAAATCTTGATCAAATTCCACTACACCATATCTCTCCGGATCAGAAACGTGATATGCGAAAACTACACCACCATCAGGGTTTGTTTTGTTCTTTAATAAAGTCCCCATTTCGGAGCCATAGAAAATATTATCTCCAAGTACTAATGCAGCAGAATCATCTCCAATAAAAGAATCACCAAGGATGAAAGCCTGAGCAAGCCCGTCTGGACTTGGTTGTACGACGTATTCTATATTGCATCCTATCTGAGAGCCATCTCCTAATAGCTTAATAAAGCCTTCCTGATCATGAGGTGTTGTTATAATTAATATATCTCTTATTCCTGCTAATAATAATGTGGATAGAGGATAATATATCATCGGTTTATCATAAACCGGCATGAGTTGCTTACTTACAGCAATAGTAAGAGGATAGAGTCTTGTACCAGAACCTCCGGCTAAAATTATTCCTTTCATTTATTTTTTTTTCTATTAGTGATGGTGATGAAAATCGTCGATTTATGCTTGAAGGATTTAATGATATTGTTTTTCATAATACTTTTGATAGTCTCCTGAAGTAATATTTTCTAACCATTCTTTATTTTCAAGATACCACTCAATTGTTTTTCCCAATCCTTCTTCGAATGTTACAGAGGGTTTCCATCCTAAGTCTTTGTTTAATTTGGTGGCGTCAATAGCATAACGTTTATCATGTCCTGGTCTGTCTTTTACAAAAGTGATTAGCTTTTCAGAATAACCAGCTGGTTTCCCAAGCTTAGCATCCATTTGTTTGATCAGTTCTTTTACCAAATCGATATTCTGCCATTCGTTAAATCCTCCAATATTATAAGTTTGGCCGGTTTTGGATTCATTAAAAATTTGGTGGATTCCTTTAGCGTGATCAATTACGAATAACCAATCTCTCGTATATTTACCATCACCGTAAATAGGCAATGGTCTCTCATTAATAATATTGGAAATACATAATGGAATTAATTTTTCCGGAAAATGATTAGGCCCATAATTATTTGAACAGTTAGAAATAATAAAAGGCATACCATAAGTATTCCCGTAAGCCCTTACTAAGTGGTCAGAAGCGGCTTTTGATGCAGAATAAGGAGATTGCGGATCATACGAAGTTGTTTCCAGAAAAAATCCTGTTTCGCCTAAGCTTCCATATACTTCGTCTGTTGAAACGTGATAGAATAAGTTCTCTCTTTTTTCATCAGGAAATCTTCCATGGGTGTGTTCTAGATTCAGTGTCCAGAATTCCTTACATAAATTAAGAAGGTTGGCAGTACCATTTACATTCGTGTTGATAAAAGCCATTGGATCAGTAATACTTCTATCTACATGGCTTTCTGCTGCTAAGTGTACAACCGCGTCAGGATTATATTTTTCAAAAACAATTCTTAGTTCTTCGGGTTTTGTTATATCGGCTTTTTCGAAAACATAATTAGGTTCGTTTTCGATGTCTTTTAGATTTTCTAAATTCCCTGCATAAGTAAGAGCATCTAAGTTGATGATTGTTGTGTTGGGATTATTTTTTACAAATTCTCTTACAACGTGGGAACCGATAAATCCTGCCCCTCCGGTAATGATTATGTTTTTCATTTTAATATTTTGAAATAGTTATGGTTTAAAGATAATAAAGTGTTGCACTTACATTACATCATAAAAACTGTTTTTGATTCTTAAATAAGAGATAATGACAGCTTATCTGATAACTAGCATAGCTGCTATTTTATTGAATTAACTAATTCAATATGGTTTGTCTTCCTATGCTTTTATAATAAAATCCGTTTTGTTTAGGAACTTCCAGAGGAAACATATTTCTTCCGTCAAAAATGACCTTGCTTTTCATCTTCTTAGCCATCAACTCGAAATTTGGATTTTTAAACTCTGGCCATTCTGTAGCAATAAATAGTGCATCAGCTCCTTCTAAAGCATCATACATAGTTTTTGCATATTGAATTTGATCTCCAATAATATTACGGACATTATTCTCCGCGACTAGATCATAAGCAATTATTTCTGCTCCTTTTTTCAATAAAAGATCGATGTTGTCTAGAGATGAGGCTTCACGAATATCATCGGTATTGGCTTTGAATGCTAATCCCCAAATGGCGATTTTTTTTCCTTTAAGATTACCTTCAAAATATTTTTCGATTTCCGATACCAAAATTACCTTCTGAGCAACATTCACGTTTTCGGTAGCCTCTAAAATCTGAAAATTAAAATCTTCTTGTTTTCCTGATTTGATAAGCGCTTTTACATCTTTAGGAAAACAACTTCCTCCGTATCCGATACCAGGAAATAAAAATCGATGTCCTATCCTGTCGTCACTTCCCATTCCCAGTCTTACTTTGTCAACATCGGCACCTACTTTTTCACAATAATTGGCAATCTCATTCATAAATGTAATTTTTACTGCTAAAAATGAATTAGATGCATATTTAGTAAGCTCGGATGATTTTTCATCCATAAAAATAATTGGAATTCCAGTATTTGTAAAGGGTTGGTAAATTTTAGACATGATTTCCTTTGCTTTTTCTGAACTTGATCCTACAACAACTCGTGCTGGATTCATTGAATCTTCTACGGCAAAGCCCTCTCTTAAAAACTCGGGATTAGAAACAACATCAAAAGCTATATCTGTTCTTGAAGAAATAACTTCTGTTACTTTCTCGGCAGTTCCTACGGGAACTGTACTCTTATTGACAATCACTTTATATTCCGTCATCAGGTCTCCTATGTCACTAGCGACACCTAGCACGTAAGAAAGGTCGGCTGAACCATCCTCTCCTGGAGGAGTAGGGAGTGCCAGATACACGACTTCGCTTTTATCCAATGCTTCTTTTAAATTAGTTGTGAAAAACAATCTTTGAGATTGTATATTTCTATGAAACATTTCTTCAAGGTTCGGCTCATAAATGGGAACTACGCCGTTTTTCATACCTTCTACTTTTTTTTCATCAATGTCAACACAGTATACTGAATTGCCAAGTTCTGCGAGGGTAGTTCCTGTAACTAACCCTACATAACCTGTTCCTACAATTGTTATATTCAAAATGTCTGTTTTTTAAAATTCAAGACAAAAATAATAAAAATACTTTCAACACCTCTCTAAATTTAATGTTAATAGATCATGCAGTTATTTATCTGATAATAAGTTGATTTTGCTTTTTTAGAAAAAATATCTTATATTTGCAGTGGATTTACGGAAAAAAATGGGAAGGCTTCGGAAGAAAGCCTTTTTTCGTACTGTAAATCAAGCATAAAATTATGGAGTTTAGAAAAAGAATTGAAGAATTATTAAATGAATTCCTTGAAACCAGAAAAGATTTATTTCTTACTGATCTAAAGATTTCTGCAGGGGATGATATTACAGTGATTTTAGATGGTGATAATGGAGTTTCTTTGCAGGATTGCCTTGATGCAAGCCGAGCAATAGAATTCAATATGGATCGCGAAGAGCATGATTTTAGCCTTCAGGTGATGTCTGCTGGATTAAGTGAGCCTTTATCAATTCCAAGACAATTCAATAAGAATATTGGAAGAGAAATTGAGATTCTACTTGAGGACTCTTCAAAAATAGAAGGTGAGTTGTTAAAAGTAGATGAAGAGAAAATAACACTTATCCTACGTTACCGTAAACCAAAAGATATTGGGAAAGGTAAAGTAGACGTCGAAGAGGAAAAGGAAATTCCTTATTCTCAGATTAAGAAGGCATTAGTAGTAATTAAATTTTAAAAAGAAAAAAGAATAAATGGATAATATAGCGTTGATTGAATCCTTTGGTGATTTTAAAGACGAAAAAGGGATCAGTAAGATTGATCTTATGGCAATTATTGAAGATTCACTGAAAACTCTTTTGAGAAAAAGATTTGACTCAGATGATCATTTTGATGTGATTGTGAACCCTGATAAAGGAGATTTTCAGATATTTTTAAATAAAACGATTGTTGAGGATGAAATGTCGGAAGATGATGATTTGGAAATTGAAATTTCTGAAGCAAAGAAAATCGACCCGACTTTTGAGGTAGGAGAGGATTTTACCATGGAGATTCCTGTTGCACAATTAGGAAGAAGAAACATCCTTACGTTAAAGCAAATTTTGGCTACTAAACTACAAGAGCATAATAATGCAATGTTGTATGAGCAGTTTAGAGATAGAATCGGGGAAATTGTTGTTGGAGAGATTCACCATATTCGTCACAAACATGTAATTTTGTTGGATGATGAAGGGAATGAGTTTATTTTACCAAAAGAAAATCAAATTCCATCTGACTTCTTTAAAAAGGGAGAAAATATCAGAGCCATTGTAGAAACAGTTGATTTTAAAGGATCCAAGCCACAAATTATTATTTCAAGAACTGCACCGAAGTTTTTGGAGAAATTATTAGAGCTTGAGATTCCTGAAATTCAGGATGGAACTATCATGCTGAAAAAAGTGGTTAGAATTCCTGGTGAAAAAGCAAAAATTGCAGTAGATGCTTATGATGATAGAATTGATCCGGTTGGTGCTTGTGTGGGTGTTAAAGGATCCAGAATTCATGGAGTTGTAAGAGAGTTGAAGAATGAGAATATAGATGTTATTCAGTGGTCTAAGAACCCTGAGATTTTAGTGAAAAGAGCATTAGGAAATGTTACGATCAATAAAATTGACATCAATGAGAACAGTAGCTATGCGTTAGTTTATACACCTGTAGAAGAAATTTCTAAAGTAATTGGAAAACAAGGTCAGAATATCAGACTTGCTTCTTGGTTGACAGGATATGAAATTGATGTATATAGAGAGTCTAGCGAGGATGACGATGTTGATTTGAGAGAATTTAATGACGATATCGAGCAGTGGATTTTGGATGAATTTAAGAAAGTAGGTCTTACTACAGCAAAATCAGTATTGGATAAAGATACTGAGAGTCTTTTAAATATGGTCGACTTGGAAGAAGAAACCATTGAAGATGTAAAACGCATTCTGAGAGAAGAATTTGAAGATTAAGATTTTAAATAAATTTTAATAAAAAGTAAAAAAGAAATACTTTAATTTTAAGAATTAAAAAAACAGTAAATAATATAAATGCCAAAAATAAGATTAAATAAAGCGGTTAAGGAATTCAACATTTCGATGTCCAGATTAGTAGAGTTTTTACAGTCAAAGGATTTCGAGGTTGAAAACAATCCTAACGCTCAATTAGAAGAAGCGGCATATTCTGCATTGGAGGCTGAGTTTGCCAAGGATGGCGAACAACGTAAAGCTTCCCATGAGGTGGTGATCATCAAGGTTCCGGAAGAGAAACTGGAAATTGAAGAAAAGAAAACATCTGAAGTAATAAGAGCTAAAGCTAATAAACCAGAAACTAAAATTTTAGGTAAGATAGATTTGGATTCTAAAAAGCCTGAGGTTGAAGAAACTTCTGATGCTCCTGTTGTTCCTGTAACTCCCTCTGTTGAGGAGAAAAAGGAAGAAGTAGTGACTGAATCTGAAGTTAAATCAGCTCCCGAAAAACAGGAATTTAAAGTTCTGGATAAAATTGATTTGTCACAAATTGAGACAAGAAATAGACCAGTTAAAAAAGATAAACCAAAAGTGGAGGAGAAAAAAGCTGAAGAAAAACCAATTGAAGTTGTGAAAGAAACTCCAAAACCAGTTGTTGAAACTGAAACAAAACCAGTTGCTGAGGTGAAAGAAGAACCTATTAGTAATGATGACCAATCTCAAGAACCTCAAAAAATTGAGACGGTTTATCAAAAATTGGACGGTCCTAAGATTGTTGGTGAAAAAATTGATTTAACTCAATTTGCTCCTAAGCCAAATTCTGGAGCGAAAAAGAAAAGGAAAAGAATTGAAAAACCAGGTGGTCCTAACCAACAAGGTACTGGAAATAACCAGCAAGGAGGAGGAAACAATAACCAACAGGGAGGTGGTCAAAACCGTCCTCAAGGGCAAAGTGGTCCCGGTGGAAATCGTCCACAAGGTCAAGGAGGTCAGGGAAATCGTCCTCAAGGGCAAGGTGGACCTGGTGGAAATCGTCCTTATAACAATAATAATCAAGGAAACCGCCCTCCAGGTCAAGGAGGTGGATTCAAGAAAGGAGGTCAGAACAACAGACCAGGGCAGAGAACAATGCCTGTGGAACTAACTGATGAACAAGTTAAGAATCAAATTAAGGAAACCCTTGAAAAATTAACGAATAAAGGAGGTAAGTCTAAATCTGCTAAGCATAGAAAAGATAAGAGAACTTATCGTAGAGAGCAAGATGAACGTCAACAAGAAATTGATGCTCAAGATAGAACATTAAAAGTTACAGAATTTATTACAGTTGGTGAATTAGCCAGCTTAATGAATGTTTCTGCAACTGAAGTTATTTCTGCTTGTTTCTCCCTAGGAGTAATGGTGACAATGAACCAAAGACTTGAAGCTGATACCTTGTTATTAGTAGCTGATGAATTTGGTTATAAAATTGAATTCTCGGATGCAGATTTAGAAGATGTAGAATCTGAGGAAGATATGGATTCTGAGGAGGATCTTTCTCCTAGAGCACCAATTGTAACGGTAATGGGTCACGTGGATCACGGTAAGACCTCTCTACTTGACTATATCAGAAAAACTAACGTTATTGCTGGTGAGTCAGGAGGGATTACTCAACATATTGGAGCTTACAATGTAAAATTAGAAAACGGACAAAGAATAACATTCTTAGATACACCGGGTCACGAAGCGTTTACGGCAATGAGAGCCAGAGGTGCTCAGATCACTGATATCGCTATTATTGTAATTGCAGCGGATGATGATGTGATGCCTCAAACAAGAGAAGCTATTTCTCACGCGCAAGCTGCCGGTGTACCAATGATTATCGCATTGAATAAGGTTGATAGACCATCAGCAAATCCTGATAATATCCGTCAACAGCTTTCTGGAATGAATATTCTGGTTGAAGAGTGGGGTGGAAATGTTCAGTCTCAGGAAATTTCAGCGAAGTTTGGTAATAATATGGATGTTCTATTAGAAAAGGTTTTACTTCAGGCAGAAATGTTAGATTTAAAAGCTAATCCGGATAGAGCAGCTCAAGGTGTTGTGATTGAAGCTTCATTAGATAAAGGAAGAGGGTATGTTGCTACGATGCTAGTACAAACGGGAACTTTAAGAGTTGGAGATTATGTACTTGCGGGTAAAAACCATGGTAAGGTAAAAGCGATGTTGGATGAAAGGGGTAGAAACCTTAAAGAAGCAGGTCCTTCAATTCCAGTTACTATATTAGGTCTGGATGGTGCTCCTACAGCTGGTGATAAGTTTAAAGTATATGCTGACGAAAGTGAAGCAAAAACTATTGCTAACAAGAGAGAACAACTTCAAAGAGAGCTTTCTATCAGAACTAAGAAACATACAACACTTGAAGAACTAGGAAGAAGAATTGCTTTAGGTGAGTTCAAGGAATTGAATATTATCTTAAAAGGTGACGTGGATGGTTCTGTGGAGGCATTATCAGATCAATTACAAAGATTGTCAACTGAGGAGATCAGTGTAAACATTCTTCACAAAGGAGTTGGTCAGATTACCGAATCTGATGTTAACCTTGCTACTGCTTCTGATGCTATTATTATCGGATTTAATGTTAGAGCTGGTGGTAATGCTAAAGAATTGGCAGATAAGGAAGAAATTGAAATCAGAACTTATTCTGTAATCTATGCCGCTATTGATGAGGTAAAAGAAGCGATGGAAGGTATGCTTTCCCCTGAGATTAAAGAACAGGTAATCGGTAATGTTGAGATCAGAGAGGTATTTAAAATTTCAAAGGTTGGAACAATTGCAGGATGTATGGTTCTTTCTGGTAAAGTAACAAGAAGTGCAAAAGTAAGAGTTCTAAGAGATGGTATTGTTAAATTCGATGGTGAACTTGAAAGCTTGAAACGTTTTAAAGATGATGTAAGAGAAGTAACTAAAGGTTACGAATGTGGATTGAACTTAAAAGGTTACAATGATATTGAAATTGGAGACATCCTTGAAGTATACGAGGAAGTTGCTGTTAAGAAAAAGTTGAAATAATTCACTTTTATTATACAAAAAAACCACTTTGAAAAAAAGTGGTTTTTTGTTTTTTTAATTTTGATTTAAGAAGTTGACTAGTTTTATTAAATCTTCTTCTTTGTCAAATTTTATTTTATTTGATTTGAAGAAAGATGCTAAGCTTTCATTCTTATCCGGAAATTGCTCAGTAATATCTTTCTGATTTTTGGGCTTTTTAATAAAGCTTTTTTCAGTTTTGATATAATAAATAGGGTCTAAAGTCTTAAAAGTTGCAGGTTTATCACTAGCATAACCATTAGGAGCGGGAATAATATCTGTAAATTTAGTTTTGACCTTTTTGTATAAAGAAATCTTACCACTTACAAGTTCAAAGAAGTATCCACTTAAATCATCTGCAGTATCTAATAAAACAAGTGTTGCTTTAGGTGAGTTAATTTCTATTTTAGAGTATTCCGGTCGCTTAGGAAGTGCTAAAACATTATCTTCTTTCTTAAATTCAATTTCATCATTATAACTATTATATCTTACTAATGTTTGTTCTAAAACTCCAGATATTTTAGCGTTAGAAAAATTTTTGTTAGGGTATGGGCTTCCTAGAATATCATCATAACTCAAGACCTTACCTCCTGATCTCAAATTATAAAATACGGCTTGACTTCCTAAAGTATTATTTGCAGTGACAACTTGTTGTTGTGCTAAGCAGAAGAAAGTATTTGCTAGAAGTGAAATACTTGTAATGATTTTCTTCATATTGATGTAAGTTATTGTTATAAATCAAATGTAGAAATATTATTTCAATTGGATGGTTTTTTATCGTGTTTTTAATGTGAGTCATTAAAATACAGATGGTTAATAGGAAATAAAATGAAAAAAAATAATTTATATTCATTCTAAATAAATTGCAAAATAATGATAATTAAATGTTAAAATTTAGTTTTTTGAATAATTTTTGTATTTTGACTATTGTATTTTTTAACTAATATTTTGAAAAATTAATATTTTTTTTTAAATAACTATGGTGTGAGATAAATATATTTTATCTAAGGCTTGCTAGTATTAATAATTTTTAACATATTTGCCCTCTTAAATATATTAAAATTTGTTAATATGAATGTGAAACTACGTGTATTAAGTGCTGGAGCATTGTTCTTTTTAGGACAGGTTGCTTTTGCACAGAGAACAAAAAAAGATACTCTTCCTAAAGAAAAGCAAATCGAAGAGGTTGTCGTTTTAGGTTATGGTAAGACTGCTACAAGAGCAAAATCAACTGCAGCATCAACTACCATATCTGATAAGGTTTTAGAAGATCGTCCAAACGCTTCTTTCTTAAATTCTTTGCAAGGTGCAGCTCCTGGTATTACAATTAACTCAAGTTCAGGTTCTCCGGGATCTGGTAGAATTGATGTTAGAGTAAGGGGTATTGGGTCACTTAATTCCGCTATGGATCCTTTGTATGTTATCGATGGTATGAGTACAAATGGAACGCAGTTTAGAAACTTAAACACAGAAGATATTGCTTCAATCTCTGTGCTTAGAGACGCTGCCGCTACTTCAATCTATGGTAATAGAGCTGCAAATGGAGTTGTTGTAATTACAACTAAATCAGGATCGTATAATAGTGGGATGAAACTTACGTATGGTACTACAATAGGTTTCTCAACATATCCAAATCATAATTATAATTTGGTGAATGGGAGCCAATACAGAAATTTGCAAAATGAATTTGTTTTTGGCCCAAATGATCAATATACACCTGAAGAAGTTCAAAATGCTCCTAATACAGATTGGAAAAAACAGTATTTCCAAACAGGGATGACCCAACAACATAACTTAGGATTGACTTTTGGGGGTAAAAATATTAACGTTTATTCATCATTAGGATACTATGATATGACGGGGATTATGAAATCTACCGATTTTAAGAGATTTACCTTTAGAAATAATATCAATGGTAAATCTAATGATGGTAGATTCACTTATGGAAGTCAACTTGCAGTTGGTTATTCTAAAAGACATCAGTTAGATCAAGAAACTAACGTTGCTAATTTGGTAGCTAATCCGCTTCAAAACCCATTGTTTAGTTCAATTTTAGCGAGACCTGATCTAGAACCAAATCCATATGGTAGAGGATCTGATATGTATAAAGCTATTGGGACTGGATATAGTGATAGAATTCCTTGGGTAACTCAGGATATTATAAATGGAGGAATTCAGAATGAATATACCGAAACAAGTGTTCTAGCAAATGTTAATTTTGCGTATAAACTAACTGATTATTTAACAGTAGGGCATAAATCTGGAATCGATTTTAAAGAGTCGGACAGAGCTTTTGCACGTGCGCCTTATGGATATTTATCATTGGTAGCTAAAGCTGGAAATGATCCATATGGAGGTTTAGAGGTATTAAATAATGTTAAAGATTTTAACATTAATAGTATTACAAATTTAACATTTAATAAATCTTGGGGAGAGCATACTTTAGAAGTTGGCGCTTATCTTGATTATATAAAAGCGCATTATAGAACCAAGCAATACCAACAGAATGGATTAAATCCATTAACTTGGAGTTTGGGTTCAGGAACTGGATATGTGCCTTACAGTACTACTACACCTACTTTGTATGTTCCGAACGTTCAAGCACAAGCAGTTAACGCAGGAGCTTTAGCTTATTTTGCAACAGCAGACTATGATTATGCAGGTAAATATGGATTTACTGGTATGGTAAGAAGAGACGGGGCTTATAGATTCTCAAAAGATAACAGATGGAATACTTTCTGGGCCGTGTCTGGTAGATGGAATATTGATAAGGAAGCATTTATGGAAGGCTCAATATTCGATATGTTAAAACTAAGATCTTCTTATGGTACACAGGGTAATCAGAATTTAGGTATTACAGCAAATAATGTAAACCCGCTTGTAAATGCTGCTACAACAACATTGTTTAGAAATGTTTATTCTACAAATACAGCATATCTTAACCAACAAGGATTAGCATTAACAACTCTTGGAAACCCTGATGTTCGTTGGGAAACTCAGAAAATGTTTAACGTAGGTCTTGATTTCGTTTTATTCAATAGAAAATTAGAAGGTAACTTCGATTATTATATCAAAACTACGGATAATCTATTCAATAAATTAAATATATCAGCTGCTAGTACAGGTACATTTACTATTGATGGAAACAATGGACGAATGAGAAATAATGGGGTTGAAGGTATTCTTAAATATAACATTATCAATAAAGGTGATTTAAGATTGTCTGTTTTTGCTAACGGCTCATGGAATAAAAATAGAATTCTTGAATTACCATATGGATACTCACCTGCAGACAATGTAAATGCAGCAGGATCATTGGCATTCCAGTGGAATCTTATTCGTTACGCAGGAGTTAACCAAGATACTGGTGAGATGCAATTCCTAGATAAGAATGGAAATATTACAGAGAATCCTAATGACAGTGATAGAGTGTTATCAGGAAAGTCATTCTATCCTAAATACCAAGGAGGATTTGGATTAAATGGTTCATTTAAAGGTGTATTTGCTGATGTTTTGTTCTCTTGGCAAGCAGGTGGTTGGCAGTTTGATAACCTATATACTTGGCTAATGGATCCAAATGGTTTAGCATCTGGTAATAATGTGAGTGCAGATTTATTAAATTCTTGGACTCCTGATAATAGAAATACTAATATTCCTTCTATGACTGCAAACAATACAGGTGCAGATGGAAGTTCTGATAGATATTTATATAAAACGGACTTTATCAGATTAAAAACGATTTCACTAGGTTATTCATTCCCTAAAGCAAGTTTAGGAAAACTTCCTATTACTGGATTGAAGATCTTTGTTCAAGGAGAGAATCTTGTTACTTGGAGCAGCTGGAAAGGTCTTGACCCAGAGCCTGTTACTGATTATTCATTAAGTGTTTATCCAAATCCTAAAACATTCTCTTTAGGTTTCAATGTGGAATTTTAAAATTTAGAAAAAATGAAAAGAAATATAATAAAGTTATTATTTGTAGCAGGATCTTTAACGGCATTGCCCTTGCTTAATAGCTGTAGCGATGCGATAGATGCTATTCAGCCGGGTCAGTTGGATGATTCTCAAGCGTTTGGTTCAGTGGATGCTTTACAATCTTTCCTTATCGGAAGTGTATATGGAAATTTAGAGACAGCTAATGAAGTCTATTTAACTTCTGTTATTACAGATGAAGTTAAGCCAGGTGATGGTAGTGGTGGACAGGAATTTCAATTGCACCGCTTGATTGTAAGCGGTGGTGTAGGTAGTTATCCAGAGTTGATTTGGGCATCCCATTACAGAACTATTAATAGAATTAATAGATTATTAGATGGTGCAGATAAACTTACTCCTAATAGTCCAACAGAAGCTGCTAATTACAAAAAGATTATAGCTCAGGCTAGAGCCATCAGAGCATTCTGTTATCTTGAGTTGGAAACTTATTTTTCTCCAAATATGGAAGATCTAAATGCATTAGGAGTTGTGTTAAGTGATAAACCAGAAGGTAATTTTGTTCAGAAGCCAAGAGTAGCAAATAAAGATATCTATGCACTTATTGATAGTGATCTTCAATTTGCAAAAGCTAATTTTGATGCTTCTTCAGATGCTAATAAGTATTATGTTGGAAGAAGCTTTGTTAATGCTATTAGCGCAAGATTCAATCTATATAGAGCCAACTATGCTCAAGCTAAAACTGACGCTCAGGCAGTAATTACTGCAAGTGCTGGTTTATTCCCATTAAGTTTGGGGACACCAATTGTAACAACAGCAGCTCCTGTAATAGGTGCAGGGACTTGGAATTCAGCGTTTTATGCTACCTCGAACTCTTTCAATCCTTACAGAAATTTATGGGATGACAAAGATGGGAATAGAGGAGAGATTATTTTCTCATTAGGAAGACAGGCTACAGGAGCTAATGGTATAGCCATTGGATCTAGATATAATTTGAATAACTCTAGTGTAACAGGTACACCATGGTGGTATGTAGGCCGTAATCTATATAATAGTTTAAATAGTTTACAGGACGATGTAAGAAAATATGCCTTTGTAGACCCTTCAAGCCAACCCAACCCTAATTATCTTGCACCAGGAGCAAATACGAGAGCTGATAAATTAATTGTAGATAAATATCCTGGTAAAACAGGGACGAATACGAGAAATGACATCAAATCCGTTCGTTTATCGGAAATGTATTTCATTCTAAGTGAAGTTGCTATTCATGATGGAGATCTTTCTACAGCGGCTAATAATATTAAGAAAATTAGAGATGCAAGAAACACTTTAGGTACGGCTGTTACAGCTCCTACATATGCTAATGCAACGGCTGCTTATAAAGATGTTTTGGCAGAAAGAAGAATTGAACTTTGCTTTGAAGGTCACAGATATATTGATTTAAAGAGACTTGCTGTAAAGGCTGGAGTATCTATGGATAGAAATATTACTGATGATGTAGTGACAGTTTCTAATCTTCAGAATGGAGATTACAGATATACATTACCAATTCCAAGTAGTGAGATTTCTGGTAATCCAGGTATTCAACAAAACACAGGTTATTAATCAACAATAATCATATAATATGAAACCCTGCTTTAAGCAGGGTTTTTTATTTCCTTTTATTTCTTATTTTTGCTGTACAAAATGTAATATGAAAACCGTTATGGTTCTGTATCACTTTTGAACCATATAAATTTACGCATGAAATATATATTTCTTATAATTCTTTTCTTTGGTAGTTTTTCTAATGCACAGGTTGTTAATAAAACAGATTCTAACAAGCTTGAGAAAAAGCTGGCAGATACTTTGGTTATTGACTCAGGAAAAAAGGATTCTTTAAAAATATTCAAACCTACCATCAATGATTATCTGTATCAGACACAATTTTCTGAGAAGAAAATATTTGATACGGTGATGACTTATGATAAAACTTATATTTTTTCACAATATAATAACAAAGATAATTTTGGAAGAGTGCAGTTTCCAAATGTTGGATCAGGATTTAATCCTCTTTCTTATGAAGTAAATGCAGAGCAGAATTTATCATTGCTCCCATCTAATAAATCATATGGGATTATCGGAATTAGTGATGTGAAATATTATGATGTAAAAACGCCGACTGCAAATTTTGTTTACCATAATTCTATAAAGAATGGAGCCGTTTTAAGATCTACGTATACCCAGAATATTGGAAAGCGATTTAACTTTGCATTGGAGTATATGGGACTTCGCTCACAAGGTCTTTACAGGAATTCATTGGCGGCTAATAATAATACCTTGTTTTCGGGACATTATATCAGTAAGAGTGGAAACTATGAATTGTTTGCCCATTATTTGCACCAGAATGTAAATAATCAGGAGAATGGAGGAATTGTTGCTGATAATCTTTTTCAGAGCGGAAATAGTGATTTTAGTAACAGACTTAATGCGGAAGTGAATCTTGCTTCTTCAAGTTCCCAATTTGGATATAGGCGATATTATTTAAGCCATCAGTTTACTCCTTTTAATTCAGAGAAATTTCCTTTTAGAATTAGACACACAATCTTTAATCAGGGAAATAAGTACTATTATACAGAAGGAGCTTTAGAAGGATATTGGAATACTCCACAGACTGAACTTGTTGCAGGCTTTCCTCTTTCAACAAAAAAATATTCAAATAATCTAAGTAATACGGTAAGCCTTGTTTGGGATAATGAAAAATTTAAATTGGATGCAGGGGTACGTTATCAGATGTTGAAATTTGGTGATACACAAACTACTTTACCTGATTCACAAATTCCTAATGAGCTAAAAGAAAACAGAATTGGAGCGGTTGGAAATCTTCAGATAAAACTATTAAATAAGATTCAGCTCAATTCATTTGTTGAATTTTCTAATGGAAGCCAGTTTGGGACCTATTTAAGAACAACAAATAATATTAAATTCGAACCTATTAAAGATTATTTTGTAAATGCTAAAGTGAATTTCCAAAGCGCTTATCCATCATTTAATTATCTTTTGAATACCTCAGTGTATAAAAAGTTCAATTATGTTCTTCAGAATGTTAAAAATCAATCAATAACTGAGATTGGCGGGAATATCAATTTGAAATGGTTTAAAACAGAATTGTTCGTTAACTATTTTAGAATTGATAATTATACCTATTTTGATGCAGCATCAATGCCAAAACAAAGCCAAAATCCTTTAAGTATTTCTCAGATAGGAGGGGACGCTACATTCAGTTTTGGAAAATACCACCTAAATACAAGAGTGCAGTTTCAAAATGCATTAACCAATAAAGACTTGTATCCAATGCCTGGTTTCATAGGAAGAGCGAATTTTTTCTACCAGACCAAGGCATTTAAAAATGCTGCTGAACTTCAGGCAGGATTGAAAGTTTATTATTTTTCAAAATTTGCATCCAGAGAGTATTTTCCAATACTTAACGAATATATTTTACCGAGAGCTGATTCATTTTCAATCGGTGGCCAGCCTATAGCTGATATTTATATCAATATGAAAGTCAAAAAAATGTTTTTCTTTATTGAAGGACAGCAGATCGGTACTGTCATCTCATCAAATAAAGCCTATGCATTCCCACACTATCCGGTTTATGACTTTAGACTGAACCTGGGAATTGTTTGGTATTTGTTCAACTAAAAGCTTAACCACAGTTGAAAACAATTAATAAAATATCATTTAACGATATAGAAAATATTCCTCAATTAGTAAAAGATTTTTTAAATCAGAAAATTGAGGGTTTTGAAGAAAATACTTTTTCTTTAGATCATTTTAGAAAACAGATTCATCTAAAACAGGAATCTTTTAGTTTAGAACAAAGACAAATCCTGTTTGATGCTTTTGAAGAGCAGCTTGCAGGTCTTGCACTTTCTACAAAGCAAAAAGAGAATTTAAGTAATGTAAAGTTACCAGATACATTTACAATTACGACGGGGCACCAGCTTAATTTATTCTCAGGACCCGTTTTCTTTGTTTATAAAATTCTGCAGACGATTAAGACATGCTCCTATTTAAAATTCAATTTTCCTGATTTTAATTTCGTTCCGGTTTACTGGATGGCTTCAGAAGATCACGATTTTGCTGAAATCAACCACTTCAAAACAGAAAATAATTACTACGAGATCAATGAAAAATCTGGAGGGCCTGTTGGGAAAATTCAAATCACAGATACATTTTTCATTTCTGAGTTTGAAAAAGAGTTTAAAGATTCTGTCTTTGGAACTGAGCTTATTTTAATGCTTAAAGAGTCTTATAAAGTTGGGAATACACTTACAGAAGCCATTAAAATTTTGGTAAACAGACTTTTTTCTGATTTTGGATTATTAATCCTCGATGGAGATTCTAAAGCTCTGAAACATCAAGTGAAAGATATTTTTAAGGATGAGATCATTAATTCAAGTTTATATAATACTTCAAAAGAGAAAGTAAGATTCCTTACAGAAAAATATGGGAAGGTACAGGTAAATCCTCGCGAAATTAATTTATTTTACCTCTCAGAAACAAGAGATCGGATAGATTTTGAAGGCGATAACTATAAAATAGTTGACACAAATATTCAGTTCACTAAAGACGAAATTATAAGCGAATTAAAAAATACCCCTGAAAAGTTTAGCCCAAATGCTTTAATGCGTCCAGTATATCAGGAGAAAGTACTACCTAATTTAGCTTATATCGGAGGGAATGCTGAAATTATGTACTGGTTGGAATTAAAAGATTATTTTGAAAAAGTCAATATTCCTTTTCCTTTGCTAATTCCGAGAAATTCAATGCTTTTCTTACCAGAAAAGACATTGAAAAAAATAGATAAATTAAATCTGAAAATAGATGATTTTTTCCAGAATTTTACGTCTATTACAAATAATAAACTATTGGATGATAGTAGTATTCTCAGACTGCTTGAAGAAAAAGAGGATCTTTTAATCAATAATTTTTCTGAGTTGCGAACAATTGCAGGAACCACTGATAAGTCCTTTGAAAATATGGTTTCAGCTGAAGAGGTAAGACAACTTAAATCTTTTAAAAGAATGAAAAAACGTCTTCTTCATGCCGAGAAAATAAAACAAAGTGAGCTATTGGAAAGGCTTGAAAATTTATTTTTAAATGTACATCCTTCTAAAACATGGCAGGAAAGAGTTTATAATTTTAGTGTATTTTTCGCGGATTATGGATATTCATGGCTTGAAACTTGTTTAGAAGAAATGGTGGTTCAAGAATCCAAATTAATAATTGTTGCCATTTAATTTTAAAGAAGTATTTTTGTAAATTATAATTATCTACTATGATAAAAAGGTTTTTTATTCTATCCAGTTTATGTATGGTTTTGGGCGTTTCTGCTCAACAATCACATACCGTAGTTAAAGGAGATAATCCTTATAATATTGCTAAAAAATATGGCATAACTGTGGATGAACTGCTGAAACTAAATCCAAAATTTAAAGAAGGCAAACTTGCAATTGGTGATGTCTTGACAGTTAAAGCTGATAAAACTAAAACAACTACTGTCACTAAAGCTGCGGTTATTGAAAAGGCTAAACCCGCTTCCTCTCAATTAGGTAAAATTGTTTTGCAGCCAAAACAGACCATATATGGAATCACTAAACAATATCGTATTTCTGAGACAGATTTAAGAAAATTGAATCCTGAACTGGATTCACATATGAAAATTGGTGATGAGATTACTCTGCCTTTTGAAAGTATTAAAAAATATGGCGGTGAGCAACAACAAGTTGTAGCTTCTAAGCCAGTGGAAACTGTTACAAATGTGCCAACAACACCAGTGGCAACGAATGAAGAAAGCTATACTATTCAGGCAAAAGATAATTATTATAGAATTACCAAACAATTTGGAGTAAGCCAACAAGAATTGTATACATTAAATCCCGGATTAGAAGAAAAGGGATTGAAGCCTGGTGAAGTTATCAAAGTTAAAAAAGCTAATACAACAGCTGCCGTTTCTGAACCGGTTAATCCTAAAACGAAAATGGATTCAGGCAACGAAAAGTCTTCTAATAATTCATCCAATACCAGTAATGTAGATTCATCAGATGATTATGTAACCTATACGGTTCAGCAGGGTGACACTGTTTTCTCTATTATTAATAAATATGGAGTTTCTATTGACGAATTAATAGCTTTAAATCCAGATCTATCTCATGGATTAAAGACAGGAATGGTTTTAAAAATTAAAAAACTTGATCCTGCATATATTAAGAAAAGCGGAGATGCGTTAAGCGTTGTATTAATGCTTCCTTTCGGATATAGTACTAATGAGACACAGTACCGAACAATGGCAATGGACTTCCTTACTGGTGCCAAATTAGCTATTGAAAGAAATGCCAGAAATGGGCAGAAGTTAGATATTAAAATAGTGGATTCCGGAAATGAAGCATCATTTAGAAATTCACTAACGCAAATCAATCCAAACAATACAGACTTGATCATTGGACCTTTCTTTAAATCTAATGTGATAGATGTTCTGGATTTTACTAAAACTCAAAAAATTCCTATTGTAGCTCCATTTGCTAATTCTCCGGAATTGTATAACTACAGTAATCTGGTTATTATTGAGACGAATGACCAAACCTATGCTGATAAAATTGTTGATGAAGTAAAAGCAGTATATTCAGATCAAAAGATCTATATCGTTGCAGATGGTAAGAAAGAGAATGCAAATTACATCAAAGCAGGTCTTGAAAAAGCAGTTAAAAATCCGAATGTAACTATTGTAAACTCTCCAGCCGATGTGAAGTCAGATCAGAATATGATGACCGGACAGTCTGCTCCTGTTATAGCGATTTTAGCTAGTGACAATGATGGAGTTGGGGAAGCTTTTTCAAATAGAGTAATTGCTCTAACAAAAGAAGTACAGGGAATAAAAGCTTTCAGTATGTATTATGTTCCAAGTTTTGAGAAAAAGGTAGATGACCTAAGTCAGGCTAATCTTGTTTATCTGATGGACAGAAAAATAAATACAGACGGAAGTTTTGAAAAAGAAATTCTTGCTGCCTATAAAAGTAAATATTGTAAAACTCCTCCAAGATATGCAATCATTGGTTTTGATGTCGTAAATGACATGTTGACCAGAGAAAACAAAAAAGGGGAAATCTTTAAACAGATGAACAAAGTTCAGACCCAGCTTGCCACCAAGTTTGAATTTGTAAAGTCCAAAGCCAACGGAGCTTACGTGAATACAGGATATCGTGTTATTCGTTTAGTTCCTTAGAGAAGCGCATTGTTGTAAAGGATTTCTTAATATTATATTTATATTTGCATAATATTTTAAATTAATAGATGAAAGCACTTGTATTTCCTGGGCAGGGTTCTCAATTCGTTGGGATGGGAAAAGAATTATATGATTCTCGAAAAGACATAAAGGATTTGATGGAATCTGCCAATGAAATTTTAGGTTTTGACATTCTATCTCTTATGTTTAACGGAGTAGATGAAGATCTTAAGAAAACAGAGGTTACTCAGCCCTCTATTTTTATACATTCAGTAGCTGCTTTAAAAGCAGTAAATGGTCTTGGTGCCGAAATGGTAGCCGGACATTCTTTAGGTGAATTTTCAGCATTAGTAGCTAATGGAGTACTGTCCTTCGATGATGGTCTTAAATTAGTTTCTGAAAGAGCGAGAGCAATGCAGGAAGCGTGTGATGCTAATCCCAGCTCTATGGCTGCGATTTTAGGATTGGAAGATGCCAAAGTTGAAGAGATTTGTGCTCAGATCAATGGTATTGTAGTTCCTGCAAATTATAACTGTCCCGGACAATTAGTAATTTCCGGAGAAACAGCTGCAGTAGAAGAAGCTTGTATAAAATTGAAAGAAGCAGGAGCGAGAAGAGCTTTGTTGTTACCTGTGAATGGGGCTTTCCACTCTCCTTTGATGCAACCTGCACAAGAGAAATTGGCAGCTGCCATTGAGCAGACAAAGTTCAGAAAAGCAACGATACCTGTTTATCAGAATATAACTACAACAGCGGTTACTAACCCTGATGAAATTAAACGAAATCTTATTGCACAACTAACAGGTCCTGTAAAGTGGACGCAATCTGTTCAGAATATGATCAAAGATGGTGCTTCTAACTTTGTAGAAGTTGGACCTGGAAAAACGTTACAAGGATTGATCAAGAAGATTGATAGTTCTGTAGACGTTGCCTCTGCAATTTAATAGAAATACTATGGTCGAGATATTTTCACCAGGGAAGCTAATGCTTACTTCAGAATATTTCGCAATAGACGGAGCTCTTGTTTTAGCGGTACCCACCAAGCTAGGACAAGAGTTTTTCTTTGAAGAACAAAACGATGGGAAGTCATTGGTTTTCTGGGAAGCTTATCATCAGAATAAGATTTGGCTAAAAGTCATCATCAATTATGAAACTTGGCAAATTATTGAAACCAATAATTCTTCAAATGCTGAATTCATTTTAAAAACTTTAAAGAATGTTCAGCAACTTTCTGACAAGAAATTTACCTTTACAGACACTTATTTGTTAAAAACAAATCTCCAGTTTCCTTCCGATTTTGGATTTGGCAGTAGCTCAACTCTAATGAATAATCTTTCTGTTTGGGCAGATGTAGATCCATTTCAATTGAATACTCTGAGTTTGGGTGGAAGCGGTTATGATATAGCCGTTGCCAAAGAACAGTCTGCTATTCTATATCAGAACAAGCCGGAAATACAATATAAGAAAGTAATCTTTGATCCTGAGTTCAAAAACCAGTTGATCTTTATCCATTTAAATCAAAAACAAGACAGCAGGGAAGGAATTAACCTTTACAAATCCAGGACTAAATCTCAGGAACTGGTAGATGAATTTTCAAAACTTACCCATGATATTTTATTATGTAGTGAATTATATTATTTTTCACATTTAATGACGATTCATGAGCAAAAAATTTCTCAATTTTTGAATATTCCTACTGTTAAAGAAAAACTCTTCCAGGACTGTCCGGTTTTTGTGAAAAGTTTAGGAGCCTGGGGTGGAGATTTTGTCATGAGTGCCAAATTTAGGGGCTTTAAGGACTATTTTCGGGGAAAAGGTTTTACTACTATTTTTGAATGGAACGATATAATTAATTGATTTTTAATCATTTGCTATCCCGTATTTTTCTTTGCCATTCTGACTTATATCATTATATTTAACCACCTGTAACAATAAATTAATATTTAATTTTGTTGGACTAAAAAAAGAAATAGAAAATATAAGTAAAATGAAACACGCTAAAATCATCCAGGATTTACAAAAATTAGGGATTAAAGGAGACTACGAACTCATATATAATCCTTCTTATGAGGAATTATATCAGGCAGAAGTTTCTTCTGATAATCAGGGGTTTGAGAAAGCTGAGCTTACGGAATCTGGTGCAGTATCAGTAAAAACAGGAATTTTTACTGGCCGTTCTCCTAAAGACAGATATATTGTTCAGGATGATGTTACAAGAGACACAATTTTCTGGGACGGTAAAGTAAATTTACCAACGACAGCAGAAATCTTTCAGTCTTGTAAAGGATTAGTGCTAGACCAACTTTCTTCTTCTAAGAAAATTTATGTAGTAGATGCTTTTTGTGGAACAAATGCAGATACAAGACTTAAAGTAAGATTTATCGTAGAAGTTGCATGGCAGGCGCATTTCGTTACTAATATGTTCATCCGCCCTTCTCATTATGAGCTGGAAAACTTTGGAGAACCTGATTTCACAGTAGTGAATGGTTCTAAAACAACTAACCCGAACTGGGAAGCTCAGGGATTACACTCTGAAAACTTTGTAATGTTTAACCTTACTGAAAAGCTACAGATCATCGGTGGTACTTGGTATGGTGGAGAAATGAAAAAAGGAATGTTTGCAATGATGAACTATTACCTTCCATTGAAAGGTATGGCATCTATGCATTGTTCTGCAAACGTAGGTGAAGAAGGAGATGTTGCTTTATTCTTCGGCCTTTCAGGAACTGGTAAAACAACCTTATCTGCAGATCCGAAAAGATATCTAATTGGGGATGACGAGCATGGTTGGGATAATAATGGAGTATTCAACTATGAGGGAGGTTGCTATGCTAAAGTAATTGATTTATCTGAAGAGAAAGAACCGGATATTTTCAGAGCAATTAAAAGAGATGCTCTTCTTGAAAATGTTGTGGTACACAATGGTGCTTCTGATTATACAGATGGTTCAATTACAGAAAATACAAGAGTTTCTTACCCAATTTATCATATTAATAAAATTGTTTTGCCTTCAAAAGCAGGACATGCGAAAAAGATTGTTTATCTATCTGCAGATGCGTTCGGAGTATTGCCTCCGGTTTCTATTTTAGATGAAAATCAGGCACAGTACCACTTCTTATGTGGATATACTTCTAAACTAGCGGGTACTGAAAGAGGGATTACTTCTCCGGAACCATCATTCTCTCCAGCTTTTGGTGAAGCGTTTCTTACATTACACCCTACAATGTATTCTAAGACATTGATTGGTAAAATGAAGGAGCATGGAGCAAAAGCTTACTTGGTAAATACTGGTTGGAACGGTACTGGAAAAAGAATTTCATTAAAAGATACAAGAGCTATTATCGATTCAATCATTGATGGATCAATTGAAAATGCTCCTAAGACAAGAGTTCCAATTATGAACTTGGAAATTCCTACTTCATTACCAAGCGTTACTGAAGGTATTTTGGATCCTAGAAATACATATAATGATGCAAGTGAATGGGAAGAAAAAGCAAAAGATCTGGCATCAAGATACATTAAGAACTTTGAGCAGTATTGTAACACTGAGGAAGGAAAAAAATTGATTGCATCAGGTCCTCAATTACAAGAACAAACTATTTAAGATATACAATCTGAATATAAAATAAAATGAAAGCCTCATCATCGATGAGGCTTTTTGGGTATTCTTGTTTTAGCAAAATTTAAAAACTCAGAAGTGCCAATCTATATCCCTGCAGACCAAAACCTGATAATACAGCATCTGTATAAGTAGCGGTCACGGATTTTTGACGAAACTCTTCCCTTTTATATATATTGCTAATATGGACTTCTATTTTAGGTTTTTGAATATTTTTTAAACAATCAGCTATTGCATAAGAGTAGTGCGTAAAAGCTCCGGGATTAATTATAACTGCATCGAAATTATCTTCCTGAAGCCTGTTGATCAATTCTCCTTCAATATTAGACTGATAATAATTCAATTCATAGGAAGGAAATTCAGTTTTCAGTTTTTCTAAATATTCTTCCATTGAAATTGTACCATATATTTCAGGTTCCCTTGTGCCTAATAAATTGAGATTAGGACCATTTACAATTAAAATTTTCATAGTATAAAATTAAAAAAGATTTTTTTGATAAACACCAAGGCTTTCTATTTTTATTTAGATTGCGATTATGTGGTATTGTTTTTAATGATATTTCTCATGTTTCTGATACTCTAACTTTCGTAAAGGCTTAATAATATACTATTTATGAAAAATTTAAGTTAATTTTTGTGAAATAAGGATAAAAAAACAATTAGTCTACTTGTTTTGTAGACTAATTGTTTTTAGATTTGCATCCATATTTCGATCGGCTTATAAAGAAAGATGGAGGGAACTGACCCTGTGAAGTCTTAACAACCTGCCTGAGGCAAGGTGTTACATTCAGCCTTTTAAGGAAAGATAAGCATTTGGTTATCAATTATATTGGTGCCTTTTGCTGTATTTCAATAAAGGGTGATTTTTTTCGATATATTTGATAAACAAAATTAATTATGAATAGTAAAACTTTATTTAATGCTAAAATCTGGATCCCTCCAGGTGCTTTATTTTTTCTGGGAATTATAAGTGTAAGTGGCCAGGAAATAAAACTTAAAAAAGATACACTTCGTGAAAAAGATATAGACGAAGTTGTGGTAGTAGCTTATGGAAAAGCTAAAAGAACAAGTTATACCGGTTCGGTAGCAACAATCTCCAGTGAGAAGATTAATAACAGACCTGTAACGAATATCACTAAAGCTCTTGAAGGGCAGGTTGCAGGATTGCAGGCAGTAAGCGCTTCAGGACAGCCCGGTGCAACTGCAACAATTCGTATTAGAGGGATTGGCTCTATCAGTGCTTCAAGCAATCCGTTATTTGTAGTAGATGGGATTCCTTTTGATGGAAATATTAATTCTATCAGCCCAAATGATATTGAATCCATTAGTGTATTAAAAGATGCTACTGCAAGTTCTTTATATGGATCAAGAGGGGCGAATGGGATTATTATTGTTACCACTAAATCCGGGAAAAAAGGAGAACCCCGTGTTAATTTTAATATTAGCCAGGGATTTTCAAGTAGAGCAGTAAAGGACTATAAACAAGTAAATACAGATCAGTACTTTCAGTTGTATTGGGAGGCTTTGCGAAATGGATACAGATCCCCTCAGGTTTCATCACAACAGGCAGCACAGATGGCTACTAATAATTTAGTAAATGAATTGGGAATTAATCCGTATGGTCAGAATTATGCTCAGCCAGTGGGGACAGATGGGAAACTTTTACCAGGAGCCAAAGCTTTATGGAATGATGACTGGAGAGATATTCTTCAAAGAGTTGCTTCCAGAAATCAGGTAGATCTCGACTTTAGTGGTGGAAATGAAAAAGGAAATTATTTTTTCTCATTAGGATACCTGGATGATAAAGGAATTGCCATAGGTTCTGGTTTTACAAAATACAGTGCAAGGCTAAAGATTAATAATGAAGTTAAAAAATGGTTAACTGTAGGAGCTAATTTGAGCTATACTAATAGTCTTCAGGAAGCTCCGCCTTCTTCAGATTCAAGAACGGATAATATTATCAATGCTGCCAGAGTGATCCCTTCTTTTTATCCATATTACGAGCGAAATTCGGATGGAAGCTATCGTCTAGATGCTAATGGAAACTATATCTACGATTTTGGAAAGTACAGACCTACGGCTGCATTGCAAAATCAAAACGCTGCCGCAACCTTACCATTAGATAAAAATGAGAACAGAGAAGATAACTTTTCAGGAAAAGGATTTTTGGACTTTACCTTTTTGCCGGAATTGAAATTTAAATCCAGTTTCTCGGTTGATCTCGTGAATTATAACGGACACTACTATTCCAATCCGTTACTAGGAGAGGGAAGTGAAATAGGAGGCTCTGTAACAAAAACAAATTCGAGAACTTTATCTTATACAACGAGTAATATTTTGACATATGATAAAAAATTCAACGAACATCATTTTAATGTTTTAGCGGGACAAGAGTTTTATCATTATGAATATCAAACCATTTCAGGAAATAGGAGTCAATTTTCTTTACCTTATTATTATGAGCCAGATGCTGCAGCATTATTAGGTGGTTTCAGTGGGAATAGTGATAAATTAGGCTTACTGAGTTTTTTAGGTAAAGCAGAATATGATTTTAAAAATACCTATTTTGTTTCCGGATCTATAAGAGCAGATGGCTCTTCAAGATTTTCACGTGAAAATAGGTGGGGGACATTTTGGTCTGTAGGTGGTTCCTGGAAATTATCTAATGAGAGTTTTATTAAAAATATGAACTTCTTTAATCAGCTTACTCTTCGTGCAAGTTATGGAGGGCAAGGGAATGATAAATTAAGTACTTATTATGCTTATCAGAGTTTATATGCATTTTATAACAATTTGGGTGAAGGAGGAACAGTGGCGAGCCGACTTCCTACTCCGAGTTTAAAATGGGAGACTAACCTTAACTTAAATGTAGGACTTGAATTTGCAGTATTTAATAATAGAGTTAAAGGAAATGTAGAATATTTCCAGCGTCAGAGTAAAGATCTTTTGTTTGACAGGCCCTTAGCTCCTTCTCTTGGCTTTACGGGTTATTCTGCAAATATTGGTGAATTGAAAAATACGGGATTTGAATTCTCACTATTTACAACGCCAGTTAAAACAGACGATTTTCAGTGGGATGTTGATGTGAATTTGACTACGTTGAAGAATAGAATTACTAAACTTCCAAAAGGTTCGATTGTAACCGGAACTAAATTATTAGAAGTAGGAGGTTCTGTTTATGACTTTTTTATTCCAGAATGGATAGGTGTTGATCCAAGTAATGGAGCTCCTCTATGGAAATATATCTATCAGGATACAAATGGTAATACTGTAGAAGGTACAACCTCAGAATATGCTAAAGCTACAAAAACTCTACAGGGTTCTTCTTTACCTAAGATTTCGGGTGGGATTACCACAAGTATAACATACAAAAATTTTGATTTTTCAGGATTGGTAACTTTTAGGGTTGGAGGAAAGATTCTTGATACAGACTACACGATGTTAATGTCTAATGGAAGTGCCGGAGGTCGGGCATGGAGTGCTGAAATGCTTAATAGATGGACTCCAGAGAATCCAAATACAGATGTTCCTGCTTTAAGTACAAAAACCAATAACTGGACATCCGCTTCTTCAAGATTTTTATATTCAGGAACTTATGCAAGGGTGAAAAATGTTAGTATTGGGTATACCCTACCTTCTGATTATTTTGGAAAGCTAGGATTGAGAAAGTTCAGAATCTACCTTCAGGCAGAAAACCTGCTGACATTCTCTAAGCATAAAGGAATGGATCCTGAGCAGGCTATAGATGGGACAACCTATTATAGATATCCTGCGATGAGAACAATAACCTTTGGTCTTCAAGCCACTCTTTAAACTTTAAAATTAAAACAATGAAAAAAATAAAATATTTATCATTTGCATTGATCACAGCACTTTCCATTACGGGGTGTACAAGTGATTTGGAAACTGCACCGACCAACCAGGCTAATGAAGAGGAAGTTTTTAAGACTGCCGAAAGTGCAGAAACTGTTGTTAATGGGACGTGGGCAAAATTTAATGACGATGGAACAAGCTATGCTAATATTGGATATTCTACGGTGTTGAGAACAAGTGATGCGATGGGAAGTGATGTAGCAGTTTTGACTAATAAATATGGGTTTGCTTCTCCCTATGCCTTTACTGATTTAGTAAACAATACGGGAAGTCGCTCATTGTTTATCTGGAGTTCATTGTATGCTGTGATAAACAATATGAATAATGTGATCAGTAGAATAGATGGAGTAACAGGAAGCCAATCAAAAAAAGACCAGGTAAAAGGCCAGGCAAAAGCTTTACGTGCTTTTTGCTACCTGAATCTGGCGAGTTTTTATCAATTCAGCTATTTAAAAGACAAGAACGCTCTGGTTGCTCCTATTTATACAGAACCTACTACAACAAACTCCGTAGGAAAGAAAAGAGCTAGTCTTGAAGAAATCTATACTTTGATCAAAAATGATCTATCTGAAGCAAGTCTTTTATTAACCAATTACACCCGAAATAATAAGGATAAAATTGATAAATCTGTTGTAAATGGATTATTGGCAAGAGCTTATTTGAATACTGGTGAATGGGATAAAGCCGTCACTGCTGCACAAATAGCAAAGGCTGGTTTTCCGTTAATGGCTCCAGAAAAATATAAAGATGGTTTTAATGATATTACAAACGCTGAATGGATATGGGGGCACGGCCAGACTCAGGAGCAGTCCGGAGAAAGCTATGCATTCCACTATCTAGATGTTTCTTCTTCAGGAAGTTACTATTATAGTTTTATGGCTGATCCTTATTTTAAAGACCTTTTTGATACCAATGATATCAGATATCAATTATTCCAATGGGACGGACTTCCAGGAAGAGAAGGTCTTTTGAGATATGCTAAATTTAAGTTTAAAGCCAATCTGATTGCAGATATCGTGTTCATGAGAGCTGCTGAGATGTATTTGATCGAAGCAGAAGCAGCAGCCAGAAATGGTAATATTACCAATGCTGTAACAGTTTTAAATCAATTAAAATCAGCTCGACATGCTAATATTTATAGTGGACCTTTAGCACAAAACGATGTGATTAAAGAGATTCTGATTGAGCGAAGAAAAGAATTATTTGGTGAAGGTTTTTCCTTATCTGACATTATCAGAACGCAAGGAACAGTTGTGAGAAAACCATTTACAGATGCTAACGGACAACCCATCAAGGTACAGATAACGACTCCTGATGGAACAGTAAAAACAGTTAATGGAAGGGGGCATTCTATATTTTCTTTCCCTGACCAATCTGCCTTTGCTCCGAATAGCAGGTATTATTTGTTTACAATTCCTCAGAAAGAGGTGGAGAATAATCCGAATCTTTAAGAAATATTTCATTCGATACATTGAAAATCCCTCATAAATAGTGAGGGATTTTTAATGTATTGGGACATTTGTTTGATTATAATCTAGTTATCTTTTTCAGGTGAGTTTTTAGTAAATCTTAATTCATGTTGTATTTTTTAAATGTGATTTATTTTCTCATATATTCATCTTTAATACTCTCCCATTTTATAACATCTGGATATAAGCTTTTTAAAGCAGGGTCTCTGTATAAAGAGTCTTCTTTGTACTTAAGAATAAAATAGTTTAGATCTGGATTTTTATTTAAAGGTGGAAATAACATATACCGTGTACCTCCTTTATACCCTTTTTCTTTTTCAATCTGCTGTCCTATTGAAGTTTTCTCTATGACTTTAAAAGTAAGAAAGTAGAAAAAGGGGAGTAGTATAGGAAGAAGTATGTATAATTTAGGGAAATAATCTAAACCTCTTCCAATGAAGATTAAAATGAAAATATAAGGTACTAAATGAAAAACATGAATGTCTGACACATTGTGCTTAATACAGAAAGCAAAAAATGGTAAAGCTCCTATTGCAATGTAGTCAAGAAACTTTTTATTTCGTAGTCCCCAAAACAAGAATATAATGAAATACAAAAAGTTATAAATCAAAATGCCTGAGTTCTTTACAATGCTTTTTAAAATAATTTTTATATCTAAATTAAAAACAGAATCTGTATAGTCGGGATTACTTAGGATAGCACCAAATGTATGATGACCTAAAAAAGGAGGAATCAACAAAATAGAACATAGAAAGAATACAATCCATATCCCATAAATGCAATGCTTTTTTAAATGCTTGAAATTTTTAAAAAGAAAATAAAAATATATAGGAATAAAAAGAATTGATTGAATATGGATTAAGAAAAGGAGACCAAAGAAAAATGATAAATAATAAAAATATTTTGGTCTTTTATCCTGAATAAATTTAAATAAGTTGATCAGAAAAAGAGCAACGAATAACAAATAAAATGTATAAACCTCTGTTATAATAGATTGCCTCCAAAAGGTAAATGATAACCCCAACAATAAAATACAGATCAGAGATGATCTAGGAGAGACTCCCACGATTTCTAATAATTTTTTTAGATAGAATAAAAATAATAAACTACAAATTATACTTACTCCAACAAAAAGAAAATGAACATTGATAAAGGGAAGTATTTTATGAAGAAATGCCAAAACATTAGAAAATAACAGATGATTGGTTGCATTTGAGTCAAATTCAAATCCATTATATCCCTGTACAGTAAATACTATACTGTCTCCCAAAGAAGGATCCTTTGCGACTGAGAATATATATATAATCAGTAAAAATAAAATGCTGGAAAGTAATTGGAGAGTATATTTCTTGTTCATATTTCGAGACACTAATCATTATATGTTTTCAGATGTAAAATTAATGAAACTTCACTAGAATTGAAAAAGAATGAAAAATAACTATCCTCCGAATAGATAGTTGTATATGGATTTAATATTTTTTTAATAAAAAAATTCTACCTTTGTCAAAATGAACTTCTTAAGATTGATTTTAGCATTGTATTTTGTGGCATTGTCTCTGATGCCATGTGAAGATGTGCATAAACAATTGAGTTCTTCTAAAGCTGGCTTCTCATTAAATATTGAAGAGTCTCATTCAAAGGATCGAGGTGATATTTGTTCTCCCTTATGTGTTTGCAATTGTTGTCAGATGACCGTTGCAGCTTTTAAAATGGAACCTCAGATAAACATTCCAAAACAAATTCAATCTTACTTTTCAAAAAAGATCCTTTTCCACAAAAATGATTTTGCCTATCAGGTTTACGAAAACATCTGGCAGCCCCCTAAAATTTAATTTTATTGAATATTAGAAAGTAACCCTTTCTAACCCTAGGTGAAACTTTGCAATTCCATTGCAGAGATCTTCATGATATTTTTGCACCTGACATTTATATTGTCAGATGTACATATTTTCAATAAAATAAATCTTATTTGTGTTAGATAAAATCATAAAATTCAGTATCAAAAACAAGTTCATTGTAGGTATTATGACCTTGTTGTTGATTATCTGGGGAGTCTGGAGTGCTACCAAACTACCCATAGATGCAGTGCCTGATATTACCAATAATCAGGTGCAGATTATTACTGTATGCCCTACGCTGGCAGGACAGGAAGTAGAGCAGTTAGTTACTTTTCCTATTGAACAGAGCATTGCTAATGTTCCTGGAATTGAGGATACAAGAAGTATCTCAAGATTTGGACTTTCGGTTATTACCGTAGTTTTTAAAGAAGATGTAGATGTTTATTTTGCCCGACAGCTGATTAGTGAAAAGCTGAAACAAGCTGTGGAAGAAATCCCGAAGGGGGTGGGAACGCCGGAATTAGCTCCGGTAAGTACCGGGCTGGGAGAAGTATATCAATATATCCTTCACCCGAAAAAAGGAAGTGAGAAAAAATATAATGCCAAGGAACTGCGTACAATGCAGGATTGGATAGTCCGAAGACAGCTCAACGGGACTCCGGGAGTTGCGGAGGTTAACAGTTTTGGTGGAGAATTGAAGCAATATGAAGTGGCGATCAATCCCAACCGTCTTAAAGGAATGGGAGTGAGCATCACAGATATTTTTACAGCCTTAGAAAAAAACAACCAGAATACGGGTGGTGCCTATATAGATAAAAAACCGAATGCATATTTTATTCGTGGAATTGGTATGGTAACATCTTTAGATGATGTTAAAAACATAGCGGTAAAAAATGAAACAGGAAGCGTTCCTATTTTCATAAAAGATGTTGCAGATGTGCGTTTTGGAAGTGCTGTTCGATATGGTGCAATGACCTTTAACGGAAAAGTAGATGCAGTAGGGGGTGTTGTAATGATGCTGAAGGGAGCAAACAGTAATGAAGTAGTTGGCAATATTAAAGCTAAAATACCCACTATTCAGAAATCTCTTCCTGATGATGTTGTTATTGAACCATTTCTGGATAGAACAGATTTGGTGGGAAGAGCAATGAAAACAGTAGAAAAAAACTTAGTGGAAGGAGCATTAATTGTCATCTTCGTACTTGTTATTTTTCTCGGGAATCTTAGAGCTGGACTTATTGTAGCATCAGCAATTCCACTTTCGTTATTATTCGCATTAGGGATGATGAATGTATTTGGAGTGAGTGCCAATCTAATGAGTTTAGGAGCAATTGACTTCGGGTTAATTGTAGATGGAGCTGTTATCATTGTAGAGTCGACATTACATATATTGAATCATAAAAGTAAGGGACGGCTTACTCAAATCCAGATGGATCAGGAAGTAGGAACAGCTGCATCCAAAATGATGAACAGTGCCATATTTGGACAGGTCATTATTTTAATTGTATACATTCCTATTCTGACATTAGCAGGAGTAGAAGGGAAAATGTTTACTCCAATGGCAAAAACAGTAGGATTTGCAATTATTGGAGCAACAATTTTATCAGTGACCTATATTCCAATGGTAAGTGCATTGTTCCTTTCGAAAAACATTAAAAATAAAAAAACAATCAGTGATAAAATAATGGACTTTTTGCAACGTATTTATCAGCCGTTGCTACAAAAAGCCATTAAATTAAAATACATGATTGTCTCTATAACAATTTTCATTTTCGTTGTGGCTGCTTTTATATTTAAAGGTATGGGTGGAGAATTCATTCCGCAACTACAGGAGGGAGATTATGCTTTCCACTGTATTTTGCCACAAGGAAGTTCTCTAAGCCAAAGTCTTGAGACTTCTATGCAGGCTTCAAGAATTATCAAACAATTTGATGAGGTAAAAATGGTAGTTGGAAAAACAGGTTCTGCAGAAGTACCAACGGATCCAATGCCACCTGAAGCCACTGATATGATCGTCGTTTTAAAACCACAAAGCGAATGGAAAACTAAAAAATCCTATACAGAACTAGCTGATGAGATCAGTGAAAAACTAGAATCAATTCCTGGAGTATTCTTTGAGAAGAACCAGCCAATACAAATGCGTTTTAACGAATTGATGACGGGGATCAGACAGGATGTAGCAGTTAAAATTTTTGGAGAAAATCTTGATTCTCTTTCAATTTATGCAGACAAAGTGGGTAAAGTCATTCAAACGGTAGATGGAGCAACGGCCCCACAAATCGAGAGGGTAAGTGGTCTTCCACAGATTAATGTTGTGTATGACAGAACAAGAATAGCGAATTATGGATTAAATATTGAAGACGTAAACAATGCTTTAAGTACAGCTTTTGCTGGAAAAAGTACTGGGCAAGTCTTTGAGAATGAAAGACGTTTTGATTTGGTCGTTCGATTGGATAGCCTTAACAGAACCAATATTGATGATGTCAATAATTTGATGATCACAACCAACACAGGAGCACAGATTCCTCTCTCTCAGGTTGCTAATGTTAGTTATAAATTAGGGCCTGCACAAATCAGCCGTGAACAAGGAAAACGAAGAATTGTAATCGGATTCAATGTAAAAGGCCGTGATGTTGAAAGTGTCGTAAAAGATATTCAGGTTAAACTTGAAAAACAGATAAAATTACCAGCAGGATATTACTTTACCTATGGAGGACAGTTTGAAAATCTGCAAGAGGCAAGTCAGCGTCTTACCATTGCAGTACCTATATCTTTGTTTTTGATTTTCATGCTGTTGTACTTCACCTTTAATTCATTTAAACAGGCTGCTCTAATCTTTACAGCGATTCCAATGAGTGCAATAGGAGGAATATTTGCCCTTCTTTTAAGAGGAATGCCATTCAGTATCAGTGCTGGAATTGGATTCATAGCTTTATTCGGGGTTGCAGTTCTAAATGGAATTGTTTTGATAGGTACTTTTAATGAATTAGAAAAAGAAGGGGAAACCAATATTCTAAAAAGAGTAATGGAAGGAACAAAAACAAGACTTCGTCCTGTATTGATGACGGCTACTGTAGCATCCTTAGGATTTTTACCAATGGCAATATCAACAGGAGCGGGAGCAGAAGTTCAAAAGCCTTTGGCAACAGTAGTCATTGGAGGATTAATTACTGCGACATTTTTAACGCTGTTTGTGTTACCAATGTTATATATTATTTTCAACACGAAAATTCCATTAAGGAAGATAAAAGTGAAGCCATTAGCTACAATAATTATTTTTGGATTCTTAATGTTAGGCCAAACATTAAATGCCCAATCTAAAACACTTTCCATAGAACAGGCGGTTTCAACAGCAGTAGATAATAATTTATCCCTGAAGTCGAAGGACCTCAGTATTCAGTCTGCCGAGGCTTTAAAACCTACAGCAACTGAGCTTCCGAAACTTGCTTTTGATGCTCAGTTGGGGCAATACAATAGTCCTAGATTTGATCAGTCATTTGCTATTTCACAAAGTATTCCTTTTCCTACAATATTTAAAGCCAGGAAAGAATTAATTGCTGAAACCATAAAAAGTAAACAGATTGATAAAGAGATTTCTATAAATGAGCTGGTAAAACAGGTACGGTCATATTACTATCAAATAGAATATCTACAGTATAATAAATCGCAGCTTGCAAACCTGGATAGTCTATATCAGGATTTTATCCGAATTGCAACCGTAAGATATAAAGCAGGAGATATTAAGAAAATAGAAATTAGTACAGCTGAAACACAAAAAGGAGAAATCAGTCTTTTATTGAATCAAAATCAGGTGTATCTAAATAATGCTTATAAAAATCTGAAGACTCTTTTAAATGTATCTGAAGATTTTGAAATTCCATTTAATGACAAGTATGAACCCTTAAAAGCTGAAAATATTCTTGATACAAAAGTACTGGATAACAATCCTACTATAAAGGCTTTTTATCAGGAAATGGAAATTGCAGAAAGAAATAAAAATGTTGAAAAATCACAAGGACTTCCGGAATTCAGTGTTGGATATACCAATCAATCACTGATGGGATTGTATCCAAAAAATGGACAGGAGGTATTTTATAACTCAGGGAACCGTTTCAGCTCTGTAACTCTTGGTATTGCAATTCCATTGACTTTTGGAGCTACAAAGGCAAGAATTAAATCATTGGAATATCAGAAACAGGTAGCGGAGACCAATGCGAGATATCAAAAGAATCAACTTGCCACACAGTTGGAAAATGCGATCACGCAGTATCAGCAAGATACACAACAGTATAGTTATTATATAGGACAGGCAATCCCTAATGCCAATAAAATTGTAAAGGCAGCTCAGTTGGGATATAAAACGGGAGAAATTACCTATGTGGAATATCTATTTGCCTTACAAACTGCCACTAACATTCAATTAAAATATCTGGAATCAATTCAACAGGTCAATCAATCTGTAGTTACCATTAATTCAATAATTAATAAATAAAATGAGAAAAAAACACATCATCATATATTTTACATTCCTTTCTTTAATAGCCATTAGTTGTGGTGAAAAGAAAGAGGTAACTGAGAGTGCTGCGGGGAAAACAGAACAAAAAGCTGAGAAACCCGCAGATGCCCCTCAAACGATCGCAGCACTTACTGAAGAACAGATAAAAGCTGTAGGAGTTACATTGGGTACCATTGAAATGAAAGAACTGACTTCGACCATTAAAGCCAATGGTTTATTAAGTGTTCCAAATAATAACAAAGCAACAGTAACTTCTTTATACGGTGGGATTATTAAAACACTGAATGTTCAGGTAGGAAGTATTGTAAGCAAAGGACAAGTAATTGCAACCATCACAAATCCTGAATTTATCCAGCTTCAGGAAGATTATCTTACCACGAACAGCAGAATTACGTATGCAGAGCAAGAATATAGAAGACAGAGAGAGCTTTTCGATAATGATGCCGGCGCAAAGAAAAATCTTCAAAGTTCAGATTCGGAATTAAGAACATTAAGGACCAGAAAATCATCCTTATTGAGACAGCTTCAAATGATGGGAATTAATCCGGGAAGTGTAAATAATGCAAATATGAGATCAGGCCTTGTGATAACGGCGCCTATTAGTGGGACGATCAGTAGTATAGCTGCGCAAATAGGGAGTTATGTAAATGTCTCTTCTCCTGTTGCGGAAATTATTGATAATCAATCTATACATTTAGATTTACAGGTTTTTGAAAAAGATCTTCCAAAAATGAGAGTGGGGCAAATCGTTCATTTTAAATTGACAAATAATCCTGAAGCAGAATATGATGCAAAAGTGTATAGTATAGGTTCTTCTTTTGAAAACGAAAGTAAAACAATCTCTATACATTGTACTGTTACCGGAAATAAATCAGGATTAATAGATGGTATGAATATTACAGGAATTGTAAGCCTTGACAAGAGTACAACTCCAGCGATTCCAAATGAAGCTATAGTAGAAGCAGACGGGAAATTTTATGTTTTTGTACAGACTGATAAAAAGCCAGAGGAGGATCATGATGAAGAACCATCCAAAGAAGTGAAAACTAAAAAAGAAGTTAAAACAATTAATTTTGAGAAAATAGAAGTTGTAAAAGGATCTTCAGATATGGGATATACTGCAATAACTCCTGTTGGTAATATTGAGCCGAATGCTAAGATTGTAGTAAAAAGTGCATTTTTTGTTAATGCTAAATTGACCAATGGTGGTGAACACGACGAATAAATCATCTCAATAAAAAACACACAAATAGAAAAATCATAAGATGGTTTTAAAGGAAGAACTTGAAAAACAGGGAAACTGGTTGTTTAGATATAGAAGTACTTTGCCGATTGGTATTTTGCTTGTCGGTTTAGTAGTTTCTATTCAAAACAATTTAAAAGAAGAAGCGACCAGTTGTATTATACTCTATGAATTTGCTTGCTTATTAGTAAGTGTTATAGGGCTAGGGATTAGGGTATATACAGTTGGATATACACCTAAAAACACCTCAGGAAGAAATACCTCAGAAGGACAGGTCGCTGATACACTCAATACAACAGGAATGTACAGTGTTGTAAGAAACCCTTTATATTTAGGGAACTTCTTTATGTGGTTAGGACTTGCAATGTTTACGGAGAACTTGTGGTTTGTGATTTCTTTTGTTCTTTTTTATTGGATTTATTACGAAAGGATTATTTATGCTGAGGAACAGTTTTTAGAAAGAAAATTTGGTGAAAAATATAGAAATTGGGCATCTAAAGTACCGGTTTTTATCCCTAACTTAGGGTTGTTTTCGAAGAACGATATGTCTTTTAGTATAAAAAAGGTATTAAAGAAGGAAAAGAATGGGCTTTTTGCAATGTTTCTGATTTTCATGTTGTTTGATTTAACCAAGGAGTGGATCGGAAATCACTCTGATCATAATTTGTTTTTCATTTCAGGGACTCTTCTAACAATGATTATTTACATTGTATTAAAAGTGCTAAAAATGAATACGAGAATTTTAGAGAGCGATAGGTCATAAAGAATTAGAACTTAATTAAACAAAATAATTATGTTATTAAACAAAAGATTATCCATTTGGTATTTCATCAATGAAATAAAATCCCAGATCCTTTTCATTTGTGTATTTGCGATTTGCATAGGACTTTTGGATTTATTACCAGGATTTCGTAAAATATCACTTCCACTGAATGTACCTGCACTGGTAGGAACTGCGGTGTCTTTGCTATTAGCATTCCGAACTTCTCAATCTTATGAAAGATGGTGGGAAGCAAGGATTGTCTGGGGAGCTATTGTAAATGATTCCCGAACAGTGACTAGATTGGCCATGCAATTTTTACCAGAGAAAGAAGCAAGAGAATTGGCTGAAAGGCAAATTGTCTGGACATATGCATTGGGAGAGTCTTTAAGAAAACTACCCTTTTCTAATCGGGTACAAGAATATATAAATACCCATGGAATTCAAGCAATGAATATTCCTAATGCATTGTTAGATGAACATTCCCGACAGGTGAAGGAAGCTGCTACTGCAAAATTGATCTCAGAATTTCAGCAATTACAGCTGAATGATGCAATTACTAAACTTTGTGACAGTATGGGAAAATGTGAGAGACTGAAAAATACAGTTTTTCCCAGATCATACAGTATTCTTGTTCACATCTTGATCTATGTTTTTGCAGCCATCTTACCATTTGGTTTGGATGACAACCAATTGATGGTTGAGATTGTAATCACTATTCTTGTACCTACCATGTTTATTGCTATAGAAAGAACTTCTATCATCATGCAGGACCCTTTTGAAAATTCACCTGTTGATACACCTATGACTTTTCTGGCACAGACCATAGAAATAAATATAAGACAAATGATAGGAGAACAAAATGTTCCCATGAAGAAGGAAAATCCTTTATACTACGAAATGTAATATAACATAACAATTCTGAAATGATGAACGAAAAAAACACACAACCTACTTCAGCCGCCAGTAAACATAAGAAAAACCTTTTGATTGTATTATCATTAAGTGGGACTTATCTTATTGCTGAGGTTATTGGAGGAATTCTCACGAATAGTCTTGCCTTGCTTGCGGATGCTGCGCATATGCTAACAGATGTGGTAGGCTTGCTTCTGGCGTTTATTGCTATAAAAATAGGTGAGAGAAAAGCCAATACTAAAAAGACATTTGGATATTATCGTACAGAAATACTGGCTGCTGTTATCAACGCAGTTGTATTACTTGGTATCTCCTTATATGTTTTATATGAAGCATATCAAAGGTTTCAGAATCCTCCGGAGGTTCAAAGTAAATCAATGCTGATCGTAGCGGGTATCGGACTTCTTGTAAATGTTGTGGGGATGATGATTCTCAGAAAAGATTCTGAGGCGAGTCTCAATATGAAAGGTGCCTATTTTGAAGTCCTTTCAGATATGCTTACTTCTGTGGGGGTAATGATTGCCGGTATAATTATGCTTACCACCAATTGGTATTATGCCGATCCATTGATCTCTGCAGCAATAGGACTTCTCATCTTTCCGAGAACATGGCGTCTTTTAAAAGAAGCAATTGATGTTTTACTAGAAAGCACACCTAAAGATGTAGATATTGATCAGCTACGCCAATCATTGGAGAAAATACCTGGGGTAGTAGAACTGCATGACCTTCACGTGTGGTCTCTTACATCAGGTGTTAATGCAATGAGTGCTCATGTTGTTAAGGATAGTAGTAATACCACGAATCAGTTGTTAGAAAAATTAACAAACGAGACAATGAACAATTTTAAAATCACTCATACCACTTTTCAGATTGAAGATGAAGGATACAAAGAAGGGATTGTACATTCTTAATTAAAAATAATAGAAATGAAAAAAGAGATAGAAGATAAACTGATAGATAAGAATACCAAGCCAACAAGTATGCGGATTTTGGTATATGATTTTTTGAGCTCTCAGGAAATGGCTCTGTCCCTATCTGAAATTGAGAACTATTTTGACAATGCAGACAGAACAACAATTTACCGGACTTTAAAAACCTTTGAAGAAAAGGGGATTGTTCATAGCATACAGGAAAATACAACAACCAAGTACAAGCTTTGTGATGACGGATGTGATGAAAAGACCCATAAAGACTGGCACCTGCATTTTTATTGTAAAATGTGTAAGCAAACTACATGTAAAGAGGATATTTCCTTCCCTGAAAATATTAAGACCAATTTCAGAATAGATGAAATAAGGCTCTTTGCAAAAGGAATTTGTGAAAACTGCCTGGAAAGTTTGCAATAGTATTGCAACTGTTTTAAAATTAATTTTGTTGAAAATTATAAGTTATGGAAAAATGCTGTAATACAAAGCCTCAGGAAAAAAAGACAGACCACTTCGAAGGAGATGGACATGATCATGGGCATTCTCACGATACATCAGATAAAACTACTTTTCAATTATTTCTCCCTGCAGTTATCTCTTTTGTTCTGCTAATGATAGGAGTAGCTCTGGATAATTATATAAAAACAGAATGGTTTACCGGATGGGTTCGCATTGTCTGGTATTCGGCAGCATATATTCCTGTTGGACTTCCTGTATTAAGAGAAGCTTACGAAAGCATCATTAAAGGTGATGTGTTTTCAGAGTTCTTTTTAATGGGAATTGCAACGATTGGTGCATTCGTTATTGCCCAATATCCGGAAGGGGTAGCAGTAATGCTATTTTATGCTGTTGGAGAAGTATTCCAAACACTGGCTGTTACAAGAGCAAAAAGCAATATTAAATCATTACTCGATCAGCGCCCTGATGAGGTTACCATTATAAAAGACGGGCAGCCTCAAACAGTAAAAGCCGAAAAGGTAGAAATTGGAGCAATTATTCAATTAAAATCTGGTGAAAAATTAGGTTTGGATGGGGAATTACTATCAGAATCTGCATCTTTTAATACGGCAGCACTTACAGGAGAAAGTAAACCTGATACGAAGGCAAAAGGAGAAACTGTTCTGGCAGGAATGATCAATCTCAATACTGTCAGCCAGGTTAAAGTAACCACTGCTTATCAGGATAGTAAGCTGAGTAAAATTTTGGAATTGGTTCAAAATGCAACTGCACAAAAAGCCCCTACAGAATTATTCATTAGAAAATTTGCAAAAGTATATACTCCGATAGTAGTTTTTCTTGCTATAGGAATTGCTTTATTGCCTTACTTTTTTGTAGCTGATTATCAATTTAAAGATTGGTTATACAGAGCCTTAGTATTCCTCGTGATTTCTTGTCCTTGTGCTCTAGTTATCTCTATCCCATTAGGATATTTCGGAGGGATTGGAGCTGGAAGCCGAAATGGAATCTTATTTAAAGGAAGTAATTTCTTAGATTCACTTGCCGCAATTCAGAATGTGGTAATGGACAAAACCGGTACCATGACTGAAGGGGTTTTCAAAGTTCAGGAAGTAGATTTTAAATCCGGATTTGATAAAAATGAAATCCTTAAACTGGTCAATCTTTTAGAAAGCCAGAGTACTCACCCGGTCGCAACTGCTATTCATGAATATGTGGGTGAAATAGACCATACCATTCCAATGGATAATGTGGAAGAAATTGCAGGGCATGGTTTAAAAGCGACAATTAATGGAAAAGAATTGTTAGTTGGAAATTTTAAGCTGATGGATAAATTCAATATCAAGTATGATATCAATCCTGATAATATAGTATATACTTTGATTGCGGTTGCTTATGATAATACATTTGTAGGATATCTTACGATTGCAGATACTATTAAGACAGATGCGCAATTGACGATCAATAAATTAAAAGCATTAAATATAAAAACAACCATGCTTAGTGGAGATAAAACATCAGTGGTAAAATATGTTGCAGATGCTTTAGGAATTCAGAATGCTTATGGAGATTTGCTTCCAGAAGATAAAGTGAATAAAGTAAAAGAGATCAAAGCTAAAAATGAAACGGTAGCATTTGTTGGAGATGGTGTGAATGATGCTCCTGTGGTTGCTTTGAGTGACGTGGGAATTGCGATGGGAGGATTGGGAAGTGATGCAACAATTGAAACTGCCGATGTAGTAATTCAGGATGATATGCCTAGTAAAATTCCAATGGCTATCAATATTGGGAGAAAGACTAAGCAGATCGTTTGGCAAAACATTGTCTTGGCATTTGTAGTTAAAGGAATTGTTTTAATTCTTGGTGCTGGTGGTTTAGCAACAATGTGGGAAGCTGTATTTGCTGATGTAGGAGTTTCTCTAATTGCTATTCTTAATGCAGTAAGAATCCAACGGATGAAATTTTAAATCCTTGTGCCTGAAAATATCAAATATTAATAATGTGCATATTCACATTTAACTCAATTATATTGAAGCTCTACTGAAATCCGGTAGAGCTTTTTGTTTTGCGAAAATTATGAATGACTTTCATCATAAATTAGGCATAAGAAAATTTTGAGTAGTATATTTGTGGAATAGAAATACTATTTGAAATTTTTCATATCCATATTCGTTATTTTTACCATAGCACTACGTCCCGTATTGCCATTGATAAATTACGCGGTTAACTATGACTATATTGTCAAAAATCTTTGTGAAAACAGATTCAAAGCAGAATCTACCTGTAAAGGTAAATGTTATGTAGAAAAAGAATTGGCAAAGACCGAAAGACAATCCGGTCCTCAAACGATAAAAATTTCAGTACTCGACGTATTCATTGCAAATGATATTCTGTCATTTTCTAAAGAGAAAGGATTTGATATTTTACAAAAGACAGCAAATTCAGTCTATATTAATTCTCATACGTCAGCGTATTTCTCCAGAGTATTTCATCCTCCGCTTGCTTAGATTTTGTTCAACTAATTTTTTAGTGAGTATTTTTATTTTTCTTAGATCAAAACATGTTTTGATTTAAGGTCATCACTAAATTTTATTTTACGAATCATTTCATTTTTTATCATTATTAATTTCATTTCAATCCAATGAAACATAAATTCATTTTGACAGCATTGCTGTCGATATCACTGTTATCTTGTGCACAGGAGGCTCCTAAAGTAAAGCATGCAAAAAATATGAATATGCCGAAGGAGAATCTTAAAAATGTAAAAGTTGTCAATGCTGAAGATCCGGTATGTCATATGAAGACTGCTGATTATTTAAAATTTACAGCAACATACAAAAATAAGGTGTATGGTTTCTGTAGTGCTTCCTGTAAAGACGAGTTCAATAAAAATCCTGCAAAATATGTCCAAAACTAAAAAAACAACGAAAAGTGCAAAAAGCAAGATCGTTATTCCCATAGCGGTAATTGCACTTATTTTCCTGGGTGTAGGTTTTGGGATGAGCTATTTTAAGAATAACTTTTATACAGTAATGAAAGTTCCTGATTTTGAACTTACCGATCAGAATAATAAAAAGATTACTAATAAAGATATGCTCGGCAAAGTTTATCTCGTGGAGTTTTTCTTTAGTAAATGTCCTACCATTTGCCCTATAATGAATAGCAATATGAAGGTAATTGATCAGGAAATCAACAATCCTGAGTTTGGCATTATTTCTATTAGTATTGATCCGGTAAATGATACGCCGGAAACTTTAAAACAACATGCCAAAAGAATTGGAGTACAATCTCCAAACTGGCATTTTTTAACCGGAGACAGAACCTATATTGGAAATCTTGCAGATCAATTCAATATTTATGTAGGAGACAAAGAGGATGAGGGTGAAAGCCTTAATCACAGCGGAATGATCGCTCTCGTTGATCAGGAGGGAAATATCCGATGCAGATATAACAAGGACAATATGCCTATTCTTTATTATTCAGGATTAAACTATAAAGACCCTGAAGGAAAAGAAACTGATCTTACTGGAAAATATCATCCGGATAGAGAAAAGCTGATTGAAGATATTAAAAAGCTTTTAAAGTAGTTGAAAATTGAAAGTTAAAAGTTGAAATTGGAATGTTTGGAGAGGTATTCATCTAGTAGATCTTTATTGACTCCCTTCTTCCATCTTCATGCTTCCTTTCTTATAACAAAAACATTGTTAAACCATAAATACAAAACATTATGAAGATTATGAAAATCGCTGCCTTAAGTGCAGTTTTCGCAGCACAATTTGCTTTCGGTCAGTTTAAGCAGACACCTCTTTCTTATGCATACAATGCACTTGAAGGATCTATCGATGCTCAGACAATGGAAATTCATTATACAAAACATGCTGCTGGCTATGTGAGTAATTTGAATAAAGCTATTGCAGGAACTCCTCAGGAAAAAGAGACTTTATTTCAGATCTTATCTAAGGTTTCTACACTAAGCCCTGTTATCAGAAATAATGCAGGTGGTCACTTTAATCATGAGCTTTTCTGGACAATGCTTACACCAGAGAAAAATACTCAGCCTTCTGCTCAACTACTAAAAGCAATTACAGCAACTTTCGGAAGTCTGGATGCTTTTAAAGAGAAAATGAGCAAGGCAGGTGCTGATCGTTTCGGTTCAGGATGGGCATGGCTTTCTGTTGATAAAAACGGGAAACTATTTGTTTCGTCAACACCTAATCAAGATAACCCTTTAATGGATGTTGTGGAAGAAAAAGGAACTCCTATTTTAGGAATTGATGTTTGGGAACATGCTTATTATTTAAAATATCAGAATAAAAGAGCAGATTATCTTACCGCTATCTGGAATGTATTAAACTGGAAAGAAGTAAGCAAGAGATACGAAAACGCGATCAGCAAGAAATAATTCATGAACTATATTTGCAGCATATTCCTTACTTTCTATATGGTGTTCAGGCCCCTGATCCCCATCATGGAATATGTTGCAAATTATAATTATATCGTTGAAACTCTTTGTATCAATAAAGACAAGCCTGAACTTAATTGTAATGGTAAATGTTATTTGAGTAAAGAGCTTGCTAAAACCAACGATACAGAATCAACTCCTTTATCCAAAGGGAAAAATTCCGGCCAGAAAATTCTTGATATTTATATTCTTCCGGATATCACAGAGATAAAAAACACATGTCAACAATACGGTTCTGATTTCAATTTTATTTACCAAAAGAACTATTCTTTTCTTTTTCTAAAACATATTTTCCGACCTCCGGTTTTTTAAGTTGTTTACCCACTTTAGCCACTCAATTTTTAAAGTTCACATGAAGTGAAAATCTCAAATTTTCAAAAAGCTTAAGTGTTCTTTATAATCGTTTTATTATTCACTTTAAAGATTCTAAAATGTTTAAAACGTGGTTAAAAAATGAATGTTTCTACATTCAAAAATTTCTATTCAAACAAATACAACTTAAAAAATCAACAATGAAAATTTATAAATTTTTATCACTATTCTTTATTGCCTTTACTCTATTGGCAGTTTCTTCATGTCAAAACAATGACGATGATGATAATCCACAAGATACAACACCCGGAAATCTTCAGATTAAATTTGAAAACGGATTCAATAATCTGGGAGGAATTGTTCTCAATCAAACAACCCAAACTTCTTCAAGTGGGCAAAAACATCAGTTTTCGACTTTAAAATATGTAGTAAGCAACATCAGCCTTATCGATGAAAATGGAAAAGAATTCAAATACAATGAAAACAATCCTGACAAAGGAGCTTTCATAATTGACCAGGCCGATGCGGTAGCGGGAATTGTATATGTAAATCTTACGGGTGTCCCGAAAAATAATTATAAAAAAGTGAAATTCGGATTAGGAATCAGTCAGAATGCATATCTCCTGGGACTTGATGGACAGGCTGAATTCTGGAATAAGGCGAAGGCAAAAGGAATGTCATGGTCTTGGGCAGCAGGTTATGTTTTTGTAAAACTAGAGGGAAAATATGGTGCCACCGCTGCTGATAAGGAGTTTATGAACCATACCGGAAATATGGGGAATGTAACGGCTAACAATACACCTGATTTATACAGAGAAATTACCCTGGATCTTCCTACCACAGCGAGGGTAACCAATAAAATAAGACCGTCTATCCATATTCTTGCAGATCTTAATCAGTACTTAAGTGGGAATACAGCACTTACGCTCAATACAAACAATGATATGATGATGGGATCGAGCCCACATTTAGTAAGTGTAACCAATAATCTTACTAAAATGTTTACTGTAAACCATGTTCACAATGATGAAGATTAAGGAAGTATTAAAATTTGGATTAATCATCATTGGCTTTTTTAATATCATATCATGTTCAGATGAGGTGATTGAACCTTTAGAAAAGGATGAAGCATATAATCTGCAATTTCCATCTTATTTTCCTGAAATAACTTTTGATAAAGCTGGAAATCCGGTTACTAAAAACGGAGTAGAGCTTGGCAGAAAATTATTTTATGAGGGCAGACTTTCACGTAATAATACAATCTCTTGTGGATTCTGTCATATTCAGGAGAATGCCTTTACCCACCATGGCCATAATGTGAGCCATGGTGTGGATGACAGGATTGGAATCCGGAATGCTCCTCCTATTCAGAATATGGCATTTTTAAAAAGGTATATGTGGGACGGGGTTATTCATAACCTCAATGAACAGCCTATTGTCCCCATCACAGATGCTAATGAGATGGATAGTTCTATGCCCGAAGTGATTTCAAAATTAAACATGGATGACAAGTATAAGAAGCTATTCAGGGCAGCGTATGGTGATGAAAATATTACAGGTGAAAGAGTACTGAAGGCTTTATCCCAGTTTATGGTAACTATGATTTCTGCCGATTCAAAGTATGACAGATACAAACAGGGAAAAGAAACTTTATCATCTGTAGAATCGCAGGGGATGAGTTTGTTCCAGCAAAAATGTGCTTCCTGCCATAGTGGAGAATTGTTTACAGATGAGAGCTTTCGTAATACGGGAATGTATTACAATACTCAATTTAAAGATGCTGGTCGCTACCGGGTAACGCTGGATCAAATGGATTGGATGAAATTCCGTGTGCCTAGTTTGAGAAATGTAGAGTATACAGCTCCTTATATGCATGACGGAAGGTTTTACACCCTGGATGCTGTTCTCAATTTCTATTCTGATAACGTAGAAGACAATCCTAACCTGGATCCACAACTTAAGCAAAACGGACATATTGGAATAGCTATGAGTACTGTTGAAAAGCAATCTATTATTGCTTTTCTGAAAACATTGTCTGATAAGAGCTTTATTACAAACTCTAAATTCTCTGAATAAATTTAATCAAACATGAAAAATATATTTTTAATACTATTGAGTCTATTTCTATCTAAAATGGCTCGGGCCGAACCCGCAAGAGATAGTCTTTATATACCTCAGAATCAGAATAGCTTTACTTCTATTAAACTTCTGGAGGATGATTGTGATGCATGTGGCTGCGCTGCAGGAAACGGGTCATCAGGATTTGAATCGTTGCTAAACCCACAATTCATAGGAATAAAATACTTTGCGCAGCACTATAAAGCAAAAGAAAACCTTTTTGTAAAAGACCTAACCCAGGATCAGTATTTCAATACGATTCAGTTATGGGGAAAAATTCCCATTACAAAAAAACTAAGCGTTTATGGAAGTCTTCCCTTTCAGTTTCATGAGAAAAAAACGATGCAGGGTGATATCAGGATCAATGGAATTGGGGATTTAAATGTGATGGGTATTTATCAGTTGATCAGTTCTAAAGATTCATTTCACCAATTGAATGGGGGACTTGGTGTAAAAGTTCCGTTGGGGAAGTTTGATGAAAAAGGGATTACGGGAGTTAACCCGAGTTTTCAGCTGGGAACCGGAAGTTGGGATTATCAAATGGTCCTTAATTACAAATACCAAAAAAATAAAGTAGCAGTTCTGATTAATACAGATTATACCATTAAAACGGAAAATAAAAAGTATTACCAATTTGGTAACCAATGGAACTATGCTGCAACCGGATTCTATCAGATCCATGCTGATAAAAAGATCATCCTTTCCGGAAAAGTAGGATTACAGGGAGAAGTTTATGATAGGAATAAGCAATTTAACGAAGCCTTACCCGATACTGCGGGAAGCGCATTATATGGTAAATTAGGTTTTGAACTTTCCTATAGCAAATGGAGTCTCGGGAGTGAAGTGATGCTTCCTGCCTATACCAATCTGGCTGGAGGAAATATTGAAGCTAAATCCAGATTGAGCGTATTTATCAACTTTGGAATTTAATTAATTAATCAAACATTCCGTTACCATGGTAACGGAATGTTTTGTTTTATCTTGTTGGTTATTATTATGTTAAGTTCGGCATTGTTTCTTGTGATAATTTTCTATCTTTGCCGAATTCTGGTGAGCCTTAAAAGGTTCTTAAAAGGGAATCCGGTGTAAATCCGGAACAGACCCGCTGCTGTAAGCTCTAAACCAAAATTTTTGAAACATATATCCACTGTTTTTTAATGGGAAGGATTTCAAAAATGGAGTAAGTCAGAAGACCTGCCGGAAAGATTAAAGTTTGATGCTTTCGTGGAATAAAGCTTAGGACAACAATGATTCTGTGCAGTTATCGCTGTACGTTGTCATTGCTGCTTTCTTATATCCATTAGCATTAAAATTATTTTCAACGAGCTAATGGAACTAAAATTTACTTTTAAAACTGAAAAAATAATTATCACAGTTCTTGTGCTAATTGCTCAACTTTACTTTTCTCAATCCAGAGATACGATCAAGGAGCATGTCATTGTTCCTGTGAGTCTTCAAAAAAAGAATTTTAAAGAAATAATTCCTGCGCAAACCTTGTCAGGAGAAGACTTGGAAAGGCTGAATAGTCAGTCTGTAGCGGACGCCCTTCGTTATTTTGCCGGGATTCAGATTAAGGATTATGGTGGAATTGGTGGATTAAAAACCATCAATATTCGCAGTATGGGGAGCCAGCATGTCGGGGTTTTTTATGATGGAATTCAATTGGGAAATGCTCAAAATGGAGTTGTGGATTTAGGAAGGTTCTCTCTTGATGATCTCGAAGAGATTTCATTATATAATGGGCAAAAAAGTGAAATCTTTCAGCCAGCAAAAGATTTTGGATCTTCAGGATCTATTTATTTACAACCCAAAATCCCAAGTTTTAAAAATGGGAGAAAAACAAATTTGGTAGTAAGGCTTAAAAACTCATCTATTGATTTATTTAACCCCTCATTTCGTTTAGAACAAAAGATCACAGATAAGATTGCGGCGAGTTTTAGCTCTGAATTTATTCAAACTGATGGTATCTATAAATTCAGATATAAAAGATACTATCCTGACGGGCAACTTGCGAATGACACCATTGCTAAAAGGCATGATTCCGATTTAAAATCAAAGCGTTTTGAAGCCAGTCTTAATGGCAATGTAAAAGATGGAAGCTGGAGTGTGAGAGGATATGGTTTCTTATCAGACAGAGGAATTCCTGCGGCTATTGTAAATGGACGATTTGGGGGAAGAGGGCAACGTTTGGAAGACGAAAGCTATTTTGTTCAGGCAAGTTTACGAAAGAAGTTATTTCCAAAATTTGAAACCCAGCTTAAAGCTAAATTTGCATATGATTACACTCATTTTGTAGACACCATCGCTACAGAGGCAGAATTTCCTGTTAATAATACTTATATTCAGAGGGAGTTATACATTTCGTCATCTAATATGTATTCCATTAATTCTAACTGGGACGTTAGTGCAAGTGTAGATTTTCAATATAACAATCTTGATGCAGATCTTGAGAATTTTTCTTATCCCACTCGTTATACTTCCTTAGTAGCTTTTGCAACAACTTATCAGTGGAACAGATTTAAATTCCTGGGGAGTGTTTTGGGAACATTTATTCATGAAGATGTTGAAAAAAACTCAAAATCTCCCGATAAAACAGAGTGGACACCCTCCGCGTTTTTAGCATATCAACCCTTTAGTTCAAAAGATTTTACAATCCGAGCATTCTACAAAAGAATTTTTAGAATGCCAACATTTAATGATCTCTACTATACGATGATCGGGAATGTGGATCTTAAACCTGAATTCACCAATCAGTATAATGTAGGTTTTACTTATGAGAAATCTTATAATAATTGCATTTTTAAAGGATATTATATCAAAGTAGATGGCTATTTCAATAAGGTTGAAGATAAAATTATCGCAGCCCCTACCGGGAATTTATTTCGATGGACGATGTTGAACTTGGGAAGTGTGGAAATTCTGGGAACGGATATACAAGCACAGGCAAAACTAGCTTTTGGGAAAGTAGTTCTAAGACCACAGATCAATTATACTTATCAGAGAGCCAGAGATTTTTCCGATAGAGACGATTCCTTTTTTGGAGATCAGATCCCATATACACCATGGCATAGTGGAAATTTTACAATGAAGGCTGATTACAAAGCCTGGGGTTTCAACTACAGTTTTATATATGTGGGAAAGAGATATGACGGGCAGCAAAATAATATTCAATATAATTATATCCAGCCCTGGTATACCCACGATCTTTCAATTCAAAAACAAATCAACGTGGCAAATCATCAATTTAAGGCAAGTCTTGAAGTGAATAATATTTTCAATCAATACTATGATGTCGTGCTCAACTACCCAATGCCTGGAAGGAATTTTAAACTAATTGTAAGCTTCACATTATGAAAAAACTGAACTTTTGCTTGCTTGCCTGCCTCTTATTCTTTTTGTTTTCATGCAGAACGGATGAGATTATTCCCCGTGAAGAAAGAGTAGAGGGACTTGCACCACCTGAAAATACGGCAATTAAAGGTTTCTATGTTCTGAATGAAGGAAATATGGGAAGCAATAAATGTACACTGGATTTTTTTGATTATACCACAGGAACGTACAGACGAAATATCTATGCTGAAATAAACCCGACTGTAGTAAAGGAATTGGGAGATGTCGGGAATGATATTCAAATCTATGGAAGTAAACTTTATGTCGTGGTGAATGTTTCCAATAAAATTGAAGTGCTGGATGCAAAAACGGCAAAACGGATTAAAACAATTCAGTTACAGAATTGCAGATACGTGAAATTCAAAGATGGAAAAGCTTACGCAAGTAGTTATGCTGGGCCAGTTGATATCAATCCCAATGCTCCAAAAGGAAAAGTTGTAGAAATTGACACCACTTCACTTTCCATCCAGAGACAGGTGACGGTAGGATATCAGCCTGAGGAAATGGAAATTGTAGGGAATCAACTTTTTGTTGCAAACTCCGGGGGGTATATGGTTCCAAATTATGATAAAACAGTTTCAGTAATCGATCTGAATACATTCACAGAAACTAAAAAAATAAATGTTGCCATCAATCTCCATCGTCTTAAAAAAGATGATTACGGAGATCTTTATGTCAGTTCCAGAGGAGATTATTATAATATTCCTTCGAGCTTGTATCTGGTAGATGCTGCTACGGGAACCGTGAAAAAAGATTTTCATGTAGCGGTGAGTGAAATGACAATAGTGAACGACAAGCTATATTACTATGGGAATGAATTTAATTACAATACCCATTCCTATACTAAATCCTTCGGGATTATTGACGTGAAAACGGAACAAATCATTTCCAATAAGATTATTGATCAGGAATATGTAGATGCTATTAAAGCGCCTTACGGGATTGCTGTAAATCCTATTACAGAAGATATTTATGTTACCGATGCAAGAAATTATGTGTCTACAGGATTTGTTTATTGCTTTAACAAGAGCGGACATTTCAAATGGAAAACTGAAGGTGGAAATATCCCTGCTCATTTTACTTTTTTATATAAATAACCGAATTAAAATATGGATAAAAATATTTTTAAAATTTTAAAAACTATACTGGTGGTATTTCTTTTAGTAGAAGTGACATCATGTAAAAGTGATAGAGATGAAGAATCACCATTCAATGGCCTGGAAGAATCTTACACGATCAGTCGTTTCAAGGTTTTGAATATTGCGGCCAATGTTTCTGGTAAAATCACATGGAGTATTAAAGACTCTATTATTGCTGATGGTTCAGAACTGGACTTTATCAGTCCTTATGCTAAAACCTATCCACTTACTTTAAAAATAGACCAAAATGGACAGGTGAAAACTTACCAATCGACCATTATTGTAAATAAAGAGCAAGGTTCTTACAGTAAGTACATTTCCAACGTATTTGATTTTCGTCCTGCTGTAGGGCAGTTTACTAATGAGGTTCCGGAATATGAAGCTGGAAATACTGCCAGTGCTATGCTTCAGAAAGCCAGAGAGTCTTTGGTAGGTTCTAATTCTACAATGGTTAGTCTTGGAGGCTTCGGAGGTTATGTAGTTTTTGGCTTTGATCATACTATTCCCAACATGGATGGAAGAGATTTTAAAATCCTTGGAAATGCTTTTTGGGCAAGTGGGGCCAATGATCCTCGTTCAGGAAATTGTGAGCCGGGAATTATTATGGTCGCTTATGACAGAAATAAAAATGGAAAACCTGATGATAATGAGTGGTATGAAATTGCCGGAAGTGAATATTTTAAAAATACTACAGTAAAAAATTACAATATCACTTATTTCAAACCAAATGAAAATAAACCTCCGGTTCCCGGAAATGAACCCTGGCAAGTTGATATAGAATATATCAAATGGCAGGACAATCTTGGAAATACTGGGTTTAAGACAAAAAACGGATTTCATGATCACAGCTTTTTCCCATTATGGATCTCCGATGCTTCCTACAGTTTCTCGGGAACGAAATTACTTAATAATTACTATGATCAGAGTGGTAATGGAACATATTGGGTAGGTAAATCTTACGATTTCGGATATGCAGATAACGCACCGAACAATGATGAAGCCTCAAATATTGATATTTCCTGGGCTGTAGACAAGAACGGAAAGTATGTAAAGCTTCCCGGGATCGATTTTGTAAAAGTGCATACGGGAGTTAATCAGGAAGCTGGCTGGCTTGGAGAAGTTTCGACTGAAGTAGCCGGAGCGTATGATTTGTATATAAAATAAAAATTCAACAATAAATTTATTTAAAAAATGAAAAAGATCTATCTTTTAACATTGCTGTTATTTTTTGCATTTTTCACTAATGCACAGGTAACGGTTCAGGGAGTACCCCGCAATGACATTAAGCCAAACTCAATACACAGGAATGAGCTTAAAACAACAACTACAGTTACTGACTTTTCTGATATTCAGTATTGGGTGGGAACTGGTTCTAAAAAGGCTGCTTTTGTTGTACAATGGAATGATGGAAAAAATCCTGACGCTTTAGTTTGGGGATTTAAATGGGATGGAAATGCAACTGGAGAAGATATGCTGAAAGCCATCGCAAAAGCGGATCACCGTTTTTATTCTTTACTTTATCAGGGAACAACTTTTGGAACTGCAATTGGGGGACTTGGTTTTGATCTGAACGGACAAGGTACCAATGGACTTTATAAGAGTGGAAACACTACATACCCGATGTATCCGCTTAATGGGATTATCAATACTACAGCATATGATTTTGATGATTATACTGCTATAGACGCAGCTAATGATCATTGGAAATCAGGTTGGACTACAGGATATTGGTCTTACTGGGTGAAAAATCCTACGGATGCTGCTTTTGGATATTCAAGTTTAGGGGCGAGTAGCCGTGTTTTAGAAAATAATTCATGGGATCTATGGAATTTCTACCCGGGAATGGTTGATCAGCCTATTTCAACAACTTTGACACCTGTATCAGCTTATTCGTCACCAACTACATTTACAGATGGTTATTTTATGGTGAATGAAGATTGGTATGGTCATACCAATGGTTCAGTAAATTTTATTAACAATAATGGACAGATCAATTACAGAGTGTATAGCAACGCGAATAACAATCAGGCATTTGGAGCAACTACACAGTATGGAACGATCTATGGAGATAAATTTTATTTTATTTCAAAACAAGCTGCTGACGGAGGTGATACACAATACACTCCAGGTGGTAGGTTAGTAGTTGCTAATGCTACAACCATGCAGAAAATAGCTGGATTTAATACAATAGGGGATGGTGACGGAAGATCTTTTCTTGGAGTAAATGAACATAAGGGATATATTGGAACGACCACAGGAATTTTCCTTTTTAATATTGATAATTTACAGGTTGGAAGTTTAGTTCCCGGGACGAATGGAAAAGGACAAATAGGAAACATGATCCGTACTTCTCAATATGTGTTTGCAGTAACCCAGAGCGGAGGAGTGTTGGTTATTAATCCTAATACCAATGCCGTTGTTCAAACTATTGCGGGTGCATTCTATTCAATTGTGCAGGCTAAAGATGGAAGTGTTTGGGGGATTCAACAACAGAAATTGGTGAGTATTAATCCAACTACTTTTGCCACATTGGAATATCCAATTCCTACTACGAAATACTTCGGTGACTGGGGAGCTTGGTATGCTGGAAGACTGACTTACAGTACACAGCAAAATGCTTTATACTGGATCAACTCTGTAAGTGCTTTTGCTTCCGGAACACAAATTGTAAAATTTGATGTTACTGCTAAAACATTCAATGAAAATTTTGCTGCAGTTCCTGGACAGACCGGAACGTACAAGCAGATTCCTTATGGAGCTGGATTGCGTGTTAACCCTCTTACAGATGAACTTATTCTAAATACTACGGAAAGTGGTTTTGGAGCTCATTATCAGAAAAACTGGATACACACATTCAGCAATACCGGAACACTTACAAATACCAAGATATTAAATGATTATTATTGGTTCCCATCAATTGCTGTATTCCCGGATAACAATGCTCCGGTTGTAAAAAGTACATTCCCATCACAGACAACTGTGAATTCTACAACTACAATTGATTTGAAAACTGTAGTAACGGATACTGATAATTTAGCAATAGCTATCGTTAAATCTATTAAATCTAATAGTAATACAGGAGTTGTTACAGCTGTAATTAATACGAATGATGAACTTGTTCTGACACCACAGGGTACTGGAGCAGCTACTATCATATTAACCTTTAATTCTAATGGAAAGCTAGTAGATAAAACTCTTACTGTACACGCAAGTACTTCAACACTAGGAACTGCTGAAGTGAAAAAACTTGAATTAGGAATCTATCCTAATCCGGCTACTGATGTTCTTACTATCAAAACTCAGGATAGAGTAATGAGTACTGTTGTTTATGATGCATCAGGAAAAGTTATGAATACTCAGTTTAATAATGGACAAATTAATGTAAGTACATTGACTAGAGGAATTTATATTTTAAAAGTCGTTACGGATAAAGCTGTTTATCAAGAGAAATTCATCAAAAACTAATTTGATCAAATCATTCTATTATAAAGGCCTCTGCTTAGAAAGCAGAGGCCCTTTTTTATATGTTTTAAAAGTAAATGAAGTAGTGTATTCCTGTGTAATCCCGAAGGTAGAGCAAGATGACTCCACGCTTATTATGTTAACTGTTAAATAGGCTACAGGTTTATAACTCCGGAAATCTTATAAATTAGTTCTAATTCTTTTATAAGAAGGTTTCAGATAGTAACATACAGGTAAAAAAACTTCGGCAGGCTAAAAGCCTGCCGAAGTTTTTGGGTGTGTTTTATATCTTATTTAATCATTATTTTTTTCGAGTAGTTCTTTCCTTCTTTGGTTTGAACGGTCAGGATATATAACCCTTGAGGTTGTATAGACTCAAATGTTTTTGATCTAAATTTAGAACGGTAAACTTCTTTTCCTGATGAATTAACTAAAGTAATTTCAGAACCTTCTAATGGAACATTTCCATCAAGAGTAATTTGGCCATCCTTATTGTATGCAAGTAAACTAATGTGTGGATCTTTATATTGATATGCGTAATAAATTCTGAATCCACCATTTAGGTTAAGTAAACCAGAGTTCAGGCTTATTTTAACACGGTCATAAGGTTTGTTCATTGTAAGTTCAAGTGCTCCTCTGCTTGCGTCTGTACCTCCAAGTTTAAGCACATCATCAAAAATATTCATATAATCATTATTAGATACATCTCCAAGAAATGTCTCTACAGATATACCACCTATCAATTGAGCGGTTAGAATGGATTGATCAGTACCAACACCGATGACAAGCTTATTGGTATCTGCAAGGATATTAGATGTAGGAAAGATCAGAGTCTGTTCTGTTCTTCCTAATAGTCCAATCGGAACAAGAAGTGTTGAGTAGTCACTTTCATTACTGCCCACTGCATTTTCTGGATTTTGTACGAAACAAGCGACACAAATACCATAAGCCCGGTTTGTTTGGCTACTTGCATACACCTTGTTCAATTGTGCAAAAGACATAGCGTTCATAAGGAACAATAAAGACGCCAAGACTACTTTTTTCGTCAGAGATTGGCCTGATAATAGATTTGTTTTCATGGTTAAAAAATTTAATAATTTTCGTTCTGATAAAGTTACATATAAATTGATTATGTTGTTTAATTTATTTCATTTTTATGTGATTTAGATTGTATTTTATCTTTTTAAATATCAGTAGATCAGTTATAGATGGAAATTGTTTGTTTAAATTAGGTAAAAAATAGGTTATTAATTATGTAATTAATTAAATGTAATAATAAATTAATCCTAATTTAAAAACACTAAAGCTACGGTGCTCTGAAAAAATAAAACTCTTTACCAGAGACGGTAAAGAGTTTTTTAATAACACATTATAATTAATGTAATGCTATCTTTTTTTTGTTCCTTTAATGTTTGGTAAAAATGCAGTTATTATACCCATCAAAGGTAGAAATGCACAAATTTTGAATACATATTCTATACTTGTATCATCTGCTAAAGCTCCTAAAACAGCAGAACCAATTCCTCCCATCCCAAACATGAATCCAAAAAATAATCCGGCTACCAGTCCAATTTTATCAGGCATCAGATCTGTGGCATAGACTAGAATAGCAGAAAATGCTGAAGCGATAATAAGTCCAATTATAATTGCAAAAATGATGGTCCATACTAAGGAAAGGTAAGGAAGGCACAATGTAAACGGTGCAGCTCCCAAAATAGAAATCCAAATGATTTTCTTTCTTCCATATTTATCCCCTAATTTTCCTCCTAATATTGTTCCTATTGCAACAGCAGCAAGAAACATAAATAAATAGAGCTGGGAATCTTTTACGGAGATATGAAATTTATCAATCAGGAAGAAAGTAAAGTAGTTGGTCATCGATGCCAGGTATATATATTTTGAAAAAACCAAAGCAAGAAGAATTGTAATTGAAAATATAACTTTTCTTTTTGATAGATTAATACTTACGATAACATCTTTATGTTTTGCCGCTTTTCTGATCGATAATCTTTCAGCATACCAGTTTCCTATTCTCCATAAAAGAATAATTCCAATAAATGCAGCAATAGCAAATAAACCTACGTAGCCTTGTCCTAAAGGAAGCACAATAAGTGCTACCAATAATGGCCCAATCGCACTTCCAGAGTTACCGCCAACCTGGAAAATAGACTGAGCTAATCCCTTTTGTCCTCCGGAGGCCAACTGGGCAACTCTGGAAGCTTCCGGATGAAAAACTGAGGATCCCATTCCAATTAATGCAACAGAAATAAGAATCATATAATATTCATGAGCAGCGGCTAGAAGTAATAACCCTGCCATTGATAAGGTCATTCCTATAGCAAGAGATCTTGGATTCGGTTTTTTATCCGTATAAATACCAACAAAAGGTTGTAAAATAGATGCTGTGAGCTGGAATACCAGAGTGATGATTCCAATTTGAGCAAAAGATAGTCTAAACTCTCCCTTCAGAATTGGGTATAATGAAGGAATTGTTGATTGGATAAGATCATTGAGGAAATGGGAAAAACTGATCATAAATAAGATGGGATAAACAATCTTACTTGTATCAATGGCTTTTGTAGTTACGTCGTTCATATGATAATTATTTTAATTCATCTTGTCATCTGATGAATTTATGGTTGCTAATTACTTTTATAATAACTTGTTGATGATTTTTTGTGCTGTAATAGCTGCGTTTTCAGCATCCCTGTTTTTTATGTGATTGTAAAGGTCCGTATGTAACTTTTGTGATACTCTAAAAGCATCTGTATTATTGTTGTGGCTAATTTCAAAAACTCTTAAGACCTGCCTGCTTGCAATTTTATAAATCTCTTTCAGCAGTTTATTACCACACGCTTCAGCAATGGCGAAGTGAAAATTAATATCAGCCTGATAACATTCGGAGGCTAATTTCTCTTCAGCAAATCTATTTCTCAGCTCTAAGTATTCCTTTATCGTTTTTAATTCCTCTTCTGTACGATTAAGAGCAGCTCTTGCTGCAACTTTTGCTTCCAGTAAAGACCTCACTTCTTCTACCTCTTCTATTTCTGCGTTGCTCATCTGGGCCTCCAAAGATTCCTGAATATTCTTTGAGACCACAAATGTACCGACACCTTGTTGTACACTAAGCATACCTTTAATAGATAAGATCTTAATAGCTTCGCGGATACTGGAGCGTCCTACACCATATATTTTCATTAATTCAGGTTCAATAGGTAATTGATCCCCAATTGCGTACATATCATTGAGTATTCCTTCGGTAAGCCTTTCAGAAACTTCCTGTGCTAATGATTTCTTTTGTATTTGCGTCATATACATCTTATCATCTGATGAATGCAAAGATACGATTTACATAGGATATTCCAATATATGTAATTCAGAAAATTAGATATAAAAAAGGAAAGAGCAGTCTATTTGTTTTTTATTTTTGTGATATACTTCTGGCAAGCCTTGTGATTGTTGAAGAGAGAGCGATGCTAGGCTGTTGGGTTTTATATAAATAATTAACATTAAATTTTTACAATTATGCCATTGATCACTATTACTTCCCTGAAGGGAAGATCAAAAGAAGAAAAGCAGAAAATAGGTGAAGCTATACATGAAGCTATTGTGGAGTCAGGAGTTCCGCCTGAAGATCGTTTTCAGAGATTCCTGGATCTTGACCCTGAAAACCTCTTGTATGATAGATATTATCCGAATCTTGAAAAGGGTCGGTCAGAAAACTTTATCATCATTGAGATTCTTCTTTCCGTTGGACGCAGTGTTAAAGTAAAACGTAAAATTCTGGAAAGCCTCATTACCAAATTGAAAGAACAGTCTTTTGATCCTGAAGATGTATTTGTTTCTTTCCAGGAAACGGCTTGGGAAAACTGGTCATTTGCAAGTGGAGAAATACTGCATATATAATACAATGAGTAGAGTTATTGAAACAAAAAAAAACTGCAAACATTGTTTGCAGTTTTTGTAAGCTCTGATCTTTAAGCTTCCGTAGCCCGTAGGGGAATCGAACCCCTCTTACCAGAATGAAAATCTGAGGTCCTAACCGATAGACGAACGGGCCATCTACCATTACATTAATATAAACTAATGTAATGTGTTAGTTTTTTGTTTTTATAAGTTTACAACTCTTATTAGTAGCCCGTAGGGGAATCGAACCCCTCTTACCAGAATGAAAATCTGAGGTCCTAACCGATAGACGAACGGGCCAACTATCCGTGTTACGCTAATTTATTAACGTGCTTAGTTAATTTACTTTTCAAGTTAGCAGCTTTGTTTTTGTGAATAATGTTTTTCTTAGCTAACTTATCCAACAAAGAGATAACTTTTGGCAATTGCTCTGCAGCAGCAGCTTTGTCTTCTTCATTTCTCAATACCTTCATTGCTGATCTAGCAGTCTTGTGGTAGTATCTGTTACGAACTTTTCTAACTTCGTTTTGTCTAATTCTCTTTAATGCTGATTTATGATTTGCCATATCGTTCAAATGTGAGTGCAAAAGTAAAACCTTTTTTTTTATCTGCCAAATTTATTTTTAAATAATTTCAATTTTCTTCAGATAAGTATTTTCTCAGTTTGTCTATTGCTTGTTCTATTTTAAAATTTTCTTGTTCTTTATCTATTTTTTTGATAATATTTCCCAACATTATCATTGCGTTGTTCCATTCTCCAGTTGTATTGGTGAAGGTGAGTTCATCTATAGTTACTTCAAAAGCTACCCTTTCTCCATACCTGTAAAGCCTGAAACTTATTTTATCATCTCTGCCTATTATCCCATCTTCATTAACTTTCAAGTCGTAACTTTTTGGGTTAGAGTGGATCTTCTTAAAAAGCAATGTAGCTTCTTGAATTTTTAAATCCGGCATGATATCAAATTTGGTAGCCTATAGGGGAATCGAACCCCTGTTGCAAGGATGAAAACCTTGAGTCCTAACCACTAGACGAATAGGCCAAATTTTGAGGTTGCAAAAGTAATAATTAACTTCTTAACTTCAAAATTATTTTTTATACTATCTGTAAACTTTTTGAATAATTGTGTTCTTAATGCCCTTTGCTTCAAGGCTTTTCTGTATTTTCACAGCATCTTCTAAAGTAAATACTTTTCCGTAGGTATAATAGAAAACTCCACTTTCTTTGTTTCTTTCGACATCTTTCAATGTCTGAAGGATAAATGAATTTCCATTTAATTTTTCACCTACATAGACCTCGATAGTGTAATATCCGGTGCTTAATTTTTGGTTAGGCATAAATCCTACAGCAAATGCGTTTCTAAATCCGGCATCCTTAGCTGTTTTCAGATTGATATCTTTTACAGAGGCCATGTTTGTTACGCCATAATAGTATTTATACTGCCCGTTTTCTTTGATTGGAAGGATGTAATTAAGTCCTTTTAAAGCCGGATCTCCATCATTATATTTCGTTGGAGAACTCATTAGTAAGATTCTGAAATCATTTTTTAAAGCAACTTCTACAGGTTTCTCAGGCTCAGGTTTCTTTACTGTTATATTATTAGAAGCTCCTCCTGATTTTCTGTCAATTGCTTTCTTGTAGTCGATGATAGCCTGATAGATACTTTCTGCAATTTCATCTTGTCCTTTTTCAGAAGCTAAATAATGACTTTCTTCTGCGTGATTGATAAACCCGGTTTCAATAAGAACAGAAGGCATTGCATTCATACGAAGAACGTGTAAGTTTTTTTGAAAAACTCCTCTGGAAAATCTTTTGTCTTTATTTACGAAATTATCTTCGACCAACCCTCCTAATAGAAGACTTGATTCCAGATATTTACTCTGCTGAAGTTTTAAGGCGATCAAAGATTCTGGTGAACTAGCGTCATAAGAACCGAAAGTTTGTCTATCCTTTTCATCCAGAAAGATTACATCATTTTCTCTTTTGGCAACTTCCAGATTGGTGTCATTTTGGTCAGGTCCCTGTACATAAGTTTCTGTACCATAAGCTGAAGATCGTTGTGCTGAGTTGCAGTGTACCGATACGAAAAGATCTGCTTTGCTCCTGTTGGCAAGATTGGTTCTGTCTGAAAGAGAAGGGTATTCGTCAAATTTACGGGTGTAAATTACTTTGAAATCTTTATTTTTTTCGAGCATTCTTCCTACTTTTAGTACTACAGAAAGAGTTACATCTTTTTCTGCTAAAAGTCCAATATCACTATAACTCCTCTTTGCTCCGGAATCACTTCCTCCATGCCCGGCATCTAAAACAATCGTGAATTTTTTTTGTGAAAAAATAAAATTACTCAAAAGTATGAGGAGAAATGATAAAATTATTTTAAATTTTTGTTTGTACATCTTACAGTTTTAAAAATTATATTAATTTTGAGCCTTAATTATATAAAATAAAATTGGCCAAAACCGTCCTCAAAAATATATTACAAATTTTAATTATCCTAATTTTTAACAGTTTTTTAGCACAGAAAACGCCTGAAAAATTGCCTGAAAATAGGGTTATTAATGATACTATTTCCAAAAAGGATACCATTGTTGCACAGAAAGAGTCACTGGATGATGTTCTTATGACAAAGGCAGATAATATCCGTAGAGATTTTCCGAAAAAAATGATATACCTGAACAAAAAAGCTCAGGTAAAGTATCAGGATATGCAGATCGATGCAGATTATATTTCCATCGATGAGCAAAAGAATTTAATCTATGCAAGAGGAAAACAAGACTCTTTAGGAAAAAAGTTCATTGAACCTGTAATCACAACGCAGGCTGGTAAAAAATATGAAACAGATCAGTTCAATTATAATTATAAGACCAAGCAGGCCATTGCTTATAATGCAAGAACTGAGGAGAGCGAAGGGGTAATCATTGCCAATAAAACAAAGAAATACAGTGATTCCGTTTTTGCAATGAGACATGCATTGTATACTACTGATGAATATTTCTTAAAAAAGAAAGATACACTGGCGGATTACCATTTGCTGGCATCCAATATTAAATTAATAAAGACTAAAGAGAAGTCGCAGATCATTACCGGACCTATACAAATGTATATAGAACAGGTACCTACACCTCTTATTATGCCATTTGCCATTTTACCCTTTTCGAGTAAAAGATCAGCTGGTATTTTGATCCCAAGTTTTGGAGAAAGACAGGATGTTGGATTCTTCCTGAATGGTATCGGATACTATCAGCCGATAGGGGAGCATTTTGATATGAAGGTTCTTGCGGACATCTATACCAAGGGAAGCTGGAATGTACGACCTGAGATGAATTATGTGAAAAAATACCGTTACTCCGGTAATTTCACAGCAGATATAGGAACTACAATCAGAGGTATCAAAGGATTGGATGACTATTCCAGAAGCAGTACTTACAGAATTGCCTGGAGACATACACAGGATACAAAGGCAAATCCGTTTCTTACATTCTCTGCTTCTGTAGATATTGTAAGTAACAAGTTCTATAATAATACCATTAATAACAACTATATATTCAATCAGAATGTATTGAATACTCAGCAGAATTCAACGGTTACATTAACGAAAAGATTTTTAAAGTTGCCTGCTACCATTACGGGGACAGCTTCTTATTCACAGAATTTTGCTACAGGTTTAGCAGACTTGCGTTTGCCGCAAATGAACGTTGCTATCAATCAGTTCTACTTATTTAAATCAAAAACAGGAGTAAGACAAGGTCTATTAGAAAATATTACGGTAAATACAGGTTTAAATTTAACAAACTTTGTGACAACAAACGAAGGAGAACTATTTACAAAGGCAATGTGGGATAAGCTTCAAACAGGTCTTACAAATAATATTACTTTAGGGACAAATACTACAGTAGCCAAATATTTTACATTCAGTTTAGGAACTACTATTAATAATGCCTTAACAACTAAAACACTTACCAGATACTATGATCCTTTAAGCAACAATTCAAATAAAGTAGTTAATCAGGTAAATAAGCAGATTGCAGGATATTCTTATTTTTCCAGTACGGCAAGTTTACAGACTACATTGTACGGAATGCTGAATTTCAAAAAAGGGTCTGCGATAGAAGCTATTAGACATATGATGACTCCAAGTATTGGTTTTACCTATTCTCCGGATTTTGGAAAACCTGGTTTTGGATATTATAAGAATTACTATGATGCGAATGGAGCATTAACACCGTATTCTATTTTTGACGGGGGGATCGTTGGATCACCTACAACCGGAATGCAAGGGTCTTTAGGTTTCAATATTGGGAATAACATCGAAATGAAGGTGAAGTCTAAGAAAGACTCTACAGGAGTGAAAAAAATAAAAATATTCGAATCGTTAAACCTTTCCGGAAGTTATAATTTTGCAGCTAAAGATCATCCATGGTCAATCTTTACGATTAATGGGCAGTCTTCATTCTTTGAAAATAAATTGAGTGTAAATACAAGCTTGTCATTAGATCCGTACAAAATTATTTTTGCTCCGGGATCTGACACTGGAATCAGAACAGAAAAGTTTGGTAGCTTCAGTGTACAGGGATTTAATATCCAGGTGTCTTATCCGTTAAGCAGTGAGATCTTTGGAGAGAAAACAGATTATGCCAAGAAGTATCAGTCTAAAGGAGAAATAAGAAATGAGAACTATTATTTCGATGATGATCATTATGCACATTTTGATCAGGCATGGACTTTAAATGTGAATGCAAACTACGCCTATTCAAAAAGTTTATCACGTTTTGGTAATAAAATTGCTTCTGTAGGATTGGATGGAAGTCTTAAGTTAACCCCATACTGGAATATTAATGGGAGTACCCATTACGATATGATCACCAAACAACTGGCATATACGAGAATAGGTTTCTCAAGAGATCAGCGAAGTTTTACCATCAATTTCAATTGGGTTCCTTTCGGACAATATAAAGTGTATGACTTTTTTATTGGGATAAAAGCTAATATTTTAAGTGATGCACTTAAATATAAAGACAGAAGTTTTACTCAGCCAAATGCTCCTTTCTAATAAGAGGCTGATTTTTGAGAATAAATTTTATATTTGCACCCGAAATAAATTGTAATGAAATCTCTGTATGAAAATTATTTAATGCATAGTAGAGTAGATGGCGATTACAGATGAATTTAAAAAAATAAATATCCACATATGAAACAAATAATCAATACAGTTAATGCTCCTGCAGCTATCGGACCTTACTCACAAGCAAACTTTGCAAACGGAGTTTTATATATATCTGGTCAGATTCCTGTAGATCCTGCAACAGGTAAACTGGTAGAGGGAATTGAAAAAGAAACGCATCAGGTAATGAAAAACCTGGAAGCTATTCTTACTGAAGCTGGAATGACTTTTAAAAATGTTGTAAAAGCATCAATATTTCTTAAGAGTATGGATGATTTTGCGGTAATGAATGATATTTATGCATCATATTTAGATGCTGAAAGCTATCCGGCTCGTGAAACTGTACAGGTTTCTTGTCTGCCTAAGAATGTTGATATTGAAATTTCGATGATTGCACATCAGGATTAATGAGCTTTATAAGAAATACATTTGCGGTGTTGGTGGGCCTCAGTATAGCTGGGCTTATTATTACTCTGGGTATAAGAGTTTTTCCGCAGTGGATTACTTTTGATGCCTTTGCCCCATTTGAACATTGGCAAAGATTCCTTTACAGCATGAGAAATGATGAGGCATTTTTTGGATTCTTATTATTTATTTCAGGATTAGGAACAACGGTAGGCGGAGTAGCAACAGCTATTATTGTAAAGTATGCGAAGGTAGCTTATGCGATCCTTATTGGCTTTATAATGCTGTTTATTGCAATGCTTGATGTTATTATATTTCCATACCATCCTACCTTTTATAAGATCTCAATATTTCTAACCTTTTTCCCCTTTTCGTGGATAGGAGGTAAAATAGTAGAGATCATTTATGAAAGAAATAAGAAGAAAAGAGTTGCTGACAAAATGAACAATACCAAATAAAAAAAACGCTGCATTTGCAGCGTTTTTTTTATTTACATTTTTACTTTTCCAAATCTATTAGGGCATTTTAAAACCTTTAGTGTAGATTCTTCCGTATTCATCTACAAACTTCACCTGAACGTTACCCTGATACTTGTTAAGAGCTTTCTCAACGTCGTCTTGTGAATTTACGGGCTTACCATTGATTTCAATAATGATGTAGTTATCAACTACTCCAATTTTAGCCATTTCACTTCCTTCTGCTACATTTTTTGCAATAACACCACTATTTAATCCATAGCTTGTTTTAAATGAATCGCTTAAAGGTGTAAATTCAGCTCCTATTTTTTCTGTTACACTCAGATCAGCTTTTGTTCTTGCAGAAGTTCCGCCTTTTTGATCTTTTAGCGTAACAGTTGTTACATTTTCTTTACCATTTCTTGTGTAAGTTACCTGAACTTTATCACCAGGTCGTTTGCTTCCCACTGCCATTGAAAGGTCTGCGAAATCAGTAATTGCAGTTCCATCAATTTTTGTGATTATATCTCCATTTTTAATTCCTGCATTTTCAGCACCACTATTATCTGTAACTTCAGTCACATATACACCAGAACCTGCTTTCAGATTAGCTTTCTTTTGCTTATTATACATGGCAACTTGCTGGTCATCTGAAAGATCTAAAGAAGCGACTCCTAAAAATCCTCTTTGTACAATTCCGAATTTCTTGATGTCCTCAACAATTTTTCTTGCTAAGTTAGATGGTATTGCAAATCCATACCCTTGATAATATCCGGTAGTTGATTGGATAGCAGAGTTAATTCCGATTAAATCACCATTAGCATTTACCAATGCACCTCCCGAGTTTCCAGGATTAATAGCAGCATCAGTTTGGATAAAGCTTTCAATTGGATTGCTCGCTTTCCCTTGAGATCCCAGAATGCCAATTCCTCTTCCTTTTGCTGAAATAATACCTGCGGTAACAGTTGAGTTCAATCCAAGTGGATTTCCGACTGCAAGAACCCATTGTCCTACTTCAATATTATCAGAGTTAGCAAAGTTCAGATATGGTAATCCTTTTTCTTCTATTTTTAATAAGGAAATATCTGTATTAGGATCAGTTCCTATTAATGTTGCGATGTACGCTTTCTTATTGCTTAAAACAACTTCGAGTTTATTAGCGCCTGCCACTACGTGGTTGTTGGAAATGATATATCCATCAGGGGAAATAATAACTCCTGATCCCATCCCTGATGGCATATTGTCCGGAGCCTGTTGCTGTTGTTTTTGTCTTTGTTGTCCGCCGCCTCTTCCGCCAAAAGGGTCACCGAAGAAAAAGTCAAATAAATCTTGCTCTGAAGCTCTGCTTGACGTTCTTGACTGGTAATTTTTGATAGTAACAACAGCTGGAACAGTTGTTTTTGCAGCTTTTACGAAATCATCTCCTGTAGTTGCTGTATTCATTCCTACGAATGAAGTATTGGCAGCAGAAGTGAAATAAGACTGGTCGCCATTATTAGCACTATGACCAAAATATTGTATTGTGCCAACGGTAGTAGCTCCTGAAATAACTCCTACTACAGCAAATGGTAATAGTTTTTTTAAAGTACTCTTCATTGTATATCTTCTTTTATTTTATTAGTTAATTTAGGTTTTAAGGTAAACAAATTTAATGCTAAATAGGTATGCGATTGGTATGGAATGTTTCAATTTTAACTAAAATTTAACGGCAATTGCAATAATTTATGGATTATACTATAATTCTTACGATCTCAATTAACGGAAATTAAAAAATTATTAAAGACAATATGACATATAGATGGTTGTATTGTCATGAAGTTAAGAATAATTATCAATAAGTAAAAATGATTCTTAAAAACACAGGTAAAATCTATGATTAATAGTAGTGATTTCTTATGATCCATTTTTATAGGATATACAATGGCTGTTTTGCTGATCAATCTCCCCAATTGAAAAATTATTATATTTGCAAAAATTTTTCTCACTTAAAAAGTTTATAGCATGCAACTGTACAACACCTTAAGCGCAGAAGAAAGAGCTCAACTTATTGATGAAGCTGGTAAGGAACGTCTTACATTGTCTTTCTATGCGTATGCCAAAATTGAAGATCCCAAAAAATTTCGCGACGAATTATTTATAGCCTGGAATGCATTAGATGCGCTTGGTCGTATTTATGTTGCAAATGAAGGAATAAATGCTCAGATGAGTGTTCCTGCGGATCAGTTTGAAGCATTTCGTAATACGCTGGAAGTTTATGACTTTATGAGGGGAATCCGCTTAAATGTTGCTGTTGAGCAGGACAATCATTCTTTTTTAAAATTAACGATAAAAGTTAGGCATAAAATAGTTGCAGACGGTTTGAATGATAAAACTTTTGATGTTACCAATAAAGGAATTCACCTGAAAGCTCAGGAATTCAATAATATGCTTGAAGATCCGAACACAATTGTAGTAGATTTTAGAAATCACTATGAAAGCGAAGTTGGACATTTCGAAGGTGCAATTACTCCTGATGTGGAAAACTTTAGAGAGAGTTTGCCTATTATCAATGAGCAATTACAGGATTTTAAAGAAGATAAAAATCTTTTGATGTACTGTACTGGGGGGATTCGTTGTGAAAAGGCCAGTGCTTACTTTAAGCATCAGGGCTTTAAGAACGTTTACCAATTGGAAGGAGGAATTATTGAATACACCCGTCAAATTAAAGAAGAAAACATTGAAAGTAAATTTATCGGGAAAAATTTCGTGTTCGATCACCGTTTAGGGGAGAGAATTACAGACGATATTATTTCGCAGTGTCACCAATGTGGAAAGCCTTGTGACAATCATACGAATTGTGCGAATGATGCTTGTCATTTGTTGTTTATTCAATGTGATGAATGTAAAGAAGCGATGGAAAATACATGTTCTACAGAATGTCTGGAAACAATCCATTTGCCTTGGGAAGAGCAGGTTGCATTAAGAAAAGGCTTACAGGTTGGAAATAAAGTTTTCAGAAAAGGAAAATCCGATGCCTTGAAATTTAAAAATTCAGGGGATATGTCAACTCAACCTTTAGGAAAAGTGACAATAAAACCTGAAACAAAAGATATTCGTCAGAAAATAAAAGTTAAAAAGACGTTGATTGGAAAGGCGGAACATTATTACTCAAAATCAAAAATTGCACAGTTTTTAATTGAGAATAAAGAGCTTTCAATTGGTGATAAGGTTTTGATTTCTGGACCAACAACAGGTGAGCAGGAAGTTATAATTACTCAGATATATGCCAATGGAGTGCCTTGTGAAACAGCAAAAGTAGGTGATCAGATCACTTTTGAGCTTCCTTTCAGGGTTCGATTGTCAGATAAATTATATAAAATTGTATAAGTTGATAATGCATAATGATTATGTTTAAAACTGAACTTAGAAAAAAATATATGCAAAAAAGAAAAGCCTTATCAGATGATGAGGCTTTCTTGTTATCAGAAAAGATTTTTGATCATTTTATTAGCTATTTTAAACCTTTATCGAAACAAAAAGTACATATATTTCTTCCTATTGAAAAATTCAATGAAATTGACACTCGGATCTTTATTCAATATTTTCTGAGGCAAGAAATTAGGGTTTTTGTTCCAAAGGTCGTAGGAGAAGAACTTATTTCGGTTGAAATATTTCCTGAAACAGAGTTTGAAACCAGTTCCTGGGGAATTTCGGAGCCTGTTTCTTATAAAGATTCCGGTGAGGTGAATTTTAATTTTGTGATCACTCCTGTGCTGTATTGTGATGAAAAAGGAAATAGAGTGGGGTATGGCAAAGGATTTTATGATGGGTTTTTTCTGGGCTTGTCTGAGGGATCAAAAAAAATCGGAGTGAATTACTTCAACCCCGATGAGATTATTGATGATATCTGGGAAAATGATATCGCTTTAGATTATTTAGTGACCCCAACGGAGGTGCTGTCTTTCTTTGGAGGAGAAGAATAGAAATTCAAAAAATAAAACTTAAACTCTTTTTTGAATTTTATGGGTTTGGACATAAGGGTATACTGTGCTTTTTTTTCAAATGTTCCCAAAGACCTGTTCTTATCATCGAAATATTCCACATTAAAGGTAGCATAGTCTAATGTGTCTTTTTTATAGTAATCTTTAACCACCTGCAGATTATTTACTTTCACGGTTTTTACCTTTAAGCTATCTAATTCCTTGAATAATTTCTTAAAAGTAAGGCTATCCGGTCTGTGAAAATAGCTTTCCATTTGTGAGTAAATTACGGTATCAATTTCTGTATTCCTTTTTCCGGATAAATAAAGAGTAGACAGGTCCAAAAGTTCCTGTACCTTTTGCTTGGTAATAGAATTGATGGCTTGCATGCTGTCCATTTGAACTGCAGGATAGCTTTTTGTATTGGTGCTGTTTCTTAGCTTATCCAGATCACTTACTTCATTCTTTTTATTGTTACAGGCAATAAAAGCAATCAGTAGTAACAAGGCAATTAAAAAATTACTTATTCTTTTCATCAGTATTTGCAATTTTAAATTTAATGGATATTATTTTTCCGCCGTCCTTTTTCATTTCTATCACCTTAAGATTCTTTAGAGAGGTTGTAGGTGTCGTTACGAGGGTAATATATTTTTGTTTGTCTAAAGTTTCTATACCATAAGTATCATTGTCATATACCTGGTAAATTACAGCATTGTTGCTGATCAGATTCTCCAGTTGTTTTCTTTTTTGTTTAATCAGCGCGAACTGCTCTTCAGGATTACCTCCTTTTACATCTTTTATAGAGAAATAATAAGCCGCCATTTTATAATCATCAGGCTTCATCTCGATCATTTCTTCTTTAGGAGCATTTTCCAGGCTACGATTTACTGTAAGTGGTTCGTAAAATGGTGCTGTGATCTGCATTTTAAGAATTTTATCCTTTGTCGAATACCTGAAGCACTCTCCGGGATTTATTTTAAACAATATTGGTGATTCATTTTCCTTGAATACTTTTATTTCTAAAGTGTTAATCACTGAAACGCCTCTGTCAGCATCCGTAAAACAATATTTGTATTCTTTAGAGAAAATTTCGTCTTTAAAACCTAAAACTCCGGTGATAATAATTAAAACTGAAGTAATCATAGCCCAGGCATTCTTTTTTATGAACTTTTTGTTGGGTTCTGTAAGGGTATTCTCTTCTGAAGTGTTAAAATTTTTATTTTGGCTAATTGTTTGATTTTCAGATATTGATTTTTGTAAATCAGTGTTTTCTGTGGTTTTTGGTGTTGTTTTTTGGGAAAAAACTTCCGTTTTTGATGTTTGAGGAAGCTGATTGATCGTTTCCTCTAATTCCTGAATTTCCTCATCATTAAGATCCTTCTCATCCTGTAGTAATTCTCCTGCAAAAAGATGTTGCTTTTTGAATTCGTACCAAGAGTCATAACCTGCATAGATACTCAGTAAATTGAGCATATCTATTCTGGGTAATTTGGTAACAGGTGAGTTTTTAAAATAGGTATAAAATGATTTTTCGCTGATGTTTCCTTTAGCCTTTTTACGAAGATCTTCCTGGAAATATATAATATCAATCCCCTTCCATTTAGAAATATCATCATAGGAAGGAGTGTATTCTTCTAAATATTGAGCCTGTACATCCTTTTTCAGCTGCTCAAAGTGTAATAGATCTAAATCTGTCAAGTTTATATAAAGTGATTAAGTTATTGGTTATCAGATATATTTATTTGTAAAATTGTTTTACAAAGGTATTACAATTATTTTTCATAGACAAATTTTCTATCTGCTATACCTTTGTCTTGTTCAAATAATAGAACGAAAGAAAATTTTATAAAACAATATTAACAAAATTAAATTTAATTTATTATGAAAAAGTCATTATTCGTAGCTGCTATCGCTGCAATCTCTCTAGTTGCTTGTAAAAAAACTGAAGCTACTTCTACTGAAGGTGCTGCTGATTCTGCTGCTGTTGCTGCTACTGATTCTGCTGCTGTTGTAGCTGATTCTGCTGCTCAAGTTGTTGATTCTGCTGCTACTGCTACTGTAGACGCTGCTAAAGGTGCTGCTGCTGCAACTACTACTGCTGCTGCTGACGCTGCTAAAGGAGCTGCTGCTGGTGCTGCTGATGCTGCTAAAGGTGCTGCTGATGCTGCTAAAGATGCAACTAAAGAAGCTGCTAAAGAAGTTAAAGACGCTGCTAAAAAATAATTTTAGCCAGACTAAAATAAAAGAACCGTTTCGCCCAGCGAAGCGGTTTTTTTATGCTTTATAGTTTCTGAGTCTTTTTTTGCTTTAAAGATTCATAGCAGGTAATAGCTACTGCATTACTTAGATTTAAAGAATCAATACTTCCTGTCATAGGAATCAAAGTATTTTTACCCTTCCCAATCCAGAAATCACTTAATCCCGAATGCTCAGTGCCAAACAACACCGCTGAACGTTGAGTGAAATCTCTTTTATACAGGTCTTCAGCGCTCTCATCCATTAGGGTAGTATATATATTGAACTTGTTCTTTTGAAGGAATTCAAATGTTTCTGTATTTTCAGCCTGAAAGACTTCCATTCCAAAAAGACATCCAACACTGGAACGAATTACATTAGGATTATAAAAATCAGCTTTTGCATCAGCAACAATGAGTGCATCAATCCCGAAAGCCTCGCAGCTTCTTAAAATAGCCCCTAAATTTCCTGGTTTCTCAACCCCCTCAACGACAATGATACTTGCATTTTCTTTTGGTTCGAATGTAGAAAGTTCAGATTCTTTCGTTTTATAAACTCCAATGATCCCTTCAGAACTTCCCCGATATGCTATTTTCTCATATACTTTTTCACTTACGTAATGTGTCTTTCCCACAGGAGCTTTACCCTTGAAAATATTTTCACAAATGAAAAACTCTACAGGCTCAAAATCAAATTTCTGGGCCCTTTCATTTTCCTGTTGCCCTTCAACAACAAATACTTTGGATTTCTTTCGGAATCTGTTATCTGTAAGAAGTTTAGTAATGTTCTTGATTTTTTCGTTCTGGAAACTTTCTATTAGCATCCTGCAAAATTATGCAAAATTTATTGTTCAATTTCCCCCCTTTTTAAGAAAAGGCTTTTCATTGTAATGTTAAAAGGGATTTTCTTTTTCTTTTTATAATAGATGGTAATACCTATCAGCAGGAGTACAGATAGGAATTTGAATATATTTCCATATAAATTGCCTGAAACATTATCTGAAACGGCAAAGATTTCCCAATACAGATTCATAAAGAAGTGTACAAAAACTGCTATCCAAAGATTAAAATTCCATTCAAAATAGATCCACGCAAAAAGAATAGATCCTAAAAATGTGATGCTTAGTATTTCGATGATTTCTTTGGTATCACTACTTTGATATAAATGAACCTGCGCGAACAGAAGGGAGCCAAACAGTATGGAAGTGATAAACCCCATTCCTGTATATCTATATAAGATCCCTATTAAAAAAGCTCTGAATATTATTTCTTCAAATAGAGCAGAAGATGCTGTATTGATAAATAATGAATCAAAATGAATGTCTTTCACCAGGTGAAAAAATAGAAAATAACCAATTAGCATGGGTAAAGTTGTTACACAGGCTACAACATATCCAACAAAAATGGGCTTGTCAACAGAAAATAGTTCAGATAGTTTCTTTTTGGGGAATAAAAGCTTTGCTGTAAGGATCAAAGGAATCAATGTGACGGAATAAGCAATCACGTGGGCAATCGCTTTATTATTCATGGTTTCTTTGCTAAAATTTTGAATGGTTTTAAAGCAGAAAAGATCAAAGAAATAATAGGTTAAAAAACCAAGGATAAATACAGTATAGAAATAAACAGTTTTACTCATGTTTGAAAATTTGAGCAAAATTGTGGCTTATTATTCCTGTAATCAAATTTATGTGACGAGTAACATGATAATGTGACGGACGACAAAGGTCATTCAATCAGGCTTTGCAAATGATTAATGGTAGTTGACATGAAACTTCTGGACACCGGAATTGTGAAGTCAATATTTTCGATACTTAACTTGTATCCTTGAGCATTACCTTTTACATGTGTTACTTTGGTCAGGTTGACGATATAAGATCGATGGCTTCTTTTAATCGAATGGATTTCTATTTGATCCAATAATTTTGATAGGCTGATTCTCAAAAGAACTTTTTTGACGGAATTATATTCTATATAATAGATAGCACAGTAATTTTCCAGAGATTGGGCGCAAAGGAAATCACCTTCGGAAATTTGTAATTGAGCAGTACCGGCAATAATGTCCAATGTTTTTTTTTCCGAATGAGTAGTAAGTTCAATTTCATCCAATTGAGTAGAAATCTTATCAGCCGTGTTTTCGTGATTTTTTTTCAGATAAATATACCTTGATAGAACATAAATAATGGAAATAGGAATTCCTAATGCAAAAGTGAGCATAACCATGTAGAGATAATTTGAGAAACTCAGTTTTACATGGCTAAGGAATAATGTATTATAAAAATAAGAAGGGATAGAGGCTAATAAAAGGATGACCGCTATTTTTAGTAATTCATAAACAATATTCCAGTTGTTGATTTTTATAGTGAGGAGATTGACGATAAAAAAAGAAGCTCCAAAAATAATGGAATACGGAAAAAGTAAAAGGTACTTAAGCTTATGCTGAAATTGATCCGTTCCAAATGGTTGAAAAACTATTAAAAACAGATAAATCAGAATTCCTGCAAGTACAGAGGAAATTAAAATCTCTTTTTGAGATTCCGATTTTGGATAGGGAAAGGATGTAAAAGAAACTCGCTGACTCATCTTACAAAATTTAAATCCTGTTTTTATGAAACTTCACCATTTTTCAGATGTTATTATTCTATATTGGGGATGATTTCATTGGTGTCAATCAGACTTTGAGGCAATTCTTTCTTATTCTTTATTCCTAAAGATTTCAATTTCTGGGTTTGATTGATCAGATTGTCATTACCTGTTGATAATTGCTTATAAGCATCATTGTAAACATTTTTCGCCTGATCCAGATTCTTACCTACTTTTTCAAGATTTTCAACGAAACCAACAAACTTGTCATACAATTTAGCTCCTCTATCTGCAATCTCCATTGAATTTCTATTCTGATACTCACGTTTCCAAAGATCGGCAATCAGTTTTAATGAAGTAATTAAATTGCTTGGATTCAAAAGTAAAATCCTTTTATCATATGCAAAGTTCCAAAGATTTTGATCCGCCTGCATTGCAGCAATATAGGCAGGCTCGCTGGGAATAAACATCATTACAAAATCAAGAGATTTTCCATAATCATCGTACGCTTTTTGACTTAGCTGGCTGATATGATTTTTTACAGAGGATAAGTGTTGATTGAGTTTTATAGCATAGATTTCCGGATCGGTTTCATCCACTAATTCTGTAAAAGCAGTTAAAGAAACTTTAGAATCTACGATAACATTTCTTTCATCAGGATATTTTACAACAGCATCAGGACGCATTTTCTTCCCGGAAAATTCTGAAAATAGTGCCTTATTATCTTCATCCCGAAGTTCATGTTCCAGGAAATATTCTCTCCCTTTTACCAATCCTGACTTTTCAAGAATACTTTCAAGGATCATTTCACCCCAGTTCCCTTGGGTTTTACTTTCTCCTTTTAAAGCTCGGGTCAATTTTTTTGCATCTTCAGAAATCTGCTGATTGAGTTCTGCAAGTTCCTTTACCTTTTCGGCTAAAGAAAATCGTTCCTTGTTTTCTTTTTCATAGGCCTCATTGACCCTGTTTTTTAAATCAGTGATTTTTTCCTGAAAAGGTTCAAGAATTGTTTTAAGATTATTTTGATTCAGTGTAGTAAATTTTTCTGCTTTTTCTTCAAGGATTTTATTGGCCAGATTTTCAAATTGAATTTTTGAATCTTCCTGTATTTTAATAATCTCTTCTTTTTGAGTCTGAAGAGATTTCTGCAGACTCTCATTGATGGCTGATAGCTCAGAGTTTCGGGCAAAAATATTCTGCTTTTCAGTTAGAAGGGTTTCTATTTGAGAAGTTTGCTTGCTTGTAAAATGTTTTTGCTCCTGATATTGGGAGCTTAAAGAAGAATGCTCAGCAGAAACTTTAGCATATTCATTTTTAAGATCATTAAGAAGATCTGATTGTTGCTGATTATGTTCCTTTTCGGAATTGATATCCTGATGTAATTCCTGAATTTTCTGATTCATATTTTCTACATCAGAATTTTTTTTGATGTAAAGATTATTGATCTCATCATAAGAAGATCTTGAAACCATAGACGATTTCAAGATAAAATATAATATAACAGCGCCCAACAAGCCACCAATAATAAAACCTATGATTAAATATGTCATCTCCATTTTTCAAAATTATGAAAAAAGGCTGGAAGCTGGAAGAGGGATGCTTTTATGATATAAATAAAAATAATTTGTAATTGTTCCACAAGATTCGATTATTTTCCCTTCATTATAAATAATGCTGTCCATCATTTTATAACTTTCAATCTTCAACTTTCAATTTTCAATTTCCCTCCAGTTCCCTTTCTAAACAAGAATACTTATATTTATGGGAAATTTCAGAATACATGAATATTTTACTAGTAGAAGATGATGAGCGAATCAGTAAATTTCTTGTAAAAGGTCTGGGTGAAGCAGGTTATCAAATGGTTCTTGCAGACTCTGGCGAAAAGGCCCGTGACCTTATTAATACTTACGATTTTGATATTATTTTAATGGATATTATGCTGCCAGGTCTGGATGGAATGCAGCTGACACAGATTATCAGGTTCAAAAAAAATTATACACCGATATTGGTTCTCAGTGCATTAAATAGTCCGGATGATAAAATAAAGATGCTGGATCTGGGTGCTGATGATTATCTATCCAAACCATTTCATTTTGAAGAGCTGATCTCAAGGATTAAAGCATTGACCAGAAGAAATAAGCTGAGCTATCAGGAGGAAACTCAACTTTTAAGCTGTGGAAATCTTACCATAGATACCGATCTTCATAAGGTGGTTCAGAATAATAAAGAAATAGAACTTTCTCCCACAGAATATAAGCTCCTGACTTTCTTATTGGAAAATAAAAATAGGGTTCTAAGCAGGACGCAGATTCTGCATAATGTTTGGGGAATTAATTTTGATAGTACCACCAACGTAGTAGATGTTTATATTTCTTATGTGCGAAATAAAATTGACGAGAGTGAGCAAAAGATTATTCATACGATTAAGGGAACCGGTTATCTGATTAAAGATTAAAATGACTTTACGGAACAGATTTACCATCATTTCCAGCCTTTCCTTTGGCATTGTTACCATCATTACTTTTGCAGTGGTGTTTTTTGTCTATTATGACAGTACAAAGATCTCTTATTTTGAGAGACTCAGAAATACAGCCCTTATTTCAGCCATTTATTATTTGGAACAAGATGAACTTCCAAAAAGCAGGCATGCTCAGATCAAAACAGAATACAATCATTTAATTGAAAATAAAAAAGTAGCAGTTTATAATAAATATAATGAAGTTACTTTTGGTCAAAACCTTAATGATGCGAATATTAAGGCGATGCATCTGAAAACTGCCAGGAACAATAAAGTGGTTCAGTTTATGTCAGATAATAATTTCTATTATGGTATTTTTTATCCTGACAATCAGGGGGATTTTGTAGTTTTTGTCAAGTCTCCCAATGATTCCTTTAAGTCACAAATGGTAAGGCTTTCTATTATTATGCTTGCCGTCTTGATTTTGGGACTGCTGGTTATTTATTTTCTGAGCAGATATCTTTCTAAAATAGTTTATAAGCCTCTTTCGAATGTTGTAAAGAGAATTAATGACGTAGATTATACTACCATTTCCAATGCTATAACCTCTACCAATACACATGATGAGATTGAAGACCTTATTAAGTCTTACAATAAATTATTTGGAAGAATCTCCGAAAGTATTTTATTGCAACAGAATTTTATCAATTATGTCTCTCATGAATTCAAAACACCACTGGCAGCCATTTCGGGTAATTTGGAGGTTTTTGCTCAAAAAGACCGTTCGCCGGAGGAATACCGGAAGGTGGTCAATGAATCACTAGAGAATGTATATGAAATTGAAAGCATTCTCAACAATCTTTTGTTAATGTCCGGTCTGGCCAAACTTGAAAAGTCACACCAACAAGTAAGAATTGATGAGCTTATCTGGAAGATCTACGAAAAGCTTAATCCTAAAGCCCAGGATAATAATTCTTCAATTAAAATAAATCTGCAGGTCAGTACATCCGAATTATTGGAATTCCCAGGAAATGAGACCTTGCTTTATTTAGCCTTATATAATATTGTAGAAAATGCAATTAAATATTCTCATAACCATCCAATAGAAATTGTTCTTTTAGAAAAAGATAAACATCTGGTGATTGAAATTAAAGATCAGGGTAGGGGAATTTCCTCTGATGATCTTGAAAAGATTACAGAGACTTTCTACCGGGGTAAAAATGTAGATCAGGTAAAAGGGAGCGGAATCGGGCTTTCTTTGTCTAAAAGTATATTTGATCATCATCATATTCAAATGAAAATTGAATCTTTAATAGATGCCGGAACGCAAGTCATCCTTACTTTTCCTGCCATTAAATAAATACTCTAATCGAATTCTAATGTTGGGCTAACCGAATCTTAATTTGATTTGAAATTGGCTTTAATGTTTACAAAATAGCTTTGTGGTCTTAAACAAGAGACCTTGAAGAAATTTATTTTTACATTATTTTACATTCACCTTTTTGGGTTCTTTTCAGCACAAATTGTAGATACTATACAAATTGGAAGGAAAGAGGCAGAAACGATATTTCTTGCCAATAACCTTGACCTTATTGCCCAGAAATTAGAGATTTCCCAGGCGGAAGCCCGTGTTGTTCAATCCAAATTTTGGCCTAATCCTAAATTGACCGTCAATGAAATCAATCTTTGGCGGACTTATGATATTGAGCAGCAACCAGCGTTAATTGGCAATTGGGGGAAAAACACTCAGTTCTCTGCTGAGATAGAACAGGTGATCCAGACGGCAGGGAAGAGAAGAAAGAATATTGAACTTCAGAAAATTGAAGTTGATGGTGAAAAGTTCGAATTGCAGGAAGTACTGCGTGAACTCAAAAAATTATTACGAAATACCCTGACAGACATTATATACAATCAGGAACAGCAAAAATTGTATAAAGGGCAGATCTCTTCCATTGAGAAACTGACAAAGTCTTATCAAAATCAATTGAACCTGGGGAACATCAGTAAATCTGAATACGTCCGGTTGAAAGCACAGGAAATTGAATTCAAGAAGAAGCTAATTTCATTACAGCAGGAAATTACAGAACAACAGGTTGAATTAAAAGCATTGCTTATTCTTCCTTCCAAGTCTTATCTCGTCATTACAGATCATTTATCAATGCCTGAAAAAGAACTTTCAGAATTGGAATTACCAAAGTGGCTGGACATTGCAAAGGAAAACCGACCGGATATTTTAATCACAAAAAATAAAGAGAAACATGCTCAGAAAAACCTGGAATTACAGAATGCATTAAAGACGCCTGATATTGCATTTTCTGTAGGGTATGATCGAGGGGGGAATATCATGAAGGATTTTGTTGGATTGGGTATTTCATTTGATCTTCCGATTTTCGACCGAAATAAAGGGAATATTCAGGAAGCCAAACTGGAAATTACAAAATCCAATTTTGAGACCCGAAAAAGCATTCTCAAATCTGAAAACGAAATTACTTCCGTATTTCAGAATTACACCCGGACTCAGAAAATCTCTCAGGAACTGGATGATTCTTATGAAACGACTTTAGATGGTTTATTGACAAGTCATGAAAAGAATTTCAGACTCAGAAACATCAGCATGCTGGAATATATGGATTTCCTTGATACTTATATAGGAAACAAAATGATCATACTTGATACCAAAAAGGAACTTAATCAATATTATGAAAACCTGCAATATGTTGTGGGGCAAGATCTGTAATTATGAAAATGAATACTACAAAATATAAAATAGCAATGTATTTCTCAGTAATTGTTGTGTTGGCATCTTGTACTGAGAACAAAAACACCAAGGATGCTGAGCCTCAAAATTATTGTATCAGTAAAGAATTAAAAAAAGATCTTAAGCTTGCTAAAGTAGAAATGCGCTCTGTAGAAGAGAGCATTACCCTTACAGGAGAAGTGGAAAGTAATTCTGATAAAACAGTCCCTTTTGTAAGTCTTGTGGACGGGGTAGTTACAGAAACCTACTTTTCTTTAGGAGATTATGTAAAGAAAGGGCAAGTGTTAGCAACGATAAAAAGTGTCTCATTAAATGAGATGCAGGACGATACCCAAACCTTGCAGGCACAATTGGCTGTAGCCAAAAGAAAACTATCCTCCGTAGAGGCCATGTATAAAGATGATATTGCATCACAAAAAGACTTGCAGGAAGCCAGATCTGAAGTTCAGATCATACAGTCTAATATTTCTAAAACAAGAAAGAATATGCAACTCTATTCTGCTGGCAGTAGTAATATACAGGTCAAAGCTCCTGCAGAAGGTTATGTGATCGCTAAAAATATTTCAACAGGAATGCCTGTTACGGCTGGAGGAGAGCAGTTATTCACAATTTCCAATCTTGATAAAGTCTGGGTAATGGCTAATGTCTATGCAACTAATATGAGGCATGTTTATGTTAATCAACCTGTAGTTGTAAAGACACTGGCGTATCCTGATGATAGTTTTGCCGGTAAAGTAAATGTTATCTCTCAGATTTTTAATGAAAACGAAAGAGTATTGAAAGCTAAAATCATCATGGACAATCATAACATGAAATTAAGACCCGGAATGTCTGCGGATATCGTTTTACCAATCAATGCGCAAAATAAGACCGGATTGGCCATTCCAGCTAAAGCTCTGATTTTTGATAATAATCAAAGTTATGTAGTCGTGTATAAAAAAGATTGTGATATGGAGATAAGAGCAGTTACAGAAATTGCTTCCAACAGTCAGTATATCTATGTAGAAGGAGATTTGAAACAAGGGGAAAGTGTAGTCGCTTCCAATGGATTACTCATCTACGAAAACATGAAAAATCAATCCAATAATTCTACTAAGTAATGCGAAAATTTGTACAGAATATTGTTTCTTTCTCGTTAAAAAACTCCCTGATCGTGCTTTTGGGAACTTTCCTTTTACTTGCCGGAGGAATTTATTCTTACATGCGCACGCCTATTGAAGCCTTTCCGGATGTTACCAATACCAGAGTTAGAGTGATTACTCAATGGCCAGGCCGAAGCGCCGAAGAAATAGAAAAGTTTGTAACCTTACCGATTTCCAAAGAAATGAATACCATCCCGAATAAAACCTCGGTTCGGTCCATTTCCTTGTTTGGGTTATCTGTAGTTACCGTTATTTTTGATGATCATGTAGATGATTTTTATGCACAGCAATATGCTTCCAACAGATTAGGAAATGTTAAACTTCCTGATGGAGCAGATTACAGTATCGAACCTCCTTCTGGTGCAACGGGTGAAATTTATCGGTATATTATAAAAAGTAAATTACCCATCAAAGAGATTACTTCTATTCAGGATTGGGTAATCGAAAGAGAACTTCTTGCCGTTCCCGGAGTTGCTGACGTAGTAAGTTTTGGAGGAGAAGAAAAGACTTATGAAATCAAAATTAATCCTACAGAATTACAGAATTATGATCTGTCTCCTTTAGATGTATATGAGGCCGTTTCCAAAAGCAATATCAATGTCGGCGGTGATGTCGTCTCAAAAGGAGATCAGGCATATGTGGTCCGGGGAATTGGACTTTTGGAAAGCAAAGAAGATATTGAAAACATCAAGATCGAGGTCAAAGGTTCTACCCCTATTTTAGTAAAGCATGTTGCTGAAGTAAAAGTTTCTGCGAAACCTCGATTGGGACAAGTAGGTTATAATAAAGAAGATGATGTTGTAGAAGGAATTGTCATAATGCTTCGTGGGCAAAATCCAAGTGAGGTAATTGGAAGATTAAAAGAAAGGATTGCAGAACTTAATGGAGGAGAATTGCCTGGGGATGTTAAAATTGTTCCCATCATTGATCGTACAGAACTTGTAAATACAACCGTTCATACTGTATCTAAAAACTTAGTTGAAGGAGTTGTATTAGTCTCCATCATTGTATTTATCTTTTTGTACAACTGGAGAACCACCTTTATTGTAGCCTCAGTGATTCCTTTAGCATTTTTATTTGCGATTATTATGCTTAGGATTCAGGGATTACCAGCCAACCTTATTTCGATGGGGGCTCTTGATTTTGGATTGCTCCTCGAAGGAACCCTTGTGATCGTGGAACATGTTTTTGTAGCCCTCGAGCAAAAAGCAAACAAAGTAGGACTGAGGCGATTTAATAAAATGTCTAAACTGGGGATCATTAAGAAAAGTGCAGGTAGCGTAGCCAGCTATATTTTCTTTGCCTTGTTGATTCTTATCGTTGCGTTGATGCCTATTTTCTCTTTCCAGAAAGTAGAAGGGAAAATGTTCTCCCCACTGGCATTTACACTAGGTTATGCTTTACTGGGTTCTTTGATATTGAGTTTAACTTATGTGCCGGCAATGTGTAAACTTTTGCTGACAAAAAATATAGAAGAGAAAGAGAATTTTATTTCCAGATTCTTCAGAGTTAATATTTATAAGCTGTACGAAATAAGTGCACGATACAAAAAAGGGTTTATCATTGGTTTCGGTGTGTTGTTAGTAATTTGCGGATGGAGGTTTTCAAACTATGGATCCGAGTTTTTACCTAAATTAAATGAAGGTGCTATCTATGTTCGGGCAACCCTTCCAAACAGTGTCAATCTGGATGAATCGGTAAGGCTGACAAAAGAAATGAAAAATATTTTAGCTAAATATGATGAAGTAGCTTTCGTAATGACACAAACAGGTCGCCCGAATGATGGAACAGATCCTACAGGATTTTTCAATATTGAATTTAATATTCAGCTGAAACCTGAAAGCGAGTGGAAAAAGAAGATTTCAAAAGAAGAACTTTTGGAGGAAATGAGAGTTTCTTTGGAGAAATATCCAGGTATTAATTTTGGTTTCAGCCAGCCTATTCAGGATAATGTGGAAGAATATGTAGCAGGGGTGAAAGCACCCTTAGTGATTAAGATTTTTGGAAATGATCTTTTTCAGCTTGAAAATTATGCCAATCAGGTGGCTAAATCTATAAGAACGGTTCCAGGAATTTCTGATGTGAATGTTTTTAAAAATATCGGTTTACCAGAGTTAAGAATTCAATTGCATGATTCAAAAATGGCAAAATACGGTGTTTCTACTGCCGATGCACAAGCGGTTATTGAAATGACGATTGGAGGACAGGCTGCAACAAAATTCTACGAGGAAGAAAGGATGTTTGATGTAATGCTAAGATTTGAAAAACAATATCGTGATAATCCGGAAAAGATCGGAAATATCCTGATTCCGACCCAGGATAATAAGAAAGTACCATTGAAGGAAATTGCAACAATTGATTATCATACAGGCCCCTCATTTATTTACCGGGAAGGAAATAGCCGATATATTGGTGTTGGATTTAATATAGAAGGAAGGGATCTGGGAAGTACCATTAAAGATGCCAAAGCCAAGGTTGAAAAAGAAGTAAACATTCCTAAAAATCATAAAATGACCTGGGCGGGAGAATTTGAAAGTAAAGAAAGGGCGGCTAAGCAATTGGCAATGGTGGTTCCGATCTCGTTGGTACTTATCCTGATGTTATTGTATTTTAATTTTGGAAATATAAAAGACACACTCATCTCTTCGGTAACATTAGCATTTGCTTTTATTGGTGGGTTTCTGTCGCTGTGGTTCACGGGAACTATTTTTGGAATCTCCGCGGGAATTGGATTTATTATCCTTTTTGGTGTGGCAACCATTGATGGGATTGTGCTCATCGGAGTCATGAAAGAAAACCTCCAGAATAAGATGTCTCTTAAAGAAGCAATTGCACAAGGAGTTAAAAGCAGAATTCGTCCGGTAGTAATGATCGCTTTAATGGGATCAATGGGGCTTTTTCCTGCAGCAATATCCAATGGAATGGGTTCTGAAATTCAAAAACCTTTAGCCATTATGATCGTAGGTGGATTGATTATTTGTATGATATTATCTTTTACAGTATTACCCATTATCTTCTACTACGCTTATCAGAAAAAATATAAAGCAACATCATAATTCTTTCAATTTTATATGTTTGTTTTGTTTGCCGGAATGTGAGGATTCCGGCATTTTTTTGATTTATAGATAAAAAAAGTGAGCCGGAAAGCTCACTTTATATATTGTCGTTGGTCAGATTATGGAGTAAGAATAACCGGATCCGGGAACGGCTCAAGAACTATTGGCTTACACATTGCGGCCGGTTCACATCTTCCACCCATACATATAAAATTAGTCATCGTGGTAGAACCGTCAGGACATCTGATCAAGGCCTCACCAGGACATCCTCCTGGACACTGGGCCGGATACAATGTTCCTCCAAATACATCTTTCAATTTTGTTCTTGAAAGTTTTGATACATTCATTTTTTTCATGGTTTAATTTTTTTTGTTAGTAATTAGTTTGGTTTGTAACTTTCTTATAATTAAATAAGTATGGTTGTAAACGATGAACTAAAATACTAAATTATTCTATACTTTTTGAATTAATTAGTACAAATATTAAAATAAACCATATTATTTGTCATTCAGAATGGAGCGAAGTGGAATGAAGAATCAAATGAGTAAAAAAGCCAATATACCTTTAAACACCTTATTTCTCATAAAGCTTCAGGCGTTATTTCCGTTTTGATTTATTCTCCAGCTTAGGCAGATCTTTTTTGTATTGTTCAACATCCCATTTGATTTGCCAGTTTTTTACGTATTCTGCTAATGGAGGAAGTCCAACTTCTGCTCGCCTTTTATCAACATTGTCCGGATCTTCTAAAGGAGACACAAAATAGAGTTGCGTTTCGGGATCACGACCAATCTGACTTCCATAGATTTGCTTTTTACCTTGTCTTAAAGCGACTCTGTCTTCTAAAAGAGCCAGACTACTGCTTTGGGCTTTACCATTTTTTACAGCTTCTCTCATCATGGGTAAATATTTCTCCTGTGTTGCCAAATCAGCATGTTGGATAACAAGAAATAGGGTAATGCTCCCTTGGGCACCGACAACATCAGGGCCTAACCAACCATATTTATCAAGAATAGCTTTTACTTCTATTAAATTTACAGAATCTTTTTTAGCTATAGTTTTCCAATGCTCTTGCATTTCCTTCGAATCAGCTCCGTATTTTTTTTCAATACCCTCGATTTGTTGTCTGTATTTTTGGTCTTCTTCATTAATATTGCTAAGCTTTGTTACTAAGGGTTTATTCAAACTAGCTTCTGCTTTTTCCTGATTTTGTTTGATCTTTTCGACTAAAGGCTTCCATCGCTTATCAGTATGCAAAGAGCTAAGGTCTGTATCGGTTGTTATATGGTTATAATTAATGAATTTTACAGCAACCTTGTCAAGTTGTGAAAATGCACTATCCGGCACAGAGGCCATTGCCCATGAGCATGCAGCATTATATCGATCATTAAGTGAAGCTTTCCAGCCATTAGATTTAAATGCTTCAGAATAATTATTTGCCGAGCTTTTAAAGTCCTTAGCATCATAAAATGCTTCAGCCTTTTTTACTTTCTCAGTATATTCTTTTGGAGTATTTTGTCCAAAGAGTGATTTTGCAGATACTAAAAATATCAAAACGAATAGTATTCTTTTCATGGTTGTTATTTTGTTATTAGTGAAGATATAGCTAATATTTTAACTAGGAATAAATAATATGAAATAAAAGCAGTTAAGCAAAGTTGCAACAAATGATGCAATAAATACAGCCAGATTGTCTCTTGTTTTTCCGGTGATCCACCTTATTATCCAATAATTAATTATATAAAGAGGGATTAACAGGCCAAAAGCAAAAACGGATAAAAAGATAAACTTATACAGAACAACTAGGATAAGGATCGTGCTAATAATAGAAGCAATAAAAGCTCCTGCAAAACTATTTATCCATGTTTTAGAATCTAATTTTAAATTCTCTACATTTTGATGAATCTGATTGTATTTCTTTTCTACAATAAGCTGTATACTTTCTTGACGCAACAGATCAGATTTTACCAAGGATAAACATTCCTGCATTGATGCCTTGTTCATATAATGGTGATGAACTTCTCTTATAATCCTATTTACTTCATTCAATACAAGATTGTTGATTTTAATTTTGGCATGAAACTCTTCAAGAGATCCTCTTCTTAGAATTTCTTCTAAAATTTCTTTGCTGGCTTTACCTTGATAATCAATTTGATTTGTATAAGATTCTATCAGATCTGCCTCTGAGAATTTGGTATAAAAGCCCATTTTATGGATTTTCCTTTGTAATCTCTTCGTGATGTTTTAAATATAAAGGCAATGCTGCTGAACCATACCAAGGGAATATTTCATAACCAAAAACCCCGGCTTGTACTGCAGGATCTGTTTTTACCCATTGCTCAGCTTCCTCTTTAGACTTTGTATTGAAAATAAACATACCACGATATGTTTCTTTATTTTTTTCTAAAAAAGGTCCGGCTACTATGATCTTGCCCTCATCTGCCAATTTACCGATATTGGTCATGTGTCCTTTCATCAATTCTCCCACCTTAGCCTTATCTTCAATCTTTGCAGATCCCGTTGTAAGCATAACGATAGTGTAAGCTTTCATTCCATATTGATCTGCTCCTAATGAGGTTGCCAATTCCTGATTGAATTTTGGTTTAGCTGCTTTTTTCTCTTGAGCGAAAGATAAAGTTGCCATCAAGAGACTAAGAGATAAATAAATTTTTAATTTCATGATATAGTAGTTTATTTGGTTATAAGTCTGGCATCTGAAATCTGACATCTGATATCTAGCGTCTACTTAATCTTTTATTCTAAGAAATTCTTTTGCTAGTTCAATCATCTTTGGATCACCAGTGTATTTTCCATGTTCGTCGGATAGTTTTACGGTAGGGATCCATTCTTTATTGGGAGCTTGTACTCCGATTAATTTCATGACAATATTCATTGGTTTTAATCCTACATCATTGGTAAGATTGGTTCCTATACCAAATGAAACACCTATTTTTCCTTTGCAATATTTTGTGATTTCTTCTACTTTTTCAAGATTTAAAGCATCAGAGAAAATAATATACTTAAATAAAGGATTGATCCCATTGTTTTTGTAATGTGCAATCGTTTTATCAGCAAATTCCAAGGCATCTCCACTGTCGTGACGAACTCCATCGAAAAGTTTTGCAAACTTTTTATCAAACTGTTGGAAGAATACATCTGTTGTGTAAGTGTCAGAAAGGGCAACTCCCAAATCTCCTCTGTATACATCTACCCAATGTTCAAGGGCTAATTCATTGGCCATTTTAAAACCATATTCAGCTCCGTGAAACATAAACCATTCATGGGCATGAGTTCCAATAGGCTTTACACCAAATTTCATGGCGAAATGCACATTCGAGCTTCCCGCAAACGTAGAATCTTTTTTCTGGGTCAATGCTTCCATTACCAGATTCTGAACTTTATAGGAATGTCTTCTTCTGGTCCCAAACTCTGCAAAAGTAACACCCAGCTTATTTAAGGAATCAGCTTTTTCAAGCGTCCTGTTCATAACCACCTCATTAGAATCCCTTTCCATATGGTTCATCTCATAATGCAATTCGCTGATCAATGCCAATAACGGAACTTCCCAGAGAATGGTTCTGTACCACAATCCTTCAACTGTAACAGAAAGCTCATTACCGGTCTGAACGATTTTTACTTCTGATGGATCATAATGATATCCTTCAAGAAAATCAAGATAGGGTAGGTCTATATAAGGGCAGGTTTTTGCCATGAATTTTTTTTCATCTTTGGTAAGTTTGAGTTCTGCCATTTTAGAAACGGCCTCTCTCAAAGCAACGTCAAAACCTTCAGGGAAAAGATGTTTTCCTCTATTGATAAATTCATATTTTACAATGGAGCTTGGAAATAATTTTACCACCGCATTCTGCATGGTTATTTTATAAAAATCATTATCTAGAATAGAATTCAATCGTACATCGTGCATATTGTGTAATTTTAACGCAAATTTAATAATTAAAAATAAAAATCGTCTAAATGTAAGACGATTTTTTTAAAATATATCGATGATCTTTATCTGGTTATTTACCAAGATAAGAGTTGTACATCCAAACCTCTTTTTCCTGTTCAGTGATATAGTCGCTCATTTGAGAATTTGTTCCTTCATCACCTGCCTTATCGGTAATATCTAAAAGCTCTCTTTGTAAGTCAAGAACTACCTTGAAAGAACTTAGAATATTTTCTACACTCTTTGTTCCGTCAGTTACTTCTTTACTTTCCTTTATACTTGAAACTTTTAAATAGTCTGAATAATTATGTGCAGGTGTTGCTCCCAGTGTAAGGATTCTTTCCGCGATCTCATCAATCTTTAGAACAAGGCTATTGTATAATTCTTCAAATTTGGGATGCAATGTGAAAAATTGGTCACCTTTAATGTTCCAGTGGGAACCTCTTGTGTTTTGATAAAAAACTGAATAATTAGCAAGAAGTATGTTTAACTTCTCTGAAATGTTTTTACAATCGGCTTCCTTCAGACCGATAATGCTTGCATTTTTCATACGTTTACTTTTTTATGCTATAAATGCAGTAAATATTATGCCGAAATAGTAGGTTCCTGATTGATGATACTTATCTTTGGTATTCTTATAATTTATCATAAAATGCCCTCATCCAGAAATATTGGTTTACAGAGTTTTTTTTTATCTCTTGTTCTGTTTTTTATTGTATCCCTTTTGTATTATATAGGTTCGGTTGCAAAAACAGATAATCATTATATATATCCCATTGATGATGCTTATATCCATCTTGCAATGGCAAAGAATTTTGCTTTGCATGATATCTGGGGAATTACAAAGTATCAGTTTTCCTCGACTTCATCTTCACCGTTATTTACCCTTATTATAAGCTCTTTAATTACGGTTTTTGGAAATAACGATCAGATTCCACTGTACTTTAATATAGTTTTCAGTGTGGGAATCATTTATTTCCTGTCTATATATTATGCTGAGGTATTTAATAATATAAAGAAGACAACTTTTGCGGTTGTGTTTACTTTATTTTTTGCTGTTTTGCACTTGCAGATGTTATCGGGTATGGAGCATACACTCCAGGTATTTCTTTTTGTGGTCAACATTTTCTGCTTTTATCATTGGGATAAAAATAAATATGCAATTTTAGGATTTTATGTTTCAATTCTATTAATGGGACTGGTTCGTTTTGAGAGCATGTTTTATTTTGTAATTCTTGCTTTTGTTTTGATGTTAATTAAAAAATGGAAAGAAGCAGCCGGAATATTGATTTTAGGTTTTCTTCCTATTTTGCTGTTCTGTTATTTTAATTATCAACAGGACGGTTATTTTTTTCCTAATTCTGTAGTCGTAAAAGGAACGAAATTAGGTTTAGATTCTAATTTCCTATCACAGCTCAAAATTATCATGGTTGATAATTTTATATTCAATATAAGCTTTTATAAAGTAGGTGTTTTTCCTGTTTTGCTATGCGCCGTTTTTCTTTATAGAGATTTGAGGACCAAGACGATTAAAGAATCTATTGATAATAATTTTTTCCTCATCGTCTTGTCCTTATTAATGATATGTCATACAATGTTCGCAGATCTGAAAGGATTGTTCCGTTATGAAGCATATCTCCTTACAGGATTTTCTATGGTGCTTATTCCAAAAATTAAAGGTGTGTTTTTCGGCTTCAAGAATTATTTAAAAAAAGAAAAGCTGATTACCTTATTAATTGTGATGAACATTGTTCTTTTTTTCTACAAAGGCTGGATGGCGCATCGAATGTTAGAGAATGGAGGGAAAAACATTTACGAACAACAAATACAATCTGCTCATTTTTTACATACTTATTATAACAGTTCCAAAGTAGTGGCAAATGATATTGGGGCAATTACTTATTATACAGATATTCATTTATTAGATATTGCAGGACTGGCATCCACAGAGATGATACCTTTTAATGAAAATAAAAAGCTTTTTGATGATAAATTTAAAGACTTTCTCACCAAATATGGTTCTGAAAATAAATATGAACTTGCAATAGTTTATGATATCTGGCTGCAAGGCTATGTTCCGGAAAACTGGAAAAAGGCAGCAACGCTTACGATTAAAAATAGAGTTACTGTAGCGAGAGAAGAAGTATCTGTATATTCTATAGACACCGCCAATCTGGAATCTCTAAAAAGAAATATCCGAAATTTTAAGTGGAATAAAAATGTTGAGGTAAAAATCGTTGATTAATCGTAACTGTCTGTTAATTAATTTTTAATAAAAATAATTATTTGCATATAGCTGCTTGTCAATTAAAAAATAATTGCTATTTTTGCAGCTTAAAATAAAAAGCAATTAAATGCCTACTATTCAACAATTAGTAAGAAAAGGAAGAGCCACGCTTGCCAAGAAGAGCAAATCGGCTGCCCTTGATTCTTGTCCACAAAGACGAGGTGTATGTACGAGAGTATATACTACCACTCCTAAGAAACCTAACTCTGCACTTAGAAAAGTAGCAAGGGTAAGACTTTCTAACGGTAAAGAAGTTAACGCCTACATCCCGGGCGAAGGACATAATCTTCAAGAGCACTCGATAGTATTGGTGAGAGGCGGAAGGGTGAAAGACCTACCGGGAGTACGTTACCATATCGTAAGAGGTGCATTAGACACCGCTGGTGTTAATGGAAGAACACAGAGAAGATCGAAGTACGGAGCTAAGAGACCTAAACCAGGTCAGGCAGCTGCTGCACCAGCAAAAGGAAAGAAAAAATAATCATTAAATAAGGTACAAAAACAATGAGAAAGACAAAAGCGAAAAAAAGACCGTTGTTACCAGATCCAAAGTTTAATGATCAATTGGTAACTAGATTTGTAAATAACCTAATGCTAGACGGTAAAAAGTCTATCGCATTCAAAATTTTCTATGATGCATTAGATATCGTAGAAAATAAAAAAGGAGAAACTGAGAAGACTGCCCTTGAAATCTGGAAAGATGCACTTACAAATGTAATGCCTCACGTAGAAGTACGTTCTAGAAGAGTAGGTGGAGCTAACTTCCAGATTCCTATGCCAATCAGAGCTGATAGAAAAATTTCTATGGCAATGAAATGGTTAATCAAATATTCAAAAGCTAGAAATGATAAGTCAATGGCTTTGAAATTAGCTAATGAAGTTGTTGCTGCTTCTAGAGAAGAAGGTGCTGCTTACAAAAAGAAAAGTGATACTCATAAAATGGCAGAAGCTAACAAAGCTTTCTCACACTTTAAATTCTAATTTGAAATGAGTAGAGATCTTAAATTTACAAGAAATATTGGTATTGCCGCTCACATTGATGCTGGTAAAACTACTACTACGGAAAGGATTTTATTCTATACTGGTGTAAACCACAAAATTGGAGAGGTTCACGATGGAGCTTCTACAATGGACTGGATGGAGCAGGAAGCAGAAAGAGGTATTACTATTACTTCTGCAGCTACTACTTGTAACTGGAACTTCCCAACTGACCAAGGAAAAGCTTTACCAGAAACTAAACCTTACCACTTCAACATCATCGATACACCGGGACACGTTGACTTCACTGTAGAAGTAAACAGATCTTTAAGAGTATTAGATGGATTGGTATTCTTATTCTCTGCAGTAGATGGTGTAGAGCCTCAGTCTGAAACAAACTGGAGACTTGCTGACAACTACAAAGTTGCAAGAATGGGATTCGTAAACAAAATGGACAGACAAGGTGCTGACTTCCTTAACGTGGTAAACCAGGTTAAGACGATGTTAGGATCTAATGCAGTTCCAATCGTTTTACCAATCGGTGCTGAAGAAGATTTCAAAGGTGTTGTAGACTTAATTAAAAACAGAGCTATCATCTGGGATGAAGCAGGACAAGGAGCTACTTTCGAAGTAGTGCCAATTCCTGAAGACATGAAGGCTGAAGTTCTTGAATATAGAGAGAAATTAGTAGAAGCTGTTGCTGACTACGATGAGACTTTGATGGAGAAATTCTTCGAAGATCCAGATTCAATCTCTGAAGACGAAATTAACGAAGCGCTTAGAAAAGCTACTATCGATTTATCAATTATCCCAATGACTTGTGGTTCTTCATTCAAGAACAAAGGAGTACAATTTATGTTGGATGCAGTATGTAAATACTTGCCTTCTCCATTGGATAAAGATGATATCAAAGGTACTGATCCAAGAACAGACGCTGAAATTACAAGAAAGCCATCTGTAGATGAGCCTTTCTCTGCTCTAGCATTTAAGATTGCTACTGACCCATTCGTGGGAAGATTAGCATTCTTCAGAGCATACTCTGGAAGACTAGATGCTGGTTCTTATATCTTGAACACTCGTTCAGGTGATAAAGAAAGAATCTCTAGAATCTATCAGATGCACGCTAACAAGCAAAACCCGGTAGAATATATTGAAGCTGGTGATATTGGTGCTGCGGTAGGATTCAAGTCTATCAAAACTGGTGATACGATGTGTGACGAGAAAAACCCAATCGTTCTTGAATCGATGGTTTTCCCTGATCCGGTAATTGGTATCGCTGTTGAGCCTAAAACTAAAGCTGACCAGGATAAAATGGGTAACGCTTTAGCTAAATTGGCTGAAGAAGATCCAACGTTTACTGTAAGAACTGACGAAGCTTCTGGACAAACGATTATCTCTGGTATGGGTGAGCTTCACTTGGATATCATTGTTGACCGTATGAAGAGAGAGTTCAAAGTTGAAGTAAACCAAGGACAACCTCAGGTAGAGTACAAAGAAAACTTAACAAAAGTTGCTAGCCACAGAGAAGTTTACAAAAAACAATCAGGTGGTAAAGGTAAATTTGCTGATATTGTATTTGAACTAGGACCTGCTGACGAAGGTAAAGTTGGTTTAGAATTCATCAATGAGATCAAAGGTGGTAACGTTCCTAGAGAATTCGTTCCTGCAATTGAAAAAGGATTTAAAGCTGCAATGAAGAACGGTCCATTGGCTGGTTTCGAAGTTGAAGGTATTAAAGTTACTCTTAAAGATGGATCTTTCCACGCGGTGGATTCTGATGCTCTTTCTTTCGAATTAGCTGCTAAATTAGGATTTAAGGAAGCTGGTAAAGCTGCTAAACCAGTAATTATGGAGCCTATTATGAAACTGGAAGTTGTAACTCCGGAAGAATATATGGGTAACATCATTGGTGACCTTAACAAGAGAAGAGGTACGATCAGTGGTCAGGAAGAGAAAAACGGTGCTGTTGTAATCAAAGGTTCTGTTCCACTTTCTGAAATGTTTGGATATGTAACGACTCTAAGAACACTTTCATCAGGAAGAGCTACTTCTTCTATGGAATTAGAGAAATATTTACCAACTCCACAAAACGTTGCTGAAGAAATCATTGCTAAAGCAAAAGGTTAATTTTTAAATTAAAGAAATGTCACAAAGAATCAGAATAAAACTAAAATCTTACGATTACAACTTGGTAGACAAGTCTGCTGAGAAAATCGTAAAAACGGTAAAGGCTACTGGTGCTGTTGTAAACGGACCAATTCCATTGCCAACTAATAAGAGAATCTTCACTGTATTGAGATCTCCACACGTAAATAAGAAAGCTAGAGAACAGTTCCAACTTTCAGCTCACAAGAGACTAATGGATATCTATTCTTCTTCTTCTAAAACTGTGGATGCTCTAATGAAATTAGAGTTACCAAGCGGTGTAGATGTTGAAATCAAAGTGTGATAACGAGCACTAAGCCGAGATTATATAAAAATCCGTTCCTGCAAAGGGACGGATTTTTTTATTAACAGATTTTAGTGTATTATGCATATTAATATTTAAAATTAAGTATTTGGTATTGCATGGTTCTTTATATTATGTATATTTGTGAAAAAATTACTATGAAAAATATATTTTTAATTCTTGTATTCGTAGGGTTGGCTGCTCAGGCACAGACTCATCGTTTTATTTATGAGTTACAATATAAGAGTGATTCAGCAAACAATCATCTGGATAAAATTAACCTTGTATTGGATGTCAATCCCAAAGATGTGAAGTTCTATGAATATGACTATCTTAAAGCAGATTCTATTAATCGTGTCAATGGTAATTATGAATACATGTATGGCGGAAGATTTGAATCTATTAAGAGACAAAGAAACTCTTTTAAGAACCAAAACTATGAATTGATAGGTGAAGATATGTACAGCTATCCTACAGATGATCAAATGAAATGGAATCTAAGCAACGAAACTAAGAAAGTGGGTGAGTATACATTACAAAAAGCGACAACTCATTTTGGAGGAAGATTTTGGACCGCATGGTTTACGAAAGATATCAATATATCAGAAGGGCCATATAAATTTTATGGTTTACCTGGTATGATCTTTCAATTGCAAGATTCAGGATCCAACTTTATATTTACGCTGATTCAGAGCAAAAATCTTAAAGAAACATATAATACTGTTGGTTTTATCGAGACTTTTTATGGACGAAAACCACTGGAAATTTCTGAGAAAGTTAGACAACGAAAGAGACTGGAAATGTATAATGATCCACTAAAAGAAATGAGAAAGAATTTTAAGGAAAATTCAGGTGGTGAAATGAATGTAATGGGTACTAAAATTACTCATATAGATCAATTTAAGGATCTTACTACAAAAGTACAGGAGTATCTTAAAAAAAGTAATAATCCTATTGATCTTGACAGGGCGATAAAGTATTAATATTATCCTAAAACTAAATATTTGAAAGAAGTAACTGATTGGGTACTTCTTTTTTTTGTCAATAGATATAAGAGGTTATGGTTATGACTCTTTAAGGTAATCACTGTGATATATTAAGATCTTACAAATGACAATTCTTCTCAATGAGATATATCATTTTGCATTATTTATTTAGAATCATTAAAAATAATATTTTTGCAAAAAATGATTATGAAGAAAACAGTATCTATTTCATTAGCAGTATTAGGGATTGGTTTTACCAGTGCTCAAAAAGTAAGTGATACGCTAAAAAGAGAAAAGGCAATTGAGGAAGTTGAGCTATTTGGAGAAAGAAAAAAGCAGCCTGAAGGGTTAGAAGTAATTACAAGATTGCCTCTTAAAACCAGAGATCAGATTCAAAGTATTTCGGTAATTTCTTATAAAGTAATTGAGGATCTTGGAGGGCTTACAGTTACAGATGTTGCTAAGAATATTCCAGGTGTTACCCAATTTGGTAGCTATGGAGGAACAAGAGAAAGTATGTCTATCAGAGGATACCGAGGTGTTCCTGTTTTGAAGAATGGAGTACAGATGGATTCTGATTTCCGTACTGGTGCGATGTTAACAGATATGCAGGGAGTTGAAAGTATTCAGGTAATTAAAGGGTCTGCTGCAGTTACACAGGGTATTGGAGATGGATTGGGTTCAGCAGGAGGAGTGATTAATGTAGTAACTAAAGTTCCGAAATTTATTGACCAGACCAATGTTGGATTCAGATATGGAAGTTGGGACTTTTATAGACCAACAATAGATTTTCAAAGAGTATTGGATTCGCAGGGAAAAATTGCAGTACGACTGAATGCGGCTTATCAGGATAATAATAGTTTTAGAAGATTCATTCATACAGATCGTATCTACGTAAATCCATCAATTGCTATTCGCCCTGATGACAAAACTGAAGTGGTGGTAGAAATGGATTACATGCACAACAATACTACACCGGACAGAGGGACTGTAAATCTGGCAAAAGGCGATGTTGAAGCTATATATAGAATGCCAGGTCGAAAGTTTCTTGGTTTTTCTACGGATAATGCAAAGATGGAAACCTTCAACTTTTCCACCACAGCAACAAGAAAATTGACTGATAAATTGAAAATAAGAGCTGCATTTATGAGTTCTTCTTATCAATCTGATATTGTAGGAGCAGCTTTAGCTCCTATTAATCCAAAGAATCCAAACGAAATAAGGGATAGAAGTTTGACAAAATCTGAGCGTGAAGACTTGAACAGAGTTTTCCAATTTGATTTTATCGGAGCAGATGTAATGACTGGATTTATGAAACATACCTTCCAGGTTGGTTTTGATTGGAAAGAATCTAATGTTACAACAACATCATATAAAGGAAAATATGTTGATCAGATCAATGTTCTTAATGACATCAATAACATCCTTCCTTCTGCAATCAATGCAGGCAATTTTGCTTTAATAGATAAAGATCCTATCATCAACACAGTGACTCCGACAATGGGATTAATGGCTCAGGATGTTATCACTTTTAATAAATACATCAAAGCACATTTAGGAATTCGATACAGCAGATTAAATGGTTCAGAGAAAGATCCTAGTTATGCATGGAATCCATCATTAGGGCTTATGATTTCACCGATTGAGAACATGAATATTTTTGGTTCTTATACAAGTACTACTTCTTTAAGAAGCGCTAATAATGTATTATTGGGAGGAGGAACTGTTGGAGCTTCTACTACCAAACAATGGGAAGCTGGGATAAAATCGGATTGGCTTAATGAAAGATTAAGATTTAATGTAACATTGTTTAATATTAATACTGATAATCTATCATATGAAGTATTAACTGGTGGAAATAGTACGGGAACTTATGCTCTTGCAGGTGAATTAAAAAGAAAAGGAATAGAAGTGGAGTTGATTGGAAAAATCCTTCCTAATCTTCAGGTTATGACCGGATGGGCTTATGTAGATGCTCAATACAAAGACAGTCCTTCTTTTGTTAATGGTTCTGCCCCAATTAATACACCCAAAAATTCAGCAAATGCGTGGCTAAATTATAAATTTAATACAGGTGCTCTAGAAGGTCTTGATGTTGGAGCCGGAGTTTATTATGTAGGAACAAGACCTGTTGATGATTATAAACAAAAGTATTCCAATGCAGCTAATGGTCATGTTAACGGAACACAGCTTGGAGAAAAGCCTTTTAATATGCCTCAATATACAACGGTAGATGCACAGGTTGGATATGCTTTCAAAAAGGGACTTGGGTTAAGAGTGTTCTTTAATAATATTTTTGATACTGTAGGCTACAATTCATATTTCAGAGGGGGCTACATTGATCAGATTCAACCTAGAAATTTTGCTGTGCAGGTAAACTATAAGTTTTAATAAAGCAGAACATAAGTTTAAAGAGTAAAACTGGTCAGATTCTTTGTGTTTTTATTTGCTTAAAGAACAATATTATTTAATACATTTATTCTTTAAAATAATAAGCACAATGAGTCATAAGAATAATAATTTTTTTGAAAAGTTTTCAGATTGGGCAACAAAGTTTACAGGAAGCTCATATGCTTTCATTGGAGCGACAGCTATTGTTGTTATTTGGGCTCTTTCGGGACCCGTATTCCACTATTCTGAAACATGGCAATTAGTTATCAATACCGGAACTACGATTATTACTTTCTTAATGGTATTTCTTATTCAGAAGGCTCAGAATAAAGATTCCAAGGCAATACAAATTAAGCTCAATGAATTGATTGCCGCTCATGAAAAAGCAAGTAACCGAATTGTAGACATAGAAGATCTATCTGAAAAAGAATTGGATCAGCTGCATATTTATTATGAAAAATTGGCGGACTTTGCTGAAGATGATGTAGACATTCATACTTCTCATTCGATCGATGCTGCTAAAAGAAATCAGAATTACAAACATGATCTCTTTAAAAAGAAACATGATGAATGGCTGGAAAAACAAAAAAAGGAATCATAACGATTCCTTTTTTTTATCCTTAAGCTGAAAGCTTTTGTTGCTATTTCATGAAATAGTTAAAATAAGAGCAGCTTCCCATAAGACTTTTTGCTGCCTCGGTATTGGCATATTGAGTTTTCAGCAATGCAAAATAAGTACGGAATTTTTGATTTTTAGTATAATCCAATTCTTTTTGATAAGCATCACTTTTCTCTGAATACTTCGGATCTGAATAGCTGATCTTAGAAGGATTTTTTGCTTCATACTGATAGTATTTCCCTTGTTCAGCGCTCGCCATCTGGAATAATATTCTCGCTTTTACCTCTTTGTTTGTTGAAAGATCTAAAGCTTTTTTATAATAGCCAATTGCCAAATCAAAATTATCAGGCTCCATATAAGATTTGTAAAGGAAGTTTTTGTAATAATACTGATAAGGCGTTTTCTTATCTGTGTTCCAGAAATCATACTTGCCTCCATTGCTGTTATCAACATCCATTACAAACAGCTGTCTGTAATAACCAAGAATAGAAGTATTGTATAATAAATTCCCAATCAGCTGGCTTGCTCTAGCTGCCTTTTCATCATTTCCACTTCCTATCTTTTTAAGCTGAATAGCTGCCTCTGCCAATTCAAGTTTATTCATCATCGTCTTGATGAAAGGAAATTGAGCATAATCCTCATCTTCCATGCTTGTAGCATCATCACTTCCAAAGCTCTCCCAAACATTATGACCGAAGACATAGCTGGGAATATTCCTGAATCCATTGTATTCTCCCTCTTTATATTGATGAGGAACTTTAGGCTGCTCACTTGACACCCAGTCATAATTAATTCTAGGAATTCCGACAAAGTCCTGAGCTTTTTGATAATAGGATTTTGCCTTTTCAAAATCAGCAGTTCTCATAGCGCGGTCTCCATAGATCACACTGAAAAAAGCTTCAATGTTTCCTACATCATCCATATTTTTGGCGATGATCTGCTGTTCAAATTGATTCTTATTTGTTTTTCTGTAAAAATCCTCTACGCTTTTTACCAGGCTTGAATTAGGATTATATTGAAGATCCGAAAGTTTATTACTCATCAGGAAAGATTTTCCATCCTCTCCCTGTAAGAAATAACGGTTTGCTAAAACATCTTTAAGAAAAGAAGCAGTAGAAGGCACAGGACCATAATATTCATCATAGTCACTTCTTGTACTATCTTTCTTAACTTCTTTCTCAATGAAATATTCGGGATAATCTTTCATTAAATGATCTTCATATTCTGAAGTTATTTTTGGCTGAGAAACAATATCATTCAGAACTTTCATTCTTTTGATCTCCTCAAGGTACTCAGGGTTAGTAGTTTTGATATCTTCTAAAATCTCAGTACTTGCTTTATAGTCCTTTTTCAAAAACTTAAGATAAGCATCTGCAATTTGCCAATATTCGTCTTTAGATTTCTCCTTGGTTTTTGTAGTGAACTTTTCAAGGTCATTCAGGAAGTCTGTTTGTTTGTTATCACCATACCAGTAATTCTGATTCTTTGTGTAGAATGGAATTCTGTTTGGATTGTCCAATAATTCATCATCACTCTGATCAGATTTCCCGTCAGCAGTCTTTTCTGATTTTGATCCTCCAAACAGGTTTTTGAAAAATCTTACGATCTTCTGCCAGAATGAAAGTTCCTTTGGTTTTACTTCAGTAGTTTCCGGCTTGGATTGAGTTTTAGAATCTCCTGTTTGAATTGTTGCATTATCGGTGTCATCAGAAGCACCGTAATAAGTTGGCAAATATGTTCTTTCCAATTCATTAATACTTCTTACAGCCATTACCTTTAAGATCTCCGAGTCAGGATTGATATCAAACATCTTTTCCATAATAGGAATAGGGTTGGTGAAATCTTCATACCCTAAAAGAAAATAGGCCATATTCTTTTCATTATTCGTCCCCGCTCTTTTTAAGATATTATTAAAAGATGCGCTATCCGAAAGTTTCATAGAAACAAAAGCAGATTCTTTTCGGCTGTCACTATTCATGAAAACCTGGAAAAAATTCCAGTTGGCATCACCGTTCATTTGTAAGCCTCTTTGTGCTCCTGCCAATTGGTCAAGAGCCATAAAATAAGGAGCACCTTTTAATTTTATAGGTTCAATATAAGTTTTGAAGGCCTGAAGTGCTGCATCATAATTTCTTGTGTAATGATTGAAACGAACCAATTGATATCCATATCGCTGTTTGATCTCAGGATTTTTCGAAGCATTATACAAGGATGTTAAAGCGGAAATCGTTTTGGTATATTCAAGATTCGTTGCATTTTTATCACTTTGAGGGCCGTTATAAAAATAAGAATTTGGATTTTCGACAAAATTAATTCTCATATAAGGTTCAAGATATTTGGCCTCTATTAAATAATCAATCCCTTCTCTGTATTTTTGATAAAAACCACTTCCTAACTTTTTTAGTAATGAGTTATTTGGATTGCCCTTTTTTAGTTCGTTAAGGTCATTCATACTCATTTTATTCACCAGATAATCTGTTTCTGAATAATTTAATTGATTCCCGAAAAAAGATTTCCAAGCTCTAATATTTTCATCCGGTATTAGTGATGTGTTGTAATCTGTATAAAACCTTGTTGAATAACTCAGAAGAAATGGAAGATAAGATTTGTCTTTTATGATACTCTGGGTAAATAGATTAAAGTATTCATAATCCGGATCTGACCATGCACACGCGTCATACTTAGTATAGAAAAGCGTAAAGAAAGCTAGAGAAAGAATATATTTTTTCATAGTAGTTTGTGATGTTTTTGTGTTTTGTAATACCCGATGATTTTAAAAGTCCCCCTGAAATTTGCAAATCAGTTGAAAATTTTGATTGATAACAAATTTACTATCTAATTGATAATAAATAATATTAAACTGTGGTATTTTTTTATCTAAAAAACTGATAACATCACTAAGTTGTTCATTTGTTATTTCCTCCACTTTGATCTTGAAGCCTTTATTTAAATAACTTCCAAAATAAAATCCATCCTTTAAAATTTCAATTTCATGAGTTGAAACTTTCTTAAAGTTAGAATTATTCAGATCACTCTGAGAAAGGGCATTGATAAGTTTATGTTTCCCCAGGTGATTCGTAACAATCCCCCAGGAGTAGATCGGTAGAGCCACTTCTATATTTTTTATAGGATAATCTTCCAGTTTTGAAAGATAACTTTTCAGAATGTTAACATCCAGAATAGAATTTTTATCTGATGTTGCCAAAGGTGAGGATGTAGAATAGCACATAAGATATACTTTTTCTACGGGTGGTATACCCATTACTTCTTTATCTTTTACCTGATGAAGGCGAAGCGTGCAATTGACTCCTTTCCCTGAAATTTTTCCTAGTTCTTTTAAAAATTTGAAATAATCATCCCGGGTCCCTGCAGTCCAGTCACAATCTATTTGAATTTCCTGATTAGCCTTTAAATGATAATCAGTAATTTTCTTTTGTATTAAATGATGGATGCTTTTAGCAAGAAACTGAATTTCTTGTTCTGAAATATTTAAAAAAGTCTGGTTTGTTATAAAGATGGTTGGAACAATTTGTTTATCAGTCTGGAAGCTTTTGTCATTCGTAATAACTGCAACCGGCTGAAATCTGCCATCCACTTTATTGATATCAAAAAATCTGGTATACAAGTAGGGTACGCTAGCCTTATCTAAAGCTTTTTTCTCCTTTTCATCTAATGATAACTTTGTCTTCCAGTAATAAAATGTGTGGGGGTGTCTTTCCTTTTCGCTGCAGGAGGTGAGCAAAATAAGGAATAATAGAAATTTAATTGCTTTCATTATTGATAAAAAGCGCTTTCGCAGGTACAACTTCCTTTATCACTTTCTAATGTTGAGCAGCAATCCTCAGACTTCTGGATATTTCCATTCTCGTCAGTAAGATAGATTTTCTCTTTATCGAACTTCACATAAAAAATTTCGTTGAATTTTTTGAATTGAGCTTTCATTACTTTTGGGTTATATTTTCCGGCATTCATTTCTTCAGTTGTTTCCTCGCCACTCGCCTGGTTTACCTGTACGTAGCCAAAATACACATCACCGCTTTTTTTAACGTCAACATAATAAGCTGGAGTGCCCGTTCCACTGAATCCTTCAATAATATTAAAAGATCTTTTCCCTGTAAACGGAGCTTTAGACTGAGCAGAAGAGAGGATACCTATACATAGAATAAGTAAGCTAAGTATCTTTTTCATTTTTTTTCTCAAATTTAGAAACAATTATGCAAGAATGGGACCGTAAAAACCCGGTATTTACTTTGTTTTTGGGCTGAAAAATAAAAAAGCCATTCCTACAACGGAATGGCTTTTTTGTTATAGAAGAGTATTCTTAAAATACTGTTGCCGCAAGTTGAATTCTTGCATATTTGTTGGAAGGGTTCCACATCGCCATCATAGAGACGGGTAATGTGTAGTGTTCAGTTATCTTTAAGGCTTTGCTGGCTTTTATACCAACATTTACAATATCAAAACTGTTTTTCCCATTTCCATATAAAAACGTACTATCATTGAAAGCAAATCCTCCACCAACAAAGGCATCCAGATTTACCTTTTGATGGGCAATAACAGGATAACTTACCTGTACATATGTAGAATATTTATTCTTCTTATAGCTTCCATCCGGTTCCAAAACTACTTCTCCGGCATTGGCTCCTCCATATAGCATAATATCAGCTTCAACATTTAAAGGAAATGATGGACCAAAAGTATAATTCGTTCTCAGGTCAATAATGTGAGCGGTTCTTCTGTTTGAATAATTAAAAATATCATCTGATGCGACAGCTGTATTGATATTTCTGGAATTAAATAAATCCCATAATCCAATATAAAGTCGACCATCAGAGTATTGTACGTAGTAATTGATCTCTTTATAGTGCGTACCATCTTTATCATCTGCTAAAGCAGATGCTCCCCATATTCCTACTTTCCATTTCTTTTCTTTATCTAATGCATAAGAAAGATTTCCCATTACCACAGGTTTATCCGTAATAATTAACCCCCTCCATAAATGGTTGTTCTGAATGTTGGCAGTGAAATCTAAACGACCGTCGTCTTTAGTTTCCGTATTTTCCTGAGCAAAAACACTCCCTGTACCTAAAATAATCAGGCATATAAAAAATATTTTTTTCATTGTATGAACTTTCTGTGGTTAACTTAAAGCGGTATGTAATAAAGCTGCAAGAGTGGCTCCTAAAACCGGTCCTACAATAGGAATCCAGGCGTAGCCCCAATCACTGCTTCCTTTTACTGGAAGAATGGCATGCATAATTCTAGGGCCTAAATCCCGGGCAGGATTAATAGCATAGCCTGTTGTTCCTCCCAAAGACAAACCAATTACCCAAACCAGTAATGTAACAGGTAGTGCACCAATTGTTCCTAATCCTATTTTTGCGTTTGGATCCGTATTCAAAGTAAGACTTGGATCAGCAAAATGAAAAATCACAAAGACAAGCACAAAGGTTCCAATGATTTCACTGATAAGATTTGAAATTGGTTTTCTGATAGCAGGACCTGTGCTAAAACATGCTAGTTTTGCTCCCTCATCTTCTGTAATGGCGAAATGATCTTTATTAAACAACCAAACCAGGAACGCTCCTAGCATGGCACCAATCATTTCTCCTGCAATATAAGTGAGAACAAGATCCCATGAAAATTTTCCTGCAATGGCTAAACCTAATGTAACTGCAGGATTAAGATGGGCGCCACTAATTGGCCCCGCAACAGTTACACCAACGAAAACAGCCAGAGCCCAAGCTGTGGTAATCACAATCCACCCGGAACCGTTACCTTTCGTACCCTTTAAAACAACGTTGGCCACTACACCGTTTCCGAGTAGTATCATAAGCATTGTTCCGATAATTTCTGCTATAAATGGAGTCATAGTTTATATTTTTATTTGATGGAAATTAATCTTCAATCCAGCTTTGGGAACGTTTAACAGCTTTATTCCAGAAGTGAATCATTTTGTCAGCCTTTTCTTTTTCCAACTGAGGATGGAAATCTTTATCTACAATCCATTGAGATTGTATTTCGTCTATATTTTTCCAGTATCCAACCGCAAGTCCCGCCAGATAAGCCGCACCTAACGCTGTCGTTTCTAATGTTTTTGGCCTTGTTATTTTAAATCCGAATAAATCCGACTGGATCTGCATCAATAGATCACTTTTAGAAGCACCACCATCTACTCTCAGCTCAAGGCTGCCAGTTCCGGAATCAGCTTCCATGGCTTTTACAATATCGTAAACCTGAAAAGCAATACCTTCTAAAGTTGCTCTGGCAATATGGGCATTGGTTGTTCCTCTGGTAATTCCTACAATTGTTCCTCTTGCATATTGATCCCAATATGGAGCTCCCAATCCTGTAAGGGCAGGAACAAAATATACTCCGCCATTATCTTCTACGCTTTCAGCTAAATCATTAATTTCTTCAGCTGAATCGATTAATTTAAGACCATCTCTTACCCACTGTATTGCAGCGCCACCAACGAAGACACTACCTTCTAAAGCATAATTTACTTCCCCATTTATTTTCCAGGCAACAGTCGTAAGCAGATTGTTTTTAGAATGTACAGCTTCTTTTCCTGTATTCATTAATAAGAAACACCCTGTTCCATAAGTGTTTTTTACCATTCCCGGAGTTGTACACATCTGTCCAAACAAAGCAGCTTGTTGATCTCCTGCTATACCTGCAATAGGGATTTTAGTCGAAAATAGAGTAGTAGCTGTTTCACCATAGATCTCACTGCTTTGCTTTACTTCCGGAAGAATAGATTGAGGAATGTTGAATAATTCCAATAGCTCCTGATCCCATTCTAATGTCTGTATGTTAAGAAGCATTGTTCTGCTGGCATTGGAAACATCCGTAATGAACATTTTTCCACGGGTCAGCTTCCATACCAACCAAGTATCAACCGTTCCGAAACATAGTTTTCCTTCTTCTGCTTTCGCCCTCGCTCCATCTACATTGTCAAGGATCCACTTCAGTTTAGTCGCTGAAAAGTAAGCGTCCAAGACAAGACCTGTTTTATCCTTGATCATATCCGTATATCCCTGTTCCTTTAGAGAGTCACAATATTTGGATGTTCTTCGGTCTTGCCACACAATTGCATTGTAAACAGGTTCGCCTGTTTCTTTGTCCCATACAACAGTAGTTTCACGTTGATTAGTGATTCCAATTGCTGCCACTTCTAATCCTGAAATCCCTGCTTTTGCAATAACTTCTGCAGCGACAGAAATTTGCGATGACCAGATTTCGTTAGGATCATGCTCTACCCAACCTGGTGTTGGGAATATTTGTTCGAAACTCTTTTGTGAAATGTATTTTATTTCTCCGCTGTGATCGAATAGAATAGCTCTAGAAGAAGTCGTACCTTGGTCTAAAGCAAGAATTAATTTTTCACTCATGACATCTATATTAATTAAGGTTGATTGTTTTTAGGTGAGTATGGGGTTAATAAATAACCATTAGCTAATTCAATGAATTCGTTGGCGTGCTGATTAGCCCATTCTGCATCGTATCCTTTTTCTTTTGCAATAATCGTTGCTACCTTTTGTGCGCTATCTATTGCTGCTCTTGCATCCATAAATAAAAGTCGAACTCTTCTCGCTAAAATATCTTCTATGGTTTCGGCCATTTCACTTCTTACTGCCCATACAACTTCCGCTACCGTAAATGGATGGTCGGGATGTAATTTTTCTAAAAATTCAGGGTTGCTTTGTTGTAATTTTTTGATCTCAGGAATATCAGAACCATATACATATAAATGATTGCTTCTGTCAACGGTTTCGGGCTTCACATTTCCGTGGATGGAAAGATGCTCTGTCTTAGATCCTGTCATTCCTAATTGATGAACTTTCATGGCTTCATTAATGGTGTCTTCTGCCATTTTACGATAGGTCGTCCATTTTCCTCCAATGATAGAGACAAGGCCAGTGTCAGACGTAACGACTTTGTGGCTTCTTGAAACTTCTTTTGTGCTTTTGCTTCCGTCTTTTGGTGCTGCAAGTGGACGAAGTCCTGCAAATACAGATTTTACATCTTCACGTGTTGGTTTTTTACTTAAATATTGTCTTGCAGTATTTAAAACAAATTTAATCTCTTCTTCCAAAGCACGTGGCTCAAAGCTTTCACTTTCCAGTAATGTATCAGTGGTCCCTACCAGGGCTCTGTCATGCCAGGGAACAACAAATAATACCCTTCCATCAGAAGTTTTTGGAATCATGATAGCATCATCACTTTTCAAGAAAGATTTATCCAAAACCAAATGAATTCCCTGGCTTGGAACCACGAATTTTCCATGTTTCGGATTGTTCATGTTTAATATATCGTTCGTGAAAACTCCAGTTGCATTGATAACAACCTTTGCGTGGATTTCGAATTGCTGTTTGGTAAACTGATCTTCTGCGATAACACCAATTACTTTGTTGGAATCGTTTTTAATTAAATTAATTACTTTAATATAATTAATAGCAGTTCCGCCTTTTTCAATAATTGTTTGTGCTAAATTAATTGCCAATCTTGCATCATCAAACTGTCCGTCCTGATAAACAACTCCGCTTGCCAGGTTTTTTTGCTCAATAGTCGGAAGTTTTTCAACTGTTTTCGATTTACTGATATATTTTGTCTTGCCTAAGCTTAATTTCCCTGCAAGAAAATCATAGATTGATAATCCTATTTTATAATAGATTCCTCCCCACCACGTATAATTAGGGATAATGAAAGATTGGTTCTTTACTACATGTGCAGCATTTTTTGCCAACAATCCTCTTTCCTTTAATGCTTCTTTTACGAGGCCAATATCTCCCTGTGCTAAATATCTTACTCCACCATGTACCAGTTTTGTACTTCTGCTGGAAGTGGCTTTCGCAAAATCGTGCGATTCCAACAGTATCGTTTTAAATCCTCTGCTTACTGCGTCTAATGCCGAACCTAAACCGCTTGCTCCTCCACCGATGACTAAAAAGTCCCATTCTTTTACGGTAGTTATTTTGCTGAGTTCTTCGTTTCGTTTCATAATGTTTCGTTAAGTTTCGAATTCAAAGCTAATAATTAAAAATGAAAGTAAAAAGAAAATAAGTGAAATTTTTAGATCTTGAAAAAAAATAATAACTTTGGTGAAAGAAAGAGAATGGAAAAATTAATACCAAGGCATAATGCGATACTGCATGAACTCGATAAAAAAGACTATGTTCTTGTTCAGGAGCTATGCGAAAAGTATAATGTTTCCTCAGTTACGATCCGAAAGGATTTGAATTATTTAGAAAGCTTGGGACTTCTTTTTCGAAATCATGGAGGGGCCAGTAAACATGTAAGATATGCTTATGAAAAGAATGTTGATGAGAAAGAAAACATCAATGTAGAGGCAAAACAGAGTATAGCTAAGGCAGCTTTAAAGTTGATTGAGGAAAATGATTGTATTATTTTGGCTTCAGGAACCACGATGCATTATCTGGCCAGAATGTTAGTGAACTTTGGAAGGCTTACTGTTCTTACTTCATCATTAAGAGTAGCATTAGAGTTATGTAATAATCCTAACATAAATATTATACAACTGGGTGGGGAAGTAAGAAAGAGTTCCACTTCTATTGTAGGTTCCATATCTGAAACCATCCTCTCGCAGTTCTCTTGTAATAAATTATTTCTTGGTGTTGATGGAATTGATATGGAATTTGGAATCAGCACATCCAATGCTGCAGAAGCTCATCTTAATCAACTCATGATAGAATGTTCTGATAAAGTGATGATTTTAGCAGATTCTTCAAAACTGAATAAGAAAGGATTCGGGAAAATTGCTTCTTTAGACAAGATAGATTATCTGATCACAGATGAAGGGATTCTCGAAGAAGACAAAAAGAACCTGGAGGAAATAGGTTTGACTGTTGTTACGAAATAGTTCCAGCCTTGTTCTAAGGCCAGTTCAAAATAAACCAAAAAGCAGATTTTATTTTGTAAGCTACTAAAAATCAAAATATTTTGCTAGAAAATTTGTCAATCTAAAAATTATCCATAAATTTGCACACTCATTTTAGGGGAAAAGTATGCCCATCTCAAACGTGGAAATTACTTTAGCTTTCTAAAAATGAGCATAAATAAAGGATAAATTTTATTATAACATAAACAATGTCAGGTATTATTGGTAAAAAAATCGGTATGACGTCTTTGTTTAACGAAGAAGGAAAAAACATTCCTTGTACAGTTATTCAAGCTGGTCCATGCTCGGTTTTACAGGTCAGAACCATTGAAAAGGACGGCTATAAGTCAGTTCAGTTAGGTTTCGATGACAAGAGTGAAAAGAACGTTGGTAAAGCGTTAGCTGGCCATTTTAAAAAGGCTGGTTCTGCTCCTAAAGCTAAATTGGTAGAATTCTACAGAGAATTCGTTGATGAAGTAAAAGTAGGAGAAGAAGTAAAAGTTGATCTATTCGCTGAAGGTGAATATGTTGACGTAACAGGAACTTCAAAAGGTAAAGGCTTCCAGGGTGTTGTTAAAAGACACGGATTTGGAGGTGTAATGCAAGCTACTCATGGTCAGCACAACAGACTTAGAGCTCCAGGTTCTATCGGTGCTGGATCGGATCCTTCGAGAGTATTCAAAGGAATGAGAATGGCAGGTAGAATGGGAGGTAAGCAGGTAACTGTTCAAAACCTTCAAGTATTAAAAGTGGATCAAGAACAAAATCTTTTAGTAGTAAAAGGTGCTGTTCCGGGAGCTAAAAATTCTTATGTAATTATCAGAAAATGGAACTAGTAGTATTAAATACATCAGGAAAAGAGACCGGAAGAAAAGTAACTCTAGACGAAACAGTATTCGGAATTGAGCCAAATCAGCACGCGGTTTACTTAGAAGTTAAGCAATATCTTGCCGCTCAGAGACAAGGTACTCATAAATCAAAAGAAAGAAGCGAAATTACTGCTTCTACGAAAAAACTTAAGAAGCAAAAAGGATCTGGTTCTGCTAGATATGGTGATATTAAATCTCCAACATTCAGAGGTGGAGGTAGAGTATTCGGTCCAAAACCAAGAGACTACAGATTCAAATTGAACAAAGCTCTTAAGAGATTAGCTAAAAAATCTGTTTTATCTCAGAAATTGAGAGATAACAGCATTAAAGTTTTGGAAGACTTGAGCATCAACGCTCCTAAAACTAAAGATTTTATCAACGTATTAAATGCTTTGGCATTAAACGATAAAAAATCTTTATTCATTCTTCCTGAAGCTAACAAGAATGTGTATTTATCTTCAAGAAACTTACCTAAAACTAAAGTAATGAACTTTAACGAAATCAGTTCATATGACTTAATCAATGCAGGTGAGATCGTATTCTTAGAAGGTGCAGTTGAAAAATTCCAGGAAAATCTAAAGAAATAAATCATGTCAGTTATTATTAAACCAGTTATTTCAGAAAAAGCAAACTATCTTACAGACTTAAGAGGTGCTTATTCTTTCTTGGTAGATACTAAGGCGAATAAAATCCAAATTAAGAAAGCTGTAGAGGCAACTTATGGTGTGAAAGTAGCAGACGTTAGAACAATGATTTATGCTCCGAAGGTTTCTTCGAAATACACTAAAAAAGGTCTTCAAGTAGGAAAGACGAACAAATTGAAAAAAGCGGTTATTACTCTTGCTGAAGGGGAAGTAATCGATATTTTCGCTGTAAATTAATTATTAATTATAAATAATAGTAATGTCTGTTAGAAAATTAAAACCTATCACCCCAGGACAGAGATTCAGAATTGTAAACAATTTTGAGGAAATTACTACCAACAAACCAGAGAAATCTCTAACAGTTGGTATTAGTAAGTCAGGTGGACGTAACCAAACTGGTAAAATGACCATGCGTTACACCGGAGGTGGACACAAAAAGAAATACAGAATTATCGACTTCAAAAGAAACAAGCATGATGTTGAAGCAACGGTAAAAACTGTAGAATATGATCCAAACAGAACTGCATTTATCGCTTTATTAGAGTACGCAGACGGAGAGAAAAGATATATCATCGCTCCAAACGGTATTAAAGTAGATCAAAAGGTAGTTTCAGGAGAAAGCGTTGAACCAAACGTAGGTAACGCAATGAAATTGAAAAACATTCCATTGGGTACTGTAATTTCTTGTGTTGAAATGAAGCCTGGACAAGGTGCTATTTTAGCAAGAAGTGCTGGTTCTTCAGCTCAATTAACTTCAAGAGACGGAAAATATGCAATCATCAAATTGCCTTCAGGAGAATCTAGAATGATCCTTACTGAGTGTTATGCAATGATTGGATCTGTTTCTAACTCTGATCATCAGTTAACTGTTTCAGGTAAGGCTGGTAGAAGCAGATGGTTAGGTAGAAGACCTAGAACTAGACCGGTAGTAATGAACCCTGTAGATCACCCAATGGGAGGTGGTGAAGGACGTTCTTCTGGAGGTCACCCAAGATCTAGAAACGGTAAGCCTGCTAAAGGTTACAAAACTAGAAAGAAAAACAAAGTGTCTAACCGTTACATCGTATCTAAAAGAAAATAATTATGGCAAGATCACTTAAAAAAGGACCATTCATTCATCATACTTTAGATAAGAAGGTTCAGACAAACATTGAGTCTGGTAAGAAGACAGTTATTAAAACTTGGTCTAGAGCATCGATGATCTCTCCGGACTTTGTAGGACAAACTATTGCAGTACACAACGGGAAATCTTTTATCCCTGTTTATGTTACTGAAAACATGGTTGGTCACAAGTTAGGCGAATTTTCTCCAACAAGATCTTTCAGAGGTCATGGTGGTAACAAAAATAAAGGAAGCAGATAATCATGGGATCAAGAAAACAAGATAGTTCAATCGCAAGAAAAGAAGCTAACAAAGACGTTGTAAAAGCTTCATTAAATAATTGCCCGTCTTCTCCTAGAAAAATGAGATTAGTAGTTGATATCATTAGAGGAGAGCAGGTAGATAAAGCTCTTTATATCCTAAAATATTCAAAGAAGGATGCATCTAACAAGTTAGAGAAATTACTTCTTTCTGCTATGGCAAACTGGCAGGCTAAAAACGAGGGTGCTGATATTGAAGAAGCAAACCTTATCATTAAAGAAATATTCGTGGATAGTGCAAGACAATTGAAGAGGCTAAGACCAGCTCCACAAGGTAGAGGTCATAGAATCAGAAAAAGATCTAACCACGTTACACTAATCTTAGGTAATAAAGAAAATTAATCAAGGTATGGGACAGAAGACAAATCCAATTGGTAACAGATTAGGTATCATCAGAGGATGGGATTCTAACTGGTTTGGTGGAAACGATTATGGAGACAGAATCGCTGAAGACTACAAAATCAGAAGATACCTTGAAGCTAGATTATCTAAAGGTGGTATTTCAAAAATTTATATTGAAAGAACACTGAAATTAGTAACAGTTACTATTACTACTGCTAGACCGGGACTTATCATCGGTAAAGGAGGTCAGGAAGTTGATAAATTAAAAGAAGAATTGAAGAAATTGACTAAAAAGGATATTCAAATCAATATTTTCGAAATCAAAAGACCTGAACTTGACGCAGTATTAGTTGCTGATAGCATTGCTAAGCAAATTGAAAACAGAATTTCTTACAGAAGAGCTGTTAAAATGGCGATCGCAAGCACAATGAGAATGGGTGCAGAAGGTATCAAAGTTCAAATCTCTGGTAGATTGAACGGTGCTGAAATGGCAAGAAGCGAATCTTTCAAAGACGGAAGAATTCCTTTGTCTACTTTCAGAGCTGATATCGATTATCATATTGGAGAAGCATTGACTCAATATGGTAAACTTGGAGTAAAAGTTTGGATCATGAAAGGTGAAGTTTACGGTAAAAGAGAACTTTCTCCACTAGTGGGACAACAGAAAAAAGGACCTTCAGGAGGTGGAAACAGAGGAGACAGAGATAATAGAAGACCTTCAAGAGATAAAAAAAATAATTAATAAAATTTTAGAGGATAGTTTTTAAATGACCGTTACTTTTTTAAAATCTAAATTCTAAAATCTAAAATTTAAGAAATTATGTTACAACCAAAAAGAACCAAATTCCGTAAAGTTCATAAGATGAAAATGAAGGGGATTGCTCAGAGAGGTAATCAACTTGCTTATGGAACTTTTGGAATCAAAGCTACAGAAGGAGCTTGGATCACTGCAAGACAAATTGAAGCTGCGCGTATTGCTGCTACAAGATATATGAAGAGAGAAGGTCAACTATGGATCAAAATATTCCCGGATAAGCCGATTACTAAAAAACCAGCCGAAGTAAGGATGGGTAAAGGTAAAGGTGCTGTTGAATATTGGGTAGCTGTAGTAAAGCCAGGTAAAATTTTATTCGAAGTTGGAGGTGTACCTTACGATATCGCTAAGGAAGCTTTAAGACTTGCGGCTCAAAAATTACCGGTAGTTACCAATTTTGTAGTTGCTAATGATTTTGTTAAACCTCTATAATCTTTGAATACAATGAAAAAAGCTGAAATTAAAAATCTAAGCGCAGAAGATATTCAAGCTAAATTGACTGAAGCTAAAGCTGAATTCACTAAAATGAAATTAGCTCACAAAATCAGTCCACTTGAAAATCCAATTCAAATCAAAGATTTGAGAAAGACAATCGCAAGACTAAATACAGAGTTAACCACTAAACAACAATAAGATTTTCATACATTATGGAAAGAAACTTAAGAAAAGAAAGAATCGGAATAGTTTCCAGCAATAAAATGGAAAAGACCATTGTTGTAAGTGAGACTACTAGAGTGAAACACCCGATGTACGGTAAATTCGTATTGAAAACGAAAAAATATACTGCACACGACGAAAACAACGAATGCACAGAAGGAGATACAGTTCTTATCCAAGAAACTAGACCTTTAAGCAAGAGTAAGAGATGGAGATTAGTAAGAATCATTGAAAAAGCTAAGTAATGTTACAAACAGAATCAAGATTAAAAGTTGCTGATAACACAGGTGCTAAAGAAGTATTGGTTATCAGAGTTCTGGGAGGAACCAGAAGAAGATATGCTTCAGTTGGTGATAAAATCGTAGTTACTATCAAAGATTCTACACCATCAGGAAATGCTAAAAAAGGTCAGGTATCTAAAGCTGTAGTAGTAAGAACCAAAAAAGCAGTTAGAAGAAAAGATGGATCATACATCAAATTCGAAGACAATGCTTGTGTATTACTAAACGCAGCAGGAGAAATGAGAGGAACGCGTGTTTTCGGACCTGTTGCTCGTGAGTTGAGAGACAAAGAATATATGAAAATCATTTCATTAGCTCCTGAAGTACTTTAATTTTTAAAATTTTTAAAAGAAAATGTCAAAGTTAAAAATAAAAAGAGGAGATAACGTAATCATTACTACTGGTAAGAAAGATATCAAAGGTAAAACTGGTGAAGTTATTGAAGTGATCAAAAAAGAAGGAAAAGACCCTAGAGTAATCGTTGCAGGACTTAACATCATTAAGAAACACGTTAAGCCTTCAGCTTCAAATCCTCAAGGAGGAATCGTAGAAAGAGAAGCTTCTATTCATATCTCAAACATAGCTTTAGTTGGTAAAGACGGAAAAGCTGTAAAAGTAGGTTACAAAACTGAAGGAGATAAGAAAGTAAGAATCGACAAAAAAACGGGTGAAACTTTATAATTTTAAATAACACATGGAATATATAGCAAGACCCAAGAAAGCATATAAAGAAACAATTGTTCCTGCAATGATGGAAGAATTTGGGTACAAATCTGTAATGCAGGTACCTAAATTGGAAAAAATCATCCTATCTCAAGGATTAGGTGATGCTACTGCAGACAAAAAGATCATTGATTATGCTGTAGAAGAACTTACGAACATTACTGGTCAAAAAGCAGTAGGTACGATTTCTAAGAAAGACGAAGCTGCTTTCAAATTGAGAAAAGGAATGCCTGTAGGAGCTAAAGTTACTTTAAGAGCTAGTAAAATGTATGAATTCTTAGACAGACTTACAGCTTCAGCTTTACCACGTATTAGAGATTTTTCTGGTATCAAAGCTGATGGTTTCGATGGTAGAGGTAATTATAACTTAGGTATTACTGAGCAAATTATCTTCCCTGAGATCGTAATCGACAAAGTGAAAAAAATCCAAGGGATGGACATCACTTTCGTTACAACTGCGAAAACAGATAAAGAAGCGAAAGCATTATTAACTCACTTCGGTTTACCATTTAAAAAGAACTAAGAAATGGCTAAAGAATCAATGAAAGCGCGTGAGCGCAAAAGAGAAGCACTAGTTGCTAAATACGCTGACAAAAGAAAAGCTTTAAAAGAAGCAGGTGATTACGAAGGACTTCAAAAATTACCAAAAAATGCTTCTCCTGTAAGATTACACAACAGATGTAAACTAACAGGTAGACCAAGAGGATACATGAGAACGTTTGGTATTTCCAGAGTAACTTTCAGAGAAATGGCTAACAACGGACTTATCCCAGGAGTTAAAAAAGCTAGTTGGTAATAATTACTTAATAATCGGGACAATTAAGTTGTCGAGATACTAAAGAAAAAAAATATCAGACCTAAGATTTCTGAAGTCTGATATTTTAATCTTCAAGTCTTTTCAATACTGATTGTTCTTCAACCAATAATTTAAAATAGAAAAATGGTAACAGATCCAATTTCAGATTTCCTAACAAGAGTAAGGAACGCACAAAGCGCAGGCCACAAAGTGGTGGAAATTCCTGCATCGAAAATCAAAAAGGAGATTACGAAAATCTTATTTGATCAAGGGTATATCTTAAACTTCAAGTTTGAAGATAGCGCTGTTCAAGGGACAATCAAAATCGCTTTAAAGTATGACAAGCAAACTAACAAACCAGCTATCAAGTCTATTCAGAGAGCTTCAAGACCAGGTTTGAGACAGTACAAAGGTTCTGCTGAACTTCCTAGAGTACTAAACGGTTTGGGCGTAGCTATTATCTCTACTTCTAGAGGAGTAATGACAGATAAGAAAGCTAGAGAAGAGAAAGTAGGCGGTGAAGTAATCTGCTATGTTTATTAATTTTTAATCAAAGGAAAATGTCAAGAATTGGTAAAGCAATTATAACAATTCCTGCTGGAGTTACAATCACTGAAAATGAAGGTGTAGTAACTGTAAAAGGTCCTAAGGGAGAACTTTCTCAGGAGCTTACAGAAGGAATTACTTTAGAACAAAAAGATGGAGAACTGAATGTAAACAGACCATCTGATTCTAAACAACACAGAGCGCTTCACGGTTTATACAGAGCGTTAATCAACAACATGATTGTTGGTGTATCTGCAGGTTTCGAAAAGAAACTAGAACTAGTAGGGGTAGGATATAGAGCTTCTCACTCAGGTCAAAAACTTGAGTTGGCTTTAGGATTCTCTCACGGTATTATATTAGAACTTCCTGGTGAAGTTAAAATTGATACATTGACTGAAAAAGGTAAAAACCCAATTATTACTTTAACGTCTTACGACAAGCAACTTCTTGGAATGGTAGCTGCAAAGATCCGTTCATTCAGAAAGCCTGAGCCGTACAAAGGAAAAGGTGTGAGATTCGTTGGTGAAAATGTTAGACGTAAAGCTGGTAAATCTGCTTAATAAATTATAAGAAAATGGCATTAAGTAAATTAGAAAAAAGAATAAGAATAAAAAGAAGAGTAAGAGGAAAAATCTCTGGATCTTCTGAATTGCCAAGATTATCGGTATATAAGAGTAATAAGGAAATTTACGCTCAGTTAATCGACGATAAAGATGGTAAAACTTTAGTAGCTGCTTCTTCAAGAGAGAAAGGAGTAGATGCTAATGGTACTAAGATTGAAGTTTCTGCTGCTGTTGGTAAAGCTATCGCTGCTAAAGCTATCGCTGCAGGAATTGAAAATATTGTGTTTGATAGAAACGGTTTCGTATACCATGGAAGAGTGAAAGCTCTAGCTGATGGTGCGAGAGAAGGTGGACTTAAATTCTAATCATTAAATTTCGGAAAATATGTTAGGACTAGATAATATAGAAAGAGTAAAACCGGGAGGATTAGAATTAAAAGATCGTCTCGTTGCTGTAAACAGAGTAACAAAAGTAACTAAAGGTGGTAGAGCTTTCGGGTTCTCTGCAATTGTAGTTGTTGGAAATGAAGATGGAATTATTGGTTACGGATTAGGAAAATCTAAAGAAGTTGCTTCTGCAATTGCTAAGGCAGTTGAAGATGCTAAGAAAAATCTTGTGAAAGTTCCTGTAATGAACCACACAATTCCTCACCAAACTGCTGCTAGATACGGTGGTGCAGATATCTTCTTAAGACCTGCTTCTCACGGTACAGGACTTATCGCCGGTGGTGCGGTAAGAGCGGTATTGGAATCTGCTGGTATTCACGATATCCTTTCAAAATCTAAAGGATCTTCTAACCCTCACAACGTTGTGAAAGCTACTTTCAAAGCATTGTTAGATATCAGAAGACCTGAAGAAATTGCAAGAATGAGAGGAGTTTCTTTAACTAAAGTGTTTAACGGTTAATAATAAAACAATGGCAACAATTAAAGTAAAGCAAGTAAGAAGCGCTATTGGAAGAACAAAAACCCAAAAGAGAACGCTTGAAGCATTAGGATTTAAGAAACTTCACCAAGTTGTAGAGCACGAAGCTACGCCTTCTATTTTAGGGATGATAGCTGCAGTTAGTCATTTACTTGAAGTTCAAAAATAATTTTAAAAAGAAATTAAAATGAATTTAAACAACATAAAACCTGCTGCAGGTTCTACTTTTAGTTCAAAAAGAATTGGTAGAGGACAAGGTAGTGGAAAAGGAGGTACTTCTACAAAAGGACATAAAGGTCAGAAAGCTAGAGCTGGTTATTCTCAGAAAATCGGTTTCGAAGGTGGTCAGATGCCTTTACAAAGAAGATTACCTAAATTCGGTTTCAAAAATGTAAACAGAAAAGAGTTTAGAGCTATTAACTTGGATTCTATTCAGACTTTAATAGAAAATAAATCTATCACTGGAGATATTACTAAAGAAGTTTTGGTAGCAAACGGTTTAGCAACTAAAAACGAAATAGTGAAAATTATGGGTAGAGGTGAATTGAAATCTGCGGTTTCAATCTCTGCTGACAAATTCACTAAATCTGCTGAAGAGCTTATCGCTAAAGCAGGTGGAAAAGCAATTACATTATAATAGTAACTAATGAAAGAATTTATACAAACCCTCAAAAATATTTGGAGCCTTAAAGAATTAAGAGATAAAATTATCTTCACTTTAGGTATTATCCTTGTGTATAGATTCGCATCTTATATCTCTCTACCTGCAATTAACCTTGCACAAGTAGGAGATCTCTTAGAGCATTATAAAAGTCAAGGCGGTAACAAGCAAGGAGCAGGTCTCCTTGGCTTGCTTTCGTCGTTTACAGGGGGGGCTTTCAGCCACGCTTCTGTAATGGCACTAGGTATAATGCCTTATATTTCAGCTTCTATTATTGTTCAGTTGATGGGGATGGCAATTCCTTATCTTCAGAAACTTCAGAAAGATGGAGAGTCAGGTAGAAATACATTGAATCAAATTACTAGATGGTTAACGATCGGAGTTTGTTTAGTACAGGCACCTTCTTATTTAACTTCTATTACTCAGTTATTTTTACCATATGCTCAGTTCCAGTCTGCATACTATGTAGAGCCAAATTCTATCATGTTCTGGTTACCAAGTATTGTTATTTTGGTTGCCGGTTCGGTATTTGCAATGTGGCTAGGTGAGAAAATTACTGACAAAGGAATCGGAAATGGTATTTCTATCCTTATTATGGTTGGTATCTTATCTAGATTACCTGAAGCATTTGTACAGGAAATGGCCGTGCAGAACGGAAAAGGAGGGATGGGATCTATTATGATCCTTATTGAGGTGATATTCTGGATGTTGGTGGTTCTTTTAGCAGTAGTATTATCTGTTGCTGTGAGAAAGATTCCAATTCAATATGTAAGCAGAGCACAAGCAAGAGGAGGTGTAAATAAAAATCTTATGCAGGGAGCAAGACAATGGATCCCATTGAAAGTTAATGCTGCTGGAGTTATGCCAATCATCTTTGCTCAGGCATTGATGTTCGTACCAGGTTTATTAACGAAATTTGACGAATCCAATACTTTTCTTGCAGGTTTCAAGAATGTTTTTAGCTGGCAATACAATGTATTGTTCGCATTGCTGATTATAATCTTTTCATTTTTCTATACTGCGATTACAATTCCGGTTAACCAAATGGCCGATGATCTAAAGAGAAACGGAGGTTTAGTACCGAAAGTAAGACCAGGAAAAGAGACCGCTGATTATTTAGATGATATTTTATCAAAAATAACCTTGCCAGGTGCAATATTTTTGTCTATCTTTGCAATCCTTCCGGCAATTGTACACGGAAGCTTAGTTCAGACAGATGCGTTCGCCTTATTTTTCGGGGGAACGTCACTATTGATTATGGTTGGAGTTATTTTAGATACTGTTCAACAGATTAATACATATCTGCTGAACCATCATTATGATGGCTTAATGCAGTCTAAATTATCAAGAACGACTGGATATTAATTTATGGCGAAACAAAAACATATTGAACAAGACGGCGTTATTACGGAAGCACTTTCGAACGCTCAGTTCCGTGTAGAACTAGAAAATGGGCATATGCTTATTGCTCATATTTCTGGAAAAATGAGAATGCATTATATTAAACTTTTACCTGGTGATAAGGTAAAACTAGAAATGTCTCCCTATGATTTGACAAAAGGGAGAATTACATTTAGATATTAAACAAACGCCAAATGGAGTCTACGGGTTTCCATTTGGCTATTGTTAAAAAATAAATACTATCAAATGAAAGTTAGAGCATCAATTAAGAAAAGAAGCGCTGATTGCAAAATTGTACGCAGAAAAGGTGTACTTTTTGTGATCAACAAAAAGAACCCAAAATTTAAACAAAGACAAGGCTAATATTAAATTATGGCGAGAATTGCAGGTATTGATTTACCAAAAAACAAAAGAGGCGTTATCGGTTTAACTTATATTTATGGGGTGGGAAGAAGTACTTCTTCTGAAATCCTTAAAGCTGCCGGTATCAGCGAAGACAAGAAAGTCAACGAATGGAATGACGATGAATTGGCTGCAATTAGAACTTATATTTCTGAAAACGTAAAAGTAGAAGGAGAATTGAGATCTGAAGTGCAATTGAACATCAAGAGATTGATGGACATAGGATGCCAACGAGGAATACGTCACAGACTAGGACTACCTTTAAGAGGCCAGAGAACGAAAAACAACTCTAGAACCCGTAAAGGAAAGAGAAAAACTGTTGCTAACAAGAAAAAGGCAAGTAAATAATCGTTAGGAATTATGGCAAAACAAACTAAAGTAGTTAAAAAAAGAAAAGTAAAAGTTGAAGCTATTGGTGAAGCGCATATTCAAGCTTCTTTCAATAACATCATCATTTCTTTAACAAATAAAAACGGAGAAGTTATCTCTTGGGCATCTGCCGGTAAAATGGGATTCAGAGGTTCTAAAAAGAATACTCCATTTGCTGCTCAAATGGCAGCAGAAAATTGCTCTAACGTTGCTCACGAAGCTGGGTTAAGAAGAGTAAAGGTGTTTGTGAAAGGTCCAGGTGCAGGTAGAGAATCTGCAATCAGAACTATTCACAATTCAGGAATTGAAGTTAGCGAAATCATTGATGTGACTCCTATGCCGCACAATGGATGTAGACCACCAAAAAGAAGAAGAGTTTAATTTTTAGAATTTACCCATTATGGCAAGATATATTGGACCTAAAACTAAGATTGCTAGAAAGTTTGGTGCTGCAATCTACGGAGATGATAAAAACTTCGAAAAGAGAAAAAACCAACCGCCAGGACAACATGGTCCTAACAAGAGAAGAGGTGCTAAAAAATCAGAATATGCAGTTCAGTTAGCTGAAAAACAAAAAGCTAAATATACTTATGGTATTTTAGAAAGACAGTTTGCAAACTTATTCGATAAAGCACACAGAAGTAAAGGTGTAACAGGGGAAGTTCTATTACAACTTTGCGAATCTAGATTGGATAACGTAGTATACAGATTAGGTTTTTCTAAAACCAGAGCTGGAGCTAGACAATTGGTTTCTCACAGACACATCACTGTGAATGGAGAACTGGTAAATATTCCATCTTATTTGCTTAAAGCTGGTGATGTAATCGCTGTAAGAGAGAAGTCTAAATCTCTTGAAGTTGTTACTGATGCATTAGCTTATAAAGCAAACTATGAGTGGTTACAATTCAACGATGAGAAAAAAGAAGGTACTTTCGTATCTGCACCTGATAGAATCCAAATTCCGGAGGAAATCAAGGAACAGCTTATCGTCGAACTTTACTCTAAATAATTTTTTAATCAAATTTTTGCTCAACCCAATAATATGGCAATTTTACAATTCATAAAACCCGATAAAGTAATTTTACTTAACTCTGATGAATTTAAAGGTCAATTTGAATTCAGACCTTTAGAACCAGGTTTCGGGCTTACAATAGGTAATGCTTTGAGAAGAGTGTTGCTTTCTTCTCTGGAAGGATATGCTATTTCATCTATCAAAATAGAAGGTGTAGAGCACGAATTTTCAACTATTCCAGGAGTAATCGAAGATGTTACTGAAATTATTCTTAACCTTAAACAGGTGAGATTAAAATCTACAGCAGAAAACCAGTCTAATGAGCAGGTTGTTGCTAAGGTTTCAGGACAAACGATTATTACTGCTGGAGATTTAGGTAAATCAATCAACGGATTTGAGATCTTGAATCCTGAGTTGGTAATTTGTAACCTAAACAGTGATGTAACTTTCGAAATTACTTTCAATGTAGAAAAAGGTAGAGGGTATGTTCCTTCTGAACAAAATAAGTCAAACAATGCACCTGTAGGTACTATTGCTATTGACTCTATTTTTACGCCAATTAAGAAAGTACAATACAGTATTGAAAATTATCGTGTAGAGCAAAAAACAGACTACGAAAAACTTGTATTAGATATAGAAACTGATGGTTCCATCAGCCCTCAAAACGCTTTAACAGAAGCTTCTAAGATATTAATTTATCACTTCATGTTGTTCTCTGATGAGAGAATCACTCTTGAAACTGAAGCTGTAAAAGCATCTATCCAATACGATGAAGAAACTCTTCATACTAGACAACTTCTTAAATCTAAATTAGCAGATATGGATCTTTCAGTGAGAGCTCTAAACTGTTTGAAGGCTGCAGAAGTTGAAACGTTAGGAGAATTAGTTTCTTACAGTAAGTCTGATTTGATGAAATTCAGAAATTTTGGTAAAAAATCTTTGACAGAACTAGAAGAATTAGTGCATTCAAAAGGTCTTAACTTCGGTTTCGACGTTGCAAAATATAAGTTAGACGCTGATAAATAATTAATAATGAGACACGGTAAAAAATTCAATCACTTAGGAAGAACAGCTTCTCATAGAAGTGCTTTACTTTCTAATATGGCTTGTTCTCTAATTGAGCATAAAAGAATCAACACTACTGTAGCTAAAGCGAAAGCTTTAAGAGTATATGTTGAGCCCCTATTAACAAAAGCAAAAGAAGATACTACACATAACAGAAGAATTGTTTTTTCATATCTTCAAAGTAAAGAAGCAGTAACTGAACTATTCAGATCAGTAGCTCCTAAAATCGCTGAAAGAAATGGCGGTTATACAAGAATCATCAAAACTGGTTTCAGACAAGGTGATGCTGCTGATATGGCTCTTATCGAGCTAGTAGACTTCAATGAGCTTTACAATCCTAATGCTGAAGAGAAAAAGACTACAAGAAGAAGTAGAAGAGCTACAACTGCTAAGAAAGTAGAAGCTGTAGTTGCTGATGCTCCTGTAGTAGAAGAAAAAGTTGAAGAGCCTACGGCAGAAGCAACTGATTCTACAGAGGAAAAAACTGAAGAATAATATTCATTCAGATATATATAAAAAGCCGTTCAGATTTCTGAACGGCTTTTTTGTTTTGTAACCCGAATTATAGGAATAGTTTTTTGTAATACTCGTAAATAGTCAATATCCTCGCGGATTAACCTCGAAACCCGTATCTCGAAACTCTCTAGATTTTCGTTCTCTTCAATTCAATTACATTATTTCCTTGTTCAAGGTGTAAACTATCTCCTTTTACCCTTGCAGTCATATCATCTTTCTTATAGATAGTTTCCCCATCTTTAGTTTCTGTTTTTGGAAGTGTAAAGGTCTTTTTATTACTGGTGATAGCAACAGTACTTTCTTTTGGATCATTTTTGAAAACTACTTTTACCAAGGCTCCATCTGTTGCTTTATAAACAAAATCAGTCTTTTCATACCTTTTTCCATTCACATCAACTATTGTAGAGCTGGCAGAAGCCGAATCTATTTTGCCATTATTATCTGTAACTACTGAACTATCAGTTTTAATAATACTTTTATTTCCACCTTCAGCCTTTTTGCAACTTATCAATGATAAGGCAGTCAATCCAACTGCTACCAGAATTCCTTTTTTCATGTTGATTATTTTTTAATACGTTTTAATTATTTCTTTATGGTTAGAAAAATTTATTTAAATTTAGTAAAAACAAAAAACAAACCAATAGTTTCGAATCCAAATATTCGTGAAAGAGAGAAAAAGCAAGCTTCTACGAATACTTAAATCAAACTAGAGATTTCCAAAAAATACCTGATGAAAAGTCTAATTAAATTCCTCTACTTCATTTTTATACTGTGTACTAATCTGATATTGGCACAACAGCCAAACAAATCTTTTGAAATTAAAGATGGTCATTTTTGGCTTAATGGAAATCAGTTTTCCATTTATTCTGGAGAGATGCATTATCCCAGGATACCTGTGCAGTATTGGAAACATAGGCTTGAAATGATGAAGGCAATGGGCCTTAATACAGTTACTACTTATGTTTTTTGGAACTATCATGAAGAATCACCTGGGAAATGGAACTTCTCCGGTGAAAAAGATCTGCAGAAATTCATTAAAACAGCTCAGGAAGTTGGGCTGTACGTTATTATACGTCCGGGACCTTATGTTTGTGCAGAGTGGGAATTCGGGGGATATCCATGGTGGCTTCTTAAAGATAAGGATTTAGAAATCAGATCTGATAATAAGGCCTTTCTTGAACAATGTGAGAAATATATTAATCAACTTGCCAAACAGATTATTCCATTGCAGATCAATAATGGAGGTCCGGTTATTATGGTACAGGCGGAAAATGAATTTGGATCCTATGTTGCACAGCGAAAAGATATTGCATTGGAGAAACACAGAATATATAGCCATAAAATAAAAGATCTGATCATAAAGTCCGGAATTACGGTTCCTCTTTTTACTTCTGATGGGAGTTCACTCTTCAAAGGAGGAAGCATTGAGGGAGCTTTGCCTACAGCAAATGGTGAAGACAATATAGAGGTATTGAAAAAAACGGTCAATGAATACAATAATGGTAAAGGCCCCTATATGGTGGCTGAGTATTATCCAGGTTGGCTTGATCATTGGGCAGAACCTTTTGTTAAAGTTTCTACTGAGGATGTTGTTAAGCAGACAAAAGCATATCTTGAAAATGGAATTTCCTTTAATTATTATATGATTCACGGGGGAACAAATTTTGGATTTACCAGTGGGGCTAATTATGACAAGGACCATGATATACAACCTGATATTACGAGTTACGATTATGATGCTCCCATAAGTGAAGCAGGATGGGCAACTCCTAAATATATTGCTTTACGGGATATATTCCAGGCAAGAAGTAAAGAAAAATTTATAGAAGTCCCTAAATCCGTTAAAATAATTACCTTTTCAAACGCGGAATTTTACAAATCTATATCCCTCTTTGATTTAATCGATGACAAAAAGAAGATTAAAGGGGATCAGCTATTGACTTTTGAAGAACTTAATACGGGGCATGGATATGTTCTGTATCGAAGAAAGTTTGATAAAGATCAACAGGGAAAATTAGAAATCAATGGATTGAGAGATTATGCGACGATTTATATAAATGGAACAAAAATAGGAGAGCTTAACCGGTACTTTAAAAAATATGATCTTGATATAAAAATTAAAGCTGGGGATGTTCTGGATATTCTTGTTGAAAATATGGGAAGAATTAATTATGGATCTGAAATAATACATAATTTCAAAGGAATCATCAGTCCGGTAATGATCAGCGGTATTGAAATTAAAGGGAATTGGGAAATGTTTCCGTTTCCATTTGATCATATGGTCGCATTCAAAGATCAAAGGAAAAAAACTATAGCTGGAGTTCCTGTTGTAAAAGAAGCTTTGTTTACATTGAAAGAAACAGGAGATACTTTTCTTGATATGCGGGATTTTGGAAAAGGGAGTGTTTTCGTAAATGGGAAAAATATAGGGAGATATTGGAGTAAAGTAGGTCCACAGCTTACTTTATATGTTCCTGGAGTCTGGTTAAAGAAAGGAGAAAATGTTATTCAGGTTTTCGATCAGATTAATGATCATCCTGTATCCAAAATAAGTGGTATTAATAAACCTATTCTTGATCAGTTGGTTAAGTAATGAAAATTGATTAATTTTAAGAAGAACAAAAAACAAACTAATAACCCGGAACTTAAATTTTAAAATTACACAAAAGTGTAATTGATTCTACTTTGTTTTCTGTTGAAATTTGTCATTAACAAAATAACGGACATGAGCATTTCCATAGCCATAGTAGAAGATGAGAAAAACTACAACAATGCGTTGAAGAAGGTCATCAATTATCAAACTGACATGAAAGTGATCGCTCAGTTCTTTGATGGCAATGAAGCATTAAACAATCTACCAAAAATTTCTCCGGATGTGGTAATGATGGATATTCAGTTGCAAGATATGCTGGGAATTGAAATCATCGAAAAGGTACGGAAAGATATGCCCGATACTCAGTTTATCATGTGTACCAGCTTTGAAGATGATGAAAAGATTTTTAACTCTCTTAAAGCGGGAGCAATGGGATATCTTATTAAAGGAGAAAGCATGGATAAAATTCTCACCTCTATCCGTGATGTATATAACGGAGGAGCTCCCATGAGCTTTTCTATTGCAAGAAGAGTTTTAAATCATTTCGAAAAGAAAACTACAGAAGTAAAAGGATACGACGAATTAACCAATCGGGAAAAGGAAATTCTTGAACTTCTTTCACGTGGCTTGTTATACAAAGAAATTGCAGATCAGAAATGCATAAGCATGGATACCGTAAAAAAACACGTCGGAAACATCTACAGAAAATTACATGTAAGCAATAAAGTAGAAGCTATCAATAAATTTAACCATTTTAAAAACTAAAAACCATGAAAACAAAATTTATTATTTTAATCTTGGCATTGATTACACTGTCAGGATGTTGTAAAAAAGCAGATCAGCAATCTCCCAAACAGGAGGAGTCAATTGGTGGTCCTAAACAGATAAAAATACCAAAAGCCACAGCTGCTGAAATGAAAACAAATTTTGGTGCAACCAAAAAGCTATTGAATGATGCAGGAATAAAAACCTTTGACAGCTTTCAATTAAATCTTACCGCCCTTGAAAATATGCTTTGGATTGAAAATGAAACTGGAGATGAGCCCTTGTTTGATGAGATTAGAATTTATTTCATCCAATATCTGAAAAAAGATAATTTAAATTATAAAGATTTGGATCCTTTTGATAATGCCCTCTACATGGTTTATTCAAAAACTAAAAATGGAGTTGATATCCCCAATTATTATGCAGTTTTTTCTCTCAACAAAAAAGTTGAAATTAAGCCGGAAGATTTTAAAAAAATGAAAGAGAATTATCAAAAGAATATTAAGCCAATAATTAATCAAAGAGTAAAAGACAGCACAAAAATAAATACTGATTATGTGAAAATACCTAGAGAAGAACTTTATAATCACTATGGAAAAATAAAGCTCTATGACACCATGAATGCCAATACGGTTAAAAAAGTTGGCTTTATGAATATTTGTTTATCCGAAGCTTTGGACTATAAAAAGGATAAGGACTTTAATAATATTAGGGAGTTGCAGCTTTTGGATCAGAAAAAATATATGCCTGGCCAGCTAACGGTCATTTTTGATGTGGATGATAGTAGCTCTCTTACTATAGATAATTTATCAAGTTATGATATGAACTCTCTATGTCCACAACAATGTCCTTAAATAGAATTTATGAAATTGTTGTTTTGATTAGTTTTTTGTATTCATTATATCTGTGGATTTTTAATGCGAAATCAAAACAACAATTTTACTTTTATATCTATCTACTTTTTGTAATGTTAGTAGATATTATTCCAGTAAATTTTCCATATTTAATAGAATTTAATAGGAATATCTTGTTTGCTTGTTATATTCTCTTTTCAATGGTTTATTTTGGAACAATTTATTACCAAAAAATAAAGAGTAAAAGTTTTAGAATTTTAACCATTATAGTGGTAGCTTCTTTAATATTTCTAAACATCTATAAAATCCAAAATCAAGAAATGGAACAGCTCAGCTTCATTCTAGTAATAAGTCTTCCTGTTTTGTTTATTTATCTTTCAATATTTTGGTATTCGTATAGGTTGCAGAATGTTGATGAATCTAGAATGACTCATAATTTTTTATTTTGGATTAGTTCAGGTCTTCTTATTTGGTCTGTATTCTTTATTTTTAGAGCTATACCCATGTATTTTTTAGAGGAAAATGATCCAAAGCTTCTTAGTTTTTTAATTACAACTTTTTCTGTTGTTAATATAATCACCTATTTATTTTTTTTAATAGGTTTAGTATTTGTTAAAAATGAAAGAACTTCCTAACGAGCTTAAGATTACCTATATAATTACTATTGCTATAATGATGTTCTTTGTGGCATTCATCATTTTTGTGGTATTAATGTACAATAGAAAACAGCTCTTATATCTCAAAGAAAAACAGCTTAAAGAAGCAGAACATCAAAATCAATTGCTTCAAAAAGAACTTGAAAAACAAAAATCAATAGAATTAGAACGGGAAAGGATTTCTCATGATATGCACGATGATCTGGGAGCAGGAATTTCTGCACTTAAACTGCAAGCTGAATTTTTAAAACAAAAAGCAAAAGAGAATGATCTGAAGAGCGATATTGATGAGTTGTTGAAAACCTCAGAAGAAATGAATATTTCTATGCGTGAGATGCTTTGGAACCTGAATTCTGGAAACGATACTTTAGGAAGTTTAATTGGCTATACAAAAATTTATGCTGAAAATTTCTTGAGAAAAACAACGATAGCGTTGATAGTAAAAGAGCAGAACATAATTTCAGATAGACCAGTTTCAGCGGAAGTAAGAAGAAATATATTTTTGTGTTTAAAAGAATCACTAAATAATGCTTATAAACATAGTCAGGCATCCGAATTAAATCTTTCATTTTTACAAAATAATAATGAATTCACTATAGTGATTTCTGACAATGGAATTGGCATTCGTAAAGATGTAGTTGAAGGAAATGGCCTTCGAAATATGAAACGGAGAATGAAGGAATTGAATGGGGAATGCAAAATTGTACCTACAGAAAAAGGAACAGAATTACTTTTTAAAGTAAAGATATGATGTGTATGAAAATTAGCATGGTACTTGTTGTGATTATGTTTATTACAATCACCCTTTTGTGTAATTGACTTGAGTCTTTTTTAGTGAGAAATTTGATACAATAAAACTCACGATCATGAAAACTACAATTAATAACAGTTTTGAAGATTTCAAACAAACTTTAAGCAACAACAATAAATTACAGCAGGAATTTAGAGATAATCCTATTCAGGCTGTAAACAGTATTGAAGTAAAGAACCCAAAAGAAACAGATACCTGGATATATAGAATTATCGTCTTAATGTTTGGGCTTGCCATCATTGGTATAATAACAGGATTGATCGTACTTTCTCTACACGAGAATGTTAAACTAAATGAACAGTTAATTACAATTTTCACTGCAATTTCATCTGGAGCAATTGGGGCATTAGCCGGACTTCTTGCTCCTTCACCCAACAAATAAAAATAAAAACAAAAGTCATGAAAACGATCACAAACTATTTATTAGACTGGAATATCAGCTCTAAAAAAGGAAAGGTCATCTTAAAATTTAAAGATGCAGCATCTGAGGAAATTATGGATGATTTAGATTACGAAACTTTCAGTGCATTAGCACATGTACTTGGAAAAGGCAAAGCCAAATATGACCCAACGGATAACTCAATTTTTAATGTAATGTGATGAAAAATATATTTTTAGTTTTAGGAATTGCCCTATTGTTTACTTCTTGTAGTAATCTGCATAAGGCAACATTAGAAGAGCTGAAAAATACGACTTCAAATTATCAGATGTCGTATGATGCGATGCGAAGAGGGGCAATAGTAAGTATCAAACCAGATGGGAAGATCAACAAAATATTATCCGAAGTACAACCAGATGCAGCTATTGCCAGAACTACGGACATAACAAGTAAGCTGATGGGTAAACTGAGTTCCGGAGATAGTGTCTCTGCAGAACAAATGACCAAAATAACAGAGAGCCTGTCTAAACTTGGTGAGAGGACTGCTCCGGTAAATATGCTTAGAGATGCATTGTATAGATTGGAAGAACACTGTATTAATTTTGAAGAGCAATGCAAAGGAGAGTTATATTGGAATAGTTTTAATAACATTGTTAATAGTATCACCGCACTTCAAGGCAAAATTTCGGAAACGGCAAAAGAAGAAGCTGATAAAGCAAAGGCTCAGGCTGAAGAAGAAAAAGCTAAAACTTTAAGAACACTGACGCCAGAAGAGCGAAAAAAATATGACTTAACTCAGTGAGTTCAATGATGAAAATCAGTTGTTATGCAACACATTTTTAAATTCTCCAAAATGTACTTAAAATTTTGGAGAATTTTATGTTTTATTACCAAATATTAAAGTCTAGTTTTTTCATGACACTAATTTTTTCATTAAATTTGTGACTCAAGTATATTAATAAATAATAAACAACCAGATGCACTTCTGCAGATGGTTTAAACAGAAAAATTATGAGTTACATTTCTTACATTGAAGCAAGACAAATTTTGGATTCAAGAGGGAATCCTACAGTTGAAGTGGATGTATTCACGGAAAATGGTGCAATGGGACGTGCTGCGGTACCTTCCGGAGCTTCTACAGGAGAACATGAAGCAGTAGAATTGCGTGATGGTGGTTCAGAATATTTGGGGAAGGGTGTCCTTAAGGCTGTTGAAAATGTAAGAGAAGTAATTGCTCCTGAATTAGTAGGTCTTCCAGTATATGATCAGAATCTTTTGGATCAGATCATGATCGACCTTGATGGGACTAAAAATAAAGGAAATCTTGGGGCAAACGCTATTCTTGGAGTTTCATTGGCAGCAGCAAAAGCAGCAGCAACGGAACTGAGAATGCCTTTATATAAATATGTTGGGGGTGTAAATGCAAATACACTTCCTGTTCCTATGATGAATGTAATCAATGGTGGTTCTCACTCAGATGCACCAATTGCATTCCAGGAATTTATGATCATGCCGGTAAAAGCAGATTCTTTCTCTCATGCATTGAGAAAAGGAACTGAAATTTTCCACAGTTTAAAATCTATCCTGCATTCAAGAGGTTTATCTACGGCAGTAGGTGATGAAGGAGGTTTTGCTCCTACATTCAGCGGAACTGAAGATGCTTTGGATACTTTGCTTCAGGCTATTGAAAAGGCAGGTTACAAGCCAGGTGATGATATTATGTTAGCATTAGACTGTGCTGCTTCAGAATTTTACAAAGATGGAATCTATGATTACAGAAAATTCCAGACTCCTGATGCTGCTCAGTTTACAAGCAGCGAGCAGGTTTCTTACTTAGCTGAATTGGCTGCTAAATACCCAATTATTTCTATTGAGGATGGTATGCAGGAAAATGACTGGGAAGGTTGGAAAATGTTAACCGATAAAATCGGAGATAGAGTTCAATTGGTAGGAGATGATTTATTTGTAACAAACGTTGAAAGATTAGCAAGAGGTGTTAAAGAAGGAATTGCTAATTCAATCCTTGTAAAAGTAAACCAGATTGGTTCTCTTTCAGAAACTATGGATGCTGTACAAATGGCTCAGCACAATAAGTTCACCTCGGTAATGTCTCACAGATCTGGAGAAACAGAAGATTCTACAATTGCTGATTTAGCAGTAGCAATGAATTGCGGACAAATCAAAACAGGTTCAGCTTCAAGATCAGATAGAATGGCTAAATACAACCAGTTATTGAGAATTGAAGAAGCATTAGGTGAAACTGCTATTTTCCCAGGATTAGAAGCATTTAAAATCAAAAGATAATTGAAAATATAAATGACGGCAAACGATAATTTGTTTGCTGTTTTTTTATTGAATTTTAGTAAATTTAAAAAAAATAAATAAATAATGTCAGACAACAAAGTTATATTGAATTACGACGGTAATTCGTATGAATATCCTATCGTGGATAGTACTATCGGAGACAGAGGGATAGATATTTCAAAATTAAGAGACCAAACTGGTCTGATCACCCTGGATTTAGGTTATAAAAATACTGGAGCTACAATTAGCGATATCACTTATTTAGATGGAGATCAAGGAGAATTACTTTATAGAGGATATCCAATCGAACAGATTGCTGAAAAATCCAATTTTACTGAAGTAATGTATCTTTTATTACATGGAGAATTACCTAATAAAGATCAATACGGTTCTTTCGAAAACAATATCAAAAAATATAACTTCATCGCAGACGAAATGAAAAAAATCATTGATGTTTTTCCTCGTTCTGCTCACCCTATGGGAGTTTTATCTTCTTTAACTTCTGCATTAACTGCTTTTAACCCTAAAGCTGTTAACGTAAATTCTAAAGAAGAAATGGATCATGCTGCTGAATTAATGATTGCTAAATTCTCTCACCTTTGTGCTTGGACTTACAGAAAAACTCAGGGATTACCTATTAATCATGGTGACAACAGCTTAAACTATGTAGAGAACTTCTACAAAATGGCTTTCAGACTACCAAACGAACAGTTTGAAATAGATCCAGTAGTTGTAGGTGCTTTAGATAAATTATTAATTTTACACGCAGATCACGAACAAAACTGTTCTACTTCTACAGTGAGAATGGTAGGTTCTGCACATACAGGACTTTTCGCATCTATTTCTGCAGGTGTTTCTGCACTTTGGGGACCACTTCACGGTGGGGCTAATCAGGCAGTAATTGAAATGCTTGAACTTATTGATAAAGATGGAGGTGATGTATCTAAGTATGTTGCTAAAGCAAAAGATAAAAATGACAGCTTCCGTCTAATGGGATTCGGACACAGAGTTTACAAAAACTTCGACCCAAGAGCAAAAATTATCAAAAAAGCTGCTGATGACATCCTTAATGCATTAGGAATTCAGGATAAAGCTTTGGATATTGCAATGCAATTAGAAAGAGTAGCTCTTGAAGACGACTACTTCATCGAAAGAAAATTATATCCAAACGTAGATTTCTATTCAGGAATCATCTACAGAGCGTTAGGAATTCCTACTGAAATGTTTACAGTAATGTTTGCATTAGGAAGACTTCCAGGATGGATTTCTCAGTGGAAAGAAATGAGATTGAAAGGAGATCCAATCGGAAGACCAAGACAGGTATACCAAGGAGCTCAACAAAGAGACTATATCGATATGGTAAACAGATAAGAACTGTTTCAATGATAAAAAAAATCCCAAAGTAAGCTTTGGGATTTTTTTATGCAAAGTTTTTACCGAATCAGATTATTTAACATCGAAAAAAATTTAAGTAATTATCTAAAATTGAATATCAAAAATTTGTTATTTTTACTAAGTATAAAAAACTAGTATACAATGACTTTCGGGCAACAAATGTTATTCTTCTTTAGTGCAGTGGGAGCTTTCAATGGGCTTTTGCTTGGGGTATATCTTTTGTTTGTTAAAAAGCTTAAATACATTCCTGATTTCTTCTTAGGATTAATTTTATTAACCTTAAGCATCAGGGTTGGAATATCCGTTTGCATTTATTTTTATCCGGATTTACCACGAATTATTCCTCACCTGGGCCTGGCAGCCCTGTTTTTTACGGGTCCTGCCTTGTATTACTATATCAGGTCATCCTTTTTACAGGAGCATTTCATTCTTAAAAACTGTAGACGCTCGTTCGGCATTCTGACATTAATCTTAGGAGCTGTTGGTCTTTTATATTTATTTTTTCCTGTTACCTGGGATACTTATTATGGAACCTTTATTTATACGGTTTGGACAATTTTCGTCTTTTGGTCTGTTTACGAATATTATACTTTATCAAAGAAGTATGCAGAGAAACCTAATAAATTTATTCTACCAGTTTTAATTAGCAATACGATCATATTTTTAGCTTATCAGTTAATTGCCACAGGATGGGTTCAAATTTATTGTGCAGGAGGAAGTCTCGTATTCTCATTTGTTTTGTATGCTAATTTTTTGATTTTATTTAATAAAAAGTATCGTTTGAGCGAGACGAAGGAATTAAACAGATATTCCAATAAAAAAATATCCGATGAACGGGCAGATGGCTTTGTCTCCAAACTCGAAAGACTAATGAATTCTGAAGAACTGTATAAAAATCCAAATTTAAAATTAAATGATCTGGCTACAAGGATGAATATTTCATCTCATCAGCTCTCTCAATTATTAAATGATAATCTTGAAAAAAGTTTTTCTACCTACATCAATGAATATCGAATCAATGAAGCATGTGAAATAATTGAAAACGGATCTTATCTGAAGATTGAAGAGATTGGCTATGAAGTAGGATTTAATTCTAAATCAACATTCTTTTCAACGTTTAAGAAAATAAAAAATACAACACCCCTTTTGTACCGTCAGTCGCAAATGCCTTCTGAAAGGGAACTTCAAAGTTCAAATTTATAATTTCGCACTTCGGAATTTAAACTTCAAAACCCTATTTCTTTTCTCCGGATCTACTTTTGGTTCATAAAAATTAAGATTTATGAGCTTCAGATTATGGACTTTAATTATGTTGTTGTTTTTATCTTTTTTTGCTGCCAATGCACAGACAACAATCAATGGTAAAATACTGGATACAGAAACAAAAACAGAACTGTCTCAAGTTGAAATTTCACTTTTCAGCATTCCGGGTAATAAATTAATTCAAAAGACAATAACAGACTCTTTAGGTAAATTTCAGTTTGGAGATCGTGGGCAAGGTGTCTTTCTTGAAGCTAAAAAAGGGGGATACGAAACTAAAAGATTAGATAAGATCACTGGGATTTTTACAATTGAAATGACGCCTGTAAGTAAAGCTATTGATGAAGTAGTTATTCAATCAAGACCTCGAAATATAAAATTAAATGATGGAAATAGGATAATGACTGTTGCAGGGAATAAGGATTTTAAAACTTCTACACATATTCTCGAAGTATTACGAAAAACACCAGGTGTAACAGTTGATCCGGAAGATGGTATTTTCATTGGAGGAAGAATAAGCCCAGCAATATTTGTTGATGGAAAACCTCTTGTAATGAGCCCTCAGGAAATCCAGGCCTACTTGAGATCCTTGTCACCAGAAATGGTTGAATCTATTGAAGTAAATACGAATCCTTCTTCTAGGTATGATGCAGAATTCAAAGGGATTATAGATATCAGACTGAAAAAAAATGGAAATCTCGGTTGGAAAGGAGCTTATAACGGAAATGTTTCTGTTAACAGATTTAATTATCGTGAAAACTCTATTAACGGTTCATATAATACAGAAAAGATAGTATATCAAATGCAATTCGGATACAATGACGGAATTTCAACCTACCGATACAACGCATTACAGCGGCTTGCCAATACTAATGTGATGAGGACTAATACCTATCAAATAGATGAAGGAAAGGCTTATACTGCTCAAGCGGGAATTGATTATCGACTGAATGATAAGAATAGAATAGGGGTCAACTTGCGAGGTAATTTTAGAAATAATGATCGGATGAGAACAGGTTCTTTATATACTACAAATAAAGATGAGTCACAACTAGTCTTTAATACCGGCAGTGAAAACCCAACTGATTATAGACAGGATAACTATGGAATAACTACAGATTATTCCTTTAATAATAAAAATTTTAAACTTAACTTCTTGGGAAACTATCTTTTGGTGAGCAATAAACAGAAAGATGATTTTACGAATAAAGATTTGCCAACCTCTCAACTTTTGTCTTATTGGAAATCAGATTTATTTAATAAAATAAATATTTATGCAGCTCAAATTGATGCAAGTCAGAAAGTAAAAAATGCCAATTTTGAGATGGGAATAAAATATAGTGATACGCGTACGACTAATAATATCAGATATGATACCCTATCGGTAAATAATCAATTTGTTTTTGATCCCACACGAAGTAACATGTTTTCGTATAAAGAACAAATACTGGCTGGATATTTAGCTTATAGTCAAAAATTCGACAAATTTCAGATCAATGCCGGGATCAGGGTTGAGAATACAAAAAGTATTTCGAATGCGGTAAGCTCTGACTCTATAGTATCGAGAAATTATTTAAAATGGTTACCTTCCTTCAGTATCAATTATACATTTAATAAATCCAATGAATTGTCTCTTTCCTATAGTCGGAAAATTACCCGACCAGTATTTTCTCAACTCAATCCTTTCAGGTTTTATTTCAGCCCATTAAATTATTGGATTGGAAATCCTTATTTACAACCTTCATTTACCAGCCAAATCAAAGGAACTTATCGTTATAAAAATTGGATTGCGAGTTTAGCTATAGGAAAAGAAAGTGATGTAATGGTGCGATATCCGAGATATGATCCGAAGACCAATGTTTTAGAATACTTAGGAACAAATTTACCTTATAGAAATTTTGCTAACCTGGAGATTAGTTTCCCTCTTAAAATTACTAAGTGGTGGAATGTAAGTACACAACTTGTAGGATATTATAACTATGAGTTTCGTCCTTATCTTGATGAAGTATTCGCAATGAAGATTTATAATTATGAAGTAAGGCTTAATCAGGTATTTTCCTTGCCAGGAGGATATACTGTAAATCTTTTTGCCAACTATGAATCTAAAACGGGTAATAGCCTTTACATTATAAAACCAAGATATACTGTAGACCTTTCAATACAAAAATCATGGTTTGAGAACAGGCTAAATACCAAGATCAGTTACAATAACATTTTTGATTCGTATGATCAACGGTTGGTTTTCAGACATAAGCAGATTATTGATAATCAGTTTACCCATTGGTGGGACAGTCAAAGATTACTACTGGCAGTGAGTTATAATTTTGGTGGTTCAAAATATCAGGGGAAGGAAATTCAAAGATCAGAGGAAGAGATCAGGGCAAGATAAAATAAAACCTGCTAAGAATAGCAGGTTTAGTTGTTTATTAAGGACATACACAATTTCCGCAAGTCCAGATTCTACAGCTTCCATCGTCATTCCATTCGCAGCAGTATCTTGGTTTTGTAGGTCCTGCTCCTCCTTTAATTGATTTTTGTTCTTCTCTTCCTAATTTTTGTGCATTTTTTAGCACTGAAGCATTTTTGTTCATGATTTTGATTTTTTGATGTTAATGATTTAGTTTTAATTTCAATGAAATTATATCACTAAGATATGAATTCGATTTCATTTTTTGCAATAATTTTTTAACAATTGTAGATGATAGACAGTTGTTTATAGATTTTTTATTTCTCGAGTATTGTTTTAGAGGAGTCAATAATGGGATGATACTTTAATAGAGAATTAATTCTTAGGAGAAACTAATTCAAAAGTTTTCCAGATAGAGCCCTTTCCCTATATTTGTATATTGCATAAATCTTTATGAAACTAAATATTAAAAACGAAACAGGAAGGTTAAAATCAGTTGTTCTGGGCCAGCCTAATTCTCTGGGACCTGTTCCCACCCTTGAGGAAAGTTATGACGCGAAGTCATACTACTCAATCGAACACAATATATATCCGAAAGAATCGGATATCATTGATGAAATGAATGCTTTTGAAGCTGTATTGAAAAAATATGACGTAGAAGTTTTACGTCCAAGTATTATCAAGGACTACAATCAGGTTTTCGCCAGAGATGTAGCATTTGTAATTGATGATAAAATGATCATTTCAAATGTGATTGTTGATCGGGCAGATGAACAAGAAGCTTATAAAAAGGTTTTTGAAAAAGTAGCTTGGAGAAAAATCATCAATCTACCCGAAACAGCTCACATTGAAGGGGGAGACGTAATTGTTTGGGATGATTTCTTATTTATAGGGACTTGTTTTAGTGAAGATTACAGAAACTATAAAACAGCAAGAACGAACGAATACGCAATAGAAATTCTGAAAGAGTACTTTCCGAAAAAAAGGATTATTGACTTGGAATTAAAGAAGAATGATAAAATTCCTTTTGAAGGAATTCTGCATTTGGATTGTACATTCAACCCGATAGGAAAAGATAAATGCCTTATTTATAAAAACGGTTTTGTGGATGAAAGTGACTATCGCCTGATTATTGATATTTTCGGTGAAGAAAATTGCTTCCATCTTACAGACGAAGAAATGTTTGAAATGTTTCCGAATATTTTCTCAATCTCTCCGGAAATAGTAGTTTCAGATAAAACATTTACACGAATGAATAACCATTTGAGAAACGAATGGGGAATGACAGTGGAAGAAATTCCATATCGTGAAATCTCTAAAATGGGAGGTCTTCTACGTTGCTCTACAATGCCTTTGGTAAGAGAGTAAGAGAGTAATAGAGTGGGAGGGTTCGAGTGTTTGAGAGTAGGAGGTTTTGAGGGTTTTGTTTTTTATGTATAAAAGTAAAATTATGTCAACAGTTAAGTTTCATCAGGATTTAAGAGTTTTTCAAAAGTCTTTTGAAATGGCTATGGCAGTTTATGAAATTTCAAAATCTTTTCCGAAAGAAGAACTTTATTCTCTTACAGATCAAATCAGAAGGTCATCCAGATCTGTGTCAGCTAATATTAGTGAAGCCTGGGGAAAAAGAAAGTATGAAAAATCTTTCATTGCAAAACTTACAGATTCAGAAGGTGAAGCAAGAGAGACCCAAACATGGCTACAATTTTCTTTAGCGTGTAAATATATTAATGAAGATCAATTCAATAACTTAAATAATCAGTATAATCAAATAATTGGGATGTTAGTTAGTATGATAAGTCAATCGGAAAAATGGTGCTCATTTTCATCTTTTAATCGAGAGGAGAATAATTTCTAGTTTCAATCTGATTAAGACTCTCATACTCTCAAACCCTAATGTTCTCAAACATAAAAAAATGCAAACAACAGATACAGTATTAATGATAGAACCGATTGCTTTCGGTTATAATGCGGAAACCGCAGAAAATAATTATTTTCAGGTTGAACAGAAAGATTCTGATGTTCAAGCTAAAGCCTTAGGCGAATTCAACATTTTTGTTGAGAAATTAAGGAATAAAGGAGTTAATGTGATCACAGTTAAAGATACTTTAGATCCTCATACTCCAGACTCTATTTTTCCAAATAACTGGGTAAGTTTCCATAAGGACGGAAAAGTTGTTCTTTACCCTATGTTTGCCTCAAACAGAAGAGTAGAAAGAAGAGAAGATATTCTGGAAACGATAAAAAGCAAAGGTTTTGAAATAACTGAAATAGATGATTGGTCTCTTCCTGAAATTCAAGGACATTTTTTGGAGGGAACAGGAAGTATGATCTTCGATCATGATAATAAAATAGCTTATGGTTCTGTGTCTTTAAGATTAGACGAAAAACTATTCAGAGACTTTTGTGAGAAGTATGGCTTTGAACCTATCGTTTTTCATTCTTTTCAGACAGTAGGATCAGAAAGGCTTCCTATTTATCATACCAATGTTATGATGTGTGTCGCAGACAAATTTGTCGTGATCTGCCTGGACTGTATCGATAGTGAATTGGAAAGAAGCAAGGTTATAGAAACCATTAAAAATTCCGGAAAAGAAATTATTGAAATTTCCGAAGAACAGATGCAGCAATTTGCCGGAAATATGCTTCAGGTTCAGAATAAGGATGGTGAGAAGTTTTTAGTAATGAGCCAGACTGCCTACGAGTCTTTGACATCAGATCAGGTTTCAGCTATTGAAAAATATTGTGAAATCATCTACTCAGATTTGAATACGATAGAAGTAAACGGTGGGGGAAGTGCTCGTTGTATGTTAGCGGAAGTTTTCTTACCTAAGAAATCAGTTTAAAATAAGGAAAATACTTACAAATATTCTTCTGGTTTTGGAAACGAAACCAGAAGATTTTGTTTTTATGCAGTTCCAATTTGAAAGATCGAGCAATGAGGTTCATAAATGACACATAAGAGAAAACCGAAAAAAGTTAAGTAGATTTGTGTTTTAAGTAAAAATTATGAAGATGCAGAAGTATTTTTTTATAATCCTTATTGTATTGGGATTTGGCTTGAATGCTCAACAGAAAACATTTTGTAATCCCATCAACATAGATTACGGATATACCCCATTCGAGTCTTTTTCAAAACAAGGAAAACACCGTGCTACAGCTGATCCTGTCATTGTTAATTTTAAAAATAAACTTTTTCTGTTTTCAACCAATCAGGAGGGCTATTGGTACAGTGATAATATGCTTGATTGGAAATTTGTAAAGAGAAAGTTTCTTAGGGATAATAAGTATATTCACGATCTTAATGCGCCTGCAGTTTGGGCAATGAAAGATACCTTATATGTTTTTGGTTCTACCTGGGAGCAGGATTTTCCAATTTGGAAAAGTACAGACCCTACCAAAGATGATTGGAAAATTGCAGTAGATACTTTAAAAGTTGGCGCCTGGGATCCTGCATTTCATTATGATGAAGATAAAAACAAACTGTATTTGTATTGGGGTTCAAGTAATGAGTGGCCTTTGTTAGGAACTGAAGTGAAAGTTAAAACCTTACAATCTGAAGGTTTTGTAAAGCCAATTCTAAGATTGAAGCCTGAAGATCATGGTTGGGAACGTTTTGGTGAGTACAATGATAATGTTTTTCTTCAGCCTTTTGTTGAAGGAGCCTGGATGACAAAACACAACAACAAATATTATATGCAGTACGGTGCTCCTGCCACTGAATTCAGTGGTTACTCAGATGGAGTTTACGTTAGCAAAAATCCTTTAGAAGGATTCGAATACCAACAACACAATCCATTCTCCTATAAACCAGGTGGTTTTGCAAGAGGAGCAGGACATGGGGCAACCTTTGAAGACAATTATAAAAACTGGTGGCATATTTCAACGATTTTTATTTCCACAAAAAATAACTTTGAAAGAAGATTAGGAATCTGGCCTGCTGGTTTTGATAAAGATGATGTAATGTATTGTAACACATCTTATGGGGATTATCCTACCTATCTTCCACAATATGCTCAGGGTAAAGATTTCTCTAAAGGTCTTTTCACGGGCTGGATGTTACTGAATTATAATAAACCGGTTCAGGTTTCATCCACTTTAGGAGGTTATCATTCCAATTATGCAGTAGATGAAGATATCAAAACCTATTGGAGCGCTAAAACTGGAAGTTCCGGTGAGTGGTTTCAGACTGATCTGGGTGAAGTTTCCACAATTAATGCCATTCAGATTAATTATGCAGACCAGGATGTGGAGTTTCTGGGAAAGACTCTGGGGATGATGCATCAATACAAAATCTATGGTTCAAATGATGGAAAGAAATGGACCGTTATCGTAGATAAAAGTAAAAATACCAAAGATGTTCCCCATGACTACGTAGAACTTGAAAAACCAGCAAAAGCAAGATTTCTAAAAATGGAGAATCTGAAAATGCCTACAGGAAAATTTGCATTAAGTGGATTTAGAGTATTTGGAAAAGGAGGAGGAGAGCAACCTTCAAAAGTTCAGAACTTTGTTCCTCTACGTGCAGATGCAAAAAAATATGGAGAAAGAAGAAGCATTTGGATGAAATGGCAACAAAATCAGGATGCAGATGGTTACGTTATATACTGGGGGAAATCTCCGGATAAATTGTACGGAAGTATTATGGTGTATGGCAAAAATGAATACTTTTTCACTGGAGCAGATAGGACAGATGCCTATTATTTTCAGATTGAAGCTTTTAATGCCAATGGAATTTCAGAAAGAACAGAGATCATGAAATCAGAATAAAACTAAACCAACTATAACACCATGAAAACACTCAATTTTTTACCTATCTTATTGTTCCTGCTAATCATCTTAGGGTGTAAGAATAATGAGGCTGAAGAATATCAAACTGATCTTGACGCTGCTATCAGGAGAATTCATGCTGATCTTCAGAAAGAACTGAATACAGATGTTCCCTCATTAAGCGTTTATATTGTTTCACCGAAAGGAACATACTTTAGTACAGTAACGGGAAGTAATGGTACTCTTGTAAGCAAGAAAACCAATTTCCGTTTTGCGAGTAATACCAAGAATTTTACATCTACAGCTATTTTAAAAATGATGCAGGACGGATGGTTGAAATTAGATGATAAAATTACAGCCAATATACCTGGAACAAATACTCCATATGTTCCTAATACTGCAGAGTGGAATTTCCCGAATAAGGATCAGATCACGATTCGAGAGCTTTTGCAGCACAATGCCGGAGTCTATGATGTGACAAATGATGCATCTCAATATAATGTAAATGGTGAAACCTATACGGATTATATGTTGGAAAACTTTCCTGACCATCAATTTTCCACAGGTGAATATGTGAAAATCCTTACCGACCATAATCTCACTTATGGTTTACCCAATACGGTATATCATTATTCAAATACCGGATTTTCTATTTTGGGAGAAATTATTTCGAGAGTGTATTCACAGAAATCCGGTTCGTTTAAAACTTATGGGAGCTATATGTATGATAAAATCGTGGGGCCATCTTCAAAAGTTCCATTAGATATAAAATTTCCTGAATTAGCATCGGACAAAAACCTGGTAATACCTTACGTTAAGGGCTTTATTAAATTTGCTGACCATAATGAGATAACAGATCAAAAGAACGCAAGTGCCCATGTAGCAGAGGGAAATGGAGTAGGTAATATGGTTATGCTCTCCGACTATATAAGAAGTATAATGAAAGGAGAAAATGTTCTTAATGTTTCAAGCGTAGAACAGATGAAAACGAGTAAAGGCTCAGCCACAACTTCTGGTTACGGGTTAGGATGCTCTTATGTTCCGGGGGTAGGATATGGGCATAATGGTGCTACGGAAGGGTACCTTTCCACAATGCTTTATGACCCTGAAACGGATTTTTCAGTAGTCGTTCTTCTTCCTTTCTGGGATTTAAGAAATATGAATAATTTCACGAAATGTCTTTCTACTTTGAATACTACAGCACTCGAAGCGAAAAAAGCATTGAAATATTAGGGAAAGAAATAACTCAATAAATTGAAATAGAACGCTTTGATTAAGTTCAAAGCGTTTATTGTTTATCCAGATCCTGTATAAATTGAGCCACTTTATTAATAAGGAAAGTATTATTCTTGTCTTTATCCCAATCAAGATGCCCTCCATTAAATTCAAAAGACTGATGAAAGACATTGTTTTTGTTTAGGACAGAATCTAAAATTACTTTTTGTGATAACGGAATAACCTGATCATTTTTACCATAATAAGAAAAAGTGGGAGCTGAGGTTGTATTGATCCAACGAACAGGACTTATAAAATTTGCCATTGATAAACCGGAAGGAAGTACTTTTGGATCTGCCAGATGGTTTTCAACAAACGAATAATCAAAATAAGTTTTAAAAGCAGGATCGGCCAGGTCAGAAGGCCCTACAATATTGATAACGGCTTTTACTTTTTTATATGGATCATATTGATAAGCATAAAGCATTGATAAATGACCACCAGCACTGTTTCCCAGAAGTATAAATCTTGGTTTATACTTTAACATTTTTTCTAAATGTTCAATGGCCTTGCTGATATCATCACTTTGGTTTGGGATGCCAAAACGAGAGATGGATGCTAGTCTGTAATTAATATTCGCAAAAATAGCTTTAGGAAGCTGTTGCATCATTTGTAAAGTAAAAAATGTGAGCTCAGATTTATTTCCACTACGCCATCCACCACCATGTATCATTATAAACACAACAGGTTTTGAGTTAGAATGGGCAGGAATATATAAATCTAACTTTTGTTCAGGATCATCACCATAAGAAATGTTTTCTTCACTTTCGAAAGAGGTCTTATTTCCAAGCTGTATTGTTTTTTTCTTACAACCATTAAATAAGAGTAATAGCAAGCAGCCAAAAACAATAAGTAATTTTTTCATAAGTTATAAAGATAAAAAACTCACTGAAAGATCAGTGAGTTAATACAAAATAATTGATATGAAGAAATGAATGTTTTTTATCTTGTTCTGCTTTTAATAGCGTCTGAGGCACCTTCAATGTCCCTGATTTTTTTCACTTTTTGATTTCCAAAATTGTAAGTGATGCTTAGGGTCATGCCTCTTCTATATTGGTCGTTTCGGATATAATTGTAATTTCCGTTTGGCTGATAATCTTCTATTTCGACGATGTTCGTTCTTAATACATCATTTACATTGAGTGCAAAAGTCCAATCATTCCAGTTTTTCTTGATGCTCAAATCCAGACTCATTAGGTTTTTTAACATTCCTAATTCGATTTGTTGTTTATCAACAAAGAAGTAATTGACACCTAAGAACCATGTTTTTTTCTTATCCAAACGAATGGTGTTGTTACTTGTAATTACAATACTTGTTGATTTTACAGTATTAGTATACACCAATGGTTTTCCGTCTTTGTCTACAAATGTATCTCCACTTGTAGGATCCTCAGCTAATGATCCGTTATTAATGTTGTGCTGAACTCCTGCATTAAAGTTCAACGTTAAATATTGTTTAAAGAAGCTTTTTTGAATTCCAACCATCGCAGACATTTCCTGTTTGTCTCCAAAATTCGTTCTGATATAACGCAATACATTTTGAGTGCCTATTTTCCCATCTGCAGATTTTATGAAGCCCTGTAATGGAACCTGAGTAATCTGATCTTTAAAATAAGAGTGATTCAAAATCAGGAAATAGGAATTTTTATACATATAAGTCAATTCCTGATTATAGGTAGAAGAAGCTTTTACAAATGGATTGTTTTGCGTATAATTAAATTCTGTAATATAGTTTCTTACCGGATTCAGTTCCCAGAAACTTGGTCTTCTCATTCTGCTTGAAAATGAATAAGAGATATTATTCTTATCATTAATAGCATAATTAAAGCTTAAATACGGAAGGAAATTATTATAATCTCTCTCAATTCTTTGATATTTTTGGCTTTCTATGGTATTTGTAGGGTTATCTGCTGTTCCTAAACTTTTTGTGATCTCATACCTTGCTCCTACTTTTCCTGAAAATTTATCTGAAAATTTCTTTTCGAGTGTGAGATAGGCTCCATATATATTTTCGTCATAAATGAAATGATTGAAATCAGGCTTACCTGGTGGATTCTTAATTTCGTTACCATTTTCATCTATGAACTGATACGTAAAGTTTTTAGTATCATTATTTGTTTTGGTTTTATTAAAGTTTCCTCCTAAGGAAAGAGTAAAGTCATTTTTAAATTTCTGGATATAATCAATAGTTCCTGAAAAGTTGTTGATAATCTGTGGTGTTTCCTGTGTGATTGTTTGCCCAGGTGTGGAATAACCACCCATCTTATCTGGTAGCATTGTATTGTTTTTTGCAAACTGGAATCTCTTATATATAAGATATGCAGCATTAGCATTAAATTTACTGCCAAGTGAATCTAATTTTATCTCATAATTTAAGTTTACAGAATTATTGTAGTTTCTGCCGTCAGCTCTATTTTTAGTCCATGTATGTGTTGTTTCTGTAATCCCCTTTTTATTTGGCTGTGTTAAAGTATTAAACAGGTCGATGGTAGAGTTATTACTCTTATTTGCCCATGAGTTCCATGATAAGGCTAAATTACTTTTCTCTGTTAATTGATAATCAATATTAAGATAACCTCCGAGGTTTTTATTAGGATCATCTATATCACCTACAGATTCATTTTTTAATTTATCCGTTCCATTTCTTAGAATATAAGATTGTGGTTCTATATTTTCACCACCATTCAGATTAGCACTGATTCCTAATTTATCCTTTCTGTAATTAACTGAAAAACTAGCTGAGCTTGCATTGTACTTATTTTGAGTGTTGGACATTCTCATGTTTCCATTCAGTCCGTCGCTCATTTTTTTCTTTAAAACAATATTGATAATTCCATCCGAAGATTCTACTTGATATTCACTTCCTGGAACGGTAATAACTTCAATCTTTTGAATGTTTTCTGCAGGAGTGTTTTTTAAAAATTGTACAAGAGATTCTGCATCCATATTCGTTTTTCTTCCGTTAATATAGATGAGGGCGTTATTCTTTCCTGCGATTTTTAAAGTTTTATCATCTGTTGATGAAAGCAGGGGAGTTTGCTTTAATATATCGAATGTTGTATTTCCTTTGGCAACGGGGGAGGCAGCAACATCATAGACAAAACGATCACTTTGTTTTTTGAATACTTGTTTTGTTAAAGTTACCCCTTCTATGTTTTTGGTTTTTACGGAGTCTGATTTTTTTTCCTGAGCAAGAGCAAGTCCGCTGAAAAATATGGCTGCAATGAGTAGTGGCGTTTTCATGAGTTTATTTTTTAAGTTGAGGTTTTGATTCTGAATGGGGCTTAAAACAGAATCTTAGAGAGGTTTATTAATTAAGTTCTTGATTTTACAGCATCATTGGCTGATTTCATTTCTCTGGTTTTTTTGAGTTTTTGATTACCAAAATTGTATGTAACACCTACGCTGAAAATTCTTGGATACTCAAAATTCGTAACATTGTTAAAGCTTCCATCAGGTTGAACTCCTTTGATTTTACTGAAGTTTTGATTGAATACATCATATACTTCAACTAGGACAGTCCAGTTATTAATAATCTTTTTCACATTAAGATCTAAACTTTGTCTGGTTCCTAATTCTCCAATTTCTATCTGGCTTTTTCCTCCGTAGAAATAATTAACTCCCAGGAACCAGTCTTTTTTAGAAGAAAGGCGAATTGTATTATTGAACTGTGCTGAAATATTGAAGTTTTTTACATCAATAACATATGGGGTAAGTACTTCTGTTTGTCCTGGAACTGGTCTTGATGTTGGATCTTCAGATACGGTACCGGAATACATAGCATACGCTAAATTCACAGAATAATTCGTTGTCCAGATGTCTTTGAACCAGGATTTGTTCATTCCTAATGTCAAACCAAGTTGTTTGTTATTACCATAATTGGTTCTGATGTACCTTAGGAATTTTGTGGTAACCATAATAGGATCTCCGCTATTATCAAGTATTATTTTTCCATTTTCGTCCTTTTGAGGTTTTGTTACTGTTCCCTGTAAAGGAACCTGGTTTGAAGCATCTTCTACATAATTAAAACTTAGGTTTGCATAAAAAGCATTCTTAAACATATAATTGATTTCCTGATTATAATATTTAGAAGCTAAAACAAACGGGTTGTTTTGGGTGTAATTATCTGGTGTGAAGTAAGTTCTGGATGGGTTTAGTTCCCAGAATCTCGGTCTTCTAATTCTGCTTGAAAAAGTATAGGTGATATTATTATCTGCATTGATAGCATAATTGAAATTAAGATAAGGAAGTAGGTTATTATAATTTCTGTCAAATCCGGTCTTTCCTAATATTTCTCCGGTACTTCTTGTCATTTCATAACGCGTTCCTATTTTTCCGGATATTTTTTCGCTTAATTTTCTTTCGTACGTAAGGTAAAGCCCCAGGATATTTTCTTTATAAATGAAATGATTGGTCTGATCGAAATCGTTTACGAAACTGTTACTGGCTTTTGTATAAACATCTTGTCTTGTATCATTATCTGTTTTAGTGTTATTATAACTGATTCCCATTAACCATGAATTCCCTTTCGCCGTTTTTTTAACATAATCTATATTGGCTGCGTAATTGTTAATAATCTGTGGAACCCATTGTTTAAAAGCTCCGTATTTATTATTATCAGCGTCATAAAAAGGGAATGTTTCGTTGATGCTGTATTTATCTCTATTGAACCATAAGTAAGAAATGTTGGAAGTCAACTTACTGCCCAATGAGTCTGTCTTGATTTCATAGTTTAAATTAAAAGAATGGTTTCTCGTTTGTGCATCCTCGTCATTTACAGTTCTGTTTTTCAAAACTCCATTTTGAATATTGGTGATATCTAAAATTGAATTAAAGCTTTTATTGTATCTCATATTGTATGTGAAACCTAAACTTTGCTTTTTATTAATTTCGTAATCAACATTAACGCTTCCTCCAAAATTTTTATTAGGATCATCATTGAATCCAAAAGATTCATTTTTGAAAGTGGAGTTTCCGTTTGAAAGTCTATACTTTTCTCTGTCTGTCCAGCTTCCTGTACTGAAATTGGTACTAACGGCGAATTTATCTTTTCTCAAATTGAATGATGCACTTGCAGAAGGGTTGTTATAATAAGCCTGCTCATTCTGCATTTTTACTGTCCCGTTATAACCATTATTTCTGCTTTTTTTCATCACAATATTGATGACACCATCATTCGATTCAACTTGAAATTCACTACCAGGAACTGTGATAACTTCAATTTTCTGGATGTCTTCTGAAGGAGTGTTCTTAAGCATTTCAATTAATGCCTCAGCATCCATATTAGATTTTTTATTGTTGATGTAAATGACCACTTCAGATTTTCCCATGATCTTCAATGTTTTTCCATCAATACTGGAAATCATTGGAGTTTGTTTTAGAAGGTTGAATGTGTTCGTTCCTTTTGCAATTGGGGAAGAAGCAACATCATAAATAAAGCGATCACTTTGTTTTTTGAAGACTTGTTTCTTTAAAGTAATACCTTCTATATTTTTAGTTTTTAGAGTGTCTGATTTCTGTTGGGCAAAAACAAATCCTGTGAAAAATAAGGCTGCTAAGAGAGTGGGCGTTTTCATGATTCTATTTTTTATTTGTTAATAGCTTGTATTTGTTATTATTTAACATTACAAAGATATATAATAAATTTAGTATTATGCAATACAAAGTACTTAAAAAGTTTTTACAATATTTTTAACTTATTGATTTTCAGTTAATAAAATTTTAGTTAAAAATTTTTATATAATTTAATTGACTCATTTATTAGACAACTTAACAAAAGAAGTTATTACATTGAAACTAAAAATTAGAAGAAATTAACATAAAAAGAAGCAACATAGAAGCGCCTCAATTCCAAATATTGGTGAGTAATGTCCTGTTTGCCAAAAAAACGGCACGAGAATTTTGATGAGTTGTTGTAGTAATCTTAAAAATAAAAAAAGGACTAATCCAGTCCTTAATTCTTACTCTCTATCAAAACGGGCTAGCTTTTTATCTACCCAGATTGTTGCAAAAGGGAAAAATGCGGAAAGCAATGCAAAGACAAAATCTTCATCATCCCACTTAAAAATCTTTCTTACAGGAAGGCAAAGTAAAAGATAGATCGTGAAAAACAGGCCATGGATGTTTCCTATAACAATAATAAAAATCGTAGGTAATAATCCTTCGTCGTCATATCTTTTCCAGATCATGGCAACTCCATAAAGTAAGAAACAAGATAGTGCTTCAGCTACACAAATTTGCTTAAACCATTTGATGATTTTTTCCTGAGAATATTTTGAGAAAAATTTTTCGATGAAGTTCATTTTAATTATTTATAATAAATTTTAAAAGATTTTTTCACACCACGCAGGACGTTTTGCCTTGAAAGTGCAAATTTACTGGATTTAATAAAATTTCTAATTTTTTTTTCAAAATAAGGGATAAACTGTTCATTTTGTTGATTCTCGAAATGATGATTTAAACCTTCTAATTTTAAGGTATAGTTTTCTTCATCTAATTCTAATGTAACTTCAGTAAATGATTGATTCTCTTGTGTTGAATATTTATAGCTTTGTGGATATGTGAAGTTTTTAAAAAAATATTCGTTGATTAAAATGTCCGCTGGTTGAGGCGTTCCTTCATAAAGCCAATAAGTATGATCGTTGTATTCGAAAATTGAAGATAGATTTTCATTAATATGTTCTAAAATTGATTGTTTTATAATGTTATTAATAAAATCTTCACCAAAATTTTTCTCTGTAAAGTAGTTCATGTATCGATGATAACATAAGTTATCTGTATAATGTAAAGGTATATCACTACCCATCACAGTTCCTCCCCAAATAATATTATATTTTTTTAAAGCTTCTCCAAGTTCTTTTTTTGCAGGAAAATCATCTCCACCTGGAGCAATAAGGTATATAAAATATTTATTTTCAACCTTTGAATCGATAACTGCTTTTACTGAATCACTACTGCATTGTTTTCTAAAATATTTTAGTCTCTCTTGATATCTTTTCATGTACTCTATTTCTCTTACCTTTTGGAGAGAATCTTCTACTTTAGTAGATGTATCTTGACAAAAGAAAAAAGACTGTGTGAATAAAATAAAAAAGAGTATATACAATCTCATACAAATTATTTATAAAAACTACTACCATCCAAATATTCAAAAACTTCGGGAGGAAGCATAGGTCTTACATTTTTGCCCTGCTTGATCATACTGCGGATTTCTGTTGCTGAAATTTCTATGACAGGTGCCTTAATAAGGGAAATATTTTCATGTTGTAAATAATCTGAATCTTTTTTCTCACCCTCAAAAACTCTGGGATACACAATAATATGATAATTTTTTATCAGTGTTTCCGAGTTTTTCCATTTATGAAGACCATCCAGATTATCTTCACCCATAATTAAACTAAATGAATGATCAGGATATTTTTCATTAAGATAAGTGAGCGTATCGATCGTATAGCTAGGCTTGGGAAGAGAAAACTCTACATTCGAAGCTCTCATGTTAGGATAGTTTTTTATTGCAGCCTGAACCATATCTAACCGGTTATGATCTTTCAATAACGATTTTTTATCCTTAAATGGATTTTGCGGGCTTACAACAAACCACAATTCCTCCATATCGGAATTCTCCAAAATGTAATTCGCTAAAATAAGATGTCCAATATGTATTGGATTAAATGAGCCGAAAAAGAGACCGATTTTTTTCATTTTACTTAGATGGCAGATGATAGTTTATAGATTGCAGTATTAATGTGTTGTGTAGTTGGTATTAAATTTCTTTTTAACTCTTTGAAATATGTAAAGCAATTAAAAATAAGTAATCTGGGTATTGGTTTTTCTGCTACCTGCTACCTAGCACCTAAAACCTTATCCCTAATCTCTAAACTTCACATCCTTAATATTCAGATAATGAGTTACATTTCCTTTCCAATGGTTTTCTTCTAAAGTAAATGCCAAATCAAAATATTTGTTTCTGAAATCTTCTGAGAATTGGCCTAATTTAAAACCAACACATTCGATATTTCTGCCAGTAGATTCTTGTTTAATATAAAACTTAACATGGTTATTATCTTTTCCCATTGTTTTTATATATCCCGATAGTTTCTGGTTTTTTAATGCCAGAATAGGTTTCATATTATGAGGTCCAAATGGTGCTAATTTCCTATGGAAGTTAATAAACTCTCTGTTGATCTCATCTATTTCAATTTCAGAATCAATGATGATGGAAGCTTCCTTTTGATGCTCCTGAATCTTTTCAGTGACCACCTTTTCGAATTTTTCTTTAAAAGCTTCAAATTTTGATTTTTCCATCGAAAGTCCGGCAGCGGCATGATGGCCTCCAAATTTTAGAAAATATTCAGAACAAAGATCCAATGCCTCATGCACATCAAAATCAGAAACTGATCTTGCTGATGCTACCATTTCACCATTATTTCCATCGGTAAAAACCAAAGTAGGTTTGTAATAGGTTTCAATAAGTCTTGAAGCTACAATTCCTATAACTCCTTTATTCCATTCCGGATGATAAACAATAGTAGTAAGCTTGGTTTGTTGCTGTGATTCTATAATTTGGTTTAATGCAGAAAGTGTCGAGTTCATATCAAGCTCACGTCTTTCATCATTAAGCCCCATGATATCACTCACGATCTGATGGGCGTGCTTCAGATTATCCGAAACCATCAGTTCTACGGCTGCCTTTCCATGAGAAATTCTACCCGCAGCATTAATTTTTGGAGCAATCTCAAATACAATATTTGAAATTTCGAAATGAGAAAGTTTGTCTTCAGGAATGAGAAGTCTTAAGCCCAAGTTTCTTGTTTTTCTTAGAGTTTTCAAGCCCATTTTAGCTAAAACCCTGTTTTCTCCCGTCATGGAAACAATATCAGCTGCAATAGATATAGCGAGAAGATCTGTTAATTCAAATAATTCAGCATCTGGAATTTTATAAATTGTATTTAATCCCTGACATAATTTGAAACCTACTCCACATCCTGAAAGTTCCTTGAAAGGATATCTGCAGTCACTTCGTTTAGGATCCAGAACGGCAACGGCATTGGGAATCTCTTCACCAGGTAAATGGTGGTCACAAATAATAAAATCAACATCTAAACTTTGTGCATAGCTGATCATATCAATAGCCTTGATGCCACAATCCAGTGCAATAATTAAAGAAAAGCCATTTTCTTTTGCAAAATCAATCCCCTCTGTTGAAATCCCATAACCTTCGGAATTTCTATCAGGAATATAATAATCCAGGTATTTTTTTTGAACTATTTTGCTGAGGTACAGATACATTAGTGCAACAGCTGTGGTTCCGTCTACGTCATAATCGCCGTAGACTAATATTTTTTCTCCATTTTCAATTGCTGTTGCAATACGCTCTACTGCTTTTTGCATATCAGCCATTAAAAAGGGACTGTGTATATCGGTAAGATTAGGCTTAAAAAATTCTCGGGCCTTTTGATAATTGTCAATTCCTCTAAGAACAAGAAGTTTAGATTCAAAAGTTCCGAAACCAAGGGACGAACTTAATCTGTCTACAACTTCCTCATCGGGTTCAGGTCTGTAAATCCATTTTTGACTCATTTCACAAAAATAGGGAAAATATATTTTAAAAAGGAATGATCAACCGTTAATATAATAATATAAAATAAAGGAGCCAGGTCGCATAAAATACATCTGAATTTAATTCATTGTAAATATTTAATGTTTTGGTTTTTAGTTGTTTAATATTAAAAAATCATAAAACTCTAATAAGAATTAATAAAATTTTGGATTTTGTAAATCCAAACATAATGGATTGTCGTAAATGATATTAAATAACTAAACACTTTAAAATTAATATTATGAAAAAGACAATTAATGTTTCTAACCAGGGAGCAACCTTGGATACAGGGAGAAGAAATTTCTTGAAACTCGGAGGTATTGGGCTTGCTATGGCAGGCTTAGCATTAGTGGGTTGTGACGATAATGATGATTTCCAGATGGATGATAGCAAAGTATTTGATCTTGGATCCGGAGATGTAGGTGTACTTAATTATGCGTATGCTCTTGAGCAGCTTGAAGCAGATTTTTATACAAAAGTAGTTAACAGTTTCTATACTGGAATTTCAACTGCTGAAAAAGAATTATTTACAGATTTATATCATCACGAAGTCATTCATCGTGATTTTTTTAAAGCTGCAATAAGTGGGGTAACTTCTAATGTATTACCAAAGCTTGAGTTTCAATATCCCAACGTAAATTTTAGTAATAGGAGTTCGGTATTAGCTACAGCAAAGGCTTTGGAAGATACAGGTGTAGCAGCATATAATGCTGCAGCAAAGTATATTACAAAACCAGACTACTTGGTAATTGCAGGGAAGATCGTTTCTGTAGAAGCCAGACATGCATCTGCAATAAGAAATGCTATTAATCCAGGATCAGCTGATTTTTCTGGAGATGATGTTATAGATGCTAACGGATTGGATGTAGCTAAAGAGCCAAAAGATATAGTAATGGCTGCTGGAGGATTTATAAAAACGCCATTTACATGGAAAGAAAGAGGCATTAATTAAACTATTAACTTTTAAACTTACAGTTATGAACATTCTTAAATTACTAGATAAATTTTCTGATGATAAATTTTTTACAACAGAAGCTTCAAGATTAGAAACCCTTACAAATATTTCTGCGTTTGGAAAGAAAGCGGCCATTGCATCTGTTCCTCTTGGACTAGGGCTAGCAATGTCAACTCCTGCTAAAGCAGAGACTCAAAGCATAGAAGTTCCGGGAAGTTTCTTTAAAACTGCTTTAACAGATGCATTACAATTAGCTTTAACTTTAGAATATTTAGAAAATGAATATTACGCTATGGGGCTAGGTGCAGCAGGTTTAATTCCTAATGGGGATCGTACAGTTTTTATGCAAATTTCTAAGCATGAATCTGCACATGTGGGTTTTCTAAAAAGTACATTGACGTCCCTAGGGGTTACACCAGGAGCAAAACCTAATTTTGACTTTACTGCCGGAGGTAATTTTGCTCCGTTTACAGATTATAATCAATTTTTAGTTCTCGCTCAGGCTTTTGAAGACACCGGTGTAAGAGCATACAAAGGACAGGCGGGAAATGTGATGTCAAATAAAGTCGTGTTACAGGCTGCTTTACAAATTCATTCAGTTGAAGCAAGACATGCTTCTCAAGTAAGAAGAATGAGGGCTAATAAAGGATGGATAGAACTAGCGAATGGTGGAAATATGCCTGCCGCTACAAACCCTGTATATGCAGGAGAAGATAATACAAATCAAGCTGGATACAATACTGCAACAGCATTTGGAGCAGCAGCTGGTTCTGCCGCTTATGATGAAATTTTAAGTGGTAGTGACGCAACTGCAATTGCTTCTTTGTTTATTGTATAAAGTGATTTCTTAATATTAGGTGTGAGTCTCTTTCTGGAATTTTCTAGAAAGGGACTTTTTTAGTTAAAAAAATTATATATTCGCTGCTCAAACCAAAATATAATTTATATGAAGAAAATTATTTTAAGTATATGCTTAATAGGAGCTGTACATGCATTTCAAGGGCAGAAAATTAACCTCGGAAAAATCACTGATGTAGCTTCTAAAGGAGCAAAAGCATTAACATTCACTAATGAAGATGCTGTAAAATTATCTAAAGAGTCTGTAGATTGGATGGATAAAAATAATCCGGTTGCAGGGGCAAAAGACCCTTATACGGTAAGACTGAATAAGCTTTTTGGTAAGCATAAATCACAAGATGGTCTCAATCTTAACTATAAAGTATATAAAGTAAAAGACATCAATGCCTTTGCTTGTGCCGACGGAAGTGTGCGGGTATTTTCATCATTAATGGATATCATGACCGATGATGAGTTGTTAGCAGTAATAGGACATGAAATAGGACATGTGAAAAATCAGGATACAAAAGATGCCATTAAATCGGCTTACTTAAAAGCAGCGGCTTTGGATGCGGCATCTTCCGCTTCATCTACTGTAGCTACCCTAAATGATAGCCAGGTTGGTAAGATGGCCAATGCATTCCTGGATGCTTCTCATAGTAAAAAGCAGGAATCTGAAGCAGATGTTTATTCTTACGATTTTATGAAGGCTAATAAATACAATGTGGTAGCAGAATATACGGCATTTAAAAAGTTAGCATTGCTTTCAGAGGGAAGTACACAGTCTGGTTTCCAAAAAATGTTTAATTCTCACCCGGATAGTGAAAAAAGAGCTCAGAATATAAAGAAGAGAGCAGAAAAAGATGGGTTATGGAAAGATCCGGGCACGGTTACTTTACCGACAGCTAAGCTTACGAAATAGCTTGATGTCCTAAATAAAAAAAGCCTCAAATATTTGAGGCTTTTTTATTTTAAATATTTTCTTAGTCAATTAAGAATACATTTTCTCTCTTAATTCTTTCACTTTTTTATCAGCAAGATATTCGTCATAGCTCATTTCTCTATCGATAATTCCATTAGGAGTTAATTCGATGATCCTGTTACAGACTGTTTGAAGCATTTCGTGGTCATGAGATGCTAACAAAAGATTTCCTTTGAAGTTAGATAAAGAGTTGTTTAATGTGGTAATACTTTCCAGATCCAAGTGATTGGTAGGTTCATCAAGAAGTAAGATATTAGCTTTTTGAAGCATCATTCTACTGAACATACATCTCATTTTTTCACCTCCGGAAAGTACTTTACAAGATTTTAAAGCTTCATCACCTGAAAATAACATTCTTCCTAAAAATCCTCTCATGAATTCTTCATGACGTTCCTCGTCATTTTTAGTAAATTGTCTTAACCAGTCTACTAAGTTGATATCTTCTTGGAAGAAATTAGTGTTATCTAAAGGCATGTGAGACTGGTTCGTTGTAACTCCCCATGCAACAACCCCTTTGTCGGCCTCAACATTTCCAGCCAAAATCTCGAAAAATTCTGTAATAGCTAAAGAGTTTTTAGAAAGTACAGCTACTTTATCTCCCTTTTTAAGATTTAGATCTATGTTTGAGAAAAGTAATTCACCGTCTTTAGTTTTTTCAAGACCTTTAACATCTAAAATCTGATCTCCTGCCTCTCTTTCCATTTCGAAAATAATTGCCGGATATCTTCTTGAAGATGGCTTAATGTCATCGATATTTAATTTATCGATCATTTTCTTTCTAGCTGTAGCCTGTTTAGCCTTAGCAACGTTTGAACTAAATCTTGCAATGAAATCCTGAAGTTCTTTTTTCTTTTCTTCAGCTTTTTTATTAGCCTGTGCTCTTTGTCTTGTTGCTAATTGAGATGCCTGATACCAGAAAGAGTAGTTACCTGTATAAAGATTAAGTTTTGCATAATCTAAATCTCCGATATGCGTACACACCGTATCAAGGAAGTGACGGTCGTGAGATACGACAATAACTGTGTTTTCATAATCAGCAAGGAAATTCTCCAACCAGGCAATAGTGTCAATGTCAAGGTCATTGGTAGGCTCATCCAGAATAAGTACATCAGGATTACCGAACAGAGCCTGAGCCAAAAGAACCTTTACTTTGTCCTTGTTCTCAAGTTCTCCCATCATCTGCCAATGCATATCGTCTTTGATACCTACGTTAGAAAGCATTGTCTGAGCATCAGATTCTGAATTCCATCCTCCCATTTCATCATAAACAACGCCTAATTCTCCTGCTTTGATACCATCTTCATCAGAAAAATCTTCTTTTGCGTATAACGCATCCATTTCTGCCTTTATCTCAAATAACTTTTTGTTACCTCTTAGTACTGTTTCCAGAACATTATATTGATCGTATGCAAAGTGATCCTGCTCTAAAACAGACATTCTTTTTCCAGGCTCTAATGATACACTTCCTGTAGTTGGGTCCTGTTTTCCTGTTAATATTTTAAGGAATGTAGATTTTCCTGCTCCATTAGCTCCGATAATCCCATAACAATTTCCTTTAGCAAACATGATGTTTACTTCGTCAAAAAGAACTCTTTTCCCGAATTGTAAAGATAAGTTAGATACTGTTAACATATAGTTTTGTAAATTTGGCGCAAAAATACGAAAAGAATTTGGGTAATTTATAATAATGTAATAGTCAAGTTTTTAAATGAAAGGTATTTTTGTATATTTCATAATGAAATTTTAATATAATGAAGATCGAAAAAACAGTCAACATATTAAATAGAAAAGCCCGATTTGAGTATGAAATCGTAGAAGAAGTAGAAGCAGGAATGGTTTTAACAGGTACAGAAATAAAATCTTTGCGTTCTTCTAAAGCATCCATTGCAGAATCCTTCTGTCAGTTTATTGATGGGGAATTATATATCATTAATATGATGATTGATGAGTATAAATTGGGAACTTTTTACAATCATAAAACAAAAAGGGAACGGAAATTGCTCTTGCACAAAAAAGAATTACAAAAATTCGAAAAAAAGTTAAAAGATGCAGGGAACACAATTATACCTCTGAAATTATATATTACCGAAAAGGGAAAAGCTAAGGTCTTAATAGCCCTTGCCAGAGGTAAAAAGCTTTTTGATAAAAGGGAAGCGATAAAAGATAGAGAAAATAAACGAACCCTCGATAGAATATTAAAGAAAAGTTAAAAATCATTCAAAAAACTTTGTATATAAAGAAAAATTATATTTATTTTGCAATATCAATTATTTAATCATTTAATTCTATGAAAAATCTAAAATTAGGAATTTCAGCATTGGCGCTTACCGTTGCCTCTACTGTTTTCGCGCAGACTACCAATAATCCGTGGTTGATCGGAGTTGGTGCTCATGCAGAAAACCATAAAGCAATACGAAGTGACTTTGGTAACACTTTCAGTGCGAGAAATTTAACGAAGACAATGTTCAATATGAACAACTTCTCTATTACTCCTCCATTATCTAAACTTACAGTTGCTAGAAACATTGGTAAAGGTTTAGTTATTGACTGGCAGACTTCCGTAGGAAATGTTGAGAATAAAAGATTCAACATGGGGAAAGAATTTATGTTAATGACGGGTCTTGGTTTCCAAGCTAAAGCTGCAGGTCTTTTATGGAACGAAGAATCTTGGTTTGACCCTTACTTAAGAGTAGGTGCTAACTATTTAAGACATGATTATACTTCTCTAACTTTCCCAAGACAATCTGTTAATGGTGAGTGGGTAAGTAACGGAGACGGTGGTAACGAAAATGGTAAAGCTAACTTCTTTACAGTTTCTACTGGTGCAGGTGCTAACTTCTGGGTAACTAAAAACTTCGGTTTAGGTATTCAAGGAGATTATGTATCAACTCCAGGTGATAAATCTAACGTTGCTAACTTCTGGCAAGCTTCTGCTTCATTATTATTCAGATTTGGTAACAGAGATAGAGATAAGGATGGTATCTTAGATAAAGATGATCTTTGTCCTGATACTCCAGGTTTACCAGAATTCCAAGGATGTCCTGATACTGACGGTGATGGAGTTCCAGATAAAGACGATCAATGTCCAGATGTAGCAGGACCAGTTGAAAACAACGGTTGTCCTTGGCCAGATACTGACGGAGATGGTGTTATCGATAAAGATGATGCTTGTCCTACAGTTGCAGGTCCAGCTGAAAACAACGGTTGTCCTTGGCCAGATACTGACGGAGACGGAATCTTAGATAAAGATGATGCTTGTCCTACAGTTCCTGGATTACCAGAATACAACGGATGTCCTAAGCCTAAAAAACAAACAGCTACTGAAGTAGAAAACGAATTCAGAAATGTTTATTTCGATTTCAACAAATCTTCAATCAAAGCTGAGTCTAAACCAGCATTAGATAGAGCTGCTGAAATCATTAAGAAAGATGGAGGTCACTATCTATTAGAAGGTAGAACAGATGCTAAAGGTTCTGAAGTTTACAACTTGAAGTTATCTAGAGAAAGAGCTGCTTCTGTGGTTGCTGCTTTAGATGCAAGAGGTGTAGAGTCTAACTCACTTAAATCAGTAGGTGTTGGTAAAGCTAAAGCTACAGTTCCTGCAACTGCAACTGACGCTGAAAGACAAGCTGATAGAAAAGTAGTTGTAACTGCTATCGAAGATGATGCTCAATGGAATACAATCGCTAAGAAAGATTACGCGGATGCTCCAGTTAAAAAAGCAACAGCTAAGAAGAAAGCAACAGCTAAGAAAAAAGCTCCAGCTAAGAAAGCGACAGCTAAAAAGAAAAAATAATTAATTTTTCTAAATAATTAATACCTCCAATTTTTTGGAGGTATTTTTTTTTTGTTGACTTTTAAGTAATTTTGTTGAAAATTTAAAAATTAAAATGGGAAGAGCATTTGAATATAGAAAAGCTTCTAAAATGGCCCGCTGGGATAAAATGGCCAAAACTTTCTCTAAAATTGGTAAAGATATAGCATTAGCAGTAAAAGCTGGTGGAACAGATCCTGAAGCAAACCCTGCTTTGAGAAGATGTATCCAAAATGCAAAAGGGGCAAACATGCCTAAAGATAATGTAGAAAGAGCAATCAAAAAAGCAAGTGGTGCAGATGCTGAAAACTATGAAGAAGTTACCTATGAAGGATATGGTCAGGGAGGAGTAGCATTTTTCGTAGAATGTACTACAAATAATACAACCAGAACGGTAGCTAATGTAAGAGCTGTTTTCAATAAATTCGATGGTAACCTTGGAAAGAACGGGGAATTAGCATTTATCTTTGACAGAAAAGGAATATTCTATATTGATACGGCACAGGTGAAAATGGATTGGGATGAATTCGAAATGGAGATGATTGATGGAGGAGCAGAAGATATAGATAAAGATGATGAAGAAATAATGATTACTACTGCTTTTGAAGATTTTGGTTCTTTGTCTCATAAATTAGATGAGCTAAAAATTGAGGTTAAAAGTGCAGAACTTCAAAGAATTCCAAACAATACCAAAGAGGTTACTGAAGAGCAGTTTAAAGCGAATATGAAAATGCTTGACCGCTTTGAAGAGGATGATGATGTGCAAAACGTGTATCATAACATGGAAATCACAGAGGAGTTAATGAACTCTTTGTAAAAAAATAATATAACATTCATATATAGTTAACTTTCAATTAGTTTCTTTGCATAAAACTATGAGAAGAAACGTTGAATTAGTTGTTATTTCGGATGTACATTTGGGAACTTATGGATGTAAGGCTAAAGAATTATTAAGATATCTGAATTCTATTCAACCTAAAACTTTGGTTTTGAATGGTGATATTATAGATATCTGGCAGTTCAAAAAGTCTTACTTCCCTAAACCTCACCTGAAGGTAATCAAGAAGATTCTCTCTTTTGCCACTAAAAATACTGATGTGTACTACATCACAGGAAATCATGATGAAATGTTCAGGAAGTTTACCGATTTTGAATTAGGTAAACTGAAGGTCTGTAACAAAATTTGTCTTGATATCGATAAAAAGAAAACATGGATTTTTCACGGGGATGTATTTGATGCATCTGTTCAACACTCCAAATGGATCGCAAAACTGGGTGGAAAAGGATATGATATGCTGATTGTAATCAATAATGTTGTCAATTGGATCTTAGAGAAGATGGGTAGAGAGAAATATTCATTTTCAAAGAAAATCAAGAACAATGTAAAAAAAGCGGTGAAGTACATTGGAGACTTTGAGCTTACTGCTTCTGAACTGGCCATAGACAATCATTATGATTATGTAATCTGCGGACACATTCATCAACCACAGATTCGGAATGTTGTTAATAAAAAAGGTTCTTGTACCTATCTTAATTCTGGTGATTGGATAGAGAATTTATCCGCTTTGGAGTATGACAATAAAGAATGGAAAATTTTTTATTATGATGATCATAAGCATTTGCTCCAGGAAGATGAGACAGAAGAAATTCAGGATCTTGATACTGCCGATCTTTTAAAAATAGTAACTAACTTTTCTGAATGAAAATCCTATATGCATTTCAGGGTACCGGGAACGGGCATGTTGCCAGAGCTCAGGAGATTATTCCCATCTTAAAAAAATATGCTTCAGTTGATACGTTAATCAGTGGACATCAATCGCAATTAAAAGCTGATTTTGACATTAACTTTCAACATAGGGGTATTTCTTTGCTTTATGATAAAACAGGCGGTTTATCCTATCGAAAAACATTTACTGAAAATAAATTCATTCAGGCGATAAAAACAATTAATGAATTAGAATTAAAACAATATGATCTGATCATTAATGATTATGAGCCTTTAACAGGTTGGGCAAGTAAATTGAAAAAATTGCCAATGATTGAACTAAGTCACCAGGCCTCAATGAGCTTTGCAGAAACTCCGAAACCTGAAAAGAAAGATTTTCTCGGCGAGTTTATTCTTAAGTATTATGTTCCAAGTGAGAGAAAAATAGGATTTCATTTTGAAAACTATCATCCGCAAATCAAGAAACCTGTTATCCGGCATAAGATTCGAAATCTTAATCCAGCTAAGAAAGGATATTATCTCGTTTACTTACCTAGCTTTTCAGATGAAAATATCATCAAGATTTTAAAACAAATTCCTGTAGAATGGAAAGTGTTTTCCAAATATAGCAAGGTGAGGGTTAAAATTAAAAATATAGAGGTCTTTCCAATTGATGAAACCGAATATCTAAAGTGTTTTGAAAACTGTGATGGTATCTTATGTAGTGCTGGTTTTGAAGCTCCTGCAGAAGCTCTCTTCCTCGATAAAAAATTATTTGTTATTCCAATCCATAATCAATACGAGCAGGAGTGTAATGCTTGCGCATTAGATAAAATGGGAATATCAAACTCTAAAATTTTAAAGCTTGAAGAAATCATGGCATGGGTAGCTTCTGATCATCATTTAAAAGTGGATTACCCTGATGATATAGAAGATATTTTGCTGAATGAAGTTTTAATTCTTTAATAAGATATCGTCAACATCACTCATTCTGGTCATAACCGATCTTGCATAAGAACAATGTGGATACACTTTCCAGTTGTTTTCTCTTGCAAATTTTATTGCTTCTTCTACCAGGTATTTTCCCATTCCTCGTCCTTCAAATTCGGGATGAACTAATACGAATGAAATAATCAGTTTATTTTCTTCAGGAAAAATAGTATATGTTAATCTTCCGATTTCTTTGACTTCATTATTTAGGGTAAGAACTCCGCCATTTCCGGATTTATTATTTTCAAATCTCATAATTAAAAGCTTAGTATTAATGAATGTACAAAAACTACACCGAGTTTGCGTTTAGGAATAAATGGCATATTTTAAATTATCCGGATAAAAAAATCAACCCAATGATTAATTGTCTTTTCCTGTATAATAATTGTAATCTTTAATGACAATGTTGATAAACTGTCTTTCTGTCATTTTCACAGGATCAATTTCCAATTTCAAAATATTTTTGATTTTATCGGACAACTTACTTATGATTTGTCTGTCATCTACCCTTAGCGCCTTCATGTAATTGTCCTTGATGATTCTCATATCATTATCACTTAAAGCAATAACCTGAGGAAATGAAGGAATATAATCTTCTTGAATATTTTCAAGAATGGTGTGAGAAATATTGATGCTGTTTTTTAGTGAAATTACAGCAGTACCTGATGCAATGTCTCCAAGTCGTTGATTGTTTTTAGAAACAATCATTGAAATTAAACCAATAACTCCGGCAAAAGAAGTATCTATTATTCTAAATACCCAACGGATCAGATAATCACCAAAGCTAGCCTGGTAACCATCAATTTTTACTACTCGTATTTTCATTACTTTTTTTCCTGGTGTTTGCCCTTCCATCAGACTTTCCAAGACCAAAGGATAGATATACACGGGAAATGTAATAGCGATATAAATGGCCATCTGAGACCACTGATCAAGACCATTTAATAAATACCCCAAATCAAAAAAATTGAAAAATACGTAGAAGGTGATAACTACATAGGCCACTTTTATCAAGAGATCAATAATAAATGCAAGCATTCTTTCTCCAACACTGGCAATGTTGAAGTTAATATTTACATTTTGTGAGGTATTAATCGCAATTTGAGACATAATTTTTATTATTTTAGCCTTTAGATTATGAGAGAAGTTTATTTCATAAAACAAAATAAAGAAAAATGGTTGGGAATTGAACAGGTTATTCAAGGGAAAATAAAAAAAAATCCGGATGACCTGTCTTCGCTATATATAAACCTGATCAATGATCTTTCTTTTGCACAAACTTATTATCCTAAAAGTAATACCACAGTTTATCTCAATCATCTGTCTTCACAGATATTCCAAAAAATATATAAAACAAAAAGAGTAGAGGAAAACAGAATTCTGTATTTCTTTAAGACAGAAGTTCCTCTGTTGGTATTTCAGTACAGAAGATATTTAATGTATGCTTTTTTGTTTTTTATTCTCTTTACTTCTATTGGGGTTCTTTCAGCGATCTATGATAAAGACTTTGTCAATATCATTCTTGGCGAAAGCTATGTAAATGAAACAATAGAAAACATTAAAAAAGGAAACGCTGTAGGAGTTTATCAAAGTGGCTCTACATGGGGAAGTACAATAGGTATCATTTTTAATAATATTGGAGTAGGTGCAAAACTATTTATTTATGGCGTTTTTGGTGGTGTAGGCACATTGTATGCTTTGCTTTCAAACAGTGTGATGCTTGGTTCTTTCCAGTACTTTTTTTATGACTATGGGGCATTAAAGGAAAGTGCAAGGGGAATCTGGCTGCATGGTGTTTTTGAAATTTTTGCTATGGTTGTCGAGGCAATGTGTGGATTAATTTTAGGAGCATCTATTTTGTTTCCTAAAACGCTATCAAGATTCAATTCTTTTAAAAATGGATTTAAAGATTCATTCAAAATATTTTTAAGTACAATTCCCTTTACCATTTGTGCAGGGATTATTGAAGGCTACATTACAAGACATGCATTAAAAATGCCCCTGGCCTTAAATCTGATCATCATATTGGGATCACTTGCGGTTATTGGGTATTATTACTTTGTTTATCCGTCCGTAGTCAATAAAAAAATTAATAAACACGTACATGATGCAATTTTATAAAAAAAGAGATTTTGGAACTTTTATTGGTGATAGTTTCAATTTTTTCAAATTATACGGAAAGAATTATTTTAAGAATTATATATTACTAAACGGATTATTGCTGATCTTAATGGTCACTATTTTTATCTTCGGATACCGAGAGCTTTTTTCACAGCTTTTTGGATCTAATATGAGTGGGAATAGTTACTACTTCCAGCAATATTTTGAAGATAATGCTGGAATGTTAATAGTCGTTGGATTAGTGACATTTTTACTCTTCTTAATCCTGATGATTGTTAATTATCTTTATCCTGTGTTTTATCTGAAAAGGATTTCCCGGGGAGAAGAAAAGATTAAAACAGATGATATCCTGAGTGACTTTAAAAGTAATGCAGGAAGAATAGGTATTCTTTGTCTGGGAATGATATTCATCGTTACTCCTTTGGCTTTTATTATAATAGGGATATCTTATGCCCTCATTTTAATCATTATCGGATTATTTATCATGTTACTGGTTTATCCTACATTATTTAATGTTGTTACATTTTTAATGTATGATTATTTTAACAGTGATAGAGGTTTTTTTGAAAGCTTAAGCTATTCAATAAGAGCCCAGTTTTCCTATGCGAATGGAAGAGAAAAGTCTCCTTATTGGAAGTATTGGGGGGCGACCACAATCGTTTTTCTTATCATGTATACGATAACAACCATTTTCACATTTATTCCTATGATGTTTTTCTACAGCTCAATTCTTACATCTACTCCAGATGGGAGCTTTGAACAAAATCCTTTTCAGGGAACGATGGGAATCTTATTTTTTGTGATTTATGGGATTTCAATGTTGTTGTCATTTTTTCTTTCCAATTTGATGTACGTCAACTCCGGATTGATGTATTACGACAGTAGAGCAGATCTTCATCAGAAAGTAGAACTTGCAGAAATAGAAACCATTGGTAACAATGAATAGAATTGTTTTTTTCTTACTGATCTTTTTCTCAATAGGATGTACATATGCTCAAAATGATGGTGACTATCCACCAGCAGAAAGGTATATTGAGGATTCATTGAGGACGGGACATTACAAAAATATGTACCGTGCAGATTCTGTATTGATAAAACATCCAATCTCTGAAAACACAGTTTATCCAAAAAAATTCAAAGATAATCTCAATGCCAGATACAAAGGAAATGAATTTGATTACACGACCATAAAACCTAAAGAATCATTCTGGCAAAAATTGCAACGAAAAATAGCTAAGATCCTCGAAAGCATTTTTGGAGAGAATAGTTTTGGAACGTCTGCAAAGATCACTACTGTAGTAATGCGCTTATTTGCAATTGTTCTCGTTGGATTCTTGCTATATTTTATTATTAGGTATCTGATAAGTAAAGATGGGAATTTCTTCTTTGGTAAAAAGAATAAAAAATTGAATATCAATGAGGAGGAACTGCATGAAAACATCCATGAGATCAACTTTCCCGAAAGTATCGCTAAGTTTGAAATCGCTGGAGATTACCGTTCGGCAATCCGTTATCAGTTTTTATTCGTTCTTAAAAAGCTAAGTGATAAAAAATTAATTATCTGGAATCCGGAAAAAACAAACAAAGATTATACAGCAGAACTTAAAGCTGAACAGGTAAAAAGTGAATTTTCTAAACTTTCTTATATATTTGATTATGTATGGTATGGAGAGTTTAGTATCAATGAAAATGATTACCTGAAATTTAAAAATCAATATCAGGCATTTAAGTTATAATTAAATTTTTTCAATGAATAAAACTTTCAAAATATATGCTATAATTTTCATCATTATCATGGTGATATTGGCGTTGCTTGAAGTTAATAAAAAAGAGGTTACAGATTGGCGTAAGAATTTCGATCTCAATGAGAAATCACCGTTTGGCCTATTTGTATTTAATAAAGAGTCAAAAGATCTTTTTGGAGGTAATCTTAAAAAGATAGACCAGACACCTTATGAATACTACAACCAGAATAAGAAAACATCTCATAATATTTTAGTTGTTGAAAAAGAGATTGATAAGGAATCATGGCGAAGTATCCTTGGGCAAGTTTCTACGGGCTCAGATGCAATGCTCATTGTAAGTAAAATTCCAAAGGAGATTTCGGACAGTATAGGCTATTATGATTCTCAAATTTCATTTAATGATCAAAATGTTCTAAAGCTTACAGATAAAAATTATCTGAATGATTTCATTAACTTAGACAAATTTCCTTCAGGTCGGGGATTTTCTTATATTAAACCTGGGGTTGAAATTTTAGGCAAAACGGTTGAGAAAGATAATATTGATCAGGCTAATTTCATTAAAGTGAAATTTGGAAAAGGAAATATATATGTTCACTGCGAACCGCTTTTCCTTACCAACTATTATCTTCTTAAACCTGGAAATGTAAGATATGCACAGGATGTTTTTTCTTATCTTAATGACAAGGAGACTGTTTGGTTTGTAGAAGCGGCAGATGCTAAAGCTACTTCTCGTTTTTTTATGAGATTTATCTTATCTAAACCAGCTTTGAAATATGCCTGGTGGGTGTTTTTAGCTGGACTTATTTTATTTATTTTCTTTAATGCGAAGAGAAAACAACGAATTGTTCCAATCATAGAGCCCCTTAAAAATACCTCAGTAGATTTTGTGAAAAGTATTGGGAATCTTTATTTGCAGGAAGGCGATTTCCATGATATGATGGCCAAGAAGGCTCAATATTTTTTGAATAAAGTAAGAATGGATCTTCTTATTGATACTCAGAATCTAGATGATGAGTTTGCCAAAAAGCTACAGTTAAAAACAGGAAAAACTATTGAGATCATTAATGAGGCAATTGTTCTCATTCGAAAAGCTCAGGATCCATATGCCAGTGTAATGAAAGAAGACCTTACAAGGATGAACAAGATCCTGGATGAAATAATAAGATAATAATATAACAATGCAGTAGTTTGTAATTTATTGATGAAATGATGCATTGACAAATGATAAATTAAAATTTTATGGAAAACCTTGAAAACCAAAATTTAGAAGATCAAAGTTCTATAAATCTTGATAAAAAAGAAACTGATTTTCAATCGAGAATCGATATGATCGAACTTCGTGTAAGTTTAGAAAAAGTAAAATCTGAAATTGCCAAGGTCATTGTTGGACAGGAAAGTATGGTTGAACATCTTTTGGCCGCGCTTTTATCAAACGGACATGTCCTGATTGAAGGAGTTCCGGGAGTTGCGAAAACGATAACTGCTAAATTGTTAGCTAAAACAATTGATGTAGACTTTAGCCGAATTCAGTTCACACCGGATTTAATGCCTTCCGATATTTTAGGAACATCAGTTTTCAGTGTAAAGAATTCTGAGTTTGAATTTAAAAAAGGTCCTATTTTTTCCAACTTTATTTTAATTGATGAGATTAACAGGTCTCCTGCAAAAACGCAGGCTGCCTTATTTGAAGTAATGGAGGAGAGGCAGATTACAATGGATGGGATTCGATATACGATGGAAGAACCTTTTTTAGTTGTTGCTACACAAAACCCAATAGAGCATGAAGGAACATATAGGCTTCCAGAGGCTCAGCTAGACAGGTTTTTATTTAAAATAAATGTGGGATATCCCAATCTCGAGCAAGAAATTTTGATCATCAAAAATCAGCATGAAAGCAGAACAGAAGATAAAACTGAAGCTGTTGGAAAAGTGATCACGGCAGAGCAGTTAAAAAATTATCAACAGCTGGTCAAGGAAATCATTGTTGAAGCACAGCTCATGGAGTACATTGCTAAAATCATTGTGAATACAAGAGAAAATCAGTTTTTATATTTGGGGGCTTCACCAAGAGCAAGCTTAGCTTTACTTACTGCCTCAAAGGCTTTTGCAGCCCTAAGAGGAAGAGATTTTGTAACTCCTGAGGATATCAAAGAAGCCAGTTATGCTGTATTAAGACATAGAGTAATTGTTTCGCCTGAAAGAGAAATGGAGGGTCTAAGTGCTGATGAAATTATCAGGCAAATTTTAGAAGGGATAGAGATTCCTAGATAAGTAGAAGATAGTAGGTATTAGGTAGCAGGTAATCAACAACAAATATTTGTATGGCAAATTTTAAAGAGTTATTAGTTTGGCAGAAATCTATTGATTTTGTTACTTAAATTTATAGAGTTTCAGATGATTTTCCTAGACAAGAAATGTATGGATTGACTTCACAAATCAGAAGAGCTTCCGTTTCAGTACCGTCAAATATTGCAGAAGGAAATTCAAGAAGAAGTAAACCTGATTATGTACAATTTTTAAAAATTTCCAGGGGAAGTTGTTCAGAAGTTGAAACTCAATTACTCATCTCTAAAAATCTAAATTTTCTGGAAGAAAATGAATATATAAAATTAAATAAGGATATTATAGAAATTTCAAAAATGTTGAACGGGTTGATTAACTCCTTGCAGTGAATGCATATGCCTGCAATCTAAAACCTTTGATCCGCAACCTGAAAAATGAAAAACTTATACATCAATAACCGTTTTTTCTACACGCTCATAGGAGTGGGGATACTCTATGTTTTAGCATTTTTTTTTCCATTCTTTATCTATATTGCTCATACTGTTTTATTGCTTTGTTTTTTAGCGGCAATGGTAGATTATCTTCTGCTTTTTAATCAAAAGGAGGGTGTTTTAGCACAAAGAATCTTGCCGGAAAAATTATCTAATGGTGATGAAAATCCGATAAAAATAGATATTAAAAATAACTATCGATTCAAGATCAATACGAAAATCATTGACGAAATACCTTTTCAGTTTCAAAAGAGAGACTTTTTAATCCAAAAAGAAATTGATGCAGGGAGAAATACCTATTTCCAATATATTTTAGAACCGAAAGAAAGAGGTGAATACAATTTTGGAAGCTTAAATGTTTATGCTGCTTCACCTATAGGTTTTATTTCAAAAAGGTTTAATTTTCAGAAAGATGCTAGCCTAGCTGCTTACCCGTCATTTATCCATCTCAGAAAATATGAACTGATGGCTCTTCAAAGTGAATTTTTACTTGGAGGGATTAAAAAGATCAGAAAACTGGGGCATACGATGGAATTTGAGCAGATCAAGGAATATGTTCCTGGTGATGATATTCGGACCATTAATTGGAAAGCTACATCAAAGACCAATCGTTTAATGGTCAATCAATTTCAGGATGAGAGATCACAGCGTATTTTTATGTTGATTGATACCGGAAGAACCATGAAAATGCCTTTTAAGGAATTAAGTCTTCTGGACTATTCTATTAATGCAACGATGGCTTTATCTCATATTATTTTAAAGAAAGGAGATCGTGCCGGGATGATGACTTTTTCCAAGAAGACAGAAAATAAAATAGCAGCCGAAAATAAATCGGGCCAATTAAAGAAAATTTCTGAATCACTCTATAATATCAAAACTAATTTTTTTGAAAGTGATTTTAACAGGCTCTATCAGGATGTAAAATATTCAATTAATCAAAGAAGTCTCATCTTACTTTTTACCAATTTTGAAACATTAGACGGATTAAACAGGCAGCTGAAATACCTTCGTGGAATTGCGAAAAACCATTTGTTGGTGGTTGTCTTTTTCAAAAACTCAGAACTTCAGACCTTAATCCATAAAAATCCAGAAAGTACACAAGAGATCTATGATGAGATTATTGCAGAAAAATTCGAATTTGAAAAGAAACTGATTATTCAGGAACTACGAAAATATGGGATTTACACAGTATATACGCTTCCTGAAAATTTGAATATCGATGTTATCAATAAATATCTGGAGATAAAAGCCAGAGGAATTTTATAATTTTGTACCTACAAATTCGCAATTTTGCTTACCTATTAGATTATAAGCTAATTCTAATGATCTTAAATATAAATACAACAATGAAAATAACACTAAACAGAATAAACGACGACTTTTTATTTGAGTGCACCAATTCTCAAGGAAATTCTATCCTTTTGGATAATACATCACAGCCTGGAGCAAAAGGTGTTTCTCCTATGGAAAGCGTTTTAATGGCAGTTGCCGGATGTAGCGGAATAGATGTAGTGTCTATATTAAAAAAGCAAAGACAAGAGATTACAAGTTTCAAAGCTGAAGTAGAAGGGGATAGAGTACCTGTAGGAGATGCTAAACCTTTTAAAGCGATTATGGTTAAATTCTTTCTAGAAGGGAATATTGATCCAGGTAAGGCTCTGAAAGCTGCACAGCTATCCTTTGAAAAATACTGTTCTGTTTCTAAGACACTAGAACCTAATGTAGAAATTGGATATGAAGTTTTTGTGAATGGAGAAAAAATTTAATAACATCAAGTAGAATAAAAAAAGCCGGATTATAAATCCGGCTTTGTGCTTATTATGAATTGTTGGGGTATCCCCCTTTACAATTGTAACTATCTTTTCAGTGTTAACAAAGTTGTTAAGAAAAGAATTAAACTGTTTTCAAGTTTTTACAGCACAAAGGTTAATATTTATTAATAATCTGTTATTGTGAAATATTTACTATTTTATTTTAATTATTGTTTGATAATAAATATTTTTAATATTGGAGATAGATCATATTAAATAAAAAACCTCTTTTTAAAAAGAGGTTTTAATGTTTTTTATCTTGGCTTCATAAGTTTGGCGACAGTAGCCGTCCATCCTGTTTGATGGGAAGCGCCTACTCCGCGCCCATTATCCCCATGGAAATATTCATAGAAAGTAATATAATCTTTGAAATGTTCATCATAATTGAACTTGTTATTTCCTCCATTGAATGCTCTTTGCCCACTTTCATCCTTTAAAAATATAGAACATAATCTGTTGCTGATATTCTGAGCTACTTCATCAAGATTTCTTTTATCTCCACTTCCAGTGGGAAATTCCACTTTTAAGCTGTTTCCATAATAGAAGTGAAATCGTTGAAGGCTTTCAACAATCAGAAAGTTAATAGGGAACCATATGGGACCTCTCCAGTTGCTATTGCCGCCAAACATACGGCTGTCACTTTCTGCCGGAGTGTAATACACTACATTTTCAGTACCATGAACAGAGAAAATAAAAGGATTCTCTTCATATACTTTGGACATTGCTCTGATTCCATAAGAGCTTAAAAACTCCTTTTCATCAAGCATTCTGGTAAGCACCTTTGATAATCTGTTTTTACGTAAGATACTCATCAAATGTTTCCTGCCATGGCCCTCTTCATCCCAATGGGAAACTAATTTTGTAAGCTCAGGTTTATTTTTTAATACCCATTCCATTCTTATTTTGAAATTAGGCATTTTTTCCAGTAAGCTATGGTCGATAATTTCTACTGCAAAGAGAGGAATAAGCCCCACGATACTTCTCAAACGTAGGGTGACACTTTCACCGTCGGCTAACTGTAAAACGTCATAAAAGAATCCATCCTCTTCATTCCATAATCCTTCTTTTCCATCACCCATATTTTCCATTGCTTCTGCAATATAAAGGTAATGTTCAAAGAATTTAATGGCCATATCCTCATACACCTGATAATACTGAGCAAGCTCCATAGCAATTCTCATCATGTTCAAAGCATACATTGCCATCCAGCTTGTTCCATCTGCCTGTTCAAGATGTTCTCCGTCTTTCAGTTCCATATTACGGTCGAAGGCTCCTATATTATCAAGACCTAAGAATCCACCACCAAAAATATTTTTTCCATTTTTATCTTTACGGTTAACCCACCATGTAAAATTGAGGAGTAATTTTTGAAAAACTTTCTCAAGAAACAATAAATCAGGCTTGCCATTTGTTTTTTCATCAATTTTAAAAACCCTGAAACATGACCATGCATGAACGGGAGGGTTTACGTCGCTTAAGTTCCATTCATAAGCAGGAAGTTGTCCGTTAGGATGCATATACCATTCCTTGGTTAACAACAGAAGCTGGTTCTTTGCAAACTGGGCATCAATTAACGCATAAGGAACACAATGGAATGCTAAATCCCAGGTGGCATACCATGGATATTCCCATTTATCAGGCATAGAAATAATATCCTTATTATGCATATGGTTCCACTCTGTATTTCTTACATAGTGATTAAAATCTCTTGGAGCTTCAAAATTAGGATCTCCTTTCAGCCACTTTCCAACATTGTAGTGATAGAATTGCTTGTTCCAGAGCAGACCTGCAAAAGCTTGCCTTTGAACATTTCTTTCATCCTCATTCGTTACATCATGCTGAACCTCATTGTAAAATTCGTTGGCTTCTGCAATCCGGGCTGCGAAGATCTCATCAAATTGATAGAAAGGCTCATCCATCTCACTGGGAGATAATCTGAAATCAAAAGTTTTACATTGTCCGCCATTGATAACTTCATCAATGATAAAAGAAGCCTTTGATCCCTTTTTTTCAGGATTAATAGTGTTACTTTTATGAATGATGTAGTCATTTATTCCATCTTTGAAATAAATATTCTCAGTCAATGGAGCCCCATATAATTTTGGGGTATTCGTTTCATTATCACAAAATACGCTGTTTGCATTTGTGTTTCTTGAATAAAACTTTTTGATAGAAATACTGTCGTGATTGATATCTATAGTTCCTTCCTGGCAAGCACTCAACTGTCCTTTGTACGTATTGTAACCCCATTTCCAATTGTTCCTAAACCATGCTGTAGGAGCTACAATGATAGGAGCGTCTTGCTGACTTCTGTTGCAAATCGTTATCCGAACCAGAATGTCGTCAGCTTCAGCTTTACAATATTCAATGAAAATATCGAAATACTCATCGTTATCAAAGATTCCCGTATCAATAATTTCATATTCAGCTTCTTTTTTGCTTCGTCTTCCGTTTTCAGATACCAGATGATCATAAGGGAATTCGTTGATGGGATATTTATACACCATCTTCATATAACTATGAGTAGGGGTGTTGTCCAGATAATAAAAGATTTCTTTGATATCTTCACCATGATTACCTTGAGGATTGCTTAATCCGAAAAAGCGTTCTTTTACCATTTTATCCTTCTTGTTCCAGAACGAAAGAGCGAAACAAAAAAGCTGTTTGGTATCAGATATTCCTGCGATTCCTTCTTCTCCCCAACGGTAGGTAGAACTCTCTGCTTTATCGTGGTTCGTATAGTTCCAGGCATTGCCATTGGGACTATAGTCTTCCCGAACATTTCCCCATTGCCTGTTACTTACATAAGGTCCCCAACTTTTCCAGTTTATATCTAATAATCTTTGTTTTTCTGCAGTCATAATTCATCATTTTACCCTACGAAGGTAATTTTTTTGAAAAATAATTCCAATTTTTTCCATCTGAATAATTATTAACATATCCCTGTAAGTCTTATAATTACAGGCTTTTTTAGAATAAATTATTTTTTTATTAAAAATTCTAAATAAAATATTATATCTTTGCACCATTCGATCATTCACATATTGAAAATGTTATCAAGAAAGGTTGAGGGATTAGACCCTATGAAACCTTAGCAACCCTTTGCGCAAGCGAAGAAGGTGCTACGTTCTACCAAAGAATTATTTTGGACAGATAACTTACTGAAGTTCTTCAGCCATTTCCTGTGGCATTTTCAATTGTATTATAAATTATATAATAGAATTGAAAACAGAACTAAAACATATTAATCTTTCTTATCAAACTATTTCCGGAAAGGAATATCATATCCCGTTGAGCTATCAGATCTTCGGGAAAGAGCTGTTTACAGCACCTATTATTTTAATCAATCATGCATTGACGGGGAATTCCAATGTTTCCGGGCAAAATGGTTGGTGGAAGCAATTGGTTGGAGAAGGTCAGATAATTGATGATAACACGTACACTGTTTTATGTTTCAATATTCCCGGAAATGGGTATGATGACTTTTTAATTGAAAAATATGAAGATTTTACACCTGCAGATATAGCTGATATTTTTCTGAAAGGTCTTGAATTTCTGAATATTAAAAATTTATATGCCATTATTGGAGGTTCTCTTGGAGGAGGGATTGGTTGGGAGATGTTAGCTAAAAATCCACAACTTGCCGAAATATTCATTCCTATAGCCTGTGACTTTAAAACGCACGACTGGCTTCATGCTCAATGTTTAGTTCAGAAGTTCTTATTGAATGGAAATGATGAACCATTACAGAAAGCAAGGATTCATGCCATGTTGTGTTACCGAACCCCACAATCTTTAAACGATAGATTTCAAAATAAATATAACATCGAAAAACAAAAGCTTGAGTCTGAAGACTGGCTTGTGTATCACGGAAAAACTCTTAATGAAAGATTTAGTCTTGAATCTTATAAGCTAATGAATCATTTACTGATGAACATTAATGCAGAAGAAAAGAGGCTGGAGAAAATTCAGGCACGAATGCACTTGATCTCCGTTGATACAGATCTATTCTTTCCCGCTTCAGAAATCAGAAATTGTTTTGAAAAACTGAAAAGTAAAAAGGAGAATGTTTTTTATCACGAGATCACCTCAGCTCATGGGCACGATGCCTTCCTAATGGAATATAAACAATTAAATAATATCATAAAAAACATTTTGTTACAGAAAGAAATCGAACAAACACAAGATTTTCAGTAACAATACTAAACAATAAAGAATGTACAGATGAAAAATGCTAACGAAATAAAATTTTTAAAGAACAGATCAATCATCAAATTTGAAGGAGAAGATTTCTTAGGTGAAATCGGTATTGACGGAAGAATTTTTAAAGCTCTTACTTTGGCTAGAATCAGCGTAGGAGTGATTTCACAACAAGCTATAGAAAACGGGATCTCAATTTTGGTTCATGAAAACGATTCCGAAAATGCTGTGAATTGTCTGATAGAAGAATTTGAAGCAGAAAGAAAATCAGGAGCTGTGTCTCAGATTTATAGTATTAATAATGTTTCTGTTTTAGGCTTTGTAGCTGAGGACTTTAATAAAGTGCTGGCAGAGCTGGCTAGAAATAATGTTTTCCCATTGCTTCTGAATCAAATAGCGAGTGAAAAACGAGTGAATATCGTAGTTACTTCATCACAGGATGAGAAAACTAAAAATATCATTGAATCAGAAATATCAAAAAAACCTAAAACAGTTCATCTTGCCATTATCGGGCATGGGAATGTTGGAAAAACCTTAATTGATCAGGTGCTTGAGTCTTCCGAAGAAATCAGAAGACGTAAGAAAATTGATTTGAAAGTTGTCGCAGTGGCTAACTCAAAAAAGATTGCATTCAATAAAAAAGGATTTGATAACAATTGGAATGACGAGGTTTTAGTAGCGGATAGCCCTTCTAATGTTGATGAACTAATTAATTTTTCAAAAGAGAATCAATTAGAAAACCTTATTGTGGTTGATAATACGGCCAGTAAAGATTTTGTTAAAAATTATCATGCTTTGGCAGAAAATGGATTTGATCTGGTTTCTTCCAACAAAATTTTTAACACCCTTCCCATTGAAGAGTATCGTAAACTAAGATATACGTTGAGCAAAAACAATAGACGTTATCTTTATGAAACCAATGTTGGAGCCGGTTTACCTCTAATAGATACGATTAAACTATTACATCTTTCAGGAGAAAATATTACAAGAATTAAAGGAGTATTCTCTGGATCTCTAAGCTATATCTTCAATAATTTCTCAGTTAGAAATGATAAGTTTTCAACAATAATAGGTGAGGCAATGGAAAAAGGTTTTACTGAACCGGATCCACGTGAAGACCTTTCTGGAAACGATGTTGCAAGAAAACTTTTAATCCTTGCCAGAGAATTAGATCTTATTAATGAATTCAATGACATTAATATTCAAAATTTGATTCCTGCTGATTTACTTTCAATTGATAAAAATGAATTTATCTCAAGGTTAGAAGAGCTGGATGATGAATATCAGAGCATCAAACAAAATCAGGATGCTGATCATGTATTACGCTATGTGGGTGATTTACATGGTGACTTGCAAAAAGAAAAGGGTCAGCTTGATGTGAAGTTAATTTCAGTTCCTGCTACTTCAGCTTTAGGACAGTTAAAAGGTTCAGATTCTATTTTTGAAATCTATACAGAAAGCTATGGTGAAAATCCTATTGTAATTATGGGAGCAGGTGCAGGCGCACAGGTTACTGCAAGAGGAGTTTTTGGTGATATTTTAAGAGTAAGCGAAACTAAATAAATTAATGTACCAATGTAGCAGTATAACAATGTACCAATAAACTACCCTGAAAAGATGAGTTCCTTCATTGGTAAACTGTTACATTGATATATTGTTACATTATTAGAATTAAAACTATATGGAAAATTTTGAAACCTTTGCGATAAGAACGCAGACGGAGAGAAGTCAATTTGACGAACATTCAACTCCATTATACCTTACATCCAGTTTTATTTTTCAGGATGCTGAAGATATGAGAGCGAGTTTTGCAGAAGAAAAACCTAAAAACTTATACAGCAGATTCTCTAACCCAAACGTTACAGAATTCACAGATAAAATAGTGAAAATGGAAGGTGCAGAAGCGGGATATGCTTTTGCTACAGGAATGGCAGCTATTTACTCAACCTTTGCAACTTTATTGGATGCTGGAGATCATATTGTAAGCTGTCAGTCTGTTTTTGGATCTACTCACACCTTGTTTACCAAGTATTTCCCTAAATGGAATATTGAGACCACTTATTTTAAAGCAGAAGATGCGGAGAATGTTGAAAATCTCATTAAGCCTAATACAAAAATTTTATATCTGGAAACTCCAACGAATCCGGCAATTGAAATTTTGGATTTGGAATTTTTTGGAAAAATTGCTAAAAAACATAATCTTATATTCATTGTAGATAATTGTTTTGCAACACCTTATCTTCAACAGCCTATCAAATATGGGGCTGATGTTGTAGTTCATTCCGCAACAAAACTAATTGATGGACAAGGTAGAGTACTTGGTGGAGTAGCAGTAGGTAGAGAAGATCTGATCAGAGAAATCTATCTTTTTGCCAGAAATACGGGACCGGCAATGTCTCCTTTTAATGCATGGGTTTTATCTAAAAGTTTAGAAACATTAGCAATCAGAGTAGACAAACATTGTGAAAATGCCTTGAAGGTAGCTGAATTTCTAGAAAGCCATCCAAATGTAGAACTTGTAAAATATCCTTTTTTACCTTCTCATCCAAGCTATGAAGTCGCGAAAAAACAGATGAAGTTAGGAGGAAATATTGTAGCCTTTGAAATAAAAGGAGGAATAGAAGGAGGCAGAAAATTTTTAGATAAAATACAAATGTGTTCTCTTTCAGCTAATCTTGGAGATACAAGAACAATTGTTACTCACCCCGCATCTACTACACATTCAAAGCTGACGGATGAAGAAAGAAATGAAGTAGGAATTACAGCAGGTCTTGTTCGTTGTTCAGTAGGACTGGAAAATGTAGAAGATGTTATTGCTGATCTAAGACAAGCATTGGATTAATTCAATAGGAATGGGCTTTAGCCCATTTTATGAAAAATAAAAATAACGGCTTTAGCCAAAACCTATAAAATGAAAAGTTCAGAACAATTATATAAAGCACTTTCCGAAAGAATTTTAGTTCTTGACGGAGCAATGGGAACGATGCTTCAGCGGTATAAGTTTGAAGAAGAAGATTATCGTGGTGAACGTTTCAAAGATTATCCGCATCTGGTTAAAGGAAACAATGACCTGCTTTCCCTTACTCAGCCACATGCTATTGAAGAAGTTCATAAAAAGTATCTGGAAGCAGGAGCTGATATTATTGAAACCAATACATTCTCGGGCACAACCATTGCTATGGCAGATTATCACATGGAAGATCTGGTGTATGAACTGAATTATGAGTCTGCAAAAATTGCCAGAAAAGCCTGCGATGAATTCACAGCTAAAAACCCTGCTAAACCGAGATTTGTTGCAGGATCTATTGGCCCTACCAACAGAACAGCCAGCCTAAGTCCGGATGTTAATGATCCGGGATACCGCGCGATAACTTTTGATGAATTAAGAATTGCTTATAAGCAACAATCAGAAGCGCTTTTAGATGGAGGGTCGGATATTTTATTAGTAGAAACCATCTTTGATACTCTGAATGCAAAAGCGGCCTTGTTTGCTATTGATGAAATTCAGGATGAAAGAGGAATAAAAATTCCGATTATGGTTTCCGGGACAATTACAGATGCTTCAGGACGAACATTAAGCGGTCAGACTGCAGAGGCTTTTTTAATTTCTGTATCACATCTTAACCTTGTAAGTGTTGGTTTTAATTGTGCTTTAGGAGCGAATCAATTAACTCCTTATCTGGAAACATTAGCACATAATTCAAACTTTCATGTTTCAGCTTATCCTAATGCGGGTTTACCCAATGCCTTTGGAAAATATGATGAAACACCCGAATTTATGGCGGAGCAAATAAAAGAATATGTAGAGAAGGGATTGATTAATATTATTGGTGGCTGTTGCGGAACTACCCCTGATCATATAAAAGCAATTGCAGATCTGGTTGAAAAATATGAGCCAAGAAAATTGAAGGAAATTGTGTGATTTAATAGATTTTTTTCATTGAATCCATTGTAAAAGAACGGTTTAGTATTATTATTTTTAAGTTACACTAAATGTAATAGTATGGAAAAGCCAAGTTATTTAAAGAGTACAGAAGATCTAAAACTTTTTAATGAATTAAGAAAAAAGGTGAACCAGCGAGTAGAAAACATAACGGAAAACAGAGATATTTATATTCAGATTAAAGCTGTTTTATTACCCATTGTATACATTGGGCTTTATGTTTTCGCCCTATTAAATGTTGAAAAATCCTGGATTTATATTTCCAGTTTTGTTCTTATGGGTATCACATTGGTCATTATTTATCTGAATTTAATTCATGAAGCTGCCCATAACAATATATTTAAAAGTAAAAGATTAAATGGATGGGTACTGCAGATCTTTGATTTTGTAGGAGCAAATTCATATATCTGGAAAAAAAGACATATCGCAAGTCATCATGCTTATCCTAATGTAGATGGTTGGGATACCGATATTGAACAGAGTGGACTGCTTTTAATAGTCCCATGGATTAAAGCAAAGGGAGTACAAAAGTACCAGCATTTGTTTTTCTTTTTAGTGTATCCATTGTATCTCTTCAATTGGATGTTTATAAGAGATTTCAGAGACTTTTTTGACAATGAAAGAGTGATTTTAAAGACACAGGGATCTATTCCTGTGATTGAAAAAGTAAAAATGGTCACGTACAAATTGTTCTATTTCTTTTATCAGATAATTGTTCCGGTTATTTTCTTTAAAGCTTCCATAGGGTTAGCATTAGGTGCCTGGTTTTTACAAGTAATTACAGCAAGTATTTTTGCATTATTTGTTTTATTGCCGCTTCACCCGCTTCCTGATAATGCTTTTCCAAGATTGGATGAGAAAAACGGACTTCCTTCAAGCTGGCTTCGTCATCAGATGGAAGTCACCAACGATTTAGCCAATAATAACTGGATGGTTAGGAATGTTTTGGGAAATTTCAATTTTCATGTGGCCCATCACCTTTTCCCCAATTACAGTTATATGTATTATAATGAGATCACGGAAGAGATTGAAGAGTTTGCAAAAGAGAATGGTTTAGCATACAAGAAGTTTCCAATTTTTACAGCGTTGGGCAAACATGTGGATTTGCTCAGGCAAAATGCAAATAATGCATATTACATTTTAGAAGAATAAAAAATTGATGAAATATTTGAGACTATCGGGGCTTGAGCCTCTTATCATAACGCCGGAAAGTAACTTCATCAATGTTGGTGAAAGAACTAATGTTGCCGGTTCCAAAAAGTTTTTACGATTAATTAAAGAAGAAAAATTTCCTGAAGCATTAGATATTGCACGACATCAGGTAGAGGGAGGAGCACAAATCCTTGACGTCAATTTTGATGATGGGCTGATCGATGGAAAAGCATCCATGATTAAATTTCTAAACCTGATTGCTTCTGAACCGGATATTGCAAGGATTCCTATTATGGTGGATTCCTCAAAATGGGAAATTTTAGAGGCTGGACTTCAGGTGGCTCAGGGAAAATGTGTCGTCAATTCTATAAGCTTAAAAGGAGGTGAAGAAGAATTTATCAGACAAGCAAAAGCTATTAAAAGATATGGAGCTGCTGTTATCGTAATGGCTTTCGATGAAGATGGGCAGGCGGATACTTTAGACCGTAGGATAGAAATTTCAAAACGGTCTTATGATATTCTTGTCAATCAAATCGATTTTCCGGCAGAGGATATCATTTTTGATTTAAATATCTTTCCTGTGGCTACAGGAATGGATGAGCATAGAAGAAATGCACTGGATTTCATTGATGCCACACGTTGGGTAAGACAAAATCTTCCTTATGCCTCTGTAAGTGGAGGAGTAAGTAATGTATCTTTTTCATTCCGTGGAAATGATACCGTAAGAGAGGCAATGCACTCTGTTTTCCTTTATCATGCAATCCAGGCAGGAATGAATATGGGAATTGTAAACCCTGCCATGCTGGAGGTGTATGATGAGATCAATAAGGAGCTGCTGGAATTAGTAGAGGATGTTATTCTTGATAAAAGAGAAGATGCAACAGAGCGACTTTTAGATTATTCGGAGAAACATAAATCTGTTAAGAAAGAAAAGGTTGAAGACCTAGAATGGAGAACAAAACCCCTTCAGGATAGAATTACCCATGCTTTGGTCAAAGGAATCGACCGCTTTATTGAAGAAGATGTAGAAGAAGCCAGACAAGTAGCTGAAAAACCATTACACGTTATTGAAATCAATTTGATGACAGGAATGGGAGTTGTAGGAGATTTATTTGGAAGTGGAAAAATGTTTCTACCTCAGGTTGTAAAATCGGCGAGGGTGATGAAAAAAGCAGTTGCTTATTTACAGCCTTATATCGAAGCGGAAAAAGATGGGTCCAGACCAGCAAATGGTAAGATATTAATGGCTACAGTAAAAGGAGATGTTCATGATATTGGAAAGAATATTGTGAGCGTTGTTTTAGGTTGTAATAATTATGAAATCGTTGACCTTGGAGTGATGGTTCCTGCTGAAAAGATCATTCAGACTGCGATTGAAGAAAAAGTAGATGTCATTGGGTTGAGTGGTTTGATTACCCCAAGTCTGGATGAGATGGTTTATATTGCTGCAGAACTGGAGAGACAAAATCTTGATTTTCCTTTATTAATAGGAGGTGCTACCACATCTAAAGCTCATACAGCCGTAAAGATAGATTTAAAATATAAAAATGCCGTAGTTCATGTAAATGATGCTTCGCGGGCAGTAAATGTAGTAAGTTCTTTATTAGGAGACCGGAATAAAGAATATGTAGATGACTTAAAAAGTGAGTACTCAGATTTCCGGGAGAAGTTTCTGAACAGACAGGTTGATAAAGATTATGTATCTATAGAAGATGCCCGAAAGAATCATTTCAAAATAGATTGGGAAAATGAAGATATTTTTACACCCAACAATATCGGAATAAAAATTTTCCAGGATCAGGATCTGAACGAGCTGGTTCCTTTTATAGACTGGTCCCCATTTTTCAGAAGCTGGGATCTTCATGGTAAATATCCTAATATTTTAGAAGATGAGGTCGTTGGTGCACAGGCAAAAGAATTATTTAAAGATGCTCAGGTTATTTTGAAAAAGATTCTTGATGAAAAGCTTTTAACCGCAAAAGCCATCTTCGGAGTTTTCAAAGCTAATGCTAATGAAACAGATGATATCATCATTTTTGATGAGAATGATCAGGAACAAGCCAGGTTTTTGACTTTGAGACAGCAGGTTCAGAAATCTAAAGGGAAAGAGTATTTGGCATTAAGCGATTTTATTGCTCCACAAAGTTCTGGTAAAACAGATTACATGGGAGCTTTCTGTGTTACTACAGGTTTTGGTACAGACGAATTATCTAACGAGTATGAAAAAGCCAATGATGATTATAATGCGATCATGGTAAAGGCTCTTGCAGATCGATTTGCTGAAGCATATGCTGAATTTTTGCACAAAAAAGTAAGAACAGAATACTGGGGCTATGCTAATCAGGAAGAGTTAAGTAATGAAGATCTTATTGCCGAAAAGTATAAAGGAGTACGTCCTGCACCAGGATATCCTGCTTGCCCTGATCATTTGGAAAAGAAAACCATTTGGGATCTTCTGAAAGTAGAGGAGAATATTGGGGTGTACCTTACAGAAAGTTTAGCAATGTTTCCAACAGCATCAGTTTCCGGATATTATTTTGGAAGCCCTCATGCCAAATACTTTGGTTTAGGAAAAATCACAGAAGATCAATTAAAAGACTACGCCGCACGAAGAGGTTGTAGCATCCAGGAAGCCAAAAAATGGCTGTCACCTAATTTAGCAGATTAAACAAACATGAAGATTACAGAACATATAAAAAATGCAAATGGAAAAACTTTATTCTCTTTAGAAGTTGTTCCGCCACAAAAAGGAATTGGTATTGAAGATTTATACAGGAATATAGATCCTTTGATGGAATTTAAACCGCCTTTTATTGATGTGACGACCTCCAGAGAAGAATATATTTATCTCGATAAAGGAAACGGTCTGGTGGAAAGGAGAATTACAAGAATGCGTCCGGGAACCTTGGGAATTTGTTCTGCAATTCAGCATAAATATAATGTAGACACTGTTCCACACTTACTCTGTGGTGGTTTTACCAAGGAAGAGACTGAATATCTTTTGGTGGATTGTATGTATTTGGGAATTGAGAATATTATGGCACTTCGTGGAGATGCTATGAAGGGACATCAATACTTTGAAGCAACACCTGGCGGGCATGAAAGTGCCATGGATCTCGTTCATCAGATCAATGATCTCGGACGGGGAAAATACCTCCACAATGAAGAAGAGGTTGGCGATGAGCTTAATAAATTCTGCATTGGAGTTGCTGGGTATCCTGAAAAGCATATTGAAGCTCCATCAATGAATTACGACCTGAAATGGCTGAAACAAAAAGTAGATGCAGGAGCGGATTATATTGTAACTCAAATGTTTTTTGATAATAAAAAATTTATTGAGTTTGTTCAAAAGGCAAGAGAAATGGGAATTACAATTCCTATTATTCCCGGAATCAAACCAATCGCCACAAAAAGACATTTAAAATTATTACCACAGGTATTTAAAATAGATTTGCCCGAAGAGTTAATTAATGAGGTTGAAAGTGCTAAAAACAACGAGGCTGTAAAACAAATTGGGGTTGAATGGGCAATCAACCAATGCAGAGAACTTCTGGATTTTGGAGTACCGGTTTTACATTTTTATTCAATGGGTAAAAGTGATAATATAAAGAAAGTCGCAGGGGAATTATTTTAATGAAGGAGTATTAATGAAAGGAAATCCCTGTTGTTCTATCAACAGGGATTTTTTTATAGCATGGGATGTCTTTCAAAAGTCTTGTTTCTATCAAATAAATAACGATAGGTTACTAATTTTCTGGTCACAGTAGTGTCGAGGGTCTCAGCAATTTTTATCATTTTTGGATTAAAATCTCCTATCCACTGAAGCTCTGTCACTTTAAAATCCGTATGTTTTCTTAGATGCTGTGTTCCTTCCCATATCATGTATCCGTCAATTCCTTTTCTTTGCCATTCTGGAATAACCCCGAAAACCAATCCTACCATCTTGTCATTTTTTTTGAATCTTTTATACCAAAGGAGTTTTAATTTTTCAATACATCCGAATTTTCCGTTGAGGTATTTTATCCATTGATTAACATCTGGAATATTCATCCACATGGCAATGGGTTTTTCATTTTCATAAACAAACCATGATATGTGTTCATTGATGATAGGTTTCATAGTATTGAACATTTTCAGAACCTTGGCTTCTTCCAGCCATTTCCCTTCACCATGTGCTGCCCAGGCATTGTTATAGACTTCTGTAAAATCTCTGGCAAATTTTTTCAGATTGTTTTTCTTCATGGGTTGCGCAGAGATTGCCGGATTTCGTTTATGTTTTTCATGCATTACTTTGAATACCCTCGAAACTTCAGCGAAAATAGGTCTTGAAAAACAAAGCTGTTCAAAATATAATTGGAATCCGTAATTTTCAAAAAGTTCCTTGTAATAGGGAAAATTGTAATTCATACCAAACAAAGGAGGTGAAAAACCTTCAATAAGAAGACCCCAGAATTTATCCCGTTCTCCAAAATTAATAGGGCCATCCATTGCCTCAATATCTTTTTCCTGGAGCCAGTTTTTACAATAATCAAAAATAAAATTGGCTGTTTCCTGATCATTGATGCAGTCAAAAAAGCCTATACCACCTGTCGGTTGATCTTGCTTGTAGAAATCATTGATGAAAACTGCAATCTTTCCAACAGTTGTATTGTTCTTATTTTTAAATAAAAATCTTTTACATTCACCGGTTTTGAAAAACTTGTTTTTGCCGGGATCGAAAACCTCTTCAATATCTTTATCTAAAGGTCTGATGTAATTTTTATCTTGTTGATAAAGTTCAGCTGGGAATTGTAAAAATTCTTTTTGTTGTTCTTCATTTTGTACTTCTTCAACAATAATCATAAATTTTATAAAAATAGAGGGTGAAAGATAATGTTTTTAGTTTCAATTGAAATCAATGAATCAATTTTATCCGTATTTTTGTTGCAAAATATAAAAAATGGTTGATTTTACTGATAACGACGATGATATTTTCACTGGAAAAGAACATACGCCTTTAAGGGAAGATGCTTTTGATAAATCGCCACAGGAAAAAATAGAAAAAATTACAGAGCTTTTTGGAGAAATCATGGAGACATTAGGAATGGATATGACTGATGATTCATTAAAAGACTCTCCAAGACGTGTGGCGAAAATGTATGTGAATGAAATTTTTGGAGGATTACTTCCGGAAAATAAGCCTGGGATTTCTAAGTTTTCCAACAAATACAAATACCGACAAATGTTGGTGGAAAAAGATATTACGGTATACTCATTTTGTGAACATCACTTTTTGCCAATTATAGGGAAAGCACATGTTGCCTATATTTCAAATGGCGACGTCATTGGTCTTTCGAAGATCAACAGAATTGTGGATTATTATGCAAAAAGACCGCAGGTTCAGGAAAGACTGACCATGCAGATCGTGAATGCATTAAAAGAAGCTTTAGGGACAAAAGATGTAGCATGTATCATTGATGCAAAACATCTTTGCGTAAATTGCAGAGGAATTAAAGATACAGCCAGTTCAACAATTACTGCAGAATTAAGTGGTATATTCAGAACGAATCCTATTACAAGACAGGAGTTCCTGCACTATGTAGGAAGTCATACGACTTTGGATTAATAAAATGGATTATCAGAATCGGTTAAAAACAATTTAATAATGATAAAATTTAAAAAAGTTTCGGATAAGATTTTTCTAGCAACCATTATTTGTTGTTGCTGTAAATACTGTTGTTAAAAGAAGATAATCTTTTAATACTAAAACTTTAAACTAAATTTATAAATCATTAAATCTTTTAATTTAAAATCAATGCAATTAAAAATATATAATTCGCTAACGGCTGAAAAAGAAATATTCAAACCTATTTTAGAGGGAAATATTGGGATGTACGTTTGTGGGCCTACTGTTTACAGCAATGTACACCTGGGAAATGTAAGAACTTTCCTTTCCTTCGACTTTATTTATCGTACCCTTATGCACTTGGGATATAAGGTAAGATATGTAAGAAACATCACAGATGCAGGTCACCTTACAGATGATGGAAATGTAGATAATGATAGATTCGTAAAGCAGACCCGTCTTGAAAAATTAGAACCTATGGAGATCGTACAGAAGTATACTGTAGATTTTCATAAAGTTTTAGATCTGTTTAATTTGTTGCCTCCTAATATTGAACCTACTGCCACAGGACATATTGTAGAGCAAATTGAATTAACTCAAAAACTAATTGAAAGAGGTTTTGCGTATGAAAGCAATGGTTCCGTGTATTTTGATGTTCTTGAATATAACAAAAGAGGATTGAACTACGGGGAACTTTCAAAACGTAACATAGAAGAGCTTTTTGCCAATACCCGTGATCTTGATGGACAGGGAGAAAAGAAAAATTCACCGGATTTTGCGCTTTGGAAAAAAGCATCTCCAGCCCATATTATGAGATGGAACTCGCCTTGGGGGGAAGGTTTTCCAGGATGGCACTTGGAGTGTACAGCAATGAGTACTAAATATCTCGGTGAGAAATTTGATATTCATGGTGGTGGAATGGACTTAAAATTTCCACATCACGAATGTGAGATTGCTCAGGGTAAGGCTTGCAATGATATCGCTCCTGTAAATTACTGGATGCATGCTAATATGCTGACGATGAACAGTCAAAGAATGAGTAAGTCCACAGGGAATTATATTTTACCAATGCAGTTGGTAACAGGAGAAAATGATTTTTTTGAAAAACCATTCCATCCGTCGATTGTAAGGTTTTGCTTTTTGCAGGCTCATTACAGAAGTGTTCTTGATATTTCTAATGATGCTATGATTGCAAGTGAGAAAGGTTTTGTAAGATTAATGGAGGCCGTGAAAGTTCTGAACTCGATCGCTCCTAATGATCAAAAAGAATCTGGATTCAATCTTGAAGAGTGGAAAACAAAAGCTTATGACGCTTTAACAGACGATTTTAATTCCCCGATATTGATTGCCCATTTATTCGAAGCCGTGAAATTTATTTTTGCTTTAAATGATGGTAAAGAAACTATTTCAACAAGTGATCTTGCTGATTTAAAATCTACTTTAAATGCTTTTATTTTTGATGTTCTTGGATTGCAGGCTGTAGAAGAAAATAACAATGAAAAGCTAGATCAGACTCTACAGGTTTTAATAGAATTGAGAAACCAGGCAAGAAAGTCTAAGAATTTTGATCTTTCAGATCAGATCAGAGATAAACTTCTTGCTGAAGGTATCGAATTAAAAGATGGAAGAGACGGGACTACTTATGTTTTAAATTAGAATAAAATTTAAAACTTTTTAAATAATCATCTCTCGCAGATTTTACAGATTACGTAGATTTTAAGAATAATCATCTGCTTGATCCGCTAAATCTGCGAGAGTTTTTTTATGTTCTTTATTCAATAGATAAAGAGTTTATTTTCTGTAAAATGATAATTATTGGAGTCAAATGTTATAAAATATTTAATTACTAGGTTTTTTTATTATTCAATGTAAAAATTGCATAACTTAGTAATAACAAATTTATTACGATCTAAATCCATAATTATGAAAAAACTTTTATTCCCTCTTATCTTGCTGTTATTAGGAGCCGAGGCTTCTGCGCAGCAGGATTTTTTTGCACTTACCGGAAAGGATACACCGAGTATTATTTTTAATGATTTTAGAGCAATTAATACCACTAGTGGTATTTCCGGAGAAACAATCTTTACAGCTGATTCTTCAGTTAAAATCTTTTCGCAGTCCAGAAATGGATCTGTAACAGAGGATAAGAATTCTTACAATCATGCTCAGTCTGCAACAATGGCGGCATTGGCTTATGATTCCTCAGGAAATAATTTAATATATATGCCTATGTTTTCCTCCAATGTATACATTCTGAATACCAAAACCAAAGAAATAACTTTGGTGGAAAATAATGTAACCAGAGTTACATCATGTGATATCAATTCTCATATAACAAGAATGGCGACAGGATATGATGGGAATATCTACGCTATTAATAACGCCGGAACTCAGTTTTTGCAAATCAGTAAAAAAAATAATCAATATTCGGTTGTTGATCTGGGAATTATCAAAGATGATACATCCAATGGCAAAAATTCGTTTACAACAATTGAAACTGGTTTCGGAGGAGATATGGTTGCAGACGCAGATAATAATTTCTATGTTTTTTCAACATCAGGAAATGTATTTAAAATAGTAAAGAAAGAACTCCGGGCTCAATTTATAGGAAAGATCAGTGGTCTTCCGGAAAATTATTCAGTAAATGGATCTGCTGTAAACTCAAAGGGTGAAGTAGTTATCGCAAGTGCAAAGGGAGCTCCTCTATATGCAGTAGATCTAAAGACATTAGCAGCTAAACAGCTTCCTGGAGATTTGAATTTGCATATTTATGATCTTGCAAGTAAATATTTCGCTAATGACAAATCGGTTACAGCAAATACGGGAACTCATTTGGAAATTTATCCTACTAAAGTGGATGAGCAATTTATTACTGTAGATGGTACTGATAAAAGTATAAAAGGAAATCTTACACTTAATGTTTTTGATATGTCAGGCAAAAATGTCATGAAATATAGCTTAACTGCAAAAGATGGAGCTTTATATCAAAAAATATATCTTAATAACCTTGTGAATGGGGCGTATATTGTAAACATAACAGAGGATTCTGGTAAAATATTATTAAATAAGAAAATCATTATTACTAAATAATATTTCAAATTTCTTTTGATTTAAGAACCTTTTCAATCTACTTGAAAAGGTTTTTTTAATGAACATTTGATATTCAAGAAGTTTTATTTTTCGAGATTATAATGTATTTTTATAAAAAAATAGAGATGAAATTATACTTCAATATTGGGTACAGTGCGAAAATAGGAGAGGGTTTGCAAGTGATCATCACTGATGAAGGAGCTGTGTCTAAGACCCATAAAATGTTTTATACAGAGAACGGCTTATGGAAATGTGAAGTAGATTATTTCTCAAAGACTATTACCTATCAATATCGACTTGTTGATGAAAAAGGAAATGTTCTAAAAGAAGAGTTCGTTGCACATCACCTTAATTTTCCACATAATTATAAGGAATTTTTAATCTTTGATGAGTGGAATAATAAAAACTTTCCTGAAAATTATCTTGACAATAAAATCCTTTATAATAAACTCAACCATTTTATTCCTGAGAAAGCTATTGTTTTAAAAAAACATACCCATCTATTCAGAATTGAAGTTCCCATCTACAATCCGGATTGGAAAATTGTGCTTTTTGGAAGTACAGAATCTCTGGGGGGATGGGATTATGAAAAAGTAATTCATTTATCTCAGATAGATTTTGGAGTTTGGGAAGCGTCTGTCGAAATTCCGGAGGATGAGTTTATCCAATATAAATATTGTATTTATGATAAAGGACTAGGGAAGGTTATAGATGTAGAAACTGGTGAAAACAGATTTACAGTTCCTAATTTGCAGAATGATGTTTTACAAATTCTTTCAAACCATTATTTTAAATTCAAAGCCTATCAGATGTATCATGCCGCTGGTGTGGCGGTTCCGGTATTTTCATTACGAAGCGAGGATGGATTTGGGGTAGGTGAATTTGCTGATATGAAAAAATTGGCAGAATGGGCTAATGAAACTAATCTTGGAATTATCCAGATCCTTCCCATTAATGATACTACAGCGAATTATTCATGGACGGATTCTTACCCTTATGCAGCAGTTTCAGTTTATGCTTTGCACCCGCAATATATATCGTTAGAAAACCTTGATTTTGCTTTGCCGGAGGATTTAGTTGAAGGATTTCAGTCAGAGAAAGCAGAATTAAATGGCCTGGAACTGATCGATTATGAGAAAGTTATTGCAGGGAAATGGAAATATTTAAAAGCTGTCTTTACTCTGGAGAAAACTAAAATTTATAAAGATCGGAATTTTAAGAAGTTTATAAAAGATAATGAAAGCTGGCTCATCCCGTATTGTGCGTTTTGTGTTCTTAGGGATAAATATAAAACACCTAATTTCAATGAATGGAAAACCCATAAAAAATATATTGCCGGGAAAATTGCCCCATTCTTTTCTTCAAAAAGTAAAGATTATGATGATTCTATGCTTCATGCTTGGGTGCAGTTTCAGCTTCATAAACAATTAAAAGAGACTATAGATTATATTCATAGTTTAGGGGTTTCTGTAAAAGGGGATTTACCTATTGGTATTTATAGATATTCAGTAGAAGCGTGGGCTGAACCTGAATTGTTCGGAATGGATTTTCAGGCTGGAGCACCGCCGGATCAGTTTACTGAGTTAGGACAAAACTGGGAATTTCCAACCTATAATTGGGAAGCAATGAAGAAGGATGATTACAGATGGTGGAAAAACAGGTTCAAAGCATTAGAACAGTATTTTGATGCCATGAGAATTGATCACATCTTAGGTTTTTTCAGAATATGGAGAATGCCAATTTCAGCTACTCAAGGGATTTTAGGGTATTTTCATCCTGCAGTTCCTATTGTTTTGGAAGAATTTAAGGCATTGAATATCCCTTTTGATTTTGATCGATATTGTAAGCCTTTCATTAATGATCGGATTCTTTGGAAATATTTTGGTGAGGAAAGTGGTAAAGCATTAGAGTTTATCAATAAAAATATAAATGGAACTTACTCATTTAAAGAAGAGTTTGATACACAAAGAAAATTGACAAACTATTTTAAGAAAAAGCCACAGGGTTCTATTGAAGAGAAACTGATATCCCTTTGTGCCAATGTATTATTTCTGGTGGAAGAAAGAAATGGTAAAAAAGTATATCACCCTAGATTTAATGTATATAATACGGATTCTTATGAATATCTCTCGGATTGGGAAAAAACTTCCATCTACAATTTATATCATGATTATTTTTTCAAAAGACAAGATCGTCTATGGTATGAAAAGGCAATGGAGAAACTCCCAATGCTTCTTAATGCGACAAAGATGTTGATTTGTGGTGAAGATTTGGGGATGGTTCCTTCATGTGTTCCTGTAGTCATGGATGAATTGGGTATTATAGCTCTAAAAGTTCAACGGATGCCATCAGATGATGTTCCGTTTTATAATCCGAACTATGCGAATTATATGAATGTGGTAACTGCTTCTTCTCATGATAGTTCTACCTTGAGGCAATGGTGGAAAGAAGATCCGGAATTAACCCAAAAATATTTTAACTGGCAATTGGTACAGTATGGGAAGGCTCCTGAGAATCTTGAAGTTCATTTGGCCGAAATTATTATGAAACAGCATTTATACAATGATGCAATGTTGGCTATTTTTCCTTTGCAAGAGTTTTTAGCGACAGATGAAGAACTGATGAATCCCAAAATGGATAATGAAAGAATAAATGATCCTGCAGTTTTTCCACATTATTGGCGTTACAGAATGCATTTGAAACTGGAAGATTTAATTGAAAAGACTTCCTTTAATCAAAAAATTAGTAATTGGGTGAAAGATAGTGGTCGAAAATAATATTTAACAATTGATTATCAATTATTTAATGATATTTTAAAAGAAGTTTAATCGAAAGATTTAACTTCTTTTTTTTATTTGTATCAAAGAGATAGAATAGAGATATTCTGCTATATATTAACCAATTAACAACATTAGAGATGAAAAATATACTTTTAGGATTTGCGCTGAGTTTGGCGACTTTGTCGTTTGCCCAGCAATATCCGAATAATGGCTGGGGAGATGATGGGTATAACAATAATAATGGTTACTACAACGATCAGGATGACCAGAATTATTTCCCGGACGATTATTATTATGACTACCCTAAAGATTATTACCCAAATGATTATTACCAAAGCTATTACAATGATTACAGAAATAGCGTTGTCAGTGTAAACTGGAATACTTTTTTTGCTCAAAACAGACTGAACCGTTGGCAGATTGATCAGATCCTTTATCTGAACAATTTGTATTCAAGTTTTTCAAGTTGGAATAACTTCTATAGATATAATCCGGACAGATGGTACTATGATAGATTTTATGCTATGGAAAGAATTTTAGGACCAAGAGTGTTTGTTATCTTTCAAAATAATTATTATCATGGTTCCAGCCCGATTGTCTATTTTCAGAATTACAGAAGAAGTTATTATGCTCCAAGATTTGCAGTACTTCCTCGCTATAGAAACATAAATATTAATATTTATAGAGTGGACAGGTCAAGGTTCCATCGTATGGATAATCCAACTCTGAAAATTGTGTCTACCCGAAATTATTCTGGTTTTAGAAATAATGATACCAGAAATCAGGGAAATAATGGATTCAGAAGTCAAGGAGGTTTTAGAAATAATGACAATAACGGAGTTAGAAATAACAGTGGCTTCAGAAATGATAACAATGTAAATAGAGAAAGAGCCAATAACAGTGGATTCCGAACTAATAGAAATCAGGATGCTGTAAGAGATAATGCTCCAAGAAGAGATAATAATAATGGTTTCAGAAGCGGAGGAGGTGATGGATTCAGACAACAAAGAACTGAAAATTCTGCCCCAAGACAGCAGAATAATGGAAATGATAATAGAGGTTCAGGATTCAGACAGAAACTAGCAAATAATTAATTTTCATATATTATATTTAAGTGGTGTGAAGGGCAGGTTTTTATAATCTGCTCTTTTTTTTGATTTTGTTTCAATATTATATTTTTCATATTAAAAATTAACATTTTTTATGAATATTTAATTTTAACTTCTGTTTTTATTAGTAATCAAAAAGATGTATAACAATTTATTAAAGATATAAAAAAATGAAAAAATTAATTTTAGCAATAGCATTTGTAGGAATAGGAAGTTTTGCAATGGCTCAACAAACCACTCCTCAGGACAAGCAAGCAAAGAGAGCGGAAATGCAGCAAAAAATGCAACAGAGAGAACAGGACCATTTAGAAAAGATGCAAAAAGATCTGAATCTAAGCCAGCAACAGGTTACTCAAATTAAGGATCTCCATGCAAAAAGGAAAGCAGAAATGATGGCTGAGTTTGATAAGAATAAAGGAGAAAGACAAGCCAAAATGGAGGAGATGAAAGCTAAGAGACAGCAAATGGATGCCGATATGAAAAAGATATTAAGCCCTGAACAATATGATAAATGGCAGGCTGACAGAAAGGCAAAAATGGAGAAAAGAAGGGCTGAAATGAAGGATAAAAAAATGATGGAAAAGCCGATGCCTGCTGCAACTACTAATGCAAATTAATAGTTTATAATAATTTTTTTTTAATGCTTTAAGGACGGAAGGAATTCCGTCCTTTTTGTATTAATTTTCATTAATTTTTTTGAAATCGGGCTTTAATTCCGTAATTTTGAATATAATCTTTTTATTATGGTAAGCGAAAAAATTGCAAAACTAATCAACGAACAAATAGCCCACGAACAATATGCTGCACAATACTACCTTTCAATGTCTGCTTGGTTTTCAAGTAAAGATCTTGATGGTATTGCTAACTATTTCAGGGTTCAAAGCAAAGAAGAATTGATGCATGCTGATAAAATGTTTGATTATTTAAATGATGTAGGAGGAGAAATTATTGTTGGAGAGATTCCAAAACCACCACATGAATTTGATAATGCTACAGACATTTTTGAAAAGGCGTTGGCGCATGAAAAAGTGGTAACTAAAAGTATTTTTAATATTGTAAAAAATGCTAATGATGAGGGAGATTTCGCAACAACTTCTTTTTTACAGTGGTTCATTAATGAGCAGGTAGAGGAAGAGGCTAGTGCATCTCAATTGGTTACTAAAATCAAAATGGTATGCGATAACCCTTCTGCATTATATCTTTTTGACCAGGAATTAGCTCAAAGAGTTTTTGTTCCTGCTGCTCAAGCATAAGGCATCAATAATTACAAATAAAAAGAGTGAATTTTTACAATTCACTCTTTTTTGTTTTTATATATAAAGTTTATTTAGATACTTTTAGATAAATCTGTTGAAGGTTCTCATTAATTTCGATAGTAGGAAACTTTTTATCATAATCGATGACGATATCACCTTTATCTTCAACACCATTTCCATTGGAATCCCAGCTAATGGTAACGTAATATTTGATTGGATCTCCTTTTTTTACTTCCGGTTTGATAAGGCTTTCCGCATTGTTTGGAACAGGCAAGTCGATCGTAAATGGAATTTTTTCCTGAGTATATTCTTTTTCAGTGATTAAACTCGCAGGAACATCTGCCATATTGGACTGGACAGCATACAAGCTTACTTTTAGCTTTGCATTTTTTGGAACAATGTTATCTGCACCAGTGAACTCGATTTTAACATTTTTTGCATCAGAAGCTTTATCCGTCATCACTTCTTTTTTGGGAGCATTGCAACTTACGAGCAGTAAAGCTCCTAAACTCATAAAGGTTATAAATTGTTTCATCTTAAATTTGTTTTAGAAACTAAATTTATGAAAAAAAATTAGAAGTAGGGATTTATTCTGCTGGTGGTCCATATCATTACCCTTTGAAGAGATACTATTCTATTGATTGCATTCTTTGATTAATTGAGTTATTTTATAAAAATTACCATTATAACAATTTTTGTAAAGAAAGTTAATGGATTATAATTTAATTACATCTTAATAAAGAAACCGTTTTTTTAGCTTGATCAAAAGGATTTTCAACAAAGCTTCTTTGTTGGCTCTTTTCATTATAGAAGCCTAACCATTCAATCTCAATACTATTTTCATTTATTTGCTTTACTTCTGCAATTACTTCTTTTCTTGAAAAATTAACCCAGGCTAAGTCTGCATTTCCTTTTGTAACACCTGTAAGCCCATCAAATTTAATTTGGAAATTATCCTTATCTTTTTGAATACTTAAATTCACTCGTGCCAACAGTCCACTTTTTGTATGGAAATCAATACTTGCCGAACCTTCATCAAAAAATTCAATACTCGCTTTATCATTATCACATTGGGACTTCCATACACCTTTGATGTTTAAAGATGTTTTTGTGCTAACAGAATCATAATCTGTAGCTTTTGGACTTTGAGCACTGAGAGTACTTTGCTTTGTCTCCTGATTTTTATTTTGAGTACTCTGGCTACATGAGAAGCTAGAAATACCGATTAAAAAAAATGAAACTATAATTCTTATTTTCATAATTATACTAAAAGATTTAAAAATATTTTTAAAGTACGATCATCTCGCCATTCAATCCAAAACAATTGATTATTTTGAGTTATATTTTTTACTTGTATCCAGTTTTTATCTACTTTAATAATGTTGATCTCATCATCTTCCGCCCAGTTTTCAATATTTATAGCTTTACCTTTTATAGATGATCGAGGGGGATTATCATGTAAATCCTTACTTCTTATACTGGTAACTTGATTTATTAAAAAGTCTGCCCATGGGTAATATATGATATTTTTGGAATGCTTTATATAAGCAAAGTGATTTTTTGAAATAATTATTTTGTAAAAATTTGGGCCCTTTTCAACACATGAGAAAAATAAAATACCATAATCCGGCTTATTCAAAATGGGAATAAACCTGTCACCAATTTGAGCATCTTTCATTTCAACTTTTGAAAAACTTCTATCAGAGTATAAAGTTATTTTCTCGCTTGTTTTTAAAAACTGAACCAATCCACTTCCTAAATTTTGGACTAGAGTATCGTTTTGATATTCTAATTTAGTTTTATTTTGACATATAAAACTCTCACAGATTAATAGAAATATTAATGTTATTCGGTATGCTAAAAATCTAGTCATATTTGTTATCTTAAGCCTAAATGGAAATGATCTTGATGCACAGATGTTGCTTTACCTGTGGTATTTTTTATACCTTTTTTATAAGCGTAATTTTTGTTAAAGCCCCATTTGACTCCTACAGAAAGTATATTTTCCAATGCTTCAATAAACTTCTCTTCACTTGGATAAGCTTTCTTCGCATCACTCCAAAGAGTTTGCCCGGCATTACTACTTCCAGGATATCTTATATCTATATCATTTCCTGATATATTGTGTCCGGAGTGTCCAATATTTCGTCCATCATTAGCAGAGATATCATTGAAATATAAACTATCCGCATAATTATTTTTTGGAAGTGAATAGAAGAACCCTAACAACGCTGCACATACTTTTTCATCTACCCAATTATCTCCACCAGAATCCCTTGTTCCAAATCGACCCCAGTTCGGTCCCGTTTCAGGAAATGGTAATAGCCCATGTTCATTTTTTTCTAATGTGATGGTTTTAATTAATTGGCCATTTTCATAAATATCATATTGATATTTTTTAGATGTTGTACTCTTCATTATTTTTGGATATGTAAACTTGTCAACATCTATCCTGTATTTGTTAATGTCTCCAACTACTATTTTTTCTAATTCACAACAATCATATCCAAATTTTTTCAAAAAACCTTTTTTGATATGTAAATTACTAATTCCTTTAAGTTCTTCTTTCAAGCATCTTTCATATTCAGCCAAGGCTCCTTCCATGGTCTGTGTTGGTTGTCCATATCTTCCAGGAGGTAAGCTGGCCCATTCATAGCTACCATACTTTTCCATTGCTTCCTGAGGCTTATTAGCTACTATTAAATCTAAGAATTTTTTACTTTGTTTATACTTAAAGAGGATTATACAAGTTTCATCTTGTGATTCCTGATTAAAACTTGATATTTGATATTTTTTAATATAATCATGCTCCTCTTCATATACTCCAGCCTTTTTGTTCTCTTTGGTTAATTTTTCGCCATTTACCCACCACCAAGTATATCTCATAACCTGGTAAGCTCCAGCTGCAGATGAAGAATAATTTCCGGCTGTTATAACTTCTTCAGGATGCTTGCTTAAATCAGTAAATTGTTTCCCGCTGTATTGCGTTGTATATCCTTGTTCTCCTTGAGTACCTTCACCTTTTCTTAACATCCTCATGAAGGCTCTTACCCTAGCCTCTGCTTCACAAATACTATCATCATCATTATCTTTTCCAGTTGATAATGTTTCCCTTCCAACTTTCACAGCTCCTTTGTTTTCTACCATATTAGGAAGAGTAGCGGTTGCATACAGGATAGCCATATCAGAATGATCAAGATACATCGCTTTTTCTTTAACTTCTTTTCCTTCCCCTTCAGTAACTTTGATAATTGCTGAAATCTTAAAGTAGTTCTTAGGTTTGCCTAATTTCGATGGATCTACTTTAAGTATTAGTTCTCCTTTCTTATTAATTTTACCTTCTTTTTTGTCAAAGAAAATTTCCTTGGCGAATTTATCTTTTACATCTTTCCAATCTTTCCATTGCTTTGGATTCCAGGCTATACTAAAGTACATATCTGATTTTGTAATAAACTGCACTTCAACATTTTTATCTACCATGTTAATGGCGTAAATTTTAAAATAAAGAGGAGTGCTTATGGGTGAGTTGTAACGTTTTTCCGTATCTGAAGCATCACAGAAATAAGCATCTACAATTTTAGGGACATCCGAAACGATAAGAGAAGAAGCAAGGGCTTTTTCTGAGTTTTGAATAATAAGGGATGAATTAGTGGATTTCATTTTGAAAAATAATTCTCCTTTTTTAGTAACTCCCTTACTTTGTATTTTTTGCTTTATAGAATCATCTAGTGTAAAAGGCCAGTACACTGCAGTAGCCGTATCATTTAAGATCCCGGATTTCTCAAAAATAATATTACTACCGGTGCTGTCATTATCATACACTTCTAATTTTACATTTTCGCCTTGCAGTCCTTCATATCTTACATAAGCCGCAATTTCTTGTCCATAACCGGCTTCCTTTATAATGTTTCCACTGCTTCCATCATTATCCATCCATTTTGCAGTATCAACCGTAATTTTGGGCTGTATTACATCTATTGTTAATGGTTTTTCACAATTTCTGCCACCCATACTACAATTAATAGTGTATTTTCCCGGGGCTGAAAACTTATGAGCAAACTTTTCGCCTGTTCCGGTTGCGGAGATTGGACCGGTTATTTTCCATATTATGGCACCATCTTTAGCAGCGTCGTAGTCTTTAATAAGCATTTTGCTTATTTCAAATGAAATATTGACCCCTACTTTTGGTTTCTTATCATATTTTATTTCGGTGACTACATTGTTTTTTACTTCAAAGCGCCAGTCATCATCTTCGTCTTTAGCTCCTTTCCCCGTTGCGTTTGCAACTTTGCTATAAGCTTCTACAACATATTTTCCAGGGGCCATGAGTTGGTTACCCGGTATTGTAATGCTTTTCCCTGTTCCCTGCAATACTCCATTCAAATTCCATTTGACTTCAGAAGACTCATCGGAAGTAAGGTCATAAACAGGATTATTTGTTCCAAAATTATATTTCATTTTAGAGACGCTAAAAGACATAGCTGTTCCAGGCCTTACTACTTCAGCTCCATGACTTATTCCAATTACAGCGTTGCCTTCACTTTCCCCTGACATTTGCTTTTCTATAACCTCTCCATTCTCATTAGTATATCTGGCTATGATAGTATATTTAGCTTTGGTATTTTGAGGAGTAAAAGTTAGTGTTTCTCCATTTTGGACTCCATCGGTTACAATATTTCCGTCACCATCCAATAGAGATAAGGTGAGTCTGGATTTTTCTTCCTCTGTAAGATTAGGAATGAAAAACTTTGCTTTAAATACAGAAGGCACGCCGCGTCTGAATTTCCTATTTTTAGAAGGATCGATGCGGGTAGAAAAATCTCCCGAAGTACATTCAATATCAATCAGTGTATTTTCTACTACCTCGATATCAATAGAACATGAAGGATCACATTTATCATATTTCCCTTTTTCAAAATCGGGGCTTTTAGGTTTGCCATATCCCTCCACTCTAAACTTTCCTAAATCAGCAAAGCTCTGTGAAAACTCAGTACCAATTTGTTCCTTTAGGAAAAGCCTGTTTTCTTTTTTACCTTGGTGATCACTATATACCATCCATGAGGTAAGCTGTTTGTTTCCGCTTTTTAAATTGGCTTTAAAATCTGCCTCTTCATTTTTACGGAGATAGATGATTTCCTTTTTCTTAGAATCTACTTCTTTAAAATCTTTTCTATCCTCAATTTTAGTGAGTGTAATAGTAGTAACAACAGGGTATTCTTCTTTTTTCTTAGGCTGGGCTATTGCCGGATTAACCATGGAAAGCTCCACCGGATTCGTATTGTCAGCATGAGCATTACTTACAGAATCTGTCTGCCCATGTTTGTCTATTGTTATTTTTCCTCCCACCATACATTGCAGTTCAGAAATTTCTGTGAGAGTATTTTTACCCATTACCTGAGTACTATCATAAGTTTTGCTCCATTTAGGGGCAGGTGCTAAAGCACATGGAAGATAGCCTCCTGGTGATGGTTTAAGTGTACATTTTCCAAACGTTGCAGCTGGGGGAATAAAGGTTTTATCTTCTTCTGTAGCGGCTAACTTAGAACTGTCATCATTGAGAACAATTATTTTATGAGTAGTAACTTGTAGGTCTGCAGTCTGTTTTGGATTTTCAGCTTTATCGCAAACACATTTGGCATTGTGCACCACAAAATATTTTCCGTCGTGATCACTTTTGGAAGCTTTCTCCTCTTTCTTTTTATCTTCTTCTTTTTTCTTTTCCTCACCCTGTTTTTGCTCAGCATCTTTTTGTTCTTCGGCAGGATCGGGTGGTGGAGTTTCACCATTCATCACATAAATTTCCTCTTTGGGTGGAGTTTGCAGGTTGAATCCGGTGTAAGGAACATTTGGGACCTGTGGGTTAGAGCCAGCATTCCGATTATGATATTCTTTGAGCTTAGTCCAGTCTTTTATACCCAATTTTTTGGCTATATCCTGTAACGTCTCACCGCTCTGGACTGTATATGGGATGGGTGTTGACATATCGCTATTTTGTTTGTATGGTTATAATGTGTTGGTAGTAGAACTTATTCTGTACTTCTATACAGACATCGGTTTCAGCTGTTTCAATTCTTCCTGTTGTACCCGTATAGTTGATGTTATGTTTGAAATCTGCATAGAGTGGAAGATTTTCTTCCTCAAAATCAACAGCATAATCATATTTGTGAATGTATCTGATAACATCATCCATGATTTCCTGTGCATTATCTATTTTGGGTTCGAAAGACAAAGTATTTTTCTCTTTTTGATATTGAGCTTCTCCTTTCCATTCTGATGTACCGATCGGAAGCACTTTCCACGAAGTTTCATACTGTTTTTTATTGCTGAACTTCTGCATACTTGCTTCTATAATTTTTATAAAGTGGAGCTCCTTGATGAATTGTATAAGACCATCTTTAGTTTCGGTAGCATTAAAAAATTGAGTGCGGATATGGTCTATACCCTCTCCGCTATAAATAGAATGTATTTCTGAATCTGTTGTCTTTATCCTTTGCTGTATCTCTTTTGTATTTTCTATTGTTAGTTTATACTTATCGATTTTACAGTGGATAGGAAATAACGCCTCCATGTAACTATTTGATATTTCAAGAAACTTGGTATCTATTTTTTTATTATTGACTTTAAGGTTTGTTCTGTTAATTGATAAGTCATAATCACTATCTTCTCCGGTTTCAACATATAGCGTATATGAGAGTAATGCTTCATATTCTTCTTTTCCAATTTTAATGGTAGATTTATCCTGAAGAAAATAGGTTGAAGTTGGAAATATGTCGGTTTTAGCGGATGTCATTGTTTTGTGATAATATAAGGATAGGACAAGTTTTTATTAGTGATTTATGGCCTTTATTGCCTGGGAACCATTAATTGTATATAATGCAAAAACTGAAATGATACTTATTATGTATAAGACAAATAGTATAATTAATCTAACTGTCTTTTTACGGTCTTTCTCATTACGCATGCTAAACATCTGGATCAAAAAAAGAATAGGATAAATAAATGCAACAGCAATGAAGAACACAAAAAGATAAGTCATAAATAATGAGAAGATTGCCTGGATGTTTGATGTGTCAAAGCCTCTGTTGAAATACTGGTGGGCTGATTTATCCCAATAATAAACAAAAGTGAGGATTGCAAATGCTATAAAAATAATAAGCTGAATATTAAATATCGTTTTCCAATTCTTTATTATAAAATTCTTTATCATAGTCCTTTAAATTATTTCATTACCAATTACTTTCCTGCGACATAGCCAAAATATCCATCTTCAAAAGGATCATAAGATACAGTCCACACTTTACTGATGTCGCCCCAGGTAAATAAAGTGAGTACAACTTTTTCATTTTTTTCATCTAATGTCACTCCTTTAAGTCCTACCCAGTGATTAGGAATAGTGAAGGTGCCCTTATTGTTATTTTGAAAATTTCCTGCTGTAATGAGAAGACCGACACTGTATCCATTTGTAAGAAGGTCTGACAGCTCATTTGCAGAGTTTTTTGCACTGGCCCATTTACTTGTTACCAGATTGGTTTCATTTTTTACATCACTATATGCAAGGATATTTTTCATCATGCTTGCTACTTCATGTGGAAGAGTAAGACCTGTCCCACCTTCTACAACACCTCCGGCATTTGCTCCGTCAGGATCATAATCGAAAACCCCGTTTAAATAATCTTTTATTGTAAATAAAAATATAAAGTCGGCATAAGACATTTTGCCGCCATTACTGTTATTCGGGTACGTGGCATCAGAGTCTTTTATTTTGATGAGATGTTCATCACTATCTAATTTTATTTTGTACTGGGTAGATGGAACAATAGCATCTCCGGTACGATGCATATCTAAGATTATTCTTTCATAATCAGATGGTTTTTGAATGGCGAGGAAATGTCCAATTAAGGCAATAGCACACATTGAACTTTGCCCCTGATCAACATCTTTTCCCGTATTCATTCTTTGCTGAATTTCAGATTTTAATGCCTGGCGATCAAAGAATCTAAATCTATTATGCTTGAAAAGGGTTAATTTTCCCTCATTGTCCATATCATTGATGTAAGCTTTGATCTCTAAATTGTTTCCACAACCATTTGCATCATTAAATGTAATGCTAATCTCATCACCACTATTGGGTCCTTCTAAAGCATTTTTATGAAATTTTCCAGTTTCATTATCGGTATAGCTAACTGCCCATTTAATCATACTGGGATCCTTTGGAGCATCATTAGTATATGTTTCAACCTTGAAAGTATATGTTTTACCATAAACAAGGCCTGACTTTTCCTTGATTTTCCTGCTGCCATCGTTCAAAGCACCATCATCTAAGTCAGAAATAAGTTTTATACTTTTAACCTGTGTTGGTTCTATCCCATTTCGGGGAGTATCTGTTTTTCCTTCAAAATTTACTCCTGGACCTGCCATTTTCCTGTGTTTTTATTATTGATCAAACTCAAAGTTCTCTTCCTTGTTGGTGAGAACATTGTAGAGCACGTTACCTTTTTCGATTACATAAAAAATATCTCTATTTCCCTTTTCATATCTGATGTAGGCGATTAGATCCTGATTATGGCCATCCAGGCCTTCCTTTCCTCCTTTGTACTCATTATTGAGTACATCTGTTTTTTTATAGATGTACACAGAATATAAGTTATAATCCTGTGTATTTATATTTCCCGTTTTTTCGTCAACTTTCTTTTTTAGTTTTTCATACTCATTATTGTCGTATGAAAAATTACGATCTGCATAAAAATAGTCGATTCTATTTTTATTTTCTCCTGCTTTAAACTCATAGGTGACTGGAGGTAAAGCAACCAACTGGAAGTCTTCCGACTTGTTTTGAATACATGCCACAAATAATGTCAATAAAATGATTAAGTTTTTCATGATAAATTTAGTCCTTGTCAGAATTTCCGTATAAATCTACACTTCGTTCCATTTCCGTAATGAAAGGTTTTGCCGTTCTATAATGCTGCAAGATATACCAGGCTTTAAAAAAATCTCCGGTGTGATACTGTGGAATTCGGTCTCCTCCATGTTTTACGATATCATCCCAGTCTAAACCGTAATGATCATAAAAGGTATATTTGAGTTTTCCGTTCCACATTTTGGTGCATTTATTATAAGAGTAATTTAAGATTTCTGCTTTAACACTCCAAACCTGATGTACAGTAATACCTAATCCGGATACTTTATCCCAAAAAGATGAGAAATTCAAAAGTCCCATTGAGATAATTCCCATGGAAGAAGGATCATAGTCATTTTTTTTCAGCTCCTTTTTTAAATCTGCAAGAAATGCAGCATGGTATTTTATAAATGCAGGATTATTAGCGATTTCCTTATTTAAAGTCTCACTTTTATAAGTTCCGCCAGTACCTTTTTTAAATCGATCAGACATTTCGAGAGCAACCGTTTCCATATCACCAATGGAAAGCGATTCCATTAGCTGATCCAGATAAGCTCCGAGAGTAGGGTCATTTAATTTAAAAACCGGATCATTTTTTATAGAAGCAGATGATGCAGGACTGTCAGCAAAATACATATCCTCTGACTTAGTGCCATCAAAATTGAATCCCGGATCTCTTTTAGCTTTACCAATTAATTTTTGACTAACCTTTATAACCCCTTCTTTACATCCTTCTTCACCTTTTCCATCTTTACCAAATCCTTGTAATATCGCACGTTTCTGGCTCGATAATTCAAGATTTTGTTTAGTCGCTTCTATAATTACATGCTCCGATTCTTCACTGGAAACTTTGCATAGATTAGTATAATTATTACTGACCTGTATATTGATATTATTAGCTTTTTTTACAATGGCCATGTCAATACATTTAATGTGAATTTCCTTGCTCTCCGCTTTGAGATTTTACTGTCTTCTCGCTTTGCAAAATCATATTTTCTTTGGTACTTACTACTGTTACCTTTTCCGCATAAGAATCGCTCTTTTTAGATTGAACGTTTCTTTCATTTTCAGCAATCTCTGTTCTCATGTCAGACGATTCATGAATATTTCCAGTAGCTGTCTGAAGTAAATCTCTTCCTGCCGTATCTACCATATTTACTCCCGCATTGGAAACGATATTTACATTAGCAGTTGAAAAAATATTGCTGCCCGCGATAGATGTAATATCATTTCCGGCAGACATTCTTATATTATTTCCGGCAGTGAATGTCATGTCTTTAGGTGCATTCACTATAATGCTACCTTTTCCATCCATGAAATAGGTGTTTCCACTAGGATCTTCTATATAGATACTTCCTTCGGCATCATTAAAAATGACTTTATTACCACTTCGGGTCTGTATTGATTTAATATGATTGTTGACTCCACCACCCAAGCCTACAGCTCCATGAAACATTCCTCCCATAGCAAAAGGAAAATCGGGATGATGATATTCAAAACCTACCATTACCTGGTCGCCAACTTCAGGAACTGCTACAAATCCTCTATTTTGAGTTATAACATCTGTTCCTCCGGCATCTGGGCTCATCATTCTGATGAAATGGGTTGTGTCATTTAATTGCCAATCAAATTGTACCTGTATACGACCTTGATTAAGGGGGTCAGTATTGGAAATGACTGTTGCAATTTGAGGTTCTGCGCTAGGGGTATTGAACTCTGGTTTAGGAATAAACCCGGTTCCTTCTGCAATAGCTTCGAATGTCCCGGTGTAAACACCCCTTGTATTTACTTCGTGAGAAACTTCAGTAACCATAAGTTTAGTGAAATAGGTCGTCTGATTGCTATCCGGTTTTCTCATTTCAATATCTGCGATGCAGCCTGGGTGTAAAAAAGGAACTGATGTGGTTCCTGAAATTGTAAACACTTCTACGGCAGCACTTCCTGCCGCACTTTTTTGAGAATCATCTACATTTAACGACATATTCGCGTTAATAGGAGAGGGATTTAATGAACGTGTTTTGTAAATATCATTATTAAGCTCATACGCTTTTGAAGCGAGTTGTCCCAGATGTTTAATATTTGCTGAGGTACTTAATAACTTTGTATGGTTGCTGCTGTTATACCCGAAGAATTCAGGTTTTGTATGTACAGCTTTTAATTCCACAGAAATATCATTTACATTACTTCCATAAGTAAGGCGTATAGCCTGTTCTTTAGGAGGCAGTTTCCCAAAATAAAGTGTTTCTCCATCATAATAAAACTGTTCTCCATAAGTTTCTGCCAGCCTTGCAAGGTAGTTGTAATGAGATTCTTTATATTGAGCACTGTAGTTGATATAACTTTTATTTTGTGTATCAATTTTATAATCGAATTTACCTGAATTCAAAGTTTCTTTGAGAATTCTATCAGCGATGATCGAAGTGTTCACTGGCTTTTCACCTCCGAAACTCTGAGTATGAGGAGCAGAATCCATTAGAATCGTAGGGCTTTGTCCCTTAAGAACAATATTACCCAAGCTCATTTTTTCCTGACTGAAGGCCACTTTTGTAATAATGCCCACAAAAGTTCTTTCCGGACTTTCGTTTTCAGCATCTTTATATTTGAAGACTACTGTTAAGCGTTTTCCGAGAAATTGTTGAGCCTGATCCAGCTCATGATTCTGTAAAGAGCCTAATGAGTCATGAGCTAAAGTAAGCTCAAAGTTATGGTGCTTTCTTGCGCTTTGATCTAAGCGGAAATGCTTGAAGTGCTTAATTATTTTGCCCTCAATCACAACGTCCAGCTTTACCACACGCTGGACACCAGCAATATGGTTCTCAGCAATTTTGTCTGCATTGGTTATTGTATTTTTCATGACTTAGTGGATGTTGATGTATTATCTTTAAATCTAGAAATGTTTTGGGATTTTTTAAAGAAAAAAAATGTTAAATTTTAAAAAATGTAGTAGAATTACTACTTTTTTCAATTTGATTGCGAAAATATTTACTTAACATAATCACAAGTAAATGAATTTTTCTCTCGTAGAGATAAAAAGATCACCCCTAGGGATGATCTTCTTATAAATACCAATACATATAAATTATTTAGCACCTGGCCAAATACCTTCATAAATACCATTACCATAGTGGATTGTTTCAGCGCTTACGATAAAGCTGATCAACATACTGTTTTCATCCACTGCATCGAAGTCTACTTCGTGCTGGATTACATATCCATTCTCCCACTTTAAAGTAATCAGTGTTCCTTCTTCGTGAGATTTGTTGAATGTTACTTCTCCAGTTGTTGGTTTGTACTTTCCGTTTAGTAAGCTTTCTAAGATATCAGATTTCTCTGTAGCCTCAATGGTTAATTTGATAATAGCGTTTGATGGATCAGATGCTACACGTCCGGAAACGTCTGTAGATCTTGATACGCTATAGTTAAGTTTCAATAATTTTTGACCTTCGCCATTGTTGAATTTTAAGATTCCTCTTGAATTTGCTGCCATGATTTGTAAATTTTAATCGTTATTAAATGTTATAATTCAGTGATTATGTAGCAAATGTATACTTCTTTAATGGGACACAAAAACTTTTAAATATAAGTTTCATTTTTTGTAGTGTTTCTACGATTTCATGTAGTAGTTCTACGATATTTTGTAGTAGTTCTACGATTTTAAGAAGGAGGAATATAGTTTAAGTGCCGATGAATAGGACTTTTTCTGTTATAAATAGATCAATTGTGTCTTTATAACTTTTCTGCCAAGACTTTCCAATACCCTTTTATAATTTTCTATTTGTTGATCATTCTTTTCAGAGATTTCTCCTGTTTTGAAGTCAACGATAATGTAGCCCTCAGTACTTTTCAAAATTCTATCAGGTCTGTAAATTCTGCTTTCTCCTCTTTCAGAGATCATGATATCTTTCTCATTAATTACTTCCCATTTTTCATCAAAAAATTCAGAGTAGGTAGTAACGATCTGTAGCAATGTTTCCTGAATTTCATTTTTTTCAGACAAAGTAATCTGTCCTTCCAATACATAGCTTTCCAATACTTTTTGAATATCTTTCTCAGTATTGATCTTTGATAGTAATTCGTGAACGAAAAGACCTATCCTCACTTTTTCATTGCGAACCTGATAGTTTTTAGAAGGAGTGGCAATTTTTATAGAAGTATTTCTTTCGTTAATGTTCTTCAGGTTTCTGATATCCTTTGTTTGAAAAGATGAAATTTTATCCTTAGAATGTTTTTTCAGCATTTCAGGATTCACTTCGTAAAGATCAAATTCATCAGATTGTTCTGTGCCCAGTTTTTGTATAAATTCTAAAATTTCAAGATTATTAGAGGTCTTATTTTGCTTTTGAAGATAAAAAAAGAGCTGTTCTACCGGGCGGGTAGTAGCTACATATTGTAAACATAACCGGTCAATTAAGTTTTTGTATGAATTTTTTTTATTAAACTTTTCAATTTCTTCATCATAAACTTCCAGACTTTTATTGAACTGATTAATGTTGACTGACTTTAAAGCTTCATCGCTATTGGTTTCAAACCAATTGGAAAATTCAGCGTCACGATTTTTGTTCATCATCGGTATAAAAACAATAGGAAATTCAAGTCCTTTTGCTTTATGGATGGTCATGATCTGGATAGCATCAATATTTTCCGAAGCCTGAATAGTATATGTTGAAGCCTCTTCATCCCAATATTTTAAAAACTCTTTTGTGCTGGCTCCTGCATTTTGGGTAAAATTGAAAAGCATTTCCAAAAAGTTGAGAAGGAAGTCTGTTTCTTTATTTTCGAAAGAGAATTCGTTAATATAGTATTCGACAAAATTATACAAATTGAATCTCGGAAAATGATCCTGTTTCAGTTGTAAAGAATAATTCTTTTGGATGAATTGCAAAATTTCTTCGTGAGATTCAATCTCTAAAATTTCTTTCATGCCTAATGTGAAATCCGATAAAGTAACCCGACCTAATTTATTCAGATAATACATCATCATGATTAAATTGGTTTTGTTTTTCGGATTGGTTTCCCATTTCAGGAATTCGATAACTGCTTGTATCGTATTTGATAATTCTAAAGTTAATCCCTTATCTGAAATTGTTTTAATATTTGTTTCTTCACCCTTATATCTTACTTTTAGATTTCCCAGCTTTTGAGAATAGCTGAAAATATCAAAGTTACCACGGCAAAGAATTGTAATGTCAGCAAATCTAAATCCGTTATCCAGACATCCCTGAATATCTCTTTGCATTCTTTCAGAAGTGTCATTATAAAAATCCTCATTCGTGAGATTTTCAATGAGATTTACCTTTACACGACCTTCGATTCCGGATTTGGAATTTTGTTCTGCATCAGTACCGAAAATATTTTTGTGTTCTTCTTCCAGATTTACGGAATGAAATTGATACAGCTCATTATTGAACTTTACAATGTTTTTAGCACTTCGCCAGTTATCTTTTAATACCAGAAGGTCAGCTTCTTTAGGAGAAACTTCTTTCTTATTGATAATATCCAGCATCAGTTTACTTTCTCCCCCACGAAACCTGTAGATACTTTGTTTAGGATCGCCTACTAAAGTAAATGTTGTATTTTCAGTGGAAACGCTATGGTCTCTTAACGGTACAAAATTTTGCCACTGTAATTCCGAGGTATCCTGAAACTCATCAAAAAAGTAATGCTGAAATTGTGAACCTACTTTCTCATAAATAAAAGCAGAAGGTTCATTTCTAAGATTTTCGTTAATAAGAATATTAAATTTTGAAAGGAGAACCAAATCGTTTTCTTCCTCAATTTTTTTTAATTCATCCTGAATATCTTTATTTACTTTTAATGGAAGTAGCGCTGATAGAATTTTCTCTTTCTTCTGTGTTTCTATATAAAGGAGAATGAGTTGCATCCTGTTGTCCAATAACTGCTCCAGAATTTCTAAGATATCTGATTCTTTATGTTTGGCTTTGGAAGAAGCCCCTTTTCTATAATTATTGACTACAGATTCTTCCTGTGTCGTTGGAAAAGGGAAACCAGTTCTTTTCTGTTGATAAAAGTCCAAAACTTTAGTAAAGAAACCACCAATTCCATTTTTTCCCTGCGCAAAATCTTCAATGTCAATATTTCTTGATTTGAATAGATCTATGGATTGGGTTGCAATTTCAACAGCATTTTTTTTGTTGGATACAATCTCTTTACGGATTGTATTCTTTATATTTTCATAATTTGTGTCATCAAAATTTGTATTGTTTTTCAATTGTTCATAATGAATGTCTTTTACAAATTCTTTTGCCGAATCATACAAATTCTTGTTAAGATTGATGCGTTCATTATTTTCGAGGCTGTAATCAACATAATCCATAAAAGAATTGGAAATAGCATCATTTTCACCAATCTGATCAAGCATTTTATCTACTGCCTCAATCAGAAACGGTTCTGCTTCAATTTCAAGATTGAAATTTTTTGCCAGTCCTAATTCGTAAGAGAAGCTTCTTACTAATCGGGAATTAAAACGGTCAATGGTTCCAATATTTAAAGTAGAGTAGTTATGCAGAATGTAATCCAGTAATTTTTTTGAACGAATATGCAATTCGTCGATAGTAATCCGTAATCCCTCGTCTTCAAAAACCTTTTGAATGTTTTTCAAATCATTGTTGTCAGCAAAATTATTGGCCGAAAAGTTACCCAGCCAGGATAAGATCCTTTCTTTCATCTCATTCGCTGCCTTATTGGTAAAAGTTAATGCTAAAATATTTCGGATGGCATGCTGCTGATTAGGATAACGAAGACAGATCATCAAGAGCCTCTGAACAAGAGCATAAGTCTTTCCCGAACCCGCAGAAGCATTGATAACTGTGTAGGAATTTTGCATTTTTTGAGATGAATTGAAACTGCAAGTTAGCTAAAAAATAAGTGAAATTTTAACAATAACAAATCACTATTTAACAAATTGGAAATAGAAATTCCAAAAAAAATGCTAAAACGCGTTAACTGTGGTTAAACTTATGGTATACGTTAAAAATAATTTTAGATTTGTTCTATAAAAAACTTTCCGTGAAATTAAAACTACTTTTTATTTTATCATTTATTTTCTCCATTCATATTTATGCTCAAGATTATATTTTCGGAAAAATAACAACCGAAGAAAATATTGAAATGCCAGATGTTACAGTAATCAATATAAGAACTGATGAACGGGTTGTAACAAATACAGACGGACATTTTATGATTTCGGGAAGAGAAGGTGATGAACTTCGTTTTGTGAAAAATGGATATGAAAGGATTAACAGAAAAGTAACCAAAGAAAATATAGGGTCTCCTTTAAATGTAGCACTTGTCAGGCAGACAACCTTAATTGCAGAAGTAGAGGTGAAGCGCGGGCTCACCGGAGATTTAAAAATTGATTCTAAAAGCCTTAACAAACCCAAAAAAGTACAAAAGCTCACAAAAGACATTGACAAATATATAGCTCAAAAATCTGATCCAAGAATTCTTGCCGCAAAAGCAGGAGAGTTTGTTCAGCCTAAAGGGCAGGGCTTTTCTGTGGGAAAGGTGAAAGACCAATGGGACGATGTTGATTTTATGAATTATTTACGTGAGAGCTTAGGTGATCAATATTTTATCGATCTTAAAATAGAAAAATCCCTGATACAACATTTTATTTATTACGTTTTGAGGGGAGGATTTGAGCGAAAAAAGATACTTAAATACGGATTTTGTAGTGATGCTGACCTGATGAGATTTCAAAGAGCAGTACTTATAAGAATTTCTTCTTATCGTGCACCTCAGACCCAAAGATAATTGAGCATGAAGAATCTATTGATTAGAAATAGTTTGTATCTTATTCCATGCTTTGTCTTTACTGATGTGTATTCACAACAAAAAGTTTCAGGTAGAATAACGGATGAAGATAGTAATGCTTTAAATTCTGTACTTGTTTTCAATATTTCAAATAATAAGAAGGTTCAAAGTGATCCTTCGGGCCAGTTTATTATTGAAGCAGAAGAAAATGAAGAAATTCGCTTTATAAAAGATGGTTTTTACCGTTCTGATAAAAAAATTACGAAGGACAATATAAGTTCTCCTCTCCAGGTTAAGCTTCTCAGGAATGAGACTTTAATTCCGGAGGTTAAAATTGCATATAAACCCACAGGTAATTTAGCAAGAGATACCAAACATTTTGATGAGGCAAAAAAGACGGTTGCATTAAAATCAGAAATGGATAAATATATGCGAACACCCTTCAAGGTACCCTTGCCTGAAAATAAGATATCTAAAACTTTTAGTGGACATGATTTTAGTACGGGCCAAGTTGATGTTGTCAAATTATTGCTTACAGGAATAGGATTAGTGAAAAAGGCAACAAAACCTAAAATAACAAAAGCTGATTATAATGAGACCCAAAGTTTCATGAATAGGCTTAAGTTGGAGATTAATCTCGATTTTTTGGTAAGACAGGGGATGAATGAAGAACAAATAGATGAATTTCTAATCTATGCTAATGATACAAAATATCTGGCAAAGAAATATAGGAGGGACTTTAACAATGATATCATAGAATCAGAATTAAAAATTGCTTTTCAGGAATATAGCAAGACTAATAAAATTAGAGATTGATAATAGCAATTATATATAGAATATCGTTTGAATGAAAATGAGGTTTTTCTTTATTATATTATTTTTTTATGGGATTGCTTATTCTCAGCAGATTGTAACGGGTAAAATTACAGATGATAATGACATTAATCTGGGAGGTGTCACTATTGTTAATATAAGAACAGATCAAAAAGTATATAGTAATGCTTTAGGCGAATTTTCTATTGAAGCGTCAAAAAATGATGAATTGAGATTTGTAAGGCCTGGATATGAAAGGGTTTCAAAACGGATCTTTGCAGATGGGGTGAATTCTCAGGTTTTTATAATTCTTGTAAAAATCCCCGAAGAAATAGAAGAGGTCGAAGTGAAAAAGCTGTCTGGTGATCTGACAAAGGATTCAAGAAGTGTGGCTAAAGTTGATAAGGGGGAAATTGTACAACAGGCGGTTGGTCTCCCACAACCTGTTGGGAAAATGAGAGAGAAGCCTGCTGAAGTCAAAAAAGTATTGTTGCCAATACTTCTGGGACAATTAGATGTTCAGGGAGCTTTTGATCTGATCAGTGGAAAAGCCAGAAGGCAAAAACGCCAATATAAGTATGACGATTTACAGGATAATATTCTTTGGGTTCGTAAAAGGGTAGATGATGAATACTTTACCAATGCGGGAATTCCCTCAGAAAGGATTTCAGAATTTATAGAATTTTCATTTGTACTTAAACCCCAGGTTCGTACTTATGTCAAGGCCAGAAATTTATCAGGTGTATTATTACGATTAGAAGAAACGATGCCTGCATTTTTGAAAAGGCTGGAAAAATCTTAAGCTATTTTGTTAAAAAAATCTTAAAATTTCGGAATGGAAATTGATATAGTAATTTCATTGAAAATTAAATTTTAAATGATGAATCAATCAAATTCACAAAATTTTATGAATAAAAATATTATTGCGATTGCGATCGCAGCTTTAGGTTTTATTATAGGTTTAGGCTTGTTAGGAAGTGCTATTAAAAACAGAAATAAGTCTGAAAATACAATTTCGGTAACAGGGCTGGGGACTAAACAATTTACGTCTGATCTTATTACCTGGTCTGGTAGTTTTTCTAAAAATAACTTTGATCTGAAATTAGCTTACGATGGATTGTTAGCTGATAAAAAAGTAATCAATGATTATCTGATTTCTAAAGGAATCAAGCAAAATGAGATCATCTATTCTTCCGTAGACATTCAGAAACAATTTCGAAATTATACAGATTCGAATGGAAACAATGTTCAGGGAGAATTTTCAGGATATAATCTAACTCAAACCGTTTCGATTGAAAGTAAAGAAGTGGGCAAAATTGAAAATCTTTCCAGGAATATAACTGAGATCATTAATAGAGGAATTGAATTTACTTCCTCGTCACCCTCTTATTTTTATACCAAACTAACTGCTGTGAAGCAGGAAATGATAGCTACAGCTACAAAAGATGCCAGAGAACGCGCTGAAAAAATCGCAGAAAATTCAGGAAGTAGTCTTGGTAATCTTAAAAAGGGTACAATGGGTGTTATTCAAATTACCGCACCCAACTCGAACGAGGACTATTCTTACGGAGGAGCGTTCAATACAACTTCAAAAGAGAAGGTAGCGAGTATAACCATAAAACTGGAATACGAAGTGAACTAATTCTCTAGTTGTATTATTAAAAATATTTTAAAGCCGGAAGTAATTCCGGCTTCTTTATTAATGGTAAACGATATCGTAAATTTCTTCCTTGACTTCTTTTAGATTTTCAGGAGAATAATTGGCCAGTAGCCAAAGATCTAAAGGAGGTTTTCCTTCTCCATAACTTGGTTGTATATATAAATCATCAACTAAAGAAAATCCATTTTTTTGATAAAAAGAATATCGTCTTTGTGCATCTTCCCCCAAATGAGCGGGTTCAATTTCAAGAATAATCTTCTGATAATTTTTAAATAAGTATCCTGTAATATGTGATCCTAGTTTTTGACTTCTAAATTCAGCAAAGACTTCAAAATGTTCTACAAAAATAAAAGTGCTAAGCTCCCAGAAAATTAAATAACCAATAGCTTTGGATTCATTAAGTACAGAAATGACTTTGGCGTTAGGATGTGTAAATAATTGTACAAATTGATTCCAATCTCTTTGTTCTTCCGGAGGAAAAGTGGTAGAGTAAGAATCATAGATCTGCTTGATCCTATGGTCTTCAGGTGAAGTAATTTGTAAAAATTCCATAATTATAAATCAAAAACGCTAGGTCTTCTTGTAATAAAAATATCTTTAATCCATAAGGTAAATGCTAATCCCAGATAGATGAGAAAGAAAAACCCTGCCGTAGCAAAAGTAGAATAAATGAAGAACACCCGAAGTTTAGAAACAGGAATTCCCAGTTTAGCGCCCATTCTCGTAAGAACACCGAACCATTCTCTTTCCATTTTATGACGGATATTATCTAGCATTGGGTGAATTTTTTAAAAGGTTAAATTCAATACTGCAATTTAAACAATTTTTTTTGTCATATTATTTTATACTTGTAAAACTTTTTAACCGGATCTGATTGTAAAGTATTAATTAGATTCTATGCTATATATTATACTCACAATCTTCCATTGTCCTTCAACTTTAGCCACGTGCCAGAACTCCTTACCCCAATTGGTAACTTTATTATTGGATAGAAAAGAATAGTCAAAAGCTACCGAACCAATTACATCATCATTCTCAATATGTATATTTTTAAATATTTCTTCTTGCTTACCTTCATCTAAAAGGAACTGGTAGAAATTCATGGGAGTCTTTGTGAAAATATTTGAGGGCTGCGATGTTTTATTTTTTAACCTTTTTTGTTGAGTTTTGTCTTTAATTACTGCCGTCCAATTAAATGATTCTTTTGCAAAAAGACTTTTAAAAGTAGCAGTGTCTTTTTGGATTATACTTTTTTTGGCACTTGTTATGAGACTCTGTATTTCAGTTTCTTGCTTTTTGTAAGCTTGTGCATAATAAAAGTTCATAGCCAGTACTAAGAATAAAACATTAATGGTTTTCATACATTTTAATATTAAATATTTTTTTTAGATTACAAATATTCAATTAAATCGATCTGGTTTGCAGAAGAAAGTGTGGAGGGATATTTTTCTTATGTAGAAAGCGTTATTGTCTGTTTGAAAGGGGTCGATAAAATATTTTTTATGAATCTTTTAAAATTGAAAACCCAATCCTGCACTTCAGGCAGTTTTTTTCTTCACAAGAGGTTTTAAAATGATAAATAAGGCTTTGTGTTTCTAGTGAGTTATTCATTTGTATTCCCAGTTTTTTCCAGGAGGTTATAATAGCATTTTTTTCCGGAGATATTTTTTTATAGAATTCAAGTATTTCACTGAGAATTTCCTCATTGTGATATTTATGATAAGTATATTTTAGAGGAAGTATTGTATTGAGTATAACAAGTTGTATAAACTCGTAGCTTAATGTTTTGGGCTGATTAACTGTTGAGGTTTTTCCAAAATTAAAATGATCATTCCAATATTCAGATGCTTGAATATCTTTAAAAACATTTACCAATTCATTTGGATCTTTTGAAAGTATAATTCTTGAAAATAGATTTTGATGGTTGTGGTAAAGTGCTGCTAGCTGAGAAAGTCTTATAGTAGGAAAATTAGGAGGTCTTAAACGTAAAAACTTTGGATGAAATTTCATATCAGATATTTGATATTTTGCTTTTACAAAGTCAAATTCTCTTTTCCAGATTTTCATTTGTTCATCCTGAGGTTGATCAAGCCATCCCGAGATTCCAAATAGTAATCCCTCCAATTGATTTTTATTTTGTCGGATTTTATTTATAATGCTAAAATCAATACTTTCAGCGATTTGCTTAAAAATAAATGCATTTACTTTTAATCCAAAAGAGTAAGCAAGACTATGAAATAGTACTGCTTCAAAATTATTTTTAGATTGTTCTAAACTTTTTTCCAGCTCCTGAGATTTTTGATCCAGCTTCTTTACAATATTTTCTTCATGAAAATTAATGGGAATATTGTCTTTATTGAAAATATCTTCACAGGGAATAAACTGATTTTCTTTGATCAATTTTTCATATTTCCATAGAATGCTTTCATCGATATAATTCTTCAATTCTAGTTTAGGGACCTTCTTATCATTGAATTCTTCAATTTCTATATCATTTTGAAAAACAACATGAAGAATAATATTTTGGTAATTGGGATCTTGAGAATGATTATGAAAAATCCAGTCAGAGGACTTCACATGAAGCTCTATGTTTCCACTTAAGAATATATTGTTGATTTTGATTTTTGCCAGTAAAAAATCCGGACCGGCATCAGTATTCCATTTTCCGAAATTTATTATTTCAACAGGATTTCCTTCAACGTCCTTGAAGTCAAAATTTTTGAAAACCTTAAAGTTCCAAAGATATTGTAATAGTTTTTCCGTCATGAGTGCTACACAAATATAAGAGAACTCTTATGCTTTTTGCCATTCGTTTTTCAAATTTTCGATAGCCATTCTTTACATTGATGGATCTATAGGATATATTTGTTTAGATAGAATTTTGCAGTTATTTGGGGATTGGTTTTTTTGTGTTTTAATTAATATTATAATTACCAGTTCAACAACTACAGGATTCATTTGCATTGAAAAAAGATAGATTTAAGGTTTAGGAGAAAAAAAATAAGGGCTAGAAATAAATCTAAGCCCTACTTTTATAGCAGATAATACTAAGATGTTCCGACAAAACATTAAGCTTTTGTCAATTCCTTCTTAAAATTTTCTATGGTTGTTTTATACATTTCTTCATATATCGGAAGAATGTTTTTCAAATCGAATTTTATGGCTTGTTCTTTTGCGTTTATTTTCATTTTTGCTAAAAGTTCGTCATTGCTCAAAAGCTTGATTGTGTAATTACTCATAGCCTCCACATTTCCTATTTCTGCTAAGAAACCAGTTTCAGCCTGAATATTAACTTCAGGAATCCCACCAGCATTAGAGCTAATAACAGGGGTATATGCGGCCATTGCTTCTAAGGCAGCCAAACCGAAACTTTCCTGTTCGGATGGTAATAAGAAAACATCAGAAAGCTGGAGAATTCGATATAAGTCATTTACCTTTCCAAGAAGACGAATCTTGGAAATCAATTCCGGATTTTCTTCCAGAAATTGATTTACCTTTTCCATGTCCGGACCTTCTCCGATGATAATCAATTTGGATTTTACCTTCTTATTAACATTCTTAAAGATCTGCAGAACTTCTTCCACACGCTTTACAGGGCGTAGGTTGGATACATGGATCAATATCTTTTCATCCGGATCAGCAAACTGGGTTCTTTGGCATTCGTTGCATTCATCGAATTCAGAATTATCAATAAAGTTGGTAATGACCTGGATAGGTTTTTTAATATTGAAAAACTGTAGAGTATCCTTTTTTAGACTTTCAGATACAGACGTAATCGCATCTGATTTATTAATCGAAAATTCTACTGCGTGTTTGTAACTTGGATGTTGCCCTACCAAAGTAATATCAGTTCCGTGAAGGGTTGTTACCAAAGGGATATCGTTATTGTCTTCCTGTAGCATTTGCTTTGCCGTAAAGGCTGCATAGGCATATGGAATTGCATAATGAGCATGAAGTAAATCAAGTTTATATAGATTAACGACACGATAGATCATTGAACTTAATGCAATATCATAAGGCTGATACTGAAATAGGGGATACGTTTGAACATTGACCCTATGGAAAAAAATATTTGGATTCGTGATATCTAATCTTGCAGGAAGAGCAGAGCTTATGAAATGAACTTCATAGCCTTTATTAGCAAGAGACATTCCCAATTCTGTTGCTACGATACCGCTTCCGCCGTATGTTGGATAGCAAAGTATGCCTATTTTCATTGGTTTATTATTGTTTTGATGTTGTAAATATAGTTGAATTCACTTTGGTATCAGAAGCTGTAGATGGATTCAAATCAATACCCATTCCAGCTTTTAACTGATCATTAATTAGCACCGGAAGTCTCCCCCAGATTTTTGTTTTTCCAAGTAAAGCATTGGCAGTGGCGATCATTGAGTCATCATTGTTTTCATAGGAAACAAGAACCGTTGAAACTTTTGTGATATCAATGTCTTTTAATGCATAAGCACTTCCGAATACATTTAATATTACTTTTTGATTTTTGGTCAAATCAGCAAGGACTTTTCTAGATTCTGCCGAAATTTTATATGGCTTATAAGCAGTGGAATTATCTTTATGAAAGCCAACAATTACTGTAGAATTAGAAGGAATGGTATTGATTTCGCTGGCTTTTTTAATGATAACCGTAGAACCTAGTTGATTGGCAAAAGTTTGATAGGGTGCCTCTTCCAATGGAACATAATAAATTTGTTTTCCGCTAAGAGGGAGTAGTCTTTGTTCGTCTTTCAACAAAGTAAGTGCATTGGAATAAAGATTCTGAACCAGCAATTTATGGGAGTCATTATTAAGGTCATTATTAATGTTTTCGGGATTTTTCGGATGGTATTTGTCCAGACCTAAATAATATTTTGTTAATAATATTTTCTTCACACTTTCCTCTACCCGGGATTGTGGAATTTCTCCGTTATCGATCGCTTTTTGAATTAACTTCTTTCCTTCTGACACGCCTTGTGAAAAAAGCATAATATCATTGCCGGCTTTGAATGCTAATGCATCTAACTCCCCAGGCTTGTATTTATTAGCCACAGCACCCATATTAAGAGCATCTGTAATGATAAGGCCTTTATATCCTAGTTTTTCTTTTAAAAGTCCGGTAATAATATTTTTAGAAACAGAAGCCGGAATTCCTTTTCCTGACTCCAGAGTAGGGACATACAAATGGGCTACCATTACGCCACCAATTCCTTTATTCATCAGAGCTTTAAAAGGAGCTAATTCAACTGTATTTAAACGGTCCAATTGATGTGAAACGACTGGCAGGTCTAAATGTGAATCTGTACTGGTATCACCGTGACCAGGGAAGTGTTTTATGGCAGCTAGTATATTGTTATCTTGCAACCCATTAGAATAAGCTAATGCTGAATTAATTACATTATCTACTTCAGAACCAAAACTTCTGTTTCCAATAATTGGATTATTTGGATTGGTATTCACATCAACAACAGGAGCGAAGTCCCAGTTGATTCCCATTCTTTTACAATCTTCAGCAATTTTAGAAGACATCTGATAAATGAGATTTTTATCCTGAATTGCTCCTAATGTCATTGCCCATGGAAATTTATGAGCAGCTGCTATCCTTTGATATAATCCCCATTCAGCATCCATTCCAATCATTAATGGAACTTTAGACTTCTGCTGAAATTCATTAACCAGTGCTATTTCTCTTGCTGCATCATCCTGCATTAAAATCAATCCACCTATTTTATCATTTGTGACAATATTTCTTACCTGGTTGATATGGCCTTCATCCTTGTTTGTATAAAGAGCTACAATGAAAAGTTGTCCTAATTTTTCATCTTGTGATAAAGATTTATATGTTCTGTCAACCCATTGGTTAGCTTTACTCATGTCAGCCTGAGAAATGCCCTTTGGGAGGTACTGGGCCGTGATTTTTGAACTGATAAATAAGAATATGAAGAGAGAAGTGTAAACTATTTTGTTCATAACTATTGAATAAGAACAAAAATACAATTAAAAAAATCATCAGAATGGATGTTTTTAAGTTTTTTGGTATATGTTTTGGATGTGGTTTATAAATAATATTAAAACTTTTATAAAAATGAAAAAATTTCTTCCAATCCTTCTATTAGCTTTTGTCAGCTTATTTATTTTTAGCTGCGACAATAGCGATGATAATAATAACAACAATCCTGTAGATAATGATACCGTAGGTACCGCATTTGATATTACGCCAACCTTCACAAGAAGTAGTGATAATTTATATCAGTATTCTGATGCTTTTAATAGTCCTCTAGTGCAATCTGATGTAGTATTGATTTATTTACAAACTGGTCTTACGAATAACAACTCTCCAATCTGGAGATTACTTCCATATACATTCTTTACTACTAATAATGTAGCGGTTGATTATTCATTTGATTTCAGCAAGTTTGATATTGGTATTAATGTAAATTCTACTTTAAATTTAAGTACGAATCCAACATATTATACAAATAAGAGATTTAGAGTGGTTATTTTACCTGCTAATACTGGAAAAAATGCTAAAAATGCGAATGCTAAGAATGTAGCTGCTCCAGTAGACTATAATGATTACTATAGTGTAATTAAATATTATAATATTGACGAGTCTAAAATAAAGACTAGAAATTAAGATATATCTTTTCAGTTTTTTTATAATTAAAAAAGGCTCTGGAATTTATTCCGGAGCCTTTTATTATTTCTTTTCTTAATTATCATTGTCATCCAGGAGATGTCCAAAATAATCTTTCTTTGTTTGTAGATAACCTCTGCTGATGTCATTAGCAGGAATCTGTAAAGGAATTCTCGAGTTAAGGTGGATATTACTTTCTGTAACATATTTTACCTTCTCAGGATTATTTGTTAGAAGATTGATGTCTTTTACTTCCAGAACATTTAAAATTTCAATGGCTACATTAAAATTTCTGTCATCTGCAGGAAGACCAAGTTGTAAGTTAGCTTCTACAGTGTCAAATCCTTTTTCCTGTAAAGAATAAGCTTTTAATTTATTGATTATTCCAATATTTCTTCCTTCCTGACGAAGGTAAACAATAACCCCTCCATTTTCATGGATATATTTCATAGCAGCATCCAACTGCTGCCCACATTCACATTTTTTTGAATGGAAAACTTCGCCGGTAATACATTCTGAATGGAAACGGACGTTAACTGGTTTTGAAAAATCTGTATTTTCAGCAATAATTGCCATGTGAGGCATCCAGTCATTTTCGTTTTCAGAGAAAGCGATCATTCGGAAAGTTCCATGTTCCGTAGGAACGTTTGCTTCCGCTTGAATTTTAATCATTAATATAAAGTAGTTGAACTAGTTTTTAATTTCCTTTAAGAGAATCCTCAATAATAGAAATATTGGTTTTTAATCTAACCAGGTATCTGTTAAGGATTTCATCATCATCTTTTGGAAGGTTTTGTCTTAGTTTCTGAATCTTTTTATAGGATTTTTCAAAGCTTTTAATAGATCTGTTTTTTCCAGATATATTATTAGCATCTATTGCGTATAAGTAATTCTGTAAACTGTATTTCAGAGAAACTACTTCTTCATTTACACTAATAGTTTTGAATTTAGGAAAGGTAGAAATCAGATTAGATATTTCAGAGGCATTTACATTTTCTTTGATATTAATGTCTATGCTTTTCTTGAGTCCCCTATCAGAATCCGAACCTTTTGCTTCACTATAAAAACTACTAGACAACGGAGAAAAATTTAATTTTTCCGATGCGCAAGAAGAAGTTAGTATAAACAGTATTCCAAAAAAAAATAATCTTTTCATTTTTGTTGCCCCTTTTGATAAAGGATTGGGTTAAGACTTTCATCGTTATACATTTTCATTTGTTTGTATACCTTCATCTTAACATCACCGTTTTCAATATCAGTAAGCAACTGATTAATAGAAGTGGATAGGTCTTCTTTCTGTATCAGAAGGACATCTAATTTTGCCTGGCAATTCAGACGATGTTCTTCTGAAGCAGATTCTCTATTTGCTTCTAGTGACATATGATAAACCTTTAATGCGAGTATTGATAATCTGTCCACAGCCCAAGCGGGTGTTTCCGTATTGATCTTTGCATCAGGTTTTGGAGTTATATTTTTAAACTTATTAAGAAACCAGCTGTCAATAAATTCAACCAAATCAGTTCTTTGCTGATTGGATGCATCAATTGTTCTCTTTAACTGCAGAGCCTCAACTGGATTAATATTTTCATCTCTAATTATATCTTCCAAATGCCATTGAACGGTATCAATCCAGTTCTTTGCGTACAAAATTCGTTCCAAACTGTCTTTTTCGAAAGGATTATTAATTAGATTGTTGACGTCATCAAATACGTGGTAATCTTCAATAGATTGATTGAAGACTTTCCATGCAGTCTCTGTAAAATTCATTAATTCTGAAGAATTTTAGTTGCTTGAAGGATTATTGGTCGAAGAATTTTTGTTTTCAGATGGATTTTTATCCTCTTCTTTTACTGCATCTTTAAATTCTTTGATACCTGATCCTACACCCCTCATTAATTCTGGAATCTTTTTACCTCCGAATAACAGAACTAGAAGGATTGCCACGATAAGGATATGTTGCCATGATAAGGCAAGTATTGTTAATGTTTCCATTTCTAAATTTTTTACAAAGTTAGTCTTTTTTTAATAAGAAACCCACCCTAAAGGATCAACTGGTGTAGTTCCGTTCCATACCTGAAAATCAAGGGTATAAGAACCATCAAAATCTTGTCCTACAGTACCTACAATAGTCCCTGCAGAGACCTGTTGTCCTTTAGAAACATTCACACTTCCCAGGTTTGAATAAATCGTAAAGTAGTTTCCATGTTTAAGCATAACAGTTTTTGTTCCGTCACTATTTGCTAAGACTGAAGATACAGACCCAGGAAATACCGATTTCGCTCGGGTACCAGATGGAACAGAGATTTTGATTCCGTTATTTTCTTCTGTGATATTTTTAAATACAGGATGCGGCTGTCTTCCAAAACGGTGTGTAATTTGTCCCTTTTCAACAGGGAAACCTAATTTACCTCTGTTTTCAGCAAAGTTATTTCCTGCAGCTGTAGAAACTCCAAAATTGGTCATTGCTTTGGTTTCTGCTGCTTTTTTCTCGTCATCTTTTCTTTTCTCAAGTGCTGCTTCTGCGGCTTTTGCAGCAGCTAGTTTGCTGGCTGCTTCTTTGGCTCTGGCACTAGCTTCTGATGAGGCTTTTGCTGCTGCTACTTTTCTGGCTTCATCCCTGGCGTTGGATTCTGCCCGAGCAGCTTCTTCAGTACGTTTTCTCTCTTCTTCAGCTCTTTTTGCTGCCAGTTCCTCTGCTCTTTTTGCTTCAGCTTCAGCTAATTTTCTTTCTCTTTCTAATGCTTCAGCTCTAGCTCTGTTTTCCGCTTCAATTCTTGCTTTTTCTCTTTCAGCTGCAATTTTAGCTAAACGTATTTTTTCGGCTTCCGCCTTTCTTCTGGCTTCTTCTTCTGCTTTAGCAATTCTGATTTCCTCAGCGATAATACTTCTGATCTGTCCTTCTAATGCTTTGGACTGAACTTGTTTTTGCTTCAGCTCAGCCGTTAATTTTGATTCATTTTTCTTAAAATCCTCAACAAGCTGTTCTTTTTGAGCTCGTTCAACATTGATGGTTGTTAGATCTTTTTGTTGATTGATCAAAAGTTGTTGTTTATCTGTAACTGATTTTTGTCTTTGAGCGATTGTTTTTTTGATCTGATTAGCGGCATCTGTGATTTCAGCTGCCTTTTTGTCTTGATAATCAGAATATTCCTTGAGATATTGTACTCTTCGAATAGCTTCACCCAGGTTTTTTGCAGAAAGAATAAAGGTCACTTTATTTTGTACTCCTTTATTTTTATATGCATTCACTAAAACCTCAGCATAATTCTTTCTCAATACCGCTAGCTCTTTATTCTGACGGTTGATTTCCAACTGACGAAGATAAATATCATCTTCAATAAATCTCTTTTCCTTTTGCGTATTGGCGTAAACTTTTTCTCTTAAGCTTAGTTTTTTATTGATATTGGAAAGGTAGGCTATAGAAAGTTTGGACTCATTTCTTGTTTTAGCCAGGTCGGAATTTATTTGGGTGATTTGTTTTTTAAGTTCAGCATTTTGCTTCTGCAATTGTTCTTTGTTTTGTTGCCCATTGTGCAATCCGAACAATAAAATACCTATTAAAAAGCTAAATTTTTTAATCATTTAATTTCAATTTTCTTATAATTGGCTGGGACTGAATAGGCCACTTCCATCTTCGAAAAATCAAATTTCGTATTTTCTAATAAAATCTGGCTGGTTTTTGAACCTTTTATAATTATTTTAACATTTTTTGGTAGACGAATTTCATTATATTGATCCCAATCACTATAAGAAATTTCTAACTGATCTGTTGATAAGACATCCTTTAGCTGGACGTTTAATAAATCATAATTTTCATCGTATTGCAGTGAAATTTTATACTCTCTGGTTTTCTCGTCCGTAACAATTTTTTGATTTACGGAAGATACCAATTGGAATCCCTGGGCATTTTTTGTGAGGTTAAATTGAGAGTCGTTGATTTTTACGAAAGTTCTTCCCATTAAAATTCTTTCCAAAGACTTATAATCAATGAAATTCACATTGAGTAAATGGTTCAGGTATTCAAAATCTGAATCGATATAGGTTTTGCTGGTTTTATCTTGTCCTTTGACACCTTCCGGAGTTGCAATTCCTCTGGCAACGTTGATGAAAAGAGCTCTTAGATTCATCCATACCTTTTTGTCGTTTTCAATATAAATGGTTGCATCCAGAGTAGGGATAAAGCTTCCGGTTTCTACTCGTACTTTACTGTCTATCCTTATTTGCTCAAATTTAGGCTGGATCAATACATGTTCAAAAAATGTAAGTTTATCTCTTACAGGTTCGTTTGCATCTTTTGGATCGTTATTATTTTTTATAATGATACTGTCTTTACTATTATTATCTGTATTTTTAGTAACATTTCGTGTTTTACAGGATGACAAAAGAAGAAGTAATAAAACGAATGGAACCCAATTTTTCATGTATTTATCTTTTCGATTAAAATAATACTTTGCAATATTAACGCCAAACCACACAAAACATTTTGTGTGGTTTGAATATATTATATCTTGATTTATTCTATATTATTTAGATAGAAAATCTAAAACGGAATAATCACCTAATGAAATTTCTCTTGCTACTCCGAAATACTGTGCAGAATTACCAATCATAGAGTTTGATAGATTTCCATGATTAATCTGTGTATTTTCCTGAATCAGAGAGTTTTCAATATTCGAATTCACGATTATTGTATTATTACCCAATGAAACTCCCGGACCAATTTTAGAATTGGATATTTTTACATTTTCTCCAATGAAACAAGGTTGGATAATTAAAGAATTTTCAATTACAGCTGAAGAAGGGTATTGTGACATTTCTTCTTTTTCGTAAGCAAGTATTTTACTGTTGGTTTCTACAGTGGCATTTTTATTCCCACAGTCCATCCAGTCATTTACTTTTCCAAGACTGAATTTAGCTCCTTTTGCTCTTAAATTCTCTAAAGCAGTTGTCAACTGATATTCTCCACCATTTTTTATATCATTATCCATGATATAATTGATTTCATTCATTAGTTTCTCAGCACTATTAAAATAATAGATACCTATAATAGCTAAATCAGAAACAAATGTAGTAGGCTTTTCAACAAAATCTGTAATGAATCCATAGTTATCTAATTTAACAACACCAAACGCTGAAGGATCTTCTACACTTTTCACCCAGATAACACCATCTGAGTTTTTGTCTAATTGGAAATCTGCTCTGAATAAAGTATCCGCAAATGCAATAACCACATCTCCCTGCATTGAATCTTCAGCACATTTGATTGCGTGAGCTGTTCCCAGAGGGTCATTCTGATAATATATGCTTCCTTTTGCTCCTAATTTTTCTGCAATCTGAATTAAAGATTTTTCTATTTCAGGGCCGAAATCTCCGATGATAAAGGCTACTTCTTCTATTTTCTCACCAGCAACCTTTGCAATATCCTCTACCAATCTTTGAACGATAGGTTTTCCTGCAATGGGAATAAGTGGTTTTGGAACGGTAAGTGTATGTGGACGTAATCTGGATCCACGTCCAGCCATTGGTACAATAATTTTCATAAGTTATATTAGGGGATTTTTAGTTGTTTTTTATTTGAACGAATGGCTAAAAGTAATTTATAACCATATAATAAGAATAGTTGTATTATTTTAAATATTTGTTTAATTTTTCAATTTCAGTAGCATCAAAATAGAGACCAAAGTCTAATTTTTTCTAATTTTTGAAAGGAGTATATCTTTCTCTGTATACAATAGAATTCCGGTATAAAAAAGAAATAAAAGGTTACCTATCCAGAAGTTATAATCAAACAGATTTACGATCATATAGCTGAATATTCCTAAAAGTATAATAAAGATTGATATCTTTTTCATTCTATATGGAATGGGATAATATTTTTGTCCTAAAAAATAAGATAGAACCATCATTGTAAGGTAGGCAGCTAAAGTCACCCAGGCAGAAACCATAAAGCCATATTTTGGTAAAAGTACAAGATTTAGTACGATGGTAATAATAGCACCTGTCCAGGAAATATAGGTTCCTACTCTCGTTCTGTCAGTTACTTTATACCAGGTAGACAGGTTGTAATAGATTCCAAAAAACAGATTGGCAATTACAATAATAGGAATGATATTGATAGCGATCCAATAAGAGCTATTGGGAACGAGAAGGAGTTTTATCCATGATACATTAGCAATAATTCCTAAAGCAACGACCGAAGCAAAGAAAGAAAAGTATTCAGTCACTTTTGCATAAGTAAATTTTGCATTTTCATTTTGCATTTGCTTGAAGAAAAAAGGTTCAATTCCCATCCTGTAGGCTGTTACAAAAAGAGTCATAAGCACTGCCATTTTGTAGCACCCGCCATATGCTCCAGCGGCTTCAGCATCAATAATGAATTTTTGAACAAACTTATCGAAGTTTTCATTGACCATAAATGCTAACCCAGCGATCATTATTGGCCATGAATAGGTAATCATCTGGATGAACAGGTCTTTAGAAAACTGGAATTTAAGCTTTAATATAATTGGTAATACAAGAATAAACCCTAAAAAACTTGCCGCTAAGTTACTGTAAAAAGGGTAAGTTACTTTTTCTTTTAAACCAAATCTGGCACTGAATTCCTGAGGGATATATAAAAATAAAGCGATTACAAAAATACTTTGAAAGACAGCTTGAATTACTCTTACAGCAGAATATTTTATAGGTTTATTGTGAAATCTTAACCAGGCCAGAGGGATTACCAGAAGGTTGTCAAAAAATGCGATCCATGCAAACCATCGTATGAATTCAGGTGTTTTGGAATACCCAAAAATATCTGCGATCGGTTGATTAAAAAACAATACCAATAATAAAAAGATACCTGACAGCCCAGCTAAAAACCAAAACGAAGTATTAAAAACTTTTTGTTCATCATCCTTATTGGAGGAAAATCTGAAATAGGCTGTTTCAAAACCAAAAGAAAGAATAATATTAACAAAGGAAATTAATGCATATAGATTGGTGAAGATTGCAAAATCACTTGTACCAATATTTTTGATGAACAAATAATTAAGTAATACTACAATCACTCTCGGCATAATAGCCCCAATTCCATAGATAATAGTTTCGTTAAGAAGTTTTTTCAAAATGCGAAATTTTCTGCAAATGTAAATATTTAGAAATTGATTCTTTAGCAAGGATATTAAAATTCATTCATAAACCTTAATTTTGTAAGCAATCTAAAGTCTAAAGAAAAGTAAATGAGAACGCTAATAAAAAACGTAACGGTCGTTAACGAAGGGAAGACCTTTGAAAGTGATGTTTTAATTGAAAATGATTTAATTTCTAAAATAGAATCCCATATTTCCACAGATGCTGATCAGATCATTGATGGTTCAGGAAAGTTTCTTCTGCCAGGAGTAATTGATGATCAGGTCCATTTTCGTGAACCGGGGTTAACGCATAAAGGAGATATTGAAAGTGAATCGAGATCGGCTATTGCAGGTGGTATCACAAGTTTTATAGACCAGCCTAACACGGTTCCCAATGCAGTAACCCAGGAGTTGTTAGCGGATAAATATGAAATAGGGGCTAATAAAGCGTATGCTAATTATGGTTTTATGATGGGGGGAACTAATGACAATCTGGAAGAATTATTGAAGACCAACCCAAGAAATGTTCCCGGAATCAAATTGTTTTTAGGATCTTCTACTGGAAATATGCTTGTAGATAATCCAGAGACATTGGAGAATATTTTCAGTAATACTAAAATGCTAATTGCTGTTCATTGTGAGGATGAAGCAACCATCAGAGCAAATACTCAAAAATATATAGATCAGTACGGGGATGATATTCCCGTAAAATTTCACCACCTCATCAGAAGTGAAGAGGCTTGTTATAAATCTTCTTCCAAAGCTATTGAATTGGCTCAAAAAACAGGAGCAAGACTTCACGTTTTTCATCTCTCAACAGCGAAGGAAACAGCATTGTTCAGAAATGATATTCCTTTAAAGGATAAAAAGATAACAGCAGAGGTTTGTGTACATCATTTAACTTTCACCAATGAAGACTATGAGACTAAAGGCAATTTCATTAAATGGAATCCAGCTGTAAAAACACAAAAAGATAAGGATGGACTTTGGGAGGCTCTTTTGGATGGGCGAATTGATGTTATTGCTACAGATCATGCTCCCCATACGTTGCAAGAAAAACAGAATGTATACACCAAATGCCCTTCCGGGGGACCATTGGCTCAGCATTCACTAGTGGTAATGTTAGAGAATTTTAAAAATGGTAAAATCTCTTTAGAGAAAATAGTGGAAAAGATGTCTCATAATCCAGCTATTCTTTTCAGAATTGAAAAAAGAGGTTTTATAAGAGAGGGCTATAAGGCAGATCTGGTATTGGTTGATTTAAACGAAAACTGGACAGTTGCGAAAGAAAACATTCTATATAAGTGTGGTTGGAGTCCATTGGAAGGGATGAACTTCCATTCTAAAGTAACGCATACATTTGTAAATGGAAATCTGGTTTATGACAATGGGAAAATAGCAGACGAAAAGTTCGGAGAACGATTGCTTTTTGAAGTTGAGGAGTAAAATAGTGGAATTGTTATATGGCAAAATAGCCAAATTGCGGAATTGCAAAAACGAAATTATAAATATTATTCAATAGGAGCGGGCTTTAGCCCGCTTTTCTTATTTTAATATCCTCTGGCTTTAGCCAAAACTTATATCTAGGAAATGAGGAAACAAAATTGAAAAGTGATCTTTCAAGTGATAATTGTATTATTCTTTTCATTAATATTTTGCCCAATGACAAATTTTAGATTCGAAGGATTTTATACTTTTACCTAAAGAATCACTGAATAATTTACTGATGAAAGAATTTATAGATTATATACTGCATTTCGGGAATTTAAATGAGCAGCAAATTAAATTCATTTCTCAAAAAGGAAATGAGTTAGAGTTAAAGAAGGAAGATTATCTCGTTGAAGCAGGAAAGCCTTTGAAGCAAATAGGTTTCTTATTACAAGGAGTAATTAGAGTCTGCTATTATAATAATAAAGGAGAGGATATAACATGCTATTTTGTAGATGAAAATCATCTTATCTTTGGATGGCAAAATTATGTAGATGACTTGCCAATGTCTGTGTATCTACAGGCAGCTACAAATTGTCGATTGATTACTTTCTCAATTCAAGACTGGAAAGAAATTTCAAATACCATCGTTGGGTGGGATAAGATCTCTCATAAGATTTCTGAAAAAAATCATATTGAAAAGCTGGAAAGAAGAAGTCGATTGGTTTCACAGGATGCAAAGACTAAATATCTCGAGTTTTTAAGTTATTTCCCTAATCTTGCTAATCGTATTCCACTCTCTCAATTGGCTTCTTATTTAGGAATTACACAATCTTCCTTAAGTAGAGTAAGAAAAGATATCCGATAGGCACTTTTTGTCATATGGCAAAAAAACATACTTTGTGATGCTCTACCTTTACATCAATAATTTAATAAAATACCAAATGAAAACAGTATTAATTACCGGAGCCAATAAAAGTATAGGCTTCGAGACTGCAAAACAATTACTAGAAAAAGGATTATTCGTTTATCTTGGAAGTCGTAATCTGGAAAAAGGAGAAGAGGCCGTTAAACAACTTAAATCTAAGGGATTTAATAATGTTGAAGCGATACAAATTGATGTTGCTAATCAGGAGTCAGTTGATTCAGCAAGGGTTGAATTAGGTAAAAGAACAGAGACATTGGATGTTTTGATCAATAATGCTGGGATCACTGGAGATGTACCACAAAATGCTCTTGATGTTACAATAGATAATTTCAAAAATACCTATGAAACAAATGTATATGGTCCTATAAGAGTAACCCAGGCATTTATTGATTTATTAAAAAAATCTCCAGAGCCACGTATTGTAAATGTGAGTTCAGGCCAAGGATCACTTACGCTTGCATCAGACCCTACGAATATTTACTATCCCTATAAAGCAGCAGTTTATCAATCGTCAAAATCTGCATTAAATATGTACACTGTTGTTTTAGCATATGAGCTACGTGAAACTCCTTTTAAAGTAAATGCAGTCGATCCTGGATTTACGAAGACTGATTTTAATGGTCATCATGGAACAGGAACAGTTGAAGATGCCGGATCTCGTATTGTGAAATATGCTTTAATTGGAAAAGAGGGGCCAACCGGAAAATATTTCAGTGAGGAAGTAAATCCTGAGACAGGAGAGATTCCCTGGTAGTATAAGGGGATTACAAAATCGTAAAATCGAAATTAGTACTGGGCTTTAACCAGTGGCTGTTCAATCGAACGATTATTAAGTTTGGCTGAAATTATAATGTCAAGTAAATAAAAAAAAGACTACATTTTTGTAGTCTTTTTTATCTAAAATATAATTGTAGTTAACAATCATCAATATCTGATCAATTATTTTTTCGGCTTATTGCTCATATAAAAAGTAAGTTTTCCACCTTTTGCAATATCAGCATGTTTCAAAGTAAAGTTTTTGATCTCTGTTCCATTGAGAAGAATCTTTTTTACATATACATTTTTTGGATTCTGATCGATTGCTTCAATTTCAAAAGTTTTTCCATTTTCCAGATTTAATATGGCGTGATCTATTGCCGGGCTTCCAATAGCATAATCTTCCGAACCTGGTGCCACTGGGTAGAATCCTAGAGAACTTAAAATATACCAGGCGCTCATTTGACCTGTATCATCATTTCCTCCTAATCCATCAGGAGTCGCTTTATATTGCATTTCTAAAATATGGCGAATCTGAGCTTGTGTTTTCCAGGGTTGTCCAGCCCAATTATAAAGATAAGCGACATGATGCGCCGGTTCATTTCCATGGACGTATCCACCAATAATTCCTTCTCGGGTAATATCTTCAGTATCTGCAAAAAACTCATCCGATAAGTGCATGGTGAACAATTCATCAAGTTTAGAAGCGAATTTTTTCTTTCCACCCATTAAAGTAATAAGTTCATCAGGGTTTTGAGGAACAAAGAAACTGTAGTTCCATGAATTTCCTTCAATAAATCCTTGCCCATGAGTACTTAAAATATCGAAATCTTTTTTAAAGCTGCCATTTGCTAAACGAGGACGCATAAAGCCAATGCTTTTGTCAAAGTTGTTTTTCCAGTTTTCGGAACGCTTAATGAATTGATTATAAATTTCCGTTTCACCTAGATGCTTTGCTAATTGAGCAATAGCCCAATCATCATAGGCATATTCTAAAGTATTGGAAACAGAAGTTCCACTTTTCTCGGCAGGAATATATCCTAAATCTATATATTGTCCAATACCTTCGTAGTCTCTTTTATTAGCTGTCTCAACGCAAGCTTTCAATGCTTCTTTTGGGTCACCGGTGTACACTCCTTTAATAATGGCATCTGAGACTACACTTACACTGTGATAACCACTCATACACCAGTTTTCATTGGCATAATGAGACCAGATTGGAAGCATCTTTAAAGAAAACTGTTGGTAATGAGCCATCATTGACTTTACAATATCGTCGTTTCTTTTGGGCTGAATGATATTAAATAAAGGATGTAAGGCACGATAAGTATCCCAAAGTGAGAAAGTAGTATAATTGGTAAAGCCATTGGCCTTATGAACATTCTGGTCCAGTCCTTTATATTCTCCATTGGCATCCATATAGGTAGTCGGATTGATAAAGGTATGATACATTGCGGTGTAAAAATTTGTTTTCTCAGTTTCAGATCCTTGTATAATGATCTTATTTAATTCTTTATTCCAATCTTCCTGTGCTTTAGCTTTTACCTGATCAAAAGATAAATTTCCGGTTTCTTTTTCCAGGTTATCAAGAGCGTTATTTTGACTTACCGGAGATAAAGCCAGCTTTACTTCAATGGCTTCATTTTCGTTGGTGTCAAAATCAAAATTCATTTTCAGATTTTTTCCGGCGATTTCAGGGAAGTTTTTGGTCTGATCAAATTTTCTCCAGAAACCACCATATATCTGCTTCCCATCATAGTTTTTTTGACCATATGATTTGAATGGTTTTGAGAATTGTATAGCAAAATACACTGTTCTCGTCCTTGCCCAGCCATTAGTTTGTCTATATCCTGTAATGGTGTGATCGTTTTCTACGCGAACATAGGTCCATACATTTTTTCCGTCATAATTGTAGATTCCAGCCATCAAATCCAGGATAATATGAGCCTGATCAGATTTTGGAAATGTATAACGCTGAACGCCAACTCTCGTCGTTGCTGTAAGTTCAGCCAGAATATTGTGATCTTCTAGCTTTACTTTATAGTAGCCTGCTTCTGCTTTTTCATTTTGATGAGAAAACCTGCTTCTGTATCCTTTCTCTGGATTGGAAGCTGTTCCCGGATTGAATTGTAGTTTTCCTACTGTAGGCATCATGAGGAAATCTCCCAGGTCTGAATGGCCGGTTCCACTAAAATGAGTTGAGCTGAAACCTACAATTGTTTTATCTTCATAACGGTAACCTGCACAATATTTATAAACCTCACCATTATATTTTCCATTTAATTCATAGGATATAGTATCTGTTTCAGGGCTTAGTTGTACAGCGCCGAAAGGAACTGTTGCACCTGGATAGGTGTGTCCCATTTTTTCAGTACCAATCAGTGGATTAACATATTGATATAGTTTTTCGAATTTTTGAGCTTTACAATGTATGCTAAAGAATAAAACAAATAGAAAAACAAACGTTCCTGACCTTTTCATGTATAAAGTAATTTTTCGGATAGTAAAATTAAATAATAATTGTTTATAGATTCAGGTTATCTAAAATTATTTAGAACTTATTGTTTATCAGAAAACCGGAAACCTATTCCGTGTAGATTTTCGATACATACATCTTGTTCATCAGCAAGCACTTTTCTTAATCTGGAAATAAATACATCAAGACTTCGCCCCATAAAATAGTCATCATCTCCCCAAATTGCTTTGAGTATTTCCTGTCTCTTCAAAACTGTATTCTTGTGACTGATAAAATAGAGAAGCAAGTCGGATTCTCTTTGTGTAAGAGTAATTATGTTTCCGTTATTTTGCAAAGTATAGTTTTTAGGAGAAAAGTCATATTTTCCAACTTTGTATTTTGAAGGAATGGTATCTATTTTCTTTGTGCGTCTTAAGAAAACTTCAATTTTTAGAATGAGTTCTTCAATACTGAATGGTTTAACCAAATAATCATCTGCTCCGATCTTCAATCCTTTAATTCTATCTTCTTTTAATGCTTTTGCTGAAATAAAAATAATGGGGATTTCAGCATTTTTGTCGCGGATATACTGTGCTAGTTCAAAGCCATTAATTTCTGGCATCATAATGTCTAAAAGGCAGATGTCGAAACTCTGACTGTTGAATGCTTCAAGTGCCGATTTTCCATCAGCATAATGATCAATTGTATAATAGAGTTCCAAACTATCCTGGATTAGGAAAGCTATAGTCTTATCATCTTCAGCATACAAAATTTTAGATTTTTCCATTATTTATGCATTATTGAATTTAAAAAAAGGAAAAAATAAAGTTATCGTAATTCCCTTATCTGTATTGTTCACTACTGAGATTTTCCAATTATGTTGCTGTACTATTTTTTTTACATAAAATAAACCCAACCCAAAACCATTAATTTCACTATTTCTTTTTGTATTGACCCTATAAAATTTATCAAAAATATGGGGAATATTTTTAGCTGGAATTCCTGTTCCATTGTCTTTAAATTTTAAATATAACCCTTTTGAATCTTTATTAGCTGAAATAATGATACTGGGTTTTGTTTCACAATACTTTATAGAGTTATCGATAATGTTGTATATCATATTGGTGAAGTGAAACTCATCGGCAATGATTGATGTACTGCTGTCAATTTCTATTTGAATAAAAAGGTCATCATTCCTTTGCTTTATGGTGTCAGTAATTTCCTGAATGAACGGCAGTAAAACTATTCTTTGAGGTTTTAATGAGAGTCCCGAGGCATCATTTCTGGCAATATTCAGTATTTTTTCAATGTGATTATTGAGTTTATAACTTTGGGTAGTTATGATAGAAGTATATGTCTGAAGTTTGGAATTTTCCTGTATTATATCGTGTTTGTTAAGTGCTTCTGAAGCCAAAACTATGGAGGAGAGTGGAGTTTTGAATTCATGTGTCATATTATTGATGAAATCCCGCTGTAATTCTGAGAATTTTTTTTGCTGAATGATAGTGTATATAGAATACACATACACCAGAAGGATGATAATAAGTGCAAAAGTAAGGATATACCAAAATCGTAATGAACTTATCAGATAAGAGGCTTTATCAGGAAAACGAATGGAAAAATAATAAACCAGATCTTTATGTTTTGGGAATTTAATGGCTTTGTTGTCCGGACTTTCCTGTTTTTTTGAGATGTATTTTCCATAGATCATTTTATCACTATGGCAATTGTATAAGGCGTATACGTAATCTGTATTTATTTGAAAACGCGTGAATTCTGTTCTAAGATAATGTTCCAAAACTGCGGGGTGGAATTCATTATTAATATTAACGACATAATAGTCGTTGGAAATATTCTGTATTGGGCTTTCAGTAAAGGAAGTTTTTCCTCCGGACAGCTTTTGTACGACCTCCAGTAAAGCAATATTTACTGTTTGGTTAAATTTTTTATCTTCCAGATTATAAGCTTGTCGGGTCCATAGAAGCTGGGCTATCAAAATCCCAATAATAGCTACCAGCCCAAGAGTTATAATGATATTTAGTTTTTTTATTTCCATTTTATGAGAAGCAATATTATCTAAAAATATTTATTAATCTTTTATCATTAACAACTTGTTAACAATTGTTTGATAGCAGTTAACAATGTGTATTGGTGATCCATCTTACATTTGTTTAATCCAAAGATAATAATCGATTTCTTTGATTTTTTAACTATTAAAATTTATACTCATGAAAAAATTAAAAATTTCAGCTTTGCTGGCAGTTTTGGCATTCTCACCGTTCTATGCGACTGTATTTCCTGTTGAAGGAGCTACAGTAGTAAAAACGATTACAGATGCTATTAAATGGAAATCAGAATCTATTGATGTAGGAAATATTCCTCAGGGAAAACCTAAGTTGATCAGATTTGAATTTACCAATACGTCATCCAAACCCATTGTGATAGAAAATGTAGCACCATCATGTGGGTGTACTACAGCAGATTATACTAAAACACCAATTCTTCCTGGTAAAAAAGGATTTGTAGAAGCTAGTTTTAATGCAGCTGCAGCCGGGCCATTTATGAAAACGGTTGTTGTTACAACCAGCGATAGTAAAAGTCCTAAAACACTTTCTTTCAAAGGAGTGGTTGCTTCATAATTATTATATTAAAAGAATAAAATCGGCCTGGTAAGTATTTATCAGGTTTTTTATTTTATTCGGAAGAAATAGTAAAACCAAACTGATTTCAGCTATTTCATTTTAAAATAAGAACAAGAATAATTATTTATAACATTATTTATAGTATGATTTTAAATGCCATCCGTTCAATATTTATTACTTTTAGGAAAAATTAAATGATATGAATCTATATACACAGCCAATGCTTCGTGAAGGCGCATTGAAGGATAAAGTAGCTATTGTTACCGGAGGTGGAAGTGGTCTTGGAAAAGCAATGACAAAATATTTTCTTGAGCTAGGAGCGAAGGTGGTCATTACTTCAAGAAATTTAGAGAAATTACAAGGGACTGCAAAAGAATTGGAAGATGAAACAGGAGGCAAGGTTCTTTGTGTAGCTTGTGACGTAAGAAACTGGGATGAAGTAGAAGCTATGAAAGAAGCTACTTTAAAGGAGTTTGGAAGAATAGATATCTTGCTGAACAATGCGGCAGGTAATTTTATTTCTCCAACAGAAAGATTAACACATTCAGCTTTTGATTCTATTTTAGATATTGTTTTAAAGGGAACAAAAAACTGTACACTTTCCATAGGGAAACATTGGATTGATTCAAAAACACCAGGGACTGTTTTGAATATTGTAACTACGTATTCATGGACGGGTTCAGCATATGTTGTTCCGTCAGCGTGTGCGAAGGCAGGAGTTTTGGCTATGACAAGATCTTTGGCGGTAGAATGGGCGAAATATGGAATTCGTTTTAATGCAATCGCTCCCGGACCTTTTCCTACAAAAGGAGCTTGGGACAGATTACTTCCAGGAGATTTACAGGAAAAATTTGATATGAGAAAGAAAGTTCCTCTAAGAAGAGTTGGCGAACATCAGGAGTTAGCTAATTTAGCGGCTTATCTTGTTTCGGACTATTCTGCCTACATGAATGGAGAGGTAGTAACTATAGATGGTGGTGAGTGGCTTCAGGGAGCTGGCGAATTTAATATGCTTGAAGATATTCCACAGGAAATGTGGGATGCTTTAGAGGCTATGATTAAATCCAAAAAATCAAATTAATTATAAAAAGTTAAAAAATCCTGAACCTGTAACAAGTTCGGGATTTTTTTTACTTATTTATCAAGACCATAAATTTTATTAAATGAATCGTAAACTCCCAACCCTTGTTTCCGCTATTGCAGTTTTTCTGTTTTCAGGATCTGCTTTTGCTCAGGAAGCTCCGAAATATGATTATGTAGAAGCATTTAAACCTTTTTTCTATCCGCAGACAGGAACTGAAACACGTTCCGCAAGCGGGCAACCAGGTCATGCTTATTGGCAGAATTCTGCAGACTATAATCTAAATGTCAGCCTGAATGATGCTAAAAATGAAATTACAGGAACTGCTGAAATTAAGTATACGAATAATAGTCCTGATCAGTTGAGTTTCCTATGGCTGCAGCTTGATCAGAATTTATTTCAAAAAGATTCGCGTGGTAATGCTGTAGTTCCAATGTCAGGGAGTCGAAATGGGGCTCATGGTGAAAAATTTGATGGAGGATATAAAATTAAATCCGTAAAACTTGATGGTAAAGATGTAAAATACATGATTACCGACACAAGAATGCAGATTGATTTACCAAAGGAGCTTAAATCAAGAGGAGGTGTTGCAAAAATTACCATTGATTATTCCTTTGTATCTCCGGAATATGGTTCAGATAGAATGGGATTTAAACAAACTAAAAATGGTAAAGTTTTTACTATAGCTCAGTGGTTTCCAAGGATGTGTGTCTATGATGATGTTTTGGGATGGAACACAATGCCTTATGTGGGGGCTTCAGAGTTCTATCTGGAATATGGAAATATCACAGCAAATATTACGGTACCGGCAGACCATTATGTAGTGGCTTCCGGGGAGCTTCTTAATTATAAAGAGGTATACAGTAAAGAAGAAAATAACCGATGGGAACAGGCAAGAAACAGTGATAAAACAATAATGATCCGTCCGGAATCAGAAATTGGTAAAAATCAATCCTCAGGAACTAAAACCTGGAAGTTTAAAATAGATCAAACAAGAGATTTTGCATGGGCTTCTTCAGCGGCATTCATATTAGATGCTGCAAGAATTAATTTACCAAGCGGTAAAAAATCTTTAGCGATCTCTGCTTACCCTGCTGAAAGTGGTGGGGAAAAAGCGTGGGGAAGATCAACCGAATACACCAAAGCTGCTATAGAACACTATTCACAAAAATGGTATGAGTATACCTACCCGGCTGCGACCAATGTTGCTGGTAATGAAGGAGGGATGGAATATCCGGGAATTGTATTCTGTCATATGAATTCTAAAGGAAGCAGTCTTTGGGGAGTTACCGATCACGAATTTGGACACAACTGGTTTCCAATGATAGTAGGATCTAATGAAAGATTATTTGCCTGGATGGATGAAGGGTTTAATACATTTATCAACGAGTTATCTACAGAGGCATTTAATAAAGGAGAGTACTATAATAAACGAAATGTTTCTCAGATAGGTGGCTATCTGATGAATGATAATTTTGAACCTGTTATGGTTGGTCCGGATAATATGAAAGAAGGTAGTATTGCTGCCCTTGCTTATTTCAAACCAGGAGTAGGATTAGGCGTTTTAAGAGAATCTATTCTCGGACCTGAAAAATTTGATAAAGCCTTTAGAACTTATATTGCTCGTTGGGCTTTCAAGCATCCTACACCATGGGATTTTTTCCACACTATGGAAAATGTTTCTGGTGAAGAGTTGAATTGGTTCTGGAGAGGTTGGTTCTTCAACAAATGGAAAATTGACCAGTCTGTTAAAGATGTAAAATATGTAAGTGGTGATTTTAATAAGGGAGCGCAGATTACAGTGGAAAATATTGGACAGTTGCCTGTACCTACAACAGTTCAGGTGGAATTCAAAGATGGAACGAAACAAGTTGTAAAACTTCCTATTGAAGTTTGGAAGCGTAATAAAGAATTTACTTTTAAAATAGATTCCATAAAAGAAATTAAAGAGGTGAAACTGGATCCAAATTCTCAGATTCCAGATATAGATCAGAAAAATAATAGCTGGACTTCTAAGTAAGTACAATATTTAACAATATAGTCACAATTTTAAAGCTTCTCTCCGGTAGAGAAGCTTTACTTTTGTTTATTATTTAAAATATATAATTATGAATTTTCGTCTTTCAATCGTACTCCTGATGTTTTTTATACTAGGGTTTTCACAAGATCTTAAGGTCATGAGTTTCAATATCAGACTTCAGGTAGAATCTGACAAAGAAAATGCATGGACAGAAAGAAAACAGGATGTACTGGATTTATTAACATTCTATCACCCTGATTATTTTGGAGTTCAGGAAGCGCTTCCTGAACAAATGAAAGACCTTAAAAGCGGATTAAAAAATTATGACTACGTAGGAGTGGGAAGAGATGATGGTAAGGAAGATGGTGAGTTTTCAGCTATCTTTTATGATAAAGAGAAATTACAGATTGTAACATCCGGGACTTTCTGGCTGTCAGAAACTCCGGATAAGCCTTCCCGAGGATGGGATGCTGCTTGTAATAGAGTGTGTACTTATGCCATTCTTAAGGATAAAAGTTCTAAAAAAGAATTTTTAGCCATGAATCTTCATTTTGATCATGTCGGAAATGTGGCAAGAACTAAATCTGCTGAACTCCTTTTAAAGAAAATAAAAGAATTAAATCCTAAAAATTTGCCATTGACTTTAAGTGGAGATTTTAATTTAACGGATACAAGTGAGCCAATTAAGATTATTTCTCAAAATTTGAAAGATAGTTTCTACAATACTGAAACAAAACATTATGGTCCTGTGGGAACTTTCACAGCATTTAATGTGAATGAGGTTCCTAAAGACAGGATAGATTATATTTTTGTAAAGGGAATGAAAGTAAGATCCCACAGGCATATCAATGATAGAAGGAATAACCTGCTATATCCTTCAGATCACTTTCCGGTTATTGTCGATCTGTCTTTGTAAGGCATTATTTTACAGGAAAATCAATTTCAAATCCAATTCCCCTCAAGGATTGGATTTTTATTTGCGAGTCATCACTGAAATACTTTCTGAGTCTGCTAATGAACACATCGAGGCTTCTTCCTGAAAAATAGTCATTGGCTTCCCAAAGGTTGTCAAGAATATCATCTCGTTTTATGGTTTGGTTGTTATGCTTTAAAAGATAAAGTAAAAGATCTTTTTCACGCACAGTCAGACGGACATTTCCGTTGGGATGTGATAACAAAAGCTTTTCTGAATCTAGAGTATAGCTACCAATATTGATATGTGTTTCTAGGGTTGCCGGAATACTTCTTTTTAGAATATTTCTGATTCTTAGAACCAGTTCTTCAGGATCGCAAGGTTTTGAAATGTAATCATCAGCTCCAATCTTTAAACCGGTTAAACGATCTATTTTTTGATTTTTGGCAGTCAGGAAAAGGAGCGGAAAGCTGGGCTTTTCTTTTAAAATTATTTTAGCCAAAGAGAATCCGTCCATATTTGGCATCATAATGTCAAGAATACCAATTTGAAAAGTGAAATCTGAGCTTAATAAAGATACTGCCTCTTCCGGATTTTGAAACCAGGTTACATCGAATTCTTCCAACTCAAGATACTGCTTAAGGATCATCCCGAAATCAGGGTCATCTTCTACTAAAAGTATTTTAGTTTTCATAAGGCATTTGTATTTTAAAAGTTGTTCCTTCCTTTAGCTTACTGGTCACTTCTATCTTTCCATTGTATTTTTTAACGATCTGCTGTATAAAATACAATCCTAAACCGAGCCCTTTTGTATTATGAATGTTATTTGACTGTATTCTGTAGAATTTTTCAAAGATGCTTTTTAATTCTTTTTTCTCCATACCTTGGCCATTGTCCGAAACCGTAATTTCCAAACCATTTGGTGGATTCGCAATATTAATGTTTACAACAGATGCACCATATTTTACAGAGTTTTCACAAAGGTTTTTAATGATGGTCTCCATCATACTTTTACTGAAAGGGAGTTCTTGTGAAATGTTATTTTTTAAGGTAAACTGTGCTTCCGGATATGTGAAATTTAAATCTTCTATAAAAAAGTTCCAGTCTTCAGGTTGTAATGTAGGGACTCCTTCTCCTGTTTCATCTTTGTGAAGCTGAGACATTAAATTTTCGAGCCTGTTAATCTGCCTGTCTATAAGTGGTAGTGTTTCCGGATTTAAATTCTTTTTTAAAGCTTTAGATGCTATTTTCAATGTAGCAATAGGGGTTTTGAATTCGTGAGAAATGTTATCTACTACTGTATGAAGAATTTCTACTTGTTTCTGTTGGCGAATCAGGTTTCTGATGGTAAAAATATAAAGCATCAAAACACCTGAAAGTAAAAGAGTGCAGCATAAAATAAGTAAAGCGAGTTCTTTGAAAACAATTGTTTTCATATTTAATACCTCAAAGCTCGTTTTACTTCCGATTAGAAAGGCATTTTCTTTGTCTTTTTGGTTACGTTCTGAAGAAGTCCTCCATCTTCCTGTATTGGAGACACCAGCTTTTACAAGCTTGTTTTTAGTTTCATAAAGGGTGATAGGTTTATCGATAAGGTCGGTGTTGGTTGGAAGGAATACGATTGATAAATATTCAATTTTGACAGCAACTTTATATTTTTCTTTTTTAAATTTATAATCCACATACTGGCTGAAGTGGTCCTCCGTTTTTTTTCTGTTGTCTTCAAAGATGGCTAAGAATTTTTTCTTACTAAGTTCTTTGTTATTAAGCATGATAAAAATATCTTGTAAGGAGTCATCTGAAATTTTTCTAAGTCCCCCATTGTCCTCAAGCTCATCAGTAAATTTAGTGAGACCAATCTGTATATCTTTATAGATTTCACGTTCTTTTACCTGATAGGTTTTGTATAGAAAATAAGTTTGAATCCCCAAAAGAAGAAGAAACAAGATCGTAAAAAGGGCAATAAGATTTTTACTTTTAGAAATCATCTGAACAAATATAAAACTTTACTTTTCTCCTAATGGACATTAACTCATCATTAACCTTCCATTAACCGAAATTTTCCTTGATAATATACACTTTTGTAGGAGAAGATTTTTCTTCTGTCAAAATTAAAGAATCATGTATAAATTTTTAATTTTCCTATGTCTGCCTGTTTTTTTGTTTTCTCAGAAACAAAAAATTGAAGGTACAGTATCCAATACTCAGGGAGAAAAACTTTCAGCAATATCTATTAATTTATTAAATGCTAAAAATGAATTACTTACAACGTTAGTAACCAATGAAAATGGAGTTTTTGTAATAGAAGGTATCGCAGACGGTTCAGTGAAGCTGGTTATTAAAGATCTTGAATATGCTCAGTTTGAAAAGAATATTGATCTTGAAAGTCAGAACAATACATTAAATATTATCCTGAAAAAAGATGTCCAGGATATTCAGGAAGTGGTTATGACAAAACAAAAACCTTTGGTAAAAAGGAAAATAGATCGCTTAGAATTTAATGTAGAAAATAGTAATATTTCTTCTCTTAATGCCTGGGAAATCCTTAAAAAGACACCAGGGGTTACTTCTACCAATGATGTCTTAGCTATTAAAGGAAGTCAGGGGATTTTGGTGACAATTAATGATAAAAAAATAATGCTCACTGGTGAAGAGTTGAAAAATTTACTTGAAAATACTCAGGGAGATGATGTGAAATCCGTTGAGGTGATCACCAATCCACCTGCAAAATATGAAGCTTCCGGAAGTGCTGTTTTAAATATCGTGATGAAAAAAAATAAAATAGAGGGATATCGTGGTATACTTTCTTCCAAGTATATCCAGACACAATATGCAAAGGGAGTGGTGGGGATTTCCCAATACTATAAAAAAGATAAACTATCTCTCATGGGAAGTTATAATTTAGGAACAGGAACATATTATAGAGAAGGAATAGATTATGTAAATTATGTTGAAGATCAGACACGGTGGATCAGTACAATGAACCGGAAAGACAAAAATAAAAGTCAGAATACGGTGAATTTTAATTTAGATTATGAAATTGATAGTTTGACTAATATGAGTCTAAATTATTCAGGTTATTTTAGTCCAAAATCTTTTGGAACTTATGATGTACCAACATTAATATATAATAACCAGGATATTATAGAATCCCATTACAGGACAGTAAATGATCATTATTCAAGAGCGATCAATAATTCGGTAAGTTTTGAAATGGACAGGAAACTGAATAAAAAAAGCCAATTGACCTGGACGAATTATTTTGCAGGAAATAATGCACGGAAATACCAAAATGTATTAACCTATTTAAACTTCGTAAATCAACCCCCGAAAGAGAATAATTTTTTGACAAATAACCGAAATAATGTCCAGTTATATTCCACCCAGGCAGACTATCAGTGGAAAGATGATAAATGGGAACTTGAATCCGGCGCAAAATATAGTTTTGTAAAAACAGACAGCCAACTGGATTTTTCGGATAATGAGAATGGACAGCTTCAATATCGTCCTGATAAGAGTAATGTTTTTAATTATAAGGAATATAACTTTGCCCTCTATTCTTCATTAGCTTATAATCCGGGGAAATGGAATTTCAAAGCTGGTCTTCGTGCGGAGAAAACCGATTTGGAAGGAATTGTTTCCGAGCCTTATGAAGTGAATAAAAACAATTACTGGAAACTGTTTCCAACCCTTTTTGTACAATATACAACCGAGAATAATCATCAATTTGGTTTGTCATATGGAAAGAGAATTTCAAGGCCTTCTTATTCCTGGCTAAACCCGGCTAAATCTTATTTCAATTTATTTTCATATTTCCAGGGAGATCCGGAACTTAAGGCAACTATTGTGCATAATCTTAATTTCAACTATACCTGGAAAGAATGGAGCCTTGATCTGTATTATAGAAAGGAAATTTTTCCTTCTATGGAGATTTCATTTCAGGAGCCTAGTAATAATAATGTGATTTACCATTTTACAAATATTGAAAAAGCTCAGGCATATGGATTGAGTCTCTATAAAAACCTGCAAATCAAACCTTGGTGGAGTTTTAGTATTTCTGAAAATGTCGAACATAATGAGAATTATTTTATTGGTGTTGACGGTATTTTATATAACAATAAGATCTGGAATTGGGTTTCCGATGTTTCAACCAGTTTTACGTTAGATAAAAAAAGTGATTGGAAAATAGAAGTTGGACACCAGTATAATTCACCATCGGTACAAGGGACTTTTAGGGTATCCAGTTCATCATCTACTTATTTGGTGATGAATAAAAAGTTCTTAAATAAAAAATTAGAGGCAAGCCTTTTATTTAATGATATTTTCAGAACTTCAGGAGAAAAGGTCAGTACAAAATATGCCAATCAGGATAATTATTATCGGGATTATCGCGATGCTCAAAGTTTTTCAATTTCATTGAAGTATAATTTTGGAAACCAGTCAGTGAAAAATGCTAAAACCATTAAAAAAGCAGACGAACAAGGAAGGATGTAAAAAATATACGTTAAAGTTTCCTAATATCAGTATCTAAGGTATGATTAATTATATTTCTCTGTTACATTTTACCTAATTTTGAGACTTATTTTTAAAAATTACATATGAAGAGATTGCTTTTTGGATGGTTAATGGTTGCTTCAATGCACTATTTATCAGGACAAGAACTATACATGCCGAGAAATATAAAAAAAGCATATGAAAATGGAACGCGGGATATTTCGGGAGCTCCAGGTAAAAATTACTGGCAGAACAAAGGGATATACAATGTTGAAGTAAAAGTAGATGCCAACACAAAAATAGTTTCAGGAAAAGAAACAATCACCTACACAAATAACAGCCCGAATGATTTAAACTCATTAGCCATAAGATTTGTCAATAATCTTCATAAACCGGAAGCTCCCAGATCGGGAGTAGTCTCAAAGGATTTTTTAACCTCTGGTTTGCATATCAAATCTTTTATTGTCAATGGTCAAAAGTACAGTGTAAATAGTGATGATTGGGGAACTGTAGCAAGCGTTAAGCTACAAGCAGTTTTAAAATCAAAATCAAAATCAGAAATTAAAATAGAGTGGGAATATCCGCTTTCTGTTAAGAGTGGAAGAGAAGGTCAGATCGATTCTGAAACGTTCTATGTAGCTTATTCATTCCCAAGGATTTCAGTATACGATGATTATAATGGCTGGGATATGCTACCACATTCTGACAGACAGGAATTTTATAATGATTTCAACGATTATAATTTTGCAATTACTGCTCCCAAAAATTACGTAGTTTGGGCAACAGGAGATTTTCTGAATCCTGATGCGGTTTTGCAACCTAACTACTTAAAAAGATATAAATCATCTTTAAAAAGCGATCAATTAGTCCATATTGCTACTCAGGAAGAAATGAAATCCGGGAAAGTAACAAAACAAAATAAATGGAATGTCTGGAAGTTCAAAGCAAATAATATCACTGATTTTTGTTTTGCTTTGAGTAATCATTATGTATGGGATGGAGCTAGTGTTCAGCTAAAAACAAAAAGAGCAAGTGTTCAGGCTGCTTACAAAGAAGGAGCTAAGGACTTTGAACATTATGTAGATTGGATGCGCTATAATCTGGATTGGTTTTCTAAAAACTGGCCTGGAATAGAATATCCTTTTCCGGTAATGACAGCTGTTCAGGGATATGCTGATATGGAATACCCAATGATGATCAATGATACAAGTATTCCTGATGATTTTCAGGATGCAAGATTGACCGCAGATCATGAGATAGCACATACTTATTTCCCTTTCTATATGGGGATTAATGAAACCAGATATGCTTTTATGGATGAAGGTTGGGCAACAACATTAGAATATCTGATCGGGATTGATGAAAATGGAGAAGCGAAAGCCAAAGAGTTCTACCAGAATTTCAGAGTAAAAAGATGGATCAATGATCCATCAGCAGAGGAAGATCAGCCGATTATTACAATGAGTACACAGGTGAGTGGTTTAGGATATGGAAATAACTCTTATGTGAAAGCGTCATTATCTTATTTGGCCTTAAAAGATTATTTAGGAGATGACTTGTTCAAAAAAGCATTACACCATTATATGAATAACTGGAATGGGAAACATCCTATTCCGTGGGATTATTTTAATTCTATGAATACCGGATCTGGAAAAGATCTTACGTGGTTCTGGAATAACTGGTTTTATTCTAATTATTACATAGATCTGAAAATCACAAAAGCTTTGCAGGATAATGGTCTTCTTACGGTGAATGTAGATAATGTAGGAGGGTTTGCAACTCCATTTGACGCAGTGATAACCTATGATGATGCTTCGGTAGAAAATCTCCATTTTACACCTTCTCTGTGGGAAAAAAATCAGAAGCAGACAACATTGACAGTGCCAATCAAGAAGAAAGTGAAATCAGTAAAATTAGACGGCGGTATTTTTATGGATTATACACCGGAAAATAACTCAAAAAATTTATAAAACGAAAAGCCTTCAGAATTCTGAAGGCTTTTTGCTTCCTAAAAATAAGCTGTTAGTCTTAATCCAATAGTGATATACTTAATTCTTTCTTTGGCAAACGAAGTATTGAACATTTCGTTCATTTCGTCATCATCCTTTACAAGGTCACTGAATTGATAATTCATTGTAGATTTTAACTGATTGTATTCGGCATAGGCGGTGATTCCTAATTCAGAATTGAATTTATAGGTAAGCGCACTTCCCAGATTTAATCTAAATGCATTTGACGGCTTATAAGATGCTAATTCAATTTCGTTGTTGGGTGCGTCAATATGTTCACTTTTTACAGATATTTTTCCACTTGCCGGAGTTGAATAGCCTGCTGTTGCTTTCAATGTTAGCTGCCAGTTTTCTGAAAAATCATGTGAGAAATAGGGGCCGATTCCAAAGTTTAAAAATCCTAAAGATTGAGTTGTTACATCAAAATTTTCATAGTGCTGTTCGTCATCTAAGGTTAATCGTATTGGTTTTATAGGAAAACTGCTGAAGCTTACGTCTCCACCGATTCCCCATTTTTTAGAGAAAAAGTAAGCTCCTTCCAGTCCTGCCTCAAAACCTACCTGTTTATGATCATCCAGCTCAGACTCTTTTAGAAAGTTGGTTGTAGCTAAAGCTGATCCTAATTTTATAGAAAGAAAAGAAGGATTGCCATTGCTTTCTATCCTTGAAAGTAAACTTAAGTTATCTCCTTTATTCTTATAAATTTTATCAATGAAGAAATAGCCTAATTCTGTTGAGATGATCCCGATCCCTGCACCTGCAAGAATATCAGGCATCCAATGTCTATTGTTCAGGTTTCTTCCAAGTCCTGTAAGAGTTGCAGCTCCATAACCTCCTATACTATAAGCAGGATTTACAAGGCCATATTCTTTATCTAAAAAACCAGCATTGGTAAAAGCCATAGCAGCATGGCCTGAAGGGAAAGAATTTTTTGCAGAAGCATCTGGACGTTCAACTTTTGAAGTGTACTTTATAGAATTGACGAGGATTGCCATGATCGCCAGACTTGTACCATATGATAGAGTAGCTCTGCCAATATTATTTCGCCCTTTCACTCCTGCTAATTTTAAACCATATACAGTGGCTGCCGGAGCATATTGAAGGTAATCATCAAAAGTTGCTTTAAAGTTAGGGATGTATCGGTTCCTGATTTCACGGATGTTTTCCCGTCCGCCCCATGTGGCAGCAGATGCTGTAAAAAGTAAAGTCGGAGCAATCGATTTTTTTACCCATTCTTTCTTAAAAAAAAGTTTTTTTTCTGGAAGAGTTGGAGTTTCTGAAATGGCTTGCTGAAGATCATTCTTAGATGGAATAGTGTCTTGCGCCTGATATAAGCATATCATTAGCAACATGCAGAATGCCAATGCTATTTTATTCATTTTTGTGTTTTTTATGTAGTCTAAATTAAACTGGACCAAAAATATAAAAAAAATCCTTTCTCAAATCTGAGAAAGGATTTTTTTTAATATAAATTTAATTTTTTAATAAACTCTTAAACCAGCTCTTGATCCTGAAGAAGCAACAACGGCTTGCATTCTAGATTTTTGTCCTGCAGAAAACATAAACATAGCAGCGTCATCTACGTAATCCATATAATTCATGAACATGATAGATCTTGAAGTACCACTGCATGTATTATATTGAGGGTAAGTTGGCTTACCGCTGCTGGAAGTAGTTTGTGTAGGAGTATCTGCTACAAGGTCATTTCCGCAATTTGCATCTCCCCAAATATGTCTAAGATTTAAATAATGCCCCACTTCATGAGTTGCTGTTCTTCCAAGGTTGAAAGGAGAGGTGGCTCCGGTCTTTCCAAAATATGGAGCCGCGATAACCACTCCGTCATTCCATAACCCTGCTGATTCAGGAAAAGTAGCATATCCAAGAATTTCCCCTTGACTCGTTGGCATGCTTCCTACTACCCAAATGTTGAAATAATTTGTAGGATTGGTTGCGTCAATACCTCCTGTAGACGCTTTTTTCATTGCATCATTATCTGTCCAGCTTGTTTTAGTAGTAGCTTTTCTTACTGTATTAGATAGTTTGAATCGTACTTTTACATCACCAGCTTTTACAGATTGAAATTCTGTTGGAATTTTTGAAACATCACTATTGCTTCCGCCGTAATCAGCATTTAAAACTGCAATTTGTTCAGCAATTCTGGCATCTGATACATTTTGCGCAGCAGTTTTGTATAATACATTTACCACTACAGGAATTTCAACAGTACCATCTGCAAGGACTTTACCTAGTTTAAGGTCATTCATGAATTTTTCCGTATTAGCCTCTAGGTCGGCATACCTTTGTCTAAGCTCAGGATTGTTTTGAAGAGCCTGTTTTCTGATTTCCTCAGAAGGACAAAATCTTTTTCCTGTTACATTAGAAGAAGATTCAGACTTGTTAGTTGCATCTTCACTTTGATTTGAAACGTTGTCGCTGTTACATGCGGACATGAATCCTAATGCAAGGATTCCAAATAATAGTTTTTTCATTGATTTCAATATTTATATATCTTGTGGAAAAACGAAATTATATTATTTTGAATTAGTTTGCAAGTTGTGAATTTTTATTTTGATAGTGTTTTCTGTATTTTTCAAATGAAATATTTAATTTTAGGATGTAATTTTTATTGATTTGCGTGTTGTTTTAGGTACTTTGGTGGCTTTTTGTTATTTTTATAATTTCCATGTTTGTTGTTGATTTTATATTGTAATTATGTAATTAAATAAGCTATTCATTGCATAATTCGTATTAGATTAGTTATTTTTAAGATATTAATGGTGTCTTATTGATTTAATTTAAAAAATAAGTTATAATAGCATTTTATGTAATTATTATTAACTATTTGTGAGTAATATGAATATTTTTTTAACAATACTAATGGATTGATTTTTAAAATGTAAATAGAAAATAAAATCCCTTCTCGGATTGAGAAAGGATTTATATTTACAATAATATGGATTTAATTACCCTTAAGCATGATTTTAGTCTTAGGAACAGTTAGTATCTAAAAGGTGGATTTTCCATAATTAATTTAGTTGAGGAAATTAATCAAAACCATTTTTCATAGCAAAAACAGCTAGACCCACACGGGTTTTCAAATCTAATTTTTCACAAAGCTGATCTCTATAACTTTCTACAGTTCTTGGGCTGCAACACATCTTATCTGCGATTTCCTTATAACTAAGCTCTGTCACAGTATATTTTAAGAATTCTTTTTCCCTATCAGAAATCCTGACAGTGTCTTTCGACTCTTTTTCATTGTTTAGGTTAGAAAATATAATGCGTGATGCCCATTCTGGATAGAAAAACCCTTCTGTATTTAATTTTACAAGAGCTGTTTCAAGATCTTTTGGATGTGTATTTTTTAATAGGTAGCCTTTTGCTCCATTTTTGATCATTTTGATGACACTTTTATCATCACCCTGCATACTTAAAGCCATTACCTTAATATCAGGTTGGTTTTCTTTAAGCCATAATACCGTTTCGAAACCATCCATAATAGGCATACTTATATCAAGAAGGATAATATCAGGAATTTTACTATTATTTTCAAATTTCTGAATCATATCTTTTCCGTTTTCACAGACATAAATAACTTCAAAATCTTTAAAATTATCAATAATGCCTTCCAGTGCCTTTGCAATGAGGACATGGTCATCTACGATAACAATTGTTTTTTTCATGGCTGTTTTTTTAAAATAATATTGATGGTAGTTCCTTTGTTTTTCAGACTTTCGAGGCTGAAGTGAGCCCCTATGATCTCGGCTCTGTTTTTCATATTTGTTAATCCAATACCATTGGATTTTATATTACTTCTGTCAAATCCTATACCATCATCTTTGATGTTTAGCTCCCAAAGTACTTCGTCTGAAGTGTCCAGGTTTATAAAAATGTTTTTACAGTTGGCGTGCTTAATGCTGTTTTGAATAAATTCCTGAGTAATTCTTAAAAGTACATTCTTATGTACAAATCCTAGATCAAGCTGTTTAAAATTATGTTTAAAACTTACCTTACACTTTTTAAAAGCATTGGTATTATCAACTTCTTCCTGAATTAAAGTGACTATTTCTTTTTGGTTGATGTTGTCATCAGTCAAGGTTTTTGAAAGACTTCTTAAATCTTGTAGTGACTGATTGATAATTTGTGAAACTTGTTCTATTCTTTCACTTACTTCAGTAACTCTATTTTCATACAAAAGTTGTTGGGTATAAAGGCTTACAAGTGTAAGCTTTTGCCCGATATTGTCATGGAGTTCACGTCCGATCTGTTGCATAGTTGCTTGTTGAATCTCCAATTGCGTAGCTAAAAGCTCTTTTTGATGAATCTCATTTTTTATTTCAATTTCATTTAAATATTCTTTTTTACGTTGCTTATATTTTCTAATGTACACCATTACTGCAGCAACAAACAATACGAAGAAAATGTTGAATAAAATAATCGTTATTAAGAGTTCTGTTTTCCCCATATAAATGAAATTGAGAATAATATATACATAACAGCTCCAGAAATTTGGAAATAGACGAAATACATATCCCAAATTGTAATATACTTCCTTATGAGTGAGAAAAATGTTAAAAATGGTAGCGTTCCTATATAAAATAAGGTTACCCCTAAGTTAATATAAAACATTCTATTTCTACTAAAGCTAAGAATGGAATAAGAATTAACTTGCTTGTAGTATTCCATAATTACAAGTACCATTAAGATGAGACAACCAAAAGTATAGTTTAGAGAAAAAACAATTTTACTTTCTGAGAAAAACAATTCACTAGGTATAAATGATAATAGGTATATTATTGATAATGTGTAAAATAATTTTTTATTTTCCAGTGATTTAAATGCATACAACCAATAAAAAAAGATATACTGGAATGGAATTACAAAATAATTATAAAAATGAGGTTTATTTAAATGGATGAAAGGTTCTCCCCATTTTGCTACGGATTCACAGAGAAAAATGATAATTAGGTAAAGGACAAAGTATTTCCAATGTTGTCCCTTTACACGATTGTAATATAAAAGGGAAACAATAGCTGCAAGTCCTTCACACCAGTACATGCTTTCAGCCATAATTTTTTGAAAGTCACTCATTATCGGTTGTATATATTAGCTTTTTGATTTTAAAATAATTCAACTTTTGGATCAGAAGGAGGGAAAAGGCTTCCGTGGTTTTGTCCAATGCCCTCTTCTTCCATAGGAGTTGTTGCATTACGGGATTTTAATGCCATTCCTACAGCTTGTCCATTCTGAGAAAGTGGGTTGAAATCATAATCAAGTAGTTCTCCATTTTCATCTTCTTTTTTCAGAGTTGGAATCATTACTAAAGTATGTCTTTCAGCATATTCTATTGGGACAGTATGATTTTCCATAATGGACCAGTTTTCAGATTTTGGATATGCTGCATAATAAAATCTAATACCCAGATCCTTATCTGTCGTTGCTGGATTGGATTTTTTAGCCATATTTTCTATATCAACAATGAATTTTTTTAATTTTGGCAAATCAAACCAAATAGAATGTGCATCATTCACTTCAAGATTAGAATTAATTGCCTCTAGTTGGTTGTTACGATAATTGTTAATAAGTTCTTTAATAAAAGCGGTAGTCATGGTGTTGGGCATGTTGAGTGTTTCAACATCACCTTCGAAGATAGGTTTTGTTTCCATAATGTTAGTTTTTAAACACATTGTTAGTTAGTATTGCAAATCTCGGAAAATTTTTAAGTTAATTGACAGGTATTTTTCCTATTTGTTATCCGTAATTCTACGGAGTGTGCATTTTTTCTTTCTATTATGTGATTATGTTGGTTTTGCTTAAAATTTTTGTGCCGGATTAATAATGTTTTATGAGAGTTATTTTGAATTTTAAGTTAAATTTATTTATTCATTAATATAATTAATTATTATATCTATATATTTACTATAAGAAAAAAAATATTTTGAAAACAAAAATTTTTAAGAGCTTTTTAAGCTTTTTAGTAGTGTTGGTATTATTTGAATCATGTAATAATACTACCGAAAGTGATGCTTCCAAAAATGAAATAGTTTCTTTAAACTATAAGAGCCGATTAATAGATAGTAAGGCTGCTCAAGCACTTGGGAACGGATACTTGGCTAATAACTATGCTTTGTTGTCAAATCAAAGATTAGCTAAAGGAATGTCTGGGGAAGATGCAAGGCAAGTAAGTTATCCAATAGAAGTTTTACAGGCATATGTAGATTATGTGGGTTCGAAAGTAGGAGAGGAAACTTTAATTGGTGTTAATCTTGGGCAATATCCTACAGATGGAATTATAGATAATCATCAAAAAGAAGATTATATGGGATATCAAACCATGTATTTAATGTGCTATAAAAATGAAAATGATAGTATTTCACCGATCAATGGAATGGAGACATTGAATCATGCGAACCTTTTTCCTCCAGCAGAAGTAGCACCTACATATGATAAAGATTTTAAAAACTATGTAATTACAGATGATGCAGCTTCACGTTTATACAATGCTTACAGTCAGAATAATGGAAAAGTATTAGATTCGAAAGGGATAGAAGTGAAAAGACAGTATTTTTATAGTGTTGCTGTATTAAAAGGTTATCTTCAGTATGTGAAAGACCAAGCACAATTAAAAGGAATAAGTGATGTTAATATTGTAATTAACTTTGGGCAAGATAGTTTTAGTTCAGGTGTTGAAAATAAGAGCACAGGAAAAGGAGGAGATCAATGTATTTATTTCACAGCATTTCCTAGAGGAAATGAGATGAAAAATATGACGGGAAATCCTCTTAATACTCTTTCTGCACTTAAATAAAGTAAATCAGAATTACATAAATGAAAAGGTGGGAATTTGTTCTCACCTTTTTAATTTTATACGCATGGATATTTTCTGAAATCTTTGCATGTATTGTCTGCAGTACAGCATAGACCCGGAGGACAATTCCCTGCGATATCACAATAAATAGGAGCTGGACCAGCTCCAACGATTTTCTTCAAATCATTTCTTTTTAATTTTTTCATAACGGTCATTGTTTTAATTACTATAAAATTTGGTAATGATAAATGTATGAATAAGTATTCACTAAGTGACTTATTAAATAGTAAAAAAATAAGTGCTGTAAATTTTGTTTACAGCACTTACTACAAAAATAATATATATGAAAAAAACTACTTTATTTTTCTGATGGTCTGAAGACCAATCCTGTTTCATCGAAATAATCCAACGTAATTCTGTCACCATCATTTACAGTTCCGGCAAGAATCTCTCTTGATAGTTTATTCAAAACCTCTTGTTGAATTACTCTTTTTAAAGGTCTGGCTCCAAAAGCCGGATCATATCCCTTATTCATTAGATAATCTACAGCGTCCTGGGTAGCAGTCATAATGATATTTCTTTTCGCTAACATATCATTAAAGCCTCTCAATTGATACTGAACGATTTTTCCAATTTCTTTTTTCTTTAAAGGCTGGAATAATACTATTTCATCAATTCTGTTTAAGAATTCAGGACGCAAAGTTTGTTTCAACAAATCAAAAACTTCATCTTTTGTTTTATCAACAATCTCATCCTGATTTTCCTCTGTAATATTCTCAAAATTCTCTTGAATCAAGTGTGAACCTAAATTCGAAGTCATGATGATAATTGAATTTTTAAAATTCACAACCCTGCCTTTATTGTCAGTTAAACGTCCGTCATCCAAAACTTGTAACAGAGTATTGAAAACATCAGGGTGGGCTTTTTCAATTTCGTCCAAAAGAACTACAGAATAAGGTCTTCTTCTTACAGCTTCTGTTAATTGTCCTCCTTCATCATATCCAACATATCCCGGAGGAGCACCCACTAATCTGGAAACAGAATGACGTTCCTGATATTCACTCATATCAATTCTTGTCATATTGTTTTCATCGTCGAATAAAAACTCAGCCAACGCTTTAGCTAATTCAGTTTTACCAACACCGGTTGTACCTAAGAATAGAAACGATCCAATTGGTTTTTTCTCATCACTTAAGCCGGCTCTGTTTCTTCTGATAGCATCAGCTACAGCTTGAATGGCTTCGTCCTGACCTACAACTCTATGATGAAGTTCTGTTTCAAGGTGTAATAATTTTTCTCTCTCAGATTGTAAAAGTTTTGTAACCGGAATTCCTGTCCATTTTGCAATTACTTCTGAAATATTTTCTGAGGTTACTTCCTCCTTGATCAATTCATTCTGATGATTTTGCATTTCCAATTCAACTTTCTGCAAAGCATCTTCTTTCTCTTTAATTTTTCCATATTGGATTTCTGCTACTTTAGCATAGTCTCCGGCTCTGGAAGCTCTTTCAGCTTCTAATTTCAGAGATTCTATATCTTTTTTGATCTGAGTAAGATCTTCACTTTTTTGTTTTTCCTTCAGCCATTTAGCATTGATCTCATTTCTATCCTCGGAAATTTTTGCAATGTCTTCTTTTAAATGGTCTATTTTTGTTTGGTTGCCTTCTCTTGAGATAGCAGCCAACTCAATTTCCATCTGCATCAATTTTCTATCCAGTACATCAAGTTCTTCCGGTTTTGAATTGATTTCCATTCTCAATTTTGCAGAAGCTTCATCAATAAGGTCAATAGCCTTGTCCGGTAAGAATCTGTCTGAAATATATCGTTGAGACATTTCAACTGCAGCAATGATTGCTTCGTCTTTAATCCTTACTTTGTGGTGGGCTTCATATTTATCTTTAATCCCGCGAAGAATGGAGATAGCGGATTCCGTATCCGGCTCTTCTACCATAACTTTCTGGAAACGTCTTTCAAGTGCTTTGTCTTTTTCGAAATATTTTTGATATTCATTTAAAGTTGTGGCACCAATAGCTCTTAATTCACCCCTTGCCAAAGCAGGTTTTAAGATATTGGCTGCATCCATCGCACCTTCTCCCCCTCCAGCTCCAACCAACGTATGGATCTCGTCAATGAAAAGAATAATCTGTCCATCTGATTTTATTACCTCATTTACTACAGATTTTAAACGCTCTTCGAATTCTCCTTTATATTTTGCACCGGCAATTAGGGCTCCCATATCCAATGAATACAATGTTTTATCCATTAGGTTTTCAGGAATATCTCCGGAGATAATACGGTGAGCAATCCCTTCTGCAATGGCTGTTTTACCAACGCCGGGCTCACCAATCAGGATCGGATTGTTTTTAGTTCTTCTGGAAAGGATTTGTAACACTCGACGAATTTCTTCATCACGCCCAATTACAGGATCCAGTTTTCCTTCAGCTGCTAATTCGTTGAAATTTTTAGCATATTTATTTAAGGATTGATAAGTTTCTTCCGAACTTGCAGAGCTTGCTTTACTTCCTTTTCTTAATTCTTTAATTGCTCCCTCCAACAGGCTTTTGGTAACACCCATATCTTTTAGCATTTTAGAAACCTCAGAATTTGTTTCTAAAAGAGATAACCACAGATGTTCAATCGTTACGAATTCATCACCCATTTTTTTTGCAATATTAGGTGCGTCCAATAAAACCTTATTGGCAGATTGGGAAAGATAGATATTACCACCTTGAACTTTAGGTTGTTTTTCTAAATTTTCACGATTGCGTTCTCTTACCAGATTAGCATCTGCTTCAGATTTTTTTAATAAGAAAGGGGATATATTTTCATCCACCTGGAAGATCCCTTCCAGAAGATGTTGAGGTTCTATGCTTTGATTACCCAATTCCATGGCAACTTGTTGTGCCGCCTGGATGGCTTCTTGTGATTTTACAGTATATTGATTTAAATTCATATTTTATATTTTTTGAGGTTGACTTAAGTAATTTAGATTTCAGACATCAGATTTCAGACCATAAGACCTTGAATTAAAATAAATTTTAAAATCTATATCTAAAGTCTGATGTCCTTGATCTAATTTTAATCATTTAATTCGAGTACCATATCGCAAAAAGTGTTCAATTGTTGAATTTATAAAATAATTGGACAAAATTTCCGAATATTATATTTTGAGATTGAAATAGCTAGACAAAATTTCCATTTTTAAAAAATCAATTGTAAATTTTGACATTCTTTATCATTTTAACTATGATTAAAATTACTATCTGAAACTTTTGTACAGCAAAAAACTTCAATTTGATTCAAAAAAGTTACTTTTGTATTTTACTGATGGAGCTTAAAGAAAAACAAAGGAAAATATTAGACGAAGCCGTTCAGCTTTTCAAAGAGAAAGGTTATATGGGCAGCTCTGTAAGGGACTTAGCCACTCAATTGAATATAAAGGCAGCTTCTTTATATGCACATATCCGGTCTAAAGAAGAAATTCTTGAATGGATCTGTTTTGGAATTGCACAGGATTTCTTTGTAGAGCTTCAGGAAGTGTTGAATACAGACATTAATCCAAAAGATAAGCTCAATTTATTTATTGATAAACACTTATCCGTTGTCCTTAAAAATCCTGATGTTACCCACATTTATTCTAATGAATGGAAACACCTTGAAGACAGGCTTCCTGAGTTCGTAGAATTACGAAAGAAATATCAGCAAGAAGTAGAGCAACTCATTTCAGCAATCTATGAAGCTGAAAACTGGGAATTAAAATCATCTGTTTTTACCACGAGATTCATTCTTCATACTTTAAATAATTCTTATTTCTGGTTTAAAAAAAATACAGAATCTACCACAGAAATTACTGATGAGATCAGGAATAAGATACTCTTTGGCCTCCTGGGAAATCAAAAAAGATAATCCATTTTTACATCGTCGTTATTTAGAACGATTCAAAATATAACGAATGTCATAAAAATTTTGTCAGCTTCTAAAATCTTTTTAAATTTACACCTAACAAATGTTAGTTAGTTTTATGGATTTTGAAGTTGAATATTTAAAACTCGACCAATTGAGACAGCTCCAATCTGAAAGATTGATAAAGTTGGTCACTTATCTAGAGGGTAGATCGGATTTTTACAAAAGAAAATTTAATGAAATAGGAATATCTCCTCAGGAAATAAGGTCGATTGAAGATATTTCAAAATTACCTATTACTTACAAGCAAGATTTAAGAGATCATTATCCTTTTGGATTATTTACTGTTCCGAAGGATGAGTTGCAAAGAATTCATTGCTCGAGCGGAACCACTGGAAAGCCTACTGTAGTAGGATACACTAAAGAAGATGTTGACCTTTTCAGTGAAGTGGTTGCAAGATCACTGAACGCAGCTGGTGCTAAACCTGGAATGCAATTGCACAATGCTTATGGTTATGGGATTTTTACAGGTGGATTAGGTCTTCATTATGGAGCTGAAAAATTAGGAATGAGTGTTCTTCCTATTTCGGGCGGGATGACAACGAGGCAGGTGGATTTAATTATGGATTTTAAACCTGAGGTAATTTGTTGTTCGCCATCATATGCTTTGACAATCGCTGATGAATTTGCTAAAAGAGGAATCTCGGCTGATGAAATCAGTTTAAAATATGCTGTTCTGGGATCAGAACCCTGGACCGAAATTATAAGACATCATATTGAAGAAAGACTGGGAGTTCATGCAACTAATATTTATGGACTGAGCGAAATTATAGGACCTGGGGTATCTATGGAAGATTTCGAAGAGAAAGGAGGATCTTACATTTGGGAAGATCACTTTTATCCTGAAATTTTAGATCCTATTACAAAAGAACCAGTTCCTTTTGGAGAGGAGGGAGTTTTGGTCATTACCACCTTAACGAAAAAAGCAATGCCTCTTTTAAGATATTGGACGAATGATATTACAAGTCTTTACTATGATGAAAAAGGGAAAAGGACAATGGTGAAAATGAAGCCTTTGCTTGGAAGAGCTGATGACATGTTGATCGTAAGAGGTGTAAATGTATATCCAAGCCAGATAGAAGAAGCCTTTTCACATGTACAGGGGGTGGTTCCGAATTATTATCTGACACCCATCGAAAAAGAACAAATGTGTGTAGCATTAGATATAGACTTAGAAATTGATAATGATTTTGTTATTTCTCAACAACTTGATATAAATACCGATGATTATGCTATTTTTGTCGGGAATTTTGGAAAGAATATAGAAAACGAAATAAAAAAACGAGTAGGAATAACCACAAAAGTGAAAATTCATGCTCAAGACAGCTTGCCGAAATGCGAGGGTGGAAAAATTAATAGAATACTTAAGAAAAAATGAATTCATTTTATAAACTAAAAACTGTAAAGGTTCAGAAAGATACCGATGAAGCTGTAAATGTAGCAGTGGAAATTCCTGATGAGCTAAAAGATAAATTCAGGTTTAAGCAAGGACAATATCTTAACTTCCGAATGATGATCGACGGAAATGAGGAGAGACGTTCTTATTCTATCTGCAATGCTCCAAGTGAAAAAAGCAATACATTAGAAGTATTGGTAAAGCTTTTAGAAGGCGGAAAAGTTTCAGGATATTTTAATGAACATCTTCATATGGATGAACTTCTGGAAGTGATGCCACCGATGGGGGGCTTCAACACGAGTTACCATCCAACGAATACTAAAACATATGTTGGTTTAGCTGCGGGAAGTGGAATCAGTCCGGTGCTTTCCAATATTAAAGAAAGTCTTTATCAGGAGCCTGATAGCAAAGCTTATCTGTTTTATAGCAACAGAAGCATGAACCATGTGATGAAAAAAGGCGAAATCGATAAATTGGTTGAGTATTTCAAAGGAAGACTGAATGTAGTTTATCTTGTAAGTCGTGAAAAACACGAAGATCCTATTTTTGAAGGGAGGATTTCTCCTGAAAAGCTGGATCACTTATTCGAAAGATATGCTGATATTGATGTTAAAGAGGCTACTTATTTCATTTGTGGACCTGCGGAAATGATCAAGGGGATTTCTGATTATTTAAAGAAAGATAAAAAGGTACCCGCTATTCAGGTATTATTTGAATACTTCACAGCTCCGGATGATGAAAACTCTGAGGAAATGAGTGATGAATTTAAAGCTATTGCCAATATAGAAAGTATGGTAACGGTCATTATTGATGATGATGAATATTCGTTTCACCTTAATTCTAAAAAAGAGAGTATCTTAGATAAAGCATTGAAAGACAATCTTCCGGTACCTTTCGCTTGTAAAGGAGGAGTTTGTTGTACATGTAAAGCGGAAGTTTTAGAAGGTGAAGTTTTCATGGAGAAAAATTTTGCGCTTACTGAAGACGAGGTAGCAAGAGGATTTGTTCTTACTTGCCAATGTCACCCAACAACCAATGTGGTGATGCTTAATTACGACGTTTAAAAATTAATGTAACAATGTAATAATTTACCAATGTAACAATCATTGGTACATTGTTAAACTGATACACTGCTAAATTGAAAATTATGGACTTAGAAAAATTTGTTCAATACGTTCACGAAGAGAATAAAGTAGAACCAAAAGATGTAATGCCAGATGATTACAGAAAATTATTGGTTCGTCAGATTTCACAGCATGCACATTCTGAAATTGTTGGAATGTTGCCTGAAGCTAACTGGATCTCCAGAGCTCCTTCATTAAGAAGAAAAATGGCTTTGTTGGCTAAAGTTCAGGATGAGGCAGGGCATGGTTTGTACCTTTATTCAGCAACTGAAACTTTAGGAAATGGAACCATTAGAGCTGACAGAGATGCTACTTATGATGATATGCTTGAAGGAAAAGCAAAATATTCAAGCATTTTCAATTATCCTACCTTAAGTTGGGCTGATATCGGAGCAATTGGTTGGTTAGTAGATGGTGCTGCCATTATGAACCAGGTTATGTTGATGGGGAATTCTTATGGCCCTTATTCAAGAGCGATGGTGAAAATCTGTAAAGAAGAATCTTTCCATCAAAGACAAGGATATGAAATTCTGATGGCTCTTTGCCGTGGAACAAAACAACAGAAAGAAATGGCTCAGGCTTCTTTAGATCGTTTCTGGTGGCCGGCTTTAATGATGTTCGGACCTAATGACGACAGCTCGCCAAACTCTAAAATTTCAATGAACTATAGAGTAAAGCGCGAAAGTAATGACAGTCTTCGTCAAAGATTTATCGACGTTACCGTTTCTCAAGCTGAATTCCTGGGCTTAACAGTTCCGGATAAAGATTTGAAATGGAACGAAGAAAGAGGTCACTATGATTTTGGTGAACTTCCTTGGGATGAATTCATGGCGATCCTAAAAGGAAATGGCCCTTGTAACAAGAAAAGACTGCAAACGAAAGTGAAAGCGCAGCAGGAAAATCTTTGGGTAAAAGAAGCGGCAGCAGCTTTTGCAGCGAAACAACAAAAAGAAGTAATATAATAATGTAACAATATACCAATGTAAAAATGTAACAATCAATTTTATCATTCTGAGCAAAGCGAAGAATTTTATTGGTAAGCTGTTACACTGATACATTGTTAAATTAAAATTTGACTATGGCAAATTTAGATATGTGGGAAGTGTTTATTCAGACTAAACCAGGTTTATCTCACAAACACGCCGGAATTGTACAGGCACCAACAGCAGAAATGGCTTTGCAAAATGCAAGAGACGTTTATACAAGAAGAAAAGAAGGAACTTCTGTTTGGGTAGTTCCAAGCAAATATATAGTGACTTCAGAAGGGGTAGATCAGGAATCTTTTTTTGATCCTGCTGACGACAAATTATACCGTCACCCAACTTTCTATGATATTCCTAATGATGTAAAAAATATGTAATTAATATAGATTTGAAGATATGAGATATCAGACCCCAGACTTAATGTCAACATCTGAAATCTAGTGTCTGAAATCTGAAATCTATTAAACAATGAATTCATTATATAATTATTTATTAAAATTAGCGGATGATAGCTTCATTATGGGACAAAGATTGTCTGCATGGTGTGGTGAAGGTCCGTATTTGGAAGAGGATATTGCATTGACAAACATCGCTTTGGATGAATTAGGTCAGGCTAATAACTTTTATGTATATGCATCAAGAGTTGCTGATAATGGCAAGAGTGAAGATGATTTAGCATTTTTAAGATACGAGCATGAATATCTCAATGCGCATCTAACGGAACTTCCTAATGAAGACTATGCACAAACAATTCTTAAAGTATATGCTTTTGCTGTGTATCAGAAACTGATGTATGAAGCATTATCAAACTCTACGGATGAAGAACTTTCAGCAATTGCTCAGAAATCTTTTAAAGAAGTTAGATATCACTACACCCATGCTGCTTCGTGGATGAAGATTTTTGCACAGGGAACAGAAGAAAGTAAAGCACGTTTAGTAAAAGCAATTGAAAATATCTGGGAATACACAAAAGGTCTATTTGCGAAAGTGGAAGGAGAGGATGATTTAATAGCCTTAAACATTGTTCCGAATGCAGACGAATTATACAATCAGTTTGTTGCGATTACAGAAAAAGATTTTCAGGATTTTGGTTTAGAATATCCTAAAGATCATTTTATGCAGCCAAAATCAAGAACAGGATATCATACAGAATATTTTGGATTCATTCTTTGCGAATTACAATATATGCAAAGAGCTTATCCTGGATGTACCTGGTAAAAAAGAATGAGTGAATTTGAAAATGGTGAACTGCTTTAAATTTTCAAATTTTTTAATTCTCAAATTAATAAATGAAAAGCCCTTTAGAAATATTAGAAATGGTTCCCGATCCGGAAATTCCTGTGATTAATATTGTGGAACTAGGTATTGTGAGAGAAGCGATAGTTACCAGTGAGAACTCTGTTGAGGTGACTATTACGCCAACTTATTCTGCCTGTCCTGCCATGTTTACGATCGAGGAAGATATTATGAAGATCATGAAGGAGAATGGTTGGGATGCAAAAGTAGTAACCAAAATGTTTCCGATTTGGACAACAGACTGGTTGACTGATGAAGCGAGAGAAAAACTTCGTGTTTATGGAATTACACCTCCCGAAAAAGGAGCGGATGAACATCATATTGGGAAACCAAAAAAATGTCCACGTTGTGGTTCTATGAATTCAAAGCAGATCAGCAGGTTTGGGTCTACATTATGTAAGGCTTCTTATCAATGCCTGGACTGTTTGGAACCCTTTGATTATTTTAAATGCCATTGATTAATCGGCCGGTTTAATAGTAATTTATTTGTTACATTGTTAAACTGTCTGATTGTGCATTATTCTACATTGCTAGGTTATTTAATATTGTTAAATTAGGGCAATGTAATTATCTAATCATTTAATTTTTAAATTTAAAATCATGTATACACAACTTGATATTGAAACGCATTTTGATGGGAAACTCAAAATAGCTTACCTGAATCAACCGGAAACGATGAATGCTCTTACTAAGCCATCTTTATCAGATTTAAAAGATTTTATTAGCGATTGTAATAATGATGACACAGTAAGATGTGTGGCAATTTCCGGAAGAGGAAGAGCATTTTGCTCCGGACAAAATTTAGATGATGCGTTCGTGCAAGGTAATGAGCATCATGATAATGATATCATTAGAAAAATTGTAGTGGATTATTATAATCCTTTGGTGACGGAAATTACGCATTGCAGGAAACCTGTTGTTGCTTTAGTAAATGGTCCTGCAGTAGGGGCTGGTGCTATGTTAGCATTGATTTGTGATTTTGTTTTAGCCGTTGATAAATCTTATTTTGCTCAGGCATTTTCAAATATTGGATTAATTCCTGATACAGGTGGAACTTACTTCTTGCCTAAATTATTAGGAAGACAGTTAGCAAACTATTTGGCTTTTACAGGAAAAAAACTATCCGCAGAAGAATCAAAAAGCCATGGATTAGTGGCTGAAGTTTTCACAGAAGAGGAGTTCGTTCCAAAGTCAATGGAGATCTTAGAAAGAATGGCGAATATGCCAACGGCAGCTATAAAATTAACTAAAAAAGCTTTTGCTCAATCATACAACAATACATTGAAAGAGCAGCTTGAGTTAGAAGGTGATCTACAGCAGGAGGCAGCAGAAACTGAAGATTTCATTGAAGGTGTAAATGCCTTTTTACAGAAAAGAAAACCTAATTATAAAGGAAGATAATCAATTTGGAAATGAGTTAATTTGAAAATTTGAAAATGAGGAATGACAGAGAAAATATTATCGTAAACAAGACTTTCGAATTTGCATTACATATTATTGAATTTTCGGAAAGTCTGTATAAGATTAATAAATACTCGTTAGCAAATCAAATTTTTAAATCAGGAACTTCGATCGGAGCCAATGTAAGAGAAGCTCAGAATGCAGAAAGCAAGGCTGATTTTATTCATAAAATAAAAATTGCAGCCAAAGAAGCAGATGAAACAGAATATTGGCTTTTGTTATGTCTACAGTCAGAGTATTTAAATTCTCCTGATGAGAAATTACTTTCAAGTTTAAAAGAAATTATATTAATTATTAATAAAATTATTTCTACGTCAAAATTTAAATAATTTTCAAATTAACTCATTTTCAAATTTTCAAATTTAAAATATGAATGTAGGAATTATTGGTGCCGGAACTATGGGAATAGGCATCGCACAAGTAGCCGCAACGAACGGATGCAAAGTTTGGGTATATGATGCCAATCCAAAACAAATAGAAACGGCAACCGTAGGTTTGGAAAAAACATTAACCAAACTGGTGGATAAACAGAAAATTTCAGGAGAAAAGATGACTGAAATTTTAGCCAATATTTCTATCGCTACAGAATTAAAAGATTTCAAAGACTGTGAATTAGTCATTGAAGCCATTATTGAAAACAAAGAAATTAAAACCAAAGTTTTCACAGAATTAGAAAATCATGTTTCTGAAAACTGTGTGATCAGTTCCAATACATCATCTATTTCCATTACCTCTCTTGGTTCGGAATTAAAGAAACCGGAACGTTTCATTGGGATCCATTTTTTCAATCCAGCACCATTAATGCCTTTGGTTGAAATTATTCCTTCTTTATTAACTGAAAAATCTTTAGCAGAGAAAATGTACAAACTCATGAAAGAATGGGGAAAAGTTCCTGTAATTGCTAAAGATATTCCAGGATTTATTGTGAACAGAATTGCCCGTCCTTATTATGGCGAGGGATTAAGAATTGTTGAGGAAAACATAGCTACACCGGAACAGGTAGATGATGCGATGAGAACATTGGGGAGCTTTAAAATGGGACCTTTTGAATTGATGGATCTCATTGGAGTTGATGTGAATTTCTCTGTTACAACTACAGTTTATAAGGATTATTTCAATGATCCTAAATACAAACCTTCTTTATTGCAGCAACGTATGTCTGAGGCTAAACTTCATGGTAGAAAAACCGGAAAAGGTTTCTTCGATTATAGTGAAGGTGCTGAAAATCCTGTTGCTCAGAAGGATGAAACTTTATACCAACAAATATTTCTTAGAATCATCTCGATGCTTATTAACGAAGCAGTAGAAGCAAAAAGATTAGGAGTTGCCAATGATGAGGACATCGAATTAGCAATGCAAAAAGGTGTAAATTATCCGAAGGGATTGTTAAGCTGGGGGAAAGAAATAGGATATTCAAAAATTTCTGAAACCTTACAAGATCTCTATCAGGAATATCAGGAAGAAAGATACAGACAAAGCCCATTGCTAAAGAAATTAATTTAATACATCTTTAAAATGAACATTTATAAAAAAAGAATCATAAAATGTACTGCTGTTGCTTTTTTTATGACTTTTATGTTTATCCTCATAAAGATGCCTGATAGTAAAGAATCTCAAATTTCTTCTTACGAAAATTTAAATTGGAAACTATATTCATTGTATTTCTTAGGGATTTTTGTGATATACTATCTTATCGATCTGATAAATAAAAGTAATACATTAAAAAATAATAAATGACGCCGAAACAAGTTGTCGATTATATGTTCGATCAGGATTATTTCTCCCAGTGGATGAATATCAAAATGATTGAAGTAAAAGAAAATTATTGTTTACTAGAAATGCCCATCAAGAAAGATATGATTAATGGGTTAAAAACGGTTCACGGAGGAGTTACATTTGCTTTTGCAGATTCTGCATTAGCTTTCTCATCCAACAGTTCCGGAGATGCTGCGGTAGCATTAAATTGTATCATCAATTTTACCAAAGCAGGAAAAGAAGGTGATGTCTTCAGAGCCGAAAGTAAATTAGTGAATAATACCAGAAAAACAGCGATCTACGATATTGTAATCACGAATCAAAATGAAGAGCTGATTGCTAAATTTACCGGAACAGTTTATAAAATTGGAAAAAAAGTAGTAGAATTATAATTTATCAATTTACCAAAGTATCAATTTAGCTATGTAACAATATAAATATCAACGTAATTTTAAGCTGATGATAAATTTTGAAAATAATCCATTGATCCAGAAGACTGTTCAATTTTCATTAGATATTATTGAATTCTGTGAGCTGTTAGAAGAAAAAAGAAAATTTGTTATTGCGAAACAACTATTGCGTTCCGGAACAAGTATTGGGGCAAATGCATTTGAAGCCCAAAATCCTCACAGTAAAAATGATTTTATTCACAAAATTAAGATTTCAGCCAAAGAATTAGAAGAGACCAAATATTGGCTGTATTTGTGTAAACATTCCAAAAACTATCCGTTTGATGAAAAGTTAGAACATCAAATTGTTGAATTAGGGAAAATTATTTATAAAATATTAAGTACAAGCCTAAACAAAAACCTAAATAAAAACCAATCAATTTAATATTGCCAAATTGTTACATTGTTAAATTGATAAATTAAAATAATATGAATAACGTATACATCATAGATTATATCAGAACTCCAATTTCAAAATTACAGGGAGGACTATCAGAAGTAAGAGCTGATGATTTAGCAGCAATTGTTATCAAAGAAATTGTAGCAAGAAATCCTGAAGTTCCGGTAGAAGAAATTGAAGATGTTATTTTTGGATGTGCAAATCAGGCTGGGGAAGATAATCGTAACGTGGCCAGAATGGGACTTTTGTTGGCTGGACTTCCTTATAAAATTGGAGGAGAGACAGTCAACAGGCTGTGTGCTTCAGGAATGTCTGCGGTTGCTAATGCATTCAGATCAATTGCAGCTGGTGAAGGTGAAATTTATATAGCAGGTGGAGTGGAGCATATGACCCGTTCTCCATATGTAATGTCAAAACCAGGTGCAGCTTTCGGAAGAGATAGTCAAATGTTTGATACTACTTTCGGATGGCGTTTTATAAACCCTAGAATGAAAGAGCTGTACGGCGTAGATGGAATGGGTGATACTGCTGAAAATTTAGCGGACCTTCATCAGATCAACAGAGAAGATCAGGACACATTTGCATTGTGGTCTCAACAAAAGGCAACAAAAGCTCAAGAGAGCGGAAGATTGGCAGAAGAAATTGTGAAAGTAGAAATTCCTCAGAAAAAAGGAGAACCGAAAATTTTTGATAAAGATGAATTCATCAAACCAACTTCTTCTATGGAGGGGCTTGGAAAACTTCGTCCGGCTTTTAGAAAGGAAGGTACAGTAACTGCAGGAAATGCCTCTGGAATGAATGATGGTGCAGCAGCACTTATTTTAGCAAGTGAAGAAGCTGTTAAAAAATATGGTTTAAAACCAAAAGCAAAAATCTTGGGATCTGCCGTTGCTGGTGTTGAGCCAAGAATTATGGGGATAGGTCCTGTAGAGGCTACTCAAAAATTATTGAAAAGATTAAATCTTTCATTGGATGATATGGATGTCATTGAATTGAACGAAGCCTTTGCAGCACAAGCTTTGGCCGTAACAAGAAGCTTAGGATTAAAAGATGACGATTCAAGAGTGAATCCAAATGGAGGAGCTATTGCTATTGGCCACCCGCTTGGAGTTTCAGGAGCAAGAATTATAGGTTCTGCAGCGATGGAACTTCAGAAGCAAGATAAAAAGTATGCGTTGTGTACCCTTTGTATTGGTGTCGGACAAGGATACGCAATGGTTATTGAAAAAATGTAAGAATCTAGTAACCTTCTGTCATGCTGAGCGTAGCCGAAGCATCTCATTGGTATATTGGTAAACTGATACATTGTTAAATTAATTAAGAATCATGAACATCTACTCATATCACGGAATTCGTCCGGTTATAAAGCCTTCAGCTTATATTCATCCGCAAGCGGTGATTATTGGTAATGTAGAGATAGGCGAAGAAGTTTACATCGGTCCCAACGCAGTTATTCGCGGGGATTGGGGTAAAATCATTATAAAAGACGGTGCTAATGTTCAGGAAAACTGTACCCTCCATGTATTTCCTAATATTGAAACGATTTTAGAAGAATCAGCGCATATTGGACATGGGGCAATCATTCATTCCGGACACATTGGAAAAAACTGTTTAGTAGGAATGAATGCTGTTGTAATGGATAAAGCCGTAATTGGTGAAGAATGCATTATTGGTGCCTTGGCTTTCATACCTGCTAATTTTAGAAGCGAACCAAGAAAATTAATTGTAGGAAGTCCCGCGAAAATTATCCGTGATGTTTCTGATGATATGATCCATTGGAAAACCCAAGGAACAAAATTATATCAGGAATTGGCAAGAGAAGGAAAGGAAGCTATTTTACCTTGTGAACCTTTTTCAGGATTTGTAGAGCAGATCCCAACCAAAATTGTTGATTACAGTATTTGGGCAGATATTAAATAATTAATCCAATTCAATTTATTATGATAAAGAAAATTCTCGTTGTATGCAGCGTTTTATTAAGTTTGAAATTTGTGGTTTTAGCACAAAATACATCAGTAAAACCTCTTACTATTGGAGAAATAAGAACTTTTAAATCTAAAGTTCTAAATGAAGAACGAACGTTGAATATTTACCTGCCAGGTAATTTTGATAAAACAAAATCTTATCCTGTTATTTATTTACTGGATGGAAGTATAAAAGAAGATTTCATACATGTTTCAGGATTGGTTCAGTTTTTTAATCAAATGTATTCGATGCCTGAGACTATTGTGATCGGGGTTGCTAATGTAGATCGCAAGAGAGATTTTACCTTTCATACGGATTTAAAAGATCTGCAGAAAGATTATCCGACGACGGGGCATTCTGATAAATTTATCAGCTTTCTTGAAAAGGAATTGAAACCTTTTGTAGAAAGTCAGTATAAAGTAACAGATACTTATTTATTTGGACAATCATTGGGAGGGCTTCTTGCAACAGAAATTTTGCTTAAAAAGCCGGAAATGTTTACTAATTATTTTATCATCAGCCCGAGCTTATGGTGGGATGATGAAAGTCTTTTAAAGCAGGCAAAGGAATTACTTGGTAAATCAACAGATACAAAGAAATTTGTTTATGTTTCTGTAGGTAAGGGGGAGCATCCTGTCATGGTAAAAGATGCAGAAACTTTTTATGATATTCTTAATAATTCTGGCAAGAAGAATTGGACAGTAGAATATAAAATGATGGAAGGAGATAATCATGCGACGATCTTACATAGAAGTTTATATGAAGGCTTGGTAAAATTGTTTCCTTATCAGGAGCCAAAATAGTTCAATTGAAAAATGATAAATGCCTTGAAAAGATATTGGCCTTTACTATTGATAGTATTTATTGCAATCAATATTTTAGGATTTTGTTTCATAAAAGAATCAATTGGTATTTCTGATGCTTTAGAACATGCAGATTCTAATGAAATGATTGAAAGACTTAGAGCTATAGATTTTACGTATTCGATTATTAACTCATTGTTTTTAATTTTAGACATTACAATTATTTTATTGGCGGGTTATCTATTAATAATGAAACTTTTTAAATTGAATAGACATCAATAATCAAACTATTTTTATCATGAAAAAGATACTTTTTTGTAGACGGACTCATATACGAAGGTATAACAGGTATTGAATGGATTGGGAAAAAGATCATGATCAGTATTCCTGATAAGAAAATATATATCATAAAATAAATAAGACAAAATCTATATTTACAGTAAACTCTGTTTTAAATTATGGAAAAATTAAAGAATTATATCTACGGAGAATGGGTAGAAGGAACCGGAATCGGTATTCCACTTTATAATGCTGTTACAGGTGAACAGGTAGCTGTTTCAGATACAGAAGGCCTTAATTTTGAGCAGGCTCTTGATTTCGGGCGAACAGTAGGATACAAAAACTTATCCTCTATGACTTTCTATGATCGTGGAGAAATGCTGAAGAAAGTAGCATTATATCTGTTGGAAAGAAAGAAAAAATATTACGATTTATCATATAAAACTGGAGCGACTCATGTTGACTCTTGGGTAGATATTGAAGGTGGTTTTGGTACTTTCTTCACGTATTCCGGATTAGCAAAAAGAATGCTTCCTAATACACCTTTTTGGGTAGACGGAGATACGCAGAAAATTTCAGCTAACGGAACTCATCTGGGAACTCATATTTTGACTCCAAGTGAAGGGGTATCTGTGCAGATCAATGCTTATAACTTCCCGGTTTGGGGGATGTTGGAAAAATTATCAACTTCACTATTGGCTGGAGTTCCTTCTATCGTGAAACCATCTCCTTTTGGATCTTATTTAACGAATGCTGTATTTCAAGATATGATTGAAAGTGGTGTTCTTCCGGAAGGTGCTGTCCAATTGGTTTGTGGAGAGCCAGGAAATATTCTGGATTATGTTCAGGACGGAGATTCTGTATTATTTACAGGTTCTGCAACAACTGGTAGAAAACTAAAAGCTTTGCCTTCGGTTTCCGGAAATGCAGTGCGTTTCAATATGGAAGCAGATTCTTTAAACTGTTCAATTCTTGGATTAGATGCAAAACCAGGAACACCGGAATTTGATTTATTCATTAAAGAGGTACGTAATGAAATGACGACCAAAGCAGGTCAGAAATGTACGGCGATCAGAAGAATTATTGTTCCTGAGCATTTAATAGGCGATGTTCAAAACGCATTGTCTAAAGCTTTAGATCAAACTAAAATTGGAAATCCTCTAAGCAGAGAAACCAGAATGGGATCCTTAGTAGGAAAACAACAATATGAAGAAGTGCTTAGAAAAGTAAACATTCTTAAAACTGAAACTGAACTTGTTTATGATGGAAAACACGAGCTGATAGATGCTGATTATGAAAAAGGTTCTTTCATGAGTCCTAAGTTATTCCTGAATGATAAACCATTTGAAAAAAACATCTCTCATGATGTAGAAGCTTTTGGGCCTGTTTCTACTTTGATGCCTTACAAAGATGCTGAAGAAGCTGCAGCATTGGCAAAAAGAGGAAAAGGAAGTTTGGTGGGTTCTATCGTTTCTCATGATGATCAATTCGTTGCAGAAACTTCCTGGAAGATGGCATCTCAACATGGTAGAATTTATGTATTGAACAGAGATAATGCTAAAGAAAGTACAGGTCATGGTTCACCACTTCCGACATTGATGCATGGAGGTCCTGGTAGAGCCGGAGGAGGAGAAGAAATGGGCGGATTAAACGGTCTTCATTTCTTCTTACAAAAAACAGCTATTCAGGGATCACCAGATATTTTGACAGCTATTACTAAAATATATCAGCAAGGAGCTGAGAAAAAGTTTGCAGATAAACACCCTTTCCAAAAATATTTTGAAGATGTTGAGGTTGGGGATTCATTGGAAACGGCAGGTAGAACAGTTACCGATGCAGATATCGTAAATTTCTCTAATGTTTCTTGGGATCATTTCTATGCACATACTGATGCGACAAGCTTAACGGGGACTATTTTTGATAAAACCGTAGCTCACGGATATTTCATCCTTTCTGCTGCGGCAGGATTGTTTGTTTCCGGGAAAAAAGGCCCTGTAATTGCCAATTATGGATTGGAAAACTGTTCGTTCTTCAAACCTGTTTATGCGGGAGATACAATCACCGTTTATTTAACTGCAAAAGAGAAGATCAACAGAGGAGTAAAAGGAAGAAATATTCCTTCAGGAGTTGTTAAATGGTTGGTTGAAGTAATTAACCAAAGAGATGAGGTGGTTTGTGTTGCTACCATTTTAACATTGGTTGCTAAAAAATCTCCTTTTATCGATTTAAATCTAAAGGGTATCCAAAAATCATTAGGAGGCTTAACTGAAAATACCCAATCTAATTGGGGTAAAATGTCTCCACAACAGATGATTGAACATCTTGAACATGGAGTCCTTGTAAGTCTGGGAGAACCAGAAGCAAGCAAGTGTTTTACGCCAGAGGAGCAGTTAGAAAAATGGCAAGATTCCCTTTATAATCATAGAAAGATGCCAAAAGATTTTCCTGCACCTTTCTTAGCTGAAGATGATACGTTATTGGAACTAAGACATAAAAACCTCGATGCTGCAAAAGAATCCTTTATGGAAACCCTGAAGAGATTTTCAATTTATTACAAAGAAAATCCACAAGCGGAACATATGAATTTTGTATTTGGAAAATTAAATAAAGAAATGTGGGAACTGATGCACAGAAAACATTTTACCCATCATTTTGAGCAGTTTGGATTGATTTAATTCAAATAAAATAATGATATTTGAGGGAGCTTTATAGCTCCCTTTTTTAATGAACAAAACGATATGGAGTTACAATTTTTTAAAAACTTTGATTTTACGAATTTTTGGGATAATGATGAGTATTCCCGGAAAGAATATACAGAAGATTTTCCTGGTGATGAATTAATCACATCAATCGAGCAGGAGTTAGGGTATAAATTGCCAGACTCCTATATAGAATTAATGAGGCTGCAAAACGGAGGGACGCCGAAAATGACTTGTTTCCCAACTTCTGAAAGTACTTCATGGGCTGAGGATCATATTGCAATTACCGGAATCATGGGAATCGGAAGAGACAAAAGGTATTCTATTGGTGGAGATTTAGGAAGCCAATTTATGATTGATGAATGGGAGTACCCTAACGATGGAGTTTATATTTGTGATTGTCCTTCTGCTGGTCATGATATGATTTTACTGGATTATTCAAAATGTGGTAGAAATGGAGAACCTGAAGTTGTTCATGTAGATCAGGAAGATGATTATAGAAAAACATTTCTTGCTAAGGATTTTGAAACTTTTATTAAAGGCTTAAAAGATGAAGAAGAGTTTGATCTGGAATAAATAAACAGTATTTTTAATCATTAATTCAAAATCATAAAATATAAAATAATGAACGAAAGCTGGATGCAAAAATGGGAAGCGGTAAAAGAAATACTTGTTTGTCCCACAGATTTGGAAGCCTATTTTACATCAGGTGAAATTTTAGGGCAGAAAATGGAAGTAATGGATATTGGAAATGTTTCTCTCCCTTCTGGAAAGGTTATTGTAAGGGATCCTTTGGTTTATCTTAATTCTGGAGAAAAGCCTTATTTTGTTGAGGCACCCAAAGGCAACTTTCCGGTACAAATTGCAGTCGTGAAGTCAGAAGAATGGGGTGATAGATACGCTGTAGTAAGGGTGATCTTTACGGACAAAAAACCTGCGGTTTATAGAGAAGCTTTAATTGGGCATGAGGAATTGGAAGGAGTAGCTGAAGGTGACTATTTTGGATTTGCTGTGGATGCTGGTTTGGCTTGTATTACCGATGCGGAAGTAATCCCTTATTTTGATCGTTTTCTTACGGAAACCAATGTAGAGAATATCTATGATGATTATTTTGCAGGTATTTTTGCGCAAAGTTTCAAAGATCATCCAAAAAATCAAAGAGATCTTGGTGACTGGATCAACTGGACTATTCCTAATACATCTTTTCAGATTCCTATGTTTGCAAGCGGATTTGGGGATGGCGGATATCCTGTATACTTTGCCTATGATGACAACGATCAGATTTGTGGGTTGTATATTCAATTTATTGATATCGAATTAGCTCTTTCCGACGAGGATGAGGAAGATGAGAATGATTTATAGGGAAGATCATAATTTTGCAGATAAAGTTATTGAGTTTAATAAAGGACTTCAATATCATGGAGAGTTGCCTGGTAATTTTGAAGTGCTGAACCCATATTTTGATAATCCTGAAACAATAGATGTTATGCAGAAGTTTTATCATAAATATTATAACGACTCTGAACCAAGAAAATTTATTATAGGAATTAATCCCAGTCGCCATGGAGCGGGTGTAACTGGAGTTCCATTTACAGATACAAAACGATTGGAAAATGTATGTGGGATACCAATGAAGTCTTCCAGAACTCATGAAATTTCATCTGTTTTTGTGTATGATATGATTGAACAATATGGAGGAGCCGATGAATTTTATAAGGATTATTATATCAATTCACCTTTTCCTTTAGCTATTGTAAGAAAATCAAAGAACGGTTGGTTGAATGCCAATTATTATGATGATAAAGAATTGTTCGCTAACGTCAAGGATTTCATGATTGATTCTTTGAGAAAACATATTAGTTTAAATATCGATACTTCAGAGGTGTTTATTCTCGGAAAGAAAAATGCTGATTTTATTTCAAAACTTAATAAGGAAGCCCAGCTATTTAAAAAAATGACCATATTGGAGCATCCTAGATACATACAGCAGTATAAACTGAAAGAAAAACAATTGTATATTGATAAATATATTCTAGCTTTAAAGAGTAAAATGGAGTTTTAGCTCCTGTAAGTATATATGTTAATTCCACAGTTTTAAATTATTTTTTTATTAGATTTTATGAAATCCTTTCCTGAAAATATCAAATTTAAATACAGTTGGCGGACTTATCAGAAGAATTTTTTGAATCACCTTAATGAATATCTCATTGATAATCATTTGCATATTATTGCGCCTCCTGGATCTGGGAAAACAGTATTAGGATTAGAGGTTATGTTAAGGCTTAATAAGCCAACATTAATTGTTGCCCCCACACTAGCAATCAGAAACCAATGGGTGCAAAGATTTTGCGAATTGTTTTTAGAAGTGGAAGATATGCCGGAATGGATATCTACCGACCTTAAAAACTTGGGTTTTGTTACAGTTACCACTTATCAGGGTATTTATTCTGCGTTTATTAACTCGATGGATGTGGATAAAGAACAGGATGAAATATCCTCAAATTTTAATGTTTCAAAGATTGTAAAAACATTAAAGAAAAATAAAATTGAGATTTTTATTTTCGATGAAGCTCATCATTTAAAGAAGGCATGGTGGAAAAGCCTGATAGAACTGAAGCATGAAGTTAATCCTATCATTATATCCCTTACTGCAACTCCTCCGTTTGATGTGTCAGCTTTAGAATGGCAAAGGTACATTCAACTTAATGGTAATATTGATGTGGAAATTTCTGTTCCGGAATTAATGCTTGAAGGTGATTTATGTCCACATCAAGATTTGGTTTATTTTACACTTCCAACAGAAAAAGAGCATCTGAAAATTGAACATTATTACACATCCGCAAATCAATTTTTTGACGAAATCAGAAATGATGATATGCTTCTTAATACTCTTGAAAATCACCCTGTTTTTAGAGCTCCACAAGAGCATTTGGAATGGATATATGAAAATATTTCATCTTATTCATCCGTTTTGATTTATTTACATTTTAGAGGAAGGAAAATTGCCGAAGTACATTTTGAAATTATCGGAGATCAGGAAAAATACATTCCTGAGTTTGATTTTTTTTGGATGGAGGAATTATTGGATTTTTATTTATTTGTTGATGATGAAAATGTAACAGAACATCGTTTAAAATTAGAGAATAGACTTAGACGTGAAGGTTTTATTGAAGAAAAAATGGTGAATTTTTTTAATAATAAAAATTTAGTTCAAACCTTAAATTCAAGTGTTGGAAAATTTAATGGAATAAAAGAAATTGTAGACTTTGAATATTCAGCATTGCAGGACGAATTAAAAATGGTAATTCTTACTGATTTTATTAAGAAGGAATATCTTAATAATGGGATTGAAAATAATTTTAATCTGGATAAATTAGGTGCAATTCCAATTTTTGAAAAATTAAGAAGGGAAAATACTCAGAATGTAAAAATCGGGGTTTTAACAGGAAGTATAATTATTATTCCTAAGACAGCTAAAGATAGGTTCGATCAGCTTTATTCTAAAGTTTCTATTTCAAACGAGTTTATTTCATTACTGCCGTATGATGAAAACTATTTTATAATTTATGTTAATGACCAATTAAGAAGTCATACAGTTCATATCGTTACTGAAATTTTTCAATGTGGGCAAATTCAAATTTTGATTGGAACAAAATCTCTTTTAGGAGAAGGCTGGGATGCTCCTAAAATGAATTCTTTAATTCTGGCAAGCTTTGTAAGCTCTTTTGTCTTATCTAATCAGATGAGGGGAAGAGTGATAAGAACTCAAAAAGATAATCCGGATAAAACTGGAAATATTTGGCATTTAGTATGTTTTGATAAAAATAATGCTTCAGGAGGAGAAGATTTTAATGTCCTGAAAAGACGTTTTAAAACTTTCGTAGGGATTTCTAATGATGATGACCCTACTATAGAAAATAATTTTGAAAGACTTCGTATTAAAGAGATAGAGAGTGTTAATGATATAGTATCAATTAATAAAAGCAGTTTTTTATTAGCTAATGAAAGAAATCAATTAAGTAAAAAATGGAAACTAGCTCTGGGCAAAGGGAATATTCTAATAGAAGAAATTAAAATACCTCTTGAAAGTAATCGAGAAGCTAAACAAATGAAACTGAGTTACCTCAGCAAGATGATGAGTAATTTTTCAATGATAGTAATCTCTTCTTTTGTAATGTTTTGGTGGGATTTCTTTGTAGGAATGTTTAAGTCTGCAAAATCAGTACATTTTGAAAGTAACTTTTCTTGGCTCGCTTTGATATTTGGATTTGTCGGATTTGTAACTTACAGTGGAAAGTTTTACAGAGCGCTGAAGCAATATTTGAAATATAAAAATATTGCAAAGCATATTGAAATATTTGGAGATATTATTTTAAAGAATCTTTTAAGAGAAAAGATTATAATCACGCCCATTGAAAAATTAAGTGTTATTAGTACTAAAGATAATGAAGGAAATGCAATTTGCTATCTGAGTGGTGGAACTAACTATGAAAAGGCTCAATTTATAATGACTCTACAAGAACTAATTTCGCCAGTTGATAATCCCAGGTATTTACTTAAACAAAAAACTTTCTCATTTTTTATAAAAAGTGATAATTATTATCCACTTCCTGAAGTATTTGCCAAAAATAAAAAGAGCGCCGAATTTTTTAATAAGACTTGGAGTGAATTAATGGACAAATCAGAGTTAGTTTTTACAAGAACAATTGAGGGAAGAAAAATACTTATAAAATTGAGATTTCAATCATTAATGAAAAGGAATGCAAGAATTGAGCATTTACACAAATGGAGTAGATAAAACAAATCCCCTGAATAACTCAGAGGATTTTCCATTTGTGTGATAGAATCTTTCACGGTACAATCTAGCTTATGATATAAGTTTCATGGTTATTAGTTTTTACCTCAGTAAGCTATTTTTTTATGATCTTATAAGATCCGGAAGAAGTTTTGATTAGATATTCTCCTGTAGGGAACTCAAAGATATCCGTATCTGTTACTCCTTTTTTAATATCTATGCTTTTTAGCAGTTTACCTTCCGGGCTGTATATTTCAGCTTTGGAGTTTTCATCAGTTTTTATAGAAAGAGGACCACTTGTTGGATTAGGATAAATAGAGACATTTTCCATTGGTGCTTTTACTTCGCCTGTAGCTAATACAATGTTTGTATCTTTTACCCATGTGAAGGCATCAAAGTCTGCATAAGTGTATGCACCACCCAATGTGATTTGAAGTTCATCAATAATGAGGTTTGAATAATTCTGACCATTCAGATTCGTTAAATCAATTAATGTATGTCCATTGGTTGATCCTAAAGATGTTGCAAAACCGGAAGTTTTTGTTTGTGAAAATTTTGTCACCCCGCTTAGTTTTCCAACTATAGTAAGATCACCCACTACATTTTGGTTTAAAGAATTGTTTGAAAGGAATACCCAAAATCTGTTTACCTTAAATAAATTTGAAGTTGTTTTAATACTGAAAGATGCTCCAGGAGCCACCGAACCAGAATTATCTATATATCGGTTGTCATTAGCTGTTCCATTCCAGCCGGTTCCGGGGTAGTTGGCTTGTATATCAAAAGTTGAAACATGTGATATAATGTTAAATATTACTCCGTTATCAGTAAAGCTAGTACTGCCATTGGATTCGGTTTCAAATACTTCCGTACTGGTCTGCCCAAAAGAAAAAATAGAAATGAGCAGGCTACAGATCATTAAAAAAGTAGTGCTTTTCATAATTTTTGTTTTTTTAGATTATTATATTGGTGAATTTTACTCTCTTGAAGGATATATACCTGCCACACAAATAATGTAATTAAGACCCAGAAAAGGAGGCATATTATTTATGGGTAGGTTTTGTCCGACATAAGTAATTGATTGAGGACTGATTACTGTATCTGGTGTGTCATTTACATAACTTGGTACTGCTGTAAAGTCTCTTCCTACTTGATTTCCTGTTATCGCAATAGAAGATGATGCAGTTGGAGTTGATGAATTAGCATTTTTATTAGCCACTTTCAATTGAAACCCTGCCATGCTTGGCATATTTTGTTGTAATAAGGTTGTGGTGTCACTCCCTGCAATAATACCTAAGGGATAAGATTTACCACTTGCGTTTCCTGCTCCTAATGCCATACGGCCAATTAGGTTGGGTAAAGCAAAAGTGGTTATACCATCACCACCATATGTGGTTCCTAATAAAGAAAATAAAGCACTGTTATTGGCGATGCTCAAAAGTCTTCCATCGCAGAACATCCAATTTCTTGGTGCAAAATTTCCTGCAAATAGTTTTACTATGCCCATGTATTCTTCCATAATAATAAGTTTTTTTGGTTTGTAAGTTTTATACCCTCGTTTAGGTCAAAAGAGTAATTTATGAATACCCCAAAGGAACAATATATACAGAGGTGAGGGTAGAGTAGAAAATACCAAATTGATGAATCCGTATTTTTACGTAATGAATTTATAAGACAATATAATTGCTGTGATGCCAGTAGAAATTAAATAATAAATAAAAATATAACGGAGATGATTTTGTACAGGTTTAATTTTTGTTAACAGCCTGTATTTAGTATTTTTGTAACAATCCAATATAAATTAAAAATGAACGAATTTGTAGAATCAGAACTTAAAAATAATATCGCAGAAATTACTTTTGGGACCCCTAAAAGTAATTCGCTTCCAGGAGCAATTCTGGAAAAATTAGCACAAACCATTTTGGAAGAAGGTGCAAAAGATGAGGTTAAAGCTATTCTTGTTAAAAGTGAAGGCGAAAAGGCTTTCTGCGCTGGGGCGAGTTTTGATGAACTTCTTGCAATTGAAGAACTGGATGCTTCCACAAAATTTTTTGGAGGTTTTGCTAAAGTTTTGAATGCAATGAGAAATTGTGGTAAAATAGTTGTGGTTAGAGTACAGGGAAAAACAACGGGTGGGGGAGTAGGTATTGCCTGTGGTGCTGATTACTGTTTTGCGACAAAAGATGCTGCACTGGCACTTACTGAAATTAATCTTGGAATTGGCCCTTTTGTAATTGGTCCATATGTAGAAAGAAAAATAGGGAAATCTCAATTTTCTGCAATGGCTATAGATGCAGATTTTAGATCAGCAGAATGGGCAGAACAACATAATGTATATCATTCTGTTTCTGAAAGCATTGAAGAAATGGATAATAAGTTAGAGAAGTTTTTACAAACTCTTGCCTCAAGAAGCAGTGATGCTTTAGCATTGATTAAAAAGGTTTCCTGGGAAGGAACAGAACATTTTAATGAATTGATGCCGGCAAGAATTCACATGAGTGCAAGTTTGATTTTGGAAGACTCTGCAAAGAAAAATATTGAATCCATTAAGGAGAGGCTGAGAGCTAAGTAATCCTTTTAAAATAAATATAAAAAACCGTTGATGAGAATCAGCGGTTTTTTTGTGCATAAAACTTAAAAAACTAACGTCAGTTAGTTTTGTGATATTGAACTATTAATATTATTGCTTAATGGTTATTTATGTTTTGTTAATTAAGTCTTTAAAATGTAATATATTTATAAATTTAACTAAAATTTGTATATATTAATATTTATTATCATATTTACCAGCTTAATGTTAAAAATATGTTAATATGAAATTAAAATTGTCTTTAATGACTACGGCTGTTTTATTTTTTGTCGGAGGACAGTTGGTTGAAGCTCAGAAAGTCTCAACCGATACGCTTCCAAAAGAACAGAAAATTGAAGAAGTTATCGTTGTAGCTTATGGTAGTCAGAAAAAAGAAACCTTGGTTGGTTCCAATACGGAAGTTAAAGCGAAACAATTTGCAGATCGTCCAATCTCAAATATTGGACAGGCAATTGACGGAGCAAGTCCGGGAGTAAAGGTAAGTACTAGTACCGGACAGCCAGGTAGTGCGCCTAGTATACAAATTAGAGGGATCGGATCCTACAATATTTCAACATCTCCTTTGTATGTAGTGGATGGGGTGATATATACAGGATCTCTTTCAGCTTTAAACCCGAATGATATTGCTTCTTTTAATATTCTAAAAGATGCTGCATCAACGTCTTTGTATGGCTCTGCTGCTGCCAATGGTGTCATATTGATTACAACAAAATCAGGAAGGAAGGGATCGGATGTATTGAATTTCAATATGAGTACAGGATATGTGGGTAGATCAATTCCAGAATACGACAGAGTGAATGCACGTCAATATTATCCACTTATTTGGGAGGCTATAAGAAACGGACGCTTAACATCTGTTCCCGGTACTACTGTTACTGCAGCTAATGCCTATGCTACAGCAAATTTGATTTCAGGAGTATTAAAAACAAACGTCTTTAATGTACCGGATAATCAGTTGGTAATTGATGGTATTTTAAATCCTGATGCACAATTAAGATATACTGACCTGGATTGGCAAAAACCATTGGTGAAGACCGGATTTAGACAAAATTATGAGTTAAATTTTAGCGGTGGGACTAATAAAACGACTTATTTTTCTTCTGTAAGTTATACCAACGAGACAGGGTATATAATAAAATCTGATTTCGAAAGATTTACAGCAAGATTAAAAGTAGATTCTCAAATTAAAAACTGGCTTAAAGTAGGGACAAGTATTACTGGAGTTTCTTCTTATGGTAATAATTCTGTTGATGGAGCAGATAGCAATTCTTCATATATCAATCCATACAGATGGACAAGGTTTATTGGTCCTATTTACAGTCCCTATGCACATGATCCTACAACATTTGCTACGCTCTATGACAGTTCTGGAAATGTTATTTACGATGCAGGTAGTGGCAGGGGTGCTGATGCAGCCGCAGGAAGAAATGTAATTCAGGAAACTCTTTTAAATAAAGATATATCAAAAAATTTCTATATCATTTCAAGAGCTTATGCCGAAATTAAAGTTGATCAGTATTTGACATTATCAACAAATGTAGGTTATGATATTAGAAATAATAGAAGAAGCACTTATGGAAACAGAATAATTGGAGATGCTGCGCCAGCTGGATCGGCGACTAAAACAGCTATTACTGAGCAAACACTTACTTTTAATCAGCTATTGAATTACAAAAGAAAATTTGGTGAGCACAATTTTGAATTTCTATTGGGTCATGAAAATTACAAATTTCAGTACGAATATTTGTACGGCTACAAGCAAGGGCAGGTGGTTGACAATAATGACGACCTGATTAATTTTGTAACCATAAGATCTCTACCATCACAAACTGATAATTATAGAAAAGAGAGTGTTTTTTCAAGAATCAATTATGATTTCAATTCTAAATATTTATTGTCTGGATCTATCCGATGGGATGCTTCATCAAGATTTAAAGAAGATGTAAGATGGCATTCATTTTGGTCTGCCGGTGCAGGATGGAGAATAAAAGGAGAGGATTTCCTTAAAGATTCTAAAACGATCAATGAGCTAAAAATTCGCGGTTCATATGGCGAGGTAGGGAATGATAATACAAATAGTTATTATATGTATCAAAGTACTTATGATCTGGGATATAATAACGCTCAGGAGCCTGGAATTTTGTTTGGTTATCTTGCTGATCCTAGTATTACCTGGGAATCCAACAAGCAAACAGATGTCGGAATTGATTTTGGTTTCCTTAATAATAGAATTACTGGTTCTGTGGAATATTATAATAGAATTACTGATGACTTAATTTTTCAGGTTCCTTTGCCTGTTTCTTCTGGGGTACCTAATAACTATGTGTACAAAAATGTGGGTACAATGTATAACAGAGGTTTTGAATTCAGTTTAAGTGCAGATGTTCTCAAAACTCAAAATATTACCTGGAATATCAATGCAAATGCTTCTACATTAAAAAATAAGGTTACAAAATTATCAGATGGTATTAATGAAATCATTAATGGAACGAAGAAAATTTCTGTTGGACACTCTGTATATGATTATTGGTTAAGACAATGGTACGGTGTTGATGCAGCAGATGGATCTCCTTTATTTTTGGTAGCAGATGATTATGCTGGGACAACGGCTTCGGATATAAGAACTGTGAACGGAACTTTAGTAACTACAAATTTTAATAAAGCTAAATATGATTATTCCGGAACTGCTATTCCTGATTTATTTGGAAGCTTTGGAACATCTTTCAGCTATAAAAACTGGTCTTTATCAGCTATGTTCACCTATCAGCTGGGGGGAATGACCTATGATTCAAACTATGCTTCTTTAATGTCAAGTTATTCGCAAGGGGGAGCATTAAGTACAGATATATTGAATAGATGGACTACTCCAGGTCAGATTACAGATGTTCCTGCACTAAACTCTGCTACCTACAATAGCTCTAATGCAGGTTCAAGCAGATGGTTGGTGAAATCAGACTTTCTTTCTTTCAGGCAGGCGACAATTGGATATTCTTTCAATACCAGTGATATCTCACAACTTGGTCTAACCTCTCTAAGAATTTTAGTGTCTGGAGAAAATCTATGGAGTAAAACTGCAAGAAAAGGTCTGGAGCCTGTACAAACTTTTAGTGGTACAACTTCAAACAGATACACTCCAGCCAGAATTATCACTATTGGTTTTAATCTATCATTTTAAAAAAAGTAATATGAAAAATATAATAAAACAGAATAAAAAATTAGCGTTATTACTATCAGCTGTAACCATCTTATCATTAAGTTCTTGTAAAACAGATTATCTTGAAACGGATCCGACAACGGCTGTTTCTGAGTCAGCAGCATATGCCAGTGCGGCAAATCTTATGGCAATTGTTAATGGTATGCACAGAGATATGTACTCAAGACAAAATAATAACAATAATAGTCAGGGGCAAAATGGACAAGGTGGTATAATGATCATGATGGATGCAGTAGGGGAAGACTTGGTTTTCCCTTCTACCGGTAATAATTGGTATGTTTCTGTAGTGAGATGGCAGGATCAGGTAAACGTAAGTAGTGATTATAGCTTTTATCCTTACCAATTCTATTACGCCTTGATTAGAAATGCTAACCTGGTCATTGCGAATGGGCCTAAAGTTCCCGTACTTTCTTCATCAGATGAAACAACAATTAAATTAGCAATTGGAGAGGCTCATGCTTTTAGAGCATTTTGTTATTATATGCTGGTTCAGATTTATGGAAAAAGATATGTTCCGAATACTGTAAATAGCCAATTAGGTATTCCTTTGAGGCTAGTTGCGGATGAGGCTCCCATGGCCAGGAATACTGTTGAAGAGATTTACGCACAAATAAATACTGATTTAAATGAAGCCTTAACTAGACTTAGCGGAAGCCCTCGAGCTAATAAATCTCACTTTAATCAAAATGTAGTGCTAGGGCTTAGAGCAAGAGTTGCTTTAACACAGGGGAACTATTCTGTTGCTGCTGCTTCAGCAAAATTAGCAAGATCAGGATTTCCTTTAATGAACAATGCCACTTATACTTCTGGTTTCAATAATCTGGAAAGTAATGGTGAGTGGATGTGGGGCTCAACAATTGTTTCAGATCAAGGAGACTCATTCTCAAATTTTGGAGCATACATGTCCAGGAATTTTAATTCTACAAATATCCGCCAGGCACCCAAAGCGATGAGTTCCAAACTTTTCGGAATGTTTCCCAAAACTGATATTAGAAGAAAAGTCGTTGATTCTACAGGAAAACACGTGGATCTTAATTTGCCATCCACGTATTCGAAGTTTCCTTATACAAGTCAAAAGTTTTTATCATTTAGTGCCTCAGACAGTCGTGTAGATGTGCCTTATATGAGAGCTGCAGAAATGTATTTGATAGAAGCTGAGGCTTTAGCAAGATTAAATAAAGAAACTGAATCGAAAGTTGTATTTAATGAATTTGAAAAAAATAGAGATGAACCGTATTTGGGAGCTGTCACTACAGGAGCTGCGTATATTAATGAAATTCTTAATAGCAGAAGAATTGAATTATGGGGAGAAGGTTTTAGATTTCTCGATCTTAAGAGGTTGAATCAAGGTTTAGACAGAACAGGAGCCAACCATTCCTCTGTAGTGGTGAACAATTTATTTACAGTACCTAATACAGATAAGCGCTGGGAATTTGTAATTCCATTGAAGGAAATTAATGCTAATCCATTAGTGGTTCAAAATCCATTATAATTTAATGAGTTTATATTTAAGATGATCCTGCCAAAAGGCAGGATTTTTTTTAAAAATATTTTGGAGATTCAAAAAAAGATTTAACTTTGTATTTCAAAGTTCTTTATATGGATTCAAAAAATTATCAAGAAGACCTATCTCATATCCGCTCTATGATGGAGCGATCTTCAAGATTTATTTCATTGAGCGGATTATCTGGTGTCTTTGCCGGTCTTGCTGCAATTGCAGGAGCTGTATACGTCTATTTTGTTTTTCAAAGAGAAGGGATTGACTATTTTGATGGAGACCGCAATATTTATAGTCCGGCATTAGTTAGAGAATTGATGATCATTGGAACTTTAATTTTGTTTGTTGCAGTGTTAAGCGGATATTTTTTCACTGCAAATAAAAGTAAGAAGAAAGGGTTGAAAATCTGGGATGCTACCACAAAGCGTCTTTTATTAACATTTTCTGTTCCTTTAATAACCGGAGGAGTTGTATGTCTTGGTCTTTTACACCATCATCTATTTCCATTAATTGCCCCTGCTACTTTGATTTTCTATGGTTTAGCATTGGTGAACGCTGAAAGATACACGTTGACAGATGTGAAGTATCTGGGATATTGCCAAATTATATTAGGACTCCTTTCATTATTTTTTTTAGGATGGGGATTAATTGCCTGGACCATTGGATTTGGCGTTTTGCATATTGTGTATGGATTGATTATGCATAAAAAGTATAAATAAATATATAAATTTTCGATTTGAAGAACTAAATCCTGCTACTCAACACCTGCTACCTTTACATTATGATTAAAATAAATCAACTCAATAAAGAATTTGAAAGTCGTGTAAGATTAGGCATTATGTCTGTTCTTATGGTAAACGACTGGGTTGATTTCTCTGAAATGAAGGCCTTGCTGGAGATCACAGACGGGAATTTGGCCAGCCATAGTAATGCATTAGAAAAAGCGGGTTATATAGAAGTAAAAAAAGAATTTGTTGGGAAAAAGCCAAAGACGTCTTATAGGGTAACACAAAACGGAAGGCAGGCTTTTACAGAGCATTTAGATGCTTTAGAAAAATTAATAGGTAGATAAAAGCTATATTTTTTTGCAAATATACTTTGTATTTCAAAGTTCTTTGTTTTAGTGAAATTATAAGAAGATCAATGACAAGAAAAACATTTTTAAAAAGAATCTTTCAGCTTTCCTTAGTAGGAGCTTTTCCAGCATTATATTCCTGGCAGGTAGAACCCTTTTGGGTTGAATTTGTTGAAAGGAAACTTCATATTAAAAATTTATCCGATGATCTTGACGGTAAAATTTTAATGCAGATTTCAGATTTACATGTAGGAGACCGTTTTGATTGGAACTTTTTGATTGAATCATTCGAAAAGGCGCAACAGTTTAAGCCTGATTTTGTTGTTTACACTGGGGATTTTGTCAATCGGGGAAATGCTCAGGAACAAAATGATTTAAGAACAGTAATGGAAAAAGCTGTTTATGGTCAATTGGGAACTTTTGGAATTTTAGGAAATCATGATTATGGACTTGATGGAAAAGATATTGGGCTTTCCCGGAATATTTGTGGAATATTAAATGACTTTGGAGTTGAAATGCTTAATAATGAACAGCAAGAAAAACAAGGCCTTAATTTTATTGGTTTTGAGGACTTATATTCATCCAATTTCGATCCAATGCAAGTAATGAAAGACTATGATCCCTCAAAAGCTAATCTGGTACTTTGCCACAATCCGGATGCTTGCGATAAAGATGTCTGGAATGGTTATCAGGGATGGATTCTGAGTGGACATACCCATGGGGGACAGTGTCGGATTCCTGGAGTGATCACTCCAATACTGCCTGTTAAAAACAAGAAATATGTATCTGGGGAAATTGATCTGAAGGATGGGAGAATGCTCTATATCAACCGGGCGATTGGACATTCCTATCAGGTTCGCTTTATGGTTCGCCCGGAAATTACAGTTTTCACTTTAAAGCAAGCATAAAATAAATATGAATAACAAGCAAATTTTAAACATTGGAAAATACGTGTTCGCATCTTCATTTTTACTAGGGAATATATGTCTTTTCGGATACTGGAGCACCAAACTTGCCTTATTTGCAATGAGTGGCTTTTTATTGCTCATTGTTGGATCTGTTTTTAATCTTTTAGTGATATCAGGTTTGTTAATTTATGGCTTTGTCAATACGTCTAAACTTAATACTTGCTTACAAGCAACAAGTATTCTTCTGGCTAATATTCCTATTGCTATTCTTTATGCACTCATTGGATTACATATTATTTAAAATAATCAAACTATGAAAAAATTACGTGTTCGCTTTCTCCTTTTTGTATACGACAAAACTCAAAAACTATACAGAAAGTACTTTAAGAAAAAGAAAAGACAATGGCAGTTCAATGAACAGCAATTGCTCAGTTTCAATGAAGATACTTTAGGCAGGAAGTTAGGAGAATTTTATAAGCGTCATGGATTCACAATGATTCCAAAGATGGAAAATCATGACGTCCATCACCTTATTACCGGGTGCGGAACCAACTTCGAAGATGAAATTGCCATGCAATATTTACTTCTTGGAAATGGAAAGCTCAATGCACACCTTTTGGCTGCAGTTGTATTGGGAACATTGATCTTACCTGAGTATTCTAAAATGTATGCTAAAGCATTTCAAAAAGGGAAAAATATGAGACCATTTCACCAATGGGATTTTGAAGGCTTACTATGGCAGAATTTCGAAAATCTAAAAGATTTTATTCAACAAAAAAATATAATAACATATTATTAAATTCATCATGAAAACACATCATTATATATTTCTTACAACCGCTTTATTTGTCTTTTTGTTTTACAATGAAAACGTAGGATTGAATCTTGGAATTCTGGGAATTATTTATGCTATACTTACTGGCTACAAAACTCCTGAGAAAAATAGGACCAAAACTTTTCTGATTCTTTTCATAACCAGTATTCTTTCCAGTATTGCCTTTGCATGGTATGGAGACTTTCCTTCATTTCTAGCGGTTGTAAGTTCACTTTTATTATTGTCGTATAGATCAAAAAATAGGAAAATGAAAATACTTTTGCTTATTCCTGTTTTTGTAGTCAATTGCTTTACTTTTTTATGCCGCTTTTTTAGTTTCGATGGGTGGCTTCCCAAAAGAAATATATCAGGTCTGGGGCAAAAGCTCTTTGCATTTATTCTAATCCCTTTAGTATTAGTTGCTGTTTTCTTTGGAATCTATTCTGTTGGAAGTGCCCACTTTGCGAAACTATTTGCCAATATTGAAATAGATTTCAATTTCTGGCAACTCTTCTGTATTAGTGTCTTGGGAATGTTTATAGCATTTAATTATTGGAACTATACCGTAGAGAAACTTATTTATAAGCAAAATCACATTTTAAATGATACTTTTCATGATAAAGAAAAAATGATAAAGTCAAGTTATTCTTTTCTGGATCTTGATACGGAGAGAATGAGCGGAGTGATTTCCTTTTTCTTACTCAATATATTGTTGATCTTTTTTATCTTTTCCTATAATTATGAACAGTTCTATGAAACATCGAAGACTCCCAATCAATTATCAGAAGAGACTCATGAGAGGGTAAACGCAGTGATCATGTCAATTATTATGGCTATTCTGGTTATTATGTTTTATTTTAAATCAAGCTTCAACTTTGATCCAAAAGCAGGGTTAATGAAAACTCTGGCTAAGATCTGGATATTTTTTAATGCAATATTGATTGTTTCTGCGATGATAAAAAATTCCGAATATATCATCAATTATGGTTTTACCTATAAGCGATTGGGAGTGTATGCTTTCTTGATTTTATCATTGATAGGATTAATAATGACGTTTATTAAAATTCAGTACAAAAAAAGAAATGCATTCCTGTTCAATACCATGACCTGGTATTTTTATGGAACAATTTTGGCTTGTAGTTATATCAATTGGGGTGGATTTATAACTTCCCAGAACATGAAACGAAATGATTTTGTAATCAATTATCATTTGACAGCTATTAATTTCAGTGAGAAAGAAATGCTGGAATTTGCAGAGAAAAAGAATGATATAAAATTAAAAAAACAAATTATAAATAAAGTTAGAAAAGAGAAATCACCAACTCTCCTTTCAAAGATTCTTTATTATGAAACATTAAAAGAATAATTATTATGAAAAAGTCCTTATTGCTGATCCCATTAATTATGATCTCTTGTAAGAAAGAAGCTACATTAAACGAAACTACCAACAAAGATTCGGTTATGGCTACGGAGCAGCCCCATCAGGAATCATCAGTGGATTCCGTTGCTTTAAGAAAAAAAGATTCTATTATTAATAATTCTCCGGTTACAAAGCATGTCTTAAAAAAAGGCGTCATGCGAAGTGAGAAAGATGGCCAGATTATAAGGACTGCGGATGCTTCACAACTTCCATTTACGGTGGGAGAGCAATTTACTAAAGAAGGGCAGGAGCTCATTCTAAAAATTACAAATTACAATAAAAGTGATCTTAAAGCTGCTATTACCACCAAAGAAAAAGACTTTAATATTAGATTTAATCAGATCAAATTACCAAATGGTGACTACGATGGACCTTTTGGAAGAGATATTTTTTATCAGATTGCAGGGAAAGGAGAAGTTTGGTTAATTATAGGAAAAAGTAATATGGCTTCAGGAAATACAAAAGGAAGTTTTTCAGTAACTGTAGAGTAGTCTTTGGTATAATTTCTGTAAGATAATTTGAGTATTAAGATTTACAATTATGAAAAATATATTTTTGACAGCAATAGTAGCTTCAGCTGCTCTTGTTAGTTGCGGAACAGTGCAATCATTGGTTCAAAATACATTTCCCTATACAGCTAATGTTTTAGTGTCTACAGGAGTGCCTGCTGATAAAGAAGTTTCTTCTACTGCTACAGCTTCTAATGTACAGACCTGGTTTGGAGGAAATAACAACGCAAAAATAAAAGATGTAAGATTAGCAGATGCGAAAATATCTGTGGTTTCTCCTTCGGATGGAAATTTAAGTGCCTTAAAAAATATTAAAGTATATATTTCTTCAGCAGGAACAGGTGAAAGACTGGTTGCTTCCCGTTCCAATATTTCTTCAAACAGTTCCAGTCTGAATCTGGATTTAAATAATAACGGATTTTTAGATGAAGTGGTAAAGAGTAATGGGGTAACTGTAAGAACAGTTTATGAATTGAAAAACCAGACAAGTTCAGATATGAACTTAAAAGTAGCGCTTAATTTTAGCAGTATTCCTGCAAAATAGTTTTTATAAAAGTTTATAAGAAAACGTCTTTCAAATTTTTGAAAGACGTTTTTTTTATTTAATTATTGTTTAATAAATTTTTCTACAACTCTTCTTTCACCATCTGTTGCATTGATAAGATAGTTTCCTTTTGGTAAATTCGAAACATCTAACTTTTTATCAGTTGAGGTTATTCCTTTTAAAATCAACTGACCCGTCATTGTAAAAATTTCAAAATTAATATCTTTATTTTCAGAATTTCGAACTGAAATATAATTCGATGCCGGATTAGGGTATACTTCTATTTTTAATGGAGCTAAACTTAAAGCCTTATCAGAAATAGAAGGAGCAGTTTTATTATTTTCTAAATATTGTATCGCGGCTTTAATATTAGGGAGAGGCCCAATTTTTGTTGATAAATCTCCCCCTTGAGGAATTCCTGTGTTGATTAATAAAGTTCTCATTTTTGCGGAGGTAAGATATTGCCCCGTTTGTTGAAAATTAAAAGACTGTATCAATATTGCAGCAGATGCCACTATGGGTGTAGCTGAACTTGTTCCATTGAATAAGTTATAGGTTCTGTTATTGTCATTATCATATTTGGCCCAATCACCATAACCTGCTGCTAATACATTTTGCCCCCAACCTTGTACATCTACTCTCGAACCATAAGTACTGAAACTTAATTTTGAATGTTGGGTAGTATTTGATCCTGCCCCAACAACAATAGCTCCGCTATTCCCTCTTGCTCTGTAAGCTGAATAAAATGAAGCATCTAAATTTTCATTCCCATTTCCAGCAGCTGCTATGATTATGATTCCTGAATCTGTTGCAGCCTTTGTTAGATCCCAGATAAGATTATCATATTCAGCAAGAACGTAATTAGAATTCTGTCCTCCTGTTTGCATTTCATATAGGATGATATCACCTGCATGAGACGCATTTATGGATCTGGAAACCGCAGCAACCCTATTGTATGAACTTGTCGTCCATTCCAGAAAACCTTTCATTTCTGTTGCATTATATGCTGTTCCTGAAAGCCCTATATTATCTTTTGCTGAACCAAGAATGCTCATTACAGCAGTTCCATGGTCAAGGAAGTTATAATATGAACTGTTTGGATTCGTTAATGATGAATTTGGTGAAACTCCTGATTCAAATTGTATAGCACTTCTACTAACAAGCATTTCATGAGACTTATGAAAACCATATTCTACATCACGAACCCTTACATTTTGACCAGTAATTCCCCTTGACCATGCATAATTTACATTGATCCCTGGATCAGCTAATAAATAAGTTTGAGAGGCTTCCAAATTTGGAGTAGCAACAAACGTATTAATAAATGGAGGGGTAATAGGTTCATTGCTTTGGATCGAAACATATTCGACTTCAGTAAATTTTTCTAGGCCTTGGGCAAGTTTTATGATATCCTCGTTTTCTTTCGTAGGTGTCTCAATTTTATAAATTCGTTTTAATTTTTCAATTGACTCTCCCGTTTGTTTGTTCTTTTTACTGGCTTCAATCATTTCGTTCAGTTTCCTGTCATCGAACCCAAGATCATTGACAAATGATAAATCATTCTTTTTAACGAATTCCTTAAGTGAAGGATTCTTATCCAGAACATAGGGAATAAGGTCATGTGAACCAGCTGCCTTAGAAAAAGAAACATAGAGAGAATGAGATCTCGAATTTTGTTGGAGTTGAAATTGCCCCTTTCTGCTTTGTCCAAAGGATATAGCAAAACAGAAAATCAATAGAATAAAGATTTTTCTTTTCATGTTATTAAAATTTCAACATTTGGTGAAATAAAATTATTGAATTATATTGATATTTTAATAATGATTTTAATGAAATGTTAAGAATTTATGATTTTGTTCTACTATCCATTACAATTGTGACAGGGCCATCATTGATTAGAGAGACTTTCATATCAGCACCAAAAATTCCACTCTCTGTCTTTAATCCTGATTTTGCAATTTCTTCTTTAAAATAATCAAAAAGAGGAACAGCTTTATCAGGTTTTGCTGCCTTTATGAATGAGGGACGGTTCCCTTTTTTATATTCAGCAATCAGCGTAAATTGGCTGATGCAAAGTATTTCCCCTGTAATATCTTTTATAGAAAGATTTAGTTTTTCTTCAGAGTCTGCAAAAATTCTAAGATTTAATATCTTTTGTACAAGCCATTCTGCATCTGCTTTTTCGTCATTTTCATCAATTCCAATAAGAAGCATGAAGCCATTATTTATTTCTCCAACAATCTTTCCATCTACTTTTACATGAGCTCCAGAAACTCTTTGTACGACAACCTTCATGATCTAATAATAAATATTTAAAATTCTGCTTGATGAATTGTAATTATAAGGATATGTTTTTGGCGGAAGGTTTGTACCGGATGATGGTTGGCCGGTAAGTAAAAACCATTTTGCATTATCTTTTGGACATATGATACTAATGTTATCTTTTACTTCAAGTGTTGTATCATTATCTGGACAAATATGAGGAGCATTCCTGTCGTATACCATAAATTGAGCATCAGATCTCCTAACAACAATTAGACCTCTGGTTCCGGATTGCTGTTCATCTACATAGATCCACCCTCCAACATAGTTTAAATTATTATAAGCCGCTAGATTAAGGTTTAAAGTTACGTTAATTGGAGTATTAGGAAAGCAGCTTACAGTATCTTCTCTGCTTCCACAAGAATTGATAGTTAAATAACTGATTGTCAGTAGTGTAAAAAAGAATAATATTGAAAAAGTTTTTTTCATTTCAATTTAAATTTTTATATATTTGTAAAAATTAAACGATTACAACACGAAAACATTGTCCGACAAATGTCGGATTATTTTTTTATACTAAAACTAAATTTTGAAAATTATGGCAAGCTATGTTACAAAGGAGGGGTTAGATAAAATGAAAGCTGAGCTGGAACAGTTAGAAACTGTAGAAAGACCTAAAATTACTCAGCAGATAGCAGAAGCAAGAGACAAAGGTGATTTGTCTGAAAATGCAGAATATGATGCAGCGAAGGAAGCGCAGGGAATGCTTGAAATGAGAATTTCTAAACTAAAGGATGTTATTTCTGGTTCTAAAATTATAGATGAAAGTCAACTAGATACTTCAAAAGTTTCCATTTTAACGACTGTGAAACTAAAAAATAATGCTACTCAACAGCAGCAGGTATTTACTTTGGTGCCAGATAATGAAAGCGATTTGAAAAGTGGTAAAATTTCTGTTAATACACCTATTGCAAAAGGTTTATTAGGCAAGGTTGTTGGAGAAACTGCTGAGATCGTCCTACCAAATGGAAATAAACTTTCTTTTGAAGTACTGGAAATTACTTTATAATCCAATTAATATTTAACTTCTAGAAATATAATCAGGTAATATGAGTACAATATTCACAAAAATCATTAATGGAGAAATTCCTTCTTATAAGATTGCGGAAGATGAAAACTTTATTGCATTTTTAGATGCAATGCCTTTGGTGAAAGGACATACTCTGGTAGTTCCTAAAAAAGAAGTTGATCTGATTTTTGATCTGGAAAGTGAAGAATATAAAAATCTTTGGGGATTTTCTCAAAAGGTGGCGAAACAGATAAAAAATGCAATTCCTTGTGTAAGAGTGGGTGTTGCAGTAGTAGGACTAGAAGTTCCGCACGCGCATATTCATTTGATACCACTCAATAAAGTGGAGGATATGAACTTCCGAAATGAGCGATTGAAATTAACAGACGAAGAGTATATCGAGATTCGAGACTCAATTACTAATTACTAAAAATAAAAGATCGTAAAAAAGAAATTTTTTACGATTTTCTTTAACACATATATATTATATAATAATATGAATTCAAACCAATGTTCTTTTTGTGGCAGAAAAAGAAATGAAGTACAAATGCTTATTTCTGGTCAGAATGGCTTTATTTGTGAAAATTGTATAGAGCAGGCACATTCCATTGTTAAAGACAGTGCTAATAAAACCGAATTTTCACCTGCAGAAAATATAGATACTCTTAAGAAACCAAAAGAAATTAAAGAATTTCTTAATCAATATGTAATTGGTCAGGATCAGGCAAAAAAACAACTTGCAATTGCTGTTTACAACCATTATAAAAGATTACTCCACGCTCAGGAAGAAAATCGTGAAGTGGAGCTGGAAAAATCGAATATCATCATGATTGGTGAAACCGGAACTGGAAAAACATTATTGGCAAAAACAATAGCAAGAGAATTGAATGTTCCTTTCTGTATAGTTGATGCTACGATATTAACTGAAGCCGGATATGTAGGGGAAGATGTAGAAAGTATCTTGTCAAGACTTCTAATGGTAGCTGACTATGATGTGGAGAAAGCGGAAAAAGGAATTGTATTTATTGATGAAATAGATAAAATTGCCAGAAAATCAGATAATCCAAGTATTACAAGAGATGTTTCCGGAGAAGGTGTTCAACAGGGTTTACTTAAGTTATTAGAAGGAAGTATTGTAAATGTTCCACCTCAGGGAGGAAGAAAACACCCTGATCAGAAATATATCCAGGTAAATACACAAAATATATTATTTATAGCCGGAGGTGCTTTCGATGGTATCAAAGAAATTATCGAAAGAAGAATGAACAAACAAGCAATTGGCTTCAGTTCAGAAAAAATAAATAATGTAGATGAAGATGAGTATGTATTAACAAATATTAATGCAATTGACCTTCGTTCTTTCGGATTAATTCCCGAACTTTTGGGAAGATTTCCAATCATTACTTACCTTGAAAAATTGACCAAAGAAACTATGGTGCGTATAATGAAGGAACCAAAAAATTCAATCGTAAACCAATTTATAGAGCTCTTTAAGATGGATGGCACGGAATTGGTATTTACGGATGGTGCTATTGAAAAAATTGTTGATGAAACTCTTGATAAAGGGTTGGGAGCCAGAGGGCTTAGAGGAACAACCGAAAAAGTCTTGGAAGATCATATGTTTGCGATAGGCGAAGAGAAAAAAATAGTATTAACGGAAGATAATATTATTGTTAATAAATAAAAATAATTTTTTTATTATGAAAAAAATCATACCTTTGCGGGTGAGATTGTATTATAACACACACAAATAATTTATACAATGAGAAAAAGTTTATTTGCTATAGGTCTTTTAGCAATTGGTTATTCTGTTCAGGCGCAGATATTATGTCACGTAGACACTAATGCTAATATGTATGTAAGTAAGGGCACGCTAGTTTATAGTGGTGGAGGTTTACAAATGAAAGCCAATGGTACTATTGAAAACCATGGTAATTTTATGGTTTCAGGTACAAGTACTGATCTTGTTAAAACAATTGATGCTTCCAACGCTAATAAAACAGAAGCTAACGGAGGTGGAAATTTTATTAACAAGCTTAATGAGCCTACTGCTTATGCATCTGTAAATACCAATAGTTCTACGGCTACTCCCGTTTATACATACGGGCAATTATTTATTACTGGTATTCCTCAAGCGAACATTACTGGAATTGTAGATCAAGAATTCAGACAAGTTCGTCAGGGTGATTATCAACAAATTGGTATGCCGTTCTATTTTAAAACTCCAGCTACTTTAAATGCTGAATTTGGTAAAACATTTACCACAGTAAGGAAATCAAAGAATGATGTTCTATATTGGAATAACACTACAGTACAGTTTGTTCATTTGTCACCAATCAATGGTATTTACAAGTTCGGTGATGCTGCACCTACCTATGCTTATTGGGCATTAGGTGGAGCGGGCTTAGATGTTAGTTCTACTACTCGTACAGTAAAAGGACGACCTGTGAGTGATGTAAGTGGAGCAGATGTTTTTGGAACTAGTCTTACACTACAAAATGCAGGCGCGGGAATCAACTTTGGGGCAGGTGGAAATAATCTAAATGCATATAGAGAAAAATACAATACCTATGCATATGACCCATTCGAAATTCCTTCAGGTGGAGCGTTGTGGACAGGTAATTATGCTAGAAACATGTATCAATTTGGTAATCCATTCCTAACCAACCTTGACTTATCAAAAATTGCATATAACGAACCTGCTGCTAATGGCGACGGAGTAAATCTTAGTAATATATATGGTGTAGTACTTGATGTATCTGGGGTTGTAAATAATCAAGGTGGAACAACTACTGGTGGTTATAAATCGGTTACATTTAATGCGGGCGTTCCAACAGGGGATGTTGATTATTTGATGATTAGACCATTTGGAACTTTTACGATTAAGCTTAATAACAATAATAATACGGATGTTCTAAACTTTGGAAACCTTAGGAGGTTTAATTACTATAGCAGAGCGGCGAATACTGATTATAATGTTAATGCAAGCAGAAGTGCTGCAGGTAGCACGAGTCAAGGCACTGTAAAGCAATTAGGAATTATTGCTCTTGATGCTAATGGTGTAGAAATTGGTAAAACTTATTATGTGGTTTATCCAAATGCAACTACTGGACATTCAGCAGCTGCTAAAACACAATATGCTGCATCAACAGCAGATGTTGTGGGTACTTTTGAAGAAAATACGACTGGAGGATATGATAATGATTATACTTCAAAGTATTGGTTACATATCAATGAAGCTAATGAAAATGATTTTAAAGGAAAAAGTGTAATGTTAGCAACTTACAGTTCTGATATAAAATCTTTTAAATTTGAAATTAGAGAGAATGCTGAATTGGTAAGTAAAGGAACACACCAATTATCTTCTGGTACAGGTTTCTATTACAAAGCTCCAAACGGAACAGTAACTGAAGCAAAACAAGGAGATGTAATTCCTGCTAAGGGAACTGAATACAGTTTATATTATGGTGCACCTGATGCATCAACAGCAAGAAATCTTGCAATGGATGGGGCAGGGGTGAAGCCTTCATCAAGAACTAAAGTAGTTTATAACCCGGATATTACAAATTATATTGTAAGATTTGATCCGGATTGGAAGAAAGCAGATATAGAAGTTTATGATATGAGTGGTAAACTAGTAATCTCTAAAAAAGCAGTAAATACTTCTGCAGATTTTGTAATTGAATTAAATAATTCTATTAAAAACTCTTATGTAGTAAAAATTGTTTCAGATAAGGGAGAAACTGTTAACACTAAAATCTTAAAATAAAATATATGAAAGCTTTAAATAAACTATTATATAGTCTTTTTCTTTTTGTTTTTTGTGTATTGAATGCACAAGGAACGGGCCCTGGAGGACAACCTCCTGAGCCAGGTGGACCACCTACTGGTCCTGGTGGAGATTCAGTGCCAATTGATATGTATATTTATTTACTATCAATAGTCGCGGTAGCATTTATTGTATTTTATACAAAAAAATACAAAAGTCAAAAAATATAAAAATTTTATTAAAATATGTAAAACTCTCTGATTAATCAGGGAGTTTTTTTATTTTTACATTATGAAAAAGATATTTGTATTATCAGCAGTTTTATCTGCATTTTCTTTACAGGCGCAATTTACAATTACAGTTCAGGCTCCAGCTGATTTTAAAGATCAAGATGCAATTCTATATACATTAAACGGTTCTAAGGATATTATTTTCACGAAAGAACAAAGTAAAAATAATATATGGACTTTTAAATATCCTCAAAACTATGTGGGGATGATGAAAATGTACTTTCCTTCTACCAATAATACATTCAATTTTATTTCCGAAAATAAAAATGTAAGCATTAGGCTAGATACGCAAGGTAATAAGATCAAAGATGTTATTTACCAGGATGAGGCTAATAATTTGATGAGCAAGCAGCAGGAGGGTTCTCAAAAGAAGGAACTTATTTTGCCAGCATTAACTCAAATCAAGGAGTATTATAAAGATAATACTGATTTTGGCAAAGCATTGAAAACTGAAATTAGTAGACTTTCTGGAGGTGGTAATGAAATAAACCAAACTGATCATCCATTTATTTATTATTATAATACCAATTATAGTAAGTTTTTAAGTGCAGATCCTTCTAAAAAAGTTTCTCAGGATGAGATCATTAATTTTATTGATAAATCCAATGACATGCTTGAAAGCTCATCTTTATTGAGACCATTATTGGTGGCTTATCTTAATTCAGGAGGTAATACAAATGTTGCTGGTTCTGTGGATAAATTGTTGGATCAACTTAAAGTGGAAACACCACGGGGGCAAACTGTTTTATCAGAATTGATTGATATTTTTGATGTGTATGAAATGGCAGATCTAAAGAAGAAATATCTTGATCAGGCAAAGAATCTTAAATGTACAATTAATGATAGATTAGCATCAACCCTTAAATCAAATGCTAATGTACAGATTGGAGCGGCTTTTCCTAACTATAAATTCCAGTCTGCGGTTAATACAACTGCTAAATCTATTTATGATGTAAAAGCGGATAAAAAGATTGTAATTTTCTGGTCTTCTACATGTTCTCATTGTGAGACGGAACTGCCAAAACTGTTGGAGAAATATAATGATCTAAAAGCTAAAAATGTACAAGTAATTGGACTTTCATTAGACGTGGATAAAGAATCCTATTCTAAGAGAATTACTGCATTTCCTTGGATTAATGATTCAGAGCTAAGAGGATGGAATAGCAGCTATAGCGAAACTTACAATATTCATGCAACACCTACTTATTTTATTTTAGATGCTAACAATAAGATAATCAATAAACCAGACCATGTTGCCGATGTTTTGGAGTTTTTTAAGCTAAAATAATTTTGGAGGTATAGAAATATTTTATATATTTGCACCACCAAAAAGGCGAGGTAGCTCAGTTGGTTAGAGCGCAGGATTCATAACCCTGAGGTCACGGGTTCAATTCCCGTCTTCGCTACAAAAAAACCGTAACAAACATGTTACGGTTTTTGTTTTATATGGATATTTATAATTAGCTACTTTGATATCCAAGGAGCTTTCTGATCTGATAGAAGAACCTTTCGATCAGTCTTAGATCTTGAGTTACAATATCTGCATTTCCTTTAAGTTCTTTATCAAATGTAAGATCTCTTTTATAAGACGTTTTCAGTCCTTTTGGTAGAAGGACATCTACATAATAATTACCTTTATCATCGGTAGAGAGAGAAATACTTTGAACTTTCCCTTCTACAATACCATATTCCTGGAACCGATAATTATCTAACTTGATCAATACTTTTTCTCCTGGAGTAATTTTCCCTGAGTTAGTAGGAGGGACAGACATTCTTCCAACCAGCCTTTCTCTATTTTTTGGAAGAATAGATAGTATAGCTTCACCACTTTTTACAAACTGATTTTCGCCAAAAAACTGTTGGAAGCTGGCAATACCATCTGTAGATGAAATAACCAGGAAATTTTGCTCCCATTGCTTTAAAGACTTTCTTAATTGTTCAAATAGTTGTAAGCTCTGTGAAGAATAATTGATTTTATCTTTTTCAGTATTAATTGCAGTTCCACTTTTTGTTTTATTAAGGTTGGAAATAGCTTCTTCCATCTGAGACAGTGAAATAGTAATGTTTTCCAGATTTTGCTGAGCCTGGATGTATTTTATCTTTTCAGCCTCAAGCTCCATAGATGCGATTACGCCCTGATTAAACAATTCCTGAGATCTTTGATAGCTTTTCTTTGTAAGTTGATATTTTGCCTGTTCCAGGCTCTTTTGTTGCTTGGTAGTAGCAATCCTTAGTCTGTACTCAGAAATACTTTGATTCGCTGCGAGATTTTCAGGAGCATAAGGCTGTAGCCTTGTAAAAAGATCCTGATCCTGGAAAGCTTTTGCGAAATTGTTATAATCACCTTGTAATTCTCCTAATTTAAAGTGTGATGTTTCTTGAATAGGGAAAGAAGAGAGCTGATTTGGAGCCAAGGAGTCTATGATCTTTTTTAATGTTAGAACATCATTGTAATTGGCTGCAGATTGCATGACCATAAGGACATCATTTTTTTTGACCTCCTGATGATCTTTTATAAATATCTTCTCAATTTTAGAATTAGTTCTGGCTTCTAATTTCTCTGGTGGATTTTGTGAAGTAACAACAATAGGTGCTGAGACAAATTCAGGATATTTTATTATATAACTCATGATTAAAATGAGTATAAGAATAATGAATATAACGCTATTGCCCCATCGGATCATCCAATGAGGTGGGCGTGTAAGAATATCCTGAACACTCTCCGAACGAAGTTCTATATTATCTAAAATTTCTTTTTCCATATAAGAATAAACGATTGAAAGTAAAAATCCTCAAATCGAGGATTTTACTTTAATCTTGATATAATTAAATTATTTACAGAGGTAATTTATAATCACATTTTGGGTCATTCCCCATTTCAACTCCAGGAATTACCCCTCCCGGACAGTATTGATTGCATGCATTCCATACTTTATTGCTGCCAATGATGCAAAAGCAATTACATGGATAAGCAGGAATAGGTCCTGCACCCGTAATTTCTTTTAAATTTTGTCTTCCGATTTTCTTTAAATCTCTCATAGTTAATATTTTAGGATTAATTTAGTCAAGTTACTAAAAATCATAGATTAATTTCCTAATTCAAGTTGATTTTTTACAAGTCTGTAATATTCACCTCGTAAAGCAACAAGCTCAACATGACTTCCTTCTTCCACTACTTTTCCTTTGTCTAAAACAATTATTTTATCGGCATGTTTAACGGTAGATAGTCTGTGAGCAATTACAATTGCTGTTTTTCCTTTAAAAAACTGCTCCAGATTTTCCATAATGATCTTTTCATTATTTGCATCCAGTGCAGAAGTAGCTTCATCAAAGAAGATGTACTCCGGAGACTTGTATACAGCTCTTGCTATAAAAAGCCTTTGTTTCTGTCCACCACTTACACCAACACCTTCGTTTCCTATTTTAGTATTATAGCTTAATGGGAGTTCTTCAATGAATTCTTTTATGTTTGCTATTTCTACGGCTTTTCGTAATTTTTGCTTGTCAACAGTGTCTTCTCCAATAGCAATATTATTAGCAATCGTATCATTGAAAACATATCCTTCCTGCATTACTACACCGCAATGATCTCTCCAAAATCTTGGCGAAACGTTTTTTAATTTTGTATTGCCAATTTTAATATCACCACTATTGGGTTCGTAAAATTTCATTAATAACTTAAGTAATGTTGTTTTTCCACTTCCGCTGGCACCAACAATGGCAGTCGTCTTTTGGTAGGGTATATTCAAACTTAAATTTTCAAATACATATACATCAGAACCAATATATCTGAAAGAAAGATTTTCAATTTCTATATCTTTTTGAGGGAGTTCAGAAGCATATTGCTCATCTTTATTTTCCTCGTCTTCTTTGTCATGTATTTCGCCTAATCTTTCCAGGGAGATCTTGGCATCTTGAGTTTGTTTGATAAAATCAATCAACTGTAATAAAGGACTATTTAGCTGACCAATAATATACTGTACAGAAAGCATCATCCCCAGTGTCAGATTTCCATCAAGAACCAATTTAGCTGATAGAAAGCTTACCAGAATATCTTTCATCTGATTAATGAAGTTACCTCCAACAGATTGCCATTGTTCCAGAGAAAGAGATTTTATTCTGATTTTGAATAATTTTACCTGTAGGAATTCCCAATCCCATCGTTTTTGTTTTTCGGCGTTATGCATTTTTATTTCCTGCATTCCATTGATCAGTTCGATGACCTTACTCTGCTCCTGAGATACCTGGGAAAACCTTTTATAATCAAGTTCTTTTCTTTTGCCTAAAAAGAATGTGATCCATCCGATATACAAAATGGCTCCAACCAGGTAAACGATAAACAATCTATAATCGTAAAGTAGGAGTACAATACTGAAAATGATTAAGTTTACCAAGGAAAATAATGTATTCAGCGATGAGCTGGTAAGAAGTTGCTCAATTCTGTGATGATCATTAATTCTCTGCATGATATCGCCTGTCATTCTGGTATCGAAGAAACTAATAGGAAGTTTCATGAGTTTGATAAAGAAATCCGAAATAATGGAAATGTTTATCCTTGCAGAGAGATGAAGCAAAATCCAGCTTCTGATTACTTCTATGCCCATTCTACCAATAAAAAGCATAATTTGAGCAAGTAAAACCAAATAAATGAAATGTAAATCCTGATTTTGTATACCAACGTCTACAATACTTTGCGTCAAAAATGGAAATATAAGAGATAATAAACTCCCCGCTAAAAGTCCTACAGCAAGCTGAATGACCAGCGATTTATATTTAAACAAATATTTTGATAGGAATGAAAAACTGGCTTTACTTTCTTTGTCATCAAATTCTGTCTGGAAGAAAGCCGGAGTCGTTTCTAAAATTAAAACAATTCCCTCCTCTGTCTTTTCAGTTGCATTTTCACCAATCCATAATTTGATAAACTCCTCTTTGCTATAGGTGATTAGCCCATAACTGGGATCTGAAATATATACTTTATTATTTTTGTCCACCTTATAGACAACTACAAAGTGATTTTTGTTCCAGTGTACCACACATGGAAAAGGAACTTCTTCAGCAAATGTGTTAAAATCGACCTGAACTCCTAATGATCGGAATCCTAAGTCTTCGGCTGCATCACTTAATCCCAACAAACTGCTTCCCTCACGAGTAGTTTCAGAAAGGCTGCGGATTTGTTGCAATGAAATACTTTTGCCGTAGTACTTGCTAATTATTCTAAGGCATGTTGGACCGCAATCTTTGGCATCAGGCTGCCTGTAAAAAGGAAATTTCTTCAAAATTTATAATCATTTAAAAATGCCGTCATATTTGACGACATTTTTTATTAATATTTTTTAATACCAATTAAATTAGTGCTGACAGATGTTATCAGTGATTAAACACTTAGAAGGTATTTCATTACAAATCTCTAAAGGATAATAACCTGAATTTAACGAAACTCCTATAGTACATGGAGAGTGTATTTTCGAGGATCTATCGCTTACTTTTTTACGATCTGGTTCTGAACTTTTCTTTGAGTTTTCCATGGTGAAAATTTTCTGATATAACTGGCTGCGACAAGGCTTTTAGAGTCCTGTTTTATTTTTTTCCTAAATTAGTGAAATTTGTTAAATTATTACAATTTTTTTAAATTTCATCATCTTCAATCAGTTCATCAATGAAATAATGAATATCCTCACGATCATATTTATCCGGAAACTGAAATCCGTTAATGATCAAAATAGGAGTGAAGTTTAATCCCGCATTGCTATTTTCATGTGACATTGCATTAAGAGCACTAAGATCTTCTACTTGATTATTACCTACCAGATCTTTGATCTGTTTTTCATCTCTATTTTCGAACCACGTTTCTACCACTTTTAAGAACTCATTTTCATGCTTGTTTTTATAAATATTCATGAAGTCTGATAAAAGACCCGTAGATTTCTCATTTGATCTATCAGAAAAATAATTGAATCTTATCTGAGCAGAAATGTCATTTGGATATTTTTTTAATAGGCTTTCCAGGATTTCATGTGCTCCTTTACAGAAGCCACAATATGGATTTGAAACTACAGCTATGTGGAGTTTTGCATCTTTATTTCCTAGGGAAAAAGTTTGGTTATCACTGAATGTTACTTTATCTTTTTCTAAAAGTTCTCTTTTGAATAGATCGTAATTTCTTTTAAATCTTAAGTTTTTAGCATTTGATTTCTGTAGAGCCTCTTTATCTGTGAGTATAGTATTGAAATAAGAAACAGCAAAGAAAATAATTCCCCATAATAGTAAACTTAATATTGCAATGTTGGTGTTGAAATAGAAGTTCTCAAAAAAGAATAATGTAAGGATTAACTGAACTACTAAAATTGAGATAATCAAAAGGCACACACGACAAAATGTCTTTTCTACAAATGCTTGTATATAAATAGAGTAGCCAATAGCGATGAGTGAAACAATTGTGAAGCCTTTAATTATATAACCAGTTGCCGGTAAAAATACTCCGAGAACTGCAATTCCTATGAAATAGATCAGTGAGAAATCTGAGAATTTTAATCCAAGTATGCTGGTTTTATCTTGATTAATGATTTTGTTGCATGAGTTTACGGTTTGATTTGCTGACGTATCGCCACAAATACTTCCAATCACCGCTGAAGTATTTCCAAACTTCTGATTGAAGATTTCTAAGGAAATATAGACACCTGCTAGTGACAAGAGATTAAATAAGATTTGATACCAGGCGAAGTTGATAGCAGAATACAAAAGAATTATTCCGAGAATAGCATATATAAATGGCTTATAATTCGATATCTTTTGTTCCGAATTTTCCGTTTTTTCAAATAAAAGAACAAAGTCGGATGATGTTTTATGAAGTTCTTCTTTATTTACAGTTTTTGATTTATCAGAATAAACAGAATATTGAGCTCCCGCTTTCTTTACCAATGAGAAAGAATTATCTACAATAGCAATAAATTCCTCTGGAAGTTCATCCCAATATTCTTTATCTAATTGGTAAGCATCATTTTTAACTCCCAAAAAGTTAAGTGTGTCACTAAAAGCAAGTGCTGATGGGTAATTCGGATGAGAATTAAACTGAAAAAGAAACTCCTGTTTATCTAGTTTTAAGTAGTTGATTAGTTTATCGAAGGTCATGTTAATATTTTTATCTAAAATACAAAGATGTTTTAAAAAAGCAAATGGTTTTTCATATTTATGGGACTTATTACGCCATTTTTATAGGTGTTTTCTTGCGCTGTTTTTATAAGTTTCTGATAATTATACATTTATTGCTAATTTATGTAGAATTAATCAACTTTGTATGAAATAATATTTATTCTGTATTAAAAGAGAGATTCAATTGGATTTACTTCACCTATAAAGCTTATATACTCACTAAAATGCTTTTCAAATATTTTTAACAAATAACTTTCTTATAAGATAAATAAAATAATTACAACAGGGTACAAACGATACCTCTTCGTAAAAAGATTCCAAAAGGAAGCCGTTTAATAGTATTGTTGCTAATTAATAAAACATCAGCTTATCAGGTTGATTAAGGTTAAAGAAAATATGTAAGTGATGAAACAATAGATGATGCTAAAGAACCATTGAAAGTAAAAAGATATACAGATAATTTTATAGAAATTCCGACTGTTGAAAAGTAGAGTTATTTATATAAGGACGGAATTTTTAAAATTGAATATTTTAAGTTTTTAAGCTGCTTTTTTTGGATAAAATGTATCTAAATAAAATGTTTTTTATTGAAATTAAAAAATTACTATAAAAATTGCCTATTCGGTGTAAACTCAAATAAACTTAAAAAATCATAAAGTTTTCATAAAGTTTTACAAAAGAATAAAAATGTTTTTGTTTTTATAAATAATGTTGTACTTTTACATCGCCTTGAATGAGGGAACAAGTCAAGGTAATAAATTTTTTTTCATCATTTGTGTTTTTAGAATCGTATCGCCTGATACGATTCTTTTTTATTGCTCGTAATTTAACAGTAAATCAATGAAATACGAGTATGTTACAGAGCCTTCCTGCTGATTGCTTTGTAAAAACAAATTGTTTGTAAATCCAAAAAAATCATCCAACCATCCCTGATGTTTTAAAATAAAACTTCTCTCATACAATCGATCCCTTTTCATTCCTGCAGAATAGTTATTTATGATAGATTTTACGAACTTAGGGTCTTGTTCAACGATAAATCTTAAAAGGCTTTTTAACGTAAAATATTCAGTGCTGTATCTTAGCTCCAGGTTTTCTGAATGTATACCCACCAAATATCCCACAAAATTCGCTTCCTGTTCTCTGGCAAAACCTAATTGATGGGAGCTTTCATGAGCAAGAGTAAAAGGTATAAATGAGGAAGGAAGATTTGGATTGTACTGCGCTTCTGCGGTGAAGGGATTATAGTATCCAAGAATTCCTGTAAAGTTCATCACCGTTTTGAATAGGCTCGGTTTTATTGAATTAATTCCTGTCTCTTTTTTACCTGAAATATAATTGGGAAGCCTTTGTTGTTGCGAAAGTATTTCCTCTTGAACAGTTTTTAAATCACGGGCTACAAAGATTCCGTTTTTATCCTCAGAAACAAGTTTTCGAGTAATCTTACATTTTTCAAGATATTGGAGAGCTAGTATTTTCGCCTTTCTTACATCTGGCTTTTCTTGTTTTTTTAATTTTTTAATGATAGGGGTTTGGAAATAAAGCATTCCCCAGGAAACCTGATAAGAAAAGTAAAAGAGATTGATGATCAATAAAAGCTTTAGAATGGCCTTGTTTCTACTTTTCTTACTGAAACATTGGAATATGATGTATATAGAAATGAAAGCGAGTAAAACGTACATTACATCGCCCAATGAAAAAGGGATCCAGGAAAAGATTATCTGATGAAATCCTTTTTGAAATTCAAAAAACTTTTCGAACACAGAAACGATTATTTTCGATTTTGAAAAAAAGAAAAACAAAAGAAATTGGGCAAGTAATATACCCGCCCAAAATCTTTTTTTCTTATATATATGTATATTTTTAGTGTCCACTACCTTTTGAAATTTTATCTAAATCAATTCCTTGAGATTTCAGAATTCCACTCACACGGATGGCATAAAATGCCAGATAAGCAAAACAAATAACTCCAATTATATAACTGAAATGCACTGTTGTCAAATCAGCTACATATCCCTGGATAATACTTACAATACCTCCTCCCATAATCATCATGATCAGGAATCCTGAACCTTGATTGGTATGTTTTCCTAATCCATTAATAGCAAGGGCAAAAATACATGGCCAAAGAGTAGAGCAGAACAAGCCTACACTTGTAAATGCATAAACTGAAACCATTCCAGTTGTTAGCATTCCTGTCAATAGAGCAATAATCCCTGCAACGGAAAATATAAGAAGCATTCTTGCTGGGTTTCCTTTACTCATAATATCGCAGATGATCATCGCTATAATAATAAATGCGTAAACATAAAAATGAGAAAGATCGTGTTTAGCAATGGCATTTACTAATAAGAATACACCAAATGCAAGATAAGGAGCTAAAAATCGTAATATCTTTTTTAAACCCGAACTAAGGTCAAATGCTTCCACGGCACCTGTCCAACGTCCAATCATTAATGAAGCCCAATATAGAGAGATGTAGGGAGCAACATCCTTTGTTTCAAATCCAAGATTTTTTTCCATATAAGCAGGTAGATTACTTGCTGTAGAAACTTCTACACCTACGTAGACAAATATAGCAATCATTCCAAGTACCAACTGTGGGTATTGAAAAGCCGATTTTCTGTGTTCTCCTGGAGTAGCATCTTCAGTATCTTCAAGATTTGTAGGAGTAATAGCTGGAAGAGAGGAAAACTTAAGCATTATGGCAACTAAAACAAACGCAACACCTAATATTAAATAGGGTATTTTAACACTCTCGATACTTGCTTCTGTATTGGCAGCAGCTGCAGAACCGAAAATAGCAAAAGAAACAATTAATGGACCAATAGTTGTCCCAAGGTTATTAATACCTCCTGCCATTGTTAATCTTTGTGATCCAGTTTCAATAGGACCAACTTCGATGGCTAAAGGATTGGCTACGATCTGCTGTAAAGAGAAGCCTAGCCCAACTATAAATAGTCCTGAAATCATCAATGGGAACGATCCCATATTGGCAGCCGGATAGAATAATAAAGTTCCTGCAGCTGAAATAAGTAGTCCTGTAATCAGACCGTTTTTATATCCAATTTTGTTTACCAGGTCTTGTTTCAGCCCTTTAGAAATAGCCATATAAATTAAAGAACCGACTGTATAGGCAACATAGAAACAAATCTGTACCAGCATACTTTCGGTTTGTGTTAAGTTAAAAGCTTTTTGGAAAACTGGGATCAGAATATCATTACTTGCTGCAACAAATCCCCAGAAAAAAAATACAGTGACTAATGGGATGAATTGTCCCCAATTAGTTTGTTTAGAATAATTCGACATGTTTGTTAAAGATTTCTTAATAACAAATATAATTATTTCTTTTAAATAGAACGTTCTAGCAAGGTTTTTTTTATTTCGTTAAAAGCCTCGGTTTTCATCTCTTTTTGTGAGCCTGTAGGTTCCATAATATCATTGAAATACACCTTGACCTTGCCTGGGCGACCTTTAGAATTGTCGAATGGAAATATTTCTTTTAAACCAATGAATGTATAAACTGCTATAGGAGAATGATGTTTTGTAGACAAGGTGAATGCACCATCTTTGAATTCGTCTAAGAGTATAGAGGTATCATCCGGAACACCCCCTTCAGGAAAAATAACGATGCTATTACCTTCTTCCATTTTTTCTGCACATCTTCGGTATACATCTGCACGGCTTCTTGCGCTTCCACGATCTACCATTACACATATTCTTTTATAAATAGTTCCGAAAATGGGAATCTTTACCAATTCTTTTTTACCAACATAGCAAAGAGGGTGGTTAGGAAACAGGATGCAGGGAAGCATAATGTCCATAATAGAGGTGTGATTCGAAATGACCACATATTGCTTATTAGGATCAACTTTTTTATCTGTGAGATTGATGAGTTCATATCGAAGTCCCATTCCATAGAACATTCCAAAACACCAAAAACGGATAAACTGATAAGCGTATTTATAATGTTTTTTGCTAAACGATAAAATATAAACCGGTATTCCAAATACAATCGTTAAAACAAAGGCTAATATCAGAAGCCAAAGCCTCCACATATAATTTAAAATCTTTACCACAGACTAACCATTAAAAATTACTTTCTTCTTGACCGAATAATTAAGAATAGAAACCAATAAAATTGCTGCAATCTTACTCAGTATTTCCGGGCTCAAGGTATAAAAAATTAAATTGATATTATCTTTAAATATGAAACTATAAAATACCTGGAAGAAACTAAGGCTGAGTAGTGTTGAAATAAAAGAGACTACCATAAAATAAACAAATTCCTTTCTTTTTGAATGTTTCCCTCTTTCAAAAACAAACCATATACTTAAAAAGTAATTTGTAATAATCCCGCAGCAGGTAGAGAAAATATTACTCAGTGGATAATGGATTCCATGGAAATTTGTTTCCGAATGCAAAAATTGAGGAAGGTAGGTGCTGAAAATTTTAAAACTTCCGATTTCCATAATAGCACTTAGTCCTCCTGCTAATATGAAGAAAAATATTTGTTTCTGACGTAGTAGTAATTCTCTCATCGAATTTATCTGATGTGCAAATTTATAACTATATGTTAAACAGTAAAAAAAGTTGTTAAATATTTTTTTTTAATGAAAAATAGTTCTAATTTTAATTTCAGAAACAAATAAAAAGCACCTGATAATAAATTCATTTTCAACTAGTTGTGTTGATGGTTTTTTCTATCTTGTAATGCGCGATTGAAAGCATTTTCCAGAACTTTATAACCCAATTTATAATAATATTTGTATGAAAAGTCAAAACAAATACAGAAAATTCCAGCTCCAACAGAAAAATATTGAGACTCTTGAAAGAGAGAATTCAAGATTTAAGAGAGTTTACTCCGAGTATGAAAATATGTCTGATGAACTTTGGAATCTTGAGAATTCTAAAGGAGAACAGGTGCCTGATGATTTTATAAATGCTATGATCTTACAGACTTCCTACCTTGAAGATGAGATTCAGGATTGGCTAATACAGTTCAATGAGAAAAAAGATGATATAAAACATTAATTTTCCAAGCCACCTTCTGGCTCGTTTGTAAAGCTATTTAGAGATAAAATTCATAATTTAGCATCCTTAAATTAAAATGTAATATATGGTTGCTATTGTTGATGGTGGTTCTACCAAATGTGATTGGGTGATTTTAGACGACTTCAAAAAAGTCTTTATGAAAACGGAAACTATTGGTTTTAATCCCAATAATATTGGTGCAGAACTTATTGTACCCGAAATAGAAAAGAACATCAACCTTAGCGCTGTCAAAAATTCTATAACAAAAGTATTTTTCTACGGTTCAGGTTGTGGAATACCTGAAAATTGCGCTACTATCGAAAGAGAACTTGCGAAATTTTTTATCAAAGCAGATGTGGTAGCGAAAGAAGATCTAATGGCTGCTGCATATGCCGCATATACTGGTAAACCTGCAATTGTCTGCATCTTAGGAACGGGGTCGAATTCCTGTTATTTCGATGGACAGAATTTAAAAATAAAGCTTCCATCACTTGGATTTCTTATTGGTGATGAAGGCAGCGGTAGTTCAATTGGAAAACAATTGGTTCGACGTTTTTTTATGCTCAAGCTTCCAAAAGATTTGCATACTGAATTTGAAGAAACTTATCACCTGACTATTGAGGATGCATTGAAAAACATGTATCACACTTCAAGACCCAATGCTTATTTAGCGAATTTCAATAAATTTGTTGTTGAAAGAAAAGATCATCCTTATTTTCAACAAATGGTTTTCGAAGAAATGAAAAATTTCTTCGAATATCAGGTTCTTCCCTATGAAGAATCGCAAGATGCCGAAATTAATTTTATTGGCTCTATTGCCTATTATTATGAAGATACTCTTCGATCTGCAGCAGCAGAACTTAATTTAAATGTTGGTAAAATTGTACAAAAACCTATCGAAAGTTTAGTAAATTACCATATTAAATATATACTATAAAAATAAATTCTATGTCAAATAAAATCCATCGCGACGAAAAGAACTTTAATCAAGCCGCATTAGATTATCATAAGGCTGAACCTAAAGGTAAGGTTGAAGTCATTCCTTCAAAACCGCATTCTTCTCAAAGAGATTTGTCTCTGGCGTACTCTCCGGGAGTTGCAGTTCCTTGTATGGAAATTCACGAAAAACCAGAAACAGTTTATGATTATACCGGAAAAGGAAATCTTGTTGCGGTAATTTCTAATGGTACTGCCGTTTTAGGATTAGGTGACATCGGACCAGAGGCTTCAAAACCGGTAATGGAAGGAAAAGGCCTTTTATTTAAAATTTTTGCTGATATCAATGTCTTTGATATTGAAATCAATGAAAAAGATCCTGATAAATTTATCCAGATTGTAAAAGGAATTGCACCTACTTTTGGTGGAATCAACCTTGAAGACATAAAAGCTCCTGAGGCATTCTATATTGAACAGAGGTTAAAAGAAGAGCTGGATATTCCTTTGATGCATGATGACCAACATGGAACTGCAATTATTTCTGCGGCAGCATTGATTAACTCTTTGCAAATTGCCAATAAGAACATTGAAGATGTGAAGATGGTTGTAAATGGAGCAGGAGCTGCTGCAATTGCATGTACCAAACTTTATATTTCTTTAGGCCTTAAGAAAGAAAATGTTTTAATGTGCGACAGCAAAGGAGTTATTAATCACAAAAGAGAAAATCTTACTCCTGAAAAATTAGATTTTATTGTAGAGACAGATATTGAAAGTTTAGAAGATGCTGTAAAAGGATCTGATGTATTTGTTGGATTATCTAAAGGAAATGTGATGACTCCGGAGATGCTAAGCAGTATGAATGAAAATCCTATTGTTTTTGCTTTAGCCAACCCTGACCCTGAGATCGCTTACGATTTAGCACTTGAAACTCGTAAAGATGTGATCATGGCTACGGGAAGAAGTGATTTTCCTAACCAGGTTAATAACGTACTAGGGTTTCCTTATATTTTCCGTGGAGCATTGGATGTGCAGGCAAGGGGGATTAATGAAGAGATGAAGTTGGCGGCAGTTCATGCTATTGCTGATTTGGCAAAAGAACCAGTTCCAGAAGCTGTTATTTTAGCTTATAACCTTCAGAATCTTCAATTTGGTAGAGAATATTTTATTCCAAAACCATTTGATAACAGATTAATTACCCGAGTTTCAAGTGCAGTAGCAAAAGCGGCTATAGATAGTGGAATTGCAGGTAAAACGATTTCTGATTTTGAAGAATATGAACATCAGCTTCTTGATAGAATGGGAAGAGATGAGAAGCTTGTAAGAATGATGCAAAGCCGCGCAAAATCTAATCCAAAGAGAGTTACATTAGGAAATGCTGAGGAATATAATGTATTGAAAGCGGCTCAGATTCTTTATGAAGAAGGAATTGCATATCCAAGTCTTTTAGGGGAAAAGAAATATATCAAAGAACAGATGGAGCGTTATGGAATTAACCTTGATGTTCCGATTATTGATCCTAGTGACGACGATCAGGAGGAAAATAGAAAAAAATACAGAGAAACGCTTTGGAAACTTCGTCAAAGAAAAGGGATGAACGAGTATAAAGCAAAAAGATATGTTCGTCAGAGAGACTATTTCGGTCCTTTAATGTTGAAACATGGAGATACAGATGCCTTGATTGTTGGGTTTTCTAAAAACTATGCATCTGTTTTACGTCCTGTTTTAGAAATTATTGAAAAGGAAAAAGGAGTAGACAAAGTGGCGGCGATGATGATGATCCTTTCCGAAAAGAAACCTATTTTCTTTGCAGATACATCCATCAATAATAATCCTACAGCAGAAGACCTGGTTAATATTGCAAAAATGGCTGAAATTACAGTTAAGTCTTTTGCTATTGAACCAAGAATTGCGATGCTTGGATTTGAAAATTTTGCAGCGATTTCTGATACTTCTAAAAAAGTAGCAAAGGCTGTAAGCATCTTGCACGAAAAATATCCTAAAATGATTGTAGACGGAGAAATCCAACCTGATTTTGCAATGAATGCTGATCATCTTAGTGATTATCCTTTTTCAAAATTAGGAGAAACTCCAGCCAACACATTTATTTTCCCAAATCTTGAAAGTGCTAATTTATCATACAAGATTATCAGAGGTATGAAAGTAGCTCAGGTGATAGGGCCAATTCTTATGGGATTAAAGCAACCTGTACACGTTTTACAAATGCGTTCAAGCGTAGATGAAATTGTAAATCTGGCTACTGTTGCTGTTCTTGATGCTCAAAGAAGAGAAGCAAAAAAGTAATCTTTTTTAACAAATTGTTTAAATAAATATTGAAAACTCCAAATTTTGGAGTTTTTTGTTTTTAAACCAAATGATTGAATATCACCTCAAAATTTAAGTTAAAAATCATTCGTACGTGAAATGAAAACATTAATTAGTTTAAATTACTATATTTGGGAGTTTTAAAAAATTATAATGATATTTTCTTTACAAGGCATTGTTCAAGAACTTACGCCAACTTATGCTGTAATCAACGTCAATGGAGTTGGTTACTATACGGGCATTAGTTTAATGACCTCACAAACTCTGACACTTAATCAGGAGACCTTTTTATTTATTCAACAGATTATTCGGGAAGATGCACATTTACTATTCGGCTTTAACAGTCGTTTAGAAAAAGAAATGTTCAATCTGTTAATAAGTGTTAATGGTGTTGGAGCAGTTTCTGCTCTTATTTTGTTGTCGACATTAAGCCTTGATGAGATTGCTTCAGCGATACTTTCAGGCAATAGTGCATTGATTCAAAAAGCTAAAGGGATAGGGGCTAAAACAGCAGAAAGAATCATCGTAGATTTGAAGGATAAAGTCCAAAAATTCAGCAACCCGGAAGAAAATATTTCTACAGTTGCAAATAATAAAATCAAGGAAGAATCGTTATCTGCATTAGAAGTTTTAGGAATTCCTAAACGCATGAGCGAGAAGATTGCAGATCGCATGATAAAACAAAATCCAAGTATTTCAGTAGAAGAATTGGTGAAACAAATTTTAAAAAACCTTTAACATTTGGTGGCAAATAATAAGTATCTCAATATATTCCTGTTCCTGTCGTTCTTGTGTATGTCAGTAAGTACTTTTGCACAGGTACGACGAGACACCGCAATTATTAAGAAAGACTACGAACTGGCGGACCCTACACAATTCGAAGCATTTTACGATATAAAAACCGGAATGTACTACGTATATCCTAAGATTGGAAATACGGTAACAGGGCCACCGACAGCTATGTCTCCCCAAGAGTATAAGGAATTTATGCTCGCAAGTCAGACAAAAGCCTATTACAAAGATAAATCAGACAAATACAATTTACTTTTCAGAAAAGATAAAAGTGATGCACAGAGAAAAGGCTTAATTCCTGCTTTAACCATTCGTAACAAGCTTTTTGAAACTATTTTTGGAAGTAATAAAATAGAAATTATTCCTACAGGATTTGCATCCTTTGACTTTGCCGGTCTTTATCAAAAGATCGATAACCCATTAATTTTACCACAAAACAGAACCAGTTTTACCTTTGATATTAATCAGAGGATTCAGCTTGGGTTGTTGGGGAAAGTTGGGGAGAACCTTCAGTTAAAAGCCAACTATGATACCCAAAGTGGTTTTGCATTTGAGAACAGAATGAACTTGGTCTGGCAAGCAAAGGGAAGCTGGAAAGATTTGCAGCAAAAAGGACTTGGCGATGTCAATGCACCAGGAGCCGGATCTGAAGATAAGATCATCAAAAGAGTAGAATTTGGTAATGTTAACATGCCCCTTTCTACAAGTTTAATTAGAGGTTCTCAGTCTTTATTTGGGGTTAAAACGGAATTCCAGCTAGGGAAAACTTTTGGAACAGTAGTACTTTCCCAACAACAGGGAGAAGCTCGAAATATTGTAGTCCAGGGTGGTGGTGCTGTAAATACCTTTAAGATTGATGCGATAGATTATGAAGACAATCAACACTACTTTGTAGGACATTATTTCTTAGATAACTATGATAGGGCGCTAACCAATTATCCTCAGATCAATTCGAGAATTAATATCACGAGGATGGAAGTCTGGGTATTGGATCAAGGAAATAGTAATCTTGCCGCTCAAAAAAGTATTGTCGGAATTAGAGATTTAGGAGATAAGGACGGAATACTTCCTGACAACCCTAACAATAATCTTTATCAGGCGATTTCAACTACGATGGGGACAAGAGATCCCGGTATTAATTATAACGATCTTATCAAAAATCAGTCTCTCCCAGATGCAACTGGGGCTTCGGTGCCATATGTAGAAGGGGAAAACTTTATTTTTAATAAAAAAGCAAGAAGATTAAATACCAGCGAATATACATTGGAACCTAAGCTGGGGTATATTTCATTAAATCAGAAATTAAATGACGGCCAGCTTTTAGCGGTTTCCTATTCCTATACGGACGGAGCCAATAAAGTATATAAAGTAGGGGAATTCTCGGAAGAGAGCCCTGTTCTTATTACTAAAGTTTTAAGATCAAACACTACGGTGAATGTATCTTCTCCTATGTGGCCATTGATGATGAAGAATATCTACTCGTTAGATGCCGGGCAAATAAGCCAGGATGGATTCATCTTGAATGTGCTTTACAGAGATGCTCAAACCGGAGGTAAAGTAAACTACCTTCCCAATACAAGTGTTAAAGATATCAACTTACTGAAGTTATTGAATTGGGATCGTTTGAACATGAACGGAGATATACAGAACAATAGTGGTGGAACCACAGGAGATGGTATATTTGACTTTGTAAACGGAATCACAATCAGACCAGAAAATGGTAAGGTTATTTTCACGAAAACACAACCTTTTGGTAGCTACATGGCGGGTGTTCTGGGATCAAGTAACCCTCAGTTTGTTCAAACAGATATTTATAATCAACAAAAACAGTTTGCAACATATGTCCCTAAACGTTATACACTTGAAGGACGATACAAAGGAACAGCAGGGCAGGGAATCTCTTTGGGTGCAGTGAATGTTCCTCAAGGTTCTGTAAAAGTTTCTGCTAATGGTGTCCAACTGACAGAAGGAATAGATTATACCGTAGACTATATGCTAGGAACGGTTACCATTATCAACGAAAATGTAAAACAGTCCGGACAGGCTATTAACATTTCGTTAGAAAATCAATTAACTTTTAATACTCAAAGAAAACGATTTCTAGGATTAAATCTCGAGAGAAGATTTAATGAAAACTTTATTTTAGGAGCTACTGTTGTCAATTATTCTGAATCTCCACTTACCCAAAAGGTAAATTATGGGCAGGAGGCTGTTAATAATACAATGGCTGGAATTAATTTGATGTACAACAACCAGCTTCCTTTCCTTACAAGACTCACCAATAAAATTCCAATGGTGAAGACCGAAGCTCCATCCAATTTAAACTTTAAAATGGAGGGTGCCTACTTACTTCCGGGATTAAATAAAGGAACAAATGATCAATCCTATATTGATGATTTTGAACAGACCACATCAAAAATATCATTAAAAGAGCCTGCAGCATGGAGTTTAGCTTCTAAACCTGAAAAATCAGGTGGGGTATTCCAAGGTGCAGGTGCCAGCAATGATCTTACGAATGGATATGGAAGAGGACTTTTATCGTGGTATACTATTGACCCTAGGTTCTGGGGAGTAGGAGGAAGACCTCCTGCAGGGATTACTCCTCAATCAGTTTCCAATCATGCTTCCAGAAGGGTACAATATTCAGAGATTTATAATAACAGAGATTTTGTTGCTGGTGAGCAAACTTTTACCAACACATTTGATATTTCTTACTACCCAGCGGAAAAAGGTCCTTATAATGTCAATCCGAATAATGAGGCTACCCAACAAAGATGGGCAGGTATTATGAGGCCTATTAGTGTATCCAATTTTGTGAATTCAAATATTGAATATGTTGAATTTTGGATGATGGATCCGTATGCTGATGGAAATAATTTAGGAGCTAATCCAAAATTATTACTTCAGTTAGGTAACGTGTCTGAAGATGTACTAAAAGATGGTTTTATGCAGTATGAAAATGGATTGCCAACAGGTTCTGCACCATCAGTTACAACAAGTTCAAATTGGGGAACACAACCAAAACAACCTCCTATTCTCTATGCTTTCTCAAGTGAAGGACAAGACAGGACTGTACAGGATGCCGGATATGATGGTTTAACTTCAGACCAGGAGTCCATGAGATTTGGAAATACATTTACCAATCCAGTGACCAATATTGCTGACCCTGCGGTGGATGATTTTGTATTCTATATGTCAGCAAGGTTTACTGGAACTCAGGCATCATCATTGGTTCAGAGATATAAATACTTCAGAGGTCCTGAAGGAAACTCACAAAGTAACTCATTAGAGGTTTCTTCTCAAACTCCTGATGCAGAAGATATCAATAAAGATTATAACCTTGATCAAAGTGAGAACTATAACGAATATCAGATTAAGTTAGATCCAGGAAGTTTAGTTTTAGGGGATAATAATATTGTTGATGTAAAAACAGTTCAGGCACAATTTCAAAATGGACAGACATCACCTGTAAAATGGTACTTATTCAGAATTCCTGTTTCACAATATGTAATGGATGCTGGAGATCATAATCCTGGAGTTCTTAATAATGTAAGATTTGCAAGAATGTTATTGACAGGTTTTGATCAGACTTCTACCATAAGATTTGGAACAATGGATTTAGTAAGGTCAGACTGGAGAAAATATCCTAAAAAAACTGCAGCGACAGGAGAAGTTGGGGCTACTGATCCAGGGACTGAAGGGGTTAATGATTTATCTTCCGGTGACCTTGCAAATTTTGAAATAGGAAGTGTTAATATTGAAGAAAATGCTCTAAATCAACCTCCTTATGTTTTGCCTCCAGGAATAGACAGACAAATCCTAAGTGGAAACGCAGGTGTACAAAGACAAAATGAAAGTTCATTGTATTTAAAAGTCAAGAGTCTTCCGTCTGGACAATCAAGAGGGGTGTTTAAAAACACAACATTAGATATGAGAAGGTATAAAAAGTTAAAACTTTTTGTACATGCTGAAGATCCTACTGGAAGTGGTGATGGTATGGATCCGAGAACTAAATTTTTTATCCGCTTCGGAAGTGATGCTGCAGATAATTACTATGAATATGAATCTTCATTGAAGATCACAGCAAAAACAGCGACCACTCCAATGGAGATATGGCCTATGGAAAATGATGTTGATCTGGAAATTCAAAATTTCGTTGATGCGAAGATTAGAAGAGATAAAAGTGCACCAAATGATATTTCAAAGAGAATTAGAGATGCAGTATTTGGTGAAGGGGATGCTCTTAAAAATATTTATATTAAAGGACGTCCAAGTTTAGGAAATATCACAACTATAGTAATCGGTATTAGGAATGGAGATACTAGGGCAGCTCTTCCTGATAGAATATTATGGGTTAATGAAATTCGACTTTCGGAGATTGATAATAAAGGAGGGTATGCAGGAAATGCAAGTTTAAACTTTAATCTTGGTGATTTTGCAGTAGTAAACGCCAATGGGTCTTATACATCAGTTGGATTTGGAAATATTGATTCAAAACCTGCAGAAAGAAACCAGTCTACACAGTCAGCATTTAGTATTAATACTGCTATTAATCTAGATAAATTCCTTCCTGAAAAAACAGGGGTTAAGATTCCGGTTAATTATTCTTACGCACAAACTATTGAAGATCCTAAGTATAATCCACTAGATACAGACGTTGAGTTTAAGAATGCACCAAACAGAGAGCAGCTCAAAAAGGTAGCAAGAACCTACACTCAACAGAGAAGTTTAGGAGTTGTTAATATGCATAAGGAAAGAGTGAATCCTAATAAGAAACCTAAATTTTATGATGTAGAAAATGTTTCAGTTACTGCAGTGTACAACGATGATTTCTTCAGGGATATTTATACCAAGAAAAATTATCGACAGTATCTTAGAGGTTATGTAGATTATAATTATACTTTCAAACCTTGGGTGATCAAGCCATTTAATAAGATGATTAGTGATACGGCTAAGTCAACGAAGTATTTGAGATGGGTCAAAGAATTTAATCTTAATCCAATTCCTACAAGGTTCTCTTTCAGAACAGAAATTGATAGGAATTACAATGAACTTGAGTTCCGAAGTGTTGATGCTATTATCAATGGTAATTTTAATGATCAATCTCAAGCGATTAGAAATAGAAACTTCTATTTTGGATGGCAATATGGTTTAGGATTTAATTTTACGAAATCATTAAAATTAGAGATCAATTCTGCAACAAGAACATTGAATGATAACGTTGATGTAAATACAATGGATAATTCTTCAATTTTTGGAAATGTATTCAGAGCGGGAAGACCTGTCTTATATAACCATAGAGTACAGTTAAATTATAAACTGCCGTTCCAATACTTACCGTACCTTGATTTTATCGATGCCGAATTAGGTTATGGATTTACTTATAATTGGAATGCCAGATCTACTGCTTTATACAGTTTTGTTAATCCAGATACTCAAAAATCAGAAAGTTTAGGATCAATAGGACAAAACACTAATGTTATTCAAGCAACTGCAACAGCTGATTTCCCTAAGTTCTTTGGTCAGTTCAAATATTTCAAAAACATAGCGACCAAACTTTCAAAACGTAAGCAGGAGATTGACTCATTGAATAATGTGTATACACAGCAATGGGAAAAGAAAAGATATAAGTTTAAAAACTATAAGTTTAAAAATAGACTGACTGTTTTACAAAGTGCAGCATTTTTACTTACTTCTTTAAAACAGTTGGATGTTAACTATTCAGAAAATAATGGAACTGTATTACCAGGTTTGCTATCTGCACCAAATTGGTATGGGTATGGACAAACGTTAGGTGGTCCTACTATTGGATTCCTATTAGGGTCACAAGCAGATATTCGAAGAACAGTAATTGAGAATGGTTGGGTGAGTGGTTCCGACTATATGACTGATCCATACGTTCGAATGTCAACAAGAGAACTAAGAGCCAATTTGCAGGTTGTGCCAATGAATGACTTAAGGATTGATGTCAGTGTATTGCATAATTATAATAGAAATTTTTCACAGACAGGATATAATAATCGACTTAATCTAGGTAGAACCAATCATGATTATACATTTGCGAATGATTTGATTACTTATTCAAATTCCGTGGTACTTTTGAAGACTTCCTTCAAGGATGGTGCAGCCGTATATCAATCCATTAGACAGAACGCGCGAGCTATTTCTCAGCAAATGGGAAATCCTGCTACTACAGATAATAATGGTTTCACTGACGGATATGGTATTGGTAATGCATATGTTTTAATACCTGCATTTAGGGCAGCAGTTGAAGGGAAATCTCCTAAAGCAATTGGAGATGCCAAAAAAGCAGGATTACCAATTCCAAACTGGAAGGTAACTTATTCAGGTTTAAGAAATGTACCAATTATCAATGGTCAGTTCTCTAAGTTTGATATTTTACATAGTTATAATGCTACTTATACAGCAACGGGAATTCAGTCAAGTATTGATTATTTTAATGCGATTTCAACCAATGGTAGTCTCTTTGATGTGAATGGAAATAGAATCAATCCATTTACATTCTCTCAGGTAGGATATGTGGAATCTTTCTCACCATTGATTGGAGTTGATGTTACTATGAGAAACAATATGCAGTTTGGTATTCAATACAACAGAAACAGAATGTTGTTATTAGGATTGGTTAACCAAACGCTTACAGAAGATGCAAACACAGAATATGTAGTTAGACTAGGATATATCATCCGTAACTTCAGATTAGGTGTGAATGACACCAGAAGACGAGGTAAAGGTAAGGGAAGTGATCTCAATATCCGTGGAGACTTCTCATTGAGAGATAGCAGAACAAGTGTTACGAATATATTATTAGATGATTCTCAACTTACAGGAGGACAAAGATTAATGAACATAAAGCTTTCTGCAGATTATAATGTTTCTGAAAATCTAAACTTAAGAGTATTCTATGAGCAAATGACTTCTAAATACAAAATCTCTACAGCATTCCCGCTATCAACTGTTAGAGCTGGATTGTCTGCAACATTTACATTTGGCGATTCCGGAGGCTTTTAAATAACAATTATTTCCATATTAGTTGATCCCCTTCTTGTCATAGAAGGGGATTTTCTTTTAAATAGAGTACATGTAATAAAAACAGATGGAAGTATATTTACAGCATGATAAATTAATTAAGCTTTGCTACAGTGATAAGCTTTAAAAACATTTTAAATAAACAAACATTCTTTTTTTGGAGCTTATAGAATTTTGAATAAATTTGTAGAATAATAAAAATCAAAAAATGAACACACCATCGGAATTAAAGTACACTAAAGATCACGAGTGGATCAAGATTGAAGGAAACGTAGCTACTATTGGTATTACAGATTTTGCACAGGGAGAGCTTGGAGATATTGTATATGTTGATATAGATACTGTAGATGACGATCTTGACAATGGAGCTGTATTTGGAAGTGTAGAAGCAGTAAAGACTGTTTCAGATCTATTCTTACCTATCGCAGGAAAAGTTACAGAATTCAATTCAGAGTTAGAAGCTCAACCTGAATTATTGAATACTGACCCTTATGGTGATGGATGGATCATTAAATTAGAGATTGCTGATGGTGCAGATCAGTCTGATTTACTTTCTGCGGAAGAATACCAGGCTATCATTGGATAGAATTTCAAAAATATTTAGTAAGATATTGCCCATTTATTGGGCATTTCTTACTTATATGCTTCTCAAGCCCGGAGAAGAGAACCACGAATATTTTTTTATGTTCAATGGATTCGATAAAGTTTTGCACGTAAGTATATTTGCAATGCTTGGGTTTTGCTTTATTGCAACTTTCCCCAAAATCAAATTCTCTTACTTCTTTCAGATCATCCTTATATATGCCTTCCTTACAGAAATATTGCAGGAAGAGATGGGTCTTGGAAGATCTATGGAAACCTTAGATATAGTGGCAGATATTATTGGATGCCTTCTTGGATACTATATATATAAGGTACTTATTAAGCGGTTTTTCTGATCAGATAATTTATTAACCTACGATGAAGTCTTCATCTTTCCCTTTTTTCTTAGAAGCTTAATCCCGCTATCCACTCATACTCCTCGTTCCATCGCCTTCTTTAAGAGCCACGCTTACTGCGGGGTAGCCGTTACTATCGGGGCTAGAGTATTCGTCCTTTTTGTATTATTGCTCTTATACAGAAAAGAAGTTTTCTTTTATACCTATTTATAGAGCTAAAAAATCTATCATCTGAAACATTTCGATAAAATAGTAAACAGAAGAATAGCTGTTGGATTCACAAAAAGTTTCAATTTTTATATAATAAAGCTTTTTAGGGAGGTTTCTTTTAAATCATTTCCACTATAATAATAAGGTTATTCTGCCAATAAACTCCATCTATATCCTCTGTTAGAAATTAATTGGTTAATGTGGATAAGTATATTGAGTTTTTAAATTATGTAATACCAGTTACTTAGCTAAATACTTTTCCACTATATCGAATCTGAAGTTAAATAATTTTGGAAGTGTAGGGTAATAAGTACTACTTTTGCCCCACTGAAAACGAGAGATAGTAGGTAGCGCAGAAGAGTAATTAAGAACGAGAGGCTGATAAAAAAATAAATAAAGATTTATTTTGAAAAGTCAAAAAAGTTTGTATCTTTGCAGTCCCAATTAAGGGAGCGTAGGAGTATAGAGATTGAATGAAATGAGAGGTTAGGGTTAATGAAAAAAAAACTTTAAAATTTTCTTCAGAAACATTTGGTCAGATGAAAAACATTACTTACTTTTGCACTCGCAAATCTGAAGCAATAACGACAGAAAAAACGCTTTAGAGGACGCGAAAGAAAAGAGA